>NZ_JABMKV010000001.1 GCF_013204825.1 Pedobacter boryungensis
TAAAATTATCTAAACCCAAAAATCTGGGATTATCAGCTCAAACTGACTTGATCATTGGTGATATTGATGGGGACGAAAGACCCGATATAGTTGGTGTTCGGGCCAGTAACGGTGAACTTTATGTGTATAAAAATATTGTGCCAATACCCACTATAACTTCTTTTACACCGAATTCAGGCCCTATAGGCACACAAGTAAACATAAAAGGTAAGGGCTTTAACACCATTGCAAACCAAAACTTGGTATTTTTTGGTGGGGCAATCGCAAAAGTAGAAAAGGTGATTTCAAGTAATGAGTTAATCGTTTCAGCACCTATTGGTTCAGATCATAGCTTTGTATCTCTAACAAATTTGGCTTCCGGATTAACAGCAGGTACTACCGAAGCATTTGATATTACCTATACTTCTAGTGGTCCATTAACTTTCAAGCCAGAAGTTGGTGTTGCAACGGGTCAAAACCCTTGGGCGGTAGCAGCTAAAGACTTAAATAAAGATGGTCTTATTGATTTTGTGGTAGCGAATGAAGCTGATAATGACTTAACGGTGTATATTAACCAAAGTACTACAGGTGCAGTTTCCTTTAAGACTGCCATACATCTAAAAACAGGTGCAAGTCCGAAAGGCGTTAAAATTGCTGATTTAGATAACGATGGCTTACCTGATATTGCAGTGGTAAACAGTACAGACAATACACTAAAGGTATTTCACAATACCACAGTTACTAGTTCAAAAAATCCACAGGTTACCTTCGCTGCATCATCAACATTAACTACCGGTGGTGACCCGGTAAATCTTGAAATTGCTGATTTTGATGGAGATGGCAAGTTTGATGTAGCTACAGAAAATTCAACTGGCTCTTTATCTGTATTTAAAAATAGTTCAGTTAAAGGACAAATTAAATTCAATCAACCGAGTTCAGTATCAATAAGTCCTAGTGCCTTCAATTTATCAATTGGCGATTTTGATAAGGATGGAAAAATAGATCTGGCTACTACCAGTAATGTAGCTAATGTAATTAATGTATTAAAAAATACTTCGGCTAACGGTCTAATTGGCTTTTCTGTCACTACACCTGCAGTAACAACTCCACTTATTACTTCTCTGTTAGCAAGTGATTCTAATAATGATGGTAATCTAGATTTGATATACTCTGATGCTTCAGTAAATGGTTTAATAGTGAAATTCGGCAACGGCGACTTAACTTTTGGGCCTGAGGTTAAAACCAATACCAATAATCCTTCAGGTAATATCGGTCTTTCTGCAGGTGATGTGGATGGCGATGGTAAAGTTGAACTTGCTGTAGGAGGAAATAACTTTGGCAACCATTTTATATTTAAAAATGCTTCTGGTAATTCCTTTACCCAAGCTTATAGTGCAAGTACGAGCAATACCAGATTTAATGCATTAGAAGATGTAGATGCGGATGGTAAACTAGATTTTATCTCGCTTTACAACGGTAAGGGAGAGTTAAACATTAAACTAAATGACCAGATTGTTCCAATCGATATACAAACTTTGCCGGCAACCAATATTGTTGCGGATGGGGCAAGGTTAAACGGGAAAGTAAGAGCCAATACAGGAGATGTTAATGTTGCTTTTGAGTTTTCTTCATCACCCGATATGTCAGGCGGTGGGACACTAAATGCCACTTCCAATGCTACTGTTAAAGCTGGTAGCGGTTTTGTAGACAGTTATGTAGATACAAAGGGATGGGATCCAGTAACGTTTTACTATCGCATCGTCGCTACTGCTGTAGCAGATGGCACGCAGGCTAAGGGCGCTATCCTGAGTGTGGATATTCCCGCACAGGTAGTAAGCATTACTGCTACCTCGCCAAACCCGGTTATACCGCCATTGACTACGGTCGATTATAAGGTAAACTTTTCTGGTGATATAAATGGACTAACCCCTGCAAACTTTAGCTTGACCACAACTGGTGCAGTGAGTGGTGCTAGCGTTGTCGATGTTCAAAAGGATCCGATGAATGTTAATTCTTGGTATGTATTGGTGAATGTAGGCAGTGGGGGCGATGGTACATTGACTCTGAATCTGGCTAACGCTACAGGACTACTAAATACAAATTTGAAACCCCTTACCCTAAATGTAGCACTTCCATTTGCCGGCGATACGTATACGATCGATGCGGGAGCTCCAGCAGCCCCAATTGGTCTAGTTGCCAACCCTGGCGATGGGCTGGTAAAGCTGACCTGGGCTGTCAATAACGAGAGTGATTTGGCAAGCTATGAGATCTACGGAGGTACTTCGGCAAACCCGACCACGCTGCTCACGAGCATTGCTGTAGGTGGTGCGCTGAGCTATACAGATATCAACCTGACCAATGGAACAACTTATTTTTACAGGATCACGGCAAAGGATGGTGCTGGCAACGAGAGCGCTTATTCGAACGAGGTGAGCGGTACGCCGAAGGCGGGTCTGGTGCCGAAGCTGGACCAGACGATCACCTTTGCACCACTTTCCGATGTAATGTACGGAGATGCAGGCTTTGATTTGCCGGCCAAGAGCGACCAGGGACTGGACATTACCTATACAAGCCCTAGCCCTGCGGTAGTGATCACCAACAAAAACCATGTAGAGATATTGCATGCGGGCAAGGCTACGATCTATGCCGATCAGGGTGGGGATGCAACCTATAATGAAGCAGGACAGGTTTCACAGGTGTTGGACATCCTGCCAAGACCGATCACGGTGCAGGCTACTGCAACGGGCAAGGTTGCCGGTAGTGGTGCAGATCCTGTACTGAGCTATTATGTAGCCCAGGGCCAGTTTTACAACGGTGATCTGGCGACAAACGTATTCAAGGGCACGCCTCAGCGTGAAGTAGGAGAGCTACCTGGTATCTATAAGATCCATCAGGGCACGGTTGTTTCCAATGGAGACTATGAGCTGACCTTTATAGAGGACGACTTTACCATTACCCCTGCAGCTGGCCAGACGGTCTCTATACCACAAGGTCTGAGTGCCAATCCGGGCGATGCACTGGTAAAGCTGACCTGGATAGCCAACCCTGAACTCAACCTTGCGGGCTATGATGTTTATGGTGGCACCTCGGCAAACCCGACCACGCTGCTCACCAATGTCTCTGCAGGTACGCAGAGCTATACGGATATGAACCTGACCAACGGAACAACCTACCATTACCGTATCGTAGCCAAGCTTACAGACGGAACCGTGAGCGCTTATTCGAATGAGGTAAGCGGTACACCACAGCCTGGACAGGCACTCAAGATAGACCAGACGATTACCTTTGGACCACTGGCCGATAAGATCTATGGCGATGCAGACTTTGACCTGACGGCTACGGCAGGTTCAGGTCAATCGGTTACCTATACCATCAGCGATAACAGCGTTGCAACGGTAACAGGCAGTACGGTACATATCCTGCATGTAGGTACGGTTACCATATCCGCAGACCAGTCAGGGGATAATTTTTACAACGCCGCAGGGCAGGTATCACGTGTGCTAACCATTGCCCAGAAACAGATCGATGTTGTTGCTGATGCACAGAGCAAGGTGGTAAATGCACAAGACCCGGCACTGACCTATAGCTATTCTCCGAGCCTGGTTCCTGGTGATGGATTCAGCGGCAGTTTATCTCGTGTGGCCGGAGAGAATGTAGGCTCCTATGCCATTGACCAATATACATTAAGCTTAGGCAGCGATTATAAGATCAACTATACAGGTGCACAGTTTGTAATTACAGCAGCGCCTGTACAGAATGTACAGAGTATTAGCTTTAATGCTTTGCCAGTTAAGACCTATGGCGATGCAGATTTCGATGCGGGGGCAACGGCAAGTTCAGGCCTGCCGGTAAGCTATAGCAGCAGCGATAACAGTGTGGCCACGATCGTGAACGGCAAGGTACATATCCTGAAGGCCGGTACGGTGACCATCTATGCAGATCAGTCTGGAAATGGGAACTATACGGCAGCAGTGCAAGCAGGCCAGCTACTAATCATCAAACAGGCACCGCTTCAGCTAAGTGCTGATGCAAAGACCAAGGTTTACGGTACCAACGACCCTACATTTACCTATGTACTGACTTCTGGTACCTTACTGGCGGGCGATGCGATCAGCGGGACCCTGATCAGGGCACCTGGAGAAAATGTTGGTGCCTATGCCATCGGTTTGGGCAGCTTAACGGCAGGAGCAAACTACAGCATTGCGCTAGTTCCAGCCAACCTGACCATTACGACAGCGGCCATTACGGTGAAGGCAGACCCTATGAGCAAATTCATCGGTGATGCGGACCCTGTACTGACTTATACCTATTCTCCAATCCTTGTGGGAAGCGATAGCTTTTCGGGAAGCCTTGACAGGGCTCCTGGTGAAAGCCTGGGCACTTATGCTATCGGAAAGGGAACCCTAAGTGCTGGCAGCAACTATATGATAACGTTTGTGCCATCGACACTGAGCATCGGACTGAAATCGGCAGCTAACTTCAAGCTAGATGCCAACAACATCCTGACGCCGAACGGGGATGGCAAGAATGATAAGTTGGTGATTAAGGGGCTGGACCAGTACCCTGATGCCAAGTTAACGATTGTGGACAGGGAGGGACGTGTGGTCTACCAGAGCACACACTACCAGAATGATTTTGACGGTACCTATAACGGCAAGCCCCTTTCGGACAATACTTATTACTATATCGTGGACTTCGGTAAATCATTTGGCAGGATTAGGGGCTTTATCACTATTATCAACTAGCTAAGGAAAATAAACAAGCATAATCATATAACAGCCACTGTTCAGATGGGCAGTGGCCAAAACCAACATAAAAATGAAATTATATTCAATGAAAACACATACTTTCGGCAAAAGACCAATCCAATTGATATGCAGCACGCTGTTGCTGGCGGCAATGGGCACAGCTCCAGTAAAGGCACAGCTTAACCCCATGGGTGCCTCGTTCTACCAAAATCAGTACCTGTCAAATCCTGCCATGGCAGGGACAGATGGCGGGATCAAGCTTAATTTGCACTACCGCAACCAGTGGAGCTCGGTTCCCGGTGCACCAGTGAACTATGCCCTTACCGGCGAGTTTGCCTTGCCAGATAAGAAGAGTTCGGTTGGTGTGAATGCCTATAACGACAAGGCTGGCCTTTTGTCAAGGACACGCGTAGTGGGTACCTTTGCCTACCACCTTCCGCTGAACGGGGTGTCGGAAACCCTGAGCTTTGGCCTTTCTGTGGGCTTTATGAACGAGCGCATAGACGATGCGGCACTGAATGGTGACATCTCGGATCCCGGAATCAGCAACTTCAACAACAAGCCTACGTATATCGATGGTGACTTCGGTATCGCCTATACCAACAAACAATGGAATGCCCAGGCCTCAGTACCCAACCTGAACTCGTTTCTGAATAGAAGCAAGCGGGAAAGTGCGGATGTGGGCACTTATTATGCATCGGTGAGCTACAAGATATTCGAGGACGAGGAGGATTATGGCTACAACGTGGAGCCCAAGCTTGCCTACCGAGGGATCCGTTCGCATTCGGACATCTTCGATGTTGGTGCACAAGTATCGCTGGGCGGTGGTGAGACCAAGACCCGCGGAATGGTGGTTTACCACAGTTCAAAGAGCGTGAGTGCGGGTTTGGGTCTATTGATGAAATCAAGATATGAGCTCAATGCGATCTACAACTCGCCAACGGCGGCCCTGACCAGCTATACCAACGGTACCTTTGAGGTGGGGCTGGGACTAAGGTTTTAATAAATGGTTGTTTTAATGGTTGAACCCGGTCCAGCAATGGATCGGGTTTTGTTTTTATATAGAGGCTTGTTTTATGGAATATCATCGTTTACATGTTCAGTGTTGCATGCTAGGGATTAATGAATTAATATTTTTCTTCTGGAAAAAAACTTATATCTTCATTTTATGAAAAAAATTATCTTATCGCTATTGTGCCTAGGTATCTCCATAAATTTATTAGCACAAAAAACTTTACCTGAAATTAAAGTAGGCACTACCATGACTGCAAGTGCCTTTGTACAGGGCCAAGAGTTTCCATTAATTATGACAGTTAAGAGTTTAACTGCTCCTGTAATACTGGCTTGGTCTGTTGATGGCTATGGAGATGGTACTTTTGAAATTAGTGAAAAGGGAATGCAAAATGGAACAGCTTTGTTTGTTGGTCAGCCTGGAACAGGTGCTACCAAATTGTCGGATATTGAAACCTATAGTCTGATTTCGAAAGCTGCATTTAAAACTTTAACAGATACAAAAGGTTTCACGTATAACGGAATGAAATTTAAAGTTAAGGCATCAGATTCTACGCCTATGAAATTTGGTGGTAAAGAGGCAGACGTTGTGCAAGTAATAAGTGAAGATAATAAGGTACAACTTTGGATTTTGAATAATCCGAACTTACCATTTATTGTACAAACTGCAGGTTTGCCAATTGATATTCTAGTGAATGATATTAAATAATAAATCCTCTTTTTAGGAGTATAAATAAAAAAATAAGAGCCCGATTGGGCTTTTTTAATTTGTAACCCGTATTTTTACGGCAATATGGAAACTCAGAAGAAAGATATATTCGATACCGTTGCTCAACGTTTACAAATTGAAGGTTTTAATGTTGTTAATCGTGATGAAACCCGTCCTTGGGGTGGTTTTTTTGTAATAGATGAAGCCCAAGCACAACAATTTGCAGATACTTATTTTGATGGTTTAGATGTAAATAGCTTAAAAATTGGAGGTAAATTAAGTCCGAAAGTGCTAATTGTTGCGCCTGGCACACGTTTATCTTGGCAATACCACCACCGCAGAGCAGAAATATGGCAAGTAGTTAGTGGTACAGTTGGTATTAAAATAAGTGATACTGATGTAGAAGGCGAATTGAAAAAATACAACCCTAAAGATCAGATTAAATTACAACAAGGTGAGCGCCACCGTTTAATTGGGTTAGAAGATTGGGGAGTTGTGGCAGAGATTTGGCAACATACAGACGCTTCAAATCCATCGGATGAGAGTGATATTGTTCGTGTTCAAGACGATTTTGGAAGATAGTTTTTAGTGCCCCTAAAACTAAACTATACTTAAACTCGTTTATTATATTACACTCTACTTCATGATTATTTTATTTTTCTTTTTGGCTCACTGGTTTTTATCTCTTTTTAGCCAAACTTTTTTTCTACACCGTTACTCATCACATAAGATGTTTAAAATGGAGTTATTTTGGGAACGTTTTTTCTATCTCATTTTATTAATTTCTCAGGGTTCTTCGTTTTTAAATCCAAGAGCATATGCTATTTTACACCGAATGCATCATGCTTACAGCGATACTGAAAAGGATCCACATTCTCCGCACTTTTTTAAAGATGTGTTTGGGATGATGATTGCTACAAAAAACATGTACATGAATTATCTACAATATAAAATAGAACCCGAACCAGCTTTTAGAGGCAATTATCCTGAATGGCCATTGGTTGATAAAATTGGAAATTCTTGGGTATGGAGAATAGCCTGTGGCTTGTTCTATATTTGGTTTTATATCACTTTTGCAGCGCATTGGTGGATGTTTATTTTATTGCCAATTCATTTTTTAATGGGTCCCTTACATGGTGCTATTGTAAATTGGTGCGGACATAAGTATGGCTATTCAAATCATGATAATGAAGATCATAGTAAAAATTCATTGCCTTGGGATTTCTTATTAATGGGCGAATTGTTTCAAAACAATCACCATAAAAAACCAAATAGTCCGAATTTTGCTACGAGATGGTGGGAATTCGATCCAACTTATCCTATGATGAAAGTTTTGCACTGGATGAGGATTATAAGGATTAGAAAAATCTAATTATATTCATCATATAAAAACAAGAAGGTTGGTATTCGTGCCAACCTTTTTTATTTATAAAAAAACCTGAGCTCTACTTTTTTCGTTATTGCACATATGATTACATTTTTAAAGCTTATTTTTTCTGCACTTTTAATTTGGATTACGTATATCGTTGTAAGCACCAGTTTAGAAAGTTCATTAATTAAAGAATGGGATTTTTTGGGCTCGATTCCTTGGATGAGAGCAACTTTATGGGATTTCTATGTCAATATATTCATTATCACACTGTGGATGTTTTACAAGGAAAAATCTATCTTCCTTAAAATCGTTTGGGTAATTTTATTCGTATGTTTAGGTAGTATTGCTACTTGTGCTTATGTTTTGATTAAATTATTTAAACTAAAAGAAACAGATGGCATTAAAGAATTAATAGGAAGTAAATAAATAAAAATTCATTCCTAGTTCTAAAAACATATATTTAAAAGAATGGATTACAAACATCTACTTTTTATCGCACTCCTCTCTCTCCTCGCTTGTTGCACCATTATGTTTTTAGTGTGGTTGTGGGCAAAAAAAATAAAAAATGCTGGTGTTGTAGATGTGTTTTGGGCTCTCAATTTTCCAGTTATCACTACCATAACTTTTTTTCTTGCAGAAGGATCTGAATCGCGAAAATTGTTAATCTGCGGTATGTTTTTAATCGCTGAATTACGCTTAGGAATTCACTTGTGGAAACGTGTAATTGGGCATTTAAATGAAGAAGAAGGTAGATATGAACAATTGCGCAAGGAATGGGGTGATAAAGCTGATCGGAATTTTTTCTTTTTCTTTCAGTTCCAAGCCATCTCAAATGTGATATTAGCTCTTCCATTTTTTATCATCACTGCAAATCCATCAACAGAAATTTCGATTTTAGAATACATTGGTTTGGGTATATGGATTATTGCTTTTATTGGAGAAATGATAGCCGACAACCAACTAGCTGCATTTAAAAAAGATGTAAAAAATAAAGGAAAGGTTTGCGAAACTGGGTTTTGGTATTATAGTCGACATCCTAATTATTTCTTCGAATGGTTGGCATGGATGGCCTACTTCATCTTTGCATTAGCATCTCCTTTGGGTATTTTAGCAATCATCAGCCCTGCAATCATTTTATATTTACTATTAAAAGTGACTGGCGTACCTAACAACGAGGAACAGAATTTACGAAGTAAACCAGTAGCATATAAAAAATACCAACAAACAACTAGTGCTTTTTTTCCTTGGTGGAAGAAAGGTTAAAATCTAAGAGTTAATATGTTAGGTCTTACATGAACTAGTAGACATAACTGGAACTCACAACTCATAATTAAATATGTGGTACGATAAATTGATAGAAAAAGATAAATTGCCCGATGCTGTTTTGCGAGCAGGAATTAGAAAACTTTTAAAACAACGTTTAGCAGATGAAACGATAGGTGATGAAGAATTGCAGCAACGCAAGTTTATGAATTTGATTAATGAATTAAAGTCATCACCAATTGCAGTTAATACAACAGATGCCAATGAACAACACTATGAATTACCAACTGAATTTTTTCAATATTGCTTAGGTAAAAACCTAAAATATAGTAGTGGTTATTGGAATCCAGGTGTTAAAAATATTGATACTTCAGAAGAAGATATGTTGGCTTTAACTTGTATAAGAGCTGATTTACAGAGCGGACAAAATGTACTTGAATTGGGTTGTGGTTGGGGCTCATTGTCATTGTATATGTCGGCAAAATTTCCAGAAAGCAAATTTACAGTGGTTTCAAATTCATCGACACAGAAAATTTTTATTGATGAAGTGGCTAAACAAAGAGATATTCAGAATTTAACGGTGCTTACCGCTGATATGAACACGTTTACCATTGCAGATAGTTTTGACCGAGTGGTTTCTGTAGAGATGTTTGAACACATGCGTAATTATAAGTTATTGCTTGAAAAAGTGTCATCCTTTTTAAAACCTGATGGTAAATTATTCGTCCATATTTTTACACATAAAACCTTGGCTTATAAGTATGAGGTTATTGACGAAAGTGATTGGATGAGTAAATACTTTTTTACGGGTGGAATAATGCCATCCAACCATTTGTTTTTTTACTTTAATGATGATCTGAAAATTACCGAACATTGGGTAGTGAATGGTACAAATTATGGCAAAACTTCTGAAGCTTGGTTAAGCAATATGGACAAGCATAAAAAGGAGATTATGCCAATTTTACAAAATACGTATGGTAAAAATCAAGCTGTAAAGTGGTGGGTGTATTGGCGTTTATTTTATATGGCTTGCGCAGAATTATTTAATTACAATAAGGGTAACGAGTGGATGGTTTGTCACTATTTATTTGAGAAGAAATAAAAATGCAGAAACTAGCAATAATTGGTACTGGTATAGCGGGCATGGGTTGTGGACATTTTCTTCATAAAAAATACGACCTCACACTTTTTGAAGAACTCAATTATATTGGTGGTCACACCAATACTGTTACAGTAAAGGAAGGCGAGAAAGAAGTTTTTATTGATACTGGATTTATGGTTTTCAATTATGAAACCTATCCGAATTTGTGCGAACTGTTTAAGGAAATTAATGCACCAGTAAAAAAAACTGATATGTCCTTTGGTGTTCAGTATTTACCTAGTGGATTAGAATATTCTGGCTCAAGTATAAAGCATCTTTTTGCGCAAAAACGAAATGTTCTTAATCCTTCTTTCTTAAAAATGCTGATGCAGATTAACCGCTTCAACAAAGAAAGTGTGGCAATTTTAGATAATCCAACATATGCTAATTATTCTTTAGGCCAATATGTAAAAGAATTTGGTTATGGTGAAGATATGGTTCGCAAATATCTGATTCCGATGAGTTCCGCGGTTTGGTCTACACCAATGGAACAGATTTTAGATTTTCCGGCTGTTTCACTAATTAGGTTTTTTAAAAATCATGGATTTTTAGGATTAAATACACAACACCAGTGGTTTACATTACATAATGGAAGTCAAGCTTACCGAGAAAAATTGATTGAACCTTTTAGAAATAACATTAGAATAAATACTAAAATAACGAGTGTTGAGCGTTTAGAGAGTGGAAAGGTTTTAGTCACTACGGCAAAAGGTGAAAACCTAGAATTTGATAAAGTAATTATGGCAAGTCATGCTGATCAAACTTATCAAATTGTAAATCGTAAAACGGAAGACGAGGAGCGATTGCTGTCTAAATTTAAATATCAGCCGAATATTGCAGTTTTACATACCGATAAATCGCAGATGCCTAAGAAAAAACTAGCATGGAGTAGTTGGAATTATAGGGTAGAAAAGCAAGGTAATGTTTTAGTGCCGAGTACTATATATTGGATGAATAAATTGCAGGGTGTATCTGAAAACGTTGATTATTTTGTCTCGATTAACCCATCAACTACGCTTGACAGAAGTAAAATAATTAAAGAAATTGCATATGAACATCCTTTATTTGATGTGCCAGTAATGATAGCGCAAGAAGAGCTTTACAAACTCAATGAAACTGGTCCTATTTATTATTGTGGCAGTTATTTTAAGTATGGTTTTCATGAAGATGCGTATAAAAGTGCTGTGGAACTATGTAAAATGTTATAAAAATTTGTTGTCCTAACTTGCGAAAAATCTCATTTTTAGTGCTTTTTAAAAGAGCTTCTTCATTGCACTCAGAATGACAAGATTAGTTTAAAATGAATTTCAACTCGTCTATATATGCAGCTAAAGTGATGCATCATAGGTTAGCGCCTAAGAAGCACAGCTTTTGGTACAATGTATTTATGTTTTACATAGATTTAGATGAACTAGAGATTTTAAATCAAAAACTTCGCTGGTTTAATTGTAACCGATTTAATTTGTTCAATTTTCGAGATAAAGACCATTTACAACTTCCAATACAAAACCCAGATCGAAATAAAACTGTAAAACAACAAATTACAACTTATCTAAAATCCCACAATGTGGAGATTGGTAAAGGAAAAATTATGTTGTTGACTAACTTGTCCGTACTAGGTTATAATTTCAACCCTGTTTCTTTTTATTTCTGTTTTGACGAAAACAATAACCCACTTTGTGCAGTAGCAGAAATAAGTAATACCTATAACGAAATGAAAATGTTCTTTTTTGGAAAGGATCAATTAGAGGTTGATACGTTTAAACAAAGAACAAAAAAACATTTTTACGTTTCTCCTTTTATAGATTTAGATGATTTTTTTGATTTCAATCTCACTATTCCTTCTCAAAAATTGAATATCAAGATTGATGATTATGATAAACAAGGAAATCGATTTTTTATTAGTACTTTGATAGGTGAAAAAAAGAAGTTAACGAATGCAAGCATGTTGCGTTATTTCTTTTCTATTCCTATGATACCTTTACGTGTAATGGGCTTAATTCATTGGCAAGCATTTAAGCTATGGATTAAGCGCATAAAATATCATCCAAAAGCGGCAAACCAAGATTTACAAAAAGACGTATATAAACCTTATAAAACCAACTAAGATTATCAATGTCATCAATTTCACTTATAAAATATAAATCAGGTTTTTATGAAATTGCAGTTGTTTCTGCACTCAGTAAAATGAACAAAGGTTTTCTAAATCTAAAACTTCCTAATGGAGAGAGTATAGAAATTGGTAATGTTAATGCATCTATAAAAGCCAATTTAGAAGTTAAAGATTTAAGGTTTTTTAAATGTGTGGTTTTGTATGGGGACATTGGTTTTGGAGAAGCATATGTAAATGGGCTTTGGGATACTGATAATATTACCAACTTAATCAAATGGATTATCTTAAATATCGAAAATGCCCCATCAGTTTCTGGAAGTAAGGTAAAAGCTTTGGGTTTAAATTTGTTTAAATGGTTTAATCGAATTTATCATAATAATCGCTCAAATAGCATTACAGGTTCTCAGAAAAACATAGCTGAACACTATGATTTGAATAATGATTTCTTTGCCACTTTCTTAGATCCATCCATGACGTATTCTGCTGCTTATTTTAAGACACCAGAATTAACCTTAGCCGAAGCACAGGATGAAAAATATCGTCGTCTTTGCGAGCAACTGCAACTAAAAGCGAGCGACCACGTTTTA
The DNA here is from genome assembly GCF_013204825.1 of Pedobacter boryungensis. Taxonomy (GTDB): domain Bacteria; phylum Bacteroidota; class Bacteroidia; order Sphingobacteriales; family Sphingobacteriaceae; genus Pedobacter; species Pedobacter boryungensis. Next base: position 12,924 of record NZ_JABMKV010000001.1, read on the forward strand.
GAAATTGGCAGTGGATGGGGGGCAAATGCTATTTTTATGGCAAAAAACTATGGCTGTAAAGTAACAACAGTAACCATTTCTAAAGAACAGCAAAAGCTTGGACAAGAAAGAGTAGCGGCAGCTGGATTATCAGATCAGATAGAAATTGTTATTAAAGACTACAGAAACATTGAAGGACAATTCGATAAAATCGTTTCTGTAGAAATGTTAGAGGCAGTTGGTCATAATTATTTAGAAACTTATTTTGCTAAATGTGCTGAAGTTTTAAAACCAAACGGGATTTTAGCTTTTCAAGTAATTACAAGCCCAGATAGTAGGTACGATAGTTTACGCCGAGGTGTAGATTGGATACAAAAACATATTTTCCCAGGTTCTTTATTGCCTTCAGTTGCAGTAATTAATAAAGCGATTAACAGCACTAGTGATTTAACATTAGTTGATTTAAAAGACTTAGGTTTAGATTATGCCCGAACTTTGAAATTGTGGTTTATAGAATTTAACCACAAACTAAATGAGGTAAAAGCGTTAGGTTTCGATGAACGTTTTATCCGCAAATGGAATTATTACTTGAACTATTGCGAGGCAGCATTTGAAATGAGGAATATCAATGTTATGCAAATGGTTTACACTAGACCGAATAATACGGAACGATGAAAAATAAAAAGGTTCGCTTTTTAGCGAACCATTTTTATACAAAATGTGTCATTCTGAGCTTGTCGAAGAATATTACTGAATACATTTCGACAAGCTCAACGTGACAATTAATTAATCCCTTCTTCTATTTCTGCCGCCACTAAACCTTCTATTTCCTCCACCAGCATTTGCGCCTGCAGTACTACCTGTATGGTTTGGTTTTCTAGCACCACCTGAATGCGGTTTCTTTTTTGCTCCACTTAAGTTGGGCTCACGTTCACGAGGCTCAAGTTGATTACCTTTCTTCTTCCCACCACTTTTAGCTGCAGCTGCTGCGCTCATTAAACTTTGCCAGCTCATTGCATACGGATGATCTTCATTTACAGGAACTTTTATGCCAATTAATTTCTCAATATCGTCTAAAAATTCTTTCTCTTCCCCATCGCAAAATGAATACGCAACACCACTTAAGCCAGCTCTTCCGGTTCTACCAATTCTATGCACATAAGTTTCAGGAATGTTTGGTAATTCATAGTTAATTACGTGTGCCAATTCATCAACATCAATACCACGAGCGGCAATATCTGTTGCCACTAAAACACGAGTAGTACGGGCCTTAAAGTTTGTTAGTGCTCTTTGACGGGCATTTTGAGATTTATTGCCGTGAATGGCTTCAGCTTTAATATTAATTTTTAATAAATCTTTTACAACTTTATCTGCCCCATGTTTAGTACGCGTAAATACCAAAACGGTTTCAATCGCTTTGTCTTTTAACAAATGAGCCAACAAACTTCTTTTGTCATTTCTCTCAACAAAATAAACTGCTTGCTGTATTTTTTCTGCTGTAGAAGAAACAGGCGTGACCTCAACTTTAACTGGGTTGGTTAAAATAGTGCTCGATAATTTCTGAATCTCAGTTGGCATTGTGGCCGAGAAAAACAAAGTCTGTCTTTTTGCAGGTAACTTAGCAATCACTTTTTTCACGTCGTGGATGAACCCCATATCTAACATACGGTCAGCCTCATCCAATACGAAAATCTCGATATCACGCAAGTTTATAAAACCTTGATTCATTAAATCTAATAAACGACCAGGCGTTGCCACTAAAATATCAACTCCACGGTGTAAAGCATCAGTTTGTGCTTTTTGTCCAACACCACCAAAAATTACCAAGTGTTTTAATGACAAATTTCTGCCATAGGCCTTAAAACTTTCTTCAATTTGGATAGCTAGTTCTCTAGTTGGTGTTAAAATCAAAGCTCTAATTGGCTTTGGACCTTTAATGTTTGAGTGTGGTTTATCTAATAATTGCAACATCGGTATAGCGAATGCGGCAGTTTTTCCTGTACCAGTTTGAGCGCAACCTAATAAATCGCGTTTTTGTAAAATAGAAGGTATAGATTGCTCCTGTATAGGTGTAGGTTGTGTATAACCTTCGGTTTCAAGCGCCTTTAAAATAGGGGCTATGAGGTTTAATTCTGAAAATAACAAAGTATAATTTTTAAATGTAAATATCGAAGAAGCTAGAGCAATCATTGCTGGAAGGACTAACTTGCGAGTTGCTTTAAATGATAAAGAAATTCTGCTTCGCTGCAAAGGTACGGAAATTAATTACTTTATTGTAATATGCCTAACTTGTTGATTTTTTGAAATGAAAGCTAGCACTTTTTGGTGAGATGTATCCCTGCTTTTTGCTGCAATCTTTTTTGTGCTTCAACAAGCTCAGCATTACAAAAAAGGATTTTCGCGGCAATCAGGTTTAAGAACGAAAGACAGTTCGAAAGACCGAAAAGTCAGTAAAGAAACTAGGTAGTGTAAGGGTAAAACATTAATTTCTTTCCTTAAATCGTGTAAAGAACAAAAGTGCCAAAATACAAAGTGCAAAACCAACTACACCATTTAGCCTTAATCCATAATCATTTCCTGGATCTTTACCATAAATAGTTAACATCGCAAAAATTGCAATACCAATTGTTTGACCCAATTTTACAAAGAGATATTTAACTGCGAAGAACATTCCTTCATGGTTCTCGCCAGTTTCTAATGTATCTTTTTGAGCAATATCGGCCAAGATTGCGTTTGGTAATATGCCTAATGCAGCTAAAGGAAAAGATGCACAGATCACCAATAAATACATCTGATTAGTAGGGGTAAAAGGCAGTTTCCCTAAAAAGAAAATGGTTACAAAGATTAGGCTTAAAACACCAAATGCTAATAAAACTAGTGTTTTTTTTCCAAATTTCTTAGATCCATAATTGATAAATGGATAAAAAACCAATGATAAAATTACCATTAGACCCATAAATTTACCACCATCTGAATCGGGTAAGCCAAGTAATACTGTCACAAAAAATAACAATCCACTACTCATTAAACTCAAAGCGGTATAATAGGTGAAATCTGAGATCAAATAATATTTGAAATTGCTATTTCTGAATGTATTCTTAATAGCAGGCAATAAGGGAATATGCGTTGGTTTACTTTGTACATATTCTTTTTCCTTGATAAAAATAATAGGTAAAGTCATTACTATTCCAGAGAAAATACTTAAGCCCCAAATGGTATATTGTAATGCTTCAAATCTTTCTGTTACCTGAAATACGGTTTGAATTAAATCAGCAAAATTATTGCAAAGTGCTCCTAAAATCATTCCTAAGACAAAACCAACTTGTTGAAAAGTAGATAGCTTTACTTTTTCTTCAGGTGTGTGCGTTAACTCCGCCAATAACGCATTATAAGGAATGATGTAAGTTGTTACAGAAACGAAAAACCCTGCTAAAATTAGCGTTAGCCACCATGCATTGCTTATGCTTTCTCCTTTTACCAATGGAGTAAAAACCAAACCACAACAAACGACAGCAGGTAAAATTGCCCAACGCATTATAGGAAACCGTCTGCCTTTTGGGTTCTTACTACTATCACTTATTGACGCAATGAAAGGATCGTAAGCAGCATCAAATAATCGGCCTGATGCAGCAATTAATGATAAAATATTAAAAGCGCCAAAAACTAAAAGTTGCGGTACCAAAGGTGACAAACCAGAATTAGTTGGTGGCAAATAAAAATAGGGTAGCATTACAATGATAAGATTGGTCATAATGCTCCAGCCCATCATTCCTGATGCATAAATTACTTGTTTTTTAAAAGGTAGAGTTTTTATCGGCATTTATAGTGACTAAATATTGCTTTCTTTTTTGTTGTTAAAGTATCTGATAATGAAATAAATGATGATAAATCCTATAAATATATACAAGCCATTTAAGGCGGCATTAGGATCATCAGTATAAATACTAAATGCCACAAATAAATAAGCCGCAATAAATAAAATAGGCAATATTGGCCCTAATGGAACAGTATAAATGTCTTTTTTGGTTAAATGAGCAGTTTTTTTACGTAAAATAAAAATGGAAGCTGCAGAAGTTGCAAATCCTATGCAATCTAAAAATATAGAGTAGTTTAAAATTTTATCGAAAGTTTGAGCGTAGAAAAGCGTAAAAATTGCAATAATGGTAAAAACTGTTAAGCTCACAATCATTACACCATGTTTTTTTGTGGTTTTTGTAAAGATTTTAGGTAAAGCTCTTTCTTCGCCCATGGCATACATTGCCCTCGGATTACTTAATAAATTTACGTTCACATAACCTAAAACAGATAAATAGATTAAGATTGATAATAATGAAAATCCTATTGGACCGAAAATTTTACCAGCTAGTATAGCCGCAATACTTTCTGCTGTTTTAAGTTGTTCAAAACCAATTACTTTAACATAAGCATAATTTATTGCCATGTATAAAGTGATGATAATCGCTAAGCCGATAATAATTGAACGTGGTACAATCTTTTTTGCCTCTTTTACTTCTCCACCAAAGTTGATGGTTTGTTGATATCCTCCAAAACTAAAAGAAACAGCAATTAGACATAAACCGAGTGCTTTTCCATAATCGCTCCAAACTGGGGAACCACCTGATACACTTTTAAAAATAGGAGTGATGCCTGTGGTTTGTTCCCCAAAAAATACAGCACATATTAAAGTGAGCACCATTAAAATTTTAATTATGGTTAAAACGTTTTGTGTCTTCGAACTCGTTTTTAACCCTAATAAATTAATAGCGTAAAATATAATAATACTAATGGTTCCTATAAGGATTCGGTATTCGCTTGTTTGCATTTCAGGGGCGAGAATAATTTTGCTCAAATATTCAGCCCCAATTAAGGCAATGCCAGCAACCGAGGCGGCATTAGAAACTACAATGATACAATTGATAGCGAATGCAATAGATGGATGATAACAGACAGAGAAAATCTTATAATATCCGCCAGTAACAGGGTAACGAGAGCCGATTTCTGCATAAGTTAAAGCGCCACAAACTGCTATAATTCCACCAATAATCCACGCTAAGAAAAACAATTCAGGAATTTGAGCTTTAGCGGCCACGTTAACAGGAGTTTTAAAAATTCCCATTCCGATAACCAAGCTGACCACAATCATAGAAAGATCGAAAAGAGAGAGCTGTTTTTTAATTTGCATGGAGTTTAAATTGATTTTGGAAGATACAATTTTTTAGCCTTGAGTCAAAAGTCAATACTCTTGAGTAACTAGCTTGTGGCTTAAAATGTTCATTTGTGGAAACTTTGTAATTGATTTCCATAGAGATTAAATTAAATTTGTAATGCTGAGTTTCTTCTTGTCGTTTCGACAGAGGAATGAAAGAGAAAACTGTTAGGTAATCAATCAATAGATTTCTCGCTGAGCTCTAAACGACGATTTATCATACAAGAATTATGGCAGAACCTATTTATAACGACGATAGTATAAGGTCCCTCGATTGGAAAGAGCACATCCGTTTACGTCCTGGTATGTACATTGGTAAACTTGGTGATGGTTCTGCTCAAGACGATGGAATTTACGTATTGCTAAAAGAAATTGTAGATAATTCTATTGATGAATTTGTAATGGGATCTGGTAAGACTATCGAAATTACACTTTCAGAGCATAAAGTGAACATTCGTGATTATGGTCGTGGAATTCCTTTGGGGAAGGTTATAGATTGCGTAAGTAAAATAAATACTGGTGGTAAATATGATAGCAATGCTTTTCAAAAATCGGTAGGGTTAAATGGTGTAGGTACAAAAGCTGTAAACGCGTTATCAACTAATTTTGTGGTGCAAAGCTATCGCGATGGCAAAACCAAAAAAGTAGAATTTAGCAAAGGTGAGATTGTTTCAGATCAACCAATTATTGAAACAACACAAAGAAATGGTACGGCAATTACTTTTTATCCAGACGATACCATTTTTAGAAATTACCACTACATTCCAGATTTTGTAGAAAGCATGATTTGGAATTATGTGTTCTTAAATACAGGTTTAACTATCAATTTTAATAATCAAAAATATTTCTCGGAGCGAGGATTATACGATTTATTAAATAAAGTAGCCGATGTAGAAAATATTCGTTATCCTATAATTCATTTAAAAGGAAACGATATAGAAATTGCGATGACTCATGGTCAGCAATATGGGGAGGATTACCATTCTTTTGTAAACGGTCAGCATACTACACAAGGTGGAACACACCAGGCTGCATTTAGAGAAGCGGTGGTAAAAACCATTCGCGAATTTTATAAGAAAGAATTTGATGCAAGTGATGTAAGAGCTTCTATTATTGCTGCAGTTTCGGTTAGAGTTCAGGAACCTGTTTTCGAATCACAAACTAAAACTAAACTAGGTTCGCAAAATATGGGTCCAGAAGGGCCATCTGTTCGTACATTCATTAACGATTTTGTAAAAAAAGAACTAGATGATTATTTGCACAAACATGCTGATGTTGCCGAAGCTTTGTTGAAAAGAATTGTTCAATCGGAGAGAGAACGTAAAGATATTGCAGGTATTAAAAAACTAGCGAACGATAGAGCTAAAAAAGCATCCCTACACAATAAAAAACTAAGAGATTGCAAGGTTCATTTTAACACTCCTCACGATAAAAGATACGAAACTACATTGTTTATTACAGAGGGAGATTCAGCTTCGGGCTCTATCACAAAATCACGTGATGTTGATTGTCAAGCGGTTTTTAGTCTGAAGGGAAAACCTTTAAATTGCTACGAACTCACTAAAAAAGTTGTATATGAAAATGAAGAATTTAATCTGTTACAACATGCTTTAAATATTGAAGATGGACTAGAAGGATTGCATTATAACAATATTGTTATTGCGACAGACGCAGACGTAGATGGAATGCATATTCGTTTATTAATGATGACTTTCTTTTTGCAGTTTTTCCCTGATTTGGTTAGAGCAGGACATGTGTATATTTTGCAAACGCCATTATTTAGGGTTCGTAATAAAAAAGAAACTATTTATTGTTATAGTGAAGATGAACGTCGTGATGCGATTGAAAAATTGGGAGGAAAACCAGAAATCACTCGATTTAAAGGTTTAGGAGAAATATCGCCTGATGAATTTGGTTTATTTATAGGTAAAGATATTAGACTTGACCCTGTGATTTTGAAAGATCAGACGATAAAGAGCTTGCTAGAATATTATATGGGAAAAAATACTCCCGAAAGACAACAGCATATTATTAAAAATTTAAGGATAGAAAAAGACGAAATTAAGGAAGAAGAAAGAGAGAGAAACGAAGCTAATACAGAAAATTTAGAGGTTGCTTAATTTTTTTTAATTAACTGATAAGCAATATTATTTTGTGTATGTTTGTGCACCACTCTACTTGTTATTAAAAAAATTGCCCTAAACTTAAATTTTAGGGCATTATAATTTTAATTAACAAGTTTATGCCTTTTTCTTCTACCCAAAATCCTTCAACACGTTATAGTCTTGTAGTTTTTTTAATATTAGCCTTATTTTTATGTGCTATTTTTTTCTATGTTCGAAATAATAGAACTACTGTTTTATTAAATAACATTCATCAACTTTCTGAATTAAAAGAAGATTATAGTCAGATAGACTCTTGTATTATCGTATTATATAATGCAGATAATAATTGCCGATTATTTGCTGCAACAGGTCAGAAAAACTATATCCAAAGATTTACGAGCGATATAGATTTTGTTTCAAACACCTTAGATGATATGAATAGTAGGGTGAATGAAAATGAAAAAAATGGTTCAAAAAATATCAAAACTTTAGTTGACCAAAAAAAAAGTAGAACAGAACTCTATTTAAAATTAAGATTATTAACAGACAGCTTAATTAATATTTCTTCAAACGTAGATACAAATACTCGAGTTCTAGTTAATACAAATAATAATTTTACTTATAAAAAGATTAAAAGAACTGTTAAAGTAGATACCATTATCACTCCTATTAAGGTTCAACCGAAACCGAAATTTTTTGAAAGATTAGCAGCTGTTTTTTCCAAAAAGAAACCTAAGGTTGAAGATACAGCTTACAAAGTAGTTAGAACTGAAACTAAGATTGATACTTCATCACAAAACAAGAATTCTAGCATTACACAACTGCAAAAGTTAAATAATTTGTACTTAGCGAATAGTATGCTCAAAAAGAATGAAATTGCTATTTTACAAATCAATAATAGGCTAATTGCTGAATTAGTTTCCCTTTTACAAAACTATAAAAAACATGAGATGACATTTGTTTCTCAAAATCGGAAACAAATAAATGAAGATATTCATGATACGTTTAAAAGCCTTGACACAATTTTTATCTTAAGCATCCTCATACTTTTAATATTAGTTTCAGCTATTCTATATAATATTTGGAAAATTTATAAAAATGAAAATGCATTAATAAAGTATAGTCAAAAAACTTCACAATATGCAATTTCTAAGAGCAGATTTCTAGCAAATATGAGCCATGAAATACGTACACCTTTAAACTCGATTATTGGTTTTTCCGAGCAATTAAGTCATAGTAAATTAAACTATCAACAAACAGAACAACTAACCGCAATAGAAAATTCATCGAGGATACTGTTAGATGTAGTTAATGATATCCTAGATTTTTCTAAGTACGAAACCGGTAAGGTTAGCTTTGATAAGATTTCTTTTATCCCGTTTGATGCAATTACAGAAGTATACACGAGTATGAGTATTCTAGCGAGTAAAAAAGGAGTTGAGTTAAAAAAGGATATTTCCTTTAACAATAGCATTTGCTTTTCTGGAGATTCACTTCGTTTAAAGCAAGTCGTAATGAATTTATTGAGTAATGCTATTAAATTTACTGAAAAAGGTTCAGTTACATTAAAGGCTGATTTTAGTTTAAATGATAAAAAGCAAGCAGTATTAAAAGTTCATGTTATAGATACAGGAATTGGAATTACTCCTGAAAACTTAGATATGATATTTGATGAATTTGCACAAGTATACTACTCATCAACTAAAGTTAAACAAAAAGGTACCGGATTAGGACTAGCTATTTGTAAAAAAATAGTAGAGTTTCAAAATGGAAAAATAGGTGTGAGTAGTAGATTAGGTATGGGTTCGATATTTAGTTTTGAAATTCCGTATGAGTTATGCAATAAAAGTGTAGAAATAATTAAAACTACTGTTAGCACTTTTGATAATTTAGAAGGGAAACGAGTTTTATTAGCAGATGATAATAAGTTAAATGTATTACTGATACAAACTGTTATTAAAAAATATAAAATAATAACTGATGTTGCTTATGATGGAAAAGAAGCGTTTGAGTTATTTCGTCATAATACTTACGATTTAATTTTAACTGATATTCAAATGCCGGAAATGGGAGGGGTAGAATTAACACGTAAAATTAGATTATATGCCGATCCTGCAAAGATGAATACACCGATTTTAGGAGTTACAGCAAATGTTTTAAAAGAAGATCGTGAAAAGTATATTGAATCAGGTATCAATGATTTGGTGCTTAAACCTTTTTCTGAGCAAGAATTGATGGATAAAATTGTAGTTTATGTTTTAGGACAATCTACAGTATCTTCAGGGTGCTGAGGTGGTAAAACTTCTACTTTCTTTTCTACAATAATGGTTTTTAAGTGAACTGCGTATTTTGAGGGCGCAATGCCGTCAGAATATTTTTCGGCATAGGCTTGAGTAAATTCTGCTCCAAAGTATAAAATAACAGACGTATAATAGATCCAGACTAAAATTACTATAATCGAACTTGCTGCACCAAATGTAGAACCAGGATTACCTTTTTCGATATAAATACTGATTGCATATTTACCTAAACTAAACATAAGAGCGGTAAATAATGCGCCAATTAAAGCTGGTTTCCATTTCAAATCTACATCTGGCAATACTTTGAAAATAATAGCAAAAATGGCTGTCACTACTGCTAATGTTAAAATATTCGTCACAATAAGCATGAAAAAACTAGAAATTTGTTCAATACCGATTTTAGAAGCATAAATTTCTAATTTGTTTCCAATTCCTACTACAATGCTATTAATAACAAGAGAAACTAATAGTAAAAACCCTAAAGACGCGATGAGTGAAAATGACAATAAGCGATTTGTGATAAGCTTTTTCCATCCCTTTTTTGGAACTGCTTTTACCTTCCATATTTGATTTATACTATCCTGAATTTCAATAAAAATTGCTGTTGATCCTATTACTAAGGTTACAATTCCGATAATTAAACCCATTGTGCTTTTACCAGAAAGGTTTGCGTTTTCTACAAAACCTCTCAATTGATGGGCAGCTTCATTACCAATCATTTTACTAATTTCCCCAAATAACTTTGTGTTAGGATCCATGTTGTCTCCTAAAAAAAGACTAGTAGCTGAGATGATAATAATGATTAATGGAGTAAGTGAAAATATAGTATAATATGCCAAAGAGGCACTCAATTTCATTACACGATCTTCTATAAAACCTTTTCCTGCGGCTATAAATAAATGATATGTACCTATAACTAAGTTTTTTGCTTTCTTTATTAAACCAATCATACTATTAAAACGGATAGCCGATGCCAATGTTTAAAATAAGATTTTCTTTTCGCCACATTTTGCTTCCAAAATCTACTTGATCTAACACCCAGCGTTGTCCGCTAGGTAAATATGGCTTTCTAATAGGGAATGCGCCATCTAATCTAATTACAAATATTTGAGCATCAATTCTCAAACCAGCACCAGTACCAACAGCCAATTCGTTCAACGCATTTTTGAGTTTAAATCCTGAGCCCAATCTTGCACTTCCTGGAATTGCAGGATCGCCTTTATCTTCTTTTCTTAGCCAGATATTACCAGCATCTACAAATACAGCTCCATACAATACACTAACAATTTTAAATCGAAGTTCGGTATTTAACATCATTTTTATGTCCCCACCTTGGTCCGAAAATGTCTTATTCTCTGGCACTTTGTAAGTTCCTGGTCCTAATGTTCTAGCTCTAAATGCTCTAATATCATTACTTCCGCCAGCAAAGAATTGACGAACAAAAGGTAAAGATGTACTGTTGCCATAGGCATAACCGTAACCAAGATTTAGTCTATTTGCCCAAGTTACATTCTTATTAATTTTATAATAATCTCTTAAATCTGTTTCAAGTCTTACAAATTGGGTAAGTGATGTTCCAAATAATCCCCTTCTGCCTAATTCATCTTTTGAGACAAAAAGTCCCCATACATTTCCGCTAGTTTCTACTCCACCATTAAAATAAATATTATTTCTCCTAGCAGTTTCCATCTGATTGGAATAAGTGAAATTGTAGTTACTTCCAATAATAAATTGATTTTCTAAAGAACTCCTTAGTATTGGGTTTGAATTAAAAAGGTTTTCTTTTGTTGCACTATCTGGAAAACTTGCATGTACGAAGTTTACTGAAATTGGATTGAAATTATGTTCTTTTCTGATGTTCTCTTTCCAATTGTAACCAAATTCTGTTTTAAATGCATTTAATGAATATTGAGATCCTCTACTTAATAATTGATAAGAAAGAGAAGCAATGGTTTTTGGAATAAATGCATTGGTGGTTTTTGGCTTATAAAAAGGAACTATAAATTGAGGGAATGTTAATTTACCTTCTGCTGTAAATGAATAAGAATTTAGGCCTTTAGCAATTCCGCTCACTTGTGTTTCAAAACCACCACTTACACTTATATCTAACTGTTCAGCACCTCTAAATAAATTACGTGTAGTTTGAGTTAATTTAACTTCAGAACCAACAAAATTATTCGATTTACTTGTTCCAGTAACCGAAAAAGTCAGTGAATTTTTCTTCAAAGGAGTTAAATAGATATTTAAGTTCAACTGATTATTTCTGAAACTATCTATTGGCAAAAATTCTGCTCTAACATCTTGAAAAGCACCAATATTTACCATTCTATTTAAAGATTGGTTATGATCTTTTCTATTATAATTTTCTCCTTTTTTGAAGAAAACTAACCGATCGAATAATTTAGGTTTGAAAGTGTTTCTATTATCATAAATATTGAAATCATTGTACTGTATAGGTTTTAAACTCCTCAACAAACTATCTCTACGCAAATTATAATTAGGGAAAATATTGATGTTATGAATAGTGTAAGGTTTTAATGCAGCATCTGGAGAAGTGTTTTTGATATTTACATTAACATCAACTAAATTTTTTCCAATTGTACTATCTACCTGTAAAATCAAATAATCTGGATTGAAATAGAAATAGCCACTTTCTTTTAAATCGTTATCAATTCTAATTCTTTCATTTTTATAAGTATCCAAATCATAAAAATCTCCAACTTTTAATAGTGTTTTATCTTTATTTAAATTGATGATATGCGTTAAATCCCCTGTGTCTTTTGGAAAAGTAATGCTATTAATTTTATACCTAATTCCTGTGTTTACAGTATATACAGCTTTTCCTTTTTTACCCTTAATCACTGTATCGCCAGTAACATCAGATTGTAAATATCCTTGACTAATTAAGTAACTTTTTAAAACGTCATTATTATATTTAATTTTTACATCGTTGAGTAAAACTGGTGGTTCGCCAATTTTGTTTTTTAACCAATTTCCAATTCCCTTTGGCTTAACAGTATCAGGGGCTAAATTGTGAATCAACAACTTATATTTAATACCTAATATTGATTTATTTGGTCGTGGTCTGGTTTTACTTTCTAACGTTTTTTTAACCTCTTTTTGATTATCAATTCTTGTAGAAGAATCTGGATTGATATTTATATCCGCCCCAGTATATAAATATTGTCCAGGTTTTAATCTGCTGGTTGTACTACAACTCGCCACAACCAAACAAGCCAATAAAAATAATATCGATTTAATTAGTTGTTTCATCTTTTGGTTTACGTTCTATTTGATTTCTTAATTTTTTCTTACGTGATTGGAAAATTTCTCTAAACTTATTATAGTCTACAACTAAAGTAAATCCAAGTCCAGTCTCTATAATCTGACCTTCAACTATTCCTTCGTTTTGGTTACGACGATAAAATCTTAATCTATATCTTCCATCAGCAGATAGTGCATAATCAATATTTACATTGCCAGCAATATTTGATGAGCTTTGTCCAGGTGTTTTAGGGCCTTCTAATCCAAACGAACTTCCTACAGTTACCGTCAATCTATCACTTAATAATTTTTTAGATAAACCTATTTCTAAATCTGTTTTTTGCTGCAATGACCCAGTTGAGTAATCCTCTGAAGAATTTACACCGAAGTTTAAATCTACACCTTGAATTAAATCAGATGCTAAATTGTTCAATTGCTCCGTTAATAATTTACTTACACTAGAACGAGCTAACGTCGAAGCTCCCCCACCGCCACCTACTAAACTTTGGAAAGGATTATTCGCAATAAATCGGTTTAAGGCGAGCAGTGCAAAAACTTGTTTGTTCAACTCATTTTCATCTCTATTTACATTTTGCAATTTGGTATAAACGGTTCCTTCTAATGCGCCACGTTCGTTTTCAGGTAAATCAATTTTGAAAGAGATAGTTGGTTTTAACAACTCATCTTTCATGTATAAATAAACCTGAAATGGCAATTTTGTTTTAGCTCTAATATTATCTGGTTCGTTAATTAAATCAATTGGAGCTGCGTTTACTTCATATAAAGCGGTTAAATTAACAGTTGCTGCGGTGGGTTCACCAGTCCAAATAATGGTACTTCCTTTTACAATTTTAAATGGTCTTTTTCCTAATGGGGCAACTGTTAAACTATAAGAACCTTCTTCAACCTCGTAGCGTCCTGTTAAACTAATTTTTCCGCTCGGATCAATTGTTGCATTCAAATTGGCATTGCCTTTTACGCTTAAGTTATCTCCATTTTGCGGGTCTACAACTACATTCAACTCAGCTTCTGGATCTATGGTTATGTCTGCAACAAGATTTAATCCTTTTAGTGGAGATTTACTTACACTGTCTGCTTTTAAATCTTTTTTGCCGTTAAAAGGTGGCGCATCTTTATCAATAAATTGTACAATTCCCTCTTGTTCAATTACCGATGGATCATTTATTGGCAAGGCATAAAAGAATTTTGTTCCCTTGTTAACTTTAATATCCATGTTAACATCTGGTTGATTTAAATCTCCACGAACTTTTATTGTACTGGTTAAAAATACCGTACCATAAATCATGTCATTATCTGCTGCTGTAGAATTTATTGCTCTAAAGTTGTTTGTTCTAATGTCTAAACCAAACCTTACGTTTTTAAAATCTGTGGTATAAATATTTCCATCGATAATTGCTTTTTGCCCTAAAGAGTCAATTAGTGTAAAATCATCAAACCTAATTCCTTCATTATTAAAAGTTATTTCTTGGTTTGGCATTGTAAAATAAGAATTGATGTAGGCAACATTAAATCCAGCATTATTAAACTTAAGATTTCCCAATATTTTAGGTGACGTTAATTCTCCTTTTACCGAGAACTGTCCTGTTAATGTTCCTTTTCCATTTCTAATCTGACCCAAACTAACACTTTCTATTTCTTTAAGATCTATTTTATCAATATTTACCGCTAAGTCTAATGCACTTTCTGGAGCTGTATAATAGAAACCTTTTGCGCTCAGTTCATGAACGCCTTTTAATCTCGCGTCTACTTCAAAAGCATTCGCTGTATTATTGTTTACTAATAAACTCAAATCTCCAAGTTCATCCTTTTGATAACGCAATTTACTGACAGTTAAATCAGCTTCGAACTTAGGGTTTGATACTAAGTCTTTAACATTCACTTTTCCGTTAATTGTACCACCAACTAAAGTAGTATCAGTTTCAGCAAATTTGGTAAGTGTTTCAATCTGGAAATTTTTAAATTCTGCTTGTAATGGCGAATTTGGAGTATTAGTAATGCTATTAATACTCAATAATTGTGAGCCCTGACTTAAATTAAACTGATTGGCCAAAATACCCGAACGTCCAAATTGTATGTAATTTGCTGGATCAACAGTCCATTTTTCATAATCTAATAAGAGTTTGTTCGGATCAAGATTAAATCTAAAATCTTTATTAAACGATTTAAAAATTCCTGCAATTACGTACTTGTCTTTTCGTTGTCTATCTCTAAGAAATACATTTAAATTCAACTGATTATTCGCCGCATCACCAGAAATTTCGCTATTAAATAACACGATAGCAGGACTTTGAATACTCTTAATAGTGAAATTATAATTTAGCTTTTGATTGGTATTGTTTACCGCAATTCGACTGCTATCTATTGTATAATCGCCATAAACTATTTTTGGAAAGGAAGCATTCATTAATAAACTATCCTTTTGTGTATCCAATAGTCCATTAATTTTTGAAGGTAAAAAAGTAGTGAGCTCTGGTACAAAATCTTTTAAAAATTTCGGATTGTAAATGTTAATGGCAAACCTAATTCGCTGATCTGGAATGGAAGTAACTTCCCCAAATTGATAATATTTATTGATTTGATTGATAACAGCATTTCCAATTTTACTTAACTGATATTTACCATCAATTTTTGCACTTAACAATTCTGATTTTAGAATTAAACTATTTGATGTTGCCGTAGAAAGTGCATGCAACTCAACAGTATCAACATTAAATTTTCTGCCTTCTTTTACCAATTGCAAACCAGTAGCAAAAACATCACCATTCAAATAATCTACATCAACAGTACTTAAATTTGCTTTAATATTACCAGCAACTTTAAACTCTGTGCTACTAAAATTCAATTTTTGCAGATCAATTTGTTTCAAATCTACATTAGCTTTTATACTAGGATATTTCCCAGCCAAATTTATCTGTGCATTTAAATTAAAGTTTGCATTACTATCAGGCATAGTGCTTTTAACATTTACTAATTGATTAGCATATGTTCCACTCAAACTCAAATTTCGATAATTGTATTTATTGTAAGTCGCACTTAATACCTTCGCGTTAAACTTTGCATTAATTTTTTTAGGATCTAACCCTGTTCCAACTACATCAGCTTTAGCAGTAATTCTACCTAAAGTTGCCTGTTGTTTCAACAATCTGCCTACATTAAAATTGTTTAAACTGATGTTCGCTTTATAACTCTCCCTACCTTTAGGCCCTTTCATATTCGCAACTATCACTGCCCCACCCATATCAGTTTGTATATTAAGGTTGGTATTAAAATCAGTCATCGAACCTTTGAAAATTCCTCTGGCATTAACCACATTAGGTAATTCTATAGAAGGAGGTAACGATTTTTTCGGCACAACAACTAAAATATCGCCTTTAGTTAAATGAAGTTTTTTAATCGTTAAATCGAGATAAGTTTTATTTAAATCCGGTAACCCTTTTACTTTACCACTAATATCTATTTGAGTGTTTTTTAAACCGCTAATCTGCAATTGTGGAATATTCAAATTGTTTAGATATCCGTTTACATTCGCATTTATTTTAATTTTTTCATTTCGATAATTTGTAGGAATTGCATTACTAAAAAAGGCAGCATCTTTTAAACCTATAGTGGTATTTTTAAAGTTTAAACTTAGTTTTACCTTTTCAGGATGTTTGGTTAAATCATCTATCGAGGTAAAGCTTAATTCAGTAGCATTTTCAATAGTTGTATTTGGAGTTTTTAAAATGAAGTTGGCCAATTTAATTTGCTTGTCGTTATAAATCGCATCACCTTTTAAATCATTTAAAATAAAACCACTTTTATCTTTAAAAGAACCATTATTAACCTTAACAGTTATCCCTCCATTGCTGAAATTTAAATCATCTACACCTAAAGTTAAATTAGTAATGTTAAGATGATTAAAATCAAAACCTTTTGTTGGCTTTGTAGCAACGTTATCATATTGAATTTCATTATCATTAAAGTCAACTTTCTTTAAAAATAAGGCCAAGGGCGATGCTTCTACAACAACCGTATCTTTTACTTTTTTTAAATTATTGCTAGGTGCAGGCTTAAACGCAAACAAGATTTTAGACTTGTTTAATTTTGCTTCATCGGCATTATACTTGCCATTCGTTAAATCTAATTTTAAATTAACTAAACCTAAATCATTAAGATTTGCTATAGCTTTTGTAGTTGATAACTGATCATCATAATTGATTTTTACATTATTAAATGAAAAATCCTGCACAGTGATCGTTGGTAATTTTCCAGTCGTTTTTTGTGTGCTATCAACGCTATTGGTAATATGTTGTACCAATTGTGTTAAAGGTTTCTGTTGAAGATAATTTAACGAAGAATTTTTTAAGCTTAATTCCTTGATGACATAATTTTGTTTAGCCAAATCAAAATCTTTAATTCTCGATTTAAACTCACCCAAATGTAACTTCATATCATTTCCAGCTACATCATCGTGGTAGGTAATGCCAATATCTGTAAATAAAACCTTATCAATTCTGAATTTTAGCGGTGCAGAAGACGTATCTTTTTCCGGATTTTTTTTCTCCTCCGTCATAAAAGCATCTACCAAAAAAGAAAAATTGAAACTCGTATCTGGATTTATTCGTTTTACGTTAGCACGTATTTTTTTTAGTTCAATTTTGTTAACCTCAACGGTGTTTTTAAGCAACTTAAAAAGACTAATATCAACCTGTAATTTCTCTGCATAAAGTAACGTATCGCCTTTTCGGTCTTCAATATAAAACTTGTTTAAAACAACATCTTTTGGCAAAGCGATTTTAATACTTTCTAGTCTTATTTCTGTTTTTGTTTTGTTTTTGAGATAACTAATGGCTCTATTTTTAACAAAATTTTGTACAGCAGGGATATTTAGAGAAACTGCAACAAGTATAACTAGCATAATTATACTAGCAATTATCCATAAAATAATCTTTAAACCTTTACGTAAATACTTGTTCAAGCGAAATAAATTGAGATGATTTAATCTTTAAACTATAACCATGCCATAACATGTAATTTTTAAACAAAATTGAGCTAAAAATGTTCTTTAGTATTTAAAGAAAAAATAGCTTAGGTTTATACCCCGCAAATTAGTTGTGGAACTAATTATTATGATTACACAAAATTTTACAATCAGCTACGAAACTTTTGATAATATAGAAGAACTTTCGGAAACAGACCAAATGCTATGCAACAAAGCAAAAGACGCCTTGACTTCTTCACACTCACCATATTCTAAGTTTAAAGTTGGTACAGCAGTTCTATTGACTAATGATCAAGTAGTTTTAGGTAGCAATCAAGAAAATGTAGCTTACCCATCTGGATTGTGTGCAGAACGGGTTGCGTTGTTTACCATCGGATCAAATTATCCGAATGCGGTTATAAAATCGATGGCAATTACAGCACAAACAGCAAATTTTAAAATAGAAAATCCTGTTACTTCTTGCGGAGCTTGTTTACAAGTAATGGCAGAATATGAACAAAGGCAAAAATTGCCTATTGATGTGTTGTTTTATTGCATTGATGGCAAAATAATTAAAGTAAAAGGAGTAAAGAGTTTATTACCTTTTGGTTTTGTAGAGGATAGATTAGGCGGGTAAAATCTAAGATAGTTGCACATTACTGTGTTAACTAAACCCGATGGTAGCGAACACGAAGTAAAGCGAACAGCGGGACTAACTTTAAAAAGAGTTACTGTTTTTTGCTTTTCAAATCTGACCTGAAATCTAAAACTCAATAGTGTAATTTTATTTCACACCCTGTTTAAAACTTCTCACTAAAATTCTATTAACAAGCGTTATATTTACGCATCCCAAATACTTTTATAGCGAATGAGTGAAGAATTAGAAAACAACTTAAACGAAGAAAATAAACATACAATTACCCCAATTAATGGGCTTTATGAAAATTGGTTTCTCGATTATGCTTCTTATGTAATTCTAGATAGGGCAGTTCCGCACATACACGATGGTTTAAAACCCGTGCAACGCCGTATTATGCACTCGCTTAAGGAAATGGACGACGGACGTTTTAACAAAGCGGCCAACGTTATTGGGAATACCATGAAATACCATCCACATGGTGATGCCTCAATTGGCGATGCCATGGTTCAAATTGGACAGAAAGATTTATTAATAGATTGCCAGGGGAACTGGGGAGATCCTATCACAGGAGATAGCGCTGCAGCACCTCGTTATATCGAAGCTCGTTTATCGAAATTTGCAAATGATGTAGTTTTTAATGCTGATACCACCATTTGGCAATTAAGTTACGATGGTAGAAACAGTGAGCCTGTAACCTTACCTGTTAAATTTCCCTTATTATTAGCACAAGGAGCAGAAGGTATTGCAGTAGGTTTAGCCACTAAAGTAATGCCGCACAATTTTGTTGAATTGTTAGATGCTTCGATAGAAATTTTAAAAGGAAACAGGAGTAATATTTTACCAGATTTCTTTACAGGAGGCATGGCCGATTTTTCTAACTACAACGAAGGAATGCGTGGTGGTAGAATTAGAGTTCGTGCAAAAATTACCGAGAAGGATAAAAAAACGTTGGTAATTACTGAAATTCCATACAGTACCACAACGGGATCTGTTATTGATAGTATTTTAGCAGCTAATGATAAAGGCAAAATCAAGATAAAAAAGATTGAAGATAATACCGCTGCAAATGTGGAAATTGTTATTCAATTAGCCCCTGGTATTTCACCAGATGTAACCATCGATGCCTTGTATGCTTTTACCGCTTGCGAAGTTTCTATTTCTCCAAATACCTGTATTATTAAGGATGATAAACCTCATTTCTTAACAGTAAATGATATATTAGAGCAAAACACTAAGCACACTAAATTCCTATTAAAACGTGAATTAGAAATACGTTTGTACGAATTGCAAGAGCGAATTTTCTTTAGTTCATTGTTAAAGATTTTCATTCAAGAAGGGATGTATAAAAATCCTGAATATGAAAATGCAAGTGATTTTGACGCTGTTGTGAATGTGTTAAACATTTTATTTGAACCTTTTAAAGCCTCACTCTATAGAGAAATTTTACCAGAAGATTTTAAAAAGCTAATCGATAAGCCAATGAGTAGCATCACACGTTTTGATGTGAAAAAGGCTGATGAGCAAATGAAAGCTTTAGAAGATGAAATTAAAGTTGTAAAAGGTCATTTACGCCATTTAACTGATTATGCGATCGCTTGGTTTCAGAAACTAAAAGATAAATACGGAAAAGGCAGGGAGCGTAAAACCGAAATTCGCTTATTTGATAGAGTTGAAGCGAGCAAAGTCGCGTTAGCAAACGTAAAGTTGTACGTGAATAAAGAAGACGGTTTTGTTGGTACAGGCTTAAAAAAGGACGAGTTCGTTGCAGATTGTTCTGATATTGATGAGATCATTGTTTTTCGTGAAGATGGAAAGTGTATTGTGACAAAGGTGGCCGATAAAACCTTTGTAGGTAAAGGAATTATTCATGCGCAAGTATTTAAAAAAGGGGATGATAGAACCGTGTATAATCTCATTTATAGAGATGGTGCAAACGGAACAAGTTACATTAAACGTTTCTCGGTTTTAGGTGTTACTCGCGATAAAGAATACGATTTAACCAAAGGAACAAAAGGATCTAAGATTTTATATTTTACAGCAAATCCTAATGGCGAAGCAGAAGTAATTACCGTACAGCTTAAGCCACATTCTAAACTTAAAAAGCTACAATTTGATATAGATTTTGCAGAAACTGCTATAAAAGGACGAGCGTCTCAAGGAAATATAGTTTCAAAATATCCTATTAAAAAAGTTTTATTTAAGAGTAAAGGGGTTTCTACCTTATCAGGATTAAAGATTTGGTATGATGAATTACTAAAACGCTTAAATGTAGATGGGAGAGGGAAATACCTTGGTGAATTTGATGGCGATGATAAAATTTTGCAAGTTAATGCTGCAGGTTGGTACGAACTAACATCATTCGATTTAAGTAATCACTTTGATCCAGGAATTGTATTAATGCAAAAATTTGATCCTGAAAAAATTTACGGATTAATACATTACGATGCCAAGGCGAAAAACTATTATGTAAAACGTTTTGTGTTCGAATTACAACCTGCTGGTAAAGAAGTAAGCATTATTAGCGAAGAACCAGGGTCTAAAATGATTTTTATCACAGGAAAGGCAGATGCACAAGTTCAGGTTGACGTAGAAAAAGGAAAATCTAAAACTCCAGAAACTTTAGTATTAGACTTAGCAGGATTAATTGATGTGAAGGGACTAAAAGCTAATGGCAATCGACTTTCGCAACATGATGTGAAAAAAGTGAACTTGGTAAATGCAGAATCAGAAATAGGAACAGTGCTGGTTGAAACTTCAAAAGTAAATGTTGATGAATCTAATTATGAAGAAGATTTAACTGAAAATACAACTGAAATAGGTGAAGAAATATCTCCGGATCAAATTAATTTAGCAACAGAACAAGAAAATCAACTGTCTGAAATAAAAGCAGAAAAGGAAAAACTTATTGAAGAACCGGAAAAGAAGAAGCTAGTTTTCGAATCTAAACCTGCTAAAATTGAGCAACAACCAGCGACAGGGGAGAAAGGTGAAGTTGAAGAGAAAAAGGAAATAGAAGATAAGGAAGCAAAACTTGAACCTAAAACTGATGAACCAAAACCTGCTAAAAAAGTAGATTTTGAAATTACCAATCCAGATGATATTAAGATTGATGATAAAGGACAATTAGGTTTTTTTTAAGGATACTAATATGAAGAAAATACTTATTATTGGATTGTTATCGTTTATTAGCTTAATCACATTTGCTCAAGATAAAAATGTTGAAGTAGCTATAAATAAATGGATAGATTGTTTTAATGAAAAGAATTATCGAGGTGCTTATGATCTATATGCATCTGTTTATAAACAAAAAGTGCCTTTAGAAACAGTAACTGCACAGATGAAGGAAGTTTTTGGAATGATGGGTAAATTGAAATCTATTAAATTTATTTCTTACAAAGACTATGTTTATAAATATATCTTTTATGCAAAAACAAATCTGATAGAAGCTGATGTAAGTATTGTAATAAATAAAGATTATCAATTTGGTTATCTAGGCTTTGAAAGTATCGGAGGAACAGGAGATCCACCTAAAGCCGGAAAAGGAGAATTTTAATAAAAAGGCTTCGAAATTTTCGAAGCCTTTTTATTAATCTAATTATTGATATTGAATATAACTAGGTAAGGGTTTTAATTTCATTAGCTCTTCTGGAGTCATCATGCGATTAGGAGCCTTTTTAATATCGTTTTTATAAAACAATTTAAACCCTGTAAACTGTACAGGTTCGCCATAAATAAAGTGACGATACGTTCCTAATTTTAAATCTGGTTCACCCCAACCATCCATGTGCATTACAATTTGTACTTCTGGTCTCAATTTAATGTTTTGACTATTTGTTACCATTTTTTTAGTGAAACGGTGTAATACAAAAACTTTCGGAGGAAGATTATACTTTTTAACGATATCTGCTAAATACCCAGTTACATAATTAACATCTGCCGCATCATAAGTACCGATTTTTTTGCCTGGCAATGAACCATCTTTCATAGAAAACTCTGGATCGATACCTAAATGTACATTAGGCATTTCTAAATACTTTTCTATGTGAGGTAATTCAGCTTTTATAGTACTTAAAGCAACTTGTAAATCTAAAAATACAATGGTGTTAGGGTGCATTTTAGCAATCTTTAAAACGGAATCAATTTGCTTATTTCCCATTCTATTAATGTATTTCCCATCTTTACCAGGAGTACCACTAGCTACTGCTGCAATGTAATGTAAGCCAACTTGTACAGGAGTAGATGGATCTACTTTTTGCCATTTTTTAACCTCAGCATTTAAGCGTTGCCACATCTCTTTTGGAGCATATTCTCCTAATGCGCCCATTTTTTTTGAGTGTAAATTTCCATAATAAACTACAATTCGTTTAAAAGGTAAAATTGCTCCATCAATTGGGTAAGGTTGATTTTTTACTGGCCATTTTCCAGTAGTATCGCCATTGGCCAATTTTTTTATTAAGGCATTGTATTTTGCCGTATCAACTGGTGTACGTTGATTTTCTTCTTCAACTTTGGTTGAGTCTGTACTTGCAGTTTTACCATTACTTTTTTTCGCATCAGAAGTGCAATAAGAAAATGTACTAATTGTAGCTATTCCGATTAAGAATATTCCCGCAATCTTGGTTAATTTCATAAGTAGTATTTAATTTTTAGTTTTTAGCGTTATCTTTTATCAAAAATACACCAATTCGGTTTGGACGTATGTTATAATTATCAACAGATTAACATTCTGTCAAAAAAGCTGATTTTTATTGAGATTAGAAAGTTATTTTTTAAAAGTGTTGAACTTGCCAAAAACACCCAATGGTAGTTTAATACCAGATGTGGCTTGTAAATAAAGTTCCCCAGTTTCTAAATTTTTTACCTGTGGAAAAGAAGTTTTGATTAAATTTTCTACAATTACCGATGAAAAGCCTAATGAATACGTATTTAAGATGAGGAAATGTTCTTCTTCATCCAATAATTGAACAACATCTTGCATCATCTCTTGAATATGATCTTCCAATTTCCATTTTTCACCATTTGGGCCATGGCCAAAAGCAGGTGGATCTAAAATAATTCCGTTGTACTTTTTACCGCGTTTTAATTCCCTTTTCACAAATTTCAATGCATCCTCAACAACCCAGCGTACATCTTTTAAATTCGATAATTCCTGATTTTCATTTGCCCAGTTCACCACTTGCTTAATGGAATCAACATGAGTGGTATCTGCACCTGCGGCTTTAGCCACTAAAGATGCTGCACCTGTGTAAGCAAATAAATTGAGTACTTTTGGTATGGGAGTTTTAAACTTTTTGATTGATGATGAAATGTAATCCCAATTAACAGCTTGCTCTGGAAAAACGCCCACATGCTTAAAGGAAGTAAGGCCTAATCGTAGATTGATACTGATATCATCATTTTTATAATTTACATTCCAGCGGTCTGGAACATTTTTATCAATTTTAATCCATTCTCCAGTGGTTGCGGAACGGCCTTTAAAATTAATATGAGTTTTTTTCTTCCACTCTTGTGGAGATAATACTTTTTTCCAAACTGCCTGCGGTTCTGGACGAGAAAGTACAAGATTGCCAAAGCGTTCTAATTTTTCAAAATCTCCGCAATCTATTAACTCGTAATCTTTCCAGTGTGTTGGGGTTAAAAGGCTAATCATAAATGGTTTGTAAATTAAAATTTGCCTTTCGCGGCCTTCATAAATCGGCTTGCAAATACAAAATCATTAAGTTCTTCAATATCTGTTTTAGCTATTTCTTTGTTAGAACCTTCCCAGAATTTTTTTCCTTCGTGTAAAAAGATAATATAATCACCAATGCCCATTACTGAGTTCATATCGTGCGTAACTACAATGGTTGTTGTTTTATATTCTTCTGTAATTTCCTTAATTAATTCGTCAATTACAATTGAAGTTTTTGGATCTAAACCGGAGTTTGGTTCATCGCAAAAAAGATATTTTGGGTTCATAGCAATAGCCCGAGCAATACCTACACGTTTTTTCATTCCGCCTGAAAGCTCTGCCGGAAATAATTTGTTTTTATCAGGAAGATTAACTCTTTCTAAACAAAAATTAACACGATCTAATTTTTCACTTCGTGCCTGGTCCGTAAACATATTTAAAGGAAACATAATGTTTTCCTCAACCGTCATCGAATCAAATAATGCAGAACCTTGAAATAACATACCAATCTCTTTTCTGATTTCTATTCGTTCCTCAAAATTAAGCTGAGTAAATTCTCGTCCATCGTATAGTACACTGCCTTTTTCAGGTTGGTGTAAGCCAATCATGCATTTTAATAAGGTAGTTTTTCCCGAGCCAGAACCACCAATAATTAAATTAGTAACACCCTCTTCAAATTTTCCAGAAATTCCTTTTAAAACTTCATTATCACCAAACGATTTGTGAATATCTTTAATCTCGATCATAATAATAATTGGGTTACAATATAATCACATGCTAAAATGCTAATACAACTTACTACAACTGCTCTTGTACTTGCTTGTGCAACTTCTAAGGCACCACCTTTCACATAAAAACCTTCATAAGCTGGTACAGATGTAATAATAAATCCAAAAACAAAGGCTTTTACCAAAGCAACTGTAATGGTATATGGATTAAAATCTGTAGTAATACCTTGTACATATTCTGCTGCAGAAACTGCTCCAGAAAGTGTTCCTCCCAAATAACCACCAGTAATACTTAATACCATTGAAATAACTACTAAAACAGGAACCATAGTGATACCTGCGATAATTTTTGGTAGAATTAAGTAACCAGGTGCATTGATCCCCATAATTTCTAGAGCATCAATTTGTTCGGTAACTCTCATAGTACCTATTTCTGATGAGATAGCAGAGCCGATTTTACCCGCTAATACAATAGCACTAATGGTAGGGCTTAACTCTAATATACTTGAATCGCGATTAACAGAACCGATAATTGTTTTTGGAATAAAATCACTTACCAACTGGAAAGCAATCTGTAAGGTCATTACGGCACCAATAAAAGTAGAAATAATACTAATTAAGCCTAATGAGCCAACGCCAATAAATTCCATTTGTTGAAAAATGGATTTTAAATATATTTTAGTTTTTTCGGGTCTTCTGAACGCTGCTTTTAATAGCAGGATATACTTGCCAAAATTGGTAAAGTTCATTTAATAAAGATTAGTTGTAGTGTAATACAATATAATACAAAGAAACAATAAAAAATGTTCAGCCTTTGTGTATTTGTTAAAAAATATTATTGTTTCCCAATATTAATACCCTTTTTTGCAATAAACAAATATCTTATTAGTTATGAATGCCATAATAACTGGGGCAACAAAAGGAATTGGAAAAGCAATTGCGTTAAAATTAGCACAACAAGGATTTAACCTTGCAATTTGTGCTAGAACTGAAAGTGATTTGCAAACATTCAAAAGTGAATTAGCCCACTTAAAGGTTAAAATTATTGCTATAAAGGCGGATATGGGCAATAAGGAAGAAGTTTATAGTTTTTGCAACCAAGTAAAAAGTTCTTTTGATAAAATTGATGTTTTAGTGAATAATGCAGGAGTCTTTATACCAGGAAATATGTTGGATGAAGAAGATAAAAATTTCGAATACCAAAATGCGGTAAATGTAAATGCTCCTTATTATCTATCTAAATATTTTGGAAAAATAATGAAAGACCAGCAATTTGGTCATATTTTTAATATTTGTTCCATAGCGAGTACAGAGATAATTGATAATGCAGGTAGTTATAGTGTAACAAAAGCCGCGATACTAAGTCTTAATAATGTATTGCGGAAAGAGTTATCAGCATACAACGTTAAAGTAACAGCAATTTTGCCAGGTTCTACATTAACTGCTTCATGGGAAGGCACTAACATAAGCCCAGAAAAATTTGTACAACCAGAAGATATTGCTAATTCTTTATACTCCATTTTAAATTTAAGTAGTGGAGTAAACGTTGAAGAGATAGTCTTGAAGCCTTTAAATTTTAACACATAAATAGAAGGAGAAAGCGTTATGGAAAAGAGATTGTTTAGAAACGAACACAATAAAACCGTTGCAGGTGTTGCATCTGGTTTGGCAGATTATATGCAAGTAGATATCACAATTATAAGAGTGTTATTTGTTTTGGCAACCATATTTTTAGCAGGTACAGGTTTGTTAGTTTACATAGTAATGTGGATTGTTGTGCCGGTAAATAATGATCCTGCTGCTCGTTATGCAAAGTTTAACGAGTATTTTAATAAAAACAAGCAAGATTCTTCTATGTTTAATTCGCCAAATGCGTTTAATAACCCATCAAACTTTGGCGACCAAACTAAATGGAATACACCAAATGCAGGCCCAGATTTTAAAGACCCTAATGCGATCAATCAATTTCCAAAAGGGAATGATACAGGCCGTACAATTGGAGGTTTAATCTTATTAATTTTAGGTTTTTATTTCTTACTTAGACAGTTTGATGTAATCCCTCATTGGTTTAACATTTTTAAAATCTACAAATTATGGCCTTTAGCAATTGTAGCATTAGGAATAAGTTTAATCTTTAGAAATCAAAGAAAAACCGAGTGGGATAATTTTAAAAAAACCACTGAAGAAGCTCAAAATACAGCTACAGAAAAGCCAGTTGAAGATGTCACAATAATTGAAGAAAATAAAGATTCGGCAACACCAAATCCTTAATAGAAAAACCAAACAAGCATGATAAATAATTAATTGGGGTTGGATAGTTTTCATGCGAACTACACACCAAGTACAAATAATTTAAAAAAGATGAAATTAGATAAAGTAATATGGGGTGTGCTACTTTTATTTATAGGTGGTGTACTATTGTTAGATAATTTTAACGTTATAAATTTCTATTGGCGTAACGTATGGGATTTTTGGCCAGTATTTTTAATCATATTGGGTGTAAATATTCTTTTTAACAGAAACAATTCTCAAACAGGGAATATCATTTCCTTAAGTATTTTGATAATTACACTATCTGTTTTATTCGTAAAAGGACAGCAAAGACCAGAACGCGGTTTTTGGTGGAATGATGATAATCATGTAAATATAGATATGGATGATGATAACGACGATAATTCTGATTATACAAAATTGAATTTTTCTGAACCATTTACTGCAGAGGATACAGTTAAAAAAACGATCTTAAATATTTCTGGCGGAGGTACTTCGTTCAATCTAAAAGGAGAAACAGATAGCTTATTCTCCGCAGATGTTAAAAAAAGAAATGGAAATTTTGCATTAGATAAAACCACATCTGATAGCGTAAATACATTAACTTTTAAAATGCAGGATAAACGTAATCGCAGAGGATGGTCGATTGGAAATGGTGGTAATAATGTAGATGTTCGTTTAAATACAAAACCAATTTGGGAAATGCATTTTGGAATGGGAGCGGGTCAAATAGATTTCGATTTATCCAACTATAAGGTAAGAAAATTCAATTTTGATGGAGGCGCAGCAGAACTTGATGTTAAATTAGGAGATTTATTGCCAATTACAGATGTGAACGTTAAAACTGGGGTAGCTGATGTAAAAATTAAAATTCCGACAGGTTCTGGATGTCGTATTAAAACTAAAACAGGTTTGTCATCAAAAGATTTTACCGGTTTTACAAAAGTTAGCGACGGCATTTATGAAACACCTAACTATCAATCTTCAACTAAAAAAATATTTATAAATTTTGATGGTGGTTTAAGTAGCTTTGAGGTAGATAGATACTAATTATAAGTTTTTTTAAATGGGTAAAAGATGAAAATCAAATCATTTTTTACCCATTTTTTGTAAGGTAGCAGATAAACTTATACCTTAACACCAGTAACTTTACCTAAATGGAATATACAGTTATTATAAATGGGAAACCAGAAGGTCCATATAGTTTAGCAGAATTAAAAGATCTAAATATAAAACCCGGCACTTTTATTAGAACGCCGGGTATGGATGATTATAAAGAAGCGCATGAATTACCTGAGTTACGCGAATGGTTAGGTTTTCGTTATCAACAAACAGCACCACAATATTTTGCATCTTTTGATCAAAGACTACTCGCATCAGCAATTGATTATTTCTTTTTAATGATTGCGTATGTGGTAGTTGTATTGGTTTTATTCATTTTTATTGATCAAAAGGCAATGCGCATTACAACTGCTTTGATGTTTTTAGCACTTATTCCAGTAGCTAAATTGGTGTATAGCAGTTTTGCAGAAGCTTCAGTCAAACAAGCCACGATTGGCAAACGCTTATTAGATATTAAAGTCACTGATATGTTAGGTAATCCCATTCCTTTGGGAGTTTCTTTTGGTAGAAATTTAGCAAAAACTATTTCAGTTTTACCATTGTTTTTGGGTTATTTTTATAGTTTTCTTAATAAAAAGCAGCAATGCTTTCATGATTTAATTGCAAATACACTCGTAATTAAACAACGATTAATTTAACAATCCATCAATATAACAATTCAACATTTACATTATCTTTGCAATGCATGCAAAAAGAAGTTAAACCATACCAGTTAGATGGCGTTTATTGTAACAGTTTAACCAATTATTCTCGATTTTTAACTCGAGAAGTTCAGATAGGTAATATTCCAATGGGAGGTTTAAATCCTATTCGAATTCAGTCCATGACTACAACTGATACTATGGACACAATTGCGACTGTAGAGCAAACCATCCGCATGGTAGAATCTGGATGTGAATATGTACGTATCACTGCGCCAAGCATTAAAGAAGCCGAAAATCTTGCTAATATTAAAAAGGAGTTACGCTTTCGTGGATACGATGTTCCTTTAATTGCTGATATTCATTTTACTCCCAATGCTGCTGAATCTGCTGCTCGGATTGTAGAAAAAGTTCGTGTAAATCCAGGCAATTATGCCGATAAAAAGAAATTCGAAAACTTAGAATATACTACTGACGCCTATCAGGCAGAGCTTGAGCGTATTTATAAAAAATTTACGCCTTTAGTTAAAATCTGTAAAGAATATGGTACCGCTATGCGTATTGGTACTAATCATGGTTCATTATCAGATCGAATTATGAGCCATTATGGAGATACACCAAGAGGTATGGTAGAATCCGCGATGGAGTTTATCCGCATGTGCGAAGACCAAAACTTTTATAATTTGTGTATTTCTATGAAAGCTAGCAATACTCAGGTAATGGTGCAGGCATATCGCTTATTGGTCGAAACAATGGTGAAAGAAGGTATGAATTATCCATTGCACTTAGGTGTTACTGAAGCTGGTGATGGAGAGGATGGGCGCATTAAATCTGCTGTAGGTATAGGAACATTATTAGCTGATGGATTAGGAGATACAATTAGGGTTTCTTTAACGGAAGATCCAGAATTTGAAGCGCCAGTTGCAAGAGCTTTGGCAGATAGATACGAGAGAAAGTCTGAAGTTTTGAGTCCTAAGTCGGAAGTTCAAACTCATTACAAAGCTTCTCATTCTGAGCCTAGCGAAGGACAAATCGCAACTTATAGCCCTTACCAATATACTCGTCGCATTACAACACCAGTTCAGCAAATTGGAGGACATTTTCATCCAGTTGTTGTAATCGATGTTACTGGTCAAAACTTAAAGGATCCTTATTTTTTAAGTGCTATTGGTTATAATTATAGTGCAGGTTTGGATAAATACAATCTTACAGACCAAGCTTGCGATTTAGTTTATTTAGGCGACTCTTTGCCTTCATTCTCTTTGCCAGGAAATTTAAAACAAGTTTATAATTATCAGACTTGGCTAATGTTAAAGGATAAATACAATTGTTATCCACTATTTAGCGAAGCAGAATTTAACGAAGTTAAAATTAAAGATGAGGTTTTAAATTTTGTAAGTGTAAATGCTGAACAATTTAATAATTCAACAATTCAACAATTTGATAATACTACTATTGTTATTCTAGAAACTTCTCAATACGTAGGTATACAGCAACAAAGAGGGTTTTTTGTCGCTCTGCAACAACAGAATATTCAAGTTCCAGTAATCATTAAACGAAAATATATTAATATAGATTCAGATCAATTGATGCTATATGCGGCCAGCGATATGGGTGCCTTACTAACAGATGGTTTTGGTGATGGAGTGTGGATTGATGCTCCTCAAAACATTAGTTTGTCATTAGTAAACTCTACTAGTTTCGGAATTTTACAAGCTACAAGAACTCGTATCTCAAAAACGGAATATATTTCTTGTCCAAGCTGCGGGCGTACATTATTCGATTTACAAGAAACTACACAATACATTCGTTCAAAAACAGATCATTTGAAAGGGATTAAGATTGCTATTATGGGTTGCATTGTGAACGGACCAGGAGAAATGGCCGATGCAGATTATGGGTATGTAGGGACTGGCCCTGGAAAAATTACTTTATACCGTGGTAAAGAAGTAGTTAAGAAAAATGTGAATACACCATCTGCTTTAGATGAACTCATCGAAATTATTAGAGAAGATGGGAATTGGGTGGAGACAATTAACTAACATTTGTCATTCCTACTTTGGGGGAATCTCAAAATGATAACTAATTGAATGAGATTCTTCGCTTTGCTCCGAGTGACAAAATTATTCACCCCAAGCTGTTATTACTACATTTCTATTCCCACCATAATTACGGTGTTCACATAAATAAATGCCTTGCCAAGTTCCAAGTGCTAATCTTCCATCTCTTATTGGAACTAAAACAGAAGTATCTAGCAGAGCTGATTTTAAATGAGCCGGCATGTCATCTGAGCCTTCGTAATCATGTTTGTAATCTGGATCATTTTCTGGAACAGCTTTATCAAACCACATTTCAAAATCCATTCGTACAGTTGGATCAGCATTTTCGTTAATTGTTAAAGAGGCTGAAGTATGCTGAATAAAAACTTGAAGCATTCCAGTTTTCAAATCATCAATTTCTGGAAAAGCTTTTAAGATTTCATCGGTAATTAAATGAAAACCTCTATTTCTTATCTTTAAGCTAATCGTTTTTTGAAGCATTTTCATAAATCATCCTTCAATTAATATTTAAAATCTTCCCTCCCTGGACTAAAAATATCCAATAAAGTACAATCAGTTATTGCTTTTCCACCATGTAATACACCGCCTGGAATAACAACAAATTTTCCTGTATCTAAAATTTGGGTCTCTCCGCCAACTGTCATTTCAAACTGACCTTTTAAAACAAATGCACATTGGTGATGCGGATGGCTGTGAATAGGAGAGTCACTACCTGCTTTAATGTCAATAAAATTGATAGTATTATTGGCTGTGTGAATTAGTTTGGAAAAGAAACCAGGGCTCATTTCTTTCACTTCAATATCGGCAAATTGACGGAAAATTTCTTCTTTCATGATGTTTCAATAGGCTATAAAGATACAGTTTTGAAAGATTTAGATTTTATGTAGTATCCTTTTTATTATTTTTTGCTATAAGATTTATCTCAAATCCCATTTAAAAACAATAAACTCTTTTCGCAAACTTGCAATAACTCTGCAGGTAAAGTTTCCTTATCATAAGGATGAGATGCCCCATATACATGATTTGCGCCTTCGATTTTTACTAACTTACTACTTGGATTAGCGTCGGCTAGTTTTTGCGCCGCTTCAAATGGAACATTTACATCATCATCACCCTGCACAATTAACCAAGGAATATTTATCTGTTTTGCGGCATTAATAATGTGTAACTGCTCTTTATTGGCTTCAAAATCTTCTAACAAAGTCACATTTAAAGGCATTTTCTCTTTTGTACGAGCATTTATTACAAAAATTTTGCCTTCTTCTTTCCACTCTTTTTCACGTTCTTTTCCCCAAAGGCTACTAAAATCTGCAATAGAACTCCAAGTAATTAAACCTTTAATATGTGGATTGTTTGCGGCCTCTATAATACTTAATCCACCTCCTCGACTATGTCCAATCAAAAATACCTCATTTACATCTAAATTTTTTAAAGCATAATGGATTACTAAATCAACATCTAACATTTCTTTAGAAACAGTATTGGCAGCAAAAGCATCCATATCACTAACGTCGTTTGGTTTTTGTTGTGTAACTCCACTATGTGATAAATTAAACTTCAAATAACGATATCCATTTTGAGCAAAGTAACGAGCTACCAAATTATGAGCACCCCAATCTTTAAAACCTTTAAATCCGTGAACAAAAATTACTAATGGTGCCTTTGTATTCTTATCGTCATAAGTTATATCGCCAATGATGATTTTTTGCTCTGCCCCAATTAACGAAAAATTTTCTTTACGTATCATAATCTATCTTAAACTTAGTATTTTAAACTTTAATAACAATTTTAAAAAGATTGGGTTTGTTAATTCTAAGTTAATTTAAAACCTTTCTAAATTAGCCTAAATTACAGCATAATGACAGTTTTGCAGGTTTGGGTTTAGTACTTTTGTTCGCACTAAATTAATAGGCTGTACCATTTTGGAATATTTAAAGATTATTGCATTTACACATAAACAGATTGACCTAAAAGCTTTAGGGAAATTAGTTATATGTGAGCATACTTTGGACGATAGGTTGAGAAATATCCAATCAGGATTAAACATAAAAGAAATATTTTATGTTGGTACATGCAACCGTGTCGAGTTTGTATTTACCTCATCAGAAGAAATAGATAAAGCATTTATCAATCGGTTTTTATATGTATTGGATATGGGTTTGCCCGAAGAATACATGGAGCAATTTATTTCAAATGTTTCGGTATACGAAAAAGTAGATGCATTTAATCACTTGTTACGTACTTCTTGCTCGTTAGAAAGTTTAGTGGTTGGCGAGAAAGAAATTCTTGCTCAAATTCGTAAAGCATACGAAGCTTGTAGAGTTGCTGGATTTACAGGCGATTATATGCGAATGGTTATGAATCGTGTTGTTAAAACAGCCAAAGAAGTTTATACCCACACTAATATTTCAAAAAATCCAGTTTCTATCGTTTCTTTAGCGTATCGCAAATTACGAGAACTGACCATGTGTGCAAACCCACGTTTATTAATTATAGGTGCTGGCGAAACCAATAAAAATATTGCGCAATATCTAAAAAAACATAAATATTCAAATTTTTCTATATTTAATAGAACAATAGAAAAAGCCGAAGCTTTAGCTAAAGAGTTAAACGGAATAGCTCATCCGCTTTCGGCATTGGCCGATTATGAAAAAGGCTTTGATGTGATTATTACCTGTACTGGTGCAACTGAACCAATTATCACCAAAGAAATTTATACTAAATTATTGAACGGAGATACTGGTAAAAAGATAGTTGTAGATTTAGCAGTTCCTAATGATATAGCACCAGAAGTGGTTAAAAACTTTCCATTACATTATATCGAAGTAGAATCATTAAAAGAAACTGCCCGCAAAAATATTCAAGAACGTTACGATGAATTAGTTAATGCAGAACATATCATCGACGAAAATATTAAAGAATTTGAATCCGTTTTACGCCAACGCAAAATAGAAATTGCGATGAGTGATGTGCCTAAAAAAATCAAAGAGATAAAACATACGGCTATCAATGGTGTTTTTGCTGATGAAATAAATACTTTAGATGATAATTCGAGAGCAGTTTTGGAACGAGTAATGGATTACATGGAGAAAAAATGCATTACTATACCAATGGTGATGGCAAAAGAAATCCTAGTAAAAAATAGTTAGGTTATCAGTTTTACGTAGTTAGTTTAAGTATCGGGCAACTGAACATTACAACCTTTCAACGTTCTAACTTTTCAACTCATTCAATCATTGAAATTTCTTAATTTAGCGCAAAAACTAACATAAGGTGAAGAAAATAATTATTGGTACACGCGGAAGCGATTTAGCATTATGGCAAGCTAACAACACAAAAGATAGGTTAGCAAGTATTGGAATAGATGCAGAATTGAAAATTATTAAAACGCAGGGCGATAAAATATTAAATCTTAGACTTGATAAATTAGAAGGGAAAGGGTTTTTTACCAAAGAGTTAGAAGAAGAATTGTTAAGCGGGACTATTGATATTGCCGTTCACTCTCACAAAGATTTGCCAACTACCAATCCTGGAGGATTAATTATTGCGGCAGTTACAGAACGTGAAGATCCATCAGAATTATTATTAATTTTAAAAGACTGTGTAGATGTAAGTCAAAAATTATCCTTAAAAAAAGGAGCAATGGTTGGTACATCTTCTAATAGACGTAAAGCACAATTATTAGCCTTACGCTCAGATTTAAACATTGAAGATTTACGTGGAAATGTGCCTACGCGTATCCAAAAACTACGTGATGAAGATTACGATGCTATTTTACTCGCAAAAGCTGGTGTAAATAGATTAAATATAGATTTAAGCGAATTTCATGTGGAAGTCGTAGACACTACAGAGTTAGTTCCGGCACCTGCACAAGGAGCTTTAGCTATTCAAATTCGCGAAAACGATTCAGAACTTTTTACTGCTTTACAGAAAATACACGATACCGCAACTGCAGAAGAAATTGCTGTTGAACGTAAAGTGTTAAATCTTTTTGAAGGGGGTTGCCACATGCCTTTGGGCTGTTATTGCAAAA
Organism: Pedobacter boryungensis; assembly: GCF_013204825.1. Classification (GTDB taxonomy): domain Bacteria; phylum Bacteroidota; class Bacteroidia; order Sphingobacteriales; family Sphingobacteriaceae; genus Pedobacter; species Pedobacter boryungensis. Next base: position 47,925 of record NZ_JABMKV010000001.1, read on the forward strand.
AAGAAGATGGGGAATTCGAAGTTTGGACATCTAAAGCAGAAACGGATGAAAATTTTCCAGATCGATTGTTTTTAAGAACTGCAACTACTGAAGGTTTAGCAGAGAAAATTGTTGCTAAATTTGATAAAGCAAGAAAACTTCCTGCTAAGGTTTTTATTTCGAGAGAAATTGGCGAACATAGTTATTTTAGAAAAGCGCTAGAAAAACACAATATAGAAATAGATGGACGTTCGTTAATTCGTACTTTTCCTATTGTGAATATTCTAGATCCATTTTATTTAAAGAATATCGATTGGATATTTTTCAGTAGTAGAAATGGTGTAGAGTATTTCTTTAAGTTAAATCCTTCGTTAAGTAAAAAAGTGAAGTTTGGTGTGGTTGGTCGTGGTAGTGAAGATACATTGAGAAAGTTTGGGCATTTAGCTGATTTTGTTGGCGAGAGTGGAGATATTAAAGAAGTTGCAGATGAGTTCGCAAGATTAGTTGATCGTCAGACTGTACTATTTCCGAGAGCACAAGATTCATTATTAAGCATTCAAAAATCTTTAGGTGAAACAACTAAAATTGTCGATTTACCAATTTACGAAACTGTAGTAAGTGATGATATTGATGGAACAACTGCAGAAGTATTGATTTTCACAAGTCCGAGTAATGTTGATGCATATTTTACAGATAATTTATTAGACCCAGAACAGAAAGTGATTGCTATTGGCAATTCTACAGGTAAGAAATTTGATGAAATGGGGGTAAAATGCATATTGCCTTATTCACCAGATGAAATTGGTTTAGCAGAAGCTGTTTTTGGAATTGATGTATAAACCTCAGTGAATCAAGTCTAAACTTGATTCAATATACTTGATATTATGATGCACAGACCCCGTAGGTTAAGAAAAAATCCAGTTGTAAGAGAGTTAATTGCCGAAACGCGATTATCAAAGGACATGTTTATTTATCCTTATTTTGTGGTTCCTGGAAATGGAGTAACCAAAGCAATTGATGCTATGCCAGGTGTAAACCATTTTTCTACTGATACTTTATTGAAAGATGTAGAAAAAGGATTAAAGTTTGGTGTAAATAAAATTATGCTTTTTGGTGTTGGAGATGAAAAAAGTGAAGACGCTAAATCTGCCTACGATCCACATTCATTAGTTCCAGTTGCTGTTAAAGAGTTGAAGAGAAACTTTGGTGATGATTTATATATCGTAACCGATGTTTGCGTATGTTCTTACACCACACATGGTCACTGTGGGATCATGAAAGATGATTATATCCAAAATGATTTGTCGGTAGAATTAATTGCAAAAATGGCTTTGAATCACGCAGAAGCTGGTGCAGATATGTTAGCGCCTTCCGATATGATGGATGGTCGTGTAGCTGCAATAAGAAATAAATTGGATGGAAGTGGATTTGTAAACACGGCAATTATGAGTCATGCTACCAAATTTGCATCTGCATATTATGGTCCGTTTAGAGAGGCTGCCGATTGTGCACCAAATAAAGGCGATAGAAAGGCATATCAAATGGACTTCAGAAATGGAAACGAAGCAGTTAGAGAAGCATTATTAGATGAAAGTGAAGGTGCAGATGTATTGATGGTTAAACCTGCTCTGGCTTATTTAGATGTGATTAGCAAATTAAAACAGAACTCTGATTTACCAATTGCCTGTTACAATGTTTCTGGAGAATACTCAATGATCAAAGCAGCTGCGCAAAGAGGATGGATAGATGAACAAAAAGTAGTAATGGAAACGATGCATGCCTTTGCAAGAGCTGGGGCAAGTATCATTACCACTTACCACATTAGAGATATAGTAGAACAAGGTTGGATGTAGAATAGTTGTAAGTTAAAGTTTCTGATGGAAGGACTTTAAACTTTAAACTTTATAGCTTAATGAAATGTTAGAATCGTTAAAGAAAATATTTTCGGGAACCGAAGAAGAAATGCCGATAAATACAGGAAGTAAACCTGATATTAGTCGTGAGAAATCTGCAGAGTTGTATGCGAAATCGAAAACTTATTTTCCAGGCGGAGTAAATTCTCCAGTTAGAGCATTTAAATCAGTTTATGGAACGCCATTATTTATTCAAAAAGGTGATGGCTGTTACGTTTGGGATGCAGATGGAAACCAATTTATTGATTTTTGTGCAAGTTGGGGACCTTTAATTTTAGGACACAATAATGCTAAAATTAGAGAAAAGGTAATTGACGTTATGCAGAATGGAATGAGCTTCGGCGCACCAACTGCATTAGAAAATGAATTAGCAGAACTGATTATTAAAAATAACAGTTATGTGGAGAAAATACGTTTCACAAGTTCTGGAACTGAAGCGGTAATGTCGGCAATTCGTTTGGCACGTGGCTATACCGGAAAAGATAAAATCATCAAATTTGAAGGTTGTTATCATGGTCATAGCGATTCATTATTGGTAAAAGCGGGTTCTGGGTTAGTTACTTTTGGCGAAACTTCTTCTGCTGGTGTGCCTAAATCTTTTGCGGCTGAAACCATTGTCATTCCCTTAAATGATAAACAAGCAATCTTTGAAGCATTTGAGCAATTTAAAGATCAAGTTGCAGCGGTTATTATAGAAGGTATTCCTGCAAATAATGGCTTATTAATGCAAGATCAAGAATATATTGAGTTTTTGAGACAAGCTTGCACAGAAAATAAAGCCTTGTTAATTTTTGATGAAGTAATTACCGGTTTTAGAGTTGGTTTTGAAGGTGCAGCAGCACATTATGGGATAAAACCTGATATCGTAACTTACGGAAAAATTATTGGTGGTGGTTTACCTGTCGGAATGTATGGCGCTTCTGCAGAAATAATGGGACACATTTCGCCTGATGGTGGAGTTTATCAAGCTGGAACATTATCTGGTAATCCGGTAGCAATGGCTGCGGGTATTGCCACTTTAACAGAGTTACTACGCTCAGGCTTTTACAAAGATATAAATCAAAAGACAAAAGAGTTTGTAGATAGCATTCAGCGTTTTGCAACTGCAAGAAACTATAAATTTAAAGTGTTTACTATAGGTTCTATTTTCTGGTTTGCCTTTACAGATAAAGACATTAAGACGGCAGAAGACATTGATCCGGCTAGTATGGAGAAATTTAAAATCATGCATCGCGAACTATTAAATAGAGGAATTTATTTAGGTCCATCTGGTTACGAAGTTGGTTTTGTATCTGCAGCGCATACAAAGATTGAATTAGAAAAAGCAAAAAGAGCAATTTTTGATGCATTAGATTTAGTTTTTAGAAAAGCGTAATGAAGAAATCAATTCTCATATTTTATTTTTTGCTCCTCTACGCATTGTTAGAAATGTTTTGGTGGGGTTCTGTTGTAATCGATTTACAACCTCAAAAAATGGGAATGATAATGGGAGAGGGCTCGATTTTTATCTTTTTACTTTGCGTGGGTGCTTATTTTATCCATGCTTCTATTAAAAAGGAAGATAGATTAAAAGAGCAACAACAGAATTTTTTAATGTCGGTTACTCATGAATTAAAATCGCCTTTGGCAGCAATAAAACTAAGTTTGCAAACTATCGTAAAACGAGATTTGGAGAAGACAATGCAAACCTCATTACTAAATAATTCACTAAAGGATATTGAGCGGTTGGATGATTTGGTAGAGAATATGTTGTTGGCCACTAAGATTGAAAGCCGTACTTATTCTTTCCCTAAAGAAGAGTTTGATTTCTCTGAAATGGTAACTAAAATAACAGATCGATTGCAAGTTCATTCGTGTGGAAACCAACAATTAATCAATACTAAAATTAAAAAAGGCATTAAATTACTGGGAGATAAATTTGCTTTATCATCGGTAGTAACGAACTTGGTAGAAAATGCAGTTAAATATTCTGGTCCTTGTGCCGAAATTGCAGTAGAGTTATGTCAAAATGACGGTAAGCCCTTTTTAACAGTTTCTGATAAAGGTCCGGGCATTCCAGATGGTGAAAAAATGCTTATTTTTGATAAATTTTACCGCGTTGGCGATGAAAATGTACGCAAATCTAAGGGTACTGGACTTGGCTTGTTTATTGTTAAAGAGGTATTACAAAACCACGACGCTGATATTAGCGTTAAAGATAACGTACCGCAAGGTGCAATTTTTGAAGTAACATTTAATTGATATGCAACAAAAATTAAGAATACTGTTGGTAGAAGACGAAGATCATTTGTTAGATGCCATTAAATTAAATCTCGAACTAGAGGGTTATAAAGTTCATGCTGTTAAAGATGGTAAAACTGCGCTAAAAATTTTCAAAGAAGAACGTTTCAACTTAATTATTTTAGACGTAATGTTGCCAGAAATGGATGGTTTCCAAGTTTGTGAAACTATACGTTTAGAAAATACTGAAGTTCCTATTTTGTTTTTAACTGCAAAAAATACGAGTGAAGACCGTGTAATGGGCCTTAAAAAAGGAGCTGATGATTATTTAGTAAAACCTTTCAACTTAGAAGAATTAATTTTACGTGTTGGAATTTTAGTAAAACGCAGCTTAAAATCAGATGATTTAAAGGAATTAAATTCTTATAAAATCGGCGATAAAACTATTTATTTTAACTCTTTTGAACTAAAACAAGACGATGGTGTTGTTGTGCCTTTAACTAAAAAGGAAACAATGTTGTTGAAATTATTGATTGAACGTAAAAACGAAGCTGTTTCGCGTGAGCAAATCTTAGAAACAGTTTGGAATTACGATGTATATCCTTCTACAAGAACGATTGATAACTTTATTTTAACATTCCGTAAGTATTTCGAACCTGATCAGAAAAATCCAGTGTATTTTCACTCGATTAGAGGTGTAGGTTATAAGTTTACAGATAGCACACATTAATGTATAACACTTGGAGCAGATATGCATTAATGGCAACTTTCGCCCTTTCTGCATTAGTAAGTTTATATTTCAGTCAATACCAGCTAGCTGCAATAGCTGGCTTTTTGTTTGCATTTATTCTGTGGAGTCACTTTAAAAATAGCTCGGTTTTATTAGCATCTAAACATTTTAAAAATGCCGATTACGATAGAACTGAAAAAGTCTTAGCAGAAGTTAAGAATCCAGATCGGTTAGCAAAAAATCGCCGTGGCTATTATGAGTTCATGAAAGCAAACATCGCCCTGCAAAGAGAAGATTTTGAAACTGCTGAATTTCATTTTCAAATTGCTAGTCGTTTCCCATTGGGAGGTAAAAACGATAAGGCTTTTGTGATGATCCACTTAGCTAATCTCGCTTTGCGGAAAAAAGATGGCGAGAGGGCAAAAGTATATATAGAGAAAGCAAAAGAGTTGGCGACAACATCTAGAGCTAAAGAAATTATAAAAATTATAGAGAAAGAAGCAAATAGCTTGGGATAATACACGATGAACAATAACTTATTTTTAGACGCTGCAAATTCAAAATCTACAGAACGCCCACCAGTATGGATGATGCGCCAAGCTGGCCGTTTTATGCCTCAGTACTGGGAAATTAAAAACAAATATTCGTTTTTAGAAATGTGTAAAAACCCTGAAATTGCTGCTGACGTAACGATGTTGCCAGTTGATTTATTGGGTATTGATGCAGCTATTTTATTCTGTGATATTCTGGTAACAGGCGAAGCAATGGGCGGAGATTTAAGTTTTACTCAAGGTATTGGGCCAAAATTCGCAAATCCTGTTCGTACTGCTGCAGATATTGACAAATTAGAAGTTGATGTTGTAAATAGACTGGAATATGTTGCTGATGCGATTAAAGTAATTCAACAACGTTTAAATGGTAGCATTCCATTAATTGGGTTTGCTGGCGCACCTTTTACGGTAATGAGTTATTTGGTTGAAGGGGGGTCATCAAAAGATTTTAAGTTAACTAAGTTGTTAATGCATAATCACCCAGAATTAGCCCACCGTTTATTAGCTAAAATTGCCAAGGTAACTACCGATTATTTAAACTTACAAATTGCAGCTGGTGTGAATGCTGTTCAGTTATTTGATAGCTGGGCTTTGGCTTTATCTTGGAACGATTATCAGGAGTTTTCTCATCAATATAACCAACAAATTATTGCTGGATTAAATAGAACAAATGTTCCTGTAATTTCTTTTTGTAAAGGGAGTTCAGTTTTTGCACCAATTATGGCAGAGGCAAAACCTGATGTGATTTCTGTTGATTGGAATGCAGATTTATTAAATATCAAAAACGCTTTACCAAAAGGAATTGCTGTTCAAGGTAATTTAGATCCACATATTTTATATGCAGACCAACCTGTTATCAAAAAACACATTTATCAATTGTTTGAAAGAATGCGTGGTACAGAAGGTTTTATCTTTAACTTAGGTCATGGTATTATGCCAGATATTCCTTTTGATAATGTGAAATATGCCATTGAAGTAGTGAAGGAATTTAGATATTAAACAAAAGCTTCTCCTGAATTATGGAAGAATATTACGAATATTTTAAAGCGGTTCATATCATCTTTGTAGTAAGTTGGATGGCTGGATTGTTTTATGGTGTTCGATTATTCATTTACCATACTGAGGCTAACGATAGGCCAGAATTAGAAAAAAATATCCTTCAAAAAGAATTCACAAAAATTGAAGGTCGCTTATGGAATATCATTACCATTCCGGCAATGTGTTTAACAATTGTGGCGGGTGGTTTAATGTATTATACTCGTTTCGATTTTTTAGTTACTCAAAACTGGATGTGGGTAAAAATTGCATTTGTAATTTTACTCATCATTTATCATTTCATTTGTCAGGGTATAATGAAGCAATTGAGAAATGGAGTATTTAAGTTTTCTTCTAATCAATTACGTTTATGGAATGAAGTTGCTACTATTTTATTGGTTGCAATTGTATTTACTGTAATTTTGAAAAGCGCTGTTAACTGGATTTACGGTTTACTTGGATTAATTGCTTTTTCGGTGATTATTATGATGGCGGTTAAGATTTATAAAAGATATAGAGAGAAAAAATAGTTTTTTGCTAAGATTGCCACGTCGTGCCTCCTCGCAATGACGAACAGGTAACGTCATTGCGAGGAACGAAGCAATCTCATCTTTATACAATGAAAAAAAATCTACTATTAGCTTTCATCTTTTTGTTTTCCATTGCTGCAAAGGCTCAATTTAACAATGAAGCTATTTTCAATCGAATTAGACCTGCAGATAGTTTAGAAAAAGAACTACATTTTAATTTTTACAATTTCAATTACGTTCGTAATTACGAATATTCGAATAAATTTCACGATGGTTATACTTTATACGGAACGCAGATAGAACCGCAATTGGTTTATTATGCTAATCCGAATTTGGCTATTGTGGCTGGGGCTTATTTGCGTAAAGATTTTGGCAATGAAGGGGTTTATGATGCTAAACCTTTATTTAGCTTAAAATACCATAAAAGAAATTTAACGCTGGTTTTTGGAAGTTTAGAGGGTAACATTCAGCATAATTATATTGAGCCAATCTATGATTTTGAGCGTAAAATTACCACGCCAATTGAATACGGAACGCAATTATTAATTGATAGAGAAAAGTTTAAACTAGATAGCTGGATTTCTTGGCAGAAAATGATTTACAAGGGTTCTCCGGAAAAAGAAGAAATTGTTGGTGGATTAAGTACAGAATCAACTTTGATGCAAAGAGCTGGTTGGAAGTTGAGTATTCCTGTGCAATTTTTGGCCTATCATCAGGGTGGGCAAATTGATGTATTAAAAAATATTCCGATTAGCACACTATTTAATGGCGCTGCTGGATTTAAGTTACATAAAACGGTTGGTGATAAGGTAAGGGAAGTGTTTACGGATAATTATATAGCTGTTTACAAAGATTTTTCGCCAACAAAAGTTAGGGCTTACCAGGGTGGTTTTGGTGTTTGGCTAAATGCGGGTATGGATACGAAGTGGGGGAGTTTAGTTGCTTCTTATTGGAAGGGAAATAAGTTTCTTACTATAAAAGGAATGCCGTTGTATCAGTCGGTTTCTGAAAATTTATATGATGCAGGTTTTAAACAGAGTAGCAGAAGTATTTTAGCTGTTAGGTATGTTTACCAAAAGCAGTTAATTCCTAATTTATATTTAGATGTTCGCTTTGAACCGCATTTTGATTTGGGAACTCCGGATGCTGATTTGCAGTTTAATCATTCGCTTTTCTTAACCTATAAGGAAGATTTTAGAATTTTTAAAAGGAAATAAGTTCGGAAGTCAGGGGAGTTGGTAAAGTTGGGAAGTGGGGAAAGTATGAAAGTTTAGATGCCTAGATAGGATGTTGTTTTTTGCAGCTTGCAGTGCTCAGCTACAAACTCGCAGTGCTTAGTTACAAACTTGCAGTGCCTAGGTACAAACTCGCAGGTGCTAGCTACAACTTTGCAGGTGCTAGGTACAAACTTGCAGGTGCTAGGTACAAACTTGCAGGTGCTAGCTACAACTTTGCAGGTGCTAGGTACATACTTGCAGGTACTAGGTACAAACTCGCAGGTGCTAGCTACAACTTTGCAGGTGCTAGGTACATACTTGCAGGTACTAGGTACAAACTCGCAGGTGCTAGCTACAACTTTGCAGGTGTTAGCTACAACTTTGCAGGTGCTAGGTACAAACTTGCAGTGCTCAGCTACAAGCTTGCAATGAGCAATTTCATTTTTACATGTTGTAGTTGGTGTACTGTTTTTGGTTTCTTAAACCCGATAGTAGTGGAAATACTTTTTGCTACATTTTCTTTGATAGCTTAGGTTGACAATGCCAAAAAGATTGTAACGAATAGCGGGGCTATAGAATCTATAAAACACTAACATTCGTTTTCACAAATAATTTTTTCATCGGTAAGAAATTTAGCTAATTAAGAATTTTATGTTCTTAAGTGCTTAAAATTGTATTTTTATGCTGTGAAATTAATAAATAAAAAAATATTTGCAACCCCGTGCAACCTTTTACTTCTAGGGTTCATCTACCCTATACAAACAACAAATGAAGGTGACTAAAACATATACGATTGATGACTTACTGGAAGGCTGCAAAGCTGGCGACAGGAAAATGCAAGAATTGCTGTATAAGCAAACTGCATCGAAAATGTTGGCTGTTTGTATGCGCTATGCCAAAGACCGTATGGAGGCTGAAGATGTTTTACAATTGGGCTATGTTAAGATTTTCCAAAAGGTTAAGGACTATCGTGGTGATGGGTCTTTTGAGGGTTGGATTAGAAGAATAATGGTGAATACTGCGATAGAAAGTTATCGTAAAAATTTGCGTATGCTAAATGTAGTGCCAATTGAAGATGCTTATGAGCAACCATCGGCTGGATTTGATTTTAGCAGTTTAGGTATGCAGGATTTAATGAAGGTGATACAGAAGTTGGCTGATGGTTATAGGATGGTATTTAACATGTACATTATAGAGGGGTACTCGCACAAGGAAATTGCAGAAACGTTAGGCATCTCGGAGGGTGCTAGTAAATCTCAATTAAGTAGGGCGAGAGCAATATTGCAACAAGAAATTATTAAAATGGAGGGCTTTGGTTATGCAACACATGCCGGATAAGGAATTCGATAATTTTATTAGAAATAAGTTTGAGGATGCGGAGATTGAACCGTCTGCAAATTTATGGGCTAATATAGAACAACAGTTGGAGCCGAAACGTAAACGTGTTATCCCGATTTATTGGATGGCCGCTGCAAGTATTGCTGTTGTGATTACGGGACTGTTGGTTTTTCAGAAAACGGAAAAAATTCAATTGCATGGTGATGATACTAATACTGTTGCAACTGTTGTAGAGCCTAGTAAACAAGTGATAGAATCTACTGAGTTACCGGTTGAGAATGTTTCGGCACAGGGAAGCAGATCGGTTAATTCGGTTATGAAAACTAAAAAGGTTCAGTTATTAGATCGTAAGCCATTGGAAAGTAATCCGAAAATTATTTTAGCAAGCGTGCAACCGAATACAAACACTGACCGTCTACCTATTAAAGCTGCTGATGTTATACCATTGAATGTAATTGAGAAAGAGGTTCCTGTAGAGAATAATACAACAGTGATTGCTCAAGTTGAACCTCAGAAAGAAGAGCAGGTAATTACAGAAACAGAGAGCACAACGGAGCGTAGGGGAATTAGAAATGTTGGGGATTTAGTAAACTACGTTGTTGATAAAGTTGATAAAAGAGAAAAGAAGTTGGTAAGGTTTAATACTGATGATGATGATAATTCATCGATAATTGGAATAAACATTGGCTTTTTGAAATTGAATAGTAAAAAACATAAATAACACATAAACCAAACAAACATACACACAAATGAAACATTTAATTTTAACAGCAGTTTTGGTAAGCGGACTTACCTTTCTGGCAGGCTCTAGTGCTAGTGCACAACAGGATAGTGTGAAAACTAAAAAAATTACCTATGGTAAAAGTATATCAATTGGCCCTTTTGTAGTTAAATCTGGTAATGGGGATACTATTCAAAGAAGAGATCCGAATAAAGCACGCTTTGTGGGAGGATTAACTTTTACTCGTTTAGATATTGGTTTCTCTAAATTGATTGATAATGGAAGTTTTTCATTATCGCCAGCAAATAAGTTTTTAGATTACAATGCTTGGAAAACTAGTCATCTTTCATTTGATGTTTTACAAATGGGATATAGATTTAACTCGAACTTTAAAATTTATGTAGCTGGAGGATTTGATTGGACTTTAATTCGTTTGAAAGAGAATATTACCATGCAAAAAAATACTGCTGATTTAACTTATATTAACGAACCTATTATTTTTAGTAAAAACCGTTTCTCTAGTAGTTATTTACATATTCCTTTAAACTTTGAGTTAAGAACTAAGGAAAATAATAAAGGTAGACGTTGGTATTTTGTTGTTGGTCCGGAAGTTGGTTTCTTGTTAAATGGAAAAGTAAAACAGATTAGTGATGAACGTGGAAAAGAGAAATTTAAAGATGATTATAACTTCGCTCCATTCCGTTATGGTGGTACTGTAAGGGTAGGTACTAATGGATTAGCTTTATTTGCTAAATATTATGCAAACGATATGTTTGATAGTACTCCGCAAAAAGGATTAAAAAATATGGCATTCGGTTTAACCTTTGGAATAAATTAGAAAGGGAATCGAAAAGACAGGGAAGATTGGTTAGAGGGGCAATAAAATAGAAACACAAACACACAAATAAATCCGATCCTGCAGGCGAAAGTTTGCAGGATTTTTTGTTTCATTTTCTTAAGAGTGATGCCTTGACGTAACTTTCGGAGTTTCTGACTATATAACTTCTGGACTTTATCTATCTTTACGCTGTGAATGAGCAGATAATCACCGTTAATAAACTAACAAAACAATACCAGCAAAGTCAGGCATCGGGTATTTCGGATATTAATTTTTCTATAAAACGAGGAGACATTGTTGCCATTATTGGCGAAAGTGGTAGCGGGAAATCAACTTTGTTAAAGTGTATATATGGTTTGCTTAAGCCAGATGCGGGTGAAGTTTTAATGAATGACAAAAGGGTTAAAGGCCCAGACGAGCAACTTATTCCGGGTAATGCTGAAATGAAAATGGTTACTCAAGATTTTTCATTAAACATTTATGCTAAGGTTTACGACAATATCGCTTCGATGCTTTCTAATACTGACATAAAGGCTAAGGAGAGTAAAACTTTAGCAATGATGGAGCATTTGCATATTACTAAGCTAAAGGACAAAAAAATAATTGAGCTAAGTGGGGGAGAACAACAACGTGTTGCCATAGCAAAAGCATTAATTAGTAACACTAAGGTTTTATTGTTGGATGAGCCTTTTAGTCAAGTTGATTCGTTGTTAAAAAACCAATTACGAGCTGATATTAAACGTTTAGCAAAGGAAACTGGATTAACGATTATTTTGGTTTCTCATGACCCTACGGATGGGTTATTTCTTGCCGACCAGTTGTTGATTTTAAAACACGGGAAACTTTTACAAAATGATAAGCCGGAAACAATTTATCAACATCCGTCGGATTTATATACTGCGCAAATTTTAGGGAATGCTGTTATTTTAACTCAGGAAGAAGCATCGCAATTAGGTATTAATACTACAAAACAGCATGTGGCTTTTTATCCGGAATGGGTAGATTTAAAAAGCACTTGGCAAAGCAGACGTTTTGAAGTTAGAGAAGTATATTACAAGGGTTTTTACGATGAACTTTTGCTTGAAAGAAATGGTGTAAAAATTAGAGCATTGCAATTGAATAGTGGAACGCATAAAAAAAACGACCACGTTCAAGCGAACATTGGTCGTTTTTTAGAGTTTTAATCAGGTTTTTTATTGAGCCGATTCGATAAGTACAATTTTAACTCGGGTTCTTGTTGTTGGTTTAATAGGAGTTGTATCTTGGTTGTCAGAACTTTGAATGTCAATTTCAATTGATCCTTGTCTAATTACATAACTATAGGCATCTACATTATAAACAAAAGGTAATTGTTCGTAGGTATTATTATCTCCTCTCGAGATGTACGTTAAAATACCATCATCTTCAAATGTTCTTGGGTCAATTCTACTTTCGTTAATAGTAGCATAATATGTATAGCCATCATCACTTAACTTCCATTGGTTAGGCTCTATGTATTTAATAATTGTCAGATTGTTCGCACTTTGAACAATAGTGTCTTTTTTGCAAGACGCCAGACCTAGTGTGGCGATGCAGATTAGGATTAAGGTTAGCTTTTTCATGTTGTGTGTGTGTTTTGTAATTTATAATACAAAACTTTTGCCAAATTTTACACAGTAGAAAAGTTCGTATGTTGGGCCAGTTGAATTAAGCTAATAGATTGTTCGATAGGCTCAGAATGACAAAATTGATTACACTAAATATTCGAACAAAGTTTGATCTTGGTTTAGCTCAATAATATCGAATTTAAAGGTTTTCATACGATTTACTAATCCTTCGTAATCTTCTCTATCTTTCAGCTCGATACCTACTAAAGCTGGACCACTTTCTCGCTCTGTTTTTTTGATAAATTCAAATCGGGTAATGTCATCATGTGGGCCTAAAACTTCATTTACAAAAAGTTTTAATGCTCCTGGTCTTTGTGGGAAGCGAACAATAAAATAGTGCTTTAATCCTTCAAAAAGTAAAGATTTCTCTTTGATTTCTTGCATTCTTTCGATGTCGTTATTCCCACCACTTACAATGCAAACTACTTTTTTACCTTTAATCTGTGCTGCGCATAAATCTAAAGATGCTACTGCTAAAGCTCCTGCTGGTTCGGCAACAATTGCATCTTCATTGTATAATTTTAAAATGCTTGTGCAAACTTTCCCTTCTGGGATTAGCATAATTTCATCTAAAACTTCTCTACATATCGGGTAAGTAAGTAAACCAACGGCTTTTACAGCTGCACCATCAATAAAGCGATTAATTTGATCTAGTTTTATCGGTCTGCCTGCTTTAAAAGCAGCATCCATAGAAGGAGCACCTTCTGGTTCGACACCAATTAATAAAATATTTGATTTGGTTTCTTTTAAATATGTTCCAGTTCCTGAAGCTAAACCACCACCACCAATTGGCATGATTACCACTTCTGTATCTGGCAAATCTTCTAAAATTTCTACACCAACAGTCCCTTGACCTTCAATTACATGATAATGATCGAATGGGGGAACGAAAGTCATTTTATTTTTTTCGGTAAAACGCAATGCTTCAGCTAAACAATCGTCAAAAGTATCGCCAACTAAAACAATATCTATCCACCCGTTGCCAAATAAAGTAGTTTGACTTACTTTTTGCTTTGGTGTAATTTCGGGCATAAAAATGGTGCCCTTAATTTTTAATTTTTTGCAAGAATAAGCAACACCTTGCGCATGATTACCCGCACTTGCACAGACTACACCATTTTGAATTTGATCAGCAGGGATTTGGCTCATCATATTATATGCACCACGCAATTTATACGAGCGAACTACTTGTTTGTCTTCGCGTTTTAAATAAATTTCTGCCTGGTATTTTTCCGATAAACGTTCATTAAATTCTAAAGGCGTATGTAAAACCGTGTCCTTTAGTCTTTCTGCTGCTGCTAAAAAATCAAATGTATATGTTGTTGTCATTATTCTTTTCTTATCGTTTTCGACGTATTTCTTTACACTAAATGTAGGGTTACTAACTGATTTAAATCATGATCATCGATGCCTTGTTTGCTATCTGCCAAAACCAAGAATTGTTTGTAAACGATATCCAAATTATCTTTATCTAAGGTATGACCTAATCGATCTAGGTGATGTTTTAAAGCGTGGCGGCCACTTCTTGCTGTTAATACGATTGCGGCAGATGGAAAACCAACATCTTCAGGTTTAATGATCTCATAATTTTCACGATTTTTTAAGAAACCATCTTGGTGGATACCAGAACTATGCGAAAATGCATTACCACCGACAATAGCTTTATTAGGCTGAACAGGCATGTGCATTTGTTCACTTACGTGTCGGCTAATGTTATAAAAACCTTGTGTATTAATATTGGTATGAAGATTTAAGCTTTTGTGGGTTTTTAAAATCATTACCACTTCTTCCATGGAAGTATTACCTGCACGTTCACCAATACCATTTACAGTACATTCTACCTGACGAGCACCGTTTTGTAAACCAGCTATTGAGTTTGCAGTTGCTAAACCTAAATCGTTGTGGCAATGCACAGAAATAATGGCTTTGTCGATATTTTTAACATGTTCTTTTAAATACAAAATTTTAGAACCGTATTGATCTGGCAAGCAATATCCGTTGGTGTCTGGAATGTTAACAACAGTTGCTCCTGCAGAAATTACTGCTTCAATCATCTTTGCTAAAAATTCAATATCAGCTCTACCAGCATCTTCGGCATAAAATTCTACATCTTCCACATATTTTTTAGCATACCTAACGGCTTCCACTCCACGTGCTAAAATATCTTCGCGAGTACTATTGAACTTCGTTTTGATGTGCATATCGCTTGCTCCAATTCCCGTATGAATTCGTGGTCTTTTTGCAAAACGTAAAGCATCTGCAGCAACATCGATATCACTTTTATTTGCACGAGTTAATGCACAAATAATTGGATCTTTTACTGCTTTTGATAATTCGATTACACTTGTAAAGTCGCCAGGACTTGATACAGGAAATCCAGCTTCAATTACATCAACCCCTAAAAACTCGAGTGATTTTGCGATTTCGATTTTCTGGTTAGTATCTAACTGGCAGCCTGGAACCTGCTCTCCATCACGCAAGGTGGTGTCAAAAATGTAAACTTTATTAGGGTCGTGTATCATCGCTTTATGAATTAATGGTAACGGTTTGTGATAAATATTTTAAGACTAATTTGCCCATTTCTTTGGTGCCTAATACTTTGTATCTATTGGTTGTGCTATCGGCAATATCGTTGGTTCTAAAACCTTCTTTTAAAACTTTGTCTACAGCATTTACCAAAGTTTTAGCTTCTTCTTTCAGCCCAAAACTAATTTCGAGCATTAGCGCAGCTGATAGGATAGAGGCCAATGGATTTGCTAAATCTTTGCCTGTAATATCATGAGCCGAACCATGAATTGGTTCAAAAAATCCAGTGCCATCACCTATAGATGCAGAGGCTAACATGCCCATAGAACCTGCAATTTGTGATGCCTCATCTGTTAAGATATCTCCAAATAAATTGGCAGTTAATACTACATCAAATTGTTTTGGATCTTTAATTAATTGCATAGCAGCATTATCAATAAACATATGGGTAGTTTCTACATCAGGATATTGTTTTGAAATTTCTTGAACAGTTTCTCTCCATAGACGAGAGCTCTCTAACACATTTGCTTTATCTACTGAACATAATTTTCCACTACGTTGACGAGCTGCTGCGTATGCTTTGTGTGCAATACGTTCAACTTCATATTTGTGGTAAATCATTAAATCGGAGGCTGTAGCTCTATCTTCTGAACGTGTTTTTTCTCCAAAATAAACATCGCCTGTTAATTCTCTGAAAAACAAAATATCAGTTCCTTTTAAAATTGTAGGTTTAATACTTGAGGCATGTAAAAGTTCGTCAAATAATAAAATAGGGCGAAGATTAGCATATAAACCTAATTCTTTTCTAATTTTAAGCAAACCTTGTTCTGGTCTAACTTTTAACGAAGGATCATTATCATATTTCGCATGACCAACTGCACCAAATAAAATCGCATCACTTTTTTTAGCTTTTTCTAAAGTTTCATCTGGTAATGGATTTCCTGTAGCTTCAATTGCAGCATGACCCATTAGGGCTTCATCAAACGTAAAATTATGATTGTAAGTTGTGGCAATATGCTCCAATGCTGCTTTTCCCCATTGGGTAACTTCTGGTCCAATTCCATCTCCAGGAATAACTAAAATATGCTTGTTCATTATGCTAATTCTTTTTTTGTGTGGTATGCTTTTATATTTTCTATTACTTCGCCGTTGTTTAACAGCAATTTATGAGTGAGGCAAGCTGGTAGTTGTGTTTCAAAATGGCCAACGTAAATTAAAGCCATTCCGTTGGTACACAGCTCGTCTATTAAGTGATTAAAATGCTCTGTTTGTTGCTGATCTAGACCTTGACAAGGTTCATCTAGTATGAGTAATTCTGGATTTTTAATGATTGTTCTTGCCAATAAAACCAATCTTTGTTTACCAAGTGGAAGTACTTTTAATAACTCGTTTTTATATTCATTAAGCTCGAAATAATCAATTAGTTCTTCTACTTGAGCCTGTTTCTCTGCTCCAATTGTTTTAAATAAACCTGAACTATCGAAAAAACCAGAAGCGATACTTTGAAAAACCGTTGCTGATGCATCGAAATACCAATGCAATTCTGGTGATATTAATCCAATATGTGCTTTAATTTCCCAAATGCTTTCTCCGCTTCCTCTTTTATTGCCAAATAGGTGAATGTTGTTCGCATAAGCTTGAGGATGATCGCCATTTATTAAACTTAATAAAGTTGATTTTCCAGAACCGTTATGACCTTGTAACAACCATTTTTCTCCAGCTTTAACTTCCCAGTTGATATGTTTCAATACCTTTTTTTCGCCATAACTAATATTTACATCAGTCATGCTGATTAAAATTTCACTACTAGAAACAGGTGCTTTACTTAAGAAATTTGGAATGCTTTTTACTATTTTTTTAGGTAAAACTGATACAGATTCTAACGATTTGGCAACAGTTAAACTTCCATCTTTTATTTCAGCAAAGCGATTAATGCAAGTTGGTAACTCTGTTTGGTCACAGATCATAATTAATTGAACACCTTCGGTAGAAATCTCGTTCAATAATTCACTTAAGTTTTTACGCGAGAGCGCATCTAATCCGGTATAAGGTTGATCTAAAATTAGCAATTGCGGTTTTAGCCATAATGCCTTAATTAATTGCAATTTTTTGTGTTCTCCGCTCGATAACTGAATTAATTGCACATCCTTTAATTCAGTAAAGTTTAAGGCATTCAAAATATGATCAAGGTTCTCAAAATCAAGTTGATTTTCCTGACCGTATTTCAGTAATTCGGTATAAACAGTATGTGTGCGATGCGCTTGTTGACTATTGTAGCGTTGCTGATAATAAAAGTTAGAATCGCCTTCTAAATCTTTAAATTGATACCAACTTGCCACATATAATGTTTTTGCAGGCAATTTATGAGTAGGATCAAGCTCAATTTTAATGTTTCCACTAGCACTTAGTATGCCTGCAATTAATTTAACTAATGAAGTTTTTCCGCTGCCACTTTTTCCGCTTAATAACCAGTTTTCCCCACGATTTATGATCCAATTCAAATCTATTAACACCAATTTGTGTTGGTGTTTTAAGGTTAAATTTTCAATATGGACGACTGGCTTTAACATTACTTTGTTTGTTCGAATTCTTCTACTAATTGCTTTTGATTTAAGATAAAATCGATATCATCGTAACCATTAATTAAACATGATTTTTTATAAGGATTAATCTCAAAAGTTTCTTGTTGACCAGTACTTAGAATAGTGATTGTCTGTTTTTCTAAATCAATTTCTACTTCATTTTCGTGGTTTTTTGCTACTTCAATAAATAGTTGATGCAAGAAGTCATCGCTTACTTGAACTGGTAAAAGGCCATTATTTAAAGCATTCCCTTTAAAAATATCAGCGAAAAAGCTGCTTACTACAGCATCAAAACCAGCATCTTGTATTGCCCAAGCGGCATGCTCACGGCTACTACCGCAACCAAAGTTTTTACCAGCTACTAATATTTTACCAGCATAGGTTTTATCATTTAAAACAAAATCTGGCTTTGGATTACGATTTTCATCGTAACGCCAATCGCAAAATAAATTTTCGCCAAAACCTTCTCGTGTAGTTGCTTTTAAAAACCTTGCAGGTATAATCTGGTCGGTATCAATATTTTCTATATTTAAAGGCACTATAGCCGATGTTAATTTTTCGAATTTTTTCATTCTTTCTATTAATTATTGCCTTCGAGGCCTATTTCTTCCAAGCTTTAATTCTCAATCTTTTATAATCTGCAACCCATTCTCCATTTTTAAAATAGTTGGGTTTTAGTAGTTGTACAGCTAAATTTTTAACATCTTCGGCTTGTACCGGAGTTAGTTTTTTAAATGTATGTTGTGCAAATTGATTAATCCAGATGTACATTCCGTCTTCACCATTTAAGTGTGTTGGTCTATCAAATAACCAAGCCTGCTCAACTTCGAAACCTTGGTTTTCCAATAAGGTAGTGTATGTACTTACCGATGGAAAGAACCAAAAATCAGTTACAATTTGATCGGTCAAATTCAATTGGCTGGCCGCCGACTCAATAGCATCAGTTATACTTTTAACATTTCCTTTGCCGCCAAACTCTGCAACTAATCTTCCACCAGTTTTTAAACTTTTGAACAATCCTTTTATTAATGCATCTTGGTTTTCTATCCAATGGAAAGTTGCGTTGCTAAAAATGGCATCAAACTTATTTTCAAACGGTAATTGAGTTGCATCAACTACTTTAAAATCTAAGCTTGGATGAGCAACTTTAGCACTATTAATCATTTCTAATGAAGCATCAACTCCAGTTACGTGAGCTCCATTTTCAGCAATTTGAGCAGCTAATTGACCAGTTCCACAACCTACATCTAAAATTTGTTCGCCAGTTTTTGGCGCAAGCCACTGCACAACATCTGCACCGTAATCAGATACAAAATGATGTTGTTTGTCATATAGTTTGCTATCCCAATATATTTCTGGCATCTCTTTTTATTTTTATACGTGTTCTGCTAATAATTCTCTCACATCAGTAACCCGTCCGGTAACTGCTGCGGCTGCGGCTGTAAGTGGACTAGCTAATAATGTTCTTGCATTTTGCCCTTGTCTGCCCTCAAAATTTCTATTCGATGTAGAAACACAATACTTACCTGCCGGAATTTTGTCTTCGTTCATCCCTAAGCAAGCACTGCAACCAGGCTCACGTAATTGGAAACCAGCTGCTTCAAATATTTTGTCTAAACCTTCGGCAATTGCTTGCTGCTCAATTTGTTTAGAACCAGGCACAATCCATACCGTTACTCCATCAGCTTTATGCTTACCTTCTACAAAATTTGCAACTTCACGTAAATCTTCCATTCTGGAATTGGTGCATGAGCCAATAAAAACATAGTCGATCGGTTTTCCTAGCAAAGGAGAATTATCGGCAATGCCCATATAATTCAATGCTTTTTGATATGATAATTGTTCTGGAACAGCCTGTTTATTAGTTGCTGGTACATTTTGAGTAATTCCCATTCCCATTCCTGGGTTTGTACCGTAAGTAATCATTGGTTCTATATCAGCTGCGTTAAACGTTAATACTTTATCAAAATGCGCATCAGCATCGCTGTATAAAGTTTTCCATTTTGCTACTGCTTTATCCCATTCTTCTCCTTTCGGACTAAATTCTTTTCCTTTTAAATACTCAAAAGTAGTTTCATCAGGTGCAATCAATCCACCACGAGCACCCATTTCGATACTCATATTGCAGATGGTCATTCTGGCTTCCATACTTAAAGAAGTGATTGCCGAACCGGCATATTCAATAAAATAGCCTGTTCCGCCAGCGGCAGAAATTTGAGATATAATATAAAGGATAATATCTTTAGCGCTTACACCAATACCAGTTTCACCATTCACTTCAATTTTCATGGTTTTAGGTTTTTGCTGCAATAAACATTGCGTTGCCATCACCTGTTCAACTTGAGAAGTACCAATACCAAAGGCAATGCTGCCAAAAGCACCATGTGTTGATGTATGACTATCGCCACAAACTATCGTAGCACCTGGTTGTGTAATTCCTAATTCTGGCCCAATTACGTGAACAATACCTTGAAAAGGATGGCCTAAACCATATAGTTCAACGCCAAATTCAGCACAATTTTTAGTCAACATATCTACCTGATATCGAGAAAGCTCTTCTTTAATAGGTAAATGCTGATTTAGAGTTGGCACATTATGATCGGCAGTAGCAATGGTTTGCTTTGGTCTAAAAACTGGTAATCCACGTTTGCGCAAACCGTCAAAAGCTTGCGGGCTAGTTACCTCGTGAATGAAATGTGTATCAATGTATAAAATATCAGGAAATCCTGCTTCACTTTTTACTACATGAGCATTCCAAATTTTTTCTACTAATGTTTTTGACATCTTATTTTTTATTTAATGTTTGTTAATCTTCGACAAGCTCAGATTGACATTCTTTATTTTCTAAGCTGTTTTAATTGATTTCATTGCTGTCATCGCTTTGCGTAAAGTAGAACCAATTTGCTCTACTTGATGAGAACGGATAGCCTCATTTACTGCAATTAAAGTTCTATTATCAACTGCTCCATCTTTATCATCATTAAAGTTTTTACCAACTAAATCAGTATCTACCTTTTTCATAAAATCAGCTAATAATGGTTTACAAGCCTGATCAAATAGATAACAACCATATTCTGCAGTATCAGAAATTACACGGTTCATTTCGAATAATTTTTTACGAGCAATTGTGTTTGCAATTAATGGTGTTTCGTGTAATGATTCGTAATACGCAGATTCTGGTTTAATACCTGCCTGAACCATAGTTTCAAAAGCTAACTCAACACCAGCTCTAACAAAAGCAACCATTAAAGTATAGTTATCGAAATATTCTTGTTCGCCAATTTTTACATCTCCAGCTGGTGTTTTTTCGAAAGCAGTTTCTCCAGTTTCAGCTCTCCAAGCCAGTAAATTTTTATCACCGTTTGCCCAATCTTCCATCATGATACGGCTAAATTCACCGCTCATAATATCATCTTGGTGTTTCTGAAATAACGGACGCATAATGTCTTTTAATTCTTCCGAGATTTCGAATGCTTTAATTTTAGCAGGATTACTCAATCTATCCATCATAGCAGTAATACCACCTTGTTTTAAAGCTTCAGTAATTACTTCTACACCATATTGAACTAATTTAGAAGCATAACCAGCATCAATTCCTTTTTCAACCATTTTATCAAAAGATAAAATAGAACCAGTTTGCAACAAACCGCATAAGATAGTTTGCTCGCCCATTAAATCAGATTTTACTTCGGCAACAAAAGATGATTTTAACACACCCGCTTTATGCCCACCAGTACCTACACAATATGCTTTTGCTTGTGCTAAACCTTTACCTTGAGGATCATTTTCTGGGTGCACCGCAATTAAAGTTGGCACACCAAAACCTCTTACATATTCTGCTCTAACTTCACTTCCAGGGCATTTTGGAGCTACCATAATCACTGTTAAGTCTTTACGGATTTGCGTGCCTTCTTCTACAATATTAAAACCGTGTGAGTATGATAAAGTAGCACCTTCTTTCATCAATGGCATTACCGCATTTACCACCGAGGTATGTTGTTTATCTGGCGTAAGATTAATTACCACATCTGCAGTCGGAATTAATTCTTCGTACGTGCCTACGGTAAAATTATTATCTGTTGCATTTTTCCAAGAATCTCTTTTACCTTCGATAGCTTCTTTACGCAATGCATAAGCAATATTTAAACCGCTATCTCTTAAATTTAAACCTTGATTTAAACCTTGTGCACCGCAACCTACAATTACCAATTTTTTACCTTTTAAAGCATTTACGCCGTCTAAAAATTCAGAACTGTCCATAAAATCACAAACGCCCAATTGGTTTAGTTTTTCTCTAAGTGGTAATGTGTTAAAATAATTTGCCATTGTTTTTTGTTTATTTCTTTATTAGTTTATGTTTTAATTTATTTTGAAAAGCAGGTTCATTGCTTTTCGGTTTCTTCAGCCCCGCTTTTCATTTCAAGTCCTCGCTACGCTGTGGGCTTTCCATTTCGATCGGGTTTATTTAAATATTGTCTGTTTTCATTTGTCAGGTTGCACTTTCTCTACCTTATCAATATCCTCATTAAATGAAATTTTATTGTAAAAAGGATCGCTCACTGTGACGCACCAACTGCCATAAAAAGTTTCCTCCAACCCCGGTCGATTGTATTTATATTTCTTTGCAATCAATTGTTTATGAAACTCCTTTACGCCTTCGCAACGAATAAATACATTTCCGCCAGGTGATGCGTCGCCATGATGCTCGCTTAAATGCAAAATAATATCGCCTAGCGAAACTTGCATATAGACAGGTGTATTTTCTTCAAATCTGTGCTCCCAATCTATTTTAAAGCCTAACCACTCGACATAAAATTCAATGGTTTTATCGTAGTCGAATATTCTTAAAACGGGTACAACATTTATAAGTTTCATATCTCTTAATGCTTTAGAATATTACATCGTAAATATTTTTTCGCCTTTTTCTAAAAATTCATTTTCCACCAATTCTTCACCTGGCTCAATAGCTTCAAATTCTTTCAATTTTTCGTGGAAACCAGCACTATCTTTGATAATTGCAACTCTTGCACTACGTACAAATTCAATTAGTTCGTATGGTTCTAAAGCGGTTATTAGTGCATCTGTTTCTTCTTTATGTCCAGTTACAGCGAAAACCGTATAATCTTTACGAATTACTACTGCACTTGCACCATATTGTCTCAATAAGCGCTCAACAGTTACTTTCTCTGCAATTTCATCTGTTGATACTTTGTAAAGTGCAAGTTCTTGCCAAATAATTTCATCATTCGTATTAAAATATACTTTTAACACTTCAATTTGTTTTTCAATCTGACGAGCAAGTTTTCTAACAACTTCATAACCTTCGTGTATTACAATATTAAAGCGGTGTATACCTTCAATTTCAGATGGCGAAGTATTTAAGCTCTCAATGTTTATTTTCCTTTTAGAAAAAATAATAGCAATTCTGTTTAATAAACCAATGCGGTTTTCTGCATAAACAGTTATGGTATATTCTTCTTTCCCATCAATTAAAGGGGTGTTTTTATTTTCGAAATGATCTATTGTACTCATTTTTCTCTCTTTTAATTGGCCAATTATTTTAATCTAATTTCACTTACGCTGCAACCTTGTGGTACCATTGGGAAAACATTGTTTTCTCTTCCAACCATTATTTCAAGTAGATAAGAGCCTTCGTGATTAATCATTGTTTCCAATGCTTTTCTCAAATTAGCACGTTCATCAACTTTATCAGCCTCGATGTAGTAAGCTTTTGCTAATGCTACAAAGTCAGGACTGGTAATGTTCACAAACGAGTAGCGTTTATCATGAAATAATTGTTGCCACTGGCGAACCATTCCTAAAAAACGATTGTTTAAAATCAGAATTTTTACTGCCGCACCAAATTGCATAATGGTACCTAACTCTTGTGGTGTCATTTGGAAACCGCCATCTCCAATTATAGCAATAACTGTTTTGTCTGGAGCGCCATATTTAGCGCCAATTGCTGCAGGTAAGCCAAAACCCATCGTACCTAATCCACCAGATGTGATGTTACTACGTGTGTTGTTAAATTTAGCATAACGACATGCAACCATTTGATGCTGACCAACATCTGTTACAATTACGGCGTCGCCACCACATATTTCATTGATGTTGCGCAATACTTCGCCCATAGTCATTTCATCCCCAGTTGGGTAAAGTTCTGGTGTAATGACCTGATCTATTTCTTGTTGATTGTAATCTCTAAATTTGGCTAACCAATCTTCGTGCTTATTTTCATTTGCCAAATTGGTTAACAGTGGTAAAGTCTCTTTACAATCACCCCAAACACCAACATCAGCTTTTACATTTTTATCAATTTCGGCAGGATCAATATCTAAATGAATAATTTTTGCCTGCTTTGCATATTTATCTAAACGACCAGTTACACGGTCATCGAAACGCATTCCGATCGCAATAATTACATCAGCTTCATTGGTTAAAACATTTGGCCCATAATTACCATGCATACCCAACATACCTACATTTAACGGATGAGCAGTTGGAATTGCACCTTCACCCATAATTGTCCAAGCAGCTGGAATTCCAGTTTTATTTATAAATGCTTTAAATTCTTCTTCGGCTTTGCCTAAAACTACACCTTGCCCGAATAATATGAATGGTTTTTTAGCTGAATTAATTAACGCTGCAGCTTCTTCAATATATTCTATTCTAACTTTTGGTTTTGGTCGATAACTACGAATGTGATTACATTTTACATATGCTGGAAATTCTTCAATTTGTAATTGTGCATTTTTGGTGATGTCAATTAAAACTGGTCCTGGTCTTCCACTTTTAGCAATATGGAATGCCTTAGCTAAAACTTCTTGAATTTCATTCGCATCAGTAACCTGATAATTCCACTTAGTTACAGGGGTAGTGATATTAATAACATCAGTTTCTTGAAAAGCATCAGTACCCAATAAATGAGCAAAAACTTGCCCTGTAATACAAACTAGGGGAGTACTGTCAATTTGAGCGTCGGCTAAACCTGTTACTAAGTTTGTTGCACCAGGACCGCTAGTTGCAAAAACAACACCAACTTCACCACTGGCTCTTGCAAAACCTTGGGCAGCATGAATTCCGCCTTGCTCATGACGCACCAAAATATGTTTTAATTTATCCGCGTAATCGTATAATGCATCATAAATTGGCATAATTGCACCTCCTGGATAACCAAAGACTGTATGTACACCTTCTTCAATCAATCCATTTAATAGGACTTGTGAACCAGTTCCTTTGAAAATTTTTGTTGAGGTTTCTGCTTTAGCCCCTATTGTTTGTAATGTTTCCTGTGCAGTTTCCATAGTCTTTATTGTAAATCTTTAGCTTCTTAATTGCTTCGTAGGTTATAGGTCTTCATCTGTAACACAGCCGTTTGCTGCGTCTGAAACTGTTTTAGCATATTTATAAAGCACACCCTTAGTTACTTTTAGAGCAGGGTGTTTATAGTTCTTTCTTCGTTCAGCGATAATTTCTTCACTTACTTGTAAGGTAATTACATTGTTTACGGCATCTATTAAAATCAGATCATCATCTTCTACTAGACCTATTAATCCACCATTATAAGCTTCTGGAGTAATGTGGCCAACTACAAAACCGTGCGTACCACCAGAAAAACGACCATCTGTAATGAGTGCTATTGATTTGCCTAAACCTGCACCAATAATTAATGAAGTAGGTTTTAACATTTCTGGCATGCCGGGTGCACCAACTGGTCCTTCATTTTTAATAACCACAACATCGCCATGTTTAATTCGGCCAGAAGAAATTCCAGCAACTAAGTCTTTTTCACCATCAAATACACGAGCTGGCCCTTCAAATTTTTCGCCTTCTTTACCAGAAATTTTTGCTACTGAACCTTTTTCGGCCAAGTTTCCATAAAGAATTTGTAGGTGACCAGTCGCTTTAATTGGCTCACTTAGTTTTTGAATGATTTTTTGTTCATAATCCATGATAGATTTCACATCAGCTAAATTCTCTGCTACAGTTTTTCCAGTTACAGTTAAGCAATCGCCATGTAATAAACCTTCATTTAATAAATATTTCATCACCGCTGGGATACCACCATGTTGATGCAAATCTTGCATTAGATATTTTCCACTGGGTTTAAAATCAGCAAGAACCGGAGTTACATCACTCATTTTTTGGAAATCATCTTGTGTAATTTCTACGCCAACTGATTTTCCTATTGCAATAAAATGCAACACTGCATTTGTGCTTCCACCTAAAATGATAATAGAACGAATTGCATTTTCAAATGCTTTTCGCGTCATAATATCAGATGGTTTAATATCTTTTTCTAAAAGGATTTTAATATATTTTCCAGCATCCAAACACTCTTGCTTTTTCTCTTCACTTACTGCAGGGTTTGATGAAGAATAAGGTAAACTCATACCTAAAGCTTCTATTGCTGATGCCATTGTGTTTGCAGTATACATTCCACCACAAGCACCTGCACCTGGGCAAGTATGTTTTATAATGCCTTGATAATCTTCTTCAGAGAGATTACCACAAATTTTCTGTCCTAATGCTTCAAATGCAGAAACAATATTTAATTCTTCGCCTTTGTAATGTCCAGGTGCAATTGTTCCACCATAAACCATAATTGAAGGGCGATCTAAGCGAGCCATTGCCATAATTGCACCTGGCATATTTTTGTCACAGCCTGGAATTGCAATTACACCATCATAATATTGACCACCACAAATGGTTTCTATACTATCTGCAATTACATCGCGACTAACTAATGAATAACGCATGCCATCGGTACCATTGCTCATTCCATCACTTACACCAATGGTATTAAAAACTAATCCAACTAAATCATTTTTCCAAACACCGGCTTTTACATCTTTTGCTAAATCGTTAAGATGCATATTGCATGTGTTCCCATCATAGCCCATACTCGCAATGCCAACTTGTGCTTTTTTCATATCTGCATCGGTCAATCCGATTCCGTATAACATCGCTTGTGCTGCAGGTTGTGTAGGATCTTGTGTAAATGTTTTACTGTATTTATTGATTTCGTTCATTTTATCTATTCAATGGTGATTTATTTGTTCACTTTCAGGTCTGTTTAACTTAGATTATTACTTCATAATTTACTTTCTCTAATACTAAATTTTTGTAGGCTCTTTGTATAGTAGCACCTATACTATCATTCCATTTTTGTTTAAAAACAACGTCATCAATAGTGTGAATGCCAATAATTTCGGTCGCCGTACCACAGAAAAATGCGCTATCTGCTTTCTTCAATTCAGCAACGCTGATATTTTTTTCAATGATTTCAATGTCAAGCACATGGCACAATTCAATAACAGTATTACGTGTTATTCCTGCTAAGATATTTCCTAAACTAGGGGTGTATAATTTTCCATTTTTCTCAATGAAAATGTTTGCACCTGGTGCTTCAGCAACATTTTCATTCATATCTAATAATAATGCTTCATCAAATCCTTTGCTTTTAGCATCAGTTGTAGCTAAAATAGAATTTACATAATGCCCACTAATTTTAGCTTCAACAAAAGTTGATTTTGGATTAGGTCTTTGAAAAGGAGAAACACAAACTTTAAGTTGTTTGCTACCTAGATATGCACCCCATTCCCAAGCACAAATCATAATTGATGCTTTTTGTGGAGCTATCAAGGTCATGTTTGGTTCACAATATACTAAAGGGCGGATATAAGCATCTTTTAGATTATTCAATTCTAATAATCGATAAGTTTGTTTAATCAACTCATTCTTATCCCATATAAATGGAATATTAACCAACTCACAAGAGCGTTGTAATCTATCGTAATGCTCTTTAATTTTAAATATTCGAGTAGCATTATGAGTTTTGTAAGCTCTTATGCCTTCAAAAGCCGCAAAGCCATAATGTAACGACTGACCATATAAGTCTGTTTTTGTCTCTTCAGCTTTAACAAAGCGTCCGTTTACATAAATTACTGTGTTTGAATTATAGTATTGCATTTTAATTTTTTTATTTAAAAAAAGCGTCCCTTTAATTGGGACGCTTTGGGTATTTTGAGTATTAAATATTCATTTATAGCGACCCCTGCTGCTTACTTAGTAGCAGAATAATAGCGATAAGAATGACATATAAAGTAGATGTATGATCAGCTTTATTCGTTAAACTTAAACTTAAATATCGAGGGTTATACATTGTTATTGTTTATAAAACCAATTTAGTTTTTGGTTCATAAACAAGCAATAGTAAATTAAAAATAATTTAAAAAAAATTTTATTTTGAATTTATAACAAATATAGAATAAAATATCTAAATATTAATATTATTCAGTTTTAATGGTGGTGATAAGTAGACTAAATATGATTTCGGTATTCGGTATGTTTATTATGCTTGCATTGTAATTAACCATTTTTCTGCGTAAATTGATCAGCTTGCTGAAGAAACTTAAAAAAATAGCTAAAGTTCAGCTCTTTACAGCATAGAAAATATAGAAGTAATTTTATAGGATTTTACGATAGTTTAAGCTTTCTAAAGTTTTAGACGTTTATTAATAAAAATAGAAATTGGAATAAAGACAATTGCCCATAACATAGCTAATGACTTGTCTTCTTTCTCCAAAAAGAAGGTATATGTAATATAGCCTAAACTAACTATTACAACCATTAACGTTAATAAATAGATACGTTTTTTTAAATCTAATTTTTGATCGGTATGATTTACATTGATGATAATATTCTTGCTTCGATTTAATATATAGTCATGTAAAAATAATTGAGCACCCATGCATAGAATGATAATGATGAAATAAAGAAATGCAGGTAATAGAAAACTTAAATGTAATGTAATTAAGGAAGCTCCGAATGGAAACAAGCCAATAAAGCATAAGAAAATTAGATTTCTCACAATTAGCCCTTTATCATAGTCTTTTAATAAGCTAAACATTTGGAGATGTTTATACCACATTGCGCCGATAAAGAAAAAGCTTAACAAATAACCAAATATAGTTGGATAAACATGCTTTAAAGCATCAATAAAACTAATTTGAGTATAATGCACACCATCTGGCAACTTGGGTATATGAATTTCAATGGCCATTAAAGTTATCACGATTGCAAATACGGCATCGCTAAATAAAATCATACGTTCTAGCTGGAACTCTTTCTTAATTTCTTGTTTAGTAATTTCTTGATCTTCGTTTTTCATAATGAGCGCTATATGATATAAAAATAAAAAAGCCCTTTGAAATTATCAAAGGGCTTTACAAATTAGCAAATTTATACTTAAGAAAGCACTGCTTCTGCTAAAACTATAATTTTATTGTCCAGAACTTCAACTACACCACCTTTAATGTTAAAGTTTTGTTCGCCTGCATTTCCTTTAATAATTACTAAACCATCTTCTAATGTAGAGATAATAGGAGCGTGGCCTCTTAAAATTTGAAAAGAACCTAAAGTTCCTGGAACGGTAACTGAAGTTACGTCGCCTTCGAAAACCTTTTTATCTGGAGTTAATATTTCTAAAGTCATTCTTTTAGTAGTTAGTATTTAGCAGTTAGTATTTAGACTAACAAACTAAATAAATTAATGAGATAGTACTTAGGTTAGAGAAAGGATCTATATACTAAGTACTAACTACTATATACTAGTTTGATTCTGCTAATAATTTTTTACCTTTTTCGATAGCTTCTTCAATGCTACCAACTAAGTTAAATGCAGCCTCTGGATATTCATCAACTTCACCATCCATGATCATGTTAAATCCTTTGATGGTATCTTTAATATCAACTAAAACACCTTTTAAACCTGTAAATTGCTCAGCAACGTGGAAAGGTTGAGATAAGAAACGTTGTACACGACGAGCTCTAGATACCACTAATTTATCTTCCTCAGATAATTCGTCCATACCCAAAATAGCAATGATATCTTGTAATTCTTTGTAACGTTGTAAAGTTTCTTTCACGCGTTGCGCAGTATTATAGTGCTCATCGCCTAAAACAGCAGGAGAAAGGATACGAGAAGTAGAATCTAGTGGATCTACCGCAGGATAAATACCTAATTCAGCAATTTTACGAGACAATACTGTAGTTGCATCCAAGTGGGCAAAAGTTGTAGCCGGAGCAGGGTCAGTTAAATCATCCGCAGGTACATATACTGCTTGTACGGAGGTAATTGATCCACGTTTAGTTGATGTAATACGCTCTTGCATTAAACCCATCTCAGTTGCCAATGTTGGTTGGTAACCTACCGCAGATGGCATACGACCTAATAGTGCTGATACCTCAGAACCTGCTTGAGTGAAACGGAAGATGTTATCAACGAAGAAAAGGATATCTTTTCCAGCGCCTTCGCCATCGCCATCACGGAAATATTCTGCAACCGTTAACCCTGATAATGCTACACGAGCACGTGCACCAGGAGGTTCGTTCATTTGACCGAATACCAAAGTTGCTTTTGATTCTTTTAATTTTTCTGTATCAACAGTTTTTAAATCCCATCCACCTTTTTCCATTGAGTGTAAGAAATCTTCACCATAGTTGATTACGCCAGATTCGATAAACTCACGTAAAAGATCGTTACCCTCACGTGTACGCTCACCTACACCAGCAAATACTGATAAACCTGCATAAGCTTTGGCAATATTATTTACCAACTCCATAATTAATACAGTTTTACCTACACCCGCACCACCAAACAAACCAATTTTACCACCTTTTGCATACGGCTCTAACAAATCGATAACTTTAATACCTGTAAAAAGTACTTCAGTTTCTGTAGAAAGCTCATCAAATTTAGGAGGGGCATTGTGAATTGGACGACCATCCGTTTTATCGACTGTGTTGATACCATCGATAGCTTCTCCAACTACGTTAAACAAACGACCTTTAATTTGATCGCCAACTGGCATTTTGATAGGAGCACCAGTGTCTAATGCTTCCATCCCACGTACCAAACCATCTGTAGAATCCATCGCAATGGCACGTACACGGTCTTCACCAAGGTGTTGTTGAACTTCAAGAACTATCTTTTGTCCGTTTTCTTTAGTAATCTCTAATGCAGAGAAAATTTTAGGTAAATGGGCATCGTTAGCGAAACTTACGTCAACTACCGGTCCTATGATCTGCGCTATTTTTCCAATGTTAGGCATATATTGTTTTTGGTAAAATTATAAAAATCAAAATGTTAAAGGCGTTTTTATACACCCGCAATTCGGTTTGCAAAGTTAAGATTTTTCAATGTAAATTTTATATATAAATAAAAGATTTTTCCACACAAATTTAATCGATAATTTAGCACCTATGAAAACCATATTAGTAACAGGCAGTAATGGGCTTTTAGGGCAAAAAATTACCGAGAAAATTTTAAAAGAAGGTGGGGTTAATCTAATAGCTACTTCAAAAGGAGAAAATCGTTTTCCTGTTAAGGAGGGATATATATATGCTGATATGGATATCTTAAATCCGGATGAAGTAAAAACGGTTATTGAGAAATATAAACCTGATGCAATTATTCATACAGCAGCAATGACAAATGTGGATACTTGTGAGGATCAAAAAGAATTAGCATTTGATTTAAATGTGGAATCTGTTATAACATTAATCGCTATCTGTGAGCAACTCGATATTCAACTCGTTCATTTATCAACCGATTTTATATTCGACGGAGAAGATGGCCCTTATAGTGAAGAAGCTGCGCCAAATCCATTAAGTTATTATGGAGAAACAAAATTATTGGCAGAAGAAGCTATTAAAAAATCTAAATGCAAATGGGCTATTCTTCGAACCATTATTGTGTATGGTATTGTAAGCGATATGAGTAGAAGTAATATTGTACTTTGGGCAAAAGGCGCATTAGAAAAGGGACAGCCTTTAAATATTGTGAATGATCAGTGGCGTATGCCAACTTTGGCGGAGGATCTTGCTGATGGTTGTTTATTAGCTGTTATGCATCATGCACAAGGGGTGTACAATATTTCTGGAAAAGATATGATGAGTATTTCTGAGTTAGTTGCGAGAGTAGCTGATTTTTGGAATTTAGATAAAAGCTTAATTAATGAAATTAGTGCTAATACTCTTAACCAAACTGCAAAGAGACCTGCTCGTACTGGGTTTATTTTAGACAAAGCGATGACTGAATTAAATTATCAACCACATAGCTTTGAAGAAGGACTTGCAATAGTAGATCAACAGCTTAAAGCAAGAAATAACAGTTAGATAGAAATTAAACAAGAATATGGCACTAAGAGTTGGCGATAAAGCCCCAGATTTTAAATTATTTAGTTCAGAACTAAAAGAGGTTTCATTAAGTGATTATAAAGGAAAAAAATTGGTTCTACACTTTTTCCCATTAGCATTTACAGGCACATGTACTACTCAATTGTGCACTATGAGAGATAGCTTTGGTTTTTATGAAGGTATGAATGCATCTATTGCTGCCATATCTGTTGATTCTCCTTTTGCGTTAGCAAAATTTAAGGAGGAACAGTTTTATCAATTTCCTTTATTGTCTGATTTTAACAAAGAAGTATCTCAAGCGTTTGGTGCTTTTTATGAAGAATTTGTATTTAATTTAAAAGGAGTTTCTAAGAGAGCTGCTTTTGTAATTGATGAACAAGGCATAATTAAGTACGCAGAGGTTTTAGATGTTGCAACAGATTTACCTGATTTTGATGCAATTAAAAAACTAGTAACCGATTAATTTCAATTATTAAAGAAAAAAATTGTTAAATTGAATTTCAAGCGTTACTTTTGCAGTCCGTTAACCATACGGAAATAGTAACATTCGCATTTGTAGCTCAACTGGATAGAGCATCTCACTACGGATGAGAAGGTTTGGGGTTCGAATCCCTACAAGTGCACCAAATTAAAGAGCCTTGCTGCCAACAGGCGGTGAGGCTTTTTTCACTTTTAAAGACAACCTTAATGCTGA
Source organism: Pedobacter boryungensis (assembly GCF_013204825.1). Lineage (GTDB taxonomy): Bacteria > Bacteroidota > Bacteroidia > Sphingobacteriales > Sphingobacteriaceae > Pedobacter > Pedobacter boryungensis. The sequence continues at coordinate 80,649 of NZ_JABMKV010000001.1, forward strand.
ATTTAGTTCTCTTTGGCCCTCCAGGTGCAGGCAAAGGCACCCAATCTGAAAAGCTGATTAATAAATATCAGTTAGTGCATATTTCTACAGGAGATCTTTTTAGAGCACACATTAAAAACCAAACGGCTTTAGGTAAAAAAGTAAGCAAATTAATTGCTGATGGTGAATTAGTACCAGATAAAATTACAATTGATATGTTGGAAGAGGAAATCGACAAAAACCCAAATGCTAAGGGTTTTGTGTTTGATGGTTTTCCAAGAACAATTCCGCAAGCTGTTGAACTAGACAAGTTTTTAGAAGGAAAAGGAAGTAAGATTAATGGTGTAATTGCATTAGATGTTGATAAAGATGAGTTAGTTAAACGTGTAGCTTTACGTCAAAAGGAAACAGGTAGATTAGATGATCAGGCAGAAAAATCTCAAAAAAGAATTGATGAGTATTTTAATAAAATCATTTTAGTATTGCCTTATTATGATGAGCAAAAGAAATTAACGAAAATTAACGGCATTGGAAACATAGAGGATATCTTTAATAGTTTATGTGCCGTTATAGATAAATATTAAAGTATAACTTAAATAAAGAATAGCGGGAAAGATTGTTCATTCTTCCCGCTTTTTTGTTTTTAAATAAATTGTTATGTCACAGGGATCGAATTTTGTAGATTATGTAAAAATATGTTGCCGTTCTGGTAAGGGAGGCGCAGGCTCTGCACATTTACACCGTGATAAATTAACTTCTACTGGCGGACCCGATGGTGGGGATGGAGGAAGAGGTGGACACATTATTTTGAAAGGAAACTCTCAATTTTGGACTTTACTTCACTTAAAATATCGTAAACATATTATTGCTGAAGATGGATTAAGTGGTGGAAGTAGCCAGAAAACAGGTAAGACTGGAAAAGATGAGATTTTAGAAGTTCCACTTGGAACTATTGCTCGTGATGCAGAAACAGGAGATATTTTATTCGAGATTACGGAAGATGGGGAAACTAAAATTTTAACACCAGGAGGTAGAGGTGGGTTAGGAAACTGGCATTTTAAAACTCCAACTTTGCAAACTCCACGGTTTGCACAACCGGGTGAGCCAGGAAAAGAAGAGTGGATGGTTTTGGAACTAAAAGTACTTGCAGATGTAGGTTTAGTTGGTTTTCCTAATGCAGGGAAATCGACTTTGTTATCTGTATTATCTGCTGCAAAACCAGAAATTGCTGATTATCCGTTTACTACTTTAGTTCCGAATTTAGGTATTGTTTCTTATAGGAACGGGAAATCATTTGTAATGGCAGATATTCCTGGAATTATTGAGGGAGCATCTAAAGGAAAGGGATTAGGATTTAGATTCTTGCGTCATATAGAGCGTAATTCTGTTTTACTTTTTATGGTACCAGCGGATACTAGTAGAAGTATTAAAGAAGAATATGAAATTTTGAAAAATGAATTGCAACAATTCAACTCTGAGTTAATGCAAAAGCCTCATTTATTAGCTGTTACAAAATCAGATATGTTAGATGATGAGTTGAAGACAGAGATGAAGGCAGATTTACCTGAAATTCCGACTATATTTATTTCGGCAGTTGCCCAACAAGGTATTACCGAATTAAAAGATATGTTATGGAAAGCAATTAATGAAGAGTAATTAGCTAATTACTCTATCTTTCACTTTATTTGCTGGATTGCCCTGGTAAATAGCGTAGGCTTCCATGTTTTTTGTAGCAACAGAGTTAACTGTTAGAACTGAATGTGATTGAGCAATAATACCTGGACAAACAATAGCTTTAGCACCTATCCATACACCATCTTCTAATACAATTGATTTAGTAATTAAATCAAATCCTGTTTTTTTATAGTCGTGATTGCCAGTTAATAGCATTGCTTTCTGCGAAACACATACATTTTTACCAATAACAACTTCAGCCAAATTTTCGATTCTACATTCTGCCAACCAAGAATAATCACCAATAGTTAATTTCCATGGATAATGAATATAAATGCAGGGTTTTATTCGAACATCTTTCCCAATTTTTGCACCAAAAGCTCTTAAAATAAAGACCAAGACAGCACTAAATGGAATTAAACCTGATCGAAAAAAGAGGGCACTTATAAAATACCAACAAGCTATTTTTAAAGAAGAAGCACCTGGATTAAAATCTTTTCTATCAAAATCCTTTTTAAGTTGGGTTACTTTAGTCAATTTTTGATTCGGTTTCTTTGTTAATAATAGGAGTGCTATTCTTTTTTATCCAATAATAAAGCACTATAAATACAATGATATAGACTAAAATATTAAATACTTCGTGGTGATAAGTAAAATTATCTCTTTGAGATTGAAAAAAGCCTAACAGCACACCAAGTGCCACTATTCTTAAAACATTTAAGATATAAATCATAAATAATCCAAAAACAAGAAGTTTAATTTTTGATTTTAATTTAGCTGGAAACGCGATCACAAAGGCTGCTAAAAAAGACATCACACCAAGGCCTAAACAAGAATAATTAATTCGCAAATGCGGTCCTGCCACAACCATAACATCCATTTCGTTATGAATAGCATAAAAGCCAAAAAGTTTAATCATCCATACAGCAGGTACAATTAAAGCTGTTTTTAAACCTTGAATGTAATCTAAATAACTGGAGATGTAAGCATTATAAAATCTACTGCCTTCATTCATTACACTATTCATAAACAAATTGCCTTGACTAAATAGAAAGTAAAAAAATAAAAGTTTTACAACAAAAAAGATAGCTGTTTTATTTGCTGCTTTTTTGTTTTCGAGAGGTTGATTCATATTTTGAGTTAATTTATAAACTAATTTACGGTTTAGATTTTATCATTTCTTTAATCTTTACATCCACAATCAATCTAAACCAAAATCCCTGTAAAAAATGAAATAAAATCCCTGTAGAACCATCTAAAATACCAAGTTTAAACAATAAACGATAACTAAAATATAGAAAAGGTCTTAAACCTAGAGGAAGTTTCCACCAAAGCCGTTTTAGCCAAGCATTACGTTCATCTGGGCTGCCCCAAAAATTAGGTTTAATTGTTTGACCACGTAATTTATTTAATCGTTCTATTTCTTCTTCAGCAATTAAATCGCTATATCTATTGTGTTTTGCTATCCAAAAACTGATTTCATTTTCTTTTAGATTTTCTTCTAGGATATGACCATTTTTCCAAATTTGGGTTTGGCCTGGAACAATAAATCGATGATCCATATTTTCATTCAAATCAGAATATCCAATATTGGTTCTAAACATTTTAAGCAAATATTTTGGATAGAAACCACCATATTTAATCCATTTGCCTTTAAAATAGTTTTTTCTGTTAAAATAAATACCGTTAGTATTTTTATAATCTTCATCTTTGAAATTTTGTAACAACAAGAAAAGTTCTGGTGTTACGATTTGATCGGCATCTAATCCAATAATCCATGGAGTTTGAATATTGAAACTTTTTAAAGCGACATCCCATTGTTTAGGATGATTTTCGAAAGGATTAATCTTAACAACTGCCTTAAATTCTTCAGCAATTTTTAAAGTTTCATCTGTACTTCCAGAATCCAAGATATAAATTGGAGCATTTAAATCTGATATAGATTTAAGTAATCTTGGTAGATGCTGTTCTTCGTTAAAAGTTAAAATAATGAAACTGAAATTCTTCATTATATTGTGGCTTTAATTACCATAGATTTCCAAACATAAGGAATTCGACCACACCCTACGAAATCGGTTACTTTAAATCCCTGCTCCTCCAACAATTGATTTATTGTATTTTTAGACCAAAGTTTAATATGTCCACCATCCCAAAGTGGATTTGCATGTTGATCCCATTTTCCAGCTACTGCTAATAATAAATTTTTTAAATAGCCATGATAGGGTGTGCTTAGAATAAGTTGTCCACCATTGTTTTTAACTAATATCTTTTTACAAAATTGAATAAATTTTCTAGGGTCGTATAAGTGCTCAATTACTTCTGTCGAAATAATCGTGTCAAAATTGAGTTCGTTAAATTTATTGGGAAGCTCATCCGTTGTTAGATCTTGTACTGCAAAACGCTCATGAGAAAATGTTGAAGCAATTTTTATTCCTGTTTCAGATGCATCTGTCCCATAAGCATTAAACCCAAGTTCAACCAATTGTTTAACAAGAGCACCATTACCACAACCTAAATCTAAGATAGTTTGATTTTTATTTTTATTTAATAATTTAATAATTGGCTCGGCAATGTATTGATGCGCATGGGTTGCATTCGCATTTTGATACCCATAATCTTTGTAGTCTGCCATTTAAATAATTTGATTGTAAAACGTTATATACTTTTGAATTAAATTTTTTTCGTCAAAATCTTCCGAAATTATTTTTGGAGCATTAGCTCTTATTTTTGATTTAAGTTCATCGTCATTAAATGCTAAAATTAGGTTTTGCTGTATATCTTGTGGCGACAAACTAGTTACCCAACCTAATTTTTTATCTTTAACATAATCTGACAAACCAACTTCATTAGCTATTAAAACTGGAGTTCCTACACTTAAACTTTCAATAACCACATTAGCAAAATTTTCATTGTATGAGGTTAAAACCATTAAATGATGATCCGCAAGTACTTTAAATTTATCAGCACTCTTTACTTGTCCAATCCATTTTATTCTATCCTGAATTTTTAAATTTTTAGCTTTTTCCTTCAAGCTTTTTACATATTGATCTTCCCCAGATCCTGCAATAGTTAAATTCCAATTTATCGTTAAACCTGATAGTGATTCAAATAGTAATTCTAGTCCTTTTTTCTCTTCAATTCGTGATAAAAATATAAGTTTAAAAGGGTCTTCTTGTTTAAAGGATTGAGGAAGTTGTTTTGTCTTATTTTTTGAAAGTTCTACTAAATTTGGAATTACTGTAAGACTTTTTGGTTGTATAAATTGTAATATATCTTGTTTTTCTTTTTCACTCGTAGCATGGATATGGCAATAAGTCAATAATTTTTTACCCATGATTGTATGAATAATAGATTTAAAAGTTCCATTTCTATTGCCTAATGTATAATTCGTTAACATTCCTCGCGGTGATAGAATAACTGGAATATTATACCATTTGGCTATTTGACAGCTAAAAATTGAAATTAAATTCCACCAAGCGTGAATATGTATAATTAATTTGTTGTCGTTAGATTTTGATTGTTGGCCTCTTATTCTACTCCTTAATGCTAATAATAAAGTAGGTGAGAAGTGTGTATGATCTTTCGTTAACCTTTTAAAATAAGTAACGTTAACTCCTTCAACTTGTTGAACCTTATTTATGTTGACATCCAATTCTGTTTTTCCATTTGCAGTAGTTGTGAGAACCTCAACATGGACTTTATTTTCAGCTAATACTTCGCACAATTTAGCAACAGACATTGTAGGCCCGCCATAAATGTAGGCGGGTTTATATGCTGCTGATATTTGCAGTATTTTTATAGACATCCAATTCTGTTAATGTATTTGATCTTTTTAACATCCAAAAAATGGCATACATAGCTATATAACCATAAAAGATATTATTAAGCAAAAATTCGAAATTATTTCCTCGCCATAAATTTTGAAAAATAGCATTGAACATTACAATACATCCAAGTTCGTAACCCCCAAACCATTCTTCTGCTTTATTACATAGCCATTGCGCTAACCAACCATATAAAAATATAGAAATAAATACTCCAAATAGGCCTGCACTTACATAACCATCAACAACTGGACGTGTTTTGGCAGATACATCAGAGCCTTTATAAGCAACTCTTGCTTCATACACACGTTCCATGGAAATGCTTTCTGTAATAAACTTATTAGGCCAAATAAATCGTGGAATAATAGCCAATAAAGAGTTTTTAAAAATTTCTAAGCCGTAATAATCTCTTTCTGCAGGGATGTGCTTAACAAATTTTGCAAACATATTAATTTCACTTAAACGATTTGTTAAAAAGCCCCAGTTTGTCTCATCAATTAGCGGAGCATCACTTGTTAATACAGCATTGAATGCTGCTTTTCTTGCTTCTACAGCAGTTTTCTGCCCAGACCATGCTTGAGATCTTACTATACTTGCAAAGGTTGGCAAAATGTATAATAGAATATAAATTGTTGGTATCGCTAAGGTTAAAATAACTTTTTTATAATAGGGGTAGAGCAAAAAGCTAATGATAATTACATTTATAATGATACTTTCTTTGTAACCAGTTAGTGTTGATGCTAAAAAATTAAAAACAAATAATCCTCCCCCAAAAAATATATAACCTCTTTTTCTTTGCACAATCCCCCTTACAAATACTAATGCACTGCAAGTAATGGAAATGTTAATTAATCCAAAAGAGAATTGAGAAACACTTGCGATTTTAGAAGCCGTTGCCCCTAAAAGGTAACAACCCACACATAACCATATTAAAAAGAAATCTAAATTTAAGTTTAATTTATGTTTGATAATTGGAAACTGTTTAATTTGAACAATCATTCCGGTAACCAACGCAGCATGCGCTAGCAAGGACATTCGTTGACATTTAGCAATAAAATAAGTTAGTTCATTAACCTTAAAAGGTATTATGCTTTTTTTGTTAAAATATTCGTAACCCATATGATCCATAAAGTAAAAAATGGATGTACAACACATAAAACCAGCAAAAATTAGCTGAATAAGTACTATCGGTCTCATTACCTGCTTGGTTAGGGGTAAATCAAGAGGTATAAATTTTACTTTAGAAAAGAGTGTTAAATAAAAAATATAAAAAGAACCACTCCATGCCACAAAGTAAGAAACGATAGGGTCAAGTTGAGTGATTATTGATAAAACCCATGGGAGATAAATTAAAATAAGTACTTTTTGACGAGAAAAATTAAGATTCTGATCTGTTAACATACTTTATAATTGCATTTACTTGTTCTTCGAAGCTCCAATTGTTAATGTATTTTAATGAATTTTCACCCATTTTTTTTAATTGAGATTTAGATTGTGTTAAAGCTATTAATTTTTGTGTTAAATCCGTTAAATCACCATGTTTAAAGATGCTTCCAGTTTTTGCATTCACTAAATCAACTGCACATCCTACTTTATCTGAAACTAATATTGGTTTTCCTGAGGCCATTGCTTCATTTATGGCTAAACCCCATGTTTCACTATTAGATGGAAGACAAAATAAATCACAAGCTTGGTAAATAGTTGGCATTTGCGTTTGATTTTGAAAATCTAAAAAATGAATATTCTCTGGTTGACCATTTTCTTTAGTTTGCTCCTTTAAGCTTTTTTCTAGTTCTCCGTTCCCTACAAATAATAGATGGATGTCAATTGAATTTAGTTTTTGAAAAGCTGATAGTAACAACATCGGATTTTTAACCGACTCTAATTTGCCTGCAAAAAGCACTAAGATTTCTTCTTCCTTAATGCCAAATTTCGCCCTAAGTTTTGATGCTTCTTCCTGTCTATTCTCTCCAAATCTTTTATTATCAATAGCGTGTGGGGCAAAAATTAATTGTTCATCTTTTAACCCGTATTTTTTAAAGTATGCCTTATTAGCACTACCAACATAAAATGCAGCATCAATATTTTTATAAACCCAAGTTAAAAACAAGTTTCGCAATAAATTTTTGAAGTCAGATTTTTGATTTAATAAGGTAGAATCTCCTCTAAAATATACAGGGATTTTATTTTTAAAAAATCGAATAATTTTTAAATGACTTTTATATGCCCAACCGTATATTAGAATTGCATTTGGTTGATAGTTTTTTATCTGTTCAATTGCATTTGGATTGACCACCCCTGTAAAATGATGGCTTCCTTTATCTTTTGCACTGTTTTCTAAAAATTCATATTTATAACCTTCCAATAAAGGAATATCCCATTCAATTTTTTGTTTAAAACCAATATCATATTTTTCAAGAGCATTACCAGCAGTGTAAAACACCTTAATATCTATTTTTTTAGCCAGTAATTGAAATACAGGCGCATAGTATTGAATAGGATGTGTGCTAATAATTGCTAATTTCTTAGTCATTTGGTAATGCTAAAATATTCCCTGATTTAAGCTCGTTAAAATTATCTAACACTATTGGGCCTTCTTGATAAATATGCATAAACCGGTAATTTAAACCGCTTAAAAGGGAAAAGATATAATCTTTAGCTAGTCCAGTTTTTTTGTGATAATTAACATCGTATTCAAATATAATTTTCGGTCTATTTTTTTTAATAGTTTCAAGCAAACCTTGAATTACAAAACTTTCGTACCCTTCTACATCAATTTTAATAAAATCTACTTTTTCATCTTTAACAATTTCATCTCCAATGCAGCATGTAATTAATGTATCGCCACTTTTATCAAAAAGATTAAAGGTTCCCGGATTTGAACTTTTTTCATCAGCAGCAATGCTGATTTGTTCATTTTTATTTCCAAGCGCAATATTTTTAGTTTTTATATGATTGAAATCATTTATGCTGATGTTATAATTAAGCACTTCAAAATTATAAGGCACAGGTTCAAAAGCTGTAATTGAACCTTGGTCTCCAACTAATTCAGCAAAGAACAATGTATGAAAACCAATATTTGCTCCAACATCTAAAATATGATCTCCTTTTTTGATGTTAGATTTGAATACACTTTTAAGAGCAGGTTCATAATTACCGGTATAAACTATTTTAGCTCCAATCCATGTTGCAGTATCACAATTAATTTTAAAATTTCCTTGGATAGGTTTGACAATTTTCCATCCTTCATTTAATTTATTTTTTTTGAAAAGATAATTAAAAAGACGATCCTGTCCTTTGAAAAATGGCCTTCTTAATATGATTTTAATTATATTTTTTAATAACATTTTGTTTACTAATCAATACTTCGTTAAATAATTCAACTTGAGATTTTGTCATAGATGAAGCCGTATATGGCTTAAATGCGGTAAAGTTGGTTGATATTGGCAGTTGCTTTTTTACATTAGTTATATAACGTTGCAAGATTTGATAAGATTTATCCAAACTATCATTAAATGTAATTAAATCACCAGCATTACATGCTGTAATAATTTTTGCAGCACTGCTCATCTCATTAAAAATACCTAATAACTGCTTTTTGGCCAGAATATAAGGATATAATTTAGAAGCGGTGTAACCACTATCATTAGATCCAATTATAAGTAATCCATCTGCACTTATCAATTGTTTAATACTATCATAAAATCCAATACGATTTGTATATTCTGTAACGTATTTAGAAAGATTTTCTGCTTCAGCAACTGGACTAATAGTAGCTATACCTTTACCGGCTGGAGCATAACTTGTTCCAATAAAATGAAAGTGAATATTTTCAAATAAATTTGGTTCTTTTTCAAGCCCAATTTTAAACGCCCTAAACAAAATTTCCACTGCATCTCGCATATCGTAACCACCTCTGCCTACATATACAATATTAACTTGTTTACTTGAATAGGTGTAGTGCAATTTTAGTTGTTCGTTATTTTCATGAGCAATTTTAAAATCTAATTCATTAGCACCAAAAGTGATAACCTTATATGGGACAGTTGCCAAATTGGAATATCTATCTTTTAAGGTAATAATATATTTTTCTGATACGCTAATTAAACCACCTACATCTTTCATGGCAATTGGTTCCAGAAATTTATGTAAACGATAAGAAAACCAATATTTTTTTGGTCGCTCTGATTTTGGCTTATTTTGGTAATAATCGCTATGCCAAGGATCTTGCATATCAATTACATAAGGGATATTAAATTTATTTTTCCAATATGATCCTAAAATACATACTGGAAATTCTGTTGTAGAAAAATATATTAAATCGAATTTTTTACTTTTTAGCAATTGATTAACCTTTTTACGAAAAAACCATAATGAACGTAGGGCTAAGCTCCCAAGGCCAATTTTGCTAGTTAATGTTTTAGAAAAAGCTTTAACCTTATGGATGATGATGTGGTGAGGAATAGACTCTAGTAAAAGAGAATCCTTTATCATATCTACATAATTTTCATTGACTGTTACTACCTCGGCTTCCCATCCAAATTCCTTAAAATATGGTAAACTCATCCTAACACGTTGCATATCTGCTGCATTTGCTGGAGGGAAGTGAGGCGAAATAATAAGGACACGTTTCAATTTAAGAGTTAATTATTTGCTGAATAATTGAAAGAAATTTCTCTTTCTCGGTTTCCCAATTTAATTTTTCTTTTGCATATAGTTCAGATTGAGCCTGATGTTGAACTAATAAATCTATATGTTCAATGTAGTTTTTTAAAATTGAAGCAAGGCTAGCTGAATTTTTTTTCTCATAAATAGCTCCCATATTAGGAAAAGCTTCCATAAACTGTTTCTGAGCTGTTGTATCAGATGCGACAATAGCTAAGCCAGCTTGTGTATAGGTGAAAATTTTATTACTCAAAGCGATGTCATTATTAATAGAAAATCCTGGTTCAGTCGCTAAACCAATATCGAATTTACTTGCAAACCTAGTTAATTCTGTAGATTCTATAGGTGGATGAAAGATAATTTTAGGAAGCTGATTAAAATTTAGATGTTGTATAATTTGATCTAATTCTGTTTTAACTTGCTTGCTTAAATATCCTAGTATGTGAAATTCTATTTTTTCATTTTCTATAATTTTTAAGGCACCAAATACATCTTGTAAACCTCTAGATAATCCAACATTTTGTGAGAACCAGAATAATTTTAATGGTTCATTATTGTTATTTCTCGTAATCAATTCTGTATCATTTTTTGGAAAAACATTTAATACAGTATTGAATGTTAAGGATGGAAAGAATGATTCATATTTTTTCGCGATTTCTGGACTGCTAGTTGTTAAATAATTAACCTGAGGAAAATATTTCTCTTCAAGGTATTTTTTTAAGCGAACATCATCGTTTAAATTATCATCACTCATTTCGTAGCGATGTAAATCTTCTGCATCAAAACCACATTTTGCATTATTATGTTTTGCAGCTAAAACTGCTGCGGGTAATGCTGCTAAATTATGTGCAATATAAAGATCGCCAGGTGTATGCTTTGCTTTTTTAACCAACTGAAAAGTACATCGCCCTATAGCTAACTCGGCTAAATTATTATTAAAGCCAAGTGATTTAATCAATTTTTGAGCAATTTTTAAGATAACACGAGTTCTCCAATAAGTTACTTTTTCTTTTAAAGGGTCTCCACCAATTCTTATTGCTTTCCACTTTTTTTGAGGAAGTAATTTTTCATCTAAATTTGTAGCCCAATTGTTCCAATATTGATAAATAACAGTGACATTATAACCAGCTTCAATTAATGCATCAGCCTCTTTTACCAATCTTGGATTTAGAGAAGGCTGACCCGAGGTAATAAGAACAATATTTCTAGACACTTAAATTTTGATAGAAATTAATTTTTATTAATTCTTGCTTCATAAATTTTTAGGTATTCAGAAACAATACTATCACTACTAAATCTGCGCATTGCTGTTTGGAAAACAGTTTCTCTATTTATTGAATCTAATTTACCAATTGCAACAACCATATCATCTTGTGTAGTACATACAAATCCTGTAATATTATCATCTACCACTTCAGGAACAGATCCTCTAGAAAATCCTATTACTGGTGTACCACAAGCCATTGCTTCTGCCATTACAATACCAAAAGGTTCATTCCACTGAATAGGCATTAAAAATGCTAATGCATTGCCTAATAAAGCATTTTTTTCTATATCATTAACTGGTCCAATATATTCAATTTCTCCTGAAAGGAAAGGTTTAACCTTTTGATTAAAATACTCTTCTTCATTTGGTGGAATGTTACCAGCTATAATTAATCTTTTATTTGCTTTTTTAGCGACTTCAATTGCAATGTGCGTTCCTTTAATATATTCTATTCTACCTAAAAAAACTAAGGGAGCATCTTCATTATACTCAAATTTTGGATGATAGGTAAGTATCGGAAAACCATTATAAACGGTTGCAGCAACTGCAAAAGGTTTAATTTGATTAGAAATATAATCGCTACAACCTGTGAAACTCAATGTATGTTTTTTACTTAAAAATACTGCTTTTCTAATTTGAGATAACGTTGGTTCTCGCTGATAAGACATTATTTTAGGAGTATTAGAACTTAAAAATGGCAAAAGATTTATTAGCCGACCGAAGCTATGAATAACATCTGGTTTGAAACTTTTCAACTTGTTTATGGTGAGTATATTTTGTAAGGTGGCTATCCTCGTATTTTGATTTTTATACTTGATTAAAGGTACCTCTACTTTAGAATCAGGATGAGCAATTAAAATTACTTCATGTCCTCTCTCTTTAAGCCCATGGACTAAAAAATCTATAATGCGTTCAATTCCGCCATAATTTAAAGGAGGTATTGGAATAAATGGATCGGCAATTATTGCTATTTTCATTTATTTATTGAATTTTCATACAAACTTTGGTAATTTAATGCCATCGTTTTAGATGTGTATTTTTGCTCAAAATAAGTTCTACAGTTTTGTCGATTAATAAGATTAATTTTAAGGACCGTATCAATCAAATCTTCTATTGTATCCCCAATAAAACCATTCACTCCATTTGTTATATATTCTGGAAAGCAAAATCGATTATAACTAATTACAGGACAGCCACAAGCATTTGCCTCGATCATAGTTGTATTAAATGCTTCACTGTCTTTTGTTGGTATAATTAGTGCAAGTGCTTGATTTAGCAGTGCGTTTTTTTGCGCATCATTTACTTCGCCAATAAATTTTATGTTTTTATCGTCCAAATATTTGCCTACGTTTTCGTTAAACCATTCTTTTTCATGTGGATAATCACCAATTTTTCCTGCAATTATTAATTTTCTATTTGATTTTCTTGAGATTTCAATAGCATCTATTAAGCCTTTTCCTGGTCCAATTCGACAAATGATAACTAAGGGATTATCATTTGTAATAGGTGCATTATCAAATGAATATTTAGAAATTGGTAATCCATTATTAACGTAATGCCAATTTCCTCCTAGAGATTGGTACCTATCTTGAATCCATTTTCCACATGGACTAAAAGTTAAATTTTTTGGTTTCATGCGTTGAAAATTATGAAATCCACTTTCCAAATCAGCCATATGAAACGTGTGTAACTTTCGCGTTTTGCTATATATTATGGGAGCAAAATATAATAATCGACCATGGTTATGAACAACATCATATTTTGTACTTATTAAATGTTTCCATACTGTTTTTAATGTTTTTTTTCTATCTAAATACGTTCCAATTGGGATATGTTTAACTTGATTAGTGAAACTGGATTCATCATGGCCCATAAATGTAACATCATGGCCTAGAAGAATTAATTCATCCATTAAATATTCTACAATCCTTTCAGAACCCCCAATAGTTTTTGCAGGAAGTGGAGTAACAGGATTAAGAATTTGAAGAATTTTCATTCGCTGTATCGTTATAAATTGTTACGTATTTTTGAGCACAAATTTCAAGCGTTAAATTTTCCAATATGAAACTCCTTGAATTGAACTCATTGTTATTTAATTTAATAATAAACTTATCAAGCATTAGAGGAAAATCTGAAATCCCTTTAAATTTAACACCGCATCTTTCATCCCAATAAGGAACAGAACTTACAGGCTCAAACTTTACTTTATTCGGGTAATAAGCCGGATCTTGCCAATAACCGCCTCTATCCCAAGCTAATATCGGTGTATTTGTTGATAGAATTTGCTGATAAGCAATACCTTGAGATTCATGTGTACATAAAAAAATTACTGCTTTACAAATTTTTAATTCATCCATTAAATCTGAAGGCTGATAGCTACCATATTTTATATAATGATAACTTAAGCCTTTATCTTCTAATTGTTTAATAAGTGGTGCCAGTAGATCATCTTGAAATTTATTATTCTCCCACCGTATTTTATCGTAAATTAAAAAATCAACATTTAAATTCTCTCCTTTAATTTTGTCCGACCATTTTTCGCTATCAATTCCAACGGGCCATGCCATTACTTTATCGTGGTAATAAGGTTCGCACATTGCCTGCATCCACGGACCTGGCACCAACATTTTTTTAACATTCGGATAAATTTTAAAAAGATCTGGACAGTCTATTGGATGAGAAAATACACCTGCACCAAAAAGAATTGGGTTTTTAAATTTTTTCTCAAAAATTAAATGTGGTTTCCCAATTACACCAATTAATTCATTTGGATGATTTTTGGTATATTTATAATCATTAAAACGATAAGGGATTTTTAATTTATCTAATCCATGCATTAATTCTAAAGCAACCATCATCACACCACCAGGTCTTTGTTTACCTCTAATTATCCTTCTAATAATTTTTCTTGGATAACGATCATATTTAAACCAACGATCTGCTTCTGGTTCTTCGTAAAAAATATTTATGGGTTTAGTGCTGTTCATTTTGCTAGTAACTTACGTCTTAAACCTAATAATCTCTCAGTGTTTTTAAATCCCATTTTTCTGTATAAAGACCCCAAAATACCTTTTTGAGGAATTTTAAAATGGGGATTTAATTCATAAATCCAATTTACAATTTCATTGGCTTCAGTAATATGATTTAAAGCAACCCAATGAGCCAAAGGCCATAAAACATCACAAGCGGCATTTTTTCTATTTTGAGTAAGTTTTCCGCTTAATTGTAAATGTGATAATATTTTTTTATAAATGTTTAAATGTTGCCAATTCGTAACTTGAGCTTTTAATCCTCTGTAATTTGCCTGCATTTGGTCAGTGTGTTTTACCCAATAACCAGCACAGCCAGGCACATGTACTATTTTCGGTTCAAGCAATCCATATTCTAAAAGGAACATTCTATCTTCTCTAAACGCAAAGTCAGGTCTGCGTGGTACCTTTTTTACAAGTTCAGTTTTAAATAGCATCCCTAAAAAGTGACTGCCATAACTATTGCCAAGTTGTATAGTTAAAAAATCATTCCACGGAGCATTAATTTCTGGGGATTTAATGATTTCTGTTGTATTTTCAACATATACATCTACTCCAGAATACACTAAATCTGCATTGTTTTGTTCTGCTGCAATAAATTGTTTGTCAATTATTCCTTCTATAAGAAAATCATCACTGTCTAAAAAACGAATATACTTTCCACTAGCTATAGCAATCCCATTATTTATGGCATATGTCTGACCTTGATTAGCTTGCTTAATTTTAATAATATTATCCTGCTTCTCTAACCATTCCCAAGTCCCATCAGTACTTCCGTCATCTACAACAATAATTTCGGTTGAGCAATTCGCATTGAGACAACTATTAATCGCTCTTGGAAGACACCACAATCGATTATAAGCAGGTATGATTATACTTACATCCATTAAACTATTCTTTCGGATTTTACAATTTTTCTAGTACCAAAAATTACTCTATAAATTGGTCTAAATAATTTCTTGAACTTATTTTTTATTCTTTCTGGAGATTCAATAAGTAATTTGGCATAAGCTTTTGCTGACCAATTTAACTTGTTTTTTAGCTTTTTATCTAAAAGATAAACTTCCCTTTTATAAGGATAATGTTGTGTATAATACCCTAAAAAATGTACTACTATTGGCTCCACTTTTTCAAATGGATACCAATCTTGGTGCAATGGACTGGGTTTTGGAGGATTTAACATCCACCTTTTACCAGTAATTACATCAATTTCATATCCACCTGGACATGCTTGTGGATCACTCATTATTGTTCCATCATCCACTAATGGGGTCATTTCATAAAGTTGCATAGCTAATGCCATTAATACTTCATCATTTGGCCTATTTCGCAATCTCACAAAACCAATTTTATCATAATCTTTTTCTAACTCCCGAGCTTTAGCATATACTTTAGAAGCCATTTTTCCTTTTTCGAGATAATATATTCCACCATTAAATTTAGGAATATGGGGGATGTTAAATTGCTTACAAATCTCTTTAATTTCTCCAAACCACTCTCCGTCTGCGATATATCCGCCGACTACAGATACAGATTTGCCTTTAAATCGTTCAAACAAATTATCCAGGTTACCGAAAATCAAACAATCGCTATCTATAAATAAAGTTTGTCCTTCTGGTGCAAGTTTATCTAAGTGTAATTTAGGAGAAAAACCTTCGCCAAGTTCTCCCTTTTTTACGGTAATAATTTTAGCATATTTTAATACATCTTCCTCAACCAAATGGGGTAAATCGGTTACAATGAAAAATGTGATATCAGATTTTTGATGCCATAAATAGAACGACCTTGCTAAATTAACTGCTAAATCAACATACAATTTTTTGCCTGTAGCAATAGTTAAAATATTTCTATTCATCCTTTAATGTGACGTTAGCAGTTCTAATAATTCTAAAACAATATTCGTATACTTTGTTATTTGATAATTGTTTGGTTGCTAGTTTAATAAAAGTCAAAAGTAACTTACCAATCATAGTGAGCTTACGAAATAATGATGGTGGTGCTATAATAGATATATGTGTTTTCGTTTTATTTTCAATTGAATTCGTCATGTGCCAGTTTCTTGCTGTGCTTTCTAAATACCCTTCATGAGAAATGTGAGATTTATCTACAGGATCTAAAATGACACATTTTTTATTTTCTGCTTCAAATTTTCTAGTCAAAAAATTTTCAAAACCATCTTCTCCTAATTTGTTTCCTTTAGGTGCGTTTTCTAATGCATCAAAAGCAGATTGAATGTGTTGGGTATTGCATAAGCATGGGTTAGCAGAAAAACCGAATGTGGTTTCATACATATTATTAGATAAATCTTTTATTTTTTGCTCAGCTGTTAAAACTCCAGTTTTGCTTAGCACAATTTCTACCCAGTTATCATTATTTTGTAGTGAATTTAATAATTCTCCGATATTTAATTTTTTATGGAACTGCCAATCATCTTCCAGCCAAAAAAAATAAGGAGTATCGACTTGTTTTAGTGCATTTATAATGTTTTTTACATAGCCATTTCTGTGCACTTGTTGTACAATAAGGGTTGGAGAAATTTCATCTATTATTTGAGAATTAACTTTGCCATCAATTGCTAAAATTATTTTATCAAATTGATAATCGCAATTTTCTATAAAAGATTTAAAAGTGTTAATCAAAAGATGTTCTCTACTTTCACAAGTAAAGATAACCAAGATTGCTCTTGAATCAACTAAACTTTCGTTGCCCATAAGTTTTGTTCTAGTATATTATCTTGTCCGATAAAATCAATGTTATTTATATCTTTAATGTGATATCCATTATCTCTAAATAACATAATTAGATCATCAGCTCCCTTAAAAGCTTTAGGGATATATTCGAAAATGATATCTTTTGGATATATATTTTGGCCAAACAGTTCTTTAAAAACATGGATCTCATGACCCTCTACATCTATTTTTATTAAATCTATATTGAAGATGCCATTCGTTTTAAGTATATCAGGTAAACTTAATGTTGCTGCTAAATAATTGTCTAATCCTACATTTTCCAATTCGTGATTAATCATTGTATTTCCCATATTCCAATATGCTGGGATATTAATGTTAACGACATTTTTTGAAGATCCTACAGCGCCTAAAATAGGTTTAACATTCTTGAAATTATTAACTTGAATGTTATTTAGTAAGTATGTGAAAGTTTTTGGATTAACTTCTATCGCAAATATTTTTTTTTCAAGAGAATTATCATCCTTTGAACACTCTAAAGCATACTGACCAATATGTGCACCAATATCAAAAACTACTGAAGAATTTTTACTTAATCTTTTAAATAATTCAACACTTTTTATTTCATAATTACCATGTAGATAGATCTGATGCTGAACCCAGTCTGTAACATCTAGTACAAGTTTAAGACCTGAAGGTGTTGTATATTTTAAAAGATCAAGATTCCAGAATTTGCGAATAATATTCTGTATTCTTAACCTACATGGAAATTCTTTGGAAATTGCTAACCGATATAAAAGATTATGCTTCCATTGTGCTCCTGGTACTTTTATGATACTTTCTTTTTCCATGAGTAATTAAATATATAAATTAATTATACTCTCTTTCAACAAATTAGATCTTTTTTAATGAAATCTCTATGGGCAATTCTCTATGTTTTTTTTCACGCTAAACGCTATTTAAAGCGCCAATAATTAATCAATCTAACTAGTTTCCAGCCTAAAAAATTACTTAGAAAAGTGCTAACTGGTCCTGCTAAATATTTTATTTGTTTTACGCCCATTTCTTCAGCTTTGCTAACAGCTTTTTTAGATATACTTTTAAATTTAGGATAAGTTGCTGTAGCTATTTGTTGATAATGTAAAGAAAAGACTTTATGAAGTAGAGCAAGATCAATTTTGTCTTTAAGATGGTTAAATTTTAAATCAGTAGCATTTAGCATAGATTCAAAACCTTTAAAAGTTAATTGAGCAGAGAGATTTTTATTTTTAAAGTGTTGTCTGTAATAATTTAATGCGCCTGGAGCATAACAAATGCCACTTGCTTTTAGAATTACTCTACAGAAATATTCACCGTCATCATCCATGCTTAAACTTTCGTTCCATGGCCCAGCAATCTCTAGTATAGATTTTGGACATAGCCAAGAATGAATAGTTACCATTCCCCCGTAGTTGGATCCAATGAAGTTACCACCGAATAATTTATGAACAAAATCTAAGTTATCACCACAATACCCATCGGTCCATGAATTTATAGGCTCTTTTAAAAGAATATTTTCTCCATCATTAAAATATACTGTAGAACAAATACTTAAATATCCTTCATTCTGTTCTAATAACTTAACTTGAAGCTCAATTTTTTCTCGATTAATTAAATCATCAGCATCCAAAAATTGAATATATTTTCCTTTTGCAATAGCTAAACCATTATTTCTAGCAGCACTAGCACCTTTATTTTCTTGTTTTACGACAATTATATTTTCCGATTCGTACTTTTTGGCGATTTGATAGGAATTATCAGTAGAGCCGTCATCAATAATAATGATTTCTGTATGTGACCAGGTTTGATTAATTACACACTCTATCGTTTCAACTAAATGATTTTCGGCATTATATAATGGAATAATTATCGAAACGAGTGGAGAGGTCATTTGTTTTTGTAAGCGATTTTTTTGGATAGTGTAATTGAGGGTTTTTCTATTAAAATATAAAAGATGTAAGCGCAAATTATCGCAATTAACAGTTGGCTTGTTAAGGTCAAAAGCTCTAAATTTTTGGGTATAGATAGCTTTTTATAAATGCCCAATAAATAAATTAATACTAATGGATGGATAATATATAGTGAGTAGGAGATTGTACCTAAAAAATCAAATATTTTTGAGATTTTCTTTATGAAAGAAACAAAAATTGCTACACCAACTATGAGGAGTAATATGCCAATATTAAAATTTAAAAATATACTTACCGCACTAAAAACAATTGGGATCAAATATTTTTTTTCTTTTGTTAAATGATAATGCATTGTTGCAATACCTATTGCAAAAATAGGGGAGTAAGTTGTAACTAAATAACCAGAATTAGCGAATGGGATGAAAGGAGTTACTGAAAATAGCATCAGAAAACATATCCTATAATACAAATTTGTATTCAAGAAGTATAAACTCCCTATTAAAATATAAAACTGAAACTCTACACATAATGTCCAAAAGACATGGTTGTAAAAACCAAAATTAGTGAATGGCACAATATAAAAAACGTGAGCTAAAAATTGCGCTGGAATAAAAGGAATACTATTTCCTTTAAATGATGGGATAGCGGTAAATAGCCAAAATGATAACAGCGTTAAAATAATAGTTGTTAAATAAGCTGGATCAATTCTAATTGATCGTTTTAATAAAAAATTAAAAAAATATTTTGGATGATAATTATTCTTTATCAAAGCAAGGCAAATTACATAACCACTTACAAAAAAAAATACATGAACACCATATTGACCATAATTTAAAACCTTTGATAAGTTTTTATAGCCAACCAATGAAGAACCATAATGACAAAGTACTACAGCTAATGCTGCAAAGCCTCTTAAAAATTGAATGCTTTGAATAAATCCTTTATGATTTTCCTGCATTAAAAATTTTCGACCATGTGTTTTTACTATACGAATTTGATAGCACCTCATTGTTGTTTAACCAAGGTTCTTTTAAATACTTAATATATAAATCTTGGTTATTGTCTATTTCGATAATTTTTTCTATTAATGGTTCGAAATTTAAATTATTATAATTTAAATACATTTTGAGGATTCTACCATAAGCTTTTAATTTCCTACTTAAATGATTTTGAGGTTTTCTAAATTCTTGAGGTCTAAAATCGACAAAATTTTGCTGAGAAAATTTCTCTAAAGATTGAATAACTTTATTGTTTTTAATCTTAATATATTCATTCGCATTTAAAAAACTTTTCACATTAAAAATTTCACTCACATTTATATCGCCACTGTAAATTGGCAAACTATTTACCTGCATGGCATCATATAGTTTTTCAGTTTGGTAGCCAGGATAGGCATAGTTTTCAAAAGCAATCGTAAACTTATATTTAGAAAGAAATTGACGTTTTCTCTCCCAAGTATTTCCTTGATACAAACTATCAATTCCACTCATATTATTCATGGATTTGCCAGGAGCATCAACTTTTTTATACTTTGATAATTGCCTAAAAAATTCTTCTCTATATGGAACTTTGTTTGAATATAAGAAATTACAAAAACTCGTTTTTTCGCTTACAATTCGATCAATGTCATTATCTGTGAATTTTTTTATAAATAATTCAGGATTTACTCCATGCCATTGAATTCTTTTATAGTTAGGATTATTAATTTCCTTTTCCAACGGGATGCCAAATGCATATTCACAAGTAGTTAAATCTGGAGTCATATTTTCACAGAAATAACCAATCCTTGTATAATTTCCCACGGGAGGGATATTATTGCCATAAGGTCCAAAAACAATAAAATCTGGCTCATCAGATTCTTCAAAATCAAAATCGTCCGTTAATTTATTAACCTCAAAGACTTCCTTTACGAAATCGTTGAATGATAATCCGTTTTGAAACTTTATTTTAATAGATTTTTTAATCATTTTTAAATCAATGATGTTACCATTTCATGTATTGCTTTCTTTGGATTTAACACTTCGTCATAAAGCCGTTTGGCTTCTTTCGCATACTTATCCTGATTAGCATTAACAATTTTTTTAAGCGCTGGATTTATCTGTGTATATTCCTTTATCACTTCTCCAGCTAAATATTTTTCAAATAGTTCGGGATAAAAAGTACTATCTGTTACGATTGTTGGAATGCCGAGCATCATTAAATTAGAAAATTTACCAGATGCCAAGCCAATTTCTCCAATATTTTTCCCTAATCCATTTTGTGGTTGGGCAGCATACAATGCAAAACCAACATCAAAGCATTTTAAGAATTCGAAATACTGATCATCATTTTCAAAAATATGATGATATAAGGTAACATTAACGCCTCTTTGTTGTAATTCTTTAAGTTCTAAATGAACTTTGTGATTGTCTGAAAATTCTTCAAAACTATGTATTACGAGCCAAGTTTCTGATGGCCAATCTCCTTTTAATGCATCAATAAAAAATTGAGCGCCACTCCAAGCCTCCACACTTCCTGAATGGATAGCTAGTTTAAAATGATTTGGTATGGAAAGCTTTTCTTTTAATGCTTTTACATTTTTGGTAAGGTGGGTTATATCTGAAGTTGTTGCAACAGGAATAAGATGCCAATTTGTTTGTTCAGAAACATTATTCTCAGTTTTCAGTAAAGACATTCTGACTTTATCTTGTATTAAAATATCAGTTACCTGAAGAGCATATTTTAATTCTTTTTCTTTTAGTTTTTTGTCCCACAATGTATTAAGCTCATCTTGAAAGTAGATCTCAAATGAAAAATATACTAAATTTTTGCACTTTAAAATTTTATTTAATCTACCTGCTATAATTAACCCAACATGATCTTGACCTATTAACGTTTCTACTTTTTCACGATATAAAAATTTGGCTAAAGAAACATAATCTGCTATTGCTGAAATTATTTTTAAGGGATTTTTTGGCCATAAAATTAAAGGGTTTGGAATTTTATGTTTTTTAATTTTTGATAAATCATCAGGTAACTTTACATTCCCATCCGGACAAATTAAATGAATTTCAACATCTTGTTCCAAAAATTCTCTAAATACTGCAAGTACAGTATTATTGGTGAAAAGTGTTTTTGAGTTTGTGAAATAAGCTATTTTTTTACTCATAGTTATTGCACTTGTATTTTATTTACAATGGTCTGTATATTTTCATCGGTTAATCCCAAACCACTTGGTAAATAAAATCCATTTCTTGCTAGTTTTTCTGCCACAGGATAAGTTTCATCCTTAAATAAACCCATTGATTTAAATACAGGTTGTTCATGGATGCACCAAAAAAATGGACGAGTACCAATCTTATTTTCAGTGAGATAATTTACAATTTCTTCTTTTTCTTTCGCGGTAGGTGCAACTAAACCAAATACCCAATATATATTTTCTGCAAAATTAGTTTTAGCTAAAGGCAATTGATATCCTTTCTCTTTCAAAAAAGAAAGTTGATGCTGATAATTAGCACCCATTTTTCTTTTAATCTCAATAAAACCATCAATTTGTTCTAATTGAGCTAAACCTAAAGCTGCTTGCAAATTTGTCATCCTATAATTCCAACCTAATTCATAATGTACAAAACGTGGTCCATTTGGCTCAAAACAAAGGTTCCTTAATTTTTTACATCTTTCCGCTAAAGTTTTATCATTTGTTAATAACATTCCGCCTTCGCCAGTAGTAATGTGTTTATTCGGATAAAAGCTAAAAATGCTTAAATCAGCCATGCTCCCACACATTTTACCTTTATAAGTCTGGCCGTGCATTTCTGCGGCATCTTCAATTACCTTTAGATTGTATTTTTTTGCTAAAGCCAATATCGGATCCATATCCACTGGTAAACCATAAATATGTACAACTAATATTGCTTTTGTTTTGGATGTAATTTTTGCTTCAATCTGATTAACATCCATGTTCCATGTTAATGGATCACTATCTACCAAAACTGGTAAAGCACCTGCAGTAACAACAGATTGTGCTGGAGAAATAATTGTAAAAGCTGGCATAATAATTTCATCACCTTTGCCAATGTTTAGTGCTTTTATAGCGATATCTAAAGCAGCAGAACCATTACTTACCGCAACACCATACTCACAACCAATATAATTGCTAAAATTTTCTTCAAATTTTGAAATAAATGGACCTTCACTAGAAATCCATCCAGTTTCTATACATTCTGTTACATATTTTAATTCATTGCCATTAAGCAATGGCGTATTTACAGGAATTGGTTGATGCATTTTAATGATTAAGTTTTAGATTTTCTTTAAAATATAACATACACCCCATGTGTTTGTGGATGGAACTGAACCAGTTAAAAATTCTTCGGTACCCAATAGTTTAAATCCGGTTGCGTATGCTAACAACTCAATTTCTGGTCTGCTAAAATGACGCATTGGGTGTCTTTCTGCTATTGTATTTATGCTTTTATCACTGAGGTTTTTAATTGCTATTTCATAGTTAACTTCGACAACATTTTTCTCTGAATAGATTACTGGATTTGCTTTTCGAATAACCTCGATACTTTCATTTTGTAGAATTTTAGTTCGTTTTTCTGGTATTTGATGATAAACCGCAGAACTATGCCATACATCAAAAATAAATATGCCATCTTTATTTAAATGCTCATGAACATTTTTAAATGTTTGAATTAAGCTTTCATTGTCGTTTAAATAACTGATTACATGAAATAAGGAAGTTGCGATGTCAAAAGTTTGATCAAGATTAAATTTGGTGATATCTGCTACTTTAAAACTTACACTTTCATTTTTTTTCTTGTTAGCGATGGCTACCATTTCTTCGCTACGCTCAATACCTAACACACTATAACCCTTTTCTGCCAATAAAAATGCATGTTTTCCAGTTCCAGAACCTAGCTCTAAAATGCTTTTACTTTTAGGGCGATAAGTTTCAATCAATCCACTTACATAATTAGTTTCTTGAACATAATTTTTGTCTTGATAAAGCAAATCATAGTATTGACTGTATAATTTAAAATTTTCGTTCATTCTGATAGTCAGTTATTTATAACTTATGTTTTCTTTACGATGTTCGAAACGTACTTTATCTTCATCTCCACAGTATGGCCCTTGCTTAATTTCTATCATTTCTGCATCTTCTAACATTTCAAAACCATGCCCACCAGCAGCTAATAGAATTACATCACCTTCTTCCACGATTTTACTTTCTAAATAATTTCGATCATCATCATAAAAATCTACTCTTACTTTTCCAGATTTGACGTATAAAACTTCTTGCGTAAGTGTAACTTTTCGCTCCACCAAATTATGCACATGCGGTTCGATTACATACCCTTTTGGTCTATTCATGTAGCCCAATTGCTGAGAAAAATCGCCAGGTGTAAAAAATGAAATGCCTTCTTTTTTAAAATTTGCACGAATTATAATGGCGAGTATGACTTGATGATGTGTTACTTGTTCAACCATGGTTTATTAAATTAATTTAGATTGCGCTACTAAAAAACCTGTTCGAGCACTGTAGGGAAAAGTTCTTTCTGCCATAGGTGCTTGTGTGATTTCAAAACTCAATATATTATCTTGCCAATCGTAACTTTCCGCTTCACTAGCACCTAACCAAGCATATATAAAATAAGTACCTGGAATAAATCCGGTTAATTCAACTTCACAACTGTATGATGTTTCTTCCCCATTAAATTTCACAAAGGGATTTAAAGAAGGTACCGCTTCCATAATTGTTCCACCTAAGCTACTCTTTATTCCAAAAACTACAAATGCACCTGGACTATTTGATGCAGAGTTGGTTTTAAAATGTATGGTAAGTATAAGGTTTGGTTGCTCACCAGAAATTTCATATTTAATGTTACTGAAATGTGGGTGATGCAAATCTTTTTTTGCAACCCAATTATCAATAGAATTAAGACCGCTATTCTGGTAATAATCAATACAATCGTGAACATTTCCTACAAAGTCTGATTTTCCACTATTTAGTACAATTCCACTTTTACATAGATTCATTACAGCATCCATGTTATGGCTCACAAATAAAACAGTTCTCCCTTCGCCTTTGCTAACTTCACTCATTTTACCTAAACATTTCTTTTGAAATTCTGCATCACCAACAGCTAATACTTCATCTACAATTAGAATTTCACTTTCAAGGTGCGCTGCCACTGCAAACGCTAAACGAACATACATGCCTGAACTGTACCTTTTCACAGGTGTATCTAAGTAACGTTGTATACCTGCGAAATCTACAATTTCATCTAATTTTCTGGCAATTTCTTTTTTTCGCATGCCCAAAATAGCACCGTTTAAAAAAATATTTTCTCTACCGCTTAACTCCGGATGAAAACCTGTTCCAACTTCTAATAAACTTGCAATTCGGCCATGACCAGTAATTTTGCCAGTAGTAGGAGAGGTGATTTTGCTTAAGATTTTTAGCAATGTGCTTTTACCAGCTCCATTTCGCCCAATAATTCCAACAGCATCTCCTTGTTCAATTTTAAAATTGATATCCCTTAAACTCCAAACAACATCACTTGTACTTTTAGCATTTTGATTGTTATCCTCACCAATGCGCAAAAATGGATCTTCTTTTTTTCGTATTCGAGCATACCAACGCTCTAAATCTCGACTAATTGTTCCAGTACCTATTTGGCCTAATTGGTAAGCTTTACTAAGGTTCTCTACTTTTATTGCTAATGACATTTATAATTCCTAAACAGTGTCTACAAAATTTTTCTCTACCTTATTAAAAACTATCACTCCAACAAGTAGTATAATAAGGGTGATAATAGAAGTATAGCTTAAGTAGCTCCAACTAAAAGCCCCTTTTCCTAAGAATCCATATCTAAATATCTCAATAAGCGTAGTCATTGGATTATATTTTATAAGCCAACTGTATTTTGGGTATTTTTCTACTGCTGTAGATAGCGGATAAATTACTGCAGTTGCATACATTAATAACTGTACACCAAAACCTACCAAAAAAGAAAGATCCCGGTATTTAGTTGTCATGGCAGATATAATCATTCCAGCGCCTAATCCTAAAAGAGCCATTAACATTACTACTAATGGAAATAATAAAATTGCCCAACTGGGTTGAAAATCTGCTCCTTTATAAAAATAATAATATGCTATAAAAAATAGAAACAAAACCATTTGTACTCCAAAGCGAACTAAATTACTTACCACAATACTAAGTGGCATAATTAATCTAGGGAAATAAACTTTTCCAAAAATTGCCGCATTATCTTTAAATACTGTTGATGTTTTGGTTAAACAATCAGCAAAATAATTCCAGGCAGTAATACCTGCCATATAAAAAAGTGGTTTTGGCAATCCATCAGTTGATATGCCAGCAAGATTTCCAAAAATAAAAGTGAAAATGATGGTGGTAAATAACGGTTGTATAAAAAACCACAGGGGACCAAGAATAGTTTGTTTATAAAAAGAAACAAAATCCCTTCTTACTAATAAACCTAACAAATCTCTATATGCCCAAACTTCTTTAAGTTTTAAATCTAAAAGATGTGTTGAAGGAGCTATTTCCCAAATGTCTTGTTGTTTATTCATTATAAAAGCATAATATAGCTTGTGCCGTAAACAATTAATTTTTTAATGCTTTCGCGATATTTTTCATAGCTAAAAGCTTTTAAAACCTTTTTCTGTAATGCAATTTTTTCGTTGTCATTCAGAGGTGATTTCAATAGCTCATCTAAGGTTTTTTCAATTTCACTCGAATCATCAGGATTAACTAATTTACCTAATTCTCCATTTTTTAGTGCGTCTACACTACCATCTTTATTTCCGGCAATAACAGATAAACCACTTGCCATTGCTTCGATAAATACAATTCCAAAGCCTTCTTTTTTGCTTGGCATCACAAAAATATCCGACAACAAAAAATGGTCGGTAATTTCAGCTTCATCTATAAAACCAATTAATTTAATGTGGTTTGCTATTTGATGTTTTGTTATTAATTTCTCTAATCTTAACTTTTCTTCATCATCAGACTTCCCCGCTATTAAATATACCAATTTTGGATATTTTTTTATTAAGTGGGGTAAAATGGAGATGGTATTATCGTACCCTTTATATTTTTCTGAAGATACAACCCTGGAAAGAGACATTAATATTTTTTGATCTGGATGAAGTTGGTACCTTTCTAGCAACGGTTTTGGTTTGCTAAATTTTGTTGGAAAGAAATAAAATGGATCAATACAATTATTAAGTATTTCTATCTTATCTTCTTTAGTGCCATGAATACTTTTAATCCTTTCTGCTGTGAAATGACTAACAGCAATGATTTTATCTAACCTTTTTAAGGCTTTTAGCTTAGGTTCTGGCAATTTTCTCCAAATTTCTATTCCATGAGCAAGTAAATAAACTTTGGTTTTTGGACTAAATCTTTTAATTAAATAACCAATTGATAATAAATTAATGTGGCTTAAAATAACAACATCAGATCTTATTCCTTTTAGTAAGGATTTAATAACAAAATATTTTCTATGCTCATTAAAAGCATGATATTGTTGTTTTTTTAAGTATCTAGAATCACGGTCAAAATATTTATCGTACATCGAATATACAGTAGGTTCTACTATATTTTCTTCTCCAAGATCGTATAATGATCTGCAAATAGAACGACATACCTTTTCAATTCCGCCTGTAAAACCAAAAACCTTTAGTGTTAAAAAAAGAACTTTATGAGGCATGAAATACTTTATAAAGTGCGAAAGCTGAGGACCAATGTAACTTGTGATTGTTAAAAGAAGTAATTAGTTTTTTAGCTTTTTTATTTTGATAAAGATCTGGAGATGATATCTCTTTGTTTTTCACCATCCATTCTTGAAATGGAAAAGTAAATCCCATTTTTGAGCGATTGAAAATTTGTTCTGGAAGCTCTTTTTTATATGCTTCTATCAGTAATCGTTTTTTTTGGTAAACACCAAATTTTATGGAAGGATGTATTGAGGTTACCAAATTCACAAAGTTCACATCTAAAAATGGAACTCTTACCTCAACGCCATGGCTCATACTCATAAAATCAGTATCCTTTAACAATTGGTTTTGCATATACATATTAATCTCGAACCAACTTGCCCTTTCTTCATCATTTAAATAACGAATGGTATCATTTAAAGGAATATTTTGTAGACAATTAATTACGGTTTGAACATCTATATCTAATAATTTAGCAATAATGTCAGGAGTATATAAACCTCTTAAACACAAGTATTCACCAACCGGAGATTGAAAACTTAAATAATAAAGTCTATTTAATTTGGTGTTTTGTAAAAAACGAGCTGATTTAATTAATTCTTTACTTATTCTGCCTAGATTTTGAATTTTTCTGATACGATCAAATGATGGATATCCACCAAATAATTCATCTGCACCTAAACCTGACAGTACAGATTTTAAACCATTTTCTTTAGCGCATTTGCAAACAAACCAAGTATTAATTCCATCAGTAGTTGGCTGATCCATGTTTTTTAACACAGTGTCAAAATTGTAAACGAAATCCCTGTAGGTAATCAAATGTTCTTGATGCCCTGCTTCAACTCTTTCAGAAATAATTTGACGATAATTACTTTCAGAAAAATCTATTTCATTAAAATTAGCAGATATAGAAGTTAAATTTCCTTTAGCGTAGGTGTCGGCAAGTAAAGTGATAATGCTGGAATCTAGTCCGCCACTAAATAAAACTCCTATACTAGCATCGGATATTAATTGAAGTTTAACCGCTTTATTAAGTTCTTCTTTAATTCTGATAATGGCTTCTCCTTCATCAATTATTTGAATAGCTGTGCTAAATTGGAAATAAGGGTGAATTTTAAAGGAGCCATCGCTTAATTGATATTTTAAAAAGCTACCTTTTGGTAAACTATAAACATTTTTTAAGGTAGTAAATGGCTCTGGAATGTGTCCAAAGGCTAAATAATATATTTTCCAGTTTTCGTTTCCCAAAGGAGTTACACCCGAGTGTGCAAATGCTTTTACTTCTGATGCAAAAGTAAATTGATCTATATTTTTACTGTAATATAATGGTTTTACACCACTTTGATCTCTAACTAAATAGCAACAATTTTTTGTTTTATCGTGTAAACAGAGAGCGAAAATTCCATTTAATTTTTTAAATGAATTTTCTCCCCAAAATTGATAAGCCTTAATAATTACTTCTGTGTCTGAGCTAGTTTTAAAGTGAAAACCTTCTCGAATAAGTTGCTCTTTTAATGCTTTAAAATTATAAATCTCTCCATTATAAGCAATTACAATCTTTTCATCATCACTAAACATAGGTTGATGACCAGCAGCACTTAAATCTAAAATAGAAAGTCTTCTATTGCCTAAGCTTACTTTTTTTTCGTCATCAACAACAACACCAAAATCATCTGGACCACCATGCGCCATGCTATTGCACATTAAGGTTACTTGATGTTTTAATTGTTCAGAAGAAGAATTTTGAGCAATTATGCCAGCAATTCTGCACATGTATTAACTATTTGTTAAATTATTTAAAGACGTAAACCTAATTTGAAAATGGATTGATAAAAATCCTTATATTTCTTTGCTATCTAATCAATGAAAATATGTCAATCAAACACAGCTTCGCCCTCTCAATCACATTAAAATTTTGTAACTGTTTGTAGTTGTGGCAATTATGCTACTGGTTCAATAAAAGCCATAGAAGTATTAATTTGAATAGAATAACCGATATTCTGTAATCTTAAAACTATACTTTTTTTGCTTTTTAAAGATACTAATTCTGCGATAATTCCTTTGAATGGGCCAGCTTTAATTAAAACTTTTTCTCCTAAAGAAATATCGTATTCAATTAATTCGAGATCTGTAGCATTAGCCAACAGTAATTTTAAATCTGATATTTGTTTGTCGGGAATTGAAGCAATTTTGCCAGAAAAATAAATAAAACGACTAACACCATAAGTCATTAACACCTCTGTGTATTCTTTAGCTGAGATATAAACAAAAAGATAAGATTTTAGTAAAGGCTCCTCAACAATTTTCTTCCGATCACTCCATTGTTTTATTGCCTTTTTTAAAGGTAAGTAAGAGATGATGTTTTTTTTTGCTAATGCTTCTTGTGTTGTTTTCTCAGCTCTGGAGCGTGTATAAAGAGGGTACCATTTGTAACTATTGTCTATCATATTTGGTAGCCATCATATTCATTATTTCTTCTTCCAAAATTCCCACCATTTTTTCGGATCTTCTTCGTAATATCCAGAACCAGCATACCCAGAATAATCAGAATAATAATAAGTACTATTTCCACCACCTCTTGCATAGTCAGTAGTATAATAATTAGAGTGGAGCGCATCATCTCCAAAAGCATTTAAAACAATAGCTAGATTACTTAATCCATATTCACGAGATAGCCTTTCTGGTATTGCTGCAGCTCTAAATTGAGATTTCCCTGAACGAATTACAAACAGGTTTACATCAGATTGTCTAATTAATGGAATAGCATCTGAAACTAAACCAACAGGGGCAGTATCTACAAGTACGTAATCATATTGAGGAGCCAATATTTCTAACAATTTCTTCATAGATTCCGTATGTAATAACTCAGATGGGTTAGGAGGTACGGGACCCGATGGGATAAAATCTATGCCATGTACTTCATCACGAATTACCACTTCTTCTAATGTTTTTTGTCCCGTTAGATAAGAACTTAAGCCTATTTTATTGTCACTACCAAATACCTTGTGCAATTTCGATTTTCTTAAATCGGCAGCAATTAGGATTACCTTTTTATCTATTAACGCTAATGTACCAGCTAAATTAACAGTTACAAACGACTTACCTTCCCCTGAAACCTCAGATGTAACGCAAATGGTTTTACTTTTTTTGTTACTCGCCAAAAAACTAAGATTTGTACGAACAGAACGAACTGACTCTGCAAAAACAGACTTCGGTTTTGCTATAGAAAGTGCTTGTCGATTATCCTTATCAATGTATTCTGGGAATTTTCTAATAACCCCAATAATCGGTGTATTTGTTAAAGCTTCAACAGTTTCTTTATCATAGATGTAAGGATTTAAGAAACGTACCAACAGAATTAGACCAAATCCACATGCTAATCCAATCATAGCAGCGAAAGAATATATTTTATTTTTTACTGGCGAGATAGGGACATTTGATGGGAATGCTTTATTTACAATTGCTGCACCTGCAACTATAGCTGCAGCATTTAATTCAGATTCTAATTTTTTCTCTGATAAATAAGTTAAAACTTTATTATTTACATCAAAGTTGGATTGAAATTGTACAAAATCTTTTTCTTTACCAGGTATTTGACTTATACTCTGATTCACCAAAGCGATCTGATTATCAAAATAACGCATCATTTTAAGATTACGATCTTTTAAAGATCTAATGTTATTTTTAATCGCGGATTTAACATCAGAAATCTGCTTGTCAAGCTCTTGAATTGGTTCTGAATTAGGTCTAAATTGAGTTAGCTTTTGTTCTCTAGTACTAATTAATGTATTTAATTGACCAATTAAGTTAGTTAATAAGCCACTAATGTTTCCTTCTAGATCAAAATTAATTTTTATTTTATCTCTATTATTATTGATTTGATTTTCTAACTCATTAATTCCAATCAATTCTATATTTACTTCAGATTTTTGAGCTTCGAGCGAACTTAATTTGCTAGCATTCAATTGGCTGCTAGCACTTAAATCAACCATTTTATTTTTTATTTTGTAGTTGGCCAAGTTCGAACCTGCTGTATCTGCTTTTTTACTTAGAAAACCTAACTGACTTTCAATAAATTCAATAGTTTGCTCCGCTGATCTTCGTTTTTCAATAATATCATATGCAACATATTCCTTCATAATGGAATTTAAAATATCAGCTGCAAAAACAGGATTAGAATCTGTTTGCGTTAGTAACATGATATTGGTAAAGTTACCCATCTCACTAATTCCGATATTACCAGCTCTACCAATGAAATCTTCTTTAGAATTAAATTTAAAGCTATAAGACCCTGAAGGAATTTGACTTTTAATTCTGAACATCATATTTCCCATTCTCAGCGTATCTCCATAATGATATTCCTTTTTGGAACCATTGTTTTCTGAGATTAATGAAAAGGTGGTGGGGTTAACAGCCTCTACTTGATACAAAAATCGACTAAAATCAACTGAATCTTGTTTGATAATTTCTATTTCAAACGGTTTTCTTGGATATAATTCAGTCGTTCTGATTGTACCTTTTAAATAATAGGATATTTTATAATCCAGATTGGAAATTGCGTTTAAAATAACGTCGTTACTACGAATAACTACACCTTCTGCTTGTATTCTATCTGTATAATTATATGCTTGAGAAGGGTCACCTCCCATTGTGTTAAGGGTAGGAGTTCTTTCTTGTAATTTTAAAGAAGCACTAGTCTGATACATTGGCGGGGTGTACAGAATATTTATTCGAGCAATTATTAATGCAATAATTACGCATCCTGCAATCCAATACCAGCGACTAAAAAAAACTTTGAATATTTTATAGAAGTCTATATCCTGTCTAACGGATTTAGTATGTTGTAAAGTTTCTGGATTGCTCATTAACGTGTAAATGTAAATATTAAAACACCTAAGTTAATTACAACCAGTAATGGTTGTATAATGTTATTATAGCTCTGTAATTTTTCACCAAGCACACTACTTTTTGTAGGTTGGATCACAACTATATCGTTGTTTTGCAAAATCAATTTTTTACTAGCTAAACTATTGATATCATTTAAATTTACATAGATAAGTTCTGGATTGCTCCTGTCGCCGCGAATAATTTTTAGTGTTTTAGGGTCAGCAGTTTTTGTGATCCCGCCAGCTTCGCCTAATATATCTATCAAAGTTGTGTTATCTCGTTCTAATAAAAAATTACCTTGCTTCATAAATTCTCCCAATAGGGTCACCTTTACATTTACAATCGTTACTTCAATAATTGGATCCACCAACTGTTTTTCTTCATAAATTGCCTGTAATTTGGCGGTTGCTTCTTTGCGAGTTAAACCAGCTACAGCAACTTTTCCAATTGCTGGGAGATTCACTTTTCCGTCATTGTCAACAGGATAAGAAGTAACATTAGCCGCAGTTCCATTAGAAGAAGCTCCAGCTGCTCCTGTAGAACCAAACTCTTTGTTTTGTACATTTCTGACAGCTAAAATATCATTTACCTTAATCTTATAATACAAGTCACCTAAACCCTGATCATTTACTACATACACTTGTTTAATCGTGTCGGTCACTATATCAGTAGTAGCATTGAAAAGAGTTTTCTCCTTGCGAGCTGCACAAGCTGAAAAAAGTAAAATTATAGTGAGAATTAAGAATAGATTTCTTAGAAGATTGGCTTTCTGCATATTACGGTATTCCTTGTAGGATGATATTGCTTATAAATAATAAAACTATTAAATACACCTTAAAGATGCTGAAAAAATATGAATTTAAGAAACAGGTATTTTTAGTATAACTAAAGAAAATTTCTAAAAAATAATTATTGCATTAGTTTACATTTCTTTAAAAGCAATAACATTTCGGCTTAAAACTTGTTTATAAAAACACAAAAATTCATCCCTTTATGAGTAAATTTAAAATCATTATATTTTTTACTATTCTGTTTTTTTTAAATAATAATAGTGCCAATGCAGCCAATGGATGTATATATGCTTCATCGGGAAATTTATACATAACTCCAACGACAAGTTATAATGGCTTGCCTACTTATGTTTATAATGGGTCTTCAGATAGAGTTACAAGTCCGAATACAGTTTATTGTGTACAAGCAATTTCAACAAATGGTTGTTATATTAAGCAAAGTTCTACCTATAGTTTAGGGAATTATGTAAGTTATGGCCCACTTCCATGCCCACTGGATAAATATACTTGGATTTTAATTGGTGCGGTAATAGGCTGTGGCTGCTATTTTCTTTATAGAAGAAATATTTTAACTTTTAGTTAAATTAAAAATTTTAAACTTTAACTAAACGAGTATAATTGGGTAAAAATGGGAATAAATTACTCATAATTCCTCGTCACATATGGTTTTAATTTATTATTATGTTTGGTAAGGGTATTCTCAAAATACTTACAACTTCAATTTTATAAAAAGAAATGTTGAGTAGGATTTAGAGAAATTAATCCTAGATTAAAGCAATTTTTTTGAATTTATTATATTATTTAGAAAATCTGTCATTGAAAGTAAGTTTAATCACGGTAGTATATAATGGAGAAAAATACATAGAAGACTGTGTTAAATCTGTTATTTCCCAAAAATATAATGATATTGAATATATAGTAATTGATGGAGAATCTACGGATTCTACTTTAGCTATATTGGAAAAACATAAGTCTAACATCGACATTTTTGTTTCTGAGAAAGATAAGGGAATGTACGATGCTTTAAATAAAGGTATTATTTTAGCAACAGGAGACATAATAGGAATATTGAATGCTGATGATATGCTTGCTAATACTGACGTGATTTCGAATATTGTGTCCTGCTTTAAGCAAACTAGCTCAGATGCTGTTTATGGAAATTTGAATTATATAAGTCCAGATTCAAATCAAATTGTAAGAAAATGGAAATCCAAACAGTTTACAAAAAAGGATATTGAATTAGGTTGGATGCCAGCACACCCAACTTTATATATCAAAAAAGAATTATTTAATCGTTTAGGTCATTATTCTCTAAATTTTGGAACAGCTGCAGACTATGAATTAATGCTTAGGTATTTATATCGTTTTCAAATTAATGCGGTATTTCTTAATCAATTAATCGTAAAAATGAGAACTGGTGGAATGAGCAATGCTTCTTTTAGACACCGATATCATGCATTGATTAATGACTATAAAGCAATAAAGGCAAATAAAGTTTCATTTCCTTTAATAACTATACTCTTAAAAAAAATGAGCAAGATTAGGCAATATTTACATTAAATTAATTAAATTAACTTTCAGTAAACATATAATAAGTATTTTTGGGTACATGACAAATCAATTTATTGTGGATTTTTTACAAGGGAATTTAATATACTATATTTCAATTGTTGGTTTAGCATTTCTATTATCAATTGCTGGTATTCCTTCTATTATATTCACGGCAATAAAATATCGTTTATTCGATAGTTCAGATGGTCATAGAAAATCTCATCGAATACATATTTCAAGACTAGGCGGAGTTGCTATTTTTTGCAGTTTTACAATAACTATATTACTATTCGCAACCACCGTTAATTATCAACAAGCCAATTTCTTGATAACTTCCTGTATCATTTTGTTTGGATTAGGACTAAAAGACGATTTATATGGAGTTGGTCCTAGTACTAAATTTTTGCTCCAGCTAGTAGTTGCTATAATTTTAGTTGTTTTAGGAGGATTTAAGTTAACAAGCTTATATGGTGTTTTTTATGTATGGGAAGTTAATGCAATTTGGGGAAGCTTATTTTCCATTGTCGTAATCATTTTTGTAAACAATGCTTATAATTTAATAGATGGAGTAGATGGTTTAGCTGGAACTTTAGGTGCAATAGCTACATTAAGCTTTGGAATATTTTTCGCCATAGCTAATGCTTTACCTTATGCATTTATTGCTTTTGCCATGTTTGGCGCTGTTGCCGGCTTTTTAAAATTTAATTATTCACCCGCAAAGATTTTTATGGGTGATACTGGTGCATTAATTATAGGTCTTGTTTGTGTAATTTTAGCTATTAAGTTTATAGAGCTTAATAAAATTGGCTCATTGCCAAAGCCATATTTTTACTCCGCACCCTCTATTGCAGTTGCAGTTCTTATAGTACCAATCTTCGATTCTTTAAGGATATTTACCATTCGAATCCTACATAAAAGTTCCCCATTTAAAGGAGATCGCAACCATGTTCATCATCGTTTACAGCGTTTAGGTTTTAAGTCCAATAAAATTGTAATGGTTTTGGGTGGCTTTAATATTGCAATGATTTTTTTTGCAGTAGAATTACAGCGTGTAGGAAATTTCACTCTAATTACATTATTGATATCAATTTGTATAATTATGAATGCGGCTATAACTTATGCTATTGGGAAAAGGAATAATAAGAACTATAAATTAATTGATGTTATTTTTAAAGATACCTTTAAACCTTCTTTGGATTAATGTTGTGATTAAAAAACGACAAAAAATAGCAATTCCTTTAAAAGAATATAGGTAGTTTTGCTATATGAAGTTAGCAATAAATGGTTTTGGCCGAATAGGTAGAACTTTTTTACGTACCGCACTAGAGCGTCAACTCAATGTAGTAGCAATTAACGATCTTTCCTCAGCTGCAATACTGGCTCATCTCTTCAAGTATGATTCTGTTCATGGAGTTTACAAAGGTGATGTTACTTACAAGGACGATTTATTAATTATTGATGGGAAAAAAATTAAGATTTATGCAACTGGAGATCCAAGCCAGCTTCCGTGGAAAACTTTAGAAATAGATTTAGTAATTGAATCCACAGGCAAGTTTACGAATAGAGCTAATGCATCATTACATCTTGAGGCTGGCGCAAAACAAGTTGTTATTTCTGCACCATCGAGTGATATAAGTATTCCAATGGTAGTCATTGGTGTAAACGATCATGCGATAAATCTTAAATCTGATATCATATCGAACGCGTCATGTACAACTAATAATGTTGCGCCAATGGTAAAAATTTTGGATGATAATTGGGGGATAGAGGATGGTTATATTACCACTATCCATTCTATGACTGGTGATCAAAATCTACACGACGCTCCACATAATGATTTACGCAGAGCAAGAGCTGCATCATCTTCAATTATTCCAACAAGCACGGGTGCAGCAAAAGCGATTACTCATATTTTTCCTCACTTAGATGGAAAACTTGGTGGCGCTGGAATTCGAGTGCCGGTTTTAAATGGCTCATTAACTGATTTTACTTGTATCCTTAAAAAGAAAACAACGATCGAAGATATCAATACTGCATTTAAAAAGGCTGCAGAAGATAAACTGAAATCAATTATTGAATACACGGAAGATCCAATTGTTTCTGTTGATGTTATTAATAACACTCACTCTTGTATATTTGATTCGAAACTTACCTCTATTGTTGGTGATTTGGTAAAAGTGGTAGGTTGGTATGATAACGAATCGGGATATTCGAATAGACTTGTTGATTTAGTTGAAAAAATAGCACTTATAAATGGTTAAATTTATTCCATTAGAACTTACTTTAGGACTTAGAAGTAAAATTTTAAGAAATGGTTTGCCGTCAGAAAAATGTGTATTTCCTACAGATGAGGTAGAAGGAGCTTTTCATTTAGCTTTTTATGTAGATGAGGAAATAGCGTGTATTGCATCTTTTTTCCCTAATAATTATAAGGATAAAAAAGAATTAGGATATCAATTAAGAGGAATGGCAAGCGATACTATGTTTGCTGGAAAGGGATATGGATCCCAATTAATAAAATTTGCAGTTGAATACATTAAAAATACAAATGCGCAATATGTATGGTGCAACGCTAGAAGTTCAGCTGTAAATTTCTACAAAAAACTAGGTTTCGATCTTGTTTCAAATGAATTTGAAATAGCAGGTGTTGGACCGCATTATGAAATGATTTTAAACTTATACTAAGATATGAATACAATAGACGAATGTAATTTCAAAGATAAAAAAGCGCTTGTAAGAGTAGATTTTAATGTGCCTTTGGACAAGGATTTTAATATTACGGATGATAAAAGGATGCGAGCAGCCTTGCCAACAATTAATAAAATATTAAAAGAAGGCGGCTCAGTAATTTTAATGTCGCACTTAGGGAGACCAAAAGGTGGGCCGGAAGAAAAATATTCATTGAAACATATTTTAGGTGATTTATCTAGAATGCTTGATTTAACTGTGAAATTTGCAGAGAACTGTATTGGAGATGATGTAGAGAAAAAAGCTAAAAATCTTTTTCCAGGGGAGGTTTTGTTGTTAGAGAATTTACGCTTCCATCCTGAAGAAGAAAAAGGCGATATTGAATTTGCAGAAAAGCTATCTAAACTTGGCAATGTATATGTTAATGATGCATTTGGGACTGCTCATCGTGCTCATGCCTCAACAACTATCATAGCGCAATTCTTTCCAAACGCTAAATATTTCGGTTATTTAATGGCTGAAGAATTGAAAAACGCCGAAAAAGTTAATCATGGAGCAGCTAAACCCTTTACGGCAATTATGGGCGGCGCAAAAGTTTCTGATAAAATTTTATTAATTGAAAGCTTATTAGACAAAGTTGATAATCTAATTATTGGCGGAGGTATGGCTTATACATTTGCTAAAGCGCAAGGCGGAGAAATTGGCACTTCACTTTTAGAAGAAGACAGGATGGCTTTGTGTCTTGAGTTGTTAGCAAAAGCAAAAGCTAAAGGTGTAAATTTAATTTTACCAATTGATACTGTAATTGCTGATAAATTTGATAATAATGCTTCTAAAAATCAAGTAGATACAGGAAAAATTCCAGCAAATTGGATGGGTTTAGATATTGGTCCAAAAACCATCAAATTATTTAGCGAAACAGTAAAAAATTCTAAAACTGTACTTTGGAATGGTCCGATGGGAGTTTTTGAAATGGCAAATTTTGAACAGGGCACAAAAGCTATAGCAGAAGCTGTAGTTGATGCAACAAAAAATGGGGCTTTTTCTTTAATAGGTGGCGGTGATTCGGCTGCTGCAATCGCTAAATTCGGTTTAGAAAATGAAGTGAGCTACGTTTCAACTGGTGGTGGTGCTTTATTAGAATACATGGAAGGTAAAGAATTGCCTGGCGTAAAGGCTATCCAAAATTAGATAAACTACTCATAATTAATACTTGAAGGGCGGTATTCGGATAATAATTCGAAATACCGCCTTTTTGATTCGCACTAATTTTCTTCAAAAAAACATCTAAAAATGAACTAAAGTGGGGATTTTAAATATGTTGAAAACTTTTTGTGGTAAGAAGTGGTAAATTGTGGTAGAAGTGTTTATTTTTACACTACATAAAAAGTGTTGGTGGTAAAATGATACAGCTATTAGGAGAGTTTGATTGTAAATTAGATGCGAAAGGTCGCTTAATGGTGCCTTCGAGTCTGAAAAAACAATTGCCTAGTGTAGAGCAAGAGGGCTTGGTCATTAACCGTGGATTTGAAAAGCACTTAGTGATTTATCCAAAAAAAGTTTGGGAAAGTATTGTTGCTGAGTTAAGTAAGTTAAATCAGTACGAGAAAAAAACGAGAGAATTTATCCGGTTTTTTACTCGTGGCGCAACAGAATTAAGTTTGGATGCTTCTGGTAGGGTGTTGTTGCCAAAATCTTTGTTGGAGTTTGCTGGTATTAATGGTGATGTAGTTTTAGCTTGTCAGTTCGACAAAATTGAAGTTTGGTCTAAAGCTGCTTATGATAATCTATTAGATAACGAGCCTGAGAATTTTGCAAACCTTGCAGAAGAAGTAATGGGTGGTAAAGATAGGAGAGAAGAGGATGGAAAATAATTACCACGTACCAGTTTTATTAAAGGAATGTGTAGAAGGATTAAATATTAAACCATCTGGAGTATATGTTGATGTTACTTTTGGTGGGGGTGGTCATTCTAAAGAAATATTAAAAAATTTAGGTAAAGATGGCGTGCTTATCGCTTTTGACCAAGATCCAGATGCGCAAAGAAATAAGATTGATGATCCGCGTTTTATTTTTGTAGATCAAAATTTCGGCTTCCTTAAAAATAATTTACGCTTATTGGGCTATAAACATGTAGATGGTATTTTGGCCGATTTAGGTGTTTCTTCCCATCAATTTAATGAACCTAATCGTGGTTTTTCAACTCGTTTTGAGGCAGATTTAGATATGCGGATGGATAAGCAACGTCCATTAACTGCTGCGGTGGTTTTAAATACTTACGCTGAAGATAAACTGCATAAAATCTTTGGAATTTATGGTGAGGTTAAAAATGCAAAATCATTAGCAAAAACAATTGCAACAGCTCGTATTAATCAGTCGATAGCTACGCTTGCAGATTTTAAGAGCGTAATAGCGGCTCATATCCCAAAGGGAAAAGAGAATAAATACATGGCGCAGGTTTTTCAAGCTTTGCGAATAGAGGTAAATGCAGAAATAGAGGTTTTAGAAAGTTTTTTGGAGCAAAGTGCTGCGGTTTTAAGTACAGGTGGTCGATTGGTTGTAATGTCTTATCATTCATTAGAAGATAGGCCAGTGAAAAATTTTATTGCTAAAGGAAAATTTAGAGGAGAAGTTGATAAAGATTTCTTTGGTAATGAAGAGAAACCTTTTAAATCAATAACACGCAAAGCTATAATAGCTAATGAAGAGGAGCTAGCAAGAAATAGTCGTGCTAGAAGTGCAAAACTTAGAATTGGAGAAAAAATATGAATAACCAATTCAAAAAAAGAATAAAAGAACAAGAAGAAGTGCAGGAGCAAGAAGAGTTGGAGACTGTAGAAGAACCTGTTAAAGAAGATGGTCCCACAACAGCTTTTTTTAGAAAATTATTCACTGAAGGAGTTGTAAGTAAAGAATCAGCAACGGATATGCTTCCCTTTTTGATTTTCTTATGCGTTTTGGGAATGATTTATATCGCAAATAGCCACATGGCCGTAAAAAATATACGTGATATAGATAAGTTGAATAAAGAAGTGAAAGAGTTAAGCTGGGAATACAAATCTCTAAAAGCGGATTTGATGTTTAAAAGCAAACTCACTGAAGTAGCAAGAAAAGTAGATACACTAGGGATAAAAGAACTAATTGAACCACCAAAGAAAATCATAATCAATAGAAAATGAACATTAGAGCAAATATTTTACTGCGTGTGTACTTAGCCTTTGGGTTGATTGTGCTTTTCGCCGTTGCTGTTTTGTTGAGGTTGGGTGATGTACAATTTATTCAAGGTCATAAATGGCGTGCAATGGCTGATAGTTTATCAACTAAAGAGTTTGATATCGAAGCTGCTCGTGGCAATATTTATTCTAATGATGGAAGTCTGTTAGCGACATCAGTTCCTGAGTATGAATTGCGTATGGATATGTTGGCCGGAGGAATTCAGAATAAAGAAGTATTTGATACTAAAGTAGATTCTTTGGCAATGAAATTATCTGAATTTTTTAAGGATAAAAGTGCCAAAGATTATTCTCGTTTTTTACGTAAAGCCAGACAGGATAGTGCTCGTTATGTGTTGATTAAGCGTAAGGTTTCTTATCAGGATTTAAAAGTAATCAGAACATTTCCCTTGTACAATATTGGGAAATATACTGGTGGTTTAATGGCGATTCAGCAAAATAGACGTATTAAGCCTTTTAAAGATCTAGCCTCAAGAACGATAGGTTATAAAAATGAGAATGTAAAAAATGGAGTAGGCTTAGAAGGTGCTTATGGTAATTACATTAACGGCGAGAGTGGTAAACAATTAATGCAAAGAATTAGTGGCGGTGTATGGATTCCGGTAAATAATGATGCTGAAGTTGCGCCAAAAGATGGTGCAGATATTATTTCTACCATTGATATTAATATGCAAGATTTAGCGCAAAATGCATTAAAAGAAGGACTGATTAGAAGTAAAGCTCATCATGGTGCTGTAATCGTTATGGAAGTGGCTACTGGTGAAATTAGAGCAATTGCAAATTATACTAGGAAAGAAGAGGGTGTTTACGAAGAAGCATTTAATTATGCGATTGCAGGAAATCAAGATCCTGGATCTACTTTTAAGTTGGCTTCTTACATGGCTTTATTAGATGATAAAAAGGTAGATACCAATACACTTATTGGAACTGAAAACTATAAGTTGCCAGGAGGTCATGTTATTAAAGATTCACATGGAAGTATTGGAACGGTAACCGTAAAAAGGGCATTCGAGCAATCTTCAAATTCTGCTGTAGCCCAATTAGTTACAAATGCATATCGCGATAATCCTAAAAAATTTACAGATCATTTATACGGTTGGCATCTAAATGAACGCACAGGATTGCAAATTCCTGGAGAAGCCAAACCTATAATTAAAAACCCGGAAACAAATAGAAGCTGGAACAAAAATATGACTTTGCCCCAAATGGCGTATGGTTATGAAATGATGTTAACGCCTCTAAAAATGCTGACTTTATATAATGCAGTTGCTAATAATGGTAAAATGATTTCCCCAATTTTTGTAAAGGAAATTAGAAGATTAGGGAACCCAATTGAGCAATTCAAAGCAAAGGTAATGAATGAAAAAGTTTGCTCTGACGAAACGTTGAGTAAATTAAAAGCGATGTTGGAAGGAGTGGTAACTAATGGAAGTGGTAGACAAATTGTATATAATCCTTTGTATAAAATTGCTGGTAAAACAGGTACAGCGCAAGTTGCGGATGGTAATTTAGGGTACAAAGCTAAAAAGCAATATCAGGCTTCGTTTGTTGGATATTTCCCAGCTGAAAAACCTAAGTATTCGATGATAGTTGTA
Source organism: Pedobacter boryungensis (assembly GCF_013204825.1). GTDB lineage: Bacteria > Bacteroidota > Bacteroidia > Sphingobacteriales > Sphingobacteriaceae > Pedobacter > Pedobacter boryungensis. Next base: position 123,198 of record NZ_JABMKV010000001.1, read on the forward strand.
ATCAATGATCCAATTGGTGAATACTATGGCGCTTTAGTTTCTGGTCCAGTTTTTAGAAAAATCGCCGACCGTATTTATGCTGGTGATATAAAAATGTACAGTGGAATAAAACAAAACCTTGTAGGAAATACCAATCCGCCTGAGGCAAAAGCTGGTCAAAGCAAAGCAACCAAGAAAGTATATAACGCATTTGGCATTAAAGCACTTTATGCTGCAAAATCAGATTATTTCAATTCAGTAGATACAAGTAATGGAATCGCTTATCAGGAAAATGCGCCTGTTAAAGGAATCATGCCAAATGTTAATGGGATGGGTTTAAAAGATGCTATGTATTTAATCGGTAATGCGGGCCTAAAAGCAAAAGTAAAAGGTAGTGGAAAAGTGAGAAGTCAATCGATACAACCTGGTAGTAGGATTGGTAAAGGCTTAATGGTAGAACTAGAATTAAACTAATAAAAAGATGCAGTTGCAAGATTTACTATATGGTGTAGCAATTAAAAGTTTGACTGGAAAACCTAATCAAGAGGTTACTGGTTTGGCTTTTGATTCCCGTCAGGTAACAGAAAACACCTTATTTTTTGCAATAAAAGGAACAGTTGTAGATGGTCATGAATATATAGTTCAAACCATATCTGCAGGAGCAAGTGTAATTATCTGCGAAACATTGCCTAAAGAGACGGTATCTACTGTAACGTATGTTGAAGTAGAAAACTCTTCAATAGCTTTAGGGATTGTTGCCAGTAACTTTTATGGAAATCCATCAACCAAACTTAAATTAATAGGCATTACTGGTACAAATGGAAAAACCACTATTGCAACACTATTATTTCAATTATTTAAGGGGCTAGGTTATCATGTTGGGTTAATCTCTACAGTTCAAAATCATATCAACGAGAATATAATCCCCGCAACACATACTACACCAAATCCGATTGCTTTAAATTCCTTATTGCAAGATATGGTGAATGCAGATTGCGAATATTGTTTCATGGAAGTAAGTTCGCATGCTGTAGTTCAACATCGTATTGCGGGATTAACTTTTAGTGGTGGTGTATTCTCTAACATCACGCATGATCATTTAGATTTTCACCAAACATTTGATAATTATCTAAAAGCCAAAAAGGAATTTTTCGATCATTTACCAAAATCTTCATTCGCTTTAACAAATGTGGATGATAAAAATGGAAAAGTAATGTTGCAAAATACAAAAGCAACTAAAAAAACATACGCTTTAAAGCAAATGGCTGATTTTAAAGCAAAAATAATCGAGAATAAATTCAGCGGATTAAACTTAAACATTGATGATTTAGATGTTTATTTTAAAATGGTTGGCTCGTTTAACGCTTATAATTTATTAGCTGCTTATGCAACTGCGATATTACTAGAGCAAGACAAATTAGAGGTTTTAACCATTTTAAGCACATTAGCTGGCGCTGAAGGTAGATTTGATTATATCGTTTCGAAACAAGGAATTATCGGAATAGTAGATTATGCCCATACACCTGACGCTGTTCAAAATGTATTAAGTACTGTTGCTAATATTAGAAAAGGTACAGAGCAAGTAATTACAGTTATTGGCTGCGGTGGCGATAGAGATAAAACTAAACGCCCAATTATGGCCCAAGTGGCCTGTGATTGGAGCGATAAAGTAATTCTTACTTCAGATAATCCGAGAACAGAAGATCCACAAATTATTATTAATGAAATGGAAAAAGGTGTTTCGCCTACCAATCAGCGTAAAACCTTAAGCATTTTAGATAGAAAAGAGGCCATTAAAACTGCTTGCCATTTAGCAAAATCTGGGGATATTATCCTAATTGCAGGAAAGGGCCACGAAAAATACCAAGAAATTAATGGTGTAAGACACCATTTTGATGATAAAGAAGTGTTAACAGAACAACTAAACCAAATCAACTAATGTTATATTTATTATTCGAATATCTGCATAAGCACTATGATTTTCCTGGATTAAGGTTGTTCCAATATCTTACTTTTAGGGCTTCATTATCAATTATTCTATCGTTGATAATAACTACAGTTTATGGTCGCAGAATTATCGATTATTTACACTGTAAACAAGTTGGCGAAACCGTAAGAAACTTAGGTTTGGAAGGTCAAATGCAAAAACAAGGGACACCAACAATGGGTGGTATCATGATTTTGTTAGGTATTCTAATTCCAACGCTATTGTTTGCCAACATCACCAATGTCTATGTTGTTTTAATGATAATTACCACGGTGTGGATGGGTGTAATTGGCTTTGTTGATGATTATATTAAAGTTTTCAAAAAAAATAAGGAAGGGTTAGCTGGTAGATTTAAAGTAGTAGGACAAGTTGGTTTAGCTGTTATTGTTGGTTTAACTATGTTTTACAACTCTAACATTGTAGTAAGACAAACGGTTGATGATACTGTTGTTTCTAAAAATACCGCTCCAATGATATTGAGACAAAAAGGAGAGAAATTCTATTATACACAAGATGTAAAATCGACGAAAACCAATGTTCCTTTTTATAAAAATAACGAGTTCGATTATGCAAAAGTGCTCAAATTCTTAGGTAATGATTATGAGAAATATGCAATTATTGTTTTCTTATTTTTTGTAATTACGATAGTTACCGCAGTATCAAATGGAGCAAACTTAACAGATGGAATTGATGGACTTGCAACAGGAACATCAGCTATAATTGGTATCACATTAGGGATTTTGGCCTATGTTTCAGGTAATACGGTAATTGCCGATTACTTAAACATCATGTACATTCCTAATTCTGGTGAGCTTATTATTTTTGCAGGCGCTTTTGTGGGAGCTTGCGTAGGTTTTCTATGGTATAATTCTTATCCGGCACAAATTTTTATGGGAGATACCGGTAGTTTAACTATTGGAGGTATCATTGCAGTTTTCGCTATCATGATTCGTAAAGAATTGTTAATTCCAATTCTATGTGGTGTGTTTTTAATAGAAGTTTTATCTGTAACCCTTCAAGTAAGTTATTTCAAATACACCAAAAAACGTTTTGGCGAAGGAAGAAGAATTTTCTTGATGTCTCCTTTGCATCATCACTATCAGAAAAAAGGATATCATGAAGCAAAAATCGTAACCCGTTTCTGGATTATCGGCATTATGCTGGCAATTATCACATTCGTAACCTTAAAACTACGCTAAATGGAAACAAAGAGAATTGTAATTCTTGGAGCAGGCGAAAGCGGAGTGGGTGCGGCAAAGTTGGCGCAAAAGCATGGTTTTGATGTTTTTGTATCTGATTTTGGTGCTATTGCTGATCGCTATAAATCAGCTTTGCAAGAATTGAATATCTCTTTTGAAGAAAAACAGCATACTAATGAATTGATATTAAATGCAACTGAGGTGATAAAAAGTCCAGGTATTCCAAGTACAGCACCAATCATTAAAGCATTAATAAAGAATAATATTCCAGTAATCTCAGAAATTGAGTTTGCGAAAAGATATACCAAGGCCAAAACTATTTGCATTACAGGTTCAAATGGTAAATCAACTACTACAATGCTGACCTATCATATTCTTCAAAATGCAGGTTTGAACGTTGGTTTGGGAGGTAATATAGGCAAAAGCTTTGCGGCTCAAGTTAGCGAAGCTGAATACGATTGGTATGTATTAGAAATATCAAGCTTTATGCTGGATGATATGTATGATTTTAAAGCAGATATCGCTGTTTTATTAAATATTACTCCAGATCATTTAGACCGTTACGATTATAAATTAGAAAACTACGCTGCATCAAAAATGCGCATTGTTCAAAATCAAACCGATAAAGATTTTTTCATTTACTGCGCTGATGACGAAGAAACGATTAAATCCTTAGGAAAAACTAAAATCAATGCTAAGCAATATCCTTTTTCAATTCGAAAAAAAATAGAAGAGGGTGCTTACTTAGAAGACCAAACTATACACATCAACACACACCTTAAACAACCATTCACCATGTCAATTTCAGAGTTAGCCTTACAAGGTAAGCACAACATTTACAACTCTATGGCTTCGGGCATAGTAGCCAAAGTTTTAGAGTTACGTAATGAAACCATCCGCGAAAGCATGGGTAACTTTAAAAATATTGAACACCGTTTGGAGTTTGTAGCGAAAATCTCTGATGTAACCTATATTAATGATTCTAAAGCAACAAACGTTAATTCTACATGGTATGCACTAGAAAGCGTTGGTTCTGAGGTAGTACTAATTATGGGTGGTGTAGACAAAGGAAATGATTATACGATGTTGAAAGATTTAGTACGTAGTAAAGTTAGTGCTATTGTGTGTATGGGTAAAGATAACAAACGCATTCACGAAGCTTTTGAGGATGATGTGGATATTATTGTGAATACTTTTTCTGCAGCAGAAGCAGTTCAAGTGGCTTATCATTTAGCTAAAAAGGGAAGTACAGTGTTGTTATCTCCAGCGTGTGCAAGTTTCGATTTATTTAAAAATTACGAAGATAGAGGCAATCAGTTTAAGGCAGCAGTTAAAGAATTATAAATCATGTTTAACATTAATGCACTTTTAGAAAGAACAAAAGGAGACCGATGGATTTGGTTGATCATTATTTTGTTGTCTATGATTTCGATTATGGCAGTATATAGTGCAACTGGAGCAATTGCTTATAAAAAAGGTGTAACAGTAGAAAAATATTTGTTGTATAAGCACGTAATTTTTGTGCTTTTGGGTATCGCAATGATTTATATTTCACATTTGTTAGATTATAAATATTATTCAGGAATTTCTAAAATATTAATGATTGTCACCATACCATTATTGTTCTACACGTTAATATTTGGAAGTAGTATCAACGACGCATCTCGTTGGGTAAAAATTCCAGTAATTGGTTTAACCTTCCAAACGTCGGATTTGGCAAAATTGGCTTTGATTACCTTTTTGGCAAGGATGTTAACCCGTAAACAAGAAAATATTAAAGATGTAAAAAACTCATTCGTGCCAATTATGGGCTCAGTTTGTGTGGTTTTTATTTTAATCGCTTTAGCCAATTTATCAACTGCACTAATGCTATTTGGAGTAAGTATTCTATTGTTAATTATTGGTCGTATTAGCATTAAGCAAATTGCCATAGTTTGCGCTGGCGGATTAGTTCTCTTGATGTTTGTGGTGTTTTTAGGTCCAAGAAGGGATACCTACAAGTCGCGTATTAATGCTTTTATGCATCCAGAGAAGCAAACCTCTGATAAAAATTACCAAGCAAATCATTCAAAAATTGCTTTGGCGAGTGGTGGTTTTTTTGGTAAAGGACCAGGTAATAGTACAGAGCGTAACTTCTTACCTCATCCGTATTCTGATTTTATTTTTGCCATTATTATCGAAGAATACGGGACAGTTGGAGGTTTAGCCATTGTAGTGCTATACCTGGTTTTGCTTTACCGATGTGTGCGGATTGTAACAAGAAGCCCCAAGGCGTTTGGTGCCTTGCTGGCAGCAGGGCTAAGTTTTAGCTTAACTATACAGGCTTTTGCAAATATGGCGGTTGCAGTTGGCTTAGGACCAGTGACAGGAGTGCCATTACCATTAGTAAGTATGGGAGGTACATCAATGATATTTACAAGTATAGCATTCGGTATTATTTTAAGTGTAAGCCGAGATGTAGAAGAATATAGTAGTAAAAAGGATAAAGTTATTGTGGGAGAAATTCCATCAATGGCATAAATAAGAATAAAAAAAAATGAATAATTTCCCAAAAATTATCATATCTGGAGGTGGCACGGGCGGGCATATTTTTCCCGCTATTGCCATTGCCAATGCTTTAAAAAGCATTTTGCCTAATTGCGAAATTCTTTTTGTAGGTGCAGTAGGCAGAATGGAGATGGAAAAGGTTCCTGCCGCTGGATATAAAATTGTGGGTTTAAATATTAGTGGAATACAAAGAGGTTCAATTTTAAAAAATTTAGGTTTACCTTTTAAAGTAATTTCAGGTGTACGCAAGGCGATGAAATTAATTTCAGATTTCAAACCTGATGCTGTTGTTGGGGTTGGTGGTTACGCTTCTGGACCACTATTGTATGCTGCGTCATTAAAGAAAATCCCGTATTTAATACAGGAACAAAATTCTTATGCTGGTATTACTAATAAAATGTTAGGTAAAAATGCAGCTAAAATTTGTGTAGCATTTGATGGAATGGAATCTTTTTTTCCAGCAGATAAAATATTAAAAACTGGAAATCCTGTTAGAACAAATATTGTTGATATCGAAGGAAAACATCATGCAGGTGCTGAATTGCTAAAATTAGATCCTTTAAAGAAGACAGTATTAATTACCGGCGGAAGTTTAGGTGCAGGAACGCTAAATAAAAGCATCGAAAAACACTTGTCAGAAATTATCGCAAAAGATGTGCAGATTGTATGGCAAACAGGTAAATTTTATTACAAAGGAGTTATTGAAAGGCTAGGTTTAGACTATCATCCTAATGTTTGCATTTTGGAGTTTTTAAATAAAATGGATTTAGCCTACGCTGCTGCAGATTTGATTATTTCTAGAGCCGGTGCAGGAACAATTGCCGAATTGTGCTTAATTAAAAAGCCGGTGATTTTAGTTCCATCACCAAATGTTGCAGAAGATCATCAAACGAAAAATGCAATGGCATTAGTTAAAAATGATGCAGCAATTTTAATTACAGATCGCTCAGCTGAGGACACATTAGTTGCTGAAGCATTGAAATTATTAGAAAATACAACTCGTTGTAAATCATTAAGTGAAAATATCGGTAAAATGGCATTAAGAGATGCCGACATAATTATTGCAGAAGAAGTATTAAAATTAGTTAATAAGGGATAAATGGAATTGGCAAATATAAACAGGGTGTATTTTGTAGGTATCGGTGGTATCGGTATGAGTGCGCTTGCTCGATATTTTGCTAAACGTGGTGTTGTGGTTTGTGGATATGATAAAACTCGTACTAATTTAACAATTGAGTTAGAGCGTGAAGGGATTTTAATTACATATTTAGATGAGGAATCTTCCATTTCCGTTTGCTTTCAAAAAAACCATGACGATACTTTGGTTGTTTATACGCCAGCAATTCCTAAAAATTCTAACATCTTAAATCATTTTAAAAGTAATGGTTTTAGCTTAAAAAAACGTTCTGAAGTATTAGGGATTATTAGCCAAGGTATGTTTTGTATTGCGGTTGCAGGTACACATGGTAAAACCACAACTTCATCAATGGTTGCACATATTTTAACTGATACAGGTTTTGGCTGTACTGCATTTTTAGGTGGCATAACGAGTAATTATAATAGCAATGTTCTATTTGGAAAAAATAATGTAGTGGTTGTAGAGGCAGATGAGTACGATCGTTCTTTCCTAACACTTCATCCAGATGTAGCTGTTGTAACATCGATGGATGCAGATCATTTAGATATTTATGGTGATGAAAGCCATTTGCACGAATCGTTTCACTTGTTTGCAGAGCAGTTAAAAACAGATGGTAAATTGTTTGTTAAAGATGGATTGCCTTTAGCAGGAATTACTTATAGCGCAACTAAAAACTCTACATTAAAAGCGAGTAACATCCATGTAGAAAATGGAAACTTTGTTTTCGATTTCGAAGATGGATACACAACAATTAAAGAATTAAACTTGGCAATGCCAGGCAAACATAACGTAGAAAATGCGGTAGCTGCAATTGGTGTTGCTTTAAGTTTAGGCATTCATCCAAAAAGTATAAAAAAGGCTGTAGCATCATTTAAAGGGGTAAAAAGAAGATTTGAAAAGCAAGTAAATACAGCAAAACATATTTATATTGATGACTATGCTCATCACCCTGAAGAGTTAAGAGCGTGTTTTGATGCTGTAAAACAATTACATCCTGATAAGAAATTAACAGTAATTTTTCAGCCTCATTTATTTACACGTACTCGTGATTTTGCAGATGATTTCGCAAAAGTTTTAAGCACAGCGGATGATGTGATCTTGTTAGAAATTTATCCAGCTAGAGAATTACCTATTGATGGAGTTAATTCGCAGATGTTGTTGGATAAAATTAAAAGTTCAAACAAAGAATTATGTGGAAAAGATTTAGTAGTGCAACACATAAAGAATAAAAATCCTGAACTACTTTTGACAGTCGGTGCAGGAGATATTGATACGTTGGTAGAACCATTAAAAAATGCCTTAAATCATGCTTAGAAGAATTAATTGGAAAGCGATTTTTAAAGGGTTTGCATGGCTTGTTTGCCTTGCAGGTGTGGTTGTGCTGATGAGTTTTATTGAAATTAAAAAACATGAGGTAAAATGTACAAATGTTAAAATATTAATTCCAGGAGCCGATAATTTTATTGAACGAGAAGAGATAGACGCAATTCTAAAACAAAGTCAAGGAGAATTAATTGGACGAAATTTGGAACAGATTAATATTCACCAAATTGAAAAAACCTTAAAAGCTAACCCGTACATCGCTTTTGCAAAAGTTTATGCAGATATGAATGGGATTATAAATATTGAAGTTAAGCAACGTCAACCAGTGTTAAGAATTTTAAATGCTGGCGGACAGGATTATTATATAGATAGTGATGGATTGAAAATGCCAATGTCGCCAAACTTTACTGCAAATGTGTTGGTTGCTACAGGAAATATTTTAGAAGGATTTGGCGGTAAAGTGGATACCTTATTTACACCACTTGCTTCAGATTTATATAAAGCTGCTTTGTTTATAAAGAAAGATACGTTGTGGGATGCGCAGATTGAGCAAATGTATGTGAACGAAAAAAGTGATATAGAGTTAATTCCTCGTGTAGGAAATCAACGAATTATTTTAGGAAATGCCGATTCGCTTGAAACTAAAATGAATAATCTGTTAGCTTTTTATAAACAAGCAATGCCATTGGTAGGATGGAATGCATATAAGACCATTAATTTAAAATATGTAAATCAAATTGTTTGCGAAAAATATGATTCTTTAGCAATTAGAAAAGCTGCGCCGGTTGCAGTTGTTGATAGTACAGTTGTTGTGAAAAAGGAAGTGGATTCTTTAATAAAGGATGCTATACAAGATGAAATTAAAAAAGCATCAGCCGATGCTGCAGTAACTAAAAAAATAACACCAAAGGTTAATACACCAGTAGTTGCAAAACCAATTGTAAAAGACAAATTAGAAAAACCAGTTGTCAAAACAAGTGCAACTCCCGCAAAAACAACAACTATTAAAGAAAAACCTAAGCAGGTTGTTACAACAAAAGAAAAAACAGATACCAAGAAACCATTATGACTTTAGATCATAATAGCTTCATCACCTCTGAAAAGAAGTGAAAATAAATGAAAAACAAATAACAAACTCAGCAAAATAATAAAGTTATGGGCAAAGAAAAATCTACCATTCAATCACCAATCGTAGTCGGATTAGACATTGGTACAACAAAGATTTGTGTTATTGTGGGGCGCAGAACACATCACGATAAAATTGAAGTTTTAGGTATTGGGAAAGCAGAATCCGCTGGAGTGACGCGTGGTGTAGTTTCCAATATTCAAAAAACGGTGCAGGGCATTGCCTCAGCAGTAGAATTGGCAAGTGGTCAATCTAATGTAGAAATCCGTGTAGTAAATGTAGGTATTGCTGGTCAGCACATTAAAAGTTTGCAGCATCGTGGAATTTTAACGCGTAGAGAGCTGAATAATGAAATTAGCAAAAAAGATATTGACAAATTGGTTGACGATATGTTTAAGCTGGTTATGCCTCCTGGAGAAGAAATTATTCATGTTTTGCCCCAAGAATTTACAATCGATAATGAACCAGGTATCAAAGACCCAATTGGTATGGCAGGCGTTCGTTTAGAAGCAAACTTCCATATTATTTCTGGTCAGGTGACTGCCGTTAAAAATATAATGCGTTGTGTAACCAATGCAGGTTTGCAAACCCAAGAGCTTATTTTAGAGCCTCTTGCATCTTCTGAATCGGTGTTGAGCGATGAAGAAAAAGAAGCAGGAGTGTGTTTAGTTGATATTGGTGGTGGAACAACAGATATCGCAATTTTCCACGAAGGAATTATCCGCCATACTGCTGTAATCCCATTTGGTGGCAATAGCGTAACCGAAGATATTAGAGAAGGGTGTTCAGTAATGCGTAATCAAGCTGAATTATTAAAAACTCGTTTCGGATCAGCATTAGCTGAAGAAAATAAAGAGAATGAAATTATTTGTGTGCCAGGGTTAAGAGGTAGAGAGCCAAAAGAAATTTCTGTAAAAAACTTAGCATATGTCATCCAAGCCCGTATGGAAGAGATAGTTGAGCATGTTTATTATGAGATTAAATCTTCAGGATATGAGAAAAAATTGATTGGTGGCGTAGTAATTACCGGTGGTGGAGCGTTATTAAAACATCTAAACCAATTGGTAGAATATGTAACTGGATTAGATTGCCGCGTTGGATATCCAAATGAGCATTTATCTAAATATGAAGATATGCCTAAAACAATCTACGATGATTTGAAAAGCCCAATGTATGCAACCTCTGTTGGCTTGCTAATCAAAGGAATTCAAAAAGCAGAAGAATTGCTAGAAGAAATGAAACAACCTGGTGTGTTTGTAGAAAAACCTATAGCTGCAAAAGAAAAAGTGAAACGCAGTGGCGGATTATTTGATAAACTACTTAAAAAAACAACAGATTTCATCAAGGATGATATGAATGTAAGCGACGAAGATTACATTAAGCCGTAATATTTTTCCACAAATCAGGATTTTTCCACATTATTAACAGTTGTGGAAAACCCCTGTTAAAAAAGTGTTAATATTACAAAAGAGATGAACAGAAAATTTCAATTTTTAAACAACTGATTCATAACAATATGAAGTTCGAAATGTTAAAAGATAAGTCGTCAATCATCAAAGTAATTGGTGTTGGTGGCGGTGGAGGTAATGCGGTAAACCATATGTACCGTCAAGGAATTACTGGTGTAGACTTTATTATTTGTAATACTGATGCGCAAGCGTTGGAGTTTAGCCCAATTCCTAACAAGGTACAATTAGGTTCTAGCTTAACTGAAGGAATGGGTGCTGGCTCAATTCCAGAAGTTGGTAAAAACTCGGCCATTGAGAATATAGACGATATTAAAGCCATGTTAGGTAGCACTACTAAAATGCTTTTTATCACTGCTGGTATGGGTGGTGGTACAGGTACAGGTGCTAGTCCAATTATTGCTCAAGCTGCAAAAGAACTTGATATTTTAACTGTTGCAATTATTACTACACCTTTTGCTTTTGAAGGTAAAAGACGTAAAATGCAAGCTGATGACGGTTTAGATGAGTTGAAAAAATATGTAGATTCATATTTAGTCATCTCTAACGATAGATTGCGTGAAATCTTTGGAAACTTAACCTTGGGCTCAGCTTTTGCACAAGCAGATGATATTTTAACTACGGCCGCAAAAGGTATCGCAGAAATCATCACAGTTCCTGGTTATATCAACGTTGATTTTAAAGATGTGCGCACTGTAATGAAAGATAGTGGCGTATCTATAATGGGAAGTTATGCAGCAGAAGGCGATAATCGTGCTCTAGCTGCAGTAGAAGGTGCTTTAGCATCACCATTGTTAAAAGATAATGAAATTGAAGGTGCTAGATATATCTTATTGAACATCAGTTCAGGTTTGCGTGAAGTAACCATGGATGAGGTGACCATCATTACAGATTACATCCAAGATAAAGCAGGGCTATCTGCCGATCTAATTTGGGGTAATTGTATTGATGAAAATTTAGGAGATAAATTATCAGTAACTATTATTGCTACAGGATTTCAAACTACAGAGCAAAGAGCAAAAGATAAACAGAATGTTAAAAAAATCTCTTTATTAACACCAGAAGAAGCTCCGTTAGTTAGACCAGTTGAGCCTGTAAATTCTTTTATTGAGGCTAAACCAGAAGTAGTAAGTGATGAGCCTGTTTTAAAAGTTCAGGAAGAACCAAAGCAATCTGATTTGTTTGGCGATTTATTTAACTTAAATAAAACTCAAAAAGCTGAAGAAGAAAATTTAACTATTGTTCATCAATTAGCAGTAGAAGAAGAGGCTCCTGTAGCTGAAACAATACAAGAAGCTGGATTCGAATTTGAAGTAAAACTATCAGAAACTGACTTCGTATTTGAAACTCCAGTTGCAGAACTTGAAATTGAAGAAGAAATTGTAACTCCAGAACCAATTGTAGCATTAGAAGAAGTTGGTGCTGATGATGATAAAAATGATGAATCCATTGAAGATCAGTTAAAAAAATCTAAGGAAAGAATTTTAAGACTGAAAGATTTGAGTATGAAATTGCGTACTACGAACGGTTTACAAGAGCTCGAAAATGAGCCAGCTTATAAGCGTAAACAAATGCAATTACAGCAAGTTCAACATTCTTCAGAATCACAAGTTTCAAGATTTACCTTAAGTAATGATGAAGAAGGATCGACAGAAATTAGACCAAATAATTCATTCTTACACGATAATGTTGATTAATAAACCAAATAAATAAATATACTAGGCCTTAACAATGTAAATTGCTAAGGCTTTTTTTGTGCTTTTAAATATGCCTTTAATGAGTTGTTAAATAGGTATTTTAAGCGTAAATTTGCACCACAAAAAGATAACACTAAAAACAGATAACATTGGATATTTTCGATAAAGTAGCAAAACGCATGGGGCCAATTGGCCAACACCAAAAATGGGCTCATGGATATTTCTCTTTTCCTAAATTAGAGGGAGAGATTGCACCACACATGAATTTCAAAGGTAAAGAGCATTTAGTTTGGAGTTTAAACAACTATTTAGGTCTTGCTAATCACCCAGAAGTTAGAGAAGCAGATGCAAAAGGAGCGGCAGAATTTGGTATGGCATACCCAATGGGTGCACGTATGATGTCTGGTAACTCTAAATATCATGAACAATTAGAGCAGGAACTAGCAGCATTTGTTGGTAAAGAAGATGCGTTTGTATTAAATTATGGCTATCAAGGTATGGTTTCCATAATTGATGCTTTGTTGGATAGAAACGATGTTGTTGTATATGATGGAGAATCTCATGCTTGTATTGTTGATGGTTTGCGTTTACACATGGGCAAACGTTTTGTATATAAACACAATAATATTGACGATTGTCGTAAGCAATTAGAGCGAGCTGCTAAGTTAGCAGAGCAAACTGGCGGTGGTATTTTGGTCATTACCGAAGGCGTTTTTGGAATGTCTGGTGCTCAAGGTAAATTAAAAGAAATCATTGATCTTAAAAAGGAATTTAATTTCCGTTTATTAATTGATGATGCACATGGTTTCGGTACAATGGGCCCAACAGGAGCAGGTACACATGAAGCACAAAACTGTGTAGATGGAGTTGATGTTTATTTTGGAACATTTGCTAAGTCTATGGCAGGTATTGGTGGCTTTGTAGCATCGACAGCAGAGTTAACAGATTACTTTAGATACAATATGCGTTCTCAAACATTTGCCAAAGCATTACCGATGCCAATGGTAATTGGTTTATTGAAGCGTTTAGAGTTGTTAAAAAACAATCCAGAGTTAAGAGAAAAATTATGGAAAGTTGCTACTACTTTACAGCAAGGATTAAAAGAAAGAGGATTTGATATCGGTGTTACAGATACAGTAGTTACTCCGGTTTTCTTAAAGGGAGAATTGTTAGAGGCTACAGCTTTAACAATGGACCTACGTGAAAATTATGGTATTTTTTGTTCTATTGTAGTATATCCAGTTATACCAAAAGGGATGATTGAGTTAAGACTAATTCCTACCGCGGTACATACGATGGAAGATGTACAACGAACATTAGATGCGTTTAGCGAAGTATCCGAAAAACTAAAAAGTGGATATTACAAAGAGAATAAATTCTCAGCTACAGCATAAAATATAAAAAATGCCCTCACAATACTGTAGAGGGCATTTTTATTTTACAAATAACGTAAGTATCTGTATGTCAATTAAATAAGTATATTTTTTGATATATCAGTTGTTTATAACCATCTAAAATGTGGAAAAAAACAGTTGTTTGAGCACTTTTTTATTGTTGCAAAAATTTTTTTATTAAAATAAACCTCTTACTTTAGTATAGAGTATTAATCAAAACCTTAAAAAAAACTAAAAAGGAGTAATTAAAAAATGAAAAAATTTAATGACGTAAAAGCACTTGTTGCAGCTTTAGAAGCTGATGCAGACAAATTCTACAACAAAGCAAACAGCGCAGCAGGTACGCGTGTTCGTAAAGGTATGCAAGATCTTAAAAACTTAGCTCAAAGCATTCGTTTAGAGATTCAAGAAACTAAAAACAAAGCTTAATTAGCATTTTGTTTAAAAAGAAAGCGCCCATAACCGAGGCGCTTTTTTTATGCTATGAATTTTAGAGATTATATTAATACAGATAAATTTTCTAATTGTGCAGCCAAGCTTTTATAAAGTGCCGCAGAAGCTTTAACAAGGGGAAGTCTTACCACATCATCACAAATATTTAATTGTTTTAATGTTGCTTTTACTCCAGCTGGGTTTCCTTCCGCAAACATCAATCGTGTTATTTCTAGTAAACTTAAATGCGCAGGCAATGCTTTTGCAAAATCACCCTTTAAACATAATCTAACCATATCAGATAATTGTTGAGGCAATGCATTTCCAATTACAGAAATTACGCCAACGGCGCCAATAGAAATCATAGGTAAAGCGATTGGATCATCACCAGATATCAATAAAAAATCTGATGGTTTATCTCTCATAATCTGATTAAATTGTTCAAAACTTCCTGATGCTTCTTTCGTTGCAATTACGTTTTTAAAATCATGTGCTAAACGACAAGTAGTCTCTGCACTCATATTACTTCCTGTACGACCTGGTACATTGTATAAAATGATTGGCAATTCGCTTAATTCACTCAAATATTTATAGTGCTGATAGATTCCTTCTTGTGTTGGCTTGCTGTAATAAGGGCTAACAGAGAGTATAGCACTATAATTGTTATTCTCAAATGTTTTGATGGTATCACCTATGGATAATGTATCGTTGCCGCCAATACCCGCAACTAAAGGTAAACGACCGTTGTTAATTTCAGCAGTAAAATCCCACACCTTCTTCTTCTCGTCCTTGTTTAATGTAGCAGTTTCGCCTGTTGTACCTAAGGATACAAGGTAATCTATATCTCCATCAACCAAGTGATTAATCAGTTTTTTTAAGCTCTGATAATCTACCGTTCCGTCTGTGTTAAAAGGTGTAACTAGGGCTACACCAGTACCGTGAAATTTGTTCATTTTTTAGTTTGTCAGTTATTTAATTCAGTGCCAAAACTATGCACTGATGATTTTATTCGAGTAATGCTAATAGTTCATCTTCACTAATTAAAGGAACATTTAATTTTGTTGCCTTTTCTAATTTAGAAGGTCCCATGTTATCACCTGCGACTAGATAATTTAGCTTTGCAGAAATTCCGCTTAAAATTTTACCGCCGTTTTCTTCAATAAGTACCTTTAATTCTTCTCTGCTATACTTTTCGAAAACTCCCGAAATTACAAAAGTTTTTCCTAATAATCTATCACTTTGATAGACTATGGTCTTTTCTTCTGCCTCAAATTGTAAGCCAGCAGCTTTTAGCAATTCGATTTGTTTTAAATGATCAGGTTTACTAAAATATTCTTGTATACTTTCTGCAATGCGACCACCAATTTCATCAACAGCTGTTAGCTCTTCAATGGATGCTTTTGCCAAATTGTCTATGTTTTTTAAACCTTTTGCTAATTTTTTAGCAACAGTTTCACCGACATATCGTATTCCTAACCCAAAAAGAACCTTTTCAAAAGGCATTTGCTTGGAGTTTTCAATGCCTTTTAACATATTCTCTATTGATCGTTCACCAAAACGCTCTATTAACTTAAGTTCTTCAGCTTTTGCATGTAATGTATACAAATCACTAATATGTTCGACCAATCCTTTTTGGTAAAAAGTTTCTATAGTTTCATCACCTAAGCCATCTATATTCATTGCTTTACGGCCAATAAAATGCTGTATTTTACCTACGATTTGCGGTGGACAACCTTCATCATTTGGGCAATAAAAGGCGACTTCACCTTCTTTTCTAATCAACGCTGTTCCGCATTCAGGGCAATTAGAAAGGTAAACGATTGGTTGAGAATTAGGCTTCCTCAATTCTAAATTTACCTTAATTATTTTAGGAATAATTTCTCCACCTTTTTCTACAAAAACCGTGTCGTTTTCATGTAAATCTAATCGAATAATTTCATCTGCATTGTGCAGTGTAGCACGTTTAACGGTTGTGCCAGCTAGTAAAACAGGTTTAAGATTTGCAACAGGGGTAACCGCACCAGTTCTTCCAACCTGATAAGTTACTCTCTCTAAAACAGTTTGTACTTCTGCTGCTTTGTATTTATAAGAAATTGCCCAACGAGGTGATTTGGCTGTAAAACCTAGTTCCTGTTGTTGCGCATAGCTATTTACTTTAATTACAATCCCATCAATATCATAACTTAATTTAAAGCGATGCTCTTCCCAATAAGCAATGAAATCTAAAACCTCATCCATGTTTTTGGTCAGTTTACTATGTTCAGAGATATTAAACCCCCAATCTTTTACAGATTTTAAACTTTCCCAATGCGTTTTAAATAATTGTTTATCGCTATAAAGTGCGTATAAAAAACAATCTAATGGACGTTTTCGAACTTCTTTTGAATCTTGCATTTTTACAGTTCCACTAGCAAAATTTCGTGGGTTTGCATAAGGAACTTCGCCCAATTCTTCACGCTCTTTATTTAAACGCTCAAATGCAGCACGGTGCATGAAAACTTCACCACGAATTTCGAAAACTTCAGGTATATCTTTTGCTTTTACTTGATGCGGAATGGTATGTATAGTTTTTATATTCGTCGTTACGTCATCACCTTGCGTCCCGTCACCACGTGTAACTGCTCTTGCTAAAACTCCATTTTCATAAGTCAAACTAATAGATAATCCATCAAATTTTAGTTCACAAACATATTCAAAATCATCACCAATAGCTTTTTTAACACGTTCATCAAAATCACGTAAATCTTGTTCATTATACGTGTTGCCCAACGATAACATGGGCCATTTGTGTTTTACAGTTATGAAATTTTTAGTGATGTCGCCGCCAACTTTTTGGGTAGGAGAGTTTGGATCAGCATATTCGGGATATTCTTTTTCTAGTTGAGCAAGTTGAGCTAATTTCTGATCAAATTCATAATCGGCAATGGTTGGCATTGCTAAAACGTAATAATTGTAGGTATGCTGATTTAATTCAGCTACCAAGGCATCCATTTGTTCTTTTACTGCAAAAATCGACATACAACAAATATAAAAAAACGGCTTAAACCGATTGCTTATTTTTTCAAAAGCTTACCGCCTATTTCCTTAAAAACGGATAGATAATCTTCTTCAATTGAAGTTTTGTAAATCACTAACTGCTCATTCAATTGTGCAACAGTTGTTTCAGTTAAAGGATGAGGCCACAAGCGCATGCAAATTCTTTGTAAAGCATAGCTGATGTTTTCTAATTTTTGATAGCTTAATAAATATCTGCTCGATTTAAAACTGTTAAAAAATTTAAAAAATTTATCAGTATCCGTACAATCACATTTCTTTAGAAACGTATTTAAAATTTCTTCATCAACTTTATTTAAATGCTCATAAAATGAATTAATGTTTATGATATTATCTTGTACTAATAAATGATCTAATACTAGCTCTACACCAATATGTGCTAAAAAAGAAGGACGAACAGGACTGTCTTGAAGAATGGGAACAAGTAGTGTTTTAAGTTTTGCAGTTTCAGTATTAAAAAAATCAGATGAGTGAAATAATAAGTCGACTTCTAAATGCTTTTTCCATCCTTTTAGCAAAGCATTTAATTGATGATCTTCTGTAAAAAGCGCTTCTCTTTTTTGTGGATAGAAGTTCCAATCCTTATGGGCATTTTTAACCAAGTCTGGCAAAACAGTTCCGATAACCATGTTTTCGTCTTGGTTTTTTCTTTCAAAATAAAAATGGGAAAGGAAGTTCATGTTACAAAGGTAGTCAGAAAGATGAGAAGTCTGAAAAGTTCAAATATCGCACCTCAAAACAAGATTTTAACGAACTATTGAACTAAAAACTTTCGGAGTAAACTATTATCTTTGCGAGCTAAAATAGATACTAAATGACATCCATCCTCATCATATTGAATATATTTAATATGATGAGGATAGCTTGAATGCCATTGAAAATAAATAATAACTGATGAAAAATTTTGTTGATGAATTGCGTTGGAGAGGAATGTTGCATGATATCATGCCGAATACAGAAGATAAGCTAAATGAAGGGATGTGTGCAGGTTATATTGGCTTTGATCCGACTGCAGATTCTTTACATGTTGGGCACTTAACTCAAATTATGACGTTAATCCATTTTCAAAGAGCCGGACATAAACCGGTGGCTTTGGTAGGTGGTGCGACAGGTATGGTTGGAGATCCTTCAGGTAAATCGGCCGAACGTAATTTGTTAACAACAGAGATACTAAATCATAATTTAGCACAGTTAGAAAAACAATTAAGTCGCTTTTTAGATTTCGGAACTGAAGCCAATGCCGCTCAAATGGTAAATAATGCTGATTGGTTCAAAAACATGAACTTTTTAGATTTTATTCGTGATGTGGGAAAACACATTACGGTAAACTACATGATGGCAAAAGATAGCGTTAAAAAACGTTTAGAGGGTGAGACCGGAATGTCATTTACCGAATTTAGTTATCAATTGGTACAAGGATATGATTTCTATTATTTATGGAAACACCATAATTGTGTTATCCAAATGGGTGGTTCAGACCAATGGGGAAATATTGTTACAGGAACTGAATTAATTAGAAGAAAAGATGCTGGAACTGCCTATGCCATTACTACTCAATTAATTAAAAAAACGGATGGAACTAAGTTTGGTAAAACAGAAAGTGGTGCTATTTGGCTAGATGCTGAGAAAACTTCTCCGTATAAATTTTATCAATTCTGGCTAAATTCTTCTGATGATGATGTGAAAAAATGGATACGTATTTTTACATTGAAAACTCAAGAAGAAATTGAAAAGTTAGAGCAAGAACATGACACTGCTCCACATTTACGTATTTTACAAAAAGCATTAGCTGAAGATATTACCATTAGAACGCATTCAAAAGAGGCTTTAGAAACCGCTATTAAAACTTCTGAATTTTTATTTGGTAATGGGGCTTTAGAATTTTTACAAACGTTAGATTCGAAAAGTGTGTTGGAAATATTTGAAGGTGTTCCGCAGTTCAATATTTCAAAAGCAGAACTTACAAATGGAATTGATGTAGCTACGCTTTTAGCTGAAAAGACAACCGCATTCCCATCAAAAGGAGAAGTTAAAAAAACGATACAAGGTGGTGGATTAAGTGTAAATAAAGCTAAAGTTGCAGATACAACAACTGTCTATTCTGCAACTGATTTAATTAATGATCAATTTATTATTGTTCAAAAAGGGAAGAAAAATTATTTCTTGCTAATTGCACAATAGTTTAACATAGTTATGCCAAATCCCATGCTATAAGTATGGGATTTTTTTGTGCGCTACTGCACTAAAAGATTACAGCCTCTAATATCTGCATTGTCAAATCTTCCTAACACTTCGAAACTTTCATCTGGGTGAAATTTTCCTAAATCTTGTGTAGCAATAAAAGAACAGGAGTTGATATTTGCCAAATCGATTACATTGATGCCTCCACTTTGTTTGTTTTCAATTAAGCTTAAAGGATCTGAGGTGTCTCTTAATAAAATTTTCATCCAAGGTGGGCAATTAAAAATTCCTTGGCCATAAGAATATGCTTGCGAAAGTAGTTCTGTCATTCCATATTCGCTATGAATATGGTTTACCCCAAATCCTTCATATAAAACTTCATGTAATTCTTCGCGAACCATTTCCTTACGTTTACCTTTCATTCCGCCAGTTTCCATTACAATTAATTCTGGAAAATCAATTTTAAACTGTTCTACAAAATCTAGTAAAGCATAGGTTACGCCGATTAAAATAGTTTTTTGACCACTTTCTTTTAATTCCGATAACGTAGCAAAAAGTTGATCAAGGTTGTGAAGAAAATATCCACTTTGAGTATGTTCGCTTTGTTTCAGTAAATCATCAACCATGTAAATTAAAGAAGAACCTTCTCTTTCTAAATAGGATGGAAGTAAGGCTAAAATGCAAATCTCTTTTGGATTTCCGTAAAATTGTTCAAAAGCCCTTTTAAAACTTTGTTTGTAAATATTTACATCACTAACTAAATGTTTACTAGTGATTTGACCGGTAGTGCCAGAACTACTAAAGATGATTTCTGGATTTAATTTTGAACTTGAAACGGCATGAGTTTTAAAAAAACTAATAGGCAAAAAGGGAATTTTTCTATAATTATTTATGGAGGATAAATCGATTTTTAGATGATGAAGATAATTATGGTATACTTCACAGTTTTTTTCTTGATATTGAAATACGCGTAAAGCGACTTCATTAAAAGCGACTTCATTATCAATTGAAAAAATTTGCTTAGGAGTTATATTCACTGCGCAAAAATACGAAGAAATATAGATTTAAGCAGGCGTTTTAAGGCTAATTACTGCTTTTCTGAAATGATGCCCACAATAACCACTTATACCAGCTACTAAACCACCCAATAAAACAGTAATTAATAAAACCAATGGCCAAAGTTTAACACTCAGCATTTCTGCCACTCGGGTGGCTAATATATTATGGTTGGGCAAACTTTTAAATAAAGACATTCCTAACCAAAGTGCAAAAATTGCTAAAAATGGTTGCCAAAAAGAGATTTTTCCAGTTTTACCAATTAGGCCACACGTTGCAAAAGATATGATGATAATTACCCACCAAGGCAACACCATTTGTAATAAAAAAGAAGCTATAATGATGACTAAAAAAACCATGTTTTATTTTTTTGAAATTTTGTAATGAGAAATTATTTTGCCCGATTTATCATCTGGAGATTGCATAAAGAACAAATCGTAAAGTTTACCTTCAGCCCACGTATCAATCATATTGTCATAAAATGGACTTCCTGGATTACCAGATTGCCCGCCTGGATAAACGCCATGTCCTTTAGGAGCTTTACCCAATTCAATTACCATTCTCCATGATGGTCCATTGCTTTCACTCAGCGCATTCACTGTACTTTTCCCACCACCAATTAATAATGTTTTAGAGCCAAAACCAGGTATTTTCGCTAAATGAGGTACATTGGTGTTTTTAACTTTCCCCCAGTTCCAATTTTTGCCAATTGCGCCGTATTTCCTTTCTAAACTATCACAAGTAAATTTGAATGATTCGTTGACCAAATCTTTTAAAGTTTCTTTTTTACTAGTTGCCACATTGTCGAACCATTTAGAGTTTGGATCTTTTTGAATCAGTTCTATAGTACGATCTCTTGATGGATAACGCATTGGAATATTTGCGATAGTAAATTCATCATCCCAAATATCGTAGTTTAGGCGTTTGTTCCATAAGTCGAAAATACTTGCAGCAACTTCTTTCGCTTCGAAAAACTTATTCCACTTTGAGGTAATATTAAAAGCCTCTTTTTGAGTTGCATTTAGTTGACTAGAATCAACTAAAGGTAAAATGTACGGCAATAAATTTTCTGCAATTATACTATATGAATCGCTTTGCAAATTTCGCATGCTATCAACATTTGCCTTCGTCATGGCGGTAAGCCTATCATTAATTCTCTTTCCGCGTTCGTAAGGAGAAAATTCCCAATTAATATAATAAGGATAAGTTGTATCTGTAGAAGATTGATTGGCAGAGCTCACAAAATTACGAGGTGGATTTTTAACTGTCGGATTTTGAGATGCAGGAATCCATCCATGCCAGTCATTTCCCGGATCAGATCCATCCAAGATAAATTTACCTTGATCTTTCCACTTTAAAGGAAACTTACCGTTTGGCGTAATGGCGATATCATTATCAGCACTAGCAAAAACGAAATTTTGTGCTGGTGCGGTATAAAAAGTAAGTGCTTTTCTATAATCAGCATAGTTTTTACCTCTATTCAAATAATAGAAAGTCATTAATTCGTTGGATTTATCATGCGCAATCCATCTTAATGCATTCCCAATTGGAACATTGCTTGCTTTACTATATTTAGGTTTCTGAAAATAGACAACAGGTCCTTGATGAGTGTAATAAACAGTATCAATTTCATCTTCTGAACCTCTAATTTTAATTTTTTCCAATCGTTGGCTAGTGTTTTTCCACTCATTATTGTACCAATAATTTTTATGGCTATTATCTTTAAATTTAATTTGATAAAAATCTAAAACATCTGCTGCAACATTAGTTACACCCCAAGCTATATTTTGATTAAATCCTATAATAATCCCTGGAGCACCAGGTAATGAAACTCCGTAAGAATTTAAACCAGGAGCATTTAATTGAATTTGATACCAGATCGAAGGTAGGGTTAAATCTAAGTGAGGATCATTCGCTAATATAGGATATCCTGATGCTGTTTTTGCTCCAGAAACTGCCCAGTTATTACTGCCAATTCCTTCTATTTTTTGCTTTGTTTTTACATTTCCAGTCAACATTTCTGTATAACCTTTTGGTGTTGGTGGAATTGGGAGTGGGGTAAAATCCCATTTTGTACCGACAGGAATAATAGGGTCTTCTTTAAAAGGATAATCAGGAAAAAGGTCTTTGGTGATTTCTGGGCCAAACTTTTTAAGGATGTTGGTCATGTAAAACTCGTCAGAACCCATTGCTAAAACGGCAGACATTTGCTTTAGCAATAAAGCACATTTGATAGGCGTCCAATCCTCTGGTTTAAAATCAAGTAATTTATATTCTAATGGTAAATTTGCTCTAGATAACGAATGAATGTAATCGTTAATTCCTGCAGTGTAAGCTAAAATCATTTCTCTTGCTTTCGGATCTTCCATCATTCCTTTTAATGAATTTTCAGCACCATAAACCATACCCATTCTCCGCTGATATCGATCCACTTCAATAGCCTTTTTGCCAACAACTTCTGAAATTCTACCAGCAGCGAATCTTGTTTGAAAATCCATTTGCCAAAGGCGATGCATAGCAGTTACATATCCTTGCGCATAATATACATCATGATCGTTTTGAGCAAAAACATGCGGAATCATTCTATCATCAAAAAGAATATCAATCTTATCGTAAGCACCCTTAAGAACAATTTTCTTATTAGCCGTAATCATATTACTTTCGGCATTTTGCCAAAAACCAGTAAAAGGATTTAGAAATTTAAGTATCGGCGGAGTGTCTCCAAACTTAGTATTTAAGGCATAAGCTAATAAAATAGGTATTATAATGCAGATGAGGGCCTTTGCTCTATTCATTAGGGTAATTTAAGTTATTTGGTTGATTCTGTTTCAATTGCAGAAACTTACTTCTGCAATTTACTATAAAATTAAATTCAATTATAATCAAATTAGATTTTGCTGTATAAATTTTATGCAGAATAGAATTTGTTAGTAAGAAAATTTGTTTTAAGTTTATATAAATAAACAAAATATAAACTACTTAAGTATGAAGAAAATTTTTACAAAAGTCATTTTTATGCTTCTTGTGTTGCTTACAACTGGGGTTGTAGCGCATGCTCAAAGCATTGTGGTTAGCGGTACCGTAACCGATAAGCTAACTAAAGAGCCTATTCCTGGCGTGAGCGTTACTATAAAAGGGAAAACTGTTGGATCTTCTACAGATTTAAGAGGTCAATTCTCATTTAGCACGACAGAAAAGGTACCTTTCACTCTAACAGTTTCTTACATAGGTTATGCCACTGTAGAAAGAGAAGTGACAGGTAATACCGCTAACTTAACAGTTGAATTAGAAAGTGGAGTGGTTTTAGGGCAAGAAGTAGTTATTTCTGCATCGAGAACGCCAGAACGTATTTTAGAATCTCCTGTTTCTATTGAGCGTATTAGTTCTGCTGCTTTAAAAGAGCTTCCAGCACCGTCTTTTTACGACGCTTTAAATAATTTAAAAGGTGTGGAGATGAGTACTCAAAGTATGACTTTTAGATCAGTTAATACTCGTGGTTTTAATGCTAATGGTAACGTTCGTTTTAATCAATATATTGATGGAATGGACAATCAAGCTCCAGGATTAAACTTTTCGGTAGGGAATATTGTAGGTTTAACAGAATTAGATGTTGATAACGTAGAGTTATTACCAGGTGCTGCTTCTGCATTATATGGTGCTGGTGGTATTAATGGTACTTTATTAATGACATCAAAAAATCCATACCAGTATCAAGGAGCAAGTTTCCAATACAAAACAGGTATTAATCATGTAAATGATGATAAAACTGCTCAAGGTGTACAAGAATTTAAGGAATTAAATGTTCGTTTAGCAAAATCATGGAACAATAAATTTGGCTTTAAAACATCATTTGGTTTTTTACAAGCGAAAGATTGGGCTGCTACAGATACTAGAAACTTTGATAGAACTGCTCGTCAGTTAAAAAGTGGAGATAGAAATAGTGACCCTAATTATGATGGTGTAAACGTATATGGTGATGAGATTAGTCAAAATATGATTAACGTATCGCAAAGTGTACAAAATCAGACTATTGCAGGTATTAATGCTGCAACAGGTGGTGCTATTCCAAATATTAAATCTATGATTGATGCAACTTTTGGCGCTACAATTCCTAATGCTGCACAACAAGCTGCATTTTTAGGAGGTTTGCCAGCAGCATTAAGACCAGCAGTTGCAAATTACTTTCCATTTTATGTAGGTTTAAAAGCTGGGTTAATTCCTAATCAATTTGTATCAAGAACTGGTTATAATGAAACAGATTTAGTTGATTATGATACGAAGTCTCTAAAAACATCAACCTCTTTACACTACAAGTTTAATAATACAGTTGAAGCAATTGCACAAGCCAATTGGGGTACTGGTACATCAGTTTATACAGGTACCGATCGTTATTCATTAAGAAACTTTAAAATTGGTCAATACAAATTAGAGTTAAAAGGACAAGACTTCTTCTTAAGAGGGTACACTACTCAAGAACGCTCTGGTGATGCTTATAATGCGACCATTTTAGGTACTTTTATTAATGAGGCTTGGAAACCATCAACCACTTGGTTCCCTCAATACATTGGAAATTATGTTGGTGCTAGAGCAGCAGGACAAACTGACGCTGCTGCACAGGCATTTGCGAGATCACAAGCAGATATTGGTCGTTTAATGCCAGGTTCAGCTGGTTATGAAACTGCTAAAAACACAATTGCTTCTAAAACAATTGGTCCAGCAAATGGAGCTAAGTTTAATGATAAAACCAATTTATATCATTACGAAGGTATGTACAACTTCTCTAACGCATTTAATAATGTAGTAGAGTTTATTGTTGGTGCATCTTATCGCGATTACTTCTTACACTCAGAGGGTACAATTTTTGATGACTTAACCCGTGATATTACAATTGATGAGTATGGCGCTTATGCTCAATTAGGAAAGAAATTTGGCGACAAATTTAAAATGACTGTTGCTGGTCGTTACGATAAAAGCAAAAACTTTGAAGGTAGACTTACTCCTCGTATAACGGGTGTGTGGACAGTTGCTCCTAACAATAATATCAGAGCATCTTTCCAAACAGGTTATCGTAATCCAACTACGCAAGATCAGTACATTGATTTAGCTGTTGGTGGTGGCTCAACTCGCCTAATTGGTGGTTTACCAGAGTCGCTTAATAAATATAACTTAAACACTAATAAAGGTGTAACTGCTGCAAGTTATAGAGCATTTTTAGCTTCAGCTGCTGTTGGTGCTCCAAATGTTGCTTTATTACAGCCCTATACTTTTGATGCTGGTGGTTTACGCCCAGAAAGTGTAAAGTCTTTTGAATTAGGTTATAAAGGTTTAGCTACAAACACTTTATTGATTGATGCTTACGCATATTACAATATTTACGAAGACTTTATTGGTGGCGTAGAGTTATATCAAAATCCAACTACTACAGCTGTTAAATTTAGTGTTCCTGTAAATATTGTAACAAAAGTTAAATCTTATGGTGGTGCTTTTGGATTAGATTATCAAGTAGGCAAGTTTAACTTCAATGGAAATACTTCTTACAATAAATTGAGTGATATTCCTGCAGGTTTTGATAATAACTTTAACACACCAGAATGGAGATTTAATGCTGGTATTGGTAGTAAAGAAATTATTAAAAACTTTGGTTTCAATGTTCAATATCGTTGGCAAGATCAGTTCTACTGGAACTCAACTTTTGCAACTGGAACAGTTCCTTCATATTCAACATTTGATGCACAGGTTAACTTGAAAATACCTTCAGTTAAATCTGTTGTTAAATTAGGTGGTTCGAATGTTTTAAATAAATATTATAGCACTTCATTTGGTAACCCAGAAGTTGGTGCACTTTACTATTTGTCATTTACATTTAATCCATAGTAAGTTTATATTTGATCAAAAAAGCTTTCCGAAATATATTCGGAAAGCTTTTTTTTTAAGATTATATTTTTAAAAATCTTTGCGTTTTAACTTAAAAATTAACACTTTCGTTAGAGTTATATCAACCAAATATAAAATGATCAAGAAATTATTTCTTTTAACGGTGTTTCTATCAACCCAATTTCAAGTGCTTAAAGCACAGATGGCTAATTTAGAAAGGATTGAGCCTCTAAATTGGTGGGTTGGTTTTAAAGATCAATCACTTCAATTATTAGTGAGAGGAAATCGGATTGCTGATAAAACTGTTTCGTTAAATTATCCTGGGGTGAAACTGGTAAGTGTTCAAAAAGTAGAAAATCCTAATTATCTATTTGTTAATCTGCAAATTTCTTCAGCTACAAAATCGGGAACGTTCCCAATAATTTTTACTAAGAAAGGGGAAAAAGAAATTAAGTACACTTATGAACTGAAATCAAGGACAAACCATACTCAGGGGGTAACAAATAAAGATTTCATTTATTTGATTATGCCAGATCGTTTTTCAAATGGAGATCAAAGTAATGACAAGTTAAATGGGATGAAAGATATGACATTGAACCGCGATTCGATGTATTATAGACATGGGGGAGATATTCAAGGAATTATTAATAATTTACCTTACCTGCAAGAACTTGGGGTAACTACGCTTTGGCTAAATCCGGTTTTAGAAAATGATGAATATAAAACATCTTATCATGGTTATGCCAACACTGAAAATTACCAGATTGATCGACGTTTTGGGAACAATGCTCTTTATAAAAAACTAGTAGACGAATGCCACAAACGTGGGATGAAAATGATTAAAGATTTGGTGCATAATCATATCGGTGATCAGCATTTTTTATTCTTAGATCCGCCAGCAAAAGATTGGTTTCATCAGTGGCCAAAATATACAGGTACAACTTATAAAGACCAGGTTTTGTTTGATCCTTATGCAGCAAAGGCTGATAAAAAATTAATGACTGATGGTTGGTTTGATAATCACATGCCAGATGTAAATCAACAAAATCCGTTAGTGAAAAAATATATTACGCAAAGCCATATTTGGTGGATCGAGTATGCTGGTTTGGATGGATTTAGATTAGATACGTATGCCTATAACGATCGTGATTTTATGGCAGAATGGGCAAAAGCAATTACAAGAGAATTTCCCAAATTCACTTATTTTGGAGAAACTTGGGTTAATGGAACTGCTAATCAAGTATTTTTTACAGAAGGAAATACAGTAAATCAACATTTTAATACTGGGTTGCAAGGAGTAACAGACTTTCAAACTTACTTTGCAATTAACGAAACTCTAAATGGAAAATTTGGTTGGACAGACGGCGTAAATAGGCTTTACACTGTTTTGGCAAGTGATTATCAATATAAAGATCCAACAAGAAATGTTTTGTTTTTAGATAATCATGATATCAGTAGGTTTTATTCTGTAGTTGGCGAAGACTTTAATAAATATAAATCGGGCATCATTTTATTGCTTTCATTACGTGGAATTCCTCAAATGTATTATGGTACAGAGATTTTGATGAAAAATTTTGCAAATCCAGATGGTAAGGTACGTGATGATTTTCCGGGAGGTTGGTCAAATGATAAAGCAAACAAATTTATAGCATCTGGCAGAAACGAAAAGGAAAATGAAGCGTTTAATTTTGTTAAAAAATTAGCGAATTACCGTAAAAATAATTCCGTTTTACAAACAGGTAAGCTCATGCAATATGTACCTGAAAATGGTATTTATGTCTATTTTAGATACACTAATGAGAAAACCGTAATGGTGGTAATGAACACAAATGAGCAACCTCAAGAATTAACAACTAGTCGTTTTTCAGAAAGAATTGGAAAGCATCAAATCCTACTAAATATCATAACGGATCAAAAAATACCAATTGATAAAATAAAACTACCAGCCAACACATCTTACATCTTTGAATTACAATAATATGTCTAAACTAAAAGCGTGTATTTTCGACTTAGATGGCGTTATCGTCGATACTGCAGTATATCATTATAAAGCATGGAAAAGGTTGGCTAATCAACTTGGATTTGACTTTACAGAAGAACAAAACGAAGAACTAAAAGGGATTAGCAGAATAGACTCGCTAAAAATTATATTAAATTGGGATGACGTAAGCAAAACCGATGAAGAAATGCAAGAATTGGCAACGTTAAAAAATACCTGGTATGTAGATATGATTACTAAAATGACACCCAAAGAGATTTTACCAGGAGCTAAAGAATTTTTAGCATTAGTAAAAGCAAATAATTATTTAACGGCTTTGGGTTCTGCAAGTAAAAATTCAGAAACGATATTAAAGCAAATTGGTTTAACCCATATGTTTGATGCTTTAGTGGATGGAAATAAAGTAACCAAATCAAAACCAAATCCTGAGGTTTTTTTAGTTGGCGCACAAGAATTGAATGTTAAACCAGAAGAATGTGTTGTTTTTGAAGATGCAATTGCTGGTGTACAAGCTGCCAAAGCTGGGAAAATGAAAGCGGTAGGTATTGGCAAAGCTGATGTACTGAGTGAGGCTGATTTAGTGATAGAAGGACTATTTGAAATGACTATTGAAAAAATGGAGAATTTATAATTAAGAATGAAGAATTATATCAAATATAACGAGTGGCAGATTATTGAAGAGGGATTTGATCCAAAATTGAACAAAATTTCTGAAAGTATATTTAGTTTGGGAAATGGAAGAATGGGTCAGCGGGCCAATTTTGAAGAACAATATACTGGAGAAACTTTGCAAGGTAATTATGTGGCTGGTGTTTATTATCCAGATAAAACTCGTGTAGGGTGGTGGAAAAATGGATATCCTGAATATTTTGCCAAAGTATTAAATGCAACTAATTGGATTGGAATTCATATCATAGTCAATGACGAAGTTTTAGATTTAAATACCTGCTCCGTTTTAGATTTTAGTCGTGTGCTAGATATGCAAAAAGGTACACTAACTAGAAAGTTTAAAGTGGAACTAAAAAACGGGAACGTTCTCGATATAGCAGCAGTACGTTTTTGTAGTTTAGTTGATGATGAAGCAGGAGCAATTAAATACACCATTACCCCACATAATTTTAATGGAAAAATTTCAATCGAATCTAGCTTAGATGGTGATGTAAAAAATCAGGATTCAAATTATGATGAAAAATTTTGGACTGAAATTAATGCAAAGCAACAAGATGATTTTGCTTTGCTTACCATGGAAACAAAAAAGACTGCATTTTGGGTAAGTTCTGGTATATACACAGAAATTCATCAAGATGGTAAATTAATAGACCTAAAACCTCAATTCTCACTTAAAGAAAAGCAGGTTGCACAGCAATTTTCAATTGAGGTTAAAAGAGATCAAGCAACTACTATTTATAAGTATGCTGTTAATCTTTCTTCAGAAAATCACGATAAAGGAGAACTAGAAAATGCTGCGGTTAAAGTTTTAGAAACTATTGTTGCCAAGGGATTTGATCAAATGTTGAAAGAACAAGCTAACGCTTGGGCTGCTAAATGGCAAAATGGCGATGTAATCATTGAGGGCGATGTTGCTGCACAACAAGCTATTCGATTTAATATTTTTCAATTACATCAAACCTATACAGGTGAAGATGCTCGTTTAAATATAGGTCCAAAAGGATTTACGGGCGAAAAATACGGCGGCTCTACTTATTGGGATACAGAAGCTTATTGTTTGCCTTTTTACTTGGCAACAGCACCACAGCAAGTTTCAGAAAACCTACTAATTTATCGCTATAACCATTTAGAAAAAGCAATTGAGAATGCTGAAAAATTAGGTTTTAAAGATGGGGCGGCATTATATCCAATGGTAACCATAAATGGTGAAGAATGCCATAATGAATGGGAAATTACCTTTGAGGAAATTCATAGGAATGGCGCTATCGCTTTTGCGATCTTCAATTATATACGTTATACTGGAGATCAAAAATATTTAGCAGCATACGGTTTAGAAGTATTGATAGGTATTGCTCGTTTTTGGGCACAACGTATCAATTGGAGTGTCGAAAAAGAAAAATATGTAATGCTTGGCGTAACCGGTCCAAATGAATATGAAAACAATGTGAATAATAATTGGTATACAAGTACAATTGCAACCTGGTGTCTAAAATATACAATGGAAGCAATTGCGCAGGTTAAAGCCGATAATGAAAATAAACTTGATCAAATACTAAGCAAAACCAATTTTAATTTAGCGAAGGAAACCTCACATTGGCAAGATATTATTCATAAGATGTTTTATCCTGAAGATGAAAAGTTAGGAATTTTCTTACAACAAGATGGATATTTAGATAAAGAGCAGATTTTAGTTAAGGATTTGCCAGCAGTTGATCGACCATTAAATCAAAAATGGAGTTGGGATAGAATTTTAAGATCGTGCTTTATTAAACAAGCTGATGTTTTGCAAGGGATTTACTTTTTTGAGGAAGATTATGATTTAGAAACCATCCGTAGAAATTACGATTTTTATGAACCACGCACTGTGCATGAAAGTTCTTTATCACCCTGTGTACATGCAATTATAGCTGCAAAACTTGGCGATTTGGATAGAGCATATGAGTTTTACTTACGTACATCTCGTTTAGATTTGGATGATTATAATAATGACACAGAAGACGGTTTACACATTACTTCAATGGCGGGAACATGGTTAAGCGTTGTAGAAGGTTTTGGTGGAATGAGAGTTAAAAATAACCAATTGCATCTTAATCCGGTATTACCGAAAAAGTGGAAATCTTATGCATTTAAAATTGGGTTTAGACAGGCTATAATTACCGTTAAAGCAGATCAACAAAAAGTGAGTTTAAAGAATGAAAGTGAGAAAACTTTAACGTTAAACATTTTTGGCGATGACCATGTTTTACAAGCTAACGGAGTTTTAGATCTAGACACACAAATCCACATCAATTGAAGGCAATCAGCAAAATAGCGATATTGATGGTCATATTTTGTGGCTTATCAGCCTGTGCTCAAAAAAATAATTTACAAATGTTAGATCCGAATCAAACAACAAAAGAGAAAATTGAGAATAGGAAGTTGGTGATTTATCAAGCGCTTGTCCGTTATTTCGGTAATAAAAACACCACCAACAAATACTATGGTTCAATTGAAGAAAACGGTAGTGGAAAGTTCAATGACATAACTGTAAAAGCACTATCAGAATTAAAAAAGCTGGGTGTAAATTATGTTTGGTATACTGGTGTGATTGAACATGCGACTATGACAAATTATTCATCAGCTGGAATTAAAGTTGATGACCCAGATATTGTAAAGGGAAGGGCTGGTTCGCCGTATGCAATAAAAGATTATTATGACGTTGACCCAGATTTAGCTGTTGATGTTAAAAATCGAATGACGGAATATGAAGATTTAATAAAACGAACACATAATGAAGGACTGAAAGTATTAATGGATTTTATTCCTAATCATGTTGCTCGCACTTATCATTCTGATGCTAAACCTGCAAATGTGATTGATTTAGGAGCACAAGATGATACTACTAAAAGCTTCGATCCCAAAAATGATTTCTATTATATTCCAGATCAAAAATTTATAGTTCCAACAGGTTATAATCCAGGTGGGGATAATTATCAAAGTCCTTTAAAAGATGGGAAATTCGATGAAAGTCCTGCCAAAGCAACAGGAAATAATGTGTTTAATCACGCACCGAAATTAGACGATTGGTTTGAAACAATTAAATTAAATTACGGTTTTGATGTTCAAAATAATAATACAAAACATTTTGTCCCACAACCGCCTGTATGGAAGAAGATGCGAGATATCTTGGCTTTTTGGGCTTCAAAAGGAGTAGATGGTTTTAGATGTGATGTAGCGGAAATGGTGCCTGTAGAATTTTGGCATTGGGTAATTACAGACTTAAAGAAAAAATATCCAAACCTAATTTTCATAGGGGAAGCTTACGATAGAAATCAATACAAAGACTTTTTGGTAAATGGAAAATTTGATTTTTTGTATGATAAAGTTGGTTTATACGATGGATTGAAACGTTTAATGATGAATGATAGCAATGCAACTATAAAAGATATCAGCTTTGTATGGCAAAAGGAAAGTAAGGGATTTTCTCAGCACATGTTACGCTTTTTAGAAAACCACGATGAAGCCCGAATTGCTTCCAAAGCATTTGCTGGAAACCCATGGTATGCTGTGCCAGGCATGGTGGTTACTGCGACTTTATCTTCAGGCCCAGTAATGATTTACAATGGGCAAGAAGTTGGAGAGCCCGCAAATGGAACAGAAGGTTTTGGAGGGGACGATGGTAGAACCTCTATTTTCGATTATTGGGGAATTCCTCAACATCAAAAATGGATGAACAATGGGGCATTTGATGGCGGTAAACTAAACAATGACGAGAAAAAACTTCGTCAGTTTTACAGCAAACTATTAAACTTGGCTACCACAAATGAAGCAATTTCCAAAGGTAATTTCTACGAACTTTTACAAGCAATTAAAACCTCAACAGGTTTTAACGATAAAGTTTACGCATATTTAAGGTATACAGAAAACAAGCGAGTTTTAGTAATAACGAACTTTAATAGAAGTGATGTTACGTTAACGGTGAATTTGCCCAAGGATGTAGTAGAAGCTTTTAATTTGAAAGGCAAAATTACCTTCACGGATTTATTATCTGATACCAAGTTTAAAACTGAAAATATAACTAACGGACTAAATATTACAATGATTGCTACGAGTGCTGTCATTTTAGAATTTTAACTCTTCGCTAACAAACTAAACCTAAACCAAATATAACCATGACTGATTTTTCACGTAAACCAAAGCTTTCATTTTGGAGCATTTTTAACATGAGCTTCGGCTTTTTGGGTATTCAATTTGGTTTCGCCTTACAAGGAGGCTTTATGTCTCGAATATTTCAAACTTTAGGTGCTAGTCAAGATAGCATACCCGCTTTATGGGTTGCAGCACCTTTAACAGGCTTATTGGTACAACCGATTATTGGTTATATGAGCGATAGAACTTGGAACCCAAGATGGGGAAGAAGAAAACCATTTTTTTTAATCGGGGCAATATTAAGTACAATAGTTTTGTTTTTCTTGCCAAATTCTCCAGTTTTATGGGTAGCAGCAGGATGTTTATGGGTTTTGGATGCATCTATCAATATCACCATGGAGCCTTTTAGAGCTTTAGTTGCTGATAAATTACCAGATTCTCAACGCTCGTATGGTTTTGTGATGCAAACCTTAATTATAGGCGTAGGCACATGGGTTGCCAGTAATTTACCATGGTTGGTTAATAAATTAGGTGTTTCTAATGAAGCTTTACCCGGAATAGTCCCACTATCTGTAAAAATAGCTTTTGCAATTGGAGGAGTTGTTTTTTTAGGTTCTGTATTATACACCATTTTCACTACATCAGAATATCCACCAGATGATTTAGAAGAATTTAAAAAAGAAAAAGAACAGAGTAAAGGCTTTTTGAACGGATTCAAAGAAATTCTTTCTAGCATTAATAAAATGCCAAAAACCATGAAATTGCTTGGCATAATTCAGTTTTTTAGTTGATTTGCATTTTTTGCCATGTGGAGTTTAGCCACACCAGCATTAACTACACATGTTTTTCATGCACCCGCACCAATAGAAAGCACTTTTAACATGGCAGATGAAAGTTCAAAAGCATTATTTATGTCGGCAAGTAAAGCATACAATGATGCTGCAGATTTAGTAGGTTCATATATGGGCATGTACGGTTTATCATCTATGGCATTTGCGCTATTGC
The DNA here is from genome assembly GCF_013204825.1 of Pedobacter boryungensis. GTDB lineage: Bacteria > Bacteroidota > Bacteroidia > Sphingobacteriales > Sphingobacteriaceae > Pedobacter > Pedobacter boryungensis. The sequence goes on from NZ_JABMKV010000001.1 coordinate 157,452, forward strand.
TTACTTTTTACGCAGCCAAAAGAAGTATCAATAGAAAATATATTCACATGTTTAGCTTAATTGCTGGCGGGTTAGGTTTCATTTCCATGTACTTTATTCAAAACCCAGATCAGTTAATTTATTCGTTTATTCTGATTGGAATTTCTTGGGGTAGCATACTCTCTATGCCTTACGCCATGTTGTCGAGTGCTATAAATCCTAAAAAAATGGGGATTTATATGGGGATTTTTAATATGTTTATTGTAATTCCGCAAATTATTGCTGCAACCGGTGGTTTAAACTATTTATATCACTTAATTTTTGGTTCGGCAGTAATTAATGCAATGCTTTTAGCTGGCACATCTTTACTCATTGGAGGCTTAGCTAATTTCTTAATTACCGATAAAAAAGTAATAACGCATCAGGCGGAAGATACAGAAGTAGTAAGTTAAGCGTAACAGCAGTTAAATTTTTTTATGGAAGAAGAAACGAATAGTGAAGAGAAGCAAATTTTAGCAGAAACAGTAGGTTCACAAACAGAAGAAGAAATTATTCAGCATCTCAATAATCCAGTAACGAATTTAAAGCCAATAGTAAAACAATATTTAACGGCAGTAAAAGGAGTTAAAAAGGAAGGCAACAAGTTTTATTTTTCCGATGGAAATGCCAGAGTTGAAGTAAGGGTTGTGAGTGATGAAATCATTAGAGTGCGAATGGCTCCGCATGGTGTTTTTCTAGACGATTTTTCTTATGCAGTTCCGCAAGTAGATCAAAAAGTAACCACTTTTAAACTAGAAGAAAACGAAGATTATTATGCTATTTCGACTAACACGGTAACTTGTAAAGTTAAAAAAGAGGATTTTTTAATATCCTTTACAGATAATACCAGCGGAATGGTGATGACTCAAGATATCTCTCCCATGCATTGGGAGGAAAACGTTGAGTTTGGTGGTTATTATGTATATGCCACAAAGGAATGCTTGCCAGAAGAGAACTTCTTTGGTTTAGGAGATAAATCTGGTAACATGAATTTACGTGGCAGAAAATTCCAAAACTGGAATACAGATGCCTATTCATTTGGTTGGGACCAAGATCCATTGTATCGTACAATTTCTTTTTATATTGGTATTCATAATGGTGCTGGATATGGAATTTTCTTTGATAATACCTTCCGTTCTTATTTTGATTTTGGCAAGGAAAACGGTAACAAAACTAGTTTTTGGGCAGATGGTGGTGAGTTACAATATTATTACATCCACGGACCTCATATGATGGATGTAGTTAAGCGCTACCAAACCTTAACAGGAACACATCAATTACCACCAAAATGGGCTTTAGGTTTTCACCAATGTCGCTGGAGTTATTACCCAGAGAAAAAAGTGAGAGATATTGCAGAAAGTTTTAGGTCTCATCAAATTCCTTGCGATGCCATTTATTTGGATATCGATTATATGGATGGTTATCGCTGCTTTACTTGGAATAAAAAATATTTCCCAGATCCTAAAAAAATGATCAAAGATCTAATGAACATCGGTATGAAAACCGTTGTTATGATAGATCCAGGAATTAAAGTAGATGATAATTATTGGGTGTTTAAAGAAGGAAAAGAAAACAATTACTTCTGTCGTCGAAGCGATGATTATTTTATGGAAGGTCACGTTTGGCCGGGTCGATGCCAATTTCCAGATTTTACCAATCCAACAGTAAGAGAATGGTGGGGAGGGTTATATAAAGAGCTGGTAGATTTAGGTGTAGCCGGAGTTTGGAATGATATGAATGAGCCAGCAGTTTTCGGTGCAGGAACTTTTCCGAACGATGTAAGACATAATTATGATGGCTACCGAGGGTCGCACCGTAAAGCACATAATGTGTATGGCATGCAAATGGTTCGTTCTACCTATGATGGGTTAAAGAAACTGCAACGTAATAAACGCCCTTTCACTATTACTAGAGCAGGTTATTCGGGTGTGCAACGTTACGCCTGTGTATGGACTGGAGATAACGTAGCTACTTGGGAACATTTAAAATTAGGAAACATTCAATGCCAACGCATGTCGGTTTCTGGGGTGCCTTTTGTAGGAACGGATATAGGTGGTTTTAGTGGTGAGCCAGATGGTGAATTATTTACACGTTGGATTCAACTAGGTACTTTTTCTCCTTTTATGCGAGCGCATTCTGCTGGTGATACAGCCGAACGTGAGCCTTGGAGTTTTGGTGAACCATTTACCAGTATCAACCGTAAATTCATAGAGTTAAGATATCGATTGATGCCTTATATTTATTCGGTTTTCTGGGAGCATCATCGTTATGGTTTTCCAATTCTGAGACCTTTGGTTATGCTTGAACAAGATATAGTGAGCAATCATTACCGTCAAGATGAATTTAGTTTTGGTGATAAAATTTTAGTTTGTCCAGTATTAGAACAAGGCGCTGTTTCTAGAGTGGTTTACTTACCAAAAGGACAATGGTACAATTTCTGGACACACGAGTTATTAATTGGAGAAAATGAATATACCATTGCAGCTCCATTAGAAGATATGCCTTTGTTTGTTAGAGCAGGATCAGTAATTCCAGAATATCCAGTAATGCAATATGTTGGCGAGAAACCAATTGATGAAGTTTGGTTAAATGTATATTATGCTGATTACGAAGTGAATTCATTCCTATTTGAAGATCATGGCGACACATTTGCTTACGAACAAGACATTTATTTAGAGAAGAAATTCAGTGTAAAAGGCGATGGCAAAAACCTATTTATCAAACAAGATACAGAAGGTTTATATACACCAAATTACGAATTGTACGATTACAATGTGATTGGTTTACCATTTGAAGTAAACAAGATTTTTGTTGATGATAAAGAAGTATCAGATTTTAGCTTGGATGAACGTGGTAGACTAAGATTTAAATCGAATAAAAACTTTATACACATTAAGATTATAGGGTTTTAGCAAATTTCGTAATTGCGAGGTACGAAGCAATCTTAAAGCCGTAAAAGAAATGGACTGGTGTTGTAAGATTGCTTCACTATGTTCGCAATGACGAACGCCACTCCAACTGGTCTTGCGATGGGCACAACGAAGCAATCTCCATTTATGAAATGATGAGTTTTTAAAATTTAAGAAATGCGAAAGAAATTGATCTTCATTTATAGTCATCATTTCAAATTGGTCCTATTTCTTAATTTTTCATGGAGTTTATTCTTTGCCTATTTATTCTTCCAAAAAGGATTTGATAAAATCCCATTATACAATCTTGCTATCGCTTTTAAGGTATTGATGTATGCCATAACAATCGGCATTGAAAAATTATTTTTTGGCCCACGTAGGTTCTATTATCAAAATTTAGGATTAAGTTACCGCAGATTGTTCTCCATCCTGTTTGCTTTTGATTTCATTGTTTTCTGTACACTTTTATTAATTGTTTTAGGATGCAGGAACTTTATATAGATAGTGTAAACCATCGTTATGGTGAATATCAGGTATTGAGCAGTGTTTATTTAACCTGTAAAATAGGAGAGGTGGTTGGTTTATTAGGTAGAAACGGTTCAGGGAAATCTACTTTACTAAAAATCATTTTTGGCAGCATACAACCAAGGTTTAAATATTTAAAAATTGATGACGAATTACAAGTAAAAACCTACTTAACACAGCAGGTTGCTTATTTACCGCAAGGCTATTTTATTCCGCATTATCTGAAAATTAAAGATCTGATTGAGTTGTACATCAATAACTATAAAGACCAAGTATTAAACTTAGCTATTTTCAAATCGAATTTAAATGAACCCATTGGAAATTTATCTGGCGGAAACAGAAGGTTGGTTGAAGCCTTATTGATTTTATATAGCGATGCTAAATATGTATTATTAGATGAACCTTTTTCTCAACTTGCTCCCTTAATTGCGAATGAATTAAAGGAACACATTGTTCATTTAAAATCGCAAAAAGGATTGATCATTACAGATCATTATTACCGACAAATTATAGAAATTTCATCGCGTATCATTTTGCTGCACAATGGTTGTAATTATGCTATTAATAACGAAGATGATTTAATAGTGCATGGCTATTTGCCTAATTTGTAATTATTCAGGTTTAAAAAGGTAAATTAGGCCTATAAATATTCGAACTATGTCGAGCACTAAAAAAACGACCACAAACAAAAAAGTAAGTACAAAAGAAAATCCTTTTGATACCTACCAAAAAAGTGTTTGGGTACACAGTTTACTAACCGACTTCGATATTTCTCTATTCGTATCCGGAAAACATTTCCGCCTATACGAGAAAATGGGTGCGCACTTGTGCACGGTCAATAAAATTAATGGAACTTATTTTGCAGTTTGGGCACCTAACGCACAACGAGTAGCCGTTATTGCCAACTTTAATGGTTGGAACAAAGAAAGTCATCAACTCTATAAACGTTGGGATGCATCTGGTATTTGGGAAGGATTTATTCCTCATGTAGGAAAAGGAGAGGTGTATAAATATTATATCAAAGGTTTTGATGGTAGTGATTTAGAAAAAGGAGATCCGTTTGCGTTGCGATGGGAACATCCACCACAAAAAGCTTCTATCGTTTGGGATACAGATTATACATGGAAAGATAAATCGTGGTTAACCAAACGACCTAAACTCAATGCGCTCGACCAACCCATATCGGTTTATGAATTGCATTTAGGTTCTTGGCAACGCGATCCGAGTAATCCAGAACGGATATTAAGTTATGGGGAAATTGCAAAGAGCTTAGTTCTATACATTTTAGAAATGGGTTTTACGCATGTAGAGCTCATGCCAATTATGGAATATCCGTATTATCCATCTTGGGGATATCAGATTACTGGATATTTCGCAGCAAGTTCTAGACATGGTGCTCCTCAAGATTTAATGCACTTAATAGAAGAGCTGCATAAAAATAATATTGCAGTCATATTAGATTGGGTTCCATCACATTTCCCAGGAGATGCACATGGTTTATTCAATTTTGATGGGACACATTTGTTTGAACATGCCGATATGCGCAAGGGTTTTCATCCAGATTGGAAATCTTATATCTTTAATTACGATAGAAATGAAGTGCGCTCATTCTTAATCAGCAATGCGCTATTTTGGATAGATAAATACCATGCAGATGGTTTAAGAGTAGATGCTGTGGCTTCTATGTTGTATTTTGATTTTAGCAGAGAAGAAGGTGAGTACGGAACAAACGAATTTGGTGGCACAGAAAATTTAGGTGCAATTCAGTTTCTGAAAGACTTAAACGAAGCCATTTACGGTCAGTATAAAGGAGTACAAACCATAGCCGAAGAAAGTAGCACTTTTGATGGTGTAACACGGCCTGTGCATGCTGGTGGTTTAGGTTTTGGCATGAAATGGATGATGGGTTGGATGAACGATACCTTGAAATATTTCAAAAACGATCCTATCAATAGAAAATTTCATCATCATCAATTAACGTTTAGCATGACCTATGCTTTTACGGAAAATTTCATGTTGCCTTTTTCGCATGATGAAGTTGTGCATGGTAAATCATCAATGATTTATAAAATGCCAGGAGACGAATGGCAGAAATTCGCTAATCTGCGTACACTTTATGCTTACATGTTTACGCACCCTGGCACAAAGCTATTGTTTATGGGCAATGAGTTTGCACAAACTAATGAGTGGAATTTCACCGAATCACTACGTTGGGATTTATTACAACATGCACCACATGCTGGTATGCAACAATTGGTAAAAGCCTTAAACCTATTATACAGAAAAGAGCCAGCTTTATACAAGTACAATTTTTCTTACGAAGGCTTTGAATGGATTAATGCCGACGATGCAGATCATTCGATATTTATCTATGTTCGTAAATCTGATAAAGCAAAGGATACATTAGTATTTGTGCTGAATTTAACACCTGTATATCATGAAAACTTCAAGATTGGTGTGCCAATGAAAGGCAAATGGAAAGAAATTTTTAATACAGATGCTGCTGAATTTTATGGTAGTGGAAAATTAAATACGGAAACTTTACCAACGGAAAATGTTGCCTATAATAATCAGAAGCAATCTATTGTAATTAATATTCCACCATTAGCGGTTGTTGTTTTTAAAAAAGGAGTTTAAATTGTCATAAATAACAAACCGTCCTTTCGACTGGAGTGCAGCGAAATGGAGAAATCTTTGAAATTATACTTCTTGCATGTGTTGAATAAAATATATGATAAAAAGAACATTTGAATTTTATAAAAACGAAAAAGACGAGTGGTATCTAAATTTACCAGAATGGAATGGCGACCTTGAAGATTTACAAATGGTAGAAGGGGCTGATAAATGGTTAGATCTTTTAAGCAAAAAGGCTTCAACAATTAAAGTCATCATGTCTAATGAACAATTTGAAAATTCCGAAATCCTTACCTTGCTACGTATTAAAGAAGAAAACTTAGGCGGCGGAGGTGTCTATTTTTTAGAAACCTATCAAAATAAAAAAGTAGCACTTAAATTGTGGTTATGCGATGTCACTAATTTTGTTTTTAAAACCATACCACAAAAAATTTACTTTGCCATTTAGGTGTTTATGTAGGGTATATAAAGTACTCTTTTGCTATAGACTTAAATTTTTGTTTGGTTTGACAAGCATTAAAGCAATTTTAGTATATTAGCCTTGTTAAACGCTCAAAAACAGGTTTCATGCAAGTAGTAAAATTAAGTTTTTTTAAATAGCTATGGAGAAGAAACCCTATAAGCTATCTAACTGGTTTTTATACCGACCTAAAACCTCAGGATTTATATTCTTTCTATTTCTACTTAGTCTAATTGGGTTAATTGTTAGTCAACGATACCAACTTTTTCAAGAGAATAAAGAACGAGAAATTGCTAATATTCTAGATGGTGTAGAGCAAAACATAGAGCAAACAGTAAAAAGTAGCTATACCGTTGCACTCACCTTAGCACTTACAGTTGATAATAACGGTGTCCCTCAAAATTTCGATGAAGTTGCCAAACAACTCATTGCTTCAAATCCTGATTTACAAGCCGTACAATTGGTGCCAAATGGTGTGGTTAAATATGTTTATCCCTTAAAAGGAAATGAGGCTGTACTTAATCTAGATCTTTTTAAAAGTCCACCAAGAACCATACTTGAAGCCCAAAAAGCAATTAAGAGTAGAAAAATGTATTATCAAGGTCCGGTTAAATTAACCCAAGGTGGAATGGGTGTAGTAGGTCGGTTACCGCTATTTATCAATAACAAATTTTGGGGTTTCTCTGCCGTAGTAATTAGATTAGAAAAACTATTTAAAACAGCCGGTATTGATAACAACAAGTACAAAGATTATCAATTTCAGTTTTCTAAAATAAATGACTTAACTCACAAAGAAGAGTTTTTTCTTCCTGCAACACGAGATTTTGATAGCAATCAATCTAAATCTATCAATTTTCCTGATGGAGATTGGAAACTATATGTAGTAAATGCAAGTCCTTATAGTAGTTGGTTTCAATTAGTGAGTGCCATTCTTTTTGGCTTAGGGCTGGCAGGCTTATCAAGTTATTTATTGACAAGGCTACTTAAAAAACAAGCACAATTACATGGAAAAGTTTCAGATCAAGCCTCACAACTTATGGCTACTGAAAGCAAGTTTAAAAACATTTTTGATCATGCCGCAATTGGAATAGCTAGAGTAAATTCTATAACCGGTCAAGTTTTAGAGGTGAATCAATATTTATGCAGTTTTTTAGGGTATACCGAAGAAGAACTAATGCGTAAAAAAATTAAAACGATTATTTATCCAGATGATTTAGCGGAAGATAGAATACTTTTTAAACAATTGCTTAGTGGAGAAATTAGACAATTTAATACTGAAAAGAGATATCTAACAAAAGATGGTAAGGTAATTTGGGGCAATGTAATTATAACTCCATTATGGAATGAGGATGAAGCACCCAGCACTCATATTGTAATTGTAGAAGATGTAACCCAACGAAAACAAGAAGAACAAATTTTAATTGCATCACAACAACGGATCGAATCATTAATTAATACGGTTGATGGTATCGTTTGGGAAGGCAATCCTAAAGAAACCACCTATACTTTTGTAAGTAAGAAAGTACAAGATATTTTGGGCTATACAGTTAAGCAGTTTAAGAATACACCGAGGTTTTGGTTTGATCATTTACATCCAGAAGATAAAGAAAGAGTTGAAGACTATATCGCTAAGAGTAATAAACACGAAAAACAACTTGACTTCGAATATAGGATGATAGCTAAGGATAAGTCAATTGTGTGGATTAGAGATATTGTAACCATTATTAGAGAAGCTGGCCAACCAGTAAAATTAAGAGGGATTATGATTGATATTACCAATCAGAAACATGCTGAAGAAGCACTCAATAAATCATTTCAACTTGTAACAGAACAAAATAAACGCTTACTCAATTTCTCTTATATCGTTTCTCATAATTTACGCTCGCACTCTAGTAACATACAAGGTATTTCTACTTTAATAGAGAGCGCTAAAACAGAAGAAGATAGAGATGAAATGATACAGCTACTCAAAACAGTAGCCAATAACTTAAACGAAACATTATTTAATTTGAATAATATTATCAATATTCAAACCAGCATAGATATTATTGTAGAGCCCCTAAACCTATACGATTATATTGCCAAAACGCTCATTACACAAAATGCTCAAATTTTAGTAAAAGAGGCAACGGTATTAATAAAAGTAGATGAGGATATAGAAATCATGTACAATAAAGCGTATTTAGAAAGCATTTTATTAAATTTAATTTCTAATGCCCTGCGCTATAGTCACCCCGATAGAAAACCAGTAATTTCTATGGCCTGTTTTGAAGAAAATGGACAATTGGTGTTACATGTATCTGATAATGGAATTGGAATAGACTTGAAGAAATATGGGGACAAGATGTTTGGGATTTATCAAACCTTTAATGGTAATGCCGATGCCAGAGGATTTGGGTTATTTATTTCGAAAAATCAAGTAGAAGCAATGGGTGGAAAAATTGAAGTAGAAAGTGATTTGAATAAAGGCACAACATTTAAAATATATTTTAAATAATCGATAACCCTCCTTTGTCTAACCGCTCGTTTTCCGTGAAAACAGGAACCAAGCAGGGCCCAGCGTAGCTAATCTTAAAAACGAAAAACCGACCCTTGCATTACGATTCCCAATCATTTGGGAATGACGATAAAGCCTTTTCGCCCTATTCTTTTTTTTGAACTTATGTTTTCTATGTATCTATGTGGTAAGCTCTATTTTTCTAACCTCATTTTCCCTATCAATCTATACCGCAAAATTTAAAATTTATTTAAATAAAGTCGCCCTTAACTCAAATGAATTTATTAATATTGGAATCTTTAAAATGCCTATAAGTAGAGTTCACTACTGATTATTATGGATCATCAAATAAACAATTCAGATTTTTTAACAATTGCTAAAGATAAGTACGATGAGTACCTATTGCTAAGCAATTTCTATATGATTTCTGGAGATTTGTTATGTATTGCAGACTTTAATGGATACTTTAAAAGAATAAATCCGGCAGTAGTAAAATTATTAGGATATACCGAAGAAGAGCTAATGGCTAGACCTATTAATGACTTCGTTTATATAGATGATAAAATTAAAACCAACAGCTCTCGCGAAACAGTTTACGATGGAGTGCTATTAAATAATTTCGAAAATAGGTACGTAACCAAAAGTGGAGAAATTGTTTGGCTTGCTTGGACATCTATGCCTTTTGTAGAAAAGAAATTAGTATTTGGTATTGCGAAGGATGTAACCTTAAGAAAAAGAGAAGAAGAAGAACGCAATTTACTAATTGCTAACCTGAGTAAAATTAACAAAGACTTACAAACTTTTACCCAAATGACTTCTCATGACATGAGGTCTCCGGTAAATAATATTGTCGCCATTTCTAAATTATTGGATAATGCTAAAATAGAAGACCCAAAAACAGTAGAGCTAATTAACATCTTAAACGCTACTAGTGATCAACTGCATCATACCATCAATAATTTTGTAGATGTGATGATTAAAAACGATAAGTTGAGCTTGCAAATAGAAGAATTAAATTTAGCGGAGGTGCTACATACTGTAACTACATCTATTGCCTCATTGCTTCTTACAGCTAATGCCAAACTCGAAACTGATTTTTCTGCTTTTAACACCATTGCATTTAACAGACTGTATTTAGAAAGCATTTTCCTTAACCTAATCACTAATGCTATTAAATATGCTAACCCTGCCAAACCACCAGTAATTAAAATTACTGCAGTATGTACAAATGGATTGTATCAGTTAATTATTTCAGATAATGGCTTAGGTTTCGATGTTGCTAAAGTAAAAGATAAAATTTTCGGAATGTATCAAGTCTTTCATGAACATGAAGACAGCAAAGGCTTAGGTTTGCACCTGGTTCACGGGCACATCACTTCATTAGGCGGTAAAATTGAAGTAGACAGCCGGGTAAACGAAGGTACAACATTCACAATTTCTTTTAAAGCATTACAGAGCTAATGTAACAACTTATCTTTCCCACCGCCTTCGTCCTTGTGACGTGACAATCTTTAAGTTAAACTAAATTCTACCAACAAATCAAACTATGTACCTATGTGGTAAAATGAAGCTTTTTTTTATTACTAACCCTAATCAGTCTTTGGTGCAATCCCTTTATCTACATCTAAAGTATAAGAAGCCTCAGAAGCATCAAAAGCTTGTTTCAGTATCTCCATATTAGGTTGTTCCTCTTCTTCAGACATAGTAAATTCTTCATCTAAACCGTTGCTGTGAATGTCTTTCTGACTTTGTTGATCCTCCGATTCTGAATTTTCAGAATCATCAAAAGGAATAGTATTTTCTGGCGTAATCATAATTTCTATTTTTAAATAAAACAGCAAAAAAGAGGCTTTGTTTCAATTCATAACCAATTTATTCGACGCAATACCTATACGTTAGATTTAATACAACTGTTAACTTAAAATCAATCGCAAATTAAGTTTTAAAATTACTTTAGATGTTTTAAAGAAAAATGATAACTTTAAATCAACGCTCTCAGATTATTAATTATTGGTACAAAAGATCTAACTCCCTATGATAGATAAAACGACACCAATTAATGTAATACGATTTGACGTTAACCTTAACCCTGATCTTACACAGGCTAATGAAGTCGATTGTAACATTGATTACGACTTAGGCAGGTCGCAAATTTCAGGACAAAACTATTTAGTACTTCATTGGCAGCTCGTGGCCTATGATCAACTTAACAACGTTCTCGTTAACTATTGCTCATCAAGAGTGTGTACACTTACCATTACGAGTAAACAAGAAGATTTTGTTTCTTTAATTAATTACTTGAACAATTATTATTTCGAAGTTGCGCTAGACTTTGAAGAAAAGTTACCAAATAGGAGCGATTTTAATTTTGTAGACCTCAGTACCTTATTAAATGAAACAGCCAGAAAGATAATTGTAAGCTTAACCAAGCTTGGAATTTACCATAAGCTTCCACGGGTAGAAATCCACTCCTTTAATGCCATGCAACAAAAACGCCATAAAAAATCAATAAAAGAGGTCATCAATTAATTCTAAATACGCTTTTGCTTAGTAACAAATTTGAATAAACATTTCCTCAAATTCATTTTGATGCAGATGTATTTATACTAACTTTATAGTCAAAACAAACAAAAAAAATCATGGCACAAGTAAATCCTTATTTAACCTTTGACGGTAATTGTGAAGAGGCATTTAATTTTTATAAATCAGTATTTGGAGGAGAATTTCCTTACATAGGTAGGTTTAAAGACATGCCACCAATGGAAGGCTGCCCTGAAATGCCAGCTTCAGAAGGTGAAAAAATTATGCATGTCTCTTTACCTATTAGTAAAGAAACTATCTTAATGGGTAGCGATAGTTCTGAAGCATTTGGACAAGCAAATGTGGCTGGCAATAATTTTTCTATTTCCATTAATGCCGACAATCAAGAAGAAGCCGATAAATTGTTTAATGGCTTATCTGCTGGTGGAAAAGTAACAATGCCAATGGATAAAACGTTTTGGGGAGCTTATTTTGGTATGTTTACCGATAAGTTTGGTATCAATTGGATGGTGAACCACGATGAAGTTCAGAAATAAGAAACAGTAAATATGAATTAGAAGCAGTGCTGATGATTTCAGTGCTGCTTTTTTAGTTAGCTCTAGCCTAAAAATTCATTTAATACAGCCACAAAGTATTGTAAGATTTCAAGATTTGGATTGCTTGTCATAATCTCACCCATATAACTACCATGTGAGCCCGGTAAAATAGCCAAATGACCTTTTTCAAAAAGACGGTACATTTCTACGGCATGTTCTGGCGTTGGTAAATCATGGTCTCCAATTAAAACCAGTACAGGTGCTTTAATTTTTTGTAAATCTTCTGCTTTCCAATCTTTAAACGTTTGCATGCGTTGCGAATCCTTAGTAAACATATTCATGAGCGCTGCGGGATTGTTATTGATCTTCAAAAACTCATCTTTATATACTTGTGGCATATCACTAAACTTTGCATGTACAATGCCTTCCCAAAACCCTGCAGGAGCACCGTCTTTTTTATAAAATGCAGAAGCCACAATTAATTTATTCACCAAAGTGGGATGGCGCATACCAATTTCCATAGCAGTTTGTCCGCCGTTGCTAAAGCCAAAAATATCAGCTTTAGCTATGTTTAAGTGTTTCAATAAAGCGGCCACATCATCTGCATCTTGCTGAAAACTTTCTGGTGCATCTCGATCTCCCGAATGACCATGTGCTTGCAACTCTACGCCAATAACCCGATGAGTTTTTGCTAAATATGGGATAATTCTACCGAAAGTAGTATGTAACGTTGAACCTCCACCATGTATTAAAACCAACGGACTACCTGTACCATGAATTTCATAATACATTCTTAAACCATTTACGGTTGCATATTTTCCTGTTTGTGCATCTGATGTAGTCATAGTGAGGATAGTAATTAATAAGGTTAAGGTAATGATTTTCATGGCATTATTTTGAACACAAATTTGTATAGGATATTTTGAAAATCAAAGTGTATACTAACAATTATAAACTTATACTGGCCTCTTGATTGTAAGCTTTACTAAGTATCATTCCATACTTAAAGAAAGGCCAAATTGCTATTTATCCCAATTTTCCATTCTATATTTATTTTATTAAATTTCGATTATGAATACAATACATCGATTAGTGCTTTGTGTAGTACTTGTTTTTTGCACAACTTGCCTATTTGCACAGACTAATGAAGACCCAAGAATTGCTAAGTTTTTAGCGGTAAAACCTGGGATGAAAACAGGTGCCGCTCATGATTATCTGCAAACACTTTTTCCAGAATGGAACTTGAAAAAGATGCAAAATATTTGCCTAATAGTAGGTGATTGGACAGTACCTGATGAAGATGGGACGCGTTTTAAATATATGTATCAGCAACGGTTTTATCTCGCGGCTAAAGTTGATACTCTCCAAGATAATGAACAAACCATTACTAAAAAAATTGCTGCAATGTGGAAGGTATATCAACAAACAGGTTATATAGCATGCAATGCCAGTACATTCGACATTAGAGATGGAAATTTATTGAAGTATGCTGTTGCTGATAAATTTGATCAGTTTTTAGAAGATGCAATTAAATGGAAATTGGATTTGAACAAAATTGATTTCTATGATCAGATGACACTGTTAGATTATGTTGATTACCACCTTAATCGCTATAAAGGATCTGCGATGGAACCAGTATATAAAAAATACCACAATATGTTTCGTAAAGCTGGAGCAAAATATAAAAGAGAGCTCCAATAATAAAAGCTATTTTAATTGAACGCGTTTTAGTGTACTATAAAAAGAAATAGCCTATAAAAATGAAAAGAGACAATCCATCCAGACTTGTCTCTTTTTCTAACCAAATATAAACCTGTATGAACGGGTTATCTTTTAATTTCCAACTAACCAGGAAGGAAATATTATATGCTTTTTTTAATCGCTCAACTGTATTTCAGTGATTGATAATGCAAATATAAAAATAATTTTCAATAGTGTAAAAAGTACACTAAGAAAAGTTTCAATTTTGTTACTTTTCTGTTATTAAAATGACAAAACACTTTTGTTATTCTCATTTCCTACTTTTTATAACGCAAAAATAGGCCCAATCTTTTACGAAATTGAGTGAATGATGTTAAACTTGTGTTAAATAACTAGATAAATACGGGTAAATGCTGCATCATTTATATGGAGCAGCGTGGGATGCCATAAGCATTGAGCTATTGTTCATGAACATTGAGCTGTTGTTTTTGAACATTAGGTTTTTGTTGATGAACAATGAACTTTTGTTCATGAACATTTTACTAATGTTAATCAGCATTGTGGTAGTGTTCATGATCATTAAGCTAATGTTCATCAACAATTAGCTAGTTTTCATGATCATTGGACAATTAATGATAAATGTTAAGCTTTTTATGATCTCTTTTATGAAAAAGTTTATGATTTAAAGTCGCTTGTCTTTAAAGGTCAGCGTAGCAACAGTGCAATCTCCTAATTGTTTATTAGATTAAGCGAAATATAACTATGTTTTCTATGTATTTATATGTTAGAAATGCTTAGTAAGGGTGAGGTTTCCTCATCATTCCTGTGAAAACGGGAAACATAATGTTGTGGTGAAGAGATTTGCTGGTTACCTATTAATATATTACGATAGCCAGTCGAGCTGGGGATGAGGATATAGGAGAAAGAGAAGATGTGAAAAAACTGTGTAATCTGTAGCAAGATTTTCTACACTAAACCATACCTAAAAAACAAACAAAAAAAATGGCAATACTAAAAGCATCGCCATTTTGAATTAATATAGAAGGAAATTATTTTAAACTTCCATAGTATTCTACAAACTTAGCTAGGGCAGAAGAATAACCCCACTCGTTATCATACCATGAAACAACTTTAACAAAATTATCATTTAAAGAAATTCCAGCCCCAGCATCAAAAATTGAAGCGTGGTCATTTCCAATAAAGTCAGATGAAACAACTTCATCTTCTGTGTAACCCAAAACACCTTTTAAGTAACCTTCAGATGCAGCTTTCATTGCATCTTTAATTTGCTGATAGGTAGCAGGTTTTTCTAAACGAGCAGTTAAATCTACTACAGAAACATCGGCAACCGGAACACGGAATGACATTCCTGTTAATTTGCCTTTTAGTTCTGGTAACACTTTTCCTACTGCTTTTGCAGCTCCAGTTGAAGATGGAATGATGTTAGAGAAACCTCCACGACCACCTCTCCAATCTTTTGCACTTGGACCATCTACTGTTTTTTGAGTTGCAGTTACAGCGTGTATCGTGCTCATTAACCCTTCAACAATACCGAAGTTATCGTTTAACACTTTAGCAATTGGTGCTAAACAGTTGGTAGTACATGATGCATTAGAAACAACAGTTTGATCTGCAGTTAATTTATCGTGGTTAACACCCATTACATATGTTGGGATATCATCATCTTTAGCAGGAGCAGAGAATACTACTTTTTTAGCACCAGCTGCAATATGCTTATCTGCATCTGCACGAGTTAAGAATAAGCCAGTAGATTCGATTACGATTTCTACACCTACTTCATTCCATTTTAAGTTTGCCGGATCTCTTTCTGCAGTAATACGGATTGTTTTTCCGTTTACCACTAAGTGTCCGTCTTTTACTTCCACAGTTCCGTCAAAACGGCCATGTGTAGTATCATATTTTAACATATAAGCCATGTAATCTGGCTCTATTAAGTCGTTGATGGCAACAATATCCAATCCTCTTTTCAATGCAGCTCTAAAAACTAGTCTGCCTATGCGGCCAAATCCATTTATTCCTACTTTAGTCATTGTATTTAATTTGTGTAATAATTGAGTAAATTATATATCGGTTCTTTAGTAATTGTAATCACTTTAATTGCATGATTAGCTGCAACTAAACGCAACCTATCTTGAAACGTTCCTGCAACAGTACCTACAAAATGAACATGTTCATTAGGGTGTTGTGCTAAGGTTGGAGCCAAATAGATATGTATGTACTTCTCAAAAGCTTGATCTATGAGCTGCTCTATATATTTATGGTTTCTATTTTCGATATAGAAATCTAGAAAAGAGCTGAGGTAATTTTGTACGTTAGGTTTTTTATAAATCCGCTCTAAAATTAACGGTCTATCCAAATTGTATTTGTTTAATAACGATTTAGTCAAGTCTGCAGGGAGTTTATCCTCTAGAAAATGCTTTAATAACACTCTGCCTAAATAATTAGCAGAACCTTCATCGCCAAGAATATATCCTAAACCGAAGTTGTTCTGTTCAGGTTGCTTGCCATCAAAATAAGCACAATTGGCCCCGCTACCTAAAATGCTTACAATACCACTTTGGTCGTAACATGCAGCAATAGATGCACCGTACAAATCGTCTTTAACTTTGATTTTGGCATTTCTAAAGAACATGCCCAATGTTTGTGCCAGGGAGTTTTGCATGGCGATAGATGATGCACCCGCAGCAAAAACGTATAACTTTTTAATCTTTTCGGCGTGATTAATTAGCGTAATGTTTTTATTTAATAAATAAAGGATATGCTTTTGGTCGTTAAAACAGGGATTAATGCCTGGAATAGTGCATTCAGCAACAGTTTTGCCATCATTTGCAATTTTCCAGAAAGCACTTTTAGATCCGCTATATACTACCGCTATCATTTGATATAATTAAATGGATAAAACATGAGTCATTTCTAATAAATCAGCCTCTAACTTATAGCTGTGCTTATTTAGGGCTTCATCTAAACTGGTGAGTTTAATCTCGTTGCCACGAAGACCAACCATTTGCATGGTTTCACCCTTTAACATTTCATTCACCGCAGCATAACCTAATCTACTTCCCAAAATACGATCGAAACCACTCGGGCTACCACCACGCTGTAAGTGACCTAATATAGTTACTTTGGTATCATAATGTGTGAACTTTCTTTTCACACTTTTAGCGATATCGTATGCGCCACCATATTTATTTCCTTCAGAAACAATTACAATACTAGATGATTTTTTAGTATTTGCTCCTGATTTTAGCTTGCTAATTAATTCTTTTAAAGAAGTTTCTTTCTCTGGTAATAAAACTGCTTCTGCACCACTTGCAATAGCTGTTCTTAATGCAATGCATCCAGAATCTCTACCCATCACCTCAATAAAGAACAATCTATCGTGAGAATCTGCTGTATCTCTTATTTTATCAATCGCTTCAATAATGGTATTAACTGCAGTGTCGTAACCTAGGGTAAAATCAGAACCATACAAATCGTTATCTATGGTGCCTGGAATGGCAATTACATTAATGCCATATTTTTCACCAAAACGTTTAGCACCTGTAAATGTTCCATCGCCACCAATTACAATTAATCCATGTATTTCTTTTGCCTTTAAATTTTTAAAAGCGATTTCCATGCCTTCATCTTCCTTAAAGGCTAAACATCTGGCAGTTTTTAATATTGTACCGCCCATATGTAAAATGTTGCTTACAGAACGGGCATCCATTGGGTTAATATTGTTATCGATTAAGCCTTGATATCCTTGTGTTACCCCAAACATGTTACATCCGTGGTAGATACCTGTGCGAATAACGGCTCTTATGCAAGCATTCATTCCTGGGGCGTCTCCTCCCGAGGTTAATACGGCTATATTTTTAAGATTGGATTTCATTTTAATATACGAATATACTGTGTATTTATTACACTAAGTAATTTTTTTTCATTATTATTGTGAATAAACGAAGTAAGTATATTTATTTTGTTCTAATATTATAAAATATAAAAACGGATTTGTCTTGAAAGAAGTATTACCTGTATTTAATTCGGCGGTCTCTATTGACTGTGTTTTATTTGGTTTTGATGGCGGAGAGCTCAAAATTTTATTAATAGAGCGAAATGAAGAACCCTTTAAAGATTGGTGGGCTTTGCCCGGTAATTTGGTAGGGGAGAACGAAAGTGTCGATCAATCCGCTTCGCGTATTTTACATGAGCTTACCGGCTTGAGTGACATTTACATGGAGCAGTATTATACTTTTGGCGAGGTAGACAGACATCCTCAAGGTAGGGTAATTACGGTTGCCTATTATGCAATGTTGCGTTTAGGTGGAGATAAGGCTTTAAAACCACTCACTAGCTATGCTAAAAAGGCACAATGGATAAACGTTAAGGAATTACCTAAGTTAGGTTTCGACCATCAGCATATATTTGATAAGGGTTTAGAAAAAATTAAACGTAGAATAAAACATTTACCAATTGCTTTTGAATTATTACCAGAAAAATTCACCTTAACTCAGGTACAAAACGTTTACGAACTAATTTTAGGTAAGAAATTGGATAAACGTAATTTTAGGAAAAAGATATTGAGCTTTAAGGTATTGAAAGAATTAGATGAAAAACAAAAAGGAGTTTCATTTAGAGCTGCAACACTATATAAATTTGATAAAAGAAAGTACGCGAAACTTTTTGGTAAGGAGATTTCTTTTTAAGGAGAATAGGGTTTAACCTATACCCATTGAAGGGTAGGCTAAAAATTTAAGTCGATAAAATTGCTAACGAAAAAAAATGCATATTTCGTTATATATTTTAGGCTTGATGTGTTATATTTACACTATCAATATGCTTGTATGGAGAAACTCTACAAATTATTTGTACTTTTTGTTGGACTAATTGCAATGAACGTAACTGTTCATGCGCAATCAGAAAACTATACTCCAAATTCAGCAACAGATTCTATTTCTACTTCAAATTACACAATTATAGATTTAACAGCTACATCTAATTCCAATATTGATTGGGATGAAGAATCGGCATTAATCGTTAAACAAAGCCCTTCTTTTACCAATTATCCAAATCCTGCAACTACTCAAACAACTATAGCGTATACCCTTGCTACAAAAGCAAAAGTAATTTTAAGGGTAGTAGACTTAACAGGAAAACAGTTAGCTGTTTTAGTTAAACAAGAAATAACTGCGGGTAAACACGAATACGATTGGCAGCTTGCTAAAAATAACATTACCTCTGGTATGTATATTTTAGTTTTACAGGTTGATAATAAGATTTTTAGTAGAAAAATTATTGTTCAATAGTTTTTTTGAAATGATAGATAAAAAGAAAGCCTCGATTATTTAATCGAGGCTTTCTTTTTTGGTATAAATCTGTGATCTATTTTTTGCTTAAATGGTAATCTACCAAATCGTCTATAGGAGAGCGGATGATTTTACCCACACCCATTTCATATCTATCGGCCACAAGACTTAAACTATCTCTAAAGCTATAACCCACTGATCCAACACAGTTTAGTTCGTAGTTTTTGTAGTTAGGGTAATGAATTACCAAGTTTTCGAAGAAAGCAGTAAATGCGTAATCTACAACCGAATTGGTATAATCTTCGTAGTTTTCCTTAAAGTCGTAAATAAATTTACTAAAGCTTGCGCAAAAACGATTTGGTAAAGGTTTGTTGTAAATATGGTCAAAAATGTCTTCGTTAGTTAAGGCATAGTTATCGTAAAAACTTTCTCTCAATCCTTTTGGCATATAACCTTTCATGTAGTCGGCTAAAATACGTTTTCCGATGTAGCTACCGCTACCTTCATCACCTAGAAAATACCCTAAAGAGTCGATGTTTAAAGAGATGTCTTTACCATCGTATAAACAACTATTTGTACCTGTACCTAATATTGCAGCAAAGCCCTCATTATCCCCTAGTAAAGCACGACAAGATGCTAATAAATCATGCCCAATATTGATTTTTGCATTGATAAAGATCCTTTGCATAGCATCTTCAACAATTTTTCTTTTTGCATCGGTAGAGCAGCCAGCTCCATAGTAATATACTTCGGTTAATTTTTCTGGCTCAAGATGATCTGGTAAAGAATTCTTTAATGAATTCTCAATATAATCGGTATCTACAAAATAGGGGTTGTATCCTTCTGTATTAAAATGGATTTTTCTTCCTGCTTCGTTAATCAGACACCAATTGGTTTTTGTTGATCCACCATCTGCAATAACTATCATTTTTGGTTTGGTTAAGTTGTGTAATACGTAAAAAGTGCAGCAATATATGTGGCTTTTTTTGAAATAAAAAATTAAAATTTAGTTTTTGTTTAGGTAATGATAAATTTATAATCAAACGATTGATGGGGCTTAAATGAAAGTTTTTTTATAAAGTGTACTTTATACACTAATAACACTGATTCTAGACTAATTATTTTATCGGTATCTGGTATCTATACAAACAAAAAGCCCTTAAAATTAATTAAGGGCTTTTTCCAAATTTGAAATGTGTTTTTAGTTTTTTGTAACAGTATATGTTCTATTGTACTCATCTAATTTAATGGTATAATTTCCATTAACTGTGATTGCTAAGTTAGCACCACCCTCAGAAATCACACCAGCAGAACCACCGTAATTATATTCCCAACTTCCTTTGGTTACAATAAATTTAAATTCACCAACGGTTAAGTTAGTGGTTACCGTCCATTTACCATTACCACTGTAAGTCATAGCTGGTAGCAAGGCATTACCGGCAGAATTGTCCCAGCCGCCTGCAGTTGCATTACCTACTAAGAAAACGGTTCCATCAGTTACTGAATATTTTAAATTTTTAATATCTGTTCCATCCCAAATAATACGACGTAAACCGGTAGCACCTGTAGTTGCAATATTAGCTTCGTTAGATTCGGCTAATACACCTTCGGCCGATCCTTTTCCATAATCTCTTGTTTGTGAAACTGGTCCTCCACTTGGCCATGCATCACCATCGATAAATTTCCATTCCTGACCAGATGCTAAAGTAACAAAGCCAAGGAATTTATTTGTACCCATAAAGTTTAATCCTTGAGATGGATAAGCAGGGGCTGTAGTTGAACCTGTGAATACAGTAGGGGGATTCCATCCTGCTGGAGTTGCACCACCAACAGCTCCCATCATGCCATGATCTGCTTGAACATAATATTTCAAGTTTTTTTGATCGAAAGTAACTCTATATACCCCACTTGCACCATAGTTTTCAATGTTTACTTCATTGTCAACAACAGCATCACCTGGGCTTCCAGGTTTCATACCCCAATCTGAAGAATTTAAACTTCCGCCCGGCCATTGTTGTTGGTTTAAAAATTTCAGACCACCATTACCTGCATTTAATTTTACATAGATATAAAAAGTGCCTGGGTTTGATGCATCAGGAATCATTTGTAATGCATTCTCCGCTGTCCAACTGGCTGGTGTATCACCACCAACTAGGAACATTTTAACTTCTCTCGTAATTACTAAATCATTTACATAATCAGCTGTCTTTTTAAACGTACCAGAAGTTGCTTCTACAGTCCATTGTAACGCAACAGGTGTAGCCTGATCTGCATAACCAGCAGCAGTTAATTTATCGCTAATATCTTTATAACCCACCGCTAATGCAGAATCTAAACCGCTGTTGTTTGAAGTATAGGTAAATAATGGTGTTGCAAAATTACCCCCTTTAGCTACAAACTTAATTTGATATTTAGTTGGGTTTGTAGTAACACCAGGAAAAGATTTTTGCCACTTAAAGTTCATGAAATCTGTAGTCGAATTAGGATTAATCACTACAGGAGTATTAGATGAAACCGGGCCATATAAAAGGAAGTTACTTACTCCATCGCCCATACGAGTGATCGCAATATTTAAAGCAGGGGAGGTGCTTACAGTCATATCTCCATTGGTAGCTTTAACAACCCAAATTAAATCAACTTTAATCCCGTCACCAATAGATTTAGCTTTTAAGGCATCGTCTAATTGTTTTTGCGTAAAGGTTAATGTTGTGCTTGTTCCATTATTATCAGATGGTATTTCTAATAAAGGCGAAGTCAAACTACCAGTTTTCAAGGCCGCTACAAATTTGTACGTTGGCATGGTATTCACCCCAGGTTTTGCAGCACTCCAACTAAAAACTACTTTAGCATTTGGCGTGGCCGAGTTTAAGACCCACATTGTATTGTTTACTGGCGCAGCAACAGTAAAAGTTCCAAGTGCTTCGCCTTTAGACATTTCGTCAAATTCTGTTTTTTTACACCCAAAAGCAATTGCTACAATAGCTAGTAAAGTATATAATATCTTATTTTTCATAATCTAGCTTAATTAAAGATGGTATAAATAACTTCATTTACAGGTCCGGCAGTTCCAACATTTGCACCGTTAGCATCTTTAATACTACCAGTAAATTGATAGCTAAATTTGCTTAGTTTGGTTCCTGCGGTTAGCGTTATTAATTTCTCCGGAATAAATGAATATGAATATACTGTGCTTGATTCCTTCACTGCCACTAAAGCTGTTCTGGTAGCAACTACGGCTCCAGCATCATTATAAAAAGTAAGGTTTACTTTTACATCAAACATGCGCTGTAAGTTTTGATCTGTTGCCAAATCTTGATGGAAATAGACTGTACTCATATCTGTAAAGTCTTGCTTAGCAGGGAAAATGCGGAATTGAGATGGGGTAAATACTAAAGGATCGAACTTGTAAGGTTTAAAATCTTGTGTTTGTTTTGTACCATCTTTGCTTTTTCCCAAAAAACCAAAATTGATAAGTTCTGCAGGGCTTTGACCGAATAATGTTGTACCTGTAAATTTAAATGTAAATTTATTCGTGGCAATTTTAGTCATTTTAGCCGATTCAGAAGAACTGCCCCATTGCCCATTTGTTAAAGCATCTTTACCACCTCCAACACCGTCATTAGAGAACGCCCAGATATAAACATCATTTTGTCCCGCCAAAGGAGTACCAGTTACATCAAGTGTGATGATCACTTCATCCTCAGAAGTAAAAGTTGCTGGGCTAAAAGTAACCTGAGCAAATGCAAATGCTGCACTTAAGGTAAATATGATTGATAATATTAATTTTTTCATAATTTCTTTAATTTATCGATTACTTTTTAGTGAATTGATAGGTATAACTTACAATAGGCTTACCGTTAAATTTCTTCACCTTTTTAAGATAAAACTTCCCTGTTTTCAATTCGGCATAAGAACCTAATGTTAAATCTGAAGTTGCTGTACCGTTTTTTAAGGTAATTGTTGTAGGTGCTTTAGCATTGTCTACTATCCAAGTGCCAGAGTTAAATTCAGCTATTTTAGGAGAATTACCAGGTGTAATGGTAAATGCTGTTGGGCTACCAGCAGCATCTCCTTGAAAAGCGATCACTAAATCTTTATACGCATATACATTTGTAATGTCTAGCTCTTTATAAGGAAAGCCTTTAGTTGCTGCATCTTCATCTTTTTGAGTAACTTTTGTTAAGCCCCAAGTACCTTGTAGCTCTTTTAAAATGTTTTCTTCGGCACCAATTGGCCCAAATTCTTCTGGTTTACATCCCCATACAGATAGGATGCATACAGCCATCATGATATATTTAATGTTTTTCATTTCTATATGTTAATTAGTTACAACCACCTTCAACATTCCTTTGGAAACTGGTATTACTTGCCATTTCTCCTTGTGGAAATTGTAAAACTAAACCTGGACAATTCCATACTGCACCACGTTTATCAATGTTTTCGCCTTTTGCGCCAATTCTTTTAATCTCAGAAATTCGATTTCCTTCGCCTGCAAACTCAATGCTGCGTTCAAAACGGGCATTAGTTTTAATTAAGCTTGCAGAAGAGGCTAAAGGAATACTTTTAGTACCTGCATAAGCTCTATTTAAAATATCGTTAATATCTTGAGCTCCAGTTGGTAAGTTTGTTCCAGTTTCGGCAGCAGATTCTGCTCTGATTAATTTCATATCCGTTAAGTAAAGAACAGGTACTTCTATATGATCAGAGTTATATTTTTTAGTTGCGATAACACCAGGATATTTTGTGGTTTCATACAATGACTTACGCACATCATTTGGTGTATTTACACTTGCATAGAAATCTGTAGTAAACCTTAAGGTAGGTGCATTGAAATCAGACCTAAATTGCCCTTTTAATTCTCCACCTGGTTCATAACCGCCATTTGTATAAATGATTCTGAAAATGCTTTCTTTTGTTCCAGTGATAGCAAATCTTGATGCATAGGTATCTAAAGAAAATTTATTGCTAGCAATTACTTGATTGGAATATACATAAGCATTAGTAAAATCGTTCATTTGAAAATAAACTTTTGCTAGTAAGGCTTTAGCTGCCCATTTCGTTGCATATCCTCCATTATCATCAGGTAGTTTTACTTCTGCAACTTTTAAATCTGCAATAATCTGATCATAAACTTGTTTAACAGTGGCACGAACACCCGGATTAATGGTTGTGCTAGTTCTTATCGGTACACCCAAATGTGTATTGTCGGTTGAAAAACCATAAGGTTGTGCAAACAATTGAACAAGTTGGAAATGTGTTAAAGCTCTAACAAATTTAGCCTGACCTTCTAGATTATCTTTCATTGAAGAAGCTTTGTCTAAATTCTCTAATACGGTATTTGCTCGGAAGATAGCTTGATACATATCTGTATACATTGCATTCTTATATTCCCCAAATACCGAAGTTTTACGGCCATAGATTTCTCCAAAATCACCATTCAGTAAAGAGCCATTCAGTTGATCAGCAAGCATTTCATTAATGGCTTGTATTTTACCACCAAACATATTTCCTCCTCCTACAATTTGATAAGCCGAATTCATTACGGATTTCAATCCTGTTTCATCCGCTATGGCAACATCTTTAGGAAGTGACTCAATCGGTGGCGTTTCCAAGAACTTTTTACATCCTGTCCCCACAGCTGTTATTACTGTAAGTATTAAGAATGATTTTAATATATTTTTATAATTGATTTTCATTTTTTTATCTATTAAATATCTTATCTAAAATGAAGTTGATAATCCAAAAGTCAACGATTTTTGTTGAGGTGTAGTCAAATAGGTTACGTTAGGACTCATGTTCCTATCTTGAGGATTTTCGAAATCTCTTGCAATTTCTGGATCGCCACCTGGATATTTACTAAAAGTTAGTAAATTCATACCTGTTGCAAATAATTTTAGACTTTGTAATCTTAATCTTTTTGTGAAACTAGCTGGTACATTGTAAGAAAGTGTTACCTCTCTTAAACGCACAAACGTTGCATCATACAAAAACATAGTCGAATTATATTGCCACTCACTTGATAAACCTGCATAAGTACTAGGGTTTAAAGTTAAACGTGGGAATTCGGCATTGTCTCCCGGTTTTCTCCAACGATTAGCAATATCTGTTCTAATATTCCAATCGGTAACTACACCTAATTGACGTTTTGCAGATGCATCATATAAATTTCCACCAATAGCGAACGTGAATAGTGTATTTAATTCAAAGCCTTTGAAAGAGAAAGTATTAGTTAAACCGCCCACGTAATCAGGTAAGATTTTTCCAACTGGAACACGATTATCTAATGAAAATGTTTTAGTTTCAAATCCATCTTTATCCAGCCAAATTGGTAAACCATCTGCAGGATCCACACCTTTATATCTTACCAAGAAATTAGTGCCGATAGGATAACCAACAGCAATACGAGTATCATTAGTACCGCCACCAACAGCGTCTGGAGTTAAACCTCCTAAACTTAATACCTCATTATAATTTTTAGAAGCGTTTAATCTGGTAACCCATTTAAAGTTATCTGTTTGAATATTGATGGTATTTAAACTCAACTCATAACCTTCGTTTAAAATCTTACCTACATTTAAATATCCAGAACCGAAACCTGTTGAAGGAGAAATACCTCCATTAATTAATGCGCCGTTTGTTGTTTTCTTGTAGTATGAAAACTCTGCATTAATACGGCCTTTAAATAGACCGAAATCTAAACCTAAATCAAGATTTCTTCCTTCTTCCCATTTTAAAGCTGGATTAGCTACGTTAGTAGGGAACAATACAGGTTGACCATTGTAACTTCCTGAAAATTGGAAGTTTTGATAATATTGAGCAGATGGGAAGCTAGAGCTACCAACTAAACCATAACTAGCTCTTAATTTTAAATTGCTGATTACTTTACTGTCTTTTAAGAAATCTTCTTGGCTAATATACCATGAAGCAGATGCAGCTGGGAAATAACCATATTTGTTTTCTGGACCGAATTTAGAAGACCCATCTCTACGAGCTAATACTTCTAAATTATATTTTTCGTCATACGAGTAGTTGATACGTGCGAATAAAGATGCGAAAGTATCTCTTTGGTAACCACTGTAGTATAATAAATTATTTTGCGCTGCTAAACCTTGCATAGCTAAGTAAAGATTCGTCTTGTTTTCAGAAAATGGTTCTGTAATATTTGCTCCAGTTGCAGAAATACCATTAGGATAAGTGTTTTTGTAATTAAACTGAGACTCAGCACCAACTAAAAACTTCAATTTGTTCTTGGTATCTAACTGCCAATTGTATGTGGCTGTACCAGAAAAATTACGGTTAAATATTTTTGTAGGATATAATGTTGCGCTTCCGTTAGTTGTACCCGCTAAAGCTGCAGGAGTATAAATGTTATCTTCAACATTTAAATTATCCATGTTAAAGCTACCTTTAATGCTTAAGTTTTTAACAGGGATCAATTCCATTGTAACACCCGCTAGTAAACGTTCGTTTCTGGTTTTCCAATCTAATAAACCTAAATTTCTAGCAGGATTTGCGCCACCACTAAAGAAAGTGCCATCTGCATTTCTAACTGGATATATTGGTAAGGCTACAGACATAGCATCACCTAAACCACCACCCCAAGCTGCATTAACACGTTGGTTGATACCTTTGTCGTAACCCACATTAATACTGGTTGAAAAATAAGAAGTAGGTTTTATATCGAAGTTTGTTCTAAAACCATAGCGTTCGTAAGAGTTACCTTTTAAAAAACTTTCGTTGTTACTATAATTAGCAGAAATGTAACTTTTAATTTTTTCAGTACCTTGACTAAATGAAATAGCTTGATCATTAGATTTACCTGTTTGAGTTAAAATACCCCACCAGTCTGTATTGTTTTGTTGTGCTTGAGCCCAAGTTAATCCGCCAGGTAAAGAGGCTAAGCCAGTATTGCCATCATTTGTCCAAGCTTCTTGGCGTAATTGTAACCATTCTGCCCCGGTTACAAAATCTGGTTTGTTAGCATAAGTGCTTAAACCATATTTAGATGAGAAAGAAATTCTAGGTTTTCCTGTCTTACCTCTTTTAGTCGTAATTAAAATTACACCATTAGCACCACGAGAACCATAAATACCTGCAGCGCCAGCATCTTTTAAAATTTCAACTGACTCAATATCATTAGGGTTAATTGTAGCCAATGGATTTTGATTCATTGCTCCACGATTACCTGTAATAAAAGGATCGGAAGTTACTGGAATACCATCAACAACGTATAATGGATCGCCACCAGCACTAATTGAACCAATACCTCTAATTCTAATTACTGATCCGCTACCTGCTAAACCACTACCTTGCGTAACTTGCACTCCTGGCGCCTGACCTTGCAAGCTTGCTTCGAAACTTGGTGTTGGTAGAGAAGTAAGTCTCTCTCCACTAACTTTAGAAATTGCTCCGGTTACTTCACGTTTAGTCTGTGTACCATAACCTACAACTATTACTTCGTTAAGATTTTGAGATTCGGATTTAAGGTTAAAATTTAAAACCGTATTACCACTCCCAACAGTAGTGGTTAATTTTAAAGCAGCAAAACCAATATACTTAGCAGTTAATGTATAAGTTCCACTAGTTAAACCAGTAATTCTAAAGTTTCCTTCACTATCTGTAACAGTTAATTTTTGGGTGCCATCAACTTGTACTGATGCTCCAGGAATTGGAAGTTTAGTATCATCGATAATCTTACCAGAAATGCTTCCGGTTTGCGCAAATACCGTTAGTGAGCAGAGCGCAAAAAACATCAAGATACTAAGCTTAATGGGGTAAAATAATTTCATAGAAAAAGCCCGTTTTTAAGGTTAAATATTTGGTTATAAAATGTGTTGTAACACGTTAACGTAAATTTAAGGTTGGATATGAAAAATCAAAATTTTATATCATATTTTTTTTAAACACCATATTTTAAGGAAGTAAAACGCTTAAAAAAACGAATAATTTACAGGTTTTTATTTTTTAAATAATGTATTTTTATATTTTAAGTATCTAATATTCAATAAATTATATTATTATTTTGGAAAATAAGGTGTAATCTATACACTATGTTGTTTTTTTTATGTTTTTCGGGAACGTTTTCGGGAACGTTCCCGAAAAAATCAACACAAAATGAAAAATCGCATCGAGACCAAAGGTAAAATTCTGCGTGTTTTGGCAAAACCATGTTTTTTTTTGATAAAAAATGTGTGATTTTTTAGGCTTAAAAATAAGCTAAAATAGGAGTGGTTTTTAGTCGTTGGAAGTAGACTTTCTTTGTATTAGTTTAGACTTTAAAATTACCTCGCTATCAGGGTTAATATCGTTCGGATTTTCTAACATTTTAAAGAGTAATTCGGCAGCTGTTTTACCTAAGTCTGAAGCTGGTTGAGTTACCGTACTTAATGCCGGATTTAGTAGCGGCGCAATTTCTAAACTTGAGAAACCAATTACTTTTAAATCTTTTGGAATAGAAAGGTTAATATCATAACAAGCGTAATAAGTGGCGAAGGCCAAACGCTCCACTGAGGTAAAAACACCGTCGGGTTTTAATTCAGTAAATGCTTGTTTTAAATGATCTATGTTTTCTTTGTAATTATTCGTACAATCGATGATTAATTCATCTTTAAATGGGATTTTAAATTTCTTTAAGGCATCTATATATCCCTGCATACGAGTTTTTCCAATGGATAAGGTTTTATTTACCGCCAAATAAGCAATTCGCTTACAACCTTGTTGGATTAGATGTTTAGTAGCAGAAAAACTACTTTCATAATCGTTTGTAATTACACGTGGAGTAACAATATCTTCATATACACGATCGAAAAATACTAAAGGAAGTCGTTTTTTAGAAAGTTCGTTTAAATAATTATGGTCATTTGCTTCACCAGAAACAGACATGATAATGCCATCGGCCCTGCCATTATGTAAATGTTTAATAAAAGAAACTTCTTTCTCAAACTGGTCGTTGGTTGCATATACTAAAATATGATAGCCTTTGGCACTCGCCACTCTTTCTATGCCTTGAATGGCTAATGAGAAATAATTATTCGCTAATTCGGGAACAATAACAGCAATGGTTTTGCTTTTTTGCTCTCTTAAATTACTAGCATAATGGTTTGGCTGATAATTTAATTGTTTTGCCATTGCCAAAATACGTTCCTTTGTAGCAGCATTGATATCGCTATTATCTCTAAATGCTCTAGAAACTGTAGAAGTAGAAAGATGAAGGGCTTTGGCTAATTTTTTAATATTGACGTTATCCATTCTACTGATAGCAATAATTTGATGGTTAATTTATTTGGTTGTAAATATAAATGATAAAAAAAGTAATTATTTCTATTTATTTGTTAAATCATTTAAAATAGGACTAATTTTTAAAAATAGTGATATAAATACAGCGGAATATGAAATGGATTTATTTTTTCGTCATTTTTATAAGTAGTTTTCTTGTCGTTAATGCACAAGTTAAAGTTAGGTTCGAATTGCAAAATATTCCCCAAAGCAAAGACACGATAGCTGAATATTTTGTTGCTGGGAATTTTAATAATTGGAAACCTAATGACCCTGAGTACCAATTTTCAAAACGAAACAGTTTAACCTATGTGCTCGAAAAACAATTATCAATCAATGTATATGAATACAAAATTACACGTGGTAGTTGGGAAAAAGTAGAAACCAACAGCAAAGGAAATGCCATTGGAAACCGTAGTTTAAATTTGAAAAAGGATACAATAGTGAAAATTAGTGTATCAAATTTTGCAGATCAATTTAAAAAAGAATTACCTAAACATACTTCATCAGTTAATGTTCATATCATTGATACCGCTTTTTTAATTCCTCAATTAGCTACAAAAAGGAGAGTTTGGATTTATTTACCACCATCTTATGCTTCATCAACTAAAAAATATCCAGTATTATATATGCATGACGGTCAAAACCTTTTTGATCAGTTAACAAGTGGTTATGGAGAATGGGGTGTTGATGAATTATTGGATAGTTTAAGTGCAAAAGGTCAAGAAGAATTTATTGTTGTTGGTATAGATCATGGTGGAAGTGAAAGGTTAAAAGAATATAATCCTTACGATAGTGAATACGGTAAGGGAAAAGGCAAAGATTATGTCGATTTTTTAGTTCATAATTTGAAACCTTTTATAGATCAACACTATAGAACAGAAAAAGATGCTAAAAATACAGCAATCGCCGGAAGTTCTATGGGTGGTTTAATTTCTATGTATGCCATTGCAACATATCCTAAAGTTTTTGGTAAAGCTGGAATTTTTTCTCCAGCATTTTGGATTGGTAAAACCATAGAAACTGATGTTCAAAATGCATTTAAAAATTTAAATGGAAGTAAAATTTATTTAGTTGCGGGAGATTTAGAAAGCAAAACCATGATTAGCGATATGAAAAATGTCTTTCAACTATTAAATCCAACAGGAAAGAATAAAAATATAAGGGTGGTCGAAAAAGCTGATGGTAAACATAGCGAATGGTTTTGGCATCGAGAATTTGTAGATTTTTATAAGTTCATTAGTAATTAAATTTGTAATTTTTTTAATATTGAGGATTACAAAGCTTTCAAAGAGCAATATTTGTGTATGAATAAAATAGATTTTAGAAGCGATACAGTAACTAAGCCAACAGCTGGAATGCTAGAAGCGATGATGAGTGCAAAAGTGGGCGATGATGTTTTTGGAGAAGACGAAACTGTAAATGCTTTAGAAGAGAAACTGGCTAACTTATTTAATATGGAAGCCGCGTTATTCTGTCCATCTGGTACAATGAGCAATCAAATTGCTATAAAATGTTTTACCCAACCAATGGATGAAGTAATTTGCGATCAAACTGCACATGTATATCGTTATGAAGGAGGAGGAATTGCCTATAACTCTTTAGCATCTGTTCGCTTATTAAATGGCGAAAGAGGAATTTTAACTCCAGAAATGATTGAACCAGAAATTAATGCCGAAAATATCCATTATCCCAACTCAAGTTTAGTCGTTTTAGAAAATACAGTAAATAAAGGCGGGGGCAAATGTTATACACTTTCTCAAATAGAACCTATTCATAATTTATGCGCTATAAAAGGAATTAAACTTCACCTTGATGGTGCAAGAATATTTAATGCATTAGTTGCCACAGGCGATAAAGCAAAGGATTATGGCAAATATTTCGATGGAATTTCTGTTTGTCTTTCTAAAGGATTAGGCGCACCGGTTGGTTCTGTTTTGTTATCCTCAAAAGCTACAATTAAAAAAGCCACAAAAATTAGAAAAGTTTTAGGTGGTGGCATGCGACAAGCAGGGTTTTTAGCAGCTGCAGGAATTTATGCATTAGATAACCATGTAAATCGCTTGGTGGAAGATCATAATCATGCGAAAGCTTTGGGCAATGCATTGAGCAAAACAAAATATGTAAGTTCGGTAATGCCTGTCGAAACAAATATTGTTCTTTTTGATGTTTCTCCAGGATTAAAAGCGGATAATGTTGTAAAGGCATTGGAAGCGAAAGGCATTTTATGCAATAGTACCTCTAATCAAACAATTAGATTGGTTACACATTTAGATATTTCTTCAACGATGGTTGATAAAGCCATAGAAACTTTAACACACCTACACCTGTAATATTATGGCTCAAATTTCAAAAATTTTAATTGCTAACCGTGGCGAAATTGCTTTGCGCATTATGCGCTCAGCAAGAGAAATGAACATTAAAACTGTAGCTGTTTTTTCAGAAGCAGATAGGAGTGCTTTGCATGTACGGTATGCAGATGAAGCAATTTGTATCGGTCCAGCGCCATCAAATCAATCCTATTTAAAAAGCGATAAAATTATTGAAGCTTGTAAATTAACAGGTGCACAAGCTATTCACCCAGGTTATGGCTTTTTGTCAGAAAATGCTGCTTTTGCTAAAGAAGTTGCAGCAGCAGGACTGATTTTAATTGGTCCAACTCCAGAAGCTATGGAAATTATGGGAAATAAACTATCTGCTAAAGCTGCGGCTTTAACCTATAATATTCCTATGGTTCCAGGAACTGAAGAAGCCATTACTGATATCAACGAAGCAAAAGAGAGAGCAGTTGAGGTAGGTTTCCCAATTTTAATTAAGGCGGCGGCAGGCGGTGGTGGTAAAGGAATGCGTATTGTAGAAAATGTTGCCGATTTTGAAGAACAAATGCATTTAGCTGTTAGCGAAGCCACGTCTGCTTTTGGTGATGGCTCAGTATTTATAGAGCGTTATGTGACTTCACCCCGACATATTGAAATCCAGGTTTTAGGAGATACACATGGAAATATTGTGCACTTGTTTGAACGAGAATGCTCAGTGCAACGGCGCCATCAAAAAGTAATTGAAGAAGCGCCTTCGTCTGTTTTAACTGAAGAAATTAGGCAAGCGATGGGTAAATGTGCAGTTGATGTGGCTCGTTCGGTTAATTATGTAGGTGCAGGTACGGTAGAGTTTATTTTAGATGAAAATCTTGACTTTTTCTTTCTTGAAATGAATACTCGTTTGCAGGTTGAACATCCTGTTACAGAAATGATTACAGGGTTAGATTTAGTGAAAGAACAAATAAAAATAGCCAGAGGTGAAATATTGAGTTTTAAACAAGAAGATTTAAAAATCAGTGGGCATGCAATGGAATTAAGGGTATATGCAGAAGATCCTTTAAATAATTTTTTACCAGATATTGGTACTTTGCAAACCTACATTACCCCAAAAGGTAATGGAGTTAGGGTTGATGATGGTTTTGAAGAAGGAATGGAAATCCCAATTTATTATGATCCGATGATTGCAAAACTCATCACCTATGGTGCAAATAGGGAAGAAGCAATTGAGCGCATGATTAGGGCGATTGATGAATATGACATTACAGGCATACAAACTACCTTAAGCTTTGGTAAATTTGTAATGCAACACGAAGCATTTACTTCGGGCAACTTTGATACACATTTTGTAGGTAAATATTTTAATGCAGACAGTTTAAAAAACGAAA
The DNA here is from genome assembly GCF_013204825.1 of Pedobacter boryungensis. GTDB lineage: Bacteria > Bacteroidota > Bacteroidia > Sphingobacteriales > Sphingobacteriaceae > Pedobacter > Pedobacter boryungensis. Next base: position 190,560 of record NZ_JABMKV010000001.1, read on the forward strand.
ACGAAGAAGAAGCAATGTTGGCTGCGCTCACAGCCGTTTTAGCTTTTAAAAAAGAAGACAAAATTAGTACTGCCCAAAACAATGAAATTGCCAATAATTGGAGAAAAAATAGAAAGAAATACAGTTAAATGTTTACAGGAATTATAGAAACGCTAGGCGAAGTTGAAAATATTGTAAAGGAAGGCACAAATGTTCATTTTACCGTAAAGTCATCCATTTGCGCTGAGTTAAAAATAGATCAAAGCGTAGCTCATAATGGCGTTTGCTTAACTGTTGTTGCGCTAAGTGAAAATTCTCACACAGTAACTGCCATAGAAGAAACCTTAAATAAAACGAGTTTAGGCAATTTAAAAATCGGCAACAAAGTTAATTTAGAACGCTGTATGCAAATGAATGCTCGTTTAGATGGTCATATTGTGCAAGGCCATGTAGATCAAACGGCAAAATGTATTTTAGTCAATGAATTAGATGGTAGCTGGGAATATCGATTTAAGTATAATGCAGCTTTGGGTAATGTTACCGTAGAAAAAGGTTCAATTTGTGTAAATGGGATTAGTTTAACGGTCGTAAATTCTCAAGCCGACGAATTTTCGGTATTTATTATTCCATATACTTTTGAGCACACCAATTTGCACGAAGTAAAAGTTGGCGATTCAGTTAATTTGGAATTTGATATTATTGGTAAATACGTCGCTCGCTTAATGGGAAATAAATAGAACGTAAAAGAAACTAATATTAATTGTTCTTTCTTAAAGTTAAAATTTTTTCGAAAAGCAAATTCAGTATTTCAAATCAAAGTCAGCCCTAATACCGCTTTACTCCATTTCATTCCGTGTTCGCTATTATCAGGTTTAATTAACATCTGTTTGGTTACAAAACCTTGCATCATTCAAAAATCATAAGCTTTGGCAAAATTCTTTTAGATGGTCTATAATTTTGTCAAAGTTCAACTAACAAAATAGATAAATGTACAGTAAAGAAGAAGCATCAAAAATCCGTCAGCAATTTTGGATAACTTTTGGAAAGTACATGAAACCTATTTTATCAGCCGAAGGCTTACCCATAAAGTGGATTAATTACAAAACAGGCATAAAGCATATCTATTTTAGAATGAATGCTGAACAACATAAAGCAATCATTTCAATCGAAATTACACACCCTAATCAAGAAATTAGAAATCTGTATTTTGAACAATTTAAAGCCTTAAAGTTATTATTTACAGATACTTTAAATGAAGAATGGAATTGGGAAGAAAATGCAATTAATGAACTTAGTGTTTCATTAAGTCAAATTACTAAAACACTTAATGGCGTTAGTATTTTTAACCAACAAAATTGGCCAGCGCTAATTTCGTTTTTAAAACCTAGAATTATAGCTTTAGACCAATTCTGGACAGATGTAAAACCTATTTTTGAAGCTATTTCTTAGCAAGTTTTAAATCTGCTAATCTACTTTTTGTATAATCCATTTGTTCTTTTTCTTTCTCGGCATCTGGTTTATTCTTTAGGTAGAAGTTATAATTCTTAAGTGCGTTTTGCTTTTGATTTAGTTTTAAATCATATATCAAACCCAACCTGTAATAGATAGAAGGATTTTCCTTAAATGTCAATCCCTTCTTATAAGCAGCTACTGCACTAGTTAATTGATTATTAATTTCATAAATACCACCTAGTAAAAGATAGTAAGTTGAAGTATTTACAGAAATCCCTTCATCTATTGTCTTTTTTGCATATTTAGATGCCATTTCATAGTTTTTCAACTCTCTATAACTTAATGACATATAATACAAAATAGTTTCATTTTGCAAACTCATTTCTTCCAATAAGGTATATAAGGAAATGCATTTTTGATAATTTTTAAGATAAAAATAAGCCTTGCCAACATCCTTAATTACATTTGCATCACCTCCATTTTGCAACAATCTCTCGCCAACAGCAATTACTTCTTTGTACTTTTTTAATTCATTTGCTATGGGTAATTGGGCTCTTTGCAAAATAAAATTACTTGTATCTGCCTCAATTGCTACTTTCAAAACCTGATAAGCAGGTTCAAAAAGTTTCAAATTTTTCAGCTCAAAAGCCAAATCATAAGCAACATCAGGTTCTATCGGATTTAGTTTATTTGCTTTTTTTAGATAAGATACTTTAAGTTTAATGCTGTCTGTAAGACCTGCTAAAAGTTTGTAAACCTTGAAATTTGTACTATCTAATTTTTCGATATTTAACAAATAAAGTTGTGCCGCGATGGTATTTCCTCGTTTGGTATTAATATTTGCTAAGCTGAATAATACAGATAAGGTATTCGGTTGCAGATCATTTATTTGAACATAAAATTTTTCCGCTTCTGGAAGTTTCCCAGACATCATATAGCAATAAGCAATTTGATTTAACGCTTTTATATCTTTCGTGTTTGCAGGATAAATACTTTGTAAATACTGGGCAGCTTCTGCATATCGTTGTGTTTGGTAAAAATCTAATAATTTCTCTTGATCAACGTTGCTTTGAGCTTTTAAAAATCGACAAGATAACAGTAGAAATATAAAAAATAGGATCTTCTTCATAGGGTAAATATTAAAAACTAAAGTATTAGTTATTTATTGTAAATCCAAATTGCATTTAATAATTAGTGTCAACTTCAAACTTTTAGTGTTCTCGATGGTTCTATACAGGAAATAGATTGTTTATCATTAATAAAAAATAATATGGATACCTTAAAGAAATTTGAATTAATGGAAAAGATTGTAAGAGAATTAGAAGACTTACAACACTCACAACAAGCAATTATTCAGAAAATTGGAAAAATTGAAGTTGATAATATTGAGCTAAGTGATAAAAAGTTGGATAAAGACTTACCCGATATGCACCAACGTGTAGCAGATAATCTCGATTCAATAATGGATATATTAGCTTACTTTGCGGAAAAAACCCAAAACTTTGGAAATAAGAATAATGTGGATGCTTTAAAAGAGCAGCAAACCATTAATGAAGCTACTGGTCAGTAAAAGGACAGTAATTAAAAAAGGTCCGGAAATTTCCGGACCTTTTTTATTTCATGGTAGGAATAGTAATACAGAATTTAGAACCTTTTCCCTCTTCTGTGGTTACAGTAATATCACCACCATTTCGATTCATAAAATCCTTACACACCATCAATCCTAACCCAGTTCCTTTTTCGTTAGAAGTTCCACGAGTGGTAATGTTTTCAGCTTTAAAAAGTTTATCTAGAATATTTTTAGCTATCCCAATGCCATTATCTTTAACACAAACCAACATCATTCCACTTTTCTGATAGGCCGCAGTTATGTGTATTTCGCAATCTTGATAACAAAATTTAATGGCATTATTAATAATGTTCCTCATTACGATTTGCACCATTAGAATATCTGCATAAACCATTTCTCCCGGGAAAACATCGTGAATAATTTTTATCTTTTTTAATGTAGCGCCTGGTAAATGATAGTTTATTTCGTTAATAATTAAGTTGCGGAGGTTAAAGAATTCTTGTTTAATACCAAAGCCTTTTAGTTGGCTTCTCGACCAATGGAGTAAGTTTTCTAAAAGATCTGTAGTGTAAATAATATCTTTACTAAGTGTAGGAGAGAGGCTTTTGAATTCATCGCTTGTAATCTCATTATTAGCAGTCATCTTTAAAACTTCAGAAAGATTGACTAAAGGTCCTCTTAAATCATGTGCAATAATTGAAAATATTCTGTCCTTTAGCTGATTTAGTTTTTCAAGTTCTTTGGCTTGCTCCTTGGTACGTATAGTATCATTTTTAATGCTTGTTAAATCTTGAAGTTTGATTATAGCAAAATCATTATTGAGCTTATTGTCGTTTAAAAAGAGTATTTCAGTTTCTAAATAGAGTTTTTCATCATTAATAATCAGATTTAATTCTATTTTACCTTGCTCATGCTCTTTTATTTTTTTGAAAAACTCAGGCTGATTTGGAAATGCTTCTTCTATAGGAAGGCCAATTAATTTTTCCCCATTTGCATTGATATATTTCTTTATAGATTCATTATAATCTATCACTCTATTTTGTTGATCTAATAATAAAAACCCATCCCGCATTAATTCCAGTACTTTTTCTCTTGCAATAGGAATAATATCGAATAGTTTAAAGCGATAAATACCTATTAAAATTAAGAATGAAGTAAGAATAAAAGCAAAAGGAGTGATATCTAAATATCCAAGAGGTCTTATACCTAAAACATGCGCAATATTTGCTAACCAAGGTAAAAGTGCAGCAATAATGATGCTGTAGTTTTGTTTTTTATATATAGGATCTGATATCCTGAATTTCACGAAAATTAGGTAGCATCCACAAGCTAATAGCAAATAGAAATAGATGGTAAAAATTTTATAAAACAATCCAAATGTGATATCTGCCATCGGGAATGGGCCATCTGTTGCCAGTTGAATATTCTCATAATACAAGTGGTGCATATCATTTGTCCATACCAATACAATTGCAGCGATAGGCATGATGAGTAGGAGGATTAGATTGAAAGGTTTTTTATACCAACATTCTTTACCACAAAAATGAAGACAAAAGAGGAACCAATTTAATGGTAAACTAGCAATTCCAATATATTCTATATTAATTAGAAATTTGATTTGCCATAAAGAACTACTTGCTAATTCGAATCCATATGTAATAGACCATATTGCATTAGAAATCATCATGTAGCTGAACCATTTTACGGCATTGCCACCTCTTTTAAAAATATAACTGGCAAGAATAAGTAGTACAGCGCCGCATATTAATAAAAAGATGGCATAGGCATTGTAGTTGAATTCCATTGAAAGCAGTCAAAAAATATCCAATAAAGATACCATTTATATTGAATTTAAGTATAGCTGCTTTTAGATCAAGAATTAGTTCTAATTAAAATATAGTACATTTATACAAATAATTATTATTTCATATGAAAAAGATCAGTTTATCTTTATTGCTTATTTGCAGTAGTTTTTTTGCATTTAGTCAAGTGCTCCCTTCTTTTCAGTTTGGTTTAAAAGGAGGAATGAATTTATCGAAATTTAATACATCAAATACTTTTAGTAGTGATAACCAAGCAGGTTATTATGCTGGAGTTTGGGCTCGTATAGGAGCTGCGGGTATACATTTACAGCCAGAACTTTATTTGTCTGGTAAAAATGCAACTTTAGAAAATTCTGCCGGTGTTGAAAATAAGGTAAAATTTACCAGTTTAGATGTGCCGGTTTTAGTGGGTACTAAACTTGGAGCTGCTGGTGTAGGTTTGCGTTTAAATACTGGTCCAGTTGTATCGTTTGTGTTAAATGAAGATCAAAGTCTTTCTCAAGCAGCTGGAGCAGCTTTTAATGGTAATTTTAAAGATCAAGCTTTTGCATGGCAATTTGGTGCAGGTTTAGATCTTGGTAAATTAGGTGTGGATTTAAGATATGAACTAGGGCTTTCTAAACTTAATTCAGAGGGTTATTCTTCTACAAAATTGAATTTATTTACCCTAGGTTTAGCGTACAAATTGTTTTAGTTAAATCATCTTTTCCAGTTGATAAAAAATGGATAGACTTTTTAAGTTTATCCATTTTTTTGGCGTTAAAATTGATATATGTTTTCTAATCAAAACCCTAATCTTTAACACCATGAATATCAAAGAACTATTACTAAACGGACAGAGCTTTTTGGCATTATTAAAAGAGTTTGCAATTGAAGCAAAAGACATCATTATTCAGGACGAAAACTTAATTCTTGGCGACCAGAATTTAGCACAACGTGAAATAGTTAAAGAGACAATTTGTATTGAAGGAAAAAATAAAGATGGTATTTTTAATTTTTTTGGAACCTTACACTGTAATGTTTTGAATAAACTAGCTGTATTTGAAATGCAAGGTTTTGAGCAGGTTGGAATGCGAACTAATTAATGTTTTTCTTTAATAATTTCTTTTAGCTCATAAAGGAAAGCTCCTTTAATAGGGTGAATGGGTTTTGTACTGGCATCGCTAAGTACTTTTACAAAACAGGCGCCAAAATAAAATATAAAGGAAGAATAAAATACAAAAAGCATAATCAACACAATAGAACCGGATGCGCCATAAATATTGCCGATATTACTTAAGGGAAGCATAATTCGCAAAATGTATTTTCCTAACGTGAACAAAACACCTGTTAACAAGCCGCCTCTTATTGCTGTTTTCCAACTTGGCCTGCCATTGGTTAAAAACCTAAATAAAACGCTAAACCAAACCGTAACAATAACTATAAATAGCAATTGATTTAATATGGAGAGAAATATTTTGCCAAAAGTTGGGGCGGCAGTATTAATGTAACTTCCAATTATTGCTTGTATGCTATCCGTTAATAAGCCTACAAAAAATAAAATTCCTGCCAATAGAATGATAATCATGGAGCGTGCTCTCAGCTTCAAATTAAATAGTATACCCAGTTTTTCATTTAATCCTATGCTCCAAATCTGGTCCATAGAACTCTTTATCACACTAAACAGCGTTGTGGCTACAAAAATAAAAAATACGAAACTGAGAATTGTTGCCCACCAATTATAATCAACTCCACGTATATTTCTTAAAGTCTGACGGATTTGAGCTGTGCTACTATCATCTAAAATACTTGCCAAACGCTCAAATAGCCTTGTTACTAATATTTTTCTATCAATAAAAAATCCAAATAATCGAATTAAGATGAGCAGGATAGGTGGCAGCGCAAAATTGGCAAAAAAAGCGGTCGCTCCAGCTAAACGTAAAGGATCATTCTTTCTAAATAACTTAAATGCTATTCTTAAATGCTTAAAAAATAATCTAGATCTCTTTACTGTAATTGCTTGCATCGTTAGCGTTACCCTGAACTCAAAATTAATAAAATTATGCTAAATAATGTGGTTTTCGCAGTAAAAGGAAGTTGAGAGTTATTAAAAAGGCTTTATTTGCTAGTTTTTATTAAACAAAGAAGAAAAAAATTAAATTTACTGCATTGTAATCTTATAACTCCCTAATTCATGAAAAATCTATTTTCCACTTTATTGCTAGTATGCTTAATATCATTTCATGCTAACGCTCAGGAAATAAAATATACATCAGGCAATAACAATTGGAATGCGGATTCTTTAGGAAATCAACGAGCAAAAGTTAGCTTTAATGGGGTAGGAAAAATAGCCAAGGTTTTGATTAATTGGCGCAGGAGTGATCCAAATCCAGAACAGAAAGCAATTATTGTTCAGGATGCAAAAACAGGGAAGAAAATTAACAGCATTTTACCTATTTCAATAGATAAAGAAAATGGATTGATTTGCTTCGAACCAGAAAGTGGAATTGGTACATATTATATTTATTATCAGCCCTATAAAAATGAAGGTAGATCAAATTATCCAAAAGGAATTTACCCCAAACAAGAAAAATCGGATGACAAAATTTCTATAAAGGAAGCAAACGCCACTGCTATAAATACTAAAGTGGTACAGATAGAATCTATTAATGCTTTTAATAGTGTTTATCCAATGGAAGTAATCGCAACGGCGGAAGAAGTGAAAGCGCTGAGTGTTAAAAATGCTGAACCCGCTTATCTCGTTTTTCCTGAAAGCAGGAATTATCCAATAGTAATGAAAAATGATATTCCACAACGGTGGATTACTAAAGGTGTACAAAAAATAGTTACAGATAGAGCTTTTAGAGGAGAAAATTTTTCTTTCCAACTTGGGATTTTTGCTTTAAAAGATTTACAAAATGTAAAATTGAAGTTCAGCGATTTAAAGGATAAAAGCGGACATAAAATTTCATCAGCTTTGCTTTCTTGTTTAAATACAGATGGAATTGCCTATGATGATGTCCCATTTAAAAAAGAAGTTGATGTGCCTGCTAATCAAGTACAAGCTTTATGGTGTTTGCTTACCATTCCAAAAAATGCATATAGCTCTACCTATATCGGAACGGTAACTGTTACTTCAGCTAATGCCCCATCACAAGTGGTGAAAGTAAATTTAATAGTTGCTCCTGGTGCTGTTAAAACAAATGGGGGAATTGACGAACCATGGAAACAAACTCGCTTAACCTGGTTAAATTCTACATTAGCACAAAAAAATACGGTAATTGCCCCTTACACTCCATTACAAATTCAAGGAAATACAATTAGTCTTTTAGGTAGAAAAGTAGAATTGGATAAAAATGGTTTTCCAAAACAAATTCAAACTTTTTTTAGTCCAGAAATGACAGATTATACAACAACTCCAAATAATTTATTGGCAGAAAACATTCATTTCCACTTTGTACGCAAAGCTGATGGAAAAAATTCTGTGCTTAAAGATGGTGGGATAGAATTTACCAAAAAGGAAGCTGGAACTGTACAATGGAAAAGCAAAAATGTAAATGACAGTTTACAAATGGATGTTGCCGGTAGCTTGGAATTTGATGGCTTTTTAGCGTATACCGTAAAAGTTACCGCATTAAAAGATGTTGATTTAAAAGATGTAACAATGCATATTCCTTTCAATAAAACTGCAGCAACTTATATGATGGGATTTGGTCAAAAAGGAGGTTTTCGCCCTGAAAAATTTGACTGGAAATGGGATGTAGCTAATAAAAATCAAGATGGTGCTTGGCTTGGTAATGTGAATGCTGGTTTGCAATATGCATTACGTGATGAAAAATATGTAAGACCATTGAATACCAACTTTTACTTACAAAAACCATTGTTGTTGCCAACTTCATGGGGCAATGAAAATAAAGGCGGAGTAACTATTGGTATAAAAGGAAGCTCAATGTTGGCTAATAATTATACAGGAGAACGTCAGCTAAAAAAAGGTGATGTGTTATATTATAATTTCACGTTATTAATTACACCATTTCACACTATAAACACCGATTTTCAATGGGAAAATCGTTTTTATCATAAATATAATAGCATAGATAGCATTAAAGAAACAGGGGCAACAGTTATCAATATTCATCATGCTACACCAATCAATCCATGGATAAATTATCCATTTATTGAACATGCAAAGATGAAAAGCTATATAGATGAAGCACATAGCAAAGGCTTGAAAGTGAAAATTTACAATACAGTTCGCGAGTTATCTAACCGAGCTTATGAAACCTTTCCAATGCGAAGTTTAGGTCATGAAATTTATTCGCCTGGTAAAGGAGGTGGATTTTCTTGGTTGCAAGAGCATGTTAAAGATGATTATATAGCAGCTTGGTTTGTGCCAGAAATTAAAGATGCAGCAATAGTAAATAGTGGAATGAGCCGTTGGCATAATTACTATGTAGAAGGCATGAATTGGTTAACCAAAAATGTAGGAATTGATGGCATTTATTTGGATGATGTTGCATTCGATCGAATAACCATGAAACGAATTAAACGTGTTTTAACTCAAGATGGTCATCCAGGAATTATCGATTTACACTCAGCAAATCAGTACAATAAAAGCGACGGATTTAATAATAGCGGAAATTTATACATGGAACATTTTCCATATTTAAATCGCCTTTGGTTTGGTGAATATTTCGATTATGAAAAAAATAAACCAGATTTCTTTTTAACAGAAGTAAGCGGAATTCCTTTTGGGTTAATGGGAGAGATGCTACAAGACGGTGGAAACCCATGGCGTGGAATGATTTACGGAATGACAAATCGTCTACCTTGGTCTGGCAATAATGATCCTCGTCCAATTTGGAAAGTATGGGATGATTTCGGGATGAAAGGCACAAAAATGATTGGCTATTGGTCTGAAAACTGTCCAGTTAAAACGAGTAATGTTGAAATTCTAACAACAGTTTATAAAAAGCCAGGAGCTGCTTTAGTTTCGATTGCTAGTTGGGCAGATAACGATGCGAAAATTACGTTAAATATCGATTGGAAGAAATTAGGAATTGATCCAGCAAAGGCTGTGATTACTGTTCCAAATGTGAAAGATTTTCAAACTTCAAGCTCTTTAACTGCCCAAAGTGAAATTTTAGTGCCAAAAGGAAAAGGGTTACTCATTGTGATAAAGGAAAAATAAACTGAAAAAAACTTTTTTCAGTGCAAAATGGTTATATCTTAAAACCATTTAATATGAATAATTTCTTCAGAACGATAATTGCCGGGTATGGCGCAAAAAAACTTGGTGGAGGTTGTTTATCTACCATCGTGATATTTGTGATTATTTATTACGCCTTAGGACATTGTTAAAAAAGCTGCTTAGTTTCCTAAACAGCTTTTTATTATTTTCTATCGTCTTTCCAGATTAGCTTTTCTTTAGTGCGCTTTTCAAAAAAGTCTTTACATTTTCCATTGCCTTTGCCTGTGAAACCACCATCTGGACTGCAAATTAAATTGCAATCTTTATCGTAAAGCAAGCTCGGTAAATCACAACATTTTTGTGGAATAAAATAGACCGTTTGTCCATTGTATTCATATTGCCAAACACTCGCTGGTGGATTTGATACATCTTCAGCTTTTAATTGCTTTATTTTTTCTAGAATGCAAACGGGAACATCTTTAAAATCTTCTTTTTTGCAAGTTTGAGTTTGCAAGAGTACAACCCCAATTAGCAGTAGTTTAATTCTTGAAGCAATCATGCGTTATAACAATAAAATGGTTTATAAATTTCCTCTTAATTCTTGCTCACGTTCTAATGATTCGAATAAAGCCTTAAAGTTTCCAGCTCCAAAAGATTGTGCTCCTTTACGCTGAATAATTTCAAAAAATAGTGTTGGACGATCTTCTACAGGTTTTGTGAAAATCTGTAACAAATAGCCTTCTTCATCACAATCAACTAAAATACCTAAGCTTTTTAACAACGCAATTTCTTCATCAATTTCACCCACACGAGTAGGCATCATTTCGTAATAGGCTTCTGGCGGAGCACTTAAAAATTCTACACCACGAGATTTTAAATCTGTAACTGTTTTAACAATATCTTTGGTTGCAACTGCAATATGTTGCACACCTTCACCTTCATAAAACTCTAAATATTCTTCAATTTGAGATTTTTTCTTCCCCTCTGCTGGTTCGTTAATTGGAAATTTAGAAAAACCATTTCCGTTGCTCATTACCTTACTCATTAAGGCAGAATATTCAGTGTTAATTTGTTTATCGTCAAAAGAAAGGATATTTACAAACCCCATTACTTCTTCGTACCATTTTACGGTTTCATTCATTCTGTTCCATCCAACATTTCCTACACAATGGTCAATGTATAGAAGCCCGGCATCTGCTGGATTGTACTCGCTTTTCCACTCGCGATAGCCAGGCATAAAAATACCCTGATAGTTTTTCCGCTCAATAAACATGTGAACAGTTTCACCATAAGTGTAAATTCCACTCATTTTTACTTCTCCATATTCATCGGTTAACGTTTGTGGTTGTAAATATGGTTTTGCGCCACGTTTGGTGGTTTCTTCAAATGCACTGTACGCATCATCAACCCAAAGTGCTAATATTTTTACTCCATCACCATGTGTTTTTACATGTTCAGCAATTGGACTGTCAGATTTTAAAGCAGTAGTTAAAATCAACCTGATTTTGCCTTGTTGTAAAACATAAGAAGCTCTGTCTCTAACACCAGTTTCTGGTCCAGCGTACGCTAAAGATTGAAATCCGAATGCTGTTTTATAATAGTGAGCCGCTTGTTTGGCATTGCCCACGTAAAATTCTATATAATCCGTTCCGTTAATGGGAAGGAAATCTTGTGCTTTTGCTATTTTTTCTGCAAATGTTTGTGTTGACATTGTATGGTGTTTTAGGGTCCGAAAGTCCGCAAGACAGGAAATCGGAGGTTTATTCTTTAATGTTAAATTTGGAATTATATCGTTCGAACTTTCTGACTAATAACTTTTCCGACTCATTTATTCTACATTAATTTGCCAGCTAGTATGATAGCTTTCATCTTCAATATCAACCGCATCTTGGGTTAACATTAAAGGTCTAAAAGGATCTATCATTACAGCTAATTCTTCTGTACTTTCTTTCCCAATTGATTTTTCTACTGTTCCAGGATGTGGTCCGTGAGGAATTCCCCCTGGATGCAAAGTAATTTGACCTTTTACCACGCTTTTACGACTCATAAAATCTCCATCTACATAATATAAAACCTCATCACTATCTACGTTGCTATGGTTATACGGTGCAGGAATTGACAAAGGATGATAATCGTATTTACGCGGAACAAAAGAACAAATCACAAAATTATGTCCTTCAAAAGTTTGATGAACTGGTGGTGGCTGATGCAAACGACCTGTGATCGGTTCAAAGTCATGAATAGAAAATGCCCATGGGTAATGGAAACCATCCCATCCTACAAAATCAAAAGGATGTGTACCATAAATATAAGGATACATAATCCCTTGTTTTTTGATTAAAACTTTAAAGTCTCCAACTTCATCAATGGTTTCTAAATCTTGCGGACGTTTAATATCTCTTTCACAATAAGGAGAGTGTTCTTCTAATTGTCCAAATGAATTACGATAACGTTTTGGCGTACGAATAGGACTGAAACTTTCTACGATGAAAAGTCTATTTTTCTCCTCATTAAACTCTAATTGATAAATGGTGCCACGAGGAATAACCAAGTAATCGCCGTAAGCAAACTTGATTTTACCAAAGCCAGTTTTTAGTGTTCCTGAACCTTCATGAATAAAAATTACTTCATCTGCCTGACTATTTTTGTAAAAATAATCCGTCATTGATTTTCTTGGCGCTGCCAATGATATATGTAAATCGCTGTTTACTAAAACCGGTTTACGACTTTTTAAATAATCATCTTCTGGTTTTATATTGAAGCCAATTAAACTCGTATGTCTTAAATGCTTTTCGCGAGCAATTTTCGGTTCAACAGAATAAGGCTCACCTAAAGACTTTACAATCGTTGGCGGGTGACAATGATAAACCAGTGAATATAAACTTGAAAAACCTTCAGTTGAAACTAATTCCTCAGCGTATAAATTGCCATTTGGTTTGCGGAAAACAGTATGTCGCTTCGGCGGAATAGTTCCTAATGTATGGTAAATTGGCATAGCGTTAGGTAATTTGGTTAGAAATGTTAAATATATAACGAATAAAACGTAAGAAACGTTTTAAAATTGACGCTTAGAAAAACGGCTTAAAAAGAATATTGCGCAAAAATGATTTTTGAAAGCATTGCATATCTAAAAGCAGCAAGAACTTCATTTGCATTACAGTTTTGATATGTTGATTTGTTCATCATTTCGTGAGTAAAATTATGATTTTTAACCGCAATTTCAAATTAATTCATACTTTTAATTATGGCAAATGATAATCAGAATTTAGAGAAATTAACTGCTGCGAAAGCTGCCATTGCTTTTGTTAAACATAATGATGTGGTGGGTTTAGGTACAGGATCAACTGCAACATTAGCCATTAAAGAATTAGCAAAGCTGATGGAAAATAGCTTAAAAATCACAGGAGTTCCTAGTTCTGAAGCTACAAAAGAATTAGCAATTTCATTGGGCATTCCGTTATTAGAATTAGGTAAAGTAAATGCAATTGACATTAGTATTGACGGTGCAGATGAATTTACCGAACAATTTAATCTCATTAAAGGTGGTGGTGGTGCATTATTTAGAGAGAAAATAGTTGCCTCACTAAGTAAAAAGAGAATTGTTGTTACTGACGGCAGTAAATTAGTGGAAAAACTGGGCGCATTTAAAGTGCCAATAGAAGTTAATCCAAATGCTGAAAATTATGTAATTCTTAAAATTGAAGAATTAAAAGGTAAACCTGTAAAAAGAGTTAAAAATGATGAAGTATTTATAACTGATAACCAGAATTACATCTTTGATACTGATTTTGGCTTAATTAACGATCCTGAAAAATTAGCCAATGAGCTAAATCAAATTGATGGGATTTTAGCACATGGTATTTTTGTAAACCTAACCGATATTATACTTATGGCCAAAGGCAATCAAATTACAAGTTACCATAAAGTATAGGATAGAAATATCTAATAAAAATTTTGAAACCTAGCACTAATCCTTAGCTTTACCACCATATTTAACCAGATATCATATGAAGTTAGTATCCTACAAAACCGAAGATAGAGAGCACTTGGGTGTTTACGTGAATGGACATATTTACAACTTAAATTCTTGTAATAAGTTAATTCCTGATGATATGAATGCTTTTTTACAAGGTGGAGACGCTTTGATGGAAAGAGCTAAACAAATTAATCAGGATATTATTAATGGCGATTTAAATCCAAAGGAAGAAGTATTCTATCAAATACTTGCTCCAGTTCCTCATCCAACTTCTTGTAGAGATGGTTACGCTTTTCGTCAACACGTAGCAGCAGCCAGACGTAACCGTAAGGTAGATATGATTCCAGAATTTGATCAATATCCAATTTTTTACTTCACCAATCATAATGCAATTCAAGGTCCTGGAGAAATAGAATGTATGCCAGATCATTTCCAGAAATTAGATTTTGAATTAGAAGTAGCTGTTGTAATAGGAAAAAAAGGTCGTAATGTAAAAGCCGCAGAGGCTGATGAATACATTGCTGGGTATATGATTATGAACGACATGAGTGCCCGAACTTTACAAATGGAAGAGATGTTGTTAAACTTAGGCCCAGCTAAAGGGAAAGATTTTTCTACCGTTATTGGTCCATGGTTAGTAACGCCAGATGAGTTGGAACAATATAAAGTTGCTGCGAAACCAAATCACGTTGGGAATGCTTACAATTTAAAAATGATTTGCAGAGTGAATGGGATAGAAGTATCTGCTGGAAATATGGCAGACATGGATTGGACATTTGCAGAGATTATTGAACGTTGTGCATATGGTGTAGATATTTTACCAGGTGATGTGATTGGTTCGGGAACTGTTGGAACAGGCTGTTTCTTAGAGTTAAACGGCACAGGTTTATTAAACGATCCAAATTATAAAACTCAGTGGCTACAAGCTGGTGATGATGTTGAAATGGAGATTACTGGTTTAGGAAGCCTAACCAATATCATTACTAAGACGGACACAGATTTTTCTATCTTGGCACTTAAAAAATAAGAGCTATTAATTTTTAAAGATTGCTTCGTTCCTCGCAATGGACGAAGCAATTAATATAATTCTTTAAAATGCTAACCTTAAAAACTTCCGATCTATCGCCAATTCAACTGCAAAACTACTTACAGTACGCTATTGCACCGCGACCAATTTGCTTTGCGTCGACAATAGATTCTGAAGGGAATATTAATTTAAGCCCTTTCAGCTTTTTTAATATGTTTAGCACAAACCCACCGATGTGCATTTTTTCTCCTGCACGCAGAGTTAGAGATAATACCACTAAACATAGTTTGCAAAACGTACTGGAAGTTAAAGAATGTGTTATCAACATTGTTGATTACGCCATGGTGCAGCAAACAAGTTTAGCTAGTACAGAATATGCGAAGGGTGTAAATGAATTTGAAAAAGCTGGTTTTACCATGCTCGAATCTGAATTGGTAAAACCCCCACGAGTTGCAGAAGCACCTGTACAAATGGAATGTATTGTAAAAGAAATTATTCCGCTAGGAGATCAGCATGGTGCTGGAAATTTAGTGCTAGCAGAAATAAAATTGATTCATATTAAGGAGGCAATTTTAGATGAAGAAGGGAGAATTGATCAAGCTAAAATAGATTTAGTGGCTCGATTGGGTGGTGATTGGTATTGCAGGGTTACACCAGAAAGTTTGTTTAAAGTGGCAAAACCTCTAACGACTTTGGGTATAGGAGTTGATACTCTGCCTATTTCCGTTAGGAATTCATCAGTTTTAACGGGTAATGATTTAGGCATGTTAGGTAATATGGAATATTTGCCTACAAATGAAGAAATTGATGCTATGCGATGGAGCACTGCTGTTAAAGATATTTTAGATGCCACTATTGGCGATGAAACGAATAGAGAACGAGAATTGCATGAGCTAGCTCATCAGTTTTTAGCAATGGGGAATGTGATTGACGCTTTGAAAGTAGTATTGTTATAATAGACTACGTCATTTCGAGGAACGAAGCAATCTTACAATGTTAGGTTTCGACATATCTATTGCTCTTAGGGTTAATCGCTTCTCTCTGAATGACAATAACTACTTCTTCAAATTGCGATATGAAATCTCACACATCTCTGTTAGAACATCAACATTAATATCTTTTAATTTTTTAATGTAAATACAGCCTTTACCAGTTTTATGTTTGCCTAAGCGGGAAAGGATATCTGTTCTCTCCTCAGCTCCACAACCTAATATATACAAGCTAATGTTTGTTTTTCTTGGTGCAAAGCCCATCATAAACCAATCACCAGTTCTTCCTGTTGAATAGCTGTAGGTATAGTCTCCAACTCCAATAATCGCTGTTCCCCACATTTTTGCTTTCGCTTTAGTTATATCTTCCATTATTTGGCAAATAGTCTGACAATCCTTCCGAATTACTTCATCAGAAATTTGCATCAAATAATCTTGTACAGGTTGTTCGGTAACTTTTGTTTTTAACTCTGCCATAAAAGTGAATTTTTGACATGAACATACAAAAAAAGAAATGAAAAAGATTATTCTACTACTGTAACGGCTTTTAATAATCGAGTTTTGTAATAACCTTCTAAGTCGGTAACTGTAACACCATGTGCCTTACCAGATGATGAATGAATGAATTTGATTTTGCCATCCTCATCTATTGAATAAATAATACCTACATGGCCAGGTGTTCTTTGTTTTACATTTGTTCCTGTAAAAACCAAAACATCGCCAACTTTAGCTTCATTTAATGCTACTTGCTTACCTTGTTTGGCAAAATCTCTTGAAGAACGTGCGCCTGTAAAACCAAAATTTTTGAAAACATAACTCACAAATCCAGAGCAATCAAATCCTTTTTCAGGACTACTAGAGGCATATTTATAGCGAACGCCGAGAAGCGATTTCGCAAAATCCATTATTTGTGTAGCTTTATTAGTAGCAGCATCAGGAATTTTACTCAATATATCTGTAACAGCTTCTTGATACTGTTTTGGTAATGATTTATTGTCTTGAGCTTTACCAGTTAAGGCGAAGAACAAAATAAAAGAAAGGATAAATACTATTTTCTTCATATTAGGTTTCCAAAGATAAGAAAAAAATATAAATGACCTAAGATGTTGATAATTTGAAGTTTGTGTAAAATTGACTTCAGTAAAAAAGCCTACTAATCAATATGAAAGTAGGCTTTTTGATAAAAATATTTAAAATTAAATAGATGAGAACATGGTTTGAGCTTTTTGTCCGATAATTGGCATTGGTGTTTTCACACCTTTAATAGCGCCAATTAAACCAATTAACCAAACCACAATTAAAACTACATATAGAACGTATGCTAAATATATTAATGAGAGAATTCCTGTTGCAATTATTATAATTGTTAAAACGAAAGATAACAACATATAAAGTATTGTTGATAAAATTGCATAAAGTAAAGTTTGTCTTAGTTGAAAACTTCCCAGTTCAGTTTTTTTGTCTTTGTGAAAAGCGAAATAAGCAATCAGCCATCCTATAATCGAGAAATAGCTAATAATTGCAGCAGTTTTACCGCTGTCTGTTGTTGTCGTAGTAATGTTGTTTTCCATAAGTTTGAATTTTTCTAGTGTTATTCAAACCTATTGCCAAACAAAAAAAGTGCTACGGCGTAGTTACTGCGACAGGTAACACTTTTCCATTGAAAAACTTATGCCCAGTGCGAGCAAAATCAGCCACATATTTTCCCATTTCAAAAGCCATTACAGGGCTTTCATAACCCGGAAATGCTGCCTCTAACATTTCAGTTTGCGCCGACCCTAACGCTAAACAATTTACTTTTATTCCTTGATCTGCTAATTCGAATGCTAAACATTCGCTTAATGCATGTAAAGCTGCTTTACTAGCAGAATAAGCAGCTAAACCTGGAAATTTCACACTTCCTTGAAAACCACCCATACTACCAATATTTACAATATGACTTCCGCTCTGCATAAATGGTAATGTATGGCGTATCATTTTAAAATGGCTCATTACATTATGCTCTAGCATTTCTGCTAAATCTGCTTCCGTAGTTTCGGCAAACGATTTATTAATTAAACTACCTGCATTATTTATTAAGATATCAACTGTGCCTAATCGCTCTTTAATAAAAGGAATTAAGGCTGCATAATCGTCGTTTACTAAATCAAATGCAACTGGTAATAAGGTGCAATCTAGGTTAATGCCTTTTGCAATTTCATGTAGTTTTCTCAGTTTATCTGCAGAACGAGCTATACAAACTACTTTGTTCTTACTATCTAAAGTAAATTCTAATGCGGTTTCGAAACCTATACCACTACTTGCACCTGTTATGATTACGTTCATTTAATCTTCCTCTGTTATTAATTGTGTTACTGGGTTTGCAATTACATGTAAGCCGTCATTAATTAATTTTGCATGATCTGGTTCAGTTGCGGCTTTCATTTCTAAATAGATGCGTAATTCTTTTTCAAATGAAGGGTCTAATTGCTTATGATATGCAATTTCTAAAATTTCTAGTGCGCAAAGCCAATCTATACGATGGGAAGTTTTTAATGTATTAAAGATCTCAGCCAATTCTTCGTACCCAGCTTGGTTTTCTCTTATTGAACGAACTTTTTGATATAGCGTATGTAACTGTTTCGTTTCTTCATCATACGTTACTTTGTGCGTTTGTTCTTTACTTACGAAAATGATCTCTTCAAAGGCATCCTTATCAGCTGCACCATTAAATACAGAAATTATTTTTTCCCCAACTGCCATGTCATAAGTTCCCCATTCTGGTTTAAATAAAATATTCCCATTCTCTTCTTTAACTGTACAGTTTTCGAAAACGATTAAAATAACCTTACTTTCCTTAATTACAATTTCTTTAACTGAGCCATTTATAGTTATACCACTTTCGAAAGTGAGTTCAACTTGTTTTCCTTCAAAAATGCCAATTAATTCTAGCTCTATTAAATTGTGTTCTTCTAATGGTTTTGATACGCCTTTCAGTTTGCCAACTGGCGAAGAAAATCCATCTTTATGGTAATCTTTTCCATGTCCTGAGAGTTGTTTGCCATTAAACGCCAATGCAGACGGACCCGTAGTTTTAATAAAAGTTAATTCATCAGCTTTGCTTAAGCCGATATCTGTAAATACGCCAGTAAGTTGTAAACCTGAGCTATAAACTGCCGTTGCAGGGTTTTTACATTCAATTGCTTTTAAAATACTCTCAGCACCACCACGCCTAAAAGCCATGGTATCTGCAAAGGCTTCTAAAACATCTATTAAGTTTTGAAAAGTTGGTGTAACAAAAAGCTGTGGTTGTTGTTGCGTAATATCGTATTGGTAATTAATAGTATCTAAATTATACCAAATCTTTTTAACATCTGGATTCATGCAGGTTGCACTTTCGCCAATAGATGAAAGTAAGCCTGCACCATAAATTTTCGGATTTTCCAATGTTCCGATTAGACCGTATTCAACTGTCCACCAATGTAAGCGACCAAGTAAAGCCATTTCTGACGGTTCGCCCATATTATCTGCAATGTAACGCAGATTTTTTTCAGCAAGGGCGATTTCTTCTTCATCTGCATTAACTGCTTCTTTCAAAATAGAAAGTTTGCGTATGGCTTCGTACAATTCGAAATCTTTGCTCGAAAACATTGCTTTTGCACCAATAGATCCAAAATAGCTTAAGTAGTTATTATAATCTGTATCGGCGATGATTGGTGCATGGCCAGCGCTTTCATGTATAATATCTGGTGCTGGAGTGTATTCTATATGATTAATTTGACGAATATCTGCTGCAATTACCAAAACCCTGTACGCTTGGTATTCCATAAAGGCAGCTGGCGGAATAAATCCATCTACAGTAACGGCGCCCCAGCCAATTTTGCCTAGGTTATCGTTCATAGTCTGTAAATCGGGGATATATTCTATACTTAAACCGGCTCGCTGTAAACCTTTAATGTATGGATAGTATGCCACATTTTTTAAATAGCTATAATTTTGACGCATCACGTATCTCCACACCGCTTGGTCTATTGGTGTGTATTTTTCGTAATGTTGCTCTACTATAAACTGCCTTAGGTGTTTAGGGAGTTGGGCTACTTGCTGATTATTAAAATCGCTCATTGTGGTATGGTATTGATTATGGCTAAATTAGCTTGTTTGCATTAGGAATGCAAGAAAAGAATGTCCTTTTACGCTAAAATGATGACTATCATTTTTTAGTCTGCTGCCATTGTGGTCTACCTTTACTTAGCTTTTGTTGTATGCATTTCTATTTGTGTTTATTCTTTTTTTACTCTGAATGAGAAATATTTTTGTGAGAAATAACTGAATACAGCTAGAATAATTGTGATTAATGTTTTTGCAATGGTAGGGTAGAATTGAAATCCATCGACTAGGATTTTCATGAGGGCGTAATTGAGTAGAATATTTGTTGCTACTACTGTTGCGTATCTAAAGAGTTGAATACGTCCTTTTAGGTTTGATTGCGTAAAAACGAGATATTTATTTAGAGTAAAACCTACGATAAAAGTAGATACAGACTCGATTGCTAAGGCTGCTATGTGTGCGGTTATTAAATAAGAACCAATGGTTACATCTTGCTGGTGTAAAACATAATTATAGATTAGAAAATAGCCAATTATCCCTGTTGCTGCGGTGATACCGCCTGCTGCCATATACCTAAATGTGTGTAGGCTAAACCATTTTTTGAATGGTGGGTAAAAAAAATCGATGACCATTAGTGCTCTTTTTCTCATATTATTTTGCAGTTAATTGGTCTTTAATCATTCTGTTGTTGTATTGTTGTATGAATGCTTTTAGATATTTTTCCATCGAATTTTGAACTTCTGGCCTCTTATTTATGAGGTTGTTTTTTGTAAGTCGATCTGTTTTTAAATTAAATAAGGCAGTAGATTTTTGTCCGTCGTTAATTAAAAGATAATCCCCTTGGTAAAAGCTAAAACTGCCATCGTTATTATTTATTACAAAGTTGTTGTTTTTTGGGCTAAATGCATCGAACCCAAAGGCGAAATAGGGTTTGTTATAGTTTAAATAATTTAAAACGGTAGGCATAATGTCTGCTTGTTGTATCAATTTATCTGTTTTCCCTTTTAAATCTCCACCAGGATAGTAAAATAAAATTGGAATAGAGAAATAACCTGGTGTTGTTTGGTATTCGGGCAAGTAAGATACAGTAGCATGATCTGCAACCAATACAAATAGGGTATTTTTATACCAAGGCATTTTTGAAGCCGTAGCAAAAAACTTTTGGATGGCCATATCAGTATAACCTATTGGTTCTTGTACTGGAAGTGGACCTTTTGGGAATTTTCCGCTATATTTTTCGGGCACTTTAAAGGGGTGATGAGAGGAAACGGAGAAGAATGCGGAGAAAAAAGGTTGTTTAAATGTATTGAGGGTTTTTGCCATGTATTGCATAAAAGGTTCATCCCAAATGCCCCAAATGCCATCAAAATCTGCATCGTTATTATATTCGGTTTTGCCGTAGTATTTTTTAATTCCGGCAAGGTTTGTATATGCCGAAAAGCCCATCGAGCCGTTTGGTGCCCCATGAAAGAACGCAGTTTGGTAGCCTACCTCACCCAATAATTTTGCAATGCTTGTGGTTTTATTGCTAGAATAAGATGAAAGTACAAAGGGTTCACGAATGGATGGAATACCAGAAATAATAGAGGGTAATGCGTCTATAGATTTTCTGCCGTTAGCATACGTGTGTGATGAAGTAAAACTTTGAGCCACCAAACTATCTATAAAAGGTGTGTAGCCTTTGTAAGTTCCGCTTAATAAATCTTTGTTTAGGGCGCCTATGTGTTCTTTTCCTAAGCTTTCTATAATTAAAAATACAACGTTAAGTTTTTTAAATGGCCCTTTGTTTTCTGGTTGATGAATTGGATTGTAAAGGCTATCAAGTGTTTGTTGGTTATAATAGTTAATGGGTTTTAAATCGTTTGCCTTTAGGGTTTTCATGATGGTAAAAGGCGTATTTAAAACCAAACTCATATCACCGGGTGATTTTACAAAATCACCAGCGTTGCTCATGGTAATTGGTCGTGTACTATGACGCCAACCACCACGCATACCAATTACGCATAAACCCGCAATGAGTACTAAAGTCAATGTATGGGCTAAGTAAACGTACCAAGTAAATTTAGGTGCTTTTTGTATTCGAATAATTTGGTATAACTTGATGAATAAGTAGATGAAGATGATAAATAGGATGAGTAGATACCAATAATCTCCCAAGAAATCTATCAATAGTTTTAGTTTATTCTGTTCGTTACTAAATTGCGAAAATACACTTGCAGTAGTGTGTTTTAGGGTAAATTTATAGTAAGCAAAGTCTATAAAATTGGCTAAGAAACCTATGCTATTGGTGATAATAAATAACCATTTACAAAAAAATTGATAACCGTTTCTGTATCTGAAAGGAAATGGTATTGCTTGTAAAACTATGTAAAGTGAGTTGATGTAGAGTATTGCAACGATATCGAATTTGATGCCACCAGCAAAAATGTACAATAAATCAGTAAATGGAATATGATTAAAAAGTGAACGATTTGTAATATAAAAGCCAATTCTGCAGAGTGTATACAATAGTAATAGCACTATAAGCCGATATACTAATGCTACATAAATGGATTGTTCTCTTTGATTTATGGATTTCATTTTTTGCTAAAAAGTTGGCAATTTAATTAAAATAGAGAATAGAAACCTGTGAAGTAGATAAAATAAGGTTGTAAAAGATAAATTACTTAAATGAAACACTATAATTTTGTAGATAGTGTAACTTCGTTAAATAAATGATATACAAATGAAAGGTTTATTTTTAGGCTTGTTTTTAAGTTTCTGTGTAATTGGAGCTAAGGCACAATCTGATACTACTGCGTACCGTACTCTTGCTGCTGAAGTGCAAAAAAAATATGCTCCAGATAAACGTTCTGTTTATTTTAACTTACAAATGCGAGGTGATTCTATTCGGTTAGAAAGTACATCGGAAGCGGCTTTGCTTGAGTTTGAAAAGATGAAACCTACTATACAAAACGTAAAGTTTACTTCTGTTTTATTGCCTGCAAAATCATCAAATGGGTTAATATATGGGGTGGCAAATATTTCTGTTGGTAATAATAGAAGCAATCCACAACATGGGGCAGAACTAATGACACAAATGTTGTTGGGTACACCTGTTGAGATATTTAAAAAGCAAGGTGGATTTTATTTGGTTAAAACACCAGATGGTTATTTAGCATGGACCGATGGTGGTGCACTTGCTGTAATGAATGAACAAACTTTTAAAGATTGGCAAAAAGCTGATAAAGTTGTTTTTACCGCAGATTATGGTCATGCATTTAGCAAAGCTGATATAAATTCGACTCGAGTTTCTGATTTAGTTAACGGAAATATACTGCAATTATTAGGAGAAGAAAATGGATTTTATAAAGTAGGGTATCCTGATAAACGAACTGCATTTATACCAAAAGCCCAAGCTGGAATGTATAAACAATGGTTAAAAAGACCGAACCCCAAGGCTACTGCCATTTTAGCTACTGCACAAACTTTGCTAGGTGTGCCTTATTTATGGGGTGGTACTTCTATTAAAGGGGTAGATTGTAGTGGTTTTACTAAAACGGCTTATTTTTTAAATGGAATTATTATTCCCCGTGATGCTTCTCAACAGGCTTTAGTTGGTGATGGCATTGATGTTTTAGAAAATGAGACGATCAGTGTTGCGAAGTGCTTGGCGAATTTACAGCCAGGTGATCTTTTGTTTTTTTCTGCAGCTAAACGCAGAGGCATAAACGGCGGCAGAGTTACCCATACAGCAATTTATATGGGTAATGGCGAGTTTATTCAGAGTGCAGGCATGGTTAAAATTAATAGTTTGGTGCCAACTGCAGCTAATTATGATGAAGGTCAATCGACTACATTGGTAGGTGCGAGAAGAATCTTAACTGCTATTGGTAAACCTGAAATTACAAGAGTAGATCACCATGAATGGTATGGGAAAAACTAATATATGCTGATAATTTATCATAATAATAGTTGCAGCAAAAGTCGTGAGGCATTAAAAGCACTAACAAAAAGCGATGAAGAATTTCAAATCGTTAACTATTTGGAAGATATACCAAGCGTAGTTGAATTGAAAAATATACTACAAAAGTTAGGTTGTAAACCGCACGATTTAATTCGAACAAACGAAAAAGTTTATCTAGAAAAATATAAAGGAAAAGAGTTGACAGATGAAGAGTGGATCATCGCGATGCATGAAAATCCAATCTTAATACAACGACCTATTGTTGTGAATGGAGATAGGGCAGTTATTGCAAGAACTGATGATGCACTTGATGAGATACTATAAAAAAAGCCGCTAGTTTTGCTAGCGGCTTTTCAATGTCTAATCTATAATTACTGAGCTAGCAAATTTCTCCAGCTTACTTTGCCTTCAATAATAGTATGCAATTCTTTAATCTCAATTCTTTGTTGTTCCATTGTATCGCGATGACGAATGGTTACTGTATTATCTTCTAATGTTTGATGATCTACAGTTACGCAAAAAGGAGTTCCAATTGCATCCATACGACGGTAACGTTTTCCGATTGCATCTTTTTCTTCATATACACAGTTGAAATCAAATTTCAAATGATCCATAATTTCACGGGCTTTTTCTGGTAAACCATCTTTTTTGGTTAGTGGGAAAATAGCTACTTTAATTGGTGCTAAAGCTGGATGTAAACGAAGTAAAGTTCTGCTATCTTGTTTTTCTGGTGTACTTAAATCTTCTTCCTCAAAAGCATTGATCATTGTTAACAAAAACATACGATCTAAACCAATAGAAGTTTCGATAACGTAAGGAACGTAATTGCCATAAGGTTTTCCATTTTCATCCAAATCATTATCAAAATATTGCATTTTCTTGCCAGAATATTCCTGATGTTGTGTTAAATCGAAATCAGTTCTACTGTGAATTCCTTCTACTTCTTTAAAGCCGAAAGGGAATTCGAATTCGATATCTGTAGCTGCATTAGCATAGTGTGCTAATTTAACATGATCGTGGAAACGATATTTATCTGGGGATGTTCCCAATGCTTTATGCCATTTTAAACGAGCTTCTTTCCAATAGGCAAACCATTTTTTGTCTTCGCCCGGACGAACAAAGAATTGCATTTCCATTTGCTCAAATTCACGCATACGCATTATGAACTGACGAGCAATTACTTCGTTTCTAAAGGCTTTACCAATTTGAGCAATCCCGAAAGGAATTTTCATTCTTCCAGATTTTTGTACATTTAAAAAGTTTACAAAAATACCTTGCGCAGTTTCAGGACGGAGATAAACTTCATCACTTCCTTCTGCCATTGCGCCAAACTGAGTGCTAAACATTAAGTTAAACTGACGAACATCAGTCCAGTTTTTTGTTCCACTAACTGGGCAAGCAATTTCGTGTTCTTCAATTAATACCTTTAAGCGAGGTAAATCTTCTGCTGTTAAAGCGGCATCCATATCAGCTTGCAATTTTGCAGCTTTTTCCGTTTTACCATCTTTTTCGTAACGAGCAATTTTATCTTCCAATAATTGATCAGCACGGTAACGTTTTTTCGAATCTTTATTGTCAATCATCGGATCGTTAAAACCATCCACGTGACCACTTGCTTTCCATACTTTAGGATGCATAAAAATTGCAGAATCAATCCCTACAATGTTTTCATGCATTTGCACCATGGCTTTCCACCAATAGGTTTTAATGTTGTTTTTCAATTCGGCACCTAACTGCCCATAATCATAAACGGCACTTAAGCCATCATATATTTCGCTGCTTTGAAATACAAAACCATATTCCTTAGCGTGTGATATTACATTTTTAAATTGTTCGTCGTTACTTTTAGCCATAGTGAGGCAAATATAATAAATAAGCTAAAAGGTTGAGGTATGAAAATGGAGGTTTTTGCAAATAGAAAAGCGAATAGATAATGGCCTTAGTAACTAGTTTTTTAAATAGAAAGTTTAGATTTTACTGTAAAGTATTAGCGTATTTATTGAGTTATATTTCATTCGGGCTTCAGTCGTACTTTGGTCGGGTAGAATTGTCACAACCCCGACCAAACCCCGACCCAACTCCGACCGAACCCCGTCCAAACTGCGTTTTAATACTTAACATTTTTTAATGCTTTTATGAAGTTATTAATGCCAATTTGAAAAATGAAACAAGTGTAAGGAACTAATTAATTTTGTAATAAATAGGTGATATAGAAATTTTGATAATGTAATTTTAAACCTAAAATAGTTTGTACATATAATTTAATCAGCATAAAAATCAGTTGATTGCTTTTGATATTTTAGGCAATAACTATAAAACGATAAAAAGCTTAAGTTTGCAGACCTAATTGTGGATTAAAATGAGTATTAAAGTAAAAGGCCTATCTAAGCACTTCGGTTTTCAAAAAGCAGTTGATGACATCAGTTTTGAAGCGAAGCCTGGTAAAATTTTAGGTTTCTTGGGTCCTAATGGAGCTGGTAAATCTACTACTATGAAAATGCTGACTGGCTATTTGGCAGCTACATCTGGCAGTATTGAAATTTGCAATATGGATATTTTGACAGATGGCCTTGCTATAAAGAAACAAATGGGCTATTTACCAGAAAATACACCTTTATATAATGATATGTACATTCGTGAATTTTTAAGTTTTGTGGGTCAAACTTATCAATTAGAAAATTTAGAACATAAGGTAGAAGATGTAATTAAACAAGTTGGATTAGGGCCAGAGCAGCATAAAAAGATTAATATGCTTTCTAAAGGCTATAAGCAACGAGTAGGTTTGGCACAAGCAATTATTCATAACCCCCAAGTTTTAATATTAGATGAACCAACTTCTGGTTTAGACCCTAATCAACTGGCAGACATTAGAACATTGATTAAAAATTTGGGTAAGGATAAAACAGTTATCCTTTCTACACACATTATGCAAGAAGTTGAAGCCATTTGTGATGAGGTAATTATCATAAATAAAGGAAAAATTGTCGCAAATGCCACAATAGAGGATCTGAAAGCGCAAAACAGAACAGATTCTTTGGAAGATATTTTTAGAAAATTAACTAATTGAATATCATATTAATACTGAGATACTCTCAGAAGTTGTCAAACCTATGACAATTTCTTGTAACGAATGGCTTAGTTCTTGTGTCTTATGAAGTAATTAATTAACAAATAAATCACAAAAAAACACGATGAAAAAATTAGTATTATCATTAGCCCTTGTTGCAGGTTTAGGCTTTGCAGCATCAGCACAAACAGAAGGTGCTGTTAGAAAATTAAATATTGGAGCAGAAGCGGGTTTGCCTGTTGGAGACAATTCAAAAGACAACATGCTTGCAGGTGGATCATTACAATTTGAGCAACCAATTGCTAAATCTTTAAACTTAACTGTGTCTGGTGGTTATTTATCACATTTTTTAACAGGCGACTCAAAGGACATAGCTAAAGCTGCAGGTTTTCCAACTAGCGAAGGAATTGTTCCTTTAAAAGCAGGCGTTAAATATTATTTTGGTGGTAACTTTTACGCTGCTGGTGAAGTAGGTGCTGCAATTAGTACAGAAAACGGCGGAGGTACTGCTTTAGCTTTAGCCCCAACTTTAGGAGCTTCCTTCTCAGTGTCAGATAAATCTAGCTTAGACTTCGGTTTACGTTATGAAAACTGGTCAAAAGATGGCAATTCATTTGGCTTTATGGGTTTACGTGCTGCATTTGCATTTGGACTATAAGTAATCAATTATTAACTAAAGCCCCAGTAAATATTTTTTACTGGGGCTTTTTTATTGCTACTAATTTTATAGTTTTACAATCAGATAAACAAACAAGAAAACATGAAAAAATTAGTATTATCCTTAACCTTAATTGCGGGCTTAAGTACAGCAGTTTTAGCTCAAACTCCAGTTAAATTCGGTTTAAAAGCTGGTGTAACTTTTTCCAATATGACTTTGTCTACGATGGGTGTGTCAGCAAGTTTCGATTCGAAAACATCATTTTATGTGGGTGGAACAGCGGATATTCCGGTTTCAAACATATTTTCTGTTCAACCAGGTTTAACTTTAGTTAATAAAGGCACTAAAGTAAATGGAGGGGATTTTAACTTTGATGGCAGTACAGTAAATTCAGATGCTAGTGGAACCATTAACGCTATGTACATTGAAGTTCCTGTAAATTTATTAGCAAATTTTGCGGCCGGTAGTGGCAAAGTTTTCTTTGGTGCTGGCCCTTACTATGCATTTGCTGTTGATGCGTATGCAAAATCTGGTGGCATAAAGCAGGATATTGAAATCGGTTCTGATGAAGATAATTTTAAGCGTAGCGAATTTGGATTAAACTTTTTAGCCGGTTACCAACTTAACCGTGTTAATATTCATGCTGGTTATGGATTAGGCTTAAGCAGTGTAATTCCTGATCAAGAAGGTCTTGATATGAAGTTTAAAAACAAAGTTTTCTCTGTTGGCTTAGGCTTTACATTTTAATATTACAAAAACTTTGAAGAAAGTCTCGGCAATATTGTCGGGACTTTTTAGTTTTAGAGATATTGTATAACTTCGGCTTCATTTATCGCTTTGCATGTACGCAGTTTTTAAACGAGAATTATTTAGTTTTTTAAATTCACTAATGGCCTATATTACCATTGGTATTTTTTTGTTGGCATGCGCCTTATTGCTATGGTATTTTCCAGATACTTCACTTTTAGATTATGGTTACGCTGAATTAAATGGCTTTTTTAGTTTAGTTCCGTTTTTATTTATGTTTTTAATTCCTGCCATTACAATGCGTTCTTTTGCCGAAGAACGTAAAGAAGGAACATATGTACTTTTAGCAACTAGACCATTAAGTGATTTACAAATTATACTGGCAAAATATTTAGCCTGTATTGTTTTATTACTCTTTGCCTTACTGCCAACACTAGTTTATTATTATAGCATTTACCAATTAGGTTTACCCAAAGGGAATGTTGATTCTGGTGCAGTAATAGGTTCTTATTTAGGTTTGTTTTTGTTGGGTAATGCTTTTACGGCGATAGGTATTTTCACTTCATCCATTACGAAAAATCAGGTTATTGCATTTGCTATTGCTGTTTTTTTATGTTTTTTCGCTTTCAGTGGATTTGATTCGCTGAGTAAGTTATTCGAACTAAATTATTTAGAAACAGTACTCATCAATTTAGGAATTAATGAACATTACCAATCGATTAGTAGAGGGGTTTTAGATACGCGGGATTTAATCTATTTCGTCAGTTTTGTACTTCTGTTTTTAGGTTTAACTAAGCTTGTGATTGGAGGTAGAAAATGGTAAAAACCCAAAACAAATATATCAAGGTTTCCCTTTTTGTGGTGGTCTTAGTACTTTTAAATGTATTCGCTCAATCCTTTTATACACGTTTTGATTTCACCAAAGAAAAACGATATACCTTAACACAAAAAACGAAGGAAAACTTACTGAAAACGACTAAAGATATTACTATTACAGTTTTTTTAGATGGAGAAATCCCTGCGGCTTTTAAAAGATTACGCAATGCAACGAAAGATTTATTAAACGATTATAAAGCTTATTCGAATGCTAATGTGAAAATAATTTTTGAAGATCCGTTAGCAAATGTGCCCGCAAATGAGCAAGACACCATCATAAATAGATACCTGCAAATAGGTATTAAACCTTTAGCAGTAAACATTAAAAGTGATGCAGGTATTACGCAGAAAATAATTTTCCCAATGGCGCTTATTGAAAGCGATGGGGAACAAATGCCTGTTAATTTGCTACAAAAAACTGGTGGGGCAGCCACAGATTACGAAGAAAATATTATGAGTTCTATTCAAAATCTTGAATACACTTTTACATCAGCTATTAAAAGATTAATCACTAAAAGCAATCCACGAATTGGTTTTACAGAAGGACATGGTGAACCTTCAAATCTATATTTATACGATGCAATTACATCCTTATCTCAACAATATTATGTAGGTAGAGTAGATTTAAAGCTGATTACTAGAGAAGGTTTGGATAATTTGAGAGTATTAATTGTAGCTAAACCACAACAAGCATTAACAGAAGTTGAGAAATATAAAATTAACTATTTTGTGATGAAAGGCGGGCGAGTTGTTTGGGCAATT
The DNA here is from genome assembly GCF_013204825.1 of Pedobacter boryungensis. Classification (GTDB taxonomy): domain Bacteria; phylum Bacteroidota; class Bacteroidia; order Sphingobacteriales; family Sphingobacteriaceae; genus Pedobacter; species Pedobacter boryungensis. Next base: position 220,688 of record NZ_JABMKV010000001.1, read on the forward strand.
GATCAAGTGGGTGCGGAGTTGGATAGTTTGCAAAAACGGCCACAAATAATGGCGGTGAATAAGCAATTGAATTTAGATGATATGCTTTTCGAATACGGCGCTAGAATTAATTATGATTTAATTACGGATATTAATTGTGCGCTAATTCCTTATGCAACAGGTGCCGCGGGACAACAAACTCAAATAGATACGGCTCCATGGTTGTATTTTCCAATTTTAATGCCCGATACAACTAGTAATGTGGTTAAAAATATTGATGGTATTCGGACTGAATTTGCAAGTACCGTTGATACCATTGGTGTTCCAAATGTGAATAAGAAGATTATTCTACAAACATCTCCTAATAATAAAATTTACGAAGCACCTAAAATGCTTTCTTTACAATTATTAGCACAACAACCAACGCAGGAAGAATATACTAGCACACCAAAAGTAGCTGGGGTTTTATTAGAAGGTAGTTTTAAATCTGTGTTTTTAAATCGGCCAGTGCCAGAAGGAATTACGGAAAAATATGATGTGCCTGTAAATAGTATACCTACAAAAATGATTGTGATAGGAGATGGGGATATTTTTAGTAATCAGGTAAGTAAATCAGAAAACACACCTTTCCCATTAGGATTTGATCGTTATTCGCAGCAGAATTACGGAAATAAAGCCTTGCTATTAAATATTGCTGATTACTTTACTGATGACGATAATTTAATCGCTCTGCGTAATAAAGAAATTAAAGTAAGATTGTTAGACAAATCCCGTTTACGTACTGAAAAAACAAAATGGCAATTAATTAATGCGGTTGCTCCATTGCTATTGTTAATATGTTTCGCAATTTTTCAACATTATTACCGTAAACATAAGTATGCAAAGTAATTTTTATATTTTTGAGAACAGACAAAATCAACTATGAGATTTATAGTATCAACATCAACACTATTAAAACATTTACAAACAGTTAACGGTGCATCTAGCAGCAGTACTGTTTTGCCAATATTAGAAAATTTCTTATTCGAAATTAAGGATGGAAATCTAACTATTTCTGCTACAGATTTACAAACGAGCATGACCACATCGTTGGCTGTAGAGTCAAAAGAAGAAGGTAAAGTTGCCGTTCCATCAAGGATATTATTAGATACATTAAAAACATTACCAGATCAGCCAATTTCTTTCAATATTGATGATAATTCATTCTCTATTGAGATCAGTGCAGGTGATGGAAAATATAAATTAAGTGGTGAAAATGGAGATGATTTTCCTAAAATTCCAGTAGTAGAAAACGCTTCATCGGTAAACTTACCTGCTTCGGTTTTGATTGAAGCAATTACCAAAACCATTTTTGCAGTAAGTAATGATGAATTACGCCCAGCAATGACAGGTGTGTATTGCCAGCTTTCTCCTCAACACATTACATTTGTGGCTACAGATGCACATAAATTAGTGCGTTACCGCAGAACGGACAGTAAAGCAGATAAAGCTTCATCATTTATCTTGCCTAAAAAAGCATTAACTTTATTAAAAGCAGCTTTACCAAGTACTGATGTAAATGTTTCTGTAGATTACAACGCAACAAGTGCTTTCTTTAAATTTGAAAACATCAATCTAGTTTGTCGTTTAATTGATGAGCGTTATCCAGATTATGAGGCCGTAATTCCAGCTAATAATCCAAATAAATTAGTAATTGATAGAGCACTATTCTTAAATACATTACGTAGAGTTGTAATTTTTGCCAATAAAACTACACATCAAGTGCGATTAAAAATCAACGGAAGTGAATTAAATATCTCTTCAGAAGATTTAGATTTTGCAAATGAAGCTCATGAACGTTTAAGCTGTCAATATGAAGGAGAGGATTTAGAAATTGGTTTTAACGCTCGTTTTTTAATCGAGATGTTAAGTAATCTAAATGGGGAAGAAGTTACGTTGGAACTATCTACACCAAATAGAGCAGGTTTGTTAATCCCACAAACTAACGACGAAAACGAAGATGTTTTAATGTTGGTAATGCCTGTAATGCTTAATAATAGTTATTAAGCAGTAAGTAGTTTTTTAGTCTTTAAAATAAACTTAAACTTACAATTTCATAACAATGGCTTGGTTTTTGACCAAGCCATTGTTGTTTAATGCCTTTTTAACTAAAAGCTTATGAAAATAACGTTACTCGCTGTTCATAGAGTTTATTTGTATTTAGGTTTAACTTTTTTTGCTACACTTTGTTGTCTATTTTCATGTAAAAAGGACATCGCAATTTCTAATAAAGTTGTGACAGGGGAAGCGAAAGTTAAATTAGTGAATGCTTCTCACACCACCTCAGCAGTTGACTTTTACTTGGATAACGTTAAAGTCAACACTCAATCTTTAGCATATGGAGAGGGTAGTAATTATTTTAAAGTTTCTTCAGGCACTAAAAATGCCTCTTTTGCAAATACAGATGAAAATGCCTCTGCAAAAGTTATTTTCGTTCCTACCTTTTCTTATACTTCGTTTTATGTTGAAGATAAATCCAATAAAGGCGAAGTTTTAACTTTTGAAGATAATTTAGGAACTACAGCAATTGGGAAAGCTAATGTTCGTTTCATAAACTTGAGTCCATATTTTAGCAATGCTGTAAACGTTAACTTAACAGGAAATGTTTTATTAATCAATTCATTACCTTTTAAAGAAGCATCAGATTACTTCTCCATAGATCCTACTATTGATTTGAGGATATCTATTTTAGGTGTTGGTGGATTTAAAGTGCTTTCTGGAGCAGAGTTTGAAGCTGGAAAAATATATACCATTTGGTTTAGTGGAACCTCAAATTCTAATCTTACTATAAATAAAATTACCTACAATTAACATCAAATTTGGAAATATAGCATAGTAATCAAAAGCATATGCTTATTTTTGAAAAAAACATAAAAATTGGAATTACTACAACAACTCATAGATTTTATTCTTCATATTGATAAGCACCTTGCTGATATCGTAAATGAATACCACACCTTAACTTACCTTATTTTATTCTTAATTATTTTTGCAGAAACCGGATTTGTAGTTACTCCGTTTTTGCCTGGTGATTCATTGCTTTTTGCAACAGGTGCATTAATTGCAGGAGATAAAACTGATTTAAATATTTGGTTAATGTTTGTCATTCTCACCGCTGCTGCAATTTTAGGAAATACCTTAAATTATAAATTGGGGAGTGTTTTGGGTGCAGGAGTTTTTAAGGAAAAGAATAAAATTCTCAAGCTGAAATATTACCATCAATCACATGAGTTTTTCGAGAAACACGGTGGAAAAGCAATTATTTTTAGTCGTTTTTTGCCAATTTTTAGAACAATAGCTCCATTTGTTGCTGGTATTGCTAAAATGCCTTTTGGAAGATATACTACGTTTAACATTATTGGTGGTATCTCATGGATTTTTAGTCTTTTATTTGCAGGATATTTACTTGGTCAAATTCAATGGTTTAAAGATAACTTTGATATCGTGATTGTACTAATTGCAGTGGTAACTTTTGTGCCAGCAATTTATGCAGCAGTAATGAGTAGGTTTAAGTCTAAAGAAGTAGAAGTTATTACTCCAAAAGAGGATTAATTTTCTCTGCCAATAATTTTACCTTCTTTATATTTCTTTTCTTCTAATTCGATAGCCTTTCTCTCTTCTGGACTTATTTCTATTTTAATAAGATTTTTTAGTTCTGGTTGACCTGCATCTACCCAAGCTGAAAACCAAAAGGAACCGATCATTAAAATTGCAGAACGCATTTGTTTTTCTACCATGCCATTCATTTTATCCTGATAAGCTTTTGAATACGCAATGGAATATTGCTTAGTAACCGCATTGCTTCGCTCAGAAAAACTATATTTCTGATCTGATGGAAAGGATTTATTCAGCTCTGCTTCAAGAAGTAAAACGCTATCTAATAAACTGTGCGAGTGCTTAACAATTCCCCATGCTGCTTTTAAAGGATCATCAATATAATAGGCCTTACCTACCACAAAATTATATCCGCCAGAGAATAATTCTGGTATTCTACTCTCCCAAAAAGCGTGTATGCCATGTTGGTTAGTTAATTGGCCATTATGATTGTTGGTGGTGTGCAACGGTACATGAGCATCGCCAATATAATGACCTAATTCGGCAGAATACTTTAATATTTTTAATGAATCATGCGCTTTAAAGGCTTTAATTAAGCTGTAATAAGTTCTTTGAATTTGCCAAGGGACAATCCCATTTTCATTTAGCTTCTTTTGCCCATATTTAGTTAAAGCATCAGTAAATTTCTCAGGAATGCTATCTATATCTTCCTCATAGTTCTCTACATCTAAGTAATGTCGAGGAGCTTCAAGAGTATCAATATATCTCCGTTTATCTGGATCTATAGCATGTTCGGTAATATATTTATATCCAGATTTATAAAAACCAATCATTTCTGTTCGCAACGTAAATATCGCCAATTGATTAATTCGTCGGTGGGCAAAAAAGCCCCAGGAAGTGCAAAATAGAAAAGGGATGATTAACAATAGTAAAATCGTTAATCTTTTCATAAAATGAAGATAGTAAAATTATTTTGATATTACTTTTTCAAAACACACACTATTTTCTACACCTTCATATTGACCGTAGTTCGGTATAATTTGATATCCACTTTTTAGATATAGCGCAATCGCTTCTGGTTGTTTATTACCTGTTTCGAGCACGCATTTTTTAATTTGGAGTTCTTTTGCCCAAATTTCTAATTCATTCAAAATTGTTGAAGCTATTCCAAGTCCACGCTTAGTAGGAGTGACAAACATTCGTTTTACTTCCATTGTATCGGATGTATACATTTTAATTGCTCCACAACCTACCGCAATTTCTTTTTCAAATGCTACAATTGCATATTTTATAGCATCAATTTTATTAAATTGAGCATAAAATGAATGATCTTCACCATCTCTAATTTTTAAATCAGCATCAAGTTCAGCTACCAATTTTTGGAAATCTTTATTTTCAGAGTTAGTTCTTATGCAATCAATCATGGGAAAATAAGTTAATTACTGTTCATCAACTCTTTTGCCCTTCATTGCTTGGCCAACTGCCATATCCATTAATCGCTCTGCAAATGGGCGAGTAAATTCATTTAGTTCATCAGCTTTCTTTAAAATTCGATCTTTATCGCCGCTATCTAATGCATCTTTAAGCTCAGCAATAATCACAATAGTTAATGTAAGTTCTTGCTCGTTTAAAATATTCCCGTTTTTTTTGATAAATCGCTCTGCAGTATATACCAATTGTTCCCCTTCGCTTTTAGCTTCAATAAGCATACGTTGTTCTACATCACTTTTGGCGTTTTCAATGCTATCAATTAGCATTTTTTCTACTGTATCATCGCTTAAGCCGTAACTCGGAATAATATCAATTTCTTGTTTAACACCAGAACGCAATTCAATAGCTTGCACGGTCAATATCCCATCAGCATTCAATAAAAAGTTAATATCGACCTTTGGTAAGCCTGCAGGCATAGCTGGAATCCCTTTTAGATCGAACTCTGCCAATTTGCGGTTTTCTTTTACTAAATCTCGCTCACCTTGGTAAACAGAAATTTTCATATTTACTTGTCCATCAATAGAAGTAGTGTATTGACGACCAGCTTTTGTAGGAACTTTACTGTTACGAGCAATGATTACGTCCATCAATCCACCCATAGTCTCAATTCCTAATGAAAGTGGGGTAACATCTAATAATAATATATCTGAACGATTTCCTGCTAAAATATCTGCTTGAATGGCAGCACCTAAAGCCACAACCTCATCAGGATTAATTTGGTCGTGTGGTTGACGGTTAAAGAAATTGCTTACTGCTTGTTTTACATAAGGTGTGCGAGTTGAACCACCTACTAAAACCACTTCATCAATTTCACTGATAGTTAAATTTGCATCCACTAATGCTTGTTTACAACAGGTTAAAGTTTCGTCAACTTTGGCTTCAATTAGTTTTTCGAAAGTTTGTTTATCAAGTGTACACCAAATATCTCCAACTTTTTCGTTGTATAAATTTTGTGTTGATAATGCTTTTTTCGCAGCTTCTGCTTGCAAACGCAAGGTTTGCATCAAAATATTATCTTGGGCAACTTGGGCGAAATCTAATTTATTTTTTTCTATCCAATAATTTAAAATAGCTCTGTCAAAATCATCACCACCTAAAAAAGTATTGCCATTAGTAGCTAAAACTTCAAATATTCCATTTTGGATTTGGAGAATAGATACATCAAAAGTTCCGCCGCCTAAATCGTACACAGCAATAGTTTTTTGTTGGGTAGGATTTAAACCCAAACCATAGGCTAAACTTGCTGCAGTTGGTTCGTTTACAATACGCAAAACATCTAAACCAGCTAATTTGCCAGCATCACGGGTAGCTTGTCTTTGACTATCATTAAAATAAGCTGGAACCGTAATTACCGCTCTATTAACAGGAGTTTTTAAAGCGTGTTCGGCTCTTGCTTTTAGCTCTTTTAAAATCTCTGCTGAAAGCTCTATGGGAGTATAAAATTTATTTCCAGCTTTAATTTTCACTAAAGCATCGGTATCGTCATCTATAATTTTGTAGCTAAAAATATCCTGATGGCTGGCCACATCTTTGTACGAACGACCTAATAATCGTTTCACAGAAAAAATCGTGTTTGCAGGGTCCGAAGTTAAAAACGCTTTTGCTTCATTACCTACTTCGGCATCGCCATGTTCATTAAAATGAACAATAGAAGGTACTAAAAGCCCTTTTCCAGTATCGTTAATTACTTGTGGGTTTTTATCTGGATTGATAAAAGCAACCAAACTATTGGTAGTGCCTAAATCAATTCCAACTATAATTTCTTCTTGTTGTAATGAACCTGTCGCCAGATTGATGGATATTTTTGCCATGCCACAAAGTTACACAGTTTGAGATTGAAATTTGTTTAAAAGTTGTAAAGTTAGTTCTTCCTTGTAGATGATTTTTTAAGTAGCTGATGGATTTTATGAAACGATTGTTAGTGCTTTTCGGTAATTGCAATCCTGCTATTCGCTACAATCTTTTTTGCGCTTCGACTTCGCTCAGCGTGACAAAAAGTATTTTCGCTACTATCAGGTTTGTTTTAAAATAGGAGGTGGTTCTTGGTGCAACTATAAGCACAACTTCCCAACTTTCGGTCTTTCGGACTTCCCGACTATTTTACTAATTTTGAATATGCTAGGACTTAAATTATTGACTGATCCACGGTGGGCGAATATTGCGGAATCTAACTTAGAAGAAATTTTAACAGACCATGCTTGGTGTGAACAAAAAGCAGCTACAAATGCCATCAATTTAATTGCTGATAATTGTGAACATATAGATTTGGTGTCAGAATTAACGGTTATTGCTTTAGAAGAAATGCAACATTTTCAGCAAGTGGTAGATATCATTAAAAAAAGAGGATATACTTTAGGTCGTGGGAGAAAAGATGATTATGTTGGCCAGTTGATGAAATTTTGCAAAAAAGATGGCTCAAGAAACAATAGTTTTATAGAACGATTATTATTTGCTGCAATGATAGAAGCGAGAAGTTGTGAGCGTTTCCGAGTGTTGTCTCAAAATATTCAGGATAAAGAATTAGCTAAATTTTACCATGATTTAATGGTTTCAGAAGCTGGACATTATACTACTTTTTTAAACTTTGCCCGTAAATATACCATTGATGTTGATATAGATAAACGTTGGAAAGAATGGTTGGTTTTTGAGGGCGAGTTAATTATGAGTTTTGGTAATAAGGAAGCGATACATGGTTAATCAGTTCTCAGTTTACAGTTTGAGTTGAATAATAGCATCTGAAACCTACAACTGTTAATTGCTAGCTGATAACTCTTTTTTATGTATATTCCATAACCAAATTACAATATTTTGATAGCTTTTAATTCCTCTTTTTTGATTGTTAAGTTTTAAAAATTTATCAAAAGCTACACCCATATAACTAGACATTTGTCCGTTGTATTTAGCCCAAAATTCATTTTCTGCTTTGAAATTAGCTAATACTTCAGGTGAAATTTTATCTCGCATTTTAAGGTAATCTTCGGGAGATTTCATTCTGATCTCGAATAAAATATAGCGCAACATATTATAATTAACCGAATATTGGAAGTTAACATCATTACTATTTACACCAACTAAATAAGCTACTAAATTGGCTTCATCTTCTCGGGCAACACCCATTTGATGTGAAATTTCGTGGCAAGCAACAAAAGGTAAAACCCAAGCAGGTAATTTCATATTTATGTTTGCTTCACCACTTAATGGATTGTAATAACCTTCAATTCCTATTTTACTAACCATCCAATCGTTTAACACAGGTTTTATTGATGGTGCATTGTAATGAAAAAATGAATTTTGTATTTCCATATGCTGATACTCAATAACTGCTTTTTTACGAAGTTCATTAATATCGTAACTGAGTTTAGGAGATAGTTGAGGTTGTAATGTGTTTAATTTATCGATAAAATAATTGCCTAAAATCACTAATTCTTTAACGTTGTATTTTTCGTCGCTAATAGTTAATTTTTGAGTAATGCTTGGCCTAGCGTAATTTAAACCCCAAAGCAGTTTAAAACTGATGTATAAAATTAAAAATAGGTTAAACAATTTTAAGGGAATAATTAATCGATGACTTTTACTAAGTGATTTTCTTCTTTTAAAGAATAAAAAGACCTGTATCAAGGCGAAAACAATTAGTAGTCCGTATAAAATATCTCCTAAAGCAAAAGGAAAAATGGAAGAAATCCATCTTAAAACAGAAGAAAAAATAGGGTATAAACCGTTTGAATAAATATTTAGGACTAATTGAGGGAATAATCCCAAAATATATATAAGTAATGCAAGGCCGAAGATTATGGTGGATTTTACTAAAAGGCTACGAGGAATTATAGTTTGCATAAGCTAGCGAGTAAAACTCAATCTCTTTCCAATCTCACTTGTCATAAACTTACCATTTTGATAGGCTAAATTACCTGATACAAAAGTATGTGTAATGCTTGCTTGAAAAGTTTCTCCATCAAATGGCGACCAACCACATTTATAAAAAATGTTTAGTGGTGTTACTTTAAAGGGATCATTTAAATTTACCAATACTAAGTCTGCCCAATACCCCTCACGGATAAAGCCACGTTTTTCGATATCAAAACAAATAGCCAAGTTATGAGCAGTTTTTTCTGCAATTTTTTCTAAAGAGATCTTTCCTTGCAAATGCATTTCTAACAAAGCGGGTAAAGCGTGTTGCACTAATGGTCCACCAGAAGGTGCTTGTGAATAAGGTTGTTGTTTTTCTGCCAAAGTATGTGGTGCATGATCAGTTGCAATTACATCAATGTTGTCATTTAATACACCTTGTAAAATGCCAACTTGATCGGCTGCAGTTTTTACAGCAGGGTTCCATTTGATGAAATTTCCTTTTGTAGCATAATCTTGATCATTAAACCAAAGGTGATGTACACAGGCTTCGGCAGTAATTTTTTTATCTTTTAATGGAATTGAATTATCAAATAAAGCAATTTCTTGTGCAGTAGAAATATGCAGAATATGCAACCGTGTTTGGTAACGTTTAGCTAATTCAACTGCTAATGAAGAGGATTTATAACAAGCTTCTGCACTACGTATTAAAGGATGCATTTCTATGGTTAAATCATCGCCATATTTTGCCTTAAAAGTGGCTAAGTTTTCACGAATTGTTGCTTCGTCTTCACAATGTGTAGCGACTAAAATTGGTGCTTTGCTGAAGATATTCTCTAAAGTTTGCTCATTATCTACCAACATATTTCCAGTTGATGAACCCATGAAAACTTTAATTCCACATACGTTTTTAGCATCCGTTTTTAAAACTTCTTCTATATTATCATTGCTGGCACCCATGTAAAATGAGTAATTGGCTAATGATGTTTGTGCAGCGATATCATATTTATCTGCTAGTAATTCTTGTGTTAATGTATTTGGAACGGTGTTGGGCATTTCCATAAAAGAAGTAATACCACCTGCAACTGCTGCCATACTTTCGGTAAAAATATCTGCTTTGTGCGTTAAACCTGGCTCACGAAAATGAACTTGATCGTCTATCATTCCTGGTAAAAGGTAAAGTCCATCGGCGTTAATTTCTTGTGCTTCTGGAGCTGATAATTGTTGACCAATTTTCTCAATTAATCCGTTTTTTATTAAAACATCAGCTATAAATTGCTGTCCTTCGTTAACTAAAGTTGCGCCTTTTATCAGATACGTATTCATAGTTGTAAAGGTAGGTAATAGAGTCGGAAAGTTTAGAACATAAACCTTTGTTTTCTAAACTCGATAGGAGCTAACACGAAGTGCAACGAAGTAAAGCAGATAGCGGGACTGGATTTGCGAAGAGAAGTTTCCGATCGTTTTCAAAGCTTTTCTTATTGAATGGACGATAAACTTCGGACTACAGACTTATTCTGTATCTTTGTACGCTATGGCAAAATTGTTCGAAGAATTTAATTTAAATAGGCAAATATTAAACGCAGTTGCCGATGCAGGTTACACGGTTGCTACTCCAATACAGGAAAAAGCAATTGCACCGGTTTTGTCTGGTCAGGATATTTGTGGTATTGCAGAAACAGGAACGGGAAAAACAGCAGCCTATGTTTTACCGATGTTGATGAAATTAAAGTATGCGCAGGGCGATGCAGCAAGAGCTTTAATTTTAGCGCCAACTCGCGAATTGGCCATGCAAATTGCGGAAGAAGTGAAGCGTTTTAGCACCTATACAGATTTACGTTCGGTGGTAATTTTTGGCGGAATTGGTCCTAAGGCACAAAAAGAACAAATAAAAGCAGGAGTTGATATTATTATAGCAACACCTGGACGCTTTTTAGATATTTATCTTTCTGGAGATATTAACACCAAATACTTACAATTTTTAGTGTTGGATGAAGCTGATAAAATGATGGATATGGGCTTTATTGGTTCTATTCACAGAATTTTAGAAGTGGTTCCTCGAAAGCGTCAAAACTTGCTTTTTTCGGCTACAATGAGCGATTTAGTGCAAAAGATTGCTGGAGATTTTTTGAAACATCCAACTATAATTGAAGCAAGCGAACAAGCAACGCCAGCAAGTACGGTTACGCAAGTTCTGTATGAAGTACCAAATTTTAAAACAAAAATTAATCTATTACAGCATCTGCTGAAAGACGTTGAAGTTTTTAATAGATTGATCATTTTTTGTAAAACGAAAGCAGTAGCTGATAATATTTTCAGTTATGTTGTGCGTAAATTTGGCGAAGATTCGGTTAGAGTTATTCATGCAAATAAAGGGCAAAATACGCGTATTAATTCTATCAATAGTTTTAAAGAAGGAAATATTAGGGTTTTGGTAGCTACAGATGTCGCATCGAGAGGAATTGATGTGACGGATGTAAGTCATGTTATCAATTTTGATGTTCCTATTATTATTGAAGATTATGTGCATAGAATTGGTCGTACGGGTAGGGCTTTTGCCACAGGAGATGCAATTACTTTTTGCACAGAGGCTGAAAAATATTACATCCGTAAAATTGAAAAGTTAACGCGTCAGTTTATTCCAGTTGAACCCATTCCTGAAGGAGTTTTTGTAGAAGAAACACCTTATGAGGAAAAACAACAGATTGCGAAAGAGATAGATTTGCAAAAACGCAAGGAAGACCCTGATTTTAAAGGTGCTTTCCACGAAAAGAAAAATGCTAAACAGATTGAAGAGCGTGAGAGAGAAAAGGCTAGAAATAAAGCGCACAAAACAAAAGTATTTAAGAATAAAAAACGCTTTGATAAGAAGAAATCATAAATGAAATTACGATTAACGCCATTAAACATAATAACTGCACTAAGTTTTGCGCTTTTAGTCGTTAGTTTTTTTCAAACGAAAACAGCCGGTCAACATTTTGATATGACAGCTTTTTACAAATTTCTGTTGGGTTGTTTAGTGGTGGTAAGTTTTGTAAGTGATTTAATTTTCAGATTTACCTTTAAGGATTTAAAAAGAATTTGGATAGTTGAATTAGTGTTCATTGCACTAACTGCCATCCTTATTTTAATATTACAAAAGTAAAACGATAGGTGTTTAAAATTGCTTTGTAAAATCAGCATATTTGCACCCATAAAAAAATAACATGAAGAAAGCAGAGATAATAGTAACAGTAGAATTAGACGATAACAATTTACCAGATCAAATTTTATATCAAAGTACAGATGGCGAAAACAAAGATCAGGTGCCAGTAAAATCTATGATGTTATCTTTTTGGGATCATAATTATAAAAATTCCATGCGTATTGATTTATGGACAAAGGATATGCCTGTTGATGAAATGAAACGTTTTTTTTATGAAACTTTGCAAACTATGGGTGATAGCTTTTTGAAAGCAACTGGCGAAGAAAACATAGTGGAAGATTTACGTGATTATTGTGCGCATTTTGCAGATAAAATGGGTATAGATACAAGAAAGTAATTTTTGTCATCCTGAGCTTGTCGAAGGATTAATTATAATAAAAATGTTAATTGTAAAAAAAACAAATGCTTATTTAGGCTTAATTCTAGCGGTAATTGCCGCAGGAGTTTCTCCAATTATTAAAGTGCCTTTAAAGGGAAATTGGAATTTATATCAAACAGATCAACGTCTATTTCTAATTACTTTTGCAATTCTTGCTTTAACCTCTTTATGTTTATTTTTAAGACAACTGAAAGCATTTAGAGTACTCACTTTCGTGTTATTTGTTTGGAGTTTATTAATGGCTGCTGCGGTTTATTTTAAATCGAACAATTATTTTGGCTCTAAGTTTTTTGATAAAGTTTTAGCAAAAACTATTCATTACCAATGGGGATGGATTGTTTTGTTAGTTGCGGTTTTATTGTTAATCACTAGCGTAAAAAAAGAAGTTTTAACCACCAGCAGTTAAGGTTTTGTGTGCTTTTTTACGTTTATAATGTGTTTGTTTTAAGGTTTTATTTCCTGTAATTATGCTAATATTACCATCTACTTCAAAAATGGCAAGTTTCACATCTTTGTAATGTTCAACACCATGTTCTCGCATGGCTTCTTTTAATTCATCATCGCTAATGCCTAAATGGCTTAGTTTTTTAAAATCTAATTTACCGTCGTGAATTAAAATTTCGGGACGTTGAGAAATGAATTCACGGATGCCTTTATTGTTGAACATTAATTTCTTCAGAGCATAATTTAAAATAAAGAGCACAGCAGCTGCAGCCAATCCGCCTAGTAAACTTGTATTGTTACCCACCATTGCATTTTGTACTGCATTGCTAATCAATAAAATCAACACCACATCAATAGTATTTAATTGCGAAAACTCTTTTTTGCCTGTTAATCGAATAGCAGTCAACATAAAAACATAGACAGCTAAACTTCGCAGTGCGATATCTAAATAAGGATTCATTTTAATTTTTGATTTAAAATTACGATTTACGATTAATGTATAGATCGAAAACCAAATCTTTCGGTCTTCCTGACTGATAACTTCCGACTTCTTAAAACTTCAACTCTGTTTGCCCTTTCTGAGCAACTTCTCGTTCATGTTGCAATAGCCATTGCTTTCGCCATAAACCACCAGCATAACCTACTAATTTACCATCACTTCCAATCACTCTGTGACAAGGAACAACTATTGCGATATTATTTTTTCCATTTGCCGCTGCGATCGCTCGAATAGCCAAAGGTTGATGAGCAGAAAATTTAGCATATGAAACAGTTTCAGCATAAGGTATTTTAGATAAATTATGCCATACCTGCTGTTGAAAATCAGTACCAGATTGATGAATTGGAAATGTGAATTCTTTTAAATCTCCTTCAAAATACGATTTTAATTGCTGCGCAGCGGTTTTGGTGATTTCGTTTTCTGTTAATCCAGCGGTTTCTCTTTCAGCAAATGTAATCACATTTACAGCAACATCATCCGCTAGAATAGTTATCTCTCCAACGGGACTTTTTACAACGCTACAATATTTTTGATCCACAACACAATATTACAACAATACAACAATTTAACAATACAACAATTTAGCAATAAAACTATCTTTGTCGGATATGCAAATTGCGAATCAAGTTAAACAACTCATCCGTAAAGAAATGTTATTAGAGTGGCGTTCTAAATATGCGCTCAATGGCATTTTGCTGTATGTAGTTTCAACTGTATTTGTTTGTTTTCTATCTTTTGTAAGTGTTCCAGAAAAATTGACATGGAATGCCTTATTTTGGATTATTATGCTTTTTGCATCTATAAATGCAGTAGCCAAAAGCTTTTTGCAAGAAAGCAAAGGCAGGCATTTATATATTTATACATTAGTTAGTCCTGTAGCCTTAATTATAGCTAAAACTTTGTATAATAGTTTGTTAATGATAGGTTTAACTCTAATCGCACTACTATTTTACACGTTAGTTTTTTCTTTTCCAGCAGGTGCTGACATGGGAATGTATTTAGTGGCAACAGTTTTAGGAAGTTTAAGTTTTGCAACCATATTTACGATGGTTTCAGCAATCGCTTCTAAAGCTGGGAATGGTGGAATGTTGATGGCAATTTTGAGTTTTCCTATTATTATTCCGGTTTTAATTGTATTAATTAAACTAGCGAAAAACGCTATTGATGGCTTGGATAGAAGTGTAAGTTTAGATGATATAGGCTTATTGGCCGTGATAAATGTATTGGTAATGGCTGCGTCTTTATTGTTATTTCCTTACCTTTGGCGAGATTAAAAACGAAATCAAAATATAAAAAATGCAAAAATCTTGGTGGAAAATTTTAGGAGCTGTTTTAGTAATTTATTCAACAATTGCTGGGTTATTATTAGGTGTTCCGCATTTAGATATTTTAAATGAAACCATCAGAAATTTGTATTTCCACGTACCGATGTGGTTTGCAATGATAGTATTATTTTCAATCTCAGTTTTTTACAGTATTAAATCATTAATGTATACAAATGAGGTGTACGATTTAAAAGCAGTTGAAGCTATCAATGCAGGTATTATTTTCGGTGTTTTAGGATTAATAACCGGTGCTGTTTGGGCAAAATATACTTGGGGACAATTTTGGAGTTTCGATCCTAAACAAAACTTTGCAGCGATATCTATTTTACTCTACTTTGCATATTTAGTACTGAGAAATGCTATAGATGAGGAACAGAAAAGGGCTAAAATATCTGCTATTTATAACATTTTTGCTTTTCCAATGATGGTGGTTTTATTATTCGTATTACCACGTTTACAATCTTCTTTGCATCCAGGAAATGGAGGTAATCCAGGTTTTAACAGTTACGATTTAGATAGCCGTATGCGTATGGTTTTCTATCCAGCATGCTTAGGATGGATACTGATAGGTTACTGGATTTATACCATTCGTTTTAGAATTCGCTCTATAGAACATCAAACAAATTAATGCCATGAAGAAAATTATTTTCACTTTATTAATGTTAGTAACTACCCTGAATTTGTTCGCTCAGAACAATAATGTAGAAATGGCTGATGCCTTACGTGCTGATGGAAAAATATACGTTGTTGTTGCTGTAATGGTAATAATTTTGCTTGGTTTGATCATTTATCTCTTCTCTTTAGACAAAAGATTAAAAATGTTAGAAAAAAAATCTTCTAGCAAAAACTAATTTTAAACGTCCTATTCCTAACCTTTTACCTTTTTTGTAATGGTGTTTATCTTACACTAAGCAAATTTGCACTTGCATTAGTGGTTTATTTTAATGCAATTTTGCACCGTACAAGAAGAAAATCAAATTTATAAAACACAAAAAATGGCTAATACAGCAAACGAAACAAGTTTTTTTACAGATGTATGTAAGAACTTTGATAGTGCCGCACAATTTACCTCACATCCAGAAGGTTTATTGGCTCAGATAAAAGCATGTAACAGTGTATATCGTTTTCAATTCCCAATTCGCAGAGGTAATGGCTTTGAGGTAATTGATGCTTGGCGTGTAGAACATTCTCATCACATGAGTCCGACTAAAGGCGGTATTCGCTATAGTGATATGGTGAATGAAGATGAGGTAATGGCACTTGCTGCCTTAATGACTTACAAATGCGCAATCGTTAACGTTCCTTTTGGTGGCGCTAAAGGCGGAATTTGTATCAATCCGAAAAATTATTCTGTTGCAGAATTAGAGACAATTACTCGTCGTTATACAACAGAGTTGATCAAAAAGAATTTTATTGGTCCTGGTATTGATGTTCCTGCTCCTGATTATGGATCTGGTGAGCGTGAAATGAGCTGGATTGCCGATACTTATATGACAATGAATCCTGGCTCTTTAGATGCTTTGGGTTGTGTAACTGGTAAACCAATTGCTTTACACGGTATTCGTGGTAGAAAAGAAGCTACTGGCCGTGGTGTGGCATATGCTGTACGTGAATGCGTTTCTTTTGCAGAAGATATGGCTAAAATTGGTTTAAAAGCTGGTTTGGGTGATAAAAAAGTAATTGTACAAGGTTTAGGTAATGTGGGTTATCACTCTGCTAAATTTTTAGCTGAGTTTGGTGCAACAATAGTAGGGGTTTGCGAATTCGAAGGCGCAATCTATAATGCGAATGGTTTAAACATCGATGAAGTTTTTGCACATCGCAAAAACACAGGCTCAATTTTAGGATTTTCTGGTGCAACAGACTTTAAAAATTCTATGGAAGGTTTAGAGCAACCATGTGATATCTTGGTTCCTGCAGCATTAGAAAACCAAATTACTGGTGCTAACATCCGTAATATCAAAGCAAAGATTATTGCAGAAGGTGCAAATGGACCATGTACGCCAGAAGCAGAAGAAATTTTCACTGAAATGGGTGGTATCATTATTCCAGATATGTATTGTAATGCAGGTGGGGTAACAGTTTCATATTTCGAGTGGTTAAAAAATCTTTCGCATGTTGCTTTTGGCCGTATGGAAAGCCGTTATGCAGAAAACTCTAATGCGAATTTAATTAATACGTTAGAAAGCTTAACAGGTAAGAAAATTCCTGATGAAAACCGTTTGATGATTGTTAAAGGTGCTTCTGAAATGGAATTGGTAAACTCTGGATTAGAAGATACCATGATTCATTCTTACAGAGAAATTAGAGAAACTTTAATTAATAAACCAGAGGTGAAAACATTAAGAACAGCAGCTTTTGTAAATTCTATTGATAAAATTGCAATTTCTTACATGAACTTAGGTATTTGGCCATAGTTCAGTATATTTCATAAGAAGAAAAGCTCCAATTATTGGGGCTTTTCTTGTTAAAATTATTTTTAATGTCAATTGGGGTTAAGTAATTTTAGTTTTGAGTAATCTCAAGTCTAAGTACATTGTCTTCGTTCTATTAAATTAGTCTTGACCTGTTCGATATATGAGCCAAAACTCGGCAACACCTATTAAAGCAAGTTATCATTCTTCTCATTCTAATAATAAAAACAAATCTAAAGGAACAGCATAGTAAATTCAATTATAGTAAGTGGATTTAAAATTATATATCATCATTTTTTTGTAATAAAAAAGGCTATATAATTAGTCTTACTATTGTTTTAAGCTAAATTTTTGTTCATCTTAGGTTATGCCTAATGAAAAATTATACCCCCAACATCAAAACTTATTTAATGTTTTTAATTCCATTTACCCATTAAGTGACGAGCTACAAAAAGCCATAGCTAATGAGAGTGATATTATGCACGTTGAAAAGAAAACACGATTATTAAATGCTGGTGAAACAAGCAATACTATTTATTTTATTAATGTTGGTGCAGCGAGAGTATATTATTTAGATAAAGAAGGAACAGAAATTACCTCTTGGTTTTTAGTTGAGAATGAACTGCTCATTTCTGTTTATAGTTTTTTTACTGGCCTACCAGGATTTGAATATATAGAAACCTTAGAAGATTGCACTTTTATCACCTTAAGGCGTGAAAAACTAAATCAATTATATGAGAAATATTTAGAGTTTAATTTTATAGGAAGAAAACTGACCGAGTATTATTATATCCGCAATGAAATTCAAGCAAATGAATTAAGAATGCTAACAGCAAAACAACGCTATCAGCAATTATTAACAACTAACCCAAAGTTATTAAATAGGGTTTCTTTGGGTCATGTTGCTTCCTATTTAGGTATATCTCAAGAAACATTAAGTAGAATTAGAAAACAAATTTGATTTTTTGACTTTTGTCAAAAACGGAGTAGAATTAAGCAAGTACCTTTGGTTATTGCTAATCACAAAATTCTATGAAACAAACATCTAAATTCAAAACACATTCCCTATCAAAACTAACATCAGTTCTGTTCGTATTTTTAACGATATCTTTCAATTCCTGTAAAAAAGATAGCAATGAGATCCAGTCTAAGGATATTGTATCTGAAACTAAGGAATGGTTTGCGCTCCAAACTAATAATAAATCATTAACCACATCATTATTTAGACAGCATATACTAAATAAGACTTCTTCTTTAGACCCTTCAGGAACCAAAACGATCCCAAGTAATGCAGATCATCCTCTTAGTATAGATTGGAAAGATGCAAAAACATACCAAACATCAGATAGCACAATTGTTGAGGTGCCAGTAAGGAGTTCTGGAATTTTTAACTTTAATACCGAAGTTCCTATTAATGGAAAAAAAATGAGAACGAATAAGAGCATTACCAAGCTTTTATTTATAAAAACAGCATTAAAAACCGAGGGCTATTTTATGACTATTATTAATAGTGATGAATATCTTGCAGAAACATCTTCAAACCCTAGTAAAAATACGTTTCTTCAAAAAGAGCAAAATTTTACTGGAACAATTGTGTACCATGATCTCCAAGGAAATATGACAAATGTGGTATCAATTGGTAAATCTACCCGCTTAAATAAACAAGAATCTCTAAAATCCTCATTTGGTACTGGTCGAGTAAGTCAAGCGCTTCCGCCCACCTGTGTTGAGACTCCTATCTATGAGGTTTTTGGGGTTGGCTGCGTTGATATTAATGAGTATTATATATTTTGTGAATCAGTATATAGTGTATATGTTGGTCATACTATTTGTGGCGATGGTGGTGGTGTGCCACCAACGAATCCTGGTGGTGGTGGGGCTCCAGGGGGCGGTTCAGGTGGTAGTAATAGTAGCAATGAATATAACCCACAAGAATTTCAATTTTCATCAGACCCAGCAATTTATTTAAGCGATCTTTTTAACTGCTTTAATAATATCTCGAGTACTATGGCAACTTATTCAATCACATTATCAACTGATTTACCTGTAAATTCAGACCCAAATAAATTAGTGAATTATTCTAGTTTTCCACCTAGCCCTGGGCACGCATTTATTACATTAACAAAAACAAATGGTACCAATATGGTTACGAAATCTTTTGGATTTTACCCTGACCCAGATATTTTGAGCTTAACAACAGGGCCTGTAGGCAGCAAAATGAATGACAATGGAGCTCATGATTATGATGCGAATATCAGCATGTCTCTGACAGCGGGCGAATTTCAACTAGCAATTAGTAAGGCTTTAGAGAAACGAAATATGAGTTATGATATTGATAAATATAATTGTACTGATTATGCATTGGATGTTTTTAATGCTGTAAGGGATGTTAGTAATAAGATTGAAGTGCCAAATTGGGTAGGCACATTAGGGTATAATTATGGAAAAACCCCTAATGGACTATATAATAGATTGGCTTTAATGAAAAGCTACGGTAACAATAGTATCTCATTAGTTAAAGGTAATGCAACTGCAAAATCAGGTGTTTGTAATTAATATGCTAAAATTTAGATTTGCAATCCAATTGCTACTTATTATTTCTTTTTTATTAATTATTATAACTGGTGATAAAATATCAGGAATAGTATTAATGTATTTACTATGGTTACCTTTTTCTGTAATAAGTGGATCAAGTAATATATTTTCACTAAATATCGATAAAACGTTCATAATACTAATTGATATGATTTATTTCATTGCATTGTATTTTTCAATTTTTTCACTATTTAGAACATATTATTATAAACTAAATTCTAAAAAAAGTAACTTAGTTAGCTTAGGTTGTGTGTTGATATTACAAATTCAGGCATTTCAATTTGTATCCAAATGTCTTTCATTTACAATATCAATTTTCTTTATAGTTTCACTAGTTAATGTTTTCTTAATAGTATTAATGTTTTTTAAAAAATCCAAAAATTAATATAACAATCTAATTAGTCAATTAGGTTGGTTTTTCCCATAAAGTAGATAGTTATGAATTTAAAAAAGGTATTCAACTTTCTTTTGTTATTAGTTTTAACATCACCTTGTTTGGCACAAACAAAAGATTTTACAGAAGAAGAAGAGAAGAACTATAATACAATAAAATCTTTATTTGAACACTTTAAAGATAAGGGTTACGATTCTGCCCAAAGAGATTTTGTGTTTAAACATTTTGTTTATTTTGATAATGTATTAGCAGACACCTCAAAAACGCAAATTTTAAAAAGGACAAAATTTTTTGATGAGTTGTTTTCTCAGATGATCCACTATGTTGATTCTGTGGGCATGGAAAATTTAGATGCTGCGCCAACAAGATTGTTTAAAGATAATCCAACTTTCTTTAAGTCCTTTGAAGCTGAAAGTGATTTAAATAAATTTCTACCATTTACACTAACTTATTATGACAAAAGGAGACCAAGGGAACCAATCGGAGTATTACTTTTTGAACCTAAAACACATAAGCTTTTAACATGGATATTATTGAACCAAGGTGGCTATTATTATTTTTTGACATTTAATTTATTATAATATACATAACAGGGTTTTTAATAGAAAAATCTACATTAACTAGGTCTTAAAATTTCAGAAAATGAGGTGCCTTAATTTAACTATATTATTACTGTCATAGCTTTATTGGCTTCTTGCATGTATAAGAACAAAGGAAAAGATGCTAATATAACTAGTGTTATATATTCTGTTAAGGTGAATGAAGCAGGAGTTAATTATATTTAATACGGTACATTTTATGGATGATTATTATATTATTCCATTAAAGATTGTAAAATCAAAAAACACACCTGCCAGCTGTTGTTTAGGACTACCTGAAATTAGTGCGCTTCAAAAACTGTAAAATCCATGACACTTTTTAGCATTTCTAAGCGTATATTGTATAAAAAAGTAGCATGAAAAATCTAATCGCATTCTTATTCGTAATCGTATTTTTCTCTTGTAGCAATGCAGAAGAGAAAGTAAAAGCCGAAGTTCCTAAAGTTTCAAAAACTCAAAGAGTGGCAGTTTTTGCTGGTGGATGTTTTTGGGGTTTACAAGAAGGTTTTTCAGAATTAAAAGGAGTAATCAAAACAACAAGCGGGTATGCTGGTGGTACCACTAAAAATCCATCATATGAAGATGTGAATACAGAAACAACTGGTCATGCAGAAGCCGTTCAAATTGTTTATGATCCTTCGGTAATTAGTTTCGCCCAATTGTTAGATGTTTTTTTTGTAGTGCATGATGGTACGCAATTAAACAGGCAAGGTCCAGATATAGGTACTAGTTATCGCTCCATAGCTTTTTATAGCAATCCAGAAGAGAAAAGACAAATTGAAGCAGCTATAGTAAAAAGTAACCGTTCACAATTGCATCCAGGTCAAATTGTAACTGAAGTTAAGCCAATGGCGACTTTTTATCCTGCAGAAAAATACCATCAAAATTTCGTAAAACTTAATCCAAATCAGGGTTATGTAGTAAATGTGTGTGGACCTAAAATTCAAAAACTAAGAAAAGCCTTTCCAAACTTGTTAAAAGACGAGTTTAAATAAGTTTGTTCATTGCTTTAATTATTCACTAGTTCATTGTTCATACGTTAAATACTTATGAAATTATGACTAATGGACAGTTTAAATTAGAACTATCAATTAATTGTCACGTTGTGCATTACAGATAGCCTGCTACGGTAGTTTTTTTATCTTTGTGGTCTTGGATTTTTAATTTAAACCCCACATGAGAAAAAGTGCTATTATCGGTTTAATTACAATTGCCATCTGTATTGGCTTTCTCGTAAGTCTAAATGCAGATACTGATACCTATTCTAATTTTACGGAAGCAGCTTCTTCTAATAAAGAAGAACATGTAATGGGACATTGGGAAAAAAGTAAGGGCACACAATATGATGCGCTTAAAGATCCAAATCATTTTGCTTTTTACATGAAAGATGAAAAAGGTAAAGTGAAAAAAGTAGTGCTAAATGGCACTAAACCTCAAGATTTCGAACGTTCAGAGAAATTAGTGTTAATAGGTAAAATGGAAAACGATACCTTTTATGCCACTAAAATTTTAATGAAATGTCCTTCTAAATACAATGATAATTTGGTTGAAATAAATCAAGACGGTCAAGTAAAACAATACAAGAAACCTTAATGGATATACAATTTATAGGAGAAAACCTCCTTCCAGGTAAAATTGGACAGTTTTTTATTGTTCTAGCGTTTGCTGCATCGCTACTATCAACTATCGCTTATTTCTTTGCGGTAAAAAACAAAAATTTAGAAGATACATCTTGGGTTAAACTAGGTAGAATAGGTTTTATAGTTAATTTCGCAAGTGTAATTGGTATTGGAGTAACCTTGTTTTTCCTAATTTTAAACCACTATTTCGAATATTATTACGTTTACCATCACTCATCAAAAACACTTCCAGTATATTATATTGTTTCTGCTTTTTGGGAAGGACAAGAAGGTAGTTTTTGGCTTTGGGCATTTTGGCAATCTGTTTTAGGTACAATTCTAATTTGGAGAGCAAAAACTTGGGAAAACGGTGTAATGACTGTAATTGCATTCTCTCAGGTATTTTTAACTTCTATGCTATTAGGAGTTGAAATATTTGGTCAACGCATTGGTAGTTCTCCTTTCATTTTGCTAAGAGAAGCAGATGATTTAAAATCATTTGCCCCTGTGATTTTTGCAGATCCAGAGAATTTTAGAAATTATTTGAAATTTATCACCGATGGTAAAGGTTTAAATCCATTATTACAGAATTATTGGATGGTAATACACCCACCAACATTGTTCTTGGGTTTTGCAAGTATGGTGGTTCCTTTTGCTTACGGAATAGCTGCCTTATGGACAAGACGGTACAAAGAATTTGTTAAACCTGTATTGCCTTGGGTTTTATTTGCAGTAATGATTTTGGGTACTGGTATTATCATGGGCTCATTCTGGGCATATGAAGCACTAAACTTTGGTGGTTTTTGGGCTTGGGATCCAGTAGAAAATGCATCAATTATTCCTTGGTTAACTTTAATCGGCGGATTACACGTAATTATAGCCTATAAAAATACAGGTCATGCCTACTTTACCGCCATGGCTTTGGTATTAATCAGTTTCCTTTTAGTTTTATATGCATCCTTCCTAACAAGAAGCGGTATTTTAGGAGATACTTCTGTACATGCATTTACAGACTTAGGTATGTTCGGACATTTAATAGCCTATAATGTCATCTTCTTAATTATTGCTATTTATTTTGTGGCCAGAAGGTGGAATGAATTGCCAATTACCCATAAAGATGAAGAAACATATTCTCGCGAATTTTGGATGTTTATCGGTGCTTTAGTACTTACAGTATCTTGTATTCATATTATCTTCGCCACTTCAGTACCAGTTTTCAACAAAGCTTTTGGTACCAACTATGCGCCAATTAAAGATGCAATTAGATTTTACAATCAATGGCAAGCCCCTTTTGCGATATTAATTGCCTTAATTTCAGGTTTCTCTCAATTTTTGAAATATAAGAGAACAGATCCTCGAAAATTTTATAGTAGTTTAATCTCATCCATTGTTTTTGCGTTGGTTTTAACTGGCGGCTTTGCATGGCTAACAGGCGTTTACACGAATTTGATGTATATCTTCCTAACATTCAGCTGTATTTTCGCAGTTCTTTCTAATGCGAGATTATTATCTACAGCATTTGTTGGAAAAGGAAGTAAATTAGTTGGTTCTGCTGTAGCTCACATCGGCTTTGCCATCTTATTATTAGGTGCTTTAGTAGCAGCTGCAACAAGTAATCCAATCTCTATAAACGAAACTAACTTTATCCCTGTTAAGGATTTCGAAAAAGCAGCTAAACCTGGAGAAAATATCATGCTGTATAAAAATGAGCCTAAGAAAATGGGCAAGTATACAGTTACTTATATCAGTGATACTACTATTGCGCCGAACACGTATTACAAGCTTAATTTTAAAGTAATTGATGCGAAAAGTGGAAAAATAAAAGAAGATTTTGAAGTAAATCCGAGTATCCAAGAAAACGGGAAAATGGGTTTAATTGCTTCTCCAGATACAAAACATTATTTAACATCTGATATTTACACACACATTACAAGTGCGGCTGTAAAAGAAGAGGAACATAGCGATCACGAAGGTCATTCTGAAGAAGAAAACTATAAAGCACCAAGAATTGTAAACCTAAGCGTTGGCGATACCATTCATGTAAGCAGCGGAGTTTTGACTGTAAAACCTATCAATAATAAACCAGTAGTAAGAGATTTAAAAATTGATGCTGGCGATTTAGCAGTTGGTTTGCCACTAGAAATTAATGTTAGCGGTAAAATCTATAAAACTGAACCTTTATTTTTAGTGAAAGGAAATAACACATTCGATTTCGCAAGAAAAATTGAAGAATTAGGATTGAGAATTAGATTTACTAAAATAATACCAGAACAAGGGAAGTTTGAAGTGTTGATTTATGAAAAACCGCAGCAAGCTAAAGACTGGTTAGTATTTAAATCTATCGAATTCCCTTACATCAACTTATATTGGGTAGGTACAATTGTAATGGTAATCGGTTTCTTAATCTCTATATTTAGAAGAAAGAAAGAACTGAAAGCAAATTAAAATGAAGGTTGTAATTATAGGAGCTGGAAATGTTGCTACACATTTAGCTAAAGCTCTGCATTTGGCAAATGTGCAAATAGTACAAGTCTGGTCATATCATTACACAAACGCAAAATTGCTGGCAGATCAAGTTGAAGCTACTGCAATTGAAAGTTTAACGTCGATTGATGAGCATGCTGATCTATGTTTAATTTCAGTTAAAGATGATGCGATTGAAGAAATAGCACAACAGTTAACACATTTTAAAGGAGTAATTGCACATACATCCGGCAGTGTACACCTTAATATTTTAGCTAACAGCAAAAAATATGGAGTGTTTTACCCATTGCAAACTTTCTCAAAGGATAAAGAATTAAGTTTTACAACTATTCCCCTTTGTTTAGAAGCAAACGATAATGCCACTTTACAGTTCCTAAAAAAACTGGCAAGTCAATTGAGTAGTCGGGTAGTAGAAATAGATAGTAACAAACGTAAAATTTTGCATTTAGCAGCAGTTTTTGCATGTAATTTTACCAATCATTTTTACGCATTGGCGGAAGAAGTTTTAGAAGCCCATCAACTTGAGTTTGATATTTTAAGACCTTTAATTACAGAAACAGCTGCGAAAGTTCAACAGGCATTGCCATTAACAGTGCAAACTGGCCCGGCAGTTAGAAATGACGAACAAACATTAAAAAAACACGAAGAATTGTTGTTGCAACAGCCACAATTATTAGAAATATATAAAATAGTAAGTGAGAGCATTAAAAAAACCAGATAATTGCACAATTGCGGTTTTCGCTCCTTACTTTTGCAACTAATTATGAGCATTTTTAAATTAAAGATAAATTTTGAAGAACAAGGCAAAGCGCCAATAGAACTGCCAATTGCAGCTGGCGAAGATGTTTTAGACATTTGCCTAGATAATGGGATAGAACTTCAGCATAATTGTGGCGGCGTTTGTGGATGCAGTACTTGTCATATTTATGTGAATAAAGGCATGGATAACATTCAAGAAATATCAGATAAGGAAGAAGATTTTATTGATAGGGCCGTAAGACCGAGAATTACATCGCGTTTAGCTTGCCAGTGTATAGTTTTAGATGGGGATATTGAAGTAACTATACCAGATCAATCAGAATTTTTGGGGCATTAAGACAGTTACCAATTAACAGTTTATAGTTAGCAATAACAATTATAATAAATAACCTATAATGAACAACGATAAATTTGAATTACCAATATACTGGAACGATCACGAGGATATAGCTCAAGAATTATACGAGAAATTTGGTGATGAATTTAATGAAGCTAAAATATATCGTATCAGGTTTACGGAATTATTAGAGTGGGTACTTGCGTTGCCTAGTTTTAAAGGTACTCGTGAAGAAAGTAATGAAGGACATTTAGAGCAAATTCAATCTGCTTGGGTTTACGAATGGAGAGATAATCAAGATTAAGTTAATAGCGAAAAGTATAAAGTAAAAAACTTAACTTTCAACTTTAAACCTTTAACTTCTATATGTTTCTCGAAAACCTAAAAAATATCACCACATTTATTTTTGATGTAGACGGAGTTTTAACCGATGGAACTGTGATTGCATCAGAATCTGGCGATCTTTTACGCACCTTTAACATCAAAGATGGGTATGCACTGCAATTAGCTTTAAAAAAGGGATATAATATTTGCATCATATCAGGGAGTGGGGGCGCAGCGACAACAAAACGCTTTGAAAATTTAGGATTGCCCGATGTTTTCTTAAAAGTAGTTGATAAGGTTGAGGTTTTTGAGGTCTATCTAAAAGAAAAAAATATATCCCCTGCACAAGTTTTATATATGGGCGATGATATGCCAGACTATTATGTAATGCAGCTGGTAGGTATTGCCACTTGTCCACTTGATGCGATAGATGAAATTAAACAAATTTCACATTATATCTCTCCAAAAAAAGGAGGCGAAGCTGCAGTTAGAGATGTAATAGAAAAGGTACTAAAGGTACAACAAAACTGGTTTGACCTTAATCCTTCTGCTGCCGATTCGAGCAAATAAAAATTTTATTACCTTATTCTTTAAGTGATTAAGATTGTTACAATTATTTGCAGATTATCAATTAAACTTTCTAATATTTTTACGTTCTAAGAAATACAAAAATTAAAAGAACTAGGGATTTTTATGTCCTTACAAGAAATCTCAAAACAACGTAAAAAACAAAAACAACATGAAAAAATTAGTATTATCATTAGTGCTTGTAGCAGGATTAGCATTCGCAGTAAATGCACAACAAGGTGGTCAACGTCGTATGATGACTCCAGAAGACAGAGTTAAACAATTAGATGAAAAAGTAAAATTAACTGATGATCAAAAAGCAAAAGTAACTGTAGTTTATACAGAAGCAGCTGAAGCTCAGAAAAAAATGCGTGAAGAAATGATGGCAGGCGGCGGCGATAGAGACGCGATGATGGCTAAAATGCAAAAAATGCAAGCTGACAACGATACTAAAATCAACGCAGTTTTAACAGAAGATCAGAAAAAAGCTTACAAAGCATGGCAAGATGAAATGAAAGCTGCTAGAGAAAAAGCAATGAAAGAAAGACAAGGCGGTGGCGGTCAATAATTAAACCATCACATTTTATAAATAACAAAAGCGACTTAGGGTCGCTTTTGTTATTTTAGCGCAAATTTAAAACAATGTACCAGCAGCAACACTCTATTATATTAGCCTCAAAATCTCCACGCCGTCAAGAATTAATGAGATTGATTGGCTTAGAATTTACTATTGAATTGAAAGAAGTAGATGAAAGCTATCCCGAAGGATTAACGCCTGCACAAGTTGCAGTGCATATTTCAGAGCAAAAGGCAAAAGCATTCGGAAATGCAGAACATAAAATTGTAATTACTGCTGACACTATTGTTGCCTTAGACGGTGAAATTCTAGGCAAGCCAACCGATAAAGCACATGCACAGGAAATGTTGCGTAAACTATCTGGTCGCACACACGAAGTGTATACAGGTGTAACTTTAATTAAGGATCATAAACTAGTATCATTTTATGATTTAACTCAAGTGCATTGTAAAGAAGTGAGCGACGAAGAAATAGACTTCTATATTGATAATTACCAACCATATGATAAAGCTGGTGCTTATGGCGTACAAGATTGGTGGGGATTAGTAGTTGTTAAACGCATTGAAGGCTCATACACTAATGTAATGGGTTTGCCAACAGAGAAATTATATCAAGCACTAGAAAATTTAAAATAATTAGGCTTTCAAACTCTGCAAAACACCCATTTTCAAATCATAAGTAGAAAGTTTTATCTTTTTAATATCGAGTTCGTTCAAAATATAATTAGTTAACAAACTTGCCATAACAATCATATCTACACGAAGTGGAATTAAACCTTTCATGTTTGCACGTTCAGCATGAGTAGCCTTAATTAAATTATTAGCCAATTCAGTGTAAGCAGGGAAAGAAATGGTAGTTGTACTAATTTTACTAATATCAATCTTTGGCGAAATCATTCCTGCAAAAGTTTCAAATGCACCAGCAGAGCCAATTAATGTTTTAGGTTTATACTCATGGCAAATTACTTTAAGTGCCTTTAACTCTTCATCTAAATGAGATATTATGGCTTTTTGATCAGTCACATTAATTGGATCAGACTTAAAAAATCGTTGCATCAACCTAGCTGCGCCAATATTATAACTCTTTTTCCATACCAGCGTATTTTCATCACATAATATGAACTCCGTACTACCGCCCCCAATATCCATAATTAAAGATTTCCCTTTAATAGCCCCACTCCATTTTACACCTTCGTAAATATATTGTGCTTCCTCATCACCATCAATAATATCAATTTCAATATTAGCCTGTTCCTTTGCAGCCTTTACAAAATCTAAACCGTTTTTCGCACTGCGAACACCAGAAGTTGCCGTTGCCTTAATAACATCAACATCATGTTTATCCAACTCCGCTCTAAATTCTTTTAAGCAAGTTATGCCTCGTTTAAATGCCGCGGGAATGATCGAGTTGTTTGCAGTAATGTTTTCCCCTAATTTTACAGGCTGATTGGTTTTATAAAGTACATGAATTTCACTTGCACTCTGCTCAGCAATTATCAAATGAAAAGTATTAGTCCCTAAATCTATTACAGCTAACTTCATATTAATTTAACGGCTAATGCTATAACGTAGTACCATCTAATTCATTTTTTTGACCTATTCCCATGCCTACAAAAACTGTTAGTTTTTATATGTAAACCACTTAAACATCTCCTTAAATGTGGTTTTCTTACCGTACATTAAAATACCAACCCTATAAATTCTGCTTGCAATCCAAACCGTTCCAATAAAACCAGCAACTAAAATTACCATACTTAAAGCAAGCTCCCAATTAGGCACACCATAAGGTAAACGTACAACCATGGCAATAGGAGAGGTAAATGGAATCATCGAAAGCCAAAAAGCAATATTTCCATAAGGGTCATTTGTAACCACACTTAATGATAAAGCGTAGCCCAATAACAATGGCATCATTACAGGCATCATAAACTGCTGGGTTTCGGTTTCACTATCAACCGCAGAACCAATGGCTGCATACAAAGCACTATAAAACAAATATCCACCAATAAAGAAAAAGATAAATACCGAAACAATTTTACCAAAATCAAGCCCTGCTAAACTTTTCTGAATATCCATCATAGGCCCATGCGCCGCCGAAACTGCAGGTGTGCCAGTCGTAATCTGACTTCCGTTCTGTGCAGATGCCGCTATTTTTTTAACATCAGCCTTATCAACTAAAACAGTTACAGCAACAGTACTAATCGTAAGTGTTAAAACAATCCACAAAATAAATTGCGTTAACCCCACTAAAGCAATACCAATAATTTTGCCCATCATTAATTGAAATGGCTTTACCGAAGAAATCATCACCTCAATAATTCTGCTCGTTTTCTCTTCAATAACGCCACGCATTACCTGTATGCCATATAGCATAATGAACATAAACATTAATATCCCGGCAATAAATGCAATAATTGTACTTGCTCCAGCACTGCTTGATTCTTCTTTTCCTGTATCAGCAATCTTTTTCGTTTCAATATCAACCGATGTTTTCAACTGATCTAAATCACTTTGTGCAATGCCAGATTCTTTTAGCTTTTGGTTACGAATTAACTCCTCAATATCTTTCGAAATTCTACTATTTAATGATAATCCTGCCTGTTTTGAACCAAACAATTCAACTCCCTTTGGCGCTTTCAAATCAAATTCCGGTAAATACAAAACATAATCATAGTCAGATTTTTTCAAAGATTTCTTCATCTCATCCAAACCCTTGTTTACATAATCATACTCAATGTTTTTGTCTGATGATAGCTGATCTTTCAAAGTCTTATTCACACTAACTACCGCAATTTTATCATGCGTATCACTAATGCCTTTATAAGTGAAATAACCAATCAAACCATAAATTCCTGCAATTAAAAGCGGAGTTAAAAAAGTCATAATAATGAACGATTTTTTCTTCACTCTCGATAAATATTCTCTGCGTATAATGAGTAAAATCTTATTCATAATTTTGTCTTTTAACTTTGTCAATAAAAATATCGTTCATGGTTGGTATCACCTCATCAAGTCTATGAATAGCAACATGAGGCAATAATAAACTTAAAACCTCATTAGCAGTTTTATCTTGCTGCAATTGCACTTTAATTAAAGTTTTTCCTTTTACATTCTCAGTTTGTAAAACCTCAAAAATCCCTTTGGCACTAGCCGCATTATACTCACCCTCATATTCAACCCAGTACGTATTATTACGATAAGTGGCTTTAA
Organism: Pedobacter boryungensis; assembly: GCF_013204825.1. Taxonomy (GTDB): domain Bacteria; phylum Bacteroidota; class Bacteroidia; order Sphingobacteriales; family Sphingobacteriaceae; genus Pedobacter; species Pedobacter boryungensis. Next base: position 251,328 of record NZ_JABMKV010000001.1, read on the forward strand.
TTTCGTCCACACCACCATCCAAAATCTTCTTAGACCTATCAATTAAAGCAATATGATCGCAAAGTTCCTCCACACTTTCCATTCTATGCGTAGAAAAAATGAAAGTAGCACCCTGCTTATTCAATTCTAAAATCTCATTTTTGATAATATCAGCATTAACAGGGTCAAAACCAGAAAAAGGCTCATCCAAAATAATTAATTCAGGTTGGTGCAAAATAGTAGCCACAAACTGTACCTTTTGTTGCATACCCTTGCTTAAATCCTCAACCTTTTTGTTCCACCAGCCTGCCATTTCAAGCTTTTCGAACCAAAATTTAATCCGTTTAGTAGCCTCAGCAGTGCTTAAACCTTTTAATTTAGATAAGTATAAAACTTGTTCGCCAATTTCCATTTTCTTGTATAAACCCCGTTCCTCGGGTAAGTAACCAATTTGCGAAATATGATTAGCATTCAACCGCTCACCATTAAAAAGAACTTCTCCGCTGTCAGGTGCAGTAATTTGAGTAATAATTCTAATTAAAGAAGTTTTGCCAGCACCATTAGGACCTAAAAGTCCAAAAATCTTACCTCTTTCTATCTCCAAGCTAACTTGGTCTAAGGCACGGTGCGATGCATATTGTTTTACAATATTTTTTACGCTTAGCATTTACGATGTTGTTTAGTTAGTAAATATAAGATGCGTACGATTAAAAAATGTTACTATTAATCTTTAGAAAACAACTTTCAGTATTAACTATTGCGGCAAGTTATGGCTAGGTAATACTAATGTTATAACGGCTAACTAAACGTGAATAAAAAAAGCCTCCCGTTATATCAGGAGGCTTTTTTTATTCAAAATATTCTTTCATTTTATCAAAGAAACTTTTGTCGTTTTTACCAGGTTGGGGCTTAAAGTTAGGAGATTCTCTTAAACGCTCTAAAATGGCTCTTTCTTCACTGCTTAACGCCTTCGGAGTCCAAATATTCACATGAATAATCTCATCTCCACGATGATATGAGTTGATTTCAGGAATACCCTTACCTTTTAAGCGTAATAACTTTCCACTTTGTGTACCAGGCTCAATTTTAATTTTTGCCTTTCCATCAATAGTTGGAACTTCAGCACTATATCCCAAAGCAGCATCAATAATGCTTACATGTAAATCGTACACAATATTGTTGCCTTCACGCTTTAATGTATCATGAGGCAATTCTTCAATTAAGATAATTAAATCGCCAGGTACACCGCCATTTGGCGCAGCGTTACCTTTACCAGCCATGCTCAATTGCATACCTTCACTTACTCCAGCAGGAATATTTATAGTAATTGTTTCTTCACCACGTGTAGTTCCTTCACCATGACAAACATTACACTTAGCAGTAATCTGTTGTCCGCTACCATGACAAGTAGGGCAGGTTGCAGTAGTTTGCATCTGTCCTAAAATAGTATTAGTTACTCTACGAACTGCACCACTACCACCGCAAGTTTTACAAGTACTTACAGACGATTTATCTTTCGCACCACTACCATCGCAAGTTTTACAGGTAATTTGTTTATTAACTTTTATCTTTTTCTCCGCACCATTTGCAATCTCTTCAAGCGTTAATTTAACCTTAATACGTAAATTACTGCCTTTAGCTACTCTACGACCGCCACCACCACGAGATTGTTGACCACCGCCAAAGAAACTATCAAACGGGCTGCCGCCACCACCACCGAAAATATCGCCAAATTGACTAAAGATATCTTCCATGTTCATGCCACCACCACCGTAACCACCGCCGCCTGCGCCACCAACACCTGCATGACCATATTGATCATAACGTTGTTTTTTCTCCGGACTACTTAAAATCTCGTATGCCTCAGCTGCTTCCTTAAATTTGTCTTCAGCAACTTTGTCATCAGGGTTTTTATCAGGGTGGTATTTAATAGCTAACTTGCGGTAAGCCTTCTTAATTTCCTCTGCCGATGCATTTTTGGCTACGCCAAGTATATCGTAAAAATCTCTTTTGCTCATCTTAACTACCTACTACCACTTTTGCAAAGCGAATTACTTTGTCGTTTAGCGTATATCCTTTTTCTAATTCATCAACTACTTTACCTTTTAAATCATCAGATGGTGCAGGTATTTTAGTAATTGCTTCGTGTATATCAGTATCAAAATCAGTATGAATGCTTTCTACTTCTTTTAATCCTTTTTGGCTTAAAATGCTTTTCAGTTTAGTTTGAACTAACATAATACCATCACGAATGGCACCCACTTCTGTAGCATTTTCAGTTGCTTTAAGTGCACGTTCAAAATCATCTAAAACAGGTAACAGCGAAACCACTACATCTTTACCAGCTGTTTGCAATAACTCTACACGTTCTTTTTGCGTACGACGTTTATAATTGTCAAATTCAGCAAACAAGCGTAAGTATTTATCGTTCAAAGCTGCATTTTCTTGCTGCAATTTTTCTTCTGCAGAAAGTTCTGCTACAGGTTCTGTAGATGCGCTATCTGTAACTTGAGTTTCTTCGCTCTGTGCGTTTTCTGCTTCTTGCTCTACCTCGTTATTATTAATAACTGGTTCTTCTTCCTTTTTCTTCTTATTAAACATGTTGTATACTCGTGTTTTTTCCCAAAGGGATTCCTTTGAAATGTTCAAACTCAAAAGTTTTGCCAATACAAAAAATCAGCCATGCTGTCAGTTTTAATTAGGTATTACTGAACAGAATGGCTGACTGACTGACAATGAAATTTATGATGTCAATTTAAATTTAATTCATTACACTATTTGCGCATCTTCATGCACAACACCGCCCTCACATTTAATAATACGAGAAGGGAAAGTGCGAATGATATGATAATCGTGAGTTGCCATTAAAACAGCGGTACCACTTTGGCTAATTTGCTTTAACAACAATACAATTTCTTCAGATGTATCTGGATCTAAGTTTCCAGTTGGTTCATCGGCCAATATAATTTCAGGATTATTTAACAATGCTCTAGCAATTACAACACGTTGTTGCTCACCACCAGACATTTCATGAGGCATTTTTTTAATTTTAGAACGTAAGCCAACTTTCTCTAACACATCTTTAATGCGTTCGTTAATTAAATTTTTATCGTCCCAACCAGTTGCCTTTAAAACAAACTCTAAATTTTGCTCTACAGTTCTATCACTTAACAATTGAAAATCTTGAAATACGATACCAAGTTTTCTGCGTAAGTATGGCACATCTTTATCAGCTAGATTTTTTAAATCGAAGCCTGCAATTGTACCGCTACCATTGCCAATGTGTAAATCGCCATAAATTATTTTTAACAAACTACTTTTTCCAGAACCTGTTTGTCCAATTAAAAAAACAAATTCGCCTTTGGCTATGTCCAAATTTACATTTGATAAGACCAAGTGTTTTTGTTGAAAAACATCAACATTTTGTAAGTTGATAACTATGTTTTCTGCCATGTTTAAATATCTAATTTCGTAACCTGTCCGAAAGGTAAATCATTAATAATGTTCATAATGTAAGGTAGTTTATCCCCAAACCCTAATTTCTCTAAAGATTTATCAGGGCGATCTACTCTAAAGTAAGCTAATAACGTAAACTTCTCATCTCTTAGCTGTACGTAATCGGGTATTTTGGCAATGCCTTTTACTTTTATGATATACATTTGTCCAAAAATAACATTTCTAGCCGATAATCGAATTGAAATAATCGATTTATCTGGTTAATAAAACCCAACCAGAATATATTTTGAAATCATCATTCAAATAAAGAGTATAATAATACACACCGGTAGGTAGGGTTTTGCCGTTAGATTTTCCATCCCAAGGCTGTGCATTTGTACTTTCGTAAACCTGTTGCCCATTTCTGTTTACTACTTTTAATTTTGGATTTGTAAATGCAGCAATCGCCGGAATATTCCAAGTGTCATTAATTCCATCGCCATTTGGTGTAAACGTATTTGGTATTTCTATTTTGGGATAAACTTTTATGAAAACTTCGTCTGTACTTATATTACAATTTGATTTTACTGTTAGTGTATAAGTGATATCATTGGGAGGTGTTGCAATTGGATTAAGTTTGGTTGGATCATCTAAATAGTCAGCTGGTGACCATTCATATATAATGTTATCGCCTGTGGCATTTCCTTTTAAAGTAAGTGATTGGCCAAATAATAATTTTCTATCTTCTCCAGCATTGGCTGATGCATTTTTTAGGACAGTAATAGCTACTTCTTTAGTTGTAGAGCAAGTTCCATTTGAAACTGTTACCGTATATGTTGTGGTTTGTTTTGGAGTAGCTGTTGGGTTTGCAATATTAGGATTTGATAAGCCGTTAGCGGGTAGCCACGTGTATATTGTGCCTCCGCTTGCTTCTAGTTCTACACTTTCATTTTCGCAAATTGTAGCGCTTGCAATGTTAGTACTTGCATTCACTACAGGTAAAACCTGCACTTGTGTCTGGCTTGTATTTGAACAACCTGATGCATTGAAAACAGTAACTGTGTATACTCCAGCTGAATTTAGGTTTACATTTGGGATAACTGGGTTTTGAATTGTAGAATTAAAACCATTTGGGCCAGTCCAATTAAATGAAACCCCTTGATCTACATTTAGCTGAACAGCTGAACCTACACAAGCCGCACCACTATTACTAGCGGTTGGAGAAGGTTTATCATTGACATTGATTGTTAAGATAGCTGAAGAAGTTCTACAATTTACTGAATTGATATTTGGTCGCTCGGCTGCAGATAAGCGATATTTATAGCCTCCAACAATAGCATTTGTAATATTTATAGTAGTTTGAGTTCCGTTTTCTCCAGGAATGTCTGTCCAAGTTGTGCCATTTAATACCTGCCATTGATATACTGGGTCATTATACCCAGCAGAAACATTTGCAGCAAGATTGTAACTTCCACTTTGCCCAACACATAATTCTGCGCTAATGCCAGCATTATTAATTGTAGGGGTTATAGTTGGTCCACAAGCCCTAAAAGTGATATCGTCTAAAGCTAAGTCATTTCCATTTCCACCTGGGCCGTTATTAATCATTTTTAATACAATATCAGCGTTACTAGCTGTTGTAAATGTAGTAGCATATTGTTTCCATGTAGCAGTTGTGCTTTCTAAAATATCTCCAGTATCATATTTTTTTAAAACAGTTCCGTTTGTGGTTTCTATTTGAAAAGTAACATTAGGTTTAATACCTGAATAGTTTAAAATATTAATAATCCATGCCGCAAATTCGTAAGTTGTACCTGGGCATAAACCAGTAATCGTAGTTTGATAAAAAATACCTGGATTGTTTGATGCATTAACAACCATCATGTAACCGTTTGCATCATTTGGGGTATGATTTGTGATTTGGAACCAACCATTTCCGCTACTGTGCATTCCAAAAGTATTTTGAGAAATAGCATAATCGCCATCATTTGGTGTTCCAGTTACAAAATTATAATTATTTGTGCCACTAGGTAGGGCAGGACCAAATGCACTGGCACCTCTTCCAAAATCAATATTAATTACAGGATCACCTAAAGTGCCATTGCAAACTTGAGCGTTGATTTTTGAGATTGAAAAGAATAAAATAATTGCAATAAAATACTTGCCAAATGTTTGTTTCAAATTGCGATTTGATAAAATTTTAAACAAAGTAGCGATTTTTTATAGTCTATTAGATATAGATTAACGTTGTTGTGTTAATGTCGTGGTAATTATAGTTTTTGCAAAAACTCAATTGTATTTACATTATCTGCGTAATCCCATAATTTAGGATTTTGACTTTGTCCAAATCCAATTTTTTCTTTATTAATTTCCAATGGGAGATTAGAAACTACACATTGAATTTGTTCATCTTGGGCGTTTAATTTTGCTTCTACATCTTTAATAGAATTATATTCTTCATAAAACAGAACAGCCAAAGGCGATACAAAAGTTTCATCTTCCTTCACTAAAATAAAACCGTTATCATAATGTTTTACACCATTTACTAAGTAAATTGATTTATTATAATCGTAATTATTGTTGTATTTAAAATGATTAATAATAGGTTGATATTTTTCAATCGGTTCAAAGAAATTCTTCAAATCATAATTTTCTGGAACATAAATTTTAGAGACATTTCTACAACCTAACCCAAAATAATCAAAAATATCGTGACCTAGACTTTCTAATTCTGCTGTACTTTCTTCTCCATTTAAAACGGCCACGCTATTTCTATTTTTACGAATGATATTGGGTACTTTACCAAAATAATAATCGAAGTATCTAGAAGTATTATTACTTCCAGTGGCAATAATTGCATCAAAATCTTTTAATCGCTCTGCATATGTTATATGATTTGCGAGTGATGATTCAAAGGAAATTAATTGTTTTAATAATGCAGGTAATAATTTATCGTCAGAAGACGACATTTTAATCATGGCGATATTTCCTGTTGCTAAAACACAAAGTACATCATGAAAACCAACTAAAGGAATATTGCCAGCTAAAATTAACCCTACTTTTTTAGGATACTCACTAAATTGGATACTTTCAAACCATTGCTCTAAATCATTGTTATTAAGCATATTGCTCAAAGATTGAAGCGATTTACCTACTTCCTCTGGAGTAAACCAAGCATTGCTATGGCTAGCTGATTGTACGATCGCATTGAATTCTGAACTTGGGTTATCCATAAATTCGCTTAGCTTTTTTAACGCAATACTAAATTTTCCTTTGGTAAGTGATGACATATTTAGAACTATTATAAATGAATATGTGTTATATTTGCAGTGCAAAGTTAAACTTAGCAATAGATTTATACGAAGACATGGCGATTAAAATAACAGATGAATGTATTAATTGTGGAGCATGTGAGCCAGAATGCCCAAATAATGCAATTTACGACGCAGGTACAGCCTGGAGATTTTCTGATGGTACTAATTTAGATGGTATTATTGATTTTGGCGGACAACAAATAGATGCTACTGCTTCGCAAGAAGCTGTTTCTGATGAAGTTTATTATATAGTATCTGATAAATGTACAGAATGTAAAGGTTTCCATGATGAACCACAGTGTGCGGCAGTTTGTCCTGTAGATTGTTGTGTTGATGATGAAGACGTTCGTGAAACTGAAGAGGAATTGTTAGCTAAAAAGGCTTGGTTACACCAAGAAGGTTAGATTATATTTTTCTAGCATCAGGCAAATTCAAAAAATATTATTATAAAAAAAGAGATGCAATTTATTGCATCTCTTTTTTTATAAGCTAAATTAACCTATCATTTAGGTTTGAGTTAATCTTTATTAGGTACAATTAAGACCGGACATGCAGCTTTTCTGGCCACGTGTTCTGCTACACTTCCCATTAAAAAATGGTATAAGCCACTTCTTCCATGTGTGCCAATAACAATTAACTCAGCACCCCATTCTTCGGCTTGTTGAATAATGCCATGTGTTGCTGTATCTAAACTTGTTAGATAAGTTGTTGGAATTGAATTACCATGTTTATTTGATATTTCCTTAAGTAAGGTGTGACTATTTTCCTCACTATTATCATACATCTCCATAAATACAGGAGCTAGTGTGAAATCTGAATTTACGGTTGCGGGAGCTGGCTCAATAATATTTAAGAGCGCTACTTCTGCACCAAATTTTGTTGCCATTTCGTATCCAGCTTTTGCTGCTTTTTCAGAGCATGTACTGTTATCTACAGCAATTAATATTTTTTTGAAATTCATGGCTCAGTGTTTAAGTACATAAAAATAACAAATAAAAAATGTAAATGTTCATGTTGTGATGTTAATCACTATTTTTGGATATAGATTTATATATGGATAATTACCACGTTTGCCGAATTGCTGTTGCACCATTAAGAAAAGAGCCATCTGATAGAAGTGAAATTGTATCTCAATTATTATTTGGTGATAGAGTTAAAGTTTTAGAAAAAACTGAAAAATGGTGCTTAATTAAAACCAATCATGATAATTATGAAGGTTGGATGGACTATAAGCAATTACAAAAGATTTCTAATTTGCAGTTCACTGCTGATAATGACCATGTTTACGTTACTCCAGTACAGTTAAATAATACTTTAATTGCTAGTGATAGAAGTGCTTATTATTTAAGTCCAGGTAGTACTTTACCTTTTTACGAAAATGGTTTTTGTTATTTAGGAGATGAAAAATTTGAATTAAAATTCACTCCATTACTTCCTAATAAGACAAATTTTAAAGTAAATGTTGAAAAAACAGCTAAGTTTTTTGAAAATTCACCTTATTTATGGGGTGGTAGGACATTATTTGGTATTGATTGCTCTGGTTTTGTACAAACGGTTTATAAATTAAATGGACTTCAACTCAGAAGAGATGCTTCTCAACAGGCTGAAGAAGGCGAATTGGTAGATTTTCTATCTTCAGCTCAATTAGGAGACTTAGCTTTTTTTGATAATGAGGATGGAAAAATTACACACGTAGGATTAATGTTGGGTAACGATAAAATTATTCACGCTGCGGGAAAAGTAAGGATAGATCCAATTGATGATCAGGGGATTTATAATGCAGAATTAGGCAGATATACACACAAATTGAGGATTATAAAGAGGTTCATTTAGAGAAGGTGGAAGTTTTTTGGTCGGAAAGCCAGAAAGGAATGTTACTATTTTAAACTTTCTATCCCATTAACTCTTTCATCAATTTATCGAAATTAGTTTTAAGTTCGGCTAATTCTTCTTCAACTTTAATTAACCGCTCTTCTAAATTATTGGTAGTTTTAGGACTCTCATCTGCAATATATTCTTCTTCGAAAGTTTCGATATCACCAGCAAACAAATGCATATAACGTTGCTCTTTTTGCCCTGGTTTACGAGGCAATTGTTTAATATATGCAGGTTGTTCTGTAGCTAATTTTTCTAGAACTTGTTGAACTTCTTCTAAAGTTTCAAATTCATATAACCTTCCAGAATTGGTATTGATTTCGCCAGGAGTTTGAGGTCCTCGTAAAAATAATAAGCACATCACTGCAACTTCCGAAGGTAAAAGAGGAAACACAATGGCGAAATTATGTTTGTATTTGATATTTCTGATAGAACCACCAGTTGCTGTAGAAATTAATCCCGCAATTTTTAATGAATTAAGAGCAGTAGTTATAGTAGATTCATCGTATTGAACAACAGGTTTACGAGATGTTTTTTGATTACATGCCGCTGCTAACCCATTCAAAGTCATTGGATAATAATCTGGAGTAGTTTTGCATTTTTCCATCAAAGCGCCCAAAACTCTTATTTGCGCAGCATCTAAAACCGGTAAATTTTTCGTGTCCATAGGGGTTAAAGATATAGTAATTTGACAAAATTTAAAACGATTAGCAATTTTTCAATTCCCTAATCTTCCATTTCCCAAACCATTACTTTTCGATCATCTCCTGTAGAAATCAAGTATTTTCCATCATTACTCCAGATAATCTTATTGATAGAATGTGTATGTCCAACACCAACTTTTTCTAAACTCAAAATTTTATACAATTTAAAGTTTTCAGCATCCCAAATTTTAATGCTTTTATCTTGACTACTTGTTGCAAAATAGGGTAGCGTTGGATGAAAAGCAATGTTGTAAATGCTAAACAAATGTGCTGGAATAGTTTGTGTTAACTCGTAATTGGGTAAATTCCATATATTCAATTGTGCATCTCGGCTTCCAGAAATTAAATATTTCCCAGTAGGATGATAAGCTAAAGAAGTGATAGCAAGTTTATGAGCTTCTAAAGTTTGCTTTAAACTATAATCTTCTAAGTTATAAATGCGAATTAAATGATCTTTACAACCAAAGGCGATTTCACTTTCGTCCGGAGAAATAGCAATGCACCTAACAGTATCATAAGCTACTTGAAAACGGTAAATTTCCGCAAAATCTTTTAATGACCAAACTGCTACAGTACCATCTTCACTTGCGCTTAATAGTTCATTTTTAGTTTGGATAGTTTTTAGATCAAAAATAGGTTTTGCATGAGCATTTACACGAGCTATAACTTTTTGTTCTATAAAATCGTACACATTAAATGCGCCACTTCTTTCGCCAATAAATAATTGATTATTGTAATTGTGTAGCACGTAAACAGAGCTCTGAACAGGTACTTTAACCATTACAAATGCCATTTTTTTAAGTGACCATTCCACAACTCCCTTGTCATTTCCAGCACTAAAAAATATACCAGCTTTATCAGAATTTGCTAAAGCATACACTGGGTTTTGATGACCGGGAAAAGTATGGAGGTGTTTGAGCATTTTTTGTGTTAAAATTACTAAACAGCTTTATTTATGTCTTTTTTCTAAATTCTTAGCAATATCTTGAATAGATAATCCTTTTTCTTTTAATAAAAATAACAAGTGAAAAACAAGATCTGATGATTCACCAATTAAATCTTCTTCGGTTTCTGCCAAAGCTGCGATAACAGTTTCAACTCCTTCTTCTCCAACTTTTTGCGCAATTTTATTTAATCCTTTTTTACGCATTTTATTAATGTATGAACCTTCAACAGGATTTTCATATCTGTCATTAATAATGTTTTCAAGTTCGAAAATAAAGTTCTGATTGTAATCTGTTTTAAAACAGCTTCTGCTTCCTGTATGACAAGTTGGTCCAACGGGATTTACTTTGATTAGTAGGGTATCATCATCACAATCGATATGAATAGATTTTACAAAAAGAAAATTTCCACTTTCCTCACCTTTAGTCCATAATCGGTTTTTAGAGCGAGAATAGAAAGTTACTTTGTTCTCAGTTTGAGTTTTTTCAAATGCTTCTGCATTCATATAACCCAACATCAAAACCTCTAATGTTTGGTCATCTTGTATTACAACCGGAACTAAACCGTCTCCTTTATCAAAATCTATTTTCATATCCTTATTGGGATGTTATTTCTTTTTAATTCTTGTTTTAAATCTGGAATTAATATTTCTCCATAGTGAAATACCGAAGCAGCTAATGCCGCATCAACTCCAGCTTTTTGAAAAACTTCTGTAAAGTGTTCAGTTTTTCCTGCTCCGCCAGATGCAATGATGGGAATATTTATCATTTTATTGATTTTCCCAAGTAAATCACAATCAAAACCTTGTTTAGTTCCATCGTGATCCATAGAAGTTAATAAAATTTCGCCCGCTCCTAAATCTTCTGCTCTTTTAATCCAGTTTTCTGTTTCTAATTCAGTAATTAATCTACCTCCATTTAAATGAACAATGTTTTTGCCGTTAATATGTTTAGTATCTACTGCTAAAACTACAAACTGAACACCAAATGTTTTGGCTAAATCTTCTATTAATTGTGGATTTTTAACTGCTGCAGAATTAATGCTAATTTTATCTGCACCTGCATTTAAAAGTGCTTCTGCATCTGCAATTTCGGTTATTCCTCCACCAATAGTAAAGGGAATATTTAATTGTTTTGCAACTGATTTAACCATCTCAATCATCGTTTTACGACGTTCGTGAGTGGCTGTTATATCCAGAAATACTAATTCATCTGCACCTTGTTTTGCATATTGAGCAGCTAATTCAACGGGGTCGCCAGCATCGCGTAAATCAACAAAGTTGATACCTTTTACTGTACGTCCATCTTTTACATCAAGACAAGGAATTATTCTTTTTGATAACATATTAGATGGAACTCAACATCTTCAAATTCCAATCTTTAATCTCTTCAATGGAAATTCTATCTTCGTAAATAGCTTTGCCAACTACCACACTTCTAATTGGATATTTTGCTAGTTCATAAATATCTTCCATCGAGCTAACACCTCCAGATGCGATTAGTTTAATCATTGGTGAGTGATCTAGCAGCTTTTTATATAAATCAATAGCTGCACCACCCAATTTTCCATCTTTGCTAATATCAGTACACAGAAATCTGAAAAATCCTAAAGCCAAGCATTTATCAACGTAATCCATTAGCTTAATTGGCGAACTTTCCATCCAACCAGAATATTTAATTACCTCATCTAGAACATCGATAGCAATTACAATTCTATTTGCGTAATCATTTTTTTTAGCAAAAGCCTTGCTCAAATCTGGTAAAAAATCAGGATTACTAATAGCTTGCGTGCCTACGATAACGCGATGAATTCCGGCATCTAATAAATTATTTACTTGTTCAATTGTTCTAATTCCACCGCCATATTGAACTCGCATGTCGGTCTTTTTGATAATATCAAACAGTGTTTTTTGATTGCTAAAATCGCCCTTAGCCCCATTTAAATCAATAATATGAATAAAGTCTGTTCCATTAGAACGATAACGTTGGATCATTTCCTCTATGGAAACATCATATTCAGTTTTTTGGTTATAATCGCCTTCGCGTAAGCGGACAACTTTTCCATCTAAAATATCTATTGCAGGGATAATGTACATTTTATGAACTTAGGTTTGAGAAGTTTTTCAATAAGCGTTCTCCAGCCTCTCCAGATTTTTCTGGGTGAAACTGTACGCCATAAAAATTATCTTTTTGTATTGCTGCCGAAAATTTGTTTCCATAATTAACAGCTGCAATATCAAAAGTAGGGTTATATTCAATAAAATAAGAATGCACAAAATAAAACTGTGTATCCACAGGAACATCCTTAAATAGTAAATTGTTTTTAAATTCTACCGTATTCCATCCCATATGTGGAATTTTAATACCTAATTCTTTATCAAAAAGTTTAGTATTTAATGGAATGATGTTCAATAAATTAGCGTTTCCTTCTTCAGAATGCTGAGTAATTAACTGCATTCCTACACAAATACCTAAAACAGGTTTTTTTAATGCTTTAATTGCGTTTACTAATCCAGTTTGTTCTAGTTTTTTCATTGCAGCTCCAGCATGTCCAACTCCAGGAATAATAATGTGGCTGTATTTTTCCAAGTCCGCCTCTGTGTTTACCATGCCATAGGCAATGTTTTGCCTTTCTAAAGCCGCAGTTAAAGAAAAAATATTTCCCGCTCCGTAATTAACAATTCCTATCATTTTATAGTTATAATAACCCTTTTGTGCTTGGTAAAACCAATTTTTCAGCATCACGTTTAACAGCCATTTTAATTGCTTTTGCGAAAGCTTTAAAAATAGCTTCTATTTTATGGTGTTCGTTTTCGCCTTCTGCTTTTATGTTCAAATTACATTTTGCTGCATCGCTAAATGATTTAAAAAAGTGGAAAAACATTTCTGTGGGCATATCTCCAACCTTTTCACGTTTAAAATCCGCATCCCAAACAATCCAGTTTCTGCCTCCAAAATCTATAGCAACTTGTGCTAAACAATCATCCATTGGTAAACAGAAACCATAACGCTCAATACCTAATTTATTACCTAATGCTTGTGCAAAAGCCTCGCCAAGTGCAATTCCAGTATCTTCAATTGTATGATGTTCATCAATTTGTAAATCACCATTGGCAATCACATCTAAATTCATACTACCATGTCTAGCAATCTGATCTAACATATGGTCGAAGAAATTTAAGCCGGTTTTGATGCTTGCTTTTCCAATTCCATCTAAATCTAAACCAATAGTAATGTCTGTTTCGTTGGTTTTACGAATGTGACGTACTTTTCTTGCGCCAGCTCTTAAAAATGTATAAATATCTTCCCATTTTTGAGTTTCTAAAGCAATTACATCGGTTAATTCATCAACTTTTGCCATTCCTTCAGTACTTCCTAATTCATCGTTTTGACGTAAGAAAATAGCTTTTGCGCCTAAGTTCTTAGCTAAAATCACATCATTTAATCTATCCCCAATTACGAATGAATTTTTTAAATCATAGCCTTCACCCAAATATTTGGTTAATAAACCAGTTTGAGGTTTACGAGTAGGGGCATTGTCTTTCGCAAATGTTCTGTCTATTACAATTTCGCTAAAAACAACACCTTCATTTGCAAACGTATCTATCATGAAATTGTGCACTGGCCAAAAATTCTCTTCAGGATTTGAAGGAGTTCCCAAACCATCCTGATTAGTTACCATTACCAAATCAAAATCTAACTCAGTTGCAATTTTAGAAAGGTAATTTAATGATCTTGGGTAAAACTTCAGCTTTGCAAAACTGTCTACTTGCTCATCTGCTGGTTCGATGTTTAATGTGCCGTCACGGTCTATAAACAGTACTTTTTTCATTATAATTTTTCTAAAATATTTAATAATTGATTATTCTCATCAATTGTACCAATAGTAATTCTTAAACATCCTTCGCAAAGCGATACTTTTGAACGATCACGAACAATTATACCTTTATCTACCAATAAATTGTAAGTATTCAACGCATCTGTTACCTCTACCAATATAAAATTAGCATCAGATGGATAAACTTTTTTAACGAGCGTTAGTTTAAGTAATTCAGTGCTTAATCTTTCTCGCTCTGCAACTGTAATTCTAATCCATTCATTTACTTGTTGGATATTATTTAACGCCGCTAAAGCTAAATCTTGAGTTGCCTGATTGATATTGTACGGTGGTTTAACTTTGTTCAGAATATCAATTACTGGTCGTGAAGAAAAAGCCATTCCTAAGCGCAGAGCGGCCAATCCCCAAGCTTTAGAAAATGTTTGAAGAATGACCAAGTTTGAATATTCAGTCAATTCTTGAATAAAAGTCTTCTGTTTTGCAAAGTTGATATATGCCTCATCAATTACTACCAATCCTTTAAAGTTGGCTAAAATGGTCTCAATATCTGTTCTATTGATAGAATTTCCAGTAGGATTATTTGGTGAGCAGATAAAAATCATTTTTGTATTTCCGTCAATCGATTCTGCAATTTTGTCTAAATCCAATTGAAAATTTGGCAATAAATCAACCTTTCTAACTTCTACATCATTGATATTTGCCGAAACTTCATACATTCCATAAGTAGGAGGAAGGATAATGACGTTGTCTTTTCCAGGATTGCAAAAAGCTCTGTATAATAAGTCGATTGCTTCATCGCTGCCGTTGCCTAAAAAAGTATTTTCTATAGGTACGCCTTTAATTTTACTAATCGCATCCTTTAAATCTAATTGTAAAGGGTCTGGATAACGATTGTAATTTGCAGGTAGCGGCGAGCCAAAACTATTCTCATTCGCATCTAAAAAGACACTTGCTTGTCCTTTAAACTCATCTCTTGCAGTAGAATAAGGTTTTAAGGTTTTTATATTTTCTCTTTGTAAATCTTTAATATCCATTTTCTTTTAACCTAATGGTGATTGCATTTTTGTGTGCTTGTAATCCTTCAGCTTCTGCCAAAACTTCTACTGTGTTACCTATATTTTGTAAACCTTGTGCTGATAAATGTTGGAATGTGATTTTTTTCAAGAAAGTATCAACTGAAACTCCTGAAAAAGCGCTAGCAAATCCACTTGTTGGTAAAGTATGGTTTGTACCTGAAGCATAGTCCCCAGCACTTTCCGGTGTTAAATTTCCTAAAAACACTGAGCCAGCATTACTGATTAGTGGAATTAGGGGTTCAAAATTTTCAGTTGCTAAAATTAAATGCTCTGGAGCATACAAATTGCTAAATTCCATGGCTTCAGCTAAATTTTCAGCATAAACTACATAAGAGTTTTCAATTGCTTTTGAAGCGATGTCCTTTCTTGGTAAATCAATTACTTGTTTTTTAATTTCTGAAATTACGGTATCAATAATTTTTTTCGAAGTGGCAACCAACACTGTTTGACTATCAATTCCATGTTCGGCTTGGGCTAGTAAATCGGCTGCAACAAATGATGGGTTTGCAGTTTCATCAGCTATTACTAAAACCTCCGATGGGCCAGCTGGCATGTCAATAGCAACTGTGTTTTGAACTAGCTTTTTTGCCTCAGTTACGTAACGATTTCCAGGTCCAAAAATCTTGTCAACTTTAGGAACTGTTTCCGTTCCAAAAGCCATTGCTCCGACTGCTTGAGCACCACCAACTAAGTAAACTTTTTCAATGTTTAATAAGGTAGAAACGTAAGCAATATAGGTGTTAATTTTGCCGTCACTTTGGGGAGGAGAACATACCACAATTTCTTTGCAACCTGCAATTTTTGCGGGGATGCCTAGCATCAAAAAAGTGCTCGGTAAAACTGCTGTTCCACCTGGAATATATAGTCCAACTTTTTCAATTGCTCTCACTTCTCTCCAGCAGTTTACACCTGGCATTGTTTCAATTTTAGCTTCAGTTTTTAATTGCGCTTCATGAAATTTATAGATGTTTTGGTAAGCGATATTAATGGCATTTTTTACTTCTTTTGGGATTTGTTTTGCCAGTTCGTTAAATTCTTCTTTGTCCATGAATAAGCTAGACAATTTAACATTGTCAAATTTTTCGGCATAGGAGAGAAGAGCAGAATCTCCATCAGATTTCACCGTTGAAATAATACTTTGAACCCTAGATTGAATTAAATTATCATCTTCTGCCTTGCGTGAACAAAGTTTCTCTATTTCTTGTTGAGTTAAATCTTTATAACTGTAGATTTTCAATGCTTTATATTTTGTATTTAACTAATAGTTAATATGTAATTACTGTTTTTTAGCGCTATTTTGCTAATTATATGATGATTTTTTCAATCGGCATTACTACAATTCCTTCTGCACCTGCTAATTTTAAGCTATTAATTTTTTCCCAAAAATCTTGCTCGGCAATTACAGAATGCACAGCAACCCATCCTTCTTCAAACAGCGGAACTATTGTAGGACTTTTTACTCCTGGCAACAAATCCACAACAGCTTGTAAATTTTCTTTAGCTACATTTAAGACTACATATTTTGTGGCTTTTGCTTTAAGAACAGATTGTATGCGTTGTAATAATTCTAGCACTTCAGGATTTAATTCCATCCCTTTGCTAGCAATCAAAACAGCTTCTGAATCCATCACATTTTTAAATGGTTTTAAGCCGTTACTTTTCAATGTTCCGCCAGTAGAAACGATGTCAAAAATTGCATCACTTAAACCCAAACCTGGACCAATTTCTACCGAGCCAGAGATGTTTCTAATCTGCGCATCGATGTTATTTTCTGATAAATATTTTTGAAGAATTACAGGGTAAGAAGTGGCAATTGCTTTGCCATTTAATTGCGCTAATTCGGTGATGTTACTGGTGCTTTGAACCGCAATTTTTAAGGTGCATTTTCCAAAGCCTAGCTTCTGCAAATACGACACATTTGCACCTGCTTCTATAATTACATTTTCGCCAACAATGCCCAAATCGGCAATGCCATCTTGAACGTATTCCGGAATATCATCATCTCTTAAAAAAAGAATTTCCAAAGGGAAATTAGCAACGGTTGCTATTAATGAACTTTTGTAGTTTTCGAAAGAAAGACCACAATTTTTAAGAATTTCTACTGATTTTTCGTTTAATCTACCCGATTTTTGGATAGCAATTTTAAGTGTTTTCACTTTGTATAAAATTAGGAATAAGAATATTGAATCTGTTTAAAAACCGTTTTGCGTACAAAACATATATCTATCTATCGCCACAATGGCGATGATGTAAATGTACGTGATGGTTTAAAACTTGGATCATATATTGCTTTCTTTCCGTAATTTTGGGCAGAAGATGATGCAAATATAGCTTTGTTAATGTAAAATCAAAAATATATGGCATTTTATTTGAAGTGATTATAGTAACCTTACCTTAAAAACTATCAGCTAAATACTTATACTAAATTGAAGAAAACGCTACTATTTATCCTTTCATGTCTATTTCTAAGTTCTTGTGGATGGTTTAAAGAAAAACCAGAAATAGCCACATTATTGGCTAAACATTTTAAAAATAAACTTTATTATAAATTCGATACAGCATTTTATAATCCCATCTTCAGTAAAAAATTGGACGAATTGAGTAATTCTTTATCCAATCCAAAAACTACAAAAACTTTTTACATAGCTCACGAAAATAATCCCTTATTAATTACTCGATTTTACACCAATGGTGGATTAGATAGTTTGAAAAATTATATTGCAAAAAGCAAAGCTGATGGTTTTAACCCTGAAATATTTAAAATAAAAGAATTAACATCACTTTTAGAAAGATTAGATGCTAACAAATTTAAGAGTATTGATGAAGTTTATCCACTTCTTGCTGAGTTGGAAATTAAAACGGCTGATGCTTTTTTAAGATACACCAGTTTTATCAAATATGGAATTATTAATCCACGGAAAATATATAATCGGTATTACATTAATGTACATCGTCCCGATAGTTTGAGAATGGATTCTTTACTAAACACCACTGATTTAGTCAAGACCTTAAAGAATGCTCAACCATCTTCAAAAAGCTATTTAGATTTAAAAAAGATGTTAGCTTTTTATCGTGATAGCATTGGAAATGAAAATGATCCATCAATTAAAACCATAAAATTAAACATGGAACGCCTGCGTTGGCAGTTGCCGATTAAAACAGATGAGGTGGTTGCCGTTAACATTCCAGATTTTTCTTTGACTTGGTTTAATAAACAAGATACTTTAGCGCACATGAAAGTTTGTGTAGGTGGCAAAAGAGAAGCTACTTATGCAGAAAAAATGAAACTCTTTTTAAAGTCTGGAAACTTAGATGATAAACCAAAAAATCATGAGACGCCACAATTAGTAAGTGTTTTTAACTCCATACAAGTAAATCCAGTTTGGAATATTCCGGTAAGTATTGCGCAAAGTGAAATTTATTGGATGGCAAGAAAAGATCCCTATTATTTATCAAATAGTAACATAAAAGTTTATTATAAAGGAAAGCAAGTTCTTGATCCTGATACGATTCAGTGGAATAAATATGCTAGAGAAAAATTGCCATTCACCTTTAAACAAGGCTCTGGTGAAGGAAATGCTTTAGGTAAATTCAAGTTTATTTTTGATAATAGTTCTAGTATCTACCTACATGATACCAACAACAAATATGGCTTCAAATTGGCGAATAGAGCAATTAGTCATGGTTGTGTACGTATTGAAGATCCATTAAAATTTGCACAGTTAATGGTTAAGGATAAATATCAATACGATGAATTAAGAATGGAAGTTAATTTACCGCCTATTGACACCAATAGAAATAAACGATATCGCAAAATATTAGCCAAAAAATCAGATACTGCAAATGTATTCCAGCTTAAACCGTCTTGGTTCTCTACAAGAAAAAATGTAGCTGTTGTAATTGGCTATTATACAGCTTGGGCTGAAAATGGCAAAGTTCAATTTAGACCTGATGTGTATGCATATGATGGAATACTTTGGGACGCCATCAAAAAATATATGTAAAATTTCAAACAAAAGCAGGCTTAATTTTATTAGGTCTACATGATAGCTAAAATTTACTCTAAATCTACCACCCAAAAATTATTTTTAGTGGGTATATTATGTTTATTCATTTTACAATCCTGTAAGAAAAGCCATTCAGATATTGGCGCAGTAGTTTTTAAGGAAACTAGAAATAAAATCTTTAAAGACATAGAAACTGAAACCTTCGTTGAGAAATTCAAATCGACTTTTGAAAAACAAGAAAAGCAATACCGAAATCCTAAGTTTTTAAGGGCATTATATGAGTCGAATGACTTTGAGCCAGTGCTGTTAATGAAGAACTTATCAAAAGATAAATTAAAGGAAGCAGTCGCAGTTCTTAATAATTCTAACGATCATGGTTTAGATCCTGAGATATTTAAAGCTCGTGAGTTGAACGATCTTATTGAAAAAACGTATAATAAAAAGGAAATTAAAACACTTGATGAAGCATATCAAGTATTAATCGATTTAGAGCTTTCTGCAGCAAATTCACTATCAAATTATAGCAATGCTTTACAGTTTGGAATAATTAGCCCTAGAAAGATTTATGCTCAATATTATACTGCAACAAAGCGACCTGATAGTGTAAGTTTCTTGCAGATATTTCAAACTTCGGATATTAAAAACTTTTTAGATAGCATTCAGCCCAAAGACAAACAATATTTAGCATTACAAAAAGCCCTAAAAGACAAAGTCGTTTTGCCAGGAATAAGTCAGGAAGAGGCACAAAGAGTTTTACAAGTTAATCTAGAGCGATTAAGATGGAAAAATCTGCCAACCGAAGATAAATATGTTTGGGTTAATATTCCGGATTTTAGATTAGATGTAATGGAAGGCGGAAAATCTGTGTTAAATATGAAAGTATGTGTAGGTGAAGGCAGAAATAAAAATAACACAGATAATTTAGTAGAGTACGATGAAAATGATTTGAAAAAAGACAGACCTTTTAGTAGAGAAACTCCTCAATTAAAAAGTATGATCCATAGTGTACAAGTTAATCCAGTTTGGAACATTCCTGAAAGTATCGCTACAAATGAGATATCAAAACTGGCTGCTAAAGACCCATATTATTTATCGAATAATAATATTGATGTTTTTGAAGACGGAAAACTTGTAGAAGACCCGGAAACTATTGATTGGTCGGATGGAAATGTTGGAAAAAAGTATTCATTTAAGCAAAGGCCTGGAGATGATAATTCTTTAGGTAAAATTAAATTTTTATTTAACAATGAAAGTAGCGTATATCTACATGATACTCCTTCAAAAGCTCCTTTTGGTTGGGATATGAGGGCTGTAAGCCATGGTTGTGTTCGTTTAGAAAAACCACTTGAGCTGGCTGAAGCTCTATTTGGGCATGGTGATAAATATGATAAAATAAAAACAGGAATGGAAAGTGCAAATCCCGTTGCCACTGATATTGCTTTGCCGAAACAGGTACCTGTATATTTAACTTATTTTACATGCTGGGCAGATGACGCCGGGAAACTTCAATTCAGAAAAGATGTATATGGATTGGATATTGTATTATTCACTTATTTACAACGATTAGCATAAAAAAAAGGAGGAATTTAATTCCTCCTTTTTTATTTGTATGCAAAATAATTAATCCATTAAATGTGTAGTTGAATCTACGGCAAAATTTGCAGCCAGTGTTTCATCTAGGTATTTAGAAGAATAGGTAGGAATGCTTTTGTTGATAAACAAAACTGTTTTATCTCCAATCGTATTAATTACCTCATCGGCTACTTCTGGCGCAACTGCTGGGCAGCCTTGGCTACGACCTAATCTTCCAAGAGCATTAATTGTTCCTTCGCTTACATAAGCAGCACCATGAACCACTATAGAACGGCTTCTAGCATGGTCATTAAAACCTTGATCCATTCCATCAAGTTTTAGCGATCTACCATGAATTCCTCTATAAACCTCTCCGGTTACATAGAACCCAAGACTACTACTAAATGAATCTTTAGTGTTGGAGAAGTGCGTAGCCTCATTGTCGCCACTACGTTGTCCATGAGCAACCCAAGTGTTTAATAGAATTTCTTTTTTATCTAAATCGATAATATAAAGTCTTTTGCTAACACTAGACTGGTCAAAATCTGCAATGGTTAAAATTGATTTATCTGAAAGTTGCCCAGATTTCTTCAAATTATAAAAGCCTGTTAATGCTTTCTCGAAAATAGGAAAACTTAAACCAGCTTCTTTTAAATGTATAGCATTGTATAAGCCATTAACATGCTTCACATAAGTGCTATCCAACCCAGTAATTGTTTTGCTTTTGACAACCTTACTTTTTATAACGGGTTCCTTTTTCTTAACTGCTTTCCATCCAGTGATGGTAAGACAAATGGCAATTGATAAAAATCCTGCGGCTCTAAAAATGTATTTTCTCATAATTTTTCGGTATCTCGTTCACTTAATCTTTAGGTATGAGTCTGCTTTATAGGCGTTTCTTTTTAGTTAAATTTTACTATACAAATATACTAAATATCTATTAAATGGTTGTTAAAACATGAATAGATTGCTTTTTCATGACTAATTCAACTTACTGTTAATCAATTATTTAATATATTAAAAGCAATTTATTCCCAGAAGGAGTAGCTGATTGTTGAGTCATTAGTCAGGAAAATTTCTTTTCCACTAAGAATATAGTTAATAATATTTATATTGTATAAAATTAAAAAAGATGAAAAATATAGGTGTAGTTTTTATTTATGGCATATTACTTTTCGCATCTTGTAAACAACCAATCAAACAAGAAGAAAAAATATTTAATACGGATTCTGTTGCTACACAAAAAAGTACAAATTTAATTGGAAAACCAATCTTTTTAGCAGATTCTATTATAGAACCTTTCAGTAAGTTCTGGAAGTATTACAGTGAAAATATACAGCTTTATAAAGATTTTAAGGCAGTTGATATTAACGGAAAACCAATTACTAGAACAGTTTTACTCGAAAAGCTAACAACTGGACTTTATTTTCCATTGGCACTTTATGCTAATGGTGATACGTTGAGTTATCAATTGGCTGTGCTACCGAAAAAGGCAGATAAAAATATTTCAGCGTATATGCAACAATTTTCAAAGGAGCAATTAGCATTTTGTAAATTAGAAGGAAAACCAGTTCCAGCGTTTGATTTCAAAGATGTTAATGGAATTCATTATACTTCAGAAAATATAAAAGGAAAAATAGTTCTCTTTAAATGCTGGTTTATTAGCTGTTTGCCATGTAGACAGGAAATGCCTGCTTTGAATGAAATTGTAAAGAAATATCGAGATAGAAAAGATATATTGTTTATTAGTTTAGCTACAGATAATAAAAAAGAACTGCAGCAATTCCTTTCAACAACCAAATTTGAGTATGCAACCGTTTCAAATCAAGCTAAATACATGGCAAATCAATTGCATGTGGTAGGATATCCAACACATTTCATCATTAATAAAAAAGGAGAATTGGTAAGAATGCTTCCAGATGTTTTAAGTGTGGAAGAAGCTATTGAAAAAGAATTAGCCAAGTAAGTTTTCATTTATCAATTCGCTAAACTCCATATTTTTTTTATCTTTGATTTTTAATGAATTTCCTGTATTCGGGCTTTCTTTTTGCACTTTTTGCGGTCGCTATTCCGGTCATCATCCATTTATTCAATTTTCGGAAATTTAAAAAAGTTTATTTCAGTAATGTTGCTTTTTTGAAAGAAATTAAGGAGCAAAATTCTTCAAGAGAAAAATTAAAGAACCTACTCATATTGTGCTGTCGCATATTAGCTATTGCGTTTTTGGTCCTTGCTTTTGCTCGTCCATTTTTACCGTCTGCCACTAAAATTGATCAGAGTAAAGGGAATAGTGTAAGTATTTACCTTGATAATTCTTACAGTATGGACGCTGTGAATAAAGAGGGGAGTTTGCTTGATGAAGCCAAACGCAAAGCAAGGGAAGTAGTGAAAGCTTTTCAGATAAATGATAGATTTCAGTTATTAACGAATGATTTTGAAGGAAAACACCAACGTTTGTTAAATGGAGATGAGGCTTTGCAAGCTATTGACGAAGTAAAAATTTCATCCGCTAGTAGAAAATTACCACAAGTACTTAACCGACAACAAAGTGTTTTTACGGGTATAAGTAATCGATTTTTATATGTGATTTCAGATTTCCAAAAAGGATTCTCGGGAGATGAAATGATAAAAACGGACGAAAACATCCATATATCTTTAGGTAAACTAAATGCTAATAACTTGCCAAATGTTGCGGTGGATAGTGTTTGGTTGTTATCGCCCATGCACCAAGTTAATGCTACAGAAAAACTAGTAGTTCAATTGCGTAATTATGGTGATGAAGAAGCTAAAAATATCCCAATAAAACTAACTATAAATAAACAGCAAAAAGCAATCAGCAGTTTAACAGTTGAGGCTGGCAAAACAAAAAGAGATACACTTTCTTTTAGTGGTTTGAGCTTAGGATGGCAAAAGGGAACAGTTAGTTTAAAGGATTTTCCTCTAACTTTTGACGATGACCTTAATTTTAGCTTTAAAGTAAATGCTGAACAAAAAATAGTAAGTATATACGGAAAAACGGATGAAAAATATATTAAAACACTATTTGAAGCCGATTCGTATTTCAAACTAACAGAAATGCCAGAGGCGAATATTAATTATTCTTCTTTACAAGGTTATAACTTAGTGGTGTTAAATGGACTAAATTCTCCATCTAGCGGATTAGCGCAGGAACTAAAATCTTATGTTTCAAATGGCGGTTCTGTCGTTATTTTTCCGAATTTGAATGCAGAGAAAAATGTTTATACCGCTTTTTTAACGGCCTTAAATCTTCCGGCAGTTGCCGAATTAAATACTACACTAAGCAAAGTAAGTAGTATAGAATTAAAGCACCCGTTATTTAAAGATGTATTTGAAACCTTGCCGCAAAACATAGATTTACCACAAGTAAATAGATATTTTAGCTTTTCAGAAAGTAATACTCGTAACATAGAAAATTTATTGCAATTGCCCGCTGGAAAGTTGTTTTTTGCTCGGTATCCAAGTGGCAATGGTCAAATTTATTTATCGGCTACCGATTTGGCAAATGAAGACAGCAACTTTGCAAAACATCCTGTATTTGTACCACTAATGTATAAAATCGCCTTTGCCAGCGCTAAAGAACAACCGATTTATTATACTGCAATGAAAGATAATGTATTGGAAACTCAAAAAATAGAGTTAGGCGCAAATCAATCTTTAAAATTAGTAGCTGATAATTTTGAAGTAATTCCAGAATTGCGACAAACAAATGGAAAAACCTTACTGTATGTTGCTGATCAAGTTAAAAAAGCTGGTTTTTACGATGTTAAAAAAGGTGATTCGACTTTAGCTATTGTTGCTTTCAATGATAACAGAGCAGAATCTAATATGCACTATACCTCACAAGCGGATTTGCAAAAATTGTTTGGTAAACAACAAATCACATTTTTAGATCCAAAATCTGATAGTATTGCATCAGCTGTTG
This sequence comes from Pedobacter boryungensis, assembly GCF_013204825.1. GTDB lineage: Bacteria > Bacteroidota > Bacteroidia > Sphingobacteriales > Sphingobacteriaceae > Pedobacter > Pedobacter boryungensis. The sequence continues at coordinate 276,015 of NZ_JABMKV010000001.1, forward strand.
GTGCAAAAAATAATGGAACGGAGTTATGGAAACTTTGTCTAATTTTGACATTAGTTTTTTTAGCGATTGAAATAATATTGGTTCGATTTTATCATATTCGAAAACCGAGCTAGTGAGCTCATAAATGCCAAAAAATAATATATGCTAATCAATAAATATAAAAATTCATGAACCTCTTAGTTAAGGGAATAACCATTGCCGATCCTAACAGCGAGTTTAATCAAAAAACCTGCGATGTACGCGTTGAACAAGGAAAAATCACAGCCATTTCAAAAAATCTAACACAAACTAAAGAAGAAACTGTGTTTGAAGGAAAGGGAGCAATACTTTCTCCTGGATTTTTCGATTTAAACTGTACCATAGGCGATCCAGGTTTAGAAACCAAGGAAGATATTGAAACTGGAACTGCAGCTGGAAAAGCTGGAGGGTTTACTGGATTAGCAGTTTTGCCTAGTACCAAACCTGTCGTTCAATCAAAAGGAGAGGTAGAATATATCTTAAATAAAGCAAAAGGTAATTTGGTAGATGTTTATCCAATTGGAGCAATTAGTCGCGATTTGGAAGGCAAAGAATTAGCTGAGCTTTTTGATATGAAAAATGCAGGTGCAGTTGCTTTTTCAGAGGGAAGCAAAGCAATAAGCGATGATGGTTTTGTGAGTAGAGCATTGCAATATTGTTTAGGTTTTAATGGTCTATTAATGCTGTATCCTGAAAATAAATCTATTGCAGGCAAAGCGCAAATAAACGAAAGTAAAAATAATGTGTTGTTAGGCATGAAAGGTATTCCGGCATTGGCCGAAGAAATGCAGATTTCTAGAGATATATTTTTAGCTACTTATCACGATGCACCAATTCACATTAGCAATATTTCTACAGCTGGTTCGGTTGCAATTATCAAAAAAGCCAAAAAAGATGGAGTAAAAATTACTTGCGATGTAGCAGCACATCAATTAGTTTTCACAGAAGATTTATTAAACGATTTCGATAGCAATTACAAAGTAAAACCACCATTACGTATCAAAGCAGATCAAAAAGCATTATTAGTTGGTTTAAAAGATGGGACAATTGATGCAATTTCTTCGCAGCATAGACCGCATGAAATAGAGTTTAAAGATGTAGAATTTGAAATTGCAGCTTACGGTATAATCGCTTTGCAAACAGTTTTACCTTTATTATTGCAGGCAGGTTTAGATGAAACAACAATTGTAGAGAAACTCTCAATCAATCCACGTCAACTCTTAAATTTACCTGTTCCAACAATTAAAGTTGGATCAGAGGCAAACTTTACAATTTATAACCCAACCCAAAAATGGGAATACAATTCTGCTAATAATGCATCAAAATCAAGCAATTCTCCTTTATTAGGTAAAACCTTAACAGGAAAAGTGCAATTAATTTATAATAACAAACAATATCAAACATATGAACAGTAGTGTAGAACAAGCGTTAATTGCATCTTTAGATCAATTTGCCGCAGCTAATAATATAGATTCAATTGCCATTGAGCAACGTTTAGTTGAGGTTTTTGGTAAGGACATGAATTTTCTAGAAAAAGTTGCAGAGTTTGATGAAGTTTTTGACGAGTATTCACAATTTGATGAACTAAGGGAAGTTTATTTCGATTTATTGATGATTAATTTCTTCACTAGCGATGTAAATAAATTGGAAGAAGATTATCTTGAATCTAAAGAATGGGAAAACATTGAAGAAGAGACCATTGAGCGTGGAACTGAATTGTTGAATTTGTTATTATATATTAATGAATGTCATGATGAGGAAATTAAGCCAGGTTTAGAAGACTTTTTGAAAGAGTTTTTATTAGTTGAAGAAGATGAGTTTCAAGATGAGTTTCATATTTATGAGGATTTGATTAGTAATCAGCAATTGGCTGAAAGTAGTGTAGAAGATATTTGTAGCAATGCTGATTTATTAGAATTAAGTGAAGAAATGGAAGAGCTTTTTGTGCCTTTCATGACTTTCTTCTTGCAGCCAAATGCAAGCGAAGCCACACAAAAAGAAATACTTAAATTTAGTAACAATAAGAGTTTTGATATTGCAGTATATACTTTAATTACTAATTTTAATAAAAATAGATAAACCTAAACTAAACTAAATAAAATGGAAACAACAGAAACTGGAGTAAACCTAAAAACTGAAGCCCTAAAAAATGGTGCTATTTGGGGCGCAATTAGTATTGTAATCTTTTTAGTAACCTGGTACATGATGCCAAGTTTAATGAGCTCATATGCTTATTCTGGTATATTAATGTTAGTGGGTATTGCTTTGGCGGTATTCTTTTGTATTGATATGAGGAAAAAAGCAGGTGGATTTTGGTCATTTGGCGAAGCGTTATGGAATATTTTCGCAATGTTCTTATTATCAATGGCAATTATGTATGTTTTTAACATCATTTTTGGAAAATACATCGATCCAACCTACCCAACTACTATGAAAGAATTGGTTATGGCTAAAACAGAAGGAACGCTTAAATCTATAGGTATGGCTGAAGCAGATATGTCTCAGGCATTAGAAAAAACTTCAGAGAATTTAGATAAACAGTTTACACCAACATTTAGCCAAGCTATAGTTGGTTTTGGTATTGCTGCGGTAGTTTACTTTATTGGTGCATTAATTTTTGCTGCTATTTTTAAAAGAAATCGTCCAGTATTTTTAGGCAGTACAGAAGAATAATTAATCCTTATATTAAATTTATCAACGTGCAGGTTTTGTCATATAATTTGATGAAATTTGCACGTTTCTAATTATACGTCATTGGAACGAAGGTTGGTAATAACCAAGCATGTGACAATCTGTTTAAATAACATTGTTTCATTATTCCTTCGCAAAGACGATAACGCTAAAAAATGGATATATCAGTTGTAGTACCTTTATATAACGAGGAAGAATCTTTACCAGAGTTAATCGCTTGGATAGATAAAGTGATGGTCGAAAATAATTTTTCATATGAAGCAGTTTTTGTAGACGATGGCAGTACAGATACCTCATGGGCTGTAATTGAAGAATTGAAAAATACATACAACACCATTAAAGCAATTAAATTCAGAAGAAATTACGGTAAATCTGCAGCCTTAAATGTAGCTTTTGAAGCCTCACAAGGTGATGTAATTATTACAATGGATGCTGATTTACAAGATAGTCCAGATGAAATTCCAGAATTGTATCGTCGAATTAAAGAAGAGAATTACGATATCGTTTCAGGTTGGAAAAGAAAACGCTACGATCCCATTACTAAAACTATCCCTACAAAATTATTTAATGCCGCAACACGTAAAATGAGCGGTATTCAACTTAATGACTTCAATTGTGGCTTAAAAGCTTACCGAAAAGATGTGGTTAAAACCATAGAAGTATATGGCGAAATGCACCGTTACATTCCAGTAATTGCAAAATGGGCAGGTTTTACTAAAATAGGAGAGCAGGTTGTAGAGCATAGAGCCAGAAAATATGGTACTACCAAGTTTGGTATGAGTAGGTTCATTAATGGATTTCTAGATTTACTTTCTATCTTCTTTGTAGGGAAATTTGGAAAACGTCCTATGCACTTTTTTGGCTCGTTAGGTGTATTAAGTTTCTTTTTAGGAATAATTATGACTTTGTGGATGATTGGCGTTAAATTATATCATATAGCAGCTCATATTCCTTATAAAAGAGAAATCACTGACCAACCTTTATTTTATATTTCTTTAGTAGCCATTATTGTTGGTTCTCAAATGTTTTTAGCAGGATTTGTTGCTGAGCTTTTATCACGCAATGCGCCAGAAAGAAATCAATATTTAATTGAGAAAGAGATTTAAGGCGTAAGGTTTAAGGCGTATGTCCAAAACCCCTAACTTTAACCTTCAACTTATAAAATTCAAAATGTTTTTCTCCATTATCATTCCACTTTATAATCGCCCACAAGAAATTGATGAGCTTTTAACTACTTTAACTGCACAAACCTATACACAGTTTGAAGTGTTGGTTATTGAAGATGGTTCTGTAAATGATGCTGCAGCTATTGTGGCTTCTTATACAGATAAACTGGATGTTAAATATTTTGTAAAACCAAATGGCGGACAAGGTTTTGCTCGTAATTTTGGATTTGAGCGAGCTAAAGGCGATTATTTTATCATTTTCGATTCAGACTGTTTAATTCCAGAAGATTATTTAGAAATTGTAAAGAATTATCTATTCGAACATCAGTTAGATGCGTATGGAGGTCCAGATGCTGCTCATGAAACTTTTACACCAGTTCAAAAAGCAATTAGCTACGCAATGACCTCTCCATTTACCACAGGTGGAATTCGCGGTAATAAAAAACATATTGGACAATTTCACCCACGCAGTTTTAACATGGGTGTTTCTAGAGAAGTTTATGAAAAAGTTGGTGGTTTTATTTTAACTCGTCTAGGCGAAGATATTGAATATAGCATTCGTATTCATGAAAATGGATTTAAAATTGGATTAATACCTGCGGCGAAAGTTTTTCATAAAAGAAGAACAAGTTTTAGTCAATTTTATAAACAATTGCACTTCTTTGGCAGAGCTCGTATTAATATTTACAAACATTTTCCATCAGAATTAAAAGCAGTTCATTTTTTTCCTGCTTTATTTACTTTAGGTACGGCTTTTATGCTGTTATGCAATGTGTTTTATTCGCCATTGGCCTATATTTGTAACTTCTTTTTTGTGCTTTATTTTCTGTTGATATTTTTTCATGCATGGCAGGTTAACAAATCAATAAAAATTGCACTTTTGAGTGTTGTTGCATCGTTTATACAACTAACGGCGTATGGCTTAGGTTTTATACAAGATTTTTTTAAAAGAATAATAGTTAAACAATCATGATAGATTATTTGAAGGAAAGTACTTTCGCAGTAAAAGATGTAATTATGCAAGCGTGGAAAGTTACCCGTGATAACTATTTCTCCATTGCTACACTCTGTTTTTTGATATTCATCACCGCATTTACCTCAACTTTTATGGCCTTTTTTATGGGCGAACTGAATATTGGTATAAGAGTTTTGATGTTACTTATCTTTATCATGAGTTATTGCGTAGTAGAGTTATGTTTAATTAAATATATTTTCAGATTGCTTGATCACCAAGAAGAAACAGATATAAAAATTATTGATACACTGCCTACAAGAACAGAAATTATAAGATTTCTAATTGGAACCGTATATTTTGGACTAAGTATTTTTTTAGTAGGTATCTTATTGATGCCAGTACTTTATATTTTAGATTTGATTTTAAAATTTGCAGTAAATCAAGGGCTGATTAATAATTTTACCTATGCTGGAAAAGTGATTGTGAATGTTGCAGTTGCAATTGCTATGCTAAGCATTTTCTTCACATTTATTCGAATCATTTTCTTTCCGTTTTTTATTATCGACAAACACTGTCCTCCGTTCGAATCTATTAAATTAAGTTTAGCTACCACAAAAGGTAATTTTATCAAGCTTTTATTTATTTTATTAGGTCTAGTACTAGTTCAAGCAATTGTTTTTGGCTTTTTCTATATCGTAATTGTGATGGGTTTTCGCTTAATTAATTACTTTTTTGATTACGATATCAATCAATATATCTCTTTAATTGTTGTTGTATTTAGTTCATTTGTTATTGTGCCCTTTAGTACGGCCTTTTTTACTGTAGCTTATCGTAAAATAATGAACGAATACAGGGGCGATGAGCACCCTGATATTATACACAATATTGTTTAATGGTCGTTACATTCACTTACTCTCTCATTTATACTTAAAAATATGGGATTAAAAGCAGCACTAAGTAAGCCATTTGCTGCATGGGTTGTAAAAGGCATCAACAAATGGAAAAGCAACGCTTTGAAGGCACAAAATGATGTATTTCATTCGCTTATTAAATCGGCAATGCCTACTGTTTTTGGCAAGGATCACCATTTCAATTCCATTAAAAATTACGAAGATTTTAAGTTAAATGTTCCAGTACGAGACTATGAAGGCTTAAGAACTTATATAGATAGAGTAGTTGCGGGCGAAAAAGATATCCTTTGGAGGGGTAAACCAAAATATTTTGCAAAAACCTCCGGTACTACTTCTGGTGTAAAATATATTCCTATTTCTAAAGAATCGATGCCAGAGCATATTAAAGCTGCTCGTAATGCATTATTAACTTATATCCATGAAACTGGCAAAGCCGATTTTGTAAACGGTAAAATGATTTTCCTACAAGGAAGCCCCATTTTGATTAAGAAGAATGGAATTAATGTAGGTCGTTTATCAGGTATTGTGGCTCATTTAGTTCCTGCATATTTACAAAAGAATAGATTGCCATCTTACGCTACTAATTGTATTGAAGATTGGGAAGAAAAAGTGGATGCAATTGTTCATGAAACGTTGCACAAAGATATGACGCTCATTTCTGGTATTCCGCCTTGGGTACAAATGTACTTTGATAAATTGAGTGAGAAAACTGGGGGGAAAAAAATCAAGAATATTTTTAAGAATTTTAGTCTATTTGTGTACGGTGGCGTTAATTATGAGCCTTATCGAGCTAAAATTGAAGCAAGTATTGATCGAAAAGTCGATGCGATTGAAACCTATCCCGCATCTGAAGGTTTTATTGCTTACCAAGATAAACAAGATGATAAAAGTTTGTTGCTTTTGGTTAAGGCAGGAATTTTTTATGAATTTATTCCAGCTGACGAATATTACAACGAAAACCCGACTCGTTTAAGCTTGGCTGAAATAGAATTAGATAAAAATTACGCACTAATTTTAAATACAAATGCTGGTTTATGGGGTTATAGCATTGGTGATACTGTCAAATTTGTTTCTAAAAATCCGTATAAAATTTTAGTTACTGGTCGTATTAAGCATTTTATATCTGCGTTTGGAGAACATGTAATTGGCGAAGAAGTAGAGCATGCGATTTTAACAGTAGCAAATGAAGAAGGAATAGAAATTACAGAGTTTACAGTCGCACCTCAAGTAAATCCTTCGGAGGGCGAATTGCCTTACCATGAATGGTTTGTAGAATTTGCAAATGCTCCAAAAGATATTAAAGCATTTAGTGAGAAAGTCGATCTTGCTTTGCAACAAAAAAATATTTACTATTTTGACCTGATTGAAGGGAAAATTTTGCAGAAACTGATTATTCGGCCACTACAAAAAGATGCCTTTGTGAATTATATGCGAGCACAAGGGAAATTAGGTGGACAAAACAAAGTTCCAAGATTAAGTAACGATAGGAAATTGGCAGAGGTTTTAGAAAAGTATATTAGAAAAGAAGGTTGAAAAATATATCCATATTAGGTAGCACAGGTTCTATTGGAACACAAGCATTGGAAGTAGTTAGGGCAAACCCTGATTTATACAAAGTTGATGTGTTAACGGCTCAGAATAATGCAGAACTTTTAATTCAGCAAGCCTTAGAATTTAAGCCAGAATTAGTGGTGATTACATGTGAAGATCATTACTTAAAAGTAAAGGAAGCACTATCAAGTGTTAATGTATTGTGTGGTGAAGATGCATTAATTGCTGCGGTTCAATTGCCACAAACTCAATTTGTACTTACTGCAATTATGGGAGCAGTAGGCTTAAAACCAACCATTGCTGCTATTGAAGCGAAAAAAGATATCGGCCTTGCCAATAAAGAAACATTGGTGGTTGCTGGCGAATTAGTAATGCAATTGGCTAAGAAAAATGAGGTGAAGATTATTCCAGTGGATTCAGAGCATTCTGCTATATTTCAATGTTTGGTTGGCGAAGAAAATAATCCTATAGAAAAAATCTTTTTAACTGCATCTGGCGGACCATTTAGAGGTAAAGATTTAGATTTTTTAGCTAATGTTACTAAGAAAGAAGCTTTAAAACATCCAAATTGGGTGATGGGCGCAAAAATCACTATTGATTCTGCATCATTAATGAATAAAGGATTAGAGGCAATAGAAGCAAAATGGTTATTTGATTTAACCTCAGAGCAAATTGAAGTTGTAGTACATCCGCAATCTATTGTTCATTCGATGGTTCAATTTACAGATGGATCAATTAAAGCACAATTGGGTTTGCCCGATATGAAATTGCCCATTCATTATGCATTGGCTTATCCACAAAGAGCAAAAAGCAATTTTGAACGGTTTAGTTTTTTAAATTATCCAGAACTTACATTTTCTGAGGCAGATACAAAAAGTTTTCGTAACCTTGACCTTGCCTTCGTAGCTATGAAAAAAGGTGGTAATATGCCTTGCATAATTAATGCAGCAAACGAAGTTGTAGTAGAAGCTTTTTTGAAAGATCATATTGGCTTCCTTGAAATGAGCGTTGTGATAGAAGAATGCATGCAAAAAATAGATTTTATTGCACAACCAACACTTAATAATTATTTAGAAACCGATAAGCAGACACGTATATTTGCAAGTCAACTCGTAACAAAACAAAGTTTAACAAATCTAAAATCAAAAACATACTAAATACTATATGAACGGACTGATTATGGCGGGCCAGCTTTTGCTGGGATTATCGATACTAGTAATTTTACACGAATTAGGACATTTTTTAGCGGCACGTGCCTTCGGAATAAAAGTTGAAAAATTTTATCTTTTCTTTGATGCTTGGGGATTTAAACTGATAAGTTTTAAAGTTGGTGATACTGAATATGGAATTGGGTGGTTGCCTTTAGGAGGCTATGTGAAAATTTCGGGAATGATTGACGAATCAATGGATGTAGAGCAAATGGCATTACCTCCAGAACCTTGGGAATTTCGTTCTAAACCGGCTTGGCAACGCTTGATTGTGATGTTGGGAGGTATCATTGTAAATATAATTGTAGGTATTTTCATTTTCTGGATGCTTACATTTAAATATGGTGAAACCTATATTCCAAATGATAAATTAGCAAATGGTATACACCCCGGTATAATAGGAGAGGAAATTGGTCTAAAAGACGGAGATAAAATTTTAGCGATTAACGGTCAAAAAGTAATTCGCTTTGAAGAATTGATTAGTTCAAAAGTTCTATTGAGTGGCCCGAAATTAACTATTTCTCGTAATGGTAAAGCTATTGATTTAAAAGTTCCTGAAACGGTTTTAAACAGCATTAGCAAACACGGAATTGAAGAATTTGTAGAGCCAAGAATTGTTGCTCAAAAAATATCCCAAGTAGATAAACCTACAACTACAGTAGAATCTAAAGGATTTCTTAGCCGTTTGTTTTCTAAAAAAGAAGCGACAAAAGTATATACTCCAGCGTATGATGCCGGAATGAAAGTTGGTGATAGCGTAATTTCAGTTAATGGAAAACCTGTTCATTATTTAAATGATTTTACAACAGAAGTTCAAAAATCTGCAGGAAAAACAATTGACATTAAAGTATTACGTAATGGTAATTTAGTAGATCTCACTCCAAAAGTAACAACAGATGGTACTATAGGTATTGCTATAGCAAAAGCTAAATTGCCAATTAGCCATGTCGATTATAATTTCTTTGAATCTTTAACAGTTGGTACATCTAAAGCATGGACAACTTTTGCTGATAACGGTAAGGGAATTTGGAAAATGATAACAGGGAAAGTTAGCGCTCGTAACATTAGCAGTCCTATTGGTATCGCTAAAGTTTATGGCAGTGAGTTCGATTGGGCAAACTTCTGGCGTTTAACAGGATTAATTTCTATGGCATTAGCCTTTATGAATTTATTGCCAATTCCTGCTTTAGATGGCGGTCACGTTGTATTCTTAATTGTAGAAATGATTAAAGGAAAGCCCTTGGGTGATAAATTTATGGAACGTGCTCAAGTAGTAGGTTTCGTAATTTTATTAAGTTTAATGGTGTTCGCCTTTGGTAACGATATCCTTAAAATATTTGGCAAATAATTTTATCATTTGTCATTCTGAGCCTTCGAAGAATCTCTAAAGGAAAACTAAAGAGGTTCTTCACTAAGTTCTGGATGACAAAATCTTAAAAATAAAATGAATTATTTCGAACTTTACGATTTACCAGTTAGTTTCAACCCTGATCAGCAGATTGTAAAGCAGAAGTTTTACGAATTGAGTAAGAAATATCACCCCGATTTTTACATCAATCAAAGTCAAGAAAAACAAGACGAAGTCTTGGAACTTTCTACATTAAATAACAAAGCTTTTCAAGTATTAAAAGATCCTCAAAGGCGCTTACATTATATTCTTGAGCTAAAAGGAGAATTAGTTGAGGGAGAAAACTATACATTGCCGCAAAGCTTTTTAGTAGAAATGATGGAAGTGAATGAAGCTTTAATGGAGTTAGAATTCGATTCTAATGCAGTTAAACTGGCAGAGTTGAAAGGTCAAACTGAGCAAATAGAGAATGAGCTAGCAGCCGAATTGCAAGCTTTGACGTTAGCTTATGATGCTGACACAGAAAATCAAGAAAGTAAATTAAAAGCGATTAAAGATATTTATTATCGCAATAAGTATTTACATCGCATTAAAGAGAGTTTAAATCGTATGGGCTCTTAAATTGATAAGGTTTGCAAAGTGTAAAAAAGCAAATCAACAATTTTTATATAAATGTCATTAAGTACATTTGTTTCAAAGCCAAAATCATGACTTCATTAAATATATTCAGAAAAGTAGCCGTAGCAGAAGGTATTTCTTATCTTCTATTGTTGTTTATTGCAATGCCCTTAAAATACTGGGCTGATATGCCATTGGCAGTTAAATATACAGGCTGGGCGCATGGTTTGCTTTTTGTGTTGTATGCTGCATACTTGGTTTTAGCTTGGCAAGAAACAAAATGGAAATTTGGTAAAGCAGTTTTAATTTTTTTAGCTTCACTGTTACCATTTGCACCATTTATTGTAGACAAAAAGCTAGGAAAACATTCTTAGATAATAGTGTCGAGAGGGCAGCTAATCTCCATTTTAAAACCACCATTTATATTGGTTTCAAGCATGTAAATGCCGTTAATCATTTGTATTCGACTAATAATGTTTTGCATGCCAATACCTTTCTTTTCGTTTAAAATCTCAACATCAAAGCCTTTTCCATTATCCTGATAGATAATTTCAAAATTGTTTTCTTGCTGTTTAAAGTAAATCTCAATTTTAGTAGCATCGGCATGTTTTAATGTGTTAGCAATAAGCTGGGTTATTACTCTAAATAATGCCAATTCTGCCTTCTCTGAAAGTAGTTTTTCTTCCAATTTTAATTCGTTAGAAAGTATAACTTCAATTTCACCTGTCTTATTAATCAGAGAGACAAAACCTTCAATCGAAGTGTAAAGTCCAAACATAGCTAAACCAGGAGGCGAAAGATCATGGGCAATATTTCTTACATCCACAATCATTTTGTCTATTAATTGTTTAGCAGGTAAAATAACTTCTTGGTCAGCTGAATTATATTGCCTCATTGCGGCATTTAACATTAATTTAATGGCAGATAATGTGCCTCCAACTTCATCATGCAAATCCTCACCAATTCGTTTGCGTTCTATTTCTTGAGAATCAATTACTGCACTTAGCAATTGCTTTTGTTGAGCAATTTCTGTTTCCTGAAACAATTTTCGTTGCTGCCATACCATGTTTTGGTTTTTAATATAGAGCAGCAAGAAAAAAGTAACCAATATAAAAATGGCTAAAACACTATAAAAAATAAGTAAATAGATGTTATCCATCCTTTTTTATTAAGCTGAAAGCTTTTCCCCAAGCTAAATACATTATCATAGACATCGCACCATGAATATTCCAAATTAAATGGTTCATCTCTTTGTTTTTAATAACAAAAGTAAAGTAGTTGGATAAGATAAAAATGATACAAACTACAGGAAAATAAACCAGAATACCCATATTAAACCAGCTACTTGGTTTTTCAATCCAGTTATCTGTAAAACCACTTTTATACAGATAAAGTAAGCAGAAAAAAGTTATTAAAATAGCTTCTAGAGGTCTGGTATATGTATTATAGGTAAAAATGCTTTGTATAAAACTGAAATTTATAATGCACAATACAGGAAAAAGTATAATGATATATAGAAGTACTTTTTTTAATAAAAGATCTACAAACAATGTTCGGAAATAGCTTAAAATAAAAACTGCTTCTACAATTGTATATAGATGCAACAAAGGCAAATTCTTCATTCTATAGGCAATCAAAATCATTGCCGCTAAATTGATTAAGCCAGATGCTATTAAAAAATAAAAGAGAAGTTTAGGCCCAGCTTTTGCAACCTTAAAATTAAGTATCCCAAATAGTATAGGTATCAATATACTAAGTGGGACAATATAAGTTAGAAACATAGTTTATTAAGGAACAAATAGTGGACTTTCTGGATCACAAACATCTGGACAAGGTTTTGTGAAATCATAAATTTCTGAATCATCACCAGGATTACCTAAACCTGCGTTGGTGGTAGGGATAATATCCTTTCCGTTTTTGTCTACTGCCACAATTAATGCAGTAATATCATCTTCTAGTTTTTCATCAGTTAATTTAACAGCAAAATAAGCCCTAACACCCTGAAGTGAATTTATAACATTTCCTTCATCATCAACAGATGAGTATTTCTCAATAATTGCCATCAAATCATTTATGGGAATAAGAATGGCACGAGGAATTACAGTAGACTCTGAAGCTTGTTTAGAAAGTTGTTCTCTAAAACGAGTAACTCTGGCAACAGCTGCATTGAGAGGAATAGTTGGAACGTTAATTGGTTTCATGATTTTTTTAAAATTTCACTAATCTAAAAAAAAATCAACATTGTATAACTTATGCATACAAATTTTATAATTTCAGGCTTTAAAATCATCCTTAATGAATATCAATATAGCAATAGCAGACGATCAAAAACTTTTTAGAAGAGGAATGGCAGCACTTGTCAGTACTTTTCAAAATATGTCGCTAATTTTCGAAGCCGAAAGCGGTAAAGAATTGCTATCACTCTGTGAAACTGCTGTCGTAAAACCTGATATCATATTGCTAGATCTTTCCATGCCAGAAATGAATGGATTAGATGCTTTGAAGGTATTAAAAGAGAAATATCCCAAAATAGGCGTAATAGTTTTAACCATTCACGAAGCCGAAAATTTTATTCTTACCACAATACAAGCAGGGGCAAATGGTTATTTAGCTAAGAATGCGGAACCCGAAGAAGTAGAATTAGCCATTAGAGAAGTATATAAAAATGATTTCTATTTTACTGTACCTATGTTAGAAATGATGCGTAAAGGTTTAACGCAAAAAACAAATACAACATCCCTAGAAAATATAAATAGATTAACTAATCGCGAAAAAGAAGTATTACAATTAATCTGCAAACAATTGAGTAGTAATGAAATTGCAGAAAAACTATTTCTTAGTACGCGTACGATAGAAGGGCACAGAAATAATCTCTTATTAAAAACAGGTAGCCGCAATATAGCCGGACTTGTTTTGTATGCGCTTAAACATAAACTTTTTGAGCTAGATATAACCTCAAACTAGTATGTTAAACCCAAATATAGTTTTTTCGAAAAGCAAAAGCTGTAGCACCTATTTGAGTAATTCCTGCTATCCACTCCAATCTTTTTTGTGCTTCGACAAGCCCAGCAAAACAAAAAAGTATTTCCGTTACTCTCAGGTTTAGTTAATAACATCCAGTTTCTTTAATTGAATGCGGGTATTTATACCTATATCAATGCGTAGATATACCCAATTGGTATTTTAAGCAAAACTACGTTCAAAATTTTGCTGTTAAATTGGTCATTTAGCTTCGCTAAGTAAGCAAACAAATTGAAGCAGCTAAATAAATTACTATTAATTCTAATTATTAAAAGAGATGGACTATTCAGACAAAATTAAAGCATTACAAGAAAAAGCTGGTATTGAAGCAGATGGTATAGCATCTTCTAAAACATGGCTTAATATTTATTTTCTATTATTTAATTCACTGCCATATAATATTAACGTAAGTGCAATTATTAAAGCAATACAAGAAAAGATAGAAGTAAGAGCAGATGGTTACCCTTGGACAAAAACCTGGGATGCCCTATATCAATTGTTAATTGTTAATCAACACAATGAGGTGGAAGAGATTAATTCTATTCAACAACATAATGAAATTGTACTTAATGAAATGGCAAAAGAAATGGTGCCTTTTGCTAAGGAATTATTACATCTTTCTACAGCTCAAGGTATTCAAATTAAGTTAGTTACTACCTCTACTAAAGCTACTAAAGATTTTGGACTTACTTTCAGTATTAAAATAGTAGAGGAAGCAGAGAATGGAAATTTCATAGATAAAGACCAGTCTAAATTGTATGAAGAAGTAGCAAAATTAGGAGAATCAATAGGTCTTACATGGTCTGGAGATTTAAGAACGTTTACAAGTCAGCAACATTTTCAATTAAGACCAGCATGGGCGGTTGCTATGAAAGAAAGTGAGATGGTAAAAGAACTTCAAAGAAGAAAACAACAGAATATCAATTTTCTAGCTTTTATTTAATTCAGCTACGTTCATCGTAAAAGTAATCTTCCCTAATCTAGGGGCTTACAAACGCTAAAGATTATAAAATAAAACCCTCTTTACTTTCATAAAGAGGGTTAGTACCCAGCGCCGGAGTCGAACCGGCACGGTTTCCCACAGGTGTTTGAGACCAGCGCGTCTACCAATTCCGCCAGCTGGGCATTTGCTTGTTCAGCGGGATGCAAATCTATAGATTACGAGACATATAAACAAACTATTTTTCTAATATTTTGTAAGCTAGAAAACTCATTCTCTCCTTTTAAGAATACTATTTTACCGTGAAATGTGCCATAACGCAAAACAACATAGCTATTTCGTTGTTAAACAAGTATCTCTCAATTTTTTATCAAGTTCTTAATTTTTAAAGCATAATATCCTGAGATATGAAAATAGCATATATTTCTACTTACCCGCCACGCGAATGTGGCTTAGCTACCTTTAACCAAAATTTAATTAAGGCTATTTGTAGTAATTTTGACGATAAAAATCTTTTAGAAACAAGTGTTGTTATTGCCATGAACAACGCTGATGATAAAAATGAATATCAATATCCAGAAGAAGTAAAGTTTGTAATTAGACAACAAGTCCAAGAAGATTATACAGAAGCAGCTGCATTTATAAATAGCAGTGATGTTGATGCATGTATTGTACAACATGAGTTCGGAATTTATGGGGGTGAAGATGGATTATTCGTCCTTCCATTTTTAAACCAGATAGAAAAACCGATTATTTCCATTTTACACACCGTTTTAAATTCTCCTACTTTTTTACAAAAAGCTATTATTAAAGAGGTAGCTAAAAAGTCGGCTAAGGTGATAGTAATGGGTAGCAAAGCAGTTGGTTTTTTAACTGACATTTACCAAGTGCCTGAACAAAAAATTCAGCTTGTAATGCATGGAGTACCGGATTTAGAAGCACCTATTGTTAACCCTATCAAGGATTTACCTCAATTAAAGGACAAAAAGGTGTTGTTGACATTTGGATTGATTAGCAGAAATAAAGGTTTAGAGACCGTTGTTAAGGCACTTCCCGCTATTGTAAAGCAAAATCCGAATGCTGTGTATGTAATATTGGGTAATACACATCCTGGCGTAGTAAAAAATTCTGGCGAAGAATATCGTGAATACCTAAAAACGTTGGCAGAAGAATTAAATGTGAGCCAGCACTTGGTGTTTATGAATAAGTTTGTAGAAGAGGAAGAATTAATCAATTACTTATCTGCTGCAGATGTTTATATCACACCGTATTTTAACGAGGCTCAAATTACAAGTGGCACATTGTCTTATGCGGTTGGTGCTGGGGCTGCGGTAGTTTCAACTCCATATTGGCATGCACAAGAACTTTTAGACAAAAATCGTGGTCGTTTATTCAATTTTAAAGATCATGATGGATTAGCAAACATCGTTAATCAATTGTTAGTTGATCCTGAGATGTTAAGTACATTAAAGAAAAATGCTTATACTTTTGGATTAAGTACTAGATGGCCTAAAATTGGTAAAACATATATTTCATTAATAGAAAAAGCAGTTAAGCATCCAGATTATAGTGATAAGATTTTAAGTCAAATTATAGATCCTGGTTTAATGCCAGAATTTAATATCGACTATGTAAAACGCTTAACAGATGATACAGGAATTTTTCAGCATGCTAAATTTGGAATTCCAAATAGGAAGGAAGGATATTGTGTTGATGATAATTCGAGAGCTATAATTATGGCCTTAATGGCATATAAAGAGAAGAATAATGTTGAAGCTTTAGACCTTTTACCAATTTATTTGAGTTTTACTCATGATATGCAGTTGGAAGATGGAAATTTTAGGAATTTCATGAGTTTCAATCGCCAATATTTAGATGAAGAGGGAACCGACGATTCATTTGGACGTACCATTTGGGCATTAGGTTATCTTATCCATTCTGCACCAAACCGTTCTTACATAGAGTTTGGAAGAGAACTGTTTTTTAAAGCGGTTCCACATTTTAAAAAATTAACACATTTAAGAGGAATATGTAATACAATAACAGGATTGAGTTATTATTTGCAATCGCATCCTTATGATGAAATGATTTTAAATGAACTCAAGTCTTTAACAGATAAGTTAGTATCAGCTTATCAAACTACGCGAGGTGATGACTGGCATTGGTTTGAAGATAAAATGACTTATGATAATGCTATTTTCCCATTGGCACTTTTCCATTCTGCAGAAATAACTGGTAATGAAGAAGTGAAGGAAATCGCAAACGAATCATTACAGTATTTAGAGAAATTAACCTTTAACTTAAACTTGTTTAATCCGGTAGGTAATGATGGCTGGTACAATAGAGACAATAGAGTAATGCCATTGTATGACCAACAAGCTATTGAAATAATGGCGATGGTCTTAATGTATCATCAGGCGTTTATTGTAACTAAAGATACTTCATATATGAAGAAAATGTTTACGAGTTATCTATGGTTCTTAGGGGAAAATTCGTTGAGAATTCCATTATATGACGCAGAAACAAAAGGTTGTGCCGATGGCTTGCATCGTGGAGGTGTAAATAGAAATCAAGGTGCAGAAAGCACATTAGCGTATTTAATATCTCACTTAACCGTTGTAAAGGCATTTAAGTATGACCAACTCTTAAGTGGAGTTAAGGAACAAAAAAGTCTGGTTTTTAAATAAACCAGACTTTTTTTTATTGTTAAGGTTTTGGTGATGCCTTTAATTTATCTAACAGTGCTTTTAAATCAACTGAAGCAAATGACGAAGAGTAGTCTGATAAACCATAAGGAATAATCAAATGTTCATTATTGACAATTGACCCACAAGAATATACCACATTTGGAACATAACCTTCACGTTCGTCTGGATTTGGAATAAGTAAAGGTTCTTCTAATCTTCCAATTTCTATAGTCGGATCTTCCAGGTCTAACAAACAAGCACTTAAGCAATACCTGCGCATTGGACCAACAGCATGGGTGATAATTAGCCAACCTTCTTCAGTTTCAATTGGAGAACCGCAATTTCCTATTTGTACAAATTCCCAATTGTATTTTGGTTCTTGTAATTTAATTGGATTTTCCCATACGTTAATTTTGTTCGAATACATGATGTAATTATTTACACCATCAATACGGGATAACATGGCGTATTTACCATTTATTTTACGTGGGAAAAGGGCTAAGTTTTTATTCTGTGCACCATCACCAAATAGTGGACCAACTGTGAAGTCGTAAAAATCTTTAGTTTTTAAGAGTTTAGGGATAATGATATGTCCATCATAAGCGGTATATGTTGCATAATAAGTAACAGATCCATCGTCATTTATAAATTTAACAAATCTGGCATCTTCAATTCCCTTTCTTTCAAATTCAGATATTGGGAAGATAACACGATCAGAAATATCAGTATCCATAGAGAAAATAATCTCATAATATGAATCAGATAACCATAGTACCTTTTCTAATTCTATGTCTTTTAATGGATCTGGCTCTAATTCCTGACTTTCTGCAATTACACTTTTCAGCGTTGCATAATCAAATTGATCGGCTAATTTTTTATCTAATTCTTTTAATACATCTTCGTTAATGAGCGCAATTAAGCCTTTGTCTAAAAAGAGCTTTTTGTTATAAGATGCATTTCTTATAATTTCTGCTTCATCAATATAATTTCCCGCTGGAATTACTGTAATGTTATTATTTCTGTCGATTAAAGCTCTTCTAAATACAATTGACGAAATATGACCTTCTCCAACTGCTCTAAAGCTTATAATTAAACGTTTTTCACCTTCTTCCAAATTACTCTGGTCTGGATCTTCAATGATAGATGGATTAAAGAATGCTGCTGATTCTATAGAGTATTCATGTGTAAAATAAGAACCAATTAAAAGACTACGATGTGTATCGAGGTCTTTATAATCAATATCCATTTTTTCGAACAAAGGCTTTAGTTTTTTGCAATGCCTTGATAAAATCTTGGTAATGTTGCGGTGTCGTTTAGAATATTCTTGTAAAAGTGGCGAAATGATATTAAAAACCTGTTCATCGGTTAGTGTCATTACTTTATTAATCACTTCTCTGCCACGCTCATCTCCATTAAAAAAAAATCTTGCAATTACTCTTTTTGGGTCTGGGTAAACTTTTACGTGTTTACGTTCTATTGGAAGTCTCATCATATAAAATTGATTATGCGCTTAGCTAAATAAACGATTAAGGTCTAGTTAAAAGTACTTAATAATGTACCTCAGGTTAAATATAACAATAATTATAAGGTAATGTTTGATGCGAGTTATCTATTGAAATAGGCTTAAGCCTTTTCATAGCTTTGGCAAATAGGACAATAAAAAGTACGTCTGTTAGTTTTTCCTAACTGTTCTTTAATAATGGGATGGTTTTTAGGGCATACTTTTTTACTATAAGCGAGCCAATGTTTTTTAAGTGTATACTCTTTCTTCCATCGGAGGAAATCAAAGCTGTAATTTCTAGCTTCCTTAATAAGCTCTTTTACTTTAGGCATAGAAAGTGAACCTACAGTGCATAAGGGATGTACACCAATCCGATACAATACTTCATTTTTAATGATGTTCCCGACCCCAGCAAAAACATTCTGATCTAAAAGGATATCGCAAACCAGCACATCCTCTTTTTCCCTTAATTTTTTTAAAGCTTTCGACTCGTTCCAATCATTAGAGAGTACATCGGATTCCCAATCATAAACTTCATTGATATCTCCTTCAATAAATTTTAATGAGCAGGTATAAAAATTCAATACATCATTTTTAAAAACTAGGCTGATTCTAGGCGTACTTTCCTTTTCTTCATTTATCCGATACGTACCAAAAAGCATGAAATGGACTCGTAAGGCAAAATCACTAAAGCATATTAAGAAATGTTTGCCCCAGCTTTTAAATGCAATCACTTTTTGGTGAAGCAAACGATCTTTATCTAATTTAGTATTACCTCCAACCTCTATAATTTCAGCACCTTCTAAATGGAGGTTTTCAATTAATTCTCTAAGTATAACAATAGACGGTCCTTCGGGCATATAATTTAATTAGAGCGTTTCCTTGTTATTCTTCGCACTATCTCCAGATTCATTTGGTGCATCTCCAGCTTGTCCATATTTTGGTGCAGCACCTTGTCCATTCTGGTCAAAAGAAGCTTTGCCTTTAGCATCACCACTCGTTTTCTTTTGCGCTTTATCGTTTGATTTTTCAGCTTGCTTTTTCATAAATATATTTTTAATTCTTAGTGATCTTAAATCGTAATTCTTCCTCCGGTAACCGGTAAAGTAGCTCCAGAAATATAACTAGCGTCATCAGAAGCTAAAAACACGTAGGCTGGTGCAACTTCAACTGGCTGCCCTGGTCTTCCCATTGGGGTATCTTTGCCAAATTCTTCTGGATTTGGCATAGTAGATGGAATTAAGGGTGTCCAAATTGGTCCAGGCGCTACCGCATTTACTCTAATTCCTTTACCTGCAGTTAATAAAATCTGACTTAAGTTAGCAGTGAAATTTTGAATAGCAGCTTTTGTGGCTGCATAAGGCAACAATACTAGACTAGGATTATATGCATTTACCGAGGTTGTATTAATAATGCTACTCCCTTTTTTCATGAAAGGTTCAGCAGCTTTACTTAAATAAAACATTGGGTGAATGTTCACATCAAATGTTTTTACCCATTCGTCGGCCGGTATTTCCTCTAAGCTTTCTCTTCCCATTTGGAAAGCAGCATTATTTACTAAAATGTCAATTTGTCCAAATTCTTTAACGGCAGTATCTATAATTTTTTTGCAATGACTTTCTTTTCTAATGTCGCCCTTAACCAAAATTGCTTTCTGACCGGCTTCTTCCACATATTTAGCTGAGTCTTCAGCATCTTTAATTTCGATGTCATCTAAGTAACTAATTAGTACATCAGCACCTTCTCTTGCAAAAGCAATGGCAATAGCTTTCCCAATTCCAGAATCTCCACCGGTGATAATCGCTTTTTTGCCTTTTAATTTTCCAGAACCTTTGTATGATTTTTCTCCATGATCGGCCAAAGGTTTCATTTGATCTTCAGTTCCAGGAATGGCTTGTTTTTGTTTTGGATATGGCGGCACTGGATATTTTGTATCGGGCTGTTTAGGTGGTTCTTGTTTTTTTATCTTTTTCATATAGGTAGAATTTGATATCAAAACATCAACTTTTTAAAAAATCAGTTGACTATTTTTAAGTTTTAACATTTTTAAAATGTTTTTGTTTACGCTCTTTTTTTACTCCCCAAACTTTGCATCAATTGATCGTATAAGTTATCACTAGTTGCTTTTTGTGGTTTTAGTTTTTTCACAACCGCACGTTTACCTTTTGCTTTAGCTTTGATAATTTTTAATAATTCATCGCTATAAGTATCCTTAAATGCAGCGATATCGAATTTTGAACTGTATTGCGCTATTAAGGCTAAGCCGACCTCCATTTCTTTTTTGGTAATGTTAGTGTCACTTACTTTTTTGATTTCTTCTAGACTTCTTATTTCTTCTTGGAATCTAATTTTAGTGATGACAATAACATCATCCATCGGATGGATAACACACAAATTTTCCGTGCTTCGTAGTACAAAACGTCCTATTCCTGCTTTTTTTGATTTAATTAGTGCTTGTAGCAATAGCGCATACGCTTTTGTTCCTTGCTTTTCTGGCTCGGTATAATAGGATGTTTCGTAATAGATAGGGTTGATGTCTTTTATGTCGACGAAATTCTCTAATTCGATGATTTTAGTTTTTTCAGGAGCTGCTTCAGCAAAATCATGTTCATCCAAGATTACATATCTATCCTTCAAAAAATAACCACGAACAATTTTATCATATGGAACTTCTTTGCGACTATCCTCATTAATACGTTGAAATTTAATTTTCGCATGGTCGCGTTCATCTAGCATATCTAAATCTAGATTGCTGTTCTGTACCCCAGAATAAAGTTTAACGGGAATATTTACCAAGCCAAAACCAATGGCACCTTTCCAAATAGATCTCATAGCATAACTTTTTAATTATAAACAGCTGTGCGATGGTATTGTTTGTAATTAAGGCATAGTAGCTTCTGCTCTTAATTTAGTAGTAAAGGAACTTTTTTGTGGTATTTATTTCTGTAATCGATAGGGGTTAGGCCTGTAATTTTCTTAAATACATCTCTAAATGCTTTGGTATCTGTATAGCCAACATCAAACATTACTTCTGTAATGTTTTTTCTGCTCGATTCAAAGCTTCGTTTTGCCGCTTCAATTTTCACCCGCTGTAAATACTCAATAACAGTGTTATTCGTGGCTTTTTTAAATCTTCGTTCAAAACTTCTTCTGCCCAAGGCTAACATTCCAGCCAGCTGATCTACCGTAATTTTATTCTGATAGTTATTATCTATAAATTCTTGTGCTTTTTTAATCTCAGGATCTTCATGTTTCTTCTGTCCTTGAAACATCATAAATGCCAATTGACTTTCTCTGTCAATGTCAATAGCAAAATATTTTGAAGCTAGAATTGCGGTATCACGATCTGTGTATTTTTCTACTAAATAAAGTAATAAATTCCAATATGAATTAGCTCCTCCGCTAGAATATAAACCTTTTTCTTCGGTAATTATACTTCCATCCACTAAGTCAACCGCAGGGAACATTTCTCTAAAATCGGTAGCAGACAGCCAATGTGTAGAGCATTTTTTACCATCTAATAAACCTGTTGATGCCAATAAAAAAGCACCAATACATAAGGAAACCACTTCTGCACCTTTTTGGTATTGTTCAATTATCCAAGGTTGTAAATCCTTATTTAATTCGATAGCTGTTTTCATATCACCACTTAAGGCAGGAATGAAAATCAAGTCTGTTTTTGGAAGTTCGTCAATTAGCAAATCGGTATGAACCGAGAAAAGATTGTTATTTAATTTTATTTCCCTCTTTAATCCAACTAATTGAATGTTAAACATAGGTGCTTTACCGGCAGCAGCTAAAAAATCATTTACTGCCGTAAATAAATACCTTGGATCTGCGATAGCTTCTATCACAGCCGTTTCGGGAACTAAAATTGTAACATGCTTCATTAAACAAATATAATCGATGTGTTTGTCGTAAACAACCCCTTCAATTGTCCTTTATGCACTATTTAGGTAGGTATTCGAGTAATTATCTTTGAATAAAACTTTATATCAATTTCGATAGACGATTTTTCAAACTAGCTTTCTACCAAATGGCACATATCTATTCCTATTTAACATTTAACGGTAATTGTCGCAAGGCGATGACCTTTTATCAGAACTGTCTTGGTGGCAATCTTAGTTTTCAGACGATAGGAGAAACTACATTATCTAAAAAAATGACAGATGAAATGAAAGGATATGTGGTTCAAGCTATGCTTACTAAAGAAGACTTGATTTTAGTGGGTACAGACTTGGTTGCAGATGAAGGACTAACTAAAGGCAATGCTGTTTCCTTGCTTTTGAATTGCAATTCTGAAGAAGAATTAACTACTTATTATGCCAAACTTTCTGTGGGTGCAAAAGCAACACAAGGAATTGAAGTTAACTTTTGGAATACATTAGTTGCTTCAGTTACAGATGTATTTGGGAATAATTGGCTGTTAAATTATAAAAGGAATTAATATAGATAATTCTCTATTATTACTGTGTGGGAAAAATCATTCTTTTCTTCGAAATAACGTACGCTCCAACACCGCCAGCAACTAAAACCATTATCCAAACATAATCATCTAAAGGTAAGTTGACATTACAGATATCTACTGAATAATAAACGTAAGTACCGTAGCTTGCACCATCTTGATTATTCATTGGATTGACATAAGTGTTTACCCAACACTGTCTTCCTTGATCATAGATGTTGTTACTTTCGATATAATTGCATTGTTGTCCAGGACTATAATCTACACTGTAAACTTGTCCATTTCTATTATAGACTTTGTACGTAGTGCCCCAAAAATATGTACTTCCTAAGTATTGAGTAAAAACAACATCTCCAATTCTACAACCATACCCAGATACGGTAGTTGCAAATGACGTATTGCTTAAAAGAGTGAAAAGCGTTAATATAAATAGTGATCTTAAAAATCTCATTAAAGGAACTGATTGTTATAGCCTATATCAAACAATAGCTATGCCACTTAAACTATCAATCTGTATTATTTTTGATGTTGTAAGTTAAGCTAAAATATTTCAATGTTTAAACAATAAATATTGCTTTAAGTTTACATTAAATAATTAATCACATAAAATTAACTATTTAAAAAATATTAACGGGGAAAATCGGGGAATATTCTGTCTATTTTTCCCCATTTATAATCAGTAGAAAATGGACAAGATTTGTTTTTGAGTTGTTGAGCTATTTTGTTGGTGGCTTTTAATATTTCCATGCCATAAAGAAACATTAAATTTTTAGTAAGATAAATAGGTTGAATTTAAATGTCCGAAAATGTCTGATTATGTCCTAAAATGTCAGTAAAAAAGTAGTTTTGTTCTAGAGTTGTTCGAGGATTGTCCTAGGTTTCTTCTTCTCAAAGGGCGTTTTTAAGGAGAAACGTAGGAGAAGACTAGGAGGAGTATAGGAGAAATGCGGTGTGATTTTTAAAGTTTGCTAGGTAAATCTTGCTGCATTTAGAAATAAATTTTAATGCTGGATTAAAAAGTAAAATAATATGCATCTTCATAGTCTAAATTGAATTATATGTTAACTGCCTATTACCAAGATTCGATAGAATCATTTTTGGGAAAAAATATCAAAGAAATCATTGGGCAAATAACGCTTGCAAATAAATTTGATGCCAATTCTGATACTGTTGAAGCTTGGAAACAGCAAATATTAATTTTAAAAGATCAGTTAAAGTATTTTGTAGGAGATATCTTTTTTGAATTTTCAATTCCTAGAATGGGTAAAAGAATAGATTGTTTGCTCATTATAAAAAACGTTGTTTTTGTTATAGAATTTAAAGTAGGAGAAAGGAATTATTTGCGATATCATATTGATCAGGTTTGGGATTATGCACTTGATTTAAAAAACTTTCATAAGCCTAGCCATGATGCTGTAATTGCTCCAATACTCGTTGCTACAGAAGCAAGTTATAATTATACGGATATTATTATATCTAGTCATAATGATGATTTAATTTATCCTATAAGAACAAATAAGCTTGAAATTAAAAACATTATAAATCAAGTTTTACTATTCTATACTGGAAAATTAGATTTAAATAGCTTAGAATATATAACTGGAAGCTACTCTCCAACACCCACAATTATTGAAGCAGCCGTAAATCTTTATAATGAACATTCAGTAAGTGAAATAACTCGTAATGATGCTGAAGCTGTTAACTTAACTAAAACAACAAAGTCTATTTCTGATACTATCTCTTATGCTAAGCAAAACTCTAAAAAAGTAATATGCTTTGTTACAGGTGTTCCGGGAGCAGGCAAGACATTAGTTGGTTTAAAAGTAGCAACGACTCATTTAGATAGATCTAAAGGTGATACAAGTGTTTTTTTATCTGGCAATGGTCCTTTGGTTGCTATTTTGCAAGAAGCATTAGTTAGAGATAAAGTAAAAAGAGAAAGCTTAAGAGGAAATAAAATAACAAAAGCATCCGCTAAAGAAGGTGTAAAGGCTTTTATTCAAATTATTCATCATTATAGAGATGCATATTTGGTAGATCAAAATGCCCCTTATGATCATGTTGCTATTTTTGATGAAGCTCAAAGAGCATGGAATAAAGAGCAAACTATTGACTTTATGCGTCGTAAGAAAAATCAACCTAATTTTAGATTTTCTGAACCTGAATATTTAATTTCTTGCTTAGATAGACATAAACATTGGGCAGTAATTATATGTTTGGTTGGTGGGGGACAGGAAATAAATAAAGGTGAAGCTGGTATTTCAGAATGGTTAAATGCGATACATGAATCATTCCCAGACTGGGAAGTGAATATCTCTCCAAATCTTAAGGATAATGAATATGATGCTTTATCAACAATAAAAAGAATAGAGGAAAAATGCATTATAAATTTTGATAAAAATCTGCACTTAGCAGTTTCTATGCGCTCATACCGAGCGGAAAACGTATCTCTATTTGTTAAACAACTTTTAGATTTAGATATTGATAAAGCTAAATTAACATATAGTCAAATTAGTAGCAATTATCCTATTCTAATAACTAGAGAACTAAGCAAAGCAAAACAATGGCTTAAGGATAAAGCAAGAGGCACAGAAAGATATGGAATTGTTGTTTCTTCTCAGGCTCAAAGATTAAAACCTTTAGCTATAGACATCAAGTCTCCAATTGACCCAGTGCATTGGTTTCTTGATGATAAAGATGATGTTAGATCATCCTATTATTTAGAAGATGTTGCGACTGAATTTCAAGTGCAAGGCTTAGAATTAGACTGGGCATGCGTTACATGGGATGGGGATTTTAGATATTCAAAGGGGGAGTGGAAAACTTTTTCATTTGTAGGCTCAAAGTGGCAAAACATTCATAAAATTGAGAGAAAGAAATATCTATTAAACGCATATAGAGTATTATTGACGAGGGCAAGACAGGGAATGGTTATCGTAATTCCCGAAGGGGATGTGCTTGACCATACAAGAAAGCCTGAATATTATGATTTGACTTATAATTATTTTAAATCTATTGGAGTAAAAGAATTAGAATAATAATAGATTATTATTGATTTATAAAATTTATTTTACCTACTAAAACCAAATAGGTAATCATTTAACGAAATATATAAACAGAATGCCTAGCAAACAAAAAAAAGACCGAATAAATCGGTCTTTTTTGTATCTATAATTGTAAATAGGAATTCGTTTTAAACCTTCGCCTGCAATTTACTGATTACAGTAGTTAAAGCATGTTTCAATTTCTCAGTTGCACCTTTTAAAGCAAGGTCATACGTATCACCTAAATCGCTGGCTACGATAGGTTGTTTTCCTTCAAATCTAGCTTCTAGAAAGCATTTTTTATCATTCACACCACCTTTACTTCCATTTTCGTCGCTCAAGTGGACTTCTATACGGCTGATGTGTTCGCTATATCTTTCTAAATCTTTGTTTAATTTCTCAGTAATCTGCGATTCGTATTCGCTATGTATCGTCAAGTTTTTGTCGGCGTTCAGTTGAATAATCATATATAATTAGTTTTTGTGATTAATAATACTACAATAACAGCAATATAGTTGGGATGTTTTTATCATAAGTGAAAAGCCTAATGATTAAACCTAAAACCCTCATTGATAGTGAGTAAAAAGTGCATTAAGATTCCCACCTGCGTGGGAATGACGCAAATTCCAAAATAAATTCATTAACGATTTTTAAATTTTCTTTTTGATACAGTCTTTTAGAGGTAGGCGCTACAATTCACTGGTCATCTTTCCTAAAAACACTTTTTCTTCTTCATTTAAAAAAGGACTTAATTTGGCATACACATTAGCATGGTAGGTGTTTAACCAATCGATATGTGCTTTTTCTAATAATTCTTTTTTAACTAATGTAGTGTCAATTGGTGCAAGTGTTAAGGTTTCAAAAGCGTAAAACTCATTAAACTCATTGGTTTGGTCGGCAATGGTTAATACTAAATTTTCTATACGAATACCATGTTTGCCAGAACGGTAAATGCCAGGCTCGATAGAAGTAATCATACCTAATTCTACGGGAATAGGAGTTGCAGTAGCATTAAAGATTTGGGGTCCTTCATGTACGTTTAAGAAATAACCTACACCATGACCTGTTCCGTGACCATAATTTAAAGCATAATCCCACATTGGTCTGCGTGTAATGGCATCAATCTGATAACCACAAGTGCCCTTTGGAAAACGAGTTTTACAACCTTCAATCATTGCTTTTAACACTAAGGTATAATCAATTCTCTCTTCTTCAGTGTTATTTCCCATTGGAAGCACACGTGTGATATCGGTAGTTCCATAACGATACTGACCGCCCGAATCCACTAAAAATAAGCCGTCTGATTGGATGGCTACATCACTTTCTGCTGAAGCTGCATAGTGAGGCAAAGCACCATGTGACTTATAGCCAGCAATAGTGTTAAAACTTTCACCTATAAAACCATTTTGATTAGCTCTAAATGCTTTCAATTGAGCAGCAGCAGATAATTCTGTAATTTCTGTTTTGCCAATGGTATCCTTTACCCATTTTAAGAATTGTGTAATTGCAACACCGTCTTTAATCATTGCCCGACGTGTATTGGCAACTTCTATTTCATTTTTTACTGCTTTTAATTGTGTAGAAGGATTAGTTTCTAATATACGCTTAACAGAGGTAGGGATAAGTTTATATAATGCAAAACAGTTGCGCTTTGGATCAATTAATATTGAACTTTCAGCTGGTAAAAATTTTAAATCATTGGCAATAGAGTCGTAAGCCAAAATCTCTACACCACTTTTTGCTAAACTAGCTTTATCTGCTGCATTTAATTTATCATGTTGAATGTACAAAGTAGCCTGATTTTCAGAAATCAATGCAAAACTTAAAACTACAGGATTATAGCTTACATCAGCTCCGCGAATATTAAATAACCATGCTAAATCATCTAACGAGGAGATTAAATGGTATTCTGCATGATGTTTTTTTAAGGCTTCTCTAACTTTTTCTAGCTTTGAACTAACCGACTGGCCAATACATTCATCAGCTACTAAAAATGCTGGATGAGTAGGTAAGGCTGGTCTGTTTTCCCAAATTGGGCTTAGGTAATCTTTGTGTTGAAAATTAATTTGTTTGTAGGCCAGCTCTTTGTGCAAAAGCTCTCCCAATAGGATAGAAACCAGTTTCTCATCAAAGCCAATAATAGCGCCTTTTGGTAAAGTTTCGCCAAGCCATTGGATATATTCTGGATTACCTTGGATTTTAAGTTTTACCAATTCAAAACCGCTATCTTTTAATTGCTCTTCCGCTTGTTCGAAATACCTGAAATCTGCCCATAAACCTGCAAAATCTTGTGTAATTACTACTGTACTTACAGAGCCTTTAAAGCCTGTTGTGAAAGTAATGCACTTGTAATGATCAGGTAAATATTCACTAATATGAGGGTCTGCAGAAGGAATAATGTAAGCAGCTACACCGTCAGTTTTCATTTGTTGACGGATGGCATTCAATTTTTCAGGATAAGTCATGTGCAAATGTGATAAAGAAATAGGAAATGAAGAAATTGTTTAATCATTTCATTGTTAATTGTTAAATACTAGTACTAAACTTTAAGATTTTTAAAATAATGATTGAGATATGTTTTAGGCGCTTCGCCTTTAACAGATTTAAATACCCTATTAAAATTGGTCACGCTATTAAAACCGCAGGTGTACACCACTGTTGCAATATTTTCAAATTTGCCACTGGTTAATTTCTTGCATGCCTCATTAATTCGTAATTCATTTAAAAAGGAAACGAAGGTTTGTCGAGTGTGCCTTTTAAAATATCTACAAAATGCTTGTGGCGTCATGTGGGCTTCTGCTGCAACTTCTTCCAAACTAATTTGACGTTCGTAATGTTGCATCAAGTAATTAAATATGTTCCCAATGCGTATACCCTCACTTTCAGAAAAGCTAGCCATTTTTGCAGTGGACAAGGTTTCTCCTTGATTTCCAATTTGATAAAGCGTTTGTAATAAGTCTAAAAATTTAATAATAACTTCTTGATTTTTAGCATACTGTACACTTAGCATGCGTTGGATAATACTTTCGGTATGTGATTCTGGAATTTTATAGCCACTTTGTTTTTGCTGTAAAAATGAAAGTAGCAATTGCATTTCAGGCAAGGCCAAAATAGGAGCTAATTTCCCATTGGGATCAAAGAAAATCATCAATGCCTGAATTTTTAAATCACTTCCTTCTTCAAAATATTCTGGATTGCTTTTAAACAAATGAGGTTGGTTTGCGCCTAATAAATAAATATCGTTCTTTCTAAACGCATGCATATTATTGTCCACTACTAGCGTTCCTTCGCCTTCTTTTATCCAGATTAATTGAGCTTCCTTATGGCGATGTAAATAAGGGTAAAAATGCGCCATATTATCTTCTTGTACAATAATTGTACGATCATGGGCTACAGGAATAGTGAACTGTAAAACTTTCATTTCAATGAATTAATCTAATATTAACTTAATTAATGAGTTAAAATAAATTATTAGGTTAAAATAAGATAAATTAAATCAATTATTTACGCTAGGTAGAAATAACTTGCTAATATTAGTTCATTCTATTAAGAAATGAACTTTAAAGTTAATATCCGTCTATTATTCATTAAATCTGGTTAAATAAGATAGTCGATCTCCTATTACATTTGACTAAACTAAATTGAATATGAAACATGTTGCTTGGCAAGGCGTTTATCCAGCGCTTTTAACTCCTTTTACAGAAAACGATACGATTGATTATCCTTTATTTCAAAAAAACTTAGATGCTCAATTGGCTGCAGGTGTAGATGGGATTATTATTTGTGGCTCTTTGGGCGAGGCTAGTACCTTGACAAAAGAAGAGAAAGCTGAATTTTTAACCTATACAGTTAAGGCGGTAAATGGTAAAGTTCCTGTAATTATTAATGTAGCCGAGCAAATCACAAGCGTGGCTATTGCTATGGCTCAAGAAGCGGAACAATTAGGTGCTGATGGCATTATGTTATTACCGCCGTTAAAATATAAAGCAGA
The DNA here is from genome assembly GCF_013204825.1 of Pedobacter boryungensis. GTDB lineage: Bacteria > Bacteroidota > Bacteroidia > Sphingobacteriales > Sphingobacteriaceae > Pedobacter > Pedobacter boryungensis. The sequence goes on from NZ_JABMKV010000001.1 coordinate 306,130, forward strand.
TGATAACGAAGTGGTTACTTATTTTAAAGCCATAGCTTCTGCTATTAAATTGCCTATTTTAATTTATAATAATCCGGTAGATTATGGGATTAAAGTAACGTTGGCAATGTTTGAAGAATTGATGCCTTATGAAAACATTCAGGCAGTAAAAGAAAGTACTCGAGATTTGGCAAATGTGACCAATATGATTAATAAATTTGGTAACAGATTTAAGATTTTAGGTGGAGTTGATACGATTTCTCTAGAGTGTTTAGTATTAGGTGCGGATGGTTTAGTAGCAGGTTTAGTGGATGCTTTTCCAGAAGAAACAGTAGCTATTTACAGATTGGTAAAAGCCAAACGATACGATGAAGCAGTTGCAATTTATAGATGGTTTATGCCGTTGTTAGAATTAGATATTCATCCTAAATTAGTACAGTACATTAAACTCGCTGCAACTGCTGCAGGTATTGGTTCTGAATATGTAAGAGCACCAAGACTTATGGTAAAAGGAGCAGAACGAGAACGTGTAATGAAAATTATAAATGATGCATTAGCAAGTCGCCCTCAATTACCTGATTACTTAAATTTATAAAAGAACATTTATGTATAACGATACCACACAGGCTGAGCTAGATCAAGTGTTAGTAAAAGCTGTAAATGCTTTTCATCAGTATAAAACATTTTCTTTGGCGCAACGTGCAAATTTTATGCGCACCATTGCTCAAGAAATAGAAGCATTAGGAGATGAATTAATTCAAACAGCTATGGCAGAAACCAACTTGCCAGAAGCACGCTTAGTTGGGGAGAGAGCAAGAACTATGTTTCAATTAACAAGTTATGCAGCGGCGGCCGAGCAAGGTAATTGGTTAGAAGCTAGTATCCATACAGCTGTGCCAGACAAAACTCCACCAAAGCCAGATTTACGCAAAATGTTAGTTCCTTTGGGGCCAGTAGTTGTATTTGGTGCTAGTAATTTTCCCTTTGCTTACTCAACTGCAGGTGGAGATACTGCCTGTGCATTTGCTGCGGGTTGCCCGGTAATTGTTAAAGCGCATCCAGCACATGCTCAAACATCTACATTAATGGCTAATGCGATTTTAACAGCTGCAAAGAAATGTAATATGCCCGATGGTATTTTTAGTCATGTTTATGGTGCAGGATTTGAAGTTGGAGAATACTTAGCTAAACACGATGCTGTAAAAGCCATTGGTTTTACCGGGTCTTTTGGTGGGGGAAAAGCACTGTTTGATTGGGCAAACCAACGTAAAAATCCTATTCCTGTTTTTGCAGAAATGGGGAGTGTAAATCCAATCTTTATTTTACCAGAAAAAGTAGAATTAGAATCTGAAAGTTTAGCAAAGCAACTAGCAGGTTCTATTACCTTAGGTATGGGGCAATTTTGCACCAATCCAGGTTTACTCATTACAATAAACAGTGAAGGTTTAGAACGCTTCATCCAACACCTGAAAAGAGAAATAAAAAGTGTAAGCCCTGCAAAAATGTTGCATCAAGGAATTGCTACAAATTACGCAGAAAAGTTAACAAAGGCATTGGCGCAAAAAGGAGTGCAATTGATTTCTCAAACTGATGAAGAAATAGAAGAAGGCAAAGGTTTAATTACTTTAGCAACAACAAATGGGAAAACCTTTTTAGAGAACCCAATTTTGCATCAAGAGGTTTTTGGCCCATATTCTTTGATTGTACAATGTGCAGATGAAAAAGAATTTTTAGAAGTTGCCAAAGCATTAGAAGGACAATTGACAGCTACCTTAATGGCTACGCCAAACGACATTAGAGCACACCAAGATTTGTTAAATTACATACAAGATATTTGCGGACGTTTTATTTTGAATAACGTACCTACAGGTGTGGATGTAAGTTTACCAATGCATCATGGTGGGCCATTTCCTGCAAGTACAGATAGTCGTTTTACATCTGTTGGTGCAGACGGCATTAAACGCTTTGCTCGCCCTTTATCTTATCAAAATTGGGATGATGAGTTTTTGCCAGATGAATTGAAAAACACAAATCCATTGCAAATTTGGAGAACAGTAAATAATGAATTAACCCGCGAACAAATTTCATGAAGAAAACATTTAGCTGTATAGATGCTCACACCTGTGGAAATCCAGTAAGAGTAGTAGCAGGTGGTGGTCCATTATTGGTAGGAAATAGTATGATGGAACGTCGCTTACATTTCATTAAGGAATACGATTGGATTCGCAAAGGATTAATGTTCGAGCCTCGTGGACATGATATGATGAGCGGAAGTATTTTATATCCGCCAATAGATCCAACAAACGATATTGGCGTGTTGTACATTGAAACCAGCGGATGTTTACCCATGTGTGGTCATGGTACAATTGGTACAGTAACTATTGCTATTGAAGAAGGATTAGTCATTCCAAAAGTTCCTGGAAAGTTACGTTTAGAAACTCCAGCTGGTTTAGTTTTGGTAGAATATGTACAAATTGATGGAAAAGTTAAATCCGTAAAACTCATTAACATTAAGTCATTTCTAGCCGCCGAAGGATTAACTGTGGAATGCCCAGAGTTAGGAGAATTAATAGTTGATGTGGCCTACGGTGGGAATTTCTATGCAATTGTAGATCCACAAAAAAACTTTAAAGGCTTAGAGAATTATACTGCAGATCAATTAATTAGTTGGAGTAGAACATGTCGCAAGTTGATGAATCAAAAGTATACTTTTGTACATCCAGAAGATCCGAATATTAATGGATTAAGTCATTTTTTATGGGCAGGAGCGACAATCTCTCCTGAAGCAACAGCTAGAAATGCCGTTTTTTATGGTGATAAAGCGATCGATCGTTCACCTTGTGGTACAGGAACATCGGCCCGTATGGCGCAATGGTTTGCGAAAGGGAAATTAAAAAAAGGTGATCGATTTGTACATGAAAGTATTATTGGTTCTCAATTTATTGGCACGATAGAAGAAGAAACTACTATCAATGGTCAACCAGCAATTGTGCCAGGTATAGAAGGTTGGGCTAAAGTTACAGGGTACAATACCATTTTTATAGATGATGATGATCCATACGCACATGGTTTTCAGGTAATATAGGCTTGATGAAGTAATAATGAACCAGTGACTAATGAACTAATGAACGAATCATCTCTAAAAAATAAAGGCAATATCACGATCATCGGCGCAGGAATTATCGGCTTGTGTTCTGCATATTATCTCACAAAACAAGGTTTTAAAGTAACACTTTTAGATCAAGGTGACTTACTCAACAACTGTTCTTCAGGTAACGCGGGTATGATTGTACCAAGTCACTTCGTTCCTTTAGCAGCACCTGGAATGATTAGCAAAGGTATCAAATGGATGTTCGATAGTAAAAGTCCATTTTATGTGAAACCTTCTTTAAACCCGAAACTGATTTCTTGGGGATTAAAATTCTGGAAATACGCCAACCAACAGCATGTAGATCGTGTTGCAGAACCCTTACGAGATTTACATTTATTGAGTAAAGAATTATATGATGAGCTTGCTAAAGAACCAGAATTGAATTTTGGTCTAGAGAAAAGGGGTATTTTAATGCTGTATAAAAATCAAGCTACAGGTGATGAAGAAATCCATTTGGCTAAAAAAGCACAACAATTAGGGCTAGATGTAGCAATTCTAAATGCCAAAGAAACACAGGATTTAGAGCCAAATACAGAATTAGACATCCTAGGATCAGTGCATTATCGTTGTGATGCACATCTATATCCCAATGATTTGGTAAAACAGTTGATTGCCTATTTAAAAACTAATGGTGCTGAAATCATTACCAATTGTAAGGTTAACGGATTAGAAACTACAAATGGAGAGATTAAAACTATTCATACTTCAAGTGGAGATTTTAGAGCTGATACAGTCGTGATGACAGGCGGTTCTTGGTTGCCAGAATTGGCCCATCAAGCTCATATGAACATTCCAATTATGCCAGGTAAAGGGTATTCTTTTATGGTTGATCCGATTAAGCAAATTCAACATCCAGCCTTGTTATTAGAAGCTAGAGTTGCAGTAACGCCAATGAATGATCAGGTACGTTTTGGTGGCACCATGGAAATTGCACCGATTAATCACAAAGTGAATATGAATAGGGTTCAGGGTATTGTAAATTCTATCCCTCAATATTATCCAGATTACCAAGTTGCTATTCCTCAAATCGATAAAATATGGTATGGTTTCAGACCATGTTCCCCAGACGGTTTGCCTTATATCGGTTATAGTAAAAGATTGAAAAATCTCGTTGTAGCCAGTGGTCATGGGATGATGGGAGTTAGTTTAGCACCCATCACTGGTAAATTAGTTTCAGAATTAATAACAGATGCCAAATTGTCTACACCCATTACTATTTATTCGCCAAACCGATTTAATTAGTGAGTGAATTTGATTATAAATCATCTTTGTTCCTGCTAAAATCACTTCCAATGAATTTTTTTCAAAACTCGCATTTTAATATTAGCTTTGTTTTTATATGCTATCCAAGAAAACAAAGTACGCTATAAAAGCGCTGGTAGTTTTAGGGAAGAACCTATCTCAACCACCAATGCAAATCGCTCGTATCGCAGAGGAAGAGCATATTCCAAAGAAATTTTTAGAACAAATCTTGCTAGATCTCCGCAATGCGGGATATTTATACAGTAAAAAAGGAGCTGGAGGTGGTTATAGCCTAAATAAAAATCCAGAAGATATTTACTTGGTAGATATTTTACGTATTACGGATGGTCCGATTGCAATGGTACCATGTGCCAGTTTAAAATTTTATCACAAATGTGAAGAATGCCATGATGAAGTAACTTGCGGTATTCGTAAGGCATTTATTGATGTTAGAGATGCTAGCTTAAAGGTTTTAAGCGAAACTAGCATAGCTAATATTATCGAAAGAGAAAAGCTACCAGCCTAAATTAAAACACTATTTATCTTGTTGAAAATTATTTTATAAATAAAGTCTACTAATTCTATGTACTTTATATATATTTGCCAAATCATTATTTGTTTTGCTTACAAATAGGTGGTCTAAAGCAAATGATATTTGGCGAAAAATAACTTTATGCAGAGTTTTAGAACAGAATTAGAAAATCCTATTGTAGAAAAAGATATCATCGATCTTGAAAAAAAGATTAATGATTTTCGCTCTGGTAAAATTCACGACGAACGTTTTAGGAGTTTACGCTTAGCTCGTGGTATTTACGGACAAAGACAGTCTGGAGTACAGATGGTTCGTATTAAATTGCCATTTGGTAAGGTAACTTTTAAACAATTTCTGCGCATTGCGGATATTGCTGATGAATATGGAAGTGGAAATTTGCACCTTACAACCCGTCAGGATATACAAATTCACTATGTGAGTTTAGATAGAACGCCAGAACTTTGGGCAAAATTAGAACAAGATGATGTAACGATTAGAGAAGCATGCGGAAATACCGTCCGTAATGTAACCGCATCGCCAACTTCAGGTATAGACCCAGAAGAACCTTTTGATGTTTCGCCTTATGCACATGCCGTATTTGCCTATTTTTTGCGCAATCCTATTTGCCAGGAGATGGGTAGGAAAATCAAAATCTCATTTTCGAGTAGTGATAAGGATACAGCATTTAGTTACATTCATGATTTAGGTTTTATTCCTAAAATAAATGAAAACGGCGAACGTGGCTTTAAAGTTTTATTTGCAGGCGGATTAGGTGCACAACCGTTTTTAGCAGCTCCAATTTATGAGTTTTTGCCAGAAGACCAGTTAATTCCTTTTTCTGAATCGGTGTTAAGAGTTTTTGACCGCTATGGTGAACGTACCAATAGAAATAAAGCTCGTTTAAAATATTTAGTCCAAAAATTAGAGATAGAAGAAGTTTTACATTTGGTTAAAGAAGAACAATTAGCCAACAAAGTAAAAACCTTCAAAATAGATTTAACTGCAGTATCTCAGCCTGTTTTGCCAATAAGTCAAAATTATCCGCCAGTAGAAATTACTAATGAAAACCATTACCAACATTGGTTGGCCACAAATGTATTTGAACAAAAGCAGCGTGGATATTTTGGTGTATATGTAAAAGTGCAAGTAGGCGATATTAAAACTGATAGGGCAAGAGCATTTATCCGTGCTATTGAGCCGTTTGTAGCAGATGAAATAAGAGTTACCCAAAATCAGGGCTTATTATTAAAGTTTGTGGAAGAAAATGCACTTCCATCATTATATAACGCATTATTTACTATCGGTTTTGCTAATGCAGGTTTTGACAGTTTAGCAGACATTACTACTTGCCCAGGTACTGATACCTGTAATCTTGGCATATCAAACAGCATGACTTTAGCAGAAGTCTTAGAGGAAGTGATTTACGAAGATTTTCCGGAGTTTATTTATGAGAAAAATATCAAAATAAAAATTAGCGGCTGTATGAATTCTTGCGGTCAGCATGGTTTGGCCGAAATTGGTTTTCATGGAAGTTCAGTAAAAGCAGAAGGTAAAGTGGTGCCAGCAGTACAAGTTATGTTAGGTGGCGGTACCGTTGGTGATGGAGTAGGTAGAGTAGCCGAACGTGTAATTAAGGTTCCATCAAAAAGGGCAACACAAGTTTTACATTTTATTCTGAATGATTTTAAAGCTAATAATTTGGTTGATGAGAACTTTCATCTGTACTATGATAGAAAGGGGAAAGATCATTTCTACCAGCTATTAAAACCTTTGGCAGATTTAACTACGCTCAAAACAGAAGAATTTGTGGATTGGGGACATGAAGAAGTTTTTCAAACTGCAATTGGTGTTGGGGAATGTGCGGGTGTGGTAATTGATTTGGTTGCGACCTTGTTATTAGAAGCAGAAGAAAAATTTAATTGGGCAAAACAAGCTTTAAATGAGCGTGCCTTTGCTGACGCAATTTACCATGCATATAGTGTATTTGTGAGTGGCGCTAAAGCTTTGTTACTTGATAAAGGCATCAATAGTAGCACTCAAATTGGGGTAATTCGTGAATTTGATAATCATTATGTAACCACTGAAGAATTTGCTTTCGGAACTAGTTTTTCTGATTTGGTTTTAAAAATTAATAAGAACGAACCATCTGCGGCATTTGCACAGGAATATTTGGCCACAGCAAATCAATTTTTAGAACAAGTTAAGGCCGTTAGATCAACAGCATTACTATCATGATAGAGCAAAAAATAAATAAAGAACCAAAAATAACACTTTTAGGTGCAGGTCCTGGAGATCCAGAATTATTAACCTTAAAAGGAGTAAAAGCGCTACAAACTGCCGATGTAGTATTGTATGATGCCTTAACTAACGAAGCTTTGCTAACTTATGCACCTATAAATTCGATTAAGGTTTATGTGGGCAAACGTTCTGGAGAGCATTCGTATGCTCAAGATGCGATTAATAAATTAATGATCGATTACGCTTTAAACTATGGGCATGTAGTGCGTTTAAAAGGTGGAGATCCATTTGTGTTTGGCAGAGGATATGAGGAATTAGATTATGCTGCTTCATATAGCATTCCAGTAAGCGTTATTCCTGGTATTTCGAGTTCTATTGGTGTACCTGGTTTGCAACAAATTCCAGTTACCCATCGTGGTATGAGTGAAAGCTTTTGGGTAATTACAGGTATGACTACATCTGGCGAAATTTCGGAAGATATTTATCAAGCTGCGAATTCAAAAGCAACCGTAATTATATTAATGGGTTTAAAGAAATTGCCTGAGATTGTAGAGATTTTTAAAGCTTCGGGTAAACATAATTTACCTGCTGCAGTAGTGCAAAATGGCTCATCTGAGGATGAAAAACTAGTAGTTGGTACAGTTGATTCAATTCGCGAGATCGTTAAGAAGGAAAAAATTGAAGCACCTGCATTATTAATTTTTGGAGAAGTAGTATCACTTCATCCATCATTTAAATCGTTAATTAAAAACTATGCTTCCATTGCCTAACCTACAAACTGATCATGTGGCTTTTTCTCAACGAGAAGAAGGAAATCAGCTGTTTCCAGTTTTTATAAAACTGAATCAGTTGCGCACATTATTAATTGGTGCAGGTAATATTGGTTTAGAAAAGTTAAAGGCTATTTTAAACAACAGTCAATACGCGAGAGTTACAGTTGTTGCGACTACAGTTTCTTTAGAGTTTAAGGAGCTTTTGGCAAATCATCCTAGTATAAAACTGAAAGAAAAAGGTTTTGATGCTACCGATTTGAATGATATTGATATTGTATTTGCAGCGACTAATAACAATGATTTAAATGAAAAAATCAGATATGCAGCACACGATAGAGGCCTATTAATTAATGTTGCTGATAAACCAGAATTGTGTGATTTTTATTTAGGTTCTATCGTTCAAAAAGGAGATTTAAAGATTGCAATTTCTACCAACGGAAAATCTCCAACAATAGCAAAACGTTTAAAACAAATCTTAAATGAGAGTTTGCCAGCCGAATTAGACACCACATTGCAAAACATGAGTGCGTTGCGCCAAACATTGAATGGTGATTTTGCTGTAAAAGTGAAAAAACTGAACAAGGTTACAGAAAGCTTAATAAATCCTAAAAAAAGCTTTTTGGAAACTAATATTAACAGATTAATATGGTTATCTGTTGTAGTTTTATTGGGTGCTGTAGGTTTGACATTGTGGAATACAGAACCTGAATTCCAATCATTCCTTATTCACATTGATCCATTATTTTACTGGTTTTTAGGAGCAGGATTTGTTTTTGCAATGATAGATGGTGCAATTGGAATGTCGTATGGTGTAACCTCTGCATCTTTCTCATTAGCAATGGGTTTGCCGCCAGCATCAGCCAGCATGGCTATTCATATTTCTGAAGTTTTAAGTAATGGCATAGCCGGATGGATGCACTTTAGAATGGGAAATGTGAACTGGAAACTATTTAAATTATTAATTCTTCCAGCGATAGTTGGGGCGGTTTTAGGCGCTTATTTATTATCATCATTAGAACATTACAGTCAGTACACAAAACCTATTGTAGCAATTTATACGCTCATTTTAGGCGGAATTATTTTAATGAAAGCCTTTAATATCCGAAGAAAAAAAGCAGAAAATAAAATAAAGAAAATTGGGGTTTTAGGTTTTTTTGGAGGATTTATAGATGCAGCCTTCGGTGGCGGATGGGGATCAATTGTACTTTCATCGTTAATTGCAGGTGGTAGACATCCTTTATTTTCTTTAGGAACAGTAAAGATTTCACGTTTTTTTATTGCCACTTTAAGTTCGCTAACATTTTTCACCATGTTAGGTGGTCGTTATTGGGAAGCAGTTTTGGGACTAATTATAGGAAGTGCTTTAGCATCACCAATAGCGGCAAAAGTTTCTAATAAAATTTCTGCAAAAACCATTATGGTAGCGGTAGGTATTATTGTAATGTTGGTGAGTGCGAGAAGTGTAATTCTTTTCATTTTAAAATTGATTTAAGATGGAGCAATTAGAAAAAAATATAAAAGCAGAATTAACAGGTTTAACAACAATAGATAAGTTGTGGTATTTGGCTCGCAAGTTTGAAGGAAAAATAGTGTTTAGTACAAGTTTTGGTTGGGAAGATCAGGTCATAACGCATCTTATTTTTGCGAACAACATTCCTATTAAGGTGTTCACGTTAGAAACAGGTCGTTTATTTCCAGAAACCTATTACGTATGGAATAGAACATTAGAAGTTTATCAGCAACCTATTCACGCCTATTATCCGCAAACAGATTTAGTACAAAATATGGTCAATATGAAAGGGCCAAATAGTTTTTATGAATCTGTAGAGAACAGAAAAGAATGTTGTTATGTCCGAAAAATAGAACCATTAAAGCGAGCCTTAAACGGTAATGAGATTTGGATAACAGGAATTAGAGCAGAGCAAAGTCCGAATAGAGAAGACATGAAGGATTTGGAATGGGATGAAGGCAATCAACTCTTAAAATTTCATCCAATTTTTAACTGGACTTTAGACGAGGTAAAGCAATACATAAAAGAAAATAACATAGTTTACAATACGTTGCACGATAAAGGTTTTCCGAGCATTGGTTGCGCTCCATGTACAAGAGCTGTACAACCTGGAGAGGATTTTAGAGCAGGAAGATGGTGGTGGGAAGATCAATCCAAAAAAGAGTGTGGGTTGCATTCAACAACCGAATTAAAAGTAGAGAGTTAAGATGAGTAGATATAATTTAGATTATTTAGATGAACTAGAAGCCGAGGCTATTCACATTTTACGTGAAGTAGCGGGGCAATTTGAGAAACCTGCACTGCTTTTTTCTGGCGGTAAAGATTCTATTACACTAGTGCGTTTGGCAGAAAAAGCGTTTAGACCTGGTAAATTTCCTTTTCCATTGGTACATATTGATACAGGACATAATTTTGAAGAAACCATTGATTATCGTGATAAAATGATAGCTAGAATTGGCGAAAAATTAATAGTGGGTTCGGTACAAAAATCAATAGATGAAGGAAAAGTAATAGAACAAACTGGTAAAAATGCAAGTAGAAATACATTGCAAACAGTTACACTATTAGATACAATTTTAGAAAATGGTTTTGATGCCTGCATTGGCGGCGCTCGAAGAGATGAAGAAAAAGCCAGGGCAAAAGAGCGTATTTTTTCAGTAAGAGATGAATTTGGTCAATGGGATCCAAAGCGCCAACGACCAGAGTTATGGAATATTTACAATGGTAAAATTCATAAGGGCGAAAATGTGCGTGTTTTTCCCATAAGTAATTGGACAGAGCTTGATGTTTGGAATTATATCCGCAGAGAAAAAATTGAATTGCCAAGTATTTATTTTGCGCACCAACGCGATTGTATTACAAGAAATGGTCAGTTAATGGCAGCCTCTCCATTTTTAAATATGGATCATGAAGATGTTGTAGTGAATAAAAAAGTGCGTTTCCGTACAGTAGGAGATATGTCTTGTACTGCTGCCGTAGAATCCGATGCTGATTTAATTGATGATATTATCCAAGAAATAAGTGATTCTAAAATATCAGAACGTGGCGCTCGTATGGATGATAAAGTTTCTGAAGCCGCAATGGAAGACAGAAAAAAAGGCGGATATTTTTAATCTAGTTGGTTAGTTGTTTTGGGTTTTAGTTGGTTAGGCTTATTCCTTCCAAACAACCAAACAACCAATCATCTAAACAACCAACAATATGAACATATTAAAATTTTTTACAGCAGGTAGTGTAGATGATGGTAAAAGTACCCTTATTGGCCGCTTGTTATACGATACAGATTCCATTTTAGCAGATCAATTAGAAGCATTACAAAATTCTAATCGTAAAAACGATGATGGAACAATAGATTTAGCCATTTTAACCGATGGGCTAAGAGCAGAACGCGAACAAGGAATTACTATTGATGTGGCCTATAAATACTTTCAGACCGATAAGAGAAAATTTATTATAGCCGATACTCCGGGCCACATTCAATATACCAGAAACATGGTTACGGGTGCATCAACAGCGAATTTAGCTATCATTTTAATAGATGCTAGAAATGGGGTTGTTGAGCAAACTATTCGTCATTCTTATTTAGTTTCCCTGTTGGGAATTAAACACATTGTGGTGTGTGTTAATAAAATGGATATGGTTGATTATAGTGAAACCATGTTCGACGCCATTACCAATAAATATAAAATATTAGCACAGCAACTCAACTTAGAAGATGTTACTTATATTCCGGTGAGTGCATTAAAAGGTGATAATATTGTCCAGCCTTCCTTTAATATGCAATGGTATGAAGGAGAAAGTTTATTGCATTTTCTAGAAAAAGTAGATACCGATCATCAGGAAAATTTAACTCAAGCACGTTTTCCTGTGCAATGGGTAATTAGACCTCAAACAGATGAATTGCATGATTATAGAGGATATGCAGGTCGTGTATTAAGTGGTACATTTAAAGTGAACGATAAAATAACCGTATTACCATCTGGAGCTACATCATCTATCAGTAAAATAGAATTTTTTGATCATGAATTAAAAGAAGCGCTTGCTGGTCAGTCGGTTATTATTCATCTTAAAGATAATATTGACATTAGCAGAGGAGATAGTATTGTAAATTCATCGGCTTTGCCACACGATACCAAACTTATAGAAGCTGATTTATGCTGGATGGATAGTCGAGCATTAGATACATCATTAGTATATTTAGTTCAGCATAATAGTAAGACAATTAAATGTAAAATCAGTGAAATTTTGCACAAAGTGGATATCAATACATTAGAAAAACACAATGCCGAGGAGTTTAAATTGAATGATATTGGTAGAGTAATTCTTAAAACTGCTGAAGCTTTATCATTTGACCTTTATAATGAAAACCGCACGAATGGTTCGGCAATTTTGGTAGATAGTCGTACAAATTTAACAGTAGGCGCTTTAATGTTTAGAGCAGCTGTAGAGTGATCACATCGTCATTGCGAAGATGAAGCAATTACAATGGAACGTTTATTAGTGTCAAGTTTTTCAGGAGCAATCTATTTTTAAATTAATACTACTAATTCTATAGATATTATTGTATATTTGTTTATTGTTATATTAATTCGTTGAGTGATGATTATAAAGCAGCTAGAAAAAACTACAATTGAACCAAAAATTACTTTGGTAGGTGCTGGTCCGGGAGACCCAGATTTGTTAACATTAAAAGGTGTTAAAGCTTTAAAAACTGCAAATGTTGTGTTGTATGATGCCTTGGTAAATGAAGCTTTGTTAAATTATGCTCCAGAAAAAGCGATTAAAGTGTATGTAGGTAAACGTTCAGGTGATGAGTCTTTCTCTCAAGAATTAGTCAACAAATTAATGATTGATTACGCTTTAAACTACGGACATGTGGTTAGACTTAAAAGTGGAGACCCATTTGTTTTTGCTCGTGGTTACGAAGAAATAGATGTTGCAGAATCATATAGCATTCCGACTGAAATTGTTCCAGGAGTTTCAAGTGCTTTAGGCGTACCGGGTTTGCAAAAAATCCCTATGGTTTATGGCACACTTAGTGAAAGTTTTTGGGTAGTTACAGGAACAAATGCTGCTGGAGAAATCTCACCAGATTTACATGTAGCCGCAAAATCTAATGCTACCATTGTAGTGTTAATGGGAGTAGAAAAGATTGCAGAAATCGCCTCGATATTTAAAGCAGAAGGAAAGGATAATTTACCAGTAGCTGTGATAGAAAATGGTTCATCTGTTAAAGAAAATGTAGTGATTGGCGTTGTAGATACGATAGAAGAACTCATTATCGAAAAAAATATTAGTTCTCCAGCACTATTGGTATTTGGAAACGTGGTATCTCTACATCCTCAATTTAATGCAATAAAAGAGTTTTACGCTATTCTTTCACAAGAAGAATAGTACGTCTTATTTTACTTATTTTTTTGTTTTGTTGTAAAGGCTCTGGTAGTTTATCAGGGCTTTTCTTTTTGATATATTTTTATCATTAAATACCTTTTCTAATATTAGAATTTTGAAAATTATTTTTTAGAAATGTTTGCAATACTCAATCTATTGCCTATTTTGACTAAGTTTTTGAAACCTCTACTTATGGAAATTATACACTTCAGTGCAGAATGTTATCCGGTTGCTAAAGTTGGCGGATTAGGTGATGTTGTTGGAGCTCTACCTAAATATCAAAATAAGTTAGGTCATGTCGCTAAAGTGGTAATGCCAGCTTACAATACCAAGTTCTTACATCAAAATGAATTTGAAGTAGTGTATGATGGTTGGGTGAGATTAGGCGCTGCTAATTATCAAGTAAGAATATTTAGGGAAAAAACCAACAAACTAGGCTTCGATTTATTTTTAGTACATATTGCCGATTTACTAGATCGCGATAAAGTATATGGATACGATGATGATACAGAACGTTTTTTAGCTTTTCAAATTGCTGCATTAGATTGGATTGCGCAGTGGGAACATCAACCAAATGTAATTCATTGCCATGATCATCATACAGGTTTAATTCCTTTTATGCTGGGAAATTGTCATAATTACCGTCACTTAAATCATATTCCTACCATTTTAACCATTCATAACGCTCAATATCAAGGTCAATTTGGTTGGGATAAATTACATTATTTACCATCTTTTGATTTACGCAATACCAGTAAATTGGATTGGGATAATTCTATCAATCCTTTAGCATCTGCTATAAAATGTGCTTGGAGGATTACCACGGTTTCACCAAGTTATTTAGAAGAAATTAGCCATAAAGCAAATGGATTGGAGAATTTGTTTGCCCAGGAACGAGGAAAATCTGTAGGTATTTTAAATGGTATTGATAATGAAGTTTGGAATCCACAAAAAGATCCAATGCTAACTAAAGGATTTACTATTCGAACAGTAGAAAATGGAAAAAAAGCAAACAAAGAGGAGTTATGTAATGTTTTCAATCTAGATCCAACAAAACCCCTTTATACTTTTATTGGGAGATTAGTCGGAGAAAAAGGAGCAGATTTATTACCAGAAATCTTTTATAATGCACTACAGCAAAGTGATGGCGAAATCAATATTTTGGTATTAGGTTCAGGAGAAACAGACGTGGAAGATAGATTAAATGCTTTAACTCATCAATTTCCTGGAAAATACAACGCTTATATAGGATATAATGAAGCATTATCTCACCAAATTTATGCAGGAGCTGATTTTCTTTTAATGCCATCGAGAGTTGAACCTTGTGGTTTAAATCAAATGTATGCGTTGCGTTACGGTACAATTCCAATTGTTAGGCGCATTGGTGGATTAAAAGATACGGTAATAGATATTGGTGATGGAGGCTTTGGGATTTGCCACGATCAAACTAGTATTTGGGACGTAGGACATGCCATTGGAAGGGCTTTTGATTTATTTTTAGATCAGAAAAAAGTGAAAGAAATTCGTAAGTTTATCATGACTTTAGACCATTCATGGGATAGAGCTGCTCAACAGTATATTGATGTATATCAGATATAAAACTAAATAGATATGACCGACAAAGTATTGGGTGTAATTCTTGGTGGCGGCCAAGGATCAAGATTATCTCCGCTAACACAAACCCGTTCAAAACCTGCTGTACCAATAGGTGGTAAGTATCGTTTAGTTGATATTCCAATTTCTAACTGTTTAAACTCTGGTATTCACCGCATGTTTGTGCTTACTCAGTTTAACTCGGCTTCTTTAAATAAACATATTAAAAATACCTATCACTTTAGCCATTTTTCTAAAGCATTTGTAGATATTTTAGCTGCAGAGCAAACACCAGAAAATCCAACATGGTTTCAGGGTACAGCAGATGCAGTGAGACAATGTATGCATCACATTGTAAATCATGAATTTGATTACATACTGATTTTATCAGGTGATCAATTGTATCAAATGGATTTTAAAGCAATGCTAAATGCCCATATTGATAAAAAAGCAGAAATTTCTATCGCTACTATTCCAGTAAATGCTTCAGATGCAACTGACTTTGGTATTTTAAAAACTGATGAAGAAAGTTTTATCACTTCTTTTATCGAAAAACCTAAAGCAGATTTATTACCAGATTGGACCTCTGAAACAAGTGATGAAATGAAAGGTGCTGGAAGAAATTATTTAGCATCAATGGGTATTTACATTTTTAATCGTGATATATTGATTAAACTGTTGAATGAAAACCCTGAGGAGAAAGATTTTGGTAAAGAAATTATTCCTAGATCATTATTGAGTAATCATGTTTTAAGTTATCAATATGAAGGTTATTGGACAGATATTGGTAATATTTCTTCATTTTTTGAGGCTAACCTTGGTTTAACAGATGAGCTTCCTCATTTTAATATGTTTGACAATGCACATACCATATTTACTCGAGCAAGGATGTTACCGCCGTCAAAAGTATCAGGTACAACTTTAGAAAAAACTATTGTTTCTGAAGGCTGTATTATACAAGCTAGTAGGGTAGAAAGAGCAGTTTTAGGTATTCGATCTAGAATTGGTAAAGGAACAACTATTGCAAATACATATGTAATGGGTAGCGACCATTATCAAACTTTAGCAGAAATACAAGAAGCTTCAAGTGCTGGTCAACCACTATTGGGTATTGGCGATCGTTGTTATATTAATAATGCAATTGTAGATAAAAATTGTCGTATTGGAAATGATGTACGCATTAATGGCGGTAGTCATTTAACTGAAGGCGATTATGGATTATATGTTGTGAAAGATGGTATTGTTGTAGTTAAAAAAGGTGCGACCATACCAAATGGAACTGTTATTTAATACTTTCGTTTTTGATAAATACAAGCCTTTACTGAAAAGTAAGGGCTTTTTGTTACCTTGAAAAATCTAACCCATCCCTACTTATGAGCATACCGTATTTATTAATTCTATTTAGATTTTTATTAGCACCAACTGTATTGCTACTTTCTTATTTTATGACAGAATATGCTTCTTTTATAGTTTTAGTGTTAATGTTTTTGGGTTTAATTTCTGATATTTTTGATGGAATTATAGCTAGAAAAATGAAAATCGATACTGAAAAAATGCGAAGGTTAGATAGTCAAACAGATTTGATTTTTTGGCTCAGTATTGCTGTAAGCTGTTATTTAATTTATCCAGAATTAATTAAAGAAAATTTAATTGGTATGTTTGCAGTTATTTTTATGGAAGCATTATGCTATGGGGTGAGTTTAATCAAATTTGGTAAAGAAACATGCACACATGCATTTGTGTCTAAAATTTGGGGACTTACATTGTTAGCTACTTTTACTTCTATTTTAGGTTTCGCATACAGCGGATGGATGATGAAAATCTGTATTATTTTAGGTCTAATTTCACAATTGGATGTAATTTTAATCATCTTATTTTTACCTAAATGGACACATGATATTCCAAGTTTTTATCATGCTATTCTAATTAGAAAAGGAATTAAATTTAAAAAGAGTAAGTATTTAAATAGCTAAAATCCTTAAGCATAATTAAATACCAATGAAAATGTTGTTTGTTGATTTGGGATAGAATTTACCTCTAAACTACCTCTATGCATTTTCATGATATTGCGAGTAATAGTTAAACCAATACCAGATCCATTTTTTCGAGTCGTATAAAAAGGAACAAATATTTTCTCAATATTGCTCGCTTCAATTCCTTTACCATTATCAATTACATCGATATAAACTTTATTGTGCGCTAAACGGTAAGTAATTTCAATAACAGGTTGTTCTACATCTTCTAGCGCATATACACTATTGGTAATTAGGTTTATTAGTGCTTGCTCAACCAATTTAAAATCAATTTGTAAGGAAATTTTCGATGATGTTTGTAATACTTGTAGTTTAATATGTTTTGCGCTCACCATTGGTTGCATTAACACTTTTACATGTTGTAAAATTTCACCAACGCTATGTTGTTCGGCATTTGGGGTAGGTAATTCAGCAATTAATCTATAATCTTTAACAAAATCTAATAAACCTTCAGAGCGACGTTTAATGGTTTGTAAAGCTGGTTTTAAATCTGCTAAATCTTCGTTGTTTAAACTTGTTTTATCACTAATCATTTGGTTAACAGTAGCTGAAAGCGAACTAATAGGAGTGATAGAATTTAAAATTTCATGAGAAATAACACCAATTAAACGATTCCAAGCTTCAGTTTCTTTTTGTTCAATTTCATCTTTAATATTTTGAAATGAGATGATAATATGATCGGAACCATAAAGGTTAAGAGGAATAACTTCTATAGAAAGTTGAATAAATTTATCCTGTATTTTTAATTCTAGAAAACGTTTGCCACCCAAATCTATCTTTTCTATTTCTTGAGCAAAAATTGGTAAATGTTGTTCAAATCGATGCCAGTAGCTATATGCAGGAACATTTAATAAATTGCTAGCTGCTAAGTTGAAGAAGGAAATTTCAGATTTTTCATTTCCAGTTTTGGTTTTTTTAACTACAATTACACCTACAGGTACTTGCTCTAGTATGGTTTTAATAAGTTGAAAAATAGCATCTTGTCCTAGCTGTATATCTTTATGAATTTGAATAATTTCATTAAATGATTCGTATAATTCTGGGAAACTTCCTTTGGTTGCTTTATTTTTAAAATTTAAAGTATGATCTCTTGTTTTAACAGCTAATATGAAACGTTTAATATCATCTCTAATTTGATTAATATAAAAGTAGAGCGAAATTATACTACCTAATAAAATAATGCTTACCCCTGTAATTGTAAACCATAATTGAGTAGCATGGATTAGATAAACCAACACTATAGCTAGCAAGTTGATAAATAACACGCGGCTTATTAAGCGGAAGGTAAATCTTTGGTAAAACATTTTTTATTGAGAGTTATTATAAGTTACAATCCAAATTTTTCAATTCTGCGATATAAAGCAGCACGAGTTAGGCCTAATTCTGCAGCAGCTTTAGAAATATTTCCTTTGTGTTTTTCTATTGCTTTATTTACCATCATTTTTTCCATTTCTTCTAAAGGCATATCGGCCTGTAAAACCGCTTGATTGCCAAATTTTTGTGGAGATAATTGCAAATCATTTTCAGTAATTTCCAGCCCATCGGCCATAATTATAGCTCTTTCCACTACGTGTTGTAATTCGCGAATATTTCCAGGCCAACTATAATTTAACATCGTTTGCTCTGCTTTAGCATGAATGCTTTTTATTGTTTTATGATATTTATTACCAAATACGTTTAAAAAATGATAAGCTAAAAGCACAATATCATTACCCCGCTGGCGTAAAGGTGGCAAAAGTAATTCTACAGTATTAATGCGGAACAATAAATCCTGTCTAAATGTTCCTTTTGCAACCATTTCATTTAAAGGCATATTTGTAGCACTAACTAACCGGACGTCAATTTTTCTTTCCTTACTTTCGCCTAAACGTGTAACTGTACGATTTTGTAAAACACTTAATAATTTAGCTTGTAGTGGTAAAGAAAGGTTTCCAATCTCATCTAAAAAGATTGTACCACCATCTGCCATTTCAAAGCGACCAGGTTTATCTTCTTTTGCATCTGTAAAAGCACCTTTTGCATAGCCAAATAATTCGCTTTCGAATAGGTTTTCATTTAATGAACCTAAATCTACATGCATAAAAAACTGTTTTCTTCTTAGCGAATTTTTATGCAGTTCATAGGCGAAAACTTGTTTTCCAGTTCCATTTTCTCCTAAAATTAAAACATTTGCATCTGTCGGAGCTACTTTCAATAATGTTTTTTGGAGTTGTTGTACACTATCATCATTGCCAACAATGTGCTCAAATTTTCGAGCCATATCGCTTTGCATTGAGGTATGTATTTTCTCTAATTTTTTTACTTTTTTATTCGATTGTCTTAAGCGAGCAGCTGCAGATAGCGTTGCATATAATTTCTCGTTTTCCCATGGTTTAAGGATAAAATCTGTTGCACCTTTTTTTATTGCCTGAACAGCTAATTCTACATTGCCAAAAGCAGTCATTAGAATGACTACATAATCTTTATCTATGGATAAAATATGTTCAAGCCAATACAATCCTTCACGACCATCACTAGCTCCTTTTTGGTAATTCATATCAAGTAAAATGATATCAACATCGTTTTTACTTAACAATACATTAATTTCTCTAGGAGATTTACAGGTAAGTATTTGATTAAAATGCTGTTTTAAAAAAAGCCTAGCGCTTAAAAGTATGTCATCGTCATCATCAATTACTAAAATATTTGCATCAATCATATTCAAAAATAATTGAAACTGTTCGATGATGTACAGCTACTGTTCGATATTGAACATAAAATTTTGAGCATTAATTTTAATAACTTGATTTACAGTAAATTAAAATTTATTTCCCTCTTGGCATAAACTTGGCAAATGGCTCATCAATAATAACACATATTTAAATGGACAAAGTAATACAGAAAAAGAAATTTAATAAAAAGACAATCCTGATACTGGTTGGTGCCGTGGTTTTTATTGGCTTAGTTGCTTATGGATATAGTTTATCTCTAAATAAAGTATATAAAGCAGATGCTGATAAAATTACCATTAGTAAAGTGCAATATGGCGATTTTGAAGATGTTGTTTTATTAAACGCTAGTGTAGTGCCATTAACTTCAGTAATTGTAAGTTCATCTGAAGGAGGTACAGTCGCTCAAATTTTTACAGAGAACGGTGCTACTGTTGTTGCTGGAACTCCATTATTAAGAATTGCTAATCCGAACGCATTATCAAGCTATACCTCAAGTGAAACTAGCATAACAGAACAAATTAATCAATTACGTAAGCTAAGATTGGATTTAGAGCAAAATCAAAGAGTGATGAGCCAAGATATGATGGATATTGAAAACAGCTTAAGAACATCTACTCGTAAGTACAAAATTGATAGTGCTTTATATTCAAAAAAAGTAATCACTAAAGAAGAATTCAATACATCTAGCCAAGATTATGAATATTATCAAGGTAGAAAAGCCCTATTAAAACAAGCTGTAAAACAAGAAAACCAAAGTCGTGTGATGCAATTGCAGCAGATTGAGGTTTCTATTTCTAGAATGAATGAAAGCTTGCAAACTATCCGCCAGAATATTGAAAATATGACGATTAAAGCACCTGTTTCTGGTCGTTTATCATCTTATGATCCCATCATCGGAAAATCTTATGGAGCAAATGAGATGCTTGGAAAAATTGATGTTTTACAAGGCTATAAATTACAAGCTGGTGTGGATGAATATTACCTCAACCGCGTAAAAGAAGGGCAGACTGCTCAATGTGAATTTAATGGTAAAACGTACTCACTTACAGTTAGAAAAGTAATTCCCGAAATTATTTCAGGACAGTTCCAAGTAGAACTATCTTTTGAAGGAAAATCGCCAGATGAATTAAGACGTGGATTATCAATGCAAGTAAAATTGACTTTATCTGACAATAGCAAATCACTTTTATTAGCTCAAGGACAGTTTTTTCAAAGTACTGGAGGAAGTTGGGTGTTTGTGGTAAAGGATGGAAAAGCAACAAAAAGAAATGTGAAGATTGGACGTAAAAACTACTTGTATTACGAAGTTTTGGAAGGATTGCAAAAAGACGAAGACGTAATTACATCATCATATGATCAGTTTAATCAATACGATGTAATAGAAATTAATAAATAGAATTTAAAAAAGAAAATTTAGGTTGGTTAAGCTCTGTATCAGGTGCGTTGATCGGAGCACCAACCTTTAAAAATATAAACCGATAAAAATACAGCAATGATAAAAATTGAAAATCTGGAAAAAGTTTACAAAACAGAAGAAATCGAAACTACTGCGTTAAATGGAATTAATCTTCATGTGAAAGAAGGAGAATTTGTTTCTATTATGGGACCTTCGGGTTGCGGAAAATCAACTTTATTGAACGTAATGGGCCTTTTAGATAAACCTGAAAGTGGTAGCTATAAATTTGTAGAAACTGAGCTGCTAACCTTAAATGATAGAGAGCGTTCGAATTTTAGAAAACGTAATATGGGTTTCGTGTTTCAGAACTTCAATTTAATTGATGAATTAACGGTGTTTGAAAATATTGAATTGCCTTTAATTTATAACAAAGTTCCTGCAGGTGAGCGTAAAAAATTAGTAAATGAAATTATAGGCCGAATGAATATTGTAAATCGTTCAAGTCATTTTCCACAGCAATTATCAGGTGGTCAGCAACAACGTGTTGCCGTTGCACGTGCTTTAGTTACCAAACCAAAATTAGTTTTAGCCGATGAGCCGACAGGAAATTTGGATAGTACCCATGGTAATGAAGTAATGGAATTGCTGTGTGAGTTAAATGAAACAGGTACAACTATCGTAATGGTAACGCACTCTAGTCACGATGCGAGTTTCTCTAACAGAATTATCAACCTAAAGGATGGTCATGTAATTTCTGAGAAAATTAATAAAGGAAGAACAGAAGAACTGATTTAATTAAGATAAGAGACCTAGGATTAAAGATTTCATCTAAATACTTAATACACATTACAATGTTTAAGCTCAACATAAAAATCGCTTTACGCAATTTGTGGAAGAATAAAACTTCTTCATTTATAAATGTGATTGGTTTGTCTATTGGATTAGCTGCATGTTTAATGTTGCTGTTATATGTTACTTACGAGTTAAATTTTGATAAACAATCGAAAAATTCAGAGAACATCTATACGGTAATGACTAATATTCCAGGTGATGATGGAAATATTGCTAATACTTTTGAAGGTTCTACAACTGCACTTGGACCTTTGTTAAAAGCTGATGTTCCAGAAATTAAGCATTTAGCACGAATGAATTACCTTAAACAAGCTCTAATTGCAGTTGGGGAAAATGGATTTAAGAAATTAGGGAAATTTGCAGAGCCAGAGATTTTAAAATTATTTGATTATCAGTTTATTACTGGAAGTGCCAGTACTGCATTGCAAAATCCAAAATCAGTTATTCTTACCGAAAGTACAGCAAAAATATTATTTGGCTCAACTAATATATTAAACAGGACAGTTAAATATCAGAATAAGGAAGATTTGATGGTTTCTGGAGTAATTAAAGATATGCCAGACAATACTTCTCCATTATTAAAATTTGATTTCTTAATGCCTTGGGCTTTTTATGAAACTGTGGATCAAAGTGCAAAAGATTTAAACTGGGGGAATTTCAGTTTTGTAACAATGCTTTCATTAGATCCTCAAGCTAATGTTGATCAAGTGAATGCAAAAATAGCTAAAGTGGTAAAGGCACATTTAAAGCAAGCCGAGCAACCTTATATGATTTATCCTTTTAGTAAACTTCATCTTTATGGTAAGTTTGAAAATGGTAAAAGTATTGGTGGAGATATTGAGCAAATTTATTTGTTTGTTGGATTAGCATTTGGAATTTTACTAATCGCTTGCATCAATTTTATGAATATGGCCACGGCAAAGTCTGAGAAACGTGCCAAAGAAGTGGGTATCAAAAAGACTATTGGCGCAAATAGGTCTTCTTTAATTTTGCAATTCTTAACAGAGTCGATGGTATTAACTTTTATTTCCATAATTGTTGCCATTGCTTTATTAGAAATTCTCTTGCCTACCTTCAATAACCTTTTGGGTATTAAATTAAGTATAGGATATTTCAAAGCATCAAGCTGGATGTGGATTTTAGGAATAGTGATTTTAACAGGATTAATTTCTGGTAGTTATCCCGCATTTTATTTGTCTGCTTTTAACCCAATTCAAACTTTAAAAAAGAAAATCAAATCTGGTGGTCTTTTTGCAATCAACTTAAGACAAGTGCTCGTTGTTGGTCAGTTTTGTTTTGCAATCGTATTGATTATTTCGACACTGGTGATTTATCGTCAGATACAATTTATAAAAAATAAACCAGTTGGATTTGATGTAAATGCACTTGTAGAAATTCCACAAGATGGTGAGTTGAAAACGAAATTTGAAGTCATCAAATCACAATTACTAAAATCAGGAGCTGTAACCTCAGTGTCGCAATCATCTGTAGGTTTATCACATCGCGGACAAAATTTTGCAGATATAAAATGGGATGGAATGATTAAGGCAGTAAATACACAGCTATTTAATCAAGTGAGTACATCATATGATTTCATAAAAACCAATGGAATTAAATTAATAGAAGGAAGAGATTTTTCAGAAAATTTTGCTTCAGATACTGCCGCTATTATGGTTAGTGCATCTGCAATTAAGACTTTTGGTTACAAAAATCCAATTGGAAAATCTGTTACTATTTTTGATAGTAAATATACTATTGTAGGTGTTTTTGATGATTATGTATGGGATTCTCCCTATAAATCGAATAATCCGATGGTTGTGTTTTTTGATAAAAATAGAACAGGAACAATCACAATGCGTTTAAATGAAGCAAATTCAATTGCACAAAATATTTCCACAATTACCAAAATCACAAAAGGATTAAATCCGGCTTATCCTACAGAAATTAGCTTCTTAAATTCTATTTATTTAGAGAAATATAATGCTGAAAAGAAGCTGGGAATTCTTTCTAACCTTTTTGGTGGACTGGCAATTTTTGTTTCTTGTTTAGGGCTATTTGGCTTAGTTGCCTATAGCGCAGAGCAAAGGACAAAAGAGTTTGGAGTGAGAAAAGTATTAGGCGCTTCCCTGTTTAATTTGATGCAATTACTGTCATTCTCATTTGTGAAAATGATTATGGTTTCCATTGTTATCGCTGTTCCGTTAAGTTATTATTTGATGGGAAAATGGCTAACTAAATTCGAATTTCATACCGAAATAAGCTGGTGGATTATACCAATTGCAGCGTTTGGAACTTTAGCAATAGCATTGATTACCATTAGTTTCCAAGCATTTAAATCAGCTAAAGCAAATCCGGTAGATGCTTTAAAATACGAATAATTGCTAAGTCATAAAAAATTTAAAACATGTTTAAATTAAACCTAAAAATCGCCTTACGCAACCTTTGGAAAAACAAAGGATTTTCTCTAATCAATATTGGTGGCTTGGCCATAGGTTTAGCTAGCTGTATGATTTTGTTGATATATGTAGCTTATGAATGGAGCTATGACAAGCAATTTAAGAATAGTGATAAAACATATGTAGTTTATCAAAATTTAGTTGCTAGCGGAAAGACTTTTAGCTGGCCATGGACACCTAACGTGATGGCTAATGAAGTACAAGAAAAAATTCCAGGTGTTAAGTATGCATCACATTCTACCTATCCTCGGCCAAACTTAATTACTGTTGGCGAAAATAGGTTAAGCGCTAAAGTAGTTTTCACTGATCCAAATTTTCTTAAAATATTAGATTATAAGTTTATTAAAGGCAATTCAAATCAAGTTTTAAAGGATATCAATTCAATTATTCTAACTAAATCTTTTGCCGAAAAGCTGTTTGGTAATGAAGATCCGATGAATAAAACTGTGAAGCTCGAAAATCAAGATGTCTTGAAAGTTTCGGCAGTAATTGAAGATGCACCAGCAAACAGTAGCATTGTATTTGAATGTTTAATGCCTTGGACTTTATTCGAAAAACGTGAGCCTTGGGTAAAAGAAAGTAATTGGGGTAATAACATGTGCTTAACATTAGTTCAATTGCGGGATAATAACCTTTTTTCATCAGCTAATGCCGCTATGGAAGGGATTTATAAACGCAATAGTAAAGACAATGTAGCAGTTGCCTTGTTGCATCCTTTAACCAAATGGCATTTATATAGTGATTTTGAAAATGGTAAATCTGTTGGTGGCAAAATTGATCAACTTAAGATATTTCTGCTCCTTGCATTTTGTATTCTGTTAATTGCCTGTGTAAATTTCATGAACTTATCTACAGCTCGTTCCGAACGACGAGCAAAAGAAGTTGGTGTTCGTAAAGCAATTGGATCTACACGTAAATCTCTAATTAATCAATTTTTCCTTGAGTCTATTCTTATAACTTTTATTTCTACCGTTTTAGCTTTTATACTAGTAGAAATTAGCTTGCCATATTTTAATAATTTATTGAATATTAAATTAACAATTGATTACACCAATAGTGGTTTTTGGATAGCGCTTTTCAGTTTAATGATTTTCACTGGTTTCGTTGCTGGGAGCTATCCGGCATTATATCTTTCTTCTTTTGAACCAATTAAAGTATTAAAAGGCTTGAAAATTAAGACAGATTCATCAGTTTCTGTAAGGAAAGTATTGGTAATTGGTCAGTTTGTTTTTGCTGCTTGTTTAATTATATGTACCGCAGTAATTTATCAGCAACTGAATTATGTAAAGAATAAGCCTATTGGTTATAATCAAGCTAATTTGATGCAAATAGCTGTTGAAGGCAAAATGCATGATTCTTCTAAACTCGAGTTACTTAAAACACAGCTATTAAAATCTGGTGCTGCAACTCATGTAACTTCCTTCAGCTCAGATGTAACCGAAGGTGGTAATAATACCACAAATATTGAGTGGGAGGGAAAAAATCCTAAGGAACTGATCTCATTTAACCACAGGGCAATCGGTAACGACTTTATTGAAACCATGGGTACAGAATTGATGAGTGGTAGAGCGCTTTCGTCTCAACTTAAAAATGATACCAATAATGTAATGCTTAATGAGGCTGCAGTGAAAATGATGGGCTTAAAGTGGCCTATTGGTGCAACAATTACATTTTGGGGTAACAAGATGACCAATGTTGGTGTAGTTAAAGATTTTGTGGTAGAAAGTGCTTATCAAAAGGTTGCCCCAATGATTTTTTACATCGATAACCATAGTGATGCTAGTGTGATGCTTGTTCGTTTAAATCCGGATCAGAATATCAGTTCATCTTTGGCTCAAATAGACGAAATAGTTAAAGGAATTGAACCTAATTATCCTGTTAATCGCAAGTTTGTGAACGAATCTTTTGAAGTAAAGTTCCAGGATGAAAAGCTTTTAGGTACACTTTCCAATTGGTTCGGTGGGTTCGCCATTTTTATTTCCTGCTTAGGCTTACTTGGCTTAGCACTTTATATGGCCGAACAACGTAAAAAAGAAATCAGTATCAGAAAAGTTTTGGGCGCAACTACAGGTAATATCCTAACACTATTAAATAAAGAATTTATAAAATTAGTCGCTATTGCAAACCTAATAGCATTTCCTCTAGCTTATATTATCATTAATAAATGGCTTTCTACTTTTGAATATCGAATTTCTATATCCTTTTTGCCATTTGCATTGGCTATATCAGTCTCCATTGTGATTGCAGTATTAACAGTGAGCATGCAGTTGATAAAGGTGGCTAAAGCAAATCCAATAGACGCATTAAAATACGAATAGTTATTAAGCTATAAACCTAAAAAGATGTTTAAATTAAATACAAAAATCGCATTGCGCAACCTTTGGAAAAACAAAGGCTTTTCTTTAATAAATATTGGTGGCTTGGCTATTGGTTTGGCATCTTGCTTAATGTTGTTATTGTATGTGAATTATGAATGGAGTTACGATAAGCAATATAAGGATGTTGACAATATTTATTTGGGTAAACTTAATTTAAAGTTTAACGGAAATGTAGCTACAACCGGAGCTTTACCTTACAAATTAGCAGGTGCTGCATTGCAGGAAATTCCGGGCATTAAAGATGCAAGTAGAATTTCTATGGAACAAGGCAATAAATTGTTTAGTAATGGAGAGAATAAGTTCAAATTAAAAGCTCAGTATGTTGATGTTTCTTTTTTAAAAATACTCAGCTATTCTTTTATTTATGGCAATGCTACAACTGCCTTAAGTGATCCTGGTTCAATTGTTTTAACCAATTCTGCCGCTAAAAAGTTATTCGGGAATATTAATCCGATGGGCTTAAGTTTAAAATGGGATAATTTAAAAAATGTTAAAGTTACTGGTGTAATAGAAGATCTTCCTAAAAATCAGAGTTTACAATTTGAGGCTTTGCAGCCTTGGTCGTTTTTTGAACAATTAAATCCAGAAGTTAAAACTGCAGGGTGGGGAAGTATTGATTGTTTAACACTGTTTACGCTGAAAGATAATGTTTCACTAACTACAGTAAATGCAGCTCTGAAAAATTTCATCGTTGCTAAAGAGCCAGAACTTAAGTCTTATATATACGAACCATTTCTATTTCCTATTGCTAAAACACATTTATATAATGAGTTTCAGAACGGAAAAATAATTGGAGGTAAAATAGATGAAGTAAAGTTATTTTTATTTCTAGCAATTATTGTGCTTTTAATCGCTACCATAAATTATATGAATCTTTCTACCGCTCGCTCAGAAAAAAGAGCAAGAGAAGTC
Organism: Pedobacter boryungensis; assembly: GCF_013204825.1. GTDB lineage: Bacteria > Bacteroidota > Bacteroidia > Sphingobacteriales > Sphingobacteriaceae > Pedobacter > Pedobacter boryungensis. Next base: position 333,777 of record NZ_JABMKV010000001.1, read on the forward strand.
GGTGTTCGCAAAGCTTTAGGTTCTACCAGAAAATCAATAATGGGGCAATTTATCATAGAATCATTATTAATTTCCTTTTTTGCGATGTTATTTGCCTTCGCTCTTTTAGAATTATCGCTTCCATACTTTAATAATCTTTTAGACATTAATATTGAAATTAACTATTCATCTTATTTATTTTGGTTAACACTTTTAAGTTTAGTTTTAATTACTGGATTTTTAGCAGGTAGTTATCCAGCATTTTACCTCTCGTCATTTATTCCTGTTAAGGTTTTAAAAGGTTTTAAAAGTAGTGCAGCTTCATTCTCCATTCGTAAAGTTTTGGTGGTTGTACAGTTTAGCCTTTCAATTTGTATGATTATCAGTGCTATTTTTATTTATAATCAAATTCAATTTTTAAATGATAAACCATTAGGATTTGATGAAAATAACATGGTTCAACTAGATTTAGAAGGTGAACTAAAAAATCCTTCCAAATTAGAATTATTTAAAACTCAATTAATAAAAGATGGGGCAATTGTTTCTGCCTCTGAATTTGCAAGTCCATTTACAAATAATGGCTCTATTACTGGCGATATAAGTTGGCCAGGCAAAGCGATAACAGACAAATCTATACTTGATTATAGAAGTATTGGATTTGATTTTTCCAAAACTATTGGTGCAAAAATAATTGCAGGGAGAGATTTGTCTCCAAAATTTACAGCAGATACTAGTACATCAATTCTTTTAAATGAAGCAGCAGTAAAACTGATGAGTTTAAAAAATCCTGTTGGTACTATTATAACTTGGGGCGATAATCCTCCATTAACAGTTGTGGGTGTAATTAAGGATTATTTTAGTGTGGGTTTAGGTAAATTGGTTACGCCCTGTATATATTATTACAACATTAAAACAAGCGGTGTACTGTTGTTAAAGTTAAACCCAAATCAACCATTAAACTTATCATTAAACAAGGTAAAAAATATCAGTCAACAGATAAATCCAGCTTATCCAGCTGAAATTAAATTCATTAGTGAAGGAATGGCAGAAAAGCTAAAAAGTGAAAGGCTTTTAAGTGTGCTTTCAAATCTATTTGGTGGTTTTGCAATTTTCATTTCTTGTTTGGGTTTATTAGGATTGGCCTTGTATATGGCAGAACAAAGGAGTAAAGAAATCAGCATTAGAAAAGTTTTAGGCGCAAATATGAGTGATATTTTAGTGCTGTTAAATAAGAATTTTTTAAAGCTGGTATTGATATCAAATGTAATTGCTATACCGCTAGCTTATATACTAGTTAATAAATGGTTGCAGAAATACGATTTTAAAATAGCAATTAATTATTGGCCGTTTGTATTGGCTTTGTTAGCGTCTGTTTTTATAGCAGTACTAACTGTGAGCTTGCAAACCTTTAAAGTAGCAAAAGCAAACGCAGTTGATGCCTTGAAATACGAATAGATAGTTAAAAGTTAGGAGTTTCAGGTTAAAGACCTAAGCTCATAATTCGAAACTCACAACCTATAACACATTATGTTTAAACTTAACTTAAAAATCGCCCTACGCAACCTTTGGAAAAACAAAGGAATTACAGCAATAAATGTTGGAGGATTAGCCATTGCTTTAGCTGCATTTATCTTGGTAATGTTATATGCTACTTATGAAACTAGTTTCGATAAAAAACTTCCAAACTATAAAAATATTTATTTGGTAGGTAGAATATACCCAGATTTTAAAACGAATTACACTGCTCCGCCGTTGGCTAAAGCAATTAAACAGAATTTTGGTGAAGTAGAAAAAGTTGGAGTTACGAAAGCAGCTGGTTTCGAATTTGCTTTATCAAAAGATGCTCAAGTTTTTTTTATGAAAAACTGTTTGATTCTAGATTATAATGCAGCGCAGATGTTTGATCTTAAGCCAAGTGGCGGCTTAACCGAACCACATGCAGACAATAGATTGATGTATGTAAATAATGAGGGAATGAAAATCCTTTTTCCTCACAAGAAAGACAACAAACCAGAAATTGTTGCAGTAGGAGGGAAATCTTCAGGCCAAACGGCAACCATAAGTGGTACAATTTTAACCAACCCGCAATCTAACCTTACATTTGATGGTGTAGCCATAGCTAAAGAATTAGATACTTATCTGGATTATGGTTACAACAACTACAACACTTATATCCAGGTAAAACCTGGAACAGATATCGAAAATCTGACATCTAAAATAACTTCATTATATAGAAAAGAATTACTAAAAGGAGAAACCGATCAAAGCACGATTAATGAAATTAAGGCAATAAATGTTTTTTTAGATCCTTTAAAAAACCTTCATCTTAAACCAAAAGCCGGAAATGACGCGAACTATAAAGTGTTAATTGCCATCTCTGTATTGGGATTTTTGATTTTGGTTATTGCTGGCATTAATTTTACGAATTTAAGCATAGCACAAGCTACTAAAAGAGCTAAAGAAGTTGGTGTAAAAAAAGTAATGGGTGCGTTTCGTTTGCAATTAACCACTCAGTTTCTATTGGAGATTTTCATGCAATGTTTTGTAGCCACCTTACTAGGATTAATTTTAGCTGAGCTCGTTTTACCTAAGTTCAATTCCCTTTTTATGGTCGATTTAACCATATGGCGATTTGAAAATAACTTGTTTTGGCAATTAATACTAGTACTAATCTTTATTACCATTGTTGCAGGATTGTATCCATCATTGGTTTTATCAAAGTTTAATCCGGCTGCGGTTTTAAAAGGTAATTTTTCTACCACTAAGAAAAGCTATTGGTTAAGAAACGGATTATTAGTAATGCAATTTACCATTGCTGTTATTTTTATTATTGGATTGTTAACGATCAATTCACAATTAAAATACATGCGCACACAAGATATTGGCTTTAATACCAATCAAGTGGTTAACATAAAAAACCTTACCTATTTTAATACGGCAAAAGATTTTGAACCACTTCGTGAAAAGGTGTTAAAAATTGAAGGTGTAAAATCAGCAACAGTGGCTTCGGAAATTCCTGTGGGTGCAGAGAATGGGTCAAATAGTTATAGTATTGAAGGACAAGAAGCAAACATAGAATTTCTAGATGTTGATTTTGATTATTTCGAAACCTTAAACATTAAAGTAAAAGAAGGTAGATCATTCTCAAAAACCTTTAATGCAGATACAGTTAATTCTGCAATTTTAAATGAAAGTGCCATTGCAAAGTACAACTTGAAAAATCCAATTGGAAAAATAATTAGAGGTTGTAATACCGATTATAAAATTGTTGGGGTGATAAAAGATTTTAAAACCCAAGGCTTTCAAGAAGCTGTAAAACCAACAATATATGCCATGAAAAATCCATGTGGAAATAGCAAAACCCAAATTTTGCTAAAAATAGATGAACAGTACATGACATCTGCGTTGGCAGCTTTAAAATCGCAATGGCCTACCATAAATAAACGAGATGGTGAAAACTTTAGATATGAGTTTCTAGATGAACTTTATGGTAAACTTTTCAAAAAACAAGAGCAACTTCAATCGGTATTTTTTGTAGCTGCGCTAATTACAATTTTCATTGCTATCCTAGGTTTATATGCCTTTGCCAAATACATCACCAATGGTAGAATAAAAGAAATCGCAGTGCGAAAAATCCTAGGTGCAAACGATATACAAATCTTTAAATTAATCAATACTTCGTTTTTTGTAATGGTGATCATAGCCAATTTAATTGCTTGGCCTTTAGCCTATATTTTAATAAAAAAATGGTTAGCAACTTTTGCTTATCGGATAGATATACCAATGTTACCTTTCGCTCTGAGTGCATTTATCACAATTTGTTTAACAGTAATTACAGTAAGTATTCAAGCTAAAAAAGCAGTAAAATCAAACCCGGTAGATGCCTTAAAATACGAATAAGAAAATAAGTAAAAGTTAAGGTTTTCAGGTTAAATACCTGGGCACGTAACTCATAATCCAAACTATAACACATTATGTTCAAATTAAACCTAAAAATTGCCCTAAGAAACCTTTGGAAATATAAGGGCTATACTATAATAAACATTTTTGGCCTTTCAATTGGTTTAGCAAGTTGTATCCTCATCTTTATTTTTGTGAGATACGAAACTAGCTATGACAAAGATTTTGCAAATAGCGATCGCATTTACAGAGCAGTTACTGAATGGAATTATACAGATGGAAATGAGGATTATTCTCAGGGAGTCCCACTTCCTATGGGTCAGGCATTACGTAACGATTTTTCTCAATTCGAGAAAGTAGCATCTATTCAACACGATGGTGGAACTATAAAAATTAAAGCAGAAGTTGGTAAATCAGATATTAAAAAATCTGAAGATGTATATTATGCAGAACCAAGTTTTTTCGAAATATTTAAGCACAAATGGCTGTACGGAAACCCAAATCAATCTTTAGGTGCACCTAATCAGGTGGTATTAACAGAAAAAGTAGCAACAGATTACTTTGGAGATTGGCATAAAGCTATCGGAAAAAGCATTAATTTGGATAATAAAACAGATTTTAAGGTTACAGGTATTATTAAAGAAAATGGACCTAACAGCAGCTTTCCCCTCAATATTATATTAAGCTATGCAAGCTATCAAAATAGAAATTTAAAAGAATGGGGCTCGGTGTCATCAAATTCAGAGTGTTATGTATTGCTTAAACCGGGTGTTACTATTAATCAACTTACAGGTCAACTTCAACAATTCATTAAGAAATATGAACATGATCCTAACGCACCAGGCAAAGTAGGTCATCAGTTTCAACCGTTAAATGACATTCATCATAACGATAGATATAGCAATTTTGCAGAAGTAACTACACCATATAAACAATTATGGGGAATTAGTATCATTGGACTTTTCTTGTTACTCACTGCATGTATCAATTTTATTAATTTAGCCACAGCACAAGCTATTAGTCGCTCAAAAGAAGTTGGTGTACGTAAGGTGATGGGCAGCAGACGCAAACAATTAATCACGCAATTTTTAAGTGAAACCTCCTTAATTACACTAATTGCTTTGTTAATTGCATGTGTATTAACTGAATTAGCACTTCCAGGGATGGAAAGTCTTTTCGGAGCGAATGTTTCTTTCGAATTGTTCAGTCATCCTATTGTTTTTGTATTCCTATTTGGATTGTTAATTCTTGTAAGTTTTTTAGCGGGATTATACCCAGCACTAATTATGTCTGGTTTTAGCCCAGCCTTAGCAATTAAAAATAGAGTAAGCACAGCAAATGCTGGTGGAGTAGGGCTACGTAAAACCTTAGTGGTAGTGCAATTTGCAATTACAGCAATATTAATTGTTAGCACCTTAATTATTATCAAACAAATGAGCTACATCCGTGATAAATCATTAGGGTTTGATACAAAAGCAATCGCCATTATAGAAATACCAAGAGATAGTATTAGTCAATTAAAATTTGAAACAGTTAAAACGCAAATTCTTTCAAAAAAAGGAGTAAAGAATGTATCATTTAACAGTGCTCCACCTTCATCGGGTAGTAATAACGAAACAAGCTTTACCTACAACAGTTCTAAAACTGCCGATTTTCAAGTAAACACAAAAGTAGCTGATGACAAATATTTTGATACGTTTGGCTTATCCATAGTTGCAGGAAGAATATTGGCTAAAAGCGATACAGTTAAGGAATTTGTAGTAAATGAAACATTACTTAAAAAATTAAATGTAAAAAATCCAAATGATGCTATAGGCAAAATATTAAGTTTATGGGGGTCGAAAGGACCAATTGTGGGAGTTGTGAAGGACTTTAATAATTACTCTTTGCACGATGAAATTGCTCCAATAGCTATTTTCTCTCGTAAGAATAGATACAATACAATTGCTGTAAAACTTGAGGCGAAAGATCTAGTTAATACCATGAAAGAGATTGAAGCAACATTCAATGCTAACTTTCCTGATTATGTTTATGAAGCAGATTTCTTAGATGATCAAATTACAAATTATTACCATACAGAGCAAGTAACCGGTACACTATTTAAGGTTTTCGCAGGTGTAGTCATCTTCATTTCATTTATTGGTTTGTTTGGTTTAATCTCCTTTATAGCAACGCAAAGGACACGTGAAATTGCTATTCGTAAAGTTTTAGGTGCATCAAATATTGAACTCATAAAAATGCTGAATAGTTCATTTATGTGGATGGTTTTAATCGCTAATATGATAGCATGGCCAATAGCATATATCTTCATAAAAGAATGGCTGTCAGGTTTTCAATACCGAATTGAGCTAAGCATTTGGCCATTTGTAGTTGCCATGTTTATTTCAATGACAATAACACTCATAACAGTAACATTGAGGTCTTACAGAGCAGCAAAAGCAAATACAATAGATGCATTAAAATACGAATAATTTAAGCAGAAAGACCAAAGATAAAAGAGCAAGGATTAAAGATTTCAGTCTAAATACTTTGTACTAACTACTAAATACCCAAAAAAATGATTGAACTTAAAAACATAGAAAAATATTATGCCAATAAAGGTGTAAAAAGCTACATCTTACGCCATGTAACAACAAGTATTAAGCAAGGCGAATTTATTTCCATTATGGGACCATCAGGTGCCGGAAAATCGACTTTGTTAAATATTTTGGGCATGCTCGAAGAACCAACATATGGCGAATATCATTTTATGGGAGAAGATGTAACCGCAATGAACGAGCGAAAAAGGATAGAGTTGTACCGTAACCATATTGGTTTTGTATTTCAAGCGTATCATTTAATTGATGAAATGACAGTTGCAGAAAATATTGAAGCGCCTCTATTATATAAGAAAATTCCAGGAGCAGAACGTAAAAGTCGCATAGCAGATGTATTAGATCGTTTTAATATGGTGGCAAAAAAGGATCTATTTCCAAATCAGCTCTCTGGCGGACAACAACAATTAGTTGGTATTGCAAGAGCTTTAGTTGCTCAGCCATCTATTATTTTGGCAGATGAACCAACTGGAAATCTACAATCTGCACAAGCTGAGCAGATCATGGATTTGTTTAAAAAGCTAAACGAAGAAGAGGGGATAACCATTTTACAAGTAACACATTCAGAAAAAAATGCACAATATGGCAATCGAATTTTAACCATAGAAGATGGAGTAATTAAAGAAGACGTTTCGGTTAATAATTAGCGGTTAAACCAACGAACCAAACATCCAAAAAACCAACCAACCATGTTCAAACTCAACCTAAAAATCGCCCTACGTAATTTATTTAAAAACAAGGGGTATGCAGCTATAAACATTGGCGGATTAGCCATTGGTTTAACAGCGTTCGTGCTTTTATTATTGTTTGTAAATCACGAAGCAAATTATGATAAATGGAGTCCGGAACTAAAAAATGTTTACCAAGTTAGAGAATACCACGATTTTTTTACACCCGATAACAAACAATATTGGCAACAAATAAACGAATCCAGAATTGCTGGAGTGCTAAAAGAAAAAGTACCGCAATTCAAATATGTAACTAAAGCAAGTAGAGGTTGGGGAGACGGATATTCCATAAAAATTGATAGAAATGCTCCTGTGATAGTCAAAGATATTGTTGATGCAGATTCACTATTCTTCAAAGTATTTCCTTATCAATTTATAAATGGAGATGGATCAACAGCGATGAATGAACCTAACACCATTGTGTTAAAACAGAGCGTAGCCATTCAGTTATTTGGTACTGATAAAGTAGTAGGTAAACAGTTAAAGTTAGTAAGATGGAGAAGCGACGAAGGAAATCTGATGACCATTACTGGCGTAGTTAAAAATCCATCTGCATCAGAAAGCTTAGCATTTACTGCCGTTATACATACTGGAGAAAGAGAAAAAGACCCAGATCAAATTAGCAGTTCAAACTATACAGGGATTTACGCTAAAACAGAAAAGCAAATAGACACCAATGTATTAAACAAAACACTATTAAATGTATACACAGATTATAAAAAAGCCTTATTAAAAGCTAGAGGAGAAACTTTTAACGATTTTTATAAAGCTAAAAGCAGAAAACCAGGTCTAAAGGTGCTGCCCTTAAGTGAAGTATATTCAAACCCATCGTTTTCAGAGAATTGGTTAGATAAAATAAAACCCATTATAGCACTTTCTATCTTTTTGCTAATTATTTCTGTCATCAACTTTGTGAACTTAGCTACAGCCCAATCAGTTCAACGTGCCAAAGAAGTTGGCGTAAAAAAGGTGTTGGGAGCCTATAAAAAGCAATTGGTATTACAATTTTTAATCGAATCGGCAATCCAAACACTTAGTGCTTTATTTATAACCATCATATTGGTAGAGCTTTTATTACCATCTTTTAGCAGTCATTTTGATGTGCAACTTAGCTTTTGGCATAGCAATCATCTCCTCCCAATTATAGCTCAACTATTTGGTTTATTTGTATTCATTACCCTATTAGCAGGTTTTTATCCAGCCATAATTCTAGCAAAATACAATCCTGTTAAAGTATTAAAAGGAAATTACGAAAGTAGTTTTAAGGGTATGGCCTTAAGAAATGGTTTAGTAGTATTACAATTCATAATTGCAGTAACCTTTATTATTGGCATTGGTGTGATGTACAAACAAAACAGCTACATGGCCAACAAGGATTTAGGTTTTGATAGAGATAAACTTATAAATATTTCCACAAATTATGATACCGACGATCCATTTGTAGAAAGCGTAAAACGAATTGCTGGTGTAAAATATGTAGCAACCACCACCCAAGTAATGGGCAATACGTTCAATACGCCAAGAGAACTTACTTTCAATAATCAAAAATTCGATATTAATGCAGTTACTGTTACCATGGATGCACTTCCCGCACTCGGCGTAAAAGTAATAAGCGGAAGAATTTTTGCCAAAGAATACGCACAAGACACCATTAATTCAGTAGTAATAAACCAAGCAGCTGCTAATTTATTGGGCAAAAATTTAGTTGGTAAAACGTTTACCAGTGGTTCAAATAAGGATGTTTTTCAAATTGTTGGTGTGATTAAAAATTACAATAACGAAAGCTTCGAAAAAGCAGTGTTACCAACCATTTATAAAGTTACCCATTTAGGTGGCTCTTCAAACACCAACAATTTACTAGTTCGTTTTGATAATGACCATTATCAATCAGCAATAAAAACAATAGAAGCAGAGTGGAAGAAAGTATATCCAGATTTTCCGATGATGTATACTTCTGTAGAAGATTCCTTTCAAAAGGAACTAAAACCATCCCTGCGATTAATGCAAATTGTAGTCCTTTTTAGCGTTATTTCAGTTATTCTATCACTACTTGGTTTGTTCGCCCTATCCACATTCATGGCAAAAAGAAGAACCAAAGAAATAGCCATCCGTAAAATATTAGGCGCATCAAATCTAGAGCTCATTAACATGTTAAATCGATCATTTCTAATCCTAGTCATTATCGCAAACTTAATAAGCTGGCCAATAGCATTTATTTTAACGCGTAAATGGCTCGAAGGATTTGCGTACAGAATTGAAATGCCATTTTGGCCCTTTGCAATTGCAACCTTAACATCCGTAATAATAGCAATACTTACGGTTAGTCTACAAGCTAGAAAAGCTGCGGTAAATAATCCTGTCGATGCTTTAAAATACGAATAGAGATGACCTAACCAACCAACAAACTAATTAATAAATACTAGTGGAGATGTAAACTAATCAACCAACAACTAACCAACAAACTATGTTCAAACTTAATTTGAAAATCGCTTGGCGAAATCTTTGGAAAAACAAAGCATACAGCGCCATTAATATCTTTGGCTTAGCAGCTGGTTTAGCCGGATTTATGATCATCCTACTTTACATTAATAAAGAAACCGGATATGATAAGTGGAATCCAGATTTAAAGAGAACGTACATAGTCGCGGCAGATTTCACTAAAAATGGCTCTGAAAACAAGGGTTCCAAAATAAAAGGATTACTTTCTAATGTGATTACTGAGCAAATTAGTGAAGTAAATGCAGTAAGTATTGGAAATATAGAAGGGAGAAAATTAGATGTTAGGATTAAAAAAGAAGATAAAGAGAATAGCACTCAATTTGAATATGCCAGTGTAGACAGCAATTTCTTTAAAGTTTATCCATTGCAAGCCTATTATGGCAAAATGGAAGATATTTATCTAGATCAAAATTTCATTGCCATCAGTTACACTGCAGCCGAAAAAATGTTTGGAACAACAGATGTGTTAAATAAAGTTCTGATAAACAATAGAGGTGTAAATGCTCCAGAAGCTTCATTAGTAATTAAGGCAGTTTGGGACGATAGAAAACAACCTTCCTCATTTGGTTTTGATTTAATTTTTAAAGAGAACCTCGATGAGTACGGCAACCAATTAGCAATGACTCCGTTTACTACTATTTTTAAATTAAAAGATGGAATGGACCAAGAAAAAACTATCCAAAAAATTAATGATGCCTATATCATCGCCTTCGCAAAAATGCAAAGCGGAAATAGTGATGCTAATTTTAGCCCGACAAAAAGTCAAGCACTTAAAATTTTAAACGAAAAGGAAGGAATTACTGCCATTAAATTAATTACAGAACCTATTGCTAATCTTAATTTGAGCAGTTTTTATACTTCAAACCCTAAGCAAACAACCATTTATATATTGTGTGCGCTGGCCTCATTTCTAATTATTATTTCTTGTATTAATTACACAAATCTAGCCTTAGTATTGGCACAAACCAGAGCCAAAGAAGTAGGTGTAAAGAAAGTTTTAGGCGCATTTAAATCGAGTTTAATACATCAGTTTTTCTCTGAAACAGGAATTCAATGCATTATCTCATTTCTATTAGCTTTAATTTTTGCCGAATTGATTTTGCCTCAAGTCAATCAAATTTTGTCGGATAATTTAACCCTGTTTGGTACTAAAGACGTTTGGCTAATCTTAGGGCAAGTAACACTTATTTTAATTGGTATAATGTTATTGTCAGGAGCATATCCAGCTCTGGTTTTAGCAGGATTTTTACCTGCTAAAGTACTAAAAGGCAACTTTTCTAGCTCAACTCATATTGGTAGTTTAAGAAAAGTTTTAGTGGTATTTCAATTTACAGTGGCTATTGCCTTAGTTATAAGTTTTGGAGTTATCTATGCGCAATTAAACTTTATGAAGCAGAAAGACTTAGGTTTAAAGAAAAACCAACTTATGTCTGTGAGAATTGCAAAATATGAAACCAGACATTTAAACCCAGCAGGTTTTGAAGGAATTAAGAATAGATTATTAGCTATTAAAGGTGTAGAAGATGTAACAAGGGCTACCGAACAACCAATAAACGATTCTGGCTTTTCTGATGATATTACATTTAACAATACAACACTTAGTGTAGAATCTAGATTTATTGATCCAAATTACTTTGAAACCATCGGAGCAAAAATAATTCAAGGCAGATCCTATAATTATAATCTCTTGTCTACAGACTCTGTGCAAAGTATAGTATTAAATGAAACCGCTGTTAAACAACTAGGTCTAAGTAAAACTGATCATCAAATATCTATTACTAGAAACGGTGATAAGGTAAAAGTTAATGTTGTTGGTATAGTAAAAGACATCCAGGCCTATGGTTTTGATAAGGAAATTATGCCAACTGCTTATTTGGTAAATGATTATCCAACACATTGGAGAGCAAATGTTATTTTCCGTTTAAGTACACAAAATTTACATCAAACAATGGCCAACATTAAAGCCGCTTGGGCAATAATAGATACTGGAGCACAACCAAAATTTGTGTATGCAGATGAAGTTTTTGCAAAAATGAACAATAGCTACGAAGTAAGCGAAAAGATAATCTTCTCTTTTGGAATAGTAACACTTATGGTTTCAATTTTTGGACTTATTGGTTTTGCAGCATTTAATGCTAAAATGAGAATAAAAGAAATCGCAGTGCGAAGAATTTTAGGAGCCACAACTACATCTTTATTGAAACTGTTGAATATAGGTTTTGTGAAACTAGTAATAGTATCTATGCTATTAGCAGATGTTTTGGCTTATATCTATATGCAAAAATGGTTCAATGAATTTGCTTATCGCATTCCTATGCCATTTGGTATTTTTATAATAGTAAACCTATCCATTATCCTTCTAACTATTTTAACCGTAAGTTGGCAAAGCATCAGAGCAATTAAAGAAAATCCAGTAAAAGCACTTAAGTACGAATAAAAATCAAGTTGCAACTACGCACTGCAAGGTTGTAGCCAGCACTTGCAAAGTTGTACCTACGACCTGCATACTGTAAACTGGCAACTGCATACTGTAAACTGGCAACTGCATACTGTAAACTGGCAACTGCATACTGTAAACTGGCAACTGCATACTGTAAACTGACAACTGCATACTGTAAACTGACAACTGCATACTATAAACTAACAACTGCATACTGTAAACTGGCTACTGCATACTGTAAACTGGCAACTGCATACTGTAAACTGACAACTGCATACTATAAACTGACAACTGCATACTGTAAACTGGCAACTGCAAATTTGTAAGTAAACACCTACCTTTACCAAATGCAGAGAACCTTCACAGATCAGCTTGGAAATGAGATAACATTCAATTATCCACCTAAAAGGATTGTTTCTATTGTACCATCGCAAACCGAATTATTGTTCGATTTGGGTTTAGATGAAGAAGTAATCGGTATAACCAAATTTTGCATCCATCCGATAGAAAAATTTGCTTCTAAAACTAAAATTGGCGGAACCAAAAAACTCCTCCTCGAAAAAATCAGAGATTTAAAGCCCGATTTAATTATAGGTAATAAAGAAGAAAACACACAAAGTGAAATCGAAACGTTAATGCAAGAATTTCCCGTGTGGATGAGCGATATCCATAACTTGGAAGAGGCACTGAAAACCATTACTGAAATAGGAGAGTTGGTTAATAGACAGCCCGAAGCCGCCTATTTAAATCACCTCATTCATACAGGCTTCACAGATTTACAAACCCTAGCTGTCTCCAAGAATATCCATCAAAGCGTTGCCTATCTAATATGGAAAGACCCGTACATGTTTGCTGGTAGAAACACCTTTATAGATGATATTTTAAGAAAGATAGGTTTAAACAACGTAATAGAACAAAGTCGATATCCAGAATTTAGTCTAACAGAACTCCAAGCTACCAACTGTAAACTGATTTTCCTTTCTTCAGAACCCTATCCTTTTAAAGAACAACATATAAAAGAAATAGAAGTAGCTTTACCAAATGCAAAAGTAAAACTAGTAGATGGAGAAATGTTTTCGTGGTACGGAAGTAGGTTGATTAAGGCGGTAAATTATCTTTTTCATTTACAAGATGAATTAGTTCAATCGTGATATTAGTTAATTTGATTGGGCGTTTAACAACCGAAAATAGCATTACTGTCACTTATTTATAAACGGGATTGAAGGGAAAATCCTTTTGTCATGCTGAGCCTGTCGAAGCACAAAAGATTGTAGCACAAAGCCCGACTAACTTTGATAAACTCAACAGAAATTGCTTTTCAGATCTGTTAATCTCTCAAAATTAACTAGATAGAAATAAGTAACAACTCTCTCCATTTAATCATCTTAAGCTTATGAACGTTTTAACCTTAAACCCTTATGCCTAATAATCAAAAATAATTTATCTTAATTTTGATTATTGATGCAAAACGCTATCTTTGCAATCCAAAATAAGTCCTAACTGCGGATGTGGCGTAATTGGTAGCCGCACCAGACTTAGGATCTGGCGCTTCACGGCGTGGGGGTTCGAGTCCCTTCATCCGCACAAACAAATGAAGCCGTTCCGATGCAAGTCAGAACGGTTTTAATTTTTAAAGACATTGATAAGAAATTAAATGTAAATCGATATGTACTTTGAGCTCCTAATTAGGTCTCAAATCTCATATCTCCATACTCAAATTAAGAATGAACATCACACAGGAAAAAGTTGACGATTTAAATGCAGTAGTAAAAATTACTATTGCACCTGAAGATTATAGCCCAAGAGTAGAAAAAGCACTTAAAGAGCAAGCTAAAAAAGCAAATCTACCTGGTTTTCGTAAAGGAATGGTTCCAGTTGCCCACATGAAAAGAATGTATGGCAAAAGCATTTTAGTTGAAGAAATCAACAATATGTTAAGCGAAAATTTATCTAAACACTTAACAGATAACAAAGTTGAAGTTCTAGGTCAACCTTTACCAGTAATGGATGATACCAAAGAATTTAAGTGGGATAATACAGACGAATTTGAATTTAACTACGAATTAGGTTTAGCACCAAAGGTGGATGTTGAAATTACATCGAAAGATAAATTCACAGCATACAATGTGAAAGCAGATAACGAAACGTTAGAAGCTCGTATTAAAAACATCCGTAAAAGCTATGGCAAAATGACAAATCCTGAAGTTTCGGCAGAAGGTGATGTGCTTTATGCTGATTTGGCACAACTTTCTCCAGATGGAGCAATTTTTGAAGGTGGAATTGCAAGCACAGGTTCTATTCGTTTAGATTTAGTTACTGATAAAAAGATTTTGAAATCTTTAGTAGGTTTAAAGAAAGATGATGTGTTTGAATTAGACATTCAAAAAGCTTTTGACAACAATGAAACAGTAATTGCGAAATTGTTAAACATAGGCGAAGAGGATGCAAAAGATTTGAAATCGAAGTTTCAGGTAACGGTTAAAAATGTAAATCGTTTAGAAGAGTCAGATTTAAATCAAGAGTTCTTTGATAAAATATTTGGTGAAGGAGTAGTAAGTGATGAAGCTGGTTTTAGAGCTAAAATTACTGAAGAAATTGAAAGCATGTTTAAGCAAGATGCAGATCGTAAATTACAAAACGATATTTATACACAACTTACTGAGCAAACTAAAATGCAGTTGCCTGATGAATTTTTACGTAAATGGCTAAAAGCTACTAACGAAAAATTAACTGACGAAGAGTTAGAGCAAGGGTATGCTGATTTTGCAAAGAACCTTAAATGGACTTTGATTGAAAACAAAATCATTACAGATAACGAAATTAAAATTGACTATAAGGATGTATTTGAAACTGCTAAACAACGTTTAGATGCGCAGTTTAGAATGTACAGCCCACAACCAATGCCAGAAGATCAGTTAGCACAATACACAACTACCTTCTTGCAAGAAAAAGAAAATGCAAATCGTATTTTCGATGAGGTTAAAGCATTAAAAGTATTCGAATACATACAATCGGTAGCAACTTTAGATAAAAAAGACATTGACTATAACAAGTTTATAGAGATGAAATAATTACTAAGGCTTGTCATTTAGAGCGAAGTGAAGAATCTCTCATTGGGATGCTTCGTAAACACAGCATGACAACGCTATCATGAGATATCTTTTTAAGAGCAGCTTTTTTAGCTGCTCTTGCTTTATCTAATGGTTGGTTAATCATTGCCTATCTACTCAAATGCAAGCTTTAAAAGAAGATTGCATATAACTGACCAATATTTGTTCATTTATTGGAAGTTTTAAATAATTTAGCAATGGCTATCAACGTTAAAACCAAACCAAAAATAGATAAGCTTACAAAAAGAAATATTATATATCATGAAAATAGATAAAGAAGAATTTAGAAAATACGCAGTTAAACATCATAGAATTAACGGATTAAATGTTGATCGTTATATTGGTGCAACTAACAATTCACCAAAATCAATGACACCTTATATCATTGAAGAACGTCAGTTAAACGTTGCACAAATGGACGTTTTTTCACGTTTAATGATGGATCGTATCATCTTTTTAGGAGATGCAATTTATGATCAGAATGCAAATATCATTCAAGCTCAATTGTTGTTCTTACAATCAACTGATGCCAACCGTGATATTCAAATTTACATCAATTCGCCAGGTGGTTCTGTATATGCAGGTTTAGGTATTTACGATACTATGCAGTACATCACGCCAGATGTGGCAACAATTTGTACAGGTATGGCGGCATCAATGGGTGCGGTTTTATTAGTTGCAGGTGCAAAAGGAAAACGTGCTGCATTAACACACTCAAGAGTAATGATTCACCAACCATCTGGTGGAGCACAAGGTGTGGCTTCAGATATGGAGATTAACTTAAGAGAAATGTTAAAATTGAAAAAAGAATTATACGATATTATTTCTACTCACTCAGGACAAAGTTACGAATGGGTAGAAAAAGCTTCAGATCGTGATTACTGGATGAAAGCTGATGAGGCTAAAAGTTTTGGTATGATTGATGAAGTTTTAGGATCAACAAAGTAATTAATCAGTTCACAGTTTTTGGTTGCCGGTTTAAAACTGATAACTGAAACTGGGAACTAAGAACTGAAAAAATGGCTAAACAAAATAAAGAATCGCGTTGCTCTTTCTGTAACTCTCCAAAGCAAGAAACTTTAATGCTTATTGAGGGTTTAGATGCATACATTTGCGACAAATGTGTAACGCAAGCTAATGTTTTACTTGCCCAAGAATTAGGTAATAAAAAAAGTAAAGCATTCGATGAATCGTTTAGGTTGTTAAAGCCTGCTGAAATTAAAGCGCACATCGATCAATATGTAATTGGTCAAGATGATGCTAAGAAAGTGCTTTCTGTAGCGGTTTACAATCATTATAAACGTTTAAGTCAGAAAATTGACAAGGATGAAGTAGAGATTGAAAAATCTAACATAATGTTAGTTGGCGAAACTGGTACGGGAAAAACATTATTAGCTAAAACAATTGCTAAAATTTTGCATGTGCCTTTCTGTATTGTAGATGCAACGGTTTTAACCGAAGCTGGTTATGTTGGAGAAGATGTAGAAAGCATTTTAACTCGTTTATTACAAGCTGCAGATTATGATGTAGCATCTGCTGAACGTGGTATTGTTTATATTGATGAAGTAGATAAAGTAGCTCGCAAGAGTGATAATCCATCAATTACCAGAGATGTATCAGGAGAAGGAGTACAACAAGCCTTACTTAAAATTTTAGAAGGTACAGTTGTAAATGTTCCACCACAAGGAGGAAGAAAGCATCCAGACCAAAAAATGATCCCTGTGAACACTAATAATATTTTATTTATTTGTGGAGGGGCATTTGATGGAATTGAACGTAAAATTGCAAATCGTTTGCGTACACAGGCTGTTGGTTATAAGGTAAAAAAGGATGATGTAGATTTAGATTTAAAAAATCTTTACAAATACATCACGCCACAAGATTTAAAAGCTTTTGGATTAATACCTGAATTAATAGGTCGTGTGCCAGTTTTAACCCACTTAAATCCGTTAGATATTCAAGCATTACGTAATATTTTAACAGAACCTAAAAATTCGTTATTAAGACAATACACCAAGTTATTTGAATATGAAAATGTAAATCTTCAATTTGATGACGAAGTATTAGATTTTATTGTAAATAAAGCAATGGAATATAAACTAGGGGCAAGGGGATTAAGATCAATTTGCGAGGCAATTATGTTAGATGCGATGTACGATACTCCATCTGATGAAAGCTTAAAAGAATTGCATATTACATTAGATTATGCGATAGAAAAATTTGAAAAAGCAGATTTTAAAAAGTTAAAAGCAGCATAAATTAAATCCTCTAGAAAATCTAGGGGATTTTTTTTAACCATATCATCCTTAATTAATAGCCTAAACAACTATTAATTATAGGAGAAAATTTAATACATTTATAAAAAGGAGTACAAATATGAACGAAGAAAAAGACGTAAAAAAAGACGCATTAGTTGGTAAAATAAAGAAAGTAAAAGAAGTAGAAACTCCGGTAAAATCAGGCTTAAAATCTAAAGATGATATTGTTAAAAACTGGTTGCCACGATATACTGGTAGACCGTTAGAAGAATTTGGTAAATATATTTTATTAACCAATTTCAGTAAATACTTGACCATGTTTTCCGAATGGAATGACAATGCACCGATTATGGGCTTAGATAAACCTATGCAAAGCGTAACCGCAAATGGAATAACTATCATAAATTTTGGTATGGGAAGTCCGCTTGCAGCAACTATGATGGATTTATTAACTGCTATTACACCTAAAGCAGTTTTGTTTTTAGGAAAATGTGGTGGTTTAAAAAAGAAAAATCAATTGGGCGATTTAATTTTACCAATTGCAGCCATTAGAGGAGAAGGAACCTCAAATGACTATTTACCTGCAGAAGTACCAGCGTTACCATCATTTGCTTTGCAAAAAGCGATTTCTACTACTATTAGAGATCATTCTAGGGATTATTGGACAGGAACATGTTATACTACAAACCGCAGAGTTTGGGAGCACGATAAAGAGTTTAAAAAATACTTAAAAACTTTACGTGCAATGGCAGTAGATATGGAAACTGCTACGATTTTTACTACTGGTTTTGCTAATAAAATTCCCACTGGTGCATTGTTATTAGTTTCAGATCAACCGATGATACCAGAAGGCGTAAAAACTGCAGAAAGTGATAGTGCTGTAACAACTAATTACGTAGAAACACATCTTAAAATAGGAATTGATTCGTTAAAACAGTTAATTAATGGTGGATTAACGGTTAAACATTTGAAGTTTTAAGAATGGACTAATTAACTAATTTCATTAGTTAATTAGATTTTTTCTTTTTGATCTTTGGGATTTTTCCAATCCGAGGATCATTATTCTTAATCATCTCACAGATTTTAATTGCTTGTTCTTCAAAATAAGCATCAGCAGAAGATAAGATTTGCCATCCAGTTTCTCCATCTCCTAATAAGGGAATAGACGTTATTGATGGCAAATCTTTTCTTAAACTTTCATGATGATCTTTACTTGTTGCAATCCAGATCCCATTACTTTCTAGAGCTTGGGGTTTATCTCTCAATGCTAATACAATTTTATGGTGTACATAAAGTGTTGACACGCCAAACATTGATTTGATTTCAATCTCTAATGGATAAAGATAATCAAGTACAAAATCGAATGGAAGTTTCTTGCCTAAGCTCATTTTATTTTGGCCATTTATAATTAGAAGACCAAGCCGCAAATTCGTTAAGCTTAGGCTGATTATCTTGAAAATATTTTGTTACCTCTGGTTTTTTTAAGGAAGCAAAAACAACATGAGCAAACATTTCCGAATATCCTTTTTCTTTAAGCTCTAAAAAATAGGGCACATAATAATCCCATAAAAAGCCATAATTTTCTTTTTTGCTTGTTGCAAGAGCAGCACAAACGATGTCGAATTTTCTAGTAAAACGTTGAATTTCGCTTTCATTTTTAAAATCAGCGCCATTATCTAATGCAGCTGCCATTGATAACATCAAAAAAGTAGTGCCAAATGTATTTTCTTTAGGTTTTTCACCTTTTTTAGAATCAGTTAATAAGTTTGAGGGGATAGAAATATTTACATTTTTATCGCCATTTGTAGTTACGCCACCCTTCATTATTTCTTGAACTTGCGTAAAATTTGATGATGCTCTACTACTTACTGGTTCAAGCGTAAAAAATCTCCAATAAGCAAGAAGAGCTCCAATCGCGTTATTTTGCTCTTTTAATGTTAATCCCATTACATGGTGAGAACCTGGATGATCTGGATTGAGTGTAGCAGCTTTTTGTAAAGATAATAGCGCTTCCTCGCTTTTCTTTAAAGTACGTAATGTTACTGCTTTGTTGAAATATAACATCTGATAAGTAGGAAATAATTTAATTCCTGCATCATAAGCAGCAACTGATTCAATAGATTTATTGACCATATCGAGTGCATTACCGTATGTAACGTACAATGTTTGGAGCTCATTGCCAGTTTTATGCTTTGCTAAAGCAATTTCCGATACTTTGATGCATTCTTCATATTTTTTTTGAGCGAGTAAGCTGAATGCTTTTTCAGTTAAAGCAAATAAATTATCCTTATCTAGTGCTAAAGCTTTATCATATTTTGCAATGGCATTATCATACTCAGCCTTATCATGGAATGCAATTCCTTCATCAACAATTTTTTCTGCCTCAACTTTGTTTTGAGCAAATGATATAGTCCATAAGAGTGGAAGTAAGAGTGTTAAAATGATTTTTTTCATAAAAGTTTTTTTAAGATGATGCAGAAAAGTGGCAGTTTTCACAAATTGTGGATTCCGGCTTATCTTTTTAAAAATAATATTTATTAAATCAATTGTAGTAACGATTTCAATAATAGACAAATATTTTTGGAGTCGTAAGTAGGGTTTAATATCTCTATAAAGTAATTTAGTTGCCATTGTTGTGTATTTTGAGCTTGTTTATTAAGAGTTACATCCCACAATGGATATATTCTAATTCCTCTTTTCCCTTGTCTTTTGCTACTAGAAATTACTCCTTTCTCCATTAAAATAGATTTTGGAAAGATAAATTGTCCTAAGAAGTTTTGATATTTAGTATTAATGATGATTAAATCAAAATCATCATCTGCATGAAAAGGTTGAGTTTGTCCATTATCATTTCTTTTCCAAATGGTTACAAACTGACCAATTTTGGTAGGAGTTATCTTTGCTGTTCTATATAAAATCGATTTTCCATTTAATTTAAAACTACAAGCATCATAATCTGTACTTTCTTTCTCTATTTTTAATTCAGAAATACCAAGCTCACAAGTATCATAAATTAAAGATTTTGCTAGTAACAGTGAATTAGGAATGTCCATCTAATTTTAAAAAATCACCATCGATAATTAACAACTTAACTCCATTTTTAGTTATAGAACGATGAGAACTTAAATCGTCAGAAACAATATAACTCATCCCTTTGGTTAAGATAAATACTTCTCCACCCTCAAGTTCACTACTAAATTCTCCTTCTAAACAATGTACAATATGTCCTTTTTTGCACCAATGATCTGCAAGATAACCTTTAGAATATTCGACTAAGCGTATGCGAAGACCTTCAAATTGAAGCGTTTGCCAATATGAGATTCCAGTATTTCCTTGATGTTCAGTTTTTTCTACTTTGCTCCAGTTTATGGATTGGAAAGGAATATTACTCATTTATATTTTACTGAATTAAAAAATGAAAGCGATTAATCATCCAAGCTCTTTGGATAGTCGAACAACAAAACTTTTCCTGTATTTGCACTTACTTCTTCCCAATCATCAAATGGAAATTCTATAAATACTACACTACATGTAGGCATGTTGTAAATATGAGCATTGCTTAAATAGTTAGCCAAATCTGTTAAACCTGGATTATGTCCAAACAATGCAATTATATCCAACTCATTATCGAAATTAGTAATAACAGATAAAAGTGCTTTTACATTAGCTTCATAAATTTCTGATTCTTGCTGAATATCTTTAGAGGAAATTTTCCATGCTTTTGCAAAATATTTGGCGGTAGTTATTGCTCTTAATGCAGGACTGCTAACTATTAATTGAGGTATAATCTGTTGATTACTTAAACGTTGAGCCATTTCTGGAGCATTAGCAGTACCTCTTTTATTTAAAGGTCGATCGAAATCATGTAAGTTTGCATTGCCCCAATCTGATTTTGCATGACGAATTATTAATAATTGCTTAGCCATTTTCTACCCTTTCTTTTATTTTATTTACAACACTCTCCGAACTAATTAACTCTATACAAGGATGAACACCACACATGCAGGGTTTGTTTCCATAAATAGAGTTTGGCCTGTTTGGATGATCAATCTGGATACAATCAGATAGAGATTGCCCATAGCCTAAAAATCCAGCATAAGGATGCGTTGGTCCCCAAATAGAAACTACCGGCACACCCATTAAAGATGCCATATGCATTCCAGCCGAATCCATGCTTAACATTATATCAAGATTAGCAATAATATCGAGTTCTTCTCTTAATGTAAATTTATCGATTAAATTTTTAACATTTTTAAATTGGTTTTTCCAGCCATCGGCAATTGCTTTTTCTATATTACCGCCACCAAAAATAAAAATTTCGTAACCTAAGCCATCTAATTGCTCGATAACTTTTCCCATTTTATCGTATGGATAAACTTTGTAAATATGTTGTGCAAAGGGCGAGATCCCAATTTTTTTTACAGTTTTATTGGTAAAGAATTCTTTCGCAGTTGAAGGGATTTTTTTTAATGATTTAATTAATTGATGGCTTAAATTTAGTTTAAAACCTAAAATTCTAAAAACATCAGCATAACGTTCTACAGTTTGTTTTAGAGGTTTGAAAATTTTATTTTTTGACTGTGTTAATGCTTTTTTTTCTGTTCTACCTTTATCAATTCTTTCAATTTTATAACCAGCTAAACGAAAAAAGGTTGAGAGTAGTCTGCTCCTTAAATTGTCATGTAAATCTGCTATTGCAGTTGGATTGTATTTTCGTAATTCGTTATGCAGTTTATATAAACCTAAAATGCCTTTATGAGAAGTTTTAGGTTCAATAGGATGAAATGTTAGATTTGGTATTTCATCAAAAAAAGATTTAAAAGCAGCTCGACTTACCATGACCAACTCTGTCTCTGGATTTTGAACTAAAAACTCTCGTAAAACAGATGCTACCATAGCAACATCGCCCATGGCCGAAAAACGTAAAACGATTATTTTACCTTTTAAAGGCATTATTTAAGGTTGTTGTAGAGTATAGGATTTAAGCTTGGATCATTATACATTTTCATTTGCTTATACACTTTCATGTATTTTTTACCTGCTTCAATATCTGATAAAAGCTCATCAATACTAGTCGATAAATCTGTTCTTTGAGCTAATAATATCTGAAGTTTTTGTAAACACTGATGACGATGTTCCTCGCTTGCAGTAGGTCTTTCGGCCTCTTCCTGCATGTGATATATTTTAAGTGCTAAAATGGATAAACGATCTATTGCCCATGCTGGACTTTCAGTATTCACTTTTGCATCCGGTAAAGGAGTTATACTTTTATATAAGTCCAAAAAATAACCATCGATAAATTCAACCATATCGGTACGAACCTGATTTTGTGCATCAATTCGTCTTTTCCAATTTAAACCTTCAACCGGATCAATTTCTGGATTTCTAACTACATCTTCCATGTGCCATTGTGCGGTATCAATCCAATTTTTTAAATAAAGTAGATGTGCCAAACTAGAAGTATCATGAGGACTAATTGCAGCTTGATCTATATTATCGAATTTGTGATAATCAGTAATGGATTGGTTGAAAATTGTATTGGCTAATTCACTTATCATCTCACAAAGATATTTTTTTTTGATTAAAATAGTCGGTAATCTCGGTTAAAGAAAAAGCATTTAAGCATTTTTGGGCGGTCAATCCCCCTTTTCTAGCTACCATAACGCCATAACGCATATCATGAAAACCTTCTTTTCGGTGCGCATCAGGGTTTACAGAAAGTAAAACTCCTTTTTCTAACGCATAATGATGCCATCGCCAATCTAAATCTAAGCGTAGGGGGTTAGCATTAATTTCGATTACCACTTTATTTGCAGCACAGGCATCAATTACTTTTTTATAATCAATTTCGTAACCTTTACGGCTTAATAATAGTCGTCCAGTTGGATGACCTAAAATAGTGGTATAAGGATTTTCAATTGCTTTAATTAATCGTGCTGTAGCTTTTTCTTCATTCATTCGTAAATTACTATGCACAGATGCTACAACAAAATCGAAAGTTGCTAAAATGTCATCGCTATAATCTAATGAACCATCATTTAAAATATCACTCTCAATGCCTTTAAAAATTTTAAAAGGAGCAAGCTTATTGTTTAACTCTTCAATTTGTTGATGCTGAGCGATTACACGTTGTTCATTCAATCCTTTGGCATAAAACGCAGATCTAGAGTGATCGCAAATACCCAAATATTTCAATTTTAAATCCTCTTTGCAATATAGTGCCATTTCTTCCAATGTATGCACACCATCGCTCCAATCAGAGTGATTGTGTAAACTTCCTTTTAAATCGGTATAGCTAATTAAATTTGGGAGTTGATGCTTTTTAGCTAGTTCAATCTCATTTAAGCCTTCACGTAATTCGGGTTCAATGAAATCTAATCCAGCTTTTTCGTAAATTTCTCTTTCAGTTTTAAAAGGTCCACTTCCAGCCAATTTTAGAACCTCATTCACATGATTTTCATTGCCTGTTAGTTTAAAATATTCAAGATAAAAGTCAGGTTTTTGAACTATTGACAAATTAATTTGTAAACCGCTTTCTGTATAGGCAGTAAATGTATTATCTCCGTTATTTTCAAATTTTAAAAGTTCAAAAGATGGAATTTCTTCTATTAAACCTGTAATATTATCAGTTCCGATAATAAATTTGGCTTCCTCAACAATTTCTACATAACGTCTAAATTCTCCGGCAACACCTAGTAAAGTTTCCCTGCTATCAACTTTGTTTAACCAAACCGATAAATCAGTAAATAATTGATTGACAATTCCTTCGACATGTGAGTACAGAAATTTACCATTGGCAGCCATTCGAAACTCAATCTTTTGTTTAATTTCTTCTTGAGTTTTAAGTCCAAAACCTTTGGCTTCAATTAAACGGTTTTCATTGCAAGCATAATAAAGTTCACCAACATTTTCTATCTTGAGATCATGCCAAATAATACCTACTTTTTTTGCCCCAATGCCTTTTATGCTCAACATTTCTACCACACCTGTAGGAATTTGCTGCAAACTACTTTCTAGTTCCTGGATAGTTCCTGTTTCTAGCAGTTCGATAATTTTAGCAGCTATACTTTTACCAATTCCATCAATTTTATCAATTTCTTCGAAAGGTTTTTTAGCAATTGGGAAAGGAAGTTTATCTATTTTAAATGCTGCATTAGCTACAGATCTAATCTTAAAAGGATTTTCATCATTCAACTCCATGAGTTGAGAAAAAAGCCTTAATGTACGTGATATGGTTTTGTTTTCCATTGCTGTAAAATTATAAAACTAAAACCTTAAAATTAAATTTATGAACACAATAAACCCGCTATTTTGTTTTTTATAGATGAAACTTAAAAATCTCTTAATTCCCTTCATAGCAGCTCTTTTTTCTTGCAATTCTAATTCTAACTCCATTAAATTAAATGCTGATAGTTTAGAAACTGATAGTGTAAAAGCAAAATTTTTGGTAACACCAGGTAAATCTATTGGTCGAATTTATTTGGGGCAAAATGTAAATGAATTAGATAGTATTTTAGGTAAACCAGATGCTGGTGATGCTGCAATGGGAAAAGCATGGGGTATTTGGTATGGTAAAAAGAATACCAAATATGGTAGAAACGAAATTGCCATCTACTCTTCATACGTTGATAGTACAATGACAGGAAAAGATGTGAAGCAGATTAGAGTAAACTCTAGTAAATTCACCACAATTACAGGTTTAAATACAGAGAACTCGCTAGTTAATTTTACTGAAAAATATCCTGATTTTAAGAAAGTAGCTACTTATGTAAATGATGGAATAGGAGATACAATCTTACTTTATGATTCAAGAGCAAATGGGATAGCAGTTGAATTTATTAGAGATATAAGCAGAGCAGTTATTGTACATAAAAAAGGTGAAATAGTTAATGAAACCTATCTCACCCTTTATCCAGAATGGAAAAAATTAGATTAATTTTCTAACATTTATTGGTTAGATATTTTTTTAATTGCATTTAAAAGCGATTCATCAGTTTCGAAGTAGCTATTGATAATGTGTTCGTATAACTTTTTATCGAGAGACTTAACAAGCGATCTTTTTAGAAAATCATAGTTTGTAAAATCTGTTTTTGATAAGATTATTTCATTTAACCATTCCCACATTTTTTTTTCACCTAATTCATGTTCTAGTGCTAATAATACAATTGGCACATAATAATAAACATATAAATCTCTATTATTGAAGTCACTTTGAGTTTTTAATTGTGAAAATGCTTTTGGTTTGAAATCTTTAAGAGATTTTATTTTCTTAGCTACATTAACCTTATATAGACTATCAGAAATGAGATCCTTCGTTAATTTTAATGAAATGTATTCAGTAAATCCTTCATTAAAAACTGGTCCAAATTCGGAGTTTGTTCGCAGTAGTTCTCCAAAATAATAATGCCCAAGTTCGTGTGCGACATAAGGTTTATAAAAAGCGCTAGCTTTTGTATCTATGAAGCGATTTAGACCGGATGGTTGCGCATTAACACTAGTTATAGTTGGGTAGCTTACAAACAAAAAGCCATATTTTTTTGCTGTTGGAATAGTATTAATGAAAGTAATGTCCCCATTATATTTTAGTTTTAATTTGGTTTCGTAATACTTCTTAAAGCCGTTCACTAAACTTCCAAAATCACTCAATTGTGTATTAGTCATTTTGCCATTTAATACATAGGTATTATCTAAATTTTCAAAATCATAATTTCCACAATAAAGTAGGAGTTCTTGAGGAGTGTCACTTTTAAAATTATTAGATTGACCAATTATCGGTTTACTTCCATTCACATACAATGTTTTACAGTCAGAACAGTTAACTTGAACATCGTATTTTACTTTTTGATATAGAATTTGTTTTTTCATGTCAAATATTATCGGATACCAAGCTGATTGATAACCGTCTGCACGTAAAGTTTTTCCAACAAATGCAATATTACCCCTCCAATCCTCTACCATTGTTTCTTTAGCAGTATCTATAACAGGGAACATTCCTACATAGCGTACTTCAATTTCTTTTGGCAAAAATTTTCTAACACCTTTCGTACCACCAAAAAAGTAGGCGATAGATTCTCCAAATGAGGTAGAATCTGAGCGATCCCGATCAAAATATAATAAGCTTCCTGAAGTTTTGTTTTTGAAGTAGAGAATGTTCATTCCAGAATTTATCCGAATAACATAATCTTCAATATTAGGTATGTTACTTAACGTAAAATCACAAGCTATTGTGCCTTTTTCAATTGATATTGTAACATTACCCTTTAACACTGGTATTGTATCTTGGGATTTTGTTTGAGTTACACAGCAAAAAAATAGGAGGATTAAAATGGATAATTTCATAGCAAATAATCTAATATTTCTCAATATAGTTAAATGCTAGAAAATTCAATTGATAAAATTTTTAAAGATTTCGAACCAATTGCAAAATTAAATTATGATTGCTAATTATTTGATTTTCACTTCATAATCCATTCTAGCTTGAATACCAGAATTCACAATTGCTTTTTGCATTTGCTTGAAGATGAGATAATTTTCTCCTAATTCTTTTTTTGCATAAAACACACTAATATTTTCTTTTGCACTAGCTAGAAAACCCTTTAATGGATCTATTTTTTCTGGATATTCTACTACTTTGAAATCGGATAACTTTGCTTTTTTAGCGGCTGCTTTTATTGCGTCATTAAAGCTACCTAAACGATCTGCTAATCCATTTTTCACTGCATCTGTTCCAATCCAAACATGACCACCGCCAATGCTATCAATTTGTGCTTTTGTTTTTTTACGACCATCAGCTACGCGAGTAATAAAACTGTCGTACACGTGGTTTACATCCGATTGGATAATAAAGCGTTCGCCTGCAGTTAAAGGACGATTTACACTCATAATATCAGCGTATTTACCTGTTTTAACTCCATCAAAAGTGATTCCTAATTTATTATTTAACAGGTTTTGGAAGTTTGGAATAATACCAAATACGCCAATTGAACCTGTAATAGTATTAGGCTGTACAAAAATACTATCCGCGGCGCAACCAATGTAATAACCGCCAGATGCAGCCACGTCTCCAAAAGAAGCAATAACAGGCTTGATCTTTTTACTGAGCACAACTTCTCTCCAAATTACATCAGAAGCTAAAGCGCTACCACCACCAGAATTTACACGTAAAACGATCGCTTTAATATCATCATCTAAACGAGCTTTTCTAATCGCTCTAGAAATGCGTTCAGAACCAATTTGCTGATCAGAACCTTCACCTCCAACAATATCACCATTCGCATATATAACAGCAATTTCATCTTTACTTGTAGATAAAGCTGCTGAAGGTAAATTTGCAATATAATCGTTAATGCTAACAGTGTTTAAATTACTTTTTTTGTCTTTACCTGTAATATTTTTTAACTCATTTAAAATTTCATCTTTATAGCGCAAACCATCTACCATCTTATAATTCAAAGCATCTTTTGGTAGTTGAATTTTATAATCATTAGCTAACATAAACAGGCTATCTGTGCTGATGTGCCTTGTTTGTGAAATCCCTTCTAAAAAAGTTTGGTATAATCCGCCAACATAAGTAGTTACTTGCTGACGATTATAATCACTCATTTTTGTGGTAATAAACGGTTCAACTGCACTTTTGTAATTACCAACTCTAATAATTTGTGCTTCAATGCCTAATTTATCTAGTGCGCCTTTGAAAAATGTAAGTTCAGAACTGAAACCTTTAAACTCTAATGCGCCTTGAGGATTTAGATATACTTTATTCGCTGCGGAAGCTAAATAATAAGCACCCTGACTATAAATCTCGCTATAGGCAATAACTGGTTTTTTACTTTTCTTAAAATCTAATATTGCATTTCTTACTTCAAGCATGGTAGCCATTCCTGAATTTGGAGCAGTTACATTGATATACACACATTCAATCTTATCATCTGTTTTTGCTGCTTTTAACGCTTTAATTACATCATAAAAACCAATACTTTTTTCTTCACCACCAACAAATTTGTCAATAATTGAATTTTCTGGAGTACGCTCTGTAATTGCCTGATCTAAATCTAAAAACAGTACAGAATTATTTTTAACAACTACAGCCTTTTCTTCACCTACTGAAGATATAAAACCTAGAATAATAAAGAAAAACAATAAGGCTATAATGAATGTTGAAATTACAATTCCGACTACTGTTGCAAAAACATATTTAAAAAATTCTCTCATGTGCTGGGTAAATATTTATTTTGTAAAGATATAAAACGAATTGGGCATCTAATAGTAAATTTATGCCCTCAATGGTAAATGATTTTTGATAAAAAATTGGAAAAATAGCTAATATGCATTTAGATATAAATAGAACTTATTTGTTACTCGGTAGTAATTTGGGCGACCGTGAATTATATCTAGAAAGGGCTATACAATTGATTTCGGAAAAAGTTGGTGTGGTGATCGCTAGATCTTCTATTTACGAAACAGAACCTTGGGGGAACACAAATCAGCCAGGTTTTTTAAATTTGGCATTAGGGGTTGATACGCGATTATTGCCTTTTGAATTGCTACAAGCGGTGCTAGAAATTGAAAAAATGTTAGGAAGAATTAGGCATGAGAAATGGGGATCAAGATTAATTGATATTGATATTATTTTGTATGGCGATGATATTATCATAGTTGATGATCAACTTCAGATTCCACATGCTGAAATGCAAAATAGAAAATTTGTACTAGAACCCTTAGCTGAAATTGCACCAAACTTAGTTCATCCCGTTTTTAGGAAAACTATCACAGAAATATTAACAACTTTAACAGATACTTTATCGGTTTCAAAAAGATAATTATTAGATTTACGTAAATGATTGATTACCAAAAGAACAACCAACCTCTTAATTTATCCTATTTAAGAGATATGTCTGGCGATAGTGCCGACTTTATGATTGAAATGTTAGATGTATTTCAAAAGCAAACTCCACTTTATTTGGCAGATTTAGAAAATGCCATTGAAGCGAAAGATTGGAAAACAACCTCTGAATGTGCACATAAAATGAAACCTACTTTTTACTATGTAGGTAGGGAAGATGTGAGAGATCATATTCAGGAAATTGAACGTAATGCTCGTGAAATGAAGGAGGTAGAAAATATCCCAACCGCTTTTTTGGAAGTGAAAAATTTTATGAATGTATTGTACAAACAGCTAGACGACGCAAGAGTTGAGTTGAAAAAACAACTTTAAGATATACTAGGGTTAGATTTTGAGCTCTCACTCTTAAAATGTAGAACTGATAGGGCTATGTAGAGCACTAACACAAAGGGCACTGCAGCAAACTGTAAAAAGGCAATCAGCAATGCTGATAAAATAAGGAAAATAAACTTGAACTTGTTTTTTGCCCAAGCCATGCTACTAAACTTTAGCGAAAATATTTTGATCTCGCTTACCAGTAAAAAACTAGTAATGGCAACTATTGCTAAGAGCAACATCGTAGAGCCTATAACTGTAGGATAATCTTTTGCAATAAAAGGTAAAGAAACAATAAACAACGTATTCATTGGCGTGTTTAAACCAATAAATTCTTCAGTTTGTCTTTCATCGATATTAAATTTAGCTAAACGCAAAGCGGAAAAAATAGTAATGATAAAACCTAAATAAGGTAAATATTCAGAACTGTAATCACTGGTTTTAAGTAACTGAAACATTATAACACCTGGCAAAAAACCAAAACTAACCATGTCAGCAAGGGAATCTAATTCTTTTCCGATGGCTGATTTTACATGCAGTAAACGAGCAACCATTCCATCAAAAAAATCAAAAATCCCTGAAAATAGAACGCAATAAGCTGCAATTTCTAATTCGCCTTTAAAAGCAAAAACAATTCCTACACAACCAGAAAATAGGTTGGCACAGGTAATGGCATTAGGGATGTGTTTTTTCATTTGTAAGATGTTGAAAGTATAAAGTTAAAGGTTTAATTTGTTAGAAGATCTAAGTAAGAAACTTTTAACTTTCAACCTTTAACTTTTTATCCATTCATTCCCATTAAAAACTCTTCGTTGGTTTTTGTCCCTTTTATTTGAGCTTGTACCAATTCCATCGCTTCTTGAGAATTCATATCTGCTAAGTGATTACGTAATACCCAAATACGTTGTAGATTTTCTCTATCCAATAATAAATCATCTCTACGAGTGCTAGATGCAGTAATGTCGATAGCTGGGAAAATACGTTTGTTAGATAATTTACGATCTAACTGAAGCTCCATATTACCTGTGCCTTTAAATTCTTCGAAAATTACCTCATCCATTTTAGAACCTGTATCTGTTAAAGCAGTTGCTAAAATAGTTAATGAACCACCTTTTTCGATATTTCGAGCAGCTCCGAAGAAACGTTTTGGTTTGTGTAAAGCATTTGCATCTACACCACCTGATAATATTTTACCAGATGCCGGTGCAGTTGTGTTGTAAGCTCTAGCTAAACGAGTAATCGAATCTAATAGGATAACTACATCATGACCACATTCTACCAAACGTTTAGATTTCTCTAAAACTATATTGGCAATTTTAACATGACGTTCTGCTGGTTCATCAAATGTTGAAGCAATAACTTCTGCTCTTACGCTACGGGCCATATCGGTAACCTCTTCAGGACGCTCATCAATTAGTAGGATAATTAAATAAACTTCTGGATGGTTTTTAGCGATCGCGTTAGCAACTTCTTTTAATAAATTTGTTTTACCAGTTTTTGGTTGCGCTACGATTAAACCACGCTGACCTTTACCAATTGGAGTAAATAAATCCATTATTCGTGTTGAATAATTGGATGAATCGGTAAATAAATTTAATTTTTCTGTTGGAAAAAGTGGAGTTAAATAATCGAAAGGAACACGATCACGCACATCAGCAGGTATGCGACCATTGATACTTACCACTTTTACTAAAGGAAAATACTTTTCACCTTCTTTTGGTGGACGAATACTTCCGTTAACGGTATCGCCAGTTTTTAGACCAAATAATTTTATCTGCGATTGTGATACATAAATATCATCTGGTGATGATAAGTAGTTATAATCAGCAGAACGTAAAAAGCCATAACCATCAGGCATAATTTCTAAAACACCTTCGTTAGTAATGGTATTGTCGAAATCTAAATTAGAATAACTTGTTTCATTTTGTTTATGATTTCCGCCATTCTGATTTGGATTATTTTGCCCTTTTTGTGGACGGTTATTGTTATCCTCTCTAGGAGCTCTTTCTTCTCTAGCTTGTTTTTCTTCGCCAGCTGCAACTTCTTTAACAGGTCTTGCTTCTCTAGGCAATCTATCTTTTTTATTTTGCTGATTTGGATTAGATTGAGCAGGTTTATTTGCTTGATTTTGCAACTTTTCTGCAATGGTCTCTAGCTTTTCAGGATCATTTACAAAATCTGGGGGTAAAGTAACTGCTGGTGGCTCAACCTCAGGAACTTCAATAGTTGGCTCAGCCTCGGGTTTACGCGTTTGTGGTTCGTCAAATAATGTAATTCTTTCGCGTTCTGGTCGTTGTAGCTGAGTGTTTTTGTCATCTTTAGAAATACGAGCTCTCTTTTTCGCCAACGGTTTATCAGAAGAAGCAATATTTTCTTTAACAACTTTAGGTTTAGCAGCAACTACAATTGGTCTTTCAGTTTCTGCTACAACTTCAGCAGTAGTGCTTTTAGTAGTTTGTTGCTGTAAAATTTGTTCAATTAGGTCATTTTTGCGCAAATCATCTGCGTTATTTATGCCTTCATTTTTTGCTAACTCACGTAATTCTGCAGTAAGCTTTTCAGTTAATTCTGTTTTATTAAACATTTATATGTGTATGTCGAGAAATTTTAAATTGAGTTTATCAAAAAAATATAACGGAAAAATGCTTTAAAAACACTTATAGAACAATATTGCTTGAGATTTTTCTGGGATATTCAGATAAACATTCGGAAATTATGGCACAATTGTATGTATTTGAAAATTAATAACCAACTAAAATTGAAAATTGTTTAAAAAAAGTTTAGTTTGTGTAAACATTCTAATCCTAAAAATCGGCAAAAATTGACATCTTTGTGCACCAATTCTCCCATTAAAATGAACAAACAAGAGCTTTTTGAGCAGATACAAAAGAAAAAATCTTTTTTATGTATTGGTTTAGATCCAGTGCTAGATAAATTACCAAAGCATTTGTTAAAGTACAATGATCCTATATTAGAATTTAACAAACAATTAATCGATGCTACAAATGATCTTTGTGTTGCTTATAAACCTAACACCGCATTTTACGAGAGTAGGGGAGTTAAAGGCTGGGAAACATTGGTAAATACATGGAAGCATTTTCCAAAAGATGTTTTTACCATAGCTGATGCGAAACGAGGAGATATTGGAAATACATCAGCTATGTATGCTGAAGCCTTTTTTAAAGAAGAAAGTTCACAAATGAGCTTCGATTCAATTACTGTAGCTCCATACATGGGCAAAGATTCTGTAGCTCCATTTTTAAATCATCCAAATAAATGGGTTATTCTTTTGGCTTTAACATCAAATTCAGGTAGCCAAGATTTTCAAATTAAGCAAAGCGACAATCAAAAATTATACGAACAAGTCATAACTACATCTCAAAAATGGGCTACTAGTGATCAAATGATGTATGTAGTTGGTGCTACAAAACCTGAAGAATTTCAAAATATTCGCCAGCTGGCACCAGACCATTTTTTATTAGTTCCAGGAATTGGTGCACAAGGTGGAAGTTTATCGGCTGTTTGCCAAAATGGATTAAATTCACAATGTGGATTATTAATTAACTCAGCTAGAAATATAATTTATGCTAGTGATGGTTTAGATTTTGCCGAAAAAGCAAGAGAAGAAGCGTTAACCTTACAACAAGAAATGGAGCAAATTTTAATAACTGCCAAGTTGATATGAAATCAAAACCAGATTTCAAGTTAATTGCAGCGTTATTAGCCGTAGCAATTGTATGGGGTACTACCTATTTAGGTATCCGAATTGCTGTACAAACTATACCGCCTTGGTTTGTAACCGCTATGCGCCAAACTATTGCATCGCTTATTTTATTAATTATTTTATTGCGCAAAAAAGAATTAAAATGGATTGGTTGGTCAGCTTTTAGAAGACAAATGCTACTTTCTATTTTGATGATTGTAATTGCAAATGGAATGACAACCGTAGCCGAACAAAGTATTCCTAGCGGTCTAACTTCTTTGCTAAATGCACTATCACCAATTATTGTTTTTATAGGAAGTGTGCTAATAGGATTGCAAAAACCAAGTTTAAAAGGTTTTATAGGCGTAACTATAGGATTTTTAGGGGTAGCTTTTATTTTTAGAGATGGATTAAATGATTTACTCGATCCAAACTATAAAACAGGAATTATGTTTTTGGCTATAGCTATTTTGGGCTGGGCAAGCGGAACTATTTACACTAAAAAATATACACGTAAAAGTTCTAACATCTTCCTCGATTTATTTTATCAATTTGTTTTCTCGGCTGTAGTTCAGCTCGTTTTAGCTTTATTGTTTTCTGAGAAAATAGCACCAGATTCTTGGAGTTTAGAAAGTCTTTCAGCAGTAGTATATTTAGGTTTATTTGGTTCAGTTATTGGTTATTTTTGCTATAATTATGCGCTTAAAAAAGTAACTGCAACTGAGGTTTCTATACTTTCTTATTTCAACACAATTATCGCGATTTTTTTAGGTTGGCTTATTTTAGATGAAGTAATTACCTTCGATTTACTTATCGCAACTGTCCTTATTATTACAGGGGTTTTCATTACTAACTATAAGAGAAAATCATCAGAAACTGTTTAGACACTTTTCTTTAAAGGTAATTTAATTAATTAACGATAAAATCTCGTTTCATATAAATTTATTGCTGATATCTATGAGTTAAATTTTACAATAAAGTATTCAGAATCTATTTTATTGTATAATTTCATTCATGAACTTTCCTGAAGAATTTTTGCATTTCATTTGGCAATTTAGATTATATGGCTCCCAAAAATTATACACCACAGATGGTGATAATATTGAAATTATACAGCAGGGAATTTTAAATAAAAATGCTGGGCCCGATTTCAATAATGTCAAACTAAAAATAAAAGATACCACTTGGGTTGGAAATGTTGAAATTCATATTAAATCATCGGATTGGTTAGCACATAAGCATTATCTTGACAGTGCTTATGAAAATGTAATTTTACATGTAGTTTATGAAGATGATATACCTGTTTATCGAAAAGATGGGACATTGTTACCTGTTCTTTTATTAAAAGGGCTTTTTCCATCAAATCTTTTAAATAATTATGAGCAATTAATTACTTCGGCTTATAATTTTCCATGCGAAAAACAAATTCACGAAGTAGATGAATTTCAAATTAATGGATTTTTATCTCGTGTATTGGTAGAACGTTTAGAACAAAAATCTACAGAAGTTAAAGAGAAATTGAATGTTTTAAAAGGCGATTGGGATGAAACATTTTATCATTTTATGGCCAAAAATTTTGGATTTAAACTGAATGCTATTCCTATGGAGATGTTGGCTCAATCTTTACCACAATACTTATTTGCTAAGCATAAAGACAATCCATTACAAATTGAGGCTTTAATTTTTGGTCAGGCTGGATTTTTAAATCAGAGTTTTGAAGATGAATATCCAGAACAACTTAAAAGAGAATATCAATTTTTGCAAAAGAAATATAACCTTCAGCCTATAGATATTTCACTCTGGAAATTTATGCGTACTCGACCACAGAACTTTCCAACGCTGAGATTAGCTCAATTTGCCGCATTGATTGTGAACTCTAATCATTTATTTTCTAAAATTTTGCTGATTAAAAATCATAAAGATTTGGAACGAATTTTCGAAAATTTACCTGTTCATCCATTCTGGAAAACCCATTATCATTTTAATAAAAGCACAGAAGATGTTAGTGTACAATTAGGCAAAAAATCAATTCATAATATCTTTATTAATACTTTGAGTTTGTTTCTGTTTACTTACGGAAAAGTAATGGATCAATACAGATTGATAAATAGAGCATTTGCTTTATTAGAAAATTTATCTGCCGAAAACAATGTAATTATACAACAATATATCGCTGCGGGAGTTAATATTATGAATGCCTTTAACTCGCAAGCAATATTACAGCTGAAAAAAACATATTGTAATGAAAAAAAATGCTTAAATTGTGTTATCGGAATTAAAATCTTAAAACAATAAAATGTTTCAACGTATTGTTACCTTTTTCGAACAGCAAAGTTTTGGAGTTTCTACTTATTTAGCAAATAAGTTTAATATGAGTACAAGTAAAGTACGTTTATTCTTTATCTATTCGTCATTTTTGGCAGTAGGATTTCCAATTCTATTTTACATTTTAGCTGCCATAGTTTTAGATATCAGAAACTATATGAAAAAAGTAAGGTTAAGAGTTTGGGATATTTAGAGAGTTTAAAGTTGTAGGATATAAATTTGAACTTTGTCCTTTTAATTTTATGCTTCTTTAATCTTCAGGCATTAAAATCTCCGCAATTTCATGAAATCCTTTTTCTTCTGCTAAATCTGCTGGTAATTTACCACCCTCCATACGTAAAGAAACTTCAGCACCATGTTCTAATAATAAGATAATAAGCTCGATATTACCTAATTGAGCTGCAGAATGCAAAGGTGCAACACCAGATTTTTGACAAACATTTGGATAAGCTCCAGCATCTAATAACATTTTAGTAATGTTAAAATTATTCGCAGCTACCGCAGAATGGATTGGGAAAACATTAAAACCGTTTTTACTAGGAATATTTACTTCGGCACCTTTTAGAACTAAAAATCTGGCAATCTCTTCATGTCCAAAATAACAGGCAAGCCCTAGTGGCGTAAAACCATCAACAGAATAAGAATTTATTAATTGTGGATCTTTGAAAATTAATAAAGTAACATCATCAAATTTTCCAATTGCACAAGCCTCAAAAATATTTAGATCTTGAGCAAATTCTGCAATTACATTTGCTATTTCTTGTTTTTTATAATAACAAGCTAACAAAACTGGAGAAATTTGATGAGAAGTAGTCTTAATTGCTAGCTCTGGTTTTTGAGTAAGCAGAGCAGTAAGTTCTTCAATCTGATCATTTTCTATAAGTGCTTCGAGATGCGTAATATCCATTATAAAATAGTTTTAAAACTTATATGTTAAATTAACAAAAATAAATTGAGATTTTCAGATGAAAAAAATCCTGCTCAATAAATATCAAGCAGGATTAACCTAAAACAAAACTATTCAAACCGATATTCTTCAGCTTTTAATTATGACAATTGTTTTGAAAGAAAGTTTAATGTGAGATAATAATTTAGGAAAAGGCTTTTGGCAATTCAAAATAATTTGTTTAAATCGTATTCGTTTTATACATCACAAACAAGTATATGTTTTATATTTGTTGATTAAATATAGTAAACGAAAGATGTCGCTAAGGGGAAATCAATTCAAATCCAATTCATTTAAGCAGGAAACTGGACAAGCAAAAACTGGACAGAAACAAACTACAAGTAAAGCGCCCCGAGCTAAGGCTGATATTTTACCTTCTTTTGATTTACAAAACGGTAGATTGGTTAAAATAGTTGGACTTTTCTTCCTTATCATTTCTATTTACTTTTTGGTTGCATTTACTTCTTATTTATTTACTTGGCAAGAAGATCAGAGTTACGTAATTGATGCAAATGGCGGTTGGAGTAATCTATTTAAAACAGTAGATGAGCTTAAAAATAATGGTGTAGATGCACCAGCCATTCAAAATTGGCTAGGCAAAATTGGTGCCTTACTGTCACATCAATTTATATACGAATGGTTTGGAATTGCTTCATTCCTTTTCGTTTTTGTATTTTTTGTAATTGGTTATCGTTTATTATTTAAGGTTAAAATTTTCGCAATTGAGAAAGTTTTAGGTTATAGTTTTTTCTTTTTACTATTTATTTCTTTGGCCTTTGGTTTTGGACATTCATTCTTTACAGATACACCACACTTTCTAGAAGGAGAATTTGGGTATTGGAGTAATAAATTATTGGTTGCTCAAATTGGACAAGCAGGTGTTGGTGGATTAATTGTCTTTTTAGGATTAACTATTTTAATTATTGCCTATAATATCGATTTTAAAATACCAAAACGAAATAAGGAAGATGATTTTTTGCCAGTTGTTCCAACTGATATAGAATTAGAAAATGAAGATAAATCTGAACCCGTTGAATTTAGCATTAATGATAGGTTTAAAAACGAACCTAAAAAAGATCAAAATATCGTTTTAACACCTAATCGATTCGAGAAGATAGAAGAGGATGAAGAAGATGTAATTGCAGCTCCATTAGGTACAAATGTAATGTTAACTCCAACCGCTGCTGTAGCTGCAACTCCTCTTGAAGTTTTACCAGAACCTTCTTTTAGTATTGAGAAAAGTGAGGATGAAGTAAAAGCCGATGGATTGGTTGAGCAGTTTGGTAATTACGATGAGAAATTAGACTTATCAGGATATCAACACCCACATTTAGATTTGTTAGAAAATTATGGCACTAACAAAATTTCAGTAAATGCCGAAGAATTAGAAGCTAATAAAAATAAAATTGTAGAGACTTTAAATCATTACAATATCGAGATCGATAAAATTAAAGCGACAATTGGGCCAACGGTAACTTTATATGAAATTATTCCAGCTCCTGGAGTTCGTATATCTAAAATTAAAAACTTAGAAGATGATATTGCACTGAGTTTGGCTGCCTTAGGTATTCGTATCATTGCTCCAATGCCAGGTAAAGGAACAATTGGTATTGAAGTGCCAAATCAGCATCCAGAAATGGTATCCATGCGAAGTATATTAAATACAGAAAAGTGGGCTACAAATACCATGGATTTGCCGATTGCTTTAGGAAAAACAATTAGTAATGAGGTTTTTATCGCCGATTTGGCTAAAATGCCACACTTATTAGTTGCTGGTGCAACTGGCCAAGGTAAGTCGGTTGGTATAAATGCTATTTTAGTTTCATTGTTATTTAAAAAACATCCAGCACAGCTGAAGTTTGTATTAGTTGACCCGAAAAAAGTAGAATTAACTTTATTTAATAGAATTGAAAGACACTTTTTGGCCAAATTACCTGGTGAAGCCGATGCGATTATAACCGATACTAAAAAAGTTGTAAATACTTTAAACTCGCTGTGTATTGAAATGGATCAGCGTTATGATTTGTTGAAAGATGCACAAGTAAGAAATTTAAAAGAGTACAACGATAAATTCATCAAGCGTAAACTTAACCCTAATAATGGGCATAGATTTTTGCCTTTCATTGTGTTAGTGGTGGATGAGTTTGCAGATTTAATGATGACAGCTGGTAAAGAAGTAGAAGCGCCAATTGCTCGTTTAGCACAATTAGCCCGTGCAATCGGTATTCATTTAGTTTTAGCCACACAACGTCCATCAGTAAATATCATTACAGGTACAATTAAAGCGAATTTCCCAGCTAGATTGGCATTCAGGGTACTTTCAAAAATCGATTCAAGAACTATTTTAGACAGTGGCGGTGCCGATCAGTTAATTGGTAGAGGGGATATGCTTTTATCAACCGGTAGCGACTTAATAAGGCTACAGTGTGCTTTTGTTGATACACCTGAAGTTGACCGCATATCAGAATTTATTGGTAACCAACGTGGCTATCCTGATGCTTATCAATTGCCAGAATATATAGACGAAAATGCAGAATCAACCCGAGGTGATTTTGATCCAGATGATAGGGATCCTTTGTTTGAAGATGCAGCACAATTGATTGTAACACATCAACAAGGCTCTACTTCCTTAATTCAACGTAAAATGAAATTGGGTTACAATAGAGCTGGTAGAATTATTGATCAATTAGAAGCCGCAGGAGTTGTTGGCCCGTTTGAGGGTAGTAAGGCACGAGAAGTTTTATTGCCAGATCAATATGCTTTGGAACAGTTCTTGAATAACCTAAACAACAAACAATAGATGTATCGCTGCTAACCAGTTTTGAAGTGTTGTTAGCACATAATTTAAAAAACATGAAAAAGATAATAGTAGGATTAGTAGTATTAAGTGCATTTAGTTTTACAGCAAATGCGCAAACAGATGCAAAAGCGAAAGCGATTTTAGCAGAGGTAAGTAAAAAATATCGTTCTTACGATGTGGTGAAAACAGATTTCACATTTACATTGAACAATGCACAAGCTAAAGTCAAAGAAACTCAGCAAGGTACTTTATATGTAAAAGCAAATGCAAATAAATATAAAGTTGCAATGACTAATCAAGATTTGATTAGTGATGGTAAAGTTCAATGGACTTATCTTAAAGGTGATAAGGAAGTACAAATCTCTAATGTAGATAATAGTGGAGATGCTATTAATCCAGCAAAGATTTTTACCATTTATGAAAAAGGATTTAAATATTTATATACTGGCGAGAGCAAAGTTGGAACTAAAGTGTATCAAATGATAGATTTATCTCCAACAGATGCTAAAAAATCAGTCTTTAAAATTCGTTTAAGTATTGATAAGGTTTCTAAGCAAATTGCCAATGTGGTTATTTTCGAAAAAAATGGAAATACTTATACATATAATGTGAAAACTTTCTCTCCTAATGTAAAAATACCAGAAACTACATTTGCTTTTGATGCTAAAAAATATCCAGGTGTTGAGGTAGTGGATTTAAGATAATTAATACAATTTACATGTTAAAAGGGTTTGGACACTGTTCAAACCCTTTTTATTTTACCGCTTTTTTAAGTATTATTGCTAACCTTAAAACATATTAAAATAGTTTGAAGATCACATTTTTAGGTACAGGTACATCACAAGGCATTCCAGTAATTGGATGTAATTGTTCTGTTTGCCAATCTACAGATAAACGTGATAAAAGATTGAGAGTTTCAGTGTTGGTGGAAACTGAAGATAAAGTTATTGTAATTGATAGTGGCCCTGATTTTAGATATCAAATGTTAAGGGCAGGAGTAAAAGATTTAGATGCTATTCTTTTTACCCACGAACATAAAGATCATGTTGCAGGCTTGGATGATATCAGACCTTTTAATTATATACTAAAAAAAAGAATAGATATTTATGCAGTTGAAAGAGTACAGGAAGCTTTAAAAAGAGAATTCTCCTATATATTTGCTGACACCAAATATCACGGCCTGCCACAAATAAACCTCCATACAGTAACAGATAAACCCTTTAAAGTAGGAGAAACAACTATCACTCCAATTGAGGTTTTGCATTATAAATTACCAGTACTGGGTTATCGATTTAAAGATTTCACCTATATTACTGACGCTAAAACAATTTCTGAAGAGTCTTTAGAAAAAATAAAAGGAAGTAAATATTTAGTGATAAATGCCCTTCAAAAAGAAGATCACATCTCTCATTTTACTTTAAAGGAGGCAATTACTTTCGCGAGTAAAGCTGGTGCCGAAACTACTTATTTTACAC
The DNA here is from genome assembly GCF_013204825.1 of Pedobacter boryungensis. Lineage (GTDB taxonomy): Bacteria > Bacteroidota > Bacteroidia > Sphingobacteriales > Sphingobacteriaceae > Pedobacter > Pedobacter boryungensis. Next base: position 374,751 of record NZ_JABMKV010000001.1, read on the forward strand.
ATATGAGCCATAACTTAGGTTTGCATGCCGATATTGAAAAAGAATTACCGTCTTACATCAAATTAGCATATGATGGTTTAAGTTTTGAACTAGATTGATATATTTGCATTCCATTTATCCAGGTGGCGAAATTGGTAGACGCACCAGCTTGAGGGGCTGGCGCCCTTAGGGGTGTGGGAGTTCGAATCTCCTCTTGGATACGAACAAAAGCCTTCTTATTTGAGAAGGCTTTTGATTTTCTTTAACATTCCTTATTCTGAGAGCATAGGTTCAATCAATTTAGGTAATGTGATTTTTCATGCGATAATATCTAGAACATTCACTAACTTACAAAAGACCAATCTACTGTGAGTTACCGAGTATGAATAACACCGATCTATACAATCTTTTTGAACTATCTCCAGTGCCTATGTGGGTATTTGAAGTGAAGAGCTTACGTTTTTTAGATGTTAATGTTGCTGCAACAATAGAATATGGATATACAAAAGAAGAGTTCCTTTTAATGGATATAATGAGTATTCGACCCATTGAAGATGTATCAGAAGTAAAGGGTATAGTAGAGGAAAATTCAAAAACAGGATCATTTTTTAGAAATGTGTTTCGACATCTTACTAAGAATGGAAAATTACTTTATGTACAAATAGCAAGCAATGCTATTAACTATAAAGGTGTTCCAGCTAGATTAGTATTGGCAGTAAATGTAACTGAAAAATTTGAGGTTCAGCAAGCACTTTTGGTGAATGAGCGTCGCTTTAAGGCACTAGTGCAGGACGGCTCGGATATGATTACAATTATTGATAAAGAATTTAGGTACAGTTACGTTAGCCCTGCTTCCCAAAGAGTGTTTGGGGTTTCACCTGAGTTCTTTATAGGAAAGAAGGCTTTTGATTTTATTCATAAAGACGATATAGCACGGGTAGAACAAGAAGCAGTGGAAATATGGAACAAGAAGACGATACAGTTATCACCTTATCGTTATAAAGATGCAGTGGGCGGATGGTTATGGATTGAAACGAAGGCAACTAATCTATTTGATGATCCTGCCGTTGCCGGAATAGTATGTACTTCAAAAGATATTACTGAAAGAATTATAGCAGATCAACGAGTTGCAGAAAATGTAGAACGATTTAATATTGTTTCAAAAGCTACAAGTGATGTAATATGGGATTGTGATATCAAACAGGGAACTATTTTATGGAATAGGGCAATTGATGGTATTTTAAAGCATCAATCGAAAGAACGAACCAGTCTCGATTGGTGGAAAGAACACATTCATCCTCAAGATCGAGATCGGGTCATGGTAAAACTCGAAGAGCATATTTCTAAAGGAATCTCAAGATGGATGGATGAGTACAAATTTTTATGTGGGGATGGCACCTATAAAAATATCTTTGATAGAGGATTTGTGATGGTTAATGATGCAGGAAAAGCTTATAGGATGATTGGAGCAATGCAAGATATTACAGATAGAAAAAGAGAAGAGGAGTGGTCCAAACTATTAGAATCCGTAGTCGTAAATACCTCAGATGGAGTGCTCATTACGGATACATCTAGCCCCTCTCCAATAATTATTTATGTCAATCAGGCTATGGTAGAAATGTCAGGATATACTAGAGAAGAGTTGATTGGCAAATATCCAGATGTTCTTCATGGTAGTAATACTAGTCAGGTCGAACTTTTAAAATTAAAATCAGCGATTGAAACTCGAACTTCTACTAAGGTAGAATTAATAAATTATACCAAAAATGGCGAGCAATATGATGTCAGTGTGAGCCTAACGCCAATTTTTGATGAGGATGGCCATTTGATGAGGTGGATTAGTATTCAACGCGATGTTAGTGAGCAACGTAGATATGTGGAGCAAATAGAGGAAAAAAATAGGAAACTTCAAGATATCAGCTGGTTGCAATCGCACGTAGTACGTACACCTCTTGCCAGAATAATGTCGCTAGTAGAATTACTAGAAAATACTGATGCAAGCCCACAACAGCTTGAACTTTTAACGTATATGAGAACTTCTTCTGATGAACTTGATCGAATTATTAGGGAAATAGCTAATACCAATTAATCAACAGGATATTTTCTTAATACGCATTACAATCTAATTGATGATCCCAATAACTTCTAACCCTCAACTCCTCGAGTCTTAATCACCCCCTAATGTTGACTTTTTTGCCAACCATTTTTCAATTAAAGTTGCCATATCTTAGTATAACCTTAAATCAATTTAAAAATGGAAATAAAACCAGTAAGCAATCGCCTATATGCACTCATCGTATTATACGATATGAATACAAGCTTTTTCATTAGTGCTATTGACGGCATTTCTGATGAAGATGCACATCAGCGTTTAAATACAAAAGCTAACCATATAGCATGGATTAGTGGAAGTTTAGTAGAAGAAAGATATGAATTAGCAAAACTATTAGGCTTAGATCTAAAACAAACTGCCCACGAACTTTTTGCAGATCATAAAGGCATTCAAGAAAATGAAACATATCCAGCATTAGCTGATTTTAAGAAAGATTGGGAAAAAATCTCTCCAATTTTAAGAGAGAGACTGATGCAAACTACCGAAGAACAATTAGATAAAGTATTAGAATTTCCAGGTATGAGTTTCCCTATGTTCGAAATGGTTTCGTTTAACACCTATCGCGAAGCAAACTGCATTGGTCAAATTGCATTATGGCGCAGATTATTAAATTATGATGCAATGAAATATATGTAATTAATAAATACGTTATGATAGCAACAACACAAGTTCTAAACGATTTCAATACAACCTTTTCCGATTTAGAAAATGCAATTTCATTAGTTGAAGAAGAAGATTTTAATTGCATTCCTTTTCCAAATAGCTGGACAGCTGGACAGGTAGTACAACACATTATATTAGCTAGTGCGGGCTTTTCAGAAGTTCTAAATGCAAAAGTTAAACCTAGCGATAGGGCTGCAGATGAATTAATTCCTAGAATTAAAACTGACTTTCTAAACTTTGATATAAAAATGAAGTCTCCAGATTTTATCTTACCAGAGGAAAAAATGTATGATAAAGTTGACCTATTGAAAACGATAAAGGAAATTAAAACTGATATTAACAAACAGATAGAAACCTTAGACCTTACTCAAACATGTTTAGCTTTCGAATTACCAGTTTACGGCTTTTTAACGCGATTAGAAGCCATTTACTTTGTAATCTATCATACACAAAGACATTCACATCAATTAAATAACATAGCGATTGCTTTGTCTAATAAACCATAAATCTTAAAAAAATTCAACTGAAAACTCAAGATAATTTTTAAAAAATGAATTATCTTGTAATAAACTTAAACTAAATTAATATGAAAATCGCAATTATCATTGTTAGAAGCCTACTCGGCTTAATGTTTGTTTTTGCTGCAGTTGTCGTTCTTTTTAAAATTCCAATGGAACAACCACCAATGACACCCAGTGCAACAGCTTTTATGACCGGCTTAATGTCAGGGAATTATTTTATGACATTACTGAAAGTGATTGAATTAGTTTGTGGTATTTTACTGCTTATTAATTTTTGGGCACCATTGGCAACTGTAGTATTATTTCCAATTACCGTTAATATTCTGTGCTTTCATGCATTTCTTGATGAACCTAAGAATTTGCCAAGTGCATTATTTTTAATTGGAGCGAACTTGTTTTTAGCATACGCATATCGTAAAAACTATGCAGGACTATTAATGTCAAAACCAATTCAATAAAATCCGTTACAAAATTGTAACGTTTCACCTGTCGATGGTCTAAATAAAAGATAATCGACAGGTAATAAAAAATAAATCATGGTTGAAGTTTTTAAAACAGATGTAGTAAACTGTAATGATGCACAAAAGCTGATTGATCAGCTACATGAAAACTTTAATGGATATCTCGCAAACTTCGATTTGGAAGATTGCGATTTAATTCTCAGAATTGAATGTTCTACTAGCCTAATAAATGCTAAATCAATTATTCAATTTTTAAAAGAAAGAGGATTTCATGCAGAAGTTTTACCCGATAATCTGGAACCTAACTTTGCTACATTCCAAAACCTACGTGTTTCTGAACAATAAGATCATAATTATCTATTGTCCGAGTTAAATTGTAAATTTTATTTTTAAAACCTATTTATTAACTTTATGAACAGTTAAAACCTATCCCTATGCTCAAGAACTTATCTTTATTATTCGTATTTGTTAGTTGTACGCTCTCCGTTTTTGCACAAAAAAAAGACGATATTTTAGGTAAATGGGTCAATCCTACGGGCGAAGGTCAAATTGAAATTTATAAAAAAGCTGATAAATATTGCGGCAAATTAGTTTGGATTAAAGAACCAAACGATGATAATGGGAGACCAAAATTGGATATTAAAAATCCAACAGCGAGTTTACGTTCAAGACCAGTGATGGGACTAGAAATATTGAAGAATTTTGTTTTTGAAGATGGAAAATGGACTGATGGAACAATTTATGACCCTAAAACAGGTAAAACCTATAGCTCTAATCTATCAATAAAAGAAAACGGTCAATTAAATATTAGAGGATATATTGGTATTTCGATCATTGGAAGATCAGAAAGTTGGAAGAGAGTAAAATAAACTTTCTTATCTTCATCTGGTTAATTCAAACAACAACGCTACCGTAAACCATCATAACCATTGATCACAAATAATCTACATATGAAAAATATTTTCTGGCTTTTATTACTTGTTTCTTCTTTCAGCTATGCGCAAAGCTATACATTAAAACCATTAACATCCGGTAAAAACACAAGTATGCGTGGTTTATCAGTTGTATCAGATTCTACAGCATGGGTAAGTGGCAGTAACGGACAGGTAGGTAAAACCTTAGATGGTGGTAAAACTTGGGAATGGACTCAACCAAAGGGGTATGAAAAATTAGATTTTAGGGATATTGAAGCATTCGATCGTTTAAAAGCAATTGTGGTAAACGCAGGCTCTCCCGCTTACATCCTTTCTACCATTGATGGAGGAAAGAGTTGGAGAGAGGTTTACAAAAACACAGATTCAGCTATTTTTTTAGATGGAATGGGTTTCTGGGACGAACAACAAGGAATTATTTTTGGCGACCCAATTAACAATAAAATGCAGCTTTTAAAAACCACTGATGGCGGTTTAACTTGGCAGGATATTTCAAAGAACTTAAAGAAAGATTTAAAAGTTGGCGAAGCTGGTTTTGCTGCAAGTGGAACAACCATAAGAACCACAAAAGATGGCAAGGTATGGATTGCCAGTGGGGGATCGACGTCTAAAATTTATTATTCTAACAATTATGGACAAAAATGGAAAGTGTACGACTGCCCAATTATACAAGGGGAAAGTAGCACAGGACCATTTTCAATTGCATTTTATGATGCAAAAAAAGGAATTGCAGTTGGGGGTAATTACTTAAAGGATAAAGAAAGTATAAATAATGCTGTTCTCACTACTAATGGTGGTAAAACATGGTCTAAGCCACAAAAATCTGTGAGTGGTTATCGTTCTGCTGTAGAGTATATTACAGATCAATTGTGCTTTGCAACAGGCTCTTCAGGTACAGACGTTTCTACTGATGGCGGCAAAAATTGGACAAATATTTCTACCTTAAACTTCAATGCTATTCAAAAAGCGAAAAACGGTAAGTTAATCCTGTTAACTGGAAATAGAGGGCAGATTTATCAAATTACTTCTTTCTAAATCAAATTATCAATCCATTGTCATAAATGAGATACATTTTTGATAGACAGTGTGTCAATTTAATTATATCTCTACTTTTGTAGTTTAACAAAAATGTTAAACATAATTGTAAATGGCGCAGAGAGATACAGGAACAGAGCAATTAATTAAGGATACCGCTAAGCGGATTTTTTTTTCAGTAGGGAAATTACATGCTACAACGCAAGATATTGCAGATGCAGCTGGTGTAAATAGAACACTAGTTAATTACTACTTTAGATCACGTGATATTCTTTTTGAACAGGTTGCAGAAGAAGCCAGAGCAGAAATGTCAGAGCAATTGGAATCAGTTTTTTCTGCTAAAATCGAATTTAAAGAAAAAGTACAGCGATTGATTACAGTCTTTATGGATCAGGCTATTAAGTTCCCTTATAGAGAAATGTATGTGGTAACTGCATTTAAGCGTACAGATAAAACTGTTCCAGATGAAAAGAAGAACCGAATTAAGAAATTTCTAGCTGAAATAAAAGAAGAAATGGAACTTGGCCGAATAAAAAAAATGGATCCTAGACAATTTTTAATGAATTTATTTTCTTTAATGGCTTATCCATTAATTACGACATGCATAAATAAATCACTTTATAATATAAATGATAAAGAATATCTGAAATTAATGCAGGAGCGTAAGCAATTAATTTTCGACATGATATATCAATAATTAAATAGAAACACAAAAGCAACACCATATAAAATGAAAACAACAATTCGATTATCAATTATTCTATTTTTAGGGGCTATACTTGCTTCTTGCAGCGGCAAGGATGAAAAGGCAGCACAAGCAGCTGCAGCCGCAGGCGAACCTCAACCGTATCCTGTATTTGAAGTGAGTACTCAGAATACAACACTAGATTCTGATTATCCTGCAACAATACAAGGAATTCAGAATATAGATATTAGACCAAAAGTTGATGGTTTTATCGAAAGAATTTATGTGGATGAAGGTGCTTTTGTAAGAAAAGGTCAAATGTTATTTACAATTAATGCCCCACAATATGAGCAACAAGTAAGAACAGCCAGTGCTGCTATTAGTAGCGCAGAAGCCGATGTTAGTGCTGCTCAATTACAAGTAAATAAAACTAAACCACTTGTAGATAAAGACATCATCAGTAAGTATGAATTAGAATCTGCTCAATTAATATTACAAAGTAAAAGAGCTGCATTAGCACAAGCAAAAGCGGCTTTAGTAAATGCTAAAGTTAATTTAGGCTATACTAGAATTACAAGCCCAGTAGATGGAGTAGTTGGAAGTTTGCCTTTTAAAACTGGTAGTTTAGTAAGTGGTACAAGTACACAACCATTAACTACAATTTCAAATACATCTAAAGTATATGCTTACTTCTCATTAAATGAAAAACAGTTATTAGACTTCTCAAATATTTATAAAGGGAAAAATTTAACGGAGCAAATGAAAAATATTCCAGCTGTTAGTTTAATACTGGCTGATGGAACAGTATATGCTCAAAATGGAAAAATAGAATCTATAAATGGGCAGATTAATACAAGTACAGGTTCTGCCAGTTTAAGAGCTACTTTCCCTAATGCGAATTCTATATTAAAAAATGGTGCAAGTGCAATGGTTCGTATCCCTCAACACGTAAATGATATTATATTAATCCCTCAAAAATCTACAACAGATTTACAAGGAAAGAAATTTGTATACCTATTGGGAGATTCGGCTAAAGTAACTAATACTCCTGTGGAAGTAATGGAAATTACAAAAGGTAAGTTTTATGTTGTTACAAAAGGGTTAAAAGCTGGAGACAAAGTTGTTTTAGAAGGTTTTCAATCTTTAAAAGATGGAACAAAAATCAAACCTCAAGAGTTAAATGCTGATTCAGTATATGCTGAAATTAAAAAATAACTAGTTAATCCTTAAAAAACACATTTGTAATAAATCAAACGTATGTTTAAGAAATTTATAGATAGACCAGTTTTATCGACTGTGATATCAATTATCATTGTAATATTGGGGATACTGGGGCTAATTACCTTACCTGTATCTCAATATCCCGAAATTGCACCGCCAACTGTACAAGTTTCTGCATCTTATCAAGGTGCAAATGCAGATGTGGTGATGAATAGTGTTGTTATACCGCTCGAAGAACAAATAAATGGTGTAGAAGACATGACTTATATGACTTCTAGTTCTAGTAACGATGGTTCTGCATCAATAACAATTAATTTTAAGTTAGGTACAAATGCAGATTTAGCAGCCGTTAACGTACAAAATAGAGTTGCAAGAGCCAGTAGCTTATTACCTGCAGAGGTAACACGTGCGGGCGTAACTACCGCTAAACGACAAGCGAGTAATGTGTTAATTTTTGTTATCCATAGCGATAACCCAGAGTACGATCAAAAGTTTTTGCAAAACTATGCTAACATCAACATCATCCCACAAATTAAGAGGATAACAGGTGTAGGTGATGCAAGTTCATTTGGTCAGATGGATTATAGTATGCGTATCTGGCTTAAGCCAGAAGTTATGGCAACTTATGGATTGGTTCCAAGTGATGTAAGTGCAGCATTAGCAGAACAAAACGTTGAAGCCGCTCCAGGTCAGTTTGGAGAGCAAGGTGATCAATCTTTTCAATACACCTTAAAATATACAGGCCGACTTAAAAGTGAGCAAGATTTTAGCAATATCATTATCAAAGCGGATGCAAACGGACAAGTTCTTCGTTTAAAAGACGTTGCTCGTATAGAATTAGGTGCATTAAGTTATGCAAGTACTTCAAAATATAATGGAAATGCCTCAATTGGTATTGCTATTAACCAAACAGCGGGTTCTAACGCTAAAGAAGTAATTGAAAATTCAATTAAAACTTTAAATGAAGCCTCAAAATCATTTCCTAAGGGGATTCATTATACCTCTTTGGTAAATGTGAACGATTTCTTAGATGCATCAATTGAAAAAGTATTACATACCTTAATTGAAGCTTTTATTTTGGTATTTATTGTAGTATTTATCTTCTTACAAGATTTTCGTTCTACTTTAATTCCAGCAATTTCAGTACCGGTTGCGATTATTGGTACATTTTTCTTCCTCAGTCTCTTTGGGTTTACGATCAATTTATTAACCTTGTTTGCTTTGGTGCTCGCTATTGGTATTGTGGTAGATGATGCTATTGTAGTCGTCGAGGCCGTACATGCGAAGTTAGATCATGGTTATAAATCTGCAAAAAAGGCTACTGTAGATGCAATGGAAGATATTACAGGCGCAATTATCTCCATCACGCTAGTTATGGCTGCGGTATTTATTCCGGTAAGTTTTATTAAAGGTTCATCTGGGGTATTTTACAAACAATTTGGTTTAACGTTAGCCATAGCGATTATTTTATCAGCTATTAATGCATTAACGTTAAGTCCTGCATTGTGTGCTTTGCTTTTAAAGCCTCATAAAGATGATCATGATAAGCCGAAAAACTTTTTACAGCGTTTTTATATCGGCTTTAACACCTCATTCGATTTAATGACAAGCAGATATAAAAAATCAGTATCGTTCTTGTCTCGTAAAAAATGGATAGCTGGTGTAGGTATCTTAGCTTTTACAGGTATTTTAATCTGGACAATGAATACCACTCCAAAAGGATTTGTACCAAATGAAGATTTAGGTGTAATCATGTCTGATATATCCTTGCCTGCAGGAACATCACAAGAAGAAACCAAAGTAATCATTACTAAAATTGATGATATAGTTAGGGGTGTTCCAGAGGTTCAAAGTGCATTAAGAATTGTAGGTAGAAGTTTAATTAGTGGTTCAGGTAGTTCTTATGGTATGGTTATCGCGAGGCTGAAACCTTGGGATGAGCGTAAGCGTGATGTAAAAGCAATTATTGGCGAACTATTTGCTAAAACAGCGGGCATTAAAGGTGCAAAAGTAATTTTCTTCGCTCCGCCAACTATACAAGGTTTTGGTACAAGTGGTGGTTTCGAATTCCAATTGCAAGATAAAACCGGTGGTGATATCAATAAATTTAATGAAGTTGGAAATGCATTTTTAGGCGCTTTAGCCAAACGACCAGAAATTCAATATGCATCAACCTCGTTTAATCCGAATTTCCCACAATATCAAATAGATGTTAATGTGGCTAAAATTAAACAAGCTGGACTAACTGTTACTGATGTTTTAAGTGTATTACAAGGCTATTTTGGTGGAGTTTATGCTTCAAACTTTAATAAATTTGGAAAGCAGTTTAGGGTAATGTATCAGGCAGATGCACAATACCGTGCTAATCCAGAAAGTTTAAATAGCATTTACGTCCGTAATTCCAAAGGAGTAATGGCACCTGTAAGCGAATTTATTAATCTTGAGAAAGTTTATGGTCCACAAGCAATTTCACGTTTTAACTTATATACTTCTATAGCAGTAACAGGAGCGCCAAAACCAGGATTTAGTTCTGGAGATGCACTTAAAGCAGTACAAGAAGAAGCAGCACTACATTTGCCAGCTGGTTATGGTTATGAGTTCTCAGGTTTGTCTCGTGAAGAAATGGCAGGGGGTAATCAAACCATTTTTATCTTCTTGCTTTGCGTTATTTTCGTTTATTTCTTGCTCGCAGCACAATACGAAAGCTATATTTTACCATTAGCTGTATTAATCTCTTTACCAATTGGTTTAGCTGGTGTATTTATTTTCGATAAGATTTTTGGAGTTGATAATAACATTTATACGCAAATTACATTGATTATGTTGGTCGGTTTGCTAGCCAAAAATGCAATCTTAATTGTAGAATATGCGGTAGATAGAAGAAGAAAGGGAATGAGTATTGTTAACGCGGCAATTGAAGGTGCTACAGCCCGTTTACGTCCAATTTTAATGACCTCATTTGCATTTATATTAGGTTTATTACCGCTAATGCTTTCATCAGGAGTAGGAGCAGCCGGAAATAAATCAATTGGTACAGGTGCCGTAGGCGGAATGTTAATTGGTACTATCTTCGGAATTTTTGTAATTCCTGCATTATTTATCATTTTTCAAACCTTACAGGAAAAAGTAAGTAATAAATCTCCTTTTATAGAAGGCGTAGATGTAGAACCAAAATTAGAATTTCCGGAAGTTGATAACCGCGAACATTAATATTAAACACATGAATTTAAAATATAAACATTCACTTCTTATCATCTGCTTTGCAGTATTAACTTTAAGCGCCTGTGTTACTCAAAAATACGAGCACCCGAAAGTTGTTACCCAGAATTTATACCGTGATCAGAATACAACAGATACCGCAACAATTGCAAATTTACCTTGGCAAAATTTGTTTACCGACGCTAATTTGCAAACCTTAATTCAGCAAGGTTTAAATGAAAATTTAGACTTAAAGCAGGCAATTGAGCGTATTAAAATTGCACAAGCAAGTTTACAGCAAAGTAAATCAGCTTTTTTGCCAAGTTTGCAAGGCGATGTTTCCGTAACGGATGCAAAACAATCCAAAGCAGCGTTAAACTTTCCAGCGGGAGTAAATATTAACCTCGAAACACAAACATATAGGGCGCAATTAAGTACAAGCTGGGAAGCTGATATATGGGGTAAATTGAGCAGTGCCAAACGTTCGGCTTATGCAAGTTTACTACAAACAGATGCGGCAAAAAGAGCTGTGCAAACGCAGTTAATCGCAAACATTGCAAATACATATTACAATTTATTAGCTCTAGATAAACAGTTGGCAATTACATTGCAAACCATAAAAAGCAGAACCAATAATGTAGCAACCATGAAAGCTTTAAAAGATGGTGCAAAGGTGAATGGTGCTGCAGTTGTACAAAGTGAGGCAAATTTATATGCTGCAGAAGTTACAATTCCAGATTTGAAAAGAAGCATAAGAGAAACTGAAAATGCTTTAAACATTTTGTTAGCCAGAGCACCGGGAAGTATTTTGCGTTCTGATTTAGACAGTCAATCTGCTTATAGCAATTTAGAAACTGGAGTTTCTGCTCAATTATTGCAAAATCGACCAGATGTACAAGCTGCTGAATTTAGTTTTAGAGCTGCATTTGAAAATACGAATGTCGCGAAGACTTATTTTTATCCGGCCTTAACATTAACAGCAAGTGGTGGTTTATCTAGTTTGCAGTTGAAAGACTTCTTTAATAATTCTATTTTCTATAATTTAATTGGAGGATTAACACAACCAATTTTTGCGAAAGGTCAAAATAAAGCTCGTTTAACAACTGCACAAGCGCAACAACAACAAGCATTTTATACATTTCAGCAAACACTATTAACTAGTGGTCAAGAAGTTTCTAATGCTTTATATGCTTACCAAACTGCAACAGAAAAAGAAACAACCAGAGCTAAACAAATTGCTTCTTTAACCAAAGCTGTCGATTTTACCCAAGAGTTATTGCGTTACAGTTCAGCAACCAACTATACAGATGTTTTAACCTCAGAGCAAAGCTTATTAGCTGCTCAATTAAGTGGTGTAAGTGATAAATTACAAAAGCTACAAGCTGTAGTTAATTTATACCGTGCTTTAGGTGGTGGTTGGAAATAAGATTTTTCATTTTTAATTTCTAAAAGGTTCGTAGCAATGCGGACCTTTTTTGTACAATTCAATTTACAATTAATCTTCCATATCAAGCAGTTGCTTAATTACAGACTTGTAATTTTTACCTACAGGAATTTGTTGATTATTCTTTAAAAAAATGGTATTTCCCTCCACGTAATGGACAAATTTTTTATTCAGTATAAATGATTTATGAATGCGAATAAAAATTCCAGAGGGTAATTGCTCTTCAAAACTGCTTAATGTTCTTGGTGTCAATAAAAAATTAGAATCAATCCAAACCTTCACATAATTACCTAAGCTTTCTAAATAATGAATATCTTTTGTGTTAACCAATACATGCTTTTTATCCGATTTAATGGAAATCTGTTCATTTTCACCAGTCGGTAAGGAATTAGCAGTTTTAATTACTTGATTTTTTAAATTATAGTTTTCTAATGCACGATTAGCTGCTTTCAAAAATCTATCAAATCGAAAAGGTTTTAATAAATAATCACACACAGCTAAATCAAAACTTTCTAAAGCATATTCTTCGTATGCTGAGGTTATAATAACTAAAGGTTTACGTTGTAGAGTCCTCAAAAAGTCTAAACCATTTAATTTAGGCATTCTAATATCTAGAAATATCAAATCAACTGCAGTGTTACTTAAAAATTCAAACGCTTCAGTTGCACGATAACATTGCCCCGAAATTTGCAAAAAAGGAATATCCTTACTGTATTCTAAAATTACCTCATGAGCTAAAGGTTCATCATCTATAATTAAACAGTGTAAACTCATGATAATTTGAGATAGAGGGTTGTTTTAAATATAATATTATTTGAAGTAATATCTAATGAATAAGCGTTGGGATAGAGTAATTCTAAGCGTTTTTTTAAATTATTAAGTCCAATACCAGGTTTTGTAGCTGTTTTATCTGGTTCGATAGAATTTTCACAACTAAAGATAAGTTCTTGATCGGTACAACTTAACGATAAATTTAAAAAAGTAGCTTCTTCTGCTGGTTCAATGCCATGTTTAAATGCGTTTTCTAATAAAATAATGAGTAGCAATGGTGCAATTTGTATATTTTGATTGCTGATATGCTGTTTGAAATTTAAACTTAGCGGTTTTTTTAAGCGAATTTGTTGCAGCGCTATATAATCTTCTAAGTAATTAATTTCTTGGCTAATTGTAACTTTTTCCTCCTGCCCTTTGTAAATAGTATAGCGCATTAATTCTGATAATCTCAAAATGCTTTCAGGAGTTTTTTCAGATTTCTGGAGACTTAATGCATACAAGTTATTTAAGGTGTTAAAAAAGAAATGGGGGTTTAATTGCTGCTTCATTAAATCTAATTCGGTTTGCGATTTTTCCTTTTGTAAAGAAAGAATATGTGTGTTTTGAGCGCCCCATTGTATGGCTAGTACAATTGGTAAACTCAATGCAATTATTGCCATTGCACCAAAACCATTTTCTAATAAAAAAGGATTAAGCGAAAAAATATCCCTGCCAAATATCTGATTTATTGGTAATAGAATTAAGAGCTGCCCAATTATTGGATATAGAATAGCGATGCAAGCTAAAGCACTTAAGATATATAAAATAAGTCCTTTTTGCTTTAATATTTTAGAAACTAATAATCTGCTATTCACTATAAATAATAGATAGCCACACAGATACATAAATAGAAATTGGAGTGTAAAACTTAAGAAAGTCCAAAAATGAGTAATCAGCTTGGCTGGCGTAAATACAAACCCAATTAGCAGTTGTTCTTTTGTATCGAATTTAGGATTGCCAATACTTGATACTGCCATAGCTGAAATAACGATAGATAATAAAATGATACTCAATAAAACCGCATTTTCTAAACCTATTTTCTTAATCCATTTAATGTGTTGTACTTTTTTTAAATAATAAGAATTTGCTGATAAAACCAATTCAAGAGATACGTTTGCAAGAACAGCACCTATGAAAAGTGAAGGATCATAATTTGGAAATAATAAAATGCAGACATCTGTAATAATGGGTAGGCAAACTAAAAAACAACTCGTCCAATAAGTTAAAAACTGACGGCGAGTAAAATTGCTTAGTAGTGTTGATTTATACCACGAAAAAATAAACCCTGGTATTTGAATGGGAAGAAGTACTAGTAAAACCATTAAAAATGGTTTCCAGCTTTCGGCATCTTTTTCTTGGACCTGGAAAATTCCTATCCATAGCCATAAACCAACAAAAGCCAAAAACTCTGCACGCTTAAGTAGGAAATTAGATAAGCTAAAAGATTTATTCATGGTATTAAAGGAATGTGTTTTGGGTGTTTATCGTTTATTTTCAAGTATATGCATCTTTTTATAAAATCTCGTCATTGCGAGGCACGAAGCAATCTTAAAGCAGGTTATATATCTTTCTGACGTTGTAGGATTGCTTCGTGCCTCGCAATGACGAAAAAAGACACAAAACTCATGTTAAAATAATAAAAGAACGATAAATATCTTAATGGAGAAAATTTAAGTGATGAATGGCGGTTTATTCATGACGAAAGAATTTTTTATAAGAATTGTACAATTACAGGTCATACTAATATCATTCATCATCATTATCGCATCGTTCATCACATAAATTTATGTCATGTAAGTATGCCTTTTAATTTGCACTCATCTTATTCACATAACATGGCAAGACTTATTATACAAAACCTTAGCAAAAGCTATACAAATGGTGTAAAGGCATTAGATAATGTATCCTTAAATATTTCTAATGGGATGTTTGGTTTACTTGGTCCCAATGGAGCGGGAAAATCATCACTAATGCGTACGTTGGCGACGCTACAATTACCAGATACCGGTAAAATATTTTTTGATGGAAACAATGTACTCGAAAACCCTCAACAAATGCGTGTACAGCTTGGTTACTTGCCTCAAGATTTTGGCGTGTATCCTAAAATATCTGCTACTGAATTACTCAATCACATGGCAATATTAAAAGGCTTACAAAACACAAGCGAACGAAAAGAGCAAGTAATGGCATTACTACAACAAACTAATTTGTATGAGGTAAGAAAACGCTATGTAAGTACCTTTTCTGGCGGTATGCGCCAACGTTTTGGTATTGCACAAGCTTTATTGGGTAATCCGCAATTAATTATTGTTGATGAACCAACTGCAGGTTTAGATCCGTTAGAACGTAATCGTTTTCATGATTTGTTGAACGAAATTGGCGAACAAAAAGTAGTTATGCTCTCTACACACATTGTTGAAGATGTGAATGACCTTTGTCCAGAAATGGCTGTTTTAGCTAATGGGAAACTTATTTTGAAAGGTAAACCCGCAGATTTAATTTCAAAATTAAAAGGTCAGGTTTGGCATAAGGAAATAGAAAAATCAACATTAAGCGAATACACATCAACATACAATGTAATTTCTACTCGAATGATTGCAGGTAAAATACAACTATATGTATTGGCTGATAATTGTCCAGATGTAGATTTCGAGCCATTCAATCCAGGTTTAGAAGAAGTATATTTTGCAGCATTATTTGGCATTCAGAATAAGGAGGGAGTAGTATGTTAAAATCCATGTTAAAATTCGAACTGAAATATCATTTTAGCCAAATTTCCTTTATCATAGCGGTTCTTTTATTTTTTGTATTAGGTTGTTTCTCTGCTGTTCAGGGAGGTTTTGGTGGGAGTGAAGTGCATAAAAACTCCCCTTATGTAATTACTAATATTGTTGCGCTGTTTTCTTTATTTTCCATATTTGCGGGCACATTATTTAGTGCAAACGTAGTATTAAGAGATAACATTTATAAAATGGAATCTGTAATATTTACAACCTGCGTTAAACGTTTCCCTTATTTTCTAGTTAGGTTTTTAGGCTTATTTGTTGCCGTATTTTCCTTACTTGTCATAACTGTTTTAGGAATTTATATAGGTGGTTTTTTTGTAGATGCTGAAAATCTAGGTGCATTTAAAATTTTTAATTACCTACAACCACTTTTTGTGTTCGGTTTTCCAAATGTGTTATTTTCAATAAGTTTAATTTTTTGCACAGCCATTTTAACTAAAAATGTTCGAGCAATTTATGCAGCAGGCGTATTGCTATACATTTTATACATGGCAGCTTCTATTTTAGGCAATTCACCATTATTAGCAACATCAACACCAAGAGCTGGAACTCCCGATATTTTACCATTTTTAATAGATCCATTTGGTTTAGCCTCTTTCTTTAGTGATACGCGTAGCTGGTCAGATATACAAAGAAATCAACAGTTATTCCCGGTAAAATCGGTTTTTTTAGCTAACCGTTTGCTTTGGTTGTCTTTTAGTGCATTAGTGATTACAATAAGTTATCGGCTTTTTAATTTCAGATTACAAAATCAAAGTCAGTCAAAGCAAAAAGCTAAAGCACAAAAACAAGTTAAACTAATCCCATTTAAACATTTCAATGTTTTCCCAGAGGGATTTTCCTACAACCTATCCACCTTCAAATCACAGTTTAAACTAGAAGTGATCTCCTTATTTAAGCACATCCCTTTTATGGTAATGCTTTTGTTATGGATATTCCTTTTCTCAGTAGAACTAAAAGATTCCATTCTATATGGCCCTTACGGAATTAAGTATTATCCCACAACTGGTGCGATAATAGAAGAAATGCGCTCAATGAAATTCAGCCTAGTGCTGCTTATTTTTTATGCAGCTGAATTAATTGCCAGAGAAAGAACGACCAATATCCAATCCTTAATTTATAGCACGCCCGTTAAAAATTCAACATTATGGGCAGCAAAATGCTTAACATTAGGAGTTTTGGTAATAGTTTTAGTTACCGCAAATATCATCATTGGTATTGCTTTACAAGTGTTCAATGGTTATTTCTCCATCGAATTTCCTACATATCTTTCTTTATATTATTACAGCGCATTTCCACTTTTCCTGTTTATAATCCTCATAGTTTTTATTCAAAACTTAACAACAAATAAATATTTAGGAATGATGTTAAGCATGGTGGTCGTGTTTATAGTTGTTTTTGCCCCAAGATTAGGTATTGAACATTTCTTGCTAAGGTTTGCAACAGTTCCCGATCTTCAATTCTCATATTTTAATGGTTTTGGACATTATTCCAAAGCATTTAATTGGTATATGTTGTATTGGTTTGGCTTTGCTGGCATTCTTTCAGTTTTAACAATAAGTATGTGGCAAAGTAGTATTCAACTGACTTTCTTAGAACGTTTAAAATCAATTCCAAAGTCAATATACAAATCAAAATTAGTTATGCTAACGGCAACACTGATTTGGATTTCTTGCGGTGCATTTATCTACCAACAAACCAATATTGTAGGGAAATATAAAAATAAAGAAGCCCAGGTAAGCTGGAGTATTAACTACGAAAAAAAATATAAACCATTTGCTCAACTTCCTCAGCCAACAATAAAATCAATTAAAACGCAAGTAGATTTATTTACGGATCAAAACAGGTATACAGTAAAAGGAAGTTATCGTTTAAAAAATGAAACCAAACAACCCATTACTAAATTGTTGGTTTATTTGAGGCAAGCCGTAAATCATTTCGAAATCTCTGTGCAAAATTCTACGAAACATGAAGTAGATGCAGAATTTAATCAACAGTTTATAGATTTAAAAACGCCTTTACAGCCGGGCAAAGAAATAAATATGGATTTTTCTTTAGTAATTATACGATCTGGTTTTGTGCCTTTTGATCCTGAGAATACAATTGTTTCAAATGGTAGTTACATCGAATTAGAAAAATTTGTACCTCAATTTGGATACAATGAAAGCATAGAAATAGATGATAACAGATTACGAAAAAATGCAGGATTGCAGCCCTATACAATTTCAAACTCTTATGATAGTATTTATCATTTAATAGATTTAGAAACGACTATTTCTACTGCACAAAACCAACATGTGGTTACTGTAGGTACATTGCAAAAATCATGGCTTGCTAATAATCGCCGCTACTTTAACTACAAAACAACAAAACCTATTAATTTCATGTTTGCATTAAGTTCCGCAAATTATCAACTTAAAAAAGAGAGTTATAAAGGAGTAATGTTAAGTGTGTATTACCAATTTGGGCACGAATACAATGTAAAAACCATGTTTAGCGCCATTAAAGATGCGTTAGATTATGGAAATGCAAATTTCAGCCCTTATCCGTTTAAGCAATTTACCCTAGCCGAAATCCCTCAATATAAAGGAGCTGCAACCGCTTACCCCGGTCTTATTTTTAATGCAGAAAGAATTAATTTCCTAACTAATTTTAATGATAAAAATAAAGTAGACCAAAGTTATGCCATTACCACACATGAAGTTTCACATCAATGGTGGGCAAATATATTAAGTCCGGCTTATGGAAAAGGTTATGCCATGCTTACAGAATCATTAGCTAAATACACAGAAGCTATTCTTTTAGAAAAGAAGTATGGTAAAATGTACCTAAGTAATTATCTCAGAGACGATAATAACATCTATTTCGCATATCACAACCCTAATATGCCAGAAACTCCATTAGCACAAACGATGGGTCAAAATCAAGTTCATTACCAAAAAGGTGGGTTAGTTATGTACGCTACAAAAGAAATTTTAGGAGAAAAAGTAGTTAACCAAACATTAAGTAACTTAATAATAAAACATGCTAATCCAAATACAAGAGCTAAAACCCAAGATTTAATTAGAGCATTATATCGACTTGCACCAGCAAACCAAAAAAAGTTTATAGATGATAGTTTTAACCAAGTGGTAAACTATCAAATGAAAATCAAAGTTTTATCCTGCAAATCACTAAATAACGGAAAGTTTATAGTCGATTTACAAGTAAATATTGGCGAAAATAAACAAGGAGTAAATAAATTGCTTCCGCCAGATATGGATGTAGATGTCGCTTTTTTTAGCAAACCCGAAATAGAATGGGATAGAAATACCAAACCTTTTTACCTAAAAAAACATCGATTCAATAAACTAGAAACAAAATTGACCATAATAACCAATAAAAAACCGAAAACGGTTGCGCTAGATCCTTATGCTTACCTACTAGATGGAAACTTAGCTGATAATAGTCAAGAGGTTAAATAAACTGGTTTATTTTTAATAAAGTTGGTGAAATCAATTTTACATAGGTTGCGGTATATATGCTGAATTAGTCAGTGTATTGGTCAACTTCGAGATTAATTCGAGTCTTGTTCAGATAAATTGCAATTTTGGAAACGTGTATAAATTAAAACCAATAGTTAACCAAAGCCAAACTAGAACTTGACTGGGACTCTACTAGAACATAAGTCGCGGTAAGGTCGCTATAAGGTCGCCTTAATGTCGCGGTAAGCATGAAGAAATAATTAGAAATTGTAAACGGAAATCGTTTTTATATTTGATGGTTTAAATATACATTTTTATGGAATATTTATTTCTAAAAATGCCGAAAGGTTCAGCATGACAGCAAGTAAATTTTTTCTGTCTGAATTTAAACACTTGCTAAATCTTTTTTATCGAATTTTTTTAAGAAATTTATCATTAGATAAGCGGCTATAAATAACTGATGGAAATAAAGCAATATAAAGAACTATTAACTTATTGGCATCAATTTACACACTTTACCAATCGCGTAATTGGGAAAAAATCTACCATCTTAGCTAAAACTACTTTCAATTTAGAAGAGCACCTTAAATTATATCATTGTATTGATAACTTTTTTTATGTACTAGCAGAT
This sequence comes from Pedobacter boryungensis, assembly GCF_013204825.1. GTDB lineage: Bacteria > Bacteroidota > Bacteroidia > Sphingobacteriales > Sphingobacteriaceae > Pedobacter > Pedobacter boryungensis. The sequence continues at coordinate 394,697 of NZ_JABMKV010000001.1, forward strand.
AGTGTTAATCATACCATTGTTAAAGTAGGAGGTGGGGTAGAAAGCTTAACAGGATATAAGCCTTCGGATTTTGAAGGAAAAGGATATTACAGTACGCTAAAAACACATTCAATTTGGGAAATTTTAAAAATTACCAAGGGCGGAGTAAAATACTTCGAATATCTTTTTAGTAGACCTTTAGAGGATCGAAAGTATATCAAAGTGAATTATACATTCGAGCTTAAAACAAAAGATGGGAAAAGATTTCAATGCATGAATCAAAGCATTCCTGTTTTATTTAATGATGAGATGGAACCGATTTATTTCCTAAATATCATTACTGACATCAGCCTATTTAAAAAGGATAAAAATGTACTGCATTACATTATAGACAGCTCTGATATTCAAAATGTTAAGAGGATAGATATTAATGTAGCCATAGAACTACCAATTAATGAGGGGGAAGAAGAAATAACCAAAGCTGAAAAAAGGGTTTTACGCCTCATAGCTGATGGATTGAGCAGCAAGCAAATAGCTAGCGAACTATTTCTTAGCCAACATACCATTAATACGCACAGAAGAAATATGTTAGAAAAATTAAAATGCACCTCTTCAAGCGAAATGATTAAAAAGGGCATTTTAAATGGCTGGTTATAGCATAATCTATAATACTCTTAATTCATAGCTAAACATTTGCCTCAGCGTATTTCTTAAAATTATCTAAAATTGCTTGCCACCCTCCACGTTGCATTTCTAAAGAATTCATTTCCTCTGGCTCAAATGTTTCTATAATTTGAGTTGTATTACCTAAGCTTTTAAAAGTGATATTTACTTTTCTACCATCTGCAACGGCATATTCTATTAAACTATGTTCGATCACGTTTGTGTAAACACCTTCAAAATCAAAGCTAAAACTGCCATCTTTAGCAGCCATAGTAGTTTTAAATAAGCCATTTGTACGTAAATCATTTTCAGCATGAGGAGCGTGCCAATCATCAGAAGCATGTGCCCACTGTGTAATATGTTCTGGTTTTCCCCAAAGTTCCCAAACTCGTGCTATTGGAGCGTTTACTACGCTTTCTACAGTAATTGTTGTTTTATCTGCTGTTTCCATGTTTAATAGTTTAAATTAATAAGATAAAGGTAGGGCAACATTTTTAAACCCGTTAAGGGTAATTGCGACAAATATGGGGGTGGTTATCAAATAATTGCATTACAATTAAAAGTAATAAAACAAAAAAAGCTATCATTTCTGATAGCTTTCAATTCGATTTGTTCGTACTCGGAGCGGGAATCGAACCCGCACGCCTGTTGAGGGCACAGGATTTTAAGTCCTGCGTGTCTACCAGTTCCACCATCCGAGCTTAAAAGCGATAACGCTTTTAAAATAAATGCCTCCTGGTAGGAAGGCATTTAGAGCGAAAGACGAGATTCGAACTCGCGACCCCGACCTTGGCAAGGTCGTGCTCTACCAACTGAGCTACTTTCGCATTTGCAACATCATCCGATGTTATCCCTTTTGATTGTGACTTTTTAAAGTGCCTCTCTCCGTTTGGGAATGCAAATATAAACAGATTTATATTTCTGTCAAGAAATATTTTATAATAAATTTAACTATATGGTTAAGTTATTGGCTTTCAGTACATCAAAAATTAAATCATTTTCAAAACCTTTGCTTTGAAGGTAGGTAATGAGCTTATATTTCCTTTTCATCGGTTCTTTTTCACTTAAAACACTTAATTTTTTCTCGGCAGTTGCTAACAAATTCGCTAGGTATTTATCTCCATCAATACTATTCAGGGCTTTTTGAATCAATTTATCAGGTACTTTCTTCAATTTAAGTCCCTGCTTAACTTTAATTCTTCCCCATTTCTTGATATTTATCTTACCAGAAACATAAGCCATCGCAAATCTTTCTTCATTGATAAAGTTGGTTGTAATCAGTTCGGATATTAAATCTTCAACTTCGTTTTGGTGTAAACCATATTCATACAATTTATTGCGAACTTCCTGCTGAGAGCGTTCTTGGTAAGCGCACCAACTTTCTGCTTTAAGCAGGGCGGTTTTTTTATCTAAAATGAGTGGCTTATCTTTATGGGTATTCATAATTAATTGTTGAAATTCGTAAAAAAATAACAGCAATCAAGTATTTTTCTTTTTATAATGAGCCAAGAAATTAATTCCATCCAGCGTATTGCCCAAATATTAAAAGCAAATGCAACTCTGCCGCGGCCAGAAACTGTAATAAGAAAGCTGTTGACAGATAGCAGGACAGTAATTGACCCAGAAGGTTCATTATTCTTTGCTGTAAAGGCGCAACGTGATGGGCATGAATTTATAAGTAATGCTTATGAAAGTGGAATTCGGAATTTTGTAATAGCAGAGCCTGCTTATGTGCAAAAATACGCTAATGCTAATTTTTTGTTGGTCAATGATGTGTTAATTGCTTTGCAAACATTAGCCACTTATAACAGAAAAATTAACGATTTAAAAGTAATAGGGGTTACTGGTAGTAATGGAAAAACAATTGTTAAAGAATGGCTCTATCAATTATTAGCTTCCGATTTTAACATCATTCGTAGTCCTAAAAGTTTTAACTCACAAATTGGTGTGCCATTATCGGTTTGGCAAATAGAACCAGAGCATACTTTGGGCATATTCGAAGCAGGTATTTCTAAAAAAGGAGAAATGGAAGCATTGGCTAATATAATCGCTCCAACTATTGGGGTGCTAACTAATATTGGCGAAGCACATGCGGAAGGTTTTGAAAATAAAACAGAGAAATTAACAGAGAAATTAAAGCTATTTAAAGATGTAGAACTGTTTGTATATGCACCAGAATATGTTGCTGATTTAAAGGAAGCTGATTTGCCTGGGAAAACAAAATTTTCATGGAGTACAAGTCAACCTGCAGATTTACATGTTTCTTTTATAGAACCTATTGAAGGCAAAAATTATATTCGAGCTACTTATCAGGATAGAGAAATTGAATGTTTAATTCCCTTTAGCGATAAAGCATCAGTAGAGAATGGAATTATATGCTGGGCAACTTTGCTTGCTATGGGATATACACCAGAAGAGGCAGATCTGCGCTTAGAAAAATTAACGCAGGTGAGTATGCGTTTAGAATTAATTAACGGTATCGAGAATTGTTCTATTATAGATGATTCATATAGCGCAGATATTTCTTCGTTAGCCATCGCATTAGATTTCTTAAACCTCCAAAACCAGCATCCTAAAAAAACATTGATACTTTCTGATATTTATGAAACAGGAAAAAATAACGAAGTATTGTATACAGAAATTTCAGCGTTGCTAGAACAAAAAAACTTAAATCGTTTAATTGGTATTGGTTCAAATATTTCTGCTTTTGCCGATTTATTCAAAATTGAATCATCATTTTATGAAAGTACGCAAGCGTTTATAGATGAACTTCCAGGTATCCATTTTGCAAATGAAACCATTCTGGTGAAAGGTGCCCGTAGATTTGAATTTGGTCGAATAAGTAAATTACTTACCCAGAAAATACACGATACAGTTTTAGAAATTAACTTAAACGCCCTGGCATCTAACTTACAATTTTATCGTTCTAAATTAAAGCCTGGGGTAAAAGTGATGGCAATGGTTAAGGCGTTTTCTTATGGAAGTGGAAGTTTTGAAATCGCTAATTTATTGCAATATCAAAAAGTAGATTATCTGGCCGTAGCTTACGCAGATGAAGGAATTGCACTGAGAAAAGCCGGAATTAGTTTGCCAATTATGGTAATGAGCCCAGAGCCATCTGCATTCGAAGCAATGGTTAAACATAAATTAGAACCTGAGATATACAATACAAGCATTTTAAAAAGCTTCCTTAATTTTTTACCAGAGTATGAAAAGGATTTTCCAATACATTTAAAATTGGATACAGGAATGCATAGACTTGGTTTTGAAAAAACAGATTTGCCAGAGTTATTGGAGGTTTTAAAAAATAACATTAACATAAAAGTAGTATCCATTTTTACACATTTGGTAGCTAGTGATGATGCACAACACGATGGATTTACCACACATCAAGTGGATGAATTTTCTGCTTTATATGCTCAATTAACAGCAGTAATTGGTTATAAACCTATTAAGCACATTTTAAATACTTCTGGAATTACACGTTGGCCAGATGCGCAACTAGATATGGTACGTATTGGTATCGGTTTATATGGTTTCGATAGTGCTTTAGATCATAATGCAGGCTTGCAAACGGTAGCTATTTTAAAAACGACTGTCACTCAGGTTAAAGAATTAGCAGCGGGTGAAACGGTAGGTTATAGTCGTAAGGGTATTTTGCCAAGTGGCGGAAAAATTGCCACTGTAAAAATTGGCTATGCCGATGGGTATAATCGAAATTTTGGTAATGGGGTTGGTAAGATGCTGATTAATGGAAAGTTGGTTCCTACCATTGGTTCAATCTGTATGGATATGTGTATGTTGGATATAACTGGCCTAAACGTAAAAACAGGGGATGAAGTTATTGTATTTAATCACGAGCAAACTATAGTCGATTTGGCGAACCAAATTAACACTATCCCATATGAAATCTTAACCAATATCTCACAAAGAGTTAAACGCGTATATTTTTATGAGTAACTTTGCAATATGAATAGGATAGGAAGGGCGATATTAAATTATCTGATTAAAGGACTATTGATTGTAGTACCAATTTCCTTAAGCATTTTTATTGTTGTTTGGGCAGTTACAACGGTAGATAGTTGGTTAAATATAAATAATATCCTAGGGGTAAATCCAATTACTGGAGCAAATAGGAATATTCCAGGTTTGGGCTTGGGCTTAGTTATATTTATCATTTTAATTGCAGGTATTTTTGTTACCAATTTTGTTACCGAACCAATGTACAATTGGTTTCACAGAATATTGAATAGGTTACCTTTACTCAATTTCATTTTTTCGTCCATTAAAGATTTAACTGAGGCTTTTGTAGGTGATGAAAAGAAATTTAATAACCCAGTATTAGTTGAAGTTGAAGGAGGAATGAAAAGAATAGGTTTTTTAACACAAAGTGATTTAACCAAGCTAGATTTGCCGGGAGATGTTGTTGTTTATTTTCCTTTCTCTTATTCTTTTGCAGGACAAGTTTATATTGTAAGCAAAGAGAAAATAAAACCTTTAAAAATGACTGCTGCTGATGCGATGAAATTAGTAGTAAGTGGTGGAGTAAGTCATTTCTAATAGCACATTAGTTTATAAAAAAAAAGAGCCGAAATTAATCGGCTCTTTGTATGTACAGAAAATTTTAAAACCTGAATTAAAAATTCGGCTTTAAAACATATTTATCATAGAATCTAAAGATGTGTTCTGCCGCATCTTCAGCAGTATCTACTAACCTAAATAAGTTTAAATCTTCTGCATGAATATTATGTTCTTTTTCTAACATGGTTGACTTAATCCATTCTACCAAACCTCCCCAATACGCTGTTCCTACTAAAACGATTGGGAAACGAGCAATTTTACCAGTCTGAATTAAGGTAATCGCTTCAAATAATTCATCCATTGTTCCCATCCCGCCAGGTAATACAACAAACCCTTGAGAATACTTCATAAACATTACTTTTCTAATGAAAAAGTAATCGAATTCTAACAATTTATTATGGTCAATGTACTTATTATGGAATTGTTCAAAAGGTAAATCAATATTTAAACCTACAGATTTTCCTCCGTTCATGTGAGCTCCCTTATTTCCAGCCTCCATAATACCTGGTCCACCACCTGTAATCACGCCATAACCACGTTCAGTTAATAAACGCCCACATTCAACCGCAATTTGATAATACGGATTAGTTTCTGCAGTACGAGCAGAACCAAAAATACTAACACATGGCCCAATTTTGGCTAATTTCTCAAATCCATCTACAAATTCTGCCATGATTTTAAAAATCTGCCAGCTATCGGTTACTTTTATTTCTTGCCAATCTTTATTTGCAAAAGCACTTCTTATCTTTTCTTCACTTGTCATTCTTCGTATATTTTCATTATTAGATATTTGTTCATCCGTTCAATTGTTCATTTGTGTTAATCATCAAGGTCTAATGAACCAATGATGCTAATGAACTAATGATTGTTTAAAACTTTGTTTGTTGATCTGTTTTTTTACTGATCAGTAATAGACCTAAAAGAGTTATTAATCCATTTACTAAAATAAGCTCAACACTAAAAACATAGCCACCTAATAATTCTTTAGAATATGTAGCAAGTAGGTAGCATAAAAATGGAGCTATAATACAAACGATTGGAACTAATTTATCGTGTAATCCTCGGTTTCTTACAAATAAACCAAACGAATATAAACCTAATAATGGTCCATAGGTATAGGAAGCTATTTGGAATATTAAGCTCACAACCGAAGAGCTATTTAAAGCATTGATTACTAAAATTACTAAGAACATTAAAATAGAGAATCCCACGTGTACCATGTGACGTTTTTTAACTGCATCATGTTTGTCTAGGTTTTCTTTTTTACTCATGCCTAAAAAATCTACACAGAATGAGGTTGTTAATGCCGTTAGAGCGCTATCTGTTGTAGCAAATGTTGCAGCGGTTAAGCCTAGCATAAATACAATTGCTGGTATTGTAGTTAAATGGTTTAAGGCAATTTCTGGAAACAAGAAGTCTGTACGTGGTTTACCAGTAACATGATCTAATGGAATTTCAATGCCATTTCTAGAAGCGTAAACATATAGTAAAGCGCCCACACTTAAAAAGAAGATATTTAAAATCACAAATACCCCAGTGAAAGTAAACATGTTCTTTTTTGCTTCACCGATTGTTTTCATGCTTAGGTTTTTCTGCATTAAATCTTGATCCAATCCTGTCATAGCAATGGTTACAAAAATACCTCCGATAAATTGCTTGCTCAGATAAAATTTGTTGGCTAAGAAATCATCTAAGAAGAAAATTTTAGAATAGCTACTATTTTTAATTGTTTCAAATGCTTGAGAGATGCCTAGATCTAAACTATTGCAAACAAAATAAATAGTTAAAAATACAGATAGCACTAAGAAGAAAGTTTGCAGTGTATCGGTAATAATGATTGTTTTTAAACCGCCTTTAAAAGTATAAGACCAAATTAAGCCTAAAGAAATTAATACGGTTGCCCAAAATGGAACACCATAACTATCGAATATAAAACGTTGTAAAACAATAACAACTAAATATAATCTTGTAGCAGAACCTAATGTACGACTCAACAAAAAGATTGATGCTGCGGTTTTGTAGCTATAATGGCCTAATCTTTTTTCTATGTAACTATAAATAGAAGTTAAATTCATTCTATAGTATAGTGGTAAAAGCACAGTTGCAATAATGATAAAGCCAACTGCATTACCTAAAACAAATTGGAAATATTGAAATTGATTACCATTTGGTGAACCAACTTCTCCAGGAACTGAAATAAAAGTTACTCCAGATAAAGCTGTTCCTATCATTCCGAAGGCTACCAAATACCATTTTGAATTTTTATTGGCTAAGAAGAAGGTAGAATTATCTGATGAATTTTTTGAAGTAGCAAAAGCGATAATAATTAAAACAGCAAAATAGCCGATTAGAAAACAAAGTAGTATAGTTGGACTCATAATTTATATTTAGCTGTTAAATGTAAGAATTTACAATTTTAAATCAATTGTTGAAGAGAAAATAAATAGAAGAGATTTGATTATCAGAGGTTGATGGCCGTCTTTTTTTGTTATTTTTGTAAGATGAACTTTTCTTCTCAACTGCTTGAAGATGCAGTAAATGAATTTGCAAAATTACCTGGTGTTGGGCAAAAGACCGCATTGCGTTTGGTTTTACACTTATTAGGTAAAGAGCAAGAAGAAGTTTCCCATTTTGGCAAAACGCTAATCAGACTAAAAGAGGAAATTAAACACTGTAATATTTGCCATAATATTTCAGATCACCATACTTGTAGCATTTGTACTGCTGTGAAACGTGAAAAAGAAGTTATTTGCGTAGTAGAAGATACACGTGATGTAATGGCGATAGAAAATACCAATCAGTTTTTTGGCGTTTACCATGTTTTAGGAGGCTTAATTTCTCCAATGGATGGTATTGGCCCGTCAGATTTGTTTATAGATAGTTTAGTGCAGCGTGTTGCTACAACGCCCGTAAAAGAAATTATTTTAGCTTTAAGTGCAAATATGGAAGGCGATACAACGCTTTTTTATCTACATAAAAGGTTAAAAGATTTTCAAGTTCCTATTACCACAATTGCTCGTGGTATCGCCTTTGGCGGAGAATTAGAATATGCAGATGAAATAACGTTAGGCCGTTCTATTTTAACTAGAATTCCATATGAAGGCTCTTTTATTAAATAAAATCTGATGAAGAAACTAGCTGTTTTTGCATTATTAATTCTATTCACTAGCCCAGGCTTTGCACAGGTTAAAATCCATTCTCATAACGATTATACGCATGAGCAACCTTTAACAGAAGCCTACGCTAATAGAGTTTATGAAATTGAAGCGGATGTTTTTTTAATTCAAGATTCACTAATTGTTGCGCATAGCAAAAAAGATAAAAACCTTACAAGAACACTTGGATCCATGTATTTATCGCCTATTGCTCAATTACACAAAGACAAAAGCACAAAGTATGGTTTCTGTTTAATGATTGATATTAAAGATAATTGGGATTTAACGTATCCTGCATTGCGGAAAGAAATAGAAAAATACGGGGCTATTTTCGACAGAAGTGAACATAAAAACGCAATTCAAATTGTAATTAGCGGTAATAGACCAGCTGATTCCACTTTCCATTCGTATCCCAAATGGTTATTTTTTGATGGTTTACCAAACATCAGGTATGCTAAAAAAGATTTAAAACGCGTAACCATGATTAGCGATAATTTTGCAACTTACTGCAAATGGAAAGGGAATGGAGAAATTCCTACGGCAGATAAAGCAAAGCTCAAGAAGATAATTGATCAAGCTCATTTACTAAATAAACCAATTCGTTTTTGGGGAGCGCCTGATACTAAAGAATGTTGGCAACAACTACACGATTTAGGCGTAGATATTATAAATACAGATAAAGTAAGTGAATGTAAAACCTACTTTGAACAACATAAATAATGGATTTTAAGAATAAAGTAGTCATCATTACTGGTGCCTCATCAGGCATTGGTAAAGCACTAGCAGAAGAATTAGCGAAACGTGGAGCAAATTTAGTTTTAGGCGCCCGTCAATACGTCACACTTTGCGAAATTACAGCAGAACTGGAAAAAAACTATCAAATTAAAGCATTAGCTGTACAAGCTGATGTGAGTAAAGAGGAAGATTGTGCAGCATTAGTTGAACAAACTCTCCACACTTTTGGTAAAATTGATGTGTTAATCAATAACGCAGGTCTATCTATGCGTGCTTTATTTAAAGATTTAGATTTATCGGTACTGAAAAATCTAATGGATGTTAACTTTTGGGGAACTGTTTATTGTACAAAATATGCTTTACCAGAAATTTTAAAAACCAAAGGTAGTATTATTGGCGTATCTTCTATTGCTGGCTATAGAGGTTTACCAGGTAGAACTGGTTATTCATCATCAAAATTTGCTATGAATGGTTTTATGGAATCGTTGCGTACAGAATTATTAAAAACAGGAGTACATGTAATGGTTGCTTGCCCAGGTTTTACGACCTCGAATATTCGTGTTGCCGCTTTAGCGAAAGATGGGTTGGCACATGGTGAAACCAGCATGGAAGAAGGTAAAATGATGACAGCGGAAGAAGTAGCAGTTAGAATTAGTGATGGGATTATAGCTAAAAAACGAACGCTAATTATGACAGGACAAGGTAAGCTAGCGGTTTGGGTAAATAAATTATTTCCTGCATTTGCTGATAAAAAAGTTTTTGAATTATTTGCAAAAGAGAAAAATCCGTTGATAAAATAATGCATTTTAAATTAATACTTATGATTTTCGCTTTCCTGGGTCAGATTTTTACTGGCTCTGCCCAAATACGTGTCGAAAAAAATATGAATTATGCAGGCAACGCAGATGAAGCAAATACTTTAAATATCTACCATAAAAAAGGTGAGTTACAAAATCAGGATGTTATTGTTTTTATACATGGGGGTTCTTGGAGCAGCGGTAAAAAAGAAACGTATTGGTGGTTAGGTAGAAATTTAGCTAAAAATAACATCGTAACTGTGGTAATTAATTATCCTTTAGCGCCAAATGCTACGTATAAAGAAATGGGTATGGCGAGTGCAAAAGCTGTAAAATGGGTTAAAGATAGCATTGCAAGTTATGGAGGTAATCCAAATCGTATTTTTGTAATGGGACACTCTGCAGGAGGCCATTTATGCGAATTAATTAATGCAGATCCTCAGTTTTTTAAAGCTGTAGGAATTACTAATCCAATAAAAGGTGTGATATTAGATGATCCCTTTGGATTAGATATGGATGAATACTTAACCAAAGCAGACAAAGACGAAAACTATACCGATTTTCTAAGAACGTTTAGTACAGAACAAAAAACATGGCAATTAGGTTCACCTTTGTTCTACGTAAAAAATATTACAAATCCACATCTTCTTTTTTATGGAAGTAAAACCTATGAAGCCATACAGATTCAATCTGAAAGAATATATAAAACATTAAAAGATCAAAATGTGCCTGTAAAATTAGAGGTAATAGAAGGTAAAAAACATGTAGGTATGATTATCCAGATGGTTTTTGGCAGTAATCGATTATATATGAGCATTACTGATTTTTTGAAGGAAACTCAGTAGTTTTTCTATTCGAGTATTTCGATAGCACTTAGTTTATCGTAATCTAATACCATCCTTCCTTCATCATTGTGGAAGAACATCTTTTGGAACTTTGCATTCATTTCAATTTCCTCGTCCTGATAGCTGATACGAGTATGTATCGTTTGTGAAAATGTATCATCGAAAGATTTCATAATCACAAATATCTCTGTTTCTGCGACTATTAAATCCGCTATTTCCTTTTCAAAAAGAGGGCTATTTTCAGTTATAGGATGTACTAAAGTCCAGTTTAAAGATAATATGCTGATTTTATCACGTTCCAATTCTAATGGATAAAAACTTCTGGTCTCTTTTCCTTCTATAGTTTCATTGAATGTTAAATACATCTGCGCTTCGAGATCTATTAATTGGTTTCTTCTTAAATTCACTAATCTGCACATTAAACCTTTGCCATCTTTATAAGGTGCAATCACCATTTTTTTACTGAATTTGATTTTAGAGGTAGGCCTGCTGAAACGACCATACAATAAACCTGTTGCCAAGGCAAATGCGAGCAAGCCGAGCATACTTTCAAAGGCTGCTAAACAGCTTGTGATAAATCCTTGCGGAGAGATATGTCCATATCCAACTGTAGAAATGGTTTGTGCAGAGAAAAAGAAAGCATCAAAAAATTGATCACGTGGGGTTAGACCTTTTGCTCCATTCAAGTTTTCAATACCTATTAAATTATATGCTAACGCGAAGATGGTATTTACAATTAAATAGGTAATTAAAATAACCACAAAAAATCGGCTCCAGCTCATGGTAACCAAACGAGTATAAGTATCATCAAATTTAAACCAAGGTAAACCTGTACGTTCAATGTTAGCAGTTCCATCTGAATTGAGCATGCGTTGGTTTTTTATAATTGGAGTAGATCCAAAGCCTAAATCATCATCTTTTTGATGTTTTCGTTTGATAAATGACATAATTCTAAATTATTTTGAGAAACATTTTGCAAATAATAAAAACTATTCCATATTTGTGACAGAATGATACAGATAAACGTAAATAAAAATTGGTGGTGGCATAACGCAATAGCGTGATGTAACCTTTTTTTGTACGTTTTATTTTTTATAAAAATATAGTAAAGGTTGCTTGTAAAAAGGCAACCTTTTTTGTTTTATACCCATGAAGAAAATACTTAACCACTTATTCGAAAACAAAACCTTTAGCAGAGAAGAAGCACAAAAAATCTTGACTTCTATTTCTTTAGGAGAGTTTAATACTTCACAAATTGCTGCCTTTATTACGGCTTACGGGATGCGAAATATCACTGTAGAAGAACTACAAGGCTTCCGCGATTCAATGTTAGATTTATGTTTAAAGGTCGATTTGTCAGACTATGAATTAGTTGATCTTTGCGGTACAGGTGGAGATGGAAAAGACACCTTTAACATTTCTACTTTAGCATCTTTCATTGTTGCAGGTGCAGGTCATAAAGTAGCTAAACACGGTAATTATGGAGTTTCTTCAGGCTGCGGTTCAAGTAATGTAATGGAATATTTAGGCTATACTTTTACCAATGATGAAACTATTTTAAAACGTAGTTTAGATGAAGCAGGTATTTGTTTTTTACATGCGCCATTGTTTAATCCTGCGATGAAAACAGTAGCTCCGATACGAAAAGAATTAGGTGTAAAAACATTTTTCAATATGTTAGGACCAATGGTAAATCCGGCGCAGCCGAAAAACCAAATAGTAGGTGTGTTTAGTTTAGAATTGGCACGCTTATATGCTTATTTATATCAGCAAACTGAAAAAAATTATACGATTATACATGCTGTGGATGGGTTTGATGAAGTTTCTTTAACCTGCGATTTTAAAACATTCAGTAAAAAAGGAGAGGCATTAAATAAAATAACAGATTTAGGTTTTGAGGAAATCAGCGAAAAGGAAATTCAAGGTGGCGATACAGTTGAATCATCTGCAGAAATTTTTACCAATATATTAAATGGAAAAGGAACTGATGCACAAACCAATGTGGTGCTATGCAATGCCGCATTAGCAATTCAAACCATAAAGCAAGGTAATACTTTCGCCGATTGTTTCTATGAAGCCGAAGAATCATTGATGAATAAAAAAGCGTTACAAAGTTTTACAAAGTTGATAGCTGTTTAATACGTCATTGTGAGGAGGTACGACAAAGCAATCTTAATGCGAAATATGTAGATTTTATGCTTTACAATTGCCTCATGCCTCGCAATGACGATAAGAAAATATTATGAAATTGAAAATAAAAGTGTGCGGAATGACTCAAGCAGCTAATATTGCTGCCGTGGCAGAATTGCAACCAGACTATATTGGTTTTATTTTCTATGCTAAATCTCCACGTTTTATTAGTGATATTTCTGCAGAACTGATTAAATATGTGCCATCAACAATAAAAACAACTGGTGTTTTTGTAAATGAAGATATAGAAACTGTTAAAACCTACATCTTAAAATACAACTTAAAAGCGGTACAATTACATGGACAAGAAAGTACAGCATATTGCAATGAAATAAAATCCACAGGTGTGGAAGTAATTAAAGCTTTTGGTATAGATGAAAACTTTGATTTCTCTCAATTAGAAACATATTTAAATGCTATCGATTATTTTTTATTCGATACACAAACACCTGCTCATGGCGGCTCTGGTAAAGTATTCGATTGGAAATTATTAGAAAAGTACCCATTCGATAAACCATATTTCCTAAGCGGAGGCATTGATTTATCTCATGCAAGCATATTGAAACAAATAAATGATCCAAGGCTTTATGCTATAGATGTAAATAGCAAATTTGAACTTGAGCCTGGATTAAAAGATGTTGAAAAATTAAAAGAATTTATTACTGTTGTTAAAAACAATGGTAGAGTAAAGCAATAATAATTATGAGCTATTTTGTAAACGAGAAAGGGTATTACGGAGATTTTGGTGGAGCGTACATTCCTGAAATGTTATATCCAAATGTGGAAGAATTAAGACAACAGTACTTGTCAATTATTCATGAAGAGAGCTTTCAGCAAGAGTTTAAAGCGCTACTTAAAGATTACGTTGGCCGCCCATCACCATTGTATTTAGCTAAACGTTTATCTGGAAAATATGGTGCAAATATTTTTTTAAAGCGAGAAGACTTAAACCATACAGGTGCGCACAAAATAAACAATACCATCGGACAGATTTTACTTGCCGAACGATTAGGTAAAAAACGTATCATTGCCGAAACTGGCGCTGGTCAGCATGGAGTAGCAACAGCAACAGTTTGCGCTTTACGTGGTTTAGAATGTGTAGTGTATATGGGAGAAGTTGATATCAAACGCCAAGCGCCAAACGTAGCACGTATGAAAATGTTGGGAGCAAAAGTTGTTCCTGCAACATCGGGTAGTAAAACCTTAAAAGATGCAACCAACGAAGCGATGAGAGATTGGATTAACAATCCTGTCGATACCCATTATATCATCGGTTCGGTTGTTGGCCCTCATCCATATCCAGATATGGTTTCTATTTTTCAATCTATAATTTCCGAAGAAACTAAGAAACAATTATTAGAGCAAACAGGTAAAGACCAACCCGATTATGTAATGGCTTGTGTAGGTGGTGGCAGTAATGCTGCTGGTATGTTCTATCATTTTATTGATGATGAAAGCGTAAAATTAATTGCTGTAGAAGCTGGTGGTAAAGGTGTAGATTCTGGTTTATCAGCTGCTACAACATATTTAGGTAAAGAAGGAGTTTTGCATGGCAGCAGAAGTATTTTAATGCAAACACCAGATGGACAAGTAGTAGAACCACATTCGGTTTCTGCGGGATTAGATTATCCTGGTATTGGACCACAACATGCACATTTATTTAAAACCGGTCGTGGCAAATACGTTTCTATCACCGATGACGAATCACTAAATGCTGGTTTATTGTTAACCCAATTAGAAGGAATTATTCCGGCAATTGAAAGTGCCCATGCCTTAGCTTATCTAGAATACATGAAATTTAAGGGGGGCGAAAATGTAGTCGTTTGTTTATCCGGTAGGGGAGATAAAGACATGGAAACCTACATGAAGCATTTTAATTTATAAAATAATTCGTCATTGCGAGGTACGAAGCAATCTTAAAACGATTTAACTTTTGCAGGAAATTACTTCATAAAGCTCGCAACAACAGCAACAATAAAATTATGAACAGATTACAACAACTCTTCCAAAATAAAAAGAAAGATATTCTTTCCATTTACTATACAGCTGGTTACCCGAATTTAAATGACACTTTACAAATTGCCGAAGCTTTAGAAAAAGCAGGTGCAGATTTTTTAGAAATAGGTTTCCCTTATTCAGATCCTGTTGCCGATGGACCAATTATACAAGCTAGTAGTAAGCAATCTTTAGATCAGGGAATGACCTTGCAAATATTGTTTAGTCAGTTGAAAGATCTCCGTAAAACGGTAACTATTCCAATTCTATTAATGGGCTATGTTAATCCTGTTTTACAATTTGGAGTAGAAAATTTCTGTAAAGCTTGTGCTGAAATAGGAATAGATGGTTGCATTATTCCCGATTTACCAATGTATGAATATGAAGAATTATATCATAGCTGTTTCGAGGAACATGGTGTGAGTAATATTTTTTTAGTTACACCTCAAACTTCCGAAGAGCGTATTCGTAAAATAGATGGTTTAAGTAATGCCTTTATTTATCTTTTATCATCAGCAGCTACTACAGGTAAAAACCTTGATGTTTCAGCAAACGCTAGAACTTATTTTGCTCGTATTAAAGCAATGGATTTAAAAAATCCTTTAATGATTGGATTTGGAATTTCTGATAAACAAACATTTGATGCTGCAAACGAATATGCTAGTGGTGCAATTATAGGCAGTGCTTTTGTAAAATGTTTAGCTAATGGTGATGTAGAGAAAAATGTAAAAACGTTTATGAAAGAGTTTAGAAACTAAGCTTCAATAGAGCTAAAAGTTATAATCTATCTTTATTTGATAAATTATAACCTTTAGTTCAATATCATTATTTCATTTGTACCAATGCTGGATTAAACACCTTAGCATTTGACTTAAAAATTGCCGAAGGCACTTTAATTACTTTTCTATCGTAAGTAATTAATCCATTTACCTCAACTTCTACATCAGTTGTTTGGGTATAAACTGCGGCAGAAAGTCCCAATGGAATAAGTTCTGTTAAACGTGTGGTAAACAAATCGTATTTGGCAAACAATTCATCAGCAGTTTTAAAACTCTGATAACCCCAATTATTTTTCTGTTGCCAAGTATTTCCTTCTACCGGAAGTCCTAAACCACCATATTCGCCTAAAACCAATATGCTCGTTTTTCCAAATAAATCTGGTCTAGGCATTGCAGGCTGCGGGTAACTATGAATATCAGTAAAATGACCAGTATTAAAAAAATTCCCACCACTAGCACTATTTACTAATCTAGAAGGATCTTTCTTCATTGTCCATTCTGTAATTTCTACCGTTTTGAACTGACCCCAAGCCTCATTAAAAGGAACCCAGACTACTATTGATGGGAAATTATGCAATGCATCCATAATTGCATTCCATTCTTTTTTATAATAACCTTCAGATTCAGAAGTCCGATTTTTATCAGTTTCATTATTAATTGTTCCAGGATTTGGGTTCCAGCCATTACCTAAATCTCCACTTGGCATATCTTGCCATAATAACATTCCCGCTTTATCACAGTAATTATAATACCTAGCCGATTCTACTTTAATATGTTTTCTGATCATATTAAAACCCATTTTCTTCAACTCGTCTATATCAAATTTCATGGCTTCTTCTGTTGGAGGAGTGTATAAACCATCTGGCCACCAACCCTGATCTAAAGGACCAAATTGAAATAAGAATTGATTGTTCAGCAACATTCGTTTTATTCCTTTGGCATCTGTTCCGACAGAGATTTTCCGCATTGCGAAATAACTAGTTACTTGATCTATAGTTTTATTATTTCTAATTAAACTGATGCGTAAATCATACAAAAACGGACTTGTCGGCGACCATAATTTCTCATTATTCAGTTTAAGCACAATAGCATCAGCAGTTGCTGAAGTATTTTCGGCAATTACCTGATTTCCTTCAACTACTTCCACTTTAAATTTATCGGTTGGTTGCGTAGCGCTAAATGTTCCCGAAACAGTTATGGTATGCGCATCAATATCTGGTGTTTGTTTAGTAGCAACAATATAACTTTCCGGTACAGCTTCAAGCCAAACGGTTTGCCAAATCCCTGTAACTGGTGTATACCAAATGCCATGTGGCTTTTTTACCTGTTTGCCTCTTGGTTGTGGACCATCATCTGTTGGATCCCACACACGAATTTTAATTTCTTGAGTTGCTCCTTTTTTTAATGCCGAAGTAATGTTGAAACTAAACGGATCAAATCCACCTTCGTGTGTACCTACGCTTTTGCCATTTATAAAAACTTCTGTTTGCCAATCTACAGCACCAAAATTTAATAAAACTTGTTTTCCTCGCAATGCAGATGAGATAGTAATTTCATTTTTATACCATAGCACACTGTCTTTTCCAACAGTTTTTTGAACGCCAGACAAAGCCGATTCGACTGCAAATGGAACTAAAATCTTTCCATCATACTTAGTTGGAGTTTCATTTTTTGGCACAATAGCATATTCCCATAAACCATTTAAATTTTGCCAGTTGTTTCTTACTAATTGCGGTCTTGGGTATTCTGGTAATGGCAAATTAGGGTTTACCTGCGTTGCCCATGGAGTTAAAATCTTATCATTTTTGAGTTTCCATTGAGATTGGGCATGTAATTGCACAATAAATAATGTCAAAATCGCTATTAAAAAGCATCTTATCTGCATAATTGTATTAGATTAGTTCAGAACTAAAACTAATATAGTTTATTTTAATATAATTATTAGTCATCTCAGAAAAGCAGTTTGCAGTTTGCCCAATTAAAATGTATATGTAGTTGGGAATTAGACTTCTTGCTTGTGCCGGAAGACTTCTCGCTTATGAAATTAGACTTTTTGCTCTTTCAACCTTTAACTTCAACTATTCGAAGCATAAATTACTTAAATAGTGTCGCTTTTAAACTAATCTCAAAAGTGCCGTTAGCAGAGCCTTGCAAGGCAGATGTTTCGGTAGTGTAGAAACCCATAATAGCTAAAGATGACTTGTAATTTATACCTGCCCCAAAAGATGCACTTTTGCTACTATGATACATTCCCATTAGATACACTTTATTGGTAAAATTTAAGTTTGCACCTGCATCCCAAATATTATCATAGCCTTTAATATCTCTATAAGCAACTTTCGGTTCAATTTCTATCGCGTTAGCACCAACTCCAGTATTAATTTTATAACTAATAGCTGCATAAAACAAAGAACGATCTACATTATTATCATCCTCTTGTTTAATAAAACTTCTAATATTTGGAATTACACCTTCTACATTTAAGGTATTACTGGTATAGGCAATGCCAAAATCTCCATCAAATAAAGAACCTTTATTGTTAAATTGAGCAATAGTGGGGTCGGTCATATCGCCATTTACACCATTATAATCAACATGCTCATTCATGATACCTATTGATGCGCCAAAGTTTAATTTCTGATCATCGTTGTTTAAAGGCAAATGATAAGCATAAGTTGCCATTGCTTTAGTGCGCTGTAAAGAACCTGCTTTTTCATTGTAAACATTAATACCTAAACCCACTTTGTTTAGTTTATAATCTGCTGTAATAGATTGGGTACTAGGTGAACCTGGAATATTACTCCATTGCTTACGATAGTTTAAGTTCAAGTTTAAGCCATCAGTTAATCCCGCATAAGCGGGATTAATTTGGTATTGATTTAAAAAATATTGTGAACTTAAAGGGTTAAGCTGTGCACTTGCTTTATTAGTTAGTGATGTTAAAATTGTTGTTAACAAAAGCAAGCAAAAGATATGCTTAAACATACTATATATTTTAGAATTGAATTTCATGTGATTTAATACAATTAGTTTCTTACAATAGTGATATAACCTTTAAACGGAGCGATGTTGGTGCCAAAATCTATGGTGTAATAATAGGTATCTGATGCAAGTGGAACTCCGTTAAATGTTCCATCCCATTGATTGTCATACCCTTTTTTAGTATATACTGTTCTGCCAGATCTATCGAAAATCTTAACCGTATTGTTAGGATAATAATCTATGTTTTGAATAACAAACTTATCATTCTTACCATCGCCATTTGGCGTTAAAATGTTTAGTGCAGTAATTTGATAGTCATCTGAAACCTGAATGGTAATTGACTGGCTAGTTGTACAACCAGTTGCATTTGTTCCTGTTACCGTATAGGTAGTTGTTTGTTTAGGTCTAACAGTTAGCGTAGCAGTTCCTTGTCCAGCAATAATATCTGAACTTGGCAACCATGTATAACTTACTGCACCACTTGCTGATAGTATTACAGATGTGCCTTTAGAAATAGTTATACCATTGTTACTTGCTACATTGATAACTGGTAAAGCGTTTATAGTTACAGTTGCTGTATTTGTTTGCGCCTGACTTCCGTAAGCATCGGCTACGCTAACTAAAGCATAAATAAATGTACCTGCAACATTTGTTGGCGCATTTAAACTTACTGTAGTTGATGTAGAAGTAATAGTTCTATTGCTACTTCCGTTTACAGTATAGGTAAATGTATATGGAGCAGTACCAGCAGCGCCAGTAAAGGTAACCACAGGTGATGTACCGTTAATACATACTGGACCTGAACTTGCTATTGTTGCAACTGGTAAAGGACGAATGGTAATTGTTGCTGTACCAGTTTGTACTTGTCCGCAATTTGCATCAGCTACACTAACTAAATTGTAGGCAAAAATGCCAACTACATTGGTTGGAGCGGTTACAGTTACACTGTTTCCAGTTGTGGTGGTTACTGTTTTATTTGTGCCGCCATTAATATTATAGGTAAAAGTATACGGAGCAGTTCCATTTGCACCTGTAAATGTAACAAATGGGGCAGTTGCATTTGCAGGAACTGCTGTAGTCCCAGCTATTGTAGCAGTTGCTAAGCTATTTACGGTTAATTTAAAGGTTTTGCTTGTGGTATTAATTCCATCAAAATCTGTATTGCCATTATCTGTAACGGTTACTGTAATGTTAGCCACACCACTCACATTATTTTTTAAATGATAAGTTAGTGTACCTTTATCAGTTCCATTGGGTGCAACGGTTAGGATATCAAATAAATTTGCATTATCAGAAGTCACCGTTAATGTTGTAGTTTGTGAGGTTTCTGCGCCTGCAGATATTCCTGTTAAAGCTACTGTTTGGTTTACTCCAGTATAACATATCGATTGATTTGCAATAGCTGCTAAAGTTGGTTCATCATTACCAAATAAATATCTTGATCTTATTGGATAATGATCCGTTGTAGTTGTGTTATAATTTGTAACTAAGTTTTTAACTGCATCTAATACTTCGGCAGTGCCAGGTACATAATTTGCATTTAAGGCTTTTGTAATAATTACATTGTCAATAACAGTTGGGAAACCTGCAGTTGATTGCTTTCCGGCTAAACTTAAAGGTAAAGTAATAGGAAAGTAGTCTGTCGGCGCATTAATAAAATCTGAATACGAAGTTCCAGTACCAGCAGGCATTGGCGCAATTGTTTTATCAGGATCTAGAACATCGTTAAAATCACCCAAAATGATTACTTTTTTTCCGCTAAGGTTTGCGTCTATCCAATTTTTAAATTGAAGATTTCCACCTTTTCTACGGTTATAAGCATCAATTTGATCAGCAACAGGACCTGTATTTGCTTTTGCATGTATTTCTATAAACGTAACAATATCTTTTTTGCCGTTAATGGTTACTTCGGCTTCCACTGCAAAAGGAAAACGACCAGATGACCAGTTTTTATAAGGTGTTCCATCAACAAAAGTAGAAGCAACAGCTGGATTATAAGTGTCTTGTAATACGCCGTAAGTTCTAATTGGTTTAATAAGATCAGTGCGATACATAAATGCCAATTTTTGTGCTAGCGGATAATCTACATCTGCTTTATTATCTGCATAAGAACCAAATTCGCTGAAGATTACATTATAACCTGCTGGCAAAACTGTATTTCTAAATAAAGTTGTATCTACTACTTCGGCAAAGCCATATATATCTGCATTAATATTATTGACTACTGTTTTAACGTTTGCGGCTTGTTGGGTATCATTTGATGGATCTTGTGCTGGACTGCCAAACCATTCGATATTCCAGTTTACAACTTCGAGTGTGTTAGCAATATCAAATGTATTACCAGATAGAGCTACATTTTTACCAGCAGAACCATTTGTGGTAATACTAACATTACCTGCATATGTTGAATTTATAGCTGTTGGTGAAAACTTAGCATATACCGTTTGTGAGCTATTATTGATGGTTGCCTTGGTATAGGTTAGGCTTGAACCAAAAGTACCGCCACTTGTTTTTGATATGGTGAAATTTGCAGGAGCGGTTAATGTAACATCATCTGTTAAATTACCTGCGGAGAAACCGAAAGTTTTTTCAGTTGAGGTTGTGCCTGCAGATTGAAAACCAAAGTTTAAACTACTAGGAGAAGCTGTAATATCTACTGGCGGAACAGTAGGGGAATTTGTAACTGCAAAATCATCGATTGTCCAACGACTAGCCGATGAAGTAGTAGAGGTGTAGACAAATGCCACATATACTGGAGTAGCTTTGTACGCTGATAAATCTATAAAGTCTGATTTTGTCCAAGTATCGGATGCGGTTTCAGAGAATTTACCATCAATAGCTGTCCACGTTGCTAAGTTAGGATTTCCAGTTCCTGTATAATTGGTTGATATTTTAAGTTGAAGTTTATCACCCGCAAATGCAGATCTTGTCCAAAAAGATAACACCGCATAATTCATAGCTGATAAATTCAATGCAGGAGAAATTAACCAATCTTCATTAAGGATGTTGCCACTTGAAAAACCATTTATCTGTAAGGCATTGCCTATACTCGCTTTACCTGTTGCATCTGTAGCATCATGACCAAATGTAGTGGTACAGCCCCAAGTTTGTGGGCCTGTTACGCTATATTGATAAAAACCATCAGATAAAGCGGAACTTCCTACAGTGGTACAGTTTTCGAAATTAAACGCTGTTTGATTTGGATCTATTCCTGGACCTGTTAATGCAACATTCATTGTCGTAGCACCAGCACTTGCATTTGAAATTGAACCGGTTGCATTACCTGCAACACTTGGGGTAAATTTAACATACACTGTTGGACTAGTTGCTATTTCTGCAGGGCTAAATGTTAGTGAGCTAGTGTAAGCAAGGTTATCTTTCGAAATTGTAAATGCACCACTTACAGAAACGGTGGTGGTATTAGTTAAGTTGCCGCCACTTAATACAAATGTTTTTGCAGTTGATGTAGTACCTATAGCTTGATTGCTAAATGCTAAACTTGTCGGTGTTGTTGCTAAGTATGGCCCACTTGTTGAAGCCGGTTCTGTAATTGTTGAGTTTTGAGGATTTGGAGCTGTGGCTACAAAATCTGTAGAGTTTTCATCACCATCAAAACCATTCCCTGCAAATTCTTCTGTGCCACCAACGCCTAATGTTAACACTGTTGAAGTAGAACTTGCCTTACGTTCTAAAGAAGTTGAATTTGTAATGACCACTGCAGGAGCTGTTCCTTCAAATCCGCTTGCAGTAGGACCGAAACCAACTTTGTCAACAATAGCTAAGCCACTTGGGTTTGCACCTGTTTGTAAAGTGGATACATTACTTAAAAGAACTTTACCTGTTGTGCCAGATAAATTAAGTGTACCTATTTTATCAGGAGTTGGTAAATTTAATGTTCCATTTGCACCAGCTGCCTCTTGGATTAAATAGAAACCTTTTGGAGCAATACTGCCAGATAAAACAGTAGCTTGCCATGTTCCAGTTCCAGTAGCGCTTGTATATTGAACTGACCAATTAGTTAAATCTACTGTTGCATTTGTAGGATTGTATAATTCAATGAAATCGTTTTTATAGGTAGCGCCGGAGTTTCCACCACCACCATATACTTCACTAATCACTATGTGATTTGCACCTGTTGGTTCAATGACTAATGAATTTTGGGGGTTTGGTGCTTGTACTACAAAATCAGCATTATTATTATCAGTGTCTTGTCCGTTACCAGCAAATTCTTCTGCGCCACCAGTTGTTAATGTTGCTGTGGTAGAAGTAGCAGTGGCTTTACGCTCGATAGAGGTAGTGTTTGATATTACAGGGGTTGGAGCGCCTTCAAATCCTGTGGCTGTTGGACCAAATCCAACTTTATCAATTACAACTGCGCTGGATGGATTTGCACCAGCTAAAGCTGAAATTGAATTACTCAGAATAACTTTTCCTGTTGTGCCAGAGAGTGCCAAAGTTCCAATTGCATCAGGTGTTGGCAAATTTACTGTTCCGTTTGCACCAGCTGCTTCTTGCACCAGATAAAATCCTTTTGCAGGGATGCTTCCTGTTAATGGTGTAACAGCCCAGTTTCCAGTTCCTGTTGCACTTAAATATTGTACCGACCAACCTGTTAAATCTACAGCTGTATTGCTCGGGTTATATAGTTCAATAAAATCATTTTTATAAGTAGCGCCAGCGTTACCGCCACCACCATAAACTTCACTAATTACTACGTGAATAGGTGCGGCAGGAGGATTAGTTCCTGTTCCAGTTAATGCAACACTTGCTGAAACTGCATTTGTGCTTACATTCAAAACATTATCATTTGCAACAGTCGCACTCGTTGGACTAAAACGAACATATACAGTTGGATTAGCACCTACTTCTAGAGTTGTATAGGTTATAGAAGAAGTAAAATTAATATTGTCTTTAGATAAGGTAAATGGAGCTGTGGTGCTTACTGTTACATCATTTGTTAACCCTGTTCCGCTTAATATATAATTTTGAGATGCAGAGTTTGTTCCGACATTTTGAGTGCTAAAATCAAGAGATGTTTTGCTTGCGTTTACCGTTCCAGAAATTCCTGTTCCATCTACTACTACATCAACTTGCGTTGCGCCACTACTAGTATTCGTTATATTACCAGTTACACTTCCTCCTACTGTAGGCGTAAAATTAACATATACCGTTGGATTGGCTGCTATTTCTGCTGTGCTAAAGCTGATTGAATTGGAATAAACTATGTTGTTTTTAGAGACTGTAAATGGTGCTAATGCGGTTACATTTACATTTGAAGTTAAATTTGATCCACTTAAAACATAATTCTGAGAAGTTGTACTACCTACGTTTTGACTACCAAAAGCTAAACTGGTTGGAGTAGCATTAAGTGTTGGAGTATTTGTAGCTGCATTGGTAACGGTACCACCAATAGCAAAACCGCTAGTCCCAGATGAACTAGAGTTAAAGCCCCAACCTCCAGTGGCCGTTTGTCCACTAGCATAATAGCGCAGTGTTACGGTTGTACCCTCTGCAACATTTTGTAAATCTGATATAGCTGCTAAATTTACAGTTGTTAATGATGTAGCTGTTGAAGTTACTGGTGAACCAATTAAAGTAAAAGTTGTTCCATTTAAACTATATGCAAATTGTGATGATACCCCTGGAGTAGCAAAGAAACTTGCTGTGCCTGCAAATTTCGCATCAATACTGGTTAGAGAAAACTGCTTTCCAGTTCCTGGAGTTAGCGTTACTTGAAAATAATCGGTGTTTGAGATAGAAATACCATCATTTTTAAATCCTTGTGTACGGAAGGAATTTGCGCCAGCACTTGCTGTAGCTGTACTTCCTCGAGTTAGGATAGGTGCAGTAGCAAGGCCTGCATGATAACTACTAGCTGTTGAAGTTGCTAATTGATTTTGGCCAGTAAAGTCCCAGTTTGCAATTTGCGCACAAACTGTATTTGGTAAATAAAGACTAATAGCAAAAAGAAAAAGAAGGAGAAGTTTTCTCATATTATTTGTTTTAAATAACAAATGTATACGCAAAAACAATATTTCAAAGTTAAGTTGGTGTTAAATATTCGTTTTGTGGAAAACTAAATATAATCTTCTGTTAATTTTATCGTTGTCAGAATTTTATGAAACCATTAGTTAATGATTTAACTTTTAAAGAAATATCGATTTAAAAGAAATCTTCAATATTTCCCTTACCTTCACGAATAATTTCAAAATCTCCAGATGTACAATCGATAACTGTAGAAGCTTCATTATCACCATATCCGCCATCAATTACTGCATCAACCTGTTCTTGATATTTTTCGTAAATTAATTCTGGGTCTGTCGAGTATTCGATCAATTCATCATCATCTTTTATAGAAGTAGAGATAATTGGATTACCTAATTCTGCTACAATTGCTCTAGCGATATCGTTATCTGGAACCCGAATACCGACTGTTTTTTTATTTGAGCTTAACAGTTTTGGTACATTATTATTTGCATTAAAAATAAAAGTAAAAGGCCCAGGTAGTGCTTTTTTTAATACTCTAAAAGTTACGGTGTCAATAGGCTTAATGAAATCTGAAATATGTCTTAAATCTGAACAAATAAATGAAAAATTAGCCTTTTCTGGTTTTATACCTCGAATGCGACAAATCTTTTCAATTGCTTTTTGGTTAGTGATGTCGCAACCTAAACCATAAACAGTATCCGTTGGATATATGATTAAACCACCCTTTTTTAAAATTTCAACAATCTGCTCAATTGCTTTTGGATTTGGGTTTTCTGGGTAGATCTTAATTAACATATGTAAAAATAACAAAATAAGGAGCTAGTTGTTTATATCATTAGATTAATATTACTTAAACAGATAGGTTTTTGCTTATTTTTGAGGTTATCTGAATTAAAAAATAATTATGAGAAAAGCATTTATAGCCATTGCCGCATTTTTAGTAGCCTTAACTATTATGTTAGGATTGTATCATCCATTTTTATGGTGGATTTTTATTTTTACTGGTCCATTTGTTATTCTCGGTATTTACGATTTGTACCAACCTAAGCACAGTATTGTACGAAACTATCCTGTTTTTGGTCGGTTGAGATATTTTATGGAGGAATTAAGACCCAAAATCTATCAATATTTTGTAGAAAGCGATACCAATGGAAAACCATTTAGCCGATTAAATCGATCATTAATATACCAAAGAGCAAAGAAAGAAAACGATACCATTCCTTTTGGTACGCAATTAGACGTTTATGAAAATGGTTATGAATGGTTAAGCCATAGTATTGCAGCCATTAGTCATCATGAATTGGATCCAAATCCACGCGTAATGATTGGTGGACCAGATTGTAAACAACCTTATTCGGCTAGTATTTATAATATATCTGCAATGAGTTTTGGATCATTAAGTCAGAATGCGATTTTAGCCTTAAATGGTGGTGCTAAAATGGGAAATTTTGCTCATAATACAGGAGAAGGTGGTATCAGCGATTATCACGCTGGTCCTGGAGGAGATTTAATTTGGCAAATAGGAACTGGATATTTTGGATGTAGGCATCATGATGGCTCATTTAACTATGAAGCTTTTGCTGAACGTTCCAAAACTGAAAATGTTAAAATGATTGAAATTAAACTTTCTCAAGGCGCAAAACCTGGCCATGGTGGTATATTACCAGCAACGAAAGTGACCCCAGAAATTGCCCGTATTCGTTTGGTAAAAGAAGGGTATGACGTAATTTCCCCTCCAGCGCATGCTGCATTTTCTACACCATTAGAAATGATGGATTTTGTAAAGAAACTTAGAGAATTATCTAATGGAAAACCTATCGGATTTAAGTTGTGCATTGGTAGAAGAAGTGAATTTTTTGCCATTTGCAAAGCAATGATAGAAACAGGAATTTATGTAGATTTTATTACTGTTGATGGGGGAGAAGGTGGGACTGGTGCAGCTCCTCAAGAATTTTCTAACGCAGTCGGAATGCCTTTACGTGAAGGTGTTGCTTTTGTATATGATGTATTGAGTGGGTTTAATCTAAAAAAGCATATTAAAATTATCGCTTCTGGTAAGGTTTCTTCAGGATTTGATTTAGTGAAAAACATCGCCCTTGGTGCAGATTTATGTAATTCGGCAAGAGGAATGATGTTCGCTTTAGGCTGTATTCAAGCATTAGAATGTAATAGTAATACTTGTCCAACAGGTGTTGCAACACAAGATGCAAGTTTAATGAAAGGTTTGGTAGTTGAAGATAAAACGATAAGAGTGTTTAATTTTCATCGATTAACTGTTCAAAGTGCGGTAGAATTATTAGGTGCCGCTGGATTAAGACATCCATATCAATTAACTAGAGCTTATATTAACAGAAGAATTGGTCAGAATGTAATGCAATCTTACATGGAAACTTTTCCTTATATTCCAGAAGGAAGTTTAACTCAAACGCCTTATCCATCGCAACACGAATTAGGAATGGCACTAAGTACATCTGCAAGTTTTGCTCCAACAGATTATAAAGTTTCTGCTGTAGATTATCAAAACGCGAGTTCTAATAATTAAATATCCGTAATCCGGATAATTAAAAGTCGCTTAACATTTACTAAGCGACTTTTAATTAAATTATATCTTTCCGACTTTCAGACAATTTACTTCTCTAACTCAGTTTAAAACTCTGCGCTTTTTGGAAATCTTGGGAAAGCGATTACGTCTCTAATATTGGTCATTCCAGTTACAAATAAAACTAAGCGCTCAAAACCTAAACCAAAACCTGCATGTGGTGCAGAGCCAAAACGACGTGTATCTAAATACCACCACAGTTCTTCTTGAGGAATGTTCATTTCTTCCATACGTTTAGTTAACATATCCATGCGCTCCTCACGTTGCGATCCTCCAATCATTTCTCCAATTCCTGGAAATAAAATATCCATAGCGGCAACAGTTTTTCCATCATCATTCATTCGCATGTAAAATGATTTGATGTCCTTCGGGTAATCTGTTAAAATAACCGGTTTTTTAAAGTGTTTTTCAACTAAATAACGTTCATGTTCACTTTGCAAATCAGCTCCCCATTCGTCAATTAAATATTTAAACTGCTTTTTTTGATTAGGCTTAGAATGCTTTAATATTTGAATAGCTTCTGTATATGTTAAACGCTCAAAATCATTTGCTAAGCAAAAATTAAGTTTTTCAATTAATGATAGTTCACTTCTTTCTTGCTGCGGTTTTTGTTTTTCTTCGTCTAATAAACGATCATTTAGAAAAGCTATTTCATCTTTGCAGTTTTCTAAAGCATAGCTGATGATGTATTTCATCATATCCTCAGCCAATTGCATGTTGTTTTCTAAATCTGCAAAAGCAATTTCAGGTTCAATCATCCAGAATTCTGCCAAGTGGCGTGTGGTATTTGAATTTTCGGCTCTAAAAGTTGGTCCAAACGTATAAATCTGACCAAAAGCCATTGCAGCCAATTCGCCTTCTAACTGACCAGAAACCGTTAAATTTGTTGCACGACCAAAAAAATCTGATGAAAAATCTACTTTTCCATCCTCAGTTCTTGGGGTCTTATCGAAATCTAATGTAGTTACTTTAAACATTTCACCAGCCCCTTCTGCATCACTAGCAGTAATTACAGGAGTATGCATATATACAAATCCTCTTTCGTTATAAAACTGATGAATAGCAAATGCTAAAGCATGACGAATTTTAAATACTGCATTAAATGTATTAGTACGGAAACGTAAATGTGCTTTTTCTCTTAAAAACTCTAAACTATGTTTTTTAGGTTGTAATGGATATTCTTCAGCATTGCTATCTCCTAAAATTTCAATTGAGCTTGCTTTGATATCTACCTTTTGTCCTTTACCTAAAGACTCTACTAAAATTCCTTTTACAGCGATTGCTGCTCCAGTTGTAATGCGTTTTAATAAATCTTCATTTGTATTAGCAAAATCAACCACAATTTGAATATTTCCCATGCAAGAACCATCGTTCAATGCTATAAACTGATTGTTGCGAAAAGTCCGCACCCAACCCATCACAGTAACCTCTGTATCAAATGCTGTAGAATCCAGCAAGTCTATTATTTTTTCTCTCTTGATCATGCTAAGTAGCTTTATAAAGGCGTCAAAAATAAGGATTTAATCAGTAATTTCCTTATTTGTTTGTGCTTACTTTTATTAAAATCAATTTTTATTTTTCATTTTAATATCGTTAAGTTTGTTACATAAATTACCTGTCGTTAATTGTGTTATATCTAGGAAAAGAGCTAACTAGTAAAAGATTTATCGGTGATCCTAAATTGTTTTCTTTAGAGGAGAGAATATTTAATACAGTTTGCCTTTTTGTCTTAATTTCAATGTGTTTTGAAATACCATTTAACCTTTATATGGGGTTAATGGTATCTGCTTTCCTTTCGATATTTGGGTTATTTTTCTGTACGGTACTTTATTATTTGTCGCGGTTTAAGAGAAAATCCAAATTAGGAATTAATCTTTTTTGTTTGTTGTGTAATGGGGCAATAACAGGGAGTTATTTTTATAATTCTGGTATAAACGGACCAAACTTATTAATGTTTGTGTTAGTCTTTTTCTTGAGTGTATCCATTATTCCTAAAAAGAATTTTAAAATATGGTTGCCACTTAATGTTCTTTTAGTTTTATCAATTATTGTAGTTGAATATTTATATCCAGAACTAATTCCAAATATTTATACTGATAAATTGACTAAGACGATTGATTATAGTTTCACCTATCTTATCGTTGGTTGTTTAATTTACTTAATTGTTAGTTACATAAGGCAAAACTATGATCATGAACGTGTTTCTGCAATGGAGAAAAACATCGCAATAGAACAGCAACATGCAGAAATTTTATTGCAAAAAAAAGAATTAGAGCGTTTAAACTCTGAGAAGGATAAGTTATTTTCTATTGTTTCTCATGATATAAGAATGCCATTAAACTCTATACAAGGTTATTTAGAAATGTTATCTGAACATGATCTTGTTGAGGAAGAAAAAGAATATCTAAAACAACAGTTATTGCAATTAACCCGTGATACTTCTGATATGGTACTGAATATACTGTCGTGGTCAAAAACACAGATGGAAGGTTCGTATGTAGAATTAGCTCAATTAAATGTTAGCAAAGCTATCAATGAAGGTCTGAATGTTGAAAGAAATGCGGCTACAATAAAAGGGGTGGAGCTTCAAATAAAAGCTGATGAAAATCTTATTATTTTGGCAGATAAAAATATGTTTCAATTGGTGATTCGTAATTTGGTAAATAATGCAATTAAATTTACCCCGGCTGGAGGTACGATTACAATATCTACACATAAAAATGAAGATAATTGCTGTATTTCTATTAAAGATAACGGTTTAGGTATAGATCCAAAACAACAAGATACGCTGTTTAAGCTTAAAGCATCATCTACCTTCGGTACTAATAATGAAAGAGGAATTGGACTAGGTTTGTTGCTATGTAAAGAATTTACTGATTTACAAGGAGGAACTATAGGGTTTGAACGTAATATTGACAAAGGTTCTAATTTTTTCCTTTCGTTCAAATTGGCTAATTAATTGGTAAAGAAATATAGAATGACGCACCTTTATCTTTGCCCTCGCTTTCTGCCCAAACCTTACCATTGTGAAGTTCAATTAACATTTTAACTATCGATAAGCCTAATCCATTAGAGTGCTCCCTAGCCGTAGGCACAGCGCTTAGTTTAGCGAATTTTGTGAACAATTTACCCATGTCTTTGTCAGAAAGTCCTTGTCCTTGATCTTTAAACTCGATAATTAAATCGTTGTTTACCGCATTCACATTAATTATAACTTCAGTACCAGCATTTGCATATTTTAAAGCATTACTCAGTAAATTTGTGAAAGCATCCTGTAATCTTACGATGTCTGCCCAAATTGTTGTTGGACAATTACATATAATTTTAATATTTTGCTTTTTTTGTTTCGCTAAAAGTTCGAAATTCTTTTTTACAGCATTTAATAATTGAAAAACATCAACTTCCTGAAGGTTTAATCTAAATCCACCGCTTTCTACTTGTGATAATTCTAATATATTGTTCAAGTTAGTTAACATTCCATTTGCCGCATTTTTTATCCGATCAGCAAAATCTGCTACAATTTTTGGATCCTCGGCTTTTCTTTTGATCAGTTCTGCAGAAAGAGCAATAGTTGTGTTTGGGTTTTTAAGGTCGTGAACAATTCTGTTCATCATATCGGTCTGGGTTCGCAATGCTTTTCGCGTAGAGAGTCTTAATTCCAGCTCATCCATCACAATGGATGACAATGTTTCCAGCATTTTTAATTGTTGTTGTGTTACTTGTTTAGGTTCAGTATCTAATACACAAACTGTTCCTAATTGTAAACCTTCAATAGTTCTAAGTGGTGCTCCTGCATAAAATCTGATTCCATTTTCCATTGAAACAAAAGGGTTGCTTAGTAACTCTGGGACGTTAAGTGTGTTTTCAAACAAGGTAACATCATTGTTTAAAATGGCAATTGAGCAAAAACTATCCTTTCTTTCTATCTCTGTTGCGGATAGAGGGCTAATGTTAGATTTGAAAAAGACTCGTCCGCGATCTACAAAAGTTACCTGGGCAATTGGCGAGTTAAAAATTTGTGCCGCAAGTATAGCTATTTTATCAAAAGCATCTTCTGGCGGAGAATCTAGAATATCATAGGTATGAAGTTTTTGAATACGCTCATTATCGTTTAATGGAATTATGGATGATGGTATTTGAAAATCGTTCATAATAAATTACCAGTTTGTAGTTAGCAAATATAATCTAATAAGATGTAATATTTTTTTTGTGCTGATTTTAAGTTTTTTTAAAAAATTAATTAATATTTAGGGTGATTTTTACATTTTATAACATTTTAAAGTGTAAATTCAGCTTATTATTTCATAAAATCTTTATTAATGAACAAATTATTAGATAAATTTTAATTTTTAGGTATTTTTTAAGGTTATTTTGTTGTTATTTTAATTGAAATTTAAAATTTAGGTATTTTTTATATTATTAATCTTAATTATTTAATTAAAAAAATAAAAAAATATGTAAACTATAATATAATTTCATTAAAAATATGTTATATTTGTCTTGTTCATACAAAAAGTACATTTATATTTGGTTTGATTAAAGCTCTGGTTGGATGGCCAGAGCTTTTTCATTTTACTATATTCTTATAAAAACTTTTTGAATAGGAGCGAAGTAGAAATTTTAAAGGAACTAATAATTAACCTATCATAAAAAAGACCAGATCGTTTTCACGACTGGTCTTCTTGATTTTATATTTTAAAATCTATCTAAAGATTCTAAAAACTTATGAAGCTAATACTTTAGTAACTAAATCAGCAGCTTCTTTTAAAGCAATTGCAGAGTAAACCTTAAGTCCAGAATCATCAATTAATTTTTTAGCTTCAACAGCATTTGTTCCTTGCAAACGGCAAATAATTGGAACTGGAACATCTCCAATTTCATTATATGCATCAATTACACCTTGTGCAACTCTATCACAACGAACAATACCACCAAAAATATTAATGAAAATTGCTTTTACGTTAGGATCTTTTAAAATGATGTTGAACCCAGCTTTAACGGTTGTTGCGTTCGCAGTTCCACCAACGTCTAAGAAGTTAGCAGGCTCACCACCAGCAATTTTAATAATATCCATTGTAGCCATTGCTAAACCAGCACCATTAACCATACAGCCAACGTTCCCGTCTAACTTAACATAGTTCAAGTTGCTTTCGCTAGCTTCAACATCTGTCGGATCTTCCTCTAACTTATCACGCATTGCTGCATAATCAGGATGACGGAACAAGGCATTTTCATCTAAATCAACTTTAGCATCAACTGCGATAATTTTATCATCACTAGTTTTTAATACTGGATTAATTTCGAACATTGATGAATCAGTCGCATCATAAGCTTTATAAAGAGCTGTAATAAATTTTACCATTTCTTTATGTGCACTACCACTTAAACCTAAATTGAAAGCAATTTTGCGTGCTTGAAAACCTTGTAATCCAACTTTAGGATCAATCTCTTCTTTAAAAATTAAATGAGGAGTGTGTTCAGCAACTTCTTCGATATCCATACCACCTTCAGTACTATACATAATAATGTTAGTTCCATTAGCACGGTTTAACAAAACAGAAACGTAAAATTCTTTAGTTTCAGAAGCACCTGGATAATACACATCCTGAGCTACTAAAATTTTATTTACTTTTTTACCTTCAGCACCAGTTTGAGGAGTAACCAATTGCATACCTAAAATATCGGTAGCACGTTGTTTAACCTCATCTAAGTTTTTAGCTAGCTTAACACCACCGCCTTTACCTCTACCACCAGCATGAATTTGCGCTTTAATCACAACCCAATCAGAGTTATAATCAGTTTTCATTTTCTTAGCTGCTTCTACAGCCTGATCAACAGTATCAGCAACAATGCCTTCTTGTACAGCAACGCCAAAACTCTTTAAAATTTGTTTACCTTGATATTCGTGGATATTCATCTGTTTGTAATTTTGTTTTTATCTGTCAGATGGAGCCTAAATGATTAAAATTAATATTTTAATCACACCGGGTTCATTTGCTCAAAAATTTGCTCAAATCTACAATTTCAAAACCTTTATACAAAGTCCAAGATGCATTTTAGCACAAACTATTTCTTATAAAATAAAAACAAACGATATGATGACTCAAAAAATTGGATTTTCTTTCGAAAACTAAATACTAGAGCACTTTTCAATTCAGCTCTGCTATCGCTTTACTAGGGCTTGTATCTGACCTTTGTATTCTCTGCAATATTATTAGAGAACTTTTTTTGCTGAGAGAATTATTCGGAAGTTAAATATAAGTTGGAACACTAAATACTAGAATGGTTAGCTTGGGTAAGAAAGAATAATTTCATAATCTAACAGCTTAATTGTTAGCTTGGCCTTTGTTCGTATTTGCGACGGACTTAAGTCGGATGCAATTGTCACAAGTCCGAACAAACTCCGAACTAACCCCGACTTAAGTCCGTCGCAACAATTAATCTTTTAACAAACTTAATTGCATCATATAACTGAAAAAGAGGTCGACAGATATAAAGAAATATAAGCCTTTGGAAACTTAAAATTTTTCGGTGTTTAAACTTTAATTCGTAAAAAATTATCAGATTAATGATAGTTGTACAATTTGTAGTAGAGAGAAAAATAGGCTTAATGGCGTCAATCACTTTACTGTATTTGTCAATAAGGAACTCCTTTGAAACTTTTCAAATTATATACCCAAAACTTCTTCAATATTTCGAATTTTAAATGCTATAGGTTTTTCTGACTTTAGTTTTTTAATTGTCTTTTTGAACTTGGCTTTCATTTTGATCCAATACTTAGTGAAATTTACATGTCCGGCCTTAAACAGTTTGCGATGTGCAAACCAGACTACAAGTAGCGTAGAAAAGTAAAAACATGTGTAAAAATAATAGCTAGTAAATCTCATAAAGCCATTTTTATGATTATAAAGCAAGCTCAACCTTTCAGTTTGAAAAGTAATATGTGCTGCTTCATCAATTAAAATATCTGTACATATTTGTTTTAGTAGTTTACATTCCGTTGCATCTTTTAAACATTGATAAAATATTTGCGCAGTACTTTCAACAGTAATTACAGCGATCGTCCAAAATTCCATGTGTGTGTTTAAACCTCTTATTTTTCTAAATAAACTATCGCCCCAGTCTTTTTTAATTCGTTCTTCACCAATAAGATCTAAGTATTTGCCCAAGTTATTGCCATGTTTTTGCTCTTCTGTAATGAACAACTTAATGGCAGGTGTGTAATGCCTATCATTAAGTTGCTTAGCGTGTTTTGTCGCTGCATTTATTAAATTATTACCTTCAGAAGTTTCGCCTAATTGCCAAGCTTGTAAAGATTTTAAAATGTTAACCCTCTCTGTTTGGGTTAGTACGGGTTTAATACTCCAATCTATTCTTTTGTTTTTGAGGTTTTGGGTAAAATAGTTTATCCAATACAATGAATTATGCATAACTGATTAAATTTTGTTGTTTTTTGAATATTTTAAAGTACTTTGAAATACAAAGTAATAACTTAAAAAAAATTAAACTCCTTTTATCATTTTTTCTAATGCATCTAAATGCGCTTTAAAAGCCTGTCTACCTAAATCCGTGATAAAGTAGGTTGTGTTTGTTTTTTTGCCGATAAATGCTTTTTGAACTTTTAGATAGTCAGCCTGTTCTAGTGTATTGAGATGAGAAGCTAAATTTCCATCGGTTAATTCTAGCATTTGCTTCAATTCGTTAAAACTTACCGAATCGTTTACAATAAGTATAGACATTACGCCGAGCCTTATTCGACTATCGAATATTTTATTAAGGGCTTCAATTGGATTTACCATTATTTTGTCCTTTCATATTTAAAGTACATCAATAGGCCATAAAAAATATGAAGTACACCGAAACCAAATGCCCAAAAATATAAGCCATATGTGGTATTAAACATAGCTATGATACCAAGAACGACTTCGCAAATTCCTAAAAAACGAATATCAGTATAAGTGTATTTACTAGCATTTATTAATGCTAACCCATAAAATACTAAACAAGTTGGTGCTATAAGGCCAGTGGTATTACCATTAAATAACAATGCAATAATAAAAAAGCCTCCTGCCAATAAAGGAATAGCTAAATTGATCAATAAAGTTTTAATTGTTTTATCCCAAAAAGGAAGGTTTTTCTTTTTACTTTGACGAAGTGTGAATAAAAATCCGCCTACAATAGCAATAATTAATACGCTAAAGCCGATTTTAATTAGGTTAGCTTCAATTTCAGAGTCAGCATCAATGCCATATCCATAGTCACCATTTGTATATTTTTTTAATTCAAGGTGTGCTAGATAAGCACCTACCAAGCCCGTTAGTCCAGCAAATACACCAGATAAACCGCTTAAAGAGATAAATCTAGATGAGCGATCCATCATTTTTCTAATGTCGCTCAAGGCATTTAATTGTTCTTCGTGATTGCTCATGTTAAAAGTGCTTTGTTTTTCAAAGTTAAATAAGAATATTGGAATTGCAAATCTTTTTAAAATAAATTGTTGAAGTGTTTAAT
Source organism: Pedobacter boryungensis (assembly GCF_013204825.1). Lineage (GTDB taxonomy): Bacteria > Bacteroidota > Bacteroidia > Sphingobacteriales > Sphingobacteriaceae > Pedobacter > Pedobacter boryungensis. The sequence continues at coordinate 430,496 of NZ_JABMKV010000001.1, forward strand.
GCTGTATGTTGTTTTAGTGAAAAGAACAATTTAATAATTTAACAATCTTACCATTTAACAAATATGTAACTTTACCAAATGCTAAAGGCCACAGGAATAAAAAAAGCATACGGAAATTTGCCTATTTTAAAAGGAGTAGATTTTGAAGTTGCTAAAGGAGAAATTGTAAGTATTATTGGTGCTTCTGGAGCTGGAAAGAGTACTTTGCTGCATATTTTAGGAAGCTTAGATAAACCTGATGAAGGTGTTGTGGAGTTAAAGGGTACAAAAATCAATAAATTATCGGGTGAATTGCTAAGTGTTTTTAGAAATGAAAATATTGGTTTTATTTTCCAATTTCATCATCTTTTACCAGAATTTACTGCTTTAGAAAATATTTGCATTCCAGCATTTATTGCTAAAAAGAGTAAAAAAGAAGCAGAAAAAAAAGCATATGAATTATTAGCGCTTTTAGGTTTAAGTGACCGAGCAAACCATAAACCTAACGAGTTATCTGGTGGTGAACAACAGCGTATAGCTGTAGCAAGAGCGCTAGTTAATGATCCCGCAATTATTTTAGCAGATGAGCCCTCTGGTAATTTAGATTCGGCCAATGCCAAGGCTTTGCACCAATTGTTTATTAATCTACGTGATGATTTTGATCAGACTTTCGTAATTGTAACTCATAACGAAGATCTGGCAAAAATTAGCGATAGGGTAGTTACAATGAAAGATGGTTTTATTATATAAATCGTATTTTGAAAATATTAATTACTGGTGGCAAATCTGCTACAGCGCTTAAATTAATTAAGGCATTTGGAAACTACCAAGTTGTGCTAGCAGACTATGCTGAAGTGCCAACCTTTACCTCAAAAGCATATTCATTAATTAGTTTAGGTATTAAAAATGAAGATACACTAGCACATACACTGTTAAATAAGTGTTTGGATGAAGGAATAGATTTACTTTTACCAATTCACCATTTTGAGATAGAAGCTGTCGCTAAGGCAAAGACTCTATTTAATGAATTTAACATTCAGCTTTTATTACCAAGTCAAGAAGAACTAGATCAATATGTTGTTGAAGAAATCTCTAAAGTAAGTGATTGGGTAGTTTTAAAAGATGGAGAAATTATTTTTGCATCTAATGATGAAGTTAGGTTAAGTGATATAAATAATGAAAACTTAAGTGGGGCATTTCATCTAACAATAGGTAATAAAAGAGTTAAATTTAGTTTAATAACGATTTAATTAGTTTGATTATGGCTTTTGAAGAATTTATTAAAGATAAAAAGGCATTTGTTTTAGGTTTGGATAATGTTTTATATCCAGAAAAGGATTATTTATTACAAGTCTATTATCTGTTTGCTGAATTTATTGAATACACTGAGCAACTAAACGCGGCAGAAATTACAGCATTTATGAAAGCTGAATTTGAAAATAATGGTGATGAAAATATCTTTGAGAAAACAGCTGTAAATTTTAATATCCCACAAAAATATAAAGTAAACTTTGAGTTATTGCATGAAAATGCTCGTTTACCTTTAAAGCTGCTTTTATACCAGCAGGTACTCTCATTTTTGCAAGAAATAGTTTTAGAAAGAAAAGAGATTTTTTTACTGATTGATGGAGAACCTCTACAACAGGTTAACAAAATAAAACAAATGGAATGGCATGGGTTAGAAAAATATCTTAAAGTTTATTTTTCTCAAGAATTTGAGCCAAAACCTTCATCAAAAAGTGTTGATTTTATTCTTGATCAACATAGTTTAAAAAAGAGTGAGATTTTAATTATTGGAAATACAGCTGAAGATAAAGATTTCGCACTCAATTTGGGTGTAGATTATTTAGCTATAACGAAACTATTGTAATTTTTTTTACGTTAATTAGTATTCTAATCTATTGAAAATGAAAATTAAACTACTTGTTAGTATACTCGCACTTTCTGTTTTAACCATAACTGGTTGCAAAAAATCAAAAGTAACACCAACCCCAGATCCACCTATTGTTGACCCTCCTGTAGCAACTGCAACACGACAGCAATTGTCTTTAGATTCTATATTTCTTTATGCTAAAGAAATATATTATTGGAACGATGCATTACCAACTTATCAGGCTTTTAATCCACGAAGTTATACTAGTGCAACTACAGATTTAGCAAATTATAACAACGAATTATTTGCCATCACAAGATATAAAATTAACCCTAGTACTGGTAAATCATATGAGTACTATGAAGCTGATCCTACAGATACAAAGTATTCATATATACAAGATGTTACTACTAAAAATCCATCTGCGTTTGTTGCTAGTCAGAAGAGCTCTGTGGATTTGGAAGGAAATGGGAATGATTTTGGTATAAGATTAGGTTTTTATGGGTCAAATGCAAGTTATGTTATTTATGCAACAGCTATTTATCAAGGCTCTCCAGCAGAAACAGCAGGGTTTTTACGTGGAGATAAGATTACAAAAATAAATGGTGCAGAGTATGGAACTAATTTCCCATCTCAGGTCTCTGCAATTGAGACCGCATTAAATGGAACTACAATAAAATTAGAAGGAATTAATAGTTTAGGAAATCCTTTTAATATCACTTTAACAAAAGCAGTGTTTAAAAGTAGCCCAATCTATAAAACTAAAATATTGACAGCAGGCACAAAAAAAATTGGCTATTTAGCTTATGCTAGATTTTCATCCATGACTAACTCTCAGGCGGAGTTTGATGCTGCCTTTTCAAGTTTTGCAGCTGCTGGCGTAAATGATTTAATTATCGATTTAAGATATAATGGAGGAGGATATATTGAAACCGCAGAGTATCTAATAAATTTAATTGCACCTCCAAGTTTAACTGGTTCTACTATGTTCACAGAGCATTATAATGCCACTATGCAGAATAATCAAGCAACGATATTAAAAAATCAACCTTTACTAGATAGAAACAATAAAGTTCAATATTCAAATGGAAAAATTGTAAACCTGTTCGATTATACAAAGGATCCATATTCTGTGGAAAATAATACTTCTAAATTTGCAAAAAAAGGTTCTTTAAATGGGGTAACAAACGTAGTGTTTATTGTTTCAAGTGGAACAGCTTCTGCGAGTGAATTGGTAATCAATAGTTTAAAACCTCATGTGAATGTGAAATTAGTAGGGCTAACAACATATGGCAAACCTGTTGGCTTTTTCCCTATTACTATCGAAAATAAATATGATGTATACTTTTCATTATTCGAAACTAAAAACTCTTTAGGAAACGGAGGATATTATACTGGAATTGCTCCAGATATTTCGGCATCAGAAGTACCAGCAAATACTGTGATGTATGATTTTGGTAACGTGAATGATAATTATTTGAAATTGGCACTTAATGCACTAGCTCCTGGAGTAGTGGTTACAGGGCAGGCCAAATTATCAGCTGCTAAAGAAAGAAGTTTAGCTGTACAATCATCAGAAGTCATCAATTCTGATCTCAATAACAATGAGTTTAAAGGGATGATTGAAAATAGAACTAGAAGGAAAAATTAATACATATATTCTTTGAAAGTTATAAATAAAAAAGGCCGCTAAATGCGGCCTTTTTTATTTATAAAAGTAAAATAGATTACTGTTTTTTCATCTGCAATCTTTCTCTAAAAATTGCTTGTATATCACGTTGGGTATCAATATTCACAATAACTTGTTGAATCGCATTTGCAGCATCAATAAAGAAAGTTTTGTTAATATTTTGGTATTCGTCTGTAGCTTTGTGGTAATCTTTATGATCTTCTACTCCAAAATAAAGAAACGGAATATTTTTAGCGTTAAACGCTCCTTGGTCACTCTGGTTTGTCCAGTCATCGTGACCAAGTTTAGGGTCATCATGCCCCATTAACAATTTTAAATTCGGATTAGTTGTCACTAAAAATGATTTCAGTTCTGGATATTTAAAAGTCCCAGCCACATACAATTCTTGTTTATCATTATGGCTAATCATATCCATATTAATATTCAATTTAATTTTCTCTATTGCTACTGGAGGATTCGCAACAAATGCTTTTGCGCCTTGTAAGCCCATTTCTTCTGCGTCAAATAGTGCGAAGATTAGTGTGTTATTTGGTTTGTTTTTAGAAAAATACTTTGCAAACTGTAATAATCCTGCAGTTCCAGAAGCATTATCATCAGCTCCATTATAAATTTCATTTTTAATCACCCCAATGTGATCATAATGTGCAGAAATTACAATTATATTATCGCTTTTGCCAGGAATATAAGAGATCAAATTTTTACCTTGAATGGCAGCAGCACCATTACGACCTTTAATTTCGAAATTTTGTTCATAACTACTCATACCTGGATATGGTTTTAATCCTATTTCTTTTAAACGACCAACTAAATAAGTTCTAGCCATTTCTGAGCCTTTAGTTCCGGTTTTACGACCTTCATATTTATCTAAGGAAAGTGTTTCTACATCTTTAAGTAATTGTTCGCCAGTCTTAGGGTCACTTTGATTGTTTTTTACTGTACTACAGCTTAGTAAGAACGCTAGTGAAATTAAAAGTAATTTTTTCATTCGATTTTGATTTGTTTCTAAAATAAAGGTAAAGATATTGTCTGATAAAAGAAGAGTGTAAGTTTTGTAAAAACTTAATGAACTCACAAAATGTTGTATTTTTAAATCTTAATTTGGAGCATAATTTTATTAAAAATAGACGAAAATGGAATATAGACGTTTAGGAAAATCAGGCTTGCAGGTGAGCGCACTTTCTTTAGGGAGTTGGTTAACTTTTGGAAACCAAATTAGTGACAAAGTTGCTGATGAATTAATGGGAATTGCTTACGATGCAGGAGTGAATTTTTTTGACAATGCAGAAGGATACGCAGAAGGAAAATCGGAAGAAGTAATGGGAAAGATTTTAAAATCTCAGAAATGGGAAAGAGAATCTTTTATCGTATCTAGTAAAGTGTTTTTTGGGACAGAAAATAAAGGGCCAAATAGAGTTGGATTATCACGTAAACATGTAATTGAGGCATGTAATGCGGCTTTGAAACGTTTACAGGTTGATTATTTAGATCTTTATTTTTGTCACAGACCAGATAAGCAAACGCCAATTGAAGAAACGGTTTGGGCAATGAATACGCTTTTACAACAAGGTAAAATCTTATATTGGGGCACATCAGAATGGAGTGCTGCAGAAATTATGGAAGCAATTGTTGTAGCCAAGCAATATAACTTGATTGGTCCGACAATGGAACAACCTCAATATAACTTAATAGAACGAAACAAGTTAGAAAATGAATATTTGCATTTGTTTAAAGAACATGGTTTAGGTACTACTATTTGGTCACCTTTAGCATCGGGCTTGTTATCTGGCAAATATACCACAGGTGATACTAAAAATACTAGACTAGATTTGAATGGAATGGATTGGCTCAAAGATAGAGTAATGGCAGAAGAAAAAATGAAAAAGGTTGTTGAACTGCAAAAATTAGCTGATAAAATGAATTTACCTTTGGCCAAATTATCACTAGCATGGTGTCTTAAAAATCCGAATGTAAGTACAATGATTTTGGGTGCATCTAAAACATCACAGCTGAAAGAAAATTTAACAGTTTTAGAAGTAGTACCATTATTAACCGATAAAGTAATGGAAGATATCGATAAAATTATGGGAACAAAACCTGAATTGTCACCGTTTTAAGATATGATATTAATTGTCATTGCGAGGCACAAGCAATCCTGCAACTATAGCGCTTTAGATAGCTTCGTACCTCGCAATGACTCTTTATGGTCTATCTCAAACTACAATTAAATATAGATTTCTCCTCTTAAATACGTTACTGCATTTCCAGCCATTAACACACGATCAGCTTTTAATTCACACCACAATTCTCCTCTACGTTCCGAAATTTGGAAAGCATGTAATTTCGTCTTACCTAATTTTTCTGACCAATAGGGAATTAAGTTGCAATGAGCAGATCCAGTTACTGGGTCTTCGTTTATACCGGCTGCAGGGGCAAAAAATCTTGAAACAAAATCACTATTATCGCCTTTTGAAGTTACAGTAATGGCAAATGCATCTACTTTCAGTAGCGCATTAAAATCTGGTTTTAAGTTGGCTATTTCTGCTTCTGTTTTATAGACAACCACATAATCTCTTAATTTCAAAACCTCAACAGCGTTGGTATTTCCTAATGCTTCTAATAATCCATTTGGTGCATCGCAGGTTTCTAATGGTCGTGATGGAAAATCTAATGTATATACATCATCGGTTTTACTTACAGCTAACGTTCCAGCTTTTAAAGTATGGAAATGGATAATATCCTTTGTGTAGCCCAATTCTGTAAATAAAATATGTGCTGTAGCTAAAGTAGCATGGCCGCATAAATCTATTTCTACTTCAGGTGTAAACCAACGTAATTCAAAATTTTCACCCTGTGGAACGAAAAAAGCAGTTTCTGCTAAATTGTTTTCTGCTGCAATTTTTTGCATTAAAGGTGCCGATAACCATTCTTTTAAAGGCACAATTGCTGCAGGATTTCCACCAAAAAGTTGATCTGTAAAAGCATCTGCTTGATAAATTTGAAGTTTCATATGGGCTAATTAATATTCAAATTTACGAATTATAAGCTTTGTCAATCCAAATTAATTACATGCTTATTAGGATTGACAAAGTTAAGGTAGAAGTTAATAATATGTTAATCTTACAACTCCAGCCAATCTTTTTGCTAAACGAATAACCTGACGCGTATAGCCGTATTCATTGTCATACCACGCATATAGAACAACAGATCTATTATCGCGTGAAATAATAGTTGCAGGACCATCAATAATGGAGGCATGGCTGTTTCCAATCAAATCGGTGCTTACCAATTCATTAGAAACCGAATATTCCAGTTGTTCAGATAAATCTCCAAATAATGAAGCTTGTTTTAAAACATTTTCAACTTCCTCTTTAGAGGTAATTTTATCAAGAGATAGATTTAAAATGGCTAGCGAAACGTTAGGTGTAGGTACGCGAACTGCATTTCCGGTAAGTTTTCCAGCTAAATGAGGAATTACTTTTGCGACAGCTTTATCTGCTCCAGTTTCTGTAATGACTAAGTTCAATGCTGCAGAACGACCTCTGCGATATTTTTTATGGTAATTATCTAATAAATTTTGATCATTAGTGTAAGAATGCACAGTCTCAATATGACCTTTATCGATACCAAAAGCAGTATCAATAACTTTTAATACAGGAATGATTGCATTTGTTGTACAAGAGGCATTTGAAAAGATAGTCTCGGTTTGATAATCGAAATCTCCATCATTTATTCCAGTAACAATATTTGGAATATCGCCTTTGGCTGGTGCAGTTAATAATACTTTACTAATTCCCTTTGCATTTAAATGCCTGCCCAAGCCTTCACGATCACGAAAAACGCCGGTATTGTCAATTAATAAAGCATCTTCAATGCCGTATGAAGTGTAATCAACTTCTTCAGGGTTTTTAGCTACTATAAGATAAATGGTTTGTCCATTAATAATTAATGCCTTATTTTCAAAATCTTCTATAATAGTGCCATTGAAAGGACCATGAATAGAGTCGGTACGTAATAACTCTGCTCTTTTTATCAATTCCTCATCACTATATGAACGTGTTACAATAGCTCTCAAACGCAATTGTTCTCCTTTTCCAGCTTGCACAATTAATTCTCTGGCGGCAATTCTTCCAATCCTTCCAAAACCATATAAAACAACATCTTTGGGTTTTAAGCTAATTTTGTCCTTGCCTATGTGTTTACTAAGTTTGCTAATTACAAAATCTCGCATTGTAGAATGCTTATTGTTTTCATCTAGCCACTCAGCGGCTAAACGACCAACATCTACACGAGAAGGAGCTAGGCTACATTTTGCAATGGTAGAGGCTAATTCAAGAGTTTCGTAAATAGAAATGTCTTTACCACTTACATCTTTTGCATATTGGTGATAGGCGAGTATTTCGCTGCTACCAACATCGAATAAAGGTTTACGAAAAAGAACAAGTTCGATTGATCGATCAAACCATAATTGTCCTACTACACTGATTAATTCAAGCGCTTTTTTTTCTTTTTCAATCCAGCTTTGAAACTCTGATTGATACTTATTTAACATACAAGAAAATTTATTTGATTAGAATGGCACAAAAGTAAAAAAGATCGGGTGAGTACCCAATCTTTTTCTATTTATTTTCTTGTAAAAATCTATGTTACAAGGTGTTTAAAACACACTAAGTATCGTTTTTTTAGGATTATCCTAAATAAGATTTTAAGATTTTACTACGTGAAGTATGACGTAAACGTTGTAATGCTTTGTCTTTAATCTGACGAACACGTTCACGAGTTAAGTTGAATTTCTCGCCAATTTCCTCTAGTGAAAGTGGGTGATTTGTACTTAAGCCAAAGAATAAAACAATAATTTCACGTTCACGCTCTGTTAAAGTAGATAGAGAGCGTTTAATCTCTTCAGAAAGAGATTCGTTAATTAAGTTGCTGTCAGTATTTGGCTCGTGATTTTCAAGTACATCTAGTAGTGTATTTTCTTCACCTTGCACAAATGGTGCATCCATAGAAACATGACGGCCAGAATTACTTAAGGTGTCAGAGATTTTGTCAACTGTTGTTTCTAAAATATCTGCCAATTCTTCAGGAGAAGGTTCACGTTCATATTCCTGCTCTAATTTAGAGAAAGCTTTACTGATTTTACTTAATGAACCAACCTGATTAAGAGGTAAACGTACAATACGGCTTTGTTCTGCAATAGCTTGCAAAATTGACTGGCGGATCCACCAAACAGCATATGAAATGAATTTAAAACCCTTAGTTTCATCAAAACGTTTAGCCGCTTTAATTAAACCTAAGTTTCCTTCATTAATTAAATCACCTAATGTTAAACCTTGATTTTGGTATTGTTTTGCTACAGATACAACGAAACGTAAGTTGGTTTTAGTTAAACGCTCTAAAGCTGCTTGATCACCTTCACGTATCTTACGAGCTAATATTACTTCTTCTTCTGCGGTAATTAAATCTACTTTTCCAATCTCGTGCAAGTATTTGTCTAACGATTGACTTTCGCGGTTGGTGATGGATTGGGTAATTTTGAGTTGTCTCATTTATGTGTTTTAGTCCTGTGTGTTAATTTCGATTCTGCAAAAGTATGAATTTTTGTACAGAATGAAAGGGTAAATTGCTGAAAATGTTACGCTTTACGTCATATTTTTTAACAAAAACTTAACTACAAAAATCATTCCAAATTAAGTTTGGCAGTGGTTTATGTATGATTTAATTTTTTCCAATGTTTACTGCATTCAAGTATGTTTAAAGAACAAATAATAAGTTTATATACTGTGTTCTCAGAAATTTGCTTTCACTCCATATCCTAATTTAAAAATTTCATAAAATGGTGTACTTGTTCTGTTTTTAAACCAACTAATCGCATATAAATCGTTTGTGTTTGCCTCCGCATATAAGCTTATTGATTTAATTTTTGCTTGTTTTTTGGACAATATCTTTACTTCAGAACCAGCACCCATGTGTATTCTAAACGCTGATGACCAAAAATAGTAATCTTTCCTATATTGAGGTTTCTCGAACTTAAAATCGAAATTTTTACCTAAAGTATAGGATGTGAAAATTACTGGATTTATAGGATGAATAATTAATTTGTCTTTAATGTTGATAGAAAATGGTTTGTAATCATATTTTATGGCGATAATAGTTAACTCCCCACCTAAACTTTCTGGAACATATCCAATGTGAAAGCTCAAAGCTGTTTTTTCTTTAAAAAAATTATATCCAACACCAGCACTCAAGAAACCAATACTTCCGGCATATTGCAAATTAATTTGATCTGGTTCCAGTCGTTGTAAGAAAGTTTTTTGAGCAAATAATTGCTGAGAAAAGCAGAGCGACAGGACTAATATAATTTTAAAAGTTAATTTCTTCTGCAGTAATTTGTCCATTTTTAATTTCAACTAATGTATAAGCTCTGTTTACGATGGCATTGGTAATAATAAAAGGTATACCAGTCCCATTTTTGTAATAAAATTCTAATTTGCTATGTCTGTGAGAATGTATAGAGGCTAACAATCCAGGGGTTTGATTTAACAAATTTTCATAGGGTGCTACTAATTTTGGGTCAAAATCTGCATCAGTAGGGGGTACATGAGATATAGCAACCAGATTAGAAATTCCAGCATCTAATTTTAAATTGCTTTTTAACCAAGTTAGGTTTGGTGTAGAGCCATCAAAGTTATATTCTCTACCATTAGTATCATGACAAACGAATTTAATTCCTGCATAGTTAAATGTAAAATTCAGAGGGCCAAACATTCGTTCATAAACGGCTCTACCATTTGCTACGAGATCATGGTTACCAATAACACTTATGAACGGAACATGTAACTTACTGTACAACTTATAAATACCATCAAATTCAAGTAGTAAACCAAAATCAGAAATATCTCCATTTAAAATAACAAAGTCGATATCATTACGTTGGTTAATCTGATCTACAAAAATTCTAGTTTCCTCATAACTTCTTTGTGTATCACCAGAAATGATAACTTTTATCGGTGTGCCTGCTGGTTTTTGAGAGAGTAACGCGAGTTGTTTAGCGTTTACATCAGTTGCCGTGTTTCTATTAAATACTTGATTAGGGCTGTATTCGTCTGAATTACAGCTTAATGAAATGATATAAATAAAGAAAACACAATACGGTAAGAGATTTTTCACAAACATTAAACAATTATTTGCATAGAATGTTCGCAAAAATAAGTGTTAAATATCCGTCAGTTTAAAAGTCTCTTTTAACCTAATACCTTTATCCGTTTGCTGTACAGTACAGCATTCATGAATAGAGTCATGTTCTAAAAAAAGAATATATTCATTAGCCGCTGCTTCTTCCAAAAATTCTTTCTTCTCTTTTAAGGTTTGTAATGGGAACATGTCATATGCCATCACATAGGGAAGCGGAATATGTCCAACTGAAGGTAATAAATCTGCCATATACACAATGGTTTTATCTTTATAATTCAATTGAGGTAACATCATTGCATCGGTATGTCCATATGCAAAGCGGATTTTAATATCCTCATGAAAAACCACTCCATTCTGCGAAGGGATAAATCTTAATTGTCCACTTTCTTGAATAGGAAGAATGTTTTCCTTTAAAAAAGAAGCTTTTTCCCTTGCGTTAGGATGCACAGCCCAGTCCCAATGTTGTTGATTAGTCCAATAAATGGCATTTTTAAACGCAGGGCGAAGTTTATCGCCAACTTTTTCAATTGAACCACCACAATGATCAAAATGTAAATGAGTTAAAAAAACATCTGTAATATCATCTCTACTAAAACCTTGTGCTGCTAAAGATTTGTCCAAAGTATCATCGCCATGCAGAAAATAATGACTTAAAAATTTGTCATCTTGCTTGTTTCCAATCCCATTATCAACTAAAATTAATCTATTTCCATCTTCAATCAATAAACAACGCATTGCCCAGCTGCATAAATTGTTTGCATCTGCAGGATTGCTTTTTTGCCAAATAGATTTGGGCACAACGCCAAACATGGCGCCACCATCTAATTTAAAAAAGCCTGTATTTATTGTATAGAGTTTCATCGTATTCTGATTTTAGTTTTGCAAATAATCCGCTGTAAATGAAAATTGGTTAACTGTATTAACAATTAACCAATTTAACAGTTTGTTATCTATATTTTATAAATGAATTACTTCTCCATATGCATCAGCTGCAGCTTCCATAATCGCTTCACTCATAGTAGGGTGAGGATGTACAGCTTTAATCATTTCATGGCCAGTAGTTTCTAATTTACGAGCAACTACAATTTCCGCAATCATTTCGGTTACGTTAGCACCAATCATGTGTGCGCCTAATAGCTCTCCGTATTTAGCATCGAAAATCAATTTTACAAAACCATCTTTTGCACCAGCAGCACTTGCTTTACCTGACGCAGAAAATGGGAATTTGCCAATTTTTAATTCATAACCCGCTGCTTTAGCGGCTTTCTCGGTATAACCTACAGATGCAATTTCGGGAGTGCAGTAGGTACATCCTGGAATGTTGTTGTAATCTAAAGGTTCAACATGTTGACCCGCAATTTTTTCTACACAGATAATGCCTTCGGCAGAAGCTACATGCGCTAAAGATTGACCGCCCACTACATCACCAATAGCATAATATCCTTTTACAGAAGTATTGTAAAATTCATCAGTTACGATTTTGCCTTTTTCAGTTTTAATACCAGTTTCTTCTAAACCAATATTTTCAATATTAGCTACAACGCCGGCAGCAGAAAGAACAATATCACATTCGATCGTTTGCATTCCTGAAGCTGTTTTAACTTGGACTTTACATCCATTTCCACTTGTGTCAACAGATTCAACACTTGAAGAGGTCATGATTTCAATTCCGGTTTTTTTCAAACTACGTAGTAATTGTTTAGAAACATCTTCATCCTCTACTGGCACAATATTTTCCATAAACTCCACAATGGTAACTTTCGTACCCATTGTTGCGTAGAAATACGCAAACTCTACACCTATAGCACCAGAACCTACAACTACCATAGATTTAGGTTGTTCAGGTAAAACCATTGCTTGGCGATAGCCAATTATTTTTTTACCATCTTGCTTTAAGTTTGGTAATTCTCTTGAACGAGCGCCTGTTGCAATTACAATATTTTTGGCTGTTAATTCTTGTTGGGTTCCATCAGCAGCTTTCACATCCACTTTGTTGCCAGGTTTTACTTTGCCTGTACCCATAATAACGTCAATTTTATTTTTTTTCATTAAAAATTGAACGCCTTTACTCATGCCATCTGCAACACCACGACTACGTTTAATTACAGCAGCAAAATCTGTCTTTGCCTCACCAACCTGTATGCCATAATCAGCAGCATGATTTATATATTCAAATACTTGTGCACTTTTTAATAAAGCTTTGGTTGGTATGCATCCCCAGTTAAGGCATATGCCTCCTAAAGATTCTCTTTCTACAATTGCAGTTTTTAAACCCAATTGAGAAGCTCTTATCGCAGTTACATATCCGCCAGGACCGCTGCCTATAACAATTAAATCGTAGTTCATATCTTTTTAAAGGAAAATTAACTTAAACAATGGTCAAAATTAAAAAAAATGTTGATTAAAATTACCTTAAAGATGTTACACACTACAATTTGACAATTATAAGTTTTCTAATCTAGTTAATAATCATGTATAGGTTGAAACACATAAATATCAAGCGATTGATAAAGTGTTAGTTAGAGGTTTTAATCTTTATGTTAAGTGTTAATAAGTTTTGGGATAATTAATAATTATTTAACATTGGAAATAAGAATCAGAATGAAATAAATATTTACCTTTGCAGGCGATATTTTAACATATCTTAACAAAAACAAAAAAATAATTAAAAGAGTATGAAGAAATCTTTACTATTAAAAGTTGTAGTAATTGTTTTTGCCTTTGTTGGTTTCACCTCTGTTGCTAATGCACAGATAACTACATCGTCAATGACAGGTACAATTAAAGACTCTAAAGAGTCTTTGCCTGGTGCCAGCGTTAAAGCTACACATACGCCAACCGGAACGGTTTATGGCGTGATTACTAATGCTGATGGACGTTACACTATTGGTAACATGCGTGTTGGTGGTCCTTACACCATTGAAGTTAGCTTTGTAGGTTACAAACCACAAAGATTTGATGATGTTTACCTAAAATTAGGTGAGCCATTTGTATTAAATGTGACATTATCAGACAATAGCTCAACTTTAGCTACTGTTAATATTATTGGTACAGGTACAAATGCTATTTTGAACTCTAACAAAAGCGGAGCAAATACTGTAGTGAGTAGAGCGCAAATCCAAACTTTACCAACTATTTCACGTAGTGTAAACGATATTACTCGTTTAACACCTCAGTCTAATAGCAACAATGGAATTGGTGGTGGTAACTACCGTTCTAACAACTTTTCTGTAGATGGTGCTAACTACAATAACCAATTCGGTATTGGAGCTAATATTCCTGCAGGTGGTTCTCCAATTTCTATTGATGCATTAGAGCAAATCTCTATCAATGTAACTCCATATGATGTTCGTCAGACTGGTTTTACTGGTGGTTCTGTTAATGCAGTAACTCGTTCGGGTGGTAACAGGTTTTTTGGTAACGCATTTTACACCATGCGTGGTGATGATCAACAAGGTCGTAAAATTGGTGATTACACTATCCAAAATTTACAGAAATTAGATGAGAAAAACTATGGTGCTAGTTTTGGTGGTCCAATCATTAAAGATAAATTATTCTTTTTTGTGAACTATGAGAGAAAAATTACTAAAGCTCCAGGAACATCTAGAATTGCGGCTACTCCAGCTTTACCTTATGGTTCAATTTCAACAGTTACCAAAACAACTGCTGATTTCATGAATACAGTTAGTTCGTATTTAGATGCTAAGTATGGTTACAAAACAGGTCCTTATCAGAATTATGAAAATATTAGTGAGAATGAAAAATTCTTTGCTCGTTTAGATTGGAATATTGCAAAAAATCACCGTTTTAGCATTCGTTATAACCAAGTAGAAAGCCAAAGTCCAAGTCCAGCAAGTACTTCAGTTACAGGTTCGGCAGTTGCTGGCTCTTTAGGGTATGGAAACGTTAGATCTGGTAATGCTTCAACTGCAGGTTTACCTTTCTTTAATTCAAACTATTATCAAGCTGCAAACTTATATTCAGCAACTGCTGAGTTAAACTCTTCATTTGGAAATAAAGTAACTAACACTTTACGTGTTGCCTATTCTCACCAAAATGATCCAAGAAACTCTGATAGTGCTCCATTCCCTTTAGTTGATATTTTAGATAACACTCAAACAGGAACAAGTGCAGGTAACGTATTAACTACGTTTGGTTACGAAGCTTTCACATATGGTAACTTAAGAGACGTTACTTCGTATACTTATAGTGATGATTTAAGTTTAGCTTTAGGCAAACATAATTTAACTTTAGGTTTACAAGCAGAATTTAGTACTACCAAAAATGGTTTCCAGCGTTTTGGTACTGGTTTCTATACCTTTAAATCATGGGATGATTTCGTGAATAATGCTAGACCATTACAATATTCAGTTACTTATCCTTTAACTGCTGATGGTTCGCAAGCATTCCCTTCATTCAAATTTGCTCAATATTCAGCTTATTTACAAGACGAGTTTAATGTTTCTGATCGTTTAAAATTAACTGCAGGTATTAGATTTGAACAAGCAACATATCCAGGTGTAGATGAAATTAAAACTCATCCATTGGTTGCTGCACAAACTTTTGCTAATGGTGAAAAAATCAATACTGGCGAATTACCAGAAAATAAAATGACTTATTCTCCTCGTTTCGGTTTTAACTGGGATGTAAATGGTGATCGTTCTTTACAAGTTAGAGGTGGTACAGGTATCTTTACAGGTAGAGTTCCATTTGTATGGATTGTTTCTCAATCTGGTGATGCTGGTTTAATCCAGTATACTCAAGCTTATTCTGGTGCAACTACTCCATTCTTTAACCCAAGCATTGCACCTAATTTAGTAGGTCCAAAAGGTGTTGCGGGTACAACTATACCAAGTACAATTAGTGCAATGTCTAAAGACTTAAGATTCCCTTCTACTTGGAAATCTAGTTTGGCAGTTGATGCTAAATTACCATGGGGTATCGTTGGTACATTAGAAGGAATTTATGGTAAAGATTTGTATTCGGCAGTTGCGGTTAACGTTAACTTAAAAGATCCAACTCCATTAAATATTGCTGGTTACCCAGATAACAGACCTTTCTTCGCTGCTACAGCATTTGATAAACAAGCAGTTCCATTGACTTCAGGTGGTTTAGTTGCAGCTAGTTCTGCAACAACTTCAAACACTTTGTTCAATGCAATTAAAATGAAAAATGCTAAAGGCGGATACAATTGGAGTTTAACAGGTCAGTTAAGCAAACAATTTAGTAGAGGTTTGGGCTTAATGGTTGCATATACAAAATCAGATCAACGTAACTTTGGAGATGGAAGTGGTGATCAATTGTTAAACTTATGGTCAATTCCTCAAACATCTTCAAACCCTAATGTTGCATCTTTAAGCTATTCATCTAACTTGAATCCTGATCGTGTAATTGCATCGGTTTCTTACAAAAAAGAATACTTCAAAAACTTAGCGACTTCAATCGCATTATTCTATGAAGGTTCTCAACAAGGAAGATTCTCTTATACCTATTCAGCAGATTTTAACCGCGATGGACAAACAAACGATTTGATTTATGTGCCGAAAGATGCATCTGAAATTACTTTCAGTGGAAATGTTGTTATTGCAGCTACTGCAACAACTCCTGCTAAAACCTATACACCTCAACAACAAAGTGATATTTTCATGGCTTACATTGAGCAAGATGATTACTTGAAAACACGCAAAGGTCAATATGCAGAGCGCAATGGTGCTAAATCTCCATGGAGAAATCAAGTTGATTTTAGATTAACACAAGAAGTTTTCAAAAATGTTGGAAATACTAAAAATTCAGTACAGTTCTCTGTTGATATTTTCAACGTAGGTAACATGTTGAACAAAAATTGGGGTAACATTAATTTCGTAAATAATGCTGCAATTTTAGTTCCTCAAAATGTGACAGCAATTAATGCTACTACTAAACCAACATTTAGAATGAACACTGCAAATGGTGATATTGTAAGAACTACTTTTGGTACTTCTCAAACTATTTCATCTACATTTTATATGCAATTTGGCTTACGTTATAACTTTAACTAAGATTAAATACATTTAATGTAAAATCCCGCTAACCTGAATTGGTTAGCGGGATTTTTTTTGGATTGCAGTTTAAACAATTCACAATTCGTATCTTGTGATGAAAACAAACCTCAAAACCATGGATCAAAAAATTATTACACTTTACGATTCGTATACTCACAGTCAACTAAGTAGAAAAGAGTTTATGAAAAAACTAGCTATTTTAACAGGTAGTACTGCTTTAGCTTTAACTGTTTTGCCTTTATTAGAAAATAACTATGTAGCTGCAGCTCCATTTAATAATGAGAATGTGATGAGTGAAAACATTACTTATCCAGGTGTTGATGGAGATATGAAAGCTGTTTTAGCGCAACCAAAAGGTAAAAATAAATTAGGGAGCGTTCTAGTTATACATGAGAATAGGGGGCTTAATCCGCATATTATTGATGTAACTAAAAGGGTGGCTGCTGAAGGTTTCTTGGCTTTAGGTGTTGATGCTTTGTCGCCATTTGGTGGTACACCTACTGATGAAGATAAGGGAAGGGAATTGATTGGAAAGCTGGATGCTGAAAAAAATCTTCAAAACTATTTGAAAGGATTAGAATTTTTAAGAGACCATAAAAATAGCAATGGAAAAACAGCTTGCATTGGTTTTTGTTGGGGTGGAGGCATGGCTAATAAATTAGCTGTAAATGATTCTAAATTACAAGCCGCTGTTGCCTACTATGGAGCTCAGCCAAAAGCAGAAGATGTATCTAAAATTAAAGCAAGTATTATGCTCCATTATGGTGGGTTGGATGAACGTATTAATGCTGGAATTCCTGCTTATGAAGCCGCATTAAAGCAAAACAACGTAGAGTATAAAATCTTTATTTATGATGATGTAAATCATGCATTTAATAACAATACTTCACCAACAAGGTACAATGAAGCAGCCGCTAAACTAGCTTGGCAAAGGACTATTGATTTATTTAAAGCAAAAATAGGATAATGCTCGTCATTTCGCCCTTGTGGAGAAATCTTTCTACTAATTAAAATTACATCGAGTACGAGGCACCTTAAGGATCTCTCCGTTACGCTGCGCTCCAGTCGAGATGACAATTTGTTTAATTATAAACAAATTCTCCAAACTCACTCGTTAATGTAACTTGTTTTTGGTTTCCTTTTTCTACTCGACCAATTATCTGCGCATCAATATTAAAGCTTTTAGAGATTGCAATAATATCATCAGCAATTGCTTGAGGAATATAAATCTCCATTCTATGCCCCATATTAAATACTTTGTACATTTCTTTCCAGTCGGTGCCAGATTGTTCCTGTATCAATTTAAATAAAGGTGGAATAGGGAATAGGTTGTCTTTAATTACATGAACATCATTATTAATGAAATGCAATACTTTGGTTTGTGCACCACCACTGCAATGAACTAAACCATGAATATCTTTGCGATATGCATCTAAAATCTTTTTAATCACCGGAGCGTAAGTGCGTGTAGGAGAGAGCACTAATTTTCCAATCGTTATGCTTAGCGAAGTCGAAGCATCTATTTCAATTGTATCTGTTAATCGCTTACCCCCAGAAAAAACCAAATCTAAAGGTACAGCTGGATCAAAACTTTCAGGGTACTTATTCGCAATAGATTTTTCAAATACATCGTGACGAGCGGATGTTAATCCGTTAGAGCCCATTCCTCCATTGTATTCAGTTTCATAAGTTGATTGACCATATGAAGCTAAACCAACAATTACATTACCATCTTGAATAGTATGGTTACTGATAATTTCCTCCCGCTTAATACGACAAGTAACGGTAGAATCAACAATAATAGTTCTTACTAAATCACCAACATCAGCAGTTTCTCCGCCAGTAGAAAAAATGGAAATTCCTAAAGCTCTTAAATCTGCTAAAATTTCTTCAGTGCCATTAATAATTGCTGCAATAACTTCCCCAGGAATAAGGTTTTTATTACGTCCAATGGTTGAGGATAATAGGATGTTTTCGGTAGCACCAACACAAATTAAATCATCTAAATTCATGATAATTGCATCTTGAGCTATGCCTTTCCAAACCGAAATATCACCAGTTTCTTTCCAATAGGTATAAGCTAAGGAAGATTTGGTTCCAGCGCCATCGGCATGCATAATGTTGCAGTAGGTTTCATCATTTCCTAAAATATCTGGAATAATTTTACAAAATGCTTGTGGGAAAATACCTTTATCAATGTTTTTGATAGCAGCATGAACATCTTCTTTTGATGCAGAAACACCACGCTGGTTATACCTGTTATCGCTCATATTGCTTGCAAAGATAATGTTTTAGTCAGAAAGTATATAGTTAGAATGTTCGAAAGTATGCATAAAAAAAGCGTCCAAATTTATATCTGAACGCTTTTAGTATTAAAACTGGAAAAAACTATTTTAAGAAAAGTAATTCTCTGAATTTAGGCAATGGCCAAACGCTATCGTCAACAATTTGCTCTAATTTATCAGTATGGTAACGAATAGTGTCAAAGTAAACTTTCACTTTTTCGTCATAACCTATCGCTTTCTCACGGCTATCCTCAATCGCATTAGTTTTCTTGCGTTCTTCTAACATTGCATCGATATTAGTTTTAACAATATTAATGTGCTCAGATAGTTTGCTGATAATTGCTAATGGAGTAGCGATAGCTTCTTTGCTTAAACCAAGTTCTTTTAATCCTTTTGCATTTTCAATTAATACATTTTGATAAGCGATAGCGGCAGGTAAAATTTGGCTGTTTGCCACATCACCCATTACACGAGCTTCAATTTGTAATTTTCTGAAGAAACTTTCTAATAAAATCTCATGACGAGCGTGTAATTCGCGTTTGCTGAAGATATTAGTTTTAGTAAATAATTCAGTCGATTTATCGCTTACATAAGCATCTAAAGCTTTTGGTGTAGTTTTAATGTTTGATAAACCGCGTTTTGCAGCTTCATCAGCCCATTCTTGACTGTAACCATTTCCTTCAAAACGAATGTCTTTAGATTCTTTGATATATCTTTTGATAACCGTTAATAAGGCAACATCTTTTTTATCGCCTTTTTTAATCAATTTATCTACATCGGTTTTAAATTTAACCAATTGATCTGCAACGATCGCATTTAAAACCGTCATTGGAGCAGATGAATTCGCTGTAGAACCTACAGCTCTTAATTCGAATTTGTTACCTGTAAATGCGAAGGGAGAAGTACGGTTACGATCTGTATTATCCAAAGTAATTTGCGGAATTTTAGGAATACCTAACCATAAACCATTATCTTCTTTGGTTTTTTTGCTGATGCGAGAATGCTCAATTTCATCTAATATTTCATCTAATTGTTGACCTAGGAAGATAGAAATAATTGCTGGTGGAGCTTCGTTAGCGCCTAAACGGTGATCGTTGCTTACTGAAGTGATGCTTGCTCTTAATAAATCTGCATGTTCATGAACAGCTTTAATGGTGTTCACGAAAAATGCTAAGAACATCAAGTTGTTTTTTGGTGTTTTTCCTGGTGCTAATAAATTTTTACCAGTATCTGTGATTAAAGACCAGTTATTGTGTTTCCCAGAACCGTTGATGCCTGCGTATGGTTTCTCGTGTAATAAAACTTTAAAGTTATGACGGCGGGCAACTTTTTCCATTAAATCCATCAACAACTGATTGTGATCAATCGCTAAGTTGATTTCTTCGTAAATAGGAGCACATTCAAATTGAGAAGGAGCAACCTCATTATGACGAGTTTTTAAAGGAATACCTAATTTTAAAGCTTCATTTTCGAAATCTACCATGTAAGCAAATACACGCTCAGGAATAGAACCAAAATAATGATCTTCTAATTGTTGACCTTTAGCAGACATATGTCCGAATAAGGTACGGCCAGTCATTACTAAATCTGGACGAGCATTAAATAAAGCGAGGTCAACTAAGAAATATTCTTGCTCTATACCTAATGAAGCAGTTACTTTAGTAATACCTTTATCGAAATATTGACAAACATCAACAGCTGCTTTATCCATAGCAGCTAATGCTTTTAATAAAGGTGCTTTATAATCTAAAGATTCCCCTGTATATGAAATAAATACAGTTGGAATACAAAGTGTTTTTCCAGCTTTGCTCTCCATAATAAATGCAGGAGAAGAAGGATCCCAAGCTGTATAACCACGAGCTTCGAATGTATTACGGATACCACCATTTGGGAAACTTGAAGCATCTGGTTCTTGTTGAACTAGTGCGCTACCAGCAAATTTTTCAATTGCTCCGTCGCCACTAGGTTCAAAGAATGAATCATGTTTCTCTGCAGTAGATCCAGTTAAAGGTTGAAACCAATGTGTATAATGAGTAGCGCCTTTACTCATTGCCCAAGTTTTCATTGCAGAGGCAATTTGATTTGCATCGTCTTGATTAATTAATTCTCCTTGACCTATTGTAGAAATTAATTTTTCATAAACTTCTTTAGATAAGAAGTCTCTCATTTTTTTCTTATCAAAAACATTCGAACCAAAAAATTCAGAAATTTTCGATGATGGTGCATGAACTTCTGGTGAAATTCTATTTTGCGCCTCTTTTAGAGCAATTGTTCTTAGACTTTTCATTGATTAATAATTATTTTTATCTGTTATGAAGCTATCATGAGTTTTTTTTGTGGTTTTAAAATGTAAACTCATGATGGTTTCATTGATTTATTTAAATTTTATTCAAAAATATAATTTTTAATCTATTTTTTTCGATCAATTTTAAATTTTTATGTTGATTTTTCAATTTTTTTAGTGAAAACATGATTTTTTTGTTGAAAATTCAAAAAATGTTTAGAAATACATCCTAAAAATATTTTTTCAGAAACTTATGGAATAGTTCGATACCTAACATCATAGTTAAAAAACTTAAAACTATGTTTAACAACTCATCAAATTTATATGGTAGCGAGTGGCTCGCTCTCGTATTTAGTAACAGAAACAAAAATTATGGAGCTTATGAGTTAAGATCTCAATCTTCATCAATTTTAACCAAGTCTTTGTTTATCGCCGGT
Organism: Pedobacter boryungensis; assembly: GCF_013204825.1. GTDB lineage: Bacteria > Bacteroidota > Bacteroidia > Sphingobacteriales > Sphingobacteriaceae > Pedobacter > Pedobacter boryungensis. The sequence goes on from NZ_JABMKV010000001.1 coordinate 452,276, forward strand.
GCTGTGTTTATTTCCATGTTTGTTATTCCATTGTTATATGCGCATTTTAAACCAGCACCTGAGGTTTTAACAACTAGGGTAATTGAAATTGCAAATCCTGAGGCTATTCATGAAATGAAAAAAGAAGAGCCCAAAAAAGAAGAACCGATTAAAAAAGCAGAGCCGGTTAAACAACAAGTTGCTGCTAAGAGTGTAAGTATTAGTGTTAAAGTAGTTGCTGATCCAGTTGATAATACTCCTCCACCAACAACTGCACAAATACAAAACTCAGTTATCAGTAGTACTCCACAAGAGGGGGCAGAAGGAAAAGGAAATATTGAACCTATATCGAATACTGGTGGAAGTGGTTTGGGTACCGCTCCAGATGGAGCTAACGATACTAAAATATATGAAGGTGGAGTTGAAAACTATCCAGAATTCCCAGGTGGAATGGCGGCTTGGTCTAAATTTATTCAGAAGAATTTAAAATACCCATATATGGCTCAGGATGCTGGAATTCAGGGAAAGGTATTTTTAAGTTTTGTAGTGGAGAAAGATGGATCTATTACTGATGTTCAAGTTACAAGAGGTATTGGATATGGTTGTGATGATGAGGCGGTAAGGGTAATTAAGAAATCACCTAGATGGAAAGCTGGCTCGCAAAATAACCAAACGGTTAGAGTTCGTTATAGTATGCCTATTAGTTATATGCTAAGTCAATAGTTTTTGTAATACTCATTTATAAATCCATAATCTTGAATTATTAATCAATTAAAGGTTATGGATTTTTTGATCCAAACTAATTTAAGCCATCCATTTTTGATACCACATTTGAAATTGTAGTAATAACCAGACCTTTTGAGCATTATGTGCAGTTGAATTTGCATAAAAGGCAGATTTAATTCTTAAAACTTCATCAGTTTTTAAAAAATCATGCTGATTTAAATTTTCTGGAGATAAGTGATGCGCTATTAAAGGAGCAAAAGTTGTTTTGAGCCACGATGCTAAAGGAATAACAAATCCTTTTTTAGGTTTATTCATCAAGCTTTTTGGGATGTATTTATTGGTAATCTTTTTAAGCAGATATTTTTGCTCACCATCTTTAATAAACCATTTGGAATCAAGCGTGGTTAAATAAGCTATTAAATCCGTTTTTAATAACGCGTCTCTATTGTCAATACCATAATGCATAAAGCATTTGTCACTGATAGAAAGAATGTTATTAGGTAAATAATCATGTAAATCGTGAATTAAAAGATCTTTTATGTTTTGCGCTTTATTATTAGATCGAGTAGAAAAATTGTACTCGCCATTTAACAACCTATTAATTTCTACTGTGGTAAAACAGGCATTAATTGCAAGGTATTTATTTAGTAAACCGTCAGCTTCTAAAACTTCTTCCATTTTCGGCTGAGTTTTCTTCAAGAAACTGATGTAAGTGTCTTTTAAAAACTTTGGAATACGTTTATGTACTAATTCCTCTAATTTAATTGCTTTGGCATATGTTCTATAACCTCCAAATAATTCATCTCCACCTTCGGCTCCTAACAAAACCTTAACCTCTTTCTTTGCTTTTTCTGCTATAAAAAGTAAGGGAAGAACTACGCTATCTCCAACTGGTTCATCAAAAATATGAGGCAAATTTTTAACTATTGTTAAAGCCTCATCTTTGTTAAGGTAATATTCGTGATGATTAGTTTTTAAATATTCAGCAATTTTACTCGCTTGCGGAGCTTCGTCTAGTTTTTCATTTTTAAAGCCAACTGTAAAAGTCTTTATGCGCTTCGTTTGATTTTTTTGTAAAATGGCAGCTACGGTAGAACTATCATATCCACCACTTAATAAAACGCCTACAGGTACATCAGCAACATTTCTTTTCAAAATAGACTCTGTTAAATGTTCCTCTATTTTTTCTGAAATTTGAGTTTCATTTTCTACATCAGATTTTACTACAGGAGGGAAGTTTAACTTAAGAAGACTATCATAACTATTTCCACTATGTAAATCTAAAGTTGTAAACGTTCCTTTTTTAAATTTGAAAATATGTTCGTAAACTGTTTCATCATTTGTAAAATACCCATACCTAAAAAAGGATGCTAGTGCATTTTTATTGATGCTTTTCTGAACTACATTATAGGCAAATAATGCGCTAATTTCTGAAGCAAATATGTAGCAACCCTTATTTTTATAATAGTATATGGGTTTGGCGCCAATTTCATCTTTAGCAATAATTAATTGATTTAATTTTCTATCTATTAACGCAAAAGCAAAAGAACCATCCAGTTTTTCAAATGATTTTGTGCCCCATTTCTTATAACTCTCTATAATAACTTCAGTATCTGTTAAGGTAGAAAATATAACGCCGTACTTGATTAGCGTTTCCCTTAACTCTAAATAATTATAAATGGTGCCGTTAAACGTAATGCTGTAATTGCCACAGGTTGATGTTAAGGGCTGTAATGCTTTTTCACTTAAATCTATTGTAGCCAGGCGCTCATTAGCTATGCCTAGGGTGTAATGTTCTTTTTGGTCGAAAATAAGGCCGCTACCATTACCACCTCGATGGATTAAAGCTGCAGAGGCTTTTTTAAGATTAGCTTCACTTATGCTATGGTTATGATCAATAAATCCCGTTATTCCACACATAAGTTTAATTAGAATTTGAGCATAATTGCTCCTCTATCTTCCGTTAATATTTGGTTATTTGTTATAAAATTCTATTCGTCAATTCTAAAATAATTTAAATAGTATTCTATGAAATGTTTTAGTTTGAGGTTTTATTAGCATCAAACTTACAAATATTGAGCCAAGTTAGTTATTTTAAAAATGGCTAAATATTAAAAAAGCTACCCTAATTATGGATAGCTTTCAGGTTTTATTTACTGTGTTGCTCTACCCATTTTCTAGCGTTTACAAAAGCTTCCATCCAAGGGGAAACTTCATCTTTTCTTCCCTTAGGGTAATTGGCCCAATGCCATTGAAACAACGAACGCTCAATATGTGGCATCATCACTAAGTGCCTACCTGTTTCATCACATAACATAGCTGTATTGTAGTCAGATCCGTTAGGGCTAGCAGGATAACTTTCATATGCATATTTAGAAACGATCTGATATTGATCTTCGCTGTAAGGCAATTGAAATCTTCCTTCACCATGTGATACCCAAACGCCTAATGTATTTCCTGCTAGTGTAGAAAGCATTACCGAATTGTTTTTTTGTATGGTTAAGGATGTGAAAATACTTTCGTGTTTGCCACTTTTGTTATGCAACATTTTTGGTTTTTCTGCGTGGTTTTTATTAATTAATCCAAGCTCTACAAATAATTGACACCCATTACAAACCCCCACAGACAGTGTATCTTCACGGTTAAAGAAGTTTTCTAAGGCAACTCTTGCTTTTTCATTGTACATAAATGCACCAGCCCAGCCTTTCGCAGAGCCTAACACATCAGAGTTAGAGAAACCGCCAACTGCACCGATAAACTTAATGTCTTCTAATGTTTCTCTGCCAGAAATTAAATCCGTCATGTGCACATCTTTCACGTCAAAACCTGCTAAATACATCGCATTAGCTAATTCACGCTCAGAATTACTTCCTTTTTCGCGAATAATCGCAGCTTTAGGTCTTGGTTTAGTACTGTCAATTACTGGTTTTTTCCCATCAAATTGCTGTGGAAACGTATAATTTAAAACCTGATTTTTATAGTTGTCAAAACGTTCTTTTGCTAAACCGTTTCCAGTCTGTTTGCTGTCTAATAAATAAGAAGTTTTGAACCAGACATCACGTAAATGGTCTATTTCAAAAGAGAAATTGTCAGTTGCATTTTTTATTTCTAGCGCAGCTGAAGTAGTAACGTTACCAATTTTGTGTAATGTTATATTGTGCTGAGCAAAAACACTTTCTACTGTAGCATCAGCTTGGAAAACGATCCCTATATTTTCTGAGAATAATAATTTAACACTATCAGCTTCGCCTAAAGAGGTTAAATCTAATGTTGCACCCAAATTGCGATCGGCAAAACACATTTCTAGTAAAGTAGTAATTAAACCACCGCTACCAATATCATGTCCTGCTTGAATTTTCTCTTCCTTAATTAACTGTTGGATGAGATTAAATGACTGTTTAAATGCTTCGGCATCCTTAACATCTGGAGTTTCTGCACCGATTTTATTTAAAATTTGTGCAAAAGAAGAACCTCCTAGTTTATAACTGTCGTTAGAAAGGTTGATGTAATAAATTGAGCCGCCATCTTTTTGTAAAACAGGTTCAACAACTTTCGTAATATCATCGCAATTGCCACCTGCAGAAATAATCACAGTTCCTGGCGCAATTACATCACCATCCTTGTATTTTTGCTTCATTGAGAGTGAATCTTTTCCCGTTGGGATATTGATTCCAAGTTCAATAGCAAAATCTGAGCAAGCTTTTACAGCTTCGTATAATCTTGCGTCCTCGCCTTCATTTTTACAAGCCCACATCCAGTTTGCCGAAAGAGAAACGGATTTTAACCCATCTTTTAATGGTGCCCAAACTATATTTGAAAGCGCTTCTGAAATGGCAATTCTACTTCCTGCGCCTGCGTCAATTAATGCAGATAGGGGAGCATGACCAATTGAAGTTGCAATGCCTTCTTTTCCTTGAAAATCTAATGCCATTACCCCGCAATTGTTTAATGGTAATTGTAATGGTCCTGCGCATTGTTGTTTGGCAACCCTACCACCCACACATCTATCAACTTTGTTCGTTAACCAATCTTTACTTGCAACAGCTTCTAATTGTAGAACCTGTTCTAAATAATTGTTTAATAGTGTGTTATTATAGGTAATCGTTTGATAATTCTGGACGATTTTTTTGTCCTCCATTACTACTTTCGGAGAACTACCAAACATATCCGCTAAAGCCAAATCCATTGGTTTAGCGCCAGAAGTAGCAGATTTGAAAGTAAAACGATGATTGCCTGTTACTTTCCCAACAGTATACATTGGCGAACGTTCACGGTCGGCAATCTTTTGCAAAGTTTCAATATGTTCGTTGTCAATCACCAATCCCAAACGTTCTTGAGATTCGTTTCCAATAATTTCTTTTGCAGATAGTGTTGGATCACCTACTGGAAGATTATCTAAATTGATCAATCCTCCAGTTTCTTCAACCAATTCAGAAAGACAGTTTAAATGTCCACCAGCTCCATGATCGTGAATGGAAATAATCGAATTGTGATCGCTTTCTATCATTCCACGAACTGCATTAGCAGCACGTTTTTGCATTTCTGGATTAGAGCGTTGAATCGCATTTAATTCGATTCCAGTTCCATGTTCGCCAGTATCAGCAGATGAAACTGCCGCTCCGCCCATTCCAATTCTATAATTTTCACCACCAAGAACGACAATGTTATCGCCCTCTTGTGGCTTTTTCTTCTTCGCCTGACTAGCTTTTCCGTAACCTACACCACCAGCCAACATAATTACTTTGTCGAAACCTAACTTACGGTTGTTCTCCTCGTGTTCAAAAGTTAAAACAGAACCTGTAATTAAAGGCTGACCAAACTTATTGCCGAAATCAGTAGCACCGTTAGATGCTTTGATCAAAATATCCATTGGTGTTTGGTACAACCATTTTCTTTCCTCTACACCATTTTCCCAAGGACGGCCTTCCTCTAAACGAGAAAGTGCTGTCATGTAAACTGCAGTTCCGGCTAAAGGCAATGAGCCTTGTCCGCCTGCCAAACGATCTCTAATTTCACCACCAGAACCAGTAGCTGCGCCATTAAAAGGTTCAACGGTTGTTGGGAAATTATGTGTTTCTGCTTTTAATGAAATTACAGATTCGAAATCGCTTGTGGCATAATAATCTGGTTCATCGGCACGTTTTGGTGCAAATTGCTGTACAACCGGACCTTTAATAAATGCAACGTTATCTTTATAGGCAGAAACAATATCATTTGGATTTGTTTCTGATGTTTTACGAATTAATTTGAATAAAGATGTAGGTTGTTCTACGCCATCAATGACAAATTTCCCATTAAAAATTTTATGACGGCAATGCTCCGAATTCACTTGAGAAAAACCGAACACCTCTGAGTCTGTTAATGGGCGTTCAAGTTTTTTAGCTAATGAATTTAAATAATCAACTTCTTCATCACTTAAAGAAAGCCCTTCTTGTTTATTATAGGCTGCAATATCTGTAATCTCTAAAATGGGCTCAGGTTTAATGTTAATGGTATAAACATCTTGATCTAAAACTTCATATTTTTGAGAAAGCATTGGGTCATAATCAGAAAAATCTTTAGTAACCTTTTTAAATTCTTCTATTCTGATTATACCTGTGATACTCATATTCTGAGTAATTTCTACAGCGTTAGTACTCCAAGGCGTAATCATAGCCGCACGAGGGCCAACAAAATATCCAGTTAATTGGTCTTCATTTTGTTTTTTAGCACCGCCAAATAACCATTCAAGTTTTGTAATATCAGTTGCAGATAAGGTTTGTTCTGTTTGTAAAACAAAAACCGCCTCAGATTGACTTAAGAAGAAATGAATCATGCTTGTTTTTTGAAGATGCAAATTTAGCTTTAAAATTTTAAAAACACCAGTTAAAGCAGGGAATATATTCGATACTTTTGTTTAAAAAATCATCATATTTAAAAATGTTCAAGCGCATTCATCACATTGCTATTATTTGTGCAGATTATAAAGTTTCTAAAGATTTTTATGTCAATAAATTAGGCTTTGAGATCATAGCAGAAGTGTATCGAGCAGAGCGGAAATCTTATAAATTAGATTTAGCTGTAAATGGCACTTATCAAATTGATCTTTTTTCTTTTGAAAGTCCAGCAGACAGACCATCAAGACCAGAAGCTACAGGTTTAAGGCATTTAGCTTTTGAAGTTGACAATGTTGAAGCAACAAGTTTAGTACTTAACCAAAAAGGAATAACAACTGAGCCTATTCGTGTGGATGAATTTACAGGGAAGAAATTTACTTTTTTTACAGATCCTGATGGATTGCCTTTAGAGATTTATCAACAATAAAATGAGTTCACTTTTTAAGTTTAAACAGTTTGAAGTGGACCAGCAGGGCTGTGCCATGAAAATAAACACAGATGGCGTACTGCTAGCAGCATTAGTAGAAAGCGACCAACCACATTGCATTTTAGATATTGGTACTGGAACAGGAGTTATCGCCTTAATGTTAGCGCAAAGATTTAATAATGCTTACGTTGAAGCGATAGAGATTGATGACGAAGCCTCAAAAACCGCAGATAGAAACTTCAAATCCTCAATTTTTAGCAATAGATTAAATAATAACAATATTTCAATAGAACAATATACCAGTGCTCATCAATTCGATTTGATTGTTTCTAATCCACCTTATTTTACTAATGATTTAAAAAATACAGAAGAAAAGAAGGGAATTGCTAGACATACAAATGAAGAGTTTTTTAATGACTTAATTATAAAAGTAAATGCATTATTGACTGAGAATGGGAGTTTTTGGTTTGTATTGCCAATTAAACAAACAGAACTTCTGATCGATAATGGAGCGAAGTGTGGTTTATCGGTCGCTAAACAAATTCATTTGCATTCTGATGAAAGCAAACCAGAATTTCGACGCATAGTTTGTTTAAAAAGAACTTCGAAAGTTCCTATTTACGAACACTTTTATATTTATGAAAGTGAAAAAGTGTACACTAAAGCTTATAAGAATTTACTAAAGGATTTCTTTTTAGGATATTAACACCTTTTTCGTCATCTCATTGTTTTCCCGTCATCTCGACTGCAGCGCAGCGAAATGGAGAGACCTTTTACAAATGGTTTCTTTTTAGCAAACTTCCTTGCGTTAAATTAGAATTGCTGAATTCGCTTTTCTATCTATAAATTTGATCGATGAAACATCAAAGCATACAGCAATGTTATGTTCATGTTAGTTTCATCTCATTAAAACAAACGATATATTGATGAAAAAGATAGGCCTACTTTCTGATACACATGGTTTTTTAGACGATGCAGTATTTAAATATTTTGATGAATGTGATGAAATATGGCATGCTGGAGATTTTGGTGCAAATGTAGCTGAGCCTTTAGCGGCGTTTAAACCATTGCGTGGAGTATATGGTAATATCGATGGAAAGGATATTCGGTCGACCTATCCCGAAAATTTACGGTTTATGTGTGAGGATGTGGATGTTTGGATGACGCACATTGGCGGTTATCCTAATCATTACGCTCCACAAGTAAAAGCGGAAATATACACTAAGCCGCCAATGCTATTTATCAGCGGCCACTCACATATTTTAAAAGTGATTTTTGATGAAAAAATAAAATGTTTACATATTAACCCCGGTGCGGCTGGAAAACATGGCTGGCATAAAGTAAGAACTTTGATTCGTTTTTGCATTTCGGCAGAAAAAATACATACCTTAGAGGCCATAGAGTTAGGGAATAGATAACGTAACAAATACACTAAGTAAAATATGTCGGGTATAAAAACATTAGGTCAATTCATTATTGAAAAACAGTTAGACTTTCCTTATGCAAAAGGCGAACTTTCAAGATTATTAAGAGACATTGGTATCGCTTCAAAAATTGTAAATAGAGAAGTAAATAAAGCAGGTTTGGTAGATATTTTGGGCGATGCCGGCACAACAAATATCCAAGGAGAAGGACAAAAAAAGTTAGATGTATACGCTAATGAGCAATTTATATCTGCCTTAACCAGTGGCGGGGAATGTTGTATTGTTGCGACAGAGGAAGAAGATGAGTTCGTCCCAATCGACTCACCGGTTTCTAAAAATGCCAAATATATTGTGTGTATCGATCCTTTAGATGGGTCATCAAACATTGATTGTAATGTTGCCGTTGGTACCATATTTTCAATTTATCGCAGAAAATCAGTAGATGGCAATGCTACATTAGCCGATGTTTTACAAAAAGGAACAGAACAAGTTGCAGCAGGTTATGTAATTTACGGTTCCTCAACCATGCTGGTGTACACCACAGGCAAAGGGGTAAATGGTTTCACCTTAGATCCATCCATCGGTGAATTTTGTTTATCACATCCTAACATGAAAATACCAGAGGATGGTATTATCTACTCTATAAATGAAGGTAATTATGTGCATTTTCCAGATGGTGTAAAGAAATACCTTAAATATGCTCAGGTAGAAGATTTAGCTACGAAAAGACCCTATACATCAAGGTATATTGGTTCGATGGTTGCTGATATTCACCGTAATTTAATAAAAGGCGGTATTTATATTTACCCAACCACTGCAGCTTCACCAAATGGAAAGTTGAGATTATTGTATGAATGTAACCCGATGGCTTTTATTATTGAACAAGCTGGCGGTATAGCCTCAGATGGTTTAAATCGAATTTTAGACATCGAGCCTACAGAATTGCACCAGCGTACTTCGATCTTTATCGGCTCAGCAAAAATGGTGAGAATGGCAGAGGCCTTAATGGCCGAATATTCCCCAGTTAAAAGCTTATCGAACGAAAGATCCGAAGAAAAATTACAGCAAATGGGTGTTGTAGGAGGGATAGATTAATCCAATTTTATATTAACCTCATTTTTACAAATACAGTTTATTCATCCTTTACTAGGAAAAAGAATTTGCTGTCTTATCTTTGCAAAAAAAGAACGAGATGAAAAAGACAGAGGAATTTCCAGCATTAGATTATATAGTTAAGACATTAACGAAAGCCATAGCTGATTCGAAAGTGGAGCAAAAATCAGCAACTGCATATACCATTAAGGATGGAAATGATGAAATCGTTTTGGAACAAACATCAAGTGTTAACGATAATCCTAATGCCATATTAATCACCGATAAAAGGAATATTATTTTCAGTGAAGACTTATTAGAAACCTTACAAAACCTTCATGACAATGTAAGGGGAGATGAAAAGCTTAAAACTTCTTTAAAGGAAACACTCATTATTATCAACGGATTAGATATTGAAACTGACTTTGTATTCCAAGCTGTTAAAGACTTTCTTGATCAGGTAAGTAATAGCTATGAATTTGTGCAAACTGTTGAAACGAATGTCACTAAAATAGGAGCAGGCTTTAAATTTGGTAAGCACATTTTTAGATTAAATATTACAAACGAACCAACTGCAATTATTTTGGAACCAAGGTTTGTAGCTTCTTTTGATGCAGGTATTCAGAAAACGATTACCGATGATATTGCCAAAGTCCAACTTGCTATCAATAAGATGTTTAAAAAGGCATAATATCATTTTATATATAAAAAAATGCTCTACATGGTATTAATTACTTCGTAGGGCTTTTTTTATTGTTAACAAATCGGATGAGTTATACCACAATCACCTTACCCAAGTACTGGCTATCAGATTGAGAGCTACGGTCGGCAGCAACAAAACCTATATACACATGAACTGCTACACTTGAAAAATCAGAATCCAGTTGGAGCTTTAATTCTCCATCCCTTCTAAAGGCACCGTTAAATATCCTTTTAATCGTATTTCCTTTTAAAGGATCATAAACCAATACCATCAGTTGATCTGACTCATGTTCGTAACCTACATCAGTGATGTCCCAGGTAATACGCATTTCTAAACCACTACATACTACAGCAGGATTTATAGCCTGGGGCAATGTGCCACCACTTATTTTAAATAGGGCAGGGTCGATATGGAAATTCCCATCAGCATCAATAGCCAAAGCTTCTCTTCTGGTATGGGCCAAGGCCGCACGAAAGCCTCCTGTTTTGGTGTAATAATTAGCAAAGCCAACTTGTACTAAATCTTTTAACGGCTTGAGATAGGCTTGCACCATTGCCATTTTCTGCTGGTTGATGAGTTCGTTAGAGGTGAAGTGTGTTCTCTTTTTAGGCACCGACCTGATCAGACAGTCCCCATCCCTGATCACACCTACCACTGTGCCCACCTTGCCAGAAAAGCCGCCCAAAATCCCGTTAATTAACCTTGCCATATTGTTTCGTTTTGACCAAATGTAGATGATGCATCTCGCTAATCCAAATCAGGAAAAGTTATAAAATGTTAATAATTAGATGTTTACACGTATATAATTAGGTGAACGATATAGTTCGCACCCTGTTATCACCTTGTTTGCACCCTGTGAACTCCCTGTTAAAATTAGATGTGTAAACAACTAAACCACTCCAAAAGAAGGTCGAATTATTTTTAAGGAAAGATTTTGGATTAAGCGTTTTTGCGCTCTGCTTCAAAAAAAGCATCAATAGCGAGTTCGCCCTTATTTTGCGAAGCTGCTACCGCTAAGCGATCGCACCGTTCGTTTTCTGGATGTTCATTGTGGCCTTTGATCCATATAAATTTAATTTGATGGATTTTGTGGAGGGCTAAATATTGCAACCAAAGATCTTTGTTCTTTTTATCTTTAAAGGCTTTTTTTACCCAGCCAAATACCCAACCTTTTTCTACAGAATCAACTACATATTTTGAATCGGAATAGATGGTGACTTGTTGCCCCGGCTTCTTGATTGCTTTTAAACCTTCTATGACAGCCAATAACTCCATTCGGTTATTGGTGGTTAAACGAAAACCACCGCTTAATTCTTTATAATGTGCACCAGCACGCAAAATTACACCATAACCACCTGGGCCAGGGTTGCCGCTTGCTGCGCCGTCTGTATAAATTTCTATCATAAACAGAGCAAAGCTAGCTTTTTAGCATTAAAATCAGCTATGTTGAATTTTTTTAATCGGCAAATAGCCTTTCAAATAATTGAATGCTAATCGATTAAAAAATTTTAATAAAGCTTTGTCAAAAATATTTGCAATAAATATTAAAAATCGTACTTTTGTGACACTAAAAAACACGGTGGCTGTAGCTCAGTTGGTTAGAGTATTGGTTTGTGGTGCCGAGGGTCGTGGGTTCGAGCCCCATCAGCCACCCCTAGTTTTAAAAGCAGTTCTGAAAAGACCTGCTTTTTTTGTTTAAATAGTTTATTTTTAATAAGTTGAAGAATATTCAATCATGGAAAAGTGGTTCTATGCTTTAATGTCAAAATATAGCTTTAAAAAATGCCTTTGTAGGCTGATCTAGATTGTTTTTGTTGGAGCTCCATCATCGAGTTGCGTTATAATCATTTTTTTTATATAGAACCGCTCTTTCTATTCATGATGACACATATCTCAGAAGTAAATGATTGAAATTCGTCCATCTATATTACACTTTGCATTTTAACTATTCTCACTATATTTAGTTAAATTTTACCGTTTATGCGCTCTTGCCAGATATTATTACTCATAATGCTAAGTTCTTTTTTGTTTTCCTGCAAAAAAAGCAGACAAGAACCTGAGCAGCCTCCCACCCCTAAGGAATCAGAAGTATCTTTTTATAAAGATTTAAAGATTGATAGTATACAAATGCTTTCTGTTGTGGTTTCTTTTCAACTTACCAAACCAGCAAAGATAGTAGGTATATTAACTTCGCTAGATTCTCTATCACTTGTAAATCGTGTAGAAGATTATATGAAACGAGATTTAGTTTTTCGAGATAACAGGTATTACGGGAAAATCGAATGGCCATACAATCTGCCTCCTACTAACGACAATTTTTGGTTTCGTCTATACATGAATAATGAAGATGGTACCAGAACATATTCACCAGTATTTCGACAAGCAATAGCGACTTATCAAATAAAGAATGTCAATATTGTTAATGGTAAGGGATCCTTCAATAAGCATCCCAAAGATTTTTTCATGAATTATGAAGGTGTTGCTATTGGGACTTATGATAATTCGCTTATGGTAGAAGCAGTTACATCTGATGTAAATTCTCAAAACTATAAGGGAACCTTAAATGATGTCAATGTTTCCATAAATAAAGTCGATCTAATGGTATATCCAGCCAGCCATAAACAGGTAGTTTTTGATGTTCCTGACGATTATCCGCTTGGGCAGGCAATTTTCAAATTGTACCATTTAAATAAACTGGTCTTAACTCAGCAGGTGAACATTGTAAACGGAGGATTATTGACTAAGGATCAACATGTGTTAAACTCTTCGGCTTGGCAGAGCATTTTTGTTCATAATAACGAACTTTATACATTTTTCAATGGATTTATTCCTAGTGAAAGTAAATTTTATAAATGGAATACAGACACAAAAACATTATCCACGCTTTCAATTCCAAATTTTACACTACACATAGGCAATATTGATAGGGCTTTTTCTTTAAATGGGATAGTTTATTTTCCTCCTGCCAACATTCGTCCGTGGGGCATTTTCAGTCAATATAATCCATACTACTACAAAGAAGTAATAACAACTTACGAACTGGCAACCAATACCTGGAGTGAGATTGAGTTGCTGAATACCAAAGATATAAATCTCGATAGGGGGCTCGATGTATTGGAAAGTTTTGTAATTGGTGATAATATCTATAGTATCATTAGGGAAACACCTCAAAACACAAACATAGTTCGCTGTGTGCTTAAAGTATTCAATGTAAAGGATAAAAGCTGGAAGGAATACATGGAGCTTCCAAATAAATTATATAAAGCTACAGTATTGGATGGTAAAGTCTATGTTTTGACCAGTGGTTATGACGTTCAGGAAGGTGCGACAGATACTTTCAAAAATGAATTCATGATTTTGGACCTGCAAAGCAAGTCATTCTCTAAAAAGAGCTGGATCTCTAATAAAAACGCTGGCACCCAAAAGCCATATCTAACAGCTTTTGGGAATAAGATCTATGTATATGGCGGACAGTATTCTTCCGGTTATAGCAGTCTATATTCATCACTTTTTGCAGTGTATGATCCTTCGATAGATAAATGGAGCCCAGTAAGCGGTTATAGTTACTTTACGGCTTGGGTAAGTCAAACTAATGGATTCATGCTGCCAATCAATAATAAGCTCTATATAGGACTAGGTTTAGATAGGTATACTAATGGCAATATATATGGAAGCGTAAGGAATTTTACTATTTCTCAACTTTCAATAAAATAGGCTGTTACCAAAGAATTATTGCAGTCTCTGAACCTCGTTTAACTAAGATAACCCTAATAAGTGATATATCTATTGGAACCATGATGGGCCATTTCAGCTATGGAATAAGTACAACCGTAAAAGAATTCGTATAAAAAATAGGAAATCAATCTTTATAATGCCCAGAAAGGTGAAGAATTTGCATAACTAAACTAAAAAGTGTGGAAATAATCTTAGTAAGTATCGTAAGAAATTAACACCATATTATATGGACATAGAACATTTCATCTTAGAATTTGTTAAGTTATTAGATTAAATACACACTATGACCAATTCCAGCTGTATATGAGAGTTGCTATAATCGGAGCGGGGCCAACTGGCTTATTGATGTTCAAAAAACTCATCGCAAAAAATATTCCCGACCTATCCATTAGCATTTTTGAGCGCAAAAGTATTTTGGGTGCTGGTATGCCCTATAGTTCCGAAGGCGCATGCAAGGAACATATTACCAATGTTTCGGGCAATGAGATACCAGAACTGGTAACCAGCGTGCGCCAGTGGACGCTAGATTGCAAGGACAGTTTACTCCAGCGATTTGACCTTGATAGCGCAAATTTTAATGACTACAAAGTCTTGCCAAGGCTGCTTTTCGGAGCATACCTGTCCGATCAGTTTGCACTGCTATTGGAACAGGCCAAAGCTTTAGGTTTAAAGGTTGAAGTACATTTGAATACAGAGATTGCAGATATCATTGATATGGAAGCAGAGAATTCTACATGCATAGTGACAAGTATGGGGGACAGCTATAGTTTTGAGCGGGTGATTATTTGTTCGGGCCATTACTGGCCCAAAAAAATGGAACTTTCCCACGCTGGTTATTTCGATTCGCCTTACCCTCCGCAGAAGATAGCATTTAGAACCAATCACAGTGTAGCGATAAGGGGTTCCTCTTTAACTGCAATTGATGCTATAAGGACGCTTGCCCGCAGTAATGGGCGATTTGAAAAGGAGCCCAACGAAAAACTAGTTTACAAGCTAGATACCCAGAACCCTGCATTCAAAATGACCATTCATTCGCGTAATGGCCTGCTGCCTGCGGTACGTTTTCACCTAGAAGATTCCATGTTAGCTAAGGATTCAGTACTAAGTGCTAGTGAGGTAGATCAGGTAAGGGCGGCCAACAATGGATTTGTGCCACTGGACTATATTTACAAACGTAATTTTTTAGATAGGCTTGAAAGATCGCATCCCATCTTTCATGCACTGGTTAAACATTTACCGTTAGAGAAATTTGTGCAGATGATGATGGAAAGAAGGGAAAATACACCTGCCTTTGAACTGCTGCGTAACGAATTTGCCGAGGCCAGGATTTCGATTGAAAATCAGGAGCCGATCTATTGGAAGGAAATGCTTGCGGTTCTCAGTTTTGCGATGAATTATCCAGCCAAGTACTTCTCGGCAGAGGACATGAAAAGATTAAAGGGTTCACTTATGCCACTGATCTCGGTGGTTATTGCTTTTGTTCCACAGAGTTCGGTGAGCGAACTGCTTGCGCTGCATCAGGCCGGTGTTCTAGATATCCAAAGTGTAGGAAACGATAGCGAAATAAGCACTTGTAAAGAAGGAGGAATCAATTACCATTTCAAGGATGACAATGGTCAGCAAAGATCTGTTCACTATCCTATGTTTATCGATTGCATAGGCCAGCCCCATCTTGAAATTGATGATCTGCCTTATCCAAGCCTTGTTAGCTCAGGCACTGTTGCTATAGCAAAATTACGCTTTGCAGATCAAAAAAATGCAGCTATAGCGTATGCAAATGGAAGTAATGATATAATTAAGGAAGGGCAGGTTTACTATCTTCGTGTGCCAGGGATATCGATTAATGATAATTTTCAGGTTCTTGATGCAAAGGGAACGGCTAATAAAAGAATACACATGCTAGGGGTTCCCTTCATTGGCGGTTATAATCCAGATTATTCTGGCCTTGATTTTGGAGATGCAGCCTCGGAGAAAGTAATGGATTCCATATGCGCTGGTTTAGATGAGGATGAGCGTTTTTCGCAACAGATATCGGCTTGATGAATTGATCTGTTCCTTTTAGGTATAAGCTAACACCTAAAATTTATTACCTGTAAGCTGATCAATTATTGCCATCGTATTTATTCCTTCTTTAGCGGGGCAGGGGTTTGTTGCGATCTCATTTGTAAAGTATTTGACAACTTCCGCAATCATAGGTTCTTGTATATGTTTGGAATGAATAAAAGGGAAGTGTGTAATTTCACCATCTTTAGTTAGGACAATCTTACTGCCATGAAAGGCAAATTGGATACTTCCTCTAGCGCCAACAATTTCACACAAATCTTCCTTCATCGGCGCATCAAAACACCAAATGCCTGTAACGGGTAATGTATTATAGGTTAGCAGAGCTGAAACAATATCATCGGCTTTGCTTTGTTGGGACTGGTTAGCTGAAAATCCATTGACTCTTGTAGGCTCTCCAAAAAACCAATTGAGCAGATCGATATGATGAGGAGCTAAATCATGGAAAAGACCACCTCCTGAAATTTCGGGATTTACACGCCAATTTTCTTCGGAACTTGCTATTATAGATGAAAACGGAGGTTGATAAAATTTAATATTTACAAAACGTAGATCACCAATTTCAGTAATCAATTCTTTAATCTTAATGAAATAAGGCATTGCTCGCCTGTAGTGTGCAACAGTTAGTTTAACATTGTATGTTTCGGCTGCTTTGGCCATAAGCTGACAGCTCTCTGCAGATAACGCCATTGGCTTTTCTACATAAACTGGCTTTCCAGCCTTAAGTGCCTCAATAGTATAAAATTCATGACTTGAAGGAGGAGTGGCAATATAAATAGCATTTACTTGAGGATCATGAATTAACTCATGCGCTGATGAATACCAAACTGGAACGTCATGACGCCTAGCATAATCTGCTGCTTTTTCGGCATTTCTCCGCATTACAGCGTAAAGTTTGGAGTTTGGAACTTGATTAAAGGCTGGCCCACTTTTTACTTCTGTAACATCGCCACAGCCAATAATACCCCAATTTAATAGTTGTTCAGTATGCATGATCAAATGTATCTATTCTGCTTAATTTAGAAAATACCTAATCACAGCAAATTGAAACAAAGTTATTCAACCAGCTGTTAATTAAAAGATTATTATTACGATTAAAGGTTATGGAAAACGACAGAAAAAGAGATACCTCGCTTGTAATTAAAGAGAGTGACATTAAAGGCGAGAAAATCATTTTTGATATCCTCATTAAAGAAACGTTGGCTCATGTAATTGTCATTAAAGATGGGCAACAATACCATCTCAACTTAGATGGTGAAGATTTTGGTAGTTTTTGCAGAGACGACAATGGAGACATTCAACGTTTTGAGCAACCAAAAGGTGCGCATCGTGATGATGAAAATTACTTTAAACCTATTCTAGAGAAACTTGAGCAATTGAACAAATAAGTTCTAAATGTTAGAGAAACAATATTATAATTCAATATTTATATGATCTCCAGCAATGGAACTGTTATTTCATAAAAAAAGTTATTCTAACAGGTTGAGGGTAAAACAATAGAATGCAGAGTAGTTAATAATTATTCAATGCTATCAATGAGCCATTTACCTTTTCCTTGTGATAAACTAAATACTAAAAAATCTTCAGAGTCAAATGTAAATCTCACTTTGTTTTTAGTTAACCGGGTAATTTTTCCTTGATTGAGCAACTTAATGTTGCTTTCATAATCTTGGGTTAATAATATCATATCCATATCAAAGCCTTCTGGCGGACCTTCTATTTGTTTTGTCTTTAACAAATTTTCATTACACATACCGATGTAATGTTCAATAGAATTCAAAAATTTATTGCTTAAAAAACCGCTCTTTTTTAATTCTGCGAGATATATGGCTACGTTAGCCTTATTAACATAGTATGGTTTGGCCGGTGCTTGAAGCTGATTTACAAGCTGAATATTGTTGAGCCTTTGCATATTTTTACTATACCAAAATATAAAAGAACGTACCGTTTGTTCTGGTGTTACAGTAGCTTGATTTTGGATTTTATTTTGCTCCTTTTGTATTTTTCCTATTGTAATAGCTGTCGGATTATTGAATAGCACGGAAAAAGATAAGGCAATGATTAGGATGTTGGTTTTCATAAGGTAATTGTTGATCATAATTTAATTATCGCTCTGCGAAATTATATATAGGAATATGAACAGTATATCGTCTTTTAGGATGATTAAGTAAATAGTGATATCACAACTGACGAATTAACTTGGGTAATTTATAAGACCCGAATTCACAGATTCTTTATTAATATCATCTCAATCCTTATTTTTATTTCAGAATAAGTATAACTTTAAATTATGGTGTCATAATTAATAATGCTCCATAACACACAATCACATATAAGAAATGAAAACAAAAGTATTGATTTGGTCTTTCGGGTTACTTAGTACCTGTTTACCCACACTATTTTTTAAAAACGCTAATCCTATAGCTGAAAAACCAACAGCTTATGCAAAGGTGATCACTACCGGTGCAGATCAGACTAAAAAATACCTTCCATATTTGAAAGGAAAGCGGATTGGTTTAGTAGCAAACCAGAGTTCGATGATTGGTAAAAAAAGTAGCGTAGATAGTTTAATTAGCCTTGGAATTAAAATTGTAAAGGTGTTTGGACCAGAGCATGGTTTTAGGGGTAATGCAAGTAATGGGGCTCCAGTAAGCAATGAGATAGATGCTAAAACAGGAATTCCAATTGTTTCTTTATATGGTAAAAATGAAAAGCCAAGTAAAGAGCAGCTAGCAGATATTGATTTGATGGTTTTCGACATCCAGGATGTAGGTTGTCGTTATTATACCAATATTAATACCTTGCAATATGTGATGGAAGCCTGCGCAGAAAACAACAAAGAACTGCTTATTCTAGATAGGCCAAATCCAAATGCCTATGTGGTAGATGGACCAGTACTCACTGATGATAAATTTAAATCGGGTATTGGTATACATTATACACCAATGACCCATGGTATGACTATTGGAGAGTTTGCTCAATATCTTAACGGAGAAGGTTATTTGAAGCAGCCTTGCAAACTAAAAATTATAAAAGTGGCTAATTATGATCACAATATGTCTTATGAACTACCAATTCATCCATCACCCAATTTAAATACGCAACAAGCGGTAATGCTTTTCCCAAGCCTATGTATGTTTGAAGGAACAACGATTAATGAGGGTAGGGGAACTTATATGCCATTTACTATTTTAGGATCGCCTGCATTAAAAGGTAAATATGCTTTCTCTTACAAGCCTGTAAGTATTCCTGGCATGAGCGAACGTCCAATTAATAAAGATTCTGTTTGTTATGGTCTTGATCTTCGTCAGTATGATATCAAAGAGCTTATGCAGAAACGCCAGATTAATTTGTCCTGGGTAATTGAATTGTACAAAGCTTCTCCTGATAAAGATAAATTCTTTAGTCCAGTTAGGGCGAATGGAGTTTCTGCCTTTGATTTGCGCATAGGTACAGATCAGTTAAGGAAGCAAATTATAGCAGGAGTTTCTGAAGCTGATATTAGAAAAAGTTGGGAACCAGGTTTATCGAAATTTAAAGCGATACGTGCAAAGTATCTTTTATATCCAGATTGATTTTGCTTTCGCTATAAATAATTTAAGCAGTTCTTTTAAGGGCTGCTTTTTTTGTTTGTGCTGCTTTATTTCTCCTGATAATATAGTCCCTTTCTTTTATCTTTGCGCCTCAATTAATATTCCAATTTGTGATTAATGTAAATAATATCTCCGTTTCATTTGGAGGAACAACGCTATTTAGCGACGTAACGTTTTCTATTAATGAGAACGATAAAATAGCCCTAATGGGCAAAAATGGTGCTGGTAAATCTACCATTCTTAAAATTATTGCTGATGCAGCTAAACCTACTTCTGGTAATGTAACTGGTCCTAAAGATGCTGTGATTGCCTATTTACCTCAACATTTGCTTACCCAAGATGACGTGACCGTTTTTGAAGAGACAATGAAGGCTTTTCAAGAGGTGAACCAAATGCAAAAGGAACTCGACGAGCTGAATGAGCAGTTGACTATTCGTACAGATTACGAAACCGATGACTATATGAAGCTGATTGAACGCGTATCGGAGTTGAGTGAAAAGTTTTATTCGATTGAAGAAACTAATTATGATGCAGAAGTAGAGAAGGTATTGAAAGGTTTAGGCTTTGATCGTAAAGATTTTGACCGGAAAACTTCTGAATTTTCAGGGGGCTGGCGGATGCGAATCGAATTAGCTAAAATATTATTACAGAAACCTGATTTAATTTTATTAGATGAACCTACCAACCACATGGATATTGAAAGTATACAGTGGCTGGAAGATTTCTTGATTAATTCGGCTAAAGCGGTAATGGTGATTTCTCACGATCGTGCTTTTGTAGATAATATTACCAATCGTACCATTGAGGTAACAATGGGTAGAATTTATGATTATAAAGCTAAATACACGCATTATTTGCAGTTGCGAGCGGATAGACGAGTACATCAATTAAAGGCTTATGAAGAGCAACAACGTTTTATAGCTGATAACCAAGAATTTATAGATCGATTTAGAGGAACTTATTCTAAAACTTTGCAGGTGCAGTCGCGAGTTAAAATGCTCGAAAAACTGGAAGTGATTGAGATTGATGAAGTCGATACTTCGGCACTACGCTTAAAATTTCCACCCTCACCACGTTCGGGTCAATATCCAGTAATGGTAGAAGAGTTAACAAAAGTTTATGGCGATCATGTAGTGTTTGAAAAAGCATCCATGGTGATTGAACGAGGAGAAAAGGTAGCTTTTGTAGGTAAAAATGGAGAAGGTAAGTCGACGATGATTAAAGCTATTATGGGCGAGATTGATTTTGAAGGCGGTTTAAAGGTGGGGCACAATGCTAAAATTGGCTATTTCGCTCAAAATCAGGCAGCATTGTTAGATGAAAATTTAACTGTATTTGATACTATCGACCAAATTCCATTAAGTGATGGCACCATTAAAATCAAAGATCTTTTAGGAGCCTTTATGTTTAGTGGCGATGATGTAACTAAAAAGGTTAAAGTTCTTTCTGGTGGCGAAAAGACCCGCTTGGCTATGATTAAATTGTTATTGGAGCCAGTAAATGTATTGATCCTCGATGAGCCTACCAATCACTTGGACATGAAAACCAAAGATATTATTAAAGATGCACTAAAAGATTTTGATGGTACTTTGATTTTGGTATCACACGATCGTGATTTCTTAGATGGATTGGCTCAAAAGGTATTTGAATTTGGTAACAAGCGTGTTCGTGAACATTTTGAAGATATCAAAGGATTTTTGGCCTACAAAAAAGTGAACAGCTTAAAAGAAATTGAGCAAAACTAATCCATTATAAGGTTAGCAGGAAAACTAAATATAATAAATCTCGTTTATATTGGGGAAGATTTTTGGCTTCCCATAATTAACAAAAAAATAAGTTATGAAAGCATTTTTAGGAATGGGCCTTTTGGGTTCGAATTTTGTAAAAGCAATGCTCGCTAAAGGAGATCAGGTTCAAGTTTGGAACAGGACTTTTTCAAAAGCAAAAGCATTGGAAAACGATGGAGCGAGGGTTATGGAAGATATTGTTGATGCTGTTAAGGGAGTAGATCTTATCCATCTTACTTTAAAGGATGATGAAACTGTAAACGAAGTGTTGGAGGCTGCAAGCTCAGGGTTTAAACCTGGTGTTATCATCATAGATCATACAACAACTTCTGCTAAAGGAGCTATCCAAAGAACAGCAGACTGGAAAGCAAAGGGATTTACCTATTTGCATGCGCCAGTATTTATGGGGCCACCCAATGCATTAGAAAGTAGTGGAAGCATGCTCGTTTCGGGCGATCAACAAGTAATTACAAAAGTAGAAGCAGAGTTGTCGAAAATGACGGGTAAGCTTATTAACCTTGGACCAGAAGAAGGTAAGGCAGCAGGGTTAAAACTTGTAGGCAATTCTTTCTTGTTGGCCATGACTACTGGGCTTTCTGATACCTTATCTCTGGCAAAGGCTCAGGGAATTCCCTCTAGCGATGTAGCTGCATTATTTAATACCTGGAATCCTGGTGCAGGAATGCCAGCGAGGTTAGGTAGAATTCTAGAAGGGAATTTTAACAATCCATCATGGGAATTGGATATGGCTCGTAAGGATGCTGTATTAATGATTAAAGCAGCGGAAGACGGAAACACAAAACTTACTGTTATTCCAGCAATAGCTAAAGAAATGGATAACTGGATTGCAAAAGGACATGGCAGTCAAGATTGGAGCATTATTGCAAAGGATAACCTATAGCAGTTATTGCTGAATATAGTATTTTAAATGGCTTTATTGCTTACTGAAATTTTGACAATCTAAACTGCAAAATTTTCATTTCAGCTGAAATTTTTTCAGCTGAAATGTTTCTTAAATGCATTGGTATAGCACTTGTTCCCTGATTTTTGGGAACAGTTCCCAACTTTAATTAATCATAGTTTTAATCATTAAAAAAAATTAAGGAGGAAAAACCAATGACACTGGTTAAATTCAATTCAGACAAATCAAATAACAACCAAAGAGGTTTGGTGCCAACATTCGGTGATGTATTTGATTCTATTTTTACCGACAATTTCTTTACAAGAGCAGACATGAGTTTGGTACCTGCGGTAAACATTTGCGAAACTACAGATCATTATCATGTAGAACTTGCAGCGCCAGGTCTTAGTAAAGAGGACTTCAAGATAAACTTAGAACGCAAGATGTTGACCATATCTGTACAAAGAGAACAGTCAAACGAACAAGAAGACAAAAATTATTCAAGAAAAGAATTTAGTTATAACTCGTTTACCCGTTCGTTTACATTACCTGACAGCGCAGACGAAAACAACATTGTCGCAAAATACAATAACGGCGTACTTAGTGTAGATATTCCGAAAAGGGAAGAGGCTAAGCATGTTAGTCGTCAGATTTCTATCAGTTAATTAATAAAAACTAAAGTAAAAGGGCTGCTAGGTATGAGCAGCCCTTTTTGTTTGTAGTTATTGTTATTCGTAGGTAAATACGTTAATTGTATACAGAGTGTAAGCAGAATAAATCTGCGAAGAATTACTTCCCGAATATTTCATGAAATCTATTGAAATTAATACCGTTCGTACCTCTCCATGCACCATAAGGTAATGGGATATTAGAACGATGAGAAGTTCTCACGTTTTTTAAGGCATGGGAAATATCCATTTGAGTTGTAAACTCATCATATTTTGATTGAATAAAATCATTTTCAAGAATACCACACTCTGCAAGTGTTTGTAATATTCCATATCTTTTATCTCTATCAGCATCTGGGATGACACTATTTTTTGCTATTCTTTTTTCAAGCTCCCATGGAACGTCTGAATTTTCACTTGCCAAAATTACCTCTAAAAGCTCAGCAGCCTTTTGATTATCTGCTTGATTTCTTTGAACAGTATCAAATTTTCTAATTTCTTCAAGATCTATTAAGAAATTAATGGGATCTTGGTTAGTTGATTCTCCTCTGTAATAGGTGTAAAGCTGGTAGGTTTTATCAATTGTTTGCTTCTTTGGAAGTCCGCAAATTACACAGTGCGTATCTCCAGTAAAAGCGTGTGGTTTTAGATTTTTAATGTAAGTAAAACTCATCAACGGTTGACGACCCCGTAATAACTCACCAGTTAAACCTTTAAGAAAAAGAGAAGCAACATAGTCTAAAGTTACCTTACTGTCGTATTGAAAGGTTAATAATCTTTCAAGTGCATTATCATGTTCAAAAGTTTCAAATCGATTAGGAATAAGTCCTCTGCTTTCTAACAAATCAAACTCACTTCTTGAACATGTTGGTTTAATTATTCTTTCAATTCTTTGACTTTTTGAATTAAATACACCCTCATCTTCTATGTAAATTTTTTTCAGAATGGATTGTATTTTCTTTTCAATTTCAATTTCTTTCATCTGATTGATTTAAGTAGATTATCAGTTATTTAATAGTGCAGCATCACTTGCTAATTCAAAGTTATTGCTGTATTAAAATCAAAAAAATAATCTTTTTGGGTGATTTTTGTAACGTTAAACTGTAGCGATTTTTAAGGCTATGGTTATATAGATTCGTAGATATAACAAGTTTTTGATTTTGCGCCTACTTGATATGGATAGGTTGTTTCCACTGAAATTACCCTTCCTTTAACATCTGTTTTATAGTTTTGGATAAATTTCCCAGTAATATCTGATGTATAAGCAAAATCTCTAGTAAGTAAGGTGCTTGGTTTTGCTGCTCCAGGGATAAAAATTGATGAAGGATCTGCGATATCTCCATAAAACTCTGTTGCAAATCTTTCTTCAGGTTGGCCAGGCTGTTTATTGGTTCCTGTAAGGATAGTATTTTTACCATTATGTTTGTAATTGTAAGTGCTTTCCATTACAATTTCACCAACACCATTACTGATAGAATAGCTAGCTAAATGTCCATTTGAGTAGCGGTAACTATAACTGAAATTTAATGTTAAAATCGGCTGATTAGGGTTCTGAATGTTCATTGTAGAAAGTGTATAGTTAGTAAGTTGATTGCCTATGTAACTATATTGATAGACGTTCAAATTCTTCTTATCATACTGGTTTTCTACAACTGTCTTAATTAAACGACCTTGTTTATCATAACTAAATGTTCTAATACAACTAAGTGATCTATTTGATTTAGTGCTAGAAGTATATTGAAGTGTACGTTTAAGTTTTTCATCATCATTATACTGTAATACGGTAACATCGCCCATAGAATTGACAATTTGAGTGAGACGGGAACCAACGTAAGAATGATTATTTAAAGTTGCTGTCTGTGTTTCTGATTTACGAAAGATGTTCTTTTTGCATGATGAAAATATAGCAGCGGTTGCCAATAGACAATAAATGGCTTTTTGTTTCATTTTTTAGGGATTAAATGTTTGTTTAGAAATTTGGATGATTTTGTTAACTATTTATAAAACAAAGGTATAGCTAGCTAAAGGTTTAAAAAATCGTCTTTAAGGTGCGTTTTTTCGTGCCCTTATGTATAATCCTAAAGCTAGATCACTCTTATGGGTGATTTTTTTGAATTATAGTTTCTTTAAAAGAAAATTATTTTCCTCTTTTTCCATTCATAAACCGAGATTTCGATAATTGAAAGAAGAATAACATAGTTTTAAGGCGATTTGATTAATAGTTATGCAATTTATTGGGAAACAAACGTTTGCACTCAGTTTTTGAAATCAATTTGTTGATTTATTTTAACTGCTAATCATATAGGGGAAAGGCTATAAATAAACCTTTTCGAAGAATTAATAATTTATGTTGGAATTTTTGCTTGTCATATAGCAAGATAGAGATGATGAAATAAGAAGAAGGGGATGGTTTCTGGGTCATTTCTTCTTTTATACTTTATGAAAGTTGCTATATTTTAAACAAACGTTTGCGCTATAAAAAATAAAATCTGTGCTTTTTGAATATATATCTTGCATTAACAAACTAGAAACGATAAGACAAAGTTTGAGCTATAAAAGAAGCATGAAGAAGAAGAAATCTTTAACCAAGGTAGAATAAAATACAATTACCGTTCTTGCTCTATTTTTTATGGCAAGGATTAAACAACTTAAATTTAACACAAATGATCAAAAAAATTACATTGTATTCCAGAGAATATTCTCTTTAAATCTAAAGTAGATAAGAATTTTAGCTATTAAGATTCTTATCAATAGATACTACATTTTGAAAAACACAGCATTCGAGTTCTTAAATAATAGTTTTAATTGGTTGCATACTCCCTTTGCTATCTTGATAGCAAAGGGTTTAGCATAATATTACTATAATTTGCTCAATTAAACTTTTTATACCACACTAAATAATATGTTTCAAGAAATCTTAGCTAGCTATGGTTTGCAATTCGATGATTATAAAATAGAACTTCACGGTTCTGGGCTAATTAATTACACCTGGAAAGTTTCAGGTGTTGAAAATGACTATCTGTTACAGAAAATAAATACAACTGTTTTTAAGGACCCCATACATATAGATGAAAATCTAGTAGAATTGAGAAAATTTCTGGACAAATATTCGCCAGATTACTTATTTGTATCTCCATTGCCTAATTTAAAAAATGAAACGATGGTGGTGGTTAACGAAGAATATTACCGAATTTTCCCTTTTATTAAAAACTCTAAATCAGCTGATTATGTAAAGTATGCAGATGAGGCGTATCAGGCCTCAAGACAATTTGGGCAATTTGCCAAAGAATTAGATGGATTTGATACGAGAAAATTAAAGTATACACTTGCCGACTTCCATAACCTTTCACTTCGTGTGGAGCAATTTAAAAGTGCTTTAAAAAATGCAAGTATAGATCGTCTGCAACAAGCAACAGCGGAAATAGAGGAACTAACTCATCTTGATTATATCGCAATAAAATATCAAGAACTTATTCAAAATGGAAAACTTAAAGAAAGAGTAGTTCATCATGATACAAAAATTAATAATGTTCTGCTTCACGATGAAACAGGTGAAGGAATTTGTGTAATAGATTTGGATACGGTAATGCCTGGTTATTACATCAGCGATGTAGGAGATATGATGCGAACTTACTTATCTGAGGCAAATGAGGAGGAAAAAGAGTTAACTAAAGTTTTTGTGAGGGAAGAAATGTTTTTTGCTATTTATAGAGGGTATATGGAAGAAATGGGAGAGGTGTTATCAATTTCTGAAAAAGAACAATTTATTTTTAGTGGTAAGTTTATGATTTATATGCAGGCACTAAGATTTTTAACTGATTTCTTAAATGACGATATCTATTATCACACTACTTATAGTGAACATAATTTAGTGAGAGCAAAAAATCAGGTTCAACTATTGAAGTCATATTTAGCTTCAGAGTATATTTTTGAAAAGATTTTTCAAGAAAACTCATTGGTAAAATAAGCAACTTCAAATGAATAGATTTAATTTGTTTAAACAAATTAAATCTATTTTCTTTTAAATGTTAGGTAGGTACTTATGGCGCCCATTGCTGCAAATGCAAACCAAACATCGCCACGTAAAGGCAAATTTTTGTTTTCATGATTTACCTTTTCTTTAACTGGTAAAGTTGAGGTAGATTTATTTTTAGCTAATAACACACTATGGCTAGATGCTACTGTAACAGCTAAAGCTAAAAAAAGAATGCTGATAAATAATTTCGAATATTTCATTAGGGATTGATTTATTATATTACCAACTAGGCAAGAGCAATGCCATTTGCCTTTCTAAGTGTGCTGTATTGATTATAACCCCGAAAATTAGATGTTTAACCATGTTTTTTTATAAATTATAAAAAAGGCAGCTATAAGTGGGAAGTGTGGACTTTTTTAAAGGTTAGGAAAAATCGGGGAATTATGGGGAAATCACTTCTTGGTTCTTGATAAAAAATATATACAATTATAACACTTGGTTAATGGGAATTAATTCCTCAATTTTAATATATTTTACACATTTTGTGGAAAATATTCTACTATTTATATAAAATCAATAACAGGCAGTGATTATAAAACTAAAATGTTACACTCTTAAAAACACGATTTTAGCATTAAATTTAAAACTTCATTACAAAGTATCCATCTTTTACTGGCTGTATTATAAATAAAAATAGTATGGCGTTTATTTTGTCTATAATTTAATATGCTGGTCATGTTTTAGGAACAGTAAAGCAATAATTAGTATTGATGGAGCAAAGGAATAGGATAATGGTGGTCGATGATAACCTCATAGATCAGATGATCACTGCACATGTGTTGAAGAATGTCAATACTAATGGAGAAGTAATAGTAATGGAGAGTGCCATGAAAGCACTTGAATATCTTTACGAAAACCAAAATAACCCATTAGCGATGCCATCACTTATAGTGCTTGATTTGGATATGCCAGAACTAAATGGATTAGGGTTCTTAAGGAAATTTGAAAAATTTAGTAGAGAAGTGAAAAGTATATGTCGTATTGTAGTGCTTACTGCTTCAGAAATACAAGCTGATATTGAACATATCCAAGCGCATCCAAATGTATCAAAACTTATTTTAAAGCCATTAGATAAAAATGCTTTTGCTCCGATTATATAGAATTTTTTAAGTTAAGCTCCTCATAATTTTTTGTAGAAACCCCTTATAATATGAGGGGTTTTTTTATGGCAAAACATTAATAGAAAATCTTTTGCTGATTATTCCTTCTCTTTGCATTTTTAAAAATGATGCTAAAAACTGTATATTGGGGAAATATAACAGTGACGGAATTCAATTTATAAGTATGAAAAAGTATATTA
The DNA here is from genome assembly GCF_013204825.1 of Pedobacter boryungensis. GTDB lineage: Bacteria > Bacteroidota > Bacteroidia > Sphingobacteriales > Sphingobacteriaceae > Pedobacter > Pedobacter boryungensis. The sequence goes on from NZ_JABMKV010000001.1 coordinate 480,584, forward strand.
TTCTCTTTTTATTTCTAAGTATAAATGTGATGGCAAAAGCTCAAACTATTGAAGAAAAAAGAGTGCTTAATGCTGTAGAGAATCTAAGGCTAGCATTAATTAGTGGGGAAAAATTGGCTTTAGAAAATATTGCAGCAGATGATTTAAGCTATGGACATTCTAGCGGGAAAATACAAGATAAAGCTGCTTTTGTAGAAGGAATAGTTAGCGGTGCTTCAGATTTTGTAAGTATAGAATTTAAAAATCAAACTGTAAAAGTTACTGGCAAAACCGCAATAGTACGTCATGAGTTACATGCGAAAACTAATGATGGTGGAAAGCCTGGTGAAGTTCATTTGGGTATTCTTTTAGTATGGCAAAAGCAAGGTAAGGATTGGAAATTATTAGGCAGACAGGCTTATAAAATACCTTAAGTTTCTATTCATAGTTTTAAATCATTTCAATGTTAAGTTAATGTTAACAAAAAATAACTTTAACTTCATATAAATTTAACATTGGCTTTTTACTTTTAACTCATGAATTATCCAGTGTTTATATTCCATGAATTAGTACTTAGGTTTTCTGATGTTAATAGAGGAATTGGAAGGTACATCTCTGCCACAATTGATAATGGTGAGTGTTTAATTAATACAACAACAGGACATATCAAAGTAGCATTGTCTATGTTGGAAAAACAATACAATAACCCTAAATTAATTTCTAAAGAAGAATTACAGCAATTAGCTAGTGGTTTTGAAATAGGATAGTCCTAACTATTTCGTACAAATAAACTGGTGTCTAATATTTTTTTCTCAAATTCTTCTACCGGATATTTAGCTTCAATTAATTGTAAAAGCATTTGTGTTGCGAGCTGACCAATTTCAAAAGCAGGTTGTCGAACTGAAGTTAAAGAAGGATTAAACAAGTCTAATACATCAGAGTTGCTGAAGCCAGCAATGGCCATATCTTTTGGAACGCTAATTTTAAGGTTTTTAAATACACTTAAACATCCAGTACTTAATCTGTCGCCAGCAACAAAAATGGCATCTGGTTTTTCATCTAAAGCCATTAACTCTTTAATTGCATTTTCAGTTTCTTCATAAATCATTCCACCATGTGGACAATGTTTGATGTAAGATGGATTGATTGTTATGTTATTGGCCTTTAAAGCACCTTCATATCCTTTTAATCGCTCTATACTAATTGATAATTGAGTTGAACTTGTTAAATGAGCAATCCGTTTATAACCTGATTTGATGAGATGACTAGTTGCTTCAAAAGCGCCTTTTTCATTGTTTGCAATAACCTTATGCGTTTCAATTTCATCTGCTACTCGATCAAAAAAAACAATAGGTAAGCCCTTTTCATGTAAATAACTAAGATGTGAAATGTCGTTAGTTTGAGACGATAAAGAAACTAATAAGCCATCTACAGATCTTGAAGCTAAATGCTGAACATTGATTACTTCACGATCATAAGACTCATGAGTTTGTGTAAGAATAACATGGTAACCTCTGTCATATGCAATGGATTCTATGCCATTAATTGCTTGAGAAAAGTAACTGTTTGCAACCTCGCTCACTATAACTCCAATGGATTTGCTGCGGCGTTCCTTGAGACTTAAAGCAATTGGATTTGGTTGATAATTAATCTCTTTTGCATAGGCTAGAACAATTTGTTTAGTTGCAGCGCTTATTTCATGTGTATCTCTTAGTGCTCTTGAAACAGTAGAAGTGGATAAGCCTAGGGCCTTTGCAATATCTTTTATGGTTACGGGCTCAAACATGGTTCAACGCTATATTTTGACAAGTAGAAGGAATAAAAAGCTAAGTTAATAATAGTAGTATTTGTTTATGATTTTAAATATAACTTTTTAGATTGAATTTTTGGCAACGTTGTCGGGAACGATTGCACAAATTTAGTGTCATGTACTGATATGCTTTATAAAAAAAACAATGTAGACTTGTTAATAGATGACTTAATACGTCGTCATAACCAACCAAAATATAACCTAATTGTATGAAAAAAATTTTACTGTTCTTTTGTGTGCTTGCTATGGGCATAAATATAGCTAAAGCACAAACTAGGCAAATTACAGGAAAGGTAACCGATAAGGCAACTAAAATGTCAATTCCAGGTGCCTCTGTTACCTTAAAAGGTACTTCAACTGTAGCAAGTACCGATGCAAATGGTCAATTCTCAATTACTGTTCCTACAGCTGGTACTGTTGTTTTACAAGCCAAATATTTAGGTTTTAAAATGCTTGAAATGACTGTTGGTAATGAGACCAGACTAAACTTTGCACTTGAAGAAGAGGTTTCAAATTTAAATGAAGTTGTAATTAATGTAGGTTATGGAACAGTCCGTAAAAAGGATTTAACCGCTTCAGTATCATCAGTTAGTGCTGATGTGATTGCTGCTGCACCAGTTTCTTCTGCACTGGAGGCCATCCAAGGCCGTGTACCTGGAATTATCATTTCTTCAACAGAAGGATCGCCTGATGCACAAATAAATGTGAGAGTTAGGGGAGGAGGTTCAATTACTGGCGACAATGCACCATTATATATTGTAGATGGTTTTACTGTTAGTTCAATTGCAGATATTGCCCCTCAAGATATAGAAAGCATAGATATTTTGAAAGATGCTTCTTCAACGGCCATTTATGGCGCTAGAGGTGCGTATGGTGTGGTTTTGGTAACCACAAAAAGTGGTAAGGCTGGCAAAACTAGCATTAGCTATAATGTTTTTGCAGGTACAAGAGAAATGGCAAATAAGTTAAATGTACTTACTCCGTTAGATTATGTTACCTGGCAATACGAAAGATCTCTCTTGGATAAATCCCCAACAGATTACACTCAGTATTTCGGGAATTATCAGGATATTGATTTATATGCCAATGTACAACCAAACGATTGGCAAGACATCATATTCGGACGTACGGGAACAACTTTTAATAGTAATATAAGTATTAGTGGTGGAAGTGATAAAACTAAATATAGTTTAAGCCATAATTTTGTTAAAGATAAGGCGATTATGCAGATGTCTGATTTTCAAAGACATAATGTTAATTTTAAGCTTAATCATAAATTGTTTGATAACCTGACATTAGATTTTGGAGTTCGTTATTCTGATACTAAAACCAATGGCGGTGGTGCAAATGAGCAAAATGAAAAATCTTCTGCAGATTCCCGCTTAAAGAATGCCATGTTATTTCCTCCATTTCCAGTGGCCGGCTTAACATCATCTACAGAAACCAATGATGAGTTTAACTTATATAGCCCTTTAACATCCATTACCGATAATGATCAAAACATTCACCGTAAAACTTACAACTTAAACGGAGCGGTAACTTATGAGATAATTGATAATCTGAAGCTCCGTTCTGAAGTAGGTTATGATGGTTTAAGAAATGATCAAGATCGTTTTTACGGGCTTACAACATATTATGTGAAAAACCTTTCTGATTTCCCTAATCTACCTGTTCTCAATAGCATGAATACAAATAGAAATGGGATAAGAAATACCAATACCTTAAATTATAGCTTTGGTAAAATTTTAAATAAAGATCATAACCTAAATGTGTTATTGGGTCATGAATACAATAAAACTGAATTAAATGTTTTAACAAATGAGGTTCGTGGTTATCCGAAAACTTTCGGATTTGATCAAACAAGAGTATTAACAACTCAAGGCAAGGCTTCTATTATTGCTAATATTTACGAACCTGACGATAAATTACTATCGTTTTTCGGAAGGGCCAATTATGATTATAAAGGAAAGTATTTATTAAGCTTAGCCTTAAGGGCAGATGGTTCCTCAAGATTCGCTCCTGGTAATCAATGGGGATATTTTCCTTCAGCTTCTGGAGCCTGGAGAGTATCTCAAGAAGATTTCATGAGTAGTACAAAATCTTGGTTAAGCGATTTGAAAATAAGAGCAAGTTATGGTGCTGCCGGAAACAATAATATTCCTACCGGTCAAATGACCCAATCTTTTTTAAATTCTAATACTGTTTGGATAAATGGAGCTAGCAATTATTGGGCAGCTTCAAAAACAATGGCAAATCCAGATTTAAAATGGGAAACAAACGTAACTAGAAATATAGGTTTAGATTTTGCTTTACTTGATTCTAAAATCACAGGGACAATAGATGCCTATTTAAATAAAACTAAAGATCTATTGCTTGCGGTTCAAACTCCAGGTACGGGGTATGATATACAATATCGTAATGTGGGCCAAACAGAAAATAAAGGTTTAGAGTTTTCTGTGAGTTGGAATGCTGTGAAAAAAACAAACTTTGATCTTTCTGTAAACGCCAATATTAGTTTCAATAGAAATAAAGTAATTTCATTGGGTCCTCTTAAAAATCTTAATGGTACTTCTAATTGGGCATCAACTGAAATTGGTATAGATTATTTGGTAGAGACAGGAGCATCAATTGGTCGAATTTATGGTTATAAAAATGCTGGTAGATATGAGGTTTCAGATTTTTCTGGATATAATTCAGTAACAGATACTTGGACATTAAAAGCTGGTGTTGTTGATGGCAAAGAATTTTTAGGAACCATTCGTCCTGGTACAATGAAAATCCAGGATATTTCTGGTGATGGTAAAATTGACCAATCAGACAGATCTGTTATTGGTAATGCTAATCCACTAAATACAGGAGGATTCTCATTAAACTCTCGAATTTATAATTTTGATATTGGCGCTTATTTTAACTGGAGTTATGGAAATGATATTTATAATGCCAACAAAATTGAATATACATCAACTAGTAAGTACAGCTCTAGAAATATGATCGATATCATGGCAACAGGTAAGCGTTGGACAAATCTACGTGCCGATGGTACAATTAGTAATGATCCAGCAGAATTATCAGCAATGAATGCCAATACTACATTATGGTCACCATACATGAAGTCATTTGTACTGAGTGATTGGGCAGTAGAAGATGGTTCGTTTTTAAGGTTATCTACTGTTACTTTAGGTTATACACTTCCCGCTAAAATCTCTGAAAAATTGAAGATGAAAAAATTGAGAGTTTATGCTTCTGGATATAACTTGTGGTTATGGACAAATTATACAGGTTTTGATCCCGAAGTATCTACAAGAAGAAAAGATAATTTAACACCTGGAGTAGATTATTCTGCTTACCCAAGAAGCAAATCATTCATTTTTGGGCTAAATGTTAATTTTTAAGACATATTAAATTAAGAACATGAAAAAGATAATATATATACTATTTGTTTTCGCTGGATTTGCTGCAATTAGTAGTTGTAAAAATGCTTTGGATGCTCCAGCAAAATCTACATTAGATGAATCAGTGATTTTTTCTACACCAGGTTTAGCTGAAGGTGCAATTGCAGGGGTACTTCAGTCATTCGGGGAAACTAATTCTTATAGAGGTCGCTTTTTGGTTTACTACGGAATTAATAATGATACCGAAGTAAATAACTCTTTAAAATCAACTGGTGATGATAAGGCGAGATTGAGTAATTATAACACCAACGTAAACAATAGCCAAATGAATACATTGGATAATGCCTATGCTAAATTTTATGAAGGTATTGAAAGGGCAAATTTAGCAATTAGAGGAATTAGAACTTATGGGAAGATAGAGAGTAACCCGCAAATGGCACAAATTTTAGGTCAAATCTTAACGTTAAGAGCGGTTGTATATAATGATTTAATCAAAGGCTGGGGTGATGTTCCTGCAAGATTTGAACCAGTTACTAGCGAAACAAGTTATTTGCCAAGAAGTGATAGAGACGTTATTTACAAACAGTTGTTGGCAGATTTGAATGAAGCAGCAGGTTATTTGCCTTGGCCAAATGAAAATTCAAGTGTTACCAGTGTAGAAAAAGTGAATAAAGCATTTGCCAAAGGTTTAAGAGCTCGTTTAGCATTAGCAGCGGGTGGCTACGCACAACGTTTAGATGGTACTGTAAGATTAAGTACAGATCCAGAATTATCTCATGATAAAATGTATGCCATAGCTAAAAAAGAATGTTTAGAAATTATAGCTAGTAATAAGTTGAAACTGCTCGGATATGAAGAAGTATTTAGGAAATTAAATGAAGAGACTGGGGCTGCAGGGTTGGAATCTATGTGGGAAATTCCATTTAGTGAGGGTAGAGGAAGGGTAATTTTTGATTTAGGTGTAAGACATTTAAAAACAGATCAATATACAGGTCAAAATAAAGGTGGCACAAATGGTCCTAATCCAATCATGTTGTATGAATATGAAAAAGAAGATGTTCGTAGAGATGTGAGCATTGTTCCTTATAATTGGGATGGTGGAGATGGTACAAAAGGTGCTGCTCAAGTTCCATCGAATTTAAATGCCTTATATTTTGGTAAATATCGTTACGAATGGATGAAACGCAGAGTTACTTCTACTAACGACGATGGCTTAAATTGGATGTACATGCGTTATGCAGATGTGATCTTAATGGCTGCTGAAGCAGTTAATGATATTGATGGCCCTACAGCCGCTGCTCCATATTTAAAAATGATTCGTGATAGAGCATATCCAACAGCTCCGGCAAAAGTTACGACATTTATGGCGGCTGCTACAGCTTCCAAAGCAACTTTCTTTGATGCAATTGTAAACGAAAGAGCTTTAGAATTTACAGGAGAAATGTTAAGAAAAGCTGATTTAATTCGTTGGAATCTATTAGATACAAAATTGGCAGAAGCTAAAGTTAAATTACAACAACTAGAAAACAGAACAGGGAAATATGCTAATCTTCCTGCTAAGATTTACTATAAAACTTTAGCTAATGGAGAAACTGTCGAAATTTATGGATTAAATTTTGGAGATACAGATGCAATTGGTGCGGCCGCTGGCTATACTGCCAACAAAACCTGGGCATTAGGCACAACAACAGAGACAATAAAATATTGGGATGCATTATATGTAAAGCAGCCTAATCTTCAACAATATTGGCCAATATGGCAAGTATTTTTAGATGCTTCGAACGGAATGTTAAACAATAAACCTCTAAACTTATAATATCAAGGTGATGAATAGAAAAAATATATATATCAGCATTTTCTTTCTGTTAACCTTAGTTGGTTTTTCAGGCTGTAAAGATGACATGATGACTGAAATAACAAAGCTCGATGTTGACAGAGCTTTTTCTCCAACTGGTTTAACGGCTAGTGTTGTCAATAAAACAGGGGTTAAATTAACTTGGAATGCAGTTAATAATGCAAAAACATATACAATAGAAGTTTTTGAAAATGCAGATTTTTCAGGCACTGCAAGTAAAACAATTAAAGACATTAACTTTCTGCAAGTTCCTTACACAATTACAGGATTAAGTGGGGATACACAATACTCAATTAGAGTTAAAGCTGTTGGAGATGGTGTAGATGATTCGAAATGGATTTCTGCAACTGTAAAAACTGATTCAGAACAAATTTTTCAAACCGTAAATCCTGCTAAACTAACCTCAAATTCTGTGGTGCTAAATTGGCCAGCTGGACAAACTGCCACAACAATTACTTTAGCTCCAGGTAATATAACACATACAGTTACTGCTGCAGAAATTACCGCAGGTGAGGCTACAATAACTGGATTAACTGGCGAAACCTTATATACGGCTAAATTACTCAATGGAACCAAAGTTAGAGGTACAATTACTTTTACAACTTTATTAGATTTAGGTGGTGCCCTTCCCGTTTATCCAACAGATAATTTAGCTACCTTAATTGCAAATGCTAATACAGGCGATGTATTTGCGTTGTTCCCGGGTACCTATACAATTAATGCGGATTTAACAATACCTAAATCGATTTCGATTAAAGGTGCAAGACCAACTGATAAGCCTAAAATAGTAGGAGCTGCCTTTAAAATTAGAGGTGCTGCTGGCTTAGAATTAAAAGATTTAGTCCTTGATGGAACTGGTTCTATAGCTGCACAAACTATTATCTATGATGAAGCCCTTCCAGCTAGTACTTACGGTGCTTTATCGGTAAAGGATAGTGAAATTAAAAATTATGTGAAAGGTATATTATACATTAATGTTGCGGCATTAGCAGAATCCATTACTTATAGTGGAAACCTCATTCACGACATATCATGTACTGGAGCAGGCTTTATAGATTTTAGAACTGGATTTGCTAAAACATTCTTGTTTGAAAATAATACAGTGTATAACATAATAGAAGATGGTAGTAGAGATTTATTCCGTATGGATGCTGCTTCTTCTTTTACAAGTACTACAAGTGTAATTACAATTAGAACAAATACTTTTTACAACGCACTGAATAGGGCAGCTGGTAGATACTTGTATATTCGTATAGCTTCAAATCAAATTAATTTTACTAAAAATATAATTGCAGAAAGCTTAAATTATTATACAAATCAGGCGGCAACCACACTTACCTCAGTTTCAGGCAATAATTACTATAATGCCCCTAACTTTACGGCTAGTGCCACATCTGGAGCTAAAAATGATACTGGAACATTCACAACTTTAAATCCAGGTTTTGCAGCCCCAACTACGGGTAATTTTACCATTAGTGAAAGCACATTGAAAGCAAATGGAATAGGTGATCCAAGATGGAGATAATACTTTATTAATATTAAAATGGGCAGATTACTCTGCCCATTTTTTATGAAATCAATTGGCGGCTTTGCCTAATTAATTATCGTAAATGCTATGAAAGTTAATTAATTTGCTTTCTAAATTTAAAATAATGTTAATTAAATCTTCAAGTATAGCATGCACAAAAATTTTTTAATAGGATTAGGATTTGTTCTAATCTCATCATTTACTGCAATAAAAAGAGAACCTATTACACTTTACATTATAGGTGATTCTACTGCAGCCAATAAACAACCTAAGGCTTTTCCAGAAACTGGATGGGGAATGGAGTTACAATCTTTTTTTGATACAAATGTTAAAGTTGATAATCGAGCCCTAAATGGAAGAAGTACAAAATCTTTCATCAATGAAAAAAGATGGGATGCTATTTTAACAACTTTAAAAGAAGGTGATTATGTTTTAGTTGAGTTTGGTCATAACGATGAAAAAATAGACAAACCTGAAATCGGAACATCATTAAATGAATTTAAAATCAATTTGATAAAATATATCCAAGAAACCCAGGCAAAAAAAGCAACTCCAATTTTATTAACTCCAATAGCTCGTCGAAATTTTAAAAATGGAATTTTAGTAGATACACACAAGGGTTATCCTAACGTGGTGAGAAAATTAGCTGATTCATTGCATATTCCATTAATTGATATGGAACTTAAAACAAAAAAGCTATTGACTGGATTGGGTGATGAACCATCAAAAAGGTTATTTAATTATGTAGATTCTGGGAATGTGAACTATCCTGCTGGAAAAAAAGACGATACACATTTAAGTCCAGATGGAGCTAAGGTTGTTGCAGGCTTGGTTGTTGCAGGAATTAAAGAAATTAAAGTCAATCTATCTAAGTATTTGAAATAAGATGAAAAAGATATTGTTTTATTGCTCGATTGTTCTACTGTTGAATTCTTCTGTTATTAAGGCATCAAACTTCAGATCTGCATACGATATTATAGTTGCACAAGATGGTTCAGGTAATTACAAAACAGTGCAAGAAGCAATTAATGCAGTACCCGATTTCAGAAAAGTTGTAACCACTATTTTTATTAAGAACGGAATTTACAAAGAAAAATTAAACCTTTCTGCTTCTAAGCAACTCGTGAAAATGATTGGAGAAAACGTAGAAAAAACTATTTTAACATTTGATGATTGGGCACAACGAAAAAATAATTTTGGAGAAGAGAAAGGAACATCAGGCTCAGCAAGTTTTTATATTTACGGACCACAATTCTCTGCAGAAAATATAACTTTTCAAAATACAGCTGGCCCTGTCGGACAGGCAGTTGCTTTATTCGTAGCAGGCGATAAAGCTAAGTTTGTGAACTGCAGAATGTTGGGTTTCCAAGATACATTGTATACTTATGGTTACGCAAGTCGTCAATATTATTATAAATGCTATATAGAAGGTACAGTTGATTTTATTTTTGGTTCGTCTACTGCTGTTTTTGAAGAATGCGAAATATTCTGTAAAAATGCAGGATATATTACTGCGTCATCTTCTCCAGATACCTCAAAATATGGATATGTTTTTCTAAATAGTAAGGTTTTAGGTAATGCTCCAGCAAACTCCTTTTATTTAGGTCGTCCTTGGCGCCCATTTGCAAAATCCGTTTTTATCAATTGCGATTTGGGTAAAATAATTAAAGCAGAAGGATGGGACAATTGGGGAAAAGAAACAAATGAAAAAACTGCATTTTATGCCGAATACAATAATACAGGTGCAGGTGCAAATCCTAAAGCTAGAGTAGCTTGGTCGCATCAATTAAATGAAAAAACGATAAAAGAATATACATTGGATCAAATTTTTAACGGATGGAATCCAAAAGAGTAGTTTGTCACTCAGAGCGAAGAAGAATCCAAAAAGTAAAAGCATAAAAAACGATAAATGAAAACTATAGTAACTTCCCTTTTCCTACTTACCATTATATCTGCTCATGCGCAAACATATCCAAAATCTTTTACTGTAGCTAAAGATGGTAGTGGCGATTTTAAAACTATCCAAGAAGCGGTAAATGCTGTCCGAGATTTATCTGAAGTTCAAGTACCTATCTATATTAAAAAAGGAATTTATAAAGAGAAGTTAGTTGTTCCAGCTCAAAAATCTAAAATATCCTTAATTGGAGAAGACAAAAACCAAACGATCATTACTTTTGATGATTATTCTGGTAAAAATGGAATTAATACTTATACCTCTCATTCTGTTTTAATTCAGGGAAACGATTTTAAAGCCGAAAACCTAACGTTTGAAAACTCAGCTGGTCCTGTTGGACAAGCAGTGGCATTGCATGTAGAAGCAGATAGAGTAATCATCAAAAACTGCAGAATTTTAGGTAATCAAGATACACTTTTCCCATCTGTGGATACCAGCAGGCAGTACTATGTTGATTGCTATATTGAAGGCACAACCGATTTTATATTTGGTGCAGCAACTGTAGTTTTTGAGCATTGTCATATTCATAGCAAGAAAAATTCATACATCACAGCAGCATCAACTACACAAGCTCAACCTTATGGCTTTGTATTTTTGGATTGTAAACTTACCGCTGATCTTGAGTTTCAAAAAGTGTATTTAGGTAGACCATGGAGACCTTATGCCAAAACGGTTTTTATTCGTACAGAAATGGGTGCGCATATTTTACCAGAGGGATGGCATGTTTGGAATGAAAATAAAAACCATGAAACTACTTTTTATGGAGAATATGGCTCTTTCGGACCCGGTTTTGTGAAAGAAAGTAGGGTGAATTGGTCTAAACAGCTCACTAAAAAAGAAGTAAAACAATATACGTTAACAAATATTTTCAAGGGAAATATAGCATGGATTCCTATTAAGTAGAATATAATGAAGAAATTATTCACCATTTTATTTACTTTTTCTACGCTAATTGTAAGTGCTCAACAAATAATTTCAAAAGTGTGGGTACCAGACTTAGGCAATGGGAAATATAAAAATCCAGTAATAGACGCTGACTATTCCGATCCAGATGTAGTCCGTGTAGGTGATGATTTCTATTTAGTAGCTTCAAGTTTTGATGCCGTTCCGGGTTTGCCAATTTTACATTCTAAAGATTTGGTGAATTGGACAATTATCAGCCATGCCTTAAAAACACAATTACCTTTTGAGCATTTTTCTAAAACACAACATGGCAATGGTGTTTGGGCGCCAGCAATTCGTTTCCATAATGGCGAATTTTATATTTATTATCCTGATCCGGATTTTGGCATTTATTTAACTAAAGCTAAAAATGCAGCAGGGCCATGGTCTGAACCTATTTTAGTAGAAAAAGGAAAAGGATTAATTGATCCTTGTCCCCTTTGGGATGAAGACGGAAAAGCTTATTTGGTTCATGCATATGCAGGTAGTAGGGCTGGGGTTAAAAGCATTATCGTAGTAAAAAAAATGAATGCCACAGGCGATAAAGTAATAGATGAAGGCAAATTGGTATACGATGGACACGAATTAGACCCAACAATAGAAGGGCCTAAATTTTATAAACGCAATGGTTTTTATTACATTTTTGCTCCTGCTGGTGGAGTAAGTACCGGTTGGCAATTGGTTTTACGTTCAAAAAATATTTACGGACCATATGAACGTAAAGTTGTGATGAATCAAGGGAAGTCTCCAATAAACGGTCCACATCAAGGTGCATGGGTTAATACGCCGGCTGGGGAGAATTGGTTTTTGCATTTTCAAGATAAAAACGCTTATGGCAGAGTTGTGCATTTGCAACCTATGAAATGGATAAACAATTGGCCAGTAATTGGAATTGATGCTGATGGTGATGGAATTGGTGAACCCGTTTTAACATATAAAAAACCTTTGGTTTCAAAACCTATAGCATTATCTACGCCTGCAGAAAGTGATGAATTTAATGGTATAAATTTAGGCCTCCAATGGCAATGGCAGGCTAATCCATCTGCAACTTGGTCTTTTTTAAATCCATCAACAGGTTCGTTAAGATTATATTCTGTAAAAATTTCTGATAGTGCCAAAAACTATTGGGAAGTACCAAATTTACTGCTACAAAAGTTTCCGACTGAGAAATTTACAGTAACTACAAAATTGAATTTTACTCCTAATACTAAACTTGAAAACGAAAAATCGGGATTAATAGTAACAGGATTAAGTTATGCTAACCTAGCTGTTAAAAGCAAAAAAGATGGAATTTATTTGGTTTACACAACTTGCAAAAATGCAGATAAAGGGAAAGCAGAAGATGAAAAGGTATTAGTAAAAATTAGTAAATCTCAAATTTATCTTCGTGTAAAAGTAAGTGAAGGAGCGAAATGTCAATTCAGTTATAGTTTAAATGGCGATGAGTTTATTGAGGTAAATGATGTTTTTCAAGCTGAGCCTGGCAAATGGATTGGTGCTAAAGTAGGTTTGTTTTGTGTTAGAGAACAACAAACTAACGATTCTGGTTATGCAGATTTTGACTGGTTTACAATAGATCAGTAATATTTATATTTTTTAACTCCCAAAACGGTAACGATTGCATAGTTATTTTCAGTCATTTTGTTTCATTCCTGTTTAAAACTATGTAGACTTGTTAATATAAAGCTCCAAAAACCAATATAAATTGTAATTACAAACATGAAAAAAATAGCTTATACTATCGCTTTCTTCATATTTAATGCCTCTCTCTTTGCAAATGCCCAGTCTGGTGCTAAACCAAATTATTCATTTAGTAACCTTCCAGTTATTGCTAAAACTTCATTTAGAGCAGACACTATTACGATTGTAAAATATGGTGCTAAAAGCGATGGATTGACTTTAAATACGAAAGCTATTAACGAAGCTATTATTGCTTGTAATAGAAAAGGTGGTGGGGTGGTTGTTATTCCAAAAGGATTATGGTTAACTGGACCAATTGAGTTAAAAAGCAATGTAAATTTACATCTCCAAAAAAATGCAATTCTTCAGTTTACAAAAGATTTTGATCAATATCCATTAGTAGCTGGAAATTGGGAAGGATTGCCACAAATGCGAAATCAATCTCCTATATCTGCAAGTAAACAAGAAAACATTGCTATTACAGGTTATGGAATTATTGATGGTGGTGGAGATGCTTGGCGAATGGTTAAAAAAGATAAATTAACAGAAAGTCAATGGAAGAAATTAACAGCATCTGGTGGATTAACTAGTGAGGATAAAAAAACATGGTATCCTTCAGAAAAAACTTTTAAAGGTTCATCGTTAAAAAATCCAGGAGAAATTACTTCAGATAAAACACCTGATTTTTATGCATCAATTAAGGATTTTTTACGCCCCAATTTATTGGTATTTACTTCTTGCAAAAAAATATTATTAGAAGGAGTTACTTTTCAAAATTCGCCTGCTTGGAATCTTCATCCACTGATGTGTGAAGATTTAACGGTTAGAAATGTATATGTTAAAAATCCATGGTATGCACAAAATGGTGATGGAATTGATATAGAATCTTGTAAAAACGTATTAATTGAGGGGAGTACTTTTGATGTGGGAGATGATGGGATTTGTATTAAATCTGGTCGTGATGCTGCAGGTAGGAAACGTGGAATGCCAACCGAAAATGTAATTATCCGAAATAGTACAGTTTATCATGCCCATGGTGGATTTGTAATTGGAAGTGAAATGTCTGGAGGTGCAAGAAATATTTTCGTTTCAGATTGTTCATTTATTGGTACTGACATTGGACTTCGTTTTAAAACCACTCGTGGTAGAGGCGGTGTTGTTGAAAAAATCTTTGTTAAAAATATCAATATGAAAGATATTGTAGGGGAAGCAGTTTTGTTTGATATGTATTATGCAGCCGTAGATCCTGTTCCTTTAACTGGCGAAAAAAGAGACGCACCTAAAATTCAATTATTGCCAATAACTGAAGAAACTCCAGTATTTAAAGATTTCCACATTAGTAATTTAGTATGCGATGGCGCCACAAAAGCAGTCTTTATTAGAGGTTTGCCCGAATTGAGCATTAGCAATATTACCATTGATAATTTTAGCGTTAAAGCTACTGAGGGTATTGATATTCAGGAAGCTAAAAACGTAAGCTTAAGTAGAATAAATTTAGTGGTTGATAAAGCTAATCCATTAATTAATGTCCAAAATGGAAATAATATCAACTTTTCGACTATAAATTATAATACAGCACAATTGCTTTTCCGCATAAGCGGAGATAGAAATAGCGCTATTAAGTCATCTGGTTTAGACGTCTCGAAAGCGATAAATAAGACAGAATTTTTAGCTGGGGCAACAGAAACATCATTACAGATTAATAAATAGCATGAAAGCGTCCATTTTTAAATATTTAAGCATAGCAACTTTCTTAGGTCTAACTTTACATGTTAAGGCACAACAACCTTTATCGCAACAAATGGCAAGTACGGTAATGGAAATTTGGAAAGATTCATTAAATCTAGACCCAGCTAATCCAAAACCTGTAAAATGGGCATACGATCAAGGTGTAATTTTAGAAGGAATAAATGGCATTTGGAAAAGAACGGGAAATGGCGACTACTTTAAATACATGCAAAAAAGCATGGATTTTTTTGTAACTAAAGAAGGAACAATTAACCGCTATAAACAAGCAGACTATAATATTGATAATGTCAAAAATGGTCGTTCGCTGCTCACATTATATAAAGTAACTGGTCAGCAAAAATATTTTAAAGCTGCAACCTTATTGTGGGATCAATTACAACAACAACCCAGAACAAAAGAAGGAGGTTTTTGGCATAAGAAAGTTTATCCAAATCAGATGTGGTTAGATGGATTATATATGGGCGAACCATTTTATGCAGAATATGCCGCATTGATTAAAAATGAAAAAGCATTTGATGATATCGCAAACCAGTTTATATGGATGGAAAAAAATGCGAGAGATGCTAAAACAGGATTGCTTTACCACGGCTGGGATGAGTCTAAAACCGAACAATGGGCAAATAAAACAACAGGAAAATCACCTAATTTTTGGGCTAGAGCAATGGGCTGGTATGGAATGGCATTAGTTGATGTGTTAGATAATTTTCCAAAAAACCATCCTAAACGTGATGCTTTATTAGGTATTTTAAATCGTTATGCATTAGCTGTTCAAAAAGTACAAGATCCAAAATCGGGTTTATGGTACGATGTTTTAGATCAGCCAAATGGCAAAGGCAATTATCACGAAGCATCTGCAGCGAATATGTTTGTGTACACCTTTGCAAAAGCTGTGCGCATGGGTTATTTGCCTTCATCGTATTTCACAGTTGCAGCCAAAGGATATAAAGGCATTAAAACTGAATTTGTTGAACAAGCGTCTACAGGTAAAATCAATTTAAAAGGAACAGTGAATGTGTCTGGTTTAGGTGGTAAACCTTATCGTGATGGGAGTTATGCCTATTATTTAAGTGAAAAAGTAATTACAAATGATCCCAAAGGTGTTGGTGCATTTTTATTAGCGGCCAATGAAATGGAAATTGCTGCATTACCAAAACCTGGCTTAGGAAAAACCGTGACCTTAGATTCTTATTTCAATAATGAAACTAAACAAGATCAAAGCAATAATACAATTTCATGGCATTATAAATGGGATGAACTCGCGAATGGTGGTTTTTCTTTTTGGGGAGATCAATTCAATAATGCAGGTTTTAAAACTAATACCTTATATCAAGCACCAACAACGGCAAACTTAAAAAAATCATCTATTTATATTATTGTAGATCCAGATTTTGAAAAGGAAAATCCAAAACCAAATTTTGTAATAAGCGCACATATTAAAGCAATTACTGAGTGGGTAAAAGCAGGTGGGGTTTTAGTATTAATGGCAAACGATGCGCCAAATTGCGAGTTAGATCATTTTAATGAATTGGCCATAAAATTTGGTGTTCAATTTAATAAAGATAGTAAGGGAACAGTACCAGTACCTTCAAATTTTGAAACTGCAAAAGTTGTAGTTCCGCCAGGAAATCTAATTTTTAAAAATGCGACTAATCTTTTTATTAAAGAATACAGCAGTTTAAAACTTTCAGGCAATGCGAAATCAATTTTAAAAGATAAAGATGGAGATAATGTAATGTCGGTGACTAAGTTTGGCAAAGGTACAGTATATGCAATTGGCGACCCTTGGTTATATAATGAATATGTTGATGGTAGAAAATTACCATCAAGCTACGATAATTTAAAAGCAGCAGCTGATTTAATGAATTGGCTAGCAAAACAAACAAGCCAAAAGAAATAAGATGAAAAGATTAGTAACAATAATTTATACTTTTATTTGCCTGTGTTTGTTTTCATGCGCTTCAGCTCAAAATGCTACAAATGCAACTGTACAAACAGATTCACTAGCAGAGAAAATGTTGATCTATCAATTAAGTAATGGTGCTTGGCCAAAACAATTGGAAGATGGGAGTGTGGTAAAATATGAAACTCCAATAAGTGATGCATTAATGGCTAAAATTAAAGCCACAACAGATAAACATGCTACAATTGATAACAAAGCAACAAGTAGAGAAATCAATTTCTTAGTAAAAGCTTATAAAACCACAAACAACAAAAAATATTTACAAGCAGCAAAAAAAGGGATAGATTATTTATTAGAAGCTCAATATGCAAATGGTGGTTGGCCACAATATTATCCAGATAAAAGCATTTACAGAGCTGAAATAACATATAATGATGATGCAATTGTAAATGTGCTGAACATTATGCAAGATATCGCTACACAAACTAATGATTTTGATGTTGTTGACCAAAATTATAGAAGCAAAGCTGAAAATGCTGTTAAACGGGGAGTAGACTGTATTTTAAAAACTCAGGTTTTACAAAATGGCAAACCAACTATTTGGGCTGCACAATACGATCAAAATACATTGAGACCAGCTAAAGCTAGAAATTTTGAACCAGCATCTTTAAGTACATCAGAATCTGTAGGTATTGTTCGATTTTTAATGCGATTTAAAAATCCTTCAACAGAAATTAAAAATTCAATTACAAATGCAATCACTTGGTTTGAAGCAACAAAAATTACTGGTTACAAATTTGAAAAGTTTCCTGACGGAAGGGATAGAGGCTTAATTGCCGATCCAACTGCTGTAATTTGGGCTAGATTTTACGATTTTCAAACCAACAAACCCATATTTGGTGATCGAGATAATTCGATAAAAACTAACGTAGCAGACATCAGTTTCGAACGCAGAAATGGATATGCTTGGTACGGGGCATGGCCCAATAATCTAATAAACAAAGAATTTCCCAAATGGTTAAAAGCTAATCCGTAATTGTCATACAAAAATGCTAAGAATCGATCATGATTAAAAATTTAGCCATTTTCATTTTATTTCAATTTCTTATTTGTACTGCTTTTGCACAAAAATCAAATATACTCGACTGGAAAACAGATGTAAGTTTAAATACATATCTCGTTCAGCAAATGCATTTACAATACGATGCGAGGAAAGTAACATTTAATAAAGCTTTAACTTCCAAAACAAATACAATTGCGTATATCCAATCTGTAAAACAAAAAATTAAGGCAGTTATTGGGACCTTGCCTCAAAAAGCAAGTTTAAATCCACAAATAACTGGGACAATCCAAAAATCAGG
The DNA here is from genome assembly GCF_013204825.1 of Pedobacter boryungensis. GTDB lineage: Bacteria > Bacteroidota > Bacteroidia > Sphingobacteriales > Sphingobacteriaceae > Pedobacter > Pedobacter boryungensis. The sequence continues at coordinate 498,734 of NZ_JABMKV010000001.1, forward strand.
TTATCGAATAGAGAAAATAGTCTACCAAAGTTTTAAAAATCATCACGTAACTACAAATTTGTATATCCCAGAAGGAAAAGGGAAATTTCCCACTGTTTTACTTTTTTGTGGACATGAAGATTTAGCGAAGGCTACAGAATCATATCAACAAACTGCTATTCTTTTTGCAAAAAATGGTTTCGTGGTATTTGTAATTGATCCCATTTCTCAAAGTGAGAGAGTTCAATTAACGGATCAAACTGGAAAAGCACTCACACGAGGTTCAACAACTGAGCATACCTTGTTGAATCTTTCATCGAACCTTTTGGGAACTTCTGTTGCTGCGTATGAATTATTGGATAATATATGCGGATTAGACTATTTGGAAACAAGATCAGAAGTTGATAATACCAAAATTGGCTGTATCGGAAATAGTGGTGGTGCCATGCAGGCGATTTATTTTGCAGGTTTTGATGATCGAGTGAAGATTATTGCTCCTTGTAGTTATTTGGCAAGTAGAGAACGAACTTTAGAGACAACTGGAGCAGCTGATGGTTGTGCGCAAATTCCAGGAGAAGGAAGTGCACAATTAGAAATGAGCGATTATTTAATAGCGGCTGCTCCCAAACCAATTTTAGTATTGGCAGGACGATATGATTTCATAGATTACACTGGCACACTGCAATCAGTAGATGAACTCAAGAAAGTTTATCAAAAATTAGAGTCACCAGAAAAGTTATCACTTTTTACGTTTGATGATGGACATGGAATTTCTAAGCCAAAGCGAGAAGCTGCAGTTCAATGGTTTAGAAAATGGTTTTATAACGATGCAAAGCCCATTCAGGAAGGAAATTTAGAGACTCTAACAGATAAGGATTTATTTGCTAGTACAGAAGGAAAAGTTAATATTAGCTATCCGGATGAAGTTAATATTCCCCAAAAAAATCTTCAAATGTTTAAAGAAAAAGCTGAGCAAAGAAGATTATTTGCACTAAAACCTCTAGCTGAAAAACAACAGAAAATCAGAAAATTGTTAGGGATACCATCAACTTCCGGAAAAATAGAAATAGAAAAAGTTGGAAAAGGAAAGATAGGTCATTTTGATACTAAGTTCGAGGAACTAATTCTTCGCAAAAGGGATGAAGTTCCCTTGCCAATGCGTATTTACTATCCTTCAGTTCATGCTAAGAAGATAAGAATTTGGGTAAGTGACGATACAAAAAAGAAAGACAGTATTATTTCTCAATCCTTATCCGATAAAAATGAAGAGATTATAATTGCTGTTGATCTTCGTGGAACTGGAGAAACCACAGATAAACCAGCACTAAATGATCCTAAATATTTCAATATCGAATATCGCAATGCGATGTTAGCCCTTCATATAAATAAACCTATTATTGGTCAACGAGTTACTGATATATTAAGTGTATTGGAATTTATTAATAATGATATAACATTGAAAGAATTGCCTATAGAAATCAATTCCATAGGATTAAACGGGTTGTCAGTTTTACATGCTGCATTTTTAAACTTCAGCATAGCTAAAATCAATTTATTTCAATGTATTTCATCCTATCAAGAGATTTTAAATCAACCATTGGCAAAAGATAGATATGGAGTTGTAGTTCACAATGTACTGAGCTATTATGACATCCCAGATTTGATAAATTGGATAGGGGAAGAAAAAGTAAAGTTCAATCCTTAAATAAACCATTTTTTTTGCAACGTTCTCGGGAACGATTGCGCAAATATTTGCGTTCAAATCAGGTTTTTACTAGCAATTAATAAGTATAATTGCTTTAACCAATATGCTTTGAAGGGTCATTACTGCCTTTTTGTGAGCAAATTTTAAAATTGAAAAGCAGTATTCATTAGAAATGATTTTATCTCAGGAAAATCTAAATTTAATCAATCCGAAAAACGTGATTGTACCTCAGGAGAGCACTTTCGAACTTCCAGAGAAGGTACTTCAGTTTGGAACAGGAGTGTTGTTACGAGGCTTGCCAGATTATTTCATTGATAAAGCAAATCGTCACGGAATTTTTAATGGTCGAATAGCTGTTGTAAAATCTACCAGTGGATCAACAAACGAATTTGATTCGCAAAATTCTTTATATACCCTTTGTGTACGCGGAATAGAAAATGGTCAATCCGTATCCGAAAATATTATTTCCTCAGCAATAAGTAGAGTTATCTCTGCTGAAGAAAATTGGGAAGAAATTTTAACTATTGCGAAATCAAAAGAGTTGAAACTTATTGTTTCAAATACGACAGAAGTAGGCATCACCCTTTTGAATGAAAGCATCGCTTTAAATCCACCAAATTCTTTTCCCGCAAAAGTTTTGGCCGTATTATATGAAAGATTTAAAGCATTTAACGGTTCAAAAGAAAGTGGTTTAATCATAATTGCCACAGAATTAATTCCAGATAACGGAATTAAATTAGCATCTATTGTATTACAGCTCGCACAGTTTAATCAGTTGGAACCTGGTTTTATCGCATGGATCGCTTCATCAAATACTTTTTGTAATTCATTAGTCGATAGAATTGTTCCTGGCAAACCAGATGCAGCAACATTAGCGAATTTACAAGGTGAATTAGGTTATACCGATAACTTACTCTCAATGACAGAGCCTTATCGTTTATGGGCAATTGAAGGAGATGAAAAAGTAGCAAACGTTTTAGATTTTGCAAAAATTGATTCGGGTGTTGTTATTGCAAAAGATATAGAAATATATAGAGAATTAAAAGTTCGTTTATTAAACGGAACACATACATTGACTTCTGGTCTTGCTTTCCTATCAGGTATTGATACGGTTAAAAAAGCAATGACTAATGAGCAGTTAAAAACGTACATTGAAGATTTAATGGCGATAGAAATTGGTCCCGCTATACCTTATGAAGTTACGGAAGATCAAACAACAGCTTTTGCAAATACTGTGAAAGATCGCTTTGCAAATCCTTCTATTGAGCATTTGTGGATTAATATCACTTTTCAATACACCATGAAAATGAAAATTCGCATCTTGCCTTTACTATTGAACTATTACAAATTATTTAATAGTGTTCCAGAACATATTGCCCTTGGTTTTGCTGCCTACCTAGTTTTCATGAAAGTTGATCATAGAGAAGGAAGTAAATTTTACGGATCATATCAGGGACTTGAATATCTTATTACAGATGATAATGCTAAATATTTTTACGATCAAATATCTACTAGTCATACAAATTATGTGACAAACGTACTTAATGATGTAAATTTTTGGGATACTGATTTAAGCCTGCTAACAGGATTTACAAAGTCTGTAAAAGAAAAATACAATAAGATAATTTCTGGTGAAATATCTCAAGTTTTAACAGAACTGAACATCTCAAAAATAAATGCAGTGTAATGAAGAATAAGGTTTTAAAAATTCATCCAAAAGATAATGTACTTATCGCATTAGCTGATTTAAGAGCTGGTGAGGTAATAAGTTATCAAGGTGAAACCTATACTTTAGTAGATGATATTCATGCAAAGCATAAATTTTATATAAAAGATATGAATGCTGGAGACGAAGTTTTCATGTATGGAACTTTAGTTGGCAAAACACAATACGCATTAAAAGCTGGTGCATTAATGACTGTTGAAAATCTAAAACATGCAGCAGCAGCTTACCAATACCGTCCGTATAATTATGAATGGCAAGCTCCAGATGTTTCGAAATTTGCAAACCGCACATTTAACGGATATCATCGCCAAAATGGCAAAGTTGGGACAGCAAACTATTGGTTATTTATTCCTACTGTTTTTTGTGAAAATCGCAATTTAGATGTTATTCGAGAAGCTTTACACAATGAATTAGGCTATGCCGTAACTGCAAAATATAAAGCATATACTCATCAACTTGTAGAAGCTTTTAAAAATGGAACTGATATTTCGACTTTCGAAGCATCGTTTTCTGTTGAAAATGAGAGAAACAATAGGGTCTTTAAAAATATAGATGGAATTAAATTTTTAAACCATCAAGGTGGATGCGGGGGAACTAGACAAGATGCAGCAATTTTAAGTAAATTATTAGCTGCTTATGCTGATCATCCAAATGTTGCAGGAATTACTGTGCTCAGTTTAGGTTGCCAGAATTTGCAAGTGCAAGATTTCCTTGCAGATTTAAAAGAAAGAAACCCAAGTTTCGATAAACCTTTATACATTTTCGAACAACAAAAATCGCAAAGCGAAGAAAATATGATTGCTGAGGCAATTAAGAAAACTTTTACAGGTTTAATTGAAGTAAATAAAATAGAAAGACAACCAGCGCCATTAAGTAAATTAAATATAGGAGTTAAATGTGGTGGTAGCGATGGTTTTAGTGGTATTTCTGCTAATCCAGCAGTAGGTTATTGTTCAGATTTATTGGTTGGCTTAGGGGCAACAGTTTTATTAGCAGAATTTCCCGAATTGTGTGGAGCAGAACAAAATATTATTGACCGAACTAAAGACGAAGCAGCAGCTCAGAAATTTATTAAGTTGATGAGTGCTTATAGTCAGTCTGCAGAAAACGCAGGTTCTGGGTTTGATATGAATCCATCTCCGGGTAATATAAAAGACGGCTTAATTACAGATGCTATAAAGAGCAACGGAGCCGCTAAAAAAGGTGGGACATCACCAATTGTAGATGTTTTAGATTATACTGAACCTTCCACAAAAAGTGGTTTAAACTTAGTTTGTACACCAGGCAATGATGTTGAAGCGACTACTGGTAAAGCTGCAAGCGGAGCAACGTTAATTTTATTTACCACAGGTTTAGGAACACCAACAGGAAATCCAATTTGCCCAGTAATTAAGGTAGCAACCAACAATTCCTTAACAAATCGCATGGGCGATATTATAGATATTAACACTGGGCCAGTAATTGAAGGTGAAAAAACCATTGAAGAAATGGGCGAAGATATTTTAGAATATTGCATTAAAGCAGCTAGTGGCGAAGTAATTCCCAAAGCTGTTTTACTAAATCAAGATGATTTTATTCCTTGGAAAAGAGGAGTATCTTTATAATATACAACCGTCATAGTGAGGACCGAAGTAATCTTAAACGATAGAAGGAACAATATTACTTTGTATCTCTCATGACGACAAACACAATAAAATGAAAATTATACAACACGTACACTCAGAAGATTTCAAGACTTACGGAACTGATAAAATCAGAGAAAGATTTTTGTTAGATGGGTTAAAAGAAAAAGACAAAGCCAATTTTGTGTATTCACACTACGATAGAATGGTGACTGGTTTAATAACACCAACCACAGAAGTTGTGCCTTTGGGTACATATGATATTTTACGTGCCGACTTCTTTTTGGAAAGAAGAGAAATGGGCGTAATTAATGTTGGAGTTGCAGGAACAATTGAAGCTGATGGAACGACTTACCACTTAGCAAAATTAGATTGTTTATATTTAGGTAAGGGCGTAAAAGATGTAAAGTTTAGTAGCAAGAATGCAAATGAACCAGCTGTGTTTTATATTTTATCAGCTCCAGCTCATGCAGCCTATCCTACAACATATTTGCAAAACGCCGATGCTTTTTCTGCGCAATTAGGAAGTGTAGAAACAGCAAACGAACGTAAAATTATGCGCTACATACATAAAGATGGAATTCAAAGTTGCCAATTGGTTATGGGTTTAACCATTCTTTCTACTGGTAGCGTTTGGAATACCATTCCGCCACATACGCACGATCGCCGAATGGAAGTTTATTTCTATTTTGATGTAGATGAAGAACATAGAGTTTTCCATTATATGGGCGAACCACAAGAAACCCGCCATATCATTGTAGCTAACCATGAAGCAATTTTATCTCCAACTTGGAGCATTCACGCTGGTAGCGGGACAAAAAATTACAGTTTTATTTGGGGTATGGCAGGCGAAAATCTTGACTATGCTGACATGGATACATTTGGAGTAAAAGAACTTAAATAAAGTCAATTAGTCTATTTCGTCATTGCGAGGAACGAAGCAATCTTAAAGCGAAATAAATAATTCACTTGTGCTAAAAATATTTAAATAATAATGGAACAATCATTTTCTTTAGAAGGTAAAGTAATCGTAGTAACTGGCGGAACGGGAATTTTAGGTAATTCATTTGTAAACGCAATTGTAGAAGCTGGTGGCGCAGTTGGCATTTTAGGTAGGAATGCTGAAATTGCTAATGAAAGAGCTGATGCTATTAATAAAAACGGTGGTAAAGCAATTGCTTTAATTGCTGATGCAATGGATGAAGCACAATTAATTGCTACAAGAGAAAAAGTTATTGCTGCTTTTGGTAAAATAGATGGATTAGTAAATGCAGCAGGTGGTAATATGCCTGATGGAGTTTTACAACCAGATGAAGACATTTTTAGCATGAAAATGGATGGTATGAAAAAAGTGTTAGACCTCAATTTATGGGGAACACTTATTCCAACTCAAATTTTTGGAGAGGCCATTGCTAAAACAGGAAGAGGAAGTATTGTAAATATTTCTTCTATGAATTCAAAAAAGGCAGTAACCAAAGTATTGGGTTATAATATGGGTAAAGCTGCGGTAGATTGCTATACACAATGGTTTGCGGTAGAATTAGCAAATCGTTATGGTGACAAAATTAGAATGAATGCGTTAGCGCCGGGCTTTTTCTTAACCGAACAAAACCGTAATTTATTAACTACACCAGATGGTTTTACCTCTCGTGGACAATCAGTAATTAAACAAACTCCATTTAAACGTTTTGGAGATCCAGATGAATTAAAAGGTGCTCTAGTTTGGTTATTGAGCGATGCATCACAATTTGTAACTGGCGCTATGATTTGCGTAGACGGTGGTTTCTCAATTTTTAGTGGAGTATAAAATTAAATTAACCACATAGATAACATAGTGAGATTTTCTATGTGCCTATGTGGTAAAAAAAATATAGAGTGTGAAAAACTTTTTAGACGAGAACTTTTTACTGCAAACCAAAACAGCACAAACGCTGTATCATCAGTTTGCTAAGCAGATGCCAATAATTGATTACCATAATCATTTAATGCCTGATCAAATTGCCGAAGACAAAAATTTTGATAATATAACTCAGGTGTGGTTGTATGGTGATCATTATAAGTGGAGAGCGATGCGTGCAAATGGCGTTGATGAATATTTTATTACAGGAGCAGCATCAGATTGGGAAAAATTCGAGAAATGGGCAGAAACAGTTCCGTATACTTTAAGAAATCCACTTTATCATTGGACGCACTTAGAATTACAACGTTATTTCGATATTCATGAAGTTTTATCTTCCGCAAATGCGAAAAAAATATACGATGAGTGTAATGCCAAATTACAAACTAAAGAATATAGTGTACAAGGTTTATTGCGTAAAATGAACGTGAAAACGCTATGTACTACAGACGATCCGCTCGATAATCTTGAATTTCATCAGCAAATAAAAAATAGTGGCATCGATTTAAGAGTTCTTCCCGCATTTAGACCGGATAAAGCGATGAATGCTGATGATGTTGCAGGTTTAAATGCCTACATTAATAAATTAGAAAGCTTAATAGGATCAAAAATTACAGATTACGATACATATTTATCAGCGTTAAAGTCTCGTCATGATTACTTTGCAGCCAATGGTGCATCTGTTTCTGACCACGGATTAGAACAAATTTATGCTGAAGATTATACTGAAGAAGAAGTAAAAAATATCTTCCTTAAAATAAGAAATAATGAAGCGATTAGCCTAACAGATAATTTAAAATTTAAATCGGCCATGCTTTTCAATTTTGCCTTATGGGATCACGAAAAAGGTTGGGTTCAGCAATTTCACCTTGGTGCGTTAAGAAACAATAACGATCGTTTATTAGCGTCATTAGGGCCAGATACAGGTTTCGATTCAATTGGAGATTTCCCACAAGGAAAATCCTTAGCGAAGTTTTTAAACAAATTGGATTTGAACAACAAATTGGCAAAAACAATTTTATATAATTTAAATCCAGCCGATAACGAGCTAATGGCAACCATGATCGGGAATTATCAAGATGGAACAGTTGCTGGCAAAGTGCAGTGGGGTTCTGGATGGTGGTTTTTAGATCAAAAAGATGGAATGATTAAGCAAATCAATACACTATCTAATATGGGTTTGTTAAGTCAGTTTGTAGGCATGCTCACCGATTCTAGAAGTTTCCTTTCTTTTCCTCGTCACGAATATTTTAGACGTATTTTATGCGATTTATTTGGTACAGATGTCGAAAATGGAGAATTACCGTATGATGAAGCATGGCTGGGAAAAATAATTCAAGATATCTGTTATAATAACGCTAAAAACTATTTCAATTTCTAATATGGGCAAAGTTTTAAGTTTTGGTGAACTACTATTGCGTATCAGTCCAGACGGAGATGGTGAATGGCTTGCAGAAAATAAACTACCTTTTTACATTGGTGGAGCAGAACTAAATGTAGCTACAGCATTGGCATTATGGGATATTCCTTCAGCTTATTTTACAGCCTTGCCACAGAATTTCATGTCAGAGCAAATCATAGGTTATATGGATTCTGCCAATATCGAAACTTCTAAAATTCATCATGGAGGCGATAGAATAGGTTTATATTATTTGCCAAAAGGAAAAGACTTAAAAAATGCAGGCGTAATTTACGATAGAGCAAACTCTGCTTTTGCAATGTTGCAAACTGGAACTATCAACTGGGATAAAGTTTTGGACGGAATTACTTGGTTTCATTTTAGCGCTATTTGTCCAGCATTAAATCAGGCAGCTGCCGATGTTTGCTTAGAAGCAGTTAAAGCAGCAAGTGCAAAAGGAATTACTATATCTATCGATTTAAACTACCGAGCTAAATTATGGCAATATGGTAAACAACCATCAGAAATTATTCCTCAATTAGCTCAATACTGCGATTTGATTATGGGTAATATTTGGGCTGCAGAAAAAATGTTGAGCATTAGTTTGCCAGAGTTTATTCACAAAACAAGCGACAAAAATGTTTACTTAGAACAAGCAAAGGCTACTTCTCAACAAATAATTAAAAATTATCCAAAATGTAAATCGGTTGCAAATACATTTAGGTTCGATTATAAACAAGGGATAAAATATTACACCACACTGTATACAGAAAACGAACTTACCGTCTCGAAAGAATATGCTTCAGAAAAAATACTTGATAAAGTAGGTAGTGGAGATTGTTTTATGGCAGGATTGATTTATGGATTTTATCACGGTAACAGCCCATCAGAAACCCTAAACTTCGCTACTGCAGCAGCATTTAATAAATTATTTATACCAAGCGATTGTACAACAGCAACAGTTGCAGAGGTTAAAAAAACATTAGCAGAAAATGACTAAGAATAAAGAAACTACAATAGCAGCCATCAAAAATCAAGGGATGTTGCCCCTTTTTTATTACGACGATGCACAGGTAAGTTTGGATATTGTCCGCACATTATACCGTGCAGGCATTCGAGTTTTCGAATACACAAATAGGGGTAAAGCTGCGCTCGAAAATTTTAAGTTTTTAAAAGAAGCGTTAAAAACCGAAATGCAAGATTTATTCCTAGGCGTTGGAACAATTAAAAATATAGCAGAAGTAAAAGCTTTTTTAAATGCAGGTGCCGATTTCATTGTTTGTCCCGTAGTCGACATAGAAGTTGGTAAACTAACGCACGATGCTGGTTTATTATGGATTCCAGGATGTATGACACCTACAGAAATTAATGTTGCTCACCAATTTGGAGCAGGGATTATCAAACTATTTCCGGCTAACATTTTAGGCGCAGAATATTTGTTATCCATAAAGGAACTTTTTCAGGGACAATTATTTGTGCCAACTGGCGGAGTAGAAATTGAAGAAAACAATATAGATACCTGGTTTAAAGCAGGCGTTTGCGCAGTAGGGATGGGGAGTAAATTAGTAAGTAAGAAAATACTAGAAAATAAAGGTTATGATGAACTGTATTCGCTAACCACGAAAGCATTCGAAATCATAAATAAAGTTAAACCATAAAATAAAAAACACACTAATCAACCAATTATAAACCTAAAATTATGAACCAAGTTAAAATTGGCAATTACAGATGGACAATATGCGCCCTTTTGTTTTTTGCAACAACAGTAAACTACCTCGATAGGCAAGTACTTAGTTTACTAAAACCCACTTTAGAAGAGCAATTTGGATGGTCAAATAGTGATTATGCGGATATAGCGGCTATTTTTCAATTTACCTATGCAATTTCCATGCTTTTTGCTGGTCGTTTTGTAGATAAATTAGGTACAAAATGGGGCTACGGAATTGCCATCATTATTTGGTCAATCGGTGCAATAATACATGCATATTCTATTTCAATTGGTACCGGCCTTGCATTCATTTTAACAACATTTGGTTTATCTGCTTTGCCTGTATCTATACTTGGTTTTATGTTTTCCCGAGCTGTTTTGGCAATTGGTGAAGCAGGTAACTTTCCAGCAGCTATTAAAGCCACAGCAGAATATCACCCTAAAAAAGAACGTTCATTAGCAACAGGAATTTTTAATTCTGGAGCAAATATTGGGGCGGTTTTAGCTCCGCTAACTGTGCCTTGGATTGCCGAACATTGGGGCTGGGAAAAAGCTTTTGAATTAGTTGGTGCAATTGGATTTTTATGGTTATTCTTTTGGTTATATTTTTATGAATCTCCAGAAAAACAAAAGAGATTATCAGCTGCCGAATTGGCCTATATTAATAGTGATGAAGATGAAATTGCTGATAAAGCAAACTCAGAAAAAGTATCATGGTTTAAGTTATTAACCTACAAACAAACTTGGGCCTTTACTTTTGGTAAATTCATGACAGATGGTGTATGGTGGTTTTTCTTATTCTGGTTGCCTGGTTACTTAAAAGATCAATATGGAATGACAGGCTCAGATATTGTACTGCCATTAGCTGTTTTATATAGCATGACAATGATTGGAAGTATCGGTGGCGGTTGGTTTCCTAAATACTTTGCAGATAAAGGGTATGCTGTATATGATGGAAGAATGAAAGCTATGCTCATCATAGCACTTTTCCCTTTGGTAGTATTGTTGGCACAACCTCTAGGTCACTATTCTTTTTGGGTTCCTGTTATTTTAATAGGTATTGGTACTTCAGCACACCAAGCATGGTCAGCAAATATTTTTACTACAGTTTCAGATATGTTCCCTAAAAGAGCAATAGGCTCTGTAGTAGGTATAGGCGGTATGGCTGGAGGTATAGGTGGTGTTTTAGTCACCAAAGTTGGCGGTTGGATTTTTGATAGCTACGCACACAAAGGGATTTCAGAATCGTTCAGCAAATTCAACGAATTAGGTAATAATGTATTTGTTAACCAAATTACATCAATGGATTTAGCTAGTAAATATGGCGATAAAATAAATCTCAATATAATGGCTTTAAGTAAACTACCAGTTGAAGTAGCAGATAAATTAAAATCCATTGATTCAAATTTATTCAATCAACTCTCAGAAATTCAAAAGCCATTAGTTCAATCAAATATGACAGTTGCATATACCATTATGTTCGCATTTTGTGCTGTTGCCTACTTAGTTGCATGGGTTGTAATGAAATCATTAGTTCCTAAATACAAAAAAATCACCGACCTATAGTTATGAGCTTTCAAGAAGAATTGAATTCACTCTTTTTAACTGAAGAGCAAATTCCAGCTGCCTTTAAACTGGCGGAAGAAGTAAACCAACGAGAATATTTATCCAACGGCGAAATGTTATCATGGAAAGGAGATGTACACACCGTTTTATCACCAATTTGCATTAAAACCCCAAAAGGTTTAGAACGCAAAATAATTGGTACATATCCGCTTTGCGATAAGGAAGAAGCAAATGCAGCTTTAGAAGCAGCTGTAGCGGCATATAACAACGGTAGGGGCGAATGGCCCACCATGAATGTAGCTCAAAGAATAGAATGCGTAGAGAAATTTACGCATCAAATTATTGAGAAAAAGCAAGAAGTTGTAAAACTTATCATGTGGGAAATCGGTAAAACATTCGCCGATTCCACTAAAGAATTTGACCGTACAATCGAATATATCCAAGCTACAATTGATGCCTTAAAAGATTTGGATCGTCAATCTGCAGGCTTCACAATGGAACAAGGAATTGTAGCCCAAATCCGTCGCTCCCCATTAGGCGTGGTTTTATGCATGGGCCCTTTCAATTACCCATTAAATGAAACCTTTACAACGCTAATACCAGCATTAATCATGGGTAACACCATTTTATTCAAACCACCTAAACATGGTACATTATTGTTTTACCCTTTGTTACAAGCATTTAAAAACTGTTTTCCAAAAGGTGTAGTGAACACTATTTACGGCCGTGGAAATAAAATTATTCCAGGATTAATGGAATCAGGGAAAATAAATGTGTTAACCCTAATTGGATCAAGTAAAGTTGCCAACGAGTTAAAAAAAATGCACCCTAAAGTAAATCGTTTACGTGCTATTTTGGGTTTAGATGCTAAAAATGCAGCAATTATTACAGCAAAAGCCGATCTAAAATTAGCAGTTCAAGAAACAGTTTTAGGCTCACTTTCATTTAATGGTCAAAGATGTACAGCATTAAAAATCATTTTTGTACACCGTAGCTTAGCAGATGAGTTTTTAAAACAACTTTCCGAGTCGGTTGCTAAACTTAAATTCGGAATGCCTTGGGTTGATGGAGTTTCTTTAACACCACTTCCAGAACCTCACAAACCAGCATATTTAAAAGAATGTTTAGATGATGCAATTTCAAAGGGTGCAAAAATCATAAATGAAAATGGTGGTGCAACTAACGAATCATTTGTATATCCTGCAATTGTTTATCCCGTAAATGCCTCCATGAAACTATATACCGAAGAGCAATTTGGACCCGTTGTACCAGTTGTTCCTTTTGATGACTTAGAAGAAACCATAGAATATTTAATCGAATCAACTCACGGCCAACAAGTAAGTATCTTTAGTAACGATGACCAAGAAGTAGCAGCACTAATAGATCCATTAGTTAATCAAGTGAGCAGAGTAAATATCAATTGCCAATGCCAACGCGGACCAGATGTTTTTCCTTTTACAGGAAGAAAAGATAGTGCAGAGGGAACTTTGTCGGTGGTAGATGCCTTGCGTTCATTCTCTATTCGCTCATTGGTAGCAACAAAGTTAAACGAGAATAATAAACATTTGCTAAACGAAATTATCGATAGCCACAGCTCTAATTTTTTAAGTACAAAATACTTGTTTTAACCCTCTAAAGAGATTATTCAATATATATTTAAAATTTAAATGTGTCACAATTACACTATAATAAAAAAAAGCCTATTTAAACTTTCTTTTATTTGCAAATTTAGTTACATTTGAGCTTACCCTTTCGGGGGTATGTTTTTCATAGGTAGATGTAGGGTCAAGAATTTATTCTTGGCCCTTTTTTGTTTTCTCACTTCTGAGATTATAGTTGAAAGCATTTCATAGAGATATTATTTGCAGTTCTATTGGTTTAGTGCTTAATTATTCCATTCATGGAAATGTAGAATATTCCATTTCTCACAGTATGGTTTCTCTTTATATCCTTTTAGTATTCTTTTCTATTGTATATTTGTTAATCATATGATCAAAAAGAAAAAAATCATCGTTGCAATTACTGGAGCCAGTGGTTCTATTTACGCTAAACTCTTATTAGATAATTTATTAAAGCTATCCTCTCAAATTGAAAACGTAGGTATAGTAATGTCTGATAATGCAAAAGAAGTATGGCGTTTTGAATTAGGTAATGAAGAATACGATAATTATCCTTTTACTTTTTATCATAAAATGGATTTTAATGCGCCATTTGCATCAGGCTCTGCCAAATTTGATACGATGATCATAATTCCATGCTCAATGGGCACATTAGGTCGCATCGCCCATGGCATATCTAACGATTTAATTTCAAGAGCAGCAGATGTAATTTTAAAAGAACGTCGTAAATTAATTGCCGTAGTCAGAGATACACCGTTTAGTTTAATTCATATTAACAATCTCAAAACAGTAACAGAAGCAGGAGGAATTATCTGTCCTGCAAATCCATCATTTTATAGTCTACCTAAAACCATCGAAGAAGTAGCACAAACAGTAGTGAACAGAGTTATAGATTTAGCAGGGTTAGAGCAAGAAAGCTATCGCTGGAATGAAGAATAATTCATTGTTCAATCGTTCATTTGTCATTTCTACTAAGCAATTACTCGCAATCCACAACTCATAACTAATTTTATTATCTTTGCAGCCGGATAAAGCATTATAATTTTTCAACATAACTGAGTTAAATTAGTATCAAAATTATATTAGCTTCATTACCGCTGAAAAACATTTTCTAACAAATGAAAAAAGTTGCATTTTATACACTCGGCTGTAAGCTAAACTTCTCAGAAACATCAACCATTGGCCGATTGTTTACTGATGCAGGTTACTCTGTAGTAGAATTTACCGATGCGGCAGATGTGTATGTAATTAATACCTGCTCTGTAACCGAACATGCAGATAAAAAATGCAGAAAAGTAGTTAAAGAAGCACTTAAATATTCACCAAATGCTTACGTAACTATTGTAGGTTGCTATGCACAATTAAAGCCAACAGAAATTGCCGAAATAGAGGGTGTAGATATGGTTTTAGGCGCAGCTGAAAAGTTCAGAATTGTAGAATTTATTTCAGATTTAACCAAAAATCCAAAAGCAATTGTTCATCAGCAAAACATTGAAAAAGTAAATCATAATTTCATTGCAGCCTACTCTATTGGCGATAGAACACGTACCTTTTTAAAAGTACAAGATGGTTGCGATTATCCATGTACCTATTGCACCATTCCATTAGCACGTGGTGGAAGTAGAAGCGATACCATTGAAAATGTAATTAATCGAGCTACACAAATTGCGCAAAGCGGAGTAAAGGAAATCGTGTTAACAGGTGTAAATCTTGGTGATTTTGGTATCCGTAATGGCCAAAGAGAAGATAAATTCTTTGATTTAGTTAAAGCATTAGATGAAGTTGAAGGTATTGAACGCATTCGTATTTCATCAATTGAGCCAAACTTATTAAGCAACGAAATTATAGAGTTTGTAGCCACGTCCAAACGTTTTGTACCACACTTTCATATCCCTTTACAATCAGGTTCTAACAAAATATTAGGCTTGATGAAAAGACGCTACCAACGCGAATTGTATACAGAACGTGTAGCTAAAATTAAAGCTGTTATGCCAAATTGTTGCATAGGGGTAGATGTTATTGTTGGTTTTCCAGGTGAAACACAAGAAGATTTCTTAGATACCTACCAGTTTTTAAACGAATTGGATATTTCTTACCTACATGTATTTACATACTCGGAACGTGAGCAAACTGAGGCCGCAGAAATGAAAGGCAAAATTGCTGGTAGTACTCGTTTTGATAGAAATAAAATGTTGCATATTCTTTCAGATAAAAAAAGAAGAGCATTTTACGAATCTCAGATTGGCTCAACAGGACAAGTACTATTTGAAGATGATCAGAAAAATGGCTTTATGCATGGCTTTACCAAAAACTATGTAAAAGTTAGAGCTAAATATGATCCGGTAATGGTAAACGAACTTAAACAGGTAAAATTAGTTGAGTTGTTAGCAGACGGAGAAGTAGCAGTAGAAGAAGTAGAAACTGTTTACGCCCACTAGTCAATATTAGTTAACTATTCATGACTAACAATTAAGCTAGTAACAGAAAACTCAAAACTAAAAACCGAAAACTCTTTCCTATCTTCGCTTAAACTTTATTTTATGTTTCCTACCGTTTCACACTTTTTATCTTATCTTTTTGGCATCGATGTGCCACTTCCATTCAATACTTTTGGTGTTTTTGTAGCCCTAGCTTTTGTAGCAGGCTATTGGGCGTTTACTAAAGAGTTGCAACGAAAAGAAGCATTAGGTATTCTTCATCCTACGAAAAGAAATGTAGTAATTGGTGAGCCTGCTTCTACATTCGAACTTGTTTCAAATACCTTTTTTGGGTTTTTAATTGGTTATAAATTAATTTATGCACTCATCAATTATAAATTATTTGTAAACGATGCACAGACAGTGCTACTTTCTACTAAAGGAAACCTTTTAGGTGGTCTTGCATTAGCCGCCTTGTTTGCATACTGGGCTTACAAAGAAAAAGATAAAGTAAAATTAGCTAAACCAAAAACAGTAGAAGTGGCTGTTCATCCACATGAGTTGATGAGCCATATGGTGGTTTGGGCTGCAATATGGGGATTTTTAGGAGCAAAAATTTTCGATAATCTTGAACATTGGGATACATTTATTAAAGATCCAATAGGAGGTTTACTTTCTTTTAGTGGATTAACATTTTACGGAGGTTTAATTTGTGGCGGTGCAGCTGTAATTTATATTGCTCGTAAAAACGGAATAAAACCTTTGCATATGTTAGATGTAGGAGGCCCTGGAATGATGCTCGCATATAGTGTAGGTAGGATCGGGTGTCATTTATCTGGAGATGGAGACTGGGGAATTCCTAATTTAAATCCTAAGCCATTCACATGGTTGCCAGATTGGCTATGGGCTTATACATATCCAAATAACGTAGCCACAGAAGGTAACCACATTGCAGGCTGCATAGGGAAATATTGTAATGAACTACCTCAACCAGTATATCCAACGCCAATTTACGAAGTAATTATGGCCTTTATACTTTTTTTAATCTTATGGAAAATCCGCACCCGTATCAAATTGCCAGGGATGATGTTTGGTATCTATATGATCTTAAATGGAATAGAGCGTTTCTTCATAGAATTGATTAGAGTAAATAGTAAACTAGGAACTATTGCAGGATTCTCTTTTACACAAGCCGAACTTATTTCTGCAATATTATTTGTAGGTGGTTGGTGTTTGGTAGCATATTCAATAAAGAATAAAGAAAAATTGGCAAATTACTAATGATGAATTACGAATTATTGTGCTCAAAAGTAATTGCGATTACACGTCTAACGGGTAATTTTATTCGCAAAGAAGCGATGGCATTTGATGCGAATGCAATTGAATATAAAGGACTAAACGACTTAGTTTCTTATGTAGATAAAAATGCGGAAAAGCTTTTGGTAAAAAATTTAACAAAATTAATACCTGATGCTGGCTTTATTACTGAAGAAGAAACCATTAATACAAAAGGAAAAACCTATACTTGGATTATTGATCCCTTAGATGGAACAACAAATTTTATTCACGGTATACCAACATACTCTATCAGCATTGCTTTATATGAAGAAGATAAGCCTGTAATCGGTGTGGTATATGAGGTAAATAGAGGGGAAATGTTTTTTACATTTAAAGGTGGTGCAGCTTACTTAAACAATAAAGAAATTCGTGTTTCAGAGAATGCAAATCTATCCCAAAGCCTTTTGGCAACAGGTTTTCCATATTACCAATTTGATAAACAAGCACAGTACATTCAGCTTTTTACAGAAATGATGCAAAAGTGTCATGGATTGAGACGTATAGGCTCAGCAGCGGTTGATCTTGCTTATGTGGCCTGCGGCAGATTTGATGCTTATTTCGAATATAATTTAAACTCTTATGATGTTGCTGCTGGAGCATATTTAGTGCAACAAGCTGGAGGCAAGATTATGAATTTTGCCGGTGGAGATGAGTTCTTAGAAACTCGCGAAGTTTTAGCAACCAATGGAAAAGTCACCAATGAAATTTTAGATACCATTAAGAAATATTTTTAATGGATTAATTTTTATAGCAATAAAAAAGTCGTAACTAATGCTACGACTTATCTATAATTAGGCAATTTAATTGCAACAATCTTCTATAAAGCTTCAGAAACTACTTCTTTAACCTCAGGGACCATTCTCTGTAATAAATTTTGAATACCTGATTTTAAGGTGATTGTAGATGATGGACATCCACTGCAAGATCCTCTTAATTCTACAGTTACCACACCCTCATCAAATGATTTGTAGCTAATTGCACCACCATCTTGTTCAACAGCAGGGCGTACGTAATCATGTAATATTTGCTGAATTTTAACTTCTAAATCTGTTCCTTCAAAAGCAGGAGTTTCTTCACTTGTATTGTCTTTTATTTTAAGCTCAGATTCTACGGCACCTTTAACAAATTCTTTTAAAATAGCTTCAATATCATTCCATTCAGCATCTTCAGTTTTAGTAATCGTTACAAAGTTGCTTGCGAAAAATACACCATTTACAAAGTTAAATTTGAACAATTCTTTAGCAAAAGGAGAATGTTCAGCACTCTCTCTAGTCGCAAAATCTTCACTACCATTAATTAAAAGTTTATTAACCATAAACTTCATGGTAGCAGGATTTGGTGTTTGCTCAGTATATACGTTAATAGTCATGTCTTTAATTTTATGGTACAAAAATAATTAATTCTAATTCTAAATAATAGATAGTAGATGTCTATTTTAGGTCATTTATAATAAAATCCTATTCACAAATAGAGATTAAAATATTCCTGTATAATTAAATGGGGTAATTTGCTTCAATTCTGTTTTGATCGTATCATTCACATCCAATGCATCAATAAATACCGACATAGTTTGTGCAGTAATTTTCTGATTAGTACGTGTTAATGCTTTTAATGCTTCGTATGGGTTTGGATAAGCTTCACGTCTTAATACCGTTTGGATTGCTTCTGCAACAACAGCCCAGTTATTTTCTAAATCTGATGAAATTGCATCATTATTAAGAATAATCTTATTTAAACCTTTTAACGTAGAACTGATGGCTATAATGGTATGCGCCATAGGAACACCAACATTTCTTAGTACAGTAGAATCTGTTAAATCTCTTTGTAAACGTGAAATAGGTAATTTAGCAGCGAAAAATTCAAATAAAGCATTAGCAATCCCGGCATTTCCCTCAGCATTTTCAAAATCGATTGGGTTTACTTTATGTGGCATTGCCGAAGAACCAACTTCACCCTCTTTAATTTTTTGTTTAAAATAATTCTTAGAAATATAGGCCCAAATATCTCTATCAAGATCTATAATAATATTGTTTATACGTTTTAATGCATCGCATTGTGCTGCGAATTGATCGTAATGTTCTATTTGCGTGGTATACTGAGCACGAGTTAAACCTAAACTCTTATTTACAAAGTTATTTGAAAAATCGACCCAATTAATTTGAGGATAAGCGATATGATGTGCATTGAAATTTCCTGTAGCTCCACCAAATTTAGCGCTGTTAGGTATGTTATTTAAATTTTGTAATTGAATGTTCAAACGTTCTGCAAAAACCATAAACTCTTTACCCAATTTTGTTGGCGATGCAGGTTGTCCATGGGTATGGGCTAGCAAAGGAACATCTTTCCATTCTTGGGCCAAACCTTTTATTTTTTCGATAAGTTCAGTAAGAGCTGGGAAATAACTTTCTTCTAATGCGAGTTTAAATGAATAAGGTATTGCAGTATTATTAATATCTTGAGAAGTTAAACCGAAATGGATAAATTCTTTATAAGGCTGTAAATTAAGTTCATCAAATTTTGTTTTAATGAAATATTCTACGGCTTTAACATCATGATTGGTGATGCTTTCAGTATCTTTTACTTGTTGTGCATCTACCTCATTAAAATTTTGATGAATGGTTCTTAATTTTGGATAAAGTAAGGTGTCAAATTGTTCTAATCCAGGTACTTTTGCTTCACAAAGTGCGATAAAATATTCTATTTCTACAAAAACACGATATTTTATTAATGCATATTCAGAAAAATAATTAGCAAGTTTTGCAGTGGTTTTTCTATAACGACCATCTACAGGAGAAATGGCTTGAAGCGGAGATAAATTCATTTGACTGAGGAAATTGTTTCAGCCGCAAAGGTAACATTTATCAAGCATTTTATGATAGTTAAAACCCCATAAAATCCCTAGAATCAAAAAAGTCCCAGCAAATTGCCAGGACTTTTTTGTAAGATTTACTATTGACTAGTGAACAGCTTTAGTTGAATCTACTGCTGCTTTAGCTGAATCTACTGCTGCTTTAGCTGTATCAACTGCTGCTTTAGCTGAATCTACTGCCATGTTAGCTGAATCGATAGCTGCTGAATCAGTTGCATCTGCTTTTTTCTCTGAATTACAAGCTGCTACTCCTAAAGATAATGCTAAAGCTAAAAAGCCAAATTTGAATAAGTTTTTCATTTTAATTTTCTGTTTAAATAATTAATTAATTTACATGTTAATACCGCAAAGGTAAAAAGGTAACCCGCAAATGTGAAATAAAGTTAAAATTATTTTTTAAATGGTCTTTTTAATAGAATAAACAATCATTTAAAAAATATAATTCTTTTCTGCGAGCTATCATTAATGCATAAATTCTAAAAAGGTAACCCAATAATTTTAAAAATTTATTTTATTTTTTTGCAGGTTACTATTTCATGTTTTCTGGTATTAATAACTAAAGTAGTTTGCACAGTTTTTGCTAAATAAACCTGATTGTAGTGAAAATACTTTTTGTTGCAGAAACGTCGATTTTTTGTAAACACGGGTAGTCAAAAAGATTGAAACAAAAAGCAGGACTAGCATTAATGGCTGCGATTGTTATTGCTTTCTAAAAAAGAAAATTACTATTTGAAAAGTCATATTACAACAAAAAAATATTTTTTTTGTCTATCATTGGGTTACCATTCACGTTTAAATGTATTAATTGGTGAGTATTAAGTTAAGCAGTTCAGTTCCAACAGATAGAGAGGTAGTATTAGGTATACTTAACAACTCAGAAGAGGCATTAAATAAATTGTACATAGGGTATTATCCGATGATTTTACAATTTATTTTAAATAATAATGGTGGGGAGGATGACGCGAAAGATGTGTATCAAGAAACTATTATTGTTTTATATAATAAGATTAAGGGCGGTAATTTTGAGCTCAGCAGTAAGTTAAAAACGTATTTGTATTCAGTTAGTAGACGAATTTGGTTAAAAAAGCTTACGCAGCAGAGCAAAAAAACAAACAATATAGCCGACTTTGAAGATGTGTTAATTGTTGATGAAGATATAGAGCATCACGAACAAAAAGATATGCAGTTTGACAAGATGAAAGTAGCCTTGGAAAGTTTGGGCGAACCTTGTAAAACTATAATTGAAGATTTTTACATACATAGTTTATCTATGCATGATATATGTGAAAAATTTGGTTATACAAATACTGATAATGCTAAAACACAGAAATATAAGTGTTTACAAAGGTTAAAAAAGTTATTTTTTCAATCATAAAATGAGGAACGAGATAGAATTAGAAGCGATTATTGAAGATTATCTAAACGGTAAACTTACTGCTGATGAGCAAAAAGCTTTTGAGCAATTGAGAAATAATGACCCAATTGTTGACCATAAGGTAGTTGCACATAAAGTATTTTTAGAATCGATGAAGCAATATGCAGACATTTTAGTTTTAAAAGAACAAATGGATGCTGCTCATAATCAAATAGATGTTGCTGCAATAAGTGCGACAGTAAGACCACATTCATCTAAAATTGTTAGAATTTGGCGTAATAATAAATCTGCAATTGCAGTTGCTGCTTCATTTTTGATTTTAGCTATGGTGATGTTGTATTCTATACAAAATCAAACTAAACAAGATGGTAGTTTTGAAGCCTTAAATAGAGAAGTTAGTCAGATTAAACGTTCTCAGAACAATTTAATTAGAAATATTAATACCAAAGTGCAAAATACTACCATAACACCAGCAAAGTTTGGTGGTTCTGGATTTGCAATTTCTAGCAACGGTTACATTTTAACTAATTATCATGTAATTAAAGATGCAGACTCTATTTATGTTCAAAATAGTAAAGGATCTTCATTTAAAGCAAAAAGATTTTATACAGATCCAGTTAACGATATTGCTATTTTAAAAATAAACGATAACTCTTTTGATCATTTAGGTTCACTTCCATACAGTATTAAAAAAGCTGGTGCGGGTATTGGCGAAATTGTATATACCTTAGGTTATCCAAAAGATGATGTAGTTTTAGGTGATGGTTATATCAGCTCTAAAACAGGTCTGAACGGTGATACATTAGCTTATCAAGTGGCTATTCCAGTAAACCCAGGGAATAGTGGCGGTCCATTATTAGATAATGCTGGTAACATTGTTGGTGTAATTAATGGTAAAGAAAATAAAACAGATGGTGCTGCTTTTGCAGTAAAATCTAGATATATTGTAGAGGCAGTAAATTCTATCCCACAAGATTCATTAAGTAAAAGAATTCCTTACGGGAAAAGAAGTTTATTGCAAGGCTTAAAACGTAATAAGCAGGTAGAGAAAATGCAAGATTATGTTTTTATGATTAAAGTGTATTAATATTCCCAAAATATTAAATTTGAAACCCCGAACTTTTAGTAAGTTTCGGGGTTTTTAGTTATAAAATACTCAGAATGGAATTTGGAAAAGTTACAGAAGCAGAAATTAATACAATTGATTTTACTTTACCACCTGATGGTAAGCAAACTGTTATTACTTTACATGATTTAAAACCCGTAGACAAACCACTATATTATGTTGGCTGTGCTAAATGGGGAAGAAAGGAATGGAAAGACCTCATTTATCCAAAGAAAACCAAAGAAGCAGATTTTTTAGCTGAATATGTAAAACATTTTAATTCTATTGAATTGAATGCAGTTTTTTATAGCATTCCAAAAGAAGAACAAATTTTAAAATGGAAAGAACAAGTTGCGTTAAATACAAAAAGTGATTTTATATTTTGTCCTAAATTTTCTAGAACGATAACACATATCAAAAGGTTAAAAGAGGCTGATTTTTTAACAGATGAATACATTAAAGCAATTTCAGCATTTGGTGAATATTTAGGGCCTTGCTTTTTACAAGTAAGCGATAATTTTGGTCCAAATAACATTGAAATATTAGAAAATTACCTTAAAAAATTGCCAATAGATTTAAAGGTTTTCGTAGAAGTTAGACATAAGGACTGGTTTGTAGGTAATGCAAAGAAAGAACTGTTTAGCATGTTATCAAAACTTAAAAAAGGGGCAGCAATTACTGATGCTAGCGGACGAAGAGATTGTCTGCATATGGAATTACCAACTCCAGAAGCTTTTATAAGATTTGTAGGGAATGGAGGTAAGTATTTAAGTTCTGATAAAGCAAGGGTAGATGAATGGGTAATCAGAATTAAGAATTGGTTAGATAATGGTTTACAAAGTGTTTATTTCTTTTTGCACCAGCATGATGAAGCCGATACACCACTAATTGCAGATTATACCATACAAGAATTTAATAAACATTTTGGTAGTGGTTTGTCACGCATAAATTTTATTACAAAAAATAATCTACTGTTTTAATAGACTTTTTGTAACTTCAATTATTATATATTAAAAACAATTGAATATGAGTTTACGACTAAGCGATACAGCACCAAATTTTAAAGCAACAACCTCTATTGGTGAAATAGATTTTTACGAATATTTGGGTGACAGTTGGGGCGTTTTATTTTCCCATCCAGCAGATTATACACCGGTTTGTACTACAGAATTAGGACGTACAGCAGCTTTAAAATCCGAATTTGAGAAAAGAAATGTTAAAGTTTTAGCGTTAAGTGTTGATTCGGTAGAGTCGCATAAAGGATGGGTTAGCGATATTAATGAAACTCAAAACACTAATGTAGACTTTCCAATTATTGCAGATCAGGATAAGAAAATTGCTGATTTGTATGATATGATTCATCCTAATGCATCTGAAACGATGACAGTTCGTTCATTATTTGTTATCTCTCCTGATAAAAAAGTAAAATTGATGATTACATATCCTGCATCTACAGGAAGAAATTTTACAGAGGTTTTAAGAGTAATAGATTCTTTGCAATTAACAGCTAATTATAGCGTGGCAACACCAGCAGATTGGAAAGATGGTGAAGATGTAATTGTTGTAAATAGCATTAAAACAGAAGATATTCCAGCTAAGTTTCCAAAAGGCCACAAAGTGATAAAGCCTTATTTAAGAACAACTCCTCAACCAAATAAGTAATCTCAATTTTTTTTCGATTTAAAATTTTTTGTAATTAACTTTAAATCAGTTACTATTAAAAATTTCAATACAATTTAAAATTTTATGAATACGGGAAAAGTTAAATGGTTTAATACTCAAAAAGGTTATGGATTTATTATTTATGACGGTAATAAAGAGATTTTTGTTCACTTTAAAGATGTAGTAGGAGGAATAGACAGTATTAAAGAGAATGATGAGGTTGAATTTGAGACTGTAGAAGGTAAAAAAGGATTACAAGCCGTTAATGTCAAAAAAGTATAGGCAACATTAACATAACATATTAAGCTTTACGAATTTGTAAGGCTTTTTTTATTTAATAATGTTGAATGATCTTAGCTTTTAAAACTAAATAACCTTCATTGGTTTGAGTGAATACAATAAAATCGTCGTGGCTTGAACTGATTTTATATTTTTTGACCAATTGTTCAGATTTTTCGGGGAAATTTCGAACAATAACATTTCCTATTAGGTTTTTTTCTTTCTTAAGTTCGTTTAAGGTTAAGAGTGAATTAATTTTGAAAATTCTACCTAAGAATTCTTGTTTTACATCATCACTAAAATACAATTGACTTTGCGGATGCAATTTTTTCAACCCAAATCTTTTTGCTATTAAATTAAATGCTCCACTTTTCAATAGAGCTACATCAGGCTCATACAAATATCCAAAAGGTGCGGAAGTTGCTATTTCTGTAGTTAGCTGTAAATCACTTAAAGGAAAATAAAAGGTTTTATGAGTAGTGTTTAAAGTGGTACAAACAATTTTTGTTTCACCTATAAAATTTTTATCAATTACCCACAACAACTCTTTACATTCGTTTTTTACGCTTACAATATGAATTTCACTTACATATTGTAACTCACTTAAACCAGCCGAAATATCAAGCAAAGGGGCAGTTTTGATAATTATTCTTTGTGCTTTCTCTAAAAAAAGCGATAAGTGTTCAGTTACATCTGGTGTGCAATCTTTAAGTTTAAAAACCTTATTGCTATGACTTCTCCTTGCGGGATCAATATAAATGCAATCGAATTTTTGAGGATTGTTTTTTAGAAATTCAATTCCATCTTCTGCTATAAAATTGATATTACCTGCACCTAAAATTTTCGCATTATGGGCCGTAATTTCTGATAATTCTGGATTGATTTCGCAACTATAAACTTCATTTATTTTTTTAGAAAAGAAATAACTATCTACTCCAAAACCTGCTGTAAGGTCAATTAATGAACTTCCAATTGCTAAATTAGCTTTATAAGCGGCGGTAGCTTCAGATGAACATTGTTCTATACAAAGTAAAACTGGATAATAAATCCCTTGCTGATTAAACCAAGTTGGAAGTTTGTGAACAGACTTTTTCTTCGCTGCAATTTGTCCAGCTAATTCTGCTGAACTTACATTTTTAAACAACGATTTTGACAGTGCAATTTTATTTACATCTGCATTAATATGCTCAATAATGTAGAGTTGAACTTCATTGTTTAAAATGTTTTCATTCATTGGTCTTATTGTTTTTGAAAACTATTTACTTTTTTAGTTTCTAAAATTTGTGCGTCATTGCGAGCATTGCGAAGCAATCTTAATGCGAAAACTGTTAATCCTAGTGTTGTAAGATTGCTTCGTGCCTCGCAATGATGAGTTTGCAGCTTACACTTTGTCTTTCATTACAATTTGACATGTATGACGGCTTTTTACTTCCAATAATACATTTTTGTTAACAATGACTCTGTCGATAGTCTGCTGGTTATAATAGCGGATAGTTACCAACTCCAATCCCTTGTTATATTTTACTTTAAAGGTTTCAGATAAGTCAGTTATTAATTGCTTAATTTTTTCCTCATCGTTATCTACACTTACAGAAAAACTGATAGCAGAATTAAGCATAGTATTCACTTTCACTTTGTTTTTGTGTAAAATATTGAAAATATGGCTTAAATTTTCTTCGATGATAAAAGAAAAATCTTTAGGAAAGATGGAAATCAAAACTTGATTTACTTTAAAAATAAAAGAAGGTACAGGCAAAGGCGTTGGCACACCAGTAATAGCTGTTCCTATAGCTTCAGGTTGCAAAAAAGAACGAACATAAAGTGGAATTCCTTTGTTTTGAATAGGTTTTATTGTTTTTGGATGAATTACCGTTGCTCCATAATAAGTCAATTCTATCGCATCATGATATGATAACTGCGGTATTTTCTCAGTTTCATCAAACCATTTCGGATCAGCATTTAAAACACCAGGTACATCTTTCCAAATAGTCATTGATTCTGCATTTAAACAAGCGCAAAAAATAGCAGCCGAATAATCAGAACCCTCTCTGCCTAAAGTGCTCGTGAAATTTTCACTAGTACCTCCAATAAAACCTTGTGTAACTACGATCCCTTTACTTAAATATGTGGGTAAATGCTTCTGGATTTCTTGCTCTGTTTTATCCCAAATTACATTCGCATCCCGGTAATTGTTATCGGTTTTTATATAATTTCTAGCATCAGTCCAAATAGTAAAACAACCAATTAAATTTAAATATGCCGCAACAATTTTGGTAGAAACTAATTCACCAATCGAAACAATTTGATCGTATAAATAATCAGCGCTATCGCTTGCTTCTTCCTCCAAAAGCCATTCTATCTCTACAAAAGTATTTGCTACATCATCATAAATAGGGTTTTTATGATCTGTAAATAATGTTGATATAATTTCGAAATGATAGGCTTTTATTTCTTCAAATAATTGATGGGCTCTTTCTTCACCTTTAACATAGGCCCAGGTTAATTCTTCTAGTTTATTGGTCATTTTTCCCATGGCAGAGATTACAATCAATAAATTAGTTGAAGGATAACCCTGTACAATTTTGGCCAAATTTTTAACGCCTTCTGCATCTTTTACAGAAGCTCCTCCGAATTTAAATACTTGCATTAATTTGTTTCTGTTAAAATAGTATTTGGCTTAGCAATGCCTTTTAAAGTTGAAAATGGGATGGTTAATTTTGTTATTCCTTCAGAATAGGGTTTAATTTCATACGGATTATAAAGAAAAACTAGACCTTTATTACTCACATAAAAATTTTCTGGTAGGTGAAATTTATCATCACTAAAAAAATATTTTCCGCTTAGTGGTTCTGTTGTCGTTAATTTTTCATCTTTTCTAAAAATAGCTTCAGCAACGCTTACTAATTTTTCACGCTGATTAGTTGCTATTAATGAATCTAACGTAAGTGCACTATTAGTTTTTGTATTATAATTTAGATAAGAAAAACTAGTATTTGGATGAGCACCACCAGAATAATCAGAGTTTATATATTGCAAAGCGATGTAATTGTTGGTTTGGCGAAGCAACTTAACACTAATAGTTAACCACCATGTTTGAGCACTAGTTTTATTTTGTGCATGAAAATCATCATATCCATTTACAAAACTAGTAGCAATATCTTTATAAGATGTGGCTTTTTCTTCTTCACCTATATAATTAAAAACTTGCCTTAAAATGTAATTATTTAAGATTTCGTTTTTAAATATTGGATAGGTAATCACTGCCTTTGTCGTATCCGAAATTTTAAAATCCGTTTTAACTACATTTTTACTGTAAATTTTAACAGAATCGTAAGCGTAAGTTAAAGTATCAACAGTAATCTCATTTTTGCTGCTATCTCTATTTTTTTCATTTCTGCATGCAGAAAAAATGCAAATCCCAATAAAAAATATAGCTAATTTTTTCATATTAATTTTTGTGTTTGCTCTTTTGAAAATGAGGCATTTAGCCAACCACTTTCAATATCAGCAGCATATTTATTATAGAAATTTATAGCTGGTTCATTCCAATCTAAAACCTGCCAAACCATGCCATTATAATTTCCATTTTTTGCTTCCTGAATTACTTTTTCAAATAACAATTTGCCAACACCCTTTCCTCTGCATGCATCAGTTACCAAGAAATCTTCTAAATATAAACGACAGCCTTTCCATGTTGAGTATCTCGTGTAAAATAAAGCAAAACCGATAATCAAACCGTTCTCCTCTGCAACAAAAGCTTTCCAAACGGGACTTTGTCCAAAACCAGCGTCAACAAATTCGGATAATGTTACCGTAACTTCTTCGGGCGCTTTTTCATAAATAGCTAATTCGTTAATTAATTCTAATAATCTTACGCAGTCTTCCTTAACCGCTACTCTTATAGTTACATTCATTAGGCTTTCCAATGTTTAATTACTCTTTTTCCAAATATATTACTTCCAATTCTTACCATAGTGCTCCCTTGCTCAATTGCTAATTTGTAATCTGAAGACATACCCATAGAAATTTCTTTAAAACTATCTTCTTTTCTAAAGAAACTTAGTTTAATGCCCTCAAAAAGTACTTTTAATTCCTGAAATTCTGCTTTAGTTTGTCCTTCTAATGCAGTATTGGTTGCAATTCCCATTAAGCCTACAATTCTAACATTTTTTAAAGTTTCGAATTCTTCAGAACGTAAAAGCTCAATGGCTTCGTCAAATCCCAAACCAAATTTAGTATCCTCATCAGCAATATAAATTTGCAATAAACAATCTATTATTCTATTGTTTTTTGCAGCTTGCTTATCAATTTCTTTCAATAATTTAAGACTATCAACAGATTCTATCAGTTTTACGAAAGGAGCAATGTATTTAACTTTATTGCTTTGCAAATGACCAATTAAATGCCATTCTATATCTAGTGGCAATTGAGCTTGTTTTTCTACCATCTCTTGCACTAAATTCTCTCCAAAAACTCTTTGTCCAGCATCATAAGCTGTAAGTACGGCATCTGCCGGATGATTTTTAGAAACCGCTACCAACTTAACGCCAACTTGTTCTAATTCATTTTTATATTTTAATAAGTTATCTGCAATGCTCATTTATCAGTATTTTTGGTAAAATTAACAACCTTAGCGCAATTTGGCTAAGAAATAGAAAGGTTTTATTAATAATGAAAAGATTTTTTGTCATCCTTATACTTTGTGCCTTGCTTTATGCCTGTAAACCTGGTATTCCAAAAGACCTTATCCAGCCAGATAAAATGGAGAAAGTATTATATGATATTCATATTGTAGATGGGTACTCAGCATCTTTTGCAAATGCTGACAGCTCAAAAAAAGTTATTTCTTCACTCTATAAAGGTATTTATAAAAAGTATGGAATAGATTCTGCTTTATACAATCAAAGTTTAGATTACTATTACAAGCATCCCGATGTGATGAAAACAATGTATGATAACATCAGTCTTAATTTGAATAAAGAAAAAGAGGGTTTGTCAAGAACTATTGCATTAGAAAATAGTAATACTTCCTTATCTGGTGCTGCATTATTAGCACCTCCTGCAAAACCCTTAGATACAACTTTTAAATTGGGTAGCAATCCATTAAAAATGTATTCAGTTGATTATCAAGTTCAATAAAGTATATGTTATATCCTGAAAACTGCCAAGAACGTTTAGGTTTTAATGAAATTAGACAATTAGTTCATCAACATTGTTTAAGTACGATGGGCCAAGCATTGGTTAATAAAATGCAGGTGATGACCAAATACGATCAAATAAATAAATTTCTTCGTCAAACTAATGAATTTAAAAGTATTTTAGAAAACCAAGAACCACTACAAATTAGTACGTTTTTCGATATTAAAGTCCTAGCAGATAAAATTAGGGTAGAGGGTACATATTTAATGGAAGATGAACTTTTCCAGATTTATGCATCCTTGCAAACCGTTTTTTCTGTAATCAGATTTTTTGATGAACGCAAAGAAATATATCCTAATCTCGAAGCTCTTTTTGAACATTTACCAATAGAGAAAAATATCCTCAAAAAGATAGAAGTCATTTTAGATCCGAAAGGGAAAATAAAACCTAATGCTTCTTCAGAATTACAAGAAATTACTGCAGCAATTGCTAAAGGCGAACAAGAAGTGCGTAAAAGAATGGATTCTATTTACAAAATGGCAGTGAGTAAAAACTGGGTTGCAGATGGCAGTTTAACAGTTCGAGATGGAAGAATTTGTATTCCAATTTTAGCGGAAAATAAAAGAAAACTGAAAGGATTTATTCACGATGAATCTGCAAGTGGACAAACTGTGTATTTAGAACCAGAAGAGGTTTTTACCTTAAATAATAAACTTCGAGATTTAGAATTCGATAAGCGTAGAGAAATTATTAAAATTTTAATTGCGTTAACAACCGAATTAAGACCATACACACCACTTTTATTGTCGTATCATGGTTTCTTAACCAAATTAGATTTCGTAAGAGCAAAAGCATTGTTTGCAATTGATATTCAGGCTAATATGCCTGTGTTAGTAAAAGAAGCTAAAACAAAGTTGATCAATGCAAAACATCCGTTATTGTTATTGTCGTTTGCTACTGAAAAGAAAACGGTTGTTCCGTTAAACATTCATATGAATGAAAATTTAAGGATAGTTTTAGTCTCAGGGCCAAATGCTGGTGGTAAATCGGTTTGTATGAAAACGGTTGGCTTATTACAAATGATGTTGCAAACGGGATTACTTGTACCTGTGGATGAAGCTAGCGAAATGGGGATATTCGATCAGATTTTTGCAGATATTGGTGATGATCAATCTATCGAATCTGATTTGAGTACCTACAGTGCTCATTTAACAAAAATGAGGTATTTTGTTGAACATGCATCGCCAAAAACACTGGTTTTGATTGATGAGTTTGGAACTGGAACTGATCCTCAATTTGGTGGGCCAATGGCCGAAGCAGTTTTAGAAGTCTTAAATACCAAAAAAGTTCGTGGGGTAATCACTACACATTATTCTAATTTAAAATTATTTGCAGGTAATACTAATGGATTAGAAAATGCATCTATGTTATTTGATAATAGCAAAATGAAACCACTTTATATTTTAGATTTAGGTAAACCTGGAAGTTCTTATGCGTTTGAAATTGCACAAAATATCGGATTGCAAAAAGAGGTTTTAGCATTGGCAAAACAAAAAACAGGGACAAATCAGAATAGCATTGATAGTTTATTGGTGGATTTAGAAAAAGAGAAAAGACAAATCCACGAAACTAAAATCAATTTGGCAAATCAGCAAAATAAGGTTAAAAACTTAGTTGCAGAGAATGAAAAGCTTAAACTGTTTTTAGAAGAAAATAAAAAGGTTTTAATTAAGGAAGCTAAATTGGAAGCCCAAACTATTATCCGCGATGCGAATAAACTAGTTGAAAATACAATTGCCCAAATAAAGGAAAAACAAGCTGATAAAGTTGTAACGAAAGAATTGAGGCAAAATCTGCAAAAAGGTTTAGCTAAAAATGAAGTTAAAGAAGAGCGTAAACCAATTGTTAAAACAGATAATTCTGCAATTGAAGTAGGTGATTGGGTTCAACTTATCCAGACTGAAACCAGTGGCCAGGTTTTAGAAATTAACCGAGATAATTTGGTTTTAGCTTTGGGAGATTTACGTTCTGTAGTTAAAAGAAATAGGGTACAAAAAATTAGTAATCGCCAAGCTAAAAAAGTAGTGCAAAGCAATTCGTTTTCAGGCAGAATATCTGAGGCGATTACCAACTTTAAACCTGAATTAGATTTACGTGGAATGCGTGGTGAAAATGCAGTACAAGAAGTCGAAAATTATTTAGATAAAGCTATTATGTTGGGTTTTCCATCCATTAAGTTAATTCACGGTAAAGGAGATGGTATTTTAAGAAAATTGATAAGAGAACAGCTCAGAAAATACAAAGAAGTTACTCATTTGGAAGATGAACATGCGGATAGAGGAGGAGATGGAATTACCTATGTTCACTTAAAATAATTTAAATCGTAAAATACGATCAGAATGATTTCTTAATCTCCTTAATTCCTTACAATTGTGGATGTTTTTCAGTGTGTCTTAGTGTAAAATATACAATTCACTAATCCGTTAATGCATTTGGAAACGGCCTAATAACTTTATAA
The DNA here is from genome assembly GCF_013204825.1 of Pedobacter boryungensis. Classification (GTDB taxonomy): domain Bacteria; phylum Bacteroidota; class Bacteroidia; order Sphingobacteriales; family Sphingobacteriaceae; genus Pedobacter; species Pedobacter boryungensis. The sequence goes on from NZ_JABMKV010000001.1 coordinate 530,657, forward strand.
TTTAGCCATAAAACAGAGTGTATGATTAATAAAGTTGTTGCTGGTGCTGATGAAGCAATTAAAGATATTTGTGATGGACAAACCTTAATGCTTGGAGGTTTTGGCTTGTGTGGTATTCCAGAAAATTGCATTGCTGCATTAGTGAAAAGTGGAGTTAAAAATCTAACCTGTATTGCTAATAATGCTGGTGTAGATGATTTTGGCATAGGATTGCTTTTACAAACCCGTCAGGTTAAAAAAATGATTTCTTCTTATGTAGGCGAAAATGTTGAGTTTGAACGTCAATTGTTAAGCGGTGAATTAGAAGTTGAGCTAATCCCACAAGGAACATTGGCAACACGCTGTTTAGCTGCAGGATATGGTATGCCGGCTATATTTACTCCAGCAGGAGTAGGAACCGAAGTTGCAGAAGGCAAAGAAGTGAGAAATTTTAACGGTAAAGACTATTTAATGGAATATGCTTTTGAAGCAGATTTTGCTGTCGTTAAAGCTTGGAAAGGCGATACTGCAGGAAATTTAATTTTCCGTTCTACTAGTAGAAATTTTAATCCTGTGATGGCAATGGCAGGCAAAACTACAATAGCAGAAGTAGAAGAATTAGTAGAAGCAGGTCAATTAGATCCTGACCATATTCATACTCCAGGTGTATATGTTCATCGTATTTTTCAAGGAAATAATTACGAAAAAAGAATAGAACAAAGAACGGTTAGACAGAAAGAAGTCGGAAGTCATTAGGAGCTTGCAAAAAATCCTATTAATTTAATTCCTCAAAAAAATGCTTGATAAAAACGGAATTGCGAAACGTATCGCAAAAGAAATAAAAGATGGTTATTATGTGAATTTGGGCATTGGCATTCCAACACTGGTGGCTAATTATATTCCAAATGAAATTAATATCGTCTTACAATCAGAAAATGGGTTACTAGGCATGGGACCATTTCCTTTTGAAGGAGAGGAAGACCCAGATTTAATAAATGCAGGGAAGCAAACCATTACAACTTTACCAGGATCTTCAATTTTTGATTCTGCAATGAGTTTTGGAATGATTAGAGCTCAAAAAATAGATTTAACAATTTTAGGTGCAATGGAAGTTTCTGAAAACGGAGATATCGCCAATTGGAAAATACCAGGTAAAATGGTTAAAGGCATGGGCGGCGCTATGGATTTAGTAGCTTCTGCCAAAAATATTATTGTAGCTATGCAGCATGTAAACAAGGCAGGGGAGAGTAAATTACTGCCAAATTGTACACTGCCTTTAACAGGAATAAAATGTATTAAGAAGGTAGTTACGGAGTTAGCTGTGCTCGATATTTTACCAGAAGGTGGCTTTAAATTGATTGAGAGAGCGCCTGGGGTAAGCGTAGATTTTATAAGAAATGCAACATTGGGCAAATTGTATGCCGACGATAATGTGCCCGAAATGAATATTGAATAAATTTCACTCTAATAAAAAAAGGATTTCTAATTAATAAAAGAAATCCTTTTTTTTATTTCGGTGATAAGATCTTACTTACAAAACTTCGCTTTTAATTCATCAGAAATTTCCTCAGTAATTCTGATAATGTCATCAGGGGTATCGTTGTTATTGATAACTATTTTATTGCAATTTTCTCGATAAGGCAATAAAAATTCATTGTAGGCTGGTACAACGTGATTATTCCATTTGTAAAGAACATCATCTTCCGGATAACCGCGTTCCATGCCATCGCGTTTGATACGGCGTTCTAAAGCTACTTTTTCATCAGCTTCTATAAATATGCGAAGATCTAATAAATCAGCTATTGCTTTAAAATGAAGAATGAAAAGGCCTTCTACAATAAGAATTGGTGCAGGATTTATTTCTAAAATCTTTACTACTGCCAATGGATTGTTAAAATTATACTCTTTCTTATAAACCACATCTCCTTTAATTAATTTCTTGATGTCGATTAAAAATTGCTCATCATCAATAGTAGAAGGCAAATCAAAATTGTACAATTTATTTTCTTCTTGAGTCATTTCTCCGGCTGGGATGTAATAATCATCCTGCGATAAAAGTGTGACCTCATCATTCTTAAAATGATGTAAAAAACTATTTAGAAAAAATGTTTTACCAGAACCGCTGCCACCTGCAATACCGATAATTAATGGAGTTTTATTGTTCATTTTCCTGAGCACCGTACGTTATATTACAAAAAAAGCGTTTATCTAAAGCACCAACAGCATCTGCTACTGCTTTTGTCATTACAATGATAACATCTTTTGTCGATTCATTCTCTGTAAATTTACCAACAACCTTTGCAAAAGTTGATCGGTTGCTCATTGGGTTAGTTATTTTAACAATAGTGCCAATTGGAGCTGTGCGGTGTAGAATAAGCATTTTAGTAGGATCTAAATCCTGATCTGATATCCAAACGGCAGTACCTTTTTCTTCAATTTGAGTAAGTCCGTATCTACTTGGTGCATATTTTAAAGAAGGATCTTTTATTGTATTCGTATTTTCTCCAGTATTTTCATCTTCTGAAGTTTCACTTATTGCTTGTTTAGCACCAATAATCTTTAACTTTTGACCAACGATTAATTCGTTAGATGTCAAATTGTTAAGAGATTTAAGTTGGTATGTGGTTAGCCCATATTTTTTAGCAATCGTGTAAATTGTTTCACCAGTAATAACGGTGTGCTCAAAACCACCGGTTACATTATTATTAGGCGTTACAGTTTCATTAACTGGTTTTTGATAATTTTTAGGTGTTGGAGTAGGAATTGCTTTTTCAGCTACTGTTTCTGTAGTATTGGCAGAAGCCGATGGAATTTTTAAAACTTGTCCAATTTGTAAATTGCTTGAAGAAAGTCCATTTAAACGTTTAATTTCTTCAACTGTTGTTCCATATTTTTCTGCTAATAGATTCAAATTTTCCTTTGGTTTAACAGCATGTTCTACAGTTGCTGAATTATCGACACTAGCCAAAGCAGGTTTATGAACAACAGGATTAGCCACAACTGAAGTTTCTTGCACAGCAGAATTTCCATTTGCAGGAATTTTTAAAACTTGACCAATTTGAAGATTAATTGAAGTCAAATTATTCACTCGCTTAATTTCATTTACGGTTGTTCCATATTTTTCTGCAAGCATATTTAAATTATCTTTTGCTTTTACAATATGCTCAGTGATGGCTGTGTTATCTGTTAGAGTAGGAGTAGCAACTGCAGTAAATGCAATGTTGGTTGGAACTTTTAAAATTACTCCAATTTGCAAAAACTTATTGTCATTATAAGTCATTATATCTTTATAATTAACACTGTATTTTCTAGCTATGGAATAATAAGTTTCTTTAGCTTCTACTTTATGGATAATTAATTTTTTTCCGTTATTGTTTTCAACTCCAATAGAATCTACTTTGTTGTTTGCGTATGAAATAGAAATGCTGAGCGAAAAAGTGGCCAGTAAGAGTATATATATTTTATGCATTAATTTCTTGAAATATTTGGAACGACAATTATACGAATAATATATTTTACGTTATTAACGTATGTAAAACGATATTATGACATATCTATTGTTTAAAAAACTTAAATTTAACAAACCAATCTTAACACACATTGTTGTTGATACACAAACAAAAAACGCTAAAAATAAAAATACCATGGACGCAAAAGAAATTAGTTTAAATGAAAAAGAAGTAAAACCTGTTGTAGATATGTTAAATGATTATTTAGCCAATTATCATATACATTATCAAAAATTAAGAGGCTGCCACTGGAATGTAAAAGGGCAAAACTTTTTTACCTTGCATATCAAATTTGAAGAGTTATATACAAACGCCCAACTTACAATTGATGAAATTGCAGAACGAGTATTAACTTTAGGGAAACCACCACACAGTCGTTTTTCAGATTACATAAAAGAATCGAAAATTAAAGAAGTGAACACAATAGGCATGGCCGATATGACGATGGTTGAAACTATAATAGACGATATGTCGAAATTGATTGAGTTGGAAAGAGATTTACTAGAGGCAACAGATAAAGCTGGTGACGATGGTAGTAATGATATGGTAAACCGCTTTATGCAATTTAAAGAGAAAACAACTTGGATGTTGCGCTCTTTCTTAGGAAAGAAGTAATCAATTAAAATTTAATAGGCCATAGATGTGTAGATTTAAATCTCCAAATCTGTGGCTTTTTTGTATTAAGAACACACTAATATTTATCTTTGGGCATGGGTTACAAAAATTTAGCCGAATGCGTTGCAGATCTTGAAAAAAACGGCCATTTAATTCGAATTAAAGAAGAGGTAGATCCATATTTAGAAATGGCTGCGATTCATTTACGTGTAAACGAAAATCAGGGCCCAGCACTGCTGTTCGAGAATGTAAAAGGAAGCAAATTTCCAGCAGTTTCAAATCTCTTTGGAACTTTGGAACGCTCAAAATTTATGTTTAGAGATAGTTTGCCAAAAGTAGAACAGCTAGTTGCTTTGCGTTCTGACCCAATTAAAGCGTTAAAAAATCCAGTTAAGTCAGCTGGTTCGGCTTTAACAGCGTTATCGGCGCTGCCCCTAAAACAATCATTATTTAAAAGCGCATTTCAAAAAACTACCATATCAGCTTTGCCTCAAATTGTAAATTGGCCAATGGATGGTGGTCCGTTTATCACTATGCCTCAGGTATTTACTGAAGATATAGATCAACCTGGGGTAATGCATGGGAATTTAGGGATGTACCGTATTCAATTAGCTGGTAATGAGTATATAGTTGATAAAGAAATTGGTTTGCATTATCAAATACATAGAGGCATTGGTGTGCATCAAACCAAAGCAAATGCCAAAGGACAACCCTTAAAAGTGAGTGTATTTGTTGGTGGACCACCTTCTCATCCACTAGCTGCTGTTATGCCTTTACCAGAGGGATTATCAGAGCTTACTTTTGCAGGTGCATTAGGGAACAGACGCTTTCGCTATTTTTATGATGAGGAAGGTTTTTGTATTTCAGCCGATGCTGATTTTGTAATTACCGGTACAGTTTATCCTCAAGAAAATAAACCAGAAGGCCCATTTGGAGATCACTTAGGCTATTATAGTTTAACACATCCTTTTCCATTAATGAAAGTGAGCAATGTGTACCATAAAAAAGATGCAATTTGGAGCTTCACTGTAGTTGGTCGACCACCACAAGAAGATACGAGTTTTGGAGCACTAATTCATGAGATTACGGGTTCAGCGATTCCTCAAGAAATTCCAGGATTAAAAGAAGTAAATGCAGTTGATGCGGCGGGCGTGCATCCATTATTGTTTGCAATAGGAAGTGAGCGTTACACGCCTTATTTAAAGGAACGCAAACCACAAGAAATCTTAACTATCGCCAATCATATCTTAGGTAAAAATCAATTGAGTTTGGCAAAGTATTTATTTATTGCTGCAAGGGAAGATGATGAAAGACTAAGCACAAATAATATTGCACTTTTTCTTCAGCATATGCTGGAAAGAATTGATTTAACTAAAGATTTACATTTTCACACCAATACCACTATTGATACTTTAGATTATTCTGGAGATGGATTGAACTCAGGTTCGAAAGTGGTTTTTGCAGCTGCTGGTGCTAAAAAAAGAGATTTACTAGAAAAATTACCAAGTGAATTTAGTTTGTCAGAGGAATATAATCATAAAATAGCTATTCCTGGTGTTTTGGCTGTGCAAGGAGATAGGTATGAAAATGAAATAGCAAGTAAACAAGAAATCGCTAGCTTAAAAGAACATCTTAAATCACAAAATCTTTCAGGTTTACCTTTAATAGTTTTATGTGATGATGCCGAGTTTACCGCTGCCAATGTCAACAATTTAGTTTGGGTAACTTTTACAAGAAGTAATCCTGCTTCAGACATTGATGGTGTTAATGATTTTACGGTAAATAAGCATTGGGGATGCAATGGGCCATTAATTATAGACGCACGTAAAAAACCTCATCATGCACCAGAATTAATTAAAGATCCTGGAATTGAAAAGAAAATAGATAAAATGGCAGAAGTTGGTGGCCCGCTATATGGAATTATCTAGCGTAATAATTTTATATTGTAATACCTACAGAGAAGTTCTATCTACAAAAAGAAAGCCATTTAGTTTATACTAAATGGCTTTCTTTATAGATTATGATGCTTTAAAATCTTAAACCAATAGTTAGAAAAACATTGTCTTTAGTGTTTTTAATTGCAGCAACTGGTTCGGTTCCGTTATTTAATGTATATGGACTAAAGCTATTTTCAACTTCTACTCTTTGATAAGCTAAGTCGATGTAATAATTATTTACACGGTAACCTAAACCACCACTATACATTTTAGTATCAAAGAATCCATCACTATCACTTTTATATGGACTTCCATTTAAGCCATAACCAGCTCTCAAACTTATATTTTGAAGTTTGTATTCTGCTCCAACTCTATAGTTAACTGCACTTTTATAGTTATTTCTAACATCAGCATTATTGCTGCTAATCAAGGCATTATCGGCACTATTGTCAGTTGAGAATCTAGTACTTGCATAATCAATAAAATCAACATCAGCAGAAATAATAGCTTGACCACCAATGATGTAACTTGCACCAAAAGATCCTTTTAATGGTGTACGTAAATTATAGGTAAAATCATAGGTTTTACTTTCAGTAGTCCCTCTAATCGTTCCTCTATTGTCAAGGCCTTCAGTGTAGCTATCATCAATTACAAACCATGTCGGAGTTTGTATTGTTGCACCCAGTCTAAGTCCTTCTGCCGCTCTGAATATAACGCCTAAACGAGCATTTACTCCAGAACCTTTTGTAGTCTGGCTTTGATTAAATAACAATTTATAATTAATATTAGCTCCAGTTAGGTTTCCAGTACCATCGTATTCTCTGGCTTTTCCGCTTTCTTCATACTGGGCGTCGCTGTTATATTTAATATCAACTAAACCGATACTAGCACCAATGTAAAATTGGTTTGAAACATTAGCAGCTCCTGAAAAATTAAACTCAGATACAGAACCGCTTCTTATTTCATTTTTACGCTGTGCATTACTTTGTGCATTATCTGCAAAGGTTTCAGGGTAGTAATTATTTGCAACATTATCATAACTTATCAAATAATTATTATAAGCCATTGTTTCTAAACCTCCTGATGCCAAATTATTAGGAGATGTACTTCCGCCAAGTTCGGCAAAATAGTCAGCTATTGAATTTTTATTATTAGATCCCCCGTAGTTTATCTCTCCGCTATAATCGTTAGTTCTATTATATCCCAGACCAAAAACTGCACTTATTAATCCTTTTTTTGTATCCTCTCCTTTTTGTTTATATAAAGGCGTAAAAAATACGGCACCAATTTGATTTACATTTAATTCGCTTTTATCTGTATTTGTATTTTGGCCGAGGTAATTTGCATTTATACCAGTTTGATTGAATTCTGGTGTTAAACTAAACTCAGATTTTGTAAATAAACCTAATCCCGCAGGGTTTCCACCTAAAGAACTTATATCTCCCCCAACACCAATTTGAGCATTACCCATTGCTTTAAAACGAGTAGTACTTCCATAATTAGTTTGAGAAAAACGAAGAGCATCGCTCGCATATTGAGCATATATATTGCTTGTGGTAACTACTATAGCTACCACTAGCATTGTCATAAATTTTTTCATGTGTTCAGTTAATTTAGATTATCTACCACCACCTCTTGTTGGTCTACCACCACCACTGCTTCCACCGCCAGAACTTTCAGATCTACCAGCACTACTTGCTGGAGGTGGTGAACTCTGTTGTGGGGGAGGGTTATAAGTAGGTGCAGGTCTTGAAGATGCCTCACTAGTCCTTGTTGGTCTAGATGAAGATTCAGTACTTCTAGTAGGTCTACTATCACTAGTGCTATTTGGACGAGTAGTATTTCCATTATTTGTTGGATTATACATTTCGGCTCTGCTTCTTGTAACGGTAGTATTGTTTCCACTATTTGCTCTAGTAGGTGGGCCAACTTGATTTCCACCATAATAACCACTTCCATTTCTGCCCACGCCATTTTCACTTCCTCTGCTTGGTCTTGCGCCATAATTTGGACTATTGTAGTTTCTACCTGCGTAGTAGCCACCACCGTAACTACCCCCGTAATAACCACCATAGTATCCTGTTCCATAGTAGTTATAGTTTGAATAAATGCCCCAATATGGATTATAATATGGACTACCAAAATAGCTGTAATAATATTGGCTATACCAATTATTATAACCATAATAACCGCCACCATAATAGCCATAAGGGCTATAATAAGAACTGTAGCCGTAATAATTGTAATATGGATCGTAATATGGTCTATAAGGATTACCGTAATAAAATCTGTCTATACGAGAAGAATAATCCATGTCGTAATACGGATCTGTTTTACCATAATAATCACTTGTAGAATTAGTTGTTTGTGTAGCTTGAACTGGTTCAGAAGCTTTATATTCTTTAGCTTGTGCAGTTGTGTTGTACACATCATCCTGAATGGCATTATTCTGCGCCAACTTAGGAGTAGAGCAGGAGGTAACCAACAAAGCAGTTACTGCGAGCATACTGGTGAGTAAATGATTAGGTTTCATGTGTGTGTATTTATGGTTTCAATTGTCACATGGAGTTAGCCTAAAGGGCTTAGTTCATGTTATGTGTGTTTTGTTTGTGTGTGCAATCAAATTGTAGCTATAAATTTATAGCTTTGTAAACGATATTACAAGAAATTTAACACAAAAAACGTTCCAAATAGTTATGAGTAAAGGTATTACAAGCAAAAATGACGATTATTCTCAGTGGTATAACGATATTGTTATAAAAGCAGATTTAGCAGAGCATTCATCTGTTAAAGGATGTATGGTAATTAAGCCATATGGTTATTCTATTTGGGAGAAAATGCAGGCAGTTTTAGATCAAAAATTTAAAGATACTGGTCATAGTAATGCTTACTTTCCCTTATTTATTCCTAAGTCATATTTTTCTAAAGAAGCAGCACACGTAGAAGGCTTTGCAACCGAATGTGCAGTAGTAACTCATTATCGTCTAAAAAATGATGGTAATGGTAATATCATTGTAGATGAAACTGCAAAACTAGAAGAAGAATTAATCGTTCGTCCAACTTCTGAAACTATTATTTGGAATACCTATAGGGGCTGGATAGAGTCTTATCGTGATTTACCTTTGTTAATTAATCAATGGGCAAATGTGGTGCGTTGGGAAATGAGAACTCGATTATTTTTACGAACAACTGAGTTTTTATGGCAAGAAGGACATACCGCACATGCAACTTCCCAAGAAGCGATTGAGGAAACAGAACGAATGTTAGATGTATATGCAGATTTTGCAGAAAACTGGATGGCTGTTCCTGTTGTAAAGGGGAAGAAAACACCAACAGAGCGTTTTGCTGGTGCATTAGATACCTATTGTATCGAAGCTTTGATGCAAGATGGAAAAGCATTGCAGGCAGGAACTTCGCACTTTTTAGGACAAAATTTTGCAAAGGCATTTGATGTGAAGTTTACCAATAAAGAAGGGAAATTAGAGCACGTTTGGGCCACATCATGGGGTGTTTCAACACGTTTAATGGGAGCTCTGATAATGGCTCATAGTGACGATGCTGGTTTAGTGTTGCCTCCAAAATTGGCACCAATTCAAGTAGTCATTGTCCCTATTTATAAAGGAGAAGAAGATTTAACTAAAATATCAGCATTTGTTGATGAGCTTACACTAAAATTAAAAGGATTAGGGATTTCTGTAAAATACGATAGCAGAGATAGTCAACGCCCAGGATTTAAGTTTGCAGAATACGAGCTAAAAGGAGTTCCAATTCGTTTAGCAATTGGTGGCAGAGATATGGAAAATGGTACAGTTGAATTGGCAAGAAGAGATACAAAAGAAAAATTTACTGTACCACAAGAAGGATTAGATTTTTACATTGCCAATTTATTAGAGGAAATTCAAGAAAATATTTACAATAGAGCGCATCAGTTTAGAGAAGAACATATAACAGAAGCAAATTCTTATCAAGAGTTTAAAGAATTGCTAGATGGTAAAACAGGTTTTATTTCTGCTCATTGGGATGGAACTGCAGAAACAGAGAAGCAAATTAAAGAAGAAACTAAAGCAACGATAAGGTGTATTCCTTTAAACAATAAACAAGAAGCCGGTGTTTGTATCTTAACTGGTAAGCCATCTACGCAAAGAGTTTTGTTTGCTAGAGCATATTAATCATCTTTTTGCGAAATAAATGGAAGACAATTATCAAGAAATTTTAGAAAAATTAAAGCGTAAAGCTTCTTTAAAGCAAGCGATATACAGAAGTTCATCTGAAGTGTTTGGACAAATGAAAACTGTACTTTCAAAGCTTGCTGCTAAATTATATCAAGATTACACGATAAAGGATCCTTCGGTTGAAGTGAGCTATAAAGAAATTAATCAATTCGAATCGCATTTAAAATTTTCTGGTGATGTATTGATGATTTCCATGCACAGTAATGTTTTCAATTTTGGTGCTGGTCATTCTATTTTACAAAGCCCATACGTTAAAGCTAATGAAGATTTAAGTTATTGCAGTGTAATATATATTCATAATTTTTTAGCAGATTCTATTAAATATAATCGATTATCTGATGAGGGGTCTTTAATTGCCAGAGTTTTAATTAATAAAGAAAAACATTTTGTTGTAGAAGGAGAGGGAGCCTTAGGTTTCTTATATGATGATTTAGCCACAAATATAGTTACAGAAGAAAAACTGAATGATATTTTAGAACGGGCAATACTTTTATGCATCAATACTGATTTATTGATTCCTCCTTTTGCGCAGGTTAAAGATGTTACGCTTCATCAGAAACAATCTATAGTTGCAGCAAGTGGATATCCAACAGGTAAACGTTTAGGTTATTTATTCAATTCAGAAATACAGCAAAATAATAATCAATAAGTACGGAGCTACAAGATAAAATATTTAAATCTTCTAGATCCATCTTAATAAAATAGAAAAGAGATGAAATTTGCAACAAAAGCTATCCATGCTGGTCAAGAACCAGATCCAACAACTGGTGCGGTAATGACACCAATTTATCAAACTTCTACTTACTGGCAAAAATCGCCAGGAGAGCATAAGGGCTACGAATATTCTAGAGGAACAAACCCAACACGTAAGGCTTTAGAAGATTGTTTAGCTGCACTTGAAAATTGTAAATTTGGATTAGCATTTAGCAGCGGAATGGGTGCAACCGATGCTGTATTACGTTTATTAAAGCCTGGTGATGAAGTAATTACAGGAAATGACTTATACGGTGGGTCTTACCGAATTTTCACTAAAGTTTATGAGAAATATGGTATTAAATTTCATTTTCTAGATTTATCTAAACCAGAAAACATCACACCTTATATTACCGAAAATACCAAATTGGTTTGGATAGAAACACCTACCAATCCAACAATGCGTATTATTGATATAGAAGGTGTAGCTAAAATCACTAAAAAGCACAATATTTTATTAACAGTTGATAATACTTTTGCCTCTCCATATTTGCAAAACCCAATAGATTTAGGTGCAGATATCGTAATGCATTCTGTTACAAAATACATTGGCGGCCACTCTGATGTAGTGATGGGTGCATTATTAACCAATAACGAACAATTGTACAAAGATTTATTCTTCGTATACAATGCGTGTGGCGCAACTCCGGGACCACAAGATGCCTTTTTGGTGCTAAGAGGAATTAAAACTTTGCATTTGCGTATGAAAGCACATTGTGAAAATGGAGAGAAAATAGCGCATTACCTGAAAAAACACCCGAAAATTGATAAAATCTATTGGCCAGGCTTTGAAGATCATCCTAATCATGATATTGCGAAAAAACAAATGCGTGGCTTTGGCGGAATGGTTTCTATCACACTTAAAGGCGCAGATTTAAAAGAAACATTTAGAGTAGCATCTAGATTTAAAGTATTCTCATTGGCAGAATCTTTAGGCGGAGTAGAATCCCTAATTAATCATCCAGTAAGTATGACACATGGTTCGATACCGAAAGAAGAACGTGAAAAAGTTGGTGTAACTGACAATTTATTGCGTTTAAGTGTAGGAGTAGAGGATATTGATGATTTATTAGCAGATTTAGAGCAAGCACTAGCCTAAATTGTTCATTTGTGTCGTTTATTCATTTATATGATGTTTGAACCAATGCGCTAATGAACTAATAATCTATTGAACATTAAAATGGAGTTTTTAGAATTAAAGGATTTTTTAGATTTTAAGGTTGATCAATATAACAGACCAAACTTTATTGCAAATGATCCGATTTCTATTCCACACCAATACGCTAACAAACAAGACATTGAAATTGCCGCATTCTTTGCGGCAATTTTAGCTTGGGGCCAACGAAAAACAATCATCAATAAGTGTAATGAGCTTTTCTTAAGGATGGGTAATCAACCGTATCAGTTTATGTTAAACCATAGCGATAAGGATTTAAAAGGACTGCTAGGCTTTAAACATCGCACCTTTAACGATACAGATTTATTGTATTTCGTTTCATTTTTTAAACATCATTATTCAAAATCGAATAGCTTAGAAACCGCCTTTTTACCGCAACAAAATATTAATCCGGATTATTTGCCAGAAATGAGCAAAGCTGATTTAGAATTGTCATCTTCAGCTTGTTTACTAACTGAATTTACGATTGAAAACTTCACCGCAGAAAAGGCATTAAATCATTTTAGAAGTTACTTTTTTAGCCTAGAAGATTTTCCTGGAAGAACAATCAAACACATTTCATCGCCTTTGCAGAAATCTACATGTAAACGTTTAAATATGTTTTTAAGATGGATGGTCAGAAAAGATGATTGTGGTGTCGATTTCGGAATTTGGAATACAATACCGACTTCAGAATTGATTTGTCCTTGTGATGTTCATGTGGATAGGGTAGCCAGACGATTAGGCTTAATTAACCGTAAACAAACCGATTGGCAAACTGCTGTTGAACTTACCGCTAAACTTAAAGAATTTGATGCGAATGATCCCGTAAAATATGATTTTGCCCTTTTTGGTTTAGGAGTGGAGGAGAAGTTTTAATATATTAATATTCTTTTCATTCCATAGTTTTCTAATTAAATTAGTCCATGGTAAAATTTAAAGCTGAAATAGAGAAATTCGATGCAATGGGGGAGAAAACTGGATGGAGTTATGTTTTTATTCCTCAAGCTATTGCTAATCAAATTAAACCAGAGGAGAAAAGAAGTTTTAGAGTAAAAGGAACTATTGATAACATTACTGTAAGTGGAATTGGTTTATTACCGATGGGTGAAGGAGATTTTATTATAGCGTTAAAAACTTCCTTAAGAAAACAATTACGAAAAGAAGCTGGCGCTGTTGTAGAATTAGCCCTAAGCTTCGATGCAGACTTTAAAATTGAAATGCCTGATGATCTTGAAATCTGTTTGGCTGATGAGGAAGCCTTGCTTCAACAATTTTTATCAATGCCAAAATCTCACCAAAACTATTTTATCAATTGGTTAAATACTGCTAAAACAGATGCTACGCGTACTAAACGAATTGTTATGATTGTAAATGCAATGGCTCAGAAATACAATTTTGGAGAAATGATAAGAAATAATAAAAGCAATTAGTAAAAAGTCTTTAGTCAGTAAAGTCTGAAAGATTAATTTCATCAAGCTTCTGACTTTCGGCCTTCAGACTAATGTTTATAATTCCTAAACCAACTATTTACTTTCATTTGTATCACTCCTAAAAAAGCTTCCCTAAAAATACGAGTGCTCATTTTCGAGGTTCCTTCCGTTCTATCAGTAAAAATAATAGGAACTTCGACTACATTAAAGCCATATTTAATTGCAGTGAATTTCATTTCGATTTGGAAAGCATAGCCTACAAACTTAATCTTCTCCATTGGGATGGTTTCCAACACCTTTCTACGATAGCATTTAAATCCTGCGGTGGCATCTTGTATGGTAATTCCGGTAATAAATCTCACATACATCGAAGCAAAATACGACATTAAAACTCTACCCATTGGCCAGTTAACCACATTTACGCCTTTAACGTATCTAGAACCTATAGCTAAATCGGCACCATTTACACAAGCCTCATGTAACCTGATTAGATCTTTTGGATTGTGAGAAAAGTCAGCGTCCATCTCAAAAACATATTGATATGCACGTTTAAGCGCCCAGTTAAAACCATGGATATAAGCTGTACCTAAGCCAAGTTTACCAGCACGTTGTTCGAGATGGAGTTGGTTCGGAAATTCTAGTTGTAATCTTTTTACAATTTCTGCTGTTCCATCCGGAGAGCCATCATCTATAATCAACAAATCAAATACATAGTTTAACGAAAAAACTTTACGAATAATTTTTTCAATGTTTTCTTTCTCGTTATACGTTGGGATAATGACTAAGCTATCGGACACTATTAATTTATATTAGAATTATTATGATAGGCGAAATTAGGGATTAAAAACTAAAAGCCCGAAATTTCTTTACGGGCTTTTAGTTAAATCATGTTAAAATCTATTAATGAACACCATGCATCCATTTACGTAACAGTGGGGTTAAGGCAAACATAACTAAACCTGCTACAATTGGAATTGCAGTGAAGATTAAGAAAAACGTCGAAATAGAATATTTTTCGCTGATTGAATCAATTAAACTACCTGTTAATCCTGCTAAAGTGTTTCCAGCAAATGTACAGATGAACCACACGCCAAACATTAAACCAACCAATTTTGCAGGAGCTAATTTACTCACATAAGATAATCCAACTGGAGATACACATAATTCGCCCACGGTATGGAAGAAATAAGCAAATATCAACCAAAACATACTTACTTGTGCAACTTTAGCACCAGGAGCAATGTCCATTCCGCCGTAAGCTAGTCCGGCAAAACCAATACCAACGAAAATTAACCCCATTCCAAATTTAGCAGGACCACTTGGATTGAATTTACTTTCCCATATTTTAGAGAAAAATGGTGCCAATGCAACAATAAAGAAAGAGTTTAAAATTCCAAACCACGATGCTGGTACTTCAGTATTAGCTGCTGAAAATACATTCTGTACTTTCCAAATTCCTAAGCACCAAATAATAATAAAACTCAATGCAGTGAAAAGTATAGTTACAGGATATTTTTTGAATATCTGCTTAGCAAGTGCTATTAAAACAACTGTTACAGCTATTAATGGAAATATTGTTAAGATCGAATCTATCCACCTAAATGCCGTGCCCGAAGAACCTGTTAAATCACGAAGGGTATAATCTTTAGCGAAAATAGTCATCGAACCACCCGCTTGTTCAAATACCATCCAAAAGAAAATGGTAAAAATAGAGAATACACCAATTACCCATAATCTTTGTTTTTCAATGGTTTTTGCTTTTGCACTATCTACAGATGTATCTTCATTTGCAACAACCACTTCAGCTTTAACAATTTTTTTACCTAATACACCAAATATCTTTTCTGCAAAATAAAATTGTAGTGTACCAAAGAACATAAATATACCCGCTAATCCAAATCCCCAATGCCATCCTTGAGTTTCACCTACATAACCGCACATTAAAATTCCTAAAAATGCTCCTGAATTAATACCCATATAAAATATCGCATAAGCAGAATCTTTTTTGTCGCTAATTGATGGATATAACTGACCTACAATTGAAGAGATATTTGGTTTGAATAAACCATTTCCTGTAATTAAAAGAAATAATCCCATGTAGAAAAAGTTCATGTTAAAACCTTCTAAAGCCATCGAAGCATGCCCTAAGGTCATAATCAGACCACCTATAACAACAGCTTTTCTATATCCTGTTAATCGATCGGCTATTAAACCACCAATAATTGGCGTAAAATAAACTAATCCAGTATACCAAGCATATAACTTTAATGCGTCTGGTCTAGTCCAGTTCCAACCATCTTTACTTGCTTCGCTAACCAAAAAAAGCACAAGCAAAGCTCGCATGCCGTAATAACTAAATCTCTCCCACATTTCAGTGAAAAAGAGCACAAATAATCCAACGGGATGATTGAGGATTTTTTGAGTTTCTACACCATTTTCTTGTAGGTGTAAATCAAGCGCCTGATCTTGGCTTAGGCTAGTTGTTTTATTTGCCATCTTAAACGTTTAAAGTTTTATAGTTTTTTAATTTGTGTGTAATTTTCAACTTGCAAGATAAGTACATGTACGCATAGTAACAAATTTTAAAATGCATCTAAGAGTGCGTCAGTGAATTGATTTTGTAACAATAGTAGATGCTTTTACTGGTTTGCCATACAAATCATCGTTTGGAGAGGGGTCATTTTTTAATTCTATATTCTCAACCAACGATAATTTGCCCCAAGTTAACTTGTAGCCATCGAAACTTAGGTCAGAGCCATAATATTCAAAATTATTAACCATTTTAGGGTCGTATGGCGCTAAATGATCGAAAACAATCATGCTCGTTTTTGCATCAACAGTCAAAGTCATCGAATTAAGCTTATTATATTCAAAAATAACCCTGTTTTTTAACGCTCCGTTTTTAACCGTTTCAAAAATATTCTTTCCGAAAATAGCTTCATTTTTTTCAAAGGACAATACTTCAATTACTTTTTTGGTCGTTTTCTGATCATTCCCTTTCCAACCTAAAAGGATAAAATAAGGTTGCTTTCCATTCACAATAACAGGAATCATTTCATAATAACGAGCTCCATACCAATTTTTTCCATTGGTAATAGCATTTGCATCTGTTATAGTAGGAGTACTATCTGCTAATGGAATTAAATTCAAACTCCCATTTACTGTTCCAAGCTGAATGGTACCATAATAACGATAAGTTCCTTGGTCTGTAGGTACAAACCAAGTAATAATGCGAAAGGAATTATCAGGTGATTTTAAGATAGAAACTCGTTTTAAAGAATCAAAGTTGTATTTAAATGAGTCATTAACTTTTAATGCTGTAACCAATTTTTTAACAAACTGCGCATTTTTTTCAAAACGAGAAAGATCATCCTTAGCTGCAAAAGTGGCTTCACTTAAAACAACTAAGGAATCTTGATAAAGATCTAATTTTGGATTGCCATTAACATTGTAAGTGTGTTGTGCGCTTGATTTTGCACACCATACGCCTACTATAACAAAAAGTAATAAATAACCTTTAAAAGCTTTAACCATAGTTGATTAACGCAAGTTTTCTACAACTATTGCACTGGCGCCACCACCACCATTACAAATACCAGCAACACCAATCTTACCATTGTTCTGTTGTAAAACAGAAAGTAATGTTACCACTATTCTAGCTCCGGAAGCACCTAGTGGATGGCCAATAGCAACAGCCCCACCATTTACATTTACGGTATCTTCTTTCAAGCCCAACTCTTGGTTATTTGCTAACGAAACTACAGAAAACGCCTCATTAATTTCGAAGTAATCTACATCTGCTACAGTTAAATTAGCTCTGTTCAATGCCAAAGGAATAGCTTTAGATGGGGCAGTTGTAAACCACTCTGGAGCTTGTTGTGCATCTGCATACGCTAAAATTTTAGCTAACGGTTTAATGCCCATTTCTTTTGCCTTATCTGCACTCATTAACACTAAAGCTGCAGCGCCGTCATTTAAAGTAGATGCATTTGCAGCTGTAACTGTTCCGTCTTTTTTAAATACTGGCTTTAAGCTAGGTATTTTATCAAATTTTACGGCAAATGGTTCTTCATCATTACTAAATAAAGTAATCTCGCCTTTGCGATCTTTAAGTTCTACAGGAACAATTTCTTCACTGAATTTTCCAGTTGCTTGCGCAGCCTGTGCTTTTTTGTATGATTCTGTTGCAAAGTTATCTTGTGCTTCGCGAGTAATGCCACACGTTTCGGCACATAATTCTGCTGCCGAACCCATGTGATAATCGTTATAAACATCCCATAAGCCATCTTTTATCAAGCCATCTGTAAGCTGCCCATGACCTAAGCGATAGCCGTTACGAGCTTTGTCTAAGTAGTAAGGTACATTACTCATGCTTTCCATACCACCAGCTACTACAATATCATTTTGTCCAAGCGCAATGCTTTGTGCAGCTAACATAATGGCTTTAGTTCCCGATGCGCAAACTTTATTTACAGTAGTGGCAGGTAAATCTGGTAAGCCTGCAAATTTTGCAGCTTGTGTAGCAGGTGCTTGTCCCAAATTGGCAGACAGCACATTGCCCATATAAACTTCTTGAATATTTTCTGGTTTTAAACCTGCTTTTTCTACAACTGCTTTAATGGCAAATCCGCCTAATTGAGTAGCAGAAAAACCAGCTAATGAGCCTCCAAAACTACCAACAGGCGTTCTGATTGCAGCTACAATGACTACATCTTTCATATAATATTATTTAATATTTGGTGGCGCAATTTAGCTATTTGAGCACAGATTTCTGCATTAAACCTTGTTTTTTACTTCCGAGCGCTAGCTTTATGATTTAAAGCTGACCGACAGCGTGATACGCCCAGTAAAAGAGCGGACAAATAACAATCCGTCCTTTCAACTGAAGCGCAGCGAAATGGAGAACTAAAAGAAAGCGTAGCTAAATCTTTGAACGTATATTTAGTGCAAAGATTTAGCTTCGCTAAGCAAATGTGGTTCTCGGCTACGCTCGAAATGACGATTCGTTTATTCTTATCACTATCAAATTGTCTTGGCAGGAACCAAGAGCGTAGGGCAGACAGGAACGGCGGGCCAGCGGGAGCCCACAGCGTGGAAGCTTCGTTCCTGACTTGATCTTTTGCATACTTTTCCATCAAGGGAAAAGTTTGATGCCCCGCGGCAAAGAGCGGAATAACAATCCGTCTTTTCGACTGGAGCGCAGCGAAATGGAGAACTAAAAGAAAGCGAAGCTAAATCCTTGAACTTATACTTAATGCAAAGATTTAGCTTCGCTGAGCAAACGTGGTTCTCGACTACGCTCGAAAAGACGATAGCATATTCTTATACTGTCTAATTGATTTAGCTCGTACCCAAGAGCGTGGGGCAGACAGGAACGGCGGGCCAGCGTAAGCCTATAGCGTGGAAGCTTCGTTCCTGGCTTGATCTTTTGCTTACTTTTCCATCAAGGGAAAAGTTTGATGCCACCGCGGCAAAGAGCGGACAATAACAATCCGTCATTTCGACTGTAGCGCAGCGAAATGGAGAAATCCTTGAACCTATCTTTAGGAGTGCAAAGGTTTAGCATCGCTGAGCAAATGTGGTTCTCGGCTACGCTCGAAATGACGATAGCTTATTCTTCAGAACCTGATTTTTTAGCTTTAACTTTCTTTTTTGCTTTAATAGCTTCGTTTAATAGAAATTCAATTTGCCCATTCGTACTCCTAAACTCATTAGCCGCCCATTGCTCTATTTCTTTAAGCAATGCTGGGTTTATTCTTAACACAAATGCTTTTTTATCTTTCTCTGACATCGGTTTCTATAGCTCCTATGTTATATTGGCGTTTTAAGTTGATGAGAAAAAGTGAAAGCTCATCTGCTTTAGTGGTGCTAAAAAGTAGTTTTTTGTGATTACTCAATTCTAATTGCAAACCTACGTTGTTGTCGTTAAAAATATAAGCTTTGTCACTAAATTTAAACCAAAGGCGATATTTTATTCCCCAACCACCATATTCCCCAAATGCATCATATTTTCGAAGGTAAATTTTAGTGATCTTAGTCCATGAGATTTCTCGTCTTCTTGTAAATGGCCAGTATCGATAACTTAGCCCACATTGATCAATCACTAAAGTAAGGGAGTTGTTTGTAATAAAATGAACTAACACATAAGGCAATACCAATGCCCAAATGGGGGCAAAATAACTTGCTTTTAAATCGTGCATCGTTATTCCACCCTTATCTAAAAATAAAATACTTCCAGTTATGATGGTCTCTATACCCAAAAGAATATATAACCACCATAATTTTAACTTTTGTACTTCTCTAAATTCCATCTAATTGTATAGTGTACCAGTATTTACAACAGGTTGCACATGTCTATCTCCACAAAGTACCACTAATAAATTGCTCACCATTGCGGCTTTACGTTCTTCATCTAACTCTACAATACCTTTTTGAGATAATTTGTCTAAAGCCATCTCCACCATACCAACTGCACCTTCCACAATTAATCTTCTTGCGGCAATAACGGCGGTAGCTTGTTGACGTTGTAACATGGCACTTGCAATTTCTTGTGCATAAGCTAAGTGAGAAATACGTGCTTCAATTACTTCAATTCCAGCTCTAGAAAGACGCTCGTTTAATTCTCCTTCTAAAAGAACGCTTACCTTTTCGGCACCATCTTTTAAGGTAATCTCTGCGCTTTCATCTTCCATATGGTCATAGGCAAAACTATTTGCCAAATGTCTAACTGCCGCCTCACTCTGTATATTCACATATTGCAAATAATTTTCTACAGCAAAGGTGGCTTTTGCCGTTTCCTTAACTTGCCATACAATAACTGCCGCAATTTCAATTGGATTACCCATTTTATCATTAACTTTCAATTGTTGACCGTTTAAGTTACGTGCACGAAGTGATAATTTACTTTTAGAAGTAAAAGGGTTCACCCAAAAGAAACCGTCCGATTTTACGGTGCCCACATATTGCCCAAATAGGGTTAATACTTTTGATTCGTTAGGGTTTACAATAATTAATCCTGGCATAACCAGCAAGAAATTAAGCGTTAAAATGATGCTCCCAAAAACAAACATTTCTGCGACGAAGCAAAATATGGCAGTAGCTAAAAGTCCTAAAAATAAAACTAATGCTAAGTAGCCAGATGGTGGATTGATAATTTTTTCTTGATACATGATTGATATTAATTTGATATCATAAAGTGAAGCATAAATTTCGATATAAGCAAATAAAATTTACAATAAGTCAATTAGTTAATTCGCTAATAGGTTAATTATGATGAAATAATCTTAATTTTGGGTAAATCAACCTGTACTATTTTGGCCAAAATCAGAAAAAATCCTAAAGTACTTTATCGTAAATATTCATCTAACATTAAGTATGTGATGATGGTAGTTTGTGTGTTTGTCATTACACTTTATTTGCCAAAACAACCACGATTTAGATATGAATTTGAGAAGGGCAAGACCTGGATGAATAAAGATTTAATTTCTCCATTTAGTTTTGCTATTTTAAAAACCTCACCTCAGGTAGTGATCGATAAAAAAGACGCATTAAATAATGTACTACCTATTTATAAATATGATGAGGATGTATTTAAAGGACAAAGCGAAGCCTTTTTGAATGAATTCGACGTAAAATGGAAGTCCAACGCATTTGCAGAAAATGAAAAGGAGGGCGCTAAGCAAGCGGCCTATAAAATGCTAGAGCTGGTATACAAGAAAGGGATCATCGGATTAACCGCTAAACATCAAAAAGATGGGAAAAATTACGATTTCTCGTTGCTCAATAATAACGTTTCCATAAAAAGTAATTCTCAGGATGTTTTCACTGTAGAAAGTGCCTTAGATTATTTTAAAAGCAACTACAGGTCTATTAACGCAAGAGTTAAAGATGCCGTTATAGATTTAGTAGAAAGCCATTTAAAACCCAACATTATTTTTGATGAAGAATTAACCCTCACCGTTCAAAATAGTACACTTAATAGTCTTTCTACAACGAAAGGTATGGTGCAAAAAGGTGAGTTGATTGTGGCAAAGGGTAATATTATTGACGATGAAGTGTATCAAAAACTGCTATCCTATAAAGATGCTTATGAAGCCCAAACCAAAACCATAGGTGACAATAGATTGGTTTATTTAGGGCAAGTATTACTAGTAGGCTTTATCATTACCTTGTTGATGGTATTTTTGTTTCTATTTAGGAAAGATATTTTTGCCGATAATCGTCAGCTATCCTTGCTTTTGTTGGTCATTACATCTATGCTATTGGCATTAACTTGGGCTATAAAACTCAACTTACCTAGCTTATATTACATTCCTTTTTGTATTGTACCCATTATTATCAGGATATTGTTTGATACGCGTTTAGCACTCAATTTGCACTTGCTGGTAATTTTAGTGGCAGGGTTTTTTGTGCCAAATAGCTTCGAGTTTGTGTTTTATCAGACTACTGCGGGTATGGTGGCTATCTACAGCATTAAAAACCTAATTAAGAGAGAGCAATTGTTAGTGTCTGCTTTCTTTATTTTGGCAGCGTATTTTGTGTCTTTTGTGGGTATAGCCTTGTTAAGAGAAGGATCTATCAAACAAATAGAATGGATGAACTTCTTGCCTTTTATTTTTAGTGTATTACTTTCCTTATTGGCATATCCGTTAATTTATGCATTTGAACGTGTATTTGGAATTACCTCAGATGTGGCTTTAATAGAGCTTACCAATACCAATAATAAATTGTTGAGGGAGCTCGCGTTCAAAGCTCCAGGAACATTCCAGCACTCACTACAAGTAGCAAATCTTGCAGAAGCAGCTATTTTTAAAATTGGCGGAAATTCATTATTGGTAAGGGCAGGAGCATTATACCACGATATTGGTAAAATGGAGAACCCACAATATTTTATCGAGAACCAAAATACCTCAACCAGTCCCCACGATAAGTTGCCTTATGAACAAAGTGCGCAAATCATTATTAAACACGTACATAAAGGCATAGAGATTACACGCAAGCATAAATTGCCAGAGAATGTAATCGATTTTATTAGAACGCATCATGGTAATACACGTGTAGATTATTTTTATCAATCTTTTTTAAAGAACTCACCTGAGAAATTTGTTGATGAGAATATTTTCCGTTACCCCGGACCCATTCCTTTCTCTAAGGAAACAGGCGTTTTAATGCTAGCAGATTCTGTGGAAGCAGCCTCAAGAAGTTTAAAAAATCCAGATGCTCAAAGTATAAATGACCTGGTTGAAAGAATAATTAACTACAAACTAGAGCAGGATCAGTTAGATAATTGCGATTTAACATTAAAAGATTTAGAAACTATAAAGCTGATATTCAAGACAATGCTAATGAGTATCTATCATGTAAGAATAGATTATTTACAAACAACATAATTTTTTTTTGTAAACATCAATGAATTGCTATATTTGCAACCTCAAAACGGATATTTTGAGTATACGGAGGGATGCCTGAGTGGCCGAAAGGAACAGTTTGCTAAACTGTCGTACTGGCAACGGTACCGAGGGTTCGAATCCCTCTTCCTCCGCATCAAATTTAAAACTTCAATTTAATGGTTTTTCCCATATTAAAACCGTTACTTTGCAATCCCTCGCAAAAGGGTCAAAAGGTGATACTAAGTTTTCGGGGTGTAGCGTAGCCCGGTATCGCGCCTGCTTTGGGAGCAGGAGGTCGTAGGTTCGAATCCTGCCACCCCGACAAAAAGTATGATTCCACTTTCGCAAAAGGGTCAAAAAAGGTGATACCAAGTTCGGGATGTAGCGTAGCCCGGTATCGCGCCTGCTTTGGGAGCAGGAGGTCGTAGGTTCGAATCCTGCCATCCCGACAAACTAAAACCCTGTAGCTTTTGCTACGGGGTTTTTTGTTTTGCAGCCAGCTCAAGCTCAAAGCTTGAAAGCGCAGGGGCAACACAAAAAACAAGTCCCGAAAAATGAGAGGGGCGAAGGGTTTTGGTTTGGATCTCCCCTTCTCAGGTTCACCGCAGTGAAACGTAGGTCATCCTGCCATCCCGACACATGATAAGCCTTTTCTGCATAGCAGAAAAGGCTTTTTTGTTTTCAAACAGCATGAAGCCAAAGGCTTTATGGATGGTGGGAAACAAAAATGCAAGCATTGAGGCACGAGATGGCAGGCTTGAGTTTGTCTCAAATACCCATATCACAGGATCTGAGCCATTCAACACAGTAAACAGATTAGCTTTTGCTAGATGATTTTGTTGTACTTTTAAAACTAATGTTAGTTCCCATTCGTTACCTAAAATGAATTTAATGATCGAATTTTCACTTAAAATTGTTCGACGTAATCTAAGCGTATATGCTGAAACTGTATATTCCATTTTTTGGATATGGATTTTTTATCTTTTATCTCACCATGTTCTTTTGGGGATTCGACGAACCTACTGATGTTTTACCTTACATTAATTTAGGAAGTTCGGTTGTGCTATTTGTAGGCGCATCCACGTTAGCGCTTTACCAGCGTAAAACTGCTGCTATCATCGGCGCTCTTTGTATGCTTATTACCTCGCCATTGTTTTACGAGGTGGCCTTAGGCATCGGTACCTCGAATTTCACACCTTATCTTATCATCTCCTTAGGCCTATATATATGGGGGGTAATAGGCGTCTTTAACGTCCTTACTAATCGACAAAGCCATACTACATTAAAAAGACCAGTGAAAATTATCCTTTCCATTTTGCCTATTTTATTAATCTTCTTATGGATTTTGCAAACTAACGCTTTGCGATATCTATAGCTTAGCACTAAAATCTGTCCTCATGAAAAATAGACTCATCTATACCTTTCTAGCGATCACCATAACACTATTTGCTTGCCAGCAAGCTGCAAAAACGCCAAACGTGAAAGGGGAGGCGAAACCAGATTCAGCAAATAAGAAGGAAGTAAAGGCTTCATTAAATCAAGGCCCATGTGAGCCAGGCGAACACTTGGAATATGAAGAGCCCAATGTTTTTTCTACCTACACGGAAGACCAAATCAGAGGTGAGGGTATTATCTCTTTTGAGCTGGATTTGCACAAGAGGTTAAATTTCTATGATATGGATGGAAGTATTTTTGGTTTCTTGGTCCTAAACGACAACCAGTCCTACTATACCCTTGATATGCCACAGAAAACCGTCGCTAGAAAATTAGTGACGAATTACGATTTTGCCGCATTTGATTTTGATGCAGAAAACCCAGCTACCAATAAGGAATATTTAATTGTTTATGTGAACAAGGAAAAGAGAAAAGTTAAAAAGGCCGATGTGAAGTTTACCTACACTAATTGGAGTGATTACCTAAAAAATAGTATAGTAGTGCTAAGACCCTGCAATTTGTTAAAAGATGCCTCAGGAAAAATCCTTGATCAAAGCGCATCCCAAGTATTTACGGTGTTAGACGTGAAAGGAGATCAAATCAAAATACGCTCAACTAACGAATGTATGGATGAGTCAAGGGAATATATACCAATGGAGGGTTGGATACAATGGAAGTCGAGTAAATTCCTTAAAATTGATTTTACAGGCTGTGAGTAATAAAAGTAAATGAGTAACGTCTGATCTTCGTTATTCCCATTAAAACGTGTTCGTCATTCCCGTGAAGACGGGAATCGTAATGCGATAAATATACTTCACATTTTTGGCTAGTCATTCCCTTGAGCTTAATATTTCCTCGCTACAGCATTAAGATGCCCAGTCAAGCTGAGCATGACGAAATCCAAAGAAAACCTTAAACAAAAGGCATTAAATCTCCAACTTATATCCTTTACCTCGAACCACAACAATTTGGATATTCGGATCAACTTCGAGCTTCTTCCTCAATTTAGAAATGAACATATCCAAGCTGCGACCTACAATTACACCCTCATCTTCCCATATTTCTTTTTGCAGCCTGCTGCGTTCGATCGTTTCATTAGGACTGGATGCAAAAATGCCAAGTACACGACTTTCAGTTTTAGTCAACTCTATCGGTTGCCCATGTATGGTAAGTATTCGATTTTTCATATCGAAGAACATAGATCCTAAGGTAAATACACCGGTTTCTTGATCATTGCGAAGTAAAGCCCTTTTTGGTTTTGTCGTGCCTAAGAACACAAACCCAATAAAAGCTAAAAACGACAGACCGCCTAAAAAGTATTCATTCTTTGCGATAGCTACACCCTTTGGTTTAAATTTTATATTGATAGTATAACATGTTTTAGGTTGCTTTCTTCCTATGCAGCTCACGATATCATCTTTTTTATCTTTTGAAATCGCATAGCCATAAACTATACTGTCCTTTTTACAGTTAAGTACGTTAACAATATAGTCGCTAGTAAGTGGATCTTTAATCAGCAAATTTCTAATGGTATTGACTAATACCTCTGGTTGAAAGCTAAGGTCATGCTCAAAGCTGATTTGGTATTCGTTGTCAGCGATCTTTTTTAAGGGAAGTACTCGAGAAGTACTATCGCCCGATTGCAAAAGGAGTTCATCACCAATCTTGCGAAGCGAAATTTCCCTTCTAGAATGCTCAAAATCATCCTTATCCTCCATGCGAAAAGCCACGCAGGCGATAGCAATAAACAAGAATAGTATTGATCCTAACAGGTACTTTCCTTTCCCGAACAGGAGATTTTGCCGATCAAACATTGTCAATTATTTTATTTACAAAGTTTACATTTTTATTTACAATCCAAATTCCTCAGCATACACCCATCAAAGTAATTTCGCTGCCGTTCCACTCAATCATTATTGGACGTTAAAACAATTGTCAATATTAAAAATAAATTATGATACCAACGAAACTAATAACAATCCGTCCTTTCGACTGGAGCGCAGTGAAGTGGAGAACTAAAGAAAGCGTAGCTAAATCTTTGAAGTTATCTTAGTGCAAAGGGCAAGGATTTAGCTTCGCTTAGCAAATGTGGTTTTGGTGCAAAGTTCAAAGATTTAGCTTCGCTGAGCACTGCGTGGTTCTCGGCTACGCTCGAAATGACGATAACTTATTCGCCCCGCGGCAAAGAGCGGACCAACAACAATCCGTCCTTTCGACTGGAGCGCAGCGAAATGGAGAAATCTTTGGACCTATCTTTTGCAAAGTGCACAGGTTTCTCGGCTACGCTCGAAATGACGATACTTTAGCAGGAACCCAAGAGCGTAGGGCAGACAGGAACGGCGGGCCAGCGTGAGCCCAGAGCGTGGAAGCATCGTTCCTGGCTTGATCTTTTGCATACTTTTCCATCAAGGGAAAAGTTTGATGCCCCGCGGCAAAGAGCGGACAAATAGCAATCCGTCCTTTCGACTGGAGCGCAGCGAAATGGAGAAATCTTTGAACCTAGTATTTTGTGTAAAGGTTTCTCGGCTACGCTCGAAATGACGATAGCTTATTCACCCCCGCGGCAAAGAGCGGACACAGCTAAGGCTTCGTGGTATGACGCATAAATGTGAATATACAAAGAGCATACACAACTAAGGATTGACTTTAAAACTTGAATTAATTAAATATTTAAACCCTTAAAAACTACAATTATGTACAACAAACTACCCCTAAATTACCTCCTTATTATCACTACAACCTTGTCCTTTGCTTGCAGTAGACCAATAAAAGAAGAAAAGAAAAACAATGCAAATGCATCAGCAAATCCGGTATCATTACATGTGGGCGATGAAAAATACGTGCCAATCGATACAAAGGAAAGTGTAGTAGTTTGGAGAGGTGCAATGCAAATTGGCGCTAATGCACATACAGGATATGTTTATTTCTCGAAAGGTGAGTTGAAGGTAGAAGACAATCAACTCATAGGTGGTACATTGGAGGTAGACATGAATACGATTGAAGACAATAAGCATGGAAAAAATAATGGATTAATTAATCACTTAAAAAACCCTGATTTCTTTGATGTCAAAAATTTTCCTACTGCTACGATAACAATTACTGCAGTTGAGCCACTACATACAGCAATGATGCAAATTACAGGCGACCTTACCATTAAAGGCATCACACGACCAGTTACATTTACTGCTCAAGTACAAATTAAAGACGGAGTTGTTAATGCAAGTGGCAAACTGAATATTGACCGAACGGAGTGGGGGATCCGTTATAAATCTGGGAAGTTCTTAGAGAATTTAGCCGATCAAACCATTTCCGACACCCTTGAATTCGACATCAAAGTTGTAGCAAAGCATAAATAGGAGTAGACAAGACCGTAAAACCTATATTGCACTGAAAGGGTAACAACAATCCGTCATTTCGACTGGAGCGCAGCGCAATGGAGAACTAAAAGAAAGCGTAGCTAAATCTTTGGACCTAATACTTAGTGCAAAATGGAAAGATTTAGCTTCGCTGAGCAAGCGTGGTTTTGGTGCATAGATTTAGCTTCGCTGAGCACTGCGTGGTTCTCGGCTATGCTCGAAATGACGATCCGTTACTCTTATCACTATCAAATTGTCTTAGCAGGAACCCAAGAGCGTAGGGCCGACAGGAACGGCGGGCCAGCGTAAGCCTAGCGAGGAAGCATCGTTCCTGAATTGATCTTTTGCATACTTTTCCATCAAGGGAAAAGTTTGATGCCCCCGTGGCAAAGAGCGGACAACAAAAAGTGCAAAATGCAAAGATTTAGCTTCGCTGAGCAAGCGTGGTTCTCGGCTACGCTCGAAATGACGATAGCTTATTTGCCCCCGCGGCAAGAGATCGACACTATTTAGGTTAACTAAACTTTTTGAATGTATTTCGCATTAGGATACCCAATCGAGTTGGGTATGACGAGTCTAGAAAGCACTGCCCCAAGAGCGTAGGGCCGACAGGAACGGCGGGCCAGCGTAAGCCTAGCGAGGAAGCATCGTTCCTGGCTTGATCTTTTGCATACTTTTCCATCAAGGGAAAAGTTTGATGCCCCCGCGGCAAAGAGCGGACAAATAATAATCCGTCATTTCGACTGGAGCGCAGCGAAATGGAGAACTAAAAGAAAGCGAAGCTAAATCCTTGAATTATTACTTAGTGTAAAGATTTCTCTGCTACGCTCGAAATGACGATCCATTACTCTCATCACTATCAAATTGTCTTGGCAGGAACCCAAGAGCGTAGGGTAGACAGGAACGGCGGGCCATGCGTGAGCCTATAGCGGGGAAGCTTCGTTCCTGGCTTGATCTTTTGCATACTTTTCCATCAAGGGAAAAGTTTGATGCCCCCGCGGCAAAGAGCGGAAAAACAATAATCCCTCCTTTCGACTGTAGCGCAGCGAAATGGAGAACTAAAAGAAAGCGAAGCTAAATCTTTGAACTTATTATTTAGTGTAAAGATTTAGCTTCGCTGAGCAAACGTGGTTCTCGGCTACGCTCGAAATGACGATAGCTTATTTGCCCCCGCGGCAAGAGATCGACACTATTTAGGTTAACTAAACTTTTTGAATGTATTTCGCATTAGGATACCCAATCGAGTTGGGTATGACGAGTCTAGAAAGCAGTGCCCCAAAGAGCTGACGTGAACTAAAAAAGAAACCCTCTCTAATTTCAAGAGAAGGTATCTTTTAACAACTAAATAAAACCAAATCATGGCAACCAATGCGCATATAACGCAATAGTCTTTCGATGGCGCCACTTCCGATACACCCCATCACCATCACTACTCCCATTAACATTGGTATTCCCTTCAATAGCAATCACCCAATCACTTTGCGTTCTTTCTACCAATCCACAATGTACAATCCGACCTTTTTCAGTCGAATACAAACCTAATACATCACCAGAATGCGGAACGAGCACCTGCTTTCCTTTGGGGAATAAAGCCGGCGACCATGCCGTTTGTGGTTGACTATATCCTGCCTGACCAAAAACCCAACTCACGAAAGCAGCACACCAGGAATGTCCTTCCTTTAAATGCGTATAAGCTAAGTATTTCTTTACATGTGCACCGTGGTTATTTGATCCCGTCTCTCTCACGCCCAGTTGTGTAATGGCAATAGCTACAAGTTCTTTTTGTGCGCTATGTTGTACTAGCAAATGGCGATTAGACATCCCGTTGCCGAGAGTACCAATACAGCATAAAAGGCCAAGTATAATACGTGTTGTTGCCATGATGTAAGTGATGTTAAAGGTGCTACATGATCTTGCACTAACAGCAAGGTGAAATGTCGGTGTATAGGTTTGCTAAGGAGCATTGCACAGCTGAGTGCCAGCAGCCAACAGGCAAAGCCTAATCCAATTAATTGTAAAATACCAGCGTCTATCATCCCCGAAAGCGGATAAAGAAACTGAATAAGTTTTGGCATAATTAGCCAAATGGTCACCAACAAAGGGAATAGCCATTTGAGCATGACTATATTTCTGAAGCGTGTTGGTACGTTTTTTAAGGTAATGTTCATCATTTTAAAATTTAAGGGCATGCTAAAGCAAACCCAGGGTTAATACTAAACTAATTTTAACGTGAATTCGGACTAAGCACTTCGCTGTTCAACTAACTCAAGCCTAAGTACATCCTCTTCGTTCTACTAAAGTCGGCCTTGGCCTGTTCGGGATGCAGAAATTAGCCTAGCTACTGATGTTAACAGAACAGGGCGCAGCCGTGGATTTATTTATGAGCATATATTTGTAAATTGTATAAATGAGCTTCGCTTTGCTGCGGTATTTGCATACTTTTTTCATCTATAGGAAACCTGCGAAGCAAGCATGAATACCTTTATAAACACAAAAACTCGTGAATAAAAGTTTGTCCGCGAAGCGACAGAACTACAAATAGATCTCAAGATCAATGATTTTTAAATCACGACCATTGTGATAGCTATAAAAAGCTATGCTTATCCCAATTTCATGTAATATATCGGCGGCGCCTTAGCACCGCCGATATTAAATGCATGAGTTTTTTTACAACACCGTTACCGTACCCAAGTACACACTGGTAGCAGCGTTTTTGCCATTAGCAGCAAGATAGCCCATATAACAATGCACCACATCATTAGCAAATTCTGCCGGAACCACTATGGATGCAGCCCCCACCAGTCTTGTAAATGAAAGATCAGTTACGTACAGCTTTTTAGCTGGGTTATAAATCAATAAGATGGCTTGATCATCTATCGCACTTAAAGTAGTGCCCGCATTATTCTCCCAGATAAAATCTACTACACCCGCATTGGTAGCGCTTACTGCTGCGTTTTTTGCACCCAATAATTCGCCTTTTGAAATCACCACCTTGGTAAAGTCGATGTCTAAATTGGGCATGATACCCGTTACCGCTTGCTGAATATGATAAGCTGTAGCTAAATTAAACCTCGATTTGTTGCCCTGTGTGCTGCCAAATGCTTGCTCTAAGAGACCTTTGATCGGCGATAAAAATCCGATTGCCAAAGCAAATCTTATTCGTTGCTCCATTTGAATTTCACTTGGTAGCTTGTTGCTCTTTTTTGGTAAGCTGCGCATTACATCTAAGTTTCTCCAACTAGCACCAATCACGTTGCCTATTTTTCCTGAGAATCCACCTAGGATTCCTTTTTTAAATGTTCCCATTTTTTCTTTGTTTTTAAAGGGTTAATAATCTGTTAAAACTTCGAGTGTCGACAACGAATGTTAAACGAAAGTAGGGTGCCTAGTAGAGATAAAAAAGCATCGACGGGCGGATGTCCGAAGATGTCCGAAAATGTCTGGATTTGTCAGTGAAAAAGTAGTTTTCTCCTAGACTTCTCCTAGGTTTGTTCTGGTATTGTTCTGTTCAAACGCAGTTTTCTAGGAGGAGTGTAGGCGCAATCTGGGAGAAAACCAGATGTTAAAATATGTTACATTTCTAGCGCATCTTCTCTAAGAGATCATAATTTGTTTAGTTTAGATTTTAAGCCGAAATCATCCCTGCTACAAATTGTAAGACAAGATTAGGCGTTGATGAAAGACCGACTAAAAGAAATGACTGCCTTGATACAGCAGTCGGAAGGACATGAGGAGCTACCCGATAACCTGAAAACAAGGTTTGAAGAATGCTGTTTGCAGGTAAATGAATTATTGACTGAAAAGGTGCTAGCCAATGATTCGGAAGCTCAGCTCATTGCATTTATCAGTTATACGCATCGCTGTTTAGTGACGATGTGCAATACCTTATGTCAACATCCTAAAGATTTTAGGGGTTTGAGTTTGCTGCTTGCACCCTTGCAACAGCTCATTAATGCAATAGAGGATCAGCATACAGCGAAACTAGATTCGCAAAATGTGATTAGCCATTTCAACTTAAAGGCCTTGCGACATTGCTTTAACGCGAAAAAAGTTAGCTTAACTGCATATTTTAGAAAGCATAGGGTGGACAAAAAATTGTTACTGGTGCTAGCGAAGCATCATCAAGCGATACAAAAGCAACAGGAAATGTCGTATGCGCAGTATCATTACAATGAGTTGCTGCTGGCAGAGCTGGAAGCTATCCATTTTAAAAGTTCGAGGTTAAACAGTACCGAGCAGGTGATTTTATTACTTGTTCGACTAAATTTTAACTACCTGCCCTTTATGGTGTATTGCAGAAATTTGCATATGGCGGAGTTAGCTCAAGCAGATGGCAAAGCAGCCAAACTAAACGTGTTAAGTGCTCAATTCAAAACTTTGCGCTTAATTCAGCCTAAACCAGGCTATGCTTTCGAGCCAGCTACAGACAGTGTAATTGAGGTATTGAGTTCGTGGATTTTAGCCGAGCGTGTCTATTTAGAAACGATGTGAGAAATTACAGCACCTGAACCCATGCACTCGACCAACATGGAAAAAATAGCCTTGAATTTATCGGTAGATCAGTTGGCGCTACTGCTCAAACTTTTTAAGGAACAGGCTATTTTTAAGGATACAGATATTTCTAAACTCTTAAATTTTGTCATTACCTATTACACCACAGTAAAAGGCAAAGACATTTCTTTTGAAAGCTTACGGAATAAGTATTACCTCGCTGAAAGTAGTACCATCACTCATCTTAAAGGGAAGCTTATTAAAATGGTGAATGCCTTAAACCAGCTTAAATAGGACTAAACATATCTGCGGAGTTGCCTTTCAATTTGCAACCCTTGCAACCTGTGTATTGATAGCCAAAAATTTCTATTTGTGGTATTAAAACACATGCCCATGGAAATGATAGCCTTACAAGAACAGTTACAGCAATTACTCGTGATGCAACAGCAAATGATGCTCTTGCTAGAACACATCCATGGCAATGCCTTTAATACTGATGAATGGTTAGATAATAACGATCTATGTCGCGAATTAAAAATAACCGAACGCACCTTGTATCGTTGGCGTAAACAAGGTTTCGTTAAGCCAGTAGTGATTGGTGGTAAATGTTATTATCATAAAAAGATGATGGAAAGGTTGGAGAAGGGGTGAGTGTGGGAATGGAATTACGGAAAACCATACTTTTATTTAAAACAATGCTATAATTTGGTAATGGCGAAAAGTTAATATTAGAATTGACTACGTTTTGGAAGCAATAAAGATTTAAACAATAGCTAAATTAAATTATTATCTTGCAACAAAACTAAGTAATACAACTCGGTGAATAACGAACTCAATCAAAATCCAGAACAAAAAGCTCGCGACCAAATTGATGCGATGTTGCAACTGGCAGGTTGGCATGTTCAATCAAAAAATCATATAGATTTCAGCGTAGGATTAGGCATTGCTGTTAGGGAATACCAAACCAGTGTTGGTCCGGCAGATTATGTGCTTTTCGTAAATCAAAAACCTTTAGGTTTAATTGAAGCTAAAAAGGAAGATGAAGGTCATCGGCTTACCGTTGTTGAAGAGCAGTCAAAAGAATATGCAACTGCTGACCTGAAGTTTTTCAAAAATACAGAAAGGTTAAAATACATTTACGAAAGCACGGGTGTTGTTACCCGATTTACCGATTATACCGACCCAAAGCCTCGGGGCAGAAATGTTTTCAGTTTTCATAAGCCGGAGACTTTATTGGAATGGTCGAAGAGAGAAAAAAGTTTAAGAGGAAGGTTTGCTGATTATCCCGTATTGGATGAAACAAATTTGCGTCCGGCGCAGATTATTGCCATTAATAATTTGGAGAAATCGTTTAAAGGCAACCGACCAAAAGCATTAATTCAAATGGCGACGGGTGCCGGAAAAACCTTTACTGCCGCTACTTTTATTTACCGCTTACTGAAATTTGCAAAGGCTAAACGCATTTTGTTTTTAGTAGATACCAAAAACTTAGGAGAGCAAGCCGAGCAGGAGTTCAGAGCTTTTCAGCCACAGGATGATAACCGCAAGTTTACAGAGTTGTATAACGTACAAAGATTGACGTCGAGCTATATCGCCGATGAAAGTCAGGTTTGTATTTCTACTATACAGCGGATGTATTCTATTTTGCAGGGTGAAGAAATGGAGGAGGATGAAGATGTAATCAATCCCAATGAAAATTCATCGTGGATAGAAAAACAGTTGGCAAAAAAAGATGCCATTCCGGTTGCCTACAATCCGAAAGTTCCTATTGAGCAGTTTGATTTTATTATTATCGATGAATGTCACCGTTCTATTTATAACCTTTGGAAACAGGTGTTAGATTATTACGATGCTTTTTTGGTGGGCTTAACTGCAACGCCTGATAAAAGAACTTTTGGTTTCTTTAATGAAAATGTAGTCAGCCAATATACATATGAAGAATCGGTGATTGACGGAGTGAACGTTCCTTACGATGTTTATTTAATAGAAACCGATATTTCCACCAAAGGAGCCTTGATAGAGAAAGGTTGGTTTGTGGACAGAAGAGATAAACTTTCCAGAGCCAAACGCTGGCAACAGGAAGATGAAGATACCGCTTATCTGCGAAATGATTTAGATAAAAAGGTAGTCAACATCAGCCAAATCAGAACAATTATCACTGCTTATAGAGATGCATTAAGAAAGGATATTTTCCCGAATCGTTTTGATGAAAATGGTGAATATGAAGTGCCGAAAACTTTGATCTTTGCCAAAACCGACAGCCACGCTGATGACATCATCAACATCATCAGAGAAGTATTTGAAGAAGGCAATGATTTCTGTAAAAAGGTAACCTATAAAATAGAAGAAGACCCGAAATCGGTGCTTAACCGTTTTAGGAACGACTATTATCCGCGTATTGCCGTAACGGTTGATATGATTGCAACCGGAACCGATGTGAAACCTTTGGAGGTGTTGCTGTTTATGCGGGATGTGAGAAGCATCAATTATTTTGAACAGATGAAAGGACGTGGTACCCGTACCATTTCTGCTGATAAATTAAAACTGGTGACCAAAACTGCCGATGCTAAAACGCATTTCGTGATTGTGGATGCAGTAGGTGCCACCAAATCTAAAAAGACCGACAGCCGTCCATTGGAGCGACAGCCAACTATTCCGTTGAAAGATTTGTTGCAGGCCGTGACAATGGGTGTGCAGGAAGAAGACGTGTATCTTTCATTGGCAAACCGACTCATCCGTCTGGAAAAACAACTGACCGATGCCGAAAAAGAGAAAATACAGGAATTGGCAAAAGGGAAAAGCTTAAAGCAGATGACCCGCGAACTGATTGAGGCTTTTGATGCCGATGTTATTGCCGATAAAGCAAATGCAATTATTGCACAAATCCCGGTTGATGAACGTACGCCTGCCAAAGAAGCAGAAGCCAGAGCAGAAGCGCAGGAAGCTTTGCTGAGAACCGCGTCACTCACCTTTAACGGCAAACTGAACGACCATATTGATAATGTACGCAAACAGCACGACCAGATTATTGACCATATTAATCTGGATGAAGTGACCAAAGCAGAATGGGACACAGAATCGATGGACAAAGCCAAAGCCCTGATTAACGATTTCAGCGAATACCTGAAAGCCAATAAAGACGAGATACAGGCGCTGAGTATTTTTTACGACCAGCCTTATAACCGCCGCAACATTACTTTTAAAATGATAAAAGAAGTAATGGATAAACTGAAACTGGAAAAACCGTTGTTGGCTCCGGCTCACGTTTGGAATGCGTATGCGGGTATAGAAGAAGTGAAAAGCGACTGCCCGAAAGATGAACTGACGGCATTGGTTTCTTTAATTAGAAAAGTGTGTGGCATAGATGAAGAACTGAAACCTTTTGATAAAACCATTGACGAGAATTTTAAGCGTTGGATTTTTGCACAAAATGCTGGACAGCACAACCGCTTTAGCACCGAGCAAATGGATTGGCTGCGAATGATAAAAGACCACATTGTAAGTTCTTACCATATTGAACTGGACGATTTAGATTATAACCCGTTTGACAGCAAAGGCGGAAGAGGAAAGATGTACCAATTATTTGGTAATGAAATGGATAGTATTATTAACGAATTAAATGAAGCATTAGCTGCATAATGGCATTAGGACTAGCACCGAAACAGATTATTGAGAAAAATAAATACCCCTTATTAAATATTTGTAATGACTGGGAAAGGGTATTTCTTGGTAATATTATTGAAATACAAAATGGATACGCATTTTCTTCTATATATTTTACAAGAGAAGAAGGTGTGCCTCTTATTAGGATTAGAGATATTGCGGATGAACAAACTGAAAATTATTTTAATGGAGAATACTCAGACGATTTTGTAGTACAAAAAGGAGATTTCCTGATTGGGATGGATGGTGACTTTAAGTTATCCAAATGGCCAGGAGAACGAGGGCTTTTAAATCAGCGAGTTTGCAGATTAAGAAATGAATCAAAACTTTACAACAAACAGTTTTTATTCTTTGTGTTACAGCCTTATTTAAATGCGATACATTCTGAAACATCTTCAGTAACAGTGAAACATTTATCATCAAGAACTATTGCTGATATACCAATACCTTTACCACCCCTTCCCGAACAACGAGCCATTGTTAAAAAATTAGAAAGTTTATTTAGCAGTTTAGATGCCGGTGTTACCGATTTAAAAAAAGCACAACAGCAATTAAAAATTTACAGGCAAGCGGTTTTGAAAAAGGCTTTTGAGGGGGAATGGAAAAGAGAGTTATTAGGTGACGTAAGTGTTGTCAAAAGAGGTAAGTCTAAACACCGACCAAGGAATGACCAAAGATTATTTGGAGGAAATTATCCATTTATTCAAACTGGAGAGATAAGAAAAGCAAATGGCGGTATTGTAAAAGAATATGAAAATGCCTATTCTGAATTTGGATTAGCTCAAAGTAAATTATGGCCAAAAGGAACTTTATGTTTAACCATAGCCGCAAATATAGGTGAAACAGCATTTCTCGGATTTGATGCTTGTTTTCCTGATAGTGTTGTTGGAATAACTTCTGACATCAAAGTTCTTAATTTGTATTATCTTAATTATTATATTCAACTTACAAAACAGGAGATTGATAGAGTTGCATCAGCAACGGCTCAAAAAAATATTAATGTTGATTTTTTAGAGAACTTAGAAATACCTGTTCCAAATCCTGATGAACAATACAAAATCGTCAAACAAATCGAATCCCGTTTATCCGTTTGTGATTCTATCGAACAAAACATCAAAGAAAGTTTAGAAAAAGCCGAAGCCTTGCGCCAGAGCATCCTTAAAAAAGCATTTGAGGGTAGTTTGTTAACTGCAAAGGAATTGGAAGAATGCAAAAAAGCTGCAGATTATGAACCTGCAAGTGTACTGCTGGAACGGATAAAAGCGGAACAAAAGCAAGCAATTAAACAAAAGAAATAAAATCAAAAACAGCCACATCGTGACGAAATATGAATAGCAAAACAATCAAACATCAATATTTAGCTCCGTAGGAGCGGCATATAAATAGCAACATTTTAATTATAATGGCAAATACCTACACACAATTATATTTTCATATTGTTTTTGCTGTAAAAGGACGAAACAATTTCATTTCAGAAAAATGGAAAGACGAATTATATAAATACATTTCGGGTATTATTTCCAATAAAAACCAGAAACTAATGATTGTAAATGGAATGCCAAACCACATTCATTTATTAATAGGTACCAAACCCAATTGTAATTTATCCGATTTAATTCGGGATATAAAAGCCAATTCATCTAAATGGGTAAACGAGAAAAAATTGACAAACATCAATTTTGAATGGCAAACCGGTTTTGGTGCATTTACCGTAAGTCAATCGGTTGTTCCCAATGTAATTGAATACATCAAAAATCAAGAAGAGCATCATAGAAAAAAAACCTTTAAAGAAGAATATATGGAATTTTTAAAAGCCTATCAAATAGATTTTAAAGATGAATATTTGTTTGATGAAGAATAAACTTTATTAATATTCCGCTTCTACGGAGCTATTGATAATTCGCCACGATGTGGCTAATAATATTTCGCTCCTACGGAGCTTGACAATCTAAAAAAATAGAGCTATTAGGATTTCGCTCCTCCGGAGCTACAAATAACAAATTAAAATGACAGAAGCAGCAATCGTATCAAAAATATGGAACCTGGCAAATGTAATGCGCCACGATGGCGTTGGGTATGGAGATTACTTGGAACAGATCACTTATCTGCTATTTCTTAAAATGGTGGACGAGTTAAATAAACCACCTTATAACAGAAACCTGAAACTACCAAGACTTAAAGATGTAGAAGGAAAAGAAGTGGAAGGTGCAGAAGTTTGTTCATGGGAGAACTTAGTTTCAAAAAACGGTGCAGAACTGGAATCGTTTTACATTCAGGCATTACGTTCTTTGGGTACAGAAAAAGGAATGTTGGGACAAATCTATGTAAAGAGTCAGAACAAAATACAGGACCCTTCTAATCTGCAACGCATCATTACCATGATTGGCAAAGAAGACTGGAGTTTGATGGGTGCTGACGTGAAAGGAACGATTTACGAAGGTTTACTGGAAAAGAATGCAGAAGATACAAAATCGGGTGCAGGGCAATATTTTACGCCAAGAGCATTAATTAGAACAATGGTAGCCTGTGTACAACCTAAGCCTATGAAAACTGTTATTGACCCGGCTTGTGGTTCGGGCGGTTTCTTTCTGGCAGCTTATGATTGGTTAACTGAAAACAATAAACTGGATAAAGACGAAAAGATGTTCTTAAAGAACAGTACTTTTCATGGAAATGAAATTGTAGCCAGTACACGCAGAATGTGTTTGATGAATTTATATCTGCATGGTATCGGAGAAATAGATGCAGAACCTTTGGTAAAATCAAACGATGCGTTAATTGCAGCCGAAAGCCAGACTTACGATTATGTGTTGGCCAATCCACCATTCGGCAAAAAGAGCGGGATGACCGTTACCAATGAAGATGGCGATATTGAAAAAGAAGATATCAGCTACAACCGTCAGGATTTTTGGGAAACCACAAGTAATAAACAGTTGAACTTTTTGCAGCACATTAAATCATTAATGAAGATTGATGGTGAAGCGGCAGTTGTTTTACCAGATAATGTGTTGTTTGAAGGTGGTGCAGGAGAAGAAATTAGAAAGCAATTGTTGAAGACAACAGAACTACACACTATTTTACGTTTGCCTACGGGTATTTTCTACGCCAATGGTGTAAAAGCGAATGTATTGTTCTTTAATAACAAGCCCGCTAATAAAGAAGCTTGGACTAAAGAAGTTTGGTTTTATGATTATAGAACTAATGTTCATCATACCCTAAAGAAAAAGCCATTGGCAGAATCTGATTTATCAGATTTCGTTAAATGCTATAACTCTTCCAACATCAATAAGAGAAAAGAAACCTGGAGCGAAGAAAACCCTGACGGTCGCTGGAGGAAATACAGCTACGATGAAATCATTGCCCGCGATAAAACCAGTTTGGATATCTTTTGGGTCAAAGACCAAAGTTTAACAGATTTGGATAATTTGCCGGACCCTGATGTTTTGGCACTGGAGATTATTGATAATATTGAGGCAGGATTGGCAAGTTTTAGGGAGATTGTGAGTGAGCTGGAGAAGAGTGAAGAAGTTTAATTAATATTATGTATATAAAGACGGATCCAACAATCAGTTTTGCTAAATTTAAAGAATTTGTTTTGCCTATCACAAATTTTAAAAGCTTAAATGGAAGAGAATATAAAGTTTTGGGTGTAGAAGATAATATGATGAATTTCATACGTATGTCTAGTGGTAAAAAATGGGCAATGGATTTGATAAAGGTTCATCAAGCTTATTTAGAACTAATGGACTTTAGAACAGAAAATTTCAGACCCTTCGTACCACGAACTCATTCCCCAGCCTTAGGTTTGCTATTGCATTTAGGTTTATTAAAAAGATAAATTCATATAAAATTAAATTAACGCTCTCTCAATTATTACTCTCCTCTTAAAAATAGGGTACTAATTATTGGCATTTAATCTTACTGTGCAAACTGTATAAAGTATAGAACCTCACATACGATTCTGGGAAATGTATCATAAATGTTAGAAAAGCGAGGCTAATCTGCCTTGCTTAATTTCTGTAAAATTTCTATTTTCGGGAAATCGTTCTTTTGTAAGAGAGAACGACTACCAGATAAACGTTAACCAGTGAAAATTATCGCTCTCTCAAGCCGTATAATCGCATCATTGCCCTGTTTGCAGTATCTGCAAATTAAGGGTATTCGCTATGCAATCTACCTAGATAGCAAGCACAAGGAAATAACAAGCCTGGTAATTGCCTACTTCAGCAGAAAGGATAGCTTTGTTTGTGGGAAGCCTGAAGAGCCTCAATTCTTATTTCATTATCAATTTCAATCCCTTTTATAAAAGCATTTCCATATCATCCCTTATCCTCTCAACTCATGACACTTAATCTCAATTACGCTCAATCTTGTTTTTTGCTAGTCAAATCGCA
Organism: Pedobacter boryungensis; assembly: GCF_013204825.1. Classification (GTDB taxonomy): domain Bacteria; phylum Bacteroidota; class Bacteroidia; order Sphingobacteriales; family Sphingobacteriaceae; genus Pedobacter; species Pedobacter boryungensis. The sequence goes on from NZ_JABMKV010000001.1 coordinate 570,998, forward strand.
GCCTAGTTAACCAGAATTTTCCGAATGATTAATCCATACATAGGTATCAAGAATGCTTATGCATAAGATTGCTATATGCCTCAACCAACTCGCTTGGTCGAGGTAAGGAAAGGTAATAAACAAACTCTACTCAAAACTCAAACTCCGGACTAAATTATATGATGAACATGATCTCACCAGCTGGTACGCGTACACGTTCCATTAATGCTACGCTATTTATTAAATCAATTAAAAGCCATTCGTTGGCAGTAGTTGCAGGCCTTGTGCTGGCATTGCTTACGTTAACAGATGTTAAAGCGCAAACTCAATTTTGGAGTGATACGTTTGAAGATACTGGTGCGCCAAGTGCAGGTACACGAACATCCTCATATAATCAAGGTGGGGCTGGGCTATCTTCACCTTATACCAGTTACTTTCTACGAACAGATGGAAGTAACATTGTTTTAAACCAGCCTTTTGCCCCCTATACCCAAACAGTTTATTCGGGTATGCAAGGGAGTAAATTTTGGGCTGGCGAAGATACTGACAGGATAGGCACTACAACCACTAATGCAAGCGATAAAATACAAAATATTACTTGGACTGGAATAGATATTAGTGGTAAATCGGGTTTAACATTTAAAGGTTTATTTGCTGCCCTACCAAGCCAAGGTTGGCAAAATAAAAATTCCTTTCCATCTACCTACGATTTTTTGGAAGTAGAATACAATATTGATAATACAGGATGGGTTAGAGCAGGAGGGTTTTATGGTGGAACTGAAGCTGGAACTGGAGGAAATTTAAGAGAAGATACCAATGGTGATATGATTGGAGATGGTACAGAGTTAACGCGTACTTTTGGAGAGTTTAACTGGGCTATTACAGGTACAGGAACTACAATGTCACTTCGTTTTCGCGTAAGCGCAGATGGAGGTAGCACTCAAGAATTTGCGGTTGATAATTTCCGTCTTTTAAATAGTAGTAGTTCTGGTCCGGCAGCAAGTCCAGGAAATGTAGAGTATTTTGAAGGAGCTACAGCAGCTGCACAAACCTTTACCAATGCCACAACAGGGTTGAAGTTCACGCTGGGTAATAAATTGGCAGTGCAAAACTATACGGGTTATGGTGTAAATGCCGCTAATCCACCAGCGGCAACAATAGGTTCTAATTTTTATATTGGCAATGACGGAAATACTGCAGCTGGTCAGGTAAACACCATCAAAACGACTAATAAAACACCATTTGCAGTTAAAACGATGTGGGTTTATCCATCTGCTAATGCAAGCGGTACCCCACCTACAAATGGAGGAACGATTACCTTCACTGGAAAGAAAAACGGAGTTCAACAATATACGTTTACCAAATCTGGAATTTTTCAGACTTCGGTAAGTTTAGGTACCAATTACAATGGCTTTGCCTTAGTTGATTTTAGTACGGGAACAGATAATAGCAATACCTTAATAGATGAGCTTGAAATTACCTTAGGTGGCGGTTTCCAATATATTGCCATAGACAATTTTGCTTTTACCGCAACACCATCCATTACCAATGCTGCGGCAACTTCAGTTGCGGGTACAACGGCAACCTTAAACGCTTCGGTAAATCCATCTAATTTAGCTACAAGTGCCATTAGTTTCGATTACAGTACTTCGCCTACCTTAGCATCGGGTGTGGTGAACGTTGCCGCATCACCTGCCACCTTAACGGCAAGTGCTAGTGCTACTTCAGTTTCGGCAAATATTACAGGCTTAAACGGAAACACCACCTATTATTATCGAGCAAAAGGAACCAATAGTGTGGGTACGAATAATAACTCAGATATACAGAGTTTCACCACGACATCCACAGGTGTGCTTTTATCAACTTCGCCAACTCTAACCTTTACCAATAGCACAGGCATGAGCAGTATGGCTGTTGATGGAAATGGTACTTCGGCAACAATCAGTGATCTAGATCTTCAGATTTTTGCAGGAAATAAAGCGAGTGGAACATATACTGCGGGAACAACAATGAGATGGGAAAATGCTGCTTGGTTTGCTTCTGCAAATGGTTTTAACGGTATTACCCCAGGTCCAGATCCAGGTATCACAAACACTGGTTTCTCGGCATTGGTTATCAAAAGTGCTAGTCAAGCATCAAATTTCTCTTTAAAATCAATTCAAATGCAAGATTGGGGTGCTGTGGGCTCCATCGTATTAACAGGATATGACAATGGCACACCGGTAGGTTCAATCGCTTTAAACATACCTACAAATGGCACTTCATTTACGGCTAATCAAGCAGGGCAATTAACAGCTGCTTTTAATAATATTGATGAAGTAAGGATTTATTCCCCTGCCTCAAACATTTGGATTGGGGTTAACAATATCCAAGTTGGATCTCCAATAAATGCGCCATCAAATTCAGCACCCACCAATATAGCCTTGAGTGCTAGCTCAGTTAACGAAAATGTTGCCGCGAATACGGTTGTAGGTACATTGAGTACCACCGATGCTGACGCTGGAAATACCTTTACCTATTCCTTAGTAGCGGGTACTGGCGATACAGATAACGCAGCATTCAGCATTAGTGGGAATAGTTTAAGCATTAAGGCTTCGCCTGATTTTGAAAATCAAAACAGCTTTAGCATTAGAGTGAGAACAACTGATCAAGGAAACTTAACTTTTGATAAAGTGTTTAACATTACCATTAATAATGTGAATGAAGCACCAAATGGTATTTTCTTTTCTAGTACATCCATTGCCGAAAACGCTGTGGCTAACACAACTGTAGGTACCTTAAGCCCTTCAGATCCAGATCCAGCGGGTGGCCATACTTATTTATTGGTAAGCGGAACTGGCGATACAGATAATGGTTCATTTAATCTATCTGGGAATGCTTTACGTTTTACAGGAGTACCTAATTATGAAGCAAAGAATAGTTATTCGATCAGACTTCGCATCACGGATCAAGATGGGTTAACTTTTGAAAACTCCTATGCGATTACCGTGAGCAATGTGAATGAAGCTCCGGTAGCTGTTACAGATAGCTATAGTGTGAACAACGCAGGAACACTTACGGTTAGTTCGCCGAATATATTAGCTAATGATACAGATCCGGAAAATGATGTATTAACTGCAATATTGGTAACTGGACCAACAAATGGTTCGCTTACATTGAATGCCAATGGAACATTCACCTATACACATAATGGCTCAAATACAACTACCGATTCGTTTACGTATAAGGTTAGTGATGGCAGTTTGCAAAGCAATGTGGTTATGGTGAGTATGACCATCAGTCCAGCGGTAACCGTAACTTCAATTGTAAGGGTTGATGCCCAAACCACAAACGCTACTAGCATTAACTATACCGTTACTTTCTCTGAGTCTGTTACCGGAGTTGATGCAAGTGATTTCACTTTGACAAAAACAGGCACAGCAAATGGTACTATTGGCACGCCTACGGGTTCTGGTACCACCTGGACGGTTCCTATTACTTCAGTTACAGGAGATGGAACTTTCCGTCTTGATTTTACCGGTACAAGGGGTGTAACTCCAAATTTGAATGCAGCCTACCTTTCAGGGCAGGTGTATACGCTAGATCATACAGCGCCAGTGTTAGCAACTGGTTCTTATTTTTCAAACAATGGCTCATCAATCCAATACGCTAAGGTTGGCGATGTGGTGACACTATCTATTGGCTTCAATGAGCCTCTTCAATCTACCACCATTACTATTGGGGGACATACGGTAACGGCTACAGGATCTAACGGAAATAAAAATTGGACAGCTACCTACACCTTAGCTACAGGCGATACAGAAGGCAATGTGCCATGGACATTTGCAGCTACCGATATTGCTGGAAATGTAAGAGCACAATCCAATACAGACTACGGTACAGTTCTGACTTTTGATAAAACAGGTCCTGCAATTAACATCACCCCAACGGCTACTATAGTTGCTCCTGGTGCTAATGCAGCCTTTAGTATAGCGTATGTTGATGCTAACTTTAACACTTCAACGCTTACGTCGAGCAACATTACCGTTAATGCTACGGGTACAGCTACCTATAGTTCTTTAAGCTTAACAGGAAGCGGTTCGGCATATACTGCAACTTTAAACGGAGTAAGTGGATCTGGTACCTTGGGTATTTCAGTTGCAGCGGGTACTGCTACAGATATTCCAGGCAATAGTGCTGGAGCAAGCGCCCCGTCGGCAACTGCGCTAATCGCATCAAATAATGCAGACCTATCGGCATTAACCACAACTGCAACTGGCTTATTACCTACATTTAGCGCTAGTACAGTAGCCTATACAGCTAATGTGCCCTATGCAACTACATCTACTACTGTTACAGCAACTAAGGCTCAAGCTGGTGCAACACTGAAAGTAAGTGTGAACGGAGGGGCCAACGCTACTTTAACTAGCGGTGTTGCCTCTGGTGCTTTAGCACTGAACGTTGGAACGAACACAATAGATATATTGGTAACCGCCGAAAATGGAATAACGAACAAATTATATACACTAACCGTTACTAGGGTGAATTCAGCGCCTACGAATGTAGCCTTAAGTGCAACTGCGATAAACGAAAATGTAGCTGCGAATACGACAATTGGAACGTTAAGTACCACAGATCCAGATGCAGGTAATACTTTTACTTATGCCTTAGTCACTGGAACGGGCGATACCGATAATGCAGCCTTTACCATCAGTGGAAGCGATTTAAAAATCAATGCTTCACCAGATTTTGAAACCAAATCGAGTTACTCAGTGCGCATTAGAACAACAGATCAAAGCGGATTAAGCTTTGAGAAAGTATTTGCCATTGCCATTAACAACCTTAACGAAGCACCAACCGATATTGCCATGAGCTCAAGTTCATTTAATGAAAATATATCAGCTGGGCCTATTGGTTTACTTTCCTCAACAGATCCCGATGCTTCAAATACCTTTACCTATACGCTGGTGTCTGGTACAGGCGATACTGATAATGCCTTATTCTCTATTTTTGCTACAAGTTTGAGAATTACTACCTCACCTGATTTTGAGACCAAAAGCAGTTATTCTGTGAGAGTAAGGTCTACTGACCAAGGGGGCCTAGCCTTTGAGAAAGTATTAACTCTTAGCGTTAACAATGTAAATGAGGTTCCTGTAGATCTATCTTTAAGTGCAACATCAATTAATGAAAATGTGGCTGCAAATTCAACTGTTGGCACTTTAAGTACTATTGATCCTGATGCTGGAAATACCTTCACCTATACCTTGGTCGCGGGTACTGGAAGTACGAACAATGCCGCCTTTACCATTAGTGGCAACAGCTTAAAAATTAATAATTCTCCAGATTTCGAGAACCAAAATAGTTTCAGCATTCGAGTACGTACCACAGATCAGGGTGGATTAAGCTTTGAAAAGGTGTTTAACATTACCATTACTAATGTGAACGAAGCACCAACTGATATTTTCCTAACCCAAACAACGATAGCAGAAAATTCGGCTGCAAACACAACGGTAGGTATTTTAAGTCCAGGTGATCCAGATCCTGCAGGTAGCCACAGCTATTCGTTGGTGTCAGGAACAGGGGATACGGATAATGCATTCTTTACCATTAGCGGTACGAGTTTGAAATTTACTGGTGTACCAGATTATGAAGCAAAAAGTAGCTATTCTATCCGTTTGCGCATTACCGATCAAGACGCATTAACTTACGAAAAGGTAGTTGCCATCACAGTTACTAACGTAAACGAAGCACCGACAAATATTGCTTTAAGCGCATCATCGATTAATGAAAATGTAACGGCAAATTCGGTAGTAGGTACATTAAGTACTACCGATGTAGATGCTGCAAATACTTTCACCTATACCTTAGTGTCAGGAACTGGCGATACTGATAATGCTGCTTTCAACATTAGCGGAAACAGTTTGAAAATATCGGCTTCGCCTGATTTTGAAACCAAATCAAGTTACTCGGTAAGAATAAGAACAACCGATCAAGGTAGCTTAAGCTTTGAGAAAGTAATTGTTATTACCATTAACAATGTAAACGAGGCACCAACTGATCTTGCATTGAGCGCTACGGCTATTAATGAAAACGTGGCTGCTAATTCGACAGTTGGAACTTTGACCACCACAGATATTGATGCTGGAAATACTTTTACCTACACTTTGGTTGCAGGAACTGGTGATACCGATAATGCATCATTCAACATTAATGCAGGTAATTTACGAATTACAGCTTCACCTAATTTTGAAACCAAAAGTAGCTATTCAATAAGAGTTCGTACCACGGACCAAGGTGGCTTAACCTTTGAGAAAGTTTTTGTAATTACCATTAACAACCTAAACGAAGCACCAACTGATATCGCATTAAGTGCATCTTCTATTAACGAGAATGTAACAGCGAATTCAATAATCGGAGCTTTAAGTACCACAGATGTTGATGCAGGAAGTACGTTTACGTATAGCCTTGTTTCTGGAACTGGTGATACTGATAATGCAGCCTTCAACATTAGTACAGGTAATTTAAGGATTACGGCTTCGCCTAATTTTGAAGCGAAAAACAGTTATTCGGTAAGAATTAGAACGACTGATCAGGATGGCTTAACTTACGAAGAAGCTTTTGTGATAATCATTAATAACGTAAACGAAGCGCCAACTAATATCGCTTTAAGTGCTTCATCAATTAGCGAGAATGTAGCTGCCAACTCAACAGTTGGTTCATTTAGTACAACTGATGTGGATGCGGCAAATACCTTTACCTATACCTTGGTGTCAGGAACGGGTGATACCGATAATGCGGCCTTTACGATTAGTAGCAACACTTTAAGGATTTCAGCTTCTCCTGATTTTGAAATTAAGAACAGTTACTCGATCAGAGTGCGTACCACAGATCAGGGAGGCTTAACTTACGATAAGGTTTTCAGCATTGCGATAAACGATGTAACCGAATTGGTATTTAATACTACTGCCTTAAACACTGCAACGGTAGCTGCTGGCTATTCACAACAAATTAATGTAACAGTGGGTGCAAGTCCGTATGCATTTGCAGTTACAACTGGTGCATTACCAACTGGATTAACCTTGTCTACAACAGGTTTGTTAAGTGGTACGCCAACTGCAGGAGGTAATTTTAATTTTACAATTACAGCGACAGATCAAAACAATGTAAGCGCATCATACGCCTATAGTTTAACAGTAGGAGCACCTACCTTGGCTTTAACTGCGTCAGTACCTAACGGAACGGTTAATACAGCATATACACAAACTCTAGCTACTACAGGAGGAACAGCGCCGTATACCTATGCAGTTACAGCGGGCGCCTTGCCTTCAGGCTTAACTCTATCAGCAGCTGGAGTAATCAGCGGTACGCCAACGCTGGGAGGTACGTTTAACTTTACCGTTACAACAACCGATGCGTCTATCGGTACTGGTCCGTACAGCACAACCAAGGCTTATGCACTTGTGATAGACCCTACGGTACAGACCATTACTTTTGCGGCTTCGGCAAGCAAAACGTATGGTGATGCCGATTTCGATCCTGCGGCAACAAGTACCAATTCAAGTATTGGCATTACCTATACAAGTAGTGATCCAACAATTGCTACGATTGTAGCTGGTAAGGTACATATTGTAAAAGCTGGTACGGTGACGATTGCTGCAAACCAAGCAGCAGATGCATCATACACCGCTGCGGTTCAAAAACAACAGACCTTAACCATTAGTCCTAAAACATTAACGGTAGCATTAACTGGAACCGTTAGCAAAACCTATAATAACAGTACATCAGCTACATTAGCGGCAAACAATTTCTCAATTACCGGTAAAGTTGGAACGGATGAGGTAAGCATTGCTATTCCAGTAACGGCTACCTACAACAACAAAACTATAGGTACTGGTAAATTGGTAAGTGTAACTGGTTTAACGCTTGCTGGTGCTCAGCAAGCCAACTATCAACTTGCTTCAACTACTGCAAATGCAGCTATTGGTGTGATCTTGGTAAAACCAGTTACGGTTACGTTGAATGCTGCACCAGTAGTAACTAAAATGTACGATAGAACTACAGGAGCAACGCTGGTTGCACAGAATTATACGCTAGCAGGTATTGAAAGTGGTGATGACGTTGCGGTAACTGGTACAGCAACTTATGATAATCTTAACGTTGGAACAGCGAAGGTAATTACTGCAACGAGCTTGATATTAAGTGGAACAGATAAAGATAATTATAACTTAACTACAGCTTCGGCAACTACAACAGGTAACATTACTGCCAAACCAATTACCTTAGCTTTAAATGCAGCACCAATTGTAACAAAAGTTTACGATGGCTTAACAACTGCTACACTTGTTCCAAGCAACTATACCTTAACAGGGGTACAAACTGGTGATGTGGTTACTGTAACAGGAACGGCTACTTACGATAACAAAACGGTTGGTACAGGTAAGACCATTTCGGTGAACACGTTCGTATTAGCAGGTGCAAACAAAGACAATTATAGTTTAACCACCACTACGGCAACGACAACTGGGGCAATAACCGCTAAACCAATTACCTTAGCTTTAAATGCAAATCCAGCGATTACCAAGGTATACGATGCCACCAATTCGGCAACGTTGCTAGCAGGTAATTACAGTTTAACAGGGGTAACAGGTAATGATGATGTATTGGTGACAGGAACTGCTACCTACAACAACAAAACCGTTGGAACAGGAAAAGTAGTTAATGCGGGTAGTTTTGTGGTAAGTGGAGCAGATAAGGACAATTACAACTTAACCACCACCACAGCAAGCACCACTGGAGACATCACAGGCAAACCAATTACGGTTGCGTTAAATGCTTCACCAGTGATTACCAAAGTCTACGATGGAAATACCACTGCTTCACTGGCTGCTGGCAATTATACCTTAACAGGAGTACAGGTGGGCGATGTAGTTACCGTAACAGGAAGTACTACTTACGATACGAGAACTGCTGGAATAAGGAAAACTGTAACGGCAACTACTTTTGTACTTGCTGGAGCGGATAAAGATAATTACAGCATCAGCACTACCTCAGCAACTACTACTGGAGTTATTACAGCTAAACCAATTACTTTAGCTTTAAATGCAGCACCAATCATTACCAAGGTGTACGATGGAAATAATTCGGCTAGCTTAGTGGCAGGTAACTATAACCTAACAGGTTTGGTAGGAAGTGATAATGTAACCGTTACAGGAACTACTACTTATGATAATGCATTGGCTAATACGGGCAAAACTATTACTGCAACCGCTTTTGTACTAAATGGAACTGATAAGGGCAATTACAACTTAACTACCTCTACCGCAACAAGCACCGGTACTATTACCAAAGCCCCTTTGGTGATTACTGCTGATAATAAAACTAGGGTACAGAATACACCAGATCCTAGCTTTACGGCAAGCTATTCAGGTTTTGTAAATGCAGAAACAAATACTGTCCTTACAACTCAACCAACATTCACCACTACCGCAACACTTTCTTCATTGCAGGGAGATTATCCAATCGTTCCAGCAGGAGCTACTGCCAATAATTATAGCATAAGTTATGTGAATGGTACGTTGACCATTACACCTGGTTCGCCAACAAGCATTACACTTGCACAGGCTACCTTGTTTGAAAACAGACCTGCTGGCACTTCATCAGGTACGTTAAGCAGTACTTCAGATGATCCAAATGCAATATTTGCCTATACTTTGGTAAGTGGAACTGGAGATACTGATAATAACTTGTTTGCTATTGTTGGTTCACAACTGAACACTGCCTCATCATTGAATTATGAACAAAAGGCTAGCTATAGCGTAAGGGTGCGCAGTACAACGCAATATGGTTTGAGTTTAGAGCGTGTGTTAAATATTGCATTGAGCGATGTGAACGAACAGCCTACCTTAAATGATATCACCAGCCAAGTATTGTGTGCTGATGGGGATAGAAAGACGATCAATTTAACAGGTATTAGTGCTGGACCAGAAACTAGTCAAACGACCAGCTTAACAGTTACAAGTACCAATGCTTCCTTATTTAGTGAACTTGCGGTAACCAATGCAGGTGTACTTACCTATAAAACAGCAAACGGACGAAGTGGATCAGCTACAGTAACAGTGACCGTGAAAGACAATGGCGGAACGAATAATGGCGGTGTAGATAGCTATACCAGAAGTTTCACCATTACGGTAAATCCTCTCCCAGTTGCAGATATTACAACTGATGGTGGTAAGATCACTTTGTCTAAAGGAGAAACTTTGACGCTTAGAGCTAGTGGAGGTACAACCTATAACTGGACAAATGCTCCTGGAATTGTTGGAGCAAGAAATGGCAATGAGCTTAACATTAGACCAGAAGCTACAACCACTTATACGGTAGAAGTAATTTCTGCAAGTGGATGTAGTGTGACTAAATCAATTACCATTACGGTAAACGAAGATTTTGTAGTAGTTAAAGGAACAAACCTTTTAACACCAAATGGTGATGGAAAGAATGATCGCTTTGTGATCAAGAACATTGATATGTATCCTAATAACACAGTTAAGATTTACGATCGTGCTGGAAGGTTATTATTTAGCAAAGTAAATTATACCGATCAGTTCGATGGTACCTTCCAAGGTTCGCCACTTGCAGAAGATACGTATTACTATATTGTTGATTTTGGCCCAACTAAGCTTAAGTTAAAAGGATTTATAACCATTGTAAGAGACTAACCTCAAAAAGACGATTAAGATGAAAACAAATAAAAATATCATAGTTATACTGTTAACAGTTCCATTCTTATGGGCTGTTAACAGTCAAAAGGTAAAGGCACAGCTCAATCCACTGGGTATGTTATATTACAGTAATCAATACCTTGGCAATCCGGCAATGGCAGGAGTGGATGAGGGGCTCAATATCAATTTGGGACATCGCCAACAGTGGAGTGGTGTTCCAGGGGCTCCATCTACACAAGCGCTAACGGCAGAATATGGCAAGAACAAGGTAGGACTTGGTTTAAATTTGAATAATGATGTAGCAGGACTATTGAAACGCACCAGAGTTGCAGCAACTTATGCCTATCATCTTCCTTTAAGTGATAGTCAGAAATTACACTTTGGAATTTCATTGGGCATGATGTATGAGAGAGTAGAAAATGAGATGATTGATGGTGATCCTACCGACGCAAGTCTTGGTAAATTTGCAAGAAAGGAAAACTACTTTGATGGCGATTTCGGAGTGGCCTACACCTCTAATGGTCTAACCATTCAAGGTGCAATTCCCAACTTACAACAGTTTATAAAAAAAGAAACGAATTTTAAATCAGTAGATAAATCTACTTTTCTTACTGCAGTGAGCTATTATTGGACTCTTGATCCACAAAACAATGCATCGCTGGAGCCAAAGGTTACTTTTAGAGGGGTGAAAGGTTATCACAACATTGTTGATGTAGGTGTTAATTTGGGTCTTGTAGAAGATAAAGTAAGCATAATTGGCATATACCACAGCTCAAAGAGTGCTACTTTCGGTTTAGGTTCAACCTATAAATCTTTTTTCTTAATGGGGATGTATACCACCGAAACAGCTGCGTTAAGATCTTACGTAAATGGAGAGTTTGAATTGTCATTGGGCTACAAATTTGCTAAAAACGTAAAAAAATAAATCTCACAAGTAGAGATATAGCCACAGTTTAAGACAGTTGATTGTTCTTAGGCTGTGACTTTTTTCTAAGGAAATTTGTAAAATAATAGTTGTCAACTGACAGCCGCTATTTCGTACTTCATTTTACAATGAACGAAATTAATATTGCTTCATAGATAGGATAGTCTTTTGTTGATATCAATTTACATGTTGATAATAAAATTTGCCCTTCCCTGTAAATAATTTAAACTTCGTAGCTCAAACCAAAACAAAAAATGGAAGATTTAAATGCATTGAGCCAAGTTGCCGAATTTCACAAAACCTTTAAACACCCTATCCTAGAACAGGCAACCATTCCACCTGTAGAAAGAAGTCAGCTAAGGATTGATTTAATTGCTGAGGAATTAGAAGAGTTGCAAGAGGCGGTTAATCAGGGTAACCTAGTGGAGGTTGCAGATGCACTTTGCGATTTACAATATGTATTGGCAGGTGCAGTATTAGAATTTGGATTAGGTGCACAGTTTAAGACTTTGTTTGATGAAGTTCATCGTTCGAACATGAGCAAAGCTTGCAAAACGGTAGAGGAAGCGAATGAAACCATTGCACATTATAAAGCAAATGGAAATGTGGATGCTTATTACAAAGAAATTGATTCATTGTTTTTGGTGTATAGGAATGGGGATCATAAGACTTTAAAGTCGGTTAATTACTCGCCTGCAGATTTAAAGGGCTTGTTGGGGAATCAGTAATGGTTTTTAAGTCCTTGTCATTCCGACTTTGGAGGAATCTGTTTAATGCCCTTCGACAGGCTCAGGATGAAATAGGACTGTGTGGCAGGGGTCATCCTCGCGTAGGCGGGGATCCTAAAGCTATAGGAATTAGCATTACGATTGCCAGTCAAGCTGGCAATGACGCATGGCGGCCAAAAACAAGGGATGCGAAAACAAACAAAATATAATTTAAAATGTTAATTTAGCCTATCACACAAGCTAAATTATATGTTAATAGTTAACAACTACGAAGAATTCGAATCTCATTTAGGTAAGGAACTGGGTATCTCTCAATGGCATACCATTACGCAACAACAAATCAATTTGTTTTCTGATGCTACCTTAGATCATCAATGGATTCATACCGATCCAGAAAGAGCAGCTACAGAAGGTCCATTTAAAGGAACTATTGCACACGGTTATTTAACGCTTTCACTCATTCCATATTTATGGAAACAAATTGCTGATATCCGTAATATTAAAATGGAGATCAACTATGGGATTGAGAGTTTCAAATTCGGTCAGGCAGTAGTTGTAAATAGTGAAGTGCGATTAAAAGCAAAGCTAAAAAGTATTGCAAATTTAAGAGGAATTACTAAGGTTTCAATTGAAGCAGAATTAGAAATTAAAGACCTGCCGAAACCAGCCTATACTGGTGCTGTACAATTCTTGTATCACTTTAATTCTTAAGCATTACTGATTCACAATAGCATTTTTGGTGTTCGAAAATGTATTGCCTGAAATTTTATTATCGAAAGGAGCTACATCTTGCATTACGCGAGAAGGATATCTCACTGTATCAAATTTTCCAGTCCAGTCGGCATTTTTGCTATCGCCGACTAAAATTCCTGTGTTGGCATTGGAAATTTGATTGTTGGTAATTGTAGAATTGCTGGCTGCGATATAAAATCCTGTTTCTTCTTTTCCTTTAGCCATGCCGTACATTAATCTGATGGCGGTTTTAATGTTGTTGATTTTGTTATTTGTAATTATATGACCAGTACCATTGATTCGAATACCGCCAGTGCCACCTTCAAAAACATTCTCTGAAATAATACAATCGTGCCCGCCACGCATCACTAACTCACCATCACATGCTTCGAAATAATTCTTTAGGTAGCTGTTACGGCTACTTTTATTGCTGATCACCTCATTTTCTCCATCGCAATGAACAAAGCGATTAGCACGTACGATTGAATTGGCTTCTTTTGTACCTAATAAAATAGGGTCTTGACCAATTTGAATACATTCACCTCCATTGCCATTGCTCCAGCTTACTTTATTTTTATTGGTGAACACATTGTTTTCAATCAAGGTTTTTTGCGGACAACTGTCTTTAGTTATTTTAACTTGTACATCTTGGTTGTCTACGTTAGCATTAAACGTACAACCATCCACTTGATTTGCAGTGCCATTGCCAGAGATAATGACTAATGGCATGAATTGCCCTTTCACCACATTGGCTACAAATCTGCAGTCGTTTAGTCTGCAATTGCTGGTATTTTTAAACTCTACTAATATACCATTTGCGCCATTCGCTTTGAGTAGGGTACAAGCATTAAAAGTAATGCCGCTTAGCGTGGTAAACTCACCAGTTAATTTAAATAATGTTTGGTTAACTTCCCCATTGAATATCACTTTTCCGGCAGTTTCTGCGCTAACGACCACAGGTTTTGATTTAGTTCCTTTAGTTGGAATTTCCAAACTCCAATTACTGTAAGTACCATTGGCAATTATGATATGGTCTCCAGGAACAATTTTAGGAAGGATGGCTTTGAATTCTTGTTCGGATTTTACGATATAAGTACTTGCCATACTGGCTTTAGTTATAAAAAGTAGAACGAGAAGTGGTAACATTAGTTTTTTCATTGTTTAAATCGTTTAATGCCCTATCGGTGATAGAAAAATTAATTTATTGTTAATATATTTAAGCCTTACTAAAAATCAACTAAGTTTAACGAACACTAATCTATTAATTAGTTAATGATGTTAAAAGCATTAATTAAAGCTGGTATTTTATTTTTATTTCTAATTCAAACGAGTCAACTGCATGCGCAGCAAACGGTCGAATTAAGTGATGTTTCTAAAGAACATTTTTTTGTAAATAAAGAAATTGTGTGTTTAGAAGATCCTAGTGGTAAACTTACTATTAATGATGTAAGCAATGCAGCTTATGCCAATAAATTTATCCCAAATAAGAATTATTATCCAAAAAATTACAATCGTTCGTCGGCGTACTGGTATCGTATAAAAGTAAAGTTTACTAAAGACCTTGGTCATTCGGCTATATTTGAATTTTTTGATCAGATTACAGACCATATCGAATCTTATTTACCAGATGAATCTGGCCGGTATGTGAAGAGTGTAGCTGGTGCTGATTTAACCTTTACCGAACGCTCATTTCATCATAAAAACTTTGAGTTTTTAATTAACGATACAAAAAAAGGAGAGTACTACTATTATTTTAGGGTAAAGTCTAAAGATCAAGTAAATGTTATCATTGTATTTAGAACAGTAGAACGTTTTATTGGTTATGCGCTCTCGGAGTACATTGTATTTGGCTTCTTCTATGGGATGATTGTGATTTTTAGTTTTCATAATCTCTTAATGTATCTTGCTGTAAGAAGGAGACAGTACCTTTTTTATATTCTGTATATTTTAAGTGTGGGTTTGTATGAGATGTCTACAGATGGCATTGCATTTCAATATTTGTGGCCAAATCATCCTGTATGGAATGAATATGCGTATGGAGTAGCCTTATTCTTTTTGAGTTCTTTTGGGTTAATCTTTACCAAGGAGCTGTTGCATGTAAAAATTAAAGCACCAATAATTAACACTGCAATTAATGTATTATTGGTTGTTCGCTTCTTGTTTTTCTTAAGCTGTTTATTTTATAATCCAGACTGGTTTAAGTATAAATATTTAGAATTCATTCCCCTATCATTGTGTTTCTCTACAGGTATTTACATCTGGTGGAAGAAGAAATATGGACCAGCTCGGTTCTTTGTATTGGGTTATTCTTTCTTGTTCCTGGGTTTTATCATTAAAATCGTTCATATTTTAGGCTGGTCAAGGCTTTTTATTGGGAATGTAATTGGGTATTACAGTTTAAGTTTCGGGTTTTTGTTAGAAATGGTTTTCCTTTCCTTTGCTATTGGCGACCAGGTGCGCATTTTACGACGTAAGAGGGAGACTGCACGAAAACAAATCATGAAGCAAATGCAAGTGAATGCGGAATTAAAAGATAGCATTAACAGAGATTTGGAAATTAAAGTGGAAGAACGTACAAAAGAAGTACAACTTAAGTCTAAAGAACTACAAGAACAAAATATAACTATCGAACATCAGAATGAGGAATTGTTAGTCATTAACTCTTTATTAGCGCAACAGGCGGAAGAAATTTCGAGGATGAATATCCTGCTGGAAAAAGATAATATCACCTTAAAAACAAATATTGAAAAAGTAACGGACGCCCGTTTAAATGCAACTGACCTTGATTTTGATGAATTTAGTTTAAAATACCCAGATCGTGATTCGTGTTATAAGTTTTTAGCAGACATGAAATGGGAGCATGGTTATGCCTGTATTAAATGCAAGAATACCAGTTATTGTAATGGTAAAGTGCCATTTAACCGTAGGTGTACAAAGTGTGCTTACGAAGAATCGGTATTGCACCAAACCATTTTCGAAAACAACCGCATCCCTATTAATAAGGCATTCTACTTAGTTTACTTAATGTACAACCACAAAGGTGCTATTTCTTCTCATAAACTGTCTGAAAAGCTGGGGATACGTCAAAGTACCTGCTGGACCTACGCTTCTAAAATTAAAAAAGTAATGGATGAGCGTAAAAAAGATTTGAAAGGTGTGGGCAAATCTGGCTGGAGTAAACTCATTTTAGAGAAATAAGTACTAATAAATACCTTCTCATAGCTCTAAACAGCGATTGTTGAAAAAAATTACTGGTTTTTTTCAATGCGCATCAAGCGTATCAATCCATAAATGTATTGTTTGATAATCTTACACAAAATCAGTGAGTTAGTGATTTGTCTTAGTGCGCATCAAGCGTATCAAATTTATTATAACTTATTAAATATCAGCTATTTATGACAATTATTTATTTGTAATTCTGAATAGTATTGCTCTATATTTACCTCACCAAATATTTTGGTCATTACTAAAATCAAACCAATTGTAAACTGTATGAGGAAAATTCTACTAAAAAGAATTTTGCGGAAAATTTCTATAACACTACTCTGGTGTTCTATTCTGCAAATTAATGCTTCGACTACTTACGCAAAAAGTAGTACAACAATCAATTATTCAACACTAAACACAAATTTTCGAACACACGGCACTTTAAACAACACTACATTAGCTTCTTTTGCTGATGTTTCTGGCGTTGTAAAAGATGCAAGCGGCTTGCCAATTCCAGGTGTAGGCGTAAAAGTGAAAGGAACACAAAATGCAATAAGCACAGACGGAGAGGGTAGGTTTACTTTAAGAAATGTAGCGGTGGGTGCGGTATTAGAGTTTACCAGCATCGGCATGAAATCGCAAGAAGTTGTTTACAACGGACAGGCGAGTATTCAAGTTACTTTGCAAGAAGATTCTAAAGGTCTAAACGAAGTTATTGTAACTGCTTATGGGGGATCACAAAAAAGATCGAGTGTAACAGCTGCTATTTCTCAAATTAGTGCAAGTGAGGTAATGAAATCTCCAACCCCAAATGCAACAAATGCATTAATTGGTAAGTTGCCAGGTTTAATTGCAATACAAACTAGCGGTCAGCCTGGAGCTGATGCTTCTTTACTTCGAGTACGTGGTATTTCTACCTTAAATGGTGCGAATTCTAGTGCTATTGTAGTAGTAGATGGTATCGAACGCCCTAGTTTTTCAGATGTAGATCCAAACGAAATTGAGACGGTAACGATTCTGAAAGATGCAGCTTCAACAGCAGTATATGGTTTAAAAGGTGCAAACGGTGTAATTGTAATTACAACTAAACAAGGTAAAATTGGTAAACCAAGAGTTACTTACACTGGTAATTATGCCGCACAAACTTATACAGGATTAGCTATTGGTTTGCCTGCTTATGAGAACGCAAAATTGCTAAATCAAGCTTATATAAATGATAATGCTGTGGCTATTGCCAATGGTACTTTTAAACCACCATTTTCCGATGATGCTATTCAAAAATTTGCTGATCATTCAGATCCAATTGGTTATCCTGATGTGCAATGGTTTGATTTTTTAACTAAAAAGTATTATTCTCAAACACAGCACAACATCCAAATTAATGGGGGTACTAAAATAGCGAAGTACTTTGTTTCGGCAGGTTATTCTTTCCAGGATGGTATTTTCAAAAAGTTCCCATCACCTTATGGTATCAATACCGTACCAAATTATAATAGATACAACTTCCGTTCGAACGTTGATTTAACATTGAATAAAGATTTCACAGTTGGTATTAAATTGGGCGGTCGTTTTGCTACACGTTATCAGCCTTCAGGTTTATTATCTTCTTCAGCATTTTCTTATGATACGATTGAAGGGATGATTTCTCGTATTTTGCAAGTACCGGCCTATGCTTATCCGGTTACCTTGCCAGATGGTAGAATTACCGCAAACCCTAACGTAGGTACAAACATTTGGAATCCTTATGCAGTACTCACACGCTTTGGAACACGTAATGATGATACAAATACAATAGAGAGTACATTTAATGCTAACTATAAATTAGATTTCATTACGAAAGGGTTAGCTTTTAAAGGGAACTTCGCGTATGATTCTTACTATTTGAACGTTGAAAGAAGAAATGCAAACTGGGCAGCGTATGTATATAATCCACAAACAGGAACTGCAACTTTATCTGGCGATACCAGAAATCGTGATGAGCCTTTAGGTGCTATTCAAGATGGTGGTGTAACTACAGGAACTACAACTACCAATTTACAAGCAGGTTTTACTTATGCAAGAGTATTTGGTAAACATAACATTAGTGCATTAGCATTGGGAACTCGCCAATTGGTTAGAGGTGTAGGTACTACTACTTTTACCGCTCCTCCAAGAGCAGCACAAGGTGTAGTTGGAAATGTTGATTATAACTACGATGACCGTTACTTTATCGGGGCAAGTGCAACGTATAATGGATCGGAAAACTTTGCTGATGGATTGAGATATGGATTTTTCCCAGCATTCTCGGCGGGTTATACCTTATCTAATGAGCATTTTTGGAAGAAAAATAATATTGTAAGCTATTTGAAATTTAGAGGAAGTTATGGTTTAGTTGGTAACGATCAAGGTATTGGGCGTTTCTTATTCTTAACTTCATATAATCCTACTGGCCCAACAGTTCCATTTGGTAATCCATTAGCTATTACCAATTGGCCGACCATAAATTTACCAGATGCTAGCTTAGGTAATGCAGAATTGACTTGGGAAACAGGTACCAAAAGAAATATTGGTATGGAAGCTCGTTTCCTTAAAGATCAATTAAAATTAACTGTAGACCTTTTTGACGAAACACGTAAAGATATTTTATTAGATCCATTAAGTGGTTCGGCATTGTTCGGTCACGTTTATCCAAAATTGAATAGAGGTGTGGTGTATAACAAAGGTTATGAAGTAGAGTTAGATTACCAAGGTAAAATTGGCAACGTAACTTTAGGAATTAATGGACAAGTAGGTTATGCAAAGAATAGAATTGTAGAAAATGATGAGCCAGATGGCTTACCTAAAGCTCAAATTAGAAAAGGAACTTCGGTAGGACAATTTTTTGGGTATGTAAATGACGGATTCTACACTTCAGCAGCTGATATCGCAGCTTCACCTAAACAACAAGGATTTAATCCAATTCCTGGAGATTTAAAATTCAAAGATTTAGACGGTGATGGTATAATTACAACTTTAGATCAACAAGCGATTGGCTATACAAGCAATCCAGAGTACATCTACAGTTTTACGCCTCGTTTCAGCTACAAAGCTTTCAGTTTATCTGTAATGTTTCAAGGAGCAGCTCATATCAGTTCAAATGTAATTTTGAGCGAGCAGAACAACGGTCAGCAGATGTATGAATTTATGCTAAACTCATGGACACCTACTACTGCAGCTACCGCGACTTGGCCAGCATTACACTCAAGAGGAACTGCCTCACTAAACTATTCCAATAATGATTTTACACTTCAAAATGCAGCTTATTTGAAGATTAGAAACGTAGAAATGTCTTATAATTTGCCTAAGTCTTGGATGGAATCATTAAAGATAGCAAGTGCAAGAGTGTATTTAAATGGTCAGAACTTGTATACATGGACTAAGTTTAAGATGTATGTAGATCCAGAAAATTTAAACGTGGTAAATCAGGCTTTCCCATTACAAGCACTTTACCCAAGTTCGAGAGTTTATAATATCGGTTTACAAGTTAATTTTTAAAAATGATGAGAAACTATAAAATATATACAGCCGTTGTTTTACTAACGCTCTGTTTTGTTTCCTGCAAAAAAGATTTCTTGGAAAGAACACCAGGAACTCCATTAAGCGAGGATGAAATTTTTGCAGATCCTGCTTTGGCAGCCAAATTTGCAGACAATGCCTATAACTATACTATTACCAAATATGTTCGTTTCAACGATCACCGCGGTTGCCTAGCGCAAGCATCTGATGAAGCCGTTTCTGGAAACTCTGAAGGTACCGTAACTTCATTAAATCGTGGTTTGTATCATGAGCACTCTACACAGGCTAGTTTAAACGATATCGGTGATATCTGGAAAAGAATGTATGCCTGTATTGCGATTAACAATAAGGTACTTGCAAAATTACCTACTATACCACCTGCACCAAATGCAACGGTTTCAGTTTTCGATCCTAAAAGGGTAGAAGGTGAAATGCGTTTCCTTCGTGCTATGTCATATTTCGAATTAACGAAAAGATTTGGTGGTGTTCCAATTGTAGATAAAGTATATGAAGTAAATGATGATATCAATTTACCACGTTCATCATTTGATCAGGTAACTAAATTTATTTTGAGCGATTTAGAGATTGCGATTAATAAGCTTGGGGAAGAAGGAACTTATAGTGCATCTAACTATGGTAGACCAACTGTTGGTGCTGCACAAGCCTTAAAAGCTCGTGTTTTGTTATATGCAGCAAGCCCTTTAAATAATCCATCTAGTGATAAAGCTAAATGGAAAGCAGCAGCTGATGCGGCATTGGTATTAATGGATGGTAGATATGCCTTACAAACAACTTATGGCGATATCTTAAATGTACCTAACTCACCAGAGTACATCATGATTAAAATCAAAGGTAATACACCTTTAGCTGGTGAAATGATGCAGGATTTCTCGATGTCGCCAGGTTCTGGAGGTGCGCAAGGGCAAATGAACCCTACACAAAACCATGTTGACATGTATGAAATGGCAAATGGTAAAGCAATTACCGATCCTACTTCAGGTTATGACCCAACAAAACCTTATGTGGGTAGAGAACCACGTTTTTATAACAACATTATTTATAACGATTTGCCTTGGCAAGGTGGTAAAATAGAAATGTGGGCTTTCCCAACGCTAGATGCACAAGGTAAACCAATTACTTTATATGGTAAAGATTGGAACCCAGGAAACATCACCTATACTGCTACACGTTACTATTGCAAAAAATACTGGCCAGAAGTATATAGAACTGTTGGTGGAAGTACAACACTATTGAACTATATCTATTTCCGTTACGCTGAAGTATTATTGAATTATGCAGAAGCCCAAAATGAGGCAGATTATAAAGTTGATGACGCAACCGTATATAAAGCATTGGATGATATTCGTAAACGTGCTGGTATTCAATTAGGAGCAAATGGCCATTACGGATTAAAATCTGGAATGACACAACTAGAGATGCGTGACGCGATTAGACATGAACGTGCAATTGAACTAGCGTTTGAAGATCACCGTTGGTATGATATTATGCGTTGGAAAATAGGTTCAACTACCATTGGCGTACCTATGAAAGGAATGGATGTGGTTAAAAACACAAACGGAACCTTTACATATACACCGTTTGTTTTGGGAACTAATTTCCAAAAAACATGGGATGAGAAACAAAACCTTTACCCAATTCCAAGAACGGAAATCTATAAAAGTAAAGGAGTGCTTACTCAAAACCCAGGTTGGGAGAATTAGTCAATCAATATAACGCTAAAGATTTTATTCAATTATGAAATTATCAAAATCAAAATATATAGTATGCCTCCTGTTTTTATGGATGGCTGTACTAAACGTTTACGGGCAAAAGCCTGATGAACAAATTACAGTAAAAGGACGGGTAATCGATCAGGATAAAAAACCATTGCCTGGTGTATCTATCTCTATACAAGAAGATAAAAAGAATACAACTGTGAATACCAATGCAAATGGAGAATATACTATTGAAACAACTACTAGTGATGTTTTAGTATTTAAAATGGTTGGATATGGCACTACATTTAAACCGGCAGGAGAAATAAATGATGGTGTTGTTACGTTGACTAAATCGTTAATTGATGCAGGCGATGAGGATTTAGTATACATTCCTTTTGGTGTTAGAAAGAAAAGAGAGGTGACGGCCACCATTAGTACTATTTCTGCGCTTAACTTGCCTCAAATACCTTCATCTTCTTTAACTAATGTATTTACAGGAAGACTTCCAGGATTATCAATTTATCCAAGTGGTTCTCAACAACCTGGTTACGATGTATCTAGTTTTTTAATTCGTGGTCGCTCGTCTTACAATAGTAATCAAGAACCTTTAGTTTTAGTAGATGGAATAGAGCGTAGTTTCGCTGCAATGGATTTAGGCGAGATAGAAAGTGTAAGTGTGTTAAAAGATGCTGCAACTTTAGCTTGGTATGGCATGTATGCTGCAAATGGTGTTATCTATGTAAAAACTAGACGTGGTAGTGCAACATCAACTAAAGTTACTTTTGATGCTCAAGCGGGTTTACAAGCGCCATTGCAAATTGCTCAACCTTTAGATTCATATACTTATGCTACTTTGTATAATGAAGCTTCAATTAATAGTGGAGGAACAGCAGTTTATAGTCAAGCTGCATTACAAGCCTATCAGGATGGCTCTGATCCCTATAAATATCCAAACAATAATTTTGTTAGAGATTTTACCAAAAATGTAGCGCCAACACAACGTTATGTAGCTACTGTAACTGGCGGTAACGCATTTTTGAAGTATTATACCTTATTAAGCGCTTATCAACAAGGAGGTTTTTATAAAGGTGGTCATAATGAAACTTATGACGCCAATACTAATTTTAACAGATATAACTTAAGAACAAATCTTGATTTACACGTAAACAAAAATCTAGATGTTGCCTTAGATATTGGTGGTAGAATTACCAACTTAACTTTCCCTAATCAAGGAACTGCAGCGTTTTTGAATGCTGTATATTCTACACCACCAAATGCTTTTCCAGTGCTTAATCCGGATGGTTCTTATGGGGGAACTTCAATTTTCCCAGCGAGTAATCCAAAGGCGATGTTAGAAGCTAGAGGAGCAAGTACAGATTTAGTACGTAACATGATAGCCACAATTAGTGCCAGACAAAAAATGGATGGCATTTTAAAAGGGTTGACTGCAGAAGTATTTTATGCATATGATATTGCTGGATCATACCGTTCTGGTTTTACACAGACTTATGCAACCTTCGAACCCAATGGAAGTGGAGGATATCTTCCAGGATATGGAACAGCATCAAAAGTTGATTATCTAGGAAATTCATTTTCAGGTAACGTTAAGAAAAGTGAATTTTGGGCTGGTCTAGATTACAATAGAACTTTTGGAAACCATGACATCAAGTTTAGTTCAAGAGTTTCAAGACAAGTGTATTCTGTTTTTGGAAACTTAGATACCAAACGTGAAGGTATCTCAAACCGTTTAACCTATGGTTTTAAACAACGTTATTTTGTTGATTTAACAGCTGGTTATTCAGGTTCAGAAAACTTTGCAGTAGGTCAGCGCTTTGGGTTTTTCCCTGCCGCATCTGCAGGTTGGATCATCTCTGATGAAGATTTCATGAAAGGCTCAAGCTCATTTCTTGACCTGTTAAAAATTAGAGGTTCATACGGTTTAGTGGGCAACGATGCAATTGGAAATGCTAGAAGGTTTGCGTTTAACGATTTCTTCTCTAGAAGTACAACTGGTTACACCTTTGGTACTGGTTATACGGGCGTAAGTGGTACTGCACAATTGGCATTGGGTAATCCTTATTTAACATGGGAAAAAGCATACAAAACAAGTGTTGGCTTTGATGCTAAACTATTTAAACAAGCTTTCTCTATTAGTGCTGATTATTTTTATGAAATTAGAAAAGACTTAGCAACAGGATCTCAATTACCAAGTACGTTAGGCCAATCTTTAGTTTATGTAAATGAGGGAGAAGCTTCTTATAAAGGATTTGAGACAGGTTTAAATTTCAATAAAAAGTTAGGTAATGTTGACTTAAATATTTTTGGAAATTACACTTATCAGAAAAGTAAAATCTTAAAAATAAATGAGGCGGCTAATTTACCGGCTTATCAAAAATCAGTGGGTCACCCAATTACAAGTGTGATCAGCCCTGCTGCAACAGCTAATACTGCTGCAGGTTATATCAGCAGCATGTATAAATCGATGGGGATTTTTCAATCTCAAGCA
Organism: Pedobacter boryungensis; assembly: GCF_013204825.1. GTDB lineage: Bacteria > Bacteroidota > Bacteroidia > Sphingobacteriales > Sphingobacteriaceae > Pedobacter > Pedobacter boryungensis. The sequence continues at coordinate 595,021 of NZ_JABMKV010000001.1, forward strand.
GAAATAGATGCAGCGCCAAAACAATTATTGTCTAAAGATGTGAAACCTGGAGATATTAGATATGTAGATCAAAATGGTGATGGAATCATTAACGGTTTAGATATCGTAAAAACAGATTACAATTTTGTACCAAATTCTGTTTTTGGTCTTGGTGCATCAGTTGCAGTAAAAGGTTTTGATTTAAATTTCTTATTTCAAGGAACTGTAGGTAGCTCGGTTACCATTAATCAATTGGTAAATGCTGGTAACTCAAATAATGGTTATTTAAATCAATTTAGTGTAGACAGATGGACACCAACCAATACTTCAGCTCCATATCCTAGGTTGTTAATTGCTGATCGTGGTAATAACACGGTAAACTCTGATTTCTGGATCCGCTCTAGTGATTATGTGAGATTGAAAAATGTAGAGTTAGGTTATTCGCTATCAGATCGTTTTGTTAAAAAGTTAAAATTATCTCAGTTGAGATTTTACGTGAGTGGTTTAAACCTATTGACATTTAGCAAATTGAACGATTTAAATATTGATCCAGAATTACCGGAGTCTGGTTTTAACTCCTCATATCCGTACATGAAAATTTATTCATTCGGTGTTAATTTGAAATTTTAATTATGATGAAGATGAAAAAATATATATGCTATATATTCCTTGCGACGATGTTGATCTCGCAAGGCTGTGAAAAAGATAGCTTTCTTCAAGATGGGTCGTTTAGTGGCGATAATAACGTTACTGAAGCTCAACTTTGGGCAAACCCAGATTATGCTAGGAACTTTTTAAATAATATTTATGCGACACTTTCTGATCGATATAATTTAGATGGAGATGGCGGTATTTTAGCATCAGGTACTGATGAAGCTGTAAATTCTAACGCTAATGGCGGAATAAATGTTTTAACCAACGGCACCTGGAGTCCGGTAAAAACATTTGATGATGTTTATGCCAATATGTATTCGGGTATCCGTAAAGCGAATATGTTTATTGAGAAAGCACCAACAAGTCCATTTATTGTATTGGATGAGTTGTTACCAGCTAACGTTCCAGCTAATCAAACTTATGAATTGCAATTGGCACGTTTAGTTGGGCAAGCTTATTTCTTAAAAGCATTCTTTGAATTTGAGCTTCTGAAACGCTATGGCAGTTTTGTAATTGTAAATAAAACATTAACTGTGAATGATGAACTAGACGTACCTCGTAATTCATTTGATGAATGTGTTGCGCAAATTTCTAAGGATTGTGAAGAAGCAATTTCTAGATTGCCTTTGTCGCCATCAGAATGGAGAACAACAGATCGTGGAAGAGCTACACAAACTGCTGCTATGGCATTAAAAGCACGTCTATTGCTATATGCAGCTAGCCCACAGTACAATCCAACTAATGATTTAACGAAATGGCAAGCAGCAGCTGATGCTGCCAAAAGAGTGATGGACACTGGTAAACACGGTATTTACAGTTCATATCCAAATATTTGGTTATGGAATACAGCAGGTGCATTTAATAATGAAGTTATTTTTGCAACATCAGCAACAGCAACAGTTGCTATAGAGCAAAACAATGCGCCTGTAAGTTATGATGCAGCAAATGGTCGTACGAACCCAACTCAAGAAATGGTTGATGCGTATGAAATGAAAACTACAGGAAGACCAATTACTGATGGAGCATCTGGCTACAGCGCAACTGCGCCTTATACCAATCGCGATCCTAGATTAGGGTTTTCAGTTTTATTTAATTCTGCTTCTGTGCAACCACTAGTTGCAGCTAATAACTTTAAAAGCAAACCTGTAGAAACTTTTGTTGGCGGTAAAGATGGATTAGGTTTAAACGTTAACGCGACCAAAACAGGTTATTACATGCGTAAATACCTAAGTGAAAGTGCATCATGGGCAGGTACAACAACAACCATCCGTAGACCATGGATTTTCTTCAGGTATGGAGAAGTATTGTTAAACTATGCAGAAGCCTTAAATGAAGCACAAGGAACAGCAGCATCAACACTTATTCTTAAAGCATTAAATGATATTAGAGCTAGAGGAGGTGTAGCTATGCCAGCCTTACAAACTACAAATCCGGCAGGCAATGGTTATGTAGCTCTAAATCAAATCGAACTTCGTAAACGTATCCATAATGAACGTAGAGTAGAGTTAGCTTTTGAAGAGCACCGTTTCTTTGATGTTCGTCGTTGGAAAGAAGGAGAAACTACATTTAACGGTCCAGTAAGTGGAATGAGAATAGTTCCAACATCTGCTACAACATTTACCTATACCAAGTTTACTGTAGAAAACAGATCATTTACTGCTAAGAACTATTTATATCCAATATCTCAAAACGAATTAAATAGAGCAACTAAACTAGGTCAAAATACGGGATACTAATTTTAAACAACAACACTACTGGCTGGTATAATTCAACTGGTAGTGTTGTTTATCATCCTATTGAAAACACAATAACCTTAACATGTTAAAATTAAACTATAGACTACTTATACTTTGCCTTTCCTTATTATCCATTAGCGCTTACGCACAAGTTAGTTCTATACAAAATATCCAATCGAGGAAAATATTAAGTTTAAACGGTAAATGGAATTACATTGTAGATCCTTACGAAAATGGATTTTATGATTATAGACACGACCCATTTGATCAATCTAAATCAGGTTCGGGTGGTTTTTATGATGATAAAGTACAAAAGGATAAAACAGAATTGATTGAATATAATTTCGATTTATCTCCTCAAATGAATGTGCCAGGCGACTGGAACTCACAAGCTGAAAAATTAGAACTGTACGAGGGAACGGTTTGGTTAAGACGCAAATTTACCACACAGCCAGAAAAAGATAAAAGATACTTCGTTTACTTCACTGCAGTAAATTATGAAGCCCACGTTTATTTAAATGGAAAAAAATTAGGTGTACACAAAGGTGGATTTACGCCTTTCCAATTTGAAGTTACCGGAAAATTAAAAGCTGGCGAAAACTCATTAGTTGTTAAAGCAGATAACACTAGAAAACCTGATGAAATTCCTACTATTAATACCGATTGGTGGAATTACGGGGGTATTACTCGTGATGTTTTCTTAACAGAATTACCTCAGCATTTTATTAATGATTATAAATTGCAATTGGTAAAAGGAAGTACGAATACATTAAATTTCTCGGTTAAACTTGCAGATTCTACTGCTGGACAAAACATCACGGTATCAATTCCTGAGTTAAAACTTGAAAAAACCTTTACTACTAATGGTGAAGGTAAGGTTGATCAGCAATTTACATGGAACAAGATCAATTTATGGTCGCCAGAAAATCCAAAGTTATATGCAGTAACTATAAAAACTGCAACAGAAAATATACAAGATAAAATAGGTTTTAGAACGATAGCCGTTCAAGGAACAAATATTTTATTAAACGGAAAATCTGTCTTTTTAAGAGGGATTTCTATCCACGATGAAAACCCATTGTTAGCTGGAAGATTAAGATCCGAAGGTGACATGAGAATGTTATTGCAATGGGCAAAAGATATGAACTGTAACTATGTTCGTTTGGCTCATTATCCTCATAATGAAGAAATGGTGCGCTTGGCAGATGAAATGGGTTTATTGGTTTGGGCAGAAGTTCCTGTGTATTGGACAATCTCTTGGACAAATCCTGCTACATATGCCAATGCAAAACAACAATTAACAGATTTAATTGTGCGTGATAAAAATCGGGCAAGTGTGATCGTGTGGTCTATTGGGAATGAAACGCCTTTAAGCGAACCTCGTCATAAGTTCATGGGGAATTTGGCTGAAACTGCTCGATCTTTAGATGATACAAGATTAGTAGCTGCGGCTTTGGAAGTTCACAGAGATGGTAAAACAATCATTCTAAATGATCCGCTAGGTGAGAAGATAGATTTAGTAAGTTTTAACGAATATGCGGGTTGGTATTGGGGTGGAACTCCAAGTGAAATTACGAGCTATAATTTCGATATTAAATACAATAAACCAGTTGTCATTACCGAATTTGGTGGAGATGCTTTAGGTGGTTTTCATGCAGATGAAAATACAAGGTGGAGTGAGGAATATCAAGAAGCCTTATATAAAAACCAACTTATTTTATTAGGTAAAATTAATGCCTTAAGAGGGATGACGCCTTGGATTTTAACAGATTTTAGATCGCCAAGGAGACAACATCCAGTTTATCAAAATTTCTGGAATCGCAAGGGTTTGATCTCTGAAACAGGTAAAAAGAAAAAGGCATTTTTTGTGCTTCGAGATTTCTATAATCAGATGCAAATCAACTACAAATAACATTACAAATTTATTAAGAAGGTTTATTAGGCTTTTTCTATGCTGTTAATTACAAAAAACAAAACTTATTCATTAAAAAGGCCTATTCTTTTATTGGTATGTGCAGTCGTTAGTATGCTAAATGCTTTTGGACAGCTTAATGTTCGAAAAGTGATTAATATTAATCAGGGCTGGGCTTTTCACAAAGGAAATAGTACAACGGTAACAAGGGTAAATGTCCCACATACGTGGAATGCGGTTGATGTGATGGACGATGAGCCTGGATATTACCGTGGTATTGGATGGTATAAGAAAAAATTAACGCTTAAACCCGAGTGGAAAACCAAAAAGCTTTCGCTCTATTTTGAAGGTGCCAATCAAGAAACGACAGTTTATCTAAATGGTAAAAAAGTGGGTAATCACATTGGTGGATATACAGCCTTTACAATTCCTCTAAATGGTTTAAAATTTAATGGCACAGATGAAATTATAGTAAAAGTTGATAATAGTTTTAATGAGAATATTGCCCCATTAACTGCTGATTTCACCTTTTTTGGTGGAATGTATCGTACAGTTTCTCTCGTGGTTTTAAATCCTATTCATTTTGAGGATGACCAATATGCATCTAAAGGAGTATATGTACATGCCACTAATGTGTCTAAAACTGTTGCTGATGTAATTGTAAATGGCAATCTAATGAATTCCTCAGCCAATGCTGATTTAACAATATTGACTACATTAACAGATGCGACTGGAAAAAAGATCAATGAGTCGAAAACAGCCATTCACTCTACTTTAAATAAAGCAATTCCTTTTACAGTTGCCCCCATAAAAGTTGATCATCCCATATTATGGTCGCCAGAAAGACCATATTTATATCAAGTTACAACACAATTGCTAAGCAAAAACGGTAGGGTGTTAGATGAAGTTAAATTACCTGTTGGGTTACGTTTTTTTAGTTTTGACGCTGAGAAAGGCTTTTTTTTAAATGGAATGCCTTATAAATTGATTGGAACAAGTCGTCACCAAGATTTTGCAGGAATGGGTAATGCCGTTCCATCTGCTTTGCAGGTAAAAGATGTAGAATTATTGAAAGATATGGGTGGTAACTTTTTGCGTGTGGCACATTATCCTCAAGACCAAGCTATTTTAGATGCATGTGATAGAATGGGTATTCTGGCCTCTGTAGAAATTCCCATTGTAAATGAAATCACGGAATCAGAGGGTTTTACTCGCAATTGCAAAAATATGCAAGTAGAAATGATCAAACAGAATTACAATCATCCCAGCATCATTATATGGGCATATATGAATGAGGTTTTGTTAAAAATGAAGTTTAATAATGAGCCTGAAAGAAAGTTAAAATACATTGCTAACGTTACAACTTTGGCGCAAGAACTGGAAGATTTAACTAGAGCAACTGATCCAACTAGATATACAATGATGTCTAATCATGGTGATGTAAATGGATATATAAAAGCTGGTTTAGTGAAAATTCCAATGTTAGTGGGATGGAATTTATATCAGGGTTGGTATGGAGGTAAGTCTGAAGATTTTGGACCGAACTTGGATAAAATACATCAACAAATACCTGATAAACCAATCCTAGTGACAGAATTTGGTGCGGATATAGATCCAAGAATACATTCTTTTCTGCCTGTCCGATTTGATAAGAGTTTAGAATATGGTATGCTTTATCATCAAATATATATTTCAGCTATTTTAAAAAGACCTTTCGTGGCTGGTGCTGCGGTGTGGAATTTGGCAGATTTCAGTTCCGAAACTCGTGATGAAACGATGCCTCATATTAATAATAAAGGCTTACTAACATTAGATCGTCAGCCTAAAAACACGTATTATTTATACAAAGCCAATTTTCAAACGAAACCTTTTCTTAAAATAGGAGATGGCTCTTGGAAATTACGAGGTGGTAATGCAACTTCAAATGAACAAACGCTAAGTCAACCTTTGCAAGTAATTAGTAATACCGATACAGTTGAACTATTTGTAAACGGCAAGAGTTTAGGTAAAAAAAGGGTAACAGAGTGTGTTACCAATTGGGATGCTCCATTTAAAAATGGTAAAAATGATATTAAAGCAGTTGCTGTAGCTGGTGGGATAAAAATTGAAGATGCAGCAAGTATAAATTTTAATTTACAACCTCTAACATTTAATAGTAAAATACCATTTTCATCTATCAATATTATCTTAGGTAGCCAGAGACAATTTATTGACGATCAAAAACATGAAGTATGGTTGCCAAGTCAACCATATAAAACCGGTTCTTGGGGCAGTGTTGGTGGCGAAGCTTTCAAAATAAAAAATAGTGGACGTCAAAGTTATGGCTCTGATAAGAACATACGAGGAACTTTTAACGATCCGATCTACCAAACACAATTGATTGGCTTAGAGCGCTATCAATTAGATTTGCCTAAAGGGAAATATGAAGTAATCATGCACTTCGCAGAGTTAATGGGAAATGGAATTCAATCATCTTTACCTTATAACTTAGATAGTTTAATTGCAGTTAGTAAGGAAGTGCCACCTCAACGTATTTTTGATGTTTATTTAAATGATAAATTAGTTATCAAAAACATCAACTTAGCAGCGACTTATGGGGTAGCGAATAGTGTGCAGAAAAAGTTTGAGTGTAGTGTTGCTGATAATAAAGGCATACAAATTCTATTTAAAAGTATTAAAGGTAAAGCTGTTTTAAATGCTTTGCAGGTAAAGAAAATAAATTAAGCATTCGCAAATCGGAGCCATGAAACAATTACCTAAAAGGATTTTATCTATTGACGTGTTAAGGGCAATTACCATGTTTTTGATGATTTTTGTGAATGACGTTGCCGGAGTGGATCGTATCCCTAAATGGATAGAACATACCGCTGCCGATTTTGATGGAATGGGTTTTTCGGATATTATATTTCCAGCTTTCTTATTTATTGTAGGCCTGTCTTTACCTTTCGCAATCCAAGGCAGAATAAAAAAAGGAGATTCCCATTTGTCCATTGTTACTTACATCGTTTTAAGGGCATTGGCCTTAATTATAATGGGCTTTTTTCATGTTAATTTGGAAAGTTATAATGCTGATGCCGCTCTACTCAGCTATCCAGTTTTTGTAATTGTATTAACGATGGGTTTTTTTCTAATTTGGCTTGATTACCCGTCTCAGTTGACTAAAACTTGGAGGTATATATTAATTACTGTCGGAATTTTAATAGTTGCCACCATGGCTTATTTATACAAAGGTGGTAGCACCGAGCATCCCAAAGGTTTGGAGCCAGAATGGTGGGGTATTTTAGGTATAATTGGTTGGGCATACTTTTTTGCAGCCTTAGTTTACTTAATCTCAAAGGGAAAAATGGCTGTTTTATTACCTGCATTTATGGTGTTTGCAGTAATAAACATCACTATTCATATGGATTTACTGCATGTAGATTTATGGATGATTGGGGATGCATCATCCATTACATTAATGTTGGGTGGAGCCGTGGTTTCTACTTTATACACAGGTTTGATTGGTAAAGGCAAGGATAGCAGGTTATGGATTTCCTTGACTTTATCTGGTATTTTAGCTATCGCATTCGGTTTTGTTATTCGCCCTTATTCGGGTGGAATCTCCAAGATCTATTCTACGCCGGCATGGGTTTTTATATGTATGGGCATCACCATTTTAGTATTTGAATTGCTCGTGTATGTAATAGATATTAAGGATAAGAAAAACTGGTTTAGTTTAATTAAACCGGCAGGTACAAGCACATTAACCTGTTACTTGATGCCTTATATTTTATATGCATTATTTAGTTTGATAGATTTTAACTACCCTCACTATTTTAATTATGGTATAGGTGGAATTATCAGATCATTTTTTATTGCCTTTTTAGTAATTAGAATAGTCGCCTTTATGGAAAAGAAAAGTATTCGTTTAAAAGTATAATTATGGTAGCATTTATAAACAACAAAATAAACTGGATTTTCCTTTTACTGCTCATTATTGCTGTCCTGTCGGCAATGAAAATTGAGACCAAAAAACCAGTAGTAATTGGTTACGTAACAGGATATAGTGGTTTAATTAATGTAGATGAAATTGCTGCAGAAAAACTCACGCATATCAATTACGCATTTGTAAATGTAAAGAATAACAAAGCTTATTTGGATAACGAAAAAAGAGATGTAGAAAATTTCAAAAGGTTAAATACACTAAAAATAAAAAATCCAAATCTTCAACTATTAATTTCAATAGGCGGTTGGTCTTGGAGCGAGAATTTTTCTGATGCAGTTTTAACTGATTCACTTAGAAACGGCTTTGCAAAAAGTGCAGTTGATATTATCCGTAAAAATAACTTAGATGGCGTAGACATAGATTGGGAATACCCGGGTATGCAAGGAGAAGAAGGAAATGTTTACCGTATGGAAGACAAAATGAATTTTACACTCATGTTTGAGGCGATTAGAAAAGAATTGGATGTTTTAGAAAAAGAAACTGGTAAAAAGAAGTGGTTAACAACAGCTACCGGAGGATTTCCATATTTCTTAACCAATACCGAAATGGGAAAAGCTCAGAAATATCTAAATTTCATTAACTTAATGACTTACGATTATTATTCTTCAAAACAAGCAGGTCACCACACCAATTTGTATAATTCTAAAACATTATCAGATAATTCGGCAGATAAAGCCATTAAAGCATATATTAAAGACGGTGTACCCGCTTCAAAAATAGTAATGGGTATTGCTTTTTATGGAAGAAACTTAACATTAACTCCAAGTTCGCAAAGGGGTTTGGGAGATACCATACTTTCATCTGCAAATAGCTATGGCAAAGGATATACTTTTTTAAAAGACAGCTTAATTAACAAAAAGGGATTTGTAGAATATAGAGATGAAGATGCAAAAGCACCCTATCTATTTAATCCAACCACAAAACAATACATTTCTTACGATAATGAATGGTCTGTAGCCCAAAAATGTGATTACGTACTCAAAAATAAGTTGGGTGGTGTCATGTTTTGGGAATATAGTTCAGATAAAAAAGGGTATTTACTTGACCAGATTACCAAGAGTTTCAAATAAATTTACTTCAACAGATAAAAAGAGTGTTAAGACAAAAGAATTAAAATTATGTTGAAAAAAGTAAGTGTTACTGTATTGTTTTTTTTGAGTTTAAGCCAATTGCTTCATGCACAAACTTCAAAGCGATTAATTAACAATTGGGAATTTGTAAAGCAAGATTTAGGTGGAGTTTGGGAAGCGTTAAGACCTGTTAAAACAGGTAATCCTGAAGAACTTCCATTTTGGCAAAAAGTGAATTTGCCACATTGTTTTAATGCGACAGATGCAGTAGATCCTGATGTGAATTATTATCAAGGTCCAGGTTGGTACCGTTCAAATATTGAGGTTGAAAATCCTTTTGAAAACGGAAGGACATTGTTACATTTTGAAGGTGCTGGACAAAAAACTGCAGTTTACATTTACAATATTAAAGTTGCAGAACATGTAGGGGGTTATGATGAATGGACTGCAGATATTACGGATGCTGTAGCAAAGTTTAAGAAAACCGATGTTTTTAAAAGTCAATTTAAAGGAAAAATCCCTGTAGTTGTTCGATGTGATAATTCTAGAGATTTAGAAATGATCCCTTCAAATTTATCAGATTTTAATGTTTACGGTGGGATTTATAGATACCTAAACTTAGTATATACACCACAACTTTCAGTTGACAAAATGTTTGTAAAAGCGTCGATAAACGAAGTTGGTGGTTATGGGAAATTAACGGTTACCGCTCGCTTAAATAATCCAAACAACATCAAAAATGCTCAGGTAAAAATTTACATAACTGATCCTAATGGGATAGCAATTGCAGATTTTACCAGAGACATCAACACATTCAAAGGAGATTCATTACTGTGGAACTGGAGTTTAAGAGCGCCAAAATTATGGTCAACGGATGTGCCTCAACAGTATACCGTTCAAATGGACATCATTGCTGGAGGTCAAAAGTCTACAATCACACAAAAAGTAGGTTTCAGGAAATTCGAATTTATTAAAAAAGGTCCATTTATGTTAAATGGTAAGCGATTGCTGTTGCGTGGAACGCATAGACATGAAGATCATGCAGGTGTGGGTGCCGCTATGACAGAGGAGATGATTGCCACAGAAATAAAATTGATGAAAGAAATGGGTGTAAATTTCATCCGTTTAGGTCATTATCAGCAATCTAGAATTGTGCTTGATCTTTGTGACAGCTTAGGAATTTTAGTTTGGGAAGAAATTCCGTGGTGCAGAGGAGGTTTAGGTGGACCAATTTATCAGGAACAAGCAAAGAGAATGTTGACCAATATGATCGAACAACATTACAATCACCCTTCAATAATTATTTGGGGTTTAGGAAATGAAAACGATTGGCCAGGAGATTTTACAGAATTCGATCAAGAAAAGATTAGAACTTTTATGAAAGAATTAAATCAACTTTCACATCAGTTAGATCCTTCAAGAAGCACTGCTATAAGGAGATGTGATTTTTGCAGAGATATTGTAGATGTTTATTCTCCATCTATTTGGGCAGGTTGGTATCGTGGTTTTTACACCGAATACAAAGACGTTTCTTTAGAGGAGTTTAATAAATCTGATCGATTTTTGCACGTAGAATGGGGCGGAGATAGTCATGCTCGTAGACATTCAGAAAATCCAGATAATGCGTTGAGTAAGATTAAGAAAGGTGGCGGTGCAGATGAAAGAGCAGGAGATGCTTCACTATATGGAGGTGCGGCTAGAGTAAGTAAAGATGGTGATTGGAGCGAAAGTTATATCGCAAATTTAATCGATTGGCATTTAAAAGAACAAGAAACAATGCCATGGCTAAGTGGAACAGCCTATTGGCCATTTAAAGATTTCTCTACGCCAATTAGACCAGAAAATCCAGTTCCTTATGTCAATCAAAAAGGCGTTATTGAAAGAGATTTTACTAAGAAAGAGGCATTTTATATTTTTCAATCTTATTGGACAAAAGAACCAATGGTTCATTTATATGGACATACCTGGCCAATTCGTTGGGGAGAAGCAGGAGAAGAAAAAATGGTTAAAGTCTACTCTAATTGCGACGAAGCTGAATTATTTGTGAATGGTAAAAGCTTTGGTGTAAGGAAAAGAGATAGCCAGAATTTCCCTGCTGCTGGGTTACGCTGGCAAGTGCCAATGAACAAAGGTACTTACACATTTAAGGTAGTTGCTAAGAAAGGGAAAGTTGTAGTTACTGACGAAATTACGCAGGAGTATCAAACTGAGAAGTGGGGAAAACCTGCAAAAATGACCTTACAAAAAATTGATGAAAAAGATGGAATTGCAACTATTGAAGTGAAAGCTTTTGATGCGAAAAACGTATTGTGTTTAGATGCCATCAATTTAGTATCCTTCAGTTTAATAGGCGATGGAGAACTAATCAGAGATCAAGGCACATCAACTGGTTCGGCAAAAGTGCAGTTGTATAATGGCAGAGCAATTATCAAAATGAAAACGAACAATGCTAAAAGTATAATTTCAGTTCAATCTAAAGGATTACCAACTGTTTTTTTAAATCAATAAAATGAAGAAAATAAGTCTAAGCTTTGCATTCTTTTTGTGTATGTTATCGTGTTTTGCGCAAGGGAACATTAAGCAACAAACTATAGCTGTACTAAAACAACAGGTTTTAGCAGAGGCTGATTGGACAATGAAGCAAAGTCCAATCACCATCACAGCAGAAAGTTCACCAAGGAGTGCAGGTGGAAAACATGATTTCTTTTCAGAAGCAGATTATTTTTGGCCAAATCCAGCCAATCCGGATGGACCATACATTAATCGTGATGGAGAGACCAATCCAAATAACTTTGTAGCCCACCGCAAAGCGATGATACGGTTTAGCACAATTATTGGCGCTTTAGCATCAGCATATCAGCTTACACATGATGAAAAATATGTAAAACAAGCACTTATACATCTAAAAGCTTGGTTTGTAAATCCAGAAACCTTAATGAATCCAAATTTATCGTTCGCACAAGCCGTTAAAGGTTCGTCAACTGGTAGAAGTTGGGGGATTATTGATACTATCCATTTTATGGAAGTTGCACAAGGTGTTTTGGTGATGGAAAAGGCTAAGTCATTTGATAAACAAAGTTTAACAACGATTAAAAAATGGTTCGCTAACTATATTTTGTGGTTAAATACCAGTAAAAATGGTGTTGCAGAAAAAACATCAAAAAATAACCATAGCGCATGTTGGGTAATGCAGGTTGCTTCATTTGCTAAATTATGTAATGATCAATCGATGTTAGATTCGTTGCGTGAACGCTATAAAACTGTTTTATTGCCTAATCAAATGGCAACAAATGGTAGTTTTCCATTAGAGTTAGCTCGTACCAAAGCTTATGGATATTCTATTTTTAATTTGGATGCGTTTACGATGATCTGTCAAATTCTATCCACTTCAAAAGATAACCTTTGGAAATTTGAAACTGAAGACGGAAAATCAATTCAAAAAGGATTAAATTATTTATATCCATTTGTGTCAGATAAAAATAAATGGGTCTTAAAACCCGATGTCATGTTTTGGGATAATTGGCCTGTTGCACAACCTTTTTTAGTGTTTGGTGCGAATGCCTATCAAAATCAAAATTGGTTTAATACCTGGAAAAAACTGGATTTAAAACCAACAAACGAAGAAGTTATTCGGAATTTACCAATTAGACATCCCTTAATTTGGATGTAAACAGATAAAATTGAAAACAAAAACACAGTGTATGAAATTGAAAATTAATTTAATGGTAGGGTTAGTATTAAGTTTTTGTGCTTGTAAAGCCCAAAAAGTTGATGTTGCAAAATCATTTGCAAGTGCTGCAAAACAAACAGATGTATTAGTAAAAAATGTTGATTCTGCTAGATTAGTTAAACCGACATTGGTATCTCCAAGAACGGTAGAAAACGGACAATTTAAAATGGTGAATTCTAGAGACTGGACCAGTGGCTTTTTTCCTGCAGAACTTTGGTATTTTTATGCCTATACAAAAGATAAAAAATGGCTCGACTTAGCTAAAAAATATACTGAAGATATTAAAAAAGAACAATTCAACAAAGGTACACATGATTTAGGTTTCATGATTTATGGTCCCTTTGGTAATGGATATAAACTGACAAATGACCCTGATTATATGGCTGTAATCATACAAGCAGCTAAATCTTTGTCCACAAGATTTAACACTAAAGCTGGGGTGATTAAATCTTGGGATCACAATGGCGATAAATGGAAATATCCTGTAATTATTGATAATATGATGAATTTAGAATTGCTTTTTGAAGCTACTAAATTCACTGGCGATTCATCGTTTTATAAAATCGCGATTTCTCATGCCAATACTACCATGAAAAATCATTTTAGACCTGATTTTAGTTCTTGGCATGTGGTTGATTATGATACTTTATCTGGCAATGTGCGAAATAAACTAACAGCTCAAGGTTATTCAAACGAATCAGCATGGGCTAGAGGTCAAGCGTGGGCACTGTATGGATATACTTTATGCTATCGATATACACACAACGCAGCTTACTTAGCGCAAGCAAATGGCATTGCTAATTTTATTCTAAGCAGTAAAATTACTCCAGAAGATGGTATCCCATATTGGGACTATAATGATCCGCAAATTCCGAATGTTTCGAGAGATGCCTCAGCTGCAGCAATCACTGCTTCTGCATTATATGAATTAGCAACTTACAGTAAAGAAAGTAAAAGATATAAGGCTGCCGCTAATAAAATTTTATCGTCTTTAAGTACAAAATATACGAGTAAACCTGGGGCAAATTATGGTTTTATATTAGAACACAGCACAGGCCACCGTCCTGCAAAGTCTGAAATTGACGTACCCATAAATTACGCAGATTATTATTATTTGGAGGCTTTGTTAAGAAGTAAGGGGTTTAAACAATGAGGAAAATTATAGGTATTTCTTTTGGGATTATTATGGCCTGTAGCTATTCGGTTGCAGCTCAAGATAGTTTAGATTTTAACCAAAAGGTTGAGGTTAGAAAAGTATTAAATAACTCAAGTGATAAAGCTTCATTTACAGCATATAAATATTTTAAAACGAGATCATTAAGTAGTTTATCTAAATTTAAATCTAAGCCAATAAGGACAGATAAATACGGTGGTAGAATGGATAAAAAAGAACATGCTACCGGGTTTTATTATACAAAAAAAATAGCTGATCGTTGGTGGGCAATTGATCCACAAGGGCATTTGTTTATTCATAATGCATTAAATGCAGTAAGCATGGGTTCATCTGATCGAAATAAAGATGCCTTCACTAAATTATATGGTAACGAAAATCAATGGATCACAAAAACACAGGATTTTTTAATCGAAAATGGTTTTAATGGAACAGGTGCTTGGTCTAATACGAAGGCAATTCAAAACTCACCTTTGCAACAAACTAAACCCTTGGCATATACTATCAATTTAGATTTTATGAGTGCTTATGGGGACAAGAGAGGCGGCACTTATGTTGTTCCTGGACATAAGGGTTATCCTAACAATGTGATTTTTGTATTTGATCCTGCATTTGAAACTTTTTGCGATGAAGCTGCAAAGAAATTAGTGGCCAATCAAAATGATGCCAATTTGTTCGGTTATTTCTCAGATAACGAAATGCCTTTAGGTATTAAGAATTTAGATGGTTACCTCACTTTAAAAGATCAACAAGATCCAGGGTATTTGGTCGCTAAAAAATTTATTGACAATAAAGGAGTAGCAGCAGATAAAATTACAGATGTAGATCGTCGTGAATTCTTATCGATAGTAGCTGATAAATACTTTTCTATCGTTTCAAAAGCAATTAAAAAATACGATCCAAATCACATGTATTTAGGATGCAGGTTTCATGGTCAACAGGGTTTTATTGCAGAGCTATGGAAATCTGCTGGTAAATATTTAGATGCTATTTCAATGAACTATTATAATGCATGGACGCCCGATCAAGCATTAATGGCTAATTGGACAGCATGGTCTGGTAAACCATTTATCATTACCGAATGGTATGTAAAAGGAGATGACTCGGAATTGGGAAATACAGCAGGAGCAGGATGGGTAGTTAAAACACAATCAGACAGAGGTTTATTTTATCAGAACTTTACCTTAGGTTTAATTGAATCTAAAAATTGTATTGGTTGGCATTGGTTTAAATATATGGATAACGATCCCTTACAAAAAGGTGCTGAACCATCAAATACCAATGCAAATAAAGGTGTGATTGATAATAATTACCAAGTCTATCAGCCTTTACTAGAAAAGATGAAAGCATTAAATTTTCAGATGTATCAATTGGCAGATTTTTTTGATCAAAAGAAATAGATAAAGCTATTTATCGCCATGAATAAAAATAATCAGTGGTTGTAGTGTTTTTGATGTGGTTGCAAAAAGCAGTCACATCAACTATACAACTATTTTAGCAAAGCATAACAGCATAAAAACATAACTATAAAAATGAATAAAATTTCGAGCCTAATCCTACTACTTTTTATCGGATTTGCACCTAAACTAAATGCACAAAAAAAATCTATTGACCAACGTGTAGATTCAGTATTGAAACTGATGACTTTAAAAGAAAAGGTTGGTCAGCTTAATCAATATTCTGGGAGAGAAGTAACAGGACCGACTAGCGATAGGAAAAATTACTTGCTAAACGATATCAAAACTGGTATGGTAGGTTCAATGTTAAATGTGAAAGGCGTAAAAGATACAAGGGAAATACAAGCAATCGCTTTACAGTCTCGTTTAAAAATTCCTTTATTATTTAGTTTAGATGTTATTCATGGCTATAAAACGGTATTTCCAATCCCTTTGGCTGAGTCTGCATCTTGGGATATGTCTGCGATAAGAGAAACTGCACATGTTGCAGCAGAAGAAGCAGCAGCATCTGGCATCCATTGGACATTTGCACCAATGGTGGATATTGCTCGCGATCCACGTTGGGGAAGGGTAATGGAAGGTGCAGGTGAAGATACTTACTTAGGTTCGGCAATTGCTAAAGCACGAGTTTTAGGTTTTCAAGGCGATAAATTAGGAGGAGTCGATGCAATTATGGCCTGTGCAAAACATTTCGCAGCTTATGGTGCCGCAATTGCGGGAAGAGATTACAATCCTGTAGATATGAGTGAGCAGCAATTAAATGAGATTTATTTACCTCCCTTTAAAGCAGCAGCCGATGCTAAAGTAGCTACTTTCATGAATTCGTTTAACACTTTAAATGGTATTCCGGCAACAGCTAATTCCTATTTACAACGTGATATCTTAAAAGGACAGTGGGGCTACAAAGGGTTTGTAGTAAGTGATTGGGGCTCTATGAGAGAAATGGTGCCTTGGGGATATGCTAAAAATGGAAATGAAGCTGCACAAAAAGCAATCTTAGCAGGTAGCGATATGGATATGGAAAGTGAAGTCTACAAAAAAGAATTAGAAAGCTTAGTGAAGAGCGGTAAAGTTGATATTAAGTTTGTAGATGATGCTGTAAGACGCATATTATACAAGAAGTTTGAACTAGGTTTATTTGATAATCCTTACAAATTCTCTGATGAAAAAAGAGAAGCTAAAGTAATGAATGATCCTAAACACAAAGAAATTGCAAGATCAGCAGCTAGAAAATCAATTGTGTTATTAAAAAATGAAGGTAATATCCTGCCTTTAAAGCAGAACTTTAAAAACATTGCGCTAATTGGGCCAATGGTAAATGCAAAGCGGGATCAGGCTGGAAGTTGGGTAGTATATGCTGATACAGCAAATATTACCAGTGTTTATGATGGCTTACAGACAAAATTTAGCAATACAACCAAATTCAGTTATACACAAGGAACTAGTGTCACAGATACAAGTTCTGCAGGTTTTGCTGCTGCTATTGCTAATGCAAAAAATGCAGATGCAGTAATTATGGTTTTAGGTGAAACTTGGGATATGAGTGGTGAATCGAAATCGCGGACAGATATCAGTTTACCAGGTCGTCAGGAAGAATTATTTAATGCAGTTAAAGCTACTGGAAAGCCTGTAATTGTGGTAATTATGGCTGGTCGCCCTTTAATTTTTAATAGCATTGCTGATAAAGCAGATGCAGTTGTGTATGCTTGGTTTTTAGGTGATGAAGGCGGGAATGCTATTGCTGATGTGTTAAGTGGGGATTACAATCCTTCTGGTAAATTGCCAATTAGTTTCCCTAGAAACGTTGGTCAAATTCCAATTTTCTATAATCATTACAACACAGGTCGTCCGGTTACAAAACCTAAAGATATTACCTACAAATCTGCTTATATCGATTCGCCAAACGACCCTAAATTTGCGTTTGGTTATGGTTTGAGTTATACAAACTTCACATACAGCAACTTAAAATTAGATAAAACAGCTCTTCAAAAAGGACAGACAGTTAAAATAAGTTTCACACTAACCAATAGTGGCAAGGTAGCTGGCGAAGAGGTAGCTCAATTGTATATGCAAGATAAATTTGCATCTATTGTAAGACCAGTTAAAGAATTAAAAGATTTTGCAAAGGTGAAGTTAAATGCTGGAGAAAGTAAAACGATTACCTTCGAATTAACTCCTGAAAAACTAGCATTTTTTAAAGAAAAAGAAGGTTGGATTACCGAATCTGGAGATTTTAAAGTTATGGTTGGAGGTTCTTCTGATTCAATTAAGCTAGAAACAAGCTTCGAATTGAAATAAGTTAGTTAAATAGTCCATTAGTATTACTGGTTTTGTTGTTGCAAAAATTTACGAGCTGGTTACTACTGGACTTTCACAATGAACTAATAAATAATTAAACTTTTTACGCTAACGTTTCCGTAACTATTTTTCAGGATTCGGCACTATCAAATTTTTTAATTTCTTAATATTGGTTATCCATTATTAAACAAAATGAGTACAAACCATAAATTATTACAAACATGGCGTTGGTACGGTCCATCAGATCCTGTAAGCCTACAAGACGTTAAGCAAGCAGGTGCTACTGGAATTGTTACTGCCTTACATCATATTCCGCATGGCGAAGTATGGCCTTTAGCAGATATCAAGGACAGAAAAGCAATTATAGAAGAAGCAGGCCTAACTTGGTCTGTAGTAGAAAGTGTACCCGTTCACGAAGCTATCAAAACACGGAGATCGGATGCCAATAAGTATTTAGCAAACTACAATGCATCATTAAAAAACCTTGCAGAGTGTGGTATAAAAACTGTTTGCTATAATTTTATGCCCGTACTAGATTGGACGCGTACACAGTTAGATTTAACAATGACAGATGGCTCTAAAGCTTTGTATTTTAACTGGACAGATTTAGCGATTTTTGATTTATATATTTTTAAAAGGGAAGGTGCTGCTGCAGATTATAATGAGAATATCTTAGCGAAAGCGAGAGCTAAATATGCAAAAATGAGTGCAGCAGAGCTGGATGAATTACGCATAAACGTACTAATGGGTATCCCTAACGAAAAGGAAATTGAAATTGAAGCACTACGTACGGCAATCGACGAGTATACAGTAATAGGTACCAAAGGCTTAAAAGAAAATTTAACATGGTTTTTATCCGGTATAGCCGAAACTTGTACGCAGAATGGAATTAAAATGACCATTCACCCAGATGATCCACCTTATCCAATTTTGGGTTTACCTCGTATTGCGAGCACTAAAGAAGATTTGACCTATATTTTAAAAAGCGTAGACCAAGCATTTAATGGGATTTGTTATTGCACAGGCTCGTTGGGGGCAGGTATGGATAATAATCTAGTCGAAATTTTTGAAGCTATAAAAGAACGTGTTTACTTTTTGCATTTGCGTAACGTAACCAAAGACGAAGAAGGTAATTTTTATGAAGCAGATCATTTAGGTGGTGATGTAAACATGTACGAAGTAATGAAAGTGGTTACTGCTGAAAACAGTAAACGAAAAGAACCTATTCCTTTTAGACCTGATCATGGACATCAAATGTTAGATGATTTAAATAAAATAACAAATCCAGGTTATTCAGCTATTGGGCGTTTACGCGGCTTAGCAGAACTCCGTGGTTTGGAAGTCGGTGTAACAGGAAATTATTAGCATAACTTTTGCATACGCAAGAAAAGCCTGTAAGTACATCACTTACAGGCTTTTTTATACATGCTGATATTTTTAGGCTTTAAATTAATAATTAGTTAGTTTAGTATAAAAATTTATAGACAATGAAACATTATTTTATCGTCGCTACAATAGCTTTAGCGATTCATCCTTTTTTTGCAGTTCATGCGCAAACCAAACCAGAAGAGACAGAGTTTTACACACCGGTTCCGGCAATAGTTACGCCTGGGTCTACAAATAGCACAGCACCTTCTGATGCAATTATCTTATTCAACGGAAAAGATTTAAACGAATGGGTAAGTGTTAAAGATAATGGACCTGCCAAATGGATTGTAAAGGATGGGGCAGTAACTGTTGATAAAAGCACAGGTAACATTGAAACCAAAAGGAAATTCACCAACTATCAATTACATATCGAATGGCAAATTCCTTCAAATATTACAGGCGAAGGACAGGCAAGAGGTAATAGTGGCTTGTTTTTAGCCTCTACTGGCAGTGGAGATGCAGGGTATGAGTTGCAAATTTTAGATTCATACGCAAATAAAACATATACAAATGGTCAGGCAGGCAGTATTTATAAGCAAACTACGCCCTTGGTAAATGCAAATAGGAAACCAGGAGAGTGGCAAAGTTATGATGTAATTTGGACGGCACCTGTATTTAATGAAGATGGAAGTTTAAAAAGTGCAGCAAGAGTAACTGTGCTATTTAATGGAGTATTAATACAAAACAACTTCGAACTTAAAGGGCCAACACAATACATTGGGAAAGCAAGTTATGCTAAAGCTCATGGTGCATGTCCAATTAAATTACAAGCACATGGTGATAAAAGTGAACCAATTAGCTTCCGCAACATTTGGATAAGAGAACTGTAGACTAATTTACAGCGTTGATGACGGATTTAATAACCTATTTATCCTTGTAATTCGTTAAAAATCAATGTGAAAACAATGTTTGTGGCTAATTAACAGCTGATAATTTTAAAATTTATTAAAATTATCCTTTCAAAATTATATCTTTGCAACATCATACAAAAACGATATCCATTGTTTCTGTGTGGAGATGCCTCCATAGCTCAGCTGGATAGAGCACCGGTTTTCTAAACCGTAGGTCATAGGTTCGAATCCTATTGGGGGTACACGTTTTTAAGCCATAACTAAATTCATATTTGGTTATGGCTTTTATTTTAAGTAAAAATCTTGATTTTACAGCGAAAGATGCTTTTGAAGACTTTTAATCTTAGATTTTCTATTAATAGAATTTAAATCTCGGAAATTGTCAGATCAGCCAATCTTCATCTGAGTAGCGAAAGTTTCAAAGAATTTGGTTACGTGTAGCCCATCGCATAGTGCATGGTTGACATGAACGGAAACTGGAAGCAATACCTGATCGTTCAGTTCGCTTAGCTTACCGAAAACGATCTTGGGAATGCTGTCTGTCACACCCGTCATTTGTGCGTGCTGCATGCTGCTGAACCTTATTCCCGGTAGGATAGAATAGTGAATGATGCTGTCCAGTGTGCTTTCCAGTTTCAATCCAGTGTCCATTCTTACCGAATTTATAGCAAGTTGCGCCTCTTTGGCAAATGTTCCAAAATCCTTATGGTAGTTAAAATAGGCAAAGCCAAATGTTTCGTCATTTCTCAGTACGGTAATTGAGCCTGAGATCTGCGCATATTCAATTACGTTGTCACCCTGAATCCTGTAGCGGAATTCTCTTACCAGATTAGCAGCTGCCAAGGATTTGTGGAGGTAGTACATTAAAAAGGGAACCTTGTAAGACTTGCAGAACCTATAGGCCTGGGTACAGTTGATTTCGCTTGTAACACCGAAAAAGGGCTGTTGAAAGTTTCTAAAAAAATTATAGTGGTCTTGGCGCTTCCACTGGCTGATATCTATGTTATATTTGTCTGTGTTTTCCATTGATGCAAGTTGCCGATTTGTCTAGGCTACTGATATGCACTAAAGGATTTAAAATATGCACTAACGGATTATGTACCAGATCACGGGATCCAACTTCAGCGAATTGATTACAAGGGAGTTTACCTCTGATGTGCTATCAAAGCAATCATTTGGGGAAATGGCGAGTGTCTTCGAGTGCAAAACAAATAGTCTTAGGGCTGCTGATTTTGACATTTT
This sequence comes from Pedobacter boryungensis, assembly GCF_013204825.1. Classification (GTDB taxonomy): domain Bacteria; phylum Bacteroidota; class Bacteroidia; order Sphingobacteriales; family Sphingobacteriaceae; genus Pedobacter; species Pedobacter boryungensis. The sequence goes on from NZ_JABMKV010000001.1 coordinate 616,534, forward strand.
AAGGTTTAGCGCCAGTTTTGACGAACAACTAGAAGTAACTGATTTCATCGACACTAGTCATGTAAGCATGCATTTCCAGCTCTCCGGCTACTCCAATGCATCCATTTCAGGACTTGATGGGGACAAGCCAATGCAACAGGGGAGATTCAATGTGTTTAACTGCGTTGATCCAGTAAGCTCTTTTGTTTTTCCAAGGCAAAAGAAGTACGAATATATTTGTGTAGGCCTTAAACCTTCGTTTTTCAATGGTATACTAGAAAAATGCGGAGATGGGTACAGCCAGTTACTGGAGCGCAGCATTGAGAGGAAGGGATTTAGCTTATTTACAGATGGAGTAGGAAGTAGTCTTGCCCAGCTGGAAGTCCTAAGGTTGCTCCATAAATCCCCAGTTTCAGATGGGTTGATGAATGAATACCTAAAGTCAAAGGTAAGCGAATTGGTATTGCTTTCTTTGGATGGCTGGCTGACAAATAATTCCAAAAAAGAGTCATGGAGTGCAGCCGATTTGGAGAAACTTCAAGCGGTCAAAGAATATCTTGACAAAGAATACCTTTTGCCAGTATCCCTAGAAGGATTGGCTAGAAAGTTTCTGCTTAACGAGTTTAAGCTAAAAAAAGGATTTCGTATGCAATTCGGGAGCACAGTCTTTGGCCATATCCATTCACTTCGGATGCATCATGCTTCGCTGCTACTTGAAAGTGGTGGATTAAGGGTTGGAGAAGTTGCGGCGATAGTAGGCTATACTTCCGATTCCTCTTTTATAAGGTCGTTTAGGAATTTTTATGGCACTCCACCCGGTAAAACAAGGTAGGTGTCATTAAAAACGATATCGCAAATTAATACTGGACTTTTTGATGTGAGCCATTAAAAGCTTCTTACACATTTGTAAGAAGCTTTTTTATTTTCTATTGTCCTCACCTTGAAAGCTAGTATCTCTTCAGCTTTAACTACCTAATCATTAATGTGGTCAGGTACTAATTTGCTCTTATTGAAGAGATAATTACAGAGATAGTAATCTTACATACTGCCGAACATCATTTCTGAAAATGACTACAGTCACTATTTAATTTTCGCTTATTCAACAAATTTGATAAGTAAACAAATAGTCATGAAAACTTTGTTCAATTTATCTCTTGCTCTTTCTTGTCCTAAATATACTTCTATGCCAAGATCCTTGTGTGAGTTAATTGATAGAAAAATCTTTATCGACATGATGTATGCTAGCAAAAAAAATAATCTAAATAAATTACTATGATCCCAAAAATGATGAAAGCTGCTGTGCTCCATGAGTTCGGTAAGCCCTTAACAATTGAAGAAGTAGAAGTCAAAATGCCTGGTGAAAACCAAATCCTGATCAAAGTTATCGCAAGTGGTGTGTGTCACACAGACCTGCATGCATGCATGGGTGACTGGCCAGTTAAACCAAAACTTCCTTTGATACCAGGACACGAGGCTGTTGGTTATGTGGTGGCATTGGGACGTGGAGTTGAAAATATTAAGGAAGGAGATATCGTTGGAGCTCCATGGCTTTTTAGTGCCTGCGGTTGCTGCGAATATTGCATTACTGGCTGGGAGACATTGTGTGAAAGCCAACAAAATGGAGGATATAGTGTGGATGGAGGCTATGCAGAATATGTCGTTGCAGATAGCAGATATGTGGCCAGGTTCCCAATGGGTATTGATTTTTCGGAAATGGCGCCTATTACCTGTGCTGGAGTAACAGTATATAAGGGCTTAAAAGAAACCGAAGCGAAACCCGGAGAATGGGTTGCCATTTCAGGAATAGGTGGACTTGGCCATCTTGCCGTCCAATATGCAAAAGCGATGGGCATGCATGTAGCTGCAATTGATGTTTCGGATGACAAGCTGGAACTGGCAAAACAACTTGGAGCCGATTTAACCGTAAATGCAATGCAAAATGATCCTGGTCTTTTTCTAAAAGAGAAAACTGGTGGTATGCATGGTGTTTTGGTAACAGCTGTCTCACCAATAGCTTTCAAACAAGCACTTACCGCACTCAGAAGAAAAGGTACAATTTCATTGAATGGTCTTCCACCAGGAAGTTTTGATCTACCAATCTTTGAAACCGTACTGAACCGATACACTGTGAGAGGATCTATTGTTGGTACGAGAAAAGATATGCAGGAAGCGATAGGCTTTGCTGTAGACGGCAAGGTTAAGGCAACTGTTCATACTGCTAAGCTTGAAGATATAAATGAAGTTCTAGAGCAGATGAAAAAAGGAGAAATAGAAGGGCGTATCGTACTTCAGATCGCTCAACCATAAATATTAAAGTTAATTATCATGAAAAATATTCTGGTAGCTACCGACTTTTCTGCACCCGCTGAAAATGCTGCTCATTATGCAATCGGACTTGCAAAGAAATTGAAGGCCGACGTTATTTTATGTAACGCTTTTAAAGTTCCTGCTGATGCACCAATGGCTGCTCAAGTTGCTTGGCCGTTGGTCGAGGAGGCAGACATGGAGCTTGAATCTAATGGTAACCTCAATGAACTCGTCAAAAAACTAGAAAAAACAAATTGCGAAGCTATAGATAGCTATTGCCCAAAGCTTTTATTTGAAAGTGAGAAGGGCAAGGTCTGTGAGGTAGTATCTGAGATAGTAAAGCTGAAAAAAATTGAGCTGGTAGTAATGGGAATGGCTGGTGCGGGACAATTGGTGCAGTGGGCTTTGGGAAGCAACAGCAAACAGATGATCGATGATGCAGATTTTCCGGTGCTCTATGTGCCTTTTAGTGCCAAGTTCTTAGATATTAAAAGAATCGCCTTTACCACAGACCTTTCTAGCGAAGATCTTGAGCCATTGCAATTTCTGTGCATCATGGCAAAAGAGATGGATGCAGAGATTGTGGTGTACAACATCACTAATTTTGAAATGCAAAAGACAGCGGAGGAGGAGGGACTAAATAAGCAGTTTTTAAAAAACGTAGTTAGCAAGTTGGATTACAAAAAGATTAGGTATGAAAACATATGGCATTCGGATATGAATGAAGGATTCAGGTGGATTAGGAATAACAAAGAGATTGATATGATAGCAATGGTGCATCGTCAGCATTCGCTTGTTGATAAACTCGTAAATGGCAGTTACGCCCATAAGCTATCTAGGTACACGAAAATACCCTTACTTATTTTTCAGCCCTGCGAAAAAATCTATAAATAAAAAGAGAATGAAGATAAAAAAAATTAGTGTGCTAGGCTATGATACAAGGTATTGGTGGCTTCTATTGGGTGGGGGTATACTTTTTATTGCCCTCGGCACATGGATTATTCTTACGCCAGAAAAAACCTATCTATTTATGAGCCAGCTTCTTTCAGCCGGTATGCTGTTTACAGGTTTGTTCGACGCGACTTTTTCTGTATTTAATAGCAGAAGGATAAAAGATTGGGGATGGATTTTTACTGGTGGAGTTATAGACACAATATTGGGTGTATATTTTTTAAACTATCCTTTACTTTCTCTCATTTTTATGCCTATGGTAATAGGTCTATGGATGATGTTCAGGGCATTCATGACTGTCAGCAGCCCAATAGCTCTTCAGGCTCTTGGTATAAAGGACTTTTTTCTACTGATTTTAACCAGCGGCATCCTCATACTGCCCTCATTAGTGATACTGATAGACCCGTTTGCTGGCCTTGCCAACATGGTGATCATAACGGGAATAGGTTTTTTGCTCTCCGGTATTTTCAGAATTATTTTCTCCCAGCAACTTCGAAAGCTCAAAAAAGTGCATATTTCGGTAAAGAGGAGAAAAAAGTATCTCGATCGTCATGTTGGATAACTTCAAGAAATGACACTGAAAGTATGGTTTAAAATAAATTTAAAGCAAATTGTTCGCGATGTTTTAAAGCATATTAAAATTTTATATCCTTTATTCATAATCTTAAAGTTTTGTAGACCAAACCACTACAAGCCTTTCATTTATAAGTTGACAGCAAAACTCCCGTTTATTGATGAATTTTGTACTTAATACTAAGTACTATTACTCAATAATCTACCTACTTATGGACAGTATTCACGAAAAATATGACGTGTCGATCTTGCAACAATATAAAGTTGGACTTTTTTACCTTTTTATTTTGTTCTTGGGTGCGCTCATCGCTTTTCCTAGAGCAGTTAGAGAGAAGTTATTTAAGTAACTGACGAAAATAACTTATTCATTTCAGTATAACCCTTCTATATTCTCGCCCTTGGCATTTACTTGTCTTCAATCCTAGCTTTTAAAAGCTGCGATATTCAGTCCAAGATAATATTTGAGTTATGAAAAATCTCAAAGCAATATTCTTTACGTTATTTTTATTTTGCAACTTATCATTATTTGCCCAAACTGGTTGTATAGCCAGTGGTATTCCTTTTCAGTCCGATGGAACAATGTATTTGAGCTATAATGGTTCAACTGGTTATTATGATTTATATGGTGCAAAAAGTACAACCCCATATTCTACATATTGCATAACTGCTACAGGCCGTAGCTGTTTAGTGAGAGGACTCGGTGTTTATAGTGGTACTGAAGTAACTTATGGACCATTTCCTTGCCCTGTTGACTCTAATTTATATATTCTTTTGGGTTGCTGTGGACTATATTTTGTTATTAAAGTTAATAAAAGAAAATTTCCATAATTATCTTAAAATCAGAACATAAGTTGAGCAGATAAGCATCATTAATGCTAATAACCATAATCTCTTGAATACAGATATAGATTTTATTAACTTAGATAAGTATATCAAAATTATTAATTAACGTTAATGTTAGTTTAACACGATTTTAATGCAATACAGCTAACTTTGATAGAATAATTAGTCTAAAATCAATGATCAAAAAATACCTCTTATTTTTTATTTGCTTTTTCCTTTTTCAACAGGTAAATGCGCAATGGCCAGGGAAAATTGAAAACACCGCTCAAGTACTACTTCCAAACGGATGGAAATTAAGCCCTGCTGGTCACTCATTATCACTTGGAGATTTACCATTAAATATGCAAGTGAGCTCATCAGGAAAGTTTATTGCCATAACCAACAATGGTCAAAGTACACAATCTCTTCAGCTTATTGATGCCAAAACAGAAAAGATACTAGACGAAAAAGTATTGAGCAAATCATGGTATGGATTAGCGTTCAGTAAAGATGAGAAACACCTGTACGCATCTGGCGGAAATGATAACCTAATATTAGATTTTAGTCTTAAAAATAATAAGCTAGCAGGAAGCGATACCATCAAATTAGGGGATGCTTGGCCAAAACGTAAAATTAGTCCGGCTGGTATTGTGGTTAACAAAAATAACACGAAGCTTTTTACAGTAACCAAAGAAGATAGCTCGCTGTATATCATTAATCTTTCAGATAAGAAAATACAAAAAAGAATTCAACTGCCTGCAATAGCTTATAGTTGTGTATTGTCATCAGATGAAACGAAATTATATATTTCTTTATGGGGAGGCCGGGCAATTGGAGTTGTGAATACCATAGAAGAAAAATTGAATGCCACTATCCCGGTAGGAGATCACCCCAACGAACTTTTATTGACTAAAAAAGGCAATTATCTCTTTGTAGCAAATGCAAACGATAATACAGTATCTGTTGTTAGTACGCTAGATAATAAAGTAATTGAAACAATTGGCACTTCTTTGTATGCCACACAACTTACAGGTTCTACTACCAATGGATTAGCGCTTAGTGGAGATGAGAAAACATTGTATATCGCCAATGCGGATAACAATTGTTTAGCAGTATTTGATGTTACAAAGCCTGGTACAAGTCAGAGCAAAGGTTTTATCCCAGTAGGATGGTACCCAACAAGCGTTAAGACTTTAGGAACTAAAATTTTGGTGACTAATGGAAAAGGAAATACCTCCATGGCAAACCCTCAAGGACCTCAACCTTTATCTAAATCAGATAATAGTGGATATCAGATGGGAAGTACCGCAAATAGTAGATTACAATATATTGCTGGCTTGTTTAAGGGGTCATTATCATTTATTTCTTCACCAAATCCAGAACAATTAAAGTCTTATACCAAACAAGTGTATGCAAATACCCCTTTTACCGATAAGAAGGTAGCTGTTGCAGATGGAGAGAAAGGAAACCCCATACCACGCAGATTAGGAGAAAAATCACCTATCAAACACGTATTTTATATTATTAAAGAAAACCGTACCTACGATCAGGTTTTAGGGGATATGCCTAAAGGCAATGGAGATTCTACACTTACACTTTTTGGAAAACAAATTACACCAAACCAACATGCTTTTGCAGAAAATTATGTGTTATTAGATAATTTTTATGTGGATGCCGAAGTAAGTGCAGATGGACATAATTGGAGTATGGCTGCTTATGCAACAGATGTGGTAGAGAAAACATGGCCAACTAGTTATGGTGCTCGTGGCGGTACTACTAATTATGAAGGTGGCAGACCAGTTACGTATCCAAGAGGCGGTTTTATATGGGATTATTGTCAACGAGCAGGCGTTACTTACCGTAGTTATGGTGAGTTTGGCGATTATGGAAAGGCAAACATCAAATCATTGCAAGGACATATATGTCCGCAGTCTCCTGGTTTTGATATGGATATCACGGATCAGGTTAGAGCGGATGCATGGATTCATGATTTTGATTCATTGCTAGTTGCAGGCGTAGTTCCACAATTTAGCACGCTTAGAGTTTCCAATGATCATACTAGCGGGCAAAAGAAAGGGAAGATTTCTCCTCAATCTGCAGTAGCAGATAATGATTTGGCGGTAGGTCGAATATTGGATAAATTATCACATAGCCCAATTTGGAAAGAATCTGTTGTTTTTATATTGGAAGATGATGCTCAAAATGGGCCAGATCACGTTGATGCACATCGTTCGCCCGCTTATGTAATTGGTCCATACGTTAAAAGAAATGCGGCTATACATACCATGTATTCTACGTCTGGTTTTTTAAGAACAATGGAACTTATCTTAGGCTTACCACCAATGAGCCAATATGATGCTGCGGCAATGCCTTTGTTTGAATGTTTTACCAATAAACCCGATTTTACACCATATAATGTAATCATACCTTCAATAAATCTGAATAATAGAAATGTTGGAGTAAACGAAAGCAGTAAGCGATCAGAATTCTTCAATTTTGCCAAGGAAGATTCAGCTCCCGATTTAGATCTGAATGAAGTGATTTGGAAATCAGTTAAAGGAGAAAATTCAATAATGCCTGTACCTAAAAGAAGTGCATTCGTCATCCTAGAAAAGAAAAAGAAGGATGTTGATGATTAACTATTAATTAACCTAATTTTAAGTACAAGCATCACTGTGTAGTTATTTTTTTAACCTATTTACCTTCTCTAATCCCATTTCTTATACCTAAAATCAAAGAAGCCAATTACCAAAACGCCTACCAAATAGGCAACCGAAGACCATAAAACTCCTGGTACTTTTGCAACGTTTTGATCCATAAATATAAAACCACTATAGTTAATCGGGAATTTAGCTGCATCAATTACAGGGTAGCCAAGCATATTGATCATTCCTAAAATAAAGAGCATCACTCCAGCACCCATAGGGATTAAGAAACTTTTAAAACGTAAGCCCATCCAAAATTGTATGGCTGAAAGACCCAAAATTGCTACATAGGCCTTTGCAAAGTAGAGTAACATTTTTTCCCAATTTAAAGGATGTGCATAAAAATGGAACTTTGGATTTAAAAAGGAAGATATCACTCCAGATAAAGCAATAAATGCAATGCTTGCACAAATGAAAACGATAATAATTAGCTGAAAGATGATAAATTTAGAGAAATAAAGTTTTCCGTAAGATTGGGGCGAAGCCAGTACTTGCTTCCACGTATGGTTTCTATATTCAATTTGAGGCAATAGGGTACTCGTTAAAATAACGAACATAGGAAGGAATACAAAACTAATAATTCCAGCAGCCTGATAATAATAATAGTCCCAAGCTCCCTTGGCCATTTTTACAATATCATCTGAGGGTTTTCCACCATCATGTGTTTCACTAATTGCCAATAGCAACAATGCAGGAGCTATAATTGCGGCCACGAAAGTTAATATCCAAATCGGCGATCGCTTTGTTTTTGTAAATTCTGATCGTAAAGTAACAGCTAAACTCATGCGTGTTGTGTTGTTAAATCCATAAATAATTGTTCAAGGTTGTTTTGTTGTGGATGAAGCAAGTAAATGTCCAACTGTTTATCGTGTAGTGTTCTACACATGGTTGCAATTTCTTTTTCATCTGTATAATTCACTGAAATAGCATTGCCACTAAGTTCTGGTTTGTAGGAGTGGAGTACTTGCATGGCCAATTGATCATCTGAAGTATGAATAAGCAACTGAGATTGTTTCTTTTGTAGTTGACCTAACTGTGGTAATGAACCTTGAAAAATAATTTGCCCTTTAGAAATGATCCCTACTTGCGTTACCATTTTTTCTATTTCAGCAAGTTGGTGACTCGACATTAAAATCGTCATCCCTTCTTCCTTGTTTAATTTTTTAACTAGTTCTCTCAATTCAATAATCCCAGTAGGATCTAAACCATTTGCAGGTTCATCTAAAATTAGTAATTCTGGGTTTGGCAATAAGGCAAGGGCAACAGATAAACGCTGCTTCATTCCCAAAGAAAACTGGCGTACTTTTTTATTTCCAGTATTTTCTAATCCAACAATTTTTAATACTTCAATTAATCTAGCCTTTGTAGCGCCATATAGCTCTCTATAAACTTCTAGGTTTTCATTTGCCCTTAAATGACCATATAAAGATGGGTTTTCGATTAATGAACCCACTTTTCTTAAAATCTCAATCCGATTGCTTGCAAAGTCTTTTCCAAAAATTTCGATCTTGCCTGTCTGTAACTTTGTTAAACCCAGAATCAAACGTAAAGTAGTCGTTTTGCCAGCCCCATTCGGGCCAAGAAATCCGTAAATTTCTCCTTTTTTAACAGCAATATTAACGTCCGTAAGTGTTTTTACCCCTTTAGTATGTACATGCGTTAAGCCAGTGGTCTTAATACTATAGTTATTATTCATAATGTATTTAATCAAAAAGAGCTTGGAGTGCTCATTTAACCTTCACACCCCAAGTTCTCTACTACAAACTTGTACCTTGAGAAACGTCGTTATTGTTAATTCCTTTTTTGTTTTTCTTAATACTGTCTTTCAATCTACCGAAACGATAATTTATACTTGTGGTAAAATTTCGCTGATAATTCTGGCTAAAATTTTCTTGAGTAAAGCCAGTTCCTGTGATGTATCTAATGTTATCTCTATACTTATTAAAGGCATTATTAGCAGCAAAAGAAAGAGAAAGCTTATTGTCTAAAAAGTCTTTATTTACACTAAATGAATAGAATACAAAAGAGTTAGAAGTACCTTGAATAGATAAGTTAGGTCCATTATAATTCACACTTGCAGTAGTCTGCCAAGTTTTAGTAGGGCGGTATGTTAATGAGGTAAAGGCACGTCTCATTAATCCTTTATTCTCAAGCTCAACACCGTTAATTTTGGCTGTTACCATGCCATAATTCGCCATAGCACTAAGGGTACCTCTTAATTTGCTATTAAATGGATAGTTCAAATTAAGATTTAATCCTACTAACGTAGCTGTACCCGTATTTGCATAACTATTTTGAGTAACAGTGCCTACCGTTATAGCACTTGGCATAATAATGTTTGTACCTCTAAGTGCACGTACACTAATATTGACTGCTAATTTTTTAAATCTGCTATAAGTCATCTCAATACTATGTCCTTTCATTGGTTTTAAATCAGGATTTCCAGATGAAGTAAAGTTTGGATTAGAACGATCAACGAAAGGATTCAGTTGATTGATACCAGGACGTTGTATTCTTGATGTAAAACCAAAATTGATACTGCTTTCTTTAAATTTACGGTTAACAGAAATCGAAGGAATTAAATTTAATGAGTTTTTATCTAGGATAGTACCCGATGAATTGGCATCTATCTGAGTTTGTTCTAATCTAACTCCAGCTTTAACTCCCCATTTTTTGAGATTAAATTGATAAGTGTTGTATACCCCGTACACATTTTGTTGATTATCAAAAACATTTGTTCTTAAAGGGTCTAAAATATAACTACCTGAAGAATTTAGAGATAAGTATTCAAAATCACTACTGTTATCTCTAAAAATAGCTTTGATACCTGCTTCCATTACTACTTTTTTAAATGGATGCACATAATCTACCTGAATGGTTTGCTCTACAGAACCACCTGTATTATCTTGTTTATAGTTAGGCTCTGTATAGGCAAAAGGATTAAATACTTCAACATTGTTAAATTGATGATTGCTAAACTGGTAGTAGCGATAAGAGAAGGTTAATAACTTGTTTTTGTCTTTTTTAAACCCTAATTGATAGTTTAAAGCTGCATCAATACCATCACCAAAACCTGTTGAATTGTTATTAAGGTTATAACGTTGAAGCATTGAAGTGGTATTGTTAAGTACAGAATTTTGTGTGCTTAAACTTTCATTCGAGTTTGCATTATAATTTATCTGACCAGAAATTAAATTCAAGCTATCAATCTCATAACTTAATTCAGCTCCAACATATCCACTTTTTCCAGAATAATCGCTCGTACCCGTTTGAAATAGCTTAGTTGGGTTACTTTCTTGGGTAAGTCTTAAGATACTATTGGTTAATTGTGGCGAACTATCTAAACTTGCACCTGCATTTGTTGCAATACCAAATTTTCCTGTCTTTGCTGTAAATGTTCCACCAATACCAGGCCCACCCACAGGGAAACGCTCACTTACATTAATAGTACCATTAGTACCATTATCAGCTTTTTTATAAGTAACAATATTAATAATCCCTGCTAAACCTTCACCATCATATTTTGCTGGTGGGGTAGTAATTACTTCAATACGCTCAATACTAGAAGCAGGCATACTTTTTAAAATATCTTTTGGGTTTCGCTCTACCATTCCAGATGGTCTTCCATTAATTAAGATCTTATAATTGCTATTTCCTTGGAGTTGTATATTGTTATCGCCATCAACAGAAAGCATTGGTACCTTACGCATCATTTCTAATACATTATTTACTTTGCTTTCCGGATCTGCCTTTACATCATAAGAAATACGATCAATTTCTTGTTTAATAAGTGGTCTATCTCCAGTAATGGTTATACCCTTGAGCTGAGTAGGAGAAGATACTAAGGAAATTTGATTTAAATTTTTTGAAGTGTTACTTAATACTACTGGAATTGTTTTGGTTTGATATCCTACGATAACAATCACAAGGCTATAATTTCCGGCTGATAAACCAGTAAGTGTAAAAGAGCCATCTTGGGCTGATACAACTGATTTCACTTGGATTTTTTTATCGTTTTTAAGTAGAATAGTAGCAAAACCGATAGGTTTTTGAGCTACTGTGTCAATGATTTTACCACTAATCTGTAATGATGTAGGGGTTTGACTGGTTGCAGTTAGGCTTAATAAAATGCACCAAATTGAGAGTAATAAATATTTCATACGCGTGTTATTAAATTAGTGTATTAGTTAAATAGTACACAAGTATACGTACTTTTTTTTTACTTCCAAATTAAATGTGATAAACAGCTAAAAAAATGTGACGAAAAGAGATTTTTTAAAGACTTATAAAATTTAATAAGCAATAAGGATTTGTGAAATAGGGCTGTGTTTTAATCAAAAATGATCTTAGTAACCATTAAATTTCAATCCATTAAAATTTTCAAGAGAAGTTAATGTTTGATAGTAATTATCGTTTTATAGTTTTTTATGGTTTTAATAAGAACTGTATTAAAAAGGTAAGTAAGCGTACAATTAGCTAACTCTTTCTAAAAGTTTAATGAATACCTGTCTTTTTCGCTTACAATTCATATCTTTAAACAATCCCACTAATTAAAGGCAATAATCGCCGCATATCATTTTACTTTCCTTTGTTTACTGCGACGTTATGGCGACATTACGGCGACCTTACCGCGACTTTTGCTTTAGTACGCTTCGAGATTGCGCCTAAGATGCATTACCTTTTAATGAGCTTTTGGTGTGGTTACTATACCTAAAATTAACATTTCCTCGAAGCAAACTCGACTAAGACATGAACATGACTGCAATTCTACTTGCTGTTATAAAATCGATTGGCTAAACTTGTTTATTCAAAATATGCACAGCGAATTTTTCGATAACACACCATATAAGCTAGTTTCATCATTTGATGAATTAATACATACTTCATTTCAAGGTTCGATGAATGCAATTTGCTGGCAAAGAAATTTAGCTGGAGATTTTAAAGAAATCGTTACTAAACTTTCATTAAGAGAAAATATTACAATTGTTTCTCTCGAAGAGCTTTTAGCATTACAGCTATCAGAAGGAGGGAATGTGGCTAGGGAATTGATTGTAAATGACTTAAAGTTGTTAACCGATGCAGGTGCCTTGCCTACACTCAATTTGCTTAAAAATTACGAACGTGATGAAGAATTAGGTTTTATCTCAACTGATGTATATTCCTATCATGTAGATCGTTCACCCATTGCTGTCGATACTTATTTGTGTACCTATTACGGTGCCGCCAGTGATATCTTACCTAATCATGGAGCAGAGCAGCAAATTTTAATTCCCGAAATCAGAGAAAAATTGAAGGATTTATATGATGGTCCAGCAGTGGATTTCGAAGTTTTCTTAAAGGAATATTTTTTTGATTTGCATTATCGACCTAAAACCGATGCAAATCCTATAAATTTAGGAAAAGGGAATCTGTGGAAATTAGCAGTAGATCATCCTGAACAAGAGGCATTACCTTGTATTCATCGAGCGCCTAAGGAGAATGAAGGTGAATATAGGTTGTTATTAATTTGTTGATGCAAATTCAATCTTTTTCATCGCCACGCTATTATCCAGGATTGATTGAAATTAATACGCAGTTATTATTACCGAAAGGATAAACTACTATTTCCATGTGATCATGATAATGAAAGATATTCACTAAGTTTTCGCAAATATTAACTACCAATTTATCAAACTCCAAATAGGGATTACTGAAAACAATTAATCGTCCTTCATGATCAAAGTCGGTAGCTATTGTATGCTCACCAAAATAATCTAGGAACTCATTAAGGAAAACTGCAGAATGGCTTCGTCTTAACATGATATTCTCTTTTTTTATCTGATAACATCGTATGAAAGCTTTTGTTTTACACAAATTTGCTGGTAAAATCGGTGCCGTATTTATCCATGCACTGATTTAAAATATTCTAATTGCTATTCAATTTTGCTCAAAATTTTTAGCGTATAAATACTGAAACGCGTTAAATACTTGATTTTGAAAAAACATAAATCATATTTTTTTTAAGGTTGTTGTAAAGAATGATAAAGTAGCTATTCAAGATAGCATCATCTGTGACTTGAACAGTTACTAAGATTATAAATATTCATCACCTTAAAATGAAATTATGTTAGCAGTAAATTACCGAGGGCCATATCGTATCCGAATGAGTGAAAAACCTATGCCAGAAATTCTTCATCCAGAAGATGCTATAGTGCGTGTTACGCGTTCATGCATCTGTGGATCCGATCTCCATTTGTATCATGGATTTGTGCCTGATACCAGAGTAGGGTCTACTTTTGGACATGAGTTTGTGGGCATAGTAGAAGAAATAGGAACTTTAGTTACTGAAGTTAAAGTAGGTGATCATGTCTTAGTTCCGTTTAATATTGCTTGCGGAAGATGCAACTTTTGTAAACAAGGTTTATTCGGCAATTGCCATGAATCTAATCCTATGGCTACAGCTGTGGGTGGAATATTTGGTTACTCGCATACTGCCGGTGGATTTGATGGTGGGCAAGCTGAATATGTGCGTGTTCCGTATGCCAATGTAGGTCCAACTGTAATTCCTGCTGATATGGATCCAGATGATGCGGTGTTGCTTACCGATGTAGTACCTACAGGTTACCAGGCAGCTGAGATGGCTGGTATAAAACAAGGCGATACCGTAGTTGTATTTGGTGCAGGACCAATTGGTATAATGGCTGCAAGATGTGCATGGTTCTTTGGTCCCTCGAGGGTAATTATCATAGATCATATCGACTATCGCTTAGAGTTTGCAAAAAATTATGCAAAATGTGAAGCTTATAACTTCAAGTCGATGAAAGATCCGGTTGAATTTATGAAAAAAACAACTGATTGGTATGGTGCAGATGTTTGCATAGATTGTGTAGGCTGTGAAGCTGTAGGGAATACACTTCAAACAGTAACAGGTCGAGCATTAATACAGGCAGGATCTGCAACAGCATTGCAATGGGCCATTAACTCTGTTAAAAAAGGTGGAATAGTTTCTATTGTAGGTGTTTATGGACCACCTTTTAATTATGTTCCTATAGGTAATGTATTAAATAAAGGAATTACAATAAGAGCAAATCAAGCATCTGTTAAAAGATTATTACCTAAACTAATTGATCACGTACAATCTGGCAGATTAAAACCTAGTGAATTGATTACTCATCGTATTCCGTTAGAGGAAGCTGCAGATGCCTATCGCATCTTTTCTTCCAAATTAGATAATTGTATTAAAACTGTACTTATTCCTTCAACAAAGTAAATGTCATGAAAAATAATATAGATTATAAAAGCATACCAGGATGGGGAATGGATTCTGATCCAGAAAATGAACCTACCTATCCCATGAAAAATTATACTGGCGACGACCATAATCGAAGCAATTACGAACGGGCATCGCAGCAACCAATTTCCGTGGAGATTTTACAATCAACAGAACGACCAAAACCTCCTGTTGTTTTTGGAACTTCTGTTCCCCCTAAAGGGTTAAGCGGTCAAATTAGGCGTTATGCATTTCAACATAGTGAAGATCGATATAGACACTGGATTCCATTAATTCTTGCTGATCGTATCAATATGGTGGAAGGAGTAATAGATGATTTGAAAAAAGGATACATTCCGAATGTTTTTGCAGAACGTGGTTGGAAAGCGGAGATGAAATATAACCCGAGAGGCCTAGCGATAAAAGTACTTGCTATGGCGGCGGCGGGCACTTTAATATGGTGGTCGCTAAAAAGTAAAAAATCAAAAGGCTTTTTTAAATAATATATTAAAGACCTCAATTGTTATAGTAACAATTCAATTTCATCTGAAAACAAAAGAGCCCTTGGGGCTTTTTTTGTTTACATCCTATTTATTTGGGCATGGACTTTACCTAACTATAAGTTTATAAAATCTTTCTAAATCACAGATAGATAACGATTTAAGTTTTTTATTGTAATATTAAGTATGCTATGTCACAATTATTTTGTGAAATTAAATCATTTTGTAAAAACTTTTGTGCTGATAAGAGCGTATATTGTCTAGATATTTTAATAAAAATATAGACATAATGAAATTATCTATATCAAACCTTGAACAACTTAGCGGAGTTTCAATTCATACCATTCGTATTTGGGAACGTAGGTACCATGCGTTGGAACCACAAAGGTCTTCGGGTGGAACTCGTTTCTACACTGATCAAGATCTTAAAAGATTGCTAAACATTGTTAGTTTACAGCAAGCTGGAGTAAAAATATCACAGGCTTGCTCGCTCAGTGCTGAGGAGATGGATGAATTATTAGCCCAAGACTTAAAAACCTCTATTTCTTCGGATGCAAATCATGAATTTTATATTTCACAACTCCTAAAAGCTGGAGTTGAATACGATGAACCATCTTTTACTACGCTTTTGGATCGTTGTATTAACGATTGTGGCATGTTAGACAGCTACAAGGAGGTGATCTTCCCACTCATGCAACGTTTAGGACTGATGTGGAGATTAGATCATATTTGTCCGGCACATGAGCATTTTATTTCTGCAATCGTGAGGCAAAAACTGATGTCTGCTATTAATTCTATTCCAATTGCCAACCAAAAGGAAACAACCTGGCTACTATTTTTGCCAGAGGATGAAGGTCACGATATTCCGCTATTATTTGCAAATTTCATTTTACGTAGCCATGGAGTTAAAGTAGTTTATCTAGGTGAGCGTGTCCCGATGGATTCTATTGTAGATGCCCAGAATACGATACATGCAGAAAATTTACTGTTTTTTATGGTGAGGCAAAGACCCATCAAAGAAGCGGCAGATTATCTTGCTGAACTTGCAAGAACTTTTACTGGAAGCAATATTTACCTTGCAGGAAATGGAAAGTTAATAGGTGAACTTCAACTTCCAGCTAATGTAACTTGGTTTTCTTCTATTTCATCACTTACACAAATTTTAAATGGTGAAAATGGATAAAGTGTTAAATAGACCAAAGGTTGCAGTAATTGGGTCAGGTTTTGCAGGGTTAAGTGCTGCTTGTTATCTCGCAAAAAATGGTGCGGATGTAACTATATATGAGAAAAATCAGCAAGTAGGCGGAAGGGCAAGACAGTTGGTTACAGAAAACGGCTATAGTTTCGATATGGGACCTAGTTGGTATTGGATGCCTGGCGTATTTGAACAATTCTTTGCTGATTTTGGTTATGTACCCTCAGATTTTTATCAACTCTCTCAGCTGGATCCTGGCTTTTCCATTGTATTTGGCAAGGATGACATGATGCACATCCCTAAATCTATGGAAAAATTGGAAGAGATTTTCGAACAGATTGAAAAGGGAAGTGCTATCAAACTTAGAAAGTTTTTATCCGGTGCGGCCTTTAAATATAAGGTGGGTATGGAAAATCTGGTACATAAACCAGGGCTTTCTTTTACAGAATTTTTAGATATGGATGTAATGAAAGGTGCACTCAAGTTACAATTATTACAATCCTTCCGTAAGCACGTGAAAAAATATTTCAATCATCCAAAATTGATTGCATTGATGGAATTTCCGATACTTTTTCTGGGTGCAACCGCAAAAGATACCCCAGCTCTTTATAGTTTAATGAATTATGCAGGTTTATCATTGGGCACTTGGTATCCTAAAGGTGGTATGGTAGCTGTTATAGATGGAATGCGAAAATTAGCTGAGCAACTAGGTGTCAAAATACTGAATGATGAACCTGTGGAAGGATTCATTGTTAATCAACGAAAAATTAAAGGAGTAAAATCTAAGCGCTCAATTATGAACTATGATGGTATTGTTGCAGCTGCAGATTATCATCATGTGGAAGATAAATTGTTGGGTGAAGAATTTAGAAATTATTCAGAGCAATATTGGGACAAAAGGATGCTTGCTCCATCAAGCCTGATATTTTATCTGGGTGTGAATAAAAAGATAGAACACCTTTCGCATCATACGCTTTTCTTTGATGAAGATTTAGAAGTGCATGCTACTGAAATTTATGAAGATCCGAAGTGGCCATCAAAACCCCTGTTTTACGTTTGCTGTCCCTCAAAAAGCGACGAAACTGTTGCGCCGCTAGGTCATGAAAATATTTTTGTGCTGATGCCATTGGCAACAGGGCTTGAAGATACTGAAGAACTTCGTGAAAGTTATTTTAAGCTAATTATGAAGCGTTTAGAGCGTTTCTGTGGACAGGATATCACAAACCATCTAGATTATAAACGGAGTTATTGCATAAAAGATTTCGTAAATGACTATCATTCTTACAAGGGAAATGCTTATGGCTTGGCCAATACCCTAATGCAAACGGCTAACCTTAAACCTTCTATCAAAAATAAAAAACTTGATAACCTATTTTATGCTGGCCAGTTAACTGTTCCAGGACCTGGAGTTCCGCCCTCCATTATTTCAGGGAAACTGGCGGCAACAGAATTATATAAAAACCTAGGAAAGCGATGAAAGAAAAATTTGACAACCTTTCTGCAAAATGCAGCAGGATCACAACGACACGTTACAGCACTAGCTTTTCGTTAGGGATTTACTTCCTACACAAAAAAATAAGGCAGCCAATCTATTCAATTTATGGGTTTGTACGTTTAGCCGATGAAATTGTGGATAGTTTCCATGATTTTGACAAAGCTTATTTGCTGAAAAAATTTAGAACAGATTGTTACGAGGCGATAGAGCAGGGAATAAGTTTAAATCCAATACTCAATTCCTTTCAATTTGTAGTTAGACAATACAATATCGAAAGAGAGTTAATAGATCTTTTTTTGGATAGCATGGAAATGGATCTTAAAGAAGAAACATATACTAATGATAAATATAGCCGTTATATATTGGGCTCTGCGCAAGTAGTAGGATTGATGTGTTTGAGAGTCTTTACAGCTGGTAATAAAAAAGATTACGAAAATCTCAAGGAATCAGCGATGCTGCTTGGCTCAGCTTTTCAAAAGGTTAATTTTTTAAGAGACTTGAATGCAGATTATGTTCAATTGGGAAGATGTTATTTTCCTGGCATAAATCTTTCGGCATTTGGCAACCCAGAGAAAAAACAAATAGAAAAGGAAATTGAAGCTGAATTTAAAGCTGCTCTTAAGGGAATTAGATTATTGCCAAGAGAAGCAAAAAGTGGTGTGTACTTAGCCTATATTTATTATCTCGAACTATTTAAAAAAATTAAAAGGGTTTCCGCAGAAAAAGTGATAGCAAGTAGGATTAGAATATCTAATGGCCACAAAATTGGATTAATGTTCGATTCCATGATCCGATATAAAATGAATGCGATATGAAGTTATTACTTCTTTTTTTAGTGATGGGAAATTGGATTCATAAAGATGCTCCTGAGCTTTCAACTTTAAGAAAACTCTATTATAGAGCAGCAGTAGAATCAGCCGCATCAGTATCTCTTTCAAAAGAGTTAAAGTCTGTTCAATTAGATGCTGAACCTATTTTGGTATGTTACAAAGGAGCAGCGTATATGATGGAGGCCAAGTATGCATTCAATCCTATTAGTAAGCTTTCTAGATTTTCAAAAGGTAAAAATGCTATTGAACATGCCATAGCTAGAGAACCTAGTAACATGGAGATGAGGTTTATTCGATTTTCTATCCAAACTAATTTACCTGGTTTTCTTGGATATCATACTAATATTAGCTCGGATAAACAGAAGTTACTTGCAGGAGTTGGAAATCTTAAAGACAAAACATTGAAGGATAATATTACGGCATATCTAATCGCTTCTAAAAAATGTACTAGTGAAGAAATTAAAAAATTACAACAGTGATAGAAAAAGTGATATTAGTTGATAGCAACGACAATCAAATTGGTTTAATGGAAAAAATGGAGGCTCATATTTCTGGTGAATTGCACCGAGCTTTTTCAATATTTATCTTCAATTCTAAAGGAGAGCTATTGTTACAACAACGGGCATTAAATAAATACCATTCTGGAGGCAAGTGGACAAACACTTGTTGTAGTCATCCAAGAGAAAATGAGCATACCATTATGGCAGCCTATAGAAGGCTAAAAGAAGAAATGGGAATGGAATGCAGATTAGATTACGGTTTTAATTTCATTTATAGAACAGAAGTAACTGATGGCATTTTGGAACATGAATTTGACCATGTTTATTTTGGTGTTAGTGATGATACACCTATTTTAGCGCCACTAGAGGTTGCAGCTTTTAGGTATATGAGTATGGATGAGCTTTCAAAAGACATTGAACTTAACCCAGAGGAGTATACTGAATGGCTGAAGATTTGTTTAGAGAGAGTGATGGTCTATTATTATAAAATATTTAACCATGGATATATTGATTAACATAGGTATTGTTCTTTTAACATTCCTTGTAATGGAAGGAGTGGCATGGTTAACACATAAATATGTGATGCATGGTTTTTTTTGGTTTTTGCATAGCGATCACCACAACAAGGATCATGACGATTTTCTAGAGCGCAACGATTTTTTCTTTTTAATATTTGCTATACCAGGGATTATTTGCCTTGCACTTGGAAATTTTTATGGGAATGAATTGGCACTTTACATCGGTATTGGTATCACGCTATATGGTGCTTGTTATTTCTTGGTACATGATATCTTTATTCATCAGCGGTTCAAAGTATTACGTAATTCGGATAACTGGTATTTGAAAGCAATTCGCCGAGCACATAAGATGCACCATAAACATTTAGGAAAGGAACAGGGAGAATGTTTTGGAATGTTGTGGGTACCGTTTAAGTATTTTTTAGAAGCTAGAAAAAAAGCATGAGAAACTACACTTACCTGTTGGTAGATTTTTTTACAATCGTTGTTCCATTTGTTTTTTCATTCCACCAGAAGTTACAATTCTATAAAACTTGGAAGGCGTTTTTCCCTGCAGTAATACTAACAGGCTTGTTATTTATGTTATGGGATATTTATTTTACCAAGCTTGGCGTATGGGGTTTTAATTCAAATTACATTGTCGGATGGAAATTATGGGGGCTTCCAATAGAAGAATTATTGTTTTTCTTATGCATTCCGTACTCCTGTGTATTTACTTACCATTGTTTAACATTGCTAATGAAATTAAAGCTATCTAGAGCTGTTGAAGATATAATTACTTATTCCTTAATGTTTTTAGGCGTTTTAGGAGTAATTTATTATTGGGGGAATTATTACACTGTTTCTACAGGATTGCTAATGATAGGTCTCCTAATACTTTCAAAGTTGGTGTTGAAGGTAGAATGGCTTGGCAAATTCTACATTGTTTACCTTGTACTTATGATTCCTTTTTGTATAGTAAATGGGATTTTAACAGGTACTGGATTAAATGAGCCAGTAGTTTGGTATAATGCGAAGCATATTATTGGATTCAGAATATTGACTATACCATTTGAAGATATATTTTATGGCTTAGATCTTATTCTACTTAATCTTTTAATTTTTCATTCACTAAAATCGAGCCTGCTTAAGTTTAAACAGGTGTAATAATAAAACTAGTTGATACTATATTAGTTAGTAGTGAGTACTACTTTATTCCTTCTTAAATAATAAAAACTTATACCACCTACAATAAGCATTAAAAAACCAATATAATCATCAAGAGGGCAAGTCATATAACCTGTTAATTGACCAGATTGTTCGTAATAATAGTCAGTACCACCGCCAATTTTATAATCATAAGGTCCAGTGCATTCTGTACAGCGTGATCTTGTTCTAATCACACAATTACCCAAAGCTGCAGGACTACAATAAATGGTAGATCCAATTTGTCCTGATGTTACCACTGGACTTGTTTCATAAGCTGGCCCGTACCAAGATCCACGCGGACTATTGACACCAGAAGGACCTGTATAAAGATACCCTGTATCATCAGAAACACACCCAATAACTGTATACGTAGAGTAAACATTAAAAGATAAAAGTAATAAAGGTGTAATGAGCAAATATCTGAGCTTAGCTTTTGCGTAGCGGAAAAAATGGTGGGATGTATCTAAGGTATTCATATTTATATTTTGTACCATATACCTACTTCATGGTATATCATATGACGAGTAAAAGGGATGCAAAAATAAATAAAACGGCTTAAAACTGGCAAAATAAGAAATATTTTATTGTAACAATTAACAACTTGAAAGAGTGTTGAGTTATAAATTTCTTTTATTATAAATAAGCGCAATTTTTCGAAACATAAAATTATGCTCATTGTTCATTTGAAGTAAGAGGATAATTTATGGCAAAAAAAACATTAACACCAGAACAGGCAGCACTGCCAGAAAATCAGAAAATAGCAAAGCTTAAACCACATACTGCTGATGCTACAGCGCAGCCAATGACTACAGATCATGGCGTAAAGATTAATGATGATCAAAATTCGCTCAAAGCTGGCGACCGTGGTTCTACCTTATTGGAAGATTTTATACTTCGTGAAAAGATTACTCATTTTGACCATGAACGTATTCCTGAAAGAGTTGTGCATGCAAGAGGATCTGGTGCACATGGAGTTTTTAAGTTGTATAAAGCAATTCCGGAATTAAGTAAAGCACAGTTTCTTAATGATACCGAAATAGAAACACCTGTTTTCGTAAGATTTTCAACAGTGGCTGGTTCTAGAGGATCGACTGATTTAGCAAGAGATGTACGTGGCTTTGCTGTAAAATTTTACACACAAGAAGGAAACTTTGATTTAGTGGGCAATAATATGCCAGTGTTTTTTATACAGGATGCCATGAAGTTTCCTGATTTAGTACATGCTGTAAAACCAGAGCCAGATAATGAAATGCCACAGGCCGCATCTGCTCATGATACTTTTTGGGATTTTATTTCTTTAATGCCTGAATCTGCACATATGATCATGTGGTTAATGAGTGACAGGGCAATACCAAGAAGTTACCGCATGATGGAAGGCTTTGGCGTACATAGTTTCAGACTAATCAATGCAAAAGGAGAATCACATTTTGTAAAATTCCATTGGAAACCTTTGTTGGGTGTGCATTCGGTAGCTTGGGATGAAGCGCAAAATATTTCTGGTAAAGATCCAGATTTCCATAGACGAGATTTATGGGAAGCCATTCAAAGTGGCAACTTTCCCGAATGGGAGTTTGGTATTCAGGTTGTACCAGAGGCAGATGAACATAAATTTGACTTTGATTTATTAGATCCTACTAAGATAATTCCAGAGGAGTTGGTGCCAGTACAACGAATTGGTAAATTGACATTAAATCGCAATCCAGATAATTTCTTTGCAGAAACTGAGCAGGTAGCTTTTCATGTTGGACACATTGTTCCAGGTATCGATTTTACAAATGATCCCCTAATGCAAGGAAGATTATTCTCTTATACCGATACACAGTTGATCCGTTTAGGTGGCCCAAATTTCCATGAAATTCCAATAAATAGACCAGTTGTTCCAGTACATAATAACCAACGGGATGGCTTTATGCGTCAGACTATTAATATAGGTAAGGCTAGTTACAATCCAAATAGTACTGGAGGTAATGATCCTAAGCAGGTAAAAGAAACGGAGGGAGGCTTTGTAAGTTATAATGAGAGAATTGATGCACGCAAAGTGAGAGCGAGAAGTAAAAGCTTCTTCGATCATTACTCACAAGCTAAACTTTTCTTTAACAGTCAATCACAGCCAGAAAAAAATCACATCGTAGATGCTTTTAGTTTCGAGCTGGGCAAGGTAAAAACGGTAGCAATACGCGAACGTATGCTTAATGTACTTAGTCAAATTGATCTGGATCTTCGAAATAAAGTAGCGGCTAAACTTGGTATAGCACTTAGCAAGAAACCTGAAGAGGTGATCAACCAAGGAATTCCAGCTGATGCAGCACAAAAGGATTATCAATCTTTGAAAGTAGAATCATCGCTTGATAAGTCGGAGGCACTAAGTATGGCGACAACCATAAAAGATAACATTAAGACAAGAAAGATTGCCTTTCTTGTAGCCGATGGTGTGAATGAAGCCTCACTAAACATGATGAAAAAAGCATTAGTAGCTGCAGGAGCTGTGGTAGAAATGATTGGTAATAGGCAAGGAAATGTGATAAGCGACAAGAAAACTGCAATCGCATTAGACGAAAGCTTATTAACATCATGCTCTGTGTTTTATGATGCGGTTTTTGTACCCGGCGGAAAGAAAAGTATTGATGCACTTGGCATGGAGCCGGATGCCATCCATTTTTTAGACGAAGCATACAAACACTGCAAAGCAATTGCTCTAGATGCGGATGCATCCACATTATTAGGGTTGACTTATTTTGGTAAAGTATCTGATAAAAAGCCAGTGAATGATGAAGGAATATTGACAGGAAAAGACAAAGATCTTGCTGACGAATTTATCAAAGCTATAGCAGGGCACAGAGTATGGGAACGAGAACAGCAACGTAAAGTACCTGCTTAATTAAAGCGGATTTATAAAAAAAGACCTCAATAAATTTGAGGTCTTTTTTTATGCGGTGAGTAAATCAACTGCTTCTTGGTTTCCTTGTTGGGCAGCTAGGTCAGCTGCTCTAAGTCCCCTCGTATCACAAATAGATGTATCAGCACCTTGAAGTATTAAAAGTCTTACCAAATCATTTCTTCCAAACATAGCGGCAAACATTAGTGCTGTACCTCCGTTTCCATGTTGTAAGTTTAAGTCGGCACCATTTTCTATCAATAGTTCTGCAATATCGGCATATCCCTTAAAAGCTACCCCCATCAACGCAGTATTACCACCTAGGTCTGCTGCATTCACATCAGCTCCATTTTTAATTAATAATCTTGCTGCATCAATCTGATTATTATAACAAGCTATAATTAAAGGCGTATATCCCTTTGGGTCATGTATGTTCAAATCTGCATCGCCTTTAATGAGTTCATTAAGTACATCTAGATCGCCAATTCTAGCGGCATGCAATAGTAATTCTGGTTCTAGTTCCATAGTTTGGTTTAAGTTATGTAGTTATAGCATTACCAAGAGATAAATATCGTTAATTCATATTTAAATCTTATTTAGCTTAAGAAATCCGTGAGGGAAAATTTGTTCAATGCTGTCGGCTATGGCATGTATGAGTGGTTCTTTTAATTTTCCATGGTTCTTGCATAAATGCAAAATATGATGACGATCTGGAGTAAAATTAGCTACCAGTTTTCCATCCTTAAATACATTTAGCTTACAATTTTGTTCATCATGATGTGGATATTCTCCAACTTGGAACTCATAAACTTTTTTGTCTAAAACAACTTTGATAGGATGCATGCTAGATTAATTAGTCTTTTTTTTCTTCACAGTTTCTTTCGTATTCTTTTTCATCACTTCCCTTGCTCGTTTCAGACCAGTAGCAATTGCAATACCTTCGTCCCCAGATTCTTCAAGAATGGCATTAGCAATTTCTACTGCCTTTTCTCTTAAAGGAATTGGAAGGTTTTTGTAAGATGGTGGATAATCTCCTTTTGCCAAGGCATAGTATTAAATATTGTAATTGAATAACAATTTTTCATCTAAAATGGTTTTTAAGAAACGACTGTCAATTTTTCTTTTTATGTGTATTTTTTTCAGATTTAGCATGCAATTTTTTCAGTTTTTAACATAGATCTAAAATTTTAGTATTTGGTATAGAGATTGTTATCTGGTTATTGAGAATTTTTTAGTGATGTATCTTTTTAAAACGAAAACCTATGTCAATTCAAAATTTTAATAATAATTCTTCTTTGAATGCAGGTAATTCTGCAGATCTTTTTCTGAAAATATTAGCGGTTGAACCTGACCCTTCGCTTGGAGAAATTTTATGTGATATGTTTGCTGATGCGGGTTATGAATGCAAGGTTGTTCAGAGTTGTAGTGATATTATTCCTTTGATGGAAAGTTTTCATCCAGACCTCGTGCTAATCGAATACTTTCTTCCAACTTTAAATGGAGGAGAACTATGTACTCAAGTTAAAAGTGATCACCGATTTTCAGGTGTACCAGTAATTTTGTACTCAGCTTATCCACAAATTCTATGGTCGATAAAGGATTATGGTTGCGATGAATTTATAGCCAAACCTTTTGATTTAGACAATCTCTTATTTACAGCAGAAAAATTGATTGTTAAAGGTAAAGAGAAAAGAAGGTTCTCGCTTTTGGCAGATACGTTAAAAAATAGACTGAGCTATATGGGTAAGTTTCTAGGAGTGAAAGGATTTTCAGCCAATTAAATTTAGTTTTAAAATTTACGAAACTTTTCTTGGTAGAGGTTGTTTTTCATATATACATTAAAAAGAACTATTATGGGATTTATTAAAGGAGCACTTTTTGGCGTCGCTGTTTATGCAGCAGTGAAGCATATAACTAAAAAAGACATACTTACAGGAAGATCATTACTGGATGATTTTATGGATAAAGCGCCAGAGTACGTAGAAAAAGTGAAGGACTATGCTTCACAAGTTAGCGATGAATTTGTCGAACCTGAAATGAGGGTATAAAAAACTACACATCTACCTTAAAGACCAGTCAAATTTGATTGGTCTTTTTTTGTTTTTATTAATTTTTGGAATGATTACCAGTTAATCTTTAGCTGCTGATTTCCATTTATCACAAATTCTAAATGACCTTCTTTTGTCTTTTTAGATGATAATTTAGTGCCATCAGCTAAGTATAGCTCAAATTTTGTTTTAGACACATCCTTAGGAATAATTCTTAGACGGCATTCAATTCTTTCATCACCTGCCAATTGAATTGAAAGCGAAGAAGAACTCGTTTTACGTTTGAATGGAATTGGATTATCTGCATACAGCATAAATTTTTCATCAACGTTGTGATAATGACGAGGAAGAATTCCAAAAGCGTTACCTGCGCCATAAACTTCTTGACCCACTTCACCAGATTTCTCCCAACCGTCATGTAAATCTTCCAATGCTACCCAGAGCTTATTGTCGACTTCTCCAACTTTCACTTCATCTGATAACATCTCATTAGGCAACATTGGCGGATAATAATATGCAGCTCTATTTACTAAATAACGAATAAATTCATTTACTAACAGCCTGATTGAAGGGAGAATGTCTACATCTTTTGCATGCTGTAAGTAATCGTGTAGGGCGCAAAACACTTCCTGTTCTTCGTAAACAGCCGTATAAGGTGCATCAGATAATGGAAATATTGCAAAAAAGGTAGGGTAATTCTTACCATAACCATAATTACAATCCCAAAGCTGAACGTTTTGGAAAACATTAGCCAAACATAAGTTAGATAGATCAAGATAATCTTGATTTTTGGTAAGCTTGTATAAACGCAATAAAGCTCCAGCCGAAAAGGTTGTATTGTTAGCTTGGTAGAAGAGTTTAAAGTCTTTTCCTTTCAAACTGTTTGCCGCAACTTCTGCTTCTTTGAGGTATTTTTTATCTTTGGTCAATTCATAGGCTTGAATCATCACATGGGCATACAGCCCAGCCACATCATGTTGGCCGCCTTCGCCAGGCTTAGTCTCTGCCTTTAAAACTTCTAAATTATTCATTTTATAAAATACAGGCCAATTGTATTTAAAATGTTTAGCAACTTTCATGGCATAAGGCAATGAGTTTAGAAAAAGTTCTGCTGCTTGTTTATCACCTTTAAGTGCCAATCGTGATAGATTAAGAAGGGGATGATGCAAATACCAAGAATCCATCACCATTGGTTTTTTTTGTTCTTCTTCTCCCTTAAGTTTATCTTGTGCTGCTGGTAACCAACGAACAATTGTTTTTAGTTTCTCATCCCAAAACTCTGGTAAACCCTTTTTTATTTTATCAACAACAGGTAATGATTTGCCACTCCATTCTGTATAATCAAGTAAGGGTAGCAATACTGCCAACTGGACCATAATTTCTGGAGGGGTGTCATAATCTGAAATATATGCATTAAAATACTGATTTCCCTCTACCTGGTTCCAACATCCAGGTGCATCAATTAAATCATAAAGTCCTTTCTCTAAAATCTCTGGCCAATTCATATAATGAGTTGTTGGCTTTGGAATTTCAAGATAAATAGCGGCAAGTAGATTTAAATATTGTTTCGTGAGCTCACTTTCACTATTTGTGTTGACTTGGTCGAATGCAATAATTGCATCACTAATAGTATAGCTTGTCTTTGCTTTTAATGGATCATCTTTCGTTACAGGCAAAGAAAATCCAAGATCTGGCCATAATCCACCTACTGTTTCCCCGCCTGAAGTTTTGGTTTGTTCATTATAATCTGCAAGGGAAGTGAGGTTCTGGAAATAAAATATACTTCCCGCATTAGGTTCATCCAAACTAAAGTGCAAAATACCAGATCTTGTCCCTACTTGTTTTACATGTACAGTTCCTTTGTTCTTTTCAGGTTGTTTATTTTCGCGTAAAATGATATCCTTAGGCCAAAATGGGATATGTAAATTGGTTTTTGGTGTAATGGTGGTATTATATTTTAAGATAGGATATTCAGCATTGATCATTTCTATCTTCACTATAGATGTACCTAAAGCAGATTCTAATGAGATGGTAATGCCATTATCTGTTAATGATTTTCTTTTGACTACAAGACCATGATCTGGCGAATATATAGGTCTGAAAGCGATACTACCTGTTTTCCATTTACAATAAATGTAAAGTGCATCATTAGCCTGAAGAACAGTGAAAGTATAATCGCCAATTGTTTTCTCTACTAAAGTAGGCATCTCATCTTTGCCCAATGAATTGGTTGCGGCTATTTGCCAAGGTGATATTCCATTCATTTTCCAAAAAAAGTTAGCTGTAAGAATGTTAATATAAACACGCATTTTTTTTAGTTGTTTTTAAATTATTTAGAACTATTCGTTTTCCTTCTTGTTTTTTCAATCATGACAGATTTAGCAAAACGTTTTCCAAATAATCCAATTTTATTGCCGAAAGATGTTGCTCCAAGTGATAAAGGGCTTCAAGTGATTTGCTTACTTAACCCTGGTGCTTTTCGTTTTAAAGGTAAAATATGGTTGTTAGTGAGGGTTGCAGAGAGCATTGCTCAAAAAGAAGGATTTATTTTTTTTCCCGTAATGAATGAAATGGGAAAATTAGAAATTATTGAAGTGCCTTTGAATGACCCCGACCTTGTAGGAAGTGATGCTAGAGTAAGAAATTATAAAGGTTTAGATTATTTGACTACAGTTTCGCATTTGCGTTTATTATCAAGTACTGATGGAGTTTCTTTCAAAGAAGAACCCGAATACGCAGGATTATTTGGGATGGGTGAACAAGAACGGTTTGGAATTGAAGATTGTCGGGTAGTAGAGCTAGATGGGGTTTATTACCTTACCTATACTGCAGTTTCTGACTCAGGAGTTGGTGTTGGGCTTCGAACAACTGTTGATTGGAAATCTTTTTCTAATCCAGTAATGATGTTGCCACCACATAACAAAGATTGCGCAATCTTCGAAAAGAAGGTAAATGGAAAATTCTATGCTTTACATAGACCGAGCTCTATTGAGATTGGTGGTAATTTCATTTGGTTGTGTGATTCAACAGATGGTATTCGTTGGGGGAATCATAAATGTTTGATTAAAACGAGATCTGGAATGTGGGATAGTGCAAGGGTGGGAGCAGGAGGATCGCCAATTTGGACAGCGCAAGGATGGTTAGAAATTTATCATGGTGCAAATGCAGAACATAGGTATTGTTTAGGCGCTTTTTTAATGGATTTAAATAATCCATCTATCTTATTGGGTAGAACGGTAGAACCAATTATGGTGCCGACAGAAAGTTATGAACTTTCTGGTTTCTTTGGTCATGTTGTTTTTACAAATGGCCATTTTGTGGATGGAGATAAATTAACAATCTATTATGGTGCAGCAGATGAGTTTGTATGTGGTGCAGAGTTTTCAATTGCTGAAATTATAGCTAAAACATTAGAAAATAAGTAATAAATATGATGAGTGAGCAAATATTAGTACCTAATCAAGTAGAAGGTAGTGAAATGAATGCAAGAGCCGAAACGGTATTATCAGATATTGGGCAAGCGGCTGTGTTTTATGAATTAGTGAAACAAAGGTTATTTGAAGTTAACAATTGGGATAAGGTTTGCGGAACTTCCGCAACACTCTTTCAGTTAACTTTACCAGATGGTTCTCCTACAATGAAGTTAGAAATTGACAACTTGATTAGAATTGATATACCTGGTCCTGGTACTTCCGCTGGAGATGGATATGACTGGGTGCGAATTGAACAGATTGGAAAAAATAATGAAACTGAATTAGAAGAATGGACAGGATTTACCGTGAGACCTAGTCCCAATCCATTCCATCCTGAATTGGGTGTAGCACATTTTTTTTCCGATGCGGCTACATCTACTTTCTTAATAGGTAGAACTGGACAAACCGTTTGGGCCGAAATGCATGGGCGAAATGAGATTCCAAATGGAAATACAGAGAAAATTTTCGATGGATTGCGCAATACTATGGTAGGTTGGACAGCAAAAGCTGGGCTCTCTTACCCACAATGGAAATTATTAGTAGATGGATTGGTTAAAAATGATATTTAATTTTTAAAAAATAGATTCATAGAACACTGCCTTTCTCATTATTCGAAACTTTTTTAATCGCTGTGCTGTTTAATTTTTAACAAAGCTATCATTATGGGACTAGATAAATATAACCAAAAGCGAGATTTTTCTAAAACTGCTGAACCAAAGGCAGGAAGAAGCAAAGATCCAAATAAGCTGATGTTCGTGATCCAAAAGCACGATGCCTCTAGATTACATTATGATTTTCGTTTAGAGATGGAAGGTGTGCTAAAAAGTTGGGCTGTACCGAAAGGACCGACATTAGATCCGAAAGTAAAACGCCTAGCAATGATGGTTGAAGATCACCCATTTGATTATAGAAACTTTGAAGGTATTATCCCACAAGGTGAATATGGGGGAGGAACTGTAATCGTTTGGGATCAAGGCTGGTATGAAACTATCGATCCGATAAAAGGAAAAAAGGCCCAAGAGAAATATTTACTATCAGAGCTTAAAAAAGGTTCCGTGAAAATGCGATTACACGGAGAGAAACTTAATGGCGAATTTGCTTTAGTGAGAACTCATGGTATGGGAGAAAACTCATGGTTATTAATAAAACATGATGATGACTTTGCCACTAAAAAAGATGTTTTAAAATTAGATCAATCCATACTTTCTGAAAAAACCATTGAAGAAATGGAGAAATCAAGCGATAAAGTTTGGCACAGCAATAAGGAAGAAAAAATTGAAGCAAAACAGCCAAGTAAAAAAAAAGCTAAAACAAAGTCTAAGCAAACAAAAGAACAAGTAATTGAAGACGCGGAAATTTCTGAAGAATCTGTTAAAATAGATACAGCTAAGGTTTTAAAATCTGCACCGAAATCTGCGATATTAAAAAATATAAAACCCATGTTAGCTACTTTAGTTAACGGGCCTTTTGATGATCCGAACTGGCAATATGAAGTAAAATGGGATGGTTATAGAGCATTAGCTTTTATTAACAAAGGAAAGGTAGAACTGCTATCGAGGAATAATAAATCTTTTAACGAAAAATTTTACCCAATTCATAAAATTCTTTCCTCATGGAAGATAAATGCAGTAATTGATGGAGAAATTCTAGTTTTAAATGATAAAGGGATTTCCAATTTTGGATCACTTCAAAATTGGAGGAGTGAAGCAGATGGTGAATTAGTCTTCTACGTATTCGATATACTTTGGTACGAAGGAAAAGATCTTACTGGCTTATCTCTTGTGGAAAGACAAGCTATTTTGAATGAAGCACTGCCAACAGATGATGATAGGGTTCGGATTTCTAAAGTCTTCGATGCAAATGGAACTGATTTTTTTGCAGCTGCGGAAAGAATGGGACTAGAAGGAATTATGGCCAAGCTTAAATCTTCTACCTATGTGCTTTCTAATCGCTCAAAAGATTGGCTAAAAATTAAAGTTTCCAAAAGACAAGAAGTAATTATTGCAGGTTTTACACGTAATGAAGATACTTCCAAACTATTCAGTTCACTCATTTTAGCTGTTTGGGAAAATAAAATATTGACTTACGTTGGCAAAGTAGGAACTGGATTTTCTGATTCCGATCAGAAAAAAATGATGCAAACATTTGCACCGTACATTGTAGATAAAAGCCCTTTTACAGTTGTTCCAGATATCAATAAACTTTCTCGTTTTCAACATAAACAATTAAATGCTAAAGCAACTTGGATGAAACCTGAATTGGTTTGTGAAATAGCATATGCGGAAGTAACTGATGAGGGAATATTTCGACATCCATCTTTTAAAGGCATGCGCATAGACAAAAATCCAAAGGATGTAATACGTGAGACTGCTGCGGATACTCAGGTAGTTGTGAAAGAAGTTGAAGAGGAGTTAGATATTCAATCCGATGATAGCACAAAAATTAAAGCTGATAAACATGCAGCTGCTATCCGGCCGCCAAAAGTTACTATACCAAAAACCTTATTAAATCCAAAAGATGAAACCCAAGTACGTAAGGTAAATGGGAAAGAGCTTAAGTTTTCTCACTTAAGTAAAGTTTATTGGCCAGAGGATGGTGTAACTAAGCGTGATATGTTTAATTACTATTATCAGGTTGCGGATTTTATGTTGCCATATTTAAAAGACAGGCCCCAATCATTAAATCGTTTTCCAGGTGGCATTCATGGACAAAGTTTTTATCAGAAGGATGTGAAAGGAAAAGCACCTGAATGGGCAAAAACTTTTCCTTATTCAACCAGCGATGGGGAAGAAAAAGAATACTTAGTTGGAGATGATGTGGCTACGCTTTTATGGATGGCATCTTTAGGTTGCATTGAAATCAATCCATGGTTTTCTAGAGTACAGTCGCCAGATAATCCCGATTATTGTGTCATAGATCTCGACCCAGATAAACATCATTTTGACAAAGTAATCGAAGCAGCATTAACAGTTAAAGAAGTTTTAGATTCTATTGATGTGCCAAGTTATCCTAAAACTTCTGGTTCAACAGGAATTCATATTTATATCCCAATGGGTGCAAAATATACTTATGACCAAACCCAACTTTTTGCTAGGATTGTTGTTGGAATTGTAAATGAAAAACTCCCCGATTTTACTTCTTTAGAACGGATGGTTTCTGCTAGAAAAGGTAAAATGTACTTAGATTTTTTACAAAATAGACCAGGTGCAACTATTGCAGGTCCTTATTCTCTTCGTCCAAAACTTGGTGCTACAGTATCTATGCCTTTAGAATGGGATGAGGTTAAACCAGGTTTAAAGATGAAAGATTTTACCATTCTTAATGCTATTGAGCGATTGAAGAAAAAAGGAGACATTTTTAAAGGTGTATTAGGTAAAGGCATCGATTTAGAAAAGGCGATTAAAAAAGCAAAAGAAATTTATCCGTAATTAATACATAAATGATACAGTTGAACGAGGATAATTCGGGCTTCGGGGAAAATGTTCCTGATCCGGAAGAAATAAGGGAGCGATATCCTATTGAAGACGATAGTGATACGCTTGAACCTTTTGTAGATGAATATGAAAATAGAGAAATAAATACTGATGATCCAGAGGATATAATACACTGGGCACAGGAGTTTCAAATTAGTGTGGACGATTTGAAATCTGCAATTGTGCTCAATGGAAATTCGGTGAAAGAAATTAAAAAGTATTTAAGTGTATAACTAAATAGGTTTTCAAAATTGAAATTTACAAAGTGATTTTAACGAAACAAAAAAAAAGCTAGGCTGTTATTTTTAATAAGTAATTAACCTATAATCGTCTACCTATAAATTAAATGTTATGGCAAAGCAAGGACCTTCAGACCGTAAAAAAGTAAATTCATCACAAGATTATGAGCTTTCACATGTAGCGACCAAAATGGGTGTGAGCATACAGCAAGTTGTTGGCGCAAAACGTGCAACTGGCTCAAATGATCGTAAAGTAATTGAAAAATACATTTCCGACAAAGGAAAAAAGAAATAGAAATTACGGCAATCATTTGTAATAATCTTGCAAATCTATTAAGGTTGGACTTTCTGTTTGGAAGTCCAATTTTTGTTTTAAATCTTATGAGTAATATCTTGAAAATTGCGACTTATAATGTTAATGGTATCAACGGGAGATTGGCTGTATTACTGCGGTGGCTTAAAGAGGCAAAGCCAGATGTAGTTTGCTTGCAGGAATTAAAATGTCCAGATCAACTTTTTCCTGAGGCAGCTCTTTTAAAAGCTGGGTATCATTCTATTTGGCATGGGCAGAAAAGTTGGAATGGTGTAGCGGTCCTTTCAAAGGAAGAAATCAAGGAAACAAGACGGAATTTAGACGGGGATCCTGATGATTTACATAGCCGTTACATAGAAGGTTTTGTGTATGGTATGGTGATTGGTTGTTTATATCTTCCAAACGGTAATCCAGCTCCCGGACCTAAGTTTGATTATAAACTTTCGTGGTTTAAGAGATTACACAAACACGCAAAAAAATTATTGTCTTTTGATCTTCCGGTTTTACTAATTGGAGATTATAATGTAATTCCTACAGAACTTGATACCTACAAGTCAGAAAAGTATATCACCAATGCGCTGTTCTTTCCTGAATCTAGGTTAGCCTATACCAAATTATTGAAACTAGGTTGGACAGATGCCATACGATATTTACATCCAAATGAACGCATATATACCTTTTATGATTATTTAAGGAATGCATATGGTCGTGACGCAGGGCTTCGTTTAGATCACTTTTTATTGAATGATATCGTATTACCTAGATTAATTTCTGCACAAGTAGACAAAGAAGTTCGTGGATGGGAAAAATCTAGTGATCATTGTCCTGTTTGGATTGAATTAAAACAATAACCTCTACACCTTACTGATTTTTAGCTGCTTTATTTTTCTGTTTATCACTTATTTTTAAGGGATCATCACCTTGATTAGCTTTTTCTTTTAAAATCTCTTCACGAATTTTCACCGTCATATCATAATGATGTCTTAAAATCGGTAATGTTTTGGTCGCAAATGCAGAAATAGATTCTACAGGCATTGTAGAACCTATGTTAAATAAATTTATTGCCTCATTATGTTCGGTTACCATTAAGTTAATATAAAATTCATTTTGTGCTTCATCATTAAGGCTTTCCAACTGTTTTAAGATTTTAACTTTTGCTTCAGGTAAAACGGTAGGAAGTGCAAAATTTTCTTTTTTTGCAATGGCTTTCAATTCCTCATTCGCTTTCATGTGATCATCTCTAATCATTTTGGCATGAGCTAACACTGCTGGATTATTTTTGGTATTAACCAATATTCTAGAACTCGCTTCAACTTCCATCATTCCTCCAATAGCGGCATTAGTGAAAAATGTAGTTTTGTCCTCTTGCTTCATTTTTGTATCACTTTTTTTGATAATATTGGTATCATTTGAAGTTATTGGTTCAGCGTTTGTTTTATCATCTTTTTGTTCAGCATTTCCACAAGCAAATAAGAATGAAATGATTGATAGTAAAAATAAGATTCTAGTTTTCATGGTAAAATATTCAAATTATAAATTCAGTTAATTAATAGATAGCATTCTCAATTTCAGCGGCAATTT
The DNA here is from genome assembly GCF_013204825.1 of Pedobacter boryungensis. Lineage (GTDB taxonomy): Bacteria > Bacteroidota > Bacteroidia > Sphingobacteriales > Sphingobacteriaceae > Pedobacter > Pedobacter boryungensis. The sequence goes on from NZ_JABMKV010000001.1 coordinate 651,348, forward strand.
GATTGATTTTAGGTAAACTCAATTCAAATTTTAATTCTTCATTATTTACGCCGTTTTTGTAGTTAAATAATGGTAATAATCCAGGTTCGATTTCATCTTCCTCAAGTAATTCCCATTCCCCTTCCGATTCCTTTATCGCTCCAATAATTCCACCGAAATAAACGAGTTTAAAATAATCCTTCTCTGGTATAACGGTGAGCGTAACTTGTTCATCGTTATTTTGGATATGTATATTGAATGGTTCCATAATTTAACAACCACTAGCAACAAAAATTGTTTAGGTTATTTATCAGTTATTAAAATTTTTAAGTGAAAACTTTGTTCAATAAAAGGTGTTTGTGAAATGTATGGAGCCTATAACAGTTATTATTGAAACCCCTAAGGGAAAAAAATATAAATGTGACATTGAGCAAGGATACGTGAAGCTAAAAAAGCTGTTACCTGCTGGTTTAATTTTTCCTTATGACTTTGGTTTTATTCCGGGAACTATTGGTGGGGATGGAGATCCTTTAGATGTGATGGTCATATCAGAGATAGAAACTTTTTCTGGTTGTGCAATAGATTGTAGAATAATTGGCGGCTTAAAAGCTGTACAAACAGAAAGAGATGGTAAAAAGATACGGAATGACAGATTATTTGCTATACCTGAAATATCAGAACAATATGTCTCAATAAACGAATTGAAAGATTTGCCGCAACAAGTTATCCATGAAATAGAACAATTTTTCATCAATTATAATGAACAAGCGGGTAAAGTTTTTGAACCCCTTAATCATTTTTCGGCAAAGAAAGCTTTAAAGTTGATTGAAAATTCAAAACGGAATGGCGAACCCTCAAAACGTATTGAACTGTTTATACCGGTTTATAATAAAAAAGGCAAGCCTTTTCCTAAAAAGTACTATACTAATCTACATCAAAAGCTAACTGATAAATTCGGTGGATTAACAATGTATTCAAGAGTTCCAGTAATTGGTTTTTGGAAAGAGAATACAGCTAATACCGTTAAAGAAAATATTATTGTATATGAGGTCTTAGCCACCGAGATTGACGACAAATTTTGGTCTAAATTAAAAAAGTGGATATTAAAAACATTTGCTCAAGAGGAAATCATTATTCATATTTCCTCTGTGAGCAGTATTTAGAACATTTATTTTTTTCTTTCCAAATTTTTCCTTGGAGGTCCACATAACACATTTCCTTCTAAGTCAAATCTTCCACCATGACATGGACAATCCCAGCTCTTTTCAACAGAATTGAAATTTACAATACATCCAGCATGAGTACATACAGGATTAAGGATAGTAACTTTTCCGTTTTTGTGTTTATATAGAGCTAACTTTTCCCCGTTGTAATCAGCAACAGTGCCAGTTTCGCTTTCCATTTCTGTTAAGGTAGAAATGGCCTCAGTGTTAAATCTATCTGCTATAAAGTGCCAAGCTACATTTGCATTTTCTTGTACGAGCTCTGTAAATCCGGCAATTGGTTTAATTCTAGAAGCGGAGAAGATATCTTTAAACTCGTTTTTCTTACCTAAAACTTCATCACTAATCATGATAGCGGATAGGGTACCGAAGATCATTCCATTGCCATTAAATCCTGTAGCAACATATATGTTTTCTTCTCCAGGCATTTGACCGATATAAGGTAATCCATCTGCGGGAACATAATATTGTGAAGACCATCGAAATGCGACATCTTTAACATCAAAGTATTGTTTAACATAACTTTCTAAAGTGTTAAAAGCATTCTCTGCATCCCCTTGGCCAGTTTTATGATCTTCGCCACCTACTAAAAGATATTTTTGACCTTCAATAACATGAGTTCTAAAATAATGATAGGGTTCCATCATATCGTATACTAATTCTTTAGGATATTTTTCGTCGTTTAATGTTACTCCAATTACGTAACTACGATAGGGAGCACATTTAAAACTAAATGAATTTACTCCTGGCACAGCGTGTGTTGCATATACTAAATGTAAAGCTTTAAAAATTTGATGATTTGAAACAGCATATACAAATCCTCCTTTATTTTCAACTTCGTTAACAAAAGTATGTTCAACTATTACTCCACCATTTTCTTCAAAAGCTTCAGCTAGTTTTTGAATATATTTTATAGGGTGAAATTGACCTTGTTGTTTAAATAATATAGCGGATTGGAAGGGTATTGGAAGATTGATTTTATCCGTCTGTTCAACTTCAACACCAGCTCTTTTGGAAGCATCTAATATCTCTTTTAATTCTTCACTTTGCTTTTCGTCTTGAGCAAATAAATATGCATTTTTCTCTTCTAAATCACATCCAATGTTTAAGTCTTTTGTCAACTTTTTTATTAACGAAAAAGCTTCTTTTCCTGCTTTAGCTACTAGCTTTGAATTTTCTTTACCAAAATCTGATTCAATTTCTGGATAAGTAGCATCAAAAAAAGTATTTAGGTGAGCACTTGTGCCTCCGGTAGTTCCAAAACCGATATTGCCACGCTCAATTATTAAGCACTTTTTTCCTTGTTGTTGTAATAATAACCCAGTTGTTAAACCAGTAATTCCTCCGCCAATTATAATTACATCAAATAGCTGATGTTTTTCATGATTAGCCGAGTTTATTTTTTTCTCTTGTATATCTTTCAATTGCCATGGGCTAACTGTTGTGCTATCTCTTGAAATCATAATTAAAGATTAAGTTTTTATATCATAACAATCTTTAAATAAATAGGTTCTCATAAATATTTAATACGTTTTTTATATTTTTTTAAAACCATTTTTTTTGAGGAAGGTTAATCTAGTAAAAGGAATATGAAATAGTGGAGCGGCTTAAAAAGATAATTAAACTATAAAAATGCCTTCATCAGTTGTTGAACATATTAAATATGATCCTGAAAAGAAAGACTTAATTGTAGTGTTTGTATCAGGTGATGTGTATCGTTATAAAGATGTACCTGAAAAGATTTATAAAAATTTTAAAGCTTCAATTTCAAAAGGCACTTTTTTAAATAGAACTATCAAAAAGAAATTTGAGATGGAAAAAATTGAGGACTAAAAAGAGGGCTTTTAATTCGAAATAAAAATAATGTTGTATGAACAGCAACAGTAACACTAATAACTAACATAAAATCAAATACCATGGAAAATCAAAATCAAAACAGTGAAGATTTAAACAATCAATCACAATCAGGAAATCAATGGAATCAAGAAAATGAAAATCAAGACCAGAACCAAAATCAGTCAGGAACTTCTGGGGGATCAAATTCAGGACAGAATCAATTTGATAATCAGAATAGCGGTTCACAAGGAGGTTCAGGTCAAATGCAAGACGGTGGTTTAGGAAACACAAATTCACAACAAAATCAAGGTTCTAATACTAGCGATAGTTCATGGAACCAAGACAGGAATAACAATCAATCGGGAATGAGTGGCATGAATCAACAACAACAAGGTTCAGATGCTGATTATGCATCAAATGCTTCAGGTAACCAAAACTCTATGTCAGGCGGTCAACAAACGCAAAATTATGGTCAGCAAAATGGAGAAGATCCTAATAATAATGCAGATTCAGAAAATCGTAATGATCAAAATGGAGAAAGTAGTTTAGATAGAGATGAAAGAAGCGGCGGATCGGCCTTGTAAACAAATGAAGCTAACAATGATATAAGGCAATTAAAATTCATATTTTAATTGCCTTATTTATTTAGTGATTATCACATACCTGGTAATTTTAATCCTGCATTTTTAATATCAGCAATCAATTTTTCTTGAAAAGCGAATTTGGTATCCATAAATCCATGTGATTTTACCCAAACACTAATACTCACTTTATATCCATCAGGCTCTATTGATGAAATCCCTATTCTTCGCTCTGGTTTTTTAAGCATATCCTTGTTTTCATCTATTACCGCATTAATTAAATGTTTAACGGTTTCGAAGTCAATCGAATTCATAAATTTCAGTTCAATATCCAATCTTCTACTGCCTATTCTACTAATGTTCACTATGACTTCGTTTGAAAGTTTACTATTAGGGTAAATTACAGTTCTGTTATCGAATGTAGTAACCACCGTATAAAATATTTGTATGGAAGTAACAGTGCCTTCCATTCCAGATGCAATAATATTATCACCAACAGCAAAGGGTTTAAGTAATAATATAATTATGCCACTTGCAAAATTTTGTAAGGTACCCGATAATGCTAAACCTAAAGCAACACCCATTGCTCCAATTAAAGCTGCAAATACCGTCATTTGAATACCGATGATTTGCATTACGCCAAGTATAAGCAACACCCGTAGTACCACAATAACTAAGCTCAATAAGAATGGCTTTAAGGAGGGGTCTATCTCTTTTTGGTGCATTCTGGATGTTAACCATCTAGAAAGTATTTTTATTAACCAAAATCCAATAAATAAAACGGCAATGCCAAGTATAAAGCTAGGGCCCTTTTCAATTATCCAGGTATATAGTTTATCACTAAACTTATTTATGTTAAAATCCATGTTTTAATGAACAACAATTGAAATTAAATTGTTTATAAAATAGGTAAAATCATATCGGTAAACATCGGTTATGGAATTGATGATCGAGTAAATAATTAAAAATATGGACGTAAAAACCATTATTGGATTTAGCGCTGGCATATTGACTGCTATTTCATCTATTCCTCAGATTATAAAAATATTAAAGGATAAGAAAGCGCAAGCAGTTTCACCACTAATGTTTTTTGTTTTGTTAGTAGGAAATTTACTTTGGTGCTGGTATGGTGTGATGTTGAATGATTTGCCAATTACTTTAACCAATGGATTTTCTACAATATGCGACATATTAATGATTATATTAAATTATAAATATTCAAAAAAGTAGTATGGCGAGTTTATTTTATACAAAAAAAGCTATGGAATTTCCATAGCTTTTTTTTAGTATGATCTTTGATTTTTACTCAGTTGCAGCTTGCTCATTTACAAAGCCTTCAGCAATTGTAGTTAATGCTACATCAGTAGCTTTTTCATTTTCTAAAGTTTGTGATAGTAAGCCTACTACATCTGTATGACCCATGTTTTCTGCAAACACGCGAAGTGTTCCATAAGTAGCAATTTCATAGTGCTCTACTTTTTGTGCAGCAAGAATTAATCCTGCGTCGCGAATCATAGTTCCGGCGTCTGTATCTTCTATAATACCATTAGCCTCTTCAAGAAGACCAGCCATGGCATCACATTTTTTTGCAGCTGCTTTTTCTCCTAAAAGTTCAAAAACTTGTTCTAAAGTTGAAATGTGTTGCTCTGTTTCAGCAGTGTGCTTTTCAAATGCTGCTGCTAAGTCTGGACTAGTAGAAGCTTTCTGCATTTTTGGGAGAGCTTTTGCTAAATGTTTCTCTGCCCAATAAATATCTTTTAATTCATCGATAAAAAATTCATGGAATTCTGAATCTTCCATTTTACCTGTCTTTCCGGTAGGTTTCTTTTTAGTTGCCATATTTTGTTGTTTTTTAGGTATTTATTTAATGTTTATTAGACGTTTGATAATATTAACATGGTCTATAAAAAAATGTTTTGGTAATTTTCAATTCTTTCATACTTATTATTTGCCCGTTTCCATGTGGGGTGCATCCACAGGTTTTGATTCAGGTGAGCCTTTTTGACGTAGGTAAATTGTTAAAAATACAATAGAAGCTACCGATAGAAATTCGCTTTGCCAATTCTGAAAAGTTTCAAACCAGAATTCGCTTTGTCCTAGGTAACTTAACATATTATCCAATGGTAAATGTTTTGCGACTTGCTCGGCATTATGAGATTCTAAACTGCCATAAAAATGCATTGCCCAACTGAAAAGGAAGAGTATTGCAAAACAAATTGAAAGTGACATGCTATATAATTTAAGAATCCAACCGCCCTTTTTTACAGGCCAAGGAGCATTTTTTCCAGGCTTTGGTTCACGATCAACGTCTTCAAGCTCACCTATTTTCTTAGACTCAGCAGAACCTTTTTGTCGTAAGCCAATTGTTAATAAAACATAGAGCGCCATTTGCAGAAATTCTGATTCGAAATTTTCAAAAGTAGCAGAGATAAAATGACCGCTAAAAAGATAAGTTTTAAACGATAAAGCACTCGCTCCGAGTTCCTGCATTTCTGTATTATTTTGGTGCCATCCTGTAATAGCTTGAGCAAAAAGGGTAATTAGAAATAATGTTGTAAAGACGATGGTCAATGAATTTCTGTAAAAATAGGAGTGACTTGTTGTTTGTTTTTCCATGGTTAGAATTTTCAAAGTTTACTGTAGATTTTTTAACAAAAGTTGAGCAGTATGGTTAACAGCACCAATTATAATCTCTTCTGGCTTGCCAGAAAATACTTTTCGTTCGTTGAAAAATGTTTTCCCATTTTTTATGGCATGAATAAACATTGTTCCGACAGGTTTTTTAGTAGTCTCGCTACCTCCAGGTGCTGGAAGACCAGTTATTCCAACATGAATATCAGCGTCAATAAGTTTTTGTAAACCAGTTGTAATTGCTTTTGTTACTTGTTTAGATTCTGGAGTATGTTTTTCAATAACTTTACTTTTTACTCCAAGAATATTCTTTTTGAGCGCAGCATCATAGCAAACTAATCCTCCTTTTAAATACTTGCCCGCATTTTTTGGCATAGAAAATTCAGCTGCGAGTCGTCCAGCAGTTGCACTTTCAGCAAAAGCGATAGTGAGCTTTTTTTCAATTAAAATTTTAGCCACTTTTTTGATACTTTCCTTCATTTATATTCACGATAGCTTGTTTCTGCTTAACAAATTGTGTTATGATTGGTTTTTCTTTTATCCAATTTATTGGTGTGATGTAGTGATATACAATCCAGATAAAAAATAAATATTTTATTACATTTGAAAGCGTTATTCTTCCAATCACACTTTATTTTTGTAAACGAATTATGATTTTTGAACAGCTTGTTAAAGAGTCGCCTCTTGCAATATATACTTGTGATGCAAGTGGTAGAGTAACATTTTTTAATGCAGCGGCAGCAACACTTTGGGGTAGGGAACCAGATCTCTTAAAGGATTATTGGTGCGGGTCATGGAAAATTTTCTACCCAGACGGTAGGCCTATGGAACTAGATAGTTGCCCAATGGCGCTTACACTGAAGAATGGCAAACCTTTTAATGGTGAAGAAATCGTCATCCAACAGCCTAATGGTGTATTGCGTTCATTGTTAGTTTATCCTTCACCTGTTTTCGATGAAAAAAAAATACTGTTGGGCGCTTATAATACACTCGTAGATATAACTGATAAAAAATCAAATGATGAGAAACATGAAATCTTATCCGCTATTGTAGAATCATCAGACGATGCGATTTTGAGTAAAGGCTTAGATGGTATTATCAAAAGTTGGAATGCTGGTGCCCAAAAAATATTTGGATATACAGAGGAAGAAGTACTTGGTAAGCATATTACAATACTCATTCCTCCTGCATTAATTAGTGAAGAAGAAGTTATTATTTCCAATATCAAAGCCGGAAAAAAAATCGATCATTTTCATACAGTTAGGCTACATAAAGATGGGCATGAGATTGAAATTTCTCTTACAGTTTCTCCCATTAAAGATGCTTTTGGGAATATTACTGGAGCTTCTAAAGTAGCAAGGGATATATCTGAACTTAAAAAAGCAGAACGACTTGCATATCAATTTGCAAAAAGGCAAACATTATTGAATTCTATCGGAATTACTATTTCCGAGAAATTAGATGTGAAAGAAATTTTGCAAAAAGTAACAGATGCAACAACAGAAATTACTGGAGCTGCCTTTGGCGCATTTTTTTACAATACTTTTGATGAAACTGGGGAGTCGTTTATGCTTTTCACCCTTTCTGGTGCGCCTAGAGAAGTTTTTGAAAAATTTGGAATGCCTCGCAATACCGCCATTTTTCACTCTACATTTTCAGGAGAGGGCATAGTTCGCTTAGATGATGTAACCAAAGATCCTAGATACGGTAAAAATGCGCCACATTATGGCATGCCAGCAGGACATCTTGCAGTAGTAAGTTATCTTGCAGTCCCTGTTATTTCATCTTCAGGCGATGTTATTGGTGGATTGTTTTTCGGTCACCCAGAGGCTGGTATTTTTAAAGCTGAACATGAAGAAATATTAGCAAGTGTAGCTTCTCAAGCTGCTGTAGCACTTGATAATTCAAAATTATTTGAAGAAGTAATGGCGCTATCTGAAAAAAAAGATGAGTTTATCGCTTTAGCTAGTCACGAACTTAAAACACCACTTACTTCTCTGAAAGGTTATTTACAAATGTTACAGAAAGAAAAAGGGAGTAAGACATCCGAGTTTTTTGTAGAAAAATCATTAAAACAATTAGATAGACTAGGCTCTTTAGTGGGAGATTTACTGGATGTTTCTAAAGTTGAGGCTGGTCAGCTTCAATTTAATTTTGATTTTTTTGATCTTCACAAAACCATAGAAGACATTTTAGAAACCTTCCGATATAATACTACTTCACATATTATCTCTTTTACTGGCGTTGAGGAACAACTGATGGTTTATGGAGACCAACAGAGAATTGAACAGGTCATTATTAACTTATTTAATAATGCTATTAAATATTCACCTCATGCACAGCAGGTTTTTGTTAGCCTTGAAGTTAATAAGGATCAAGCGATTGTAATAGTGAAGGACAATGGTATTGGATTATCTAAACAACAGCAAAAAGGAATATTCAAGCGGTTTTTTAGAGCTGAAGGAGTTGCTCATATTGCTGGATTAGGGCTTGGTCTCTATATCAGCAAAGAAATTATCGATAGACACCAAGGTTCTTTCATTGTAAAAAGTGAGGTGGGAGTTGGTTCTGAATTTGGATTTACTATTCCTTTAAAAACAAATGACATTCAAACAATTCTTACTATGTAAGTGTTCTTGCTTTACCAAAGCAAACTAACCGAATGGATAAGAAGAAAATTTATGTTGTAGAAGACGATAATGACATTAGTGAAATGATTACTATTCTGCTTACTGAAGAGGATTTGCAAGTGAGCACAAGTGCTAACATATCAGATTTTCGCAAACTACTTGATAAAGAATTGCCAGATCTAATTTTAATGGATATTATGCTTCCAGACGGAAACGGCATAGAAGAATGTAAGGAATTGAAGGAGTCTAATAAATTAAAATCTATTCCTTTAATACTCATGTCAGCTCATGCACAGAGCAAATTCGTAATAGAAGAATGTCCAGCAGATGGCTTTATCCCAAAACCTTTCGATATTTATGATTTTATGGCCCAAATTAATCATCAGCTAACCAAAACATCGTAAATCTATATTTGTATGTTATTTATTTATCTTTTTGAATAAATTCGAAGTATTTAATTCATTAAATGTTATTACTTACTCAGCTAAATTCTTAGCAACATTTTTCTAATTTTATAATCTATCCTTTCAAATTTTACTCAAAAACTTCATTTTTTAGAATTGAAACAAATTTGATACTTACATTTTTTGTGTGATGCAGAATAAGTTACATTTTCGGCATATTTTTTTTATCTTAGTTCTCGTAATAATTAAGTATAATTAAACCATAATCAATTCCTAGTAAGAAATTTTATTTGTTAGATAAACCATACGTCAAGTGATATTCAACTATAAAAAAAATGCAGACAGAAAGAAGAGAATTCTGATTGTAGAAGATGAGCCCATTAGCGTTTTATTGATTGAGCGAATACTAAAACCTTTTCCCTTTGATTTGGTAGTGGCAGTAAACGGTTTAGATGCAGTAGAAAAATTTAAAGCGGAAGAGTTTGATTTGGTTATTATGGATTTATATATGCCTAAAATGGATGGATTTGAGGCATCTAAAATTATAAGATCTTTATCTAAAACTGTTCCTATTATCGTAATATCTACCACAATTATAAATGAGGAAGAATTAAAAAGAGATATAGGAATTGATTATTTACTAGCAAAACCTTTAAACGTTGATAAGTTTAAAGATTTCATTCACATGCTTTTGTTGGCTTAGATATTCACTAAGGAATATTATTTTTTAACTGCAGTTTTACAGTCTGATTTTTTATATACTAAAGCATTTGTTGTGTCAATAGGAGAACCTTATATACATTCACTTTAGAAGGTAGAGAAAATAAAATAATTTTTTGAAGGTTGATTCAATGTGAAAAGAATGGTGTTTCCTTAAAGTATAAATGAATTTTTAGAAAATATTAATGATTAAAAAACAATATAGTTGGTTATTTGCGGGGTTAACTTTTGCCATATTTTGGGCCTCCGCATCAACAGCTACAAAAATTGGGTTAACTGTTGCACAACCTTTATTAATTGCAGTTACTCGTTTTGGCATAGCAGCAATTATAATGCTATTTGTTTCGCATATTTTACAAAAAAATAGATTACCAAAAGGAAGAGAATGGCTTCAAATCAGCATTTATGGAATATTAAATATTAGCATTTATTTAGGTTTATATGTTGTTGCAATGCAAAAAGTAACTGCCGGAATTGGGGCTCTTGCAGTTGCGATAAATCCAGTGTTAATTAGCTTTTTCTCAGTTATATTTCTAAATAAAAAATTAACACTTACCCTTATATTAGGATTGATAATATGCACTATTGGCGTGGTATCTGCCGCATGGCCGTTACTTGAAAATGCATCTGTAACTTATGAAGGTTTATTAATTCTTTTAGTAAGTATGCTATCTTATGCTTTAGCAGCAATTTATTTTTCTGCAAAGAAGTGGAATGAGTTAAGTCTTTTAACTATAAATGGGTGGCAGACCTTTATTGGTGGACTATTATTACTACCATTTGTTATCTTTCTTTATAACAGTCAACTCAATCACTTTAATTTGAAATTTTGGTCATCTGTAACTTGGTTAGCCATACCTGTTTCAATTATAGCCGTACAACTTTGGCTATGGTTACTAAAAACAAACGCGGTTAAAGCTGGTTTATGGTTATTCCTTTGTCCTTTATTTGGATTTATCATTGCTGCTATATTAGCAAATGAAGTAATCAGTTTATATACTTTAATAGGAGTTGTATTGGTTTTTGGCGGTCTATTAATAGCCAAAAAAGCAAATTGATATTTTTTATTAACAAACATATGAACCAACAATTAACTAACTTATTATGAATAGTTGTGTGAGAAATTTGGTAATGATTATTATTATTTTGATAGGTGCATGCTCATCCTTAAAAAGCCAAGCACAAATCTTCGATAAAAATAATTATATAAAAATCAAACCATCAGATGATTCTATAGCAATTGTACATAAAGCAGCTCGTATTACACCATCAGCAAGGCAATTGAGGTGGCAAGAGTTGGAATTAACTGCTTTTATCCATTTTGGAATGAACACGTTTACCAATAAAGAATGGGGAGATGGAACTGAAAATCCTTCGTTATTTAATCCGAAAAAATTAGATGCTAGGCAATGGGTAAAAGTTTGTAAGGAAGCTGGATTTAAACAAATTATTCTTACTGCTAAACATCACGATGGATTTTGTTTATGGCCAAGTAAATATACCGAACATTCTGTGAAAAATAGTCCTTGGAAAGGTGGTAAAGGTGATGTCGTGAAAGAAGTGGCTAATGCTTGTAAAGAATTTGGAATTGGTTTTGGTGTTTATCTTTCACCATGGGATCGTAATTCTGAATATTTTGGAAGTATGAAATACAACGATTTTTTTATTAATCAATTAACTGAGTTGTTAACTAATTACGGACAAATTGATGAAGTTTGGTTTGATGGTGCAAATGGAGAAGGCCCATCTGGTAAAAAACAGGTGTATGAATATAATCGCTGGTATGAACTTATTCGTAAACTACAACCAAAGGCTACCATTGCAGTATCAGGTCCAGATGTGCGTTGGGTTGGAACTGAAACTGGATATGGCAGAGAAACTGAATGGAGTGTTGTGCCTGCTAATGAATTGAGCACAGAGAAAATTGCAGATAACTCACAGAAAAAAGTAGAGTTTGCACCTCGAGATTTAATGTCTAAAGATTTAGGCAGTAGAGCGAAAATTGTAAAAGCAAAAAGCTTGGTTTGGTATCCTGCAGAAATTGATGTTTCTATCAGACCAGGTTGGTTTTATCATCCTTCTGAGGATAATAAAGTAAAAACTCCCGAGAAACTAACTGATATTTATTACAGTTCGGTTGGTAGAAATGGGGTGTTGTTACTTAATATTCCGCCAACTACAGACGGCTTAATTAGTGAGAGTGATATAAAATCTTTAAACGGATTTAGGTATCAATTAAATAAAACCTTTAGGACAAATTTATTAGCCGAAGGTGTAAAGAATGAAAATAACAATAGAGATATTAATACAGTTTTAGACAATAAACCTAATACTTTTTGGCCAACCAAAACTAAGAATGGAAATGTGATTATTGAATTTAAAATGAACAAAGCTAAAAATTTTGATGTTTTGTTGTTACAAGAAAACTTAAAAATTGGACAAAGAGTAGAACAATTTGTATTCGAATATAAAGATGGTGCAAGTTGGAAAGTAATTACTGAAGGTACAACAATTGGCTTTAAACGTTTATTGCGTTTTCCACAAGTTACAGCCTCACAAGTAAGATTAAGAATTTTATCATCCAGGTTAAACCCTGCTATTTCAGAAATAGGTTTATATAAACAAGTTTCACTTTAAGCTAAATCACTACTAAATAAGATATATCGCATTCTTATTTTAAATATTCGTTCGCAGATAATTAATAAAATACTAACCATTAAACCCAATAGATACTAAGAGGGCAAATCCTTTTCTTCTTTTTGGGTTATTATCTTTTGCTTTTTCAAATCTATTCGTATCAAATTGTATAAACTCATATATACATTTGCTATCCAAACAATAGAAAAACCAGCAAGTATATAACCACGCCAATCAGGGTAAATTAAAGTATACCTCGTCATTAACAATATCAAAATTGTCACATAATGACTAAAACAATACTCGCAGGTAAATAAGTAGAAGAATTTTCGTTGGTATAACTTTTTGCAATTACTAGATTTATCTACACAAAACTCTCTTATTTCTCTAAACACTTCTTCTTTAGTAACAGTCCATGCAATACAAGCAACCGGTATAGCCAAAATGAAAATCATTTCCATATGTTCAAACATTTTTCAACTAAAACCTAAGATATAGCTATTATGTTTGGAGAATGCTAAATTTTTAAAACCTTTTCTATTAAGCAAGACTTTTTATATAAAATCAATTGTTATGGAAAACCAGAAAAGAGTGCCAGTAGAACAAATAAATCCAGTTTCTAGAAAAACGAATGAAGAAATAGATGAAGATGAAGTCGGAAATCTGATTATCGATGGAAAATATACCGAAGAACCCAAATCGGTTCCCACAGATGGGCCTATCAGTGAAGATTTACCAAAAGATAAGCGTAGCTTGAATAAATAATAGCGAAATTTATAAAACTCCCTAACATCAAATTCTTGTCAACTCTTTTCTTTTCTCGAAAAATCGAAAAATGCCTCTCTATATTTGCACATGAAAATTCCATATTCGGTACTCGATTTAGCAACAGTAATACAAGGTAAAGCCCCTGCGGATACCTTTAAAAATAGTGTAGCACTTGCGCAGCATGTAGAAAAATTAGGTTATACACGATATTGGTTTGCAGAACATCACAATATGGTAAGCGTTGCCAGTTCAGCAACATCCGTATTAATTGGTCACATTGCAGGAAATACAGAAAAGATTAGAGTTGGTTCGGGAGGCATTATGCTACCTAATCACTCGCCTTTAATTGTAGCAGAGCAATTTGGTACATTAGCTACATTATATCCTAATAGGATAGATTTAGGATTAGGCAGAGCGCCAGGTACAGATCAACTTACAGCTATGGAAATTAGAGGTGGACGCTTTTCTGATCCGCATAGTTTTCCACAAGATGTGTTAAAACTACAAAAGTATTTATCAAATGATAATAGCCAAAGTAAAGTTAGGGCAATACCTGGCGAAGGAACTGAAGTGCCCATATGGATTTTAGGTTCAAGTACCGAAAGTGCACATTTAGCTGCCTCTTACGGGTTACCTTATGCTTTTGCAAGTCATTTCGCCCCAGCTTATTTTTTAGAGGCCATTAATATATACCGACAAAACTTCCGTCCATCAGCTACACTAAAAGAACCATATGTAATGTCTTGTGTAAATGTAGTTGCAGCAGATACAGATGCTGAAGCAGAACGATTAGCGACTTCCTTAAAGCAATTATTTATGGGTATTGTAACCGGTCAACGTAAATTATTGCAACCACCAATTAACAATATGGATGAGATTTGGAATGATATGGAAGAAGCAGCAGTAAACCAAATGTTATCTGTTGCCTTTATTGGTGGATCAAAAAAGCTAACTGCACAATTGCAATCATTTAGAGACCAAACTAAAATAGATGAAATAATGGTGACTTCTCATATATATGATCACGAAGCGAGATTATATTCTTATCAGCTTTTTGCTGATATAATGAAGAGTCTATAACTATGAACTAGCTCGTTATAATTTTAATTGGATTACTCAACAACTTATGAATAGGGCATTTATCGGCTATTTGCTCCAAGCGTTCAAGTTGCTCACTTGTTAAGTTTCCAATAAATTCTATTTTACGAGAAATGGTTGTCTCCTTTGTGATTTGATCTTCTTTGCAAATGGCTAACTCAATTTTAACAGAATCTAAAGCAATCTCTTTGCGGTCGGCATACATGCGTATCGTAATTGCAGTGCAACTACCCAAACTTGCTAAAAGTAATGCGCCTGGCGACATTCCTTCATCAGTACCACCTAAACTCTCTGGTTCATCAGCATAAATAAAATGACCACCCGAATAAATTTTGGTTCTATAATTGGATTTGTCTAACTCGGTAATGGCCGTAATTTTCGAACTACTCATATATATAATTTAATCATTAAATTTAGCATAAACATACCATAAAATGGAAGAACAAAACAAACTCCAACAACGATTAATTATATTTCAATCCTTTACAGGAAAAGAAATAACCAACTCACCCTCACATTTTATGAATTGGTTAAAACCTACTTTAATTAGTGCAGAGAAAGGAACATTGCACTGTAGTTACATCGTTAGAAAAGAAATGACAAATCCCTATGGTATATTGCACGGTGGTATCACAGCAGGTATTATTGATGATTTAATCGGAGCAACCGTTTACATTTTAGGGCTAAATGCTCGTTTTACTACTATAAATAATTCCATAGATTATTTTGCACCAGCTAATGAAGGCGATGAAATTACAGCAAAAACAACAGTCGTAAAGCAAGGTAAAACAATTATTAATCTGCAATGCGAAGTCTTTTTACCAACAAAAAAGCGACTTATAGCTAAAGGATATTCTAATATGTTAAATATAGGGTAGAGGGTCGATAAAGGTTAAGAAAGATTTCTTGTTATTAATTTAACTTTCACTAAACATTTTAACTTGAGCTTTGTTATATCATAACCCTAAAACCAAAATTACCATGTGGAATGATTATTTAAACCTCCAATTTGATGTAAAAGGTAAAACTTTTACTGGGTTCTGTATGAAAATTCAAGATGATTTTCATCTCACCTATGCTGTAATATTAGAAGATTGCCATTCATTTTGCATCTGGCTAGATGATAAAACATCTAAATGGTATTCATCCAAGTTTACAAATTTGGATCCTAGCGTTTTAGATCAAATTATAAATAGATTAGGTGTTCAAGAACAAGCATTAGCTTAGTTTTTATAATAGCTTAATAATATTGATTTTACGGTACACTATCATTACCTATGTAGATAGGTAAATAACAGTGCAAGCTTTTGCATACATTTTCCTCGAATTTATTTTTAGCCTCTAAAACTTTGCAAATACCTGCATTTGTATTTTTCTAGATTTGTCTAATCTGTTATAAATTAAACATCTAATTTATTATTATCCTGGTTTTATTGATGTTTAGTAAGTAAAATTTCTTAATTTCCAATTAATATTTACTTAACCTATACAACTATGAACAGAAAATTTATCTTAATTCTATTCGGGTTCTTGCTGTTTTCTATGGTTACTTATGCCCAAAAAACAATTAGTGGCAAAGTAACCGATGTAACAGATGGAACCGGAATTCCGGGAGTAAGTGTACTCGTAAAAGGCACAACGGCTGGAGCAACAACCCAGCCAAATGGTTCTTATACCATTAGTGTACCGGCAAATGGTACAACATTAGTATTTACCTATTTAGGCTTCCAAACCCAAGAAATTACAATTGGAAATAGAACCGAAATAAACGTTTCCTTAGCTTCAAGTACGCAAACTTTAGAAGGTGTAGTAGTAACTGCGCTTGGCATCAAGCGTAGCGAAAAATCTATTGGTTATGCAACGCAACAAGTAAACGGCGACAATTTGACCCTCACTAAAGAACAAAATGTAATTGGTTCTTTGGCAGGTAAAGTTGCAGGCGTTCAAGTTACAGGATCATCTGGCGCAAGTTTAGGGGGTACACAAAAAATTAAATTAAGAAGTGTAAACTCTATTACTGGTGGTGGACAACCCTTAATGGTAGTTGATGGTACACCAATTTCTAACGCTAATTTTGGTGGTTCAGAAAATGGTGTCGATTACGGTAACGTTGCACAAGATATTAACCCAGAAGACATAGATAATGTTAGCGTTTTAAAAGGGCCAGCAGCATCAGCACTTTACGGTATTAGAGGACAATATGGCGTAATCATGATTACCACTAAAAAGGGATCTAAAGGTGCTAAAAAAGTAAACATCAGTGTTAATTCTGCTTTCTCAATAGAAAAAACAGGTAACTTTTTGGAGCTACAAAATACCTATGGTGTTGGTAACAATCAAACTTTTCAAACTCTTACAGGTGGACAAAAATATGTGAACGGGAACGATGAAAGCTGGGGTCCAGCTATGGATGGAACTCCTGTAAGACAGTTTTATAGTTTTTACCCACAAGATCCTCGCTTCGGACAATTGACCCCGTTTGTTGCACATCCAGATAACGTTAAAGACTTTTATGAAACTGGCCACAACATCAATAATGGAATTTCAATTTCGGGTGGTAATGAAAATATGGACTACAGAATAAGCTATAACAACGCTTATATCAATGGAGTAATTCCAAATACTTGGTTAAAACGTAATAACTTAAGCTTAAGTTCATCATTAAAAGTGACTGATAAATTAACCGTAGGTGCAAATGTAAATTATGCAAATAACAATGGTCAGCGCCCAACGCAAGGTTATCAAGGTTCTTTTACTGGAGCAACACAATGGTTTCAACGTAATATAGATATTAACGAATTACGTAATTATAAATATGCAGACGGAACCATTTTAAATTGGAATGTAAATCCAAATACAAGTACAGGTATTGTGACTAACAACAAACCAAGCGATTGGAACAATCCGTTTTTTGATGCCTACGAAGTATTAAACAACGATAGCCGCGATCGTCTATTTGGTGATGTAAATGCAAGCTATCAAGTATTACCAGAATTAAAGTTGAGCGGTTTTGTACGTTCAGATATGTTTACTCAGACCATCACCCACAAAGAACCACTAGGTGGTCGTTTAGTAGATAGTTATCAAATTGGCAAATACCAGAACGAAGAGAATAACTATGAGTTTTTAGCTCAGTATAACAAAACCTTTAATGATATCTCTGTTAATTTCAATTTAGGAGCCAATTTATTTACTAATAGATACACACAACAATATCAAGGAACAGTAGGAGGTTTATCAAGTCCAGGATGGTATTCTGCAGCAGCATCTATAGATCGTCCAACTAGTACATCTTTTTTAAGAACTAAACAAGTAAGAAGTATGTATGCAATGGGTTCGTTCGGTTATAAAGACACTTATTTTTTAGACGCATCCATTCGTAATGATATTTCTTCGGCTTTACCAGATAATAATAATTCATACTGGTACCCATCAGTTTCTGGAAGTTTTGTATTTAGCCAACTTACAGATTGGAAAGCCCTGTCATTTGGTAAATTAAGATCCAGTTATGCTATCGCAGGTTCAGATTTAAGCCCTTATCAAACAGCATTTACCTACGGATCTGGAGCAAACTATGGTACAACACCAGCCATTAACACGTTATTAGTGCCAGATAAGTTAAATAATCCTAATATTAAACCTTCATTTGCCAATTCATTTGAGATTGGAGTAGATTTAAAGTTTTTTAAAAATCGTTTAGGAACAGAATTTACCTACTACAACCAACAAAACAAAGATCAAATCATTAGTCTTTCCGTTTCTGGAGCAAGCGGTTACGACCAAACTGTAGTTAATGCAGGTTCAATCCGTAACAAAGGAATAGAAATCGCATTAACAGGTCGACCAATTCAATCGAAATTATTTACATGGGATATGAGTTTAAACTTTGCTCGTAACAAAAATAAAATTGAAGAATTATATCCAGGCATTACAGTATTACAAAATGATTTAAATACCTATTCAAGTCAAACGGTGTACTTAAACTCAACACAAGGCCAATCATTTGGTAACTTAATGGGGCCGGGTTATAAAAAAGATCCAGCAACTGGAAAAGTTTTGTTAGGTACAGATAACATGCCTTTGTTTGATACTCTTAAAGATTTTGGAACCGTATTGCCAGACTTTACAGGTGGTCTTAGCAATACTTTCAAAGTATGGAAGTTTGATTTAGCCGCAAACATCGATTTTCAAAAAGGTGGACAATTCATGAGCTGGTCTAAAATGCTAGCCGCTAAATCTGGACAGGCTGCAGAAACTGCTGCCATTAATGATAAAGGCTTTAACGTTCGCGATGCGATTTCAGCAGGCGGAGGTGTAAAAGTAAACGGTATTTCACAAGCAACAGGTCAAGAAGTTACAGCTTATGTTGATGCTAGAACTTATTACAGGACAAATTTAGGAACACGTATTTACGATGAATGGATTTACAGTGCATCATATATCAAATTACGTGAAGTAAGTTTAGGCTATAATTTCGAACCTAAATTACTAGCTAAAACGCCATTTAAATCAGCAAAACTTGCAGTTATAGCTCGTAATCCAGTTATGATTTGGCAAAAAGCACCAAAAGGAGTAGATCCATCAGAACTCTCATCAGGTAGTACCTCAATAAGCTGGATAGAAAAAGGAGAGCTACAAACTGTACGTTCTTATGGTGTTAACTTAAGCCTAACATTTTAATTTTTAAGCATATGAAAAATACATATAAATCAATTTACATCTGCTTGCTAGCCATAGTAATGCTAGGTAGTTGCAAGAAATTTGATGAATCTATAAACACAGATCCAAATAACCCAACAAAAGCATCAGGTACGCAATTAATTGCAAACGCCGAGTTGTTTTTACCAGGTTTAAGTTCATCACCTTATGGTGTACATTATCCACAATATTTATCTAACACCTCATTTACAGATAACAGTAGGTATGTAACCGTAAACTTTAACTTTTCTGGTTTATATACCGGTCCGTTAATGAATCTCGAAAATGTAATTAACAATACAAGTTTAGATGCAATAGAAGGACCAGTAGCCAATCAAATAGCTGTTGCTAAAATATTAAAAGCATACTTCTTCTGGCACATGACAGATAGGTGGGGAGATATTCCATATAGCGAAGCTTTAAAAGGCGATCTAAACTTCACGCCTAAATACGATAAACAACAAGCCATTTACAACAGTTTGTTTACTTTATTAGATGAAGCCAATGCAGCAATAGTAACAGGAAACATTAAAAATGATATTGTTTATGGTGGCGATGTTGCAAAATGGAAAAGATTAGGTAATACCATCCACGCCTTAATGGCATTAAGATTAAGTAAGGTAGATGCGACAAAAGGCGCTGCAGAATTTAACAAAGCTGTAGCTAATGGAATGATGAGTTCAAATAACGATAACCTTTCTTACCCGCATTTAGCCGATCAAAACAACGAAAACTATTGGTACAACCAATTTACTCGTTTAGGCAGAAACTGGTTTGCAGTAAGTAAACCTGTGGTAGATTATATGCAACCGTTAAACGATCCACGTTTACCATTCTTTGCAAATAAACCTACTAACACAGCCATAACAAACTATGTAGGCTTAGAATATGGTTTGCCAGGTTCAACCACCGTAACTATTGCAAATTATAGTTTATTGGGAAGTAACTTGCGTTTACAAAACTCGCCAGTAGCCTTAGTAACCTATGCACAATCATTATTTGGAATGGCAGAAGCAGCTAAACTAAATTGGATTACCGGAGCAGATGTAACCGCTAAACTTAACTACGATAATGCAATTACAGAATCAATCAGACAATGGACAGGATCAACAAGTACAGCTGCAGCTTATTTGTTGCAACCAAACGTAGCCTACGATCCTGCAAACGCCTTAATGAAAATAGGTACACAACGTTGGGTACACTTGTTTTTACACGGTTATGAAGGTTGGGCAGAGTGGAGAAGAACAGGTTTTCCTAATTTCCTAGCACCAGCTCCAGCAAATAATGGCGCTCCAATTCCAAGGCGAGAAGCCTACGGAACACAAGAACGTTCTATAAACACTGCGAATTATAATGCAGCAGTAGCAGGCTTCCCTTATGGCGGTGCCGATGATTTAAATGCCAGAGTATGGTGGGATAAACCATAATCCCGCAAAAATCATCCAAAACTCTTAAAAGGATAATTAAATAATTAAAAAGTCCCAGTCTATATTAGAATGGGGCTTTTTAATTAGAAGCAATTCCAACTTCTCCATGTTCGTCATTGCGAAGCGGCATGACGCGGCAATCTTAATTAATTAAAATATTAACCTATAAACAGGTAACTGCAAGTATTAAACTGCTAACTTAGAGCATTAGAACATTAATTCAGACATTGGAACGTTCACTCAGAGCATTGGAACGTTCACTCAGAGCATTGGAATGTTCACTCAGAGCATTGGAACATTAACTCAAAGCATTAAAATGTTCACTCAGACCATTAGAATGTGCCCTCAAAGTATAGAATTACACAAAACTATTTAACCTATGTTCCTATTGGTTAATAATCACTACAAAGTACTACCAAAAAATAAGTAACACAATCCAATAGCTGTACAAATGCCAACAAAATCAGCGAGTAACATAGCCCAAACAGAATAGCGGCTATTTTTAACATTAACAGCACCAAAGTAAACTGCAATTACATAAAATGTAGTATCTGAAGAGCCCTGCAAAATGGCCGACAATTTACCTGCAAAAGAATCTACACCATGAGCTTCCATTGTGCTAATCATCATGCCTCTGGCACCACTACCACTTAAAGGCTTAATTAAAGCGGTAGGTATACCATCAATAAAACGAGTATCAGTACCTAAAGCAGAAAATATACTTTTAAAACCATCAAGTACTAAATCAAAAGTACCACTGGTACGTAATAAACTAATTGCAATTAACATCCCAACTAAATAAGGTATAATACGAATAGCGGTATCAAAACCGCCTTTAGCACCTTCTACAAAAGCATCAAAAATGTCAATCTTTTTATACAATCCGCCTAAAACAATAGATAGAAAAATAAGTAGCAATAAACCATTACTCAACAAACCAGAAAACGATTGTAAACCCTCAGTACTTAAATTAACTAGGTAAAGCACCATCACCGCAATTAATGCAGAAATACCCAGCACCCATGCTAAAATAACAGGCTGAAAAACATTTATTTTCTGTTTAAAAGAAACAATTAGCATAGCGGCAATAGTGGCTACAAACGTAGCTATCATGCAAGGAATAAATATTTCGGTAGGGTTTACTGACTTCAGCGAAGCTCTAATTGCAATGATACTAACCGGAATTAAGGTTAAGCCAGAAGCATGTAAACACAAAAACATAATCTGCGCATTAGAAGCTGTTTCCTTATCAGGATTAAGTTCTTGCAAACTCTCCATCGCTTTAATTCCAAAAGGAGTAGCGGCATTATCTAATCCTAATAAATTAGCAGAGAAATTCATCACCATATGGCCAGTAGCAGGGTGTCCTTTTGGTACATCAGGAAATATTTTTGAAAAGAAAGGGCCAATTATTCTAGATAATAAACGAATACCACCTGCTTTTTCTGCAATGCTCATAAAGCCCATGAATAAAGCCATTACGCCAATTAAGCCAATACAAATATTTACAGCGTTTAAACAAGTTTGTATTACACCATCAACCTTTGTTAAATTTGTTGGGTCGTCGGCTTTGCCAATAACCATCCAACTGAAAATATCTGTTTGCCCGAAAAAGAAACATTTAATACAGGCTACTATGATAGCTACAATGATAAAACCTGACCAAATTCTACTTAATGCCATTTGCTTTTAATTTTGATGTTGAATGTAGTATTTTTTAGAATAATTTTTCGCTACAACTTAATCTTTTTTAAAGATGATGGTTCCATTCTCAAAAGATAAAATAGGTGTACCTCCATCAAGTAACTCAAAATTAGCATTTTGATATAAAACGATTTTGCCATTTAATGAAAGGGAAGAAGCTGAAAAAATTTGATAAGCATCGCAAAAACTTAAATCTCCAATATCTTGAATGGAATACGTTTTAAAAGTACTACACCCATCACTAGTTGGACATTCATCATAATTAATACCTATACTTACTTCAATACCGTCTATTAAAATCCCCTGAATTAGGATATGGAAAATCTGCTTATTGTTTTTAGGAATAGCAAAGTAGTTTTTTAAATCTTGCTGAGGATATTTTTTTGTAGCGATAGAATTTAAACCAGCTAAAATTGCAGCGAAATAATACCTTCTAATTTCTTGTTTTTCGTAATCGTTAGTGTATCCTCCTGCTTCAATTAAAATGGTTGATGTACCAGCTTTTTGAAAATTATCTCCAAAAGCACGTGGTTCAAACTCATCATCAAATAATCCAATATGTTTTGGTAAGAGTTGATCTAGATCATTAAACATATCTGCAATAACTAACATTGCATTTTTTCGTGTTTCGTTAATATTTAATGCTTGATCAAAAGCTGGAGCTAAAAAAGATAATGTGGCAGGTTTTAAAGTTCCTGTTACACTCCATAAAGTTTGTTGGTCATGTAAATTAAAGCCAAAATCAGGTTTTATATTATCCCTACATTGTTTCAATAGCCTAGCCTCTGACGATACAGTCTTTAAAAAATCACGATTAATATCTATTTGTTGTGCATTTCTTCTGGTAAAAACTTCTGCACCATCTGGGTTGACCATGGGGAGAATGTAGAGCTCACAGCTTTCTAATATCAGTTTTGCTAATTCAGCATCGCTTTGCAAAAAATTAAACAGATCAAATAAAGCCATTGTTCCAGTAGCCTCATCGCCATGCATTTGGCTCCAGAGCATTACTTTGATTTTGCCCTTGCCGCATTTAACAAGGTTGATGCTTTTTCCCTTTACAGATTTGCCCAATTCTTTTACATCAAAATCTGGAGGTAATTGATTTAATAAGTCAACTATAGTATTGTGCTTAAAAAAGCGATTTGTTAAAGTTTTTTCTTTAAAACTATCGTGATTAGAAATGATAGAATTTATGTTCATTGATTTTTTTTGATTTAATTGAGTTGTAAAGCAACGAAGCAATCTAACTTTCAGGAAAGATTGCTTCGTTTTGCTCGCAATGACGAAATGTCAACTGCCAACTGAAAACTAATTAAGGTTTATCATCAGTTAATTCAAAGCCCCAAGTTTTGCCTTTATCTATTGCAGATACTCCGCTTGTCATCCATACAGGAGCTTTGGCACCTTTCAAATAATAATCAAAAAACTGTTGTTCTCTAATTTGAATATCTTTTCTGTTTTGACGTTGAACTAAATTATGAGCTTCATTATTATAATTTAATAACCAAACTGGTTTGCCTAAGCGTTTTAAACCTGTAAACATTTCAATACCTTGATACCAAGGCACAGCTCCGTCAGCATCGTTAGACATAATTACTACTGGTGTTTTTACTTTAGGCAAATTAAACAATGGTGAGTTTTCAATGTATAATTCAGGTTTTTCCCATAAAGTAGCACCAATTCTACTTTGTGTTTTTTCATATTGAAACTGTCTGTTCATTCCGCTTTCCCAACGAATTCCACCATAAGCGGATGTCATGTTTACTACTGGTGCCCCAGCCCAAGCCGCGGCGTACATATCTGTTGCAGTAATTAAATGTGCAACTTGGTAACCACCCCAACTCTGACCTTGAATACCAATTTTAGTACCATCTATCCATGCATTTTTCTTTAGGCTTTCTACACCAGAATTAATAAATTCTTCTGCAGATTTTCCTGGATGACCAGTTTCATAACTAATATCTGGTGCAAAAACTAAATAACCATTGCTTACAAAAAACGGAATGTTTAAACGTGATGGTGTAGGAGCAGGGGCATTATAAGTATATAATCCTTCAGAAAGTTTTTCATAGAAATACACAATCATTGGATATTTTTTGTTCGGATCGAAATTTTCTGGTTTATATAAAATACCTTCAGATTTATACCCTTTCGGAGTAGTCCATTTTACCAATTCTGCAGTTCCCCAATTGTAATTAGCTTGTTGTGGGTTTGTACTACTTAATTTTAAAGCAGTTTTTAAATTGTCTTTAGATAAGTAAACATCTGGAGAGATAGTGTAATTCCCTTTATCAAAAAGAATAACATCGGCATCTTTCGCTTTTACTAAATTTGAATATTTAAAAGGTGCCATAATCACTAATTCAGGGGCTTTATTATCGTTCAATGCCTTACGATAAAAACCATTTTCTTTTGTAGTGTTATTAAATGCATCTAACCATAACACTTCTTTTTTAGTGAAAAATCTAAAATCAGGATTAATTCTTTCAACACGGAAGGTAATGTTATTTGCTCTTCCAAAGCCATTTGTTAAGTTTTTACTTGAACTTCCATCAGGAGAAAATTGCCAAATATCATAACGGTCATACAATAAAACCGCTTTATCCTCTTCTAACCATCCAGCAACACCATAACTATTTGGATCATCTGGAACATCATTTTCTTCATCATAGAATTTAGCTGTCATATTAGCCGTAATGATGCTTGTTTTTCCAGTAGCTACTTGGTATGTTTTCCAAAGCTTAACTTTCTTATCGTAATATAAAATATAATTGCCATCAGGCGATGCCGAAGCATTTCCATCTAAATTTTCTAGAATTTTTTTGCGAGCGCCAGTCTTCACATCAACTAAATAATAATCACGTACCGAACCACCAGTCCATTGCGATGGAATACGGTTGCCATAATCGGTTGATGCCAATACAAAGGCAGCATTTCCTTCATTTACCAAGTTAGCATCAGGAAGTTTTGCATCAGTTAAGGGCACAATTTTAGGATCAGTACCATAAATATCAATCGCAGTTAAGTAACTTCTTTTAGATTCACGATCTGCATTTTTCAATTGCATGGGTTGCAAATAATCATCTTTATACCCCCAAATGTCCAACTTAGCATTTTCGAAATCGACTAAAGTAGTGTCTTTTGGTTTTTTTATTGGCGCAATGCCAAAAAATAATCGATTACCATCTTTGCTAAAAGTAATTTTTCCATCTCCACTTACTGCAAATTTAGCTGGCATTCCTGGCATATCATTATCAACTAAAATCTGTGCAGTATCAAGTGTTAAGGAATTATAGTAAACATTAAAATCTTTAATTTCTGTTTTCTCAGGACTAGTTTCTCCTAAAAATGCTAAATGCTCACTTTCATCATCAAACGTAAAATTCTTAAAGTTTCCTTTGCCTTTTACTAAGGTTTTTAATACGCCAGATTCAGTATTTAATAAGAAAACACCTTGTTGAGCTGTTTTGTCTTTTTTAGATCCTGTTGAAGCAAAAACCAATTGTTTACCATCTTTGCTAAAGGCATAATCGCTTACAAACTTGTAAATTCTTTCTACACCTGTCGTTAAGTTTTTTACAATTAAATCTGTTCCTTCTTTTGCAGCAGTACCAGCAGGCTCGTCATCAGCTAAATAATCAGTTTCGCTATCGTTTTTTTGCTCCGTACCTTGAGTAGCAGATTTTGCTTTTTTACTGGTATCAGGAGCTTTTTCTAAATTATAAGCTAATATGGCAGCTCCATTTTCTGGAAACCTGAAAGATTTAACTCTAGGTATTTTAGTAATGGCTAACGTAGTCAAATTAGCAATCCCTAATGTATCCTTAGTCATTTCGTCGGCCTTTTTCTTTTTAATTTTAGCCATTCTAGTATCTTTATACCAAGGTTTAATGGTAAAAGCTGCAAATTTCGAATCGGCACTAAATAAAGTAGAATTTGAACGTACTTCGAAACCTAATTGTGGCGGGGTTCCTCTCGAAACTACTATTTTTTGTGCAGTTAAACTATTTTGGAAGTACAAATTCGCATCTCCTTCTTGCTGATTGATTACGTAAGCAGCCCATAATCCATTGTTTGAAAACTGTTTTGCTCCTACAGCTTCCCATTTATCATAAACAGAATGGTCTAATGGTTTCTTTTGTGCATAAACAACACTAGCAAATAATAAAAAAAGTAAGGTTAATTTTTTTTTCATGATTATAAATAGTTATGAGAGTTAATCTTATCTGACCTTAAAAATTGCAAATTTTGCGCATAATTCCACTATGTGTATATCAAATTTTACAAAAGTAGAAGGTTTTATTTTTGAAAAGCAACAGCAGAAGTCTTATTAACGTTAAGTCTGGCTTTACGCTAATTTTTTTTGCGCTTCCACTTCGCTCAGCATAACAAAAGGATGTTGCTTCAATCAAGTTTAAATAACATTAGCTATTGCAAATAACTAAATGCATAAAGCAAAAGCCGCAGATGTTCAGATTAAATCTGCGCATCTGCGGCTTTATTGTTTGTAATTTCTGTTTCTAGATTACAATCTATACTTACCTATTTTCCTTTTTTCTCTTGCGTTTTAGCTTGTGCTTGTGTACGCATATAATCATCTAAACGAGATTGGAATTTAGATTTTTTCTTTTCACCTTGTGGTTTGGCTTTGTTTTCTTGCAAAATAGCATGAATTTTATCATCATTAACCATTCTTCTAATTAGATATTGTTGTAAGAAGGTTAACATATTTGCTAAGAAATAATAATAATTTAAACCTGATGGATAGCTGTTTAACACACCTAAGAAAATGATTGGCATAATGTAACCAATGTATTTCATTTGACCAGTAGCACCAGAAATTTGGTTGTTAAAATAGGTATAAATCAATGTTGATATCGTCATCAACACACACATTAAACTTAAGTGATCACCAATAAATGGAACAGTGAAACCAAATTTTATAAAATCATCATAGGTTGATAAATCGTGCATCCATAAGAAAGTTTGACCTCTTAATTCGAATAAATTAGGGAAGAAGAAGAAGAATGCCATTACAAAAGGTAATTGCAATAACATTGGTAAACATCCTCCTAATGGATTTACACCTACTTTTTTATAGAGTTTTAAATATTCTTGTTGTAAAAGTGTAGCATTATCTTCACCAACCTTAGCTTTAATCTCATCCATTTCTGGCTTCAAAATCCTCATTTTAGCCATTGAGATGTACGATTTATACGTTAATGGGGACATTGCTAATTTTAACAAAATAGTTAATACTAAAATGATCAAACCATATCCCCAACCAAAGCTTTCTAAAAATTGAAATACTGGTAACACGATAAAACGGTTGATATATTTTAAAGGCCAATAACCCATATCAACTTGTTTTTCAATGCTTTGTCCTTGCGCTTTTAAGTTGTCAAATTTATTATTACCGAAGTAAAATTTCATTGCATAACTTTCCGAAGCTAATTGTTTAAATGGCAATTGCATGTTAGCACCATACCATTTAATTTTTCCAGGTTCTGTACTAATTTTAACTTCTAAATCACCTTTTTCAAAAGGAACTTGAGGAATTAATACGGCTGAGAAAAACTGTTGTTTAAACGAAAACCATTCGATTTTACCATCTTTAAGTTCTTCTTTAGCATCTTTACCAACACCTAAATGATCAGGGTTTTTATCTGTATATTTATAATAAGGAGCAGCGTGTTCTTGCTCTTTTTTAGCAGATTTTTCTTGCTCTAATAAAGTTGTTTCCCAATTTAAAGTAATTGCATTTCCCTGTACAACTTGGTTTAAACCATTTAGGTTAATGTTAAAATCAACATTATTCCCATTTGATTTTAAACCATATACAAATTCGATGTATTTATCTGCGCTATAGTTAGCACGCATACTAATGTTGCTCGCAGTTTGTGTAGCCGTAAAATATAAATTGTTCGTGTTTACAATCTTACCATCAATGTTTAAGTTTAAACCAAATTTATTATCTGGTCCATTAAATAAAATTAAAGGTTTACCACCATAAGTATGTTCTTTTTTAACTTCAACTGAAACTATTTTACCACCTAAATTGCTGAACGTTAATTTTAAATTATCGTTTTCTAAAACTGAGGTTTGTGCTGTACCAGCAATATTACCGCCAAAAGGACCGGATAAAGTTGCAGAATCTGGTTTTGTTGGTGTTGTTGGTTGTGCTACAGCTGGTGTAGGTTTTACTCCTGCTTTTGCTAATGAGTCTGCGGTAATTTTAGCTCTTTCTTTTTTGATATCAGCCTCGCTAGGCTTCATAAAAAACACAGCTGCTCCTAAAATAACCATGATCAGGAACAGACCTGTAAATGTATTTCTATCCATTATGTTGTTTTAAACTTGTATTATATTGTTTTCTTTTTGGCGTGCTCCATTGCAGCGGCGACAAATTTAACAAAAAGTGGGTGAGGATTTGCAACTGTTGACTTTAATTCTGGATGAAATTGTCCACCAACGAAAAAAGGATGGTTTTTTAACTCAACAATCTCCACCAAATTGCTATCTGGATTAACACCTGAAGCAATCATTCCAGCATCTTCATATTGCTGTAAATATTTATTATTAAACTCATAACGATGCCTATGTCTTTCGGTAATATGTTGTTTACCATAAGCTGAGTATGCTTTTGTGCCTTTTTTAACATCACATGGGTAGGCTCCTAATCGCATTGTCCCACCTTTTAAAGTGACGTTTTTCTGTTCTTCCATCATATTAATCACTGGATGTTCAGAACTTTCATCAATTTCTGTGGTATTTGCGTTTTTTAAGCCTAAAACGTTACGTCCGTATTCAATTACGGCACATTGCATTCCTAAACAGATACCAAAGAATGGAATTTCATTTTCTCTTACGAATTTAATTGCATCTATTTTTCCTTCTATACCACGACTACCAAATCCTGGAGCAACTAAAACACCTTGTAAATGACTTAATTTCTCTTTTACATTATCAGCATAAATACTTTCAGAAGGTATATATTCTACACGAACTTTACATTCATTTTTTGCGCCAGCGTGGATAAACGCTTCTGTAATAGATTTGTAGGCATCGGGTAATTCTACGTATTTGCCAACTAAACCAATTCTAACATCGGCTGTTGGATTTTTTAAACGACCCAAGAAATCTTTCCAGCTTTCCATGTCTGGTTCGTTTTTAGTTGGCAATTTTAGTTTTGCTAAAACTGTTTTATCCAACTGTTCTTTCATCATTAATAAAGGCACGCTATAAATAGAAGAAGCATCTATAGACTCGATTACAGCATTCACATTCACATTACAGAAAAGTGCAATTTTTTTACGAATATCTGCACTAATATGGTGTTCTGTACGGCATACCAAAATATCCGGTTGGATACCGTACTCTAATAATGCTTTTACAGAGTGTTGTGTTGGTTTTGTTTTTAATTCGCCAGCTGCAGCTAAATATGGTACTAAAGTTAAGTGAATAACAATTGCGTTATTAGAGCCTTCTTCCCATTTAAACTGACGAACTGCCTCTACAAATGGTAAAGATTCTATGTCTCCAACTGTTCCGCCAATCTCGGTAATCACGATATCGTAATTACCACTTTCACCTAAAATACGCATATTACGCTTAATTTCGTCGGTAATATGAGGCACTACTTGAACGGTTTTTCCTAAATAATCACCCTGTCTTTCTTTATTTATAACATTTTGGTAAATACGACCAGTTGTAATATTATTTGCTTGAGAAGTAGGAGTGTTCAAAAAACGTTCGTAGTGTCCTAAGTCCAAATCTGTTTCTGCTCCATCTTCTGTAACATAACACTCGCCATGTTCATAAGGATTTAATGTTCCCGGATCAATGTTGATATAAGGATCGAATTTTTGAATGGTTACTCTGTAACCTCTTGCTTGTAAAAGTTTGGCTAATGAAGCGGAGATGATGCCCTTACCTAATGAGGAAGTAACACCGCCCGTAACAAAAATATACTTAGTCATGTTTGTGAGTTTGTGAAATTAAGCAGGCTTTATAACCTTTTTAATTGTTTTTGTACGGGATACAAAGTTACAAAAATATATGATTTGAGTGGTTAAATGTTTAATAAATTATTTGATTGATAGTGAGCGAGTAACCGAAATTGCTCCAAAAAAAAATGTCCAGACTATGCTGGACATTTAATTAAAGATAGTTCGAAGCTATTTTTCAATCATTTTATAATAGCGTACATAATCAATTTCCATTTTTTGTGGGAAGATGGTGTCATCAATTCCTTGAGCGCCGCCCCAATCGCCTCCAATGGCTAAATTCAACAACAAGTGAAATCTTTTATCGAAAGGCCAAACTTTGTAACCAGTACCTTCATTGGCAAATTCAAATACCATTGCATCATCATAATATCCACGAATAGCGTAGGGAGTCCAATCTACTCTGTATTTATGAAAAGCTGTACTTGCATCAGCAATAGTTTTGGTACTTGTTTTTTGAGTATTGATTTTGAAATAATATGCTTCTGTATGTGTGGTAAAATGCACATTATTTTGATCGTAGCCAACATGTTCCATGATATCTATTTCTCCAGATTTAGGCCAATCTCCATAAGCTCTATCAGTAGGTAACATCCAAATTGCTGGCCAAGTACCTTTTCCAGTAGGTAATTTTGCGCTAACTTCAATTCTACCATACAATACATCTAGTTTGTTTCTGGTTACTAAACGAGCAGAAGTATAAGCCATACCATTCATACTTTCTTTTTTAGCAGTTATGCTAAGTTTTCCATCGGCTACGCTAGCATTTGCTAATGAATTTGTATAATATTCTTTCTCGTTATTTCCCCAGCCAGAGCCACCAAGATCATAATCCCATTTTGCAGTTTCAGGTAAACCAGTATAATCAAATTCATCTGCCCAAAACGGTGTAGTTTCGAAAGCCCAATTTTTATCTACTACAACAACAGGTGTTGGTGGAACAATAATTGGTTCTTCTACTTCTTTACCAGAAGAGCACGATTGACAAGAAAATATGGATCCAGCTGAGAGTGCAATTAAGAAATATGTATTTTTAATTTTTTTATAAATCATAGTAGCTTTCTTTTATAAAGCCTGATTTTTCAACCAGGCTTTTTTGTTTCTATTTAAATTCGAAATCATCAATATAGAAAATTCCTGGATTTGGATGACCTTCGCCACCTAATTGTACCACAATTTTATCATATAATGTTTCTGCTGACCAACCTGAGTAATCAAATTCTAATTGTACCCAAGTGTTGTATTGTGCAGGAGTAATTGTTTTTACAACTTCCAATTGAGTTGTCCATGCATTGCCACCCAATAATGAGTTTTGCAATTTAATAGATACAGTTGATGCAACTTTTGTAAAATCATTTCCTCCAGGGAAAAATACTTTTAGCTTTATTTTATTTTTCGTGGTTAAATCGAAACGGTAAGGCATAGTAACGTTTAAATTTCCATACTGCCCGTCTGAACCTGTTCTTTTTTCGTAATAACCAACTTTAGTAGAAGTGTTTACAGGGAATTTAGATGGATTATCGTAAGACCTTGTATAATCCATATTTTCTGCATTCCATGTAATTGCAGATGTATTTTGGAAATCATCAGTAAGGTTAGCCGCTTGCATCGGTTTTTGAACTGGAGGTACAACTGGTCTTACATATCCTTTTCTTATTAATTTCAAATACCAAGCATTACCAGCATTAGATTTATCTAAGCATCTCAACCACATCTCATCATCAGTAAGGGAAAGAATTTGATATTGAGAAACACCTAAATAGTAAGAGATAAAACCATTATTGCTAATTGTAATGTATTTAACGCCATTTACTGTTGTAACCAACCAAGTTAAATTTGTGGCAGGAGTATAGTTTACTGTAGGATCGTTACTTCCAGTTGGTCCACCAATGCCAGGTGCATTAGATGCATTGGCAAAAGTAGTTCCATTGTTAGCATAAGTGTATTTCAATGAATTCATGTTAAATGTCATTTCATCATCGTAAAATCCTGTTCCATTTTTTTCATTTGGACCAGCTTGATACCAATCTGGGAATTGAGAGCCAATTGGACCAACACCTAAATGGCCTTGCTGCGTTTGATCAATTACCCATGTTTTACCATTTGCATTTGATAAACCTCCAGAAAGAGTTGTAAAAGCTGGATCTGTAAGCATAGCAGGGTTTGTATTTGCAACTACCACTGTTTTAGTGCTCGATGCATATCCACCATCGGTTACAATAGTCAATTTAACAGTATATGTTCCTGCTAAAGGATAGGAAGCCTGTGCATCTGTACCTTCTGCAGTTGCTCCATTTCCGAAATCCCAAATAGCTCTAAAACCTGGGCTCGTGCTTTTAAAATTAATAATATTGGCATTAGTAGAGGTTGGGGTTGCAGTAAATTGAACTTGGGCTGATGTAGGTGCAGCGCCTAGTTCTTTCATAGTATCGTCTTTCTTACAAGAACCCAATATTGTTAACATCAAACCTAAACTAAGCCAGATTGATGTTTTTATCGTGTTTTTTAATGATTTCATTTTTTTAATGATTAATTAATATAACCTGGATTTTGTTTAATAACTCCTTTAGTAACATCAATTTCTGTTTGAGGAATTGGTAAATATTCGCTTTTATTAGCTTTAAATCCTACTGGACCTAAAACTGTAACCGCTTTACCTGTACGTACCAAATCAAAGAAACGGTGTCCTTCGGTAGCTAATTCTAATCTACGTTCGTTGTAAATATTATCTAGTGTAGCTGGAACTGAGCCTAAACCAACTCTACCTCTCACAGCATCTAATAATTCTTTAGCTCTTGTAGGATTTGAACCTACTTTAACCAAAGCTTCTGCTTGCATTAAATAAGTATCTGCTAATCTTATTTCAATTTCATTAATAGGCCAATTTTGCTCAGCAACACCGCTCGCAGAACGGAAAGCTTTTAAAGGCGCATACTTTTTAATGAAATAATCTGTGTTTTGATAACGAGCATTGTAAGTTGCACCTGCAGCTTTCAATGCTGCGCCATCAATAATTGTAGCAGCAAAACGTGGATCTGCTTTTAATGCATTTACTAAGTCTAAAGTTACTGGACAAAAACCCCATCCGCTTGAGTAGGTATCGCCATTGTAACTATCCATTCCAATAAATTGAGTACCAACATTACCTTCTCCACCATTAATCCAACCCCAATCTGACCATGCAGCATTGTTTGAATGAGGAATTTCTAAAATTGATTCTGAATTGAATTTATTAGCAGGGTTAAAAATATCCGCATAATTTCCTAATAAAGCATAACCATATACATTTCCAACTTTGTTTACATCTTCAAATAAGGTAATGGCTTCAGCTAATTTGGCATTATCATTTTGGTACAATAATACTTTACCCAATTGAGCTTTAGCAGCACCTTGAGAAATCCTGCCTTTCTCTGCAGGAGAAATAGTAGGAGGTAAACCTGGATAAGCTTCTCTTAAATCCTTTTCTATTTGAGCGTAAATTTGAGCAGGAGTAGATTGAACTTGTTTATATAATTCATCAGTTGGTAAAACCGAAGTTATTAAAGGAACTCTTCCAAAAAATCTCACTAGATCAAAATAGAAGTATGCTCTCAAGAATTTAGCTTCAGCGGTTACTCTAGTTTTAAAAGCTGCACTTAATGTGGTAGCTTTTTCAATTTTACTTAATATTAAGTTTGCACGATTAATTCCTGTGTAATTTTTATTCCATAATCCACCTTGTGGACCAATTCTGGGATCCATTTTGAAATTATCATAAGCTACCCAATTAGGTTGATCTGAAGCATTACTTCCACCAGCCCAACAATCATCAGAAGCTGCACTTAATAAAGGCATTTTCATTGTATATCCGCCAGTTGTTCCCCATTGAGTTACATCATAAACAGAGATAATTCCCTGCATCACTTCAGTTTCATTTTTGTAAAAATTGTCTTCTAATGCTGTTCCTTTTGGTGTTAGCTCCAGAAAATCTTTTTTACATGATACGAAAATCTGCATTACCGCAACTATTGCGATGGTACATTTTATATATTTTTTGTTCATCATTTCTAATAATTAAAATCCAACATTTAAACCAGCGAAGAACGTTCTAGCTTGAGGATAGAATCCACGATCTACACCGTAACTTCCACCACCAATTTCTGGGTCATAACCTGTGTATTTAGTTAAGGTTAACAAGTTATTAGCCATTAGATAAAATCTAACTTTGTTTAATCCTGCTTTATTAACTAATTTTGTTGGTAATGAATAACCTACTTGCAAAGTTTTAATTCTAAAATATGAACCGTCTTCTAAAAATAAGCTAGAAACACGGCTATAGTTTTTATTATCATCTGCCAAAGTAAGTCTAGGTGTTGTGTTGCTAGTGCCTGGTCCAGTCCATCTGTTTAAAATTGATGTGGTGTAATTTGCAGTTGGTAAATCAAATCTTCTTAATGCATTAAAAATTTGGTTACCAGCAACTCCTTGTCCTAAAACAACTAAATCAAAACCTTTATAAGCAGCATTAAAAGTTAAACCATAGGTGAAATTTGGATTAGAATTTCCAATAATTTCCCTATCGTCATCGCTAATTAAACCATCATTATTTAAATCACGGAATTTAATATCCCCAGGTTTTGCATTAGGTTGAATTAAGCCACCTGCACTATTTTTGTAATTATTAACATCTGCTTGTGTTTGAAATAATCCATCACTTCTATAACCATAGAATGAATCAGCTGGATGATCAATCATTATTCGCGTAACTTCCAAACCCTGAGGCGTTACGGTTTGCCTAGTTATAAACTCTTTATCATTACCTAAGAAGTCAATATTATTTGTTAAGAAAGAAGCATTAGCAGCAACTCTGAAAGAGAAATCACCAATTTTTTTATTATAACCTAATTCAAGTTCGAAACCTTTGTTAGATAAATCCGCAATATTACCAATAGGACCAGTGTTGCCTACATAACCAGGAACTGCGATTTGCAATAACATACCTGTTGTTTTTTTGTGATACCAATCTGCAGTAACTGTAAAATTGCCAAATAACGTTGCATCCATACCAATGTCTGTAGATGAAGTTTCTTCCCATCTTAAATCTGGATTAGACAGAGCATCAGGACTTACACCATTATTTAAACCAGCTGATGTTCCTAAAGTATAATTTCTTCCACCACTTACAGTTGATAAATATCTGAAATCTCCGATGTTATCGTTACCTGTAATACCATAAGAACCTCTAAATTTCAAGAAAGTAAGTGCCTTGTTTTTAGGGAAGAAGTCTTCATTACTTGCAATCCATCCTACAGAACCAGAAGGGAAATAACCATATTTATTATTTGGGCCGAAACGAGATGAACCATCTCTACGAACAATACCAGTAAACAAATATTTCTCATTATAATTATAAGTTAAACGAGCAAACATTGAATTCAAAGTATTTAGGTACTCTCCACCATAAAATAAATCGTTAGCTCTAGAAACTGGGAATTGTAAAGAGGCATCTTTAATATTATTAACTGGGATACCATCTTTAGATCCACCATTGGTTTCTCCTTTATTTTTTTGTGCCGAATAACCTAATAGAATTGTGAAATTATGTTTTTCAATTGCTTTATTGTAGCTAATTGTATTTTCTAATGACCAGAATAAACCTCTATTGTTGTTTCTATTGTAAGAGGTGATTGTAGTTTGATTAATAGAGTTAAGGTAATATATAGGAGAGAAGCTTTCACTACCCCAAAAAGCCAAATCAACACCACCTTGTGATCTTAATTTTAGACCTTTTATAATTTCTACTTCAACAATTGCATTACCTACAATTTTATCAGACCAGCCTTTACCTTGTGCAACTGCTAAAGCTGCTAGTGGATTTAAGATTTCTGATTGTGCATAACTAGAAATTCCATAAGGAAAACCTTGTGCATTTCTTACAACAGGATTGCCTGTATATAAAGGTAAATTGTATTTCGCAGGATCTGTTTCTACAATTGGAGTAATCGGATCTATATTGATTGCTCTATTTAGTGGAGAACCATATTCTGTGTTTGTGGAAACACCAACTGAATTTGTACGAGTATATCCAATGGTTTGACCAAATTTAATTGCTTTAGTTAATTGGTGTTCTGAGTTAAAACGAGCAGTAAATCTTTTATATTTAGAATTATCTGATGCTACAATACCATCTTGGTCAAAATAACCAAAAGAGCTATAATATGTAGATTTTTCATTTCCACCACTTAAGCTTAACTCATGATTTTGAATTTTAGCTTTGTTATTAAAAACAGCAGATTGCCAATCAGTTCCTACACCGTACTGAGATGGATTAGGAAAACGTGGTGTACCTACTGTAGGATTTGCTGCGAACTCTGCTTCATTATATAATGTAGCATATTGAGTTGCATTTAATAAATCTAATTTTCTTGATGGAGCTTGAGTGCCTAAATAAGTATTATAATTAACACTCATTTTTCCGTTTTTATTGCCTTTTTTAGTCGTAACGAGAACTACACCATTTGCTGCTCTAGCTCCATAAATAGCAGCAGAAGCCGCATCTTTTAAAACCTCGATAGATTCGATATCAGCTTGATTAAGATAATCAATTCCTCCACCAACTTGAACTCCATCCACAATATATAAAGCTTCACTATTATTAATTGAAGTAGTACCTCTAATACGTAAGGTGGCTCCATCACCTGGTTGACCAGAACTTGTTGTAATTGTTAAACCTGCTGTTCTACCTTGTAATGATTGCTCAATACGTGTAACTGGCATGTTCTCTAAATCTGAAGCTTTCACCTGAGAAATTGCTCCTGTCACGACACTTTTCTTTTGAGTACCATAACCAACTACAACAACTTCTTCCAAATTGCTTTGAGAATCAGTCATTGAAATATTGATTGCTTGTGTGTTATTTACTACAAACGTTTGCGTAGTCATACCAATTTGAGAAAACTCTAGAACAGAACCTAGTTTAGGAACTTTAATTCTAAATACTCCATCAGCGCTGGTTGCTACTCCAATGTTTGTTCCCTGAATTTTTACAGATACCCCGGGTATAGGTAACCCATCACTTTTGGAAGTTACTTTTCCCGATACATCAATTTCCTGTGCTCGGAGGCTCAGCGAAAAAAACAGGGAAAAGAACAAAAGAATGAACGTAGATTTTCCTTTCATAACAAATAATTTAAGTTTATATTTTGGTTAATTCTATTTGCTAACCTTTAGGTGAATTCCATCAATTTTAGCAAACGTCTTGTAACAAATATATATCTTGAATTGCCCATTAATGAAAAATTGACCCACAACAATACCCATACAAGAGTGACTTTTTTCTTTTAAATTAATATGAAAACGCATTATTGAACTACAACATTGATAAATTTTGTATCTTAAACAATAATTAACGATAATTAATTACAACCAAATATTAACAATTAGGATTTGATGAAATGAGGTATTTTTTTCTGCTCTTTTTGATGGCTATTTTGCTACCATTTTATTTAAAAGCACAAGATCCTATCGGCTTGCCACAGGTTAGTAGTTACACTAGTTTGGAATATAAAGGGGGTACTCAGAACTGGGGAATTGCTCAAGATAAAAACGGCATTTTATATTTTGCAAATAATGAAGGCTTATTAACTTACAACGGAGCGTATTGGAAAATTTATCCAACACCAAATAAAACTATTATTCGATCTGTTAAAATTGATGGGAGTGGCAAGATTTATATTGGTGGTCAAGATGAAATAGGATATTTTTCACCAAACGAGTTTGGTATATTAACTTATCACTCTTTAAAGAACAAAATTCCTGCTAAAGATAGACAGTTTGCAGATGTATGGGATATAGTATTTAATGGCAAAGAGATTTATTTTAGGACAGTTAATAAGATAATTCGCTTTAATAATAACAAAGTTGATGTTTATCCTACCCCAATTGCTTGGGTTTACATGGGGAAAGTTGAGCATAAAGTATATGCTCAAGAAATAAATATTGGATTAAAAATATTTAATGAAGGCAAATGGGATATTATTTGCAATGATAAAAGAATTATAAGTGGAAACGTTACTTCCGTTTTACCGTACAATGGCGATACTTTATTAATCACTACTTTAAATGATGGTCTTTTTTTATTGAAAGGCAGAGAATTAATTAATAAAAAAACTGCAGAGGATAAAATTTTCTATAATGATAGGATCAATGGTGCTATTCAAATTAATAAAGAGCTGTATGCCTTAGGAACTACTTCTTCTGGATTATTAATTATTAATCGTAAAGGTGTTTTAATCAGACAATTTTCTTATACCGAAGGATTATACAATAGTAATATCAGAAATATATTATTAGATCAACACCAAAATTTATGGCTTGGACTGGACGATGGGATTTCATTTATTGCCTTTAATAGTGCAATAAAACATATTTATCCAGATAGAAAAAGACAAGTTTCTAGTTATGCAAGTAGAATTTTTGACGATAAACTTTATGTAGGAACCTCCAACGGTGTTTTTTCTGCTCCAATAAATACCAAACAAGAAGATCTAAGCAATTCTCAATCTCAATTTTCTGAAGTAATTAACACAAAAGGGCAAACTTGGGGATTAGCAGAAATAAATAAACATCTTTTATTAGCAAATGAAGATGGAACTTCTGTAATTGATGGCAATAATGTTAAACAATTATATAAAGGATTGGGAACTTGGTTGTTTTCTTCAATAGCAAAAGATAATAGTAATGTTATTGCTGGAACCTACACAGGGCTACAATACATTAGTTTTAAGAACAACGAGTTTAGTAATAGAGGAACAATTGCGGCACTAAATGAGCCATTAAGGTTTATGGCTGTAGACGAAAAATTAAATTGCATCTGGGCTTCACATCCTTATCGAGGAATTTTTAAGATAGATTTATCGCCTGATAAACAAAAGATGATTAAAACGACATTGCTTACTCAAAAAGATGGTTTGCCGTTTACCCTGTACAATTACATATTTAAGGTGAAAAATCGAATTGTTGCAGCAACAGCTGATGGGATTTATGAATATGATTCGGCTAAGAAAAGATTTAAACCCAGCCAGTTTTTTAGACCTATTTTTAAAAAATTATCTATTCAATTATTAACTGAAGATCCAAATGGAAATATCTGGTTTGTAACCACAAAAAAGGTAGGTGTGGTTGATTTTAATAAAAATCGAAATGGCAATTTTACCATTGTTGAATTTCCCGAATTAACCTCTAAAATTGTTGCAGGTTTTGAAAATATTTACCCTTATAATGATAGAAATATATTTATAGGAGCAAATAAAGGTTTAATCCACATAGATTATAAAAAATATGCAGCCAACATTTTTAAGCCAAATATATTATTAGGACAAATTCGTATTGCTGGTAAAACTGATAGCGTTTTTTTTGGAGGATATTTTACTGGAGAAAGAAAGGCAAAACATAAACTATCTTTTGAGTACAATTCTCTTCATTTCGAATATGCATCAACTTTGTTTGAACAAAAAGAGAATATAGAATTTAGCTATAAACTACAAGGATATGATGATGATTGGTCTGCTTGGAGTAGTAAAAGCGAAAAAGATTACACTAATTTATCTCACGGTAAATACGTTTTTTTAGTTAAAGCTAGAAATAATTTAGGTAATGAATCCAACTCGATAAGTTATGCATTTACGATTTCGCCAGCATGGTATAGAAGTAATGTTGCTTATGTTTTTTACTTTGTGTTATTTATTTATATGCTGTACCTATTGATTAAGGTTCAAGAAAAGGAACACAAAAAGCAACAAGATAATCTAACCCAAAAACATCAATTAGAAATAGAAAGAAACGAACAACAGATTACTAAGCTTCAAAAGAAGCAACTAGAGGCGGATGTAGAATTCAAGAATAAAGAATTAGCAACGGCAACAATGCACTTGGTTCAACGTGGTAAATTACTATCTAAAATAGGAGATGAGCTTTTGCCTTTAGTACAACAAACCACAAGCAAAGACACTGCTAACGACTTGAGAAAGGTAATTAGATTATTAAACGAGGCTAAAAAATTAGATAACGATTGGGAGCAATTCTCAATACATTTTGATCATGTTCACGCTAATTTTTTAAGCAACTTAAAGGAAAAGTACCCAAATCTTAGCCCAAGTGATTTAAAACTTTGTGCTTATTTAAAACTCAATTTATCTTCAAAAGAAATCTCGCAATTATTAAACATAACGCCAAGAGCAGTAGAAGTGAGCAGATACAGACTAAGAAAAAAATTGAATTTAAAACCAGAAGTAAACCTATTTGATTTTCTTTTAAATACTTCTCCTAAAGTACCTTAACAGCATTTATAATAGATTTTCACTTTTTGATCTTTAGCAGACCAGGCGATGTATATTTTGGTATCTTTCCCTAAACGGTAATCGAAACCATTCAATTTACTCCCTTTTAATTCTTCATAAAAAGCTTTGTCTGGTGTATTATTATCAGGTTTTTCTTGTTCAGTTATTGCTGGTATTAAAAAATGTTCTTCCTCGAAAAAGAAGTTAACTTCATCATTTAAAAATTTAATTTTCTCATCTTCCTTTTTTAAATCAGCGCTAGCTAAATAACTTTTTAATAACTC
The DNA here is from genome assembly GCF_013204825.1 of Pedobacter boryungensis. Classification (GTDB taxonomy): domain Bacteria; phylum Bacteroidota; class Bacteroidia; order Sphingobacteriales; family Sphingobacteriaceae; genus Pedobacter; species Pedobacter boryungensis. The sequence continues at coordinate 692,293 of NZ_JABMKV010000001.1, forward strand.
TTCGGCTTTAATCTCTTTTTTATAAATCTGCACACCTTTATAACTTGTAATCGTAAACAATAAGCTCATGTTTTTAGATTCATCACCCTTTAAGACGATTTTAAAAGTATCTAGTTGTACGGTGTCAGTAAAAGCTTGTAATGCAGTTTTTTCGATATTAACTGGTGCTTTTTTTTCATTTTTTGAAGTGCAGCCAGTTATCGCAAAGGCTAGAAATAAAATAGAGTAAGAAAATCTTTTCATAGGGATTGATTTACTTTCGAAGATAAAAAAATATACTATAAAATTATTTTTTGTAAATCTTCTGGAGTGTCAATCGCAATAGTTTCTATAGTAGTAATTTTAGTTTTGATTTTATAGCCGTTTTCTAACCAGCGTAATTGCTCTAAACTTTCTGCTAATTCTAATGATGATGGAGATAATTTAGTGATTTCTAGTAGGGCAGTTGTTTTATAACCATAAATACCGATATGTTTATAAAACTGGTGAGTTTTTAACCAATTTTCTTTTTCTGCACCGCGGATAAAGGGAATAGGATGGCGACTAAAATAAATAGCCTGCTGATTGGAATTAATTACAACCTTTGGAATATTTGTGCTGAAAAGTTCACTATCTTCATTAATTTCTTTAATCAGCGTTGCTAATTCAACATTTTCATCTTTAAAACAAGAACTTACTAAAGAAATTTGTGCTGGATTTATGAAAGGTTCGTCGCCCTGAATATTAATAACTACATCAAAGCCAGGTAATTTCTGTGCAACTTCTGCACAACGGTCTGTTCCACTTTGGTGATTGGAACTGGTTAAAATAAAATCTCCTCCAAATCTTTTAATTTCTGTCGCAATCCGCTCATCATCAGTGGCTACGACTACTTTATCTAAATCAGATTTTAAGGCTTGCTCATATACTCGTTGTATCATAGTTTTGCCGCCGATATCAACCAAAGGCTTGCCCGGAAATCGGGTAGAGGCAAAACGAGCAGGAATAATTCCGAGAAATTTCAAACTAATTAATTATAAAATATAACAGATAAAATAGGAATTAAAAGCATTAAGGCTAATACTACATAAGAAATAGGATGTGCAAAATTAAATGTCCAACCTAAACTTTCAACTTGTTTTCGAACTATAAATCTAGAATCGTTTTTATTAAAATAAAATATTCCAAATTTCCAATTTAATGGGTCGTCATGTTGAAAGTCTTTCATATCATAGATTTAAAATAATCCGTTAATTTCTGCTTCAATAGATTGAATAACAGTTCCTAAATCTTCTGGATTATTAGTAAAATCAAGTTTGTCCTTATCTAAAATTAACAATTTGCCCAAATCATAACCTTTAATCCATGCTTCGTATTTTTCATTTAATTTAGATAAATAATCAATACGGATACTAGCCTCATACTCTCTACCACGCCGTTGAATATTATTCACTAAAGTTGGTACAGAAGCTCTTAAGTATACCAATAAATCTGGTGGTTTAATAAACGATGTAATGTTGCTAAAAATAGCCCTATAATTATCATGATCTCTCGAAGTCATTAATCCCATTTCATGCAAATTTTCCGCAAAAATGTGGGCATCTTCGTATATCGTACGATCCTGAATTACATTACGTTTATTACTATCTATCTCTACAATTTGTTGAAAACGGCTATTCAAAAAATAGATTTGTAAGTTGAAGCTCCAGCGTTTCATATCGCTATAAAAATCTTCCAAATATGGATTATTATCCACTGCTTCGTATAAAGCTTCCCATCCGTAACTTTTGGCAAGTAAACTAGTTAAAGTAGTCTTACCTGCGCCAATATTTCCAACTATTGCTATGTGCATATTTTATTTAGATATGAGATTTAGATGTAAGATAAGAGTTTGAGATTTTATAAAACCTAAAAACCACTCATTTCAAATCTATCAATTAAAAACTTTTAAACCCAATTAATTCTCTAACTTCTCTGAGAGTTTTTTGTGCACTTTCTCTCGCTTTTAAAGCGCCGTGTTTGGCTACTTGACGAAGATAAGATGTGTCTGCAGCAATTTCATTAATACGGTCACGCATTGGCGTAGTTGTAATAATCATATCTTCAGCTAATTGCTTTTTAAAATCCCCATAACGAATAGCCATTTTATTGTATTGATCCTCAAAATGAGCTAAAGTATCTTCAGAAGAAACAATTTTCATTAAATCGAATAAATTCTGAATAGCTTCTGGTTTTTCTTGATATTCAGCAGTTGGGCCACTGTCAGTAACTGCTCTTGAAACTTTTTTACGAATAATTTCTGGGCTGTCAGATAAATAGACGGCATTTCCTTCGCCCTCAGATTTTCCCATTTTTCCTTTTCCATCTAAACCAGGAACTTTTACCAAGTTTTTAGAATAACTAAAAGCATAAGGTTCAGGGAAATAATCTTGATTATATAATCTGTTAAATCGATTACCAAATGTGCGAGCCATTTCTAAATGCTGCTCTTGATCTTTACCAACTGGAACTTTTGTAGCTCTATGTATTAAAATATCTGCAGCCATTAAAACAGGATAAGTTAATAAACCTGCATTTACATTATCTGGGTTTCCACGAACTTTATCTTTAAAAGAAGTACTTCTTTCCAATTCACCCATATAAGCATTCATGTTTAAATACAAATACAATTCTGCAATTTCTGGCACATCCGATTGGATATAAATTGTTGTTTCTTCTGGATCTATCCCGCTAGCTAAATATTCTACCAAAACATGTTTCACATTTCCATGTAAATCTGCTGGAGTAGGGTGGGTAGTTAATGAATGCAAATCGGCAATAAAAAAATAACAATTGTACTCGTGTTGCATCTGTACAAAGTTTTTTACCGCACCATAATAATTTCCAATATGTAATTTTCCTGTAGAACGTATTCCGCTTACAACCGTTTCTTTGATCATGCCCCGAAATTAAGAAAAAACCTATAAATAGATTGTTGTAATTTGTATTTTTGATTTCGATGATTAAACTACTCCGAAAAATTCATTACGCTTGTTCTTTATTTAGTATACTTTTTTTCTTTATTCTTTTTTGGCCGCTTTATTATTTAGGAACCAGAAATGCAAGGTATTATTCTTTTTTAAATAAGATAAGAACGTTACATTCATTTTTGTGCACAGCTGTTGTGGGTATTTTTTTCAATTTCAATTTCGAAAACAAATTAGAGAGAAATCAAACTTATATTTATTGCGCCAACCATACTTCTAATTTAGATATCATTATTCTTTGCTTGTTAGCTAAAGGTCAATATCATTTTATGGGCAAAGAAGAATTAGCAAAAAACCCTGTGTTAGGTATATTTTTCAAAACAATAGATATTCCTGTATTTAGGGAAAGTAAAATTTCTGCATTTAGAGCATTTAAAAAAGCCGGTGAAAATTTAGAAAATGGGATGAGTTTAATTATTTTTCCAGAAGGAAGAATTGATGATGCATATCCCCCAGTTTTACAAGAATTTAAAAATGGTCCATTTAGATTAGCCATTGAAAAAAATATACCAATTGTACCTGTTAGTATTATAAATATATGGAAATTGATGTGGGATGATGGTATGAAATACGGGACTAGACCAGGTATAGGAAATATTTATGTGCATGAACCAATTTTAACTACTATAATGGGAATAGAGAGTGCAGATGTTTTAAAAGAGGAAGTTTTTAAAAAGATTAACAGTAAACTATTACATAAATGAAAATAGATAGACAAACCGTTCATAAAGTTGCCGATTTAGCCAGAATTGCCATAAAAGATAACGAGGTTGATACATTGACTGCAGAAATGAATAAGATACTTACTTTTATGGAAAAGCTTAACGAGTTAGATACTACTGGTGTAAAACCGTTGATTTACATGAATGAAGAAGTGAATGTTTGGCGAGAAGATATTGTAGAACAAGAAATTAACGTGGTTGATGGATTAAAAAATTCAGCTAAACACAACGAAAGTTTCTTCTTAGTGCCAAAAATAATAGAAACCACCATGAGTTTACATTCAAAAAAAGGGAGCACTAAAACTCATGGTAGCTTCACAACAAATAAAAAGCAATAAAATATAGTGAAAACTAAATCCAACTGTAACATTGCCTAGGCAAAGCTGGTCTAAAAAGAAAAAACAATGCAGAACACACTCATTACCATAAAAGATATAGGTCGTAAATACGTTATCGGTTCAGAAGTTATTCACGCGTTAAAATCAGTAACGCTATCCATTAAAAAAGGAGAATTTGTTGCTTTAATGGGGCCGTCAGGTTCTGGTAAATCAACATTGATGAATATTTTGGGCTGTTTAGATACACCAAGTAAAGGTGATTATATTTTAAATGGCATCAACGTTAGTCACATGACTGATAATGAGTTAGCTGAAGTTCGTAACAAAGAAATTGGATTTGTTTTTCAAACATTTAATTTATTGCCTCGTTCTACATCGTTAGATAATGTTGCTTTGCCTTTAATTTATGCAGGAGCGAGTAAAAAGGAACGTGATGAGCGTGCTACAAAAGCTTTAGAAAATGTAGGTTTAGGAAATCGTGTAACCCACAAGCCTAATGAGCTTTCTGGTGGACAGCGTCAACGTGTAGCAGTAGCTAGGGCATTAATTAACAATCCTTCTATTATACTGGCCGATGAGCCAACAGGTAACTTAGATACCAAAACCTCAATTGAAATTATGGGCTTGCTAGAAGAAATTCATAGTAAGGGAAATACTATTATTTTGGTAACACACGAGGAAGATATTGCACAGCATGCACATAGAATTGTACGTATGCGTGATGGTTTGATTGAGAAGGATTACTTGAATGAAGATATTAAAACAGTTTCACCTCGTTTATCTCATTTAAAAGAAAAAGGGGATGACTTTGAAAGTATAGTCTAATAGACACTAGATTTAGATTTGATAATACTCATATCTAATATTGAATATCTCAAATGAAAATTTACACTAAAACTGGCGATAAAGGTCAAACTTCATTAATTGGTGGTACTCGAGTGCCTAAATATCATGTGCGTATTGAAAGTTATGGTACCGTTGATGAATTAAATTCGTACATCGGTTTAATAATGTGTCAGGATATTGATAGTCATCACCAGCAAATATTAAAAGAGATTCAAGATAGGTTATTCACAATTGGTTCTTCGTTAGCATCTGATCCTGAACGCTCAAAAATGAAAATTCCTGACTTACTTGAAAGTGATATCACACTTTTAGAAAATGAAATGGATACAATGAATGAGGTCTTACCTGAATTAAAACATTTTATTTTGCCAGGAGGGAATACGGTTGTATCTTATTGTCATTTAGCTCGTTGCGTGTGCCGTAGAGCAGAAAGATTAACGGTTCAATTATCAGTAGAAAGTTTTGTTGACAACAATATTACAATCTATTTGAATAGATTAAGTGATTATTTATTTGTTTTGGCACGTAAACTGAGTGCTGATACTAAAACTGCAGAAAACATCTGGATACCACGAATTTAAATAGTGGAAAAAAATATTTGTTTTGCTCATTTTTTTTAACATACTTTTGCGCTTTCAGAATTAAGAATAAATTAATATTAAGAATATGTATTGGACATTAGAACTCGCATCGCACTTGGAAGACGCTCCATGGCCTGCAACAAAAGACGAATTAATAGATTACGGTATTCGTTCTGGTGCACCTGTTGAGGTGATTGAAAATTTACAAGCCTTAGAAGATGATGGTGAGCCTTACGAAACAATAGAGGAAATTTGGCCTGATTATCCTACCAAAGATGACTTCTTCTTTAATGAAGATGAATATTAAACGATTAAAAGTCTCAAAGAAATTTGAGACTTTTTTATTTTTCAGAACAATTTAGAGTAATCAGTTGTTAATGTTTTAAATCAAATAAAGGATATTAAACTTAAAAATCAACTAAAAACTAAATCTCATGGGAAATCTACTTTATGTAATTGCAGTAATTTTGGTAATCATTTGGGCAATCAGCTTCATCGGTGGTTACTATACAGGTGGTATTATTCACATTCTATTAGTAATAGCAATTGTTGCTGTTATTTTAAGAGTAATTAGAGGGGCTGCCTAATAAATCCTCTATTAATGTAGAAAGCTTTAACAATTAACTTTGTTAAAGCTTTTTATTTTAATAAGAAATTCGCTAGTTCTAAATCTTCTGGATAAGTAATTTTTAGATTATTTCTTTCACCTTCAATCAAGTTGATTTTAAAACCAGCTTTTTCAACTACGCTTGCATCGTCAGTAAACTTTGCCTTATAATGTTGCTGGTATCCCTTTCTTAGTTGACTGATTTCAAATGTTTGTGGCGTTTGAATTAAAACAAGTTCATCTCTATTGATTATCTTGCTTTGTTCACTATTTTCTTTTACTCTCCTAACAGAATCACTAGGTTTAATACAAGCTATTGCATTCCCAACATCTTCAGCAATTTCGTAGGCTTTAGCAATTAGTTTTGAGCTAACTAAAGGTCTAACTGCATCGTGTACAGCTACAATGCCTTCGCCTTTAATGGCGATTAAACCGTTCCTAACAGAATGAAACCTTTGTTCGCCACCTCTAATTAAGGTATGAGGAATATCGAAATTATATTTTAAGCAAAGCTCTTCCCAGTATTGATGAAGATCTGCATGTAGAACAAGAATTATTTCTGGTTTGAAAGAGGAATTATAAAAAGCCGATAGGGTATGCATGAGCACTGGCTTGTTTTTTAGCAATAAAAACTGCTTAGCAATTGTGTTCTGCATTCTTTTACCAGAACCTCCACCAACAATTATTGCATAATATTTCATTTCAGTAGGTAAATATTAGTATAAAGTATTTAAATAAATTTATTAAATACTTTATACTAAGTGCAAATAGCTATATGATTAGCATTGCATCGCCATAGCTGTAAAAGCGATACTTCTCTTTTAACGCTACTTGATAGGCATTCATTACATTTTCATAACCTCCAAAAGCACTTACCATCATTAATAAAGTAGACTCCGGTGTATGGAAATTAGTGATCATACAGTTTGCAATACTAAAATCATATGGAGGGAAGATAAATTTACTAGTCCAATCGTTAGCAGGTTTTAATTTTCTGCCGGATGAAACTGCAGATTCTATAGCACGCATTGATGTTGTACCTACTGCACAAATTCTTCTTTTTTCGTCTAATGCTTTATTCACTGTATCAACCGCAGGTTGCTCAATAATAAATTGCTCCGAATCCATTTTATGTTTAGTTAAATCTTCAACCTCTACAGGTCTAAAAGTTCCTAAACCAACATGCAATGTTACTTCTGCAAATTCAACACCTTTTAATTCTAAGCGTTTCATTAGCTCTCTGCTAAAGTGTAAACCAGCAGTTGGAGCTGCAACAGCACCTTCGTTTTTAGCGTAAATTGTTTGATAACGTTCTTTATCTTGCGCTGTAGCTTTACGTTTAATGTATTTTGGAAGGGGTGTTTCTCCTAAAATTTCAACGTTTCTTCTAAATTCTTCGTCAGTACCATCAAATAAGAAACGAATAGTACGACCACGTGATGTGGTATTATCTACAACTTCGGCAACTAACAAATCATCATCACCAAAATATAATTTATTTCCAACACGGATTTTACGAGCTGGGTCTACTAGAACGTCCCATAAACGTAATTCCTTATTTAATTCGCGAAGTAAAAAAACTTCGATCGTTGCGCCAGTTTTTTCTTTATTTCCATATAAACGAGCAGGAAAAACTTTTGTATTGTTAAGGATCATAACATCCTTATCATCAAAATACCCTAAAACATCTTTGAAAATCTTATGCTCAATCTTGCCACTATCTTTGTGTAAAACCATTAAACGGGCTTCGTCTCTTTGTTCTGCAGGATTGTTCGCTAAAAGCGATTCAGGTAAATTAAACTTAAATTGAGATAACTTCATGTTTTTTTGATGTAGTAAATTAGGGCGCAAATTTACAAATTATAATTAGGTTTTTTATAAATAATAATTATGAGTGATAGAATCAAAATTATTTTTAATGTATTTTTTATATTATAGTTGAGTAACTGTAACCTTTTTAGGTATTTTTGGTCTAAACAGTATGATAATGATATTTAGACTAATTGGCGAAAGTTTCAGGTTTGCTTGGGATGCACTTCGTCAGAATAAACTGAGAACTGCGCTATCTTTATTAGGGATAACAATTGGTATTTTTATCATTATTGCAGTTTCAACGGGTGTTGACACCATGCGTAATAAAATTCAAAGTAGTGTAGATAAGTTAGGTTCTAATACTTTATTTGTGCAAAAATGGCCATGGATTTTCAGTGGTAATTTTCCTTGGTGGAAATATGTAAATCGTCCAGAACCATCCTTGAGAGATTACGTAGCGCTTAAAGATCGCATGGATATGGCTCAAGGTGTTTCTTATGAAGTTTCAGCAAATAGCCGTACGTTAAAATACCGTAGTAATTCTGTTGAAGGAGCAAGTTTAAATGCCGCTTCTCAAGAATATGATAAAACTTGGGATTTAGAATTTCAAGATGGAAGATATTTTACTGAAAATGAAGGTAAGTCTGGGTCTCCAGTTTGTATTATAGGGGCTGAAATAGCTGAAGGTTTATTTGATGGTGAAGAGCCTGTAGGTAAACAAATTAAAGTAATGGGGCGGAGGGTTACCGTTGTTGGGGTATTTAAAAAAGAAGGTGAAGATATGATGGGCATGTCGCAAGACAAAAATGTCCTCATACCATTAAATTTGGCAAAAGGTATATTCGATATTAATAATGAAAGATATAATCCTCAAGTTACTGTACGTGGAAAAGAAAATATAGCTTTAGAAGAAGTTGAAGCAGAATTAAAAGGTCAAATGCGGTCTATTCGTCGTTTAAAGCCTGGTCAAGAAGATGATTTTTCTTTAAATAAAACTACTATGCTTTCTAATCAATTAGATATTATGTTTGGTGTTGTAGATATTGCAGGTTTGATCATTGGTGGATTTTCTGTTTTGGTAGGTGGCTTCGGAATTGCAAATATTATGTTCGTTTCTGTAAAAGAGCGTACTAATATCATTGGTATTCAAAAATCTTTGGGCGCTAAAAACTACTTTATTTTATTACAATTTGTGTTTGAGGCTGTAGCATTGTGTTTAATGGGAGGACTTTTAGGATTAGGAATGGTGTATTTACTTACACTTCTATTTACGCATGTTTTTGATGTTGAAGTTATTTTATACTTAAAAAATGTAGCAAAAGGTATCGGATGGTCTGTTGGAATTGGTTTAATTGCAGGTTTTTGGCCAGCATTTTCGGCTTCTCGATTAGATCCTGTAGAAGCAATTCGATCTTAAAGAGAAATATATTTACAAAAAAAGGAGCTCCAACTTGGAACTCCTTTTTTTATGCATAAGCTATTAATTTTTATTTTAGCAATGCTAACGCTTCTTTAATCCTTCTTAATGCTTCAACTAAACTTTCATCAGATGCGGCATAAGATAAACGGATGTAATTGTTATTACCGAATGAATCACCACCTACAGTTGCTACGTGACCAACATTCAATAGATATAAAGCTAAGTCCGCAGAATCTTTAATTACATTGCCATCAGCATCTTTTTTACCAAAGAATGAGCTAATTTCTGGGAAGAAATAAAAAGCTCCATCTGGTAAATTTGTTTTTACGCCTGGTATGTCATTTAATAATTCATAAACTAACTGCCTGCGTCTTGCAAAAGCTTTTTTCATTTCTAAAACCGTTTCTAATCCCTGCTCATAAGCAGCAATACCCGCACGTTGAGCGATAGAGCAAGTTCCAGAAGTCGTTTGTCCTTGCATTTTATCATTAGCAGCCGCAACTTCTTTGCTGGCAGCGATGTAACCTAATCTCCAACCAGTCATTGCAAAAGCTTTAGAAAAACCATTTACAATAATTACACGTTCTTTAATGCTTTCAAATTGTGCAATTGATTCATGTTGATCCACAAAATTAATGTGCTCATAGATTTCATCTGATAAGATAAAAATGTTTGGATGCTTTTCAAAAACTTTAACTAATGCTGCTAACTCAGCTTTGCTATAAACAGAACCTGTTGGATTACAAGGTGATGAAAACATGAAAAGCTTAGTTTTTGGTGTAATTGCAGCTTCCAATTGCTCTGGCGTAATTTTGAAATCACTTTCAATATCAGTATCAATAAAAACCGATTTTCCTTCTGCCAGTATCACCATCTCAGAATAAGAAACCCAATAAGGAGTAGGAATAATTACTTCTTCCCCTGGATTAATTAAAGTTAAGATCACATTTGATAGAGATTGTTTTGCTCCTGTAGAAACCACAATCTGAGAAATATCATAATCTAAATTATTCTCTGTTTTTAATTTATTTGCAATAGCTTGACGTAATTCTGGATAACCTGGAACTGGAGAGTAACGTGTGTAATTCTCATCCAACGCTTTTTTAGCAGCATCTTTTACATGGTCTGGCGTATTAAAGTCTGGTTCGCCAATACTTAAGCTAATTATATTAACACCTTTTGCCGCTAATTCGCGACCAAGTTTTGTCATTTTAAGCGTTGCAGACTCAGATAAGTTGTTGATTCTTTGAGATAAAAAAGTCATAATGTTTTTGTGAATGCGCAAATATAAAAATCGATTGCAATTAGGAACTAAAAAAAGATACTTTTTCTTAAAATTTCATGGTTTAACTGTATTTTTGACTTCTAAAATCTTCAACTTGCAACCTAAAAAGAAAGCCATCCTTATTTCACTTTGTGTTAGTATTACTTTAATGCTAGCTAAATTTGTGGCGTATTTTTTAACAAACTCTAATGCAATTTTAACAGATGCAGCAGAAAGTATTGTAAATGTAATTGCAAGTGCTTTTGCCTTTTATAGTATTTATCTAAGTACTTTACCTAAAGATGAAAATCATCCTTATGGACATGGTAAGGTTGAGTTTTTTTCTGCATTTGTAGAAGGTGTTTTAATAGGTATAGCTGGAATTATTATTGTCTTTAAATCGGGTTATGATTTAATTTATCCAAATGAGATTGGGCAATTATATGATGGTGCCATTATTATTGGTGCTACTGGTTTAATAAATTTAATAGTGGGTTTTTATTTAATTAATACCGGGAAAAAGAACAACTCTATTACTTTAGAAGCCGATGGAAAGCATTTGCTCACTGATTCTATTAGCAGTGGTGGATTAGTTATTGGGATTATTTTAATTCAGTTAACTCAAATTTATTGGTTAGATGGTACAATTTCTATTGTATTGGGTTTGTATATTATTTTTAATGGCTATAAACTAACCAGAAAATCCGTTGGTGGATTAATGGATGAAAGCAACATTGAACTTGTAAAAGACATTGTATTAATTTTACAAAAGAATAGAGAAGATAGCTGGATTGACGTCCATAATTTACGAGCTCAACAGTATGGCGCTGATTTACATATAGATTGCCATGTTACCTTACCTTATTATTTCGATTTAAATACTGTTCACCAAGAAATCTCCAACATAGATAAACTGATTAATTTGTCTGGTAAACATGATACTGAACTATTTATTCACGCAGATCCTTGTTTACCAGCATGTTGTAATTATTGTAAAATGCATAATTGTGGAGTGAGACAAGAAGCATTTAAAGGAGAAATTGAATGGGATATGGAGAATGTAACCAAAAATCAAAAGCATTTTAGTCAATGAGTTATTTTAATGTAAGGGTTTATGGATTGCTAATTAATGCTAAAAATGAAGTTTTACTAAGCGATGAACAGGAGTTTGGTCAAAAATTTACCAAATTTCCTGGTGGAGGATTGGAGTTAGGTGAAGGCTTAATTGATGCACTTAAACGGGAGTTTATAGAAGAATGCAATGCTGAAATTGAAGTAACTGGCCATTTTTATACCACTGATTTTTATGAAAAATCTTCATTTAATGATAGTCAGGTAATTAGCATATATTATTTGGTAAAAGAATTACATCCTTTGAAAATACCATTTAAAACAAATATTTTCGATTTTGATGAAGGTGCAACTCAATCTTTTAGGTGGGTGAGCATTAATAGTATAAATGAAGATGATGTTACTTTTAAAACAGATAAAACAGTCATAAATCTTTTAAAGAAATCAATTACATAGATGGAAGAAAAGATTTTATACTATTTAACTCCAATATTTAAAGTCATCTTATTCTTGATTTTTATTTTCATGTGCTTATTGCCTTTTGGAATAATTACTCAATTTGATTTTATTTCCATTGATAAAAATTCCTTCTTAGCTGAGTTACTTTTAGAGGGATCAACAGTATTAGCAGTGCTAGGTGCACTTTTAATGATTTTTAAAGTTTTCCCAACAATAGATTTTAGAACAGTATTTGTAACCCAAGAAAAATCTGTTTCGGGTTTTTTAAAAGGAAGTTTAATTGGTTTTCTATTAATTGCATTTTGCGCTGGTTTACTCTTGTTAAATGGTAACGTCGTGTTTTCAGCCTCCAAAATTAGCACAGTATTGTTTTTGGGTTATGTTTTGTATTTTATCATAGTTGCATGGTTTGAAGAATTGATGTTCAGGTCATTTCCTTTATTTGCATTTGCAGAGCGATACCCGATTAATATAACTATAATTTTAAATAGTGTATTGTTCGGTCTAATACACCTTGGAAATCCGGGATTTAATGCTGTAGCAATGTTAAATATTACTTTAGCTGGCGCATTATTTTCCATTTATACTTTGCAAAAACGAAATATAAGTTGGGCTGTTGGTATTCATTTTGGTTGGAATTTTTCTCAAGGAATCCTTTTAGGTTATAAAGTTAGTGGCACAGATACAAGCGGATTATTATTAGCCAAGCCTGTTGGTCAAAATTATCTTTCTGGTGGTGTTTTTGGCATTGAGGGTTCTATATTTTGCACAATTGCGTTATCAATTTTAATAATATGGTTATTGATTCGTTATAAAATAGAACCAATAGAAAATGTTTATGAAGAAGATTTTGAGGAAGAAAGCATACTAGAATGAACTTAATAGAACGAGATAAAAAAGTAATTTGGCATCCATATACTCAGATGAAAGATGCACAAAATCCAATTCCAATTGTTAGGGGTGAAGGCGTTTACATTTTTGATGAAGATGGCAATAAATACTTGGATGCAGTATCTTCTTGGTGGGTGACAATTCACGGTCATGCACATCCATACATTGCAGAAAAGGTTTCGGCCCAATTAAAAGAATTAGAACACGTAATTTTTGCGGGCTTTACTCATGAACCCGCTGTACATTTAGCAGAACGATTATTACCCTTATTGCCAGGTAACCAAGATAAAATTTTTTACAGCGATAATGGTTCAACAGCTGTTGAAGTTGCCTTAAAAATGTGTTTACAATATTGGAATAATAAAGGCAACACGCAGAAAAAGAAAGTTTTAGCGTTTAAAGATGCTTATCATGGTGATACATTTGGAGCAATGTCTGTTAGTGGAAGGAGCATTTTTACTAATCCTTTTAATGATTTGTTATTCGATGTAGAGTTTATCGATTTGCCTAACGAGAAAAATATCTCACAGCTCAATTCTCACATCTCAAATCTCTCTTCACAACTTTGCTGTTTTATATTCGAGCCATTAATTTTAGGTGCTGGCGGAATGTTGATGTACGAAGCTAAATATCTTGATGAACTTTTAAAAGTTTGTAAAGAAAATGGTGTTTTGACTATTGCAGATGAAGTGATGACAGGTTTTGGTCGTACGGGTACATATTTTGCGTGTGAGCAATTAACTCATCATCCAGATATATTTTGTTTAAGTAAGGGTTTAACTGGTGGGACAATGCCTATGGGCGTTACAAGTTGCAATGAGAAAATTTTTGAAGCCTTTTTAAGTGACAATAAATTGAAAACTTTATATCATGGGCATTCATTTACTGCAAATCCTGTTGCTTGCGCAGCATCATTAGCAAGTTTAGATATTTTATTGGCTGATGAAACTTTAGCAAATATCAAAAGGGTAGAAGCGCAACATACAGCGTTTTTTAAGAAAATAGAAAATCATCCAAAGGTTAGAACGATAAGACAAACTGGAACTATCATTGCCCTTGAATGGGAAACAGGAAATGATACTTCCTATCTCAGCGAGTTAAGAAATCAACTTTATAATTACTTTTTAGATAAAGGAATTATCCTTCGCCCACTTGGAAATATCATTTATATCTTACCTCCTTATGTTATTTCTAACGATGATTTGGCGTACATTTACAATTCAATTCAACAAGCTTTAGACGAAATATAATATGCAATTAACTTCTATTTTAGAAAATATTGTGAATGATAACTCATTGCATTCCAAATGGTTAAATACCTTATCTTATATGGAGAATGCAGGTGCAAAGAAGATATCTGCTTCAGAGCACAAAGAAGAAGTTACGTTATTAATTTTAAAACATGCTGCAGAAGAACATCGCCATGCCTATTATCTTAAAAAACAATTAGCGAAACTTGATGAAAATGCTTGCAAAACTTATAGCAATGCAGAATTATTAGCGCCAAATCATACCAAATATTACTTAAATACTTTGGATGTTTTGGTTTGTAGGTATTTAAAAAACCACTTCAATCTTTCTGGTTACGATTTAAAATTTGCGGCATATCTCTTTGTAACTTATGCGATTGAAGTAAGAGCAGATGAACTTTATCCGATTTATCAAGACATATTGAGTTCAAAAGAGAGTCGTGTTACGGTAAAATCCATTATTTTGGAAGAGGAAGGCCATTTAGAGGAAATGCTAAATCAGTTAAGAGAATTTTCACCTGATTGGGAAACACACGCAAATGAAATCATTAAAATTGAGCAGCAAATGTTTGAAGATTGGATGATTGGTTTAGCAAAAGAAGTTAATTTGATTTCTAATTAGTATTAAATCAAACTTCCTCTTCTTGTAATTGTTCTTAAACAAACTATACGATCATGTCTAAATTTTCAGAATTAATAAATGGCGAAAAACCAGTATTAGTGGACTTTTTCGCAGAATGGTGTGGACCATGTAAAATGATGGCGCCGATTTTAGATCAAGTTAAAAGCGAAATAGGAGATAAAGCTTCGATTATAAAAGTTGATGTAGATAAAAATAGAAGTGCAGCTTCGGCATATAATGTTCAGGGTGTGCCAACGTTAATTTTGTTTAAAAATGGCAAGCAAATTTGGAGACAAAGTGGTGTTGTTCAAGCTGGTCAGCTTAAAAATTTGATTGAAAGCAATAGTTAAACCTTTATCACTTTTGTTGGTGTAATTGCATACACTTGTTCAGTTGCTTTTGGTTTAACCAAGCTTAAACCTGTAAATGCACTAAAAGCAGGCATTACAGCATAATCGTTTCCAAAGTAAAAGCAGGGAAATTTTAAGCTTTGTTTAGCCTTGCCATAAACAGAAATTCCAGGGTGAATATGTCCACTAATAGGATAAAGGTTTTCTTCTGTACATTTTACAGCATCGTGAATAAAACAGAAATTTTCTGTACAATAGCTAGGGTCTTGAATTTCAATTCCTAATTTTTGATACTGTTTCTGATCCAATTTATCATGGTTTCCTTTAACCAAAACAAATTTCAATGTTGGATATTGTTCTTTCCAATGTTCAAAATCATCAATATCTGTATTCACCTCATGGTGAAACATATCCCCATTTATAAGTAAAGTTTTAGGTTGATACTCATTTAAAAGATCACTTAATCTATTTAAATCGTTTTGAGCAAGGGTAGAAGGTACCTGTAATCCAGCTTTGCGAAAGTGGGCGGCTTTACCCAAATGTAAATCGCTTATAGCTAACAGCTGCTCTTTTGGTAAATAAATGGCTCTCTCTTTAGCTAAAATAAGCTCTTCGTTTCTAATCGTTATCGTCATCTCTCCTTATGGAAACACAAAGTTATGAAATAGATTTTGTTCTCTTCAATGACAATTTATTTAAAAACCTCCACTTTCATTCTTTCAATTCTATTTTCCAATTGTTCAGAACTCATATTAGCACGTAAGCTATCCACTTTTATTGGGAAAGAAAGTGGTGTAAATCTTTTTGGATATGTAATTACAATTGTGCTTTGTTGAATGCGATGTAAAGCAGCAGCTAATCTTGGTTCTTCTAACTGTTGATAAAAAACCTCATCGTAAGCCTGTCGTAATAATAAATTGTGTTTGTCGAAATCGTTAAAGACATTGAAAAATAGTCCAGCAGATGATTGTAAATGTTTATTCGCTACATATTTTCCAGGATATCCTTGGAAAACCAAGCCTGAAATACAAGCAATATCACGGAATTTTCGACGAGCCATTTCTGTGGAATTAATGCTTAGAGAAATATCTTCTGTTAAATTTTCCGGTGAAAAAACTTCATATGCAATAGCATCATCCATTGGAATTTCGATATCACTTAATAGTTCAAAACCATAATCATTCATCGCCAATGAAAAAGTAATGGGTACTAGTTTACTTAATCGATAAGCTACTAAAGCGGCTAAAATCTCATGCACTAATCTACCTTCAAAAGGATAAGCAAAAAGATGAAATCCTTCTTTATTGTTAATCATCTCGATCAATAATTCATCATTTCTTGGTACATGAGAACGTTCTTGTTGCACCAAAAATAATGGATAAACCACATCTAATTCTTCTTCTTGATGTGTTTTATCTAATACCTCGTTATATTTTTTCCTTAAAACCGATCCCAAATTAGAAGATAAGGGCAACCTGCCTCCTAACCAACTTGGCGACATGGCTTTCTTCTGTTTGCTTTTTCGAACGATAACAGTCATATCTTTAATGTGAACAAAATCTAAAATCCGTCCTGCTAGGGTAAAACTATCTCCAGCTTTGAGTTTAGAAACGAAATATTCTTCTATCATCCCAATATATCCGCCAGATAGAAATTTTACTTTCAGCATAGCATCACTTACAATAGTTCCTATGTGTAACCGGTGACGCATAGCGATTTGTCTGCTTTTTACTTTCCAAAGGCCATCTTCTTCATCTTTTGCAACTTTTTTAAATTCTTGATAAGCAGTTAAACTATCTCCACCAGAGGTGATAAATTGCATCACCCAATTCCATTCTTCTGGCAATAACATTTTAAAAGCATGAGTGTTTTTTACTTCTTCGTAAACGGTTTTATCATCAAATCCATCACCAATGGCAAGCGTAACCAAATATTGAATGAGCGTATCAAAAACCATAATTACAGGCTCTCTACTTTCTATATTATTTTCTTTTGCCGCTTCTTTAATCGCAGCAGCTTCCACTAATTCTAATGCATGGGTTGGTAAGAAATAGATTTTAGAGGTTTCTCCTGGAGAGTGCCCCGAACGGCCAGCTCTTTGCAAAAACCTTGCAACACCTTTGGGTGAACCGACTTGAACTACGGTATCAACAGGTTTAAAATCTACACCTAAATCTAGAGAGGAAGTGGCAATAACAGCTTTCAATAAGCCAGTATGTAAAGCGTCTTCAATCCAGTTTCGCAGCTCAAAATCTATGGAACCATGATGAATAGCAATTCTTCCTGCCAATTCTGGTTCAATATTCAGTAAATGTTGATACCACATTTCAGACTGACCACGGGTATTGATGAAAATTAAAGTGGTTTTACTTTTTTCTATGATTGGAAGTAATTTGTACGCCAGTTTTAATCCTAAATGCCCTGCCCAGGGTAGCGTTTCAATATCATCTGGTAAAATAGATTTGATAACAATTTTTTTATTCAGTTTTGCTTTGATAATTGTCCGCTTAGCATTTACATCTGGCTCAATAACATCTAAAGCCTCTTCTATATTGCCAATTGTTGCTGAAATGCCCCAAACTCTTAAATGTTGTGTTTTTGCATTTTTTTGTAATCCTTTAATTCTTGAGATAGCTAATTCTACCAAAACCCCACGTTTACTACCTAACAATTCGTGCCACTCATCTGCTACAATACATTTTAAACTTTCAAACAATGTTGATGAATTTTTTTGCGCCAATAAAAGATGCAAGCTTTCGGGAGTAATTAGTAAAATTTCTGGCATCGATTTCTTTTGCTGTAATTTCTCCGCCTGAGTGGTATCACCATTTCTAACGCCTACATGCCAATCGAGTTCTAATTCTGCTAAAACTTCTCGCATTGCTCTTGCAATATCTTTTGCAAGTGATCTTAATGGTGTTATCCAAATGAGTTGTAAACGATCTTTAGCTCTTTTCTTATCTTTTACCTCTGCTAAGTTTATTCCTTCAATTACTACAGCTAAAAAAAGAGAAAACGTTTTTCCGAAACCTGTTGGAGCGTTTACTAATCCACTATAGCCTTTAGCATAAAAACTCCAAGCTTCTTCTTGAAACTTGAATGGTTTTTTGCCGTCTTTTTTAAGCCATTCGAGAACTTGCTGATAACCTTTTGTTTTAGCTATGCTCATAATGTAGAATATAATAGCTGTCTTAGGTCATCCAAGGTATTAATTTCATCTGCTTTTTTATCTTTTCGCCATCTTGCGATACGAGGAAAACGTAAAGCTAATCCTGCTTTATGTCTTTTACTTTCAGCTATTCCTTCAAAAGCAATCTCAAAAACTAATTCTGGTTTTACTGTTCTAACGGGTCCGAATTTTTCTATTGCATTTTTATTTACAAATGAATTTACTTCTTTAATTTCTTTATCAGTTAAACCAGAGTATGCTTTTGCTATAGTAATTAATTGTTCCCCATCTCTCACTGCAAAGGTGTAATCAGTATAAAAATTAGCTCTACGTCCGCTTCCTTTTTGGGCATAAATCATAACCGTATCAATAGTGTAAGGATTTATTTTCCATTTCCACCAATCGCCACGTTTGCGACCTGTATGAAACACAGAATCTAATTTTTTCAGCATAATGCCTTCGCTATTAATTTCTCTAGAAGTTTTTCTAAGCTCAGCCAATTTTTCCCAACTATCAAATTCTATTACTGGAGATAACAACACAATGTTTTTAGTCTGGAGTTTTTTAATCACATCAACTAAAATCAATCTTCTTTTTAATAATGGTTCTTGCCTAATATCTTTTGCATCAAACTCTAAAATATCATAAGTAAAGAAGCCAATTGGCGCATCATTCAATTGGGATTTATTTATCGTTTTACGATTTAATCTTTGTTGTAAAATGCTAAATGATTGTACATTCCCATCCTTAACAGAAAGTATTTCTCCATCTAAGACAGATCCATCTGGTAGCTCTTCCTTTAGAAAATGTAATTCCGGAAATTGATCTGTAACCAATTCTTCTCCACGCGACCAAATGAATAATTCTCCATTTCGTTTTACAATTTGGCCACGTATACCATCCCATTTCCATTCGGCTTGCCAAGCATTAGTTTCCCCTAGGTTTTCTGGCTCAGTTTCTAAAGCATATGCTAAACAGAAAGGGTAGGGCCAACTATTATCGGTATTTACATGAGCTCCAGCGATTAATTCCTTGTAAGTAATTTCATTAGGTAACCACTTGCCCATAATGCTGTGCATAATTTTACTGCTATCTTCTTCATTCTGTTTGGCAATAGCATTAACCAGCATTTTGTTAGAAACACCAATTCTAAAATTTCCTGATATTAATTTGTTAAATATGAAACGTTCTTGCGTGTTTAAACTATCCCATGCATTTAGAATATACGCTTTTTTAACCTCATCTGTTTCTCCATTTAGTTGGGCAAGCTCAGTAATCCATTGATTTAGTGGCTTTTCTATTGTATTTTTTGCTGGCGGAAGAACCAAAGCGATGGTTTCACTTAAATCGCCAACACTACTGTAACTTTCAGAAAATAACCATTCTGGTATTCCACTTAATTCAATTGCCCATTGTTTAATTAATGCTGTATTTACTGGTCTTTTTGGTCTTTTTCCAGTAAACATAGCAATTACATGGGGCTTATCTTTATCATCAGCTTCTGTAAAATAAGAAACCAATGCGGCAATTTTATCATTGGTTTTGTTGCTGAGTTCTAATTCTTGGATCAGTTGTGAAAATCGCTTCATTTACTTTCTTCTTTAAGTGGGTTTTCATTTGCCTCTCCAATAATTTCATCATCTTCTGCGCCATATTTGGTTAATACTTCTTCAGAATTAATACCGATTTCATTTAAGTATTTAGAAAAAACTGCTGTAGAACCATGTGTGACAAAAACTTTTTCTGCTTCTGTTGCTTTAATAGCAGATAATAAACCTGGCCAATCTGCATGATCGCTTAAGGCAAATCCTGCATCAGCACTTCTCCATCTTCTACCAGCTCTTACGGCCATCCAACCAGAACAAACACCAATTGCGGGTTGCTGCAAGCTTTTTACCCATCTGCCATCAGCTAATGCTGGTGGAATAATTACAATTCCTTTTTGTAACTCGTCTTTTTTAATTTCAGAAGTAATTCTTATGGTTTCTGGTAGTTCTATACCAACTTCTGCAAAACCTTCATTTAAATTTGCAATAGAATTATGTACATATATTGGATATTCACCAGCTAAATTTTTGATTAGCCTTTGTGCTTTGCCTAAACTATAAGCCACTAAAATGCTAGTTTTGCCTTTATGGTTATTGTCTTTTACCCAATTTTTAATTTGCCCAAATATTAACTCTTGTTGTTCCCAAGTATAAATTGGTAAACCAAATGTACTTTCGGAAACAAAAGTATGGCATTTTACAGGTTCAAAAGCAGTGCTAATTCCATCGTATTCTACTTTATAGTCTCCAGAAACCACACAAATTTCTCCCTTATATTCTAATCTTATTTGCGATGAGCCGATTACGTGGCCCGCTGGAAAAAGACTTAGTTTTATGCCGTTAATGTTTATTTCTTTGTGATATGGTAAGGTTTGAACATTGTTTTCTAGTCCATATCGTTGCTTTAAAATTGGTTTAGTTAATTCGTGGCATAAATAATTTTTATTACCCCACTTTACATGATCTGCATGTCCATGTGTGGTTACTGCAAAATCTACAGGATGCCAAGGGTCAATGTAAAAATTGCCTTGTTTGCAGTAAATACCTCGATTTGTAAATTCAATTAAGCTCATTAAGTTATACAACAAATGGCTATTGACATAAGTTTTACTAATTATTATCGGGTATTTAGCCGATAAATTAGATTATCGGGTAATTAGCCGATATTTTGAATTATCGTGTATTTACCCGATATTAGATTTATGATAGCTGTAATAACTGGAGATATAATTAATTCTAGAGCATTGCCAGAAGAATGGATAAGTACCCTTAAAAGTGCTTTAGAAGGTTTATTTGGTAAAAATATTAATTGGGAAATATTTAGGGGAGATAGTTTTCAGATAGAATTAAATGCAAAAGATGCATTAATAAATGCGATATATATTAAGGCGTGTATTAAAACCTTAAAAAAAGCAGATGTCAGGATAGGAATTGGTATTGGTAAAAAAAGTACGAATTCAACAAAGGTGACAGAAGCCAATGGCGAGGCTTTTGTAAATTCTGGCTTTGCTTTTGATACCTTAAAAGTAAACAAGGTAAATATGGCATTGAAAACCCCTTGTAAAGCTTTTGATGCTAACTTTAATTTGCTTATTAAATTTGCATTAATTGCAATGGATAATTGGGGGCCTATTAGTGCGGAAATGATAAAATATGCCATCGAAAATAAAAACCTTAAACAAGATAAAATTGCTAAAATATCTGGTAGAAGCCAATCGTCAGTTAGTGAAGCCTTAAAAAGAGGGCATTATGCCGAAATTATAGAGTTGGAAAATAAATATAGAAACGAGGTAGTTAAATTAATTAAAAAATAATGGCACTTGCTTTACTTAAATTGTTGATGGCTCATATTTTAGGAGATTTTTTCCTGCAACCAAATTCATGGGTAATAGATAAAGAGAAAAGAAGATTAAAATCGGGAAAATTATACCTCCATATTGCACTTCATATTGCTTTAATTTTTTTGATGTTTTGCTCTTTAACAATTTGGAAAGTAGCATTAATTATAGGTTTTATGCATGGTATAATTGATGTCACTAAGCTTATTTTCCAGAAAGCACAAACCAAAAGAATTTGGTTCTTTGTAGATCAGTTTTTACACATAGCAGTAATCCTTATTTGTTGGCAATATATTTATCATTCAAGTATTAATATAGCATTCTATTTACAATCAGATCAGTTATGGCTATTCTTATTAGGTGCTTTGTTTTTAACCTCGCCAGCAGCCATATTTATTAGAGTAATTATTGCCAAATGGATTCCAAGCAAAGCGTCTACCTCATTACAAGATGCAGGAAAGTTTATTGGCATTTTGGAACGCTTACTTATTTATCTTTTTGTTTGCACCAATCATTTTGAAGCTGTTGGTTTTTTACTAGCGGCTAAATCTATTTTTAGATTTGGTGATTTAAAGGAAGCCCATGACATTAAGCTTACCGAATACGTGCTAATTGGCACTTTATTGAGTTTTGGTATTGCATTAATTGTAGCAATGGCTGTTATAAATATATAATTTTTTTTGAAACGCAATTGCATCACCATAATTAATAGTAATCCAGCTTTTTGCTTTACTCGCTGCGCAACGTATTCGCTTCAATCTGGGCTATTTAACTTAGGCTTGTGCAAGGAACCGTAAATAGTTATAAAAACCTGTGTAAATTAAATCTGAACGAAGTGGAAAGCCCACAGTTGAGGAACGAAACGAGGACTTGAAACAAAGTGCAGGACGAATGTTGATAGAATTACTGAAATTGCTTTTCAATAAAAAAGCCTCAAATATTAACTTGAGGCTTTTTGTTTTTATAATTGAATTATCTTGCTCCTGGTGGGCAATACTCTTTTAAGAATTTAGTATAAGTTAACGCTAAATGTTCACTTGTTCCAGCACCTTCAAAAATACCGTGTGTACGATTTGGATAGCTCATCATTTGGAATACTTTCTTGTTTTTAATTAATTCGTTAATTAACATTTCTGCATTTTGATAATGAACATTATCATCTCCTGTGCCATGGATGTATAACAAATTTCCAACCAAGTTTTTAGCATATGTAATAGGAGAGCCTTTTACGTAAGCTTCTGTAGTAGGGAAAGGAGTACCCATATAACGTTCTTGGTAAATATTATCGTAAGTTAATTGGTTGGCAACAGCAGCTACAGCAATACCAGTCTTGTAAATGTCTGGATATTGGAATAACAAGTTTAAGGTAGAAGAACCACCACCGCTCCAGCCGTGAACAGCAACACGATCTTTATCCATAAATGAATAAGTCGCTAATAATTTCTTAGTAGCCATTGCTTGATCGCGAATATTGATTACACCGATATTTTTGTAAATCGCTTTTCTCCATGCTGCACCTTTTGGAACTGGAGCACCACGATTATCCATCGAAATGTAGATATAACCATCTTTAGCCATATCACCTACATATAAGCCATTTCTACCAGCGCCCCAAACATCTGCAGCAGTTTGTGAAGCAGGTTCGCCATAAACATAAAAAACAACTGGGTATTTTTTAGTTGCATCGAAATTATCTGGTTTTTTCATCCAACCATCCATTTCTACTCCATCTTCTGTAGTTACTTTAAAGAACTCTACTTTATTCTTAGGTGGCGTTTGTTTAGCTAGTTGGTTTGTTATACTTCCCTCCATGGTTAATGGATTGTTAGTCGCAAAATTCATCCACTCTGTTACTGGAGAGACAACCGAGCTATTGTAGCTATGACGAGCAAATAAGCCATTTGGCGAAATTGAATAACTGTGTGTGCCAGGTAAAATAGAAGGGGTTACCATTTCTAGTTTTCCTTTTCCATCTAATTTAGTTTTGTAAAGATATTTTTGAGTAGCATTTGTTGGCGAAGCCATGAAATAAACTGTGTTATTTTTCTCGTTAATTAAGTTAACGCTAATTACATCATAGTTACCTTTTGTAATTAATGTTTCTTTCTTACCATCTCTGCTAACGCGATATAAGTGGGTATAGCCATCTTTTTCGGTTTGATACACAAACTCTTTATTGCCATTTAACCAAACAAAATCATCTTGTGGATCTATCCAAGCTTTATTATTTTCTTTATATATTTCACTTACTGAGCCATTTGTAGCATTTGCAATAAACAATTTGCTCTCATTTTGCTCACGATTTAATTGTTGTAAAATAACTTCATTTGTATTAGGAATCCAATCCATGCGAGGAATGTAATGCTGGATATTATCACCAGGAACTGCTAACCAATTTGTTTTTGCAGTTGCGATATCAACTATACCTATTTTGCATGAAGATGGATCTTGACCAACTTTAGGGTATTCTACCGGAACTGTAAAGGGATAAATTGAGTCTGTATTGTTAATCATTAAAAAGTTTTTGATTTTGGTAGCATCAATTTGCCAATAAGCAATGGATTTACTATCAGGAGCCCATCTAAAACCATCTAAACAATTAAATTCTTCTTCATAAACCCAATCAAACGTACCGTTAATCATTCGAGAGGTTCCATCTGTAGTCAAAGCTTTAATTACTCCGGTAGTTAAGTCTTCTACATAAATGTTGTGTTCGCTCACGTAAGCCACCTTAGTTGCATCTGGAGAAAATTTGGCAAACATTAATGAAGAAGCAGGTTTACCTTTTCCAATTTGTTTTAAAGTATTATTTGCAATATCTGCTACCCAATAGTCACCACGACTATCTTGACGCCAAACTCTTTTAGTATTGGTATAAATAAGTGCTTTTGTTCCATCCTCCGTTAATTGAAAACTCCTTACATTTAAAGGACTTGAAGCATTTGCTGGAGTAAGTAAAGCTCTCCCAATTATTGTTTTGCGCTCACTTTTTGGTAAAGTAATGGTGACGATTTCTCCACCTGCGTTTTGATAATAACTGTTCCCATCTTTGGTCCAGTTAATACCGCCTCTTTGTGCTTTTACATTGCCATTGCCAATGAAGGCTATAATTGCAATAGCAATAAATAGTTTTGTTAGTTTCATACTATAGTTTTATAAATTGTTGATATACAGATTGTAAATAGGATTTACCTAATTTAAGGTTTATGTTTGTTTGAATACTATCTTTTGGATGGCTATTGTACAAAATATTTTTTCCAATGTTATCAAATGTAACACAATGGTTATCATTAATAAAACCTAAACCGTTATCCCAACTAAAAAAAGCAAAATGTTTACTATAAGGATTAAGTAGATTTTTACTCCACGAAAAATCCTTGTGTGGAATATTTAATTGAGCTAAAAGTGTAGCAGCAACATCTTGTTGACTTCCAATTTTATCAAATTCTTTTCCTTGATATTTATCTTTAATTACATCTCCATAAAACAGTAATGGAATGTGATACCGTTGAGGTTGAAAAATCTCAAACTTGTTTTTTGGATACAAATGCCCGTGATCGGCAACAAAAATAAATAACGTGTTTTTATACCAATTTTGCTTTCTTGCTTTTGATAAATAGTCATTTATACATGAATCCGTATAATAAGCTGTGCTTTTAAACTTTTGAATAATTTCTTTATTTCCGAACTTTGGTTTTGTAGGTAATTCGAAAGGTTCATGATTAGTTAACGATAAAATGGTAGAAAAGAAAGGTTGCTTTTCCTGACTTATCTCTTGTAATTGCCTGTTAAAAACAAGTCCATCATAAGCACCCCATTTAGAGTTCATGTCTTTTTTATCGAAACTATTTTTATCAATCAATTTTTGATAATTATGACTTAAGAGAAATGCTTTATAATTATCAAATTCAGATTCTCCTCCGTAATAGAATGAAAGTTGGTAATTGTTTTGGTAAAGCTTCTGGCTAATTGCAGGTATTTTTTGCATTTTTTCAGGCCATTTAACTATACTTCCTGTGCCTAAAGTTGGAAAGCCACTCAATGTTCCAATTAAACCTTTATCCGTACGATTTCCAGCTGAGTAAATATTAGTGAATAAAACTCCTTTATTTATTAAACTGTCAAAATTAGGGGTAATGCCATCTTCATTGCCTAATTTTTTTGTTAAATCTGCTGTAAAACTTTCCAAAATAAATAAGATAATATTAGGTTTTTGAGTTTTTAAGATGGAAATAGTGGTGTCTTTTTCAACCTTATATAATGCAGAAACTTGTTTATCTGCAGTTGCATTATCAAAATATAAGTAGGGGTTTTTATTCGTTTTTGTAGATGCTAGTATACTTGAGATTAAGTTCCATTCTGTATTTAATGAAGCATGGTTTAAAATTTCATATTTCGAAAAATATGCCATACTCTGATTATTCGGAGCCACATCAATACCACCTCTGATTAATAAAAAATTAAATCCGAGTAGTAAAACAACTACAATAGATTTTAACCATATTGGAGTTTTAACAAAAATTATTTGTTTCTTAATTAAAATAAAATTAAGATAAAAACCAGATCCAATTAATATTACCCAAATAAACATGGAAAATAAGAAAGGGGAAGAACCGCTTGAAGCCATTGCTTCTTTTGGCGTTTCTATAATTGGAGCTAAAGCGCTGTGATTTATCTTAATACCCCATTCGCGATAGGTGTTGAAATTAACAATTGAGAAGAAACCGAAAATAGTAACTAAAATTTTATTGTAAATAGATAGCCATTTAAAATTGACTAATGTTCTTTTAGAAAAATACCAAAAAATAAAAATTAACAATGGAATTACTGCAATATAAGCAGCCATTGAAAAATCTAATCTTAAAGCATAATAGAAAGTTGATATTCTTTCTTCAAAAGGTATTTCTCTTAGTTTTTTATGGAAAATACAAAGAAAAACTAATCTGTCTATTGCAAAAAACAATAACCAAAACAGAAAAAAACGAGCAAAAAAAATCAGGTTTTTAAACATTGGCGCAATTTAATAAAAGCCACGAATAAAAACCTGATTTACGAAAAGGATTATTAGCGATTATTCGCCACCACCACGTTGCAACGCCATGATTTCTTCCATTGTTTTAACTTCGTAACCTTTTGGAACTTCTAATGTAAGTGGGCCAACTTTTTCTTCATTAATACCTTTAACTGTTAAGGTAGCTTTAACGCCTTGTTGAAAACGAGTAAATTTAAGCAATGTACCTTTTACATCTTTAAACTCCTGACCTGAAAAACCTGTAGGTAATTCTACATCATTAGTAGCCCAAAGTTCATAAGTACCACCTTTATCATCTTTGTAAGTATATTTTTCTGCATTATAACTGCCAATCATTTTTTTCTCACCAGTAGCTTTAAAATCGCTCATTTTTGGGGAAGCTGCATTTGCCTTGTCATAATCTTCTTTAGTTTGTTTAACCGCATACTGCCATTGTGCAACAGGAACATCGATTAAAAGAAGTCCAGTATTTGAAGCTAAATCTCTAAATACAGAAATAGTTGCAGGTCCTTGTTCGATTTCAATTTTAGAAATAGGACCATTAAATTTTACTTTTGTTTCTGATGGTAGTTGAGCAGCCATAGGTTCTTGTTCTGCAGTTAAAGCATAATCCATAGTATAAGTTACAGAACCTTCAGTTATTTTTTTTTGTGCATGAGCGTAAATAGCAGAGCTAATTAAGATAGCGGCTAAAACACCAGTTTTCATAGATTTAAACATATTATTTTCAGATTTAATTTACCATTTAGTTTTTTCTTTATTTAGAAAGGATGATACGCCTTTTTTAAAATCATCGCTTTCCCTCACTCTTGCATTAATTTGTACAGCCATTTCCAAACTCTTTTCTAATCCTAAATTAGTAGTTTGATTAATGAGTTGCTTGGTTACCATTAACGCGTTCGCAGAGGTATTGTTACACAAATCTACTGCAAAATTATTTACACTTTGAGCAATATCTTCTTTTTTTGTTACAAAAGTTATTAAGTTATATTTTAGTGCCTCTTCCGCGGAAAATAAATTACCAGTCAGTAGAATCTTTTTTGCTATAGTTTCGCTTGTCTTGCGCATTAAAAAGCAAGAAACTAATGCTGGAACAAAACCTAACTTAACTTCTGTATAACCGAAATTTGCCTCAGGAACTGCAAAAATAATATCGCAAACAGTTGCTAAACCACATCCGCCAGCAATTGCATGACCTTCTACTTGAGCAATTACAATTTTTGGTAAATAGCAAATTGTTGTAAAGAGATTTTTTAAGCGATTAGAATCTGCTAAATTTTCTTCATAAGAATTTTGCTGTAATTGTTGTAAATAAGCAAGATCTGCACCTGCACTAAACGTATCTCCATTCGCTTTTAAAATAATCACTTTAACGTCATCATCCTCAGCTGCTTTTAGCAAATGATCAGTTAATAGAGTTACCAATTCTGGATTTAAAGCATTGCGTTTATCAACACGATTAAGTGTAATAGTTGCAATTCTATCTTTAACATTATATAAAACAAGTTCTTCAACCATGCTATTTGAATACCTTAAGGTCTATCAAATATGAATTATTTTTCTTTAAAATATGTGATTGTAACTGAAATTTATTTGCATCTTGTTCATAACGTTTAATCATATAATCTTTATTAGTTGCATCTACTAGCAAAGTTGAAAATAGCACTTCATTGCGTAAATCTAATACGTTTTTTCGTGGATTTTGATGTAACCAAACACTTTCAAACTTAGGTAATTGATCAATTTTTTTATAGTTAAAATCATCATCCAATAATAGAATATGATATTGATGAAATACTAGTTGATGTTCTTTTTTTATGAAGGATTTTAATGCAGTATCCTGTTCCCATTTCACAAAGTGGATGTTTGTAATTTGCATTTGATCTAACGCAGGTTTAACAAAAAAATCATAATTTTTATTGCTTCCATCTAAATCAGTTAAAAGAACTGCTTCGTTTCCCTCTATAAAAGCTGCAGCATAGTTTTTACGAAGACTAAAAAACAAAATCTTTTGTTGTTTGGATGCCGATATTTTATAATAGGCTGCAAATGACTGAAAAACCAAAATACATAGTAAAGAAACTATAAGTAGCTTTTTCTTGTAATTTACTAATGCTATGGTGAAAATAATCAACGTAAAGCTTAGCAAAATTAACTGCCATTGATTTAACCATATAGATGTAATGCCAGAAAATGGTAGATTGGCAATCCATTTTAGACCACTATTAGTAAAATTAATTATCCATTCAAAAATTGGCGCTAAAAAATAGAGTCGGAGCATTAAAATCCCAATTCCTAAATACATCATTGCAGTTAATGGAAGTAGAATAAATAGATTACTGAAAATGAAATACAACGGAAACTGATGAAAATAATAAATGCTCAATGGAAAAGTAGCAATCTGAGCCGCTAAACTTAATGCAACAGTTGCCCATAGTTTATCTAACCATTTATTTTTAATATAAAACCATTTATAAATTTTGGGTTGTAAATAAATTAATCCAAAAACTGCTAAAAATGAGAGTTGAAAACCAACATCCCATATTAAGAAGGGATTATATAATAATAAACAAAAAGCAGTAAATGCTAATATATTATAACTATTACTGTTTTTATTGAATGCTTTAGCCAATATATAAACAGTTAGCATAATTGCTGAACGGAGAACAGATGGTGAAAATCCTGTTAAGAGTGAATAATACCAAATTAAAAACGAGATAAGTAGGAGTTTAAAAATTTTCAATAGCCTTTTCTTATCCAAGAAGAATAAAGCCCAATTTAAAAATATGTAAATAATACCGACATGCATGCCTGAAACAGATAGGGCATGTATTGTTCCTGTTTTACTGTAAGCAGCCAATGTTTCCTTACTTAAATCTGCTCTATAACCTAAAACTAAAGTAGATGCAACAGCAAATGCTTCATCATTATGGATCAATTTTCTATAAATCTCAACCTGTCTTTTTCTTACTTCAATAGCATATTTTATAATTGGATTACTTTTATTACTGTTTAGTTTTACTAAATGATTTTGATTTATAAATGTCTGATGATATATGTTTTTAGTAGCCAACCATGCTTTGAAATCAAATTCAGATGGATTGTATGATGGTTCTACAGGTAAATTCTTTGAAGAAACTATCAATTCATCACCATATTTTAATTTAACAGGATTTAAACTATCAACTTTCAGCGCAATTAATAGTTTTCCACTTAAGGTTTCAGGTCTATTAAATTTATATCCTGTAGTTACGACAACTTCAAACCGAACGATATCATTAGTCTGCTGTGGTTCATCATTTACCCAGACTTTTAAATAGTCAAATGAACGATTGGCGTGGTATTCTTCTTTTAATGATTGTGTGTTTAATAAACAAACTAGTCCGCCAAGTACAAAGCAAAAAAAATAGAAAATTATGCCAGTTACCCCCTTAAAATTATAAGCTTTTAGTTTTTTGTAAAAATTATTAACTGCGATTAAATAAACTAGCAGTATAACGCATAATGTTAATGATAAAGTAATTAGCAAATCGTTCTGAAAATTATAAGCGCAACAGATTCCGATTATAAAAGGAAGTAAAATTCTTACAAAAACAATTTCAGATTTAAATGTCAAAATTGATAACGTAATTGAAGTTTTATATCTGTTTTTTTATTGCCAATAATTTCATCTAATCCTGTTCCAACTGTTTCAACTTTGTTATAATGAAACATCGCATATTTTGCCCAAATATCTACGCGTTTTATAAGCTTATACTTAAGATTTACATACGTTCTAAATCCTTTTCCATTATACATTCCAAATGTAAAGTTGTACAATACATCGTCTTCATAAGCATAAATTCTACTGTTAAAAGTTGGAGTATTAAAATATGCTAATCTCAGGTTTCCCGAAATTTTCGAAAATAATGGTGAATAATTTATATCTTGATAAATCAGATAACCAAATTCGGGTTTAGCACTTCCTTTTTTAAATTGAGAAACCTCTAATCGGTTTTGAAAGCTAAATGATTTATTAAAACGCCAGTTTACATCGCCACGATAAGATTCCTTTTTTACATCATCTAAATAGTTAATTGGAACTTCTAAATCTGTATTTTGTTGCTTTAATTCCGATTTATATCTTAAAACTGCTTTAAATGTTTTCGTAGGTGTAAAGGTGATCTGACCTAATACTTCATAACCATCTGAAGGAGCATCAACTCTAAATTTTAACCATGGAAATTTAAAATAATCAGCATAAACTGCAATTGTCCAAGCTTTTACAGGCGTGATGTTTAACCCAGCGTAAAATCCTTTTTCATTTATTGCTTCACTAGCTTCGGCAGTTGCCTGATTAAAGAAATTATGATAATTAGAGTCGTAATTCCTGTGCAAAATTACTGCAGACACTTTTGAAGAAAGGCTTACCAAAGCACCATTAACATATGCTAAACCCCCACTTAAACTTTTACCTGCTTCGCCAAAAAAATAAATATTTTTATAGGTGTAATTATAATGTAAACCTACATTAGTTAATGTTTTACCTGTAAAATTATAATATCGATAAACTTCATTTCCTGTTATAAACTCTTTATTATATATAGAATGATAAGCGACTGCACCGACGGTTAAATTATTTTTTTGGTATTGAATAACACCCCCAAACAACTGCTGATCTAAACTATTTTTATTTTTAATTTCAGTAGTTGTTCTGTGCAAACCGGTTTCATTGGTGTTTGAAAGTACCTCATCTCCAACACTATTTACGTTTAAACTTGCATCTAGTTTTCGATAGGATAAAAAAGGAGTGAAATCTATATGTTTAGCGACAGTAATTGTTGTGGCAATTCCTCTAAAAAAGGAGTATTCATTTGAGGAAGTGTAAGGTTTTAAACCTACATCTTTTTTAGCCACACTTGTTACATCTGGTGCTTTTCCAAAAGCGAAACCCGACCACAATGTTAATCCTTGACCAAATTGCATGTTATAATCACCTATGATTATTTTTTTAAATATTCCATTGTTAAATAAAGCAATATGAGCAGATTGATAATCTAATAGGAATTGTTTAGTTCCTCTTAAGAATTGCTCTCCAGCATCTTTCTCGAAAATTAGTGAAGCAGAAATGCGATTGGAGAAATTATATTTATATCGAATTAAAAGTCTTTCCTGAGAACCTATGTAATGGCTACCAGGTAAATCAGTAAAACCTTTTGGTTTTTCTAGCACTCTTCCAAAACGCATTACTAAATCATTATCACCTAAATTTCTTAGATTTCTATAGGTAATTCTGTCTTCTAAATCTGATTGTTTTAATGTTACGAAGGGCAAAAGTCTTTCTATAGTTTTAACATCAAAATCTGGGATACTTTGTAATTCTAAAATGTCTACCAATTTGCCATTAGCTTTTAAGTGAGAAAAAAGATTGCTGATTTGTAATGGGGATAAAAATATCAGGCCTTTTAATTCTTCTGGATTTGTATGATTTAAATTGATGGGATGCTTTTTTAAAAAAACCAATCTATCTTCCAATTCAGAAAGATCATAATCATCAGGCAAATTTTCGGCTAAACTTTCAATCAGGTCTTTAATAAAAGTATCTTCATTAGTTTGCGCCTTTGAAACGTAACTAATCAGCATTAGCAGGAGTAAAATCTTAAAACGCATAAGCTAAAGCAATTTGAGGAGTATAACCTAAATGTATATCGCTTTCTACAGCCATATCCATTACAAATTTTTTGAAATTTAATCCGAACCCTGCATAATGTTTAAATGGTTTTGTAGTTAAACCTCCTCTTAAACTAATAAGGCTTAATAATTTATAATCTATACCCAAACCAACATTGATAGATGTATTAAATTCCTTGCTTATTGTAGTTGCGATTAAAATTTTATCAGATGCTTTATAAGATCCGCCAATTTGCATACTACTTGCAATTTTTGTTTCTATTTCTTTACTGCTGTATTTTTGAAATGATGGATTACTTAAACTAAGTCCTAAAGTAATTTGCTTAGTCAATTCATACATTCCTCCCACATCAATTGAAAAACCAGTTGTTGAGCCGTAATTGCTTATTTTTATTTGATGGTAGTTTCCTTTTAGGGCAATTGATAATTTATTTCCAAATCTTTTGGCTAATACTAAACCCGCTTTAATTTCATTATATGCGGTAATTCCATAACGATTAAAACTTGCACCTAAATAATTATTTTTTAAA
Source organism: Pedobacter boryungensis (assembly GCF_013204825.1). GTDB lineage: Bacteria > Bacteroidota > Bacteroidia > Sphingobacteriales > Sphingobacteriaceae > Pedobacter > Pedobacter boryungensis. The sequence continues at coordinate 725,317 of NZ_JABMKV010000001.1, forward strand.
GGTAAAACGAATGCTATGGCTTGATTACTTAGTTCATTATCAATTGAATACTTCGTGTAATTTATGGCAAGAGTAGGAGATCCTACATCGGCTATGCCTGATACATTGCCATTTAAGCTCCATATATCTTTAACTGCCACATAGTTATTGCCCATTGCTGTTAATTTTGGGCCAAAATTGTTTTGGGCAAAGCAAAAATTAATGCTAATTGAAAGCATTAAAAAAGGTATAAATTGTTTATTCATAGGTTTAGGTAAACCAATGTAAACAAAATATAATTAAAATATAAATAATTATTTTAAAATTAAATTATGATATAATTAATTTTTCAATATTTAATTTCTTGTTAAGAAAATAAATTTACTTGTAAGCAATAAATTTTTCTATTAGATTTTTATTTAAATTTTAAATTAAAAATTTTTCATTTCAATTATAAAATGAATTTTAAATATTAGTTTGGATTACCTTAAATAATTTTAATAAATGTTCTGTGCTATTTTTTGTCATTAAGAAATCGATTAATTTTAATTAGTAATTATTTACATTTTGTAATGATAAACTTCCTATTTACATTTATTAAAAAGATCGTAACTTAAATATTTCGTATGAATTTTAAATCTACATTACCTTTAATTTTAATTATAGCATCATTAACCGCTTGCAATTCTCAAAAGAAAAACTCGCCGGATGACGGTTTGGCCAATGATAGTTCGAAAAATGTAACGCTCGTTGCAGATTCCTTTAAAAATGTAATAGACGGTAAACAGACTGCTTTATATATTTTGAAAAACTCAAATAATGCCGAAGCTAAGTTTACCAATTATGGTGCAAGATTAATTAGTCTACTTATTCCGAATGCTAAAGGTCAATTAATTGATGTCGTTGTGGGTTTTAATAGTGTAAATGCTTATCAAAAATCTACAGAACCTTACTTTGGAGCAACTATTGGTCGATACGGAAATCGCATTGCTAAAGGTAAATTCAATTTAGATGGTAAAGCTTATTCGCTTTATGCTAATAATGGTCTAAATACTTTACATGGTGGTAAAAAAGGTTTTCAATATGTGGTTTGGGATGTAAAACAACCCAATAATCAAATTATAGAATTTACCTATTTATCGAAAGATATGGAAGAAGGTTTTCCAGGTAATTTGAAAGTTAAAGTAACGTATACTTTAACAGATAATGATGAATTAAAAATGGATTATCAAGCTTCTACTGATAAAACAACAGTTGTAAATTTAACAAACCATGCTTTTTTTAACTTAAATGGTGAGGGAAGCGGTACTATTTTAAATCATAGCTTACAGATTTATGCAGAAAATTATTTACCAGTTGATTCTGGCTTAATTCCGACAGGAAAAATAGAAAAAGTTATAGGTACACCATTTGATTTTACTAAGCCAACTACTATTGGTGCGAGAATAAATGATAAAAATGAGCAGTTAAGTTATGGGAAAGGTTATGATCATAATTACATTTTAAATAAAACAAAAGCTTTAAATATGTTTCACGCAGCAACTGTAAAGGGAGATAAGTCTGGAATTGTAATGGATATTTATACAGTAGAACCGGGCTTGCAATTTTACAGCGGTAATTTTATGCAAAGTAATAACACATTTAAAAATGGTGCTAAAGACGATTTTAGGACTGCATTTTGTTTAGAAACTCAGCACTTTCCAGACTCACCAAATCAGTTAAATTTTCCGACAACAACACTAAAACCTGAAGAAATATACAAGACTAGTTCTATTTATAAATTCTCAAATTAGGAGTAATATCTATTTTTTGAGTGCATTGGCGTGGTATTTGATATTTTTATTTTATAACTAACTAAAATTTAATCCCAATGAAAACGATTTTTAACAAAACATCTGCAATCATATTAACTGTAATTTGTATGATAGCCTTAATGTCATCATGTAAAAAAAATAATGATGATGTAATTGTGGAAGGAACCGCCAATTTAAGAGTGGTAAACTCTGTACAAGGTTCAAGTTCTCAAGATTTTTATCAAAGAGATACTAAATTAACAACATCTGCAGTAGCTTATGGAGAAAGTAGTGGTTATTTAACTGCTCAGTCTGGGGCAAGTTCAGTTTCATTTAGAAATTCAGGCTCAACTACTGCAAATGTTAGTGCTAGTGTAGGCATTAAAGCAAACGCATCTTATACTGTTTTTTATTACACAAATGCTAGTGGTACAGCACAATTAAATGGATTTGAAGATGATAATACTGCACCAGCTTCAGGAAAATCTAAAGTTAGATTTGTGAATGTAGGTTCGGCCTTGGCTAATTCTATTAATGTTGTAGCAGCTGGTGGAGCTTCATTAACTGCAGGCTTAACCTTTGGTTATTCATCACCTTACAGTACCATTGATGCTAATACAGCATTGAATGTTAATATTTTAAGTTCAGCGAATACAACCGTTATTCCTGGCACAACTTTCCAATCGGGAAAAATTTATACCATTTGGTTTGATGCTACAAATACAACAACTGCAAGCTATCATGTGATTGTACAGAATTAAAAAAGCTATAAAAATTTTAAAAAGCATTGTGAACAGCAATGCTTTTTTTATGCCTTAACAATAGTAAATTTTCCTATTTTTGATAAATAAGCCCACTTAATGATCAAAACAGATAATCCATCTTTATATATTAGAACAGTAAATGTTACAAGGTATGTTACGCCTTTACGTGAGGGCGGTTCTATGCCAGCAATTGCAGAAGCTGATGATGGATTTTTATATGTGTTAAAATTTCGTGGTGCCGGACAAGGTTATAAAGCACTAATAGCTGAAATTATAGGCGGAGAAATTGCTCGTAAATTGGGATTAAAAGTTCCTGAATTAGTATTTGCGAAATTGGATGAAGCTTTTGGCAGAACAGAACCTGATGAAGAAATACAAGATTTATTGAAGGCCAGCGTAGGTTTAAATTTAGCATTACATTATTTATCAGGTGCTATTACCTATGATCCAACAGTGGCCAAAATTGATTCTCTATTGGCATCGCAAATCGTATGGTTAGATTGTTTGCTAACAAATATGGATCGTACTGCTCGTAACACGAATATGTTGGTTTGGCATAAAGAATTATGGCTAATTGACCATGGTGCATCCTTGTATTTTCATCATTCGTGGCAAAATTGGGAGGAGCAAGCAAAAAGATCTTTTGTATTGGTAAAAGATCATGTATTGTTATTGCAAGCCAGCCAATTAGAAGAAGTTAACAAAAGCTTTATCTCCATTTTAACACCAGAAATTATAAATAATATATTGAATTTAATACCGGATGAATGGTTAAATGAAGATATATTTCAGAGCAGTCAAGCTCAAAGAGATGCGTATGCTCTATTTTTAAATACTAGAATTGCTCATTCAGATATTTTTGTTAAAGAAGCTCAACATGCGAGAGAAACACTTATTTGAGTATGCAGTAATTCGTGTTGTGCCAAGGGTAGAACGTGAAGAATTCCTCAACGTAGGGGTAATCTTATATTGTGCTGATCAGAAATTTTTGAAATGTATATTTGAGATAGATGAAACTCGTTTATCTGCCTTTGCGTGTAAAATAGAAACGTCTATTATTCTTTCTAATTTAACAGCTATTGAAAAAATATGCATAGGTGGTGCGGAAGCTGGTCCAATAGGACAATTAGATATTGCGTCACGTTTTCGCTGGCTTACAGCTACACGAAGTACTGTAGTACAAGCATCTAAAGTACACCCTGGTTTTTGCGTGAATGCAGAAGAAACTTTGCAAAGGCTACACCAACAATTAGTGCTTTAATTAAATTATCAAACTATGGTTAATTTCTTGTTGCGTTTTAAAAGACGTAATTTGCGCTAAAATTGAAAAAAATGACTGAGGTTAGAACTATTCCTGAATTTAAAGACTTTAAAACATTTTATAAAAAAGCTGTTGAACCATTAAAAAAAGCAAATATTGCTCAAATCAGGTTAGATGGGAAATTAAAAGGTAATACTAGAAATGTTTTTGCTTATTTCTGGTATATGGATAAAAAATGGAAAGTAAATGCTGACACTTATATTGATCGCTTAAAAATTGCTTTTGATGAATTTGCTAAATCTGATGAACCTTTTATTATTAAACCAACTCGAGATTATAAAGGAGAAAGTTTATCTATTAAAGGTCAGCCAATTCGAAACAGTAAATTTTATGTTTATTTAGCAACATAACTTAAAGAATTATTTCTTCTCCTTTTTCTGGTATCGAAACACTATAGCCTTCTTCAGTTAGTGAATTAGCTAAAGCCGACATGCTTTTAATTTCTCCATGAACCAAAAAAACCTTTTTTAAGGTATGTTGATTTTGTTGTTTTACGGTTTCAACTAAATCATTGTGGTCTCCGTGTCCACTTAATAGGTCAGTTTTTTTGATGGCTGCATAAACCATCAGGTCGCGATTTCGTAAACGAATAATAGGATCACCTCTCAATAATCTATCTCCTAATGTTCCTTTTGCACAATATCCTATAAATAAAATGGTGCAATAATAATTTTGAATATTATAATAAAGATGATCTTGTATTCTGCCACCTTCTAACATTCCAGCAGAAGAAATAATGATACAAGGTTCTAAATAATTACTTACAGATAAGCTTTCTTTACGATCATGGACATAGATTAAATTCTCAAACTCAAATTCATCACCTTTGGTTTTATAAAAGTCCTTAGCCTCTTCATTTACCAATTCATGGTGTTTTCGATAAACTTCAGTAGCATAATTTGCCAACGGACTATCTACAAATATTTGAACAGGTGGGAGCAAGCCTTTACTGAAAATTTGATTTAATGTAAATACTAAAGATTGTGTTCTTCCAATACTAAAAGCTGGAATAATTAATCTACCTGGACTTTTAATACAGGTTTCATTAATGGTTTCTATCAATTTTTCTTGTAAAGTGCTATCCGTTGTATGCAATCTACCACCATAAGTAGATTCGCATACTAAATAATCAACTTGTGGTAAAGGCTGTGGATCTATTAATACTGGATAATTTTTCCTGCCTATATCACCAGTAAAGCCTATTTTCTTTGTTATTCCATTTTCTACAATATTTAAAATAATAGCGGCTGCACCCAATAAATGTCCAACCGGAATGAAAGTTAATTCAATAGCACCATTAATTTTAAAAGGTTTATTAAAACCAATTGTAACAAAGCGGCTTACAGTTTCCATTACATGCTTTTGCAGGTATAATGGTTGAGGTCCAGAAAATCCACGTTTACTTCTTAATTTTCTTTTTTGTTTCCCAAGAAATATATTTACCGAATCCAATAAAAGCAATTCGGCTAAATCTGCTGTAGGCGATGTACATAGAATTTGTCCTTCAAATCCCATACATAAAAGCGTAGGTAAATTACCAGAATGATCAATATGGGCGTGAGTTAATATTACCACATCAATCATTGCTGGATCAAATGGAAAATATTGATTTTCTTCTTGATAAGTGCCTTTTTCGTAATCTAGGCCACAATCTATAAGTATGGAGTAATTTTCTGTTTGCAATAAATGCATGCTGCCAGTTACCTGTTGTGCAGCTCCCCAAATAGTTAATTTCATGTAATCGTACTTCTTTTAGCTAGAAGGCAAGATATCATTTTTTAACCCAAAGAATAATATCTTTTGGAGAAATTGTTTAGAAACTCCCGCAGTTTTAGCGAGAGTTGTGTCGATGTTTATTTCTTTTCAGGAGGAGTAGAAACGATTTCTCCAAACTCATTTACATAAGCCATCATACTATCTAAATCGCCACCTGTTGAGTTTTGTTGACGTTCTAACTTGCGTTCTAACTTGTCTTCTTTTTTCTTTTGTCTATTTTTTTCTAATTGTTTTTTCATGAAAGTAGCCTGAGACTTTGCCATATATATTGTATTAATTTAAAACCGACTATTCTCTGAATTTACCTTTTATTGATCTTTTTAACGCGTTTTGTTAAAATGGACTAGATCGCTACGTATATTTTATCCTGCATGACAACGGTTAGTCTGCTAAAGATTGGAATGCTGAACCTTAATGGCTCAGTAGGTATTGTATCGAGAAAAGTATATTGATATTCCGTTATTGCAAATATAGGCATTTTTAACGAAAAACTAAAACGCGAGTAAGTTGTTATGATACTATGTAAATGGAGTTTTTAGAAATTATTTCTTCAGAAATTAAATCTTGGCATCATTTTTACATTATAAGAAACATAATTAACACTAAATTAAATTGAACATGAAAAAGATATTCGCAATAGTTGCATTAGCTACAGTATTAGCTTCATGTAGCAACAAAGCCAAAGAAGAAGCATTGGCAAAACAACAAGCAATGGTAGCTGTTAGAGACAGCTTAAAATTAGATAGCTTTAAACGTGCTGAAGTTGTAAAACAACAACAGTTAATAGAAGAGAAACATCAAGCAGAATTAGCTGCAGCAAGACGTAGTTCTTCATCTACCTATTCATCAAGTGGTTCATCTACAACAACATCAGCTGGTACAACTACAGCAGCAAAGAAAAAAGGCTGGAGTGATGCTGCAAAAGGCACAGCAATTGGTGCTGGAGTGGGTGCATTAGGTGGTATTTTAATTGATAAAAAAGATGGTAGAGGTGCGATTATTGGTGGTTTAGCTGGCGCTGGTGCTGGTTATGCAATTGGTAGGGCTCAAGATAGAAAAAGCGGTAGAGTACAACCTAAAAATTAATATATAAATATAAAGAGTTATTTTAAAAAGGTCCAAACAGTTATAACTGTTTGGACCTTTTTTTTGCCTTTTAACTCGACATTCTGTATAGAAGAAGATGAACAAGCAATAAATTTATCTATTACTGATTTTAACTATTGGCTCAGTTATAATTCGGAGATTAGTCGCAGTTAGTTCGGATACGATTGTCACAAGTCCGACCAAACCCCGACGAAACTCCGACCAAACCCCGAACCAAGATCGTTTCATTAATCATGCTTTTATTAAAGGTAATATTCAGTTGATAAGAATTAATTAATAGTGTTTTGCGATTTAACTTAGTTAATTGGACAGTATTAAAATTGTACATATCATTGTATAATTTATAATATCAATAAAATGTACATTTTTATCATTGCACTTCTATTTATTGTTTTTTTTGCAGTTTATATTTTAAACTTGCCAGTTTTTGGTCGATTACCTAAAGGAGAGCGCCTGAAAAAGATTAGTAATTTGGCTAATTACAAAAATGGAGCAATTGAAAATCAATCTCCAACACCTGCTCTTCCAGAAAATGTATCTTATTTGATGGTTATAAGAGAAATGATAAAAGGAAATGTAAACAGCATCCCAAAACATCCTATACCGTACGAAATCCCAAACTTTGATCGTTCAGAAAAACTAAAACTCACATGGTTTGGGCATTCTTCTTATTTAATTCAAGTTGATGGGTTAAATATATTGGTGGATCCTGTTTTTAGTAAAAGAACGTCGCCATTTCAATTTATAGGAACGAAAAATTTTGGAGGTACAGATTTTCTTGAGCTTGAAGATTTACCGGCTTTAGATATCATTCTCATTACTCACGATCATTACGATCATTTGGATTATAATTCCATTTTAAAACTGAACGATAAAACAACTCAATTTGTGACTTCTTTAGGTGTAGGGGCACATTTAGAACGTTGGGGTATTTCTGCAGAAAAAATTACTGAATTGGCATGGGGAGAGGAAATATCTCCCTTGGCAAATCTCAGTTTCACTGCAGCTCCTGCTAGACACTTTTCTGGAAGAAGATTTAAAAGAAATCAAACTGTTTGGTCTTCATTCATCCTTAAAACAAAAAATAATAATATTTATCTAGGTGGAGATTCTGGTTACGATGAACATTTTAAAAGTATTGGAGAAAAATACGGACCATTTGATTTAGCAATTTTAGAATGTGGACAGTACAATAAAATGTGGCCATTAATTCATATGTTTCCTGAAGAAGTTGCGCAAGCCAGTATTGATTTAAAAGCTAAAAACTTGCTCCCGGTGCATTGGGGTAAATTTAAATTAGCCTTACACGACTGGGATGAGCCTATAAAGAGATTAACAAAAAAAGCTGCAGAACTACATGTTCCAGTTTTAACACCCAAAATAGGAGAGACATTTTCCTTGGAGGGAAATCAAACTACATCACAATGGTGGATAAATTTATAAATTGTTTAAATGAACAATTGGTATTAAATTAGTGTTGTTCTTAAAAGATAAAGCAGAAACCATGAAAACCGATTTTGTAGAAATTTTTCAGACCATCAGAGCATCCTTACAACCATATGCCGCCAACGGATTTACAGCTCATACAAATAGTGATACGGCTTATGAACTTTGGAGTGAAAAAAACGTAGAGATAGATGGGAAAAACAGAGCTGAAGTTTATTTTGCAGGTGTCGAAATCCTTGAAGATTATGTCGCCTTTTATTTTATGTCTGAATATGCTGAGGAAGAGATAAAGGGAATTTCCAATGCAAATTTATTAGAATTATTAGAAGGGAAGTCGTGTTTTCATATCAAAGAGCTGGATGATATTTTGCTAGAACAAATAACCGATATGCTGGCTAAAGGATTTACAATTTATAAGCAAAAAGGGTGGGTTTAAATTCTTTTTGGCAAGAAGATTTTTTCTTAACCGTACAAAATTTTAATCACCAAACACAAATTGCTCAGGTAGATCCATATTTTATTGTTGAGTGCAGTAAAAATATATTTATTCACTTAGTTCCACTTGGCAATAGTTTTAATCCTGAAGAGCTAATCACTTTGCAGAACCATTATCAAAAAGAAAATGTACAATTAATTCAGCTTTGGGAGGATATTTGGATAGCCAAAAGAGCCCAAGTATTAAACCGAATTCACTCGTTTTTAGGTTTTAATAAAAGTTTTCATGGGCGTAAAGCTAAAATTGAAGAAGTAAATCAGAAGCAAACCCTAAATTTTTTAACTGAAAATCATGTACAAGGTTATGTAAAAGCTAAATACAGCTTTGGGTTATTAGCTGATAATGAAATAATTGGTTTAGCTAGTTTTAGTGAGGGAAGGCCAATGAAAAGTAAAGGTGAAAACTATCAATCTGCTGAATTAGTGCGTTTTGCATCTAAAGGGGGTTTAACAATTGTAGGTGGATTGAGTAAACTAATAAAGCATTTCACAAAACAAATTGAGTTAAACGACTTAATGACCTACGCTGATAAAGATTGGTCACTAGGCAAGGGTTACAACAAATTAGGTTTTACTTTAAGTGAAATTACTGGGCCGGCATTTTTATATGTAAACCGTGAAACCTTAATTCGATATTTTCCTCATCGCTTACCAAAAACTATTTTATTAGCTTTCAAAGAACAAAATGATTTAAATTTGGACGATTTTTTAGCATTAAATGGTTTTGTTAAACTTTTTAATACAGGGAATTTAAAATATCACTTACTACTCTAAAAATGTCTGAAGACTTGCTGATTATTTTAGGCCCAACGGCATCAGGTAAAACTAAATTAGCTGTGACATTAGCCCATGAATTAAATGGAGAAATCATCAGTGCAGATAGTCGCCAGGTATTCAAAGATATGGATATTGGTACTGGAAAAGATTTGAATGAGTATCGAATAAATGGAAAAAATATTCCATATCATTTAATAAACATACAAAATGCAGGAACTAAATATCATGTAAATGCTTTTAAAGAAGATTTTTATGCAGCGTTTAATGATATATCACAAAGAAAAAAATTGCCAATTCTTTGTGGAGGAACTGGAATGTATATACACAGCATTTTACAAAACCACGAATTAACAACCATTCCTGTAAATCAGAATTTAAGAAATGAAATTCAAGATTTTACTAAGGAACAATTACAAGATAGATTAAATTCTTATTCGGAAACATTAAGATTACATGCAGATTATTCGTCTGCAAAACGCTTAATAAGGGCAATTGAAATTGCCGACTACCTTACACATAATGAATTAGTTGAAATTGCTAGACCCACAATTAACCCAGTAATTATTGGTTTACAAAGTGAGGTTGAGACAAGACGTGAAAGAATTATTGACCGGTTAAATAAAAGATTAAATTTTGGATTAATAGAAGAAGTTGAAGCCTTATTGAAAAGTGGAATTAGTAAAGAAATGTTAATTTTTTATGGATTAGAATATAAATTCATTGCATCTTATTTAGCTGATGAAATTGATTTTATTACACTTAAAGAAAGATTAGGGATAGCAATTTGCCAATTTGCTAAGCGACAAATGACGTTTTTTAGAAAAATGGAGAAAGATGGTGTTAAAATAAAATGGTTAAATGCTGATGAAAATTTAGTTCAGTTAAAAAAAAGCGCAATTGGTTATATAGAACAAAAAATTGATTTAAAATAATTGCATATTCGTCCATAAATAAATAGAGTTTTAAGAACTCAAAGTCAATAAGGATATTAACGCGGATGAACAATAAATTACGGCCAATTATTAAATGGACAGGTGGAAAGTATATTGAATTTGCTTTGTTTGCCGATTATATTCCCGAGTTTGATAGATATATTGAACCTTTTTTTGGTGGCGGAGGTGTTTTTTTTGCATTGCAGCCTAAAGTAGAATCATTTATAAATGATAAAAGTGCTGACCTGATTAATTTTTATAAACAAATTGGCCATAAGGAATTTAAAACAGAGCTTTTTAATTATGTAAGGGCTTGGGATGAGCTAGGCGATCTTACTAATAAAATGTGGGAAAGATGTTGTGTGCTTTTTGCTTTTTATATAGAGGGTACTGCACCAGCTGCTCAATTAGAGGGTTTTTTAGCTGAACGACTAACAGATGCATTAAAAAAAGATTTTGTGCTTAATAATCAAGATTTTGTTGTTGACAGTGATTTATTTAAGAAAACAATATTAGCCAGCATAGCCGATAAAGCAAGACGTATAAAAAGAATTTGTGAAAAAGAAGGACGGAATTTTAATGACGAAGAGCTTCAATCTCATTTTGAAACAGGAGTTAGGAGTGGGGCATATCTTTTTTTTAGAGCGCTTTTAAATAAACAATACAATCAAACTTTAAAACTTAAACCTGCAAAAGCAGCAGCCAATTGGTATTTTATAAGAGAGTTTTGTTATGGATCTATGTTTAGATTTAATTCTAAAGGCGAATTTAACATCCCATATGGAGGTATTGCTTATAATAGAAAAAACTTCCGCCAAAAGGCAGAAAATATATTTAATTCAGATGTTACCGCGTTATTTAAGAATACTTCAATATTTAATCTTGATTTCGAAGCATTTTTAAATCAGTTAGAATTAAAATCTACAGATTTTATTTTTTTAGATCCACCATATGATAGTGAATTTTCAGAATATGATCAAAGTGCCTTTACTCAAAATGATCAGCAACGCTTAGCGACATTTTTAATTCTAAGTCCAGCAAAATGGATGGTCGTGATTAAGGAAACAGAATTTATCAGAAGAATTTATACTCATCCTAAAGTTAAAATTCTAACTTTTGATAAGAGCTATACCTACAACGTACGTGGTAGAAATAATAGAGAAGTAAAACATTTGATCATTACCAATTATTAATTGACAGTTTTAAACTACTATTAAAGATGCTAATTCCACTTATCATCAATTAATAATATTAAGCTCGTTATAAAAGTAATAGACATTTTATATATAAAGTGGAACAGTTCGATGTAGTGTATGCTGAACACAAAGGGTAGTTGTTAATTATCATTTTAGCCTAAATAAACTTAAAATGTGGCAAAATAAACTCTTTGTATTTTTTAGTTAACTATATGATTTTTAAGCATATCATTTTATCAAAATGTTAATATGTTATTAAATAATAGTTTTTCTTCTTTGGTGTATGGCATACAATTTGTTTAAATTAGAGTAATTAGGCAATAAAGCCTAATCACAAATTAAACTTACTAAAGTATTTTTAAAATGAAAAACTCTACAAAACTCTTAGCTTCTGCAGTAGCTGCAGTAGCTTTATTTTTCTCAGTTAATGCAAATGCACAATCAGCACCTAAATTTGGAATTGGATTAAATGTTGGTGCAGGAACAAGTACTGGTCAAAGCCTAGCCATCGGTGGAGATTTGCGTTATCAATTTGATATTGATAAACAGTTATCAGTACCAGTTACAGCAGGTTATACTAGCATTCAATACAAAGAAGCTTATGGTGATATTAGCTATAGCTATATCCCAGTTAAAGCTGGTCTTAAAATCTTTTTTAGCAATACAGGAGCTGGAGCATATGGTTTAGCTGAAGCTGGTGCAGCATTCGGTGTTGGAGATGTAAGTGGAACAAACTTCGTATATTCTCCTGCAATTGGTTATGCATGGAGTAATGGTTTAGACTTAGCAGCTAAATATGAAGGAATTACAGCAAACGGTGGTAATACTGGTTATGTTGGCTTACGTTTAGCTTACGGTTTTAAATTATAATTAAAATATAATTTTATTTGTAAAGCCCTTGGTAATTTATCAAGGGCTTTTTTTATGAGTTAGATTCTAAAATAATAAAGTTTTTGAAATCCAAGATCAGATTTGATACGTAAATAATTACAAATAAAATCAACTCTTAACTTAAGTATCAAAGACTATGAAAACAATTACCAAACTTTTTACGATGGCTACAGTCGTATGTACAACTTTACTAAGTGTTAATGCCAAAGCGCAAACAATGAATATGTCTAATGGAATGGCTTTTAAAATTGGCGTAGGTGTAAGTGGAGGCGTTACAACAGAGAATTCTCCATTTAGTTATGGTTTAGGAGCTGATGTTAGATTGCAATATGATTTATCAAAAAGTGTGTCGCTAACAGCTTCTGGTGGTTATACTAGGTTATTTGCAAAAGATAATATTCCTGCACTTGCTGATTATGATTTCATTCCCGCTATAGGCGGTGTTAAAGTATTTCCAATTGAAAGAATGTACTTAATGGCTGAGGTTGGAGCAGGTTTTGGTATACAAGATGGTTCTAAAACTTCATTTATTTTTGGTGGAGGTCTTGGTTATGAATGGAACAGCGGTTTCGATTTGGGTGTAAAATATCAAGGTTACCAACAAGATGGAACTTCTACAACTTACCAACCTGTAAATGGCCAATTTGCTCTACGTTTAGGATATAATTTTTAATTATAATTAAAATCTAATTTTATTAAAAGCCTTCGAATTTTCGAGGGCTTTTTTTGTTATTTTAAAATTATAAATGCTATTTTGAGCAAAAAACAAAATCTATCAAATTATCTGGTTAATTATTAAAAATTAGCAGATAAAAGAACTAAGCACAAATGAAAACAAAACAATATTTTGGAGTTATAGCATTATCGATTGTAATGGCCTGTAATACTGCGAATAAATCTAAAGAAACTAAAGATAGTACTGAACATAAAACTGAAGTGGCTGCAACAACAACGATTAGCTTTAAAGATGCAAAACTACAAAGCATTTACAGTAGTTATATTTTATTAAAAAATGCATTAGTTGCTTCTAAAACTACAGATGCACAAAATGCTTCAAAAGCGTTAGCAGCAGAACTTGTTACCTATAGTGGTTGCGAAAACACAGCAGTTACAGCACATAAAATTGAAGCTGCTAAAGATATTGTAACACAACGTAAAGAATTTACAGCATTAAGTTCTGATGTAATTGCATTATTTAAACATGCAGAACTAAATTCAGGGACTATATTTATTCAACATTGTCCAATGGCTAATAAAGGAGATGGTGGTGATTGGTTAGCTTCAGAGAAAAAAATTCAAAATCCATATTATGGAAGTGAGATGATGGAATGTGGAGCTGTTATTGAGGAAATTAAAGCGAAATAATTTTTTTCTATAAAGATTGATGTGTTTTTTGCCAAAAATTAACATCAATTTAACAGCATTGTTAGGTTAAAAAGTCAGATTTTAAAAACAGATTAACTATTTTTGTTATTATATAAACTATAAAATATATGTCAGATATTGCAGAAATTAAGATAGGCGGTAAAACGTATGAGTTTCCAGTTATTACAGGAACAGAAGGTGAGAAAGCCATCGATATTTCAAAATTAAGAGATCTTACAGGTCATATTACACTAGATTTAGGTTATAAAAACACAGGATCTACAAAAAGTGCTATAACTTTTTTAGATGGAGAACTAGGTATTTTAAAGTATCGCGGCTATCCAATTGAACAATTGGCAGAAAAATCAACTTTTTTAGAAGTTGCTTATTTATTAATATATGGTGTATTGCCAAAAGAAGAGGAGTTAGCGAAATTCCAAAATGAAATTAGTAGACATACGCTAATTCATGAGGATATGAAGAAATTTTTAGATGGGTATCCTTCTAAATCTCATCCAATGGCACAATTAGCTTCATTGGTTTGTTCATTGTCTACTTTTTACCCAGAATCATTAAATGCAAATTCTTCAAAAGAAGAAATGAATTTAACAATGATCAAATTGTTAGCTAAATTTCCAACAATTGTATCATTCATTTATAAAAAGTCTCTAGGACATCCACTTATCTATCCAAAAAACAAATATGATTATGTGACCAATTTCATGAATATGATTTTTGGGCAACGTACGGAAGAGATAGAAATAGACCCAGTTGTAGTAAGTGCAATGAATACTTTGTTAATTCTACATGCAGATCATGAACAAAACTGTTCAGCATCTACCGTAAGAATGGTTGGTTCATCAGATTGTAATTTATATGCTTCAGTTTCTGCTGGTATTTCTGCACTGTGGGGACCACTTCATGGTGGTGCCAACCAAGCTGTAATTGAAATGTTAGAGCTAATTAAAGAAGATGGTGGCGATACTGAAAAATGGATTAACAAAGCAAAAGATAAAAACGACCCATTCCGTATGATGGGATTTGGTCACCGTGTGTATAAAAACTTTGACCCAAGAGCTAAAATTATTAAAAAGGCTTGCGATGATATTTTAGAAAAATTAGGTATTAATGATCCAGTATTAGAAATTGCTAAAAAACTAGAAGAAGCAGCGCTAAGCGATCCTTACTTTATCGATCGTAAATTATATCCAAATGTAGATTTCTATTCAGGTATTATCTATAGAGCGTTAGGTTTTCCGACCGATATGTTTACCGTTTTATTTGCATTGGGTCGCCTACCAGGATGGATTGCACAATGGAAAGAAATGCATGAGAACAATGAACCAATAGGTCGTCCTCGTCAAGTATATGTAGGAGATGTAAACATGGACTTTGTAGAAATTGATAAAAGATAAAAAAAATATATTTCAATAAAAAAAGCCGATGCTATTTTAGTATCGGCTTTTTTTATTGCTCAAACTTTTAAATCATTACAAAGCTAAATGCAATAATGATTAAGAAACAAATTGTAAATACAAAAGTATAGGCAAAACTTAAGAAAAACATTTTAAGTACTGTAATCCATCTTGTACTGCCATAAAATGTTCTAAGTGAGCGATAGATATACCATATAATGTAAATCGTACAGAAAGAACCCAGCCATCCACTAATATCATAAACAAAACCAAATAACCATTTTAAAAGTAGGGATACTAGTACACTTAAAAATATGGCTGAATGCAAATGGAATGAATATATGAGATGTTCGTAATAATACTTGTTCTTATTGATATAAACCAATTTGAGAATAAGTGCAAACAAGGGTAACAACAAGAACATCATTTTTGGGATGTTATGCAGTAAATCTTCTTTAAATTTTTCGCCTGGATTCGGGTATTTATTGAGCTCAATACTTCTTTTGCTAATGTAATGCTTAATAAAGCCATCTCTTTTCTCTTTTGGTAAAGCTGATTGATGTTTTTCGTAATCGGCAACGGTAGTATCTTTTATTTTCCAATTTCCTCCCCAATTCTTCTTCTTTTTCTTTCCACTAAATAAATTAATATCTGTATCAGTATTACTACTATCTTTTTTAATGTCTTCTTTTGCTGCTTTTATAATGCTATCTCTTACTGTACTTTTCAATGGTACATACTTCATTGCTTCTTCTATACCTTTAATTTTCTCGGCTTGCAAGCTATCTTGTTGTTTTTGAGAAAGAACTTTACTTGTTTTGTGTTCTTTTTCTACCTCTTTTTCAGCTTTATTACCACTAAGAATAACCAAGAAAAAAACAATACTTATAAAAATGTATAAGCGGATAGGATGAATTGAAGACATTCTTTTACCTGCAACATACTCTTTAGTTAGTTTACCTGGTTTTAATAATAACGGGCCAATTGTGCCAAAAAATTTGTGCTCAAAATGAAAATAATCAGCAACCGCATGAGTTACCATATGAAAGGCATCTTCTTTGGTAACTATATTTTCTTGTCCACAATGGGTACAAAAATTTTCTTCTACTATTCGCCCACAATTAAGGCAATCTTTTTCTTTTCTATGTTTGACTGATGACATTTTGCCTAAAAAGGAAGTTAGTGACTAATTGCTTCGATTGCTTTTTCTTCTGCTTTTGTATGTTTATGTTTAAAGAATAACATAAAAAGAACTGCTATAATTAACGCATAGATAGAGAACGTTAACCAAATATCTCCCCAGTTCTTAAATCCATTAGAAAAAGTAAAATATTTACCTATTAAGTATCCGCTTAAAGAGCTGCCTAACATTGCACCAAAACCATTGGTCATCATCATGAATAAACCTTGCGCTGAAGACCTGATTTTAGAATCGGTAGAGGTTTCAATATATAAAGATCCCGATATGTTAAAAAAGTCGAAGGCCATTCCGTAAATGATATTAGATAATACAATGCTTGCTAAGCCAATTCCTGCAGGTGCACCGATAGAGAATAGACCAAATCTTAAAACCCAAGCAAACATGCTAATCAGCATTACGTTCTTAATACCAAATCTTTTCAAAAAGAAAGGTATTGCTAAAATAAATAAGGTTTCAGAGATTTGAGAAATTGAAATTATAATTGTTGAATATTTAACCACTATTGAATCAGCTTGACCCGCAACATTCTGAAAATCTTTCAAAAATGTATCACCATACATATTAGTAAGCTGTAATGCTGCACCAAGCATCATTGAAAAGATAAAAAACAATGCAATATTTCTATTAGCAAACAGTTTAAATGCATCTAATCCTAAACGTTTACCAAGAGAAGAACCGGCTTCAACTGTTTTCTGTGGAGGGCAATCTGGTAAGAAAAAAGAATATATTCCTAAACAAATTGCTCCAATTGAAGCAAAATAAAACTGATTTGCATTCAAAATATTTCCTGTAAAACCTGCAATAGTTTCTCCCAAATGCTTTCCAAATGCCCAAGGGGATAATTCATCGCTAAAGAGATTGGTAAACCACATCGCTACAATAAAACCTACAGTTCCCCATACACGAATTGGTGGGAAAACCTTAATTACATCATATTTGTTATTTTTTAAAATAGTATATGACAATGAATTAGAAAGAGATAAAGTGGGCATGTAAAAGCACATTCCTACCAACAAAACCCAGAAAAAACTTGTTGGATCATTTGTTTTTGCTAGAAAAAATAAAACTACACCGTAAGATATATGTAGCATCCCATATAATTTCTGCAAACTAATCCATTTATCAGCTATTACACCCATAAGGGCTGGCATAAAAATAGAAGCAATTCCTAAAGTGGTAAAAACAGCTCCGAATTCTGCTCCAGACCAATGTTTTATTCCAAAACCATAACTTCCTAAAGTAGTTAACCAAGCGCCCCACACAAAAAACTGCATAAAACTAACTATAGTTAAGCGTAACTTAATATTCATAAAATGTTTATTTGTTTAGTTTAAAAGTAGTTGTAAGTTATAATTATTTTAAAACAATATCGATATGGATAATAAAATTGTGGACAAATACATTGTTAATAATTGATTTACAATATAAAAGTCTGTGTATTAAAAAATTTTAAAATTGTTTAGGTAGAATTTCTTTTATTGAGTTCATCTCTAATACGAGCTGCTTTTTCATATGCTTCTTCAGCCAATGCTTCTTCTAACTTTTGCTGTAACTCTTCATCAGATAAAGATTGATACCCAGAAACTGGGATGGAGGTTTGCATATCTTCAGAACTATGTTCTTTTGCAATGGAATCAATGTTTTCTAAGAATAGGAAATCATTTCCTTCAATTACAATTCCGGCAGAAGATAAAATAAATTCGTAGGTATAAATTGTTGCATTAAATCTAACAGCTAAAGCAATGGCATCAGAAGTGCGAGCATCAATTTCTTGTGTAGTTTTACCATCGGTACAAATTAGTTTGGCAAAGAAGACGCCATCAACTAAGTTGTAAATAATGATTTCTATAATTTCAATATTGTAGGTTTGCGCAAATGTTTTAAAAAGGTCATGCGTTAAAGGACGAGTAGGGGTCATCTTTTCAATTTCTATCGCAATAGCTTGAGCTTCAAATGCTCCAATAATAATTGGTAAGCGTCTGCGGCCATTTACTTCGCCTAAAACAAGCGCATAAGCTCCAGATTGAGTTTGGCTATAAGATAAACCTACTATATCAAGTTTTACTTTTTTCATAGTTTGATAAGCCTATAAGGTTAAACCTTATAGGCATAATAGTGTTTTGTAAAACTATCCTTTATGTGCTTTTAAAGCGGCAATAATTTTTGGAACAATTTCAAAGGCATCGCCAACAATACCATAATCTGCAACTTTAAAGAAAGGAGCCTCAGGATCTTTATTTATAACTACGATTACTTTTGAAGAACTTACGCCAGCCAAATGCTGAATGGCACCAGAAATACCAATAGCTATATATAAGTTAGGGCTAATTGCAATTCCTGTTTGACCAACGTGTTCTGAATGTGGTCTCCAATCTGCATCAGAAACTGGTTTTGAACATGCAGTAGCTGCACCTAAAAGATCAGCTAATTCTTCAATCATTCCCCAGTTTTCTGGTCCTTTTAAACCTCTACCGGCAGAAACTACTAATTCGGCATCTGGTAAAGAGATTTTATTTGTTGCTCTTACAATTTCCTTAACAATTGCGGTTAAATCTGTTGATTTAATTTCTGGAGTAAAATTCTCAATTGTTGCTTCAGCAGAGTTTTCTTTTACGCCAAAAGCATTCGGGTTTAAAGCGATTACTTTGTTATCAGAGGTTAAAGTAGTAATAGCAAAAGCTTTACCAGAGAAAGCAGTTTTTTTAACAGCAAATCCACCATCAAAATTTGGTAATTCTACAGCTCCATCTACTAAACCCGCTTTAAGTTTTACTGCAATACGTGGTGCTAATCCTTTTCCAGAGAAAGAGTTTGATAATACAACTAAGTTTGCATCTTCTTTTTTTGCTGCCTCAGCAATTACAGAAGCATAAGCTTGATTTACAAAGTTTTTTAATTGATCAGCTGCAACATTTAATACTTTAGATGCGCCATATTTACCTAATTCTTTCAATTCAGTTTCGGAAACATTACCGATAGAAATCGCGGTTAGGTTTGTATTTTGATTATCGGCGATGGCTTTTGCATAAGAAACTGCTTCAAAAACAGATTTCTTAAATTTTCCATCGGCTTGTTCTACATATACTAATACTGACATATATTTTATTTCTAATCCCTTATGGGAAGATTTCAATTTTAATTATTTGATAAACTTTTATCTGAAGACTAGATAACTTTTGCTTCGGTATGTAATAAAGTGATTAATTCTTCTGCATTTTCTGCTGGTACTAATTTAACAGCGCCACGTGGAGCAGGAGTTTCAAATTTTGTTACCTTACCTAATTCTTCAATAGCCACAGCTTCTACTACTGTTAAAGGTTTTGTTCTAGCAGACATAATGCCTCTCATGTTAGGAATTTTTGCTTCTGCTGTACCTTCTGCGCAACTAGCTACAAATTTACCAGTTACAGAAACAACTTCTTTACCACCTTCAATTTCTCTTTCAACAGTTGCTGTTGTACCATCAAAATCTAATTTTTTAATAATAGAAATAGATGGAATATCTAAAAACTCACCAATCATTGCAGCAACCTGAGAACCATTGTAATCAATTGATTCTCTTCCACATAAAATCATATTAAAATCGTTTGCTTTTGCATATTCTGCAATCTGAAAAGCTGTAAAATAAGCATCTCTTGGTGCGGCATTTACTCTAACTGCATCATCAGCGCCAATAGCCAATGCTTTTCTAATGGTTGGTTCAGTAGCGCTTTCGCCTACATTAATAACCGTAACAGTTCCTTTTCCTCCTTCACATAACTCTATAGCCCTAGATAAAGCGATCTCATCATATGGGTTTACAATAAATTGCACACCTGCAGTATTGAATTGTGTATTATCGTTAGTAAAAGTTATTTTTGTAGTTGTGTCGGGCACATTACTGATACAAACTAATATTTTCATACGTTACATTTGTTTTTAAAGGTAATGAACCTATAATTGCTAATATTTAAGTTATTAACTAACCATAGTTTCTTTAAATTGTCTTTGTGCAAATCTAATTAAAAAAGCAGGGATTTAAAATGCAAAACACACGATTAAGCAAGTTATTAGAATTTTTGGAGAACGAACCTAATGATCCCTTTATTTTATATGCTTTAGCTACAGAATACAACTCATTAAATGACACAGAAAATGCATTTGCGTATTATTTAAAACTTGTTGATCAACATCCGACTTATATAGGAACTTATTATCATTTAGGTAAATTGTACGAAAAACATAATCAAAAAGATAAAGCAATTGATATTTATCAAAAAGGAATTGCAGCTGCTAGAACAAAGCGAGATATGCATGCGCTTTCGGAATTACAAGGTGCTTACAATTCTGCAGCAGGTTTAGATTATGAAGATGACTAATTAAAAAATCCCTTGGCAAAAAGACAGCTCTTATTTATTAGAAATGTAATCTTTTTTACATTTACCGCTTTTGGAGGTGCACAAGCACATATTTCTCTTTTGCTAAGGTATTTCGTTAAAAATACTCACTTCATTTCCGAAGAAGAATTATTGGAATTAAATGCTTTAGCACAGGTATTACCTGGACCAGCTTCAACACAAACATTAGTTGGCATTGGCTATAAAGTTGGTGGGTTAAAACTGGCAATTTTTACCTTCTTAATTTGGATTATACCATCAGCAGCGATCATGACATTAGCAGCTATCAGCTATGCTATGCTAGATCAAAAACAACAGTTTGTTGAGATTTTGAAATTTATACATCCAATCGCATTAGGTATAGTTGCTTATGGAGCGTATAATTTGGGTAGAAAAGTCTTAGTAAATGAGGTAGCTATATTTTTAGCTTTTGGAGCTGTGATAGCTACGTTAGTTTTAAGAAATGCGTATGTATTCCCGCTTGCAATTTTAATAGGAGGGATGGTTTCATCAGCAATTGGAACACCAACAGATGAAGCTCAAATAAGAGTGAGATTATTTGCAAACATCAATCCTAGAAAATTATCTTATTTTATTGGTGTACTGCTTTTTATGGCAATGTTAGGCGCAATTATTAATAGGACATCTCCTTTCAGTTTACCCATTAGATTATTCGAAAATTTTTATCGCAACGGCATTTTTGTATTCGGAGGAGGACAAGTTTTAGTGCCATTAATGTTTACAGAGTTTGTAGAAATGAAGCATTATTTGTTGCAATCCGATTTTATTTCAGGTTTTGCAGTGCAACAAGTCTTGCCAGGGCCAACATTTTCTTTTACAAGTTACCTTGGTGCGTTAAGTATGAAACAAGGTGGATATGGCATCTCAGGACAAATTTTGGGCAGTGCTTTAGCTGTTTTAGGGATTAATTTACCAGGATTAATTTTAGTATTATTTATTGTTCCTTTTTGGGATGATTTGAAAAAAATTACGCGAATTAAATATTCTTTAGCAGGAATAAATGCAGTAAGTGTAGGTTTTATTATTGCAGCTTTTTTATTACTTATAAAACCAATAGGATTTGATTTATTGCCTATATCTATCTTAATATCAACCTTTTTAATCTTGAATTTCACAAAAATTAGTCCGCCGTTTATTATTTTGGTAGGAATACTTTTAGGCTTTTTGATTTAAAAAGGTGCATCTTCATCAGAGAAATCATCCATTTTAGATGGTCTGATAATTACATTTCCAGAAGATTTTTCGAAATTTTGAGACGGCATGATTTGACTTTCAGAAGAGAAGCTATTTTGTGGCATAAAGCTTTCTTCCAAGTCAGCAAATTTCACGTATTTTCCAATAAAGCGAAGCGGAACAATTCCAGTTTCCCCATTACGGTGTTTTGCAATAATTACTTCACCAATACCAGCTTGAGAGCGACCATTTTCATCTTCTGTTATCCCATAATATTCAGGACGATATAAGAACAACACCATATCGGCATCTTGCTCAATTGAACCAGATTCACGTAAATCTGATAGCAAAGGCCGCTTACCATTTTGACCTGGTCTGTTTTCTACAGCCCTACTTAATTGAGATAGGGCTAAAACTGGTACTTCTAATTCTTTTGCAACAGATTTTAACGCTCTTGAAATACTACCAATTTCTTGCTCACGGTTACCACCGCCTCCTTGACCTTCGCCTTTACCATGCATTAACTGCAAGTAATCGACAATAACCATTTGTATATCGTATTGCGATTTTAAACGACGACATTTAGCTCTGAATTCAAATATATTTAAAGCTGGAGTATCATCAATAAGAAGAGGTGCTTCGGTTAATGTTCCAATTTTACTGTGTAATTGTTGCCATTCCCATTCTGCTAAATTTCCTTTTCTAATTTTCTCCTGCTCAATTTCTGTTTCGCCAGATATCAGACGATTAACTAGCTGAACCGATGACATCTCTAAGGAGAAAACCACCACTGGTTTTTTAAAATCTACTGCTGCATTACGAGCACAACTAAGTACAAAAGCAGTTTTACCCATTGCTGGTCTTGCTGCAATAATTACCAAATCAGATTTTTGCCAACCACCTGTAATTCTATCTAAATCTGTAAAACCTGATGGAACACCAGTTAAGCCGTCTGTTTTAGTACGTAATTCTTCAAGCGTAGCTAAAGATTGCTTAATGATCTCGTCCATTTTTTGTGTATCTCTACGCAAATTATTTTGGGCGATATCAAATAAATTCTTTTCAGCGTGATCTAACAGATCGAAAATATCAGTAGTATCTTCGTAAGCATTAGTAATAATCTCGGTAGAAATTCTAATCAGCTCACGTTGAATATATTTCTGAGAAATAATACGAGCATGGTACTCAATATTTGCTGCAGAAGCTACACGATTAGTTAAATTAGTGATGTAATATGCACCGCCAACTATTTCTAATGTACCTTGCTGGCGCATTTCTGAAGTAACTGTTAAAATATCTACAGGCTTAGATTTTTGAAACAGTTGTTGAATTGCCTCAAATATTTTTTTGTGTGCCTCTTGATAAAAAACTTCAGGTTTTAAAATATCGATAACGGTAGATAAAGCATCCTTTTCTAACATCAAAGCACCTAAAACAGCTTCTTCTAAATCTATTGCTTGAGGCGGTATTTTGCCCATTGTATTCATAGAAGTAGCTAATCTACTTTTTCTTGCTGAAGTTGAAAATTTTCCTTGCCCTTGTGGTTCGTTATCGGTAATCATATCAACAAAAATATACAAAAGAAAGATTGAATTTCTAAATCTTTTTAAACACGCTGTGAATTAAGTTGTTGCATTTTTTAATTGTTTTAACATCTTTTATTTATTTCTAAACAATTAAATGTTAATAAGCAGAATAAGAATAATTACTTTTGTAGCAGATTTTAATTATGGATAATTTTAGAAGACCACAACGTGTAAAAGAAAATAACGAATTTGTTTTTGGTATAAGAGCGGTAATTGAAGCGATTAAAGCGGGTAGGGATATTGAAACAATTTATTTGCAACGTGGTTTAACTGGAGATTTATTTACAGAACTAAAAACTTTGCTTCACGGTACTTTAATCCCTCTAAGTTCTGTTCCTGTAGAGAAATTAAATAGAATGTCGCAAAAAAACCATCAAGGTGTAATTGCTGTAATTTCTCCAATAACCTACCAAAATATTGAAGATATCATTCCTTCAGTTTTTGAAAAAGGAGAAACGCCATTAATTTTAATATTAGATAGCGTAACAGATGTTCGTAATATGGGTGCAATTGCTCGTACTGCAGCATGTGTTGGTGTTCATGCAATAGTTGTTCCCTTAAAAAATGCTGCTCAAATTAATGCAGATGCCATAAAAACATCTGCTGGAGCTTTATTTAGTATTCCTATTTGTAGACACGATAATTTGCGTAAAATTTGCTTGTTTTTACAAGATAGTGGCTTGCAAATTGTGGCTTGCACCGAAAAAACCAACGATTTAATTTATGCGCCTGATTATACGATGCCAACTGCAATTGTGATGGGTTCTGAAGACGAAGGCATATCGAACGATTTATTACGTGTGGCAAATCATTTAGCTAAAATTCCAATGGCAGGGCAAATCGAATCGTTAAATGTTTCTGTCTCTGCTGGTGTAATCTTATACGAGGCTGTTAGACAGAGAACTAATTAGTTTTATTGAAGCGAAATAACACTGCTATTTTTAAAGTTCCTCCAGCTTTTTGCTAAATCTTTTTTGCTTCGAAAAGCTCAGCTCACAAAAAGTATATCGCTTCAATCTGGGCTATTTAATGTTGGCTTGTGCAAGTAAAACCTAAATAATTGCAAAAGCCTGTGTTTAATAAACCCGACAGCAACGAAAATATCTCGATTTTTTTTCGGGAATTGTAGTGAATGGCGGGGCAGAACAAACCTATTTACTAGTATGTTTGCTTTTCAAAAAAAATGTTTAGATAAATTTATTACCAAACTTCGCTTTTACATCTGCAACAATGTTTTTTACATTTTGTTCTTCAGACCGCGGACAAATTAATAAGGTGTTATTCGATTCAACCACAATATAATTGTGTAAACTTTGAAGGATTACTAGTTTTTCGCCTGGTACATTTACCATGCAGTTAGATGAATCGAACATCATTACCTGATCAGAAGGAATAACTGCATTACCTACATAATCTTTCTCGGCCATTTCATAAATAGAGGCCCAAGTTCCAAGATCAGACCAGCCAAAATCTGATGGAAGAACATATACATTATCAGCTTTTTCCATTATGGCAAAGTCGATAGAAATATTAGTGCATTGCAAATAAGCATTTGCAATAAATTCTACTTCATTAGCGGTGCTGTAAAATGAATTTCCCTGTTGGAAAATTTCATGCATATCTGGTAAGTGCTTTTCAAATGCTTTATTAATAGCTTTCGCTGACCAAATAAAAATACCAGCATTCCATAAAAAATCCCCGCTTTTAATAAAAGATTGTGCAAGTTCTAAATTAGGTTTTTCTGTAAAGGTTTTTACTTTATGTATGCTATCATCAGTTTTTAAAACCTCATCAACATATTGTATATAACCATATCCAGTATCTGGTCTATTAGGTTTAATACCTAAAGTGATTAAGCAATCATTTGTCGAAGCGGCCTCCATTGATTGCTCAATAGCCTGAATAAAGCCTTTTTGGTTTGCAATGGTATGATCTGATGGAGCAACTACTATAACTGCGTTTGGATTAATTTTAGCAATTTTCATAGAACCATATGCAATACATGGTGCTGTATTACGCATAATTGGCTCAGCCAAAATTTGATCTTCTTTTATCGCTGGAAGTTGTTCTTTGATTAAATCAACGTAAATCTCGTTAGTTACAATAAAGATATTTTCCGGTGGGCAAATTTGTAAAAATCTATCGTATGTACTTTGAATAAGGGTTTTGCCTACACCAAAGAAATCTATAAACTGTTTTGGAAATCCTGTTCTGCTTACCGGCCAAAAGCGACTGCCTACACCGCCAGCCATTATTAATGCGTAGTTATTTTTATTCATGTACTACAAAGATAATTTAATTTAAATAATGCCCTCTTGTAATAGGTCATGCAAATGTACCATTCCGTAGTAGGTATCACCTGTGGTGACCAATAACTGAGTAATGTTATTTGTTTTGATTAATTCTAGGGCTAATAATGCTAACTCATCTTTATCAATCTGTTTAGGATTAGTATTCATTAAATCTGCAGCGGTTATATTTTCAATATTAGTATGTTTTTCTAACATTCGTCTAATATCTCCATCTGTGATGATACCTAAAATCTTTTCATCGGCTATAACAACAACTGCACCTAAACGGTTTTTACTAATTTCAATAATTACATCTTTTACAGCAGCTGAAGGAGAAATAGTAGGCTTTTCATTTTTTGCAGCTAAATCACCAACCTTTAAATACAAGCGTTTTCCTAAAGATCCACCAGGATGATAGCGAGCAAAATCATCCGTATTAAATTCTCTAGCTTCTAGTAAACAAATAGCTAAGGCGTCCCCCATGGCTAATTGTGCAGTTGTACTCGTAGTGGGTGCTAAATTATGTGGACATGCTTCTTTATTAACTGTTGTATTTAAAATTAAATCAGCTTGTTTCGCTAAATCAGAATCTAAGGAACCTAGCATACCAATTAATAAATTGCCTGATTGTTTTAAAAGAGGGGCAAGGAGTTTAATTTCTGGGGTGTTTCCACTTTTAGACAAACAAATTACAATATCATCTTTTTGGATCATTCCTAAATCTCCATGTACAGCATCAGCAGCATGCATAAAAATTGCTGGTGTACCAGTTGAATTAAATGTAGCCACGATTTTTTGAGCAATAATTGCACTTTTGCCTATACCCGTCACAATAACTCGCCCATTACTCTCTAAAATAGCATGTACAACTTTTACAAAATCATCGTTAATATATTGTAAAAGGTTTAAAATAGCTTCTGATTCTAACTTTAAAGTTGAAATAGCTGTTTCGATTATAGATTTTTTACTTTTCAAAGAGAATTTATTAGTATATTGATGCTTTAATTAATGCAAAATTATGTTATTTTGAACAATAATAGCACAGAATATTTGATACAAAAAATGGACGTGAAAAAGTCGTTGTTTGATAATTTGCAAACTTTCTTCGGTTTCGATAATTTTAAAGGAGATCAAGAGTCGATAATTACCAATGTTTTAGAAGGAAAAAATACGTTCGTAATTATGCCTACTGGCGGAGGTAAATCTATATGTTACCAGTTGCCAGCATTAATGAGTGAAGGTACAGCCATTGTAATTTCGCCATTAATTGCATTAATGAAAAACCAAGTAGATCAGTTAAGAGCATTTGGTGGGAGTGATAGTATTGCACATTTTCTTAATTCATCCTTAAATAAAACAGAAATTACTCAGGTTAAGAGTGATTTATTAGATGGACAAACAAAATTATTATATGTTGCTCCGGAATCATTAGCTAAGCAAGAAAATATTGATTTTTTAAGATTGCTTAAGATTTCTTTTGTGGCGGTTGATGAAGCACATTGTATTTCTGAATGGGGTCATGATTTTAGACCAGAATATCGCAAAATAAGACAAGTAATAACGGGTTTAGGAGAAGAAATTCCAATTATAGCGTTAACTGCTACCGCAACCCCTAAAGTACAACAAGATATTATAAAAAATCTTCAAATGACAGATGCAACATTGTTTAAGTCGTCATTTAACAGACCAAACTTATTTTATGAAATTAGACCTAAGCGTGATGTAATTAAAGAAATTATCAGATACATTAAGTATAACACAGGTAAATCTGGTATCATTTATTGCTTAAGTCGTAAAAAGGTAGAAGAAGTTGCAGAGAGTTTAAATTTGAATGGAATTAAAGCTTTGCCTTATCATGCAGGATTGGAGCCTAAAGTTAGAGCGGAAACCCAAGATAAATTTTTAATGGAAGATGCAGAAGTGATTGTGGCTACAATTGCTTTTGGTATGGGAATAGATAAACCTGATGTGCGTTTTGTAATTCATCATGATATTCCGAAAAGTATGGAAGGCTATTATCAGGAAACTGGTAGGGCAGGAAGAGATGGAGGAGAAGGAGTTTGTTTAGCTTTTTATGCGCAGAAAGATGTTGATAAGTTAGCTAAATTCATGAAAGATAAACCTGTTTCAGAACGTGAAATAGGCACTCAAATTTTGAAAGAAGTAATTGATTATGCTGAATCAGGTGTGTGCCGAAGAAAGCAGATTTTACATTATTTTGGAGAAAACTTTAATGAAACTGGTTGCAATTGCATGTGTGATAATTGCAAAAAGCCAAAGCAATTATTTGAAGCGGAAGAACACTTGTTGACTTTACTAAAATTGATTGAATCTACAGGCGAAAAATTTGACGATACGCATTTACTGAACATTTTTATGGGAAGTGAAACAGCACAAACTATTGCTTATGAACAAAATAAATTGCCAGAGTTTGGTTTAGGTAAAGAAGCGGGCGAAATTCTTTGGAAATCACTAATTAGACAAGCTGTATTAAATAATTTTGTTTCAAAAGATATTGATAATTACGGCTTATTACGCCTAACTAAAAGTGGTAAAGATTTTATTGAGAACCCTTATAGCTTAAAATTCATTTTAAATGAATTGATAGAGAGCGCAGTTGATGATGATGAAGAAGATGTAAAACATGGTACAGGAGCGTTAGATACACAGCTGTTAGGTCTATTGAAAGATCTTCGTAAGAAAATCGCTAAGCAAAAAAATGTTCCTCCATTTGTGGTTTTCCAAGATCCATCTTTAGAAGAAATGTGTACGCATTATCCTATTTCAATGGATGAATTGAAACAAATTTCTGGTGTAGGACATGGAAAAGCATTAAAGTTTGGTGGATCATTTATCGAACTTATAAAAAAATATGTTGAAGATAATGATATAGAGAGACCAATTGATTTGGTGATTAAAACTCAGGCAAATAAATCTGCTTTAAAAGTTTCCATTATCCAAAATATTGACAGACAGATTGGTTTGGAAGATATTGCTAGATCAAAAGGAATTACTTATTTCGATATTTTAAAAGAAGTTGAAGCCATTGTAAATTCAGGTACGAAACTAAATTTGGGATATTTTGTTGATGAAGTTATTGATGAAGATAGGCAAGATGAAGTATTTGATTATTTCAGATCAGCTGATAATGATTCGATAGACGAAGCCTTAAATGATTTGGGCGAAAGTGATTATACTCGCGAAGAAATACAATTAATGCGGATTAAATTTATGTCCGAATTAGGAAACTAAACAACTAAATCCTTTAAGGATACATAAACTACTATGATTAACTTTTCTATAGATAAATTAAAACATACAGATTCTAACAATTTTTTTTTAATGGCTGGTCCCTGTGCTATTGAAGGCGAAGATATCGCTTTGCGCATTGCGGAAAAAATAGTTACACTTACAGATAAACTGAATATTCCATACATTTTTAAAGGTTCTTATCGTAAAGCAAATCGAAGTAAAGGAAGTTCTTTTACAGGTATTGGCGATGAAAAAGCATTAAAAATTCTTGAAAAAATTGGCAAAACATTCGATGTGCCTACTGTAACCGATATTCACGAAAGTGGAGAAGCAGCTATGGCGGCAGCTTATGTAGATGTTTTACAAATCCCAGCTTTTTTATGCAGACAAACAGATTTATTAATTGCAGCTGCAGAAACAGGAAAAGTAGTAAATGTTAAAAAAGGACAATTTTTATCTGCTGGTTCAATGAAATTCGCAGTTGATAAAATCATAGATTCAGGTAATCATAGGGTCATACTCACCGATAGAGGAAATACATTTGGCTACCAAGATTTAATTGTAGATTATCGTGGTTTACCAGAAATGCAAAGTTTTGGTGTTCCGGTCGTAATGGATTGCACACATTCACTACAACAGCCTAACCAAAGTAGTGGTGTAACTGGTGGTAAACCAGAGTTAATCGCAACCATTGCAAAAGCAGCAATTGCAGTAGGAGCAGACGGTTTATTTATAGAAACTCACCCCGATCCAGCTAATGCAAAATCTGATGGTGCTAATATGTTAAATCTAGCCTTATTAGAAGATTTATTGGTAAAGTTGATAAGAGTTAGACAAGCTATTTTATAATTATGCTCTGTGGTAATCTCCACGCCAGTTTTTTATAGCTATTTTAATTTCTTTTCCAGATAATTTTTCAGCAACAGCTCTATCTACTAAACTTAAAAACTCTTCATTCGGAGCAAAGCGTAAAGCAATAATTTGACCCATTCTTAATTCTGAGGGTAATAGTTTGCCGGTTAATGCAAAATAACGTAGGTTCTCTTCTGCTCGTATAGCTCTATCTTGTGCTTTTATGGCGAAACTCCGGCTATACCAAAACAATAAGGCCACAATTACAAATAAAATTAAAATCAATAAAGCGTTGTGTAAGTTTAGTTTTGTGGTATCGAGTGCATGAAAAATACCAATAATTGCACCTAATAAACCAGTTACAATCAATATGCCTAACACAAAGTGAAATCCAGGCACTAAACGAGTATGATTTTTAAAATTTTGTTCCATTATAATTTAAATTTTAATAATAGTAAATTCGGTTCTTCTATTTTGTTGCCTACCTTCTTCAGTAGTATTGTCTGAGCGAGGTTTAGTTTCGCCGTAACCTTTAAATGTAAGTCTTTTTTTGTCTATGCCATTATCAATTAAATAATCATAAACTGCTTTTGCTCTATTCTCTGATAATTTCTCATTTTCTTTTGCAATACCAACATTATCGGTATGTCCTTGTATTTCAATTGAAATGTGCTCATATTTTTTAAGTAGTTCGGTTAAAAGATTTAATTCGACGATTGATGGCGGCAAAAGCTCATATTTATTGGTATCGAAGAAAATATTTTTTAAAATAACATCACTACCAACTTGTAATTTATCTAATAATATTTCAATTTGATAAGGTTGATTGATACTTGCTTTATTCAATGCAAAATGTTGTGAATTAAATAAATATCCATCAGATTCTACATTAAAAGAATATTCACTTCCTATAGGCATTACGGCTAAAAAATCTCCTGTTTCTTTTGAAGTATAATCGTTAAAAACAGGCATATTTGTTTTTAAATCTATAATCAAAACATTTGCCTCTAATAACGATTTTGTTTCTTTATCTCTAACAATCCCTTTCACATATGTTACTGGCAATGGTTTTGCTTTTTCTGGAAGCTTAAAATGATAAATGTCTAAATCACCAAAACCACCACCCTCAATATTTGAAGAAAAATAACCCTCTAATCCATCTGCACTAACTGTTAAACCTATTTCTTCATTAAATGTATTAATTGGATAACCTAAATTAATTGGTGTAGAAAATTCTCCATTTTCATTCATACGACTGTAGAAAATATCTTTATTTCCAAAACCTGGCCAACCATCTGATGAGAAATACAACGTTTTTCCATCAGCATGCATAAATGGCGTATTTTCATCGTATGGTGTATTAATTTTTGATCCTAAATTTACTGGATCAGTCCATTTACCTTCATCTGTTAAATTACTTTTCCAAATATCATAACCTCCAATTCCACCTGGGCGATTACTTACAAAATACAATGTGTTTCCATCTGCGCTAATTGATGGTTGTGAATCCCAATATTCAGAATTAATTGTTTTTCCTAAATTTATAGCTTTACCCCATTCATTTCCCTCTTTTCTAGATACATAAATGTCGCAACGCCCTAAACCATCAGGTCTATTACAACCGGTAAAAAAAATATATTTCCCATCTGGTGAGATAGATTGTGCACCTTCATTAAAGTTTGGAGTGTTGATTTGATCACTTAAAGGTTGGGCCTTTTGCCATTCATTTTCTTTTTTTGTAGAAATAAAAAAGTCTTCATTTCCATTGGTAACTCTAGTAAATATTAGTGTTTGACCATCAGCAGTCAACGCTGGAAAATAATCTCGATTAGGACTATTTACATAAAAACCCATATTTATAGGTTCATATTTAGTTGGTGTTTTAATAGCTGAAATTGAAAAGTCGCAATCTAATATGTATTTTTTCGTTTTGTTTGTAAAATCTGGATCAGTACCGATGTATTTTTGTTGAAACTGTAAAAAGTTAGCTTTAGCAGGTACATAATCTCCAGAAAGAAGCTCGCTTTCTGCCAAAACATAATAAATTCTAGCTTCTACAGTTGGAGAAGCACTTATTGCCTTACGATAATTTTCTTTCGCTTTAGGATAAGACTTTAACCTACGATAAACATCTCCTAACTGAATATAGGCTAATTGGAATTTTGGATCTGCTTTTATAGCTGCATCCAAATATTTGATCCCTTCATCGTAAATGTTTTGTCTCAAATACTGCTGTGCATCATCAAAATTTTCTTGTGCTTTTTTGTTGATAGAAGTTTGAGCACTTACAGAAAAAGTTATCCAGCATAAAAAGAAAATCAATAATTTATTCATTTAAGCTAAGCAATTTGATGTTAGACTAATGTAAATAAAATATCGAATACTTTAGGGAATGTTAAGGAATTTATGGGTTTGTAATGAAATTTCCCATTTCGGATTTGCCATTACATATTCTACAATTAATGGTGTCATTTCTTTATACTTTGACCATTCTGGCTGCAAATATAATTTACAAGATGGTGATACAGTTTCGGCATATTTCTCTGCCCATTCAAAATCACTTTTATTAAAAACAATAACTTTTAATTCGTTTGCAAAAGGTGTAATGTCTGGTCTAGGGGCTTTGAATTTCTTAGGAGATAGGCAAATCCAATCCCATGAACCAGAGAGAGGATAAGCACCAGAAGTTTCTATAAAAGTTAGAATATTTTGTTCTTTTAGTTTTTTAGTTAGGTAATCTAGGTTATATATTAAAGGTTCACCACCAGTTACCACAACAGCTTTGCCAGGAAAAGTATCTGCTTTTGCTACAATATCATCACTTAAAGTAAGCGGATGCAATTCTGCATCCCAACTTTCTTTCACGTCACACCAATGACAGCCAACATCACAACCGCCCAAACGAATAAAATAAGCCGCTTTTCCTGTATTAAATCCTTCGCCTTGTATTGTGTAAAATTCCTCCATTAAAGGAAGTAATGTCCCATCTTCTGGTATATTGTGTGCCATTTTGTAAATTAGAGCGCAAATATACACATTCAAAAAAGCAGAAAAGATGATTTGGGTAAAGGTTTTGTCAAAACAAGAAACTGAAAGAGAAGATTTTATAGAAATGGCAAAAGCTGATGGGAAAAAAATCTGTGTGATTAAACATAAAGGAAAGTTTTCTGCTATTCAAAATACTTGCCCACACGCTGGAGGTCTTTTAAGTGGAGGTTGGTGCAAAGAAGGAAATATTGTTTGTCCAATTCACCGTTGGGAATATAATTTAGAAACAGGAAGAGGTGCTGAGGGACAAGGAGACTATATCAATATTTATCCAACAAAGTTGAAAGAAGATGGATTATATGTTGGATTTAAAGAAAGTTTATGGAAAAGGTTTTTTAGATAAAGTTGGTCTTAACTATAAATCTCTCTCTTAGCAGAGGCTAATGTGTTTTTCAATAAACCTGCAATGGTCATTAAACCTACACCGCCTGGAACTGGTGTGATCCATGAAGCCTTTGGGGCTACATTCTCGAAATCCACATCTCCATATAATTTAAAGCCAGATTTAGTTTCTGATGAAGTTTCTCTGTTAATACCCACATCAATAATAATAGCACCGGATTTAACCATATCTGCAGTTACAAAGTTTTTTCTGCCAATTGCAGCTACAACAATATCGCCTTGCAAAACCATTTCTTTTAAATTATGGGTTTTGCTATGTGTAAGTGTTACTGTACAGTTGCCAGGATTGGCGTTGCGAGCCATTAAAATACTCATCGGACTACCCACAATATTACTTCTTCCTACAACAACACAATGTTTACCAGTTGTGTCAATATTGTAAGCTTTCAGCATCAATAAAATGCCATAAGGTGTAGCTGGAATGAAACAAGGTAAATTACGCATCATTCTCCCTAAATTAACAGGATGAAAACCATCAACATCTTTGCGATAATCAATGGTTTCGGTAACTTTCTCCGGATCAATATGTTTTGGCAAAGGCAATTGAACAATTAAGCCATCAACTCCTGCATCTTTATTAATCTCTTCAATTTTAGCTAATAGTTCAGCTTCAGTAACTGAGTTATCATATCTCACTAATGAGGATTGAAAACCAACTTTTTCACAGTTTTTCATCTTACTAGCAACATAGGTTTCGCTTCCACCATCGTTACCAACTAAAATGGCAACTAAATGAGGTTTTCGTCCACTTTGTGCTAAAAATTCAGCAGCTTCTTCTGCTATTTCTGTTTTTATCTTTTCTGAAGCGAATTTTCCGTCTAGTAGTTGCATTGTAAGTATAAAGTATTTAGTAACTAGTATTTAGATATCATGTAGTCGTTTAAATACTAACTACTAATATCTAAATACTATTTTAATCTAATTTTAAAACTGCCATAAACGCACTTTGTGGAATTTCTACATTTCCAACTTGACGCATACGTTTTTTACCTTTTTTCTGTTTTTCTAATAATTTACGTTTACGAGAAATATCACCACCATAACATTTAGCAGTTACATCTTTACGTAATGCACTTAAAGTTTCACGAGCTATAACTTTTGCACCGATAGAAGCTTGTATCTTAATCTCAAATTGCTGACGAGGAATTAATTCTCTCAACTTTTCACAGATTTTTTTACCAAAATCGTATGCATTGCTACGGTGAATTAGTGAAGATAAAGCATCAACTGGTTCATCATTTATTAACATATCTAAACGCACCAAATCAGATTTACGGTAACCAACTTGGTGATAATCGAAAGATGCATAGCCTTTAGAAATGGTTTTTAATTTATCATAAAAATCAAATACAATTTCGCCCATTGGGATTTCGAAAACCAATTCAACTCTATCAGATGTTAAGTATGATTGATTTACAATAGTTCCTCTTTTCTGAATACAAAGTGACATTACAGGGCCAACAAAATCAGCTTTAGTAATGATATTTGCTTTAATAAATGGTTCCTCAACAGAATCCAATTTACTTGGGTCAGGCAAATCAGATGGGTTATTTACGAAAATTTCTTCACCTTTAGTCGTGTGTGCAATGTAAGATACGTTAGGAACTGTAGTAATTACCGTCATATCAAATTCACGCTCCAAACGCTCTTGGATAATTTCCATGTGTAGCATACCTAAGAAACCACAACGGAAACCGAAGCCTAAAGCAGCAGAACTTTCTGGTTCAAAAACGATCGAAGCATCATTCAGTTGCAATTTATGCATCGCTTCACGCAATTCTTCAAACTCATCGGTATCAACCGGATAAATACCAGCAAATACCATTGGTTTTACTTCTTCAAAACCTTGAATGGCTTCTTCAGAAGGTCTAGCAACATTGGTAATCGTATCACCAACTTTTACTTCACGTGCTTCTTTAATTCCAGAAATAATATAACCTACATCACCAGTTTTAACAGACGGTCTTGGAGACATATCTAGTTTTAAAATACCAACTTCATCAGCTAAATATTCTTTACCAGTATTAATAAATTTTACTTTATCGCCTTTTTTAATTTCGCCGTTCACAACTTTATAATAAGCTATAATTCCTCTAAAAGAGTTAAAAACGCTATCAAAAATTAAAGCTTGCAATGGTGCTGCCGCATCGCCAACAGGAGCTGGAACTCTATCAACAATTGCTTGCAAAATTTCAGGAATTCCCATTCCAGTTTTACCAGATGCAGGAATAATTTCTTCTCGTTTACAGCCAATCAAATCAATAATTTGGTCTTTTACCTCTTCTGGCATTGCTCCAGGCAAATCCATTTTATTTAAAATTGGTATGATTTCTAAATCATGCTCTAAAGCCAAATAAAGATTAGAAATTGTTTGAGCTTGTATGCCTTGCGATGCATCAACAATTAACAAAGCGCCCTCGCAAGCAGCAATAGAACGAGAAACTTCATAACTAAAATCAACGTGACCAGGTGTATCAATTAAATTGAAAACATATTCTTGGTCACCAATTTTATAATTCATTTGTATCGCGTGACTTTTAATCGTGATCCCACGTTCACGCTCCAAATCCATATTATCAAGCAATTGTGCTTGAGATTCGCGTTGAGAAATCGTCGCTGTATATTCTAATAATCTATCGGCTAAAGTGCTTTTGCCGTGATCTATATGTGCAATTATGCAAAAATTACGTATGTGCTTCATCTTTGCTGCAAAGATAGTTTTTTTAGCTAAAGATTTGAAAAGCAATTTCAGTAACTCTTATCGTTATTTCAGTCCCGCTTTTTGCTTTACTTCGCTGCGCTTCGTGTTCGCTACAATCGGGTTTAGAGAACTAGAAAATCCACTAACACAAATCTATTTAACAGTGATTTCATCAAAAAATGTGTGTGCTTTGCCACCAACGCCTTCGTGCCAAGAAGGTAGTGTTCCATAGTTTTTAGCAATAATTTTTATATATCTGCAAGTCTTGTCAATTTTGGCAGTTAGTTCTTTAATTTGAATTGTATAGTCTTTTGCATCAGCGGGAGCTTTTACTGTGCTTATTAATTTAAAATTCATATCATTGCCAGCTATATAAAACTCAGTTTCCGAAGGAAAAATAATCCATGCTTGGGTATCTTGTAAAGCGTCAATACTTACAGCATTTACTTGCTGTTCTTTGCCTAAATCCAAAATGCCATCAAAATCTACTCCCCAGAAGCCTTGCCAACGATTTCCAACTCTCCAGTTTATACTACCCCTAACACCATCAATTAAGGCGTCATTTCCTCCGCCAGTAAAGCTTTTGTTGATTTCGCTATTGATTTTTACAGTATAGTTAGTGGTAATTTTTTTATAAGCAGCAGTACTCACATAACTGGTTTTAAATCCATTTTTATAAGCAATTGCTTTGACCGAAATATCTTTATCTATACTAAATGGGGCAATGTATCTAATAGAATTACGATTTGGTATTGAACCGTCTATGCTGTAATAAATTTCTGTATTTGATAGGGCAGAAGTAATACTTATTTCAGCTTTATTTTTAAAAGTTTCTTGCGGACCTTCAATAATTGGGTTAGGGACTATTAGGTTTTCGCTAATTTTCATGATAGGTTTTTGTAAACCATTTAGATAGTTCAAATTTGATGTAGCAGACAAAGCAAAGTTTAAATTAGCGCCATTTGCCAAATCTGAGAAATTTAAAAACAGTTTATTGTAGGCCTTCCCATTTAATAAAATCCCATTAATGTAATAATTGGCATCGCTTTTAGTAGGAGCGGAAATAATTATTTTTTTGCCATTTTCTAAACTAATAGTCATCTTTTTAAACCATGGTGTACCAATATTATACATGTTATTCCCTGGCGAAACTGGATAAATTCCCATCGCACTCATCACCAACCACGCACTCATCTGACCACAGTCCTCATTTCCTGCCAAGCCATCAGGTTGATCATCGTATTGTTCATTCATGATTTTATTGACGTAATATTGTGTTTTTTCTGGATGTGTAGTGAAATTAAATAAATAGGCCATGTGATGACTTGGTTCATTTCCATGTGCATATTGTCCAATTAAACCAGTAATATCGCTTTGATCACGGCCTGTTAAACCTTGTTTTGTGGTAAACAATTCATCCAGCTTTGCTTGATAAATCTTTTCTCCACCCATTAAATTCATATGTCCGTTTACATCTTGTTGAGTGCTAAAACTATAATGCCAAGAATTTCCTTCCGTATAATTATTATTAACCTCAGTTGGGTTAAACGGTTTCCACCAACCCCCATTATTTCGTGCTCTAATATGCCCAGTCGATGGGTCGTAAACGTTTTTCCAGTTCTGTGCTCTGGTGATGTAAGTTTGATAATCTGCTTCTGCACCTATCATCTTAGCAAATTGTGCCACGCACCAATCATCATAAGCATATTCTACAGTTTTTGAGGCGCTTTCATGCTCAAAATCTGCTAATACAGCTCCATTTTTTGCATAAGTATCGATACCAAACTGCTTACGATTTACAGCATGTTTCATGGCTTCTAAAGCTAATTTGGTGTCGAAACCTCTAATACCTTTGGCGTATGCATCTGTTATCACAGGAATAGCATGATTTCCTATCATACAGAAAGTTTCATCGTTTGCTAAAGGCCAAATGGGTAACAATCCACCTTCCTTGTGCATTGCTAAAAAAGTTTTAATGAAATCTAACGTTCGTTTTCTATCAATTAAAGTTAATAGAGGATTTTCTGTTCTATAGGTATCCCATAAAGAGAAAACACTATAATATTCGAAGTCTTTTGCAACATGTACCTTTTTATCCAAACCACGATATTTACCATCAACATCCATATATAAATTTGGATTAAGTAAACTGTGGTATAATGCTGTATAAAAAGTAGTTAATTGTTTTTTACTTGTGCTTACTGCATCAATTTTTGAGAGTTCAATATTCCAAACTTGCTTAGCTTTTGCATATGTTTTTGCAAAATCAAATCCATCTTTTTCACTATTCAAGTTTTTTAGCGCACCTGCATCATCTACAGCAGAAATAGCTACTTGTGATAGTATGCTTTCTTGATCGGTAGTTTCGAATTGAATATAAACTTTAAGATTTGTTCCTTTTGCTTTCTTTAAACCAGTTTGTAATTCATCGTTTATAGCTATTCCAAAAGATTTGAAAGGTTTGTTATAACGAACATGGAAATATAATTCTTGCCCTTTTGCCCAAGAACTCGATTTTCTATAACCTTTAATTTCTCTATTGTTTACAATTTCTACCCAACTATCTAAAACTTTATCTCGGTGTTTTAAATCAATAATGATATTAGATTCCTTCGATTTTGGATAAGTGAATTTGTAGAGACCTGCTCTTCGTGAGGTAGTAATTTCGGCTTTAACTTGATATTTATCTAAAAAAGTTTTGTAATATCCTGGGCTCGCTTGCTCATTTTTCTTTTGAAAAGGAGAGGCGTATTGTTTATTTATAAATTCTGGTTTGCCAACTGTTGGCATAAATAAAAAATCACAATAATCTTCAATTCCAGTTCCACTTAAATGTGTTTGAGAGAAGCCATAAATGATATTGTCTGTGTAATGATAGCCAGAACAGCCATCCCAGCCTTCTAATCTGGTGTCAGGTCCTGGTTGTATCATACCAAAAGGAATTGCAGGTCCTGGATAAGTATGGCCATGTCCTCCGGTTCCTATAAATGGATTAACATATTGAGTAAAGTCTTTTTTAGTTTGTGCAGATGCGATATTTGCCAGTATCAAAAGAGGCAACAATAGCTTAAAAAATTTCATTTGAATTAGTTAGTGGTTGACTTTAGTTCAATTTTTTTCATTCGAGAGAATGGATATCCATTGCATCCTTTTTTAGGGTTTTGCCTATCTACATAAGCAGTTTGTTCAGCAATACTATCGGTTGGCGCATCATAAACGGTTAAGCAGAAACCCCATTTCCAAGGCTCCATACCTGTAAAGGTCATGTAATCTATTCTGGTATATTTATTACCATCTGTTTTGTTTGCCACATCATTTTTCGCAACTAAATACTGTTTTTCAAGATTCCATTTAAGGATATGATATTTTGAAGTTGGATTTTGTACCCAAAGTGTGTCATTTATGCTATAGGTAATTCCATAATCATCAATAAAATTACCTAAAGCAAATTCAGGAGCTTTAGATCTGGTTTGTTGCCCAAATAAGTAAAGCGGAAACATCAAGAATAAAAAAAAATTAAACCTCATTTGTAAATATTTTAGCTTTTAACTCTATGTTTTTGATATAATAATCCTGATATAATCAATAATATAATTGCAATAACTAATAATATTGTAGAATGCTCAATCATCAAAAACTTGTCATGGAAATTAATATCAATAGCGTCTTTTGGGATAATGAATGAAACAATTAAAAATAGAATACCTAAAATTAGACTGGCGAAAGATGCTTTCATAAATATGGTTATTTTGATGTAAGTTGTTTAACTATTTCTTCTGATGTTTGTTGGTATTGATACTCGTCTTCAATGCTTCCCATTTTTGTGCTCTGATTTCTAAACTGCATTTTACTTTGTAAACTAACTCTAGCAGATGAATGAAAAACCTTTGCACTGGTTTTTGCTGCAATCTCTTTAATATTATCAGGATATATTCCAGCTCCTGGCATAACTTCTATTCTTCCATTAGCCTGTCTCACTAATTTAGAAATGAATTCCATTCCTGTAAAAGCACTTTCAAAACCACCCGAAGTTAAAACCCTTACAAAACCTAATTCAATTAAATCTTCTAGCGCTTTCTCTAAATCATTGCTCATATCAAAAGCTCTATGAAATGAAACAGGCATTGGTTTTGCCAATTCAATTAATTCTTTGCAGCGTATTTTATCTATTTCACCATCTGGTGTTAAAATACCCATAACTACGCCATTACAATTCAGTTCTTTGCAGATTTTGATGTCTTCTTTCATCAATTCGAATTCATCAGCATTATATAAAAAATCTCCACCACGTGGGCGAATAATTGGCCAAATTTCAATGGACAACCTTTCTTTGCAAAGCTTAATTTGTCCATAACTGGGAGTTGTACCACCTTCAGCCATATTTTCACAAAGCTCTACGCGAATTGCGCCTCCATTTTGAGCTGCAACAGCAGAAGAGTAGGAGTTAGCACAAATTTCAAGTGACTTGGACATTAATAATAGCTTTTCCCTTTGATTACCAAATCTTGTTTACTGCTATCGCAAACTGCATAACTAAATCCTTTTTGAATTGCATATGCACCGTATTCACCTTTTTTATTCATGGCTAAAAAGCCAACTTGAATGTTCTTGGCAGTTTCTGGTTTCTTTTTGATGATACGCATTACTGCTTCTTTACAGGCTTCTTCCGGACTATAACCTTGTCGCATTAATTCTACAACTAAAAAAGAACCTACATTTCTCACCACTTCTTCTCCAACACCAGTTGATGTTGCTCCACCAATTTCATTGTCAATGTATAAACCAGCACCAATAATTGGACTATCACCGATACGACCATGTAATTTATAAGCCATACCACTTGTTGTACATGCACCAGAAAGATTTCCTTTTGCATCCATGGCTATCATCCCAATGGTATCATGGTTATATTGATTTCCTGGTAATTTCTGTGGGGCCGCTTTATCATATAGTTTATTTTCTATATTCATAACTGGCTCATACTTGGAAGTCTTTAACCATTCTTTCCATGCTTTTTCACTTGCAGGGGTTAATAAATTTTCTTTTTTAAACCCTTGCTCTAAAGCAAATTGTAAAGCTCCATCTCCAGCTAACATTACGTGAGGAGTTTTTTCCATCACTTTTCGAGCAACAGAAATCGGATGTTTAATATGTTCTAATGCTAAAACAGCACCACAATTTCCCAATTCATCCATAATGCAAGCATCCAAAGTTACTTTTCCATCACGGTCTGGTAAACCCCCATAACCAACAGATTGATTAGATTCATCAGCTTCTGGAACCCAAACACCTTGTTCGACAGCATCTAACGCACGTCCATTTTTGCTTAAAACTTTCCAAGCATCAGCATTTGCTGCTACTCCAAAATCCCATGTAGAGATTACTATTGGTTTGTTTATATTGCTTCCTATAGTTTTTGGTAAAACTTCTGCAATGCTATTTTTGCTTACAACAATTAAACCTGCAGATAGGGCTGAGGTTTTAATGAATTTTCTTCTATCAAACATAATTGATATTATTTAACCTATTGTAAAATTATCTGCGTCTTTTAAAAAGGGAAATTGTCGACGTACTTTCTCCAAATCTGGATAATTTATACTGAATGTATATAAATCTTCATCTTCAGGTTTGTAATAAATTGTATTTCCATAGGGATCTATGCACATTGAATGGCCACTATGGTATACTTGATTGCCATCGTGACCAACCCGATTTACACCAATTACATAACTTTGATTTTCTATTGCACGAGCATGAATTAAAGTACGCCAATGAGCAGATCTTTTATCTGGCCAACTTGCTACTAGCAATAAAATATCATATTCGGCATTTTTGTTGCGCAACCATACGGGAAAACGTAAGTCATAACATACTGCCAATCTGATTTTCCAGCCTTTAAGCTCAACAATAAGTTGTTTTTCTCCAGCAGTATAATTTGCATCTTCATCACCCAAACCAAACAGATGATGTTTATCGTAATATTGATAATCGCCTGTTGGTAACATCCAAATCATTCGATTATAAAACTTGCCATTTTCCTTAATAATTAAACTCCCAGTAATCGCACAATCATAGTTTTCGGCTGTTTTTTGAAGCCATTGTATGGTTTTACCAGTCATTTCTTCAGCCATTTCTTCAGCTTTCATGGTAAAACCTGTATTGAACATTTCGGGTAAAACAATTAAATCTGTTTTTTCACGTACGCCACTGGATAATCGCAAAGAAATATTCTGCAAATTTTTATCAATGTTTTCCCAAAATAAATACGCCTGAAAAACGGTAATTTTTAGGTTCTGAATGTTTAAGTATTGTGGACTTTCCATTTTATAATTTTTAGGACCAGGAAATTATACTTTTAATAATCTTTCAACTGCTTTTTCTAAGGTATCTTGTTCTTTTGCAAAACAAAAGCGCAATATCTTATCATCAGTTCCTTTTGTGTAAAATGCAGAAACAGGTATTCCAGCTACACCAAAATCTGTTACTAATCGTTTAGCCATATCAATATCTTTTTCATCGCTAAAGTTACTATAGCTTACACACTGAAAATAAGAACCTTTACAAGGTAATAATTTAAATTTGGTCTCGCTTAAAAGAGATCTAAATAAATCTCTCTTTTGCTGAAAAAATGAAGATAAACTATCGTATATATTCTCACTTTTTAAGTAATTAGCTACGCCAAGTTGCATTGGTGTATTTACACTAAAAACGTTAAATTGATGGATTTTTCTAAACTCAGCCATTAGTTTAGCAGGAGCAAGACAATAACCTAATTTCCAGCCTGTAGTATGCAATAATTTACCGTAAGAAGCAACAATAAAACTGCGTTCCTGTAATTCTGGATATAAAGCAACACTTTCATGTTTTTCTCCATCAAAAATGATATGCTCATACACTTCATCGCTTATAATTAAGATATCAGTGTTTTTTGTCAGTTTAATTAAAGCCTGAATGTCAGCTTTGCTTAAAATACTACCAGACGGATTATGGGGACTATTTAAAATAATCATCCTGGTATTTGCGGTAAAAAGTTTTTTTACCATTTCCCAATCTATCGAATAATCGGGTGCGTGTAGTTCAAAAGGCTTAACTAAGCCGCCTAATAACTTTACCGTTGGTGAATAACAATCATATGCAGGTTCGAAAATTATTACCTCGTCTCCAGGATTAATTACTGCTGCTAATGCTGTAAAAATTGCCTGAGTTCCGCCAGCAGTAATAGTTACTTCAGTTTCTGGATGATAATAGGCACCATACATTTTATCCATTTTTTCGGCAACTAATTCGCGTAGTATTTGCAAACCTTGCATTGGTGCATATTGATTATAACCATCTTTCATAGCATCAGCTACAAAATTTATTAGCTTAGGATTGGTTGCGTAATCTGGAAAACCTTGAGAAAGGTTAATCGCATTATGTTGTTGAGCTAACTTAGACATTACCGAAAATATGGTAGTGCCAACAGTAGGGAGTTTAGAATTAAGAAGTATCATGCATTACGAAATTAGCAATAATCCGATAAAATTATAGCTATTCAACTGAAATGATAATTATTATTGATTTGTAGAAATTTGATTGATTTTATTTCTTCCAATAAGTAAACAACATAATGCAATTAAAGCAGCTATTGTCATTACAGCGGGCATTGGCCAAACTACATCTGCCGCAAATAAGCTAATTGCTGCAGAAGCTAGTGCACCTAAACCCATTTGCAGGGCTCCCATTAATGCAGATGCACTTCCAGCATTTTTACTGAAAGGGGCAAGAGCAAGTGCAGATGCATTTGGATTAATAAAGCCTAAACAGCCTAAGAATAAAGCGATAAAACCAATTGTGGTATATAGATTTAAAAGGTTATTAAGTGCTGCTGATAAAAATAATATACTAAAAATGCATTGCGCAATTAATGCCCAAAACACAATATTTTTGCTTGTAAACCATCTTAGAATAATGCTATTTACTTGACTGAAACCGATGAATGAAACAGATAAAAGCGCAAAGATCCAACCGTAACCTGTTTCACTTACTTGATATAAATCCATAAATACGACTGGTGATGAAGATACGTAAGCAAATAATCCACTAAACGTAATACCGCTAACCAACGCATAGGTATAGAACTCTGGTTCTTTAAGTACTAATACGAAATTATTTAAAATAGGTTTAGGTTTTAAAGAGTAAGTTGGGTCTGGTTTATAACTTTCTGGTAACCAAAAAATTGATGCCAACAACATCAATAAAGACATAAAACTTAAAAAAACAAATACCGATTGCCAACCTAAAGCAGTAATGAGATAACCTCCTGCTGTTGGTGCCAGCATTGGCGATACTGCGATTACCAACATTAAAGAGGCAAAAACTTTAGGACTTTCTTTTACTGTAAATAAATCTCTAACCATAGCTACAGATGCAACTGCTGTTGCACAACTTCCAATGGCCTGTACAAATCTCAATACAATTAATTGATCTATTGAAGTAACTAATAAACAGCCTAATGAAGATAATATGTAAAGAATTAATCCAAAATATAATGGTTTTTTTCTTCCAAATTTATCTAATAGTGGACCGTACAATAATTGACCAGCAGAAATTCCGATAAAAAATGTAGATAACGATAATGAGACGTTTGGCACACTTGTATTTAAATCTTTTGCGATTGCTCTAAAACCAGGCAAATACATATCTATTGAAAATGGG
This sequence comes from Pedobacter boryungensis, assembly GCF_013204825.1. GTDB lineage: Bacteria > Bacteroidota > Bacteroidia > Sphingobacteriales > Sphingobacteriaceae > Pedobacter > Pedobacter boryungensis. Next base: position 770,174 of record NZ_JABMKV010000001.1, read on the forward strand.
CCTAAAGCTGCAAGTGATCCTAGAATTAAAATAAGAAAAAATGATTTTGATTTTGCCATTGGTGGAATTTAAGAGGCGCAAAGATGAGTATTTTGAAGCCTGTTAGTCGTCTAAAGTTTGTCAAAAGAGAGATTAATTTTTGACAAATCAATAGAGAAAACCTAAAATTTCGTTTCTGTTAAAATAGTCGTATTTTAGCTACATGACTTTTAAAACCAAAGAAAGCCGATTGCTCCTAGTTCTAGGTGCATTTTTTGTGGCTAATGCCATTTTATCAGAATTTATTGGAGTAAAAATTTTCTCAGTTGAAGGTACATTAGGTCTTCAAAAATTTGATATTAATTTATTTGGTGTAAAAAATCTTTCTTTTAATATGTCTGCAGGCGTATTGACATGGCCAATTATTTTTATTATGACTGATATTATAAATGAATACTTTGGCGTAAAGCAAGTCAGATTCTTGTCTATTCTAACTTGCATATTAATTGGTTTTGCATTTGTAGTTGTTGGATTAGCCATGAAATTACAGCCATCAGATTTTTGGTTAATGCAAAAAATAGATGGTCAACAAATTAATATGTTAGTTGCCTTTGATGCAATTTTTGGACAAGGAATGTGGATTATAGTAGGTTCTATTACCGCTTTTTTGATTGGTCAAATGGTAGATGTGTTGATTTTTCATCGAATTAAAAAGTTTACAGGTGAAAAAGCTTTATGGTTAAGAGCAACGGGTTCTACATTAATTTCACAATTGATAGATAGTTTTGTAGTGATTTTTATTGCTTTCTATTTAAACCCAACTTATCATTGGAGTTGGCAAATGGTAGCCGCCATTGGTTTAGTTGGCTATACCTATAAATTTATCATCGCATTAGCAATGACACCAATTTTATACCTAGTTCATAGTATTATAGATGGATATTTAGGAAGAGATTTAGCTCATAGAATGATAAAAATGGCTGGAAGAGGCTAATATTAAAGAAACTCAAACAAATTGGTTATTTAATTATGGAAGGCAAACAATTAGCTAAAGAAATTGTTTACAAAACTGAAACTATTTAAATGTACTATTACCTACTGTATTTCGGTGTTGCCAAAAATGATTTTACTGAACAAGATTTTGATGTTTTATTGGAGCAAGCCAGATCCAGAAATCACTATTTAGGTATAACTGGTAAACTCTTACATTGTGAGGGCGCTTTTATTCAATTATTAGAAGGATTAGAAGTCGCTGTTAAAGAAGTATATGATTCCATTCGTATTGATGAGCGATTAGTTGCCATAAAGAAAATTACTGAAGGTCATTGTGAAGAGAGATATTATGCAGATTGGACAATGGAATTTAAGGATGTTGGAATAGAAGAAATTAATAAGATGGAGAATTGTAGTCATCCTAACGTTACAGAATATGTTAAAACTGCATCGGCTGTAAAACTTTTAAAGTTATTGGCAAAAAGTTAAAAAAATATCTTTTTTGACACAAAAGTTCAATCCTAGTGTTATTCTAATAGTTTGATAATCTTTTTCGATTATTTAATCATAATAATTGAAAAAGGTTTGAGAAACAATACCTTATAAATAAGATTTACTGACACTTAGATAGCAAAATACCAGTATTTTTTTGTATCTTTGTGCAAATTTTTAAACATTAATGAAGATATTTATTACAGGCCTTCCTTTAGAAGTAGGGGAAGATGAATTAACAGCCGTATTTGGTGATTTCGGTCAAGTAAAATCACTTAGAATTATTAAAGACCGCGAAACTAATCAGAGCCGTGGCTTTGGTTTTGTAGAGATGCCTAACGATGAAGAAGCTAAAGAAGCTATCAAAAGAATGAACGGCGGAGACTATAACGGTAACAGAATTAAAGTTGCTGAAGCACAAGAAAAACCAAACACAGGTGGTGGTAATGCTGGCGGAGGTTTTAAACGTAACAACAGCAGAGAACGCAGTTACTAAATCTAAAATTCTTTTAGCGATTAAAGTCTAATTGGCTAAAGTTTTTTTACTGATTAATATTTCTTATCTGAAACTTAATTCCAAGTTTCAACCTTATAAAAGCATTGCGGATTTTTGTCCGCAATTTTTTTAACTGAATTTCAATAATTTATAACGATTTTGTTTCTTATCATCCTTTAAGATGGAATAAACTATTATTTATTATAAATTAGTAGCATGAAAGTGGATTATATTGCTTTATCAATACCAATCTTTTTTATCCTTATAGGAATAGAATTAGCTTATACTTTCTATAAAAAACTTGGATATTATCGTATCAATGATTCAATCGCTAATTTAAGTCAAGGTATTGGCCAGCAGATTACAGGATTATTTATGAAAACTGTACTGTTTTTTGGATATACCTATATTTTCGAACATTGGCGATTATTTAATTTGCCAGATACCATTTGGACTTGGATTATTCTATTTATTGGAGTAGATTTTTTCTATTATTGGTTTCATAGAATGAGCCATGAGATTAATGCTTTATGGGCAGCACACATTGTTCATCATCAATCTGAAGAATATAATTTAACAGTAGCCTTACGTCAATCTTGGTTTCAAAGTTGGTTTTCCTGGATATTCTATCTTCCCCTGGCCTTTATAGGTTTTGACCCATTAATGTTTGTTACTTTAAGTGCTTTTAATACGTTATATCAGTTTTGGATACATACCCGTACCATTAAAAGCATGGGTTTTTTGGAACGCATTATAAATACACCTTCACACCATAGAGTTCATCATGGCACAAATCCAAAATATATAGATAAAAACCACGCTGGTTCTTTAATTATTTGGGATAAAATGTTTGGCACTTTTCAAAAAGAAGAAGAGGAAGTTTATTATGGAATCACGACGCCATTGGCAAGTTGGAATCCTGTTTGGGCGAACATACACTATTGGGCAGAACTCTTGAATACAGCTAAAAAATCAGATAGTCTGCCTGATAAAATTAAAGTTTTCATAAAACCTCCAGGGTGGTTTCCAGCAAAATTAGGTGGATTTAAACCAGCTCCAGAAATTGATATTCTTAATTATAAAAAGTTCGACTCCAGCTATAGTAGAGGATTGATTTTATATGTGTTAGTGCAGTTTATTATTGCCTTAGCGGTTGGTTCAGCATTATTATTTCTATACCCTAAAATGGATATCGCACCTATTATATGTGCCGCAACTTTTACAATTTTAACTTTACTAACGTGCGGTGCACTTTTAGAAAATAAAGCTTGGTTAAAGTATTTTGAATTTGGTAGACTTATTTTAAGTCTTTTTTCACTTTATTTTTTTAAGGATATCGCCATTTTCAATACCCTTGCTTTAACAGTAATTACTATCCAAATTAGCTCCTTAATTTGGTTCTTTTATATACAAAACTCCCTTTTTCATGTTTCAGAGACACCTTCAATTTAGCTTTGCATTTTTCGTAATTTTCTTTTTCCAATTATTAGTTGAGACTGATCCAAAGAGCGCAAAGCTGATTTTAGCGAATTTTCACTTTGCCATTAAACCATTAATCACCATTTCTTTAATGATTTTTTTAGGATATCATACCCAATTAAGAGGAAGGTTTGCCAAAAGAATATTTATTGGGTTAGTTTTTGGTTTATTTGGAGATTGTTTCTTAATGTTTCTAGATGTTGATCCTTCATTCTTTATGTACGGCTTGGCATCATTTCTAATTGGTCATCTAGCTTATATAAGTGCATTTTATTTAGATTACAAATGGCATCCATCTGGAGAAAAGAAATATACAAAAATAGCTTTAGTAGTAGCTGGAGTTTTTTGTTTAGGCTTTTACCTATACTTAAGACCACATCTGAATGAAATGAAAATTCCTGTAATGATTTATTCAATTGTTATTTCAGCTATGGCAATTATGGCTGTAAACAGAAAAGGCAGGGTAAATACTTTAAGTTTTAATTTGATTTTTTGGGGCGCTATATTATTTGTAGTTTCAGACTCAATTTTGGCGTTTAATAAATTTGTTTTCCCTTTTGAATTTGCAGGTATACCAATTATGATTACCTATATGGCGGCCCAATATTTCATTACAATTGGTGCTGTAGAGAGAAAATTAAAAAAGCATTCTGTAATAGAAGCAGAAACTAATTCATAGAGTTCTTTTTGTCCCTATCTAAAACTGTAAAAACTTGGACTAAACGTTCTCCATTTTCATCAACTAGTGTTAAGGTATGTTTCCCTGGTAAAGGACTTACTGCCAATTGATGAAACGATTTTGTACTGCCCACAAATTCTTTATCAATGTGCCAATATATCTTTGCTTCGGAGTTTCGATGTGCGGCATTTAAAATAACTTTCCCTCGTGTTCCATCTAATTCAACTGGAATATAAATTACAGCATTATTTTTTGGATAAATCATATCCATTACTTGATTACCACCTGCATCATTGCAGCCAGGTTTAAATGGCGGTAGTACCTTATAATCGCTGTTTTTTATTTTATAATAATATTCCATTGCTGGTGGAAGAATAAACCAATTTAAATGTTGCATTTGAGCTGTGCTTTCACACTTATCAGTTACTCGAAATGTACCTGCTGCATTTAAATGAACTAATTTATGATAAGGACAAACTGCTGTTTTTTCGCCATTAACAGGTACAAGTTCAGTAATTTTATCTATGCAATATTCTCCAGCCTTAAATCCACTTTGTTTACAGATGAGCATTTTTTTAAGCTTGGTTTTTGGAGTTTCAAACCATTTAGAACGAGGCAACTGTCTAAAAATATCAAATAGTACAGGTGCAGCAACTTCAATACCCATTAAACCAGGTCTTCCTTCTCCGTCGGCGTTACCAACCCAAACGCAAACCACATAGTTTGGTGTTAAACCAATTGCCCAAGCATCTCTAAAACCAAAACTGGTACCAGTTTTCCACGCTACTCGTTGAGATGAAGAGAATTGTTCCCATAAACCTTCGTCACCTGGCCTCATTACTTCTTCCATGGCATTAAATGTTGCCCATATTGCGCCATGATCTACTATAGAATTCAATTCTGTTTCTTCTTCTTTTACAATTGATTTAAAAGATTTATCATAAATAGGAGAGTCGTAATCATGGGGATTATATTTGCCTTGATAATCGTTAAAATGATTTAAGGTTCTAGCCATACCTAAATAACTTTTAGCCAAATCCCACATGGTAACTTCACTACCACCTAAAATTAGAGATAAGCCATAATGATCTGCAGGTTGATTTAAAGTAGAAAAACCAAACTTTTTAAGTTTATCATAAAAGCGCTCATATTTATACTGTTGTAGCATTTTAACTGCTGGAATATTCAGAGACCTACTTAGTGCTTTATCGGCTGAAATTGCTCCATCATAACCCAAATCGTAATTTTGAGGAGAATATCCGCCAATTTGTGTAGGAACATCAGCCACTAATGTATGTGGTAATAACATACCATCGCTTAGCATACTTGCATACAGTAAAGGTTTTAATGTACTGCCCGGACTTCTTGGAGCTTTAATCATATCGACATGGCTTTCAAATTCCTTGTTTTCAGGTTGATAACAATTACCTACATAACTTTTTACCGTTCCATTCTTTACATCTAGTACTAAAGCCGCAATATTATTAATGTCGTTAGCTTTGTAACGATTATTATATCGTTTTAATAGTTCGTTAATTTTTAATTGTAAATCATAATCTATTGTAGTTGTTAAACTTGTAGATTTTACATTCAAAGAATTCTTTTCTTCCTTAAAGCGGTTAAGAAGATGAGGCGCATTTTGTGGTAATGGTAGAGGTTTTCCGGGAATTGGTTCTGATTTAGACAATTCTGCAGTGGCTTTGTCAATGATATTCAGCTTTGCTAATTTATCCAATAAATCGTTCCTTTTTTTTATCAAACGTGTAGAATTCTTACCCGGATGAACCAAAGATGGGCTATTTGGTAGTACCGCTAATGTGGCCATTTCACCCCATGATAAACTTTCAGCTTTGCGACCAAAATATCGCCAACTTGCAGCATCTAGTCCAACAACATTACTACCAAACGGTGCATTGGATGCGTATAAACTGATGATTTCTTGTTTAGAATAGCGAAACTCTAATCGCATGGCCAACCACATTTCGGTTAACTTTTGCCAAATACTTCTATTTTGTCTCCGCGATAAACGAATAACTTGCATAGACAATGTACTACCACCACTTATTACACCACCTGCTTTAATATTTTGTCTCATCGCTCTCGTCATTGCAACGGGATCAATTCCAAAATGTAAAAAGAAACGCTGATCCTCAAAAGCGGTGATGCATTCAACAAATTTATAAGGAATTGTATCGGAAATAGGAAAACGCCACTGACCATCGCTAGCAATCGCTGCACTTAATAACTGGCCGTTATTTGCTTCTATCACATAAGAGGTGGGTGATTTAAATAAATGTTTAGGTAAGGAAAATAGAAATACCAAAAAAAACAAAAAGCAAATGCCATCAGAAATTAGTACAGCTTTTTGTTTTTTATTCATTATTTGATTTTATAGGGGTAACATTTGAAAGATAATTTTGATTAATCAAATGTGCTATTATGGAAAAATTAGTTACTTTATTGAGATTGTTTTTTGGCTTTGTTCGTTTCTTAATGATAAATATTTGGCCAAGATTGTAAATCGTCATTGCAATCCATAAAGAAGAAGCAATGACGATCTTATTAATTATTTCACAACTTGTACCCATTGCCCAGCTTGTGTAGCGCTAATGTTATTATTATACATTGCTTCACATTGCACAGCAGATAAATAATATTTGCCTAAATAGGATGCATTTAACAATACTTTATACGTTAATGTTTCATTCTCACGAATATTGAAATATGTAAATACTCTATCGTCTCTCACATCACGATAAGTATATGCAGCCGATGCCAATGCACTTTCATTATCATAAAGTCTAGTATTAATAATTTCCCAACCGGAAGGAAAAATTTGTGTTAATGCCATTTGCTCGTAATACCCCATTTTTCCTGGGTTTTTAATGGTAACTTCTGCATAAAAGTCTGTACCCTGTTTTAACAAGGCTGGATTAAGAATTCTACCGTTTAATGTTTTATAGCCCACATTCATTTCTAAAACATCAGGTTTATTAGGTAAGAAATTATTTTGTCCTGCTACTGGCTGACCTTGTAAAATTAAACGTACAAATAGTACATTTTTTCCAGTATTTGTAATGCTTGCCGTATTGTTTTTGAAATTGAGGGCAGTACTATTTAAGTATTGTTCACTGGTAATATTTCCTTTTTGTCCATCTACAATATAGTTGTACTGCAATTTATTTGAAGCACTATTTTGTCCACAGAATTTAGCAATAGCCAATAAACTATAAGCAGTTGTTTGTGTACTATACAATGTGTTTTGACCCAAACGTGCGGCAACTGTTTGTAGTAATTGTGCAGCCTTGCTTTTTTGTCCCATTAAAGTTAGTGTCTCCATAATCATCGCTTCATCCCTTAAATCAGAACCGTAAGTACCTCCTAATTGAGTATAAGGCTCCACCGTTTGAGCTAAACCTCTAATCAATCCATTTGCTGCCGCAGATTGTCCAGCTAATTGATATGCAGCCGCTAATCGCCATTTTGCACTAACAGATAGATATTCAAATGCTCGCAATCTATTCATAGCTGCCATTTCTGGCTTTTTAGCTAAGGCTAAAACATATAAACGATACGCCTGACTTAAATCTCCTCCATAAAAATTGGTACTATTTGGTGCCCAATTATTCGCTTTTGTTTTCTGGTAACGAATTAACTCATCTAAAAGTCCTACAGGTAAGGTATAACCTGCATTTTGTGCTTCTACTAAAAAGTGCCCTGCATAATTTGTTCCCCATTCATCCGATGAACCTTCTCCAGGCCAATAGCTTAATCCTCCTTCAGTTGTTTGGAAGCCTTTTAATCTGTTAATTCCAGATTTAATATTTCGCTCAACTTCAGTTTTTTTCTGTGTACTAAGCGGAGTTAATTTATCTAACATTAATTGAGGGAAAATACTCGATGTAGTTTGTTCTACGCATCCATGCGGGTATTGAATTAAATAACTTAAACGCTTATTTAAATCAATAGGAGGAATTGAAGAAACTTCTACAGAACCAGTATTTGTTCCAGCCATTCCAATTGGGGCATAATTTGTTTTCCAAGTTTGTTTGGGTTGTACGGTTGCAGAAACTACATTAGTAATGTATGGATTTGGATTTCTAATATCCATTTCAACATCATAAACAGTTTTTTCACTTCCACTTTGTGCGATAATTTTAACTTTTGCTACACCAACACTATTTGGTGCAATTACATTGAAATAAGTCATTTGTTCGCCAGCTTGTTTAAAGTTTAATTGCTGCGTTTTTGGACCATTAATTAGTAGATTATTGCTTTGCAACTGTACACTTACATTTTTTAAATTAGCATTGGTGGCGAAAATGTTTACTGGTAATGTAAAACTTTCTCCAGGACCGATAACTCTTGGTAAAGTGGCTAGAACCATTAACGGTTTTTTAACTTCAACTGCTTTTTCTGCATAGCCATAAGCGCCACTATCTCCAGCAATAACCATAGCTCTAACCGAACCTATATATTGTGGCAAGGTAAATTTATGTGTTTTGTTTTCGCCTTTGGCTAAAGAAAATGGTCCCATAAATTTAACGACAGCTTTAAATCTGTTTGCCTTAGCGGGATTTAGATTTTTATTGATTGAACCATCACCACCAATACTTAATATACGTTCTAGATTGCCACCCCAAGCTCCTAAAACCTGATCGAATAAATCCCACGTTTTAACTCCTAAACCTTCTCTTGCATAAAATATACTATGCGGATCTGGAGTTTTATAGCGAGTTAAATCCAATAACCCTTCATCAACCAAAGCAATTGTATAGGTCATTGCTTTACCTTTTGCTTCACTAATCGTAATACTACTTTCAACCTCTGGTTTAAGTGTATTTGCCATTTTTATAATAGGTTTTAGAATAGTTTCTGGATCTTCAATGGTTAATGGGATCGCTCCATACATTCTAATTGGTAAATCATTTAGCGTTTGCGCATGAGGTTGCAATAAGGTGATGTTTGCAAACACATTAGGCGCCATATTTTTTTCGGCCTTAAACTTAAACTGTGTTTGACCTTTTTTGGTATCAATCCAGTATGTTTTTAATACACGACTTCCATTTTCAATTGAAATTAAAGCTCGTCCATTTTCTCCAGTAGGAATAGTCAATGTTATATCTTCACCAACATTAAATTTCTCTTTGTTTGCGGTAAATGATAACATTGAAGCATCGGTAGGATTGTTTGCTTGTTCACGTTGCGCCCAACCTGGCCAATCGACGTAAACAGATTTTCCAGTTGTGTGACCACCATTTTCATCGCGAATCAAAATTAAATACCGTCCCCATTCTGGTTCATTGATTCTAAAACTCCATGAACCTTTTCCATTGCGTAAGGATATAGTTTCTTTCTTAATGAGTTTGTTATATTGATTTTGGGTGAAATTAGCATAGCTGTCTTGGTTATCTTGTTCCCACCACCAACGCCATTGCACTTTATATAATTCTACTTGTACAGTTTTGCTTCCGCCGAGCAAACGCCCATCTCTATTTACATTTACAACATCGATCTTATGATCTTGACCTGTTAATAATAAGCCACTTAAACGATCTCCCTTTGGAGTTTTTATTCCTAAATAACTGGTATAAACATGATAAGGAATGCTAAAATTATCTATACTAAAATTACCACCTGGTTCAAAAACTTTAGTAGTAAAATTAGCACGTAAAACACCTGGAGCTGTGTTGTTTTCACTTAGATTTGTGTTGACTACTGCAGTTCCAGCAGCATTTAATGTACCTTCAAATATGGTTTTAAGTTGCGATTGAAATTGAACTGTTGGATTATCAAATGCATACTCCTCAAAACCTTTAAATTTAGTTTCAGTAGTATTCAAATTAACATCGACTTTTGCTTTTAAATTTTGCGCAGGAGTGCCAAATAACCATTTTGCTGATAGGGTAATAGCAGATGATGCACCATTACCTAAATACGTTTTTCCGCCCAAATCAAAATTGATTTTTAGGCGATTTGGCATAATTGTTTCTACTTTAATAGTTTTAGAAAAAGATGCACCCCCAACTTTTACTTTTGCTAGCCAATTACCAGTCGGAGCAGTATTTTCTGTAGCCGTTTTAAATGTATAAAATCCATTTAAAGCTTGTGCACTTACCATCCGTTTTGCCAACTGGCCTTTTGGATTATAAAACTCGAAAGTAACTGGGTAGTTTTCTGGGAGTTTCTTCAATTTATCTTCTAAAATAAACGATAAATACACACTATCCCCAGGTCGCCAAACACCACGTTCCCCATAAATAAACCCTTTAATTCCATTTTGAACAACATCTCCACTTACATCAAAACGACTTAATGGTAATGAATTCCCATCATCCAACTTTAGATATCCACGTTCATTTCCTTTTTTTGCAATTAACAAGAACGGTTTTCGTTTTAAATCGAAGTTAGCCAATCCATCACCATCGGTTTTCACAGTTGTTAATAATTGACGTTGGTAATCCAATAACTCTATACTTACACCACTTAAAGGTTTAGCTGTTAATAAATCGGTAGCTACTATAAGCATACTGTTATCATTTCCTCTTTTGGCTACTAGGCCGATATTAGATGCTAATAAATTACGACTTGCCCAACGTTCATTTGTATAATAAGAAGGCGTACAAGGATTATCTTTGTCACTCCATCTGTAATGATTTGGATAATAGCTATTGTACTGTTCCCAAAACTCATCATCCTCATCTATTTTGTCGCCATAACTATCATAATAATCTTCATCAGCACCATCATCAACTGTTTCGGTATTTTCTTTACACTCGTATACATTATAAGCTTGTCTAAACCCAATTGTAACGCGATACATAGCGCCAGGTTCAGTTCTAATCAATTTGTCAAGGTCTAAAGTAAATCGGGTTTTTTTGTGCAGATTAATGCTTTTGTCTTCATCTAATCGAATTGTCTTTTGAACAACTGGTTTTGCAACTCTTCTTAACTCATTTCCTTCTTTGTAATTGTTTACCTGAAAAAATTGAGGAATATTGTTTTCATAAATTTTTATCACAGTAACATCAACAGCCTTTAAGTTAACTGCCTCAAAAGGTAAAACCAGTTTGCCAGAATTGGGCAAAATAGTACCAGAACCCGCAATTGTTACAGAAGGCAATTTGTCTTCGAAAATTATATTTGCTGATTTAACACTTTGTAATGCTTTTCCTTCAATATCAGTAATTGCAGCATTTACAGTTACCGCATAATTTCCTTGTAATGGGTCTGGGGCATAGACCTTGATCTGACTTGCATCTATTGTAAAACGAAGATCTTGCAAATTTCCTAAAGAAATCAGACCATTTAAATCTTGAGCAACATTTACAGGGGATGAGCATTGGATTAGCGCATAATCTTCAGCACTTTGAATCGCTTTAATATCAAGAACTTTAAAAACACCTTGTGCAGGAACTAATAATTTTTCTTCGCCTTTATTATAATCAGCATTTATGGCATTACCATTCCATTTTAAAAGCAGAGCTTCTTCCTTGTTTGTTTTTTTAATGCTATCAATTACAAAAATAGATCGATGTTTTTCTGGATCATGAGTCCATTTTATATTCAGTTTTTGTGGGAAATCTAAGATTATTGACTTCTCAATATTGGATTGTTCTTCGAAATCTGCAGTATTAATTTCACCGCTTAATTTCATATAATTTAAAGAAGTATTGTTTTGAGAAACCAATCCATTTTGAACTAAATTTAACCCAGGTTTGATGACTTTAAAATCGAAATCAAATTCTTCTAATCCTTTTTCTGTAGCTGTAATGTTCGATAAATTTAATGTCGCATCATATTTTTGATCGGGTTTTAGCTGCTCATCAGGTCTAAATTCAAGAGTTTGTGCATCTATCCAATACGTTTTACCTTTTATGTTAGGGGAGAAGTCAAGTAATTCTCTTTCATCAGGCTTACCTAAATCAGTTAAACTCTTAACTGCACTTGCAAGATGAACTCGGATGAAACTTTTTTTGGAAATAGTACCTGAAGTATAAGATTCTATGTATTTAGCATAAGCCTGATTATCTTGTTTTTTTTTATTCTTAAAAAGAAATATAACAGAAAGACCTAAAATAATGGCTATAGCACTAAAGAGAATGAATTTCTTGTTTTTCGAAGAAATTGAAGTAGATGTGTTTTTCATAAAACTTTACATTGGTAAATGTTGTATGAAAAATAGCAAAAAAAGAAATGGAAACTAAAAAATAGTTATCAACTTATAGAGCTAAATGTTAGCAAGAACTGTACGGATTACTTAATCATTACACCAGGCTTGTTCAGCACAGGAATTCGAATTAAATTGTTTTCAATTATACTCTCTGGAAGGAAAATAAATTTCTTATCATAGATTTCTTTTCCAATGTAGTAACTCAGCCAATATTCATTTGTTAAACCAAATACCGCTGGATCGATAGCTTCAACCCCTGCAAATGAATTTGCATTTAAATCACCAATAAAATGTCTTAATAATGAAGTTTTAACTTGTTTACCATCTTTTTCTCCATAGCCTTTAGATGTAATTAAAACATTGGTTATGGGTTCATTTTTAAAGTTTACAACATACACAGTCCAACTTCCAACTTCTGGAGTTTCACTAACTAACGCTACTGCAATAGCCACATCTTCAACAATATTTTCCGGTAAATCTGCTTTCATACCCCATGTTTGTCATTTCGAGGAACGAGGAATCTCTTTGTGAATTTAATCATAGAGATTTTTCAATCGTTCTTAATGACAACTTACTCTTTGTTTCTATTATAGTTAAGAATTCAAAATTGAAAACTTGCAACTATAAACTGTTAACTAGTTATTTCTTCTTAGCTACTGCTTTTTTCTTTGCCGGTGCTTTTTTCTTAGCGTCAAAAGCTTTCGGGACTTGCTCAACAATCAGCTTTTTAACATCTTCTAAAGATATTTCAGCTAATTCATCCGCCGTATATTTTGCTTTGGTTTTAGGGTTATTTCTCAATTTCAGCATTTCCTTACCGAAACGGATAAAAGGTCCCCAACGACCATTTTCTATTGCAATTTTTTCAGTTTCCCATTGCTGGATATAGCGATTGTTTTCTTTTTCTATCTTCTTTTCAATCAATTCCTTGATATCATTAGCAGATAAGGAATCAAAATTGTAAGCTTTAGGAACATTGATGAATAAACTATTCCATTTAATAAAAGGACCAAAACGACCAATTCCTTTTGTTACTGGTAAACTTTCATATTCTGCTACTGGAGCATCAGCTGTAACTTTTTCGCCAATAATTTCTAATGCTCTAGCTTGATCAACAGTTAATGGATCTTCATTTTTAGGAATCGATATAAATGCATCCCCCCATTTTACATAAGGGCCAAAACGACCAACTCCAACTGACACTTCTTTACCTTCATAATCTTCTAATTGAAAAGGTAATTTAAATTGATCTAATGCTTCTTCTAGCGTAACTGTTCCTACGGATTGTGATTTGCCTAAACTTGCATAACGAGGTTTATCTTCCTCATCATCAGATAATTCTCCTATTTGAACTAAAGGGCCATAACGCCCAACCTTAGCATATACATTTTTACCAGTGGTTGGATCTACACCTAATAAGCGTTCGCCATTTGCACGATCTGCATTTTCTAGGGTATTTTCTACTTCACTGTGAAAAGGCGTATAAAAAGAATGAAGCATTTTAGTCCATTCTTGTAAACCTTGGGCAATCTCATCGAATTGCTTTTCTACTTTAGCAGTAAAATTAAAATCTACAATTCCTTTAAAATGTTCAACTAAAAAATCGTTTACCACTTCGCCAATATCGGTAGGGAAGAGTTTAGCTTTTTCGGCTCCCGTTATTTCAGATTTAGTTACTTTACTAATGTTTCCATTAGCTAGCACCATACTCATAAAGTCTCTTTTTTTACCATCTCTATCTTCCTTAACCACATAACCACGATTTTGAACTGTCGAAATTGTTGGTGCATAAGTAGATGGCCGTCCAATACCAAGTTCTTCTAATTTCTTAACTAAACTTGCCTCAGTATATCTTGCAGGTGGACGAGAAAAACGTTCAGTTGCTGCTAATTCTTTTAAAATTAATGATTGACCTTTTGCTAATGGTGGTAATAAGTTGTTGTCTTCATTTTCATCCTCCTCATCATCCGTAGATTCCAGATAAACTTTCAAAAAACCATCAAATTTCAACACTTCACCTTCAGCTAATAGCTCTTCTTTTCTGGTAGATATATTAATGTTGACATTTGTTTTTTCAAAAATAGCTTCACTCATTTGCGATGCGATGGCACGTTTCCAAATTAAATCATATAAACGTTTTTCGGAATTATCTCCATCCACACTGTGTTGATTAAAATACGTAGGACGGATAGCTTCATGGGCTTCTTGTGCGCCTGCAGATTTAGTTTTATAAAGCCTAGGTTGGTGATATTTTTCTCCCCAAGCTGATTTAATTTCAGCCGATGCAGCATCAATTGCTGTTTGAGATAAATTTACCGAATCTGTTCTCATGTAAGTGATTTTACCACTTTCATATAGTTTTTGAGCTATTTGCATTGTTCTCGCAACCGAAAAACCAAGCTTACGTGATGCTTCTTGTTGTAAGGTAGATGTAGTAAATGGTGCTGCAGGATTTCTCTTTGCAGGTTTAACTTCTAAGCTACTTACTTCAAAATTTGCATTGATACAATCTTGCAAGAATTTTTCTGCGTCTGCCGCTTTTTCAAAACGTGGAGGCAATTCTGCTTTAACAAGTTCTTTACCTTTTCCGGTTGTAAACTGTGCTGTAATTTTAAAAGCAGCAGTAGCATTAAATTTATTTACCTCACGTTCGCGATCAACAATTAATCGCACAGCTACAGATTGTACACGGCCAGCTGATAGAGAAGGTTTTACTTTTTTCCACAAGACAGGAGAAAGTTCAAAACCCACTAATCTATCTAAAACCCGACGGGCTTGTTGAGCGAATACTAAATTATAATCGATTGTACGAGGTGTTTCAATTGCCTTTAAAATGGCAGGTTTAGTAATTTCATGAAAAACAATGCGTTTTGTATTGTTTTCTTTTA
This sequence comes from Pedobacter boryungensis, assembly GCF_013204825.1. GTDB lineage: Bacteria > Bacteroidota > Bacteroidia > Sphingobacteriales > Sphingobacteriaceae > Pedobacter > Pedobacter boryungensis. The sequence goes on from NZ_JABMKV010000001.1 coordinate 785,353, forward strand.
AACCCAAGGTTTCGTATAAATGCCAAGAAATGGCTTCTCCCTCACGGTCTTCATCGGATGCTAGCCATACCATTTCGGCTTCTTTTGCTAGCTTCTTTAATTCTGAAACAACTTGTTTTTTATCGGCAGGAACTTCATAAGTTTGGGAAAAGTTATTTTCAGTATCAATTCCCATATCTCCTTTTACTAAATCACGGATATGACCATAACTAGACTTAACCAAGAAATCTTTTCCTAAATAACCTTCTATGGTTTTAGCTTTTGCAGGTGATTCGACTATTAGTAAATTTTTTGCCATTCAGAACGTTTTTCTGCAAATAAAACTATAAATAAGTCTAAAATCAAAATTGGTTTTGCTTTTATTTTTAAATTTATATTTAAATCTGTTAGCTAAATAGCTCTTATACATCGCTTAACAGTATTCAAATCGCTTTTAACTATTTTTTCAAAAAATCAATTTATTTACGCTATTATTATTTTATCAATCCAATTTCTAACTATCTTCGTTAGTATATTCTAAAAATTAACATTATGATCAACACCTTATTAATACTACTAAGTTTATGGACTGCACCTACGCCTCCAAAAACTGTTTATGATTTTTCTTTTAAAAGCATTGATGGCAAAACTGTAAAGCTTTCTAAATTTAAAGGAAAGAAGATTTTAATTGTAAATACTGCTTCGAAATGCGGGTATACTCCACAATATGAAGATTTAGAAAAGCTACATAAAAAATATGGTAAAGATGTAGTTTTGATTGGCTTTCCTGAAGGCAATTTTGGCGGTCAAGAATTAGGCACAAATGCTGAAATTAAAGAGTTTTGTACTGGTAAATACAACGTTAGTTTTCTGTTAGCCGAAAAAAGTAGCGTTAAAGGAGATGATATCACACCACTATTTAAATTTTTAACCACACAGGATAATCCAGATTTTAAAGGTGATATAAAATGGAATTTTGAAAAGTTCTTAATTAACGAAAAAGGAGAGTTGGTACATCGTTATCGCTCTGCTGTAAAACCACTAGATCCCACTATTATTAATAACCTGTAGTTTTTATAGGTTTAAATAAATCCCAAAGCATAATCGTTTTGGGATTTTTTGTTTAGTATTGAAAATGAACTATTCTCCATATTTAATCCTTGCTTTCGTTTTAATTATTTCATTGTACTTCATCTTTCGAAAAAAGAAGGTTACCATACATCCATTAAGCAAAGCTGATAAATTACTACTAAATAATAATGTAGATTTCTACATCAACCTTGATGACGCTAAAAAAATCGAATTTGAACAAAAAATAGTTCAGTTTTTAGCAGTAATTAAAATAGAAGGGGTGGGTTTAGAAATAACTCAATTAGATAGATTGCTAGTTGCCGCAAGCGCTATAATTCCAATTTTTGGTTTTGCTGATTGGGAATATAAAAATCTTACCAATGTTGTTTTATATCCTGATACTTTTAATAAAGATTTTCAATTTGAAGGTGGTGAGCGCAATATAATGGGGATGGTTGGGAGTGGTTTTATGAATGGACAAATGGTTTTATCTCAATCTGCATTAAGACATGGTTTTTCAAAAAGTGCTGGCAAAGAGAATACAGGAATTCATGAATTTGTGCATTTATTAGATAAATCAGACGGCGCAACAGATGGAGTGCCAGAAAATTTGATGACACATGAATATACCTTGCCTTGGATAAAAATGATGCACGAAGAAATGGAAAGGATAGAAGATGATAAATCTGATATTAATCCTTATGCAATTACAAATCAAGCTGAATTTTTTGCGGTAGTTTCAGAATATTTTTTCGAACAACCAGAAATTTTAAAGGATAAACACCCAGATTTATACCACATCCTAAGTAGAATTTTTGGACAAAAACTTGCGCAATAATATTACAATATAGCTTTGAAATCATTACAAAAGCAAGTTATCTTAGCGTAGTCAAAATAAGCTATATGGTTACAAAAAACAAGATCTACTTTCTTGCTGCTTCTTTATTATTTCTAGGCTCTTGTACAGCTAAATATGCAGTTGTAAAATCTAATAGAGAAGAATATAAAATTAGCAATGATGTTCAGGTAGATAGTACAATCATTAAAACATATATGCCTTATAAAGTTAAGGTAGATGCAGAAATGAATACTGTAATTGGATATTCTGATGTTGTTTTAACAAAGAGTTCTACGGTTCCAGAATCCGTATTAGGTAACTTCTTTGCAGATGCTGTTTTCCATCAAGCTAAGAAGATGGAGCCAGCAATCGATTTCGTTTTTCCAACTACAAAAGGAGGTTTACGTAATGATATTGCAAAAGGACCAATAAACGTTTCCAATATATTTGAATTAATGCCCTTTGAAAACCAATTGGTATTATTCAATCTAAAGGGAGAAGATGTATTGAAAGTGGTCAATTATATAGCAATTTCTAATGGGCAACCAGTAAGTGGATTAAAATTTAATATCAAAGAAAAATCACCTGAACAAATTATAATTAATGGAAAACCATTTGATGTAACTAAGAATTATTGGGTGTTAACATCAGATTATATTGCTAGTGGTGGTGATGACGCAGTAGGTTTTGCAACACCAATTTCTAGAAAAAATATAGGGCTTTTAGTTCGTGATGCACTATTGAGAGAAGTTAAACAAGTTCAAGCTGAGGGAAAGAGCATAAACGCAAAATTAGATGGAAGAATTACTAAAAATTAATCGCCGCAATTTTATAAAAGCGGGTGGTATAGCAAGTGCTAGCTTTGCATTGAGCTTAAATTCTCTAGATGCTTTTGCTAATGGTCGATTGCAAAAATTAACTATTTTGCATACTAATGATGTTCATAGTAGGATAGAACCATTTCCAATGGATGGTTCTAGAAATGAAGGTTTAGGTGGTACTGCAAGAAGATCAGCATTAATTAAAAGGATTAGAGCTGAGCAAGAAAATGTATTATTATTAGATGCTGGGGATATTTTTCAAGGAACACCTTATTTCAATAAATTTGGTGGCGAGCTAGAAATAAAGCTGATGAGTCAGATGCAATATGATGCCACAACTTTAGGGAATCATGATTTTGACAATGGTGTTGAAGGATTCTACAAACAATTACCATATGCTAATTTCCCAGTATTAATTGCTAATTACGATTTATCCAATACTGCACTTTCAAAGTCTACACAGCCATTTAAAATTTTTAAAAAAGCAGGACTAAAGATTGGGGTTTTCGGTTTAGGGATTCAATTAAAAGGATTAGTAGATCCTAAAAACTACGGAGAAACTCAGTATTTAGATCCAATTACGAAGGCAAATGAGACCGCAGCAATCTTAAAAAACGATTATAAATGCGATTTAGTGATTTGTTTATCACACTTAGGATATAAATACCGTAGCGATGCAGTTTCTGATCAGGTATTAGCAAAAAGCACAAGAAATATCGATTTAATTATTGGCGGTCATACGCATACATTTATGGATGTACCAGAAGATGTAAAAAACTTAGATGGACAAATTACGACTATAAACCAAGTAGGTTTCGCTGGAATTAATTTAGGTAGAATAGATTATTACTTTGAAGCTTACAAAGACAAAAAAATGAATATTGGTACTCCTTATTTGATTAATAATAAGTTGGATGGATAATTAAGTTCGTAATTGAGGAGCTTAAAATTAAATTAAAAATCCACCACCTAACAAATCATTACCTTCGTAAAAAACAGCAGACTGACCAGGTGCTATTGCAGAAACATTGTGATCAAAAACTACACGCATTTGGTCTTTTTCTTGAACAATGGTACTTAACATTCCAGCATCTTTATAACGAATTTTAGTAATCACGTTATCCATTGGTTCGTTAATGTTTTCGTATTTAATTAAGTTGATATTTCTAACCATTGCTTCTTTACGCTCCAATTCATCAGCTCTACCCAATACAACCGTATTACTTTCCGGTAAAATTTGGGTAACAAACATCGGTTCGCCGAAAGCAACACCTAGGCCTTTACGTTGACCAATAGTATAAAAAGGATAGCCTTTATGTTGGCCAATAATCATTCCGTTACTGTTTACGAAATTTCCTCCGGCAACCCTATCTTCTAAATCCTCTACTTTATGTTTTAAGAAAGCTCTATAATCATTGTCTGGAACAAAGCAAATTTCGTAACTCTCAGATTTTTTTGCCAATTCTTCTTGTCCCATATCCATTGCCATCTGGCGGATTTCTGCTTTTGCAAAACTGCCTAACGGGAATTTAGTACGTGATAAATTCTCTTGCGAAACACCCCATAATACATAAGATTGATCTTTATTTTCGTCTTTTCCTTTAGAAATTACATAACGACCGTTATCTTGTTGACGGATATTTGCATAATGACCTGTTGCAATAAATTCACAATCTAGTTTGTTAGCACGTTTTAATAAAGCTTCCCATTTGATATGGGTATTACATAAAACACAAGGATTTGGCGTGCGACCAGCTAAATATTCATCTACAAAATTGTCAATTACAAAATCGCCAAATTCATCACGGATATCTAAAATATAATGTGGGAAACCGTAGTTTACAGCCAAGGTACGAGCATCATTAATGCTGTCTAAACTACAACAACCGGTTTCTTTACTGCTTCCACCAGATGTAGCATAATCCCAGGTCTTCATTGTAAGGCCAATTACTTCATAACCCTGCTCATGCAACATTACAGCAGCAACCGAACTATCAACTCCGCCACTCATGGCCACTAAAATTCTACCGTGTTTACTCATTATTAAAAATCTGGATGCAAAAATACAGGTTTTTGATGAAATAAATAGTTAAGGTAGTCTTAGCAATGTAAAAAGGCTATTAGTTTTTTTGACTGGATACCCTAGCTTGAATGGTTGTGTCAAGAAGCACAGTGTCGTATTTTTCACTTTCTTTATTAGCTATTAATGCTAGTAATTGCTTTGTAGCCAAATTACCTATTTCAAATGCTGGCTGATGAATTGTACTTAAAGAAGGGTGTAGTGCATCCGCCAAATCTGTATTACTAAAACCAATTAACGCAACATCAGTTGGAATTTGATAGCCTAATTGATTAATTAGCGATAAACATTTTGTAGTTAATTGATCAGTAGCAGTAAAAATACCAGTTGGTTTATTCTTTAATGCCATTAATTCCTGTATCGCTTTTTCTAAGTTTTGATGTAAAGAAGTTGCATTAGAGGTATCACAAAATTTAACGAGTTCTTCTCGATAAGTCAAACCCGAATCTTTCAATGCTTTCTTGTATCCTTCAAAACGATCAGTAGCCATACTCAATTTGGTGTTGCTGCTAATATGTGCAATACTCTTATAACCATTGTTAATTAAATGCATTGTAGCATCATAAGCGCCTTTAAAATTATCAGACGCCACTTTATGTGTATTTATATGATCACTCAATCTATCAAACAATACAATTGGTAAACCAGATTTTTGTAAATCGATTAAGTAATCGAAATCTGTAGTTTGATAAGCAGGAGAGATGAGCAATCCATCAATTCCTCCAGCATATAATAAATTTACGCAAGCCTTTTCTTGTTCAAAAGATTCTTTGCTTTGCATAATGATTAGCTGGTAATTATGATCAGTGCAATACTGATCGATACCATCTAGCATTTGTGCCACAAAATTGTTGTCAATAGAACAAACCACCACTCCAATAGATCTACTTTTACCTTCTTTTAAACTTTTGGCCATTCGATTAGGAATATAATGATGCTCCTTAGCATAGGCTACAACCTTTTGCTTAGTTTCATCACCAATTTGATAGCTATCTGTTAATGCCCTAGAAACGGTAGAAATAGATAAGTTTAACGCTTTGGCAATATCTCGTAAAGTGATATTAGTGTTCATCAATTATTTATAATATTAAATGCTAAGGTACAATTTTTTGATATTTTAAGAGAACCTGATTATCCCTATTGTATGGTTATACTAAAACCTTTTAGTAATAGTTTTTTAATGGTATAATAGTTTTCAGCTAAAATTAATACCTTAGATTTTCTATTTATTATTCTGCTATAAAAAATTATGAAACAAATTTTATTCTACGGCTTATTTTTCATTTCAATCGTTGCTAATGCACAGCAAAATCTTGTTAAGTATGTAAAACCATTAATTGGTACCGAAAAAATGGGACACACTTACCCAGGTGCCACAGTTCCATTTGGGGCGGTACAATTAAGTCCAGAAACAGATACTATTTCTTATGAAGTTAATGGTAAGTATAATGGTGATGTATATAAATATTGCGCAGGATATAAATATGAAGATAAAACCATAGTTGGATTTAGTCATACCCATTTTAGCGGAACGGGTCACTCTGATTTGGGTGATTTTCTAATCATGCCTACGCAAGGTAAGTTGCAGTTAAACCCAGGTGTTGCAAGTGATACCAAGACTGGTTATCGTTCGGCATTCTCTCATGCTAATGAAGTTGCAGAAGCGAGTTATTACAAAGTAAAATTAGATGATGATAACATTACCGCAGAAATGACGGCTACCACACGTGTAGGTATGCATCAATATACGTTTCCAAAATCTAATCAAAGTCATATCATATTAGATTTGATGGCAGGAATTTATAACTACGATGAAAAAACAGTTTGGACCTACGTTCGTGTAGTAAACGATACTTTAATTACAGGTTACCGTCAAACATACGGATGGGCTCGTACTCGTACTGTTTATTTTTCAATGAGTTTCTCTAAACCATTTAAAAGCTATGGTCAAAAGAATTACGATGCTAAACAAGCATATCGTGGTTTCTGGGGTAAATTTGATCAAACCAAAAACTTCCCGGAAATAGCAGGTAGAAAAGTTAGAATGTACTTTGATTTTGATACGAATGAAGGTGAGAAAATTAAAATCAAATTTGCTTTATCGCCAGTAAGCCAAGAAAATGCATTGCAAAATATGCGTTCTGAAATTACAGGTTGGGATTTTGAAAAAGTTAAAGCACAAGCGCAAGCTACTTGGAATAAAGAATTGAATAAAATTAATATCTCTGCATCTGATGATGATAAAACCAATTTCTATACGGCGATGTATCATGCGTTTATTAATCCAACAACTTATACAGATGTAAATGGTCAATATAAAGGATTAGATCAGGATGTACACACGGCAAATGGTTTTACAAACTACACTACATTTTCTCTATGGGATACTTATAGAGCTTTACATCCATTTTTTAACATTATCCAACCAGCTCGAAACAATGATATGGTTAAATCTATGTTAGCGCATTACGATCAAAGTAGTTTGCAAATGTTGCCAATATGGTCGCATTATGCGAATGACAATTGGTGCATGAGTGGTTATCACAGTGTTTCTGTAATTGCTGATGCAGTTATAAAAGGAGTTTACAATGGCGATGCAAATAAAGCTTTAGATGCTTGTGTAATGACTGCAAAACATCGCAACTACGAAGGAATAGGTTATTACATGGATTTGGGCTATATCCCAGCAGAACGAAGTGGCGTTTCTGTTTCTAATACATTAGAATATGCATACGATGATTGGGCAATCGCTCAGATGGCTAAGAAGCTAAACCGAATGGATATTTACAATGAATTTATTAAACGCTCTGGCAATTGGAAAAATAATTACGATGCGTCAATTGGTTTTATGCGTCCTAAAATGGCAGATGGAACATTTAAGCAAAAGTTTGATAGTAAAGATACAGAGGGCCAAGGTTTTATTGAAGGTAATAGTTGGAATTATAGCTTTTTCGTACCACAAGATCCTGCAGGATTAATTGAAGTAATGGGTGGTAAAAAGAAGTTCGCTATGCGTTTGGATACCTTATTTACCATGCATTTACCTGATGAATTTTTTGCGCATACTGAAGATATTACTCGTGAAGGAATTATTGGAGGTTATGTACATGGAAATGAACCAGCACATCATATTGCTTATTTATACAATTGGGCAGATCAGGCCTATAAAACCCAAGCTCAAGTGCGTCATATCTTAAAAATGCAATATAAACCTACACCAGATGGGTTGGGGGGTAACGATGATTGTGGCCAGATGAGTGCCTGGTATATGTTTTCATCTTTAGGTTTTTATCCTGTTTCGCCAGGTGGCGATGAATATGCATTAGGTTCTCCAGCAGTAAATAATGCAAGTTTAAGCTTAGAAAACGGAAAAACATTTGCTGTTGAAGCCATTAATCAGAGCGATAAAAATGTATATGTGCAGAAGGTTTTATTAAATGGAAAGGAATTAACTAAACCATTTATTAAGCATAGCGATATTACATCTGGTGGTAAACTAACTTTTTACATGGGAGCAAAGCCGAAGAAATCTTAAGATTTATCGTTTTTATTTTTTTAAAAATCGCTTCATTCTTCCCAATGACTTCTATTTGTCGTCTTTGCGAAGGAGGCTTTTCGCCTCGTGTGGCAATCTCATTGCTGCTAAAATACAACAGTTCAAACGAATGTCCGAAGATGTCCGAAAATGTCTCGATTTATCAGTGAAAAAGTAGTTTTCTCCTAGACTTCTCCTAGGTTTGTTCTGGTATTGTTCTGCTAAAACGCGGTTTTCTAGGAGGAGTGTAGGAGCAAACTAGGAGAAAACTATATTAAATTAACCCAAGTTCGAGATTACAATCCACTTAACAGTTCCAAAATATTAATTGTTCAACAGCTTTAAGATTGCTTCATTCTTCCCAATGACATGTATTCTGATTTTTGTGAACAGGAACGATGAAGCATTCTCATTATTAACTTAAGTTTAAAATTAAGACTTCAATAACAACTAGATAGCTATTTCTTGATAACTAATTCATTTTTGCTCCAATAATTTTTTACATATTTAGGGTTCTAAAAAGAATGCTAAGAATGAAAGTTGTTATTGCTGAAAAGCCATCTGTAGGTCGTGAGTTAGCTAAAGTGTTTGGGGCTATAACCAGAAAAGATGGATATATTGAAGGTAAAGGCTATTCATTTACTTGGGCTTTTGGGCACTTATTACAATTGGCGCCGCCACAAGATTATGGTTTTATAGGTTGGCGAAAACAACACTTGCCAATGCTTCCAGCTAAGTTTAAACTGGCTATACGTAAAATTAAAACGAAAGATGGTTTTGTAGAAGATCCAGGGGTTCGAAAGCAATTAGATATTATCCAAAAATTGTTCGATGAAGCTACAGAAATCATTGTAGCAACAGATGCTGGTCGGGAAGGCGAATTGATTTTTAGGTATATTTATTATTTCTTAAAATGTAAAAAACCATTTAAACGTCTGTGGATTTCCTCACAAACTGACGAAGCGATTAAAGATGGTTTTAGGAATCTTAAACCTGGCTCAGATTACGATACTTTGTTTAATTCGGCACACGCTCGTTCGCAAAGCGATTGGTTAGTGGGCATGAATGCGACACAAGCATTAAGTTTATCTGCTGGTAATAAAACTGTTCTATCATTAGGTAGGGTACAAACACCAACACTAGCAATGATTTGTGCTAGATTTTTAGAGAACAAAAACTTTGTGCCCCAAACTTTTTATCAAATCGCTATTCAATTAGATAAAGATGGTCAGTTATTCAAGGCAATTTCTGCAGCTAATTTTAAAACCCAGCCTGAGGCGCAAGCAATTTTTGATAAAGTAGAAGATGTAGCATCTGGCTTTGCGACTGGTGGAAACATAACAGCTGTTGAAGCAAAGCCCAGAAAGGAACCGCCACCACTATTGCACGATTTAAGTAGTTTGCAACAAGAAGCCAATAAGAAAAATGGCTTTACAGCAGATCAAACCTTAAATTTATTGCAGAATTTATATGAGAGCAAATTGGTTTCCTACCCACGTACAGGTAGTCGCTATATTGGTGATGATGTTTTTGCAAATGTACCTAAACTGATTTCAACCTTAACTGATCATCCAATTTTTGCAAACCAAGCTAGTTTTTTACAAACAGCAACACTCAACAAAAGAAGTGTAAATGCTAAAAAAGTAACAGATCACCATGCTATTTTGCCTACAGGCGAAAAACCTTACAATTTAAGTAAGGATCATCAGGCTGTATATGATATGGTTGCAGGAAGAATGTTAGAAGCATTTCATCAAGAATGTATAAAAGAAATCACTAAAATCACTGTAGAATCGGGTTCTGTATTTATAGCGAATGGTACTGTTATCCGTTCTACTGGATGGCGTTCGGTATTTAATGAAACTGAAGAAGATAAAAAAGATGAAGAAAATCCGGCTTTGCCAAAAGTTAAAGTTGGAGAATTATTACCAATCGTAAATAAAGCTTTATTAGAAAAACAAACCAAGCCAAAATCTTTGTATAACGAAGCATCTTTGTTAAAAGCGCTAGAAACTTCGGGTAAAGAAATTGAAGATGAAGAATTGCGCTATGCAATGAAAGACAGTGGTTTAGGTACACCGGCAACTCGTGCAGCAATTATAGAAACCTTATTAACTAGAGAATATATTGTTCGTGAAAAACGCAACTTAATTCCAACCACCAAAGGGTTGGCAGTTTATGAAGTTGTAAAGGATAAGAAAATCGCACAGGCAGAGTTAACTGGCCAATGGGAGAAACGACTAGAAGAAATTCGTTCTGGTGCATCGGTAACTGATTTTAAAACAGAAATTGAAGAATATACTAAAACGATTACACAAGAGCTTTTATTAGCAGGAGTGGGACTTTCGGCTCAATTATCACAAGTTCCAGCAGCTAGCTAACTTAACTGTCATTTCGGCAAAATGAAGAAACCCTTTTAAATCCCGTCATTTCGACCGGAGTGGAGAAATCTTTTTAAACTTCGTCATTTCGAGCGTAGCCGAGAAATCTTTAGGCAAAGTATTTTGAAGAATATATCTCCCTTACTGCATTAAGTTTAACATGACATAAAATTTAAAGTATTTTTTTATATTGCTTCATCATGAATCGTAAATATTTTCTATCCTCAATTATTACTGCTCCACTTCTTTTAAGTTCACTCTCTAGCAAAGCTGATGTAATTTCTTCTTTCACAAACGAATCTAAGCGCATAAAAATACCACCTTATCTTTTACCTGGAGATACCATTGGCATAACTTGTCCAGCAGGTTATATTACTCAAGCTGAGATTGATCCGTCGATTATTCAAATGAAAAGTTGGGGGTTTAATGTTGTAATTGGCAAAACGGTTGGTGCCAAAGATTTTACTTTCGGTGGTACAGATCAAGAGCGCTTAACAGACTTGCAACAAATGTTAGATGATCCAACTATAAAAGCAATTATGTGTGCAAGGGGAGGATACGGGGCAATCAGAATTGTAGATCAATTGGATTTTAGTAGTTATAAATCATCACCCAAATGGTTAATTGGATTTAGTGATATCACCATTTTGCATAGCCATATCAATACCAATTATCACGTGGCAACTATTCATTCTAAAATGTGTAATAGTTTTCCATCCGATTGGGCCTTGGCAGAACCAATTCAAGTAGAAACAATAAACTCTATCCAGCAGGCGCTGAAAGGAGAGAAAATGAAATACGTTGCACCATATAATGCTAGTAATAGAATGGGAGAGGCAAAAGGTGAATTGATTGGAGGGAATTTACGTTGCATTGAGAATCTATCAGGAAGTAAATCGGAAATTGAAACAGATGGTAAAATTCTTTTTGTAGAAGACACTGGAGAATATTTATACAGTATTGATAGAATGTTTTATAATCTCAAACGCAGTGGGAAATTAGAAAAATTAAAAGGACTGATTATTGGTGGCTTTAAAGTAAAACCTGATGATTCTGGTGATGAGTTTGGCAAAAGCTTAGTGGAAATTGTATTAGATAAAGTAAAAGAATATGATTATCCAGTTTGCTTTGATTTTCCAGTGGGGCACCAAAGAGCTAATTTCGCTTTAAAATGTGGAGTTAAGCATGTGATTGACGTGAGAGCTGAAGGAAGTAAACTTGAGGAGGTTTAAATTATAACCACATAGAAACATAGAAAACATAGTATGGCTTATTGTGAAAGATTATTTATTCAGGTAATAAGCTGAATAAGTCATTTACATAAGTTTGTTGACCATCTTTAAACAGATTAAGGCAATTGAAATTAATTAATATTCCTTTGGGTGCTTCTAATAGTTTCATATAGGTAAATAATTGAGCTTTAAAAATCGGGCTTATAGAATCTACAGCTTTCAATTCAATCACAATACAATTCTCTACAAATAAATCACAGCGTAAAGTGGTTTCTATTTGAATTTCTTTATAATAGACTGGCACATTAGGTTGTGCAAGAAAATATACTCCTCGTAAAGATAATTCATGTTCAAGACATTTTTGATAAGCGCTTTCCAACAATCCGGGGCCTAAATATTTATGAACTTCTATAGCCGCACCTATGATAGTATAGGTCAAATCATTTAAATTCTTTTTTGTCATCTCTTATTTTTTAAAAAAGGGGATGACTTTTATTAAAAATAAGTAAATATCCTGAATGGTAAAAACTTAACCTATGTTTTCTATGTTTCTTTGTGGTAATTTATTAAGCACTAATATAATAAACCGCTGTTTCTTGCAATCGGGAAGCTACAATAATCTCCGTGCCATTAGCATGTTGCTGAAATAAATCATGAACTAGGTTCGGGCAATTATTATCCTTACTTAAATGGGATAGAAATAGATGGCTCATGTACGACGGTTTGTGCTCTACAAATAAAGCCAAAGCCTGTTTGTTAGATAAATGTCCACGTCCACCACGTATTCTGTTTTTTAAAAAATAAGGATATCTACCTTTATCTAGCATTTCATCATCATAATTGGCTTCTAAAAAAGCAGCATGACATTCCTTAAAGTTAAGCACTACATTTTCACAATTACCACCAATATCTGTAAAAACCCCAACCTTAACACCTGCATAGCTAATGGTAAAACTATGAGGTTCTGCGGCATCATGTAGCTTAGGAAATGCAGTAATCTGTAATTTACCTACATAGATGGGCGAGTAGGCCACAAATGAGTTTAATAAATGATGTTGAATTTGTTGTTTCCCACCTAATAAAGTATGGTGCGTAATGTAAACTGGCAACTGATATTTTTTTGCAAGTACTGGTAAACCACGAATATGATCGCTATGCTCGTGGGAAATGAAAATCGCTTTTACCTTGCTCATGCTCAAAGCTAATCGCTGCATACGAATCTCTGTTTCCTTACAACTCAGTCCAGCATCAACTAAAATTGCCTCTTCGTCATTTCCGATATAGAAACAATTTCCGTTGCTGCCTGTATTAAGTGAACTGATAAATAAAGCCATATGAAATACAAAGAAAGTGAATTTATTAATTTTTAATTCGCATTTTTATAAACATTTACAAATGCACAAACAACTTTAGTTTATAGCTGTTTTTTATCTAAACTGAAATAAAATGGAAGAGAAACACAACAACGCCACGCCACAAAGACCAGAAGGTGCTAGGCCTTTAGATGCAGGTATTATTCCGATAAATATTCCAAAATATATTGAGCAAATTAAACAGGAAGAAGCCTATGGGAAGAATGGGAAAAATGCGATCACTGTATTTAAATCTGAGCAAGTAACTATTACCATAATTGCTTTAAAAGAAGGAGAAACTGTAAGGCCAGGAAGCGAAGAAGGCGAAGCTATTATGAGTTTGCAGTTAATTGATGGAAATTTATTGTTTGAAAGTATGGGAAATGTTGTCGAATTAAAAACAGGTGAATTACTTACTTTACATCAGTTATTATCGTTTAAAGCAAAAGCAAATAGTGATTGTATTTGCCTTTTAACTATGGTTAAATAGCTATTAAGCAGTCTTTTGCAGAGTACTTATTAATTTAAACGATAAAGTGAATGGATTTCGTTTCGATAATTTTTAACTAAAAAGTGGCTTAATGAGCTCATAAACGAATAAAAAAATATTAAATACCACTTGTTTTTTGTGTTTAAATGATATATTTGAAATCAAATTAAAACTTAAAAAATGGAAAAATTCTCAAAAGTAAAAGAAGTAATCGCTGCGATTGAAGCAGATGCAGAAAAATTTTATAATGGTGGTAACGCAGCAGCGGGAACTAGAGTGCGTAAAGCAATGCAAGATCTTAAAGGTTTAGCACAAGAAATTCGTACTGAAGTGACTGAGAAAAAAAACAGCGCTAAATAAGCTTTTGAGCTTAATCATTACAAAGGAAAGACCTTGCTATGGCAAGGTCTTTTTGTTTATATAAATCTATAGATTAGTACTCGCTAATTTTGTACATTTATCACACTCATTCATACAAAAATAATCCTCTCAAAAATGGTTTCAGTAAAAGTAAGCTATACAGTAAAACAAGAATTCCTAGCTCAAAACAAGCAAAATATCAATGTATTTCTTGCGGATTTTAAAAAGCTAGTAGACAAAAATTTCTTGTACAATGTTTATCTTGAAGAAGATGGCTTAACTTTTTTACATATTTCTATGTATGAAAACGAAGAGGTACAGCATCAAATTCTAAATGTGCCCTCATTTCTTCAGTTTCAAAAGGAGAGAGATGATAGCGGTTTGGAGAATACGCCAAAAGTTGAAATTCTGACTTCAATAGGTTCGTCACTTCGTATACTGTAATCAATTTAACTAATTTAAAAACAAATAGCCCTACATCTTTGCAAGGCTATTTTATAACTGATCAAATTAAATTTATTCAGCACCAACGTTACCCGTTTTAACTTCTCCAGCACGTTTGTAGTTAGCCATAATTACACCCTTTGTGGTCGCATAACTATCTATTAATGTAAATGCTGCCGGAATAGGACCATTGCTAAATAAGTTTTTCCCTTTACCAAGTGTCAGTGGGTGAATTTTTAATCGTAGCTCATCTACTAAATCATGTTCAAGCAATAGCTGGATCAGCTCACTACTTCCCCAAACTTGAATATCAGATCCTGCTGATTTTTTAAGTTTTTTAATATCAGCTACGCCCTTAAGAAAAGTTGAATTTTTCCAATCTGATTGATCTCTGGTTGTAGATAAAACATATTTATTCCCTTCGTTGATGCTTGGCCAAAAATCTCCATGCGTTGGCCAATAGTTTTCCCAAATTTCAAATGTTTTTCTACCTAATAAATAATCTGCAGGTTGTAGTTCCTTGCGTATGGCTTCATTGTAAGCTTCATCACCGTATGGTGCAGTCCAACCACCATATTTAAAACCCCCAGATGTATCTTCTTCCGGACCTCCAGGCCCTTGCAGGACACCATCCAGTGAAATCATCGATAAAACAATTATTTTCCTCATGTCTTTTATCTCCTATACTAACTTATGTTTAAAAATAACACAATGTGCTTTGTATGAAACAAATATCGATAACAAAGACTGGTCTTTGAAGTATGAATGCGACAATTCTAATGGCTAATTACGGTAAGATCAATAGTTATTCCCTAGACACATTGGTTTAAACAATAATGCCTAACATTCTGTTAACTTTCATGGTTGAGGAAAGCACCTGATTAGGATACGTTCCAATATTCCTATGACGAATAAAGAATAATCATGTATTGCCAGTCCAAGAAACACTATACAATAATACAACAGGGAGAGGATGCTATTAAGAATGAAGTTGCTATTCCCATATACGGGAGGATAATTATAAAGTAGCATAGGCTCATAAAAATACGTGATAACTAGTTATATCTAGTAGTTCACAATTTGGTCTGCAAACTTCGGTTAGTGGATTTAATGTCTACCTTATCACCAAATCATACATTAAAGTTTTGTGAAGTCATCATTAGTGGTTTTAACCACACTTTTACAAATGGTATAAATTATTGGAGCCAATACATTTTATCTCGCATACAAATTCCGTAAATTAGCATTAAATGCTCTATTAATATGCGACTGATACAAAGAGCCCAAATAGAAAATTGGGCTGATACCGTTAACTCAAAAGCAGACCTTCCTGTCCTGATCTCAAGGCTAGTGCGAGGTTCAATGCCAGTAAATACGAAAACATTTTTTCCGGCGGGAACAGCCGCCTATGTCCGTGGATATGATGGTATTGTCGATTCAGATGTTGATTACAGGTATGTGCCGATTGGAATATCTTTGTGGGAATTTGGTACTGAAAAAAATGTTAAAAAGAAAGCCAATGAGGATTATGAAAAACGAACCTTAAATCCAGAAGGACATGTTCCATCTGAGAGGATACTGATTTTCCTGACGCCAAGATTCTGGCAGGATAAGGATAAATGGCGCACCGAAAAGCTGATGGAGGGTGTTTGGAAAGATATTCGGGCATATGATTGCCGAGATATTGAAGAGTGGCTAGATGAGACACCTGCAGTTAGCCGTTGGTTTGCAGCTGAGACAAATGTATTGCCATTCGATGGTGTAATTACTGTTGAGGAATTTTGGAGAGAATTTGCACATGGTAGACCTGGTCAGTTCCCTCCATCTATCCTCACAGGAGGAAGAGAGTATGAATTAGAGCAGCTATCTAATTTTCTCGCCGCGGAACCCGACATCCATGCAGTTAGGGCGGCTTCAAAAGAGGAAGCAACTGCTTTTATCATTGCGTGCGCAAAACAATTTGATGAATCAGCACAAACTTCATTTATATCAAAAAGTTTGGTCATAGAAACAGATACAAATTTTAGAAGCCTTCAGATTAATAGCAGGAATCTTAATATGATTGCAAAGTTCGATAAGCTTAACATACTTTTTCCTGCGGTTGAAAAGGGACATCACGTTCTAGTTCCACTTGGACCAGACGACACTTTCAATCAAAATATAATCACACTTCCAGGGCTGGATAGGGAAAAGCAGGTTACTTCGCTAATTTCCATGGGTATTTCTGATGAAGATGCTAGAAGACTTTCTATAGAAGCTGGGCGTGACATCACTGTACTTCGCAGATTGCTTAAGTTTCCCCAAAGCCGAATTCACTGGCTAGAAGGAAATGTAAAAGAAATCATACCGGCTCTTTTGCTTGGTCGTTGGTACGACTTTAAACCTGGAGACCGCGAATTGATAGAAATGTTTTCAGGTGAAAGCTATGAAACTTATCACGAGAAACTGAAACGTTGGAGAGATTGTCCAGAGTCTCCAATCCTTCAAATTGGTAATACTTGGCGGTTGAGATCGCCCTTGGATGCCTGGGCAAATATTGCATCATTTCTCAGCGCAGGAGATTTTAAAAACCTTAAACAAGCGATAACATTAGCCCTCAGAAAAGGAAATCCATATATTCCGAAAGACGAGAATAACCCCTTTGATATTATTTCAGGATCGGACAGGCAATATTCGACTTGGGCTAGAGAAGGCCTTTTGCAATCGTTAATATTGATAGGATTCTATGGAAATGGACTCGAGCTTGACGGCATGGATGACCCTCAGGGCTGGACAGATGAGGTAGTAGGAAGTTTACTTAAGGACGCCGACGCTAATTTATGGATATCTTTAGACAAGGAGCTTCCTTTGATTGCTGAGGCATCTCCAAGTTGTTTTTTGCACTACGTAAATATATCGCTCAATTCCTCAGAGAATACTCTTCTACCAATGTTAACAGAAAGGCCTGGAATGCTAACACCAAGTGCCTATCATACGGGTATGCTTTGGGCAATGGAGGCATTGGCTTGGATACCAGAATATCTTGAAGATGCCACCATATTACTTGCAAGATTAGCGAAGTTAGACCCTGGTATAAAAATAGTAAATAATCCAATTAATTCCTTGCTGGAAATATACAAGTCTTGGCACCATCAGACACTTGCAAGCCTAGACCAGCGCATAGCCGTTTTGCGATCCTTAATTGAAGAGGACAATGATTTAGCTTGGAAAGTGCTGTTTTCAATGTTGCACACAGACCGCGGAACAGCTCATCCTACCCACAGACCTAGATGGCGCCTTTTCAGCACACCAGTAAATACGGAGGTTACCCATAGAGAGTATTGGAGTATTGGTGACCAAGTGATCGATTTATTATTGTCTATAGTGGCAAATGATGCAGAAAGAATAGCTGCACTGTTGAATCGTTCAACAGTATTAACCATTAAACAGCGAAATAAGATTCTTGCTCTTGCAGAGCAAAATGCAGATAACATCAAAGAAGGAAAGGATAAGGTTTGGTCAACGCTCCGCAAAATCCTTTCAGATAGCAGATCCTATCCAGATGCAGATTGGTCGGTTCCAGAGGAACTTCTCTCTCCATATATTGACCTTTATAAACGTTACGAACCTGTAGATCCTATCGAAAAAATAAGATGGGTATTTGATGACCATTGGCCAAATTTTCCTGAAGGCGGAAGCATCAGAGGTCGTAATGGCCGAGATCATCATGGTAAAAAAGTTGCGGCAGCAAGAATGGAAGGGATTCGAATCATACTCAAAAATGGAGGAATTGAAAAAGTATTAATGTTAGCAAAAGAGGTTAAGGAACCGTGGATATTAGGTGAGGCTTTAGCCAAAGTGAAAAACCCTATACAATATACAGATGAGGTGTATCCTTTATTAGATGGCCAGCAAGGAGAGATAAGTTTGGCTCAAACATATTTCAAAAGCCTATATTTCTCTCAGGATGTAGCATGGGTAGATTCTGTTTACAGGAAACTAGCGGAGAGTGATTTGTCTATCCATGCCATCAATCGGTTCTTTCTCTCGCTTCATCCAACGAGAGAAATTTGGAGATATCTGGAAGATATTGATACGGAGATAACAACATTATATTGGAAAGAAGTAAATACGATGCTATTTTGGATGGAAAAAGATGATATAGATTTTGTCTTGGACAATTTAGAAAAGTACAACAGGCATTTCTCTGCTATAGATATGGCTGCACACATCTCGGAAGAACAACAGCTAAGTTCCGAAAAGATATTGAACTTACTGATGAATGCCGTTACTAGACCCACAGATGAAAACCGGAATTTTCCAAGCTATCAGGCTGGAGTCCTTTTCAAACTGCTTGACGAAAGGAGAAATTTAGATGATTCAACGATGATTAGATTAGAATATCTATATCTATCACTGTTGGATGGACATAGAATTCATCGGTATCCTAAGTATCTACATGCGGAGTTAGCTAAAAATCCTGAATTTTTTATTGAGGTAATCAAATGGGCCTATCTGCCAAAAAATAGGGAGCTTGTTGATAAAGAGCGGAATGACCTTTCAGATGAACAGTTAGTTCATCGAGGTCAACAAGCCTATAAGTTGCTTAATTCGATGAAAAAATTACCTGGAATCGAAGATAAGAAGGGAATAAATGAGTCATTTTTAAAAAACTGGGTCGAGCAATCCAGGGCATTAGCCGCTGCTGCAGATCGAACCGAGGTCACTGATAGCTTTATTGGTAAGCTCCTAGCGCAATATCCGGAGGATGGAACAGATAATTGGCCAGCTGAGGTTATTTCAGAAGTCATTGAGGCTGTTGGCACTAAAGATATGCTCTCTGCATTTTCTACAGCTCTCTTCAATAAAAGAGGTTCTTCTATTAGAGGTGCCTTCGCTGGCGGTGATATTGAAAGGGCGCATGCAATCTATTTTGAAAAGCTTGTAAAAAAACATAGGCTCAAATATCCCAAGATGTCAAGCATTTATTCTGGCCTTGCTAAAAACTATAGGGCTTCAGCTAAGGAAATGGATGATAGAGCAGAAAGAGATAAATTAGATTATTGATAGTTTTGAGCATAATCATATGCTCCTTTTTTAAAACCCTTATGACATATGTAATAACGGATATGTTATCATAGGTATTCCCTAAAAACAAAAACCCTGCTAATCTTTCGATTGCAGGGTTTTGTTTGTGATCCCGCTGGGATTCGAACCCAGGACCACTACATTAAAAGTGTAATGCTCTACCAGCTGAGCTACGGAATCATTCCTCTTGTTTAAGGAGGGGCAAATATAGAAATTAAAACGTATTTGCCCAATTATTTTTTAAAATAGTTAAGATGCTTTGTTGAACACGCTTTAACACCTTAATTATCAATAGCGTTTCGAACTTCCCTTATTACTTATTGACCTTTAAAGAATAAAGGCGTTTGATGAATTTTAGCGCAAACGCTTGAAATCCTTTCCATTTTTAGAGGATCATAAAATTAGAAGTCAAAATTTGTGATATAAAATTGTTAGACTTATTTGATTAAACAATTAAAAGCAACAGTTAACCTGAGGTAGTTGATAATAGTTGAAAATAAAAGGCCTCTAGTTTAATATATCAAACGTTTGCGTGGTAATTAATTGCTATTTAATAATTTGCATGTCTATTTTAGGAGTTACAATGCATTTATGCAGTAAAACCAACTAACCACTAAACACACAAATGAAAAAACACATTATTATTTGCTCTATCATGGTATTGCTTGCCTTGCACACAACGGCACAGCAATTACCTGTAGAGTTGCAAACTCCAGAAGTTGTTTCTTTAAACAGAATGCCAATGCGAGCATCTGCATTCGCTTATGAAAATGCAGATTTGGCTGCTAAAAGAACAAAAGAGAAATCGGCTTATTTTATTTCTTTAAATGGAACTTGGAAATTTAACTGGGTTAAAGACCCACGTAAAAGACCGTTAGATTTTTATAAAACAGATTTTAATGATACCAAGTGGGATAACTTTAAAGTACCTGCAAATTGGGAAGTAAACGGCTATGGTTTGCCAATTTACGTAAATCAGCCTTATGAATTTGCTGGTAGAAAACTGACAGGAAATAGAATGAATCCTCCTTTTGATATTCCTGAAGATAATAACCCAGTCGGATCGTATCGTAGAAAAATTAATATCCCAGAAAACTGGAAAAATAGACAAGTGTTTATCAGCTTAGGCGCTGTAAAATCTGCATTCTTTATTTGGGTAAATGGTAAAAAGGTGGGCTATAGCGAAGATAGTAAGTTAGCAGCAGAGTTTGATATTACAAAATATGTGAAGCCTGGCGAAAATACCATCGCATTGCAAGTTTACAGATGGAGTGATGGCAGTTATTTAGAATGTCAGGATATGTGGCGCATTTCTGGTATAGAACGTGACGTTTATCTCTATTCTACTCCTAAATTAGATATTCGTGATTTTAAAGCTGTTGGTACTTTAGATCAAACCTATACCAATGGTTTATTAAATGTTGAAGTAACCGTTGAGAACTATAAAATAGATCAACGCACTAACCACAGCAGACCTGATAGCTTTTATGTAGCCTTAAATTTAGTTGATGCTAAGGGAGTTTCGGTTTGGAAAGATGCCACAGGACTTCAAAAAGTGTTGGGTAATTATAAAAACAACCTTTCTTTTAAAACACAAATCAGCAATGTGAAAAATTGGTCGGCAGAAGTGCCGTACCTATATACATTGTACATTACTTTAAAAGATAAAAACGAGCAAATAATTGAAGTTATTCCGCAGCGTATTGGTTTCCGTTCGGTAGAGGTTAAAGGAAGTGATTTGCTAGTAAATGGAAAACGTATCTTTCTAAAAGGCGTTAATCGCCATGAGCATAATGCAACACAAGGACATACACTTACACATGAAGACATGAGAAAAGATATGGAGATGATGAAAAAGCTAAATGTAAATGCTGTTCGTCATTCGCATTATCCGCCAGATCCGTATTGGATGGAGCTTTGTGATGAATATGGTTTATATGTAATTGATGAAGCAAACATCGAATCGCATGGTCGTTACTATAGTCTAGAAACTTCTTTTGGTAATGATAAACAATGGCGTATTCCGCATTTAGAAAGAATTACCAGAATGTATGAACGCGATAAAAACCATACTTCCGTTATTACTTGGTCATTAGGAAATGAAGCTGGGAATGGTGTTAATTTTTACGAAGCCTATGAATGGTTAAAACAAAGAGATTTTCGTCCGGTGCAATACGAAAGAGCTGAGAATGATTTTAACACAGATATGATTGTTCCTCAATACCCTGATCCAAATTGGTTGGTTAGATATTCGAAAGGAAAAAATGAAACGAGACCTTTAATTATGAGCGAATATGCGCACATTATGGGCAATAGCTTGGGTAACTTTAAAGAATACTGGGATGCAATTGAAAATAATCCAAAATTACAAGGTGGTTTTATTTGGGAATGGATAGATCAAGGAATTGATACTGTAAAAAATGGAAAGCGAATTTTAGCTTATGGAGGAGATTTTCCTTTAGAAGGTCCAGTTAATGAAGATTTTAGTGATAACAACTTCTGCGTAAAAGGTGTAGTCACTGCGTATCGCGAATTAACACCAATGGCAATTGAGGCTAAAAAGGTATATCAATTTATCAAATCGAGTTATTTAGGAAACAACCAAATCAGTGTAACCAACAGTTATTTCTTCCGCGACATTAATAATGTTCAATTAAACTGGGAAGTTTTAGAAGATGGTAAAGTAGTTCAGAGCGGAATAGTGGCAACTTTAAATATCAATCCCCGACAAACATCAACTTTTACTTTGCCAATAAAAAACAGTTACAAAGCTGGAAAAGAGTATTTCTTAAATCTCCATTATGTGCTAAAAACACCTGAACCTTTTTTAGAGAAGGGCTATGACATTTCTTATGAACAGCTTGCCTTAAATGGAACATCAAAAGGTATTGAAGTAAAAACTAACAAAGCAGATCATCCTGTTAAGTTGACTAAAACTACTGATAAAGCTATTTTTACTGGTAAAAATTTTCAAGCAACATTTGATTTAAAAAACGGGAAACTAACAAGCTATCTACTAGACGGAAAAGAAACTTTAGTTGCTGGTCCGCAGCCAGGCTTTTACCGTGCTCCAACAGATAACGATATTGGTGCAGGTTTAAACAGATCTTTGCGTATGTGGCGAAATGTATATGATGAGAGCAAAAGCATTATTAAAGCAGAAGCAATGAGTATAAACAACTTGCCTTATGGAGGAGTTGTAGAAATCACTTCTAGTTTACTAAAAGGAGATGCAACCACAAAACAAATCTTTTATATTTATCAAGATGGTACGATAAAAGTGAATAATGAGTTTAAAGCCGTTGCAGGTAAATACAAAACTTTAATGCGTATTGGTAACGATTTACAATTGAATTCGGCTTACAATACTATCCAATGGTATGGTCGTGGACCAGGTGAGAATTATGTAGATAGAAAAACAGCATCTTTAATTGGTACTTATCAATCAACAGTAGATAAGCAATATTTTCCATATGCTCGTCCGCAAGAAAGCGGGAATAAAACCGATGTACGTTGGGTAACTTTTACTAACAAACAGGGTAAAGGTTTACGTTTTGAATATGCAGATAGCTTATTAAGTTTTAATGCCTTGCCTTATTCGGTTGAGGATTTAGATCCAGAAGTGGAGAAAAAGCAATATCATTCTGGCGAATTGGTAAAGCGTAATCAGATTTATGTACACATGGATATGGAACAATTGGGCATACAAGGGATAGATAGCTGGGGTTCGATGCCTTTGACACAATACCAAATTCCTTACAAAGACCAACAGTATAGTTATTGGATTAAACCAATTAAGTAAATTGTTAATTGAGTACTGATATGAAAAAATACATATTGACTTGTTTTTTGATTGCGCTAACGGTTGGATTAAAAGCTCAACAAAAACCAAATGTGATATTCATTTTAGCAGATGATATGGGGTATGGCGATTTAGGGATTTATGGTCAAAAGCTTATAGAAACGCCAAATATTGATCAGTTGGCTAAAAGTGGAATGCGCTTTACTCAATTTTATGCTGGAACTTCTGTTTGTGCACCTTCGAGAGCATCTTTAATGACAGGCTTGCACACTGGACATACACCAATTAGAGGTAATTATGAGATTGAGCCAGAAGGACAATTGCCTTTACCTGATTCAACTTTTACGATGCCAGAAATGTTTAAAACCACTGGTTATAAAACAGGTGTCTTTGGTAAATGGGGTTTGGGATATCCAGGTTCTGAAGGAGATCCAGTTAAGCAAGGAGTAGATCAGTTCTACGGTTACAATTGTCAACGACAATCTCATAACTTCTTTCCAGATCATTTATGGGATAACTTAACTAGGGTAAATCTGTCAAACACTTTATCCAACTTAGAAGTCTATGCCCCAGAGCTAATCCAAAAACAGGCCATTACTTTTATGGAAAATAATAAGTCTAAACCATTTTTTATGTATTTAGCTTATACTTTACCTCATGCAGCCTTGCAACTTCCAGTAGGTGATCAAACATTTGAATACTATAAAAAGAAATTCAATGAGCAGCCCAAAAACATTAAAATGGATTGGAATGGAGAGAATTATCAGCCACAAGCATATCCAAATGCTGCTTATGCTGCAATGGTTACCAAACTAGATAATTATGTAGGTGAGGTAGTACAACAGTTAAAAAAGTTGGGTTTATATAAAAATACATTGATCGTTTTTACAAGTGATAATGGCCCGCATAAGGAAGGAGGAAATGACCCAGATTTCTTTAACAGTAGTGGGGGTTTTAAAGGAATTAAAAGGAAATTGACAGAAGGTGGAATTAGAGAGCCACTTATTGTAAGTTGGCCGGGCAAAATTAAACCTCAAATATCAGATCATATTGGAGCCTTTTGGGATTTCATGCCAACCTTTATGGAGCTTACTGGTGCACAAAAATTAAAAACTACAGATGGTATTTCAATTTTACCAACCTTGTTAAATAAAGGAAAGCAAAATCAACATGAATTTTTATACTGGGAGTTTCATGAAGATGGGGGAAGACAAGCAGCAAGAATGGGTAAATGGAAAGCGATAAAAGAAAATGTGAAGAAGAATCCAAATACTCCAATTGCACTATACAATTTAACTGCAGACCCAAAAGAGACTACTGATGTTGCTGGTAAATATCCTGACATCGTTAAAAAAATGAAAGCAATTTTAGTAAGCTCACATATAGAGCATAAGAATTTCCCTTTTACAACGAAGTAAAACTACATAAGATCAATTCTTAGCTATTTTGAGCTTTTGTTAATGAACATTGGACTTTTGTTGATGAACAATGAAGCATTGTTGGTAAGCATTACGCCATTGCTGGTAAGCATTAATTTATTGTTGGTAAGCATTAAGCCGGTGCTGATAAGCATTACGCCATTGTTGGTAAGCATTAAGCCGGTGCTGATAAGCATTAAGCTGGTGCTGGTAAGCATTAAGCTGGTGCTGGTAAGCATTAAGTTATTGTTGGCAAGCATTACGCCATTGCTGGCAAGCATTAAGCTATTGTTTATAAGCATTGCACTATTGCTGATAAGCATCACATCATTGTAGATAAACAATGATCCATTGTCGCTGAAAAACATGGTAATTTCTAGCATAAATCATTCAAAGTAATAAAAAAATAGGGTTTAAATCATCTTTTTGATCTGTTTTTGTACATTTACCGCTATATGATAATTAGAGAAGCAACTATAAAAGACATACCAGAAGTAATGCAGGTGGTAAAAGCGGTTGTTCCCTTAATGATTGCATCAGGTAACCTACAATGGGATAATGCCTATCCAAATGAGGCTGTTTTTGAAAAGGATATTAGTTTTCATCAACTATGGGTAGCTGAAATTGATGGGTCTATTGCAGGTATTGCCGCGATCACTACAGACCAAGAACTTGAATATGCACAAGTAGGTTGGGATATTAATGAAACTGCAATCGTGACACATCGATTGGCAGTAAATCCTCAATTTCAAGGAAAAGGAGTTGCAGTTGCCTTATTGCAACAAGCAGAAAAAAATGCAATTGCTCGTCAAATTCCAATATTACGTATAGATACCAATACGAAAAATGAAGCCACACAAAAGTTATTTCCAAAATTAGGCTATATTTTTGCTGGTGAAGTAGGACTTAGCTTTAGACCAGGTTTAAGATTTTATTGTTATGAAAAGAGGTTGAGTTTTAAATAAAATAACCATCTTTCATTTTCGATAAATTAACTGCGTTCTGGCTACAAATAATTAATTAACTTTAAAGAAAAATTATAAATCATGGGACCACAATCAACAGAAGGAACTATATTGCTAATTACCTTGGCAGCAGTTTGCGTAATCATTTTTGCTACAACATTTTACCTTACGTTTATCAGAAAAGCGGATACAAGAGATAACGCACATTAATATTTCAATATGATAGCCATAAAAGCAAGTATTGGAACCGAGCCTTACAAAATAGAAATTAAATCGCCCACGGGTAATGTAGTTATTGCTGATGAACCTCTTGAAAAAGGAGGGCAAGACAAAGGTTTTTCCCCTAAAGAATTGTTAGCATCATCATTAGGAGCATGTACTTGTGCAACTGTGCGTATGTACGCAGAGCGGAAAACATGGGAGATAGAAAAGATAAATGTAAACGTAGAACTTGTTGAAGAAGAAGGACAAACGAAATTTATTCGACAAATAGAATTGGTTGGCGATTTGGATGATGCACAAAGAACGCGATTATTAAACGTTGCAAATGCTTGTCCGATTCACAAAATACTCACACATACTATTGTTGTTGATACAGTTTTGATCTAGGTTTTTTATCACATAGGTACATAGTTTTAATAACTCCTATTGTCATCCTGAGCTTGTCTAAGGATATCACAAACAAGTCTTCGACAAGCTCAGACTGACATGTCATGACAACTATGTTCCCTATGTTTCTATGTGGTTTACTACTTGTCATCCTGAGCTTGTCGAAGGATATCACAAACAAGTCTTCGACAAGCTCAGACTGACATGTCATGAAAACAACTATGTTCCCTATGTTTCTATGTGGCTCAAACACATTGGCAAATAGTTTTAATCTATCGAATAAGCTAAAGGATAATTTTACCACATAGACACATAGTTTTAGTTATAACTATGTTCCCTATGTTTCTATGTGGTTCAATAGGATCAAACTAATTGTAATCATTTAGTAAAAGTGCTGTCAACTCTATTTCCAATCATATCATTAACCTATTTTCGTATACACTAAAACTAAAATATATGATTCAATCAAAAGGATATGCAGCGCAAACCGCTGAAACAGATTTAGCTCCATGGAATTTCGAACGTAGAGAGGTAGGACCTCACGATGTTCAAATAGAAATTTTATACTGCGGAGTGTGCCATAGCGATCTTCATCAAATTAAAAACGATTGGTTTCCAGGGATTTTTCCAATGGTGCCAGGTCATGAGATTGTAGGCAAAATAGTTAAAGTTGGCGATCACGTTAAAAACTTCAAAGTAGATGAATTAGCAGGGGTAGGCTGTATGGTAGATTCATGCCAAGTATGTGAAAACTGTGAAGCAGATTTAGAGCAATATTGCCTAGAAGGAAATACCCAAACTTATAACAATAAAGGTAGAGATGGTGTACCAACATATGGTGGTTATTCTAATAACATCGTTGTTCGTGAAGAATTTGTATTGCACATTTCAGACAAATTACCATTAGCTGCAACTGCTCCTTTATTATGTGCGGGTATTACCACTTATTCGCCATTAAGACATTGGAAAGTAGGTAAGAGGCATAAGTTAGCCGTATTAGGTTTAGGTGGTTTAGGTCACATGGCAGTTAAATTCGGCGTAGCATTTGGTGCAGAAGTAACTGTTTTAAGTACTTCACCAAATAAAGAAGAGGCTGCAAAAGCATTAGGTGCACACAATTTTGTAGTTACAACAGATCCTGCACAACTAAAAGCAGTGAAAGGTTCGTTCGATTTCATTTTAGATACTGTTTCAGCAGATCATGATATGAATATGTATCTTTCCTTATTAAGAACAAATGGAACACATATCGTAGTAGGTGTTCCAGCACCATATGCAATTCACCCGTTTTCACTTATTGGTGGTAGAAAAAGCTTAGCAGGTTCTGGCATTGGTGGAATTAAAGAAACTCAAGAAATGCTTGACTTCTGTGCTGAACACAATATTGTATCAGATATTGAATTAATCGATATTAAAGATATCACAGCTTCTTACGAAAGAATGATTAAAGGCGATGTTCGTTATAGATTTGTAATCGACATTAAAACACTTTAAGATATTTTAATAATTAAAAAGCCACAGTTCAAATAAACTGTGGCTTTTTTTTGGGGATTAAGTTTAGTAAGGAAATACTACCCTAAAGGTTGTTCCTTTATTCATTTCAGACTCAACATTAATTTCTAATTGATGGTAAATGGCTATTGATTTTACAATAGCTAGTCCTAAACCATGACCCGTAGTTTCTGTAGCATTTGTTCTGCTAAAACGATCAAAAACGAATGGGATTTGATCTTTCGCTATGCCTATGCCAGTATCTCTTATTTCAATTTCGTAGCATTTGTTTTCCAGTTCTTTATCGGAAATGAAAATGCTTCCGTTAGGTACATTAAACTTTATAGCATTATTAATTAAGTTATAGAAAAGCTGAAAAAGTAAATCGTAATTCACATTTTTTAGCATAGCTGATGAAGAAATATTTATTTCAATGCTTATGTTTTGTGTACGCAGCCTATGACCAATTTCTTCAACAATCTCTTGTATTAATTGTAATGGTTTTACGGTGTTATTTTTAATGAACTGTTCATTTTCAATTCTTGATATCAATAACAAAGAACTAGAAATTTTTTTAAGCCGATCAAGCGTTTTCATCATTCCCATAATCCTAAAGGTTACCTCTTCACTCATGGGTTCGTCGGCCATTAAGTTTTCCATTTTACTCTGGAGAATGCTTATGGGTGTCATTAGCTCATGAGATGCATTTGCTGTAAATTCCTTTTCTTTTACAAAAGCTTCATTAACCTTATTCATTAAAGAAATCAATGATTCATCTAAATAATTAAAATCGGTAGTGCTCGTTTTTACTTTCTCTAGTTGTTTACGAAAGGGAAATTTACGGTGAAGTAGTTTTGTACTAATGATCTTTGCAAGTGGTTTAATCAATATCCGTGTAAATACTAAATCAATAACCACGGTTAAAGCAATTAATGCTATTAAAATATATAATGCAAAACGTTGAAGGGGCTTATTGTACTGGTTGATACTTGAAGTTGCTTTGCCAATTTCTAATAAGTACGGACGATTTCCATTTATAAAAGTATAGCTTAAAATTCTGTAGTTAAGGGTATCGTTATCTGCAAATACACGTTGAGCATTTTTAATGGTATCTATATGATTATAGAATTGGGATTGCTCTATAGAAATATATTCTTCCTTGAGCATTGTATAACTTCCAAAATTCTTTTCTCCCTGTAGGTAATAATCTACTCCATTTTTTTCTACATTTTTAATTACTTTCTTCTGCTGTTCACGTAATGAATAGTTTGTGTATTCGGAAGCAATCTTTTGTACTAAAAAAGGTAAACACAGTACGAACAAGAGAACTACGGCAAATTTTGATCCTGTAATAAATAGAATTAGTTTGGTAGATAATTTCATTTATTCTTAATTCTATAGCCAACACCTCTAACGGTTTCAAGCCAATCTGTTGTACCAAAAACATTTAATTTCTTCCTTATGTTTTTTATGTGGGCATCTATATAATTAGAATCGTAATCATCATCGGCAAAAGTTCCCCAAATGTGTTCACTCAATTGTATACGGGTAAGTACTCTATTTTTATTTAGCAATAGATAACTTAACAGATCAAATTCTTTTTTAGAAAGTTCAATTTTTGCCTGTGGGTGAATGACTAATCTTTTTTGTAGATCTATATTAAATTCACCTAGAGTGAGCAAATCTTCAGTAATATTAAATTTCCGCCTTGCCACAGCTTGCATTCTAGATTGAAGTTCTAGCAAATAAAAAGGTTTTGCAAGGTAATCATCCGCTCCAAGATCTAGTCCAATCACTTTGTCTTCCAGATTCCCTCTTGCTGTTAAAATAATACAAGCTGCCTCTGGATTGGTCTTTTTTGTTTGCTCCACGATTTTTAAGCCATCACCATCAGGTAATCCTAAATCTATTAAAATGAAATCGTACTGATTAATTCCAAGCATCTCTAAAGCATCTTTAAAGGTATGGGCCATATCACATACGTAAAAGGCTTTTCTTAAGAATGCTGCAACTTCATAAGCTAATGTTTTTTCATCCTCAATAATTAAAACTTTCATGGCTTTGTTTAAAATTGATAATAGAATGCTAAACCAAAAAATGCCTGCTGACTTTTCAGCTCTGCTTCATTATGTTTGCCCAAAATTGAAAATTGAGCACTAGCTTCGGCCATATAATT
Organism: Pedobacter boryungensis; assembly: GCF_013204825.1. Classification (GTDB taxonomy): domain Bacteria; phylum Bacteroidota; class Bacteroidia; order Sphingobacteriales; family Sphingobacteriaceae; genus Pedobacter; species Pedobacter boryungensis. The sequence goes on from NZ_JABMKV010000001.1 coordinate 815,464, forward strand.
GGCACGACTAAAAGTTAGGGGTAACTTGAAATTATAAGATAGGACTTGAAAGTCTGTATTAGCAATAGTAACGGTTGTACTCGTGTTTTGACCAGAGTTACCTGGAGAATTAGGCGCTTTGCCATTGTTGGCATGTTTCTCTTTTTGTACAAGATAGGTTTCAATAAAATGTCTGGTACCTGTTGAGAGTTCAAACGCTGGTTCTATTGAAATTTGGCCTTTATCCTTAAATAAACTCCATAAACTGATTTCTTTTGAATTTGTTAGACTTACAAATACATCTTGCTCTTTTCCGAAAGCATAATCTGTACTGAGAGAACTTTTAAACCATGGCCATTCATAATTTACCGACAAGTTTAAGTTGTTCTCATTAGATGCTCGTAATAATTGTGAATTTGTAGGAAAAAAAGAGTGTGTATAGCCAATTCCTGCAGTTAGTTTAGTGCTGAAATCATAATCATATCCTATCCCTAAATCTGTTTCAGATACTATTGGTCCATAATTTAACAATTTATAAGAACCAGCCGAAAAATATATTCCTAGTGGGAGGCGTAATGTTGTATTAACCAGTACATAAGGTAATTTTTCTGTGGTAGCTTGTCCATAATAACTCACATTACTATTATATAATGCGGCTAAAGTAAGGGTTGTTTTATTTAAGGTGTCTTGTTGTGCATTTGCTTTAAAGATGCATAAGCAAAAAGCGATCGCATAAATTAGTTTCTTCATAATTGGAATTAAGTATTCACTTATTATGGTTTTTTTATTTTTGGACGCACAATTTTTATCGGTTTTACCTTAACTATAGGTTTGATTATAGTAGGTTTAGGCTGCCTTCTTGCTTGAGGTACTTGTTTAATCTCTGGCTCAATACCTTTATTTACTTGCTTTTTTGTATTGGTCTGTTCCTTACCATTTTCTTTTTTATCGTCTTGTTTTTGAATAAGAATAGTATCATTTACAATAACGAAATAGCTCTTCGTATTTGTAAATGCATTTTTTCTTGGCAAAAATGATGCTTTTGCAGATAATCCTAACAATAAACAAACACCTAAAATAATGTGAGCTGTTAAACGCATGGTATAAATATAAAGAAGTTTAAACCAACAATTGGATGATGATGTAAATATCGATCAGCAAAATGAAATTTAGATGAAAAATTACGATCAACGCTAATTCTTTTAAAAAACATGCTGTGCATATCAAGATGGCTTTGATCAGACTCAAAATAGATGAAAATATATTTGAAATTTCATGCTGTTTTCATGTTCGGTAACCAGATTTGTCTCATTAAACAATTATTAACTAAAGCTACAATTATGAAAAAACAATTAATTTATATTGCCCTAGTATTTAGCTTGGGTAGTATAGCTACATTTATTGGCTGTAAGAAAGATGGCCAATCTGCAAGCGGAACTACCAAAGTGCAAATACGAATGACTGATGCACCTGGAAATTTTGATAAGATTAACTTAAGTGTTAAAGAAATTGTATTGGTCTCTGATGCAAAACCGTATGTCTTTGCAGTGAATACGGGAGTTTTTAATATCCTTAATTTCAGAATGGGAACAAGTAATCCTGACCTTTTAGTGGCGGATGGCGAAATGCCAAGCGGAGAAATTACTGAGGTTAGACTTGTGCTAAACGATTCTGGAAATACAATTGTGGTAGGTGGGGTAGAGCAAGCCTTAACCACGCCAAGTGGTCAATCATCAGGTTGGAAAGTTAAATTAACAGCTAATCCAGATCTTCAACCAGGAGTGGCTTATACTTTGTTACTTGATTTTGATGCAGCCAAATCTATTGTCTCAACTGGTAATGGTAAATATCTCCTAAAACCTGTAGTGAGAGGTGTTACTGCAGCAACTTCAGGTTTAATATCGGGAACTGTTTTGCCATTAGCTAGTCATCCAGAAATTTTAGTAATAAAAGGTACTGATACTGTTGGTACAGTTGCTGATGCGTTGACTGGTAAATTTACTGTTGGCGGTCTTGCTTCTGGAAATTATTCGGTAAAATTTGCGCCAGTTGCTGGTTATAGAGATAGTACAATTACTAATGTTGCTGTCTCTCTTGGACAAAACACAGCTGTAGGTACAATTCAGCTTAAACAACAATAAAAATTAACATAAAAAAGCCTGATGAAATTTCATCAGGCTTTTTTTTATAAATCTAATTGTTTACGCTGTCTCATTTCGTATCGCTCCTTTAAGTACAGCTATATCTATATCTTTTAGTTTTTTAAACTTAATGCAATACCCTGTCACACTAGCTTTCCCTAGCTTTTCTGCATAGGTTTTGGCTAAATATGTTTTATCATCTATACCTAAAATGTAAACAGAGATGCCACTAGTGTTTGCACTTAATCCAATTTGATAAAACTCTTTTGTTTTACCATCAGCATAGGTGATAGTTCTAAGTCCATATCCGATATTAGGATTAGAAACAACCTTATTTTCACTGTTTCTTCCATCTAAAAACCATAATTTACTATCAGGCATTACCTCAAGTATGGAATTGTGCAACTCTTGCATTTCAGCACGTTTTGGTTCTGGATGACTAGCGATATACGCATCGATTTGATCTTGTACGTTCATAGTTATTCTAATTCTTCACAGTTAAATTTATGTATATTTAGCAAATCTTTTATTTTCAAAACTATATTTTCTTCAGAGTCTATTCTTAAAATCTTATCGCAATCTTCAAGATCGAAATTCCATTTGTCGCTTGGAACTATTTGATTAATAAGCGGACTCAGCTTCTTAACCTGACTTTTTGTTTTGACTATAGTTTTGAAAACGTAAATCATTATTTAGATAATGTAGCTAATAATTCGTCTAGGTAATTCAATGTCATGGTAAATCCACCTTGGAAGCCCATTTCAATCATTTTTTCCATGCGTTCTAGTGAATCATTTTTAATCACAATGCTCACTTTTGTTTTGCCATTTTCTTCACTAAAACTAAGATCCCAATCCGAACCTGGTAATTCTGGATTTTCATCTTTATCTGCAAAAGAGTTTAAATATTTAAAATTCGTTTTTGGGCTGATGGAAGTATACTGTTGAAGTGACCAATGCTCAGCTCCTTCAGGACTAACCATTGCGTAAAATCTTCGTCCGCCAAGTTTAAAATCCATTACTTTAGTTTTAGAACCCCAAGGTTTAGGTGCCCACCACTGATCAAGGATTTCTTGTTTAGTAAAAGCATCCCATACCAATGAAAGATCTGCTGCAAATTCTCTGTTTACAAATACCGTTTTTTGTGCCTTATCAACGGTAAAATCGAATAATAAGTTGTTCATTTTTTATGTTTTTAGTTTAGTGAAATTGGATTTAATGCTTTGCTAAAATAGCATCTAGGTTTTTCATAGCCATTGTAAGCCCATCTTTAAAGCCCATAGCGATGGTTTGCTCTAGCTGAGCAAAGTCCGAAAACTCCATTATGCCATGTACAAGCGTATTCTTTTCCATGTCGCTAAAATTCATAGTCCATTTTGATTGCGGCATTTGCGGATTGATGTTTCCATCGGCATCACCAAAAGCATCGTTGGCAATAAACAGATGTTGAGGTTCAATTTTCAAATAACTGGTAATCGACCAATGCTCTTCACCATTTGGTCCAACGGCTGCATAATGCCATTTGCCTCCTTCACGAAAATCCATGCTTTTTGTTCTTGATTTCCATGGAGAGGGCATCCACCACTGATCAAGAAGTTCAGACTTCGTGTAATAGTCCCAAACAATTGAACGGTCGGCAGCAAACTCACGCTTGATATTAATGGTATTGTTTTGTTTATCGATAGTAAAGTCGAAAAATAATGTTGTGCTCATTTTTTTTGTTTTTTAAGTGTTGATAATACATTGTCTAATTGGTTAAATCGGCTTTCCCAAATTTTTCGGTATTGTTCTAGCCATTTATCTATTTCTTTCATTTTTTCAATTTCAAGCGTGTAGTAAATTTCTCTACCCTGATATTCTTGTTTTACAAGATCGCATTCTGTGAGTATACGTAGATGTTTAGATACAGCCTGTCGGGTGGTATGAAAATTTTCGGCAATGGCATTAGGTGTCATTGCTTGTAAAGCTATTAAAGCAATAATTGCCCGTCGTGTCGGATCTGCAATTGCTTGAAATATATCTCTTCTCATCTGAGCTTAATTATTAAGTTAAGAAACTAATCGGTTGCAAATATATATGCAACTTTTCGGTTTCGCAAATATTTTTAAATATTATTTTTTATTTAATAGAAGAATAGGGGGTAAAGCCGAAATAGAAATAAATAAAAGATATACAAAGGAGATATTAACAATTCAGTAGGAATACGAATAGCTTAATCAAGCTCGCTAAAAGTTGTAAAGTATTAAATGACAAGCGATAAGAGTAATATTGGGAAATTTAATCTACGATTTTAAGAATTAGTAAATTATTTTTTCCACAATTTGTAGATATTATTACCCTATACAAATATTGTTCCTATTTTAGCCATAAGAAAATAACACACTCACAACGTTACCTTTTTATGTTTGGTTTAGGACAATCACGCTCTAGCGGTGCATACTCTTTTTGATATATGCATTGCCTTAAGTTTCTAAAAAAAATAAAGCATTCAGTACTGGCTTTACAGCTTTCGTTGTTTAGTATAGTCTTCTTTTTTCTTTCTTTTTTTTACAAAAACACTTTTGCAGAAGGTAGTAAAGATTTATATCCATCAGGTGCACAAGGTAATAGAGCATTTTTATATGCAAACACTGATAATATCAATTATACAGATAGGTTTCCATTTAAAACCAGAGGTGCTCATTTTGTTTATGCTAAAGCTAATGAAACTATAGCTGTAGCATCGAGTGCTATTGGTGTAAATGGTGGTCGTATTATCGTAACCTCGCCAGATGGAGTTGCTGTTACTTATAACGTAAATGCTGGAGTAGGTCTAATTCCAAACAGGGCGGCAGAATTGTCTGGGCCAGGTGTGGGTTATACACCAATAAGTATTACTGTTACTACAGCACAAGAAGGAGTTTGGAAAGTAGAATTTTTAGCGCCAGTAGGAAGCGGCAATAGTAATGACATCACAGCTCCAGATGTTCTGGCTAATGCCAACTGGACTCAACCAACAGGTACAGATAAAAATTATATTGCAGCATGGGATGTATCGATAAGAAACATGTCTGGTACGACTTGGTTAACAGGACGTGTTTACACTAATGTATTGAATCTTGGTATTAAAGATAATTTTACCAATAGTGCTAAAGGATTTTACGTAACAAATTACGTCCTTACAGAAGATGGAAGAGCATACCGCATTCAAACCAATGGTAACAATGGATATGCTTTTACTTTTTTTTCTAATAATAATGGTTTTGCGGTAAATGGGGTAGCCACTTACAAAAGTTTAAATGCATCTACGCAAGCTGCTCTAGCTGGACTTCACGATCCAAGAACTCTTGATGATGCATTAAATAAAACACATAAAATTTTCTATAATAAACCAAATGCAGATTTACCAGCAACAGGAACAGCCTTTGTAACTGCAGCAAATCAAACTACTTGGCTAAAAAAGAATGCCGTATTGCCAATTATTACCGATTTGAAATTTACAGGTGTTGAGGGTACCGATGGAAAAGTTAGCTATAAAGGAGCTAAAATTACATTTACCGCTTCCGCAGCTGGTAGTTATCAAATCACCATTCCAATAACAAACAGTGCTAGTCGTGTAATTAATGGTTCTGCTGTTCAGGGTTATAATGAAATATTTTGGGATGTTAAAGACGGTAATGGAAATCTAGTTCCACCAGGGCCGATTACACCAATGGTACAGACTTTTCTACGGTCGGCAGAAGTGCACTTCCCTTATATCGATATGGAGATCAATCCTAGAGGGATTATCATCGAATTAATAGAGAACAATACAAGCTATACCGTAAATCCTTTAAATACAAATCCTTCCGAATATAATGATTTGGTTTATTGGGACGATATTAATATTAGCAATGCAGGCGTGGCTGGAAGTAATAGTTCTAGTCCGGTAACCAATTTAGCTGGAGAACACAGTAATTCAAATGGACACAAGTTTGGTGCTTATGCTAACAACAATCAATTTGGCGATGAACGTTCTATGGATACCTGGGCTTATATTGAAAGCGATAAAACAGCGCAATTGGTCAACATCGAAATTCAACAAGCTGACTTAAAAATAGAATCGATTAATCCAGACTTATCAAAATATTTTTCTGACCATACCATTACTTATACGATTAAGGTTCAAAACGATGGGCCTTCTTCCGCCAATGGATCGCCTTTAGCAATTACTTTACCATCAGGTTTGGCCATTAGTTCTGTAAATACTGCAAATCTTAGCACCGGAGTGGTATTAAACAATGCCGTTAAGAGTACACAAAGCTATACAGCTTTACTTGATCTACCCAATCAAGGTGCTATTGATATCATTATTGAAGCAACCTTTACAGGAAGTTATAATCAAATCTTTAGTAATATGAAGGCAAGTATATTAAGACATGCTGACCTATCTGATCCAGATGCTACTGGAAATAATGTTGCAGGCCCTGTTGATGCTGATGAGGAATGCCTAAATGGAGCTACAACTGGAGTTGGTTTGTGTAATAATATTAAATATAATACGGTTAATGGCCAGGAGGTGTGTCAGGGAATAAATATTATCCCGATTGGGTATCCTTTATCTCCTGATGGAACACAATTTGAAAACTCAGCTCTTCCTACAGCATTAAGCTCGCAAGACGCGGCTGGAAATAGAACCATAAGTGGCAGCGTATCATCCACTGGTATTCAACTATTTTATATCAAAACACAGAACACCAAAAGAACACAAACTAATGTAATCATTAAAACTAATGCATTACCTACAAAAGCACATATTCAATTAAACAATTAATAAACAAACATCTAAAAAAAGTGAAAGCAACATTTATTAAATCAATCGTAGCGGCATTTATCATCATCTTATGTGTAAATGCAAAGAGCAAGGCTCAAACTTACTATCCAGTTTATTTATGTGATGGCGGAACAGCGACACTGCATACTCCGGAAGAAAGTACTTTGTCAAATGGAGATAAAGTTTTCTGGTATTTAGAGGGTACGCAGGTAGATGTGATAACTTTTAATGGAACGGCCAATCAAACCAACTATGTTACACCAAATAATTTGAGTGCTGGTGTACATAATTATACGAGTAGAATATTATCTGCTGCAGGATGTTGGGGTGATCTATCTGATCCTTTTCAGGTTTATCAGCTTCCGAGTAAGGCACTTGCTTTAACAACAAATAAAACTGCTTATTGCGGTGATGATGCAACTTTAAGTTCTATAATTACTGCTACTACTACACCAGCAGAAGCCCTACCTGCAGGTATAGAATATGTATATACTTGGTCGGCCACAAAAGATGGGACTAATGTAACACCTCTTTCTGGAATTGGTACGGAAGACGGTTCTAAGACAGCTGCAAACAAATTTACGTTAACTGCTACTACTGCGGGAACTTATGTATTTAATGCTACAGTGAAATATGTGATAGCCTCTGGTAATACCGGTGTGCTAAAATCAGGTGATGGTAAAGGATGTGAAGTTTCAGCCACTGCTACACAAACAGTAACTGTAACACCTAAACCAGTTAAACCAACTATTGTAATCCAATAATTTTCGGATTTATAGCACACTAGGTTGAACATTAAACGGCATATATTACTGGCGTTCTTCTTTCTACTGACTAATTTTGCATTTGCACAAACAATTCCTAATGTTGTTAGAATTCGTTTGGGTTCTTCGGTAAAATTTGCAGTAAGAGATCAGACAGGGCTTTACTCATACCAATGGTATCGAGATGGGAAACCTATAGCCAATGCTAGTGGAGCAGCATATACTGCAAGTGTAGCCGGTTTATACCAAGTAATTTCTATAAGTGCAGAAGGCTGTAAATCAGATTTATCGGATGGTTTTTTGTTAATAATTGAATATGCAGATCTGGAGGTTAGCAAAATCTCTGAAAAAAGATATGTTGGCCCAGGTGAAGCTTTTGAGTATCAAATTTCAGTACAAAACAATGGAATTATTGATGCAACAGGAATAGAAGTAATAGATAAACTACCAAGTAACTTAAAATTTATTGGTACCATAGGTGAGCAAATAGGTAATGTTACGGTAGCTGATCAGGTGATTACTTGGAGAATTCCTACACTGGCCAATAAGCAAAAATTAGTTTTATCACTAAACACAACTGCAATTAAAGCAGGAACTGTAGTAAATACAGCTAGTGTAACTGCTATTGAACCAGATCCAAATTTGGCTAACAATATGGCTACAGATATAAAAGAAATTATTGGCGATGTAGTAGTGCCAAATGTAATTACACCTAATGGTGATGGTAGAAATGATGTTTTCAAGATAGATGGATTGGAGCTTCACCCAAATCATACCTTATTTATTTTTAACAGATGGGGTAATGAAGTTTATAGAAGCAATGGCCCGTATAAAAATGATTGGAATGGCAATGGTCTTAATGAAGGCACTTATTATTATTTATTGAAGATTAAAGAAAAAAATGGAAGTGAAAGAAGTACAACCGGTTGGATTACATTAATAAAGGATTGACATGTGGAAGTTTACTAAGTTTATTTTATTGTGGTGTTTAGCAGTCCCGTGCTTTGCCCAACAGGATGCGCAGTATAGTCAATATATTTTCAATGGCATTTATATTAATCCAGCCTATGCTGGATATCGAGAACGTGTAAATCTTAATGCGACTTATAGAAATCAATGGACTGGCATTGAGGGTGCACCAAAAAGTTTTTCCTTTGCTGCAGATGCTATAATGCCTAATGAACATGTTGGATTGTCGTTGACTATGAGCGCAGAACAATTGGGAGCTCAAAAAAGCATAAATGCATTTGCTAATTACGCATATCGTTTTCCAATTAATGAAGAGGGAACATCAAAACTAGCCTTCGGTTTAGGAATAGGTGTAATGCAATCAAGTTTAAACGGTAATATGTTAAACCCAAGAGATTTTGGTGATAATTATATTCCAAGTGGTACTGTAAAACAGATATTTCCAGACATGCATGCTGGTGTATTTTTTTCAACGCCCAAAATGTATATTGGTGCATCAGTTAACAATTTAATAGGGAAATATATATTAGACAAAAAATCTTTAGATTATAACTTTCCAACACCAAGACCACATTTTTATTTAACAGGAGGGGTATTAATTCCGGTAGAAGAATTTGTGATAGACTTTAAGCCTTTCTTTTTAATTAAAGATGATATCAAAGGACCAACAGTACTGGATATAAATGCTTTTTTTCTTTTTAAACAAACTGTTTGGTTAGGTATGGGGTATAGAACTGGAATTAAACTCTATGACAAGCCTGCTTTAAAAGGAGAAATCAATAATAAAAATGCACTTATCGCGATGAGTGAAATATTTATTAGCCAACGTTTAAGATTAGGCTATTCTTACGATTTTAGTACGAGCAATTTGGCAGGTTATGCGGGTTCATCTCATGAGATTTCTTTGGGCTGGAATTTTTACACCATAAAAGAAAGGCAATTAAATTTCTGTTATTTCTAATATTTAATTAACAGGAAAACATTAATCGTCAGCATGACTATTTCAGGAGTTATCAGTTATTTCTTGAAAAGTGCCATAGACTTTAGTACAAACTCCATCTTTATAATTTGATCTTCCTATTGCGTGAACATGGATTTCCTTACCCTGAAAGGTTATCATCTGCAACTTTAAGTCCCAAGGCATTCCTTCCTCAACAGCTTGTTTCATAGCGTTACTTATTTGTAATCTGCTAATACCCTCTTTGTAGAAATTGATAGCGCTATCTAGTTGAGGAATATAATTTTCATCCACTCCATGTATTTGACGAGTTATATCAGTCCATGACAGCGAATCCTTCATAAGGTCAAACTCCCAGCCACCAATTCTTGCGAGCTTTCCCATTTGCTCAGTTATTAAATCGTGCATTTCTACAGAAGCTTTTAGTTTATCCTGCGCTGCTTTTATTTCGGTAAGGTCTCTTGTAACTTTTGTAAAGCCTATTACCTTTCTAGTTTCGTCGTGAATAGCAGTAATAATTATTGAGCCCCAAAATTTTGTGCCGTCCATTCGTAATCGCCAGCCTTCATCATGTGCTACGCCCAATTTGGCAGCTCTTGTAATTAAGCGCCTCGGTTTGCCATTTTTTTTGTCTTCATCAGTATAGAAGATGCTAAAGTTTCTTCCAACTACTTCTGAAGATTTATAACCTTTTATCTTTTCTGCTCCCTTGTTCCAATTTTCGATATTTCCTTCGTGATCAAGGAGCAATATGGCATAATCATCAATTTCTTCAACCATTTTGTTGAATCTTATAGCTCGAAGGTCTTTACCGCACATTGTTTCTGCAACTATTTCAACAATAGTTTTATCGAAATCATTCGTTGCTCTTTCCAGCATAGTTAACCATTCTTCATTTACAGCCGTATAATTGTTTTTTACTAGGCTTATCAATCCCATAATTGTAGTTAAGGGTTGCCTAATTTGGTGCGACTGCAGTTGAGCTATCTTTGTTAAAGAATTATTTTTAGCTTCCGTTTCCTCTATCTGTCTTTGAAGTTGGATGCTATTCATTTGCATTTCGATGTTGAAAGTAACCTGCCTAGCAAGAATAGATAACGTTTTTTGTTGAACATCGGTAAGCTTATTTGCTTTTTGATCGAAAAGACAAAGCGTTCCAATGTTTATACCTTGACCTACAGATAAGGGTACACCTGCATAAAATTTCAAATGTGGGTCACCCTGTACCAATGGGTTATTTTTAAAACGTTTATCCTTTGTTGCGTCAGGTATAATTAAAAGTTCATCCTGTTGTATACCAAATTGGCAAAATGAGGTTTGTCTAGGCATTACTTCAATATCAGTTCCAAACCTTACCTTTAGCCAATTTGATTTTTCATCCAATAACGTAATCAGTGCAACAGGTTTTTCACATAATTTAGCTGCTAATTCTACGATATCTTGAAACTCTGATTTGTTGAAATCAAGTTTTAAAAATTTATTTACTGTATCGACTCTTAGTTGTTCAGAATTATTCATTCCGTAAATAATACTATAATGTTATTTTATATACGAACTACCGCTACAATTTGGATTAGTCGGATTTCAATCTCCGTAATATATTGTACATTATAAACTAAGGGTTACTCGTAATCACATCATTAACAATAATATTTATCCATTGTTTCTAAGAAAGCGAAATAACTACTTAAAACTAGATTATGATAAATATTAATAATTGTCTGAAATCCCTAAAAAGCAAAAACCCTGCTAATCGTTAGATTGCAGGGTTCTGTAAACTTTATTGTCTTTGGTGTGATCCCGCTGGGATTCGAACCCAGGACCACTACATTAAAAGTGTAATGCTCTACCAGCTGAGCTACGGAATCTACTTTGAATTAGCGCCGAAGCGTTTGTTTTAAAGTGGTGCAAATATATGCTTCTAATGTTTTTAATGCAAGATTTTTTTTAACTGAACACGTACATTACTGATTTATAAGTGAATTAATTGTAAACTATTAGTTAAAATGGTAAGTGATACTGCTTTTTTTGATGGAAAATAATGTAATAATCTAGTTAAAATAAACTGTTTAATCTTCTTTCTCTTATTTTTATTAGGGCAAAGCAAAGGTTGATGTACTTTTCTTTAAAATTTAATTTAATTATCAATTTTTAAATGAATTGAAGGTTAGGTGTCCAATATCGCTTACTATTTAGACAATATGTTTGAATGATGTACTTTTTGGAATGCTTTTATTTGTGTAGCAGAGGATATTTTTAATTACTTAATTTTCCTTTGTACAAACCAAACCAAACTAAACCTTAAATATGAACCAAATCAAGGGCAACAAGTATCTTTTCCCGCTCATTTTAGTAACCAGTCTATTTTTCTTTTGGGGCTTTGTACATAACCTTGATCCAATTTTAATTCCACATTTACGTAAAGCTTTTTTATTAAACGATCTAGAATCATCATTAGTAGATTCTTCTGTCTTTATTGCATATTTCGTAATGGCATTACCAGCTGGATTTATTATGCGTAAGTATGGCTATAAATCTGGTATATTAATTGGATTACTACTTTTTGGAACTGGTTCAATACTTTTTGTACCTGCAGCAAACACCTTACAATATGTTTTCTTTTTAGGTGCTTTATTTATCATTGCCTGTGGCTTAACCTTCTTAGAAACTGCGGCAAACCCTTATGTAACTGTATTAGGTCCACCAGAAACTGCTACTCAACGTATTAATTTCTCTCAATCTTTTAACGGATTAGCTGCTTTTGTTGCACCAAACTATATTGGTAAAATGATACTTTCTGGTAAGGAATTAACAGCAGCACAGCAACAAGCCATGTCTCCAGAACAATTAAATGCCTACTTAAGTAATGAAGCAGCAAGTGTAAAAGGACCATACTTAGTATTAGGTATTATCATATTTATAGTGGCCATTATATTTTTCTTCACCAAACTGCCAGATATTAAACACGAAGAAGAAGGAGAGAGCGGTGCGGCAAGTTTTGCTAGCGCATTTAAATCTATAAAGCTAAGATGGGGGATAATTGCTCAATTTTTTTATGTTGGTGCACAAGTTTGTGTTGGTAGCTTTTTTATCAAAATGAGCACGCATGCTGCCGGTTTAAGCGAAGGCAGCTCTACAACATATTTGGGCATATTTGGTTTAGCATTTATGTTAGGTAGATTTTTTGGAACATTCTTAATGCGTTATATCAACCCAAGAAAATTACTAATTATCTATGCTGTCATTTGTTCAATATTAACTGCCATAGCCATTTTCGCAACGGGTATAGTGGTAGTTTATACATTAATAGGAATTGCGTTTTTTATGAGCATTATGTTCCCTACAATCTTCTCTATCGGAATAGAGGGATTGGGGCATAATACTAAAATTGGTTCATCCCTAATTGTAATGGCAATTGTTGGGGGTGCAGCTTTACCTCCAATTTTAGGTTTAATTTCTGATGCCACTCAAAATATTCAATATGGTTATTTAGTACCCCTAGTTTGTTTTATCGTTATACTGATTTTTGGTATAAATAATAGAAATACGGCAAAAAACGGATTACCAAAAGCTACAGTTAATTAATAAAATGAAACACCGAGTATTAAAAATTCATAAAAATGATAACGTTTTAGTCGCATTAAACGATTTAGTTAAAGGCGATATCATTCATTTCGAACAAGAAGATTTCATCCTTCAAGAAGATATTCCTGCTAAGCATAAATTTTTTATGCAAACAATGAATGCGGGAGAAGAAGTGATTATGTATGGTGTGCTAGTAGGAAAAACTCAAAGTGAGGTTTTAAAAGGAAGTCGAATGAGTACGATCAATACACATCACGCTGCCGAACCTTTTACATACAGAAATACAAACTACGATTGGCATGCACCAGATGTTAATCAATTTGCTAATCGGAGTTTTTTAGGCTACCACCGTAGTAATGGAGAAGTAGGAACAGCTAACTATTGGCTGTTTATTCCAACAGTTTTTTGTGAAAACAGAAACTTAGATATGATTAAAGAAGCGCTTTATGCTGAACTTGGTTATGCAATTAGCGATAAGTATAAGTCATATACTCAGCAATTAATTAAAGCCTATCAAAATGGGGCAAATGTTGATGAAGAATTATTGCTCCCTAGTCAGGAAAATACACGCAATCGTTTGTTTTCCAATGTAGATGGAATTAAATTCTTAAATCATAGTGGTGGTTGTGGCGGTACCAGACAAGATGCAGAAACGTTAAGCAAACTATTAGCTGCTTATGCCGACCACCCAAATGTTGCAGGTGTTACCGTATTGAGTTTAGGTTGTCAGCATTTACAAGTGAGTGATTTTATCTCAGAACTTAAAAAACGCAATCCATCATTCGATAAGCCCTTATTAGTTTTTGAGCAACAAGGTGCAAAAAGTGAAGAACAATTAATTAAAGATGCTATACAGGAAACCTTTAAAGGATTAATTGGTATTAATAAAATTGAACGAAAACAAGCACCATTAAGCAAATTATGCTTAGGTGTAAAATGTGGTGGTAGTGATGGTTTTAGCGGGATTTCTGCAAATCCAGCTGTTGGTTATTGTGCCGATTTACTAGTGGCACTTGGTGGAAAAGTACTGTTGGCAGAGTTTCCGGAATTATGTGGTGTGGAGCAAGAAATGATAGATCGCTGCGAGAATGAAGGATCAGCTCGTAAATTTATTCGCTTAATGACTGAATATAATGCATTAGCTCATCAAGTCGGTTCAGGATTTCACATGAATCCCTCTCCAGGAAATATTAAAGATGGCTTAATTACTGATGCTATTAAATCTGCTGGTGCAGCACGTAAAGCAGGCTCAGCACCAGTAACTGATGTTTTAGATTATACAGAACCTGCCACTAAAGCTGGATTGAGCTTAGTATGCACTCCAGGTAATGATGTTGAAGCAACCACTGGAAAAGCGGCAGCAGGTGCAACTTTAATTTTGTTTACTACAGGTTTAGGTACACCAACAGGAAATCCTGTTTGCCCAACCATTAAAGTAGCTACAAATACAGGTTTAGCGCAAAGAATGAAAGATATCATCGATATTGATGCTGGTGCAATAATTTCAGGAGATAAAACCATTGCAGAAATGGGCGAAGATATATTAAACTATTGCATCAGTGTTGCCAGTGGAGAAGAAATTCCTAAAGCCGTGCAGTTAAATCAAGATGATTTCATCCCTTGGAAAAGAGGAGTAAGTCTATAATCATTAATAATAATTTTTAAATACATGTTTTCATTTCAACATAAAAAAGCAGTAATTACAGGTGGTGGTAGTGGAATTGGAAAAGCAATTGCACTTGCATTAGCCAATAATGGAGCAGAAGTACATATTTTAGAATTAAGTGCAGAAAACGCTGAAAAAACAGTAACAGAAATTAAAGCAGCTGGTAACACAGCTTTTGCGTATAGTTGTAACGTGGCCAATCAAGCAGAAACTGAAGCAGTTTTCCAGCAAATAGGTGCTATCCATGTTTTAGTGAACAACGCCGGAATTGCTCATATTGGGAAAGCTGATACAACAGCAGAAGAAGATTTTGATCGCGTAATGAATGTGAATGTAAAAGGTGTTTATAATTGCATTCATGCTGCTATTCCGCAATTACGCAAAAGCAGTGGAGGAGTAATCTTAAATATGGCATCAATAGCAGCGTTAGTTGGTTTAGCCGATCGCTTTGCGTACAGTACAGCTAAAGGTGCAGTAAAAGCAATGACAATGAGTGTCGCTAAAGATTATCTTACAGAAAATATCAGATGTAATTCAATTTCTCCAGCACGTGTACATACGCCTTTTGTGGATGGTTTTCTGGATAAAAACTACGCAGATAATAAGGCAGAAATGTTCGATAAATTATCTAAATCTCAACCAATTGGTCGTATGGCAAAACCAGAAGAAATTGGTTATTTGGCTTTATATTTATGCAGTGATGAGGCTTCCTTTATTACAGGATTAGATTATGCGATAGACGGAGGTTTTACAACATTGAACAACTAAATCAGTTATAGAAGAATACAAATGCCTTTTGATGGCTAATAAAAACTAATAAAAGAATATGAAATTAATCAGATTTGGAGAAATTGGGAAAGAAAAACCAGGTGTAATCATTAACAATGAATACTTTGATGTATCAGATTTAGTAACAGATTATAATGAGGATTTTTTTAGTAATGGTGGAATTGAAAAGCTGGAAAAAGAAATATCAGGTGCAAGCCTTAAAAAAGTAGACTCAAATGTACGTTTAGGCTCTCCATTAGCTAGGCCATCAAAATTACTTTGTGTAGGTTTAAATTATTTAGATCATGCCAAAGAAACCAATGCGCCCATTCCTACAGAACCTATTTTATTTTTTAAATCTACAACTGCCATTGTAGGACCAAATGATGATTTAATTATCCCAAAAGGAAGTAAAAAAACAGATTGGGAAGTAGAATTAGCCATTATAATTGGCAAGAAAGCAAGTTATGTAGAAGAGGAAGATGCATATGATTATATAGCTGGATATTGCCTACATAACGATTACAGTGAAAGAGAATTTCAGTTAGAACGCAATGGGCAATGGGCAAAAGGTAAAGGTTGCGATACTTTTGCACCTTTAGGTCCATACATTGCTACAAAAGACGAAATAGCTGATGTACATCAATTAAATTTATGGTTAACCGTAAATGGCAAGAAATTACAAGATGGCACAACTGCTAATTTAATTTTTAATGTTCCTTTTATTGTGCATTACATTAGCCAATTTATGACTTTATTACCAGGAGATGTAATTACTACTGGAACTCCTGCTGGTGTTGGTTTAGGCCAAAAACCAGAACCTTGGTACCTTAAACCAGGTGATGTTGTTGAATTAGGAATTGATGGCTTAGGAACTAGCAAGCAAATCGCCAAAGCGTATACCGTATGAAAAGACATTGTTTTGCTTTAGATTTAGTAAATGATGAGGAATTAATTGCTAAGTACGAGGAGTACCATGCAGCAGTTTGGCCAGAAATTTTAAAGAGCATTACTGATTCTGGAATTGAAGTATTAGATATTTATCGTGCTGGTAATAGACTATTTATGATTATGGAAGTGAATGATATATTTAGCTTTGAGCAAAAAAATATCTCCGATTTAGCTAATCCAAAAGTACAAGAATGGGAAACCTTAATGTGGAAATACCAACAAGCGTTACCATTCGCAAAACCTGGTGAAAAATGGATTTTAATGAATAAAATTTTCAGTTTATAATGATTGATTCTCATGTGCATTTCTGGAAATTTGATCCTATAAGAGATTCTTGGATTACAAATGAAATGGCAGTTTTACGTCAAGACTATTTACCGAATAAACTGATAGATGAATTAAAAGCCAATCAAGTGGATGGGTGTATAGCGGTTCAAGCAGATCAATCAATAACTGAAACTGAGTTTTTACTAAACTTAGCACACCAGTATTCTTTTATTAAGGGGATTGTGGGTTGGATAGATTTAAAAAGCCCAAACTTGGATGAACAGCTAGAAAAATATGCAAAACAACCCTTAATTAAAGGTTGGCGTCATATTGTACAAGCAGAACCGGCAGGCTTTCTTTTACAACATGATTTTATTCAAGGAATTAATACCTTAAGACACTACAATTACACTTACGATATTCTAGTTCAACATGCTCAGCTACCAGAAGTAATTGAATTTTTAAACAGAACGGAAAATCAATCTTTTGTAATTGATCATTGTGCTAAGCCAGATCTTAAAAATAGAGAGATGGAAGATTGGGCAAAAAATATCCGTTTAATTGCACAACAAAAACATGTATTTTGTAAACTATCTGGATTATTAACCGAATGCGATTGGGTAAATTGGGATGAAAAAACCATATTTAATTGTCTAGATGTGATTTTTGAAAGCTTTGGAACAGAACGTATTATATTCGGAAGCGATTGGCCTGTGTTATTATTAGCTTCAAACTATACAAATTGGATTAGCCTAATAAAAAAATATACGAAAGATTTTACAGCAGCAGATCAACAAGCTATTTTTAACGATAATGCTGTGAAATTCTATAATATCAATTGAAATGAACTTAAATCTAACTCATAAAATAATTATTGTTACTGGTGCTGCTAAAGGAATTGGAGCTGCTATTGTTAAACTTTTAGCAGCAGAAGGTGCTTTACCAATCATCATTGGCAGAAATGAAAATGATAATTTGAAATTAGCGAATGAAATTAAGGCTTTAGGGCAACAAGTTGATTTCGTTACAGCCGAATTAACTAAACCAGAGGCAAGCAAGCATGTAATAGAAACAGTAATCAGTAGATACGGAAAAATTGATGGATTGATTAATAATGCCGGTGTAAATGATGGTGTGAGTTTAGAAAATGGAAGTTATGACGATTTTATCGCATCATTACACAAAAATGTAATCCATTATTATATGTTGGCGCATTACGCTTTACCTTCTTTAAAGAAAAGTAAAGGCGTAATTGTGAATATTGGTAGTAAAACGGCAGAAACTGGACAGGGTGGAACATCAGCATATGCTGCAGCAAATGGCGCTCGTAATGCTTTGACAAGAGAGTGGGCAGTAGAATTATTGCCTTATGGTATTCGCGTAAATGCAGTTATTGTTGCCGAATCATTCACACCACTTTATCAAACTTGGATTAGTACATTTGATAATCCAGAGGAAAAATTAAAGACCATCACTGATAAAATACCATTCGAAAAAAGAATGACAATGCCTGAAGAAATTGCACAAACTGTTGTATTTTTACTGTCAGACAAATCGAGCCATACTACTGGTCAACTAATTCATGTAGATGGTGGTTATGTACATTTAGACAGAGCGATATCTTAAGTTTATTCGAGAAATATCTTTCTTCTTTTTTAACTAAATAACTAATGACGAAAGGTTTATATGCTATTTTATTCCTGTTTACGATAAGTTTTTTTTCCTGTCAGCGCAATACTCAAAAAGACGAAAAAACTCCTGTAAAAAGTGAAATGGCATCTTGTGAAAGCAATTTACCATCACGTTTTGGAGAAACTACCACAGGCTTAACTATAAAACAAGGAAAAGCAGACCATAAAGGAATGGTGTGGATTAAAGGAGGTTCGTTTTTAATGGGATCGGCAGATAATCAAGGCCGAGCGGATGAATTACCTAGGCATAAAGTTGAATTGGATGGTTTTTGGATAGACATTACAGAAGTGACTAATGCACAATTTAGCGCATTCGTTAAAGCAACAGGATATATCACAACAGCCGAACGCAAACCAGATTGGGAAGAAATAAAAAAACAAATTCCTCCAGGTACACCAAAACCTCCTGATAGTGTGTTGGTTGCTTCATCTTTAGTTTTTAGTCCGCCTAATCATCTAGTTAATCTAAACGATGCTTCACAATGGTGGAGTTGGCAAAAAGGAGCAGATTGGAAACATCCGCAAGGTCCTAAAAGCAATATTATTGGAAAAGATAACTACCCAGTTGTTCAAGTTTCTTGGAATGATGCGATGGCTTATTGTAAATGGGCAGGTAAACGTTTACCAACAGAGGCTGAATGGGAATATGCAGCTCTTGGTGGTTTAAAAGATGTAAGTTATCCATGGGGAAATGAGGATATTGAAAAAGGTAAGCCAAAAGCGAATACTTGGCAAGGAAATTTCCCTAATAAAAATACAGATTGGGATGGTTTTTACAGATTAGCCGCTGTTAAACAATTCAAATCGAATGGATATGGTTTATTTGATATGGCTGGAAATGTTTGGGAATGGTGTGGCGATTGGTACGACCATGACTATTATGAAAGTGTGAAAAACAAAATAAGTCATAATCCAACAGGCCCCACAATAAGTAATGACCCAATGGAACCTTTAGTGCCGAAAAGAGTAGTTAGAGGTGGTTCTTTCATGTGTAATGCAACTTATTGTAAGGGTTATCGTGTAAGTTCTAGAATGAAAACATCTGCAGATACTGGATTGGAACATACAGGTTTCAGATGTGTAGCAGATTAATAAACATACAATGAGAAAAATAGTATTGCTAGCTTGTTTGGTTTTGATATTTGGTGCTTTAAAAGCTCAACAAGCTCCCTATCTTAATCCAAGTTTATCTTTAGATGTTCGTGTTCAAGATTTACTAAAGCGAATGACTTTAGAAGAGAAGGCATTACAAATGAATAATAATGCCCCTGCAATTGATCGCTTAAAAATACCAGCTTATAATTGGTGGAATGAAGCTTTACATGGTGTTGCTAGGGCTGGTTTAGCTACTTCTTTTCCTCAACCTATCGGGTTAGCAGCTACTTTTAATGAGCAAGGAATTTTTGATATGGGCGTTGCAGTTAGTGATGAAGCTAGAGCAAAACATCATCAATTTGTGCGTGAAGGAAATAGAGCGATTTATACAGGTTTAACTTTTTATTCGCCTAACGTTAATATTTTTAGAGATCCTAGGTGGGGAAGAGGTCATGAAACTTTTGGTGAAGACCCATATCTTACGGGTAAATTAGGAGTAGCATTTGTAAAAAGTATGCAAGGCGATGATCCTAAGTATTTTAAAACCATTACTACTGCGAAACATTTTGCCGTACATAGCGGCCCAGAACCAAGCCGTCATGAATTTGATGCAAAACCAAGCAAAAAAGATCTTTGGGAAACTTATTTGCCTGCTTTTAAAATGCTAACGCAAGAAGGTCATGTGTATTCTTTTATGTGTGCTTATAATCGCTTGTATGGGAAACCATGCTGTAGTGATGCTTTTTTATTAAATGATATTTTACGTAACCAATGGGGATTTAAAGGTTTTGTTGCGACAGATTGCGGTGCAGTTTATGATTTTTTCATGTTTCATAAAACTGCAAAAGATAGCGTAGAAGCTGTGGCTCAAGCCATTAAAGCAGGCTCAGATAATCAATGTTTTGGTTATGGTGCAGCTGTAATTCCGGCCATTAAACAAGGTTTATTGAAAGAAAGCGAATTAGATACTGCAGTAGCTCGTTTGCTAAGAGCTAAATTTAAGCTCGGAGTTTTTGATCCTGAAGAATTAAATCCTTATTCAAAAATTCCTTATAGCGTAGTTAATAGTGAGGCACATCAAGCAAAAGCATTACAAATGGCCAAAGAATCAATTGTGTTGTTAAAGAATAACAAAAATACATTGCCCTTCAGTAAAAATTTAAAGAATATAGCAGTCATTGGTCCGAATGCCAATGATGCAGAAGTGTTATTAGGCAATTACAATGGAGATCCTGCCCATATTATTACACCCTTAGAAGGTATTAAGAAAGCTTTCTCAAATGCAAGTGTGATGTATGCTAAAGGATGTAATATAATAGATACTCCCAATTATAATTATAAAAGTGATTTTGATCAAGCTTTAGCTACTGCAAAAAAAGCTGAGGTAATTGTGTTTGTAGGTGGAATTTCCCCTCGATTAGAAGGAGAGGAGCTGAAAGTAAAAGTACCGGGGTTTCTAGGTGGCGATAAAACAGATTTGAATTTACCAACTATACAAACTCAATTGCTGAAAGAACTTAAAAAACTAGGCAAACCTATTGTTTTAGTATTGTTAAATGGAAGTGCGTTAGCGATTAATTGGGAGCAAGAAAACTTGGATGCGATTGTGGAAACTTGGTATGGGGGTGAAAAAGGAGGTGACGCATTAGCTGATGTATTGATTGGAAATTACAATCCTGCTGGAAGATTACCTGTAACTTTTTATAAATCGATTACTGATATTCCTGCTTTTGATAACTATAGCATGGAAGGTAAAACCTATCGCTACGTTAACAAACCCGTACTTTATCCTTTTGGTTACGGATTAAGTTACACCACTTTTACTTATGCAGATTTAAAGTTATCAGCTAATATCTTAAACTCAACAACACCATTAAAAGTTAATTTATCAATTAAAAACACTGGTAATTATGATGGGGATGAGGTTGTACAACTTTATATCAAACAAGAAGGTGAAAATATGCCAATTAAAGAATTAAAAGGTTTCAAACGCATCCATATCAAAAAAGGAGAACAACAATCGCTTAGTTTTGAATTGAAATCAAGCGATATACAGCACTATAATTCACAAAGTGATTCAATGCAAATATTCCCTGGTAAAGTTCAACTCCTTATTGGCTCATCATCTGCTAAAATGGAGCTAGTTGGAAATTTTGAATTACGGTAATTTTAAATATTGTCATTCATAGCAAAGAGAAGAATCTAATTTAAATTACTATAGAGATTCCTTGCAAACCCGGAATGACAAAAATTAATCTATTTTTTCTTGTTTCTTAATCCCGATTGTATACAATACAAATCCCATAAATAAGAAAAACAATACGCCTAATATCTGATATCCACCATCGCCAAACCAATTGGTAAAAATAGGTTCAATATTTACTTTGCTTAAATTATCTCGAACAGACGGAATAACCATTAAGATTGCAACAATTACACCAGCAATAGCACCACCAGCCACTAACCCTGTTGCAAATAAATTACCCGGAGCAATTTCTTCTTCTTCGACAGATTTGATTTTCTGTTTTTCTCTCCAATTTACTAGCCCTTTAATTGCACCACCAGCAAAAATTGGCAATGTTGTAGATAGTGGTAAATATGCACCAACAGCAAAAGATAAAGCATTGATTCCACATAATTCAATAGTAATAGCGATGAAAACACCGACTAAAACGTATTGCCAATCTAAGTTAAATGATAACATCCCTTTAATTAAAGTGGCCATTAAAGTTGCTTGAGGTGCAGCATACGTTTCAGTTCCAATCGCATGATGAATGCCTTGCTTCAACATTTCAGCTGTAGGGGTATCTAGTATCCTTACGGTAAGTCCAATTACGATAGAAGAAACAATAGCGCCAATAAACAAGGCAATTTGCTGATATTTTGGCGTTGCACCAATGAGATATCCAGTTTTTAAATCTTGAGAAGTAGCTCCTGCATTTGCAGCTGCAATACAAATCATTCCTCCAACTACCAACGCCATCGGTTCATAAATTTTACCTGTCCAGCCAACAGCGATAAAAACTAAACATGTTCCCATAATTGTGGCTATTGTCATCCCAGAGATCGGATTATTACTCGAACCAATTAAACCTACAATTCTACTAGAAACGGTAACGAAGAATGCACCAAACACAACAACTAAAACGCCAATGAGTAGTTTATTTAAAATGCTATCACCTGGAATTTGAGGTAAAACAGCCATTAAAAGAATTAAAACTAAACTTCCAATTCCAACTAATCTAATCGATAAATCTCTATCGGTACGTTTAATAGTACCACCAGCTTTTCCCTCTTTAATTGAACTAACGCTTTCTTTAAATGAGGAAATAATAGTTGGAATAGTTTTTAATAAAGTAATAAAACCACCAGCAGCAACGGCGCCAGCACCAATTTGTTTTACAAATGCTTGGTAAATTGCTCTTGGGTAATCGGCAAAAGTTTGTGTAACTGGATCCCAGTTTCCTGCTCCACCAGGTTTAGTAATATCTAAAAGTAAACCTAGTTTAGTTAATTGTTTTGCCGCAACCAATGGATCAATTAAGGTAGCTAATAATGGAATTAAAGCTAGCCATGCTAAAACACCACCAGCAACTAAAATTCCAGATATTTTCGGACCAATGATATAACCAACGCCCATATATTCTGGTGTAATCTCTCCACTTACTTGTGCCGATGGTAAAAATTTATTTGCTTGTTTAGTTGCCCAAGTTGGTGCTTCTGCCACTACGTGAAATACTTTTTGCAACAAAGCATAAACTAATGAAAAGCCTAAACCCCAAAATGCAGTACGTGCAAAAGTTCCACCTTTTTCACCGGCCTGTAAAACAGAAGCACATGCTGTACCTTCAGGATAAGGTAAATTATCGTGTTCTTTTACAATTAACGACCTGCGTAAAGGAATCATCATTAATGTTCCTAAAATCCCACCTAAAATAGCAAGGATAAGGATGGTCATATAATTGAAAAAAGCTTCACTTGAACTTTGTCCACCAATTCCTGTACTTAGAAATAAAAATCCTGGTAAGGTAAAAACAACCCCGGCAGCGATAGACTCACCTGCCGAACCAGTGGTTTGTATAATGTTGTTTTCTAAAATCGTTGTTTTAAAGAATTTTTTACCTAATGTAATGGCCAAAACAGCAATTGGTATAGAAGCTGATACTGTTAATCCAGCTTTTAACGCTAAATAAACAGTTGCTGCACCAAAAATAATTCCTGCAATACAACCTAATAAAATAGATTTAATAGTAAATTCTGCAACATTACTTTCTGCAGGAACAAATGGCTTAAATTCTTCTTTCTTCATTTTATGAAAGTTTAAACATTAAAGTTAATTTATTTTATGAATACTACGTCATTTCGAAGTTAGGAGAAATCTATATTCGGATGCTTTTAACGAAAAGATGTTCTCGCTTCGCAGCGTTAAATTATGACGAAACTTTTCAACATCTTTGCCAAATGAAAAATAAAGCAATTTTTTTAGATAGAGACGGCGTGTTAAATCATGAGATTTACGATTATATATGTAAAGTAGAAGATTTTGAAGTGTTGGAATATCAAATTCCCCCATTAAAAAGATTATATGATGAAGGCTATTTGTTAATTATCATAACCAATCAAGGTGGAATTGCTTTAAAGAGATATACGGAAGAGATTTTAGCAGAAATGCATACAATTTTGTTTAAAGCATTTGAAAATAAAGGAGCAAAGATTACGCATGCGTATCATTGTCCACATCACCCCACAGTTTCAGAGCCTTGCCAATGTAAAAAACCGTTGTCTGGTATGCTATTGGAAGCCATTTCTACCTATAATATCGACCCTAGTTTATCGGTTATGATTGGTGATAAACCAAGAGATGTGGAAGCCGCTAATGGAGCAGGAGTGAAGGGTATTTTAATAGAACCAGATGAGCAAATTGATTATGATAAAGTAAATACGGTGCTTGAAAGTCAGTTCTAACCCCCAAGATACCTAAGTCTCTTTTATTTCCTTAGGTGTAAAAGTTTATCTTTTTTCTGTTATAATTAATTTTCTACTGTTACATAAATACTACAGCCAGCAGCTGCATTTTTTCTCCAAACCCCTAAACTATTACTTCTTATGAAGCTATTTGCTGCACCAATTTTTGCACCAAAAGCCGTCATTTTTCTTGTGCTTGGTAACATTTCAAAAGCTATCACAAAATCTTGATCTAAATAAATATGCTCAGCAGTTAAATCAAATGTTTTCCAACCTTTTCCATTCTCCATTTTCATAATAGTGTTTTTTTCTATCAATAACTTACCAGGAAGCCCATTTTCAACTGCGTAAAAGTTAATACGGACTTTTACCTCTTCTTTAATTTCTGATTGAACAAAAATATTGGCATTCAAAACCTGAACAGGTTCTTTTACATTAATTAATCTCGCCTGTTCAAAAATGTCGTTTCTTTGATGACCCGTAGAAGGAACAAACATCATCGGTGTTCTACCAGTAATCCCTATCTTATAAGTCTTTCGTTTTTTATTTCTGATTTTAACTTCATTAAGTACTATTATTCGCTCATCTAACACTACATTAAAATCTTTATTACTCATATTTTTAATTGCAATCTTCTTAATTTCAAAACCTACACTAGAAAAAGTAAGTGTATCATTAATTAAAGAATCTGCAATTTGTATAGTATAATTTCCTTTGATGTCACTCAGCGCCCCTGTTTTACTTGCTTTAATCCCAATGTTTACATAAGGAATTGAGTTCCCTTTATTATCACTTACTTGACCAGAAATAGTTTTTTGCGCAAAAACAACCTTACTACTGCAAAAGCAGATTAATAAAAAAATAATTTTTCTCATGCTCAAATCTAGAAAAAGGAATAATCAGGCAATCATATTTAACAGAATTTAACAGCACAAAAAAAGTATAGATGTTGAAGCCGTCAATTCAGGGAGTGAAAGGGTTTAAGGTTTGGTTCGAGTGTCTTTCAAACCTAAAATATTTTATTTTGCATAGTTTTCTTAACAATGGAATACAAAAAAGCCTCGAAATATATTCGAGGCTTTTTGATTATTTTAAACTCAATAGAGTTGAGCTACTATTTTCCGCTAGCTTTAGCGTGATCTGCTAAGAATGTTGCTAAACCGCTATCAGTTAAAGGGTGTTTTAATAATGCTGTAATTGCAGCTAAAGGAGCAGTAATTACATCAGCACCTAATTTTGCACAAGCAACAATGTGTAATGGGCCACGAATTGATGCAGCTAAAATTTGCGTTGGATATTCATAATTATCAAATATTAAGCGGATATCCTCTATTAACTGTAGGCCGTCTGTAGAAATATCATCTAAGCGACCTAAAAATGGAGATACGTAAGTTGCTCCAGCTTTTGCAGCTAATAAAGCTTGTCCTGGAGAGAAAATTAATGTGCAATTAGTTCTAATTCCTTTTTTAGAAAAATATTTAATGGCTTTAACACCATCTTTAATCATAGGTACTTTAACAACAATTTTAGGGTTTAAAGCAGCTAATGCTTCACCTTCTTTAACAATGCCATCGAAATCTGTAGCTATAACTTCTGCGCTTACATTGTCATCAACTATGTTGCAAATCGCTTTATAATGAGCAACTACGTTTGCATCGCCAGTAATTCCTTCTTTGGCCATTAAACTAGGATTAGTAGTAACACCGTCTAAAACACCTAAATCTTGGGCTTCTTTAATTTGATCAAGATTTGCCGTATCAATAAAAAATTTCATAATTCTAATTTCCCAGTGGGGAATAATTAAGGTAAGAAGAACCCTGATTAGTTTACATCCCCTTCAGGGGGTAAGGGGAAAAAAATGGGCAAGCAACTTTTATCGCACCGCTACAACCTTCTACCCTTGCTTCGTTCCCGCCCTGGGGGAGTTCAAAGGGAGCTGATCGTAAAAGACTTGCCCGGCACAAAGGTAGCAAAAGCACTCATTTTACAAAAAGAAATCTGTTTATTTTTAGTCATGATTATTATGTGTTTGATTGATAGCGATTTGTAACTGAATTATTTTTATTTAATCTATAAATCACTCGCTTTTAGGTATAAAATTCATTTAAAATATGCGATTTAATGTTTTACTATGCATAAATAATATTTATTTAATTATCAATTTGTTAAATGAAAACGATTTCAGTTATTAAATTCATAATTAAGTGGGTTATAATTCATTAAAATATATTTTATTCGAAAAAATATTGTTGATAATGTAATTTAAGGCTATTTTTCGCTATCTTAGTGTTTCCTATACACTAACTAAATCCTGAATGAAATTATCATAAGACAAGTAGATTAAACTCCTTCTATGATAGCATCATCCTACTAAAATGTACACAAATGAACCACTTAAATGAACACCAGGGATTGTACCGTAAAAGCTTTGAACACGATGCTTGTGGCATTGGTTTCGTAGCACATGTAAAAGGGCGAAAATCGCACCAAATTATTTCAGATGCGATCACTATTCTCGAAAACCTAGATCATCGAGGTGCTTGCGGCGCAGAACCAAATACAGGTGATGGGGCAGGGATTATGATTCAAGTTCCTCATGAATTTTTATTCGATGAATGTTTAAAAACGGGCTTTAGTTTGCCTGCTTATGGAGATTATGGAGTTGGTCAACTTTTTTTACCTAAAGAAATTCGTGCTAGAGAAGAATGCCGTGAAATTATTTATCGCACTGCTGAAAAGCTTGGCTTAGAAATTTTAGGATTTAGAAAAGTACAAGTAGACACAACAGATATAGGCAATACGGCACTTTCTGTTGAGCCAGAAATAGAGCAAGTATTTGTGGCTAGACCCTATCATATTGCCGAAGGAGCTGATTTTGAGCGTAAACTCTTCGTACTTAAAACCTATTTAACTAAAACAATTTATAATACAGTAGCGGGTAGTAAAGATGAATTTTATATCGTTTCATTTTCTTCACGCACTATTATATATAAAGGTCAGCTTACATCTTTACAAGTTAGGACATATTTTACAGAATTGAGTGATAAACGCATGGTTTCGGCCTTTGGCTTAATTCACTCACGTTTTGCAACAAATACTTTTCCTTCATGGCGATTAGCCCAACCGTTTAGATTTATTGCTCATAACGGCGAGATTAATACGTTACAAGGTAATTTAAATTGGTTTAGATCTAGTGTTAAGTCTTTTGCATCTCCATATTTTACGCCTGAAGAGTTAAATATGATTCTTCCGGTAATTGATGAAACACAATCTGATTCGGGATGTTTAGATAACGTAGTTGAGTTATTATTGCATGCGGGTCGTTCTTTACCACATGTTTTAATGATGTTAATTCCAGAAGCTTGGGATGGTAATGATGACATGGATCCAATCAAAAAAGCTTTTTATCAATTCCACGCATCGCTAATGGAACCATGGGATGGACCAGCTGCCATTGCATTTACCGACGGAAACTTAGTTGGTGCAACACTAGATCGTAATGGTTTACGTCCATCTCGTTATGTGTTAACGAGCGATGATAGGGTAATCATGGCATCAGAATCTGGTGCTTTAGCTATTGATCAGAGTACAGTAATAGAAAAAGGTAGATTAACACCAGGCAAAATGTTTGTTGTAGATATGCAGCAAGGCAGAATTATTAGCGATCAAGAAATTAAACAACAGGTTTGTGCTCGTAGGCCTTATGCAGACTGGATTAATCAATATCAAATTAGATTAGAGGAATTGCCAGAACCGAGGGTAATGTTTACCAACTTGGCAGCAGACTCTATTTTTAAATATCAACAAGTATTTGGGTATAGCAGAGAAGATATAGATCTATTGCTAAAACCAATGGCTATTGAAGGTAAAGAAGCAATAGGATCGATGGGAACAGATACGCCATTGGCTATTTTATCAAAACAACCCCAGCATTTATCTTCTTATTTTAAACAGTTATTCGCTCAAGTTACCAATCCGCCTATTGACCCAATTCGTGAAAAAGTTGTAATGAGTTTGGCTGGTTTTATGGGTAACAATGGTAATTTACTGGAAGAAAACCAGATGCAATGCCATTGTGTAGGTATCAAACATCCAATATTAACTAATTTAGAATTAGAAAAATTACGAAGCATCGATACAGGATTATTCCAATCTAAAACACTGCAAATGTATTTTAGAGCAGATGAAAAACCTGGGGCAATGGCAAAAGCGTTAGATCGTTTATGTCGTTACGCTGTAGATGCAGTTGAAGATGGTTTCCAGGTAATTGTACTTTCAGATAGGGCAATTGATTCAGAACATGCCGCAATTCCTTCTTTATTAGCGGTTTCAGCAGTTCATCATCACTTAATTAGAAAAGGTTATCGTGGTGCTGTTGGTATTGTAATAGAAGCTGGCGATGTTTGGGAAGTACACCATTTTGCTACATTAATTGGTTTTGGTGCGACTGCTATTAACCCTTATCTAGCTTTAGAAACTATTAAAGGCTTTGATAAAGAAAGTGGTTTAAAACCAGAAAAATTAATTGCCAATTATATCTATGCAGTCAACAATGGATTGCTAAAAATCTTCTCTAAAATGGGGATTTCAACACTACAATCTTACCATGGTGCACAAATATTTGAGATTTTAGGTATAAATGAACAGGTTGTAAGTACGCATTTTACAGGTGCTGTTTCTCGTATCGGAGGATTAGGTTTAGATGAAATTGCTCATGAAACACTGATTAAACATCGTCGTAGTTTTGGGCCAAAAACACAAGCAGAACCAATTTTAACTGCTGGTGGAACCTATAAATGGAGAAGACGTGGTGAAAAACATTTATTCAACCCTGAAACCATCCATTTATTACAAAACGCAACTAGAAGAAACGACTACACTACTTTTAAAAAATATTCTAAACTAATTAATGAGCAAACGCAACAAGCATACACTATTCGAGGCTTATTAGAATTCAACTATAATCGCCCTGTAATAGGCTTAGAAGAAGTAGAATCAACTGAATCTATCTTAAAAAGATTTGCTACAGGAGCGATGTCATTCGGCTCAATTTCACACGAAGCACACTCTACTTTAGCTATCGCCATGAACCGCATCGGCGGAAAAAGTAATACTGGAGAGGGTGGCGAAGATGAAATGCGTTATCAAAAATTGGCCAATGGCGATTCAATGCGCTCGGCAATTAAACAAATCGCTTCTGCTCGTTTTGGAGTAACTAGTTATTATTTAACCAATGCCGATGAGTTGCAGATTAAAATGGCTCAGGGTGCAAAGCCCGGAGAAGGTGGGCAATTACCTGGTCATAAAGTAGATGATTGGATTGCAAAAGTGCGTCATGCTACACCAGGAGTAGGTTTAATTTCTCCGCCACCACACCATGATATTTATTCTATTGAAGATTTAGCGCAGTTGATTTTCGATTTAAAAAATGCCAATAGAGCAGCTAGAATTAATGTTAAACTTGTTTCTAAAGCTGGTGTTGGTACAATTGCAGCTGGTGTTGCTAAGGCACATGCCGATGTAATTTTAGTTTCTGGATACGATGGTGGAACAGGGGCATCACCATTAACTTCTATTCAACATGCAGGTTTGCCATGGGAGTTAGGGTTGGCAGAAGCACATCAAACTTTGGTAAAAAACAGATTAAGAAGTAGAGTAGTAGTACAAACAGATGGACAGTTAAAAACTGGTCGTGATATTGCTATTGCAGCTTTATTAGGTGCTGAAGAATGGGGAGTAGCAACAGCTGCATTAGTAACTTCTGGCTGTATCATGATGCGAAAATGTCATTTAAATACCTGTCCGGTTGGAGTGGCAACACAAGATCCAGAGTTAAGAAAATTATTTACCGGTGATACTGACCATGTGGTTAACTTATTCCATTTCTTAGCAGAAGAATTACGTGAAATTATGGCAGAACTGGGTTTTAGGACTGTAAATGAAATGATTGGACAATCGCAAATGCTTAAAACCAGAGAAGTAGCAGATGCAGATTGGAAATTGAAATATGTAAACTTGGCCCCAATATTACACAAGGAGCCAGATAATGGTTTGCCATTATACCAAACAGAATTACAAGATCATGGCTTAGCAAATGTTTTAGATCATCAATTAATTGAAAAAGCGCAACCTGCTATTTTAAACAATGAACCAGTTTTCGCCAACTTCGATGTTAAAAACACTGATAGAGCAATTGGAACAATGCTTTCAAATGAAATTTGTAAAGTTCATAAAGGATTTGGATTACCTGCAGATACTATTAATTTCAAATGCTTCGGCTCTGCCGGACAAAGTTTTGGTGCATTTGCTGCTAAGGGTTTAACCTTAACTTTAGAAGGTGAAGGAAACGATTATGTAGGGAAAGGATTATCTGGTGCTAAATTGGTTATTTATCCTTTTAGTGATATCAATTATGTACCTGAGCAAAACATTATTATTGGTAACGTAGCTCTTTATGGGGCAACTTCTGGCGAATTATATGTACGCGGTAAAGCAGGTGAACGCTTTGCAGTTCGTAATTCTGGTGCAACCACAGTTGTAGAGGGTGTTGGCGATCACGGTTGCGAATATATGACTGGTGGAGAAGTACTCATAATTGGAGATACAGGTAGCAATTTCGCAGCAGGTATGAGCGGTGGTATTGCATGGATTTACGATGTAAGTAAAACTTTTGCAAATAAATGTAATCCAGAAATGGTTGATTTAGACCCATTAGATGCAGAGGATGAAGAAAGAATTCAGACTTTATTAAAAAACCATATTCGATTAACCAGCAGTAGAGTTGCAGAATTTATCTTAAGCGATTGGGAAAATCAATCAGCACACTTCGTAAAGGTATTTCCGAAAGAATACAAAGCAGTTTTATTACAACGTCAACAAGTAAAAATAAATTAAGATGGGAAAAGTTACAGGATTTTTGGAGTACGAAAGAGTTTCGCCAACTAGACAACAACCTAGCGAACGCCTAGAACATTATAATGAATTTTTAAATCCACTTGCTGCTGATCAATTGAATCATCAAGCAGCTCGTTGTATGGATTGCGGAGTGCCATTCTGCCAATCTGGTTGTCCTTTAGGTAATGTAATTCCAGAATTTAATGATGCTGTTTATAAAGGAGACTGGTTAAATGCAGCCGAAATATTGTTAAGCACAAATAATTTCCCAGAGTTTACAGGTAGAGTTTGTCCTGCACCATGTGAAAGCGCATGTGTATTGGGTATTAACAAATCTCCAGTATCAATTGAAGAAATTGAAAAACATATTATAGAAATAGCCTTCGAAAAAGGTTTCATTAAAGCAAACGCACCATTAATTAGAACAGGTAAAAAAGTAGCTATAATTGGCTCTGGTCCTGCAGGTTTAGCCGCTGCAGCTCAATTAAATAAAGCAGGTCATGAAGTGGTGGTTTTTGAACGTGATGATGTACCAGGAGGATTATTGCGTTATGGTATTCCAGATTTTAAACTACAGAAAGATGTGGTAGAAAGAAGGATTAACCTGATGGAAGAAGAAGGTATTGTTTTTAAATGCAATGTTAATGTTGGTGAAAACATAGAATTGAGTACATTATTAAGAGAGTATCAAGCTTTAGTTTTAGCCGGTGGTTCTACTATTCCAAGAGATTTAAACTTACCAGGAAGAGAATTGGAAGGTATTTATCCCGCTATGGATTTTTTAAAACAACAGAATAAACGTGTTAGTGGAAGAAAAATAGAGGGCAAAGAACTAACCGCGACAGGAAAAAATGTAATTGTAATTGGTGGTGGTGATACAGGTTCTGATTGTATTGGAACATCTAATCGCCAGGGGGCAAAATCAGTAACACAATTTGAGATTATGCCAATGCCACCGCAAAGTAGAACGGAGCACATGCCTTGGCCACAATATCCAATGTTGTTAAAGGTTACTTCTTCACATGAGGAAGGCGCACATAGAAATTGGGCAGTAAATACTCAAAAGTTCAACGCTGACGAAAATGGTAATTTAAAATCGTTGAGTGTAATTGAAGTGCAATGGGAAATGGATGTGAATGGAAGAGCTCTAGGCTTTAAAGAAATTCCAGGTACTGAAAAGGAATATCCTTGCGAGTTGGTTTTATTGGCAATGGGTTTTTTACATCCTCAAAAACAAGGATTAATTGAAAAATTAGGCGTAGAACTAGATGAAAGAGGAAATGTGAAAACGGTTGAAGGTAATTTTCAAACCAATATTCCTAAAGTTTTTGCTGCTGGCGATATGCGCAGAGGTCAGTCTTTGGTAGTTTGGGCAATTTCTGAAGGTAGAGAAACTGCTAGAAAAGTTGATGAATATTTAATGGGTTATAGTAAGTTGCCATCTAAGGATGCTATTGCTTATGCGTAAACAACAATAAATCGTCATTGCGAGATGTTGTTCTTCATAACCCGAAGCAATCTTGTTCGATAAATATTTTAGCCACAGATACTTAGGTCTATACTCTGACGTCTGTGGCTTTTTACTTCCTAAACAGTTAAAATGAGTTAATTTTGTTAAACTCTGTTAATCATTTATCTTCTTGCACTATTTATTATTAGCTTTAATTGTTAGCCCATATAATATGCAAAAGCTATTAATTTTACTATTTATTTTCTTAGGATTTGAGGGGTTCGCTCAAAAACAGACTAAGAATTTTGTAGAAAAAAACTTAAATATTATTCGATCCATTGATCCTGATTCTACAGATTTCACTGACGTGGAAGTTATTGGTAATGCAATTGGAAATTCAAGAATTGTAATGCTTGGTGAACAAGATCATGGTGATGCACCTACGTTTCTGGCAAAAACAAGATTAATCAAATATCTTCATGAAAAAAAAGGATTTAATGTGCTAGCCTTTGAAAGTGATTTCTTTGCACTAAATGAAGGCTGGGATCATTTGGATAAACAAAAAACTACTATAAATAATTTCATCCAACAAAATATCTTTTCAATTTGGACAAGCTGTACTCAATGCGAAAACTTATTCTATAACTATGTTTCTGAGAGTTTTGGGACAAATAACCCAATTACCATAAGTGGATTTGATAGTCAATTTGATGGAGGATATAGTAATAACCTAAAAAAGTATATTGATGATTTTTTTAAAGTGAATGATATTCCTTTCATTAAATCTAAATCTTATATAGACAACTTTCTTCCTTTTATTGATTCTATTAAAATAAGTAAAGATGTAGCTAAGCAAACACTATTTATCAAGCAAATTGATACCATATTTAAGCAAATCTCTAAAAAATGGGAAGGGAGCTTTGAACTTTTAGTGTTACACAATTTACAGGAAAGTAGTAAAAATGGTATTTCTTTTTTAACTAAAGCAAAAGATTATAAGGAATTACGGGATAAACAAATGGCCGAAAATTTAAAATGGTTAGTTAATCAGAAATTTCCAAATCAAAAAATTATTGTTTGGGCGCATAGCGCTCATATTTTAAAAAACAGAGAATTTATAAAGTCTAAATCATCAAATGAAAATTGGACTAATATGGGGCATTTTTTTACGCGAGATAGTTTGTTAAATCAACAAACTTATATAGTGGGTTTTAGCTCTAAATATGGAACAGCTGGTCGTATTACTATTCCAAATACTTACAAAGTTGTTCTTCCAATTAAAAATAGTTTTGAAGACTGGATGAATGATAATATAAAATATGCTTTTGTAGATTTTAAAAGGTTTAGGAATTTAAATCCAAATTCCTTTGAATATTTCAATATGAAAGGAAAATACCATATTTATAATGAAGCTGTTTGGACTCAAGTTTTTGATGGAATTTTTTATATAAAAGATATGTATCCTTGCGAAAAATCAGTCTTGAAATTTTAGTAGATTGCATTAAAAACCAACATATGTTTAATTTTTCTTTCTTTCGCTCAATTTCGATATTAGTACTTTTTTCTCACTTTCTGTTTTTGCGCAAACTAAAATTCCATTTGAGCTGACAGATTATAATAACCTGAAAGTAAAGGCTATAATTAATCAGAAAGACACGGTAAATTTGATGTTCCATACTGCTGCAAATTCGCTTACCTTAACAGAAGAAGCGACAAAAAAGATGAAAAACTTAGTTTTTGACCGCAGTGATAGTGTAAAAAGTTGGGGCGGAAATGGAAATTCATCGCGGTTTAGTAAAAGTAATCTGTTACAAATTGGTGATTTGAAATGGGAAAATGTGCCAATTTGGGAAAACACTAATTCTGGACAACAAACAGATGGAAAATTTGGCTTAGAACTTTTTGCGAACAAAGTAATCGAAATTGATTTTGATAAAAAATTGATTGTGCTTTATAATCAGTTACCAGCTAAAATAAAAGAATTCGACAAACTGAAACTATCTTTTGAAGATGAAATGATGTTTGTGGAAGGAGGTCTAAAAATCGATCAACAAATACTACACAACAAATTTTTGGTTCATTCTGGTTATGCTGGAACAATTCTATTGGATGATAAATTTACGGTCGACAATGGGATTGATAGTAAATTAAAAGTAATTGATGAAAAAGCGCTAAAGGATTCGTTCGGTAATATCTTGAAAACAAAAAAAGCAATAATTCCAGCTTTTACAATTGGAAAAAATAGCTTAAAAGAAGTCCCAGTTAGCTTTTTTACAGGAGCATTAGGTAGACAAAAGGTGAGTATTATAGGTGGAGATTTATTAAAAAAGTTCAATATCATTATTGATGCTAAAAGAGCAAATATTTATTTGCAAGCGAATAAATTAATGAATGTGGAATTCTGGAAAGGATAATTATAATATCACAATAGAATCCTTCTAAATTATTTAAATCGATAAAACTAAAAGTCATAATCACGATATTAGAGCAATAACCATCT
Source organism: Pedobacter boryungensis (assembly GCF_013204825.1). GTDB lineage: Bacteria > Bacteroidota > Bacteroidia > Sphingobacteriales > Sphingobacteriaceae > Pedobacter > Pedobacter boryungensis. The sequence continues at coordinate 850,898 of NZ_JABMKV010000001.1, forward strand.
CTAATTTATTATGGCTGAAATTGATAAAAACCAATCTGGTGATACCCGCCGTGATTTCTTAAAAAAATCCTCGCTGTTTACGGCGCTATCTTTAACGCCATTAACGGTTTTAAAAGCTGCAGATCAAAAAGTGGACGAGCGTTTTGCTGAGCTTTTTGAAAAAATTCCTTTAAATCTAAAAGTAAATAATAAAGCCTATACTCTAAAAGTTGAGCCTAGGGTTACATTGTTAGATTTATTAAGGGAGCAATTACATTTAACAGGAACAAAAAAAGGTTGTGATCACGGACAATGCGGTGCTTGTACAGTTCATGTTGATGGTGTGCGTGTAAATTCTTGCCTAAGTTTAGCGGCTATGAATGAGGGTAAAAGTATCACCACAATTGAAGGCTTAGCCAAAGGAGATGAATTACATCCAATGCAAGCTGCTTTTATTAAACACGATGGTTTTCAATGTGGTTATTGTACACCTGGTCAAATTATGAGCGCTGTTGCTTGTGTAAGAGAAGGTCATGCCAATTCAAAAGATGAAATTAGAGAATACATGAGTGGAAACATTTGTCGTTGTGGTGCTTATCCAAATATAGTTGATGCGATACATGAAGTGAAAGAAGGAGGGAAAGTAATATGATTAATTTTCAATTCGTAAGAACTTCAGTAATTAAAACTGCGTTAGGTTTAGTAAGTAAAGATTCAAAAGCAACTTTTATTGCTGGTGGAACAAATTTGGTTGATTTAATGAAAAGAGGAGTTACGGCTCCAGAAAAACTGATCGATATTAATCATCTACCCCTCAAACAAATTGAACTAAAAAACAACGTTCTACATATAGGCGCATTGGTTTCTAATTCTGCATTAGCTGAAAACCAATTAGTAAAAGAAAAATTTCCTTTGTTGATGTTAGCTTTAAAAGCTGGAGCTTCAGCACAATTGAGAAATGTGGCTACAGTTGGTGGAAATATGATGCAACGTACGCGTTGTGGTTATTTTTACGACACCACAATGCCTTGTAATAAACGTCAACCTGGGAGTGGTTGTGGTGCTATTGGAGGGTATAATAGAATGCATGCAATATTTGGGACCTCTGAATTTTGTATCGCGGTACATCCTAGCGATATGTGTGTGGGTTTGGTTGCATTAGATGCACAAGTTGTATTAGCAAGTATAAAAGGCGAAAGAAAAATTAATTTTATAGACTTTCATCGCCTTGCAGGAACGACACCAGAAAAAGACAATAACCTTCAAAAAGGAGAATTGATTGTTAGATTGGAAATTCCTATCAATAATTTGAATAAGAATTTTCATTATTTAAAAGTGAGAGATCGTACGTCTTACGCATTTGCCTTAGTCTCTGTGGCAGCTGCTTTAGAAATAAATAATAATACGATTAGTAATGCTCGTTTAGCAATGGGAGGTGTAGCCCATAAACCGTGGCGTTTACAATTGGTTGAGGAATTTTTAAAAGGAAAACCAGCAACTACAGCAACTTTTGAAGAAGCGGCTAAACTAGCAATGAATGGTGCGAAAGGTTTTGGAGAAAATGATTTCAAACTCAAACTAGCACCTAATACAATTATCGAGGCATTAACCCTAGCAAAAGCCAAAGCATAATGGAATTTTTTATAGATGAAAATGACCGTGTTGACGGTATAGAAAAGGTAACTGGAAAAGCGAAATATTTTGCTGAATACCAATTACCTGGATTAACCTATGGGGTTTTGGTAACAAGTACAATTACAAAAGGAAAAATTATAGCAATTGATACCAAGGCAGCTAAAAATGCTCCAGGTGTTTTAGATGTATTGTCTCATTTAAATAAGCCATCTGCTGCAGGTTATGAGCAAGCCGGTGGTTCGCCGATGAAGATTTTTTATACGGATCAGGTTTTCTTTAATGGACAACCTATAGCCATTGTAGTGGCGGATACTTTTGAGAGAGCAACTTATGCAGCATCATTAGTTAAAGTTAGTTATGAAAAAACTGCTTTTAATACGGATTTTGAAGCAAGCATTAAAGATGCCGCAGTAAAAAAACTACAAGGTGCACCACCATACGTAAGAGGTATAGCTGATGCCTATAAAACTGCCGAAGTTAAAGTTGAGCAGACTTATAAAATGCCTGTTGAAACGCATAATCCGATGGAATTGCATGGAATTATTGCCGATTGGGGGGTAAATGACAAAGTAACGGTATACGCAAAAACACAAGGTGTAAAATCTACTCAAAATACTATAGCTAATGTCTTTAAAATACCAGCAGAAAACATTCAAGTAAACTCTCAATTTGTTGGTGGCGGTTTTGGAATGGCTTTAAGGACTTGGCCATTAGAAATTGCAGCAATCATGGCTTCCAAACAGTTAAAAAAACCTGTTAAGCTGATTATTACTCGCGATCAAATGTTTACCATGGTTGGAAATAGACCAGCTGCTTATCAGAAAATTGGTTTAGGCGCAACAAAAGATGGAAAAATAACAGGAATTACTCATACTGCTTTCGGTCAAAGTGCTACCTACGAGAATTTTACTGAAGGTGTGGTAAACATGAGTAAGTTCATGTATGATTCTGAAAATGTAAATACAAACTATTATGTTATCCCCTTAGATATGGGAGTGCCTATTTGGATGCGTGGTCCTGGAGAAGCAACAGGAGCTTTTGCCTTAGAAAGTGCCATTGATGAAATGGCTTTCGCATTGGATATGGATCCGTTGGATTTTAGAGCAAAGAATGATCCTGAGCAAGATCCTTCACAAAAACGACCATTTTCTAGTAAATATATTAAAGAAGCCTATAAATTAGGTGCTGCTAAGATCGGTTGGAATAATCGTAAAAATAAGCCCGGAAGTATTGTAGAAGGCTCATGGCAAATTGGATATGGAGTTAGTGTAGGCGTATTTAATGCCGGTAGAGGTAGAGCAAGTGTAAAAGGAATTTTAAAAGCGGATGGTACCTTAGTTTTGCAAAGTGCAACTAGCGATATTGGACCTGGTACTGGAACTGGAATGACCTTAATAGCTAGTAAACTAATGAATATCCCAGTGTATAAAATAGTTTTTGAATTGGGGGATTCTTCTTTACCGCCAGCACCTAGCCAAGGTGGTTCTGCTACACTTTCTACAGTTGGTAGTGCCGTGAACGATGTGTGCGTAGCTTTAAAATCTACTATTGCAGAATTAGCAGCTAATTCAAATATGGATGCTACATCAAATTTTGTTGATGTACTGAAGAAAAATAATCTACCCATGATTGAAAAGACGATTCAATCATCACAGAATAATCCTGAGGCAAAAAATTATTCAATGTATTCATTCTCCATCCACTTTGTGCAGGTAAAAGTTCATCAATTAACAGGCGTGGTAAAAGTGAATAAAATTGTTTCGGTAGGAGATTCAGGTAAAATTGTAAGTCCAAAAACAGCTCGTAGTCAGATGGTTGGCGGAGCCGTTGGTGGTATTGGAATGGCATTAACAGAAGAGGCGATTTTAGATAATCGATATGGAAGGTATGTGAATAATAATTTTGCAGATTACCATGTACCTGTAAATGCAGATGTCCCAGATATTGATGTGATTTTTATTGATAAACCAGATCCAATTGTTAATCCAATGGGCGCTAAAGGAATGGGAGAAATTGCTTTAATCGGATTTGCAGGTGCAGTTGCTAATGCTGTTTTTAATGCAACTGGTAAAAGGATAAGAAGTTTACCAATTACACCAGATAAGGTATTGGAGGCTTAGGCTTTAACTACATAGACAGATAGGAAACATAGTAATTTATCAGTTATATACTTATGTGGACTATGTTTCTATGTGGTTAATCTTTACTTTTCACTTGGGTTTTTCTTTCCAGCAATTAATTTCTCTACAGTTTTAGAAATTCTGTCTGTTCTAGTTTTTTCTTGCTTAGCTGTTAATACCCATAGCACATATTCTTTGCGATTTGAATAGGATAGACCTTGATAAAAATCAAAAGCTGAAGTTTGTTTTTTAAGCTCAATTTCTAAATCTTCCGGCAGATTAATAATTTTATTAGCTACATCTACATAGTTACCATAATCGCTTTTAGCTATTTCTGCATTACCTACACCAGATCTTTTCAATTCTGTTTCTGGTTTGATTCTCAATGCCGTCCAAGTTTCATCAATTGCTGCAGAACCGCAAGGCGTTAAGTTAAATGTTTTTAAATCTTCCCAACTTTGCATTAGGTTTAGATCGCTGGCTAATTTTGATTTTGCTTTAGGGTAAAATATCCAGCAAATTGTTTTCACACCTATAGTCTCAGTTTTTAAAGCATTTAATAAATCAACCTTAGTAATTGCAAATACAAATAATGCATCAAATTCTATTGTTTCATTAAATGAAATTTCTATATCAGATGGTATTTCGCCAACAACAGCTGGAAAATTATCTGGTGTATTGAGAACTTTAACTTTAAATCCAGATTTGACTTGTAGTTTTTTCAAAAGAGTGTTTTCCATAATTGATTAATATTATATCCTTCGACAATCTCAGGATGACACATTTATAATTTCAATTTAGCAAAGAAATCCCAAAGTACAATGCCCGCAGAAATTACGATATTAAACGAATGTTTTGTACCAAATTGTGGAATTTCAATACAGTTATCAATTTTCTGCATTACCTCATCACTCACACCATTTACTTCATTACCAAAAATTAAGGCGTATTTTTTAGTTAAATCAGGTTTAAAAATATTAAGCATGGTACTGTTTTCCGCTTGTTCTATGGCAATAATTTCATATCCTTTTTCACGCAAAGTATCAATAGCAACCAACGTATCTTCAAAATGAATCCAATCTACAGATTGTGTAGCGCCTAAAGCAGTTTTCTCAATTTCGCGATGTGGTGGTTGAGCCGTTATTCCACATAAAATTACCTTTTCTATAGAAAAACCATCAGCAGTTCTAAAAACAGAACCTACATTATGCATGCTTCTTACATTGTCTAACACCACCACAACAGGTAATTTCTCCTGTTCTTTAAATTCGTTAATGTCGGCACGATTTAGTTCATCGAGTTTTAATTTTCGCATTTTCTTTAATTTGTGGTTACTTTTTTAACTCCATCACCAATTTGGTGAATATAAATAATTGCTGGATAGCCAATTCGAGCGACATAATAATCTGTTAGTTGCTTTGCGAAATCTTCTTCGTATCCTTTTTTAAGCAAAGCGATGGCACAACCACCAAAACCAGCACCTGTCATTCTTGCTCCGCTCACATGTTCATAATCTTTACAAAAATCTACTACAGCATCTAATTCCTTACCTGTTACTTCGTATAAATCTTTTAAAGAGTAATGAGAAGCATACATCAACCGACCAAATTCTTCTAACTCGCCAGCATTTAAGGCTTTTGCAGCTAAATGAACTCTATCGTTTTCTTTAATCACATGAGTTGCTCTTTTTAAAACCGTTTCATCAGTAATTAAATGACTATGTAAGGCAAATTTATCAGCAGTCAGTTCACATAAATTATTAATTTTTATTTCTTGTTGCAATGCTTTTAGAGCTGTTCCACATTCTGCTACACGCTCGTTATATTTTGATTCTGATAGCTCTCTTACCTTATTGGTATTAATAATCGCTAAAACATGATCTCCAAGATTACAATCAACTACTTTGTATTTTAATGTATCGCAATTTAAAACCAAGGCTTTATCTGCTTCTCCAAATGCAATAGAAAACTGATCCATAATACCAGAATTTACACCAACAAACTCATTTTCTACCTTTTTAGAAAGTTTCACTAAGTCTAATTTATCATTATTTAAATTGTAATAATCATTTAAAGCATAGGCGGTAAGCACTTCAATGGAAGCAGAAGATGATAAACCTGAACCAATTGGAATATTACCAAAATATAATAAATCTAGTCCTTGAGCTGTCCAATCAGACTTCTGAAGTTCGTGAAAAACACCCAGAGGATAGTTGTACCATTCCTTGCCAGTTTTACTGTATTCTTTTTGAAGTTGAAATACTCCTTCTTCCTTAAAATTAATGCTACTAAATCTAATTAAGTTATCATTATTCGGTGCTAAAAGTAGCCACGTGCCAGCGGTAATTGCACATGGCATAACTAAACCGCCATTGTAATCTATATGTTCTCCAATTAAATTAACGCGGCCTGGAGCAAAGTAAGTAGCGGCTGGATGTTGCTTATATTTCTCAAAAAAAGTTTCGGATAATTGACTATTCATAAATGGTATTTTCTGCGCAGGTTATAAGTTTATTTGTATTTTAGCTGACGGTCTAAGATACAATTTATGAAAGTAAAGCAGATAAATACAGGCAATTTTATTGATAAAAAAGAGGTAATAGCAGTCGAATTAAGTAACGATAAAGGAAGCTTGGTTAAAATCTTTAATTATGGTACAATTATAAATCGATTTATAGTTAGAAATGCCAATGGCGAGCAACAAGACATTGTATTGGGTTTTGATAAATTTGAAGATTATATCAGTCCTGATTACTTAGCCAACTACCCGTATTTTGGAGCTATTATTGGTCGTTACGCAAATCGTATAAAAAACGGGAAATTTGAAATAGATGGTGTGGATTATCAATTAGCCCAAACCAACGGAAATGATTGTTTGCATGGAGGAAAGATAGGTTTCGATAAAAAAATGTGGGATATTATTAGTGTTGGAGAAGAGCCACATGCTAGTGTAACGTTTCAATATTTCAGTTTGGATGGAGAAGAAAATTTCCCTGGTGATTTAGCCATACAGCTTACATTTGAACTGACTAATAACGATGAACTTATATTAACCTATCAGGCTGATACCGATGAAGCTACCCCAATTAATTTAACACATCACAGTTATTTTAATTTATCGCCAACTGGCGGAAATGTAGGCAAACACATTCACCAAATGAATGCGTCTAATTATTTGGAGCAAGATGATAATTATGTGGTGACAGGTAAATTAATTCCTGTTGAAAATACAGCTCATGATTTTAGAAAGGAAAAAGCTTTTAATACAAATTGGGATGTAACTGAAGGATATGATCAGACTTTTGTTTTAGATAAAGAATACGGAACACTAACCTTAGCGAGCAAAACTAGCGAAACCAACAGTGGTTTATCTTTGTTAGTGTACACTACAGAGCCAGTTGCACATTTGTACACTGCAAAATATTTAAATGTTAAAAATGGCAAAGGAGGAAAAGACTATAATGAGTATGATGCTTTTTGTGTAGAAACACAACATCATCCAAATGGTATTAACATTCCTCATTTTCCAAGTACTATTTTAATGCCTGAAGAAATTTATACACAAACCACTATCTACAAAGTATTAACTAAATAAATTCATCATGTTTACACTTGAAAAAATAAAAGCCGCACATCAAAAAACTAAAACTGGAGCTGATTTCCCGCAATACATTGCCGATATTAAAGAAATGGGTGTAACCAGATACGATGTGTATGTAATGAACGGAATGGCCATTTATTTTGGTGATGATGAATATACAGTAGAAAGTCCGCCTGCTTATGAAAATTTGTTAATAGAAGAGAAATCATCAGCAACAGATTTGAAAGAAGCGCTAAAAATTCACCAACAAGGTGAAACTGATTATCAAACCTTTTGTAAGCAAGCTGCTTTTGCCGGAGTTGAAAAATGGATTACAGACTTAAATGCGATGACAGTAACTTATTTAGATATGGCTGGGCATGAACTTGTTGTAGAAAATATTCCTACAGTAAAATAACTATAATCGTTCTAAAACCATTTTAATTGCTTTCTCAACAATTTTCTCTGGTGTAGTACTAAATTCAAATTTTACACGACTAGCTAAAATGGCATTAACAGATAAGGCTTTGTGACCTAATATTTTGGCTAAGGCATAAATACCCGCTGTTTCCATTTCTAAATTGGTAATTCTGTTTTTACCTTCTTTAAAACTATTTAGTTGAGTAATAAAATCAGGAACTGCATTTTTTGCTCTCACTTGTCGACCTTGCGGAGCGTAAAAACCAGGAGCAGTTGCGGTAATTCCTTGTTCCATTCCTTTGGCAATCGTCTCTAATAAACCTGGGTCCGCAGCTGTTAAATAAGGATGAATACCTTTAATATGTGAAAAATGAGATTTAATGCTATCTAATAAGCTGTGTTCATCACCAGAAATTTGATGTATGTAATAATTCATTAGTGCATCAAAACCTAAACCAAAAGAAGAGGCTAAAATAGTTCCCATTGGGATATCAGTTTGTACTGCCCCAGAAGTTCCAATTCGGATAATATTTAACGATTTTAATTCTTTTTTAACCTCTCGGGTTGTAAAATCTATATTTACTAAAGCATCTAACTCATTAAATACAATATCGATATTATCTGTACCAATTCCTGTAGAAAGTACGGTAATGCGTTTCTTCCCTAAATAACCAGTATGTGTAATAAATTCTCTTTTCCCTTTTTTAACCTCAATGGAATCAAAATGTTTGCTGATTTCTGAAACACGATCCAAATCGCCTACTGTAATCACTGTATCTGCAATATCCTCTGGAAGTAAGTTTAAGTGATAAATGCTTCCATCTGGATTGATAATTAAATCAGCTTCTGATAATTTTTCCATAAGATTGGTGTTTAAGTTAACAAACTTAGTAAATAAGTTCGTTAGATGTTTGTAGTTCTGAAGTTAAAGGGTGCCTAGATATTTAATTTCAACACCTTCAACCTTTTCTAATTTACCTAAAACAGCGTTCAGATTTGCTTTTCTAACCTCAAATTTAATTACACATTTCGTATTAAAATCCTGATTAAGGACAGTTAATTGATCGTCTTTTACGATGCGCATAATCGTATTCATCTCCAAATAATCAAAATGAATTTCATATACATCATTTACAGTTTTTGTAATGATCTCATTTGTCGCAAGTGCTTCAACAGTAGCGTTTTTATAAGCGTTAATTAAACCTGGAACGCCTAATAAAGTTCCTCCAAAATAACGAACTACCACCACTAGAATATTGGTTACATCAGCAGAAAGTAAGGTATTTAAAATCGGTCTACCAGCAGTTCCCGAAGGCTCGCCGTCATCGTTTAGTTTAAAAATACTTCGATCTGGCGACAACCGCAATGACCAACAAAAATGCCTTGCTTTACCATGATCTGCTTTAAGTTTTAGGATGATATTTTTGATATCAGCTTCGCTTGAAATAGGATAGGCATAGCCAATGAACTTACTTCCTTTGTCTTTAAAAATACCTTCTGACGTAGTTTTTATAGTTTTATAGGTATCATCAAATAGCATGTAATTTCGATATAGTGATTAACAAAATAGCTATTAATGCTAGTATTAAGCCTATGTAATTCAGTTTGCTCAATCTTTCTTTAAATATTACTATGCCAATTAAACTTCCAATTATGATTACGCCAATATTCATCGCTGCAAATACAGTTGATGGTTGGTCTGACATTGCTCTGTGCGCCTTTAGATAAAATAAAATATTTCCAAAATTGAAAAAACCCAGTATGCAGCCACAAACAAAGTTGATGAATTGAATTTTAGTTTTTTTAGTAATGGCTAGATAAAAAATATAGAGCAGTGAAAACACAAAAGCAATACAAAAAATCAGAAATAATGAAGTTATATAAGGAATAACTGTGATTTGGCTAACTAGTTTAAAGAGTACATCAATTGCTCCAAAACCTACAAAAACAAGTAATAAATACCACCATGTATGTTTTGAAGATGAACTTCCAGATTTACGATAAATTGTGAAAATAATTGCTGTGAAGCCAATAATTAAGCCTACGTATTTTAAACGACCAAAACTTTCATTAAACAAAAAGTAAGCTGCACAAAGTGAAATAAACAGCGATAAACGTTGTGCAATATCAGTTCTTGCTAAACCAGTTTGTTGTACAGAGATGCCTTGAATGAGGAAAATTGCGGGCAACAATATACCAAGCAAAACATAAATAGGAGAGATTATAGTTAAATTTAGTGTGGAGAAATCAGGCTTAAAAAAGAAAGCACTTAACACGATAGCGAATAAATAATTCCAGGTGACGGCTTGCATAATGTTAATCTGATAACGTTTGGCTAGCTTAAGCAAAACGCCAACAATAACACTACAACTAATACTTAAAACTAAATAGATCATTTTTGCGAATAAGGTGAGTAAATTTTTAATTCGTCGCTGCCGACTTGTAAAGTTTCGAATATATTTCCTTTTATTGAAGGAGCTTTAATTCCACCATTCCATTCTGTTGTTGCCGTAAAAACTCTTGCTTCATCCCATAAATTAGTATCAATAAACTGATGTAGAATTTGAGCACCACCTTCTATTATTACAGACTGAATATCCATTAAATACAATTGAAAAGCTATTTTTTGTGCTAAGTAAAACTGCATATCTTCCATTTGCACAAAGTGGATATTATTCATTACATCAGTTTTTATTTCATTAAAAATTATGGTTTTAGCTTCATTATTATAAATATGATAGGTTTCAGGAATCGCTAAATTTTTATCAATTACAATGCGAATAGGATTTTTTCCGTTTACATTTCTAGTTGTTAATTGCGGATTATCAATCAACACAGTCTGTTTTCCAACAACAATCGCATCTTCCTCACTTCGCCATTGGTGCGTTAATTCTTTAGCTTCCAAACCAGAGATCCATTGCTGTGAAGCGTCTTTTGGTGCAAAAAATCCATTAGCAGTTTGTGCCCATTTTAAAATGATGAAAGGTCTTTGTTGTTCAACTCTGGTAAAAAATCTACGATTTAAAAACCTACATTCTTTTTCTAAAACGCCTGTAACCACTTCGATTCCTGCAGCTTTTAATTTCTCAATTCCTTTGCCATTTACACCCAAAAACGGATCAGTATTACCAATTACCACTTTCTTTAATTGATGTTTAACCAGCAAATCTGCACAAGGTGGAGTTTTGCCAAAATGTGCACAGGGTTCTAAATTAACGTAAGCCGTAGCATTTTTAAGGAGGGAAGAGTTTTCATCTCCAAAATTACTGAACACATCATTAATTGCATTAACTTCAGCATGAGCTTCACCAAACTTTTTGTGATAACCTTCGCCAATAATTTTGCCTTCGTGAACTATTACACAGCCAACCATTGGATTGGGACTTACATTGCCCATTCCTTTTATGGCTAATTCCAAACAACGTTGCATGTAAAGTTTATCGCTCATTAGTGCAAAAGTAAATTATTGTCATGATTATAGCTATTTTTACCGCAAATGAAATTAAAGGAATTAGCAGTAAAATTTGAAACAGATTTAAATTCACTTTATCCAGAAGATGAGGCGCAAGCTCTATTTCAGTTAACCCTTCATCATTTATTAGGGTTAAGCAGAGCTGATTATCTTTTAAAGAAGGAACAGGACATTTCAGTTGATGATTTATCAAAATTTGAAAGCATTTTAAAAGAACTTCAAACGGGAAAACCTATACAATATATTTTTGGCGAAGCACATTTTTATGGTTTAACATTTAAGGTAAATGAATCTGTATTAATTCCACGACCAGAAACTGAAGAATTAGTAGAGTGGATAATATCAACTTGTAGTTTAAATCAAAAATCTGAACTTATAAATATACTTGATATTGGTACAGGAAGTGGCTGCATAGCCATTGCGCTAAAGAAAAATCTACCAAATACAGCAGTCGTTGCGTTAGATATTGCAGCAGATAGTTTAGGAATAGCTAAACAAAATGCTCAATTAAATAATGTAGAAGTCCAGTTTATTGAAGATGATATTCTGAACGCTCAACTTTCAACTTTCAGTTCCCAATTTTCCATAATCGTAAGCAATCCGCCATACATTACAGCACATGAAAAGGCAGAAATGCATGCAAATGTTTTAGCTCACGAACCGCATAGAGCATTATTTGTGAGTAATGAAAAACCTTTAATATTTTATGATGCCATTACAAATTTTGCTTTAAAAAACCTACAACAAAATGCCTTACTTTTCTTCGAAATTAATGAATATTTAGGTCAACAAACAGTTCAATTATTAAAAGATAAAGGTTTTAAAGACATTGAATTAAGAAAAGATATGCAGGGAAAAGAGAGAATGATTAAAGCAAGTTTGTGAGCTTAAGATCTCGGATGAAATTGAGTAATTACACTTCTTAAATAATCGCGATCTAAATGTGTATAAATTTCAGTAGTTGTAATGCTTGCATGTCCTAGCATTTCTTGTACAGCACGTAAATCGGCGCCGCCTTCTATTAAATGTGTGGCAAAAGAATGACGTAAAGTATGCGGGCTAATACTTTTATGAATGCCGACCTTTATAGCCAATGTTTTAATCAAATTAAATACAGAAATTCGAGATAACCGACTACCAGAACGATTTAAAAAAATATAATCTTCATGTCCTTTCTTAATAGATAGATGCACTCGTATTCGGCTTACATAAATTTCTAATAATTTTAGAGCTGTTGAACCAATTGGTACTAAACGCTCTTTATTTCCCTTACCAATAACTTTAATAAATTCTGTATCGGCATAAATATTAGATATCCTTAATTCAACCAATTCTGTTACACGCAAACCACAACCATACAGCATTTCAATAATAGCTTTATTTCTCATTCCTTCAGGTTTAGAGGCATCAATCGCATCAATTAACTGATCTATTTCATGAATATTTAATGTATCTGGCAGTTTTCTAGTTAGTTTAGGCGATTCGAGTAAAGCAGTTGGATCTTCTAAAATAATTTGTTCTTGCATTAAATAGGTAAAAAAAGCTTTAATGCCCGATATTACTCTTGCCTGAGTGTTAGCCTGCATTCCAACCTCGTTTAACCATGTTATAAATTCTCTTAAATCACTTAATTGCAGTTGATTAATAATCAAATCCTTATCAATTGCTAAATAATATTGTACCAACTTCTCTACATCGTTTAAATAAGCATCGATAGAATGTTTAGAAAGCGAACGCTCTAACTTCAAATAATCCTTAAATCCTTTTAGGTAAGAATGGGTATTCATTATATTTACTGCAATTTAAACAACATTGCAACGTTACAACATTTTAACCTTACATCGGTAATGAAGATACAAATTATAAACGGCCCAAATTTAAACTTGTTGGGCCAGCGAGAACCTACAATTTACGGATCTGAAGGATTTGATAGCTATATTTCGAAACTGCAAGAACTGTATAGCATTATAGAAATTGATTACTATCAAAGCAATGTAGAAGGAGAATTGATTAATAAATTACATGAAGTTGGTTTTTCTTACGATGGTATTGTAATTAATGCTGGTGGATATACACATACTTCGGTTGCATTAGCAGATGCAATTGCAGCCATTAAAACTCCAGTTGTAGAAGTGCACATCTCTAATATTTATGCTCGTGAAGAATACCGTCATGTATCTTTAACAGGAAAAAATTGCAAAGGTGTGCTTACAGGTTTTGGTTTAGACGGATATCGACTTGCCATAGAAAGCTTTTTGAAATAATATACTATGAAGAAATATTTATTTATTTTAATGCTCCTAATTGCTATTAAAAGCAATGCTCAAACTACAACTGTACCTAAATTAGATGATAATGCTATTGTAAGAGACGAGGCGGGTAATTTGATAGTTACAAAGTTGTGGAGAGCCTATTATCAAACAGGTGATTATGCTTTTAAACTAAACAAAGAAAAAACAGAGTTCATCATCTATCAAATGAGTCCTGAAGAGAAAATTAAAGCCGAGGAAAGGAAACAACTTGCTTTATCTAATTCTAGTAGACCAAGATTAAGCACTGCTTTTAAAGATGGAGAAAAATTTAAAGGAAATAAATTTACCGATATTAATGGTAATAAATATGATTTGAGAGATATCACAGGAAAGGTATTGGTTTTGAATTTTTGGTTTATCAATTGTCCACCTTGTAAAATGGAAATACCAGAGCTAAATCAGCTTTATGCTAAATACAAAGACAATAAAGATGTTATTTTCTTAGCCATTGCTTTAGATGAGAAATATGATCTTAAACAGTTTTTAAAAACAATACCATTTAACTATAACATTGTTGATGGCGGAAGATTTTATGCTGAAAAGTATGGTGTGAGAAGCTACCCAACACACTTAGTGGTTGGCAAAGATGGTTTGGTGAAATTTCATACAACAGGTTTAGCTTCAAATACAGTTTATTGGGTAGAAAAAACCATCAGCGAACAATTAAAAGGCATTTAATCACCATTTTAAGTCGTTAAACTTTTTTATTTTCTTCACAAAATAGGTCCAAACAATACTTTCTGAGTAAACCCCTGTATGTTGGAATAAAGGAATTTGAGTAATTCTTTTCTTAGAAGTAATTCCTATTTGCGTTAAAAAATGCCAATGAGCTTTATTGATCGAAAAAGCAAAAGCAAACTTTCCTTTGATTAGAAACTGTAACCATGCCAAAAGATCCAGACACATTCTAATAAAAATTCTAGAATAAGCCTCGCTTTTTGGTAAGTTCTTTTGCATAATGATTAAGTTATTTCTGAAGTTTAAGTAAGTTTTGTATGGATTATTTGCATTTAATGTGCCACCACCTACATGGTAAACTTCTGTATCAGTACAACAAACAACACGATACCCTAGATTTTTTAAACGCCAACACAAATCAATTTCTTCCATGTGGGCAAACAAATCTGCATCTAAACCACCAACTTCTTTCCAAATACTACTTTTAATGAAAAATGCAGCGCCGCTTGCCCAAAATATATCTGCAGTAGTGCTATACTGACCATTATCAGTTTCTACCGTATCAAAAATTCTTCCTCTACAAAACGGATATGCAAAAAGATCTATAAAACCACCAGCAGCACCAGCATATTCAAATTCTGTTTTTTTAAGCTGCCATTTTAATTTAGGTTGAGCAACTGCAATTTTAACATGGCTTTCCATTAAATCTATTACAGGTTTTATCCAATTAGCAGGAACTTCAACATCAGAATTTAATAACACAAAATAATCTGCTGTTACCCTAGAAAGAATATGATTATATCCTCCAGCAAAACCATAATTCTTATCGTTTTCTATAATACCTAATTGCGGATAATTTTGCTGTAAGAAGCTTATAGAATCATCTGTTGAAGCGTTATCTCCAATTATGATTTGTAAGTTTGGATAGTTCGTTTGCACAACACTTGGCAAAAAGCGTTCAAGCCAAGACTTGCCATTCCAATTTAAGATTACTACTGCTACACTAGGCTCCATAACTTAGCTATATTTCCATCGCCTATGGCTCCACAACCAAAAAGCAGGCTCATGTTTAATTGTTTTCTCCAAAAATTCAAACAATAAATCGGTTATCTCATGTCCTTGTGTTTCCTTAGGATTTAAGCACAAAGGCATAACTTCTACTTCGTAATATCCACGTTTAACTCGTTTAACTTCAAAGTAAAATATAGGCCTATTTGTTTGCAAGGCAATTTTTTCTAAACCGAGTAAAACAGCAGTCCTTTGATTTAAAAATTCTAAAACGTATTGTGTTTCATGCTTTACTGGCGTTTGGTCGCTAGCAAAACAAAACATGGTTGGTGTATCTTTAGTAGCAATAATTGCTCGTAATGTTTGACGCATCGCCACAAATACATTTCCAAAACGAGTTCTTATCTTATTAAACCAGTTTTCAAAAACCTCATTATTTATAGGTTTGTAAATTACATATTCCGTTGCGCTTGCTGCATCTCCTAAGGCCAGCATACTTAATTCCCAATTACAGTAATGACCAGTGCAGGCCAACACACTTTCACCTTTCTTAAAGTAAGTTTCAATAGCTTCCAAATTGTGAAATTTCACACGTTTTCTTAACTCCTTTTTGGAGATTGAACCCATTTTTACAATCTCAAAAATTAAATCAGCTAAGTATTTATAAAAGGTTTTTTCTATGTTGATAATTTCTTCTCTATTCTTTTCAGGAAAAGATTTAACCAAATTTCCTCGTACAACTGCTTTACGATAACCAATAATGTAATACAAAGGATAATAGAGCAGGCGAGCAAAAAAGTAAAGCACAGGTAAAGGTAGCAGCGATAAAATAGACAAAAAAAATATACCGATGTGCGAAAAGCCTTTTTTAATCATTAATTTGGGCAGCTAGAATGCAAACATAAAATATCAGATGCAAAGTTTAGCAATATTTCCACTTTTTTATCTTCCGCCAGTTAGTTATTTTACTGCTTTAAAAGCTCACGATTTTGATATTCAATTAGAGAAATATGAGCATTTTCCTAAGCAGACCTATAGAAATAGAGCAAGCATTGCATCTCCAAATGGTATTTTAGATTTAACTATACCGGTTGTTAAAGGTTCTAAAATGCACACTCCAATAAAGGATGTTAAAATTAGCTACGATTTAAAATGGCAGCGTTTACATTGGTTAAGTCTACAAACCTGTTATAGAAATTCTGCATATTTTGAGTTTTACGAAGATGGCTTAATACCGTTTTATCAAAAGAAATTTGATTACTTATTCGATTATAATTTAGAATTACTGGAGTGGATATTTAAACAGCTTAAAGTAAACCCGCTGCTTTCTTTTAACGAAACTTATGAGAAGGAAATGCCTCTTGATTTAGATTATAGAAATAAATTTAGCAGTAAAAAGGTAAATCCGGGAGCTGAAACTAAAAGCTATTTTCAGGTGTTTAGCGATAGAAATGAATTTATTGCTAACTTAAGTATTGTAGACTTGTTGTTTAATCAAGGTCCACAAACGAAATTATATCTTTAGTACATGGCAAAAAATAATAGGCATAAAAGCAAAAAGCATCATTACTCATTACCTATGCCTGGCTCAAGTCCAGGATTAGTTTTTATTGATGAAAATTCACTTCAACCTAAAATAAACCTACATATTTATAATGCTGATACTTACAAAGTTGAAAAGTTAAACGACCTAAAAGGATTAGTAGAATACACTGCAGATAAAAAATTAAACTATTGGGTAGAAGTTAAAGGTTTTGGATCTATTAGCATGTTCGAAACGCTAAGTACCGATTGGAACATTAATAAATTAATATTAGAAGATATTACGAGAACATACCAACGTCCTAAATATGAAGAATATGGCGATTACGATTTTGCTATTAGCAGAATGCTGTATCTTGATATAGAAAACTGTTTAGAAAACGAACAAGTATCATTTATCTTAACTAACAACATATTATTTACTTTTCAAGAGAAATATGAAGATTGTTTAGAAGCAGTTCGTCAACGTTTAATGATTGGAAAAGGAAATATAAGAATAGGAGGCAGCAGCTATTTAATGTATGCTTTAATGGATATGATTGTAGATGCCTATTTTTCGGTTTTAAGTGCTTGGGGTGAACAGTTAGATGCTATTGAAGATCGTTTGTTTGAAAAACCAGACAAATCTATTATGTATGATACTCAGTTAATTAAGCGCAATTTAATTACACTTAGACGTGTTGCTTGGCCAGAACGAGATAAAATGAATGATATTTTACGTACAGATAGTCCATTAATTGATCATCAAACTAAAATGTACCTTCGTGATGCTTACGATCATTGTATACAAATTATAGATATGGTCGAATCACTTAAGGAAATCTCAGCTAGCAATATAGATATGTACCTTTCTATCATCAGCAACCGCATGAACGAGATTATGAAAGTACTTACTATTATCTCTTCCATATTTATTCCATTAACTTTTATAGCTGGTATTTACGGAATGAATTTTAGTAGGGAAGACCCAGTTACTGGTAAGATTCTGCGTCAAAACATGCCCGAACTTTACCAGGAACATGGCTATTTATATACTATGATTGTTATGGCAATTATAGCAGTGATACAAATCATTTACTTTTGGCGCAAGGGTTGGTTTAAGTAGTTTCATCCAAAGTATAATTTTTTTTAAATGTTTTTAAACGTCCATTCTCAATATAGCCTTCGTTATGGCACAATGGATATTGAAACCTTAATAGCAGAGGCTAGGAGTAAAAATATCCACCAGATGGTGCTCACGGATATTAACAACTCTACAGGCTGTATGGAATTCATTAGACTGTGTAGAAAAGAAGGGATAGAGGAGAAGGATGATTTTGGAGAAACCATAAAATCTGGTTACGCTATTAAACCCATTATCGGAATAGAATTCCGTAAAAATCATAAATTATTATACATCGGTATCGCTAAAAATAAGGAGGGGATGAAAGAGTTAAATGACTTTTTAACTCATCATAACCTAAATGAAATCCCTTTGCCTGAAAAACCATTTCATTTTGATAATGCTTTTGTTGTTTACCCTTATAAAAACAATATGGTATTAGCAGAAAATGAATATCTAGGTATTCGAGCTAATGAATTGAATAAAATTGCCGGTAAGTCATTGGATTTAGTAAAAGATAAATTGGTAATTTTTCATCCTGTAACAGTTAAAGATAAAGTAGAATATAAATTACATAAATACCTAGTAGCTATTGGATTAAATACGGTATTGGGCAAATTAACTGAAGAAAATAGCTGTCAGAAGGATGAAGTGTTTATTTCAGAAGATGAACTTAAAGATAAATTTATTGCTTATGATTTTATAGTCTCTAATACGCAAAAACTATTAGATAGTTGCTGTATGGATGATTATAGTTTCGGAAAAAAGAATAAAAAAACGTTTACAAATAGCGTAGAAAATGATTTGAAGTTATTAACTGAACTTGCAATGAAAGGTTTAGTTTATCGCTATGGCTTAAATAATGAAGTTGCTTTAAAACGTATTAAAAATGAGCTTAAAGTTATTTCTGAACTAGATTTTTGTGCTTATTTCCTAATTACTTGGGATATTGTGAGGTATGGAATGGAAGAAAGGGGATTTTATCATGTGGGTAGAGGTTCCGGAGCCAATAGTATTGTTGCTTATTGTTTAAAAATAACTGATGTTGATCCAATTGAATTAGATCTTTATTTCGAGCGATTTTTAAACCACAAACGTAGTTCTCCACCAGATTTTGATATTGATTTTAGTTGGGATGAACGTCCTGAGATACAACAATATATTTTCAAAAAATATCCCCACACTGCACTCCTAGGTACAATGAGCAGTTTTAAAAATAGAGCAATTATTAGAGAAATCGGTAAAGTTATGGGTTTGCCAAAAAATGAAATTGATGATTTTACAGACCCTACAAAAGAAGTGTTCAATAAAAATAATCCCACTTTTAATAAAATTTTGGCCATACAAGAGTACATGAATAACATGCCAAATCAACGCTCTATTCATGCTGGTGGAATTTTGATTGGAGAAGAACCTTTAACTTATTATACAGCATTAGATTTGCCTCCTAAAGGCTTGCCAACAGTACAGTGGGATATGTATGAAGCAGAAGCCATTGGACTAGATAAATACGATATTTTAAGTCAGCGAGGAATTGGACATATTAGAGAAGCCGTTCAACTTGTTCAAAAAAATAAGCAAATAACAATAGATATTCATGATTTTAAATCGTTTAAAGAAGATCCGCAACTAAACGCACAACTACGGGCTGGCACACCAATCGGTTGTTTTTATATCGAATCTCCTGCCATGCGACAATTGCTTAAAAAATTGCAATGCGAAGATTATCTAACTCTAGTTGCTGCTAGTTCAATTATTAGACCAGGCGTAGCAAGTTCTGGTATGATGAAAATGTATATCCAAAGTTACCATGATCCAAAAGGGGTAAGGTATTTATCTAAAGTAATGGAAGAACAGTTGGGTGATACTTTTGGTATTATGGTGTATCAAGAAGATGTGATTAAAGTTTGTTGCCATTATGCAGGTTTAGATTTTGCAGATGCGGACATCTTGCGTAGAGGAATGAGCGGTAAATACCGACAAAAAATTGAATTTGAAAAGTTGGAACAACGTTTTTTCTCTTGTGCAAAGGCTTTAGATCGAGATGAAGAAACAACGAAAGAGGTTTGGCGGCAAATTTCCAGCTTTGCGGGATTTAGTTTCTCTAAAGCACATTCTGCAAGTTTTGCAGTAGAAAGTTATCAAAGTTTATTTCTTAAAACCTATTACCCTAAAGAATTTATGGTGGCGGTTTTAAATAATTATGGTGGCTTTTATCAGCGTTGGGTATATGTAAAAGCTTTAGAACAAGCAGGAGCTGAAGTTCATTTGCCCTGCGTAAATCATAGCGATGAAGTAGTTAATATCAATGGAAATAAAGCTTATTTAGGCTTTATTGGTGTGCAAAGCTTGGAGAATAGGTTGATTGCACTCATCCCGCAGGAGCGAAAGCAAAATGGAAATTATATAGATTTAGAAGATGTAATTAAACGAACTAATTTAAGTTTAGAACAGGCACTTATTTTGATTAGAATTGGAGCTTTACGTTTTACAGGTAAAAGTAAAAAAGAACTGCTATGGGAAGTATATAACTATTTGGGTAATAAGACAAAACCTAAACCTGGAAAAGAATTATTTCATTTAGCGAGCAAAGAATATGTATTACCAAATTTGGATACGCATTTAATTGAAGATGCTTATCAAGAATTAGAATTACTAGGTTTTCCAATTAGTTTAAGTATGTTCGATTTATTAAAAACAACATATAGAGGCGATATTTTAGCGGATGATTTAGAAAAGCATGAAGGTAAAATTGTAAAAATGCTAGGTAATTTTGTCTGCGATAAAACAGTTCATACGAGTAAGAATACTAAAATGTGGTTTGGAACTTTTATAGATAATGAAGGCAACTTCTTTGACACGGTGCACTTTCCAAATAATCATCCAATTTATCCTTTTAGAGGTAAAGGATGTTACCTGATTTTAGGCAAAGTGGTGCTAGATTTTGGAGTGCCAAGCATAGAAGTTATGAAGTTTGCTAAATTGCCAATTGTTGATAATCCAGTATTAAACACTAAATAAATATCTTACAAATTAGCGTTAAAAAAACGTTATTAATAAGCGCAAAACTTTTCCACATAAAGGTGCATATTGGCGCATAATTTATTAAATTCGCAAGGTTATAGTATAACCTAATTTAAATTTCGTTTTTAGCGAACAAATTATTTATGGCAGAAGATTTAGAAAATCAAGAGAACGACAAAATCATTTCAATAAACATAGACGAGCAGATGAAATCTGCTTACATCGATTATTCGATGTCAGTTATCGTAAGTAGGGCATTACCTGATGTGCGTGACGGGTTAAAACCAGTACACCGCCGTGTTTTATACGGTATGTTAGATTTAGGTTTAGGAGCAGGGAAACCTTATAAAAAATCTGCTCGTATTGTGGGAGAGGTGCTCGGTAAGTATCACCCACATGGAGATTCATCTGTTTATATGACGATGGTACGTATGGCTCAACCTTGGAGTTTACGTTATTTGATGGTAGACGGACAAGGTAACTACGGTTCGATAGATGGAGATTCGCCAGCAGCAATGCGTTATACGGAGGCACGTTTCCAAAAAATGGCCGAAGATATGTTAGCTGATATTAATAAAGACACGGTTGATTTTCAACTAAACTTCGATGACTCATTGCAAGAGCCAACTGTTCTTCCAGCTAAAGTGCCAAACCTGTTAATTAATGGTTCTTCTGGTATTGCTGTAGGTATGGCTACTAACATGGCTCCCCATAACATTACGGAGGTTATTAATGCAACAGTTGCTTATATCGATAATAATGAAATTACTATTCCTGAATTAATGAAATATGTAAAAGGTCCTGATTTCCCGACAGGAGCTATTATTTACGGTTATTCTGGAGTACAAGATGCTTTCGAAACTGGAAGAGGACGTGTTGTTATGCGTGCTAAAGCAGAAATAGAAACTATAAAAGATCGCGAAACGATTATCGTAACTGAAATTCCTTACCAAGTGAACAAATCGCAAATGATTGAGCGAACTGCTGAATTGGTAGGTGAGAAAAAATTAGAAGGTATTTCTAATATTAAAGACGAATCGAATAAAGATGGTATTCGTATTGTTTATGAAATAAAACGTGATGCGAATGCTAGTATCGTTTTAAATAACCTATTTAAACAAACTGCATTACAAACTTCATTTAGTGTAAATAACATTGCTTTGGTTAATGGCCGTCCGCAAATGTTAAACCTAAAAGATTTAATCCGTCATTTCGTAAACCACAGACATGATGTTATCGTTCGTAGAACGAAATTCGAATTAGCTGAGGCTGAAAAAAGAGCACACATTTTAGAGGGTTTATTAATTGCTTTAGATCATATTGAAGAAGTAATTAAATTAATCCGTGCTTCAAACACTCCAGAAGAAGCAAGAGTCGGCTTAATGGAAAAATTTGGTTTGAGTGATATTCAAGCGAGAGCTATACTTGACATGACATTACGTAGACTAACTGGTTTAGAACGTGATAAGATTAAAGACGAGTATGCAGAGCTGATGAAGACCATAGAGTATTTGAAATCTATTCTAGCTGATGAATCTTTACGTATGCAAATTATAAAAGATGAGTTAGCTGAAATGTTAGATAAATATGGTGATGAGCGTAGAACAACAATAGTTCATTCGGCAGAAGATATGAGCATGGAAGATTTCATCGAAGATGAAGAAGTTGTAATTACTATCTCACACGAAGGATACATTAAACGTACTCCAGCTACAGAATACCGTACACAAGGTAGAGGGGGTAAAGGGTCCAAAGGAAGTGATTCGAGAAATGAAGATTTTATTGAACATTTGCTAATTGCATCTAATCACAATTATATGTTATTCTTTACCGAAGCAGGACGTTGTTTCTGGCTAAGAGTATATGAAATTCCAGAAGGAAGCAGATTAAGTAAAGGCAGAGCATTACAAAATATTATTAATATACCTAAAGAAGAAAAAGTTAAAGCTTATATCAAGGTTAAAAACTTAAAAGACCAAGATTATCTAGAGAATAACTTTATCATTATGTGTACTAAAAAAGGTACCATTAAGAAAACTTCACTTGAAGCTTACTCTCGTCCGCGTGTTAATGGTATAAATGCAATTAACATTAATGAAGGTGATCAATTATTAGAAGCAAGTTTAACTACAGGAAGTAGTGAGATTGTAATGGCTTTACGTTCTGGAAGAGCAATCCGATTTAATGAAAGTACAGTTAGACCAATGGGAAGAACTGCAACAGGGGTAAGAGGTGTAACTTTAGCTCATGATAAAGATGAAGTTGTAGGCATGATCGCAATTGACGATCCGTCTGCTACTGTATTGGTAGTTTCTGAAAAAGGTTACGGTAAACGTACTGATATAGACGATTATCGCGTTACTAATAGAGGTGGAAAAGGTGTTAAAACAATTAATGTTACCGAAAAAACTGGCGCACTAGTTGCTATTAAAAATGTAACTGATGCTGATGATTTAATGATTATTAATAAATCTGGTATTGTAATTAGAATTGTGGTTAGTGAATTAAGAGTAATGGGACGAGCAACTCAAGGTGTTCGCTTAATTACATTAAAAGGTAATGATGAGATTGCATCGGTAGCTAAAATTGAACATGAAGATGAAGATGAGGTTGAAGAGATAGAAGATGCAGAGGTTGTAGAAGATTCAACTGGAAAAACAGATGAAAAGCCTACAGAAGATAACAATCCTGATACTGAAGAAGAAACAGAAGAGAATTAATATAATTTCGAAAAAAAAACAAGAAACATGAAAAAAATACTTTTAAGTATGTTATTTGTAGGTGTAGCTACACTTGCAAATGCTCAAAAGAGTGAAGTGGCCGAAGCAAAAAAAACTTGGGATTTATATAGCATAATGGCTACAAAAAATCCGTATGATAAATCTATGTTATCGTTAAATAATGGGTTGAAACACACTGATAATGCTATTGCTAATGAAAAATCTAAAATTATGCCTGATGCATGGTCTTATAGAGCTTTGTTTGCATCAGCAATAGCTTATACAGATTCAGTTAATCTTGACAATGCACTAGCTAAACAAAAAATTGCTGTTGAGGCAATTGCTCAAGCAAAAAGTTTAGATACAAAAGGAGATCAAAAAGAAAATATCCAATCTGCTGAAATTACCATACGTAATGCGATAAATAGCAGAGCAATACGAGCATATAACAAAAAGGATTATGCTAATGCATTAACACTTTTTAATGAAATGACTGCCCTTAATCCAACAGATACTGCCATGTATATTAATGCAGGCGTTACTGCGAAATTAGCACAAAACTATCCAGAGGCGATAAAAAACTTTAAGAAGGTTATAAGTTTTAATGTACCAGAGACAAAAAACTTTTATGCTGAAACTATTTCGATGACTTTATCAAATTTGAAAGATACAACAGCTAGTTTAGATTTGCTTAAAGAAGCAATTGCAAAATATCCTGATGATGCTGATTTTGTTGGCATAGAGACTGATATCTACATTGCTAAAGGAGATATTGCAAAATCGCAAGAAGCATTAAAAAAACTAATTGCTAAAGATCCATCAAAAGCAATTTATCAGTATTTAATGGGTGATACTTATTATAAACAAGCTTTAGCATTACAAACGGATAGAAGTAAGTTAGATCCAAAAAAAGTAAAGGAGTTCGATGCAATAACTGCTAAAATGGTTGGATTTATTGATCAATCAATACCATTTTATAAGAAAGCTATAGAATTAGACCCTAAGCTAGTACCAGCATTAGAGTCTTTAAAACAGATTTACGGTTTTAAAAATGACAGTGTAAATTTTGCAGATATAAAGAAAAGATTAGACGCTATACCTGCTAATTAAAAATACTATTTTGAATAGATGAAGAGGGGTAATTAATGTTATCCCTCTTTTTTTATTATTTTTGCTAAGCGAATATCCTTCCATATTATGAAAAACAATTTTTTACTAATTTTTATCTGCACACTCTCTCTCAATGTTAATGCTCAAAAAACTCAAGTTCAACTTGCACAAAATAGCGTCGGAAAATTACAGGTAAGTATTGCAAATAAAGAGGATGTAAAAAAGCAACTGACAACAATAGGTGAGGGTATTAAAGCTATTGAAGTTGCTCAAAATGATAAGAAAACTAAAAATTGGGCAGAAACATGGGCGATCAAAGCATATTTAAGCTCTTACATTTCGCTAATTGATGAAAACGAATCAAATGCCGATAAATATTACATTTTAGCAGGCGAAGCTCTTGAAAAGGCAATTAAACTTGATAAATATCAAGATAATTCTGGTTTAATTAAAGCATCAACTTATAACATAAACATCAAAAAACAAATCGAAGGAAATAGTGCTTATCAGCAAAATGATTTTGTGACAGCCTTTAATTTATTGAAACAAGTAAGTGATTTTTTACCAAAAGATACAACTTTAGCAGTAAATGTAGCATTGTGTGCTCAAAATATCCAATCATACGATGAAGCACTGAATTATTTTAAAAGAGCAAAGGAGAATGAAATTAAAAATCCTGTTGTTTTTCAAACTATGGCTAGTATTTATGCTTCTAAATTTGAAAATGAATTAGCTATAAAAACACTTGAGGACGGTTTAAAGCTCAATCCATATCATCCATTTTTAACTAATGATTATATTAATTTATTATTAGATAATGAAAGATATGATGCTGCCGTTAAAATAATTGAAGGCTCTATACCTAATGAAAAGCGTAATAAGTTATTGTTATTTTTACATGGTTATTTGCAGCAATCTCAACTTAATAATAATAACGCAGCAGAACTTGCATATAAAAAAGCATTAGATATCGATCAAAATTATTTTGATGCTTTATATCAATTAGGATTAGTTTATATAAATAATGCTAATAACTCATTGAAAGAAAAGAAAAATCAAAAATTCATATCTTATATTAACCGTTCAGAATTTACGTTGCTTAGAGCTCACGAAATAAATCCTAATGATAGAAACACTATTCAACTATTAATCGAAATATATACAAGAAAAAATAAATTGGATAAAGTTCAAGATTTAAAAAGAAAATTAAATGAATTTTAGTTGAAATTAATGGCTAGAGTAGATATTGCAATTTATTACTTAACATAATGTTAATTATAAGACAGAATTAAAATTATGAAAATTAGTTGATTGTGCATTTATAAGGTTGAATAAAAATTAATTAATTAAATAAATAATAATAATAATAATTCAGTTTCATTTACTAATTTTGTTAGTATTATGAAGCGAGCTGGAACTGCAGATTTACCCTTACATTATGGTCATGTACCGTTGTGGTTAGCAGAGCGAATGGGTAAATTGGGTCTAGCGATAACAGAAGAAATTATTTCAAATAAGGGGAAAAACAACTTTCT
This sequence comes from Pedobacter boryungensis, assembly GCF_013204825.1. Classification (GTDB taxonomy): domain Bacteria; phylum Bacteroidota; class Bacteroidia; order Sphingobacteriales; family Sphingobacteriaceae; genus Pedobacter; species Pedobacter boryungensis. Next base: position 877,134 of record NZ_JABMKV010000001.1, read on the forward strand.
GCAAAGAATGAGTGATCCTTTTTGGTTTCAAAGTCTTGGAGCTGTGATGGGAATGGATTGGCATTCTTCTGGAATTACAACTTCCGTTTTAGGGGCATTAAAAAGAAATATAAATATACATGCTAAAGAATTTGGTATTTATATTTGCGGTGGTAAGGGAAAGCTTTCCAAAAATACACCAAATGAAATCATAAAGTTTTCTGAATCTAATGGATTGAATGCTAGCAATTTAGTAAAATGTAGTAAACTAAGTGCTAAAGTTGATAATACAGCTATTCAAGATGGATTTCAATTGTATCAGCATAATTTTATTGTTAGCGATGAAGGAAATTGGACTGTTATTCAGCAAGGTATGAGTGATAAAAGTGCGACTGCGAGAAGATATCACTGGCATTCATCAACTCTGAAATCTTTTACAGAAGAACCTCATACATTTATTTATGGTCAAAATTGCGGTGAAATTTTAAATTTAACCGATAAGGACGCCAATCCACTTAAAAAATCAATATTGAATCTAACTTGTGAACAACCTGCAAAAATGATTAAAGAGATTAAGAAGTTGGTGATGCCTAATCATCATGAGGTTAGATCAAAAGATGTTAATTTAAAACGATTGGGTGCTACGCTTTGGTTGGCTCAAGAAAACAATATTTCAAATTTTGAAGACCTATTACTATTGCAAGGGCTTGGGCCAAGAACATTACAATCTTTAGCATTAGTTAGTGAAATCATCTACGGAAATCCTTCCAGATTTAAAGATCCTGCTAGATTTTCATTTGCCAATGGAGGAAAAGATGGTCACCCCTTCCCTGTTCCTGTAAATGTATATGATGAAACAATTAAAACTTTAAGGAGCGCAATAGACAAATCAAAAATAGGTAATTCGGATAAAATGCAAGCGTTTCAATCATTAAGTAAGATTTCACAACGCTTAGAAAAAGATTTTATTCCTAATGAAAACTTGGAAGAATTAATAAAAACAGAAAGAGATAATTCTTGGAAATATGGCGGAAGAACAGTTTTTGGTAAAGAAAAAGCGCCTACTTCAACACAATTGAATTTATTTTAAGATGGATTTAAATTACGACGAACTTACTTTTGTAGAAGCAAAGCTAATGCAAGAAGAATTTAGAAAGCAGCTTAAATTTGATATTCCAAATAGTAAAGTTATCAATTCCATAGCTGCTACGGATATTTCATATAATCCGAATAGTACCACAATGTATGGAACCATTGTAATTTTGAGTTATCCAGAATTAAGGTTAAAAGCATATTCTTTAGTTACTTGTGAAACTAATTTCCCTTACAAAGCTGGTTACTTAGGTTTTAGAGAAGTTCCAACGCTGATAAAGGCTTGGGAGCAAATTGAGAATAAGCCTGACGTGGTAGTATTAGATGGTCAAGGTTATTTACATCCAAGAAGGATGGGTATCGCATCTCATTTTGGTTTATTAACTGCTCAAGCAACTATTGGTTGTGCAAAATCATCATTATATGGCTTTTATGAAGAACCTTCAATAATAAAATATTCTTTTAGTAAAGTATTTGAACATCATACAAATGAACATATTGGTTATGCTTTAAGAACTAAAAATAAAACTAAGCCTGTTTATATTTCTCCTGGTTATGGTTTAAGTTTGGTAAAGAGCTTAGAAATTATGAAAAAGTGTATAGGAAATCATAGAATTCCAGAACCAACAAGATTAGCCCATGAAATTGTGAATGATTTTAGAATGGGTAAATTACAGGCTGGATATAAAGAAGTTAATCCGACACCTGTATTATTTTAGTTTAAAATTCTATTTTTATAGCAAACGTTAAAAATGAGCGCAAAAAAATCAACACTAGGCTTTATATTTATTACCATTTTAATTGATTGTATTGGTTTTGGGATCATTATTCCTGTATTGCCAAACTTGATTAAAGAACTTTCTGGAAAATCTTTAGCCGCTGCATCCGAATACGGCGGTTTGTTATTAGTGGCATATTCTATAGCACAATTTATTTTTTCTCCAATTGTTGGGGGCTTAAGTGATAAATATGGTAGACGTCCAATTTTATTAATTTCACTTTTAGGTTTAGGTATTGATTATATTTTCTTGTCTTTTGCTCCGACATTAGGTTGGCTATTTATTGGGCGAGTTATTGCGGGAATTACGGGTGCAAGTTTTACTACTGCAATGGCTTACATCGCAGATATTAGTACTCCGGAAAAGAAGGCTCAAAATTTCGGAATGGTTGGAGTGGCATTTGGCATTGGTTTTATTATAGGCCCATTAATTGGCGGGTTGTTTAGTAACATGGGACTTAGGGTTCCTTTTATTATTTCTGCTGGGTTAGCGCTTTTAAATTGGCTATATGGTTATTTCATTTTGCCCGAATCACTAAAGAAAGAAAATCGCAGAGAATTTTCTTGGAAAAGGGCAAATCCTATTGGTTCTATGATTAGTATTGCTAAATATCCTACAATAATAGGTTTAGTTGTAGCATTATTATTATTATTTATAGCAAGTCATTCTGTGCAGTCTAATTGGGGATATTACGTAATCGAAAAATTCAATTGGAATTCGTCTATGATTGGCTATTCATTGAGTATAGTTGGAGTTGCGGTAGCTATAGTTCAAGGAGGATTAATAAGAATTGTTATTCCGAAAATTGGCGAGAAAAATGCAATTATTTTGGGTTTAATTCTATATATAATAGGTTTTACATGTTTTGCATTTGCACCTAATGGATTGATGATGATGATTTTTATTCTTCCTTATTGCTTGGCTGGAATTGGAAATCCGGCAATGCAAACCATTATTTCAAATCAGGTTCCTGCAAATGCACAAGGTGAAATTCAAGGTATTGTAACAAGTATGCAGAGTGCTGGTGCTATTTTAGGCCCATTTTCTATGGCATATATTTTTGCGCACTTTATTGCAAAAGATAACGGCATATATTTTCCAGGTGCACCATTTATTTTTAGTATGATATTGACATTAATCTCCCTAATTATTACAACTGCAACTTTAAGAAAACATCACTAAAGTAACTCTATTGCTAAATTTGCTAACTCGCTCCTCTCTCCTTTTTGTAATGTAATGTGGGCATAAAGCGGATGTTTTTTAGCATTTTCTATCAAATACGATAGTCCATTGCTTTCAGAGTCAAGATAAGGCGTATCTATCTGATAAATATCGCCCGTGAAAACAATTTTAGTATGTTCTCCAGCTCTCGATATGATGGTTTTAATTTCGTGTGGAGTAAGATTTTGAGCTTCATCCACAATGAAAAATATTTTTGTAATCGTTCTACCTCTTATAAACGCTAAAGGTGCAATTTCTATTTTTTCTGTTCGAATTAGCTCATCAATTTTAAATAACATCTTTTCATCACCAACAAATTGCTCTCTAATAAATTTCAAATTATCCCATATAGGCGCCATATAAGGGTCTATTTTTGTTTTTACATCGCCTGGCAAAAAACCAATATCTTTATTACTTAAAGGAACAATAGGTCTCGTAATATAAATCTGTCTAAAATTTTTACGTTGTTCTAAAGCACTTGCTAAAGCTAATAAAGTTTTACCTGTACCCGCATTTCCTTGTATTGTTACTAATTTAATATCAGGATTAAGTAAAGCATCAATGGCAAAAGATTGCTCTGCATTACGTGGCGAAATATTAAATGCAGCATCTTGATTTACATATCTAAGTTGTTTTTTAGTAGCGTTATAAAACGCAATAACGCTTTTCTTTTTATTCTTTAAACTATAAAAGTGATTAGAATCTCCATGGGGTAAATTTAAAGCAGATGCATCTATAGTGCCATTTTTTCTCAATTCATCAATAGCTTCAATAGAAAAATCGATCAATTCTGTTTTACCTGTATAAAGTTCATCAGCATTTTTAATTTTCCCAGTCTCATAGTCTTCTGCATATAAATTGAGAGATTTTGCCTTTAAACGGAGACAAATATCTTTAGACACTAAAATGACCTTACTTTTGGGATTTTCTTCCTTTAAAACTAACGCTGAATTTAAAATCCGATTATCAAATTTTCCTTCTCCAAATAATTTTTCAGCATTTATTTTCTTTGGACTTTCATCTAAAATTATTTTAAACTTGCCTTGACTAATCTTTGTTAAGGATATCCATTTATTAATAAGATGGTTTTTTGATGCTTGATCTATTAATCTGATAAAACTTCTAGCTTCGAAATTACGCGTATCATTACCGCTTTTAAAATTATCAAGCTCTTCTAAAACTAACACAGGAACGGCAACATCATGTTCTTGGAAATTATTAATAGCATTATGGTCATATAAGATAACTGAAGTATCTAATACAAATATTTTTTTTGTTAGTTCTTTCTTTGCCATGATGCTTTAAAATTAGCGTTTAGCCTTTAAAGATTATAGTATTTAAAAATAAAAAATGGCTAAAAAAACAAAACGGAGACCCTCTTCTTGCGATTTGGTTCTCCGTTTTAACCTCATATTTAACCGTAATTAAAAATAAGGCATCAATTGAATATACTTAACCTTTATTCGTTGTATTGTTATTCTTTCGAATTTCAAAACTCGTTTATAAAATTATAACCATCTATTGCCTTACTCCGTAAAATGCCGCAATTAGTTATAATGTCTGATGTATTAAAACAAACAAATTTATCGGTTTTGCAACCTATTGCTCTTAACGCCCATCTGTTCTTTCAAATGATCTGGTTTAAGTGCTCGATTTTTTACATGCTAACCGTCTTGCGACTTCTTAATGTAAACCAACTTTGCATTTTGCAATGCTCGTCAGATTTGATTTAACTTAGTGAAAATTCCCAAAAATTTTAGTCTTTCGACTTCATTTTTGTTTTGGATTATTCTATCAGACTGTCAAAGTACTTCGTTATTGATATGATCTAAATTAGTGTCTGAAGCAATATATGTCAAGAAAAATTGATTTATTTTTTTAACAAGTTATACACTTTATATCATAGGGTTATTAACACATATAATGATGTGAAATCCATGTAAATGTAGTTTGGATAAAGTTTAGTCTGGCTTTTATTCTTGTTATTAACAATCGTAAATTTTTAGTTTATGCACAATTATGATTTAATTTATGATTTTTAAATTCATATTTCTGCTTATTTATCAGCTTTGCATAAAACAAATGAGTTTATATCTTAACTTTTCAAGGTATTTTAAAACTCAAATAATGTAAATTTGCACTATGCTCAATCAGCCAATTAGAAATATACAAGATTTTTTGCTCAGTACTTATTTTGCAGATGGTTTGCGTATTACTATTGGTGTGCTTTGCCCCTCTTTAATTTTAGCACAATTTGGAATGCTCCAATATGGCATGACCTTATCATTAGGGGCATTATGTATTAGTGTTGTCGATTCTCCTGGACCTATAATACACCGTAGAAATGCAATGTTAGTGACCACGATTTTACTTTTTGTAATTTCTATTATTACTGGTTTAACTAACAAGAATATATATGTTACAGGAACATTATTAGTCGTATGTAGTTTTATTTTTTCTATGTTCTTTTTGTATGGAAATAGAGCAGCTTCTATAGGTACATCCGTTTTGCTCATTATGGTACTAAGCATAGATGATATTAGGCCATGGCAAGAGGTAGTTTATTATGCTTTGCTAATTTTAGCAGGTAGCATTTGGTATACTTTATTAAGTTATTTCGTCTATCGGTTGCGACCTTACCGATTAGTTCAGCAAACATTAAGTGATTCGATACATCAAGTTAGCGAGTTTTTAAGAGCTAAAGCTAAATTCTATCATGAAAATACCGATTATGAAAAGAATTATGCAGCGTTACTTCAATTACAAGTTCATGTACATGAAAAACAAGATGAAGTACGTGATGTGCTTTTTAGGACGAGGGAAATAGTTAGAGAATCTACACCAGAAGGAAGATTTCTTTTACTTGTTTTTGTAGATATGGTTGATCTTTTTGAACAAGTAATGTCTACTTATTATAATTATAAACAATTGCATGAACAATTTGATTCTGCAGGAATACTTCATCAATATGAAAAAATAATAAATAAAATAGCAGGTTCGCTTGATGAAATTGCTTTTGCTTTAAAAAGTGGAGGTACGCCTACCCTTTCTTCATCTTTGATAAAAGACGTAGCTATATTGAAGGAGGAAATTAATGTTTTAGAAGCAAATGCAGATAACCAATATAACACTTTAGGACTTATTGCACTAAAGAATATTGAAGTGAACATCGAAAATATTTTAGGCAGGGTTAAGACAATTACTGGGTACTTTAATAAAAAAGAGAAGAAAAATTTAAAGCATAGAGATATAGAAGTTGAGAAATTTGTAACCAAACAAAAATTTGATTTCAAAATATTAGAAGATAATTTGACTTTTAATTCTTCTACTTTTAGGCACTCTTTACGCGTTGCTATAGTTATGCTAATTGGCTTCGTAGTTGCTAAAAGCTTAGATTTTGCACATAGCTACTGGATATTATTAACAATTTTAGTAATATCAAAACCTGGTTTTTCTTTAACTAAAGAAAGAAACTATCAACGTATTATAGGAACAGTTGTTGGAGCTTTTATTGGAATGGGTGTTTTAATTTATATTCACGATAAAAATACACTTTTCGTAATCCTATTAATTTGTATGATTGGTTGTTACAGCTTTCAGCGTAAAAATTACGTAGTTAGTGTGCTTTTCATGACGCCATATATTCTCATTTTATTTGATTTTTTAGGAATGGGAAGTCTTTCGATTGCAAGAGAGCGAATTTACGACACTTTAATAGGTTCTGGCATTGCCTTATTGGCAAGTTATTCACTATTCCCAAACTGGGAACATGAAAAATTGAAAGAGGCCATGTTAGATACGATAAAGGCAAATAGGAATTATTTTAAAGAAGTTACGCTTTTATATTTTGAACAAGAGCAAAACCAAAACTTAACTAATTATAAACTTGCAAGAAAAGAAGTGTATGTGAATTCGTCAAACTTGGCATCACTCTTTCAACGGATGTTTTCAGAACCCAAAAGCAAACAACTTTATATTAAAGAACTACATCAATTCACAGTATTTAATCATTTATTGTCCTCTTATATTGCTACGTTATTACTTTATAAAAAAGAACACGATTTTGTTTACTTAAATAAAGAAGAATTAAAACCAATTTCTGAAAATACAATTTATCTGTTAAATCAAGCAACAGAAAATCTATTATCGCCTAAAGAAGAATTTATTAACGTTCCTCTTATTCGCCGTAAAAATGTTAATGAACTTGCAAGCGAAAGCGAAAATATGAGCATAGCTGAACAATTTGATTTGATACAGAAAGTTGCTTATGATATTTTTAAGTTAACTGAAAAGCTTAAAATCTAATACTATTCTAGTTAAGATTAATAAAAACAACTGTCCTGTCATTTATGTTATTCTTAAAAATTAAGAATATGGAAAAGCTATATACAGGCTCTGTTACCGCAATTGGCGGAAGAGATGGACACGTTAAATCAAGTGATGGAATTTTAGATTTTGAACTAAGGAAACCAAAAGAACTTGGTGGACAAGGTGGCGCAAGTAATCCTGAACAATTATTTGCTGCTGCTTGGGGTGCTTGTTATTTAGGAGCTTTGGGTAGTGTAGCCGAACGTGATGGTGTTGACGTAAGTGCAGCAAATGTAAATGTTCACGTATCTTTTAATAAGGATGGAAATGCTTTTGTACTTTCTGCAGATTTAGATGTACATATACCTGGTATCTCTCAAGAAGAATCCCAAGCTTTGGCCGATAAAGCACATCGTGCTTGCCCTTACTCAAAAGCAACTAGAGGAAATATTGAGGTAAGAGTTACCGCAGTATAATTCATTTTATCAGACAGAAATATAATTCACAGCTCACTATATTTCTGTCTGGTTATTATTTAAACTAGCACTTCTTTTTTAGTATTTTCTGGTCTGCCATTTTTAAAAGCTTCTCTAGTTTTTAATCCTAGCAATTCAAACATTGCCATATCATCTACAAAAGCAGGATTTGGAGTAGTTAATAACTTATCCCCAGCAAAAATTGAATTAGCTCCCGCCATAAAACAGAATGCTTGTTCTAGTGTACTCATTTCATTTCTTCCAGCACTTAAACGAACAACCGATTTAGGCATCACGATTCTTGCAGTAGCAATCATACGTACCATTTCCCAAATAGAAATACGTGGTTGATTTTCTAAGGGCGTTCCTTTTACTGGCACTAATGCATTAATTGGCACAGATTCTGGATGCTTAGGCATGTTTGCAAGTGTTTGTAACATTGAAACACGATCAGCAACAGTTTCACCTAAACCTACAATACCTCCACTACAAACAGTTAATTTTGCTTTACGTACATTTTTTATTGTATTTAAACGATCATCATATGTACGTGTAGAAATAATTCGTTTATAATCTTCTTCCGAAGTATCTAAATTGTGGTTGTATGCATACAAACCCGCATCGGCCAAACGTTGAGCTTGACTTTCGGTCAGCATACCAAGTGTACAACAAACCTCCATATCTAATTCATTAACCGCTTTAACCATATCAATTACACGATCAAAATCGCGATTATCTCGAACTTCTCTCCATGCTGCACCCATGCATAAACGAGATGCACCCCCTGCTTTAGCTGTTTTTGCAGCATCTACTACTTGATCTACTTTCATTAAAGCTTGTACATCAACATCTGTATGGTAGCGTGCTGCTTGTGGACAATAAGAGCAATCTTCGGCGCATCCGCCAGTTTTTATTGAGATTAACGAACTAATTTGAACCTCATTATAATCTGTATTTTCACGATGAATGCTTGCAGCCTCATATGCTAAATCTAAAAATGGCTTATTATAAATAGCTGTAATTTCTTCTTTAGTCCAATCGTGTTTTAGTGTTTGCATTTAAGTTAAAAGTTATAGGTTGAAAGTTAAATCATGTTACTTATAAAAGTAATTTGCTGGCTAGGCCTAATAAAAGTAAAAAGCCAAAAACATCGGTAAATGTCGTAATAATGATTGAAGATGCAATGGCTGGATCTATTCCTATTCTTTTTAAAACTAACGGAATGCTTGATCCTGTAATACCTGCAATAACCAAGTTCCCTGTCATGGCTAAAAATATTACAAAGCCAAGCATTGGTTTTCCATCAAAAAAATAAGCGAAAATAAATACAATTAATCCAGTTACAGCACCATTAATTAATCCAACAGTAAATTCTTTTAATACTGTTCTATAAGCCTGATTATCTGTTAAATCATTAAGTGAAATCCGTCTAACAGTTACTGCTAAAGCTTGTGTTGCTGCATTACCGCCCATTCCTGCAATAATAACCATGTAAGCAGAAAGTACAGCTAAATGACTTAATGTATTCTCATAATGCCTAACAACGGCTGATGCTAAAAAGGCTGTTCCTAAGTTTATAATTAACCAAGGCAAACGAGATTTTACCGCTTCAATCCAGTTACCACTAAGTTCCTCATCTTCAGATACCCCTGATATTTTTAGAAAATCCTCAGTATTTTCGTCTTCCAGCACATCAATCACATCATCAAAAGTAACACGCCCTAGTAAATGCATTTCATCATTTACAACAGGTATACTTGTTAAATTATATTGTGAAATCAGTTTTGCTACTTCTTCCTGATCAGTTTCCGCCTTAACATAAACTACATCAGCATTAACCATTTCAGTTATTTTAGCATTACCTTTTGCCTTGATAATATCTTTTAAAGAGACAATTCCTTTAAATATATTAGCATCATCAACTACGTTTACGGTATAAAACTCTTCTATTTCTTCGCTCTGACGAATAATTTCATCAATTGCATCTTTTTTAGTAAGATTTAGATTTATCCTAATAACCTCCGTATTCATTAAACCACCGGCGGTTTTCTCGTCGTAACTTAATAAATTACGAATGCTCGATGCATCATCCTCACTTAAATCTTCTAAAATTTCTTTTTGCTCGTGTTCCTCTAATTGAGAAATGATATCCGTTGCATCATCGTAATCGAGTTCTTCAACAATTTCGGTACGTTTATCAGGATGTAATTGTAAGAGCAATTCCTCTGGGTGCGCTTCCTCGTGCATCTCTGCAATTACTTCCGAAGCGGTTTCTACATCTAATAAATTGATAATCCGATGCTGATCATCACTGCTAATGCTCTCAAATAAAATAGCGATTTCAGACGCGTGATATTCCGCTAATGTAGCTTTAAGCAGTTCATTATCACCACTTATTGCTTGCTTTAGCTTAGAAACGTCTGTTTTATCTAAATCAAATGATTGCATAGGATGCTAAGATAGAAATAATTTAGCTTTGAAATGGCATCAACAATGCTTTAAACTCATGTTTAATACCAGAATTTAGATTTTTTTCTGTGCATGCTATTGATTAAAAAGATATAGTCTATTTTCTAAATTTTTATTGCTTTTTGTACACCTTTTTGTCATCTCCTTTATTGGGTAAAACCGTTGCTAATTTGATGGTATCTACTCCATAACGAGAACGCATTTTATCCATGCTCTGATAAAGATTATACATCTTTTCCGATGGACCATATAGTGCAATTTGCTCATGCCCACTTACTAAATGCGATAACTTTACCCCTACCAAGCGTAATAACATTCGTTTTTGATAAACTTGATCGAACAATTGTTTTGCTTTGAGGATTAAGACAGAATCGAGTGATGTATAAGGAATTTTAGCCTGTTGGGTAACGGTTTCAAAATTAGCATAGCGGATAGTTACAGTAATACATGCTGTTAATTTTTGTTTTTGGCGAAGTTCAAAAGCTAACTTGGTAATCATGTCAGTAAGAATGATTTTTATACCCGCAATATCCATACTATCACTATCGAAAGTTGTCTGCTTACCGATAGATTTTTGCTCTCGATAGGGTATTACAGGTGAATTATCTACTCCATTAGCTTTTTGCCATAAACTAAGTCCATTTTGCCCTAAAATTTTAAACATTAAATCTTGTGGAATTTGAGTTAAAGTGTGAATTTTTCTTACACCCATTTCACTAAGTTTTATAAAAGTAGAATCGCCTAAGCCAGGGATTTTTTTGATGGAAAGTGGATTTAAAAACGATTGTACTTCTGGTTTTTGTATTTGTTTTTCGCCATTTGGCTTATATTCATTTGTAACCATTTTAGAAACCGTTTTATTAATAGATAAACCAAAAGAAATTGGTAATCCTATTTGATGCAACACAGATTGACGTAATTCTTGGGCAAATTTCATGCAACCAAAAAACCGATCCATCCCAGTCATATCTATATAATGTTCGTCTATACTTGCTTTTTCTAGAAGCGGTACTTTTTCCTGAAGTAATTCGGTTATCTGATGGGAGTACTTACTGTAATCTTCCATACTACCCTTCACAAAAATTGCATGTGGACAAAGTTGGCGAGCCAAACGGCTTGGCATTGCCGAATGAACTCCAAATTTACGAGCTTCATAACTACAGGAGGCTACAACTCCTCTGTCTGATAAACCGCCAATAATTACAGGCAGTCCGGCTAACTTACTATTTTTAAGAATTTCTACAGATACAAAAAATGCATCTTGATCCATATGGATGATATGTTTATCGCTAAATTCCATAAATTACAAACAAATATAATACTAATATAATTAGTATTAAAAAATAATTATTTAGTTATTAACTAAATTTATTAGTTTGTAATTTGCTGAAATATTTGATAATTCTAAATCCAGTCTATTCCTTTTTTAAGGAAATTTTGGGTATTTTCTTCTTCACTATTCGCTATAATTTGAGGATTATAATTCCATTTAGCGGTTGGTGGTAAACTCATTAAAATACTTTCAATCCGACCATTGGTTTCTAGTCCGAATTTAGTTCCTGCATCATAAACTAAATTAAATTCGGCATAACGACTTCTGCGTAGGTATTGCCATTCTTTTTGCTGTTCAGTATAGTTCTTGTCGCGATTGCGATCTATTAATTCCGAATAAACTGGTAAAAATGTATTTCCAATAGCTAATGAAAAATCTAATATTTGATTAAAATCTAAACCAGTATTTTCTGGTTTTAATCTGTCGTAAAAAATACCACCTACACCTCTTGTTTCTTCACGATGTTTGATGAAAAAATAATCATCAGCAGTTGCCTTAAATTTTGGATAAAAAGAGGTATCGAAACTATCGCAGGATTGTTTTAAGCGATGATGAAAAAAACGTGCATCTGTGGGAATAACATAATGAGGTGTAAGATCTATACCACCACCAAACCAACGTGTTTGTTCATCCATTTCAAAATACCTGATATTCATGTGTATAATTGGTACAAATGGATTTTCTGGATGCATAACTATAGAAACGCCAGTGGCGAAAAAGTCATCACTATCTACTTTAAAAGCTTTTTTAACTGATTCAGGAAGTTTACCATGCACAGCAGAAAAATTTACACCACCTTTCTCTATTACATTTCCGTTTTGCATTACACGAGTCCTACCACCACCCCCACCATCACGTTGCCAAAGTTCTTCTTCAAATTTTGCTTTTCCGTCGGCTTGAACCAAACCTTCACAAATACTATCTTGTATGTTTTGATATGCGGCTGCTACTTCGTCCCTAAACATTATCTTCTAAATTAGATATCAAAGTTAAGGCTATTAATAGCGAATGTTAACTGAAAGTTTAGATAGTACATTTTTTTGACATACCTAATGGGTAACTTCATACAGCTAAAAACTAAATAAAACTGAGAATTTTATACCTCAACATAATCCAAATCTTTGTGAAAGGTTTCTTTTAGTTGACTTAAAGCTAGTAGAGCGATGATTACGCAAACAAAACCTACAATTAGTGCACTTTGCAAAATTCCAACTTCACCTTTTAAAAACTGAAAAGAAAGTGTAACTGCAATTACAGAACCTCGAATAAAATTGGGAACCGTAGTAGTTACAGTAGCTCTTAGATTAGTTCCAAATTGCTCGGATGCAATAGTTACAAATGTAGCCCAATAACCAGATGCAAAGCCCAAAAATAAGCTCAACCAAATAAATGTTTCAGGAGTTAATCCTTTAGCATTTAAATACACAACAATTGAGACTGCTGTTAGTAGCAAAAATATAAGCATTACTTTTTTGCGAGAATTTAATAGTTGGCATAAAAACCCTGCAACAACATCTCCTGTGGCAATACCTATATAACAATACATTACGCCTTTGCCGGCATTTAAAATACCTGTAGCACCTAAAGCCTTACCAAATTCTGGAGAAAAAGTAATTAACACACCTACCACAAACCAAAGCGGTAAGCCTATTAAAATACAGCATAGATATTTTTTAAAACGACCGGCATTGTTAAAAAGCATCCACATATTTCCACGCTGAACTGTTGTTTCTTTTACATCCTTAAATAATCCAGATTCGACTAAACCTACACGTAAAAATAACAAAACTAAGCCCATGCCTCCACCGATTAAATAACTGGTTTGCCAAGTGTAATGTCCGCCAATTAATGCAGCGGCAACAGCACCAAATAAACCAACTCCCGCAACAATCATAGTCCCATATCCCCTATTTTCCTTTCCCATGCTTTCAGTAACTAATGTGATTCCTGCACCCAATTCGCCGGCTAAACCTACGCCCGCTATAAAACGCACAATAGTATAAGCGTTAACAGAACTTACAAATGCATTGGCAATATTAGCAATGGAATACAATATAATAGAACCAAATAGCACACTCAATCTTCCTTTTTTATCGCCCAAAATACCCCAAAGTACACCGCCAATTAGCATTCCAAACATTTGACTATTTATGATGTGTGTACCAATATTTAGCATGTCATCATCGGCTACGCCTAATTCTTTCAGACTTTTAACTCTAACAACTGAAAAAAGAATAAGATCATAAATGTCAACAAAATAGCCTAATGCGGCTACAATAACGATCAGCGTAATGTTTCGCTTATTTGAAACGTTCATATATAAGGGTTTGGAGCGATTAAACTACAAAAAAATATATTAAATAAAAAAGCCCTTTCTACAATATAGAAAAGGCTTTAAAAATTAATTATTTAAACGAAAGTCTTATTTTGGCATTAAAACACCATCAATAACGTAAGTTACTCCATTACTCGAAATTACATCTGGAATAGTAATGTTAACACCATTAACCATCCATTTACCATCTTTCATAGAGATTTTAAGTTTCTGACCTTGAACAGTTGTTAATTCCATACCATCTTTTAAATCTGAAGATTTTAAAGCTCCAGAAACAACATGATAAGTAAGAATTTTAGTTAAATCAGCCTTCATAGCTGGTTTCATTAAATCGCTTAAAGTAGCTGCAGGTACTTTAGCAAAAGCTTCATTAGTTGGTGCAAATACTGTAAAAGGACCAGCTCCACTTAATGTTTCCACTAATCCCGCTTGTTTAACAGCAGCAACCAAAGTTGTGTGATCATTTGAACCCATTGCATTTTCTACAATGTTTTTAGAAGGAACCATCATTGCTCCACCTACTTCTACACCAGCTTCTTTACTCGTCATAGAGGTGTCCGCCATTGCGGTATCCATAGCAGCGCTATCACCAGTTGAAGAATCTGTTTTAGTAGAGTTACAAGCAGTTGCCATAGCTAAAAATGCTATACCCATTGCTACACTTAAGAATTGCTTTTTCATAAAATTTTATTTTTTGTTTTTAAGTTTTATACCCTACATACGAAACGAATTGCAGAGTGGTTTTTAAAGCAAAAAATAAATTATGAATTAGTTGTCGTGATGTACTTTTAGTTTATCTATTAATTCTGGTGAGATGTTTTCCGAATACGCACCATACGCATCAATTAAAACACCTTTCAAATTGCCAACTGGTGATGAAATGGCATAAATAACGGCGCTATCTCCAGGATCGGTCATACCTTCAAAACGATAAAATTCATCTATTTCAAACTCTTCTGGCATTAATTGAAGATCTAAAGATTTACATTCAATACAATCTTGGGCCAATGTGAAATCGTATTCGTAGCCTCTTTTTTCTAAATCTGCTACAGCGGCGGTAAGTGTGTCGTAAATATGCATACCACCAAATTACCAATATTTTTTAATAACCTTATAAATAAATAACCCTTAAAAGTACGTCTACTATTAAGGGTTTCATTTACTTAAACATAGGTAGTCTTATGTTTTTTTCACGTAAATATTCCCACCATCCAGTGAGTTTAATTAATTAACTATTAAGCTAACGCCTTGGTAATTAAAATGTTTTATCTAATTATAGAGTATTCTTACAAGTTTTATTTTTTTATTCAAACACAAAATTGGATGATTATCAGAGATAAGCTTTTAAAGCTCAATTCTATTTCTGATATTTAAGACATCATGATAGTTTCTGAAAAAACCCTTAAATGGGCGATGTGTTTATATCCTCCTTTATTGTTTCAGCGCATTTGGGTTAAAAAATTTCATACTGATTTTAGAGGTGTCGATGTTAAAATTAGCAACAGTTTTTTAAATAGAAACTATAATGGTTCTATTTTTGGCGGCTCTATTTATGCGGCAACTGATCCATTTTATGCTATTTTATTTGATCAGTTAATGCAACGCAGAGGTTTTAAAGTGCGAGTTTGGCTAAAAAGTGCATCTATTCAATATCTTAAACCTGGTTTAACTACTTTATATTTTACCTTAAAAATTACTGATGAAATGATTGCTGAAGCTGAAACTTCTTTAACTGAGACAGGTAAATTTGTGAAATCGTACCCAATGGAGTTATTTAACAAACAAGGAGAATTGTGTGCTACAGTGATGAATGAAATCTATTTGAGAAATAAATTTCCAGGGGAAAAACAGAGAGTTGCTATATAATTTAACGCTGAATTATGAATATCAAAAGACTAATTCTAGAAGGTGAAAATGTAAGCTTAGACTTTAAAAAAACTATTAGCAACAACGAAAAAATAGCTAAAACATTAGTTGCCTTTGCAAATAATAGAGGTGGAAAATTATTGATTGGCGTAGCTGATGACGGAAGCATTAAAGGCGTAAAGTCTGAGGATGAAGAGAAATACATGATTACCAAATCGGCACATTTATTTTGCAAACCTGCCATAGAACCAAAGTTTGAAGAAATATATGTTGACGATAAACTTGTCTTAGTAGTTGATATTCCTAAAAGTGATACTAAGCCACATTATGCGTTAGATGAAAATAAAAAATGGTGGGTTTATTTTAGAGTTAAAGACAAAAGTGTGCTAGCCAGTAAGATTATTGTTGATGTTTTAAAAGAAGGTAACCAAGAAACTGGACAACTCATCTCCTATTCAGAGTACGAAAAAAAACTATTGAATTACCTAGAAGTACATGGTCGCATTACCTTAAAAGAATATAGTAAGTTAACCAGGAGCGCTTATAAAAAGGCTCAAAAAATTATTGTAAGCTTAATTCTCACTGGTGTAATCTTACCACATACTTCAGAAAAAGAAGAATATTTTACAGCTGCAGATGTAAAATAAAATCTGCTATTTCGAGATAAAAATGCGAATTTGCAAGTCTTATGCTAAAAGCACTATACACAAAATATAAACCTTACTATAAAGAAAATCTTATTCTAGCTAGTCCCATTGTAGTTTCTCAAATTGGACACATGGCTGTGCATATCGCAGACAGTGTAATTGTTGGTCAATTTGCAGGCACAGTTCAGTTAGCAGCAGTATCTTTAGTAAATAGTCTTTTCACTATAATCATGGTTTTAGGACTTGGCTTATCTTATGGTTTAACACCGTTAATTGCCAAGCAAAATGGCGGTAAAAATTACAGTGAATGTGGTCGACTGCTTTCTAATAGCTTGTTAATAAATATTATATCAGGGATTCTTCTTTACCTTTTATTACACTTTGGCACTCTATCTATTATCGGTCATTTAGGTCAATCACCTGAAGTTGTAGCTTATGCAAAACCATATTTGGGTCTACTTGCTTTCTCAATTATTCCTTTAATGATATTTCAAACCTTTAAACAATTTGCAGAAGGATTAGGATTTACCATGCAAGCCATGATGATTTCCATTTTTGGAAACATTTTAAACATCATCCTAGGAATTATTTTCGTTAGGGGGATGTTTGGAATTGAACCAATGGGTGTAAAAGGTGTTGGTTTAAGCACATTAATTGATCGTACATTAATGGCTTTGGTGATGGGGATTTATGTTATGCGATCAAAAAACTTTAAAGTTTACCTTGAACATTTTAAATTGTACGCAATCGATAAAATTAGAAGTGCACAAATTATAAGGATCGGAGCACCGGTTGCCATGCAATATATTTTTGAAATTAGTGCTTTTAGTGGTGCTGCTATAATTATTGGTACTATTGGTGCTGCACCACAAGCTGCACATCAAATTGCAATTACTTTGGCCGCATTAACATATATGGTAGCGAGCGGAATTGCCTCTGCTGCTACAATAAAAACAGGAAACTATTTGGGCCAAAAGAATTTTACAGATCTTCGTCGTTCTGCAATAGCTAGTTATCATGTAGTAATTGCATTTATGAGTTGTACAGCACTATTATTTGTACTAGCAAATACGCTATTACCTTATTTGTATACTACTGACTTAAAGGTAATTGAAATTGCTGCACAATTATTAATTATAGCAGGATTTTTTCAATTATTTGATGGCACACAAGTAGTTGGCTTAGGCGTTTTACGTGGAATAGGTGATGTTAATATGCCAACTTTTATTACTTTTTTATCCTACTGGATTATTGGAATCCCATTAGGTTATTTTTTAGGTTTTCATTTAGATATGGGTGTAAAAGGGATTTGGTACGGCTTAACTTTTGGACTTTTAACAGCATCAATTTTACTCTTCTTTAGATTTCAACATAGAACAAGATTATTAATTCAAACTTCATTTAATTAATTAGATTTATTTTTATATTTAGCTATATGAAAAAACGCGTCTTGGTTGTTGAAAGCAATAAGGATATTTTAGAATTAATTTCAATAGTATTGGAAGAAGCTGGCTATAAAATTAGCCTCTATAGAAGTGAGAAAGATATATTTGAGCACATTGTGGAATTTAAACCCGATGCTATATTACTTGATATTGTTAAACCTACATTAGAGGGAACTGAACTTTGCCGTAGAATAAAAGAAGCTGAAGGAACTAATCATATTCCTGTAATAGTGTTGTCAACCCATCCTCAAATTGAACGAGTGAAAGAGGTTTGTGCCGATGAAGTGGTGCCAAAACCATTTGATATTGATACCTTATTAGAAACCCTAAACGATCAGTTGGGAAATAATAGTTAATCCCTTCTAAACATTTTTCACAAATCTTTATCTTAATATTTCAAATTCGAATAGCTTTTAAGAATACGACAAACATCGAGTGATGTTTAATGTTATTGAGTTAATATTAATAAAACTCAAATGGCTGCCTTTGCTCTTTCCGTAAATAAATCAATTACTACAAAAGAATTAAACTCTACGGAAGTTGACCTAGTTAATGGGCTTAAAACAGGTGATAAACAAGCAGTTGCTCAACTATATAAAATGTATTCTGGTTCCCTTTTGGGAATAATTACTCGCATTGTTAAGTTTGATGAGATAGCAGAAGATATTCTACAAGATACTTTTATAAAAGTATGGAAGTCGATTGACCAATACGATGCTTCCAAAGGAAGATTATTTACTTGGTTAGCAAATTTGGCTAAAAATACTGCGATAGATCATTTAAGGAGCAAAAGTTGTACAAATTCAAGTAAAACTGATAATTTAAATGAAATACCAATAGTTACACTAGACAGACGAAACTACACTCAATTTAACACAGAAACAATAGGTATAAAACAATTAATTCAACAGTTGAAACCTGAACAAAAGAATATTTTAGATTTGGTTTATTTTGAAGGATACACACATGCCGAGGTGTCCGAAAAATTAAATATTCCTTTAGGTACGGTAAAAACTAAAATCAGACTATCTATACTAGCTTTAAGAAGATCCTTTAATGAAACAATTCCAATCTTAAAAGCTTTAATCAATTAGATGTGTTTCTCGTCGTGTTTATCAGGCTTTACTTCTTTCTGATTAAATTCGTGTTCTAATTCTTTTTGGTCTTTTTTATTGCGTTTTATAATAAAATAAACAAAGGCCAAAATCGCTACGACTACAATAGCTATGATTACGGTATTTATTTTCATTGTAAATCGATTAGATTTTTACTTTATCAAAAATACATCAGGTTTGTTTCGCTAAAATTAACTCAATATTAAATTTTAGTAGGTGGAAAAAGTGTGGGCTGATGATAATCGTACCTTGTTCTAGGCTTAGTTTCTGAAAAATTAGAAAAGGAAACGCCTAAAAGCCTAATTTTTTTACCGCCTAAATCCAAATGATCCAATAACTTTTGAGCAGTTTCTAAAACCTGATTTAATTCTGTAACTGGACTTGTAAAAGACGTACTCCTAGTTATTATCTTAAAATCTTCGAATTTAACTTTTAGGGTTAAAGTTCGTCCGTAAATTTCATAATGTTGCACACGTTTAAAAGCGGATTTAGCTATTTGAATTAACCAATCATTAAGCTCCTCTCCTTTATCCAAATCGTAAGAAAAAGTATCTTCAGCGCTAATTGATTTTGTTTCCTGATGAGGCTGTACTGCCCTATTATCGATACCTCTTACAATATTATAAAAAAACTTACCAGTTTTACCGAATAACTGCACCAAGCGTTGTTGTGATAATTCTTTTAAATCAGCACCTGTATGCAATCCTTGTCTCTTCATTTTCTCAGCAGTGACTTTACCTACACCAAAAAACTTTTCTACAGGCAGTTGCTCCATAAATTTCTCTAATCGTGATGGACCTATAAAAGTCAAACCATCAGGTTTATTCATGTCGGAAGCGATTTTTGCAGCAAACTTATTAATTGAAACTCCTGCAGAAGCAGTTAAATTCAATTCATCTTTAATAGCCTGCTTAATTTGTTCAGCAATAGCTATCGCAGATCCAATATTTAGTTTATCTAAGGTAACATCTAAGTAAGCTTCATCTAGGGAAAGTGGTTCAATTAAATCCGTATAACGACTAAATATTTCCCTTATTTTTTGAGATACCTCTTTATAAGCAGCAAATCTGGGTCTAACAAATATTGCGTATGGACAAAGTTGTTGTGCTTTTTTTGAAGTCATAGCGGAGTGGATGCCAAATTTTCGAGCTTCATAACTTGCCGTTGCAACTACTCCACCTCTACCTTCTGGAGAACCGCCAACCACCAATGGTTTACCTCGATATTCTGGAAAATCTCTTTGTTCTACAGACGCATAAAACGCGTCCATGTCAATATGAATAATTTTGCGAACTAGATTTTTGGATTCATTTTCCATTTACTGCAAAACATATTGTTCGTATGCTCTATCGCTCCAAAACAGATAATTTTTATCTTGATATTTTGTGCCGTTAAATATCAGCTGGATAAAGCCGTTTTTCTCCACTAAAACAGTATGATAAATTTTGGTTTCTGGATTTTTTATGAGAGAAAATGCAATTGAATGATTTTTATTGAACCAATTCATTCTGTCCAACAAATCGTATTTTTTCAATTTAAAATCACTTTGTAAATCTTTCGCCATTAATTGGCTTCTATACCAAGTTCCGCCAGTTGGCGATACCAAAGGTTTACCATTATAAACTACTACGCTATCATTGTAAGCAATAACTTGCAAAGATTTATTTTTTGTATTTAACCAGTTTTTAAGCTTCGCTTGATGTTTTTCTGCTTCATACCCATATGTTGCGTCTAAAAATCCAATACGTTCTATATAAGCTGGTATTTCAACTTGAGAATTGATATAACCAAAAATAAAACTTCCACCACCGCTGTGGCTACTTAATGTAATTTTAGGTCGATAATCTTTATAACGTTTTACTAAATCCTCAATCAATTTACCTATTCGCTCATCTCCACTTAAAAACTTTTTTCTCCAAGCGGGCCAACTTTTTAATTCGTTTTCTAGGTAAACAACGATGTAATTTGTGTTTTGATCGGCATTACGGATAAATGCGGTTTGTGCACCAATATGTTGTATATCAAAATGCCAATCATCACCATTGGATAATTTTTTACCAAAAGTTTGTGCAGTTGTATTGCCATTTGGTAAAGCAAAAACGATAAGTTTTGTTGTTTTTTTTGGATTTAACTGAGCAGGCTCGTCGAAGGTTAAGGTGACACCGCTATCAATTTTTACCTTTTTTAAAGAATTGAAATATTCATTAAAAGTAGCTTGAGCTTTTAAATCCGTTTTAAAAATAATTACGCAAAAGATTAATAACCACCATCTCATGCTAACAAATTTACAATAACTTCTTATTGTTTTTTAGGAGTTCTACCTAAATTTATAACAGCACCAACACTGAATACGGAATTGCCTGCATTTAAAAACTTACGATTTTTTAGACCGAAATTGCTTCCGCTAGTATATTGTAACTGCACTTCATCGCTTAAAATCATTCGAGTGAAGAAAACAGGCTCTAGAAAAATATTTTCTTCATTGGGTTGCTGAATATTATTTCTGAAAAAATCATTCGTTTTAATGAAACTTACCCGCAAAGCGGTACCAAAATTTAAACCGAAGTTTACACCAAATAAACGCAGGTTATCTCTCTTTTTTGAGCTATAGTTTACTTGAATAAACTTCTTATCGTATTTTGCCTCTTGATGATCTGTACTGATTAAAGTTTTATTTTGATCAAACTCTCTAAATACTCTATAACTTTTACCACTTCCAACACCACCATAAATTTCTATTATCCTATTATTATCTGGACCGAAAGTATTAAAATATCCACCTCCAAACTCAACCATTTTATGCTTAACATCTTTTTTAGTGCCATCATTATTCATATATGCACCATTTATCAATACAGCAAAATGATTGCTTATGGCATAGGCCGAATTAAAATTAGCATTCCCTTTTAATGAAATATGTGCACCCGCTGCAATTTCACCTTTTGTAGTTAACATAGGCGTATTAGGTACACTAGGTATATAAATTGATGAACAGCTGCTTAAAAATAAAATAAGCAACACGGGGATAATTCGTGAATATGTAATCATAGATGAATTAATAACAGCTTTTGGATAGCAATTATTATGCTAGCTGGTAAATTTTAATACATCTAACATTCTTTTAAATTCGTTATGAAATGTTGCTTTTAAGTGAATTCGTTGTGCAGTTACAGGATGAATAAAGCTGAGTTCAGATGCATGTAAAAGCATCGTTGTCATTTCAAATTGTTTGGCAAAAAAGCCATTTTGTTTATTGCATCCATGTTTTCTATCGCCAATAATAGGATGAAGAATATGTGCAAAATGTTTACGAAGCTGATGCATTCGTCCTGTCGTTGGGCTTGCTTCTACTAAAGAATAACGTGAAGTTGGATGTTTACCAAAAGGAATTTCTATTTCTGCTCGTTGTAAAGTAATAAACGATGTAAATGCTTCTTGCAGCGTTCCATTTTCCTTTTTTAAGGGATAATTGATATCCAATTGATCTGGAGTATACCCGCGTAAAATTGCTAAGTATTTCTTTTCAACTAAACCTTCTTGAAATTGTTTTTGCATTTCAATTTCAACTTCTTTAGTAAATGCAAAAAGTAAAAGTCCACTTGTTTTTCTATCTAAACGATGTACAGGATTAACATGTTGGCCAATTTGATCTCTTAATAGCTGTAAGGCAAATTCTGTGGCATCATTTGCTATTTTAGAACGGTGTACCAGTAATCCGTGTGGTTTGTTTATGGCAATTAAATATTCGTCTTGATAGACAATTTCTAGCATGTGGCGAAGATAGTCATTAATAAAATAAATCTCTCGCTACGCGGAAGGTATTGCAATGCGCATCTACAATGGTTTTAATAGTTGGAGAATAACCTCCACCCATACTTACTTGAATTGGTATTTGATGTTGAAGACAAGCTTCAAAAACTGCTATATCACGTTGTTTACAACCATTTTTAGTAAGTGCTAGTTTACCTAAATTATCTGTTGCTAATACATCTACTCCTGCTAAATAAAATACAAAATCTGGTTGATGTATTTTAAAAACATTAATTAAGGCCTCTTTTAGCAGATTTAAGTAAATTTCATCTGTTGTGCCATCATCTAATGGAATATCTAAATCTGATTTTTCTTTTCTAAATGGAAAGTTTTTAGCTCCATGCATAGAAAATGTAAAAACCCGCTGTTCATTTTGGAATATTTCTGCAGTTCCATTACCTTGATGAACATCTAAATCGATGATTAAGATACGATTACTTAAATTGTTTGTCAACAAATAGTTTGCTGCAATAGCCTGATCGTTTAATAAGCAAAATCCTTCTCCCCAATTGCTACCTGCATGATGCGTGCCACCAGCTATGTTGAATGCTACTCCATTTTGTTGAGCATATAAAGCTCCATCAATAGTTCCTTGTGCAATTCTAATTTCTCGTTATATTAATTGAGCATTTAACGGAAACCCTATTCTTCGTTGTTCTTTTGTAGGTAAAGTACCATTCTTGAGTTGCAACCAATAGTCTTTGTCATGTGTAGTTAGAATGTTTTCTTCTGAAGTAGGTTCTGGTTCAAATAAATTTTCTTGTTGAATAGTTCCTTCGTGAAGTAATTGACCTGGTATTAATTCGTACTTAAGCATAGGAAATCGATGTCCTTCTGGTAAAGGATGTGCGTATAAAGGATGATAGGCAATTTTAAGCATCTTGAAATCAACTCAAAATTTCATTAACATGTTTTTCGATATTATTGCAAATTTCATCTACCGGTAAATCGTTCGCATCTGTATTAAAAGGATTTTCAATTTCTTCTGCAATCAATTCCAAACTTGCTAACACATAGAGAATAAAGGGTACAATAGGAATAACGAAATAACCTAAACTAAATACCCATCCAATAGGTAACGTAAGTACATAAATAAAAATGAATTTCTTGATAAAAGCGCTATAAGAATAAGGGATTGGTGTATTTCTAATTCTTTCGCAACCTCCACAAATATCAGTAAACTGACTTGTATCAGCATTTAAAGTAATTAATTGTTCTTGAGATATTTTATGGTTTGTTTGTAAATCATAAATTCTGCTCACAATACTTGTAGCTACTTGATTAGGAATATGTTTACCACCATCAATTTCTATTAAAAAGCTATCTTTTCCGAAATATTGCTTCTCTCTTAAATGCTCCTTTAGTGCAAATGCGTATTTTGGAATAGCATATTTAAAAAACTCTACTTCGGCTGCATCCAAATTTAATGCCTTGATTTTGATGGCTAAATTTCTACTCACATTTGTTAATGCCCCTAACAATTTCCTTCCATCCCACCATCTATCATATGATGTGTTAGTTCTAAATACCAGTAACATGGAAATAACAAATCCTAAAAGATTATGCATCATTCCCACATTCTTAATATAAGTCGTTTCTGCAAGTTTTAAATAGTTGAGCTCTAAATAAGCTATACCAGCAGAAAGAGCAGCCACAGTGAGCATTAAAGGCCATAGTTTTCTAAAGGTATCTGCTTTGTGAATGTGAAATATAAAACTTACCCACTCTTTTGGATTGTAATTTATCATATTATGGATTGGCTGATGGTTAGCAATAAAGATCCAGTTTTATAAACATCTTCAAAACTGTTATACATAGGCACCGGACTCAAACGTATTACATTCGGTTCACGCCAATCGCCAAGTACATTATGTGCTACTAATTCGTCGAAGA
Source organism: Pedobacter boryungensis (assembly GCF_013204825.1). Classification (GTDB taxonomy): domain Bacteria; phylum Bacteroidota; class Bacteroidia; order Sphingobacteriales; family Sphingobacteriaceae; genus Pedobacter; species Pedobacter boryungensis. Next base: position 901,902 of record NZ_JABMKV010000001.1, read on the forward strand.
TTTTTTTTCCATTTGCCTTTGCAATGATAGAAACTTGCGCTCCTCTGTCAGCTTCTGTTTGTGGGGTAATTATTTTATATTGCTCGTCTCCTAGTTCTTTATTTACTTGATTTATAATAAAAAACAAATAGGAAGTTAAAGTTTTACTTTTTGCTCTTAACACATCCATAAATCCTGCTTTTTCGAATAGTTGCAGTGATGCGTGATATAAAGCCATCGGCATTACCTGTGTACAGCTTACCTGCCAACCATCAGCTCCAGCTTCTGGAATAAATCCCTTTTCCATTTTAAAACGTTGTTCTTCATTATAACCCCACCATCCTGCAAAGCGATTCATAGATGTATTAAAATGCTTTTCATGAACAAAAATTCCACTAATTCCTCCTGGTCCAGCATTTTGATATTTATAAGAACACCAACAAGCAAAGTCGACATCCCAATCATGCAATTGTAAAGGTACGTTTCCAGCTGCGTGAGCTAAGTCAAAGCCTACAATTGCACCAGCCTTGTGTCCTGCTTTAGTAATTGCAGGCATATCAAACCACTGCCCAGTAAAGTAATTAATACCTCCAAATAGCACTAAAGCTATTTCTTCTGCATTACCTTCTATTTCTTTTACAATATCTTCTGTTCTTAAGGTGTATTCTCCTTCTCGTGGTTTTACTTCAATTATAGCATCTTTTGGATCAAAACCATGAAAACGAACTTGACTTTCTATTGCATATTGATCTGATGGAAATGCTCCCGCTTCCATTATAATTTTAAAACGTTTAGCTTTTGGTTGATAAAAACTAACCATCAATAAATGAAGATTGACAGTTAAGGTGTTCATTGGGCAAACTTCTGCTGGTTTTGCTCCAACAATTGGTGCCATTAACTTTTTAAGTTCCTTGTGATAAAACATCCATGGAGAATTTCCTTCAAACCAACCCTCAACCCCTAAGTTTTGCCAGTTGTTTAATTGCTTTTCTAAAACCTCACGTGCCACTTTAGGTTGTAGCCCTAAAGAATTACCACATAGGTATATAAATGGTTTTCCATTTTGCTGAGGAAATAGATATTCATTACGCATTTCTCTTAGTGGATCTTGTTGATCTAAGGTTTGAGCAAAGGCTAAATTATTCTCAAAATTCATGGTTCAATAATAACAAAAAAAAGCCTAACCATACGGCTAGACTTTTCAATTTCATATGAGTATTTACTAAAATTTCATTTTCTCATGCTCGCCTAAATCAGGTGTTTCGCCGGTAACTATGGCTTTAAGCATATGAAATGCAATTACCATTTTGCTTGAACTTGAGTCCCAATATTCAGCAACGCTTGGAGTTACTTTTATTAAAATCAAATTAGGGTCATCTGCTCCTTCAGGAAACCATGCTTTAATGGCTGGAGAAAAATAAGCTTCTTTTCTAGTTTGATCATCAACTAATTCGGCCACGCCGTTTACATAAATAAATGTATTATTTGATGGATCGCTGTATCCTAGATTAACTTCATTATCTTTTGAAATTTCCTTAGACTTTGGAGAATATTCATTTGTAAAAAACCAAATAGTTCCATCATCCTCAATCTTTGCAGTGCCCATCGGGCGACTGTGAAAGCCATCGTTAGTGATGGTATTAAACATACAAATTCTTACTTTTTCGGCCATTTCTTGAAGAACGGCAATATTTTTTTCATTTTTCATGTTGATGCTTTTATTAATAAACATCAGCTAAAATGAAATGGTTTTAATTTAACTTAAGAATTCGGTTTACTCACAAATTTATTTCCCTTCACATAAAATCGCCAAGGAAGTAATGCATGATCTTCGGCATAATCTACACCAACCCTTGGTGACGCCACTATTTGATCTTCTTTGAAATGAATTCCATTATCTTCAATCCAAATTTCATCTCCCAGCAAATCTTTGCCATTTAAGTTTTTATCAATCCCTAACGCTTTAGCTAATGCACCAGGCCCTGCAGTAATTCTAGGTTCTAGTTTTTGCATATTTCTACGTTCTAACATAGTTGAAAGTCCTTCATTAGGCTCAATGCCACGAATTAAAACTGCATTTGGATTGTTTTTACTATTGGTTACGACATTAAACAAATGATGAATGCCATAACACAGATATACATAAGAAACACCACCAGCTTCATACATAATTGAAGTCCTTGGTGTAAAACGACCATTGTATGCATGAGAAGCTTTATCAATAATTCCATTATAAGCTTCTGTTTCTACAATTGTTCCACCAGTTAATTTACCATTAATTAAAGTAAATAATTGCTTACCTAAAAGCTGAACTGCAAGATCAATTACATCTTCTTGTTGGTAAAAAGAATAGGGTAATTTAGGCATGTATTAAATTAACAATTTGATTTAAGTACTTACTATCAATCTCATCGAAATGAGCAAGATATTCACTGTCAACATCTAACACACCTATTATGTTTTTGGCGCTAAAAAATGGCAATACAATTTCTGATTTTGAAGCTGAAGCGCAAGCAATGTGACCAGGAAATTCATCCACGTTTGGAACAACAATAGTTTCTTCTTTTTCCCAAGACGCACCGCAAACACCTTTTCCTTTTTTAATTCTGGTACAAGCAACAGGGCCTTGAAATGGTCCTAAAACTAATTCATCGTTTTTAATTAAGTAAAATCCAACCCAAAACCAGCCAAACTGCTCTTTCAAAGCAGCGCAAACATTAGCTAAATTAGCTATCAAATCTGTTTCGCCATAAAGTAAAGCTTCTATTTGAGGAATAAGCGATAAATACTGTTCTTCTTTAGTTCCAGTTTTGGTTATTGTTAAATCTTCTGCCATTGCATTTTTTATTGAATTACAAAGGTACAAAATCATTAAATAATCTGATTTTATAGCGAAGAATTAACATTCCTATTACTATTCCACATTGTGTTTTTACTTTAAACAAAATACTTAGATTTGACGATTATATGCATTAACACAACAACATGAACAAGAAAATCTTATTAATTACTTTAATCGTTTTAGCTGGATTATTTCAGTTTTCTTACAGTCCACCTGAAGAAGGAATGTTTCCTTTAAGTGAAATACACAAATTAGATTTAAAGAAAGCCGGTTTAAAAATAGATCAAAGCGAAGTATATAATCCTAATGGGATAAGCTTAGTTGATGCATTAGTAAATGTTGGTGGTTGCACAGGCTCTTTTGTTTCTAATTATGGTTTAATTATCACTAACCACCATTGCGCATTTAGTGCTGTACAATTGGCAAGTACACCAGAACATGATTATTTAAATAATGGATTTGTTGCAAATGGTCGTGAACAAGAGATTGAAGCAAAAGGATTAACATGCCGTATTACTGATAGTTATGAAGATGTATCTGATAAAGTTTTAGGCGCAGTTGCTGAAATACAAGATCCAGCAAGCCGATTGCAATTGATTAATAATGCGATGAAAAACATTGCGTTAGAAGCTGAAAAAAAAGATCCAAGCATTAAAGCTGAAGTTTCGGAAATGTTTATTGGAAAAAGCTACGTGTTATTTCGCTATAAAACAATTCAGGATGTACGCTTAGTATATGTTCCTAATCGTAAAATTGGAGAATATGGTGGTGAAACAGACAATTGGGTTTGGCCACGCCACACGGGTGATTTTTCATTCATGAGAGCTTACGTTGGAAAAGATGGTAAACCTGCTAAATATTCAAAAAATAACATTCCGTATACACCAAAAAAATTCTTAAAGGTTAATCCGAACGGGACTAATGAAGAAGATTTTGTATTTATTTTAGGATATCCAGGAAAAACTTTTCGTCACCGTCCTGCAGAATTTATAGAGTACCAGCAAAAATATTTGCTACCGTATGTTTCTGAATTATATGATTTCCAGAACGCTACAATGGAAAATGTAGGTAAAAAAGATAAAACTACCGAACTAAAATTAGCAACTAGAATTAAGAAGAATGCCAATGTAATGAAGAATTATAGAGGTAAGCTAAAAGGAATTAAGGGAATTGATTTGGTTGCACAAAAAAGACAAGAAGATGCAGCTTTAGCACAGTTTATAAATAACAATGTTGATGTAAAAGCGCAATACGGGAACTTAATGACAGATATTGATCAATTATATAAGCAAATAAATGGCGATGTATATCGAGACATGTGGTTAACGCAAATATACACATCCATTAGTTTATTGAATGTTTCAAAACAGATCAATACGTTTAAAACGGAGCTGGAAAGTCAGCCAACAACACAAAAAGAGGTTTATTTTAACTCGAATATAGATAAACTGAAACAAGCAATAAATGTAGTTTATGATTCATTTGATATTGATGTAGATCGCAGAATTTTTAAGAAAATGTTAGCCGACGCAGCGTTATTTACTTCGAATCAAAGAGTCAACGCGGTTGAAAAAATAACAAGTAAAGGCGCTAATAGCAATGCAATGATAGATGATTTTATCAATGATGCATTTGGATTGAGTAAGCTAAAAGACAAAAATTACGTACTAAACAATATTTTAAAATCTAGTAAATCCATTAGTGATTATAATGATGGATTATTATTATTTGAAAAGGATATCACAAAACAAATAGCAGAATTAAAACCAGAAAAAGATCGTAGAGACGGTGTTTTAAATAAATTAATGGGCGATTATGTGAATGTGAAAGAAAAGTTTTTACAAAAAGATTTTATCCCAGATGCAAACAGCACATTAAGACTTACCTATGGCCACGTTCGTGGTTATTCTCCTGCAGATGCAAGTTATATGGCACCATACACCAGCATTAAAGGAATTATAGAAAAAGGTGCAACTGGTAATCCTGAGTTTGGATACCCAACTTTAATTAAAACACTATGGGATGCAAAAGACTTCGGTCCTTTCACTAAAAAAGAGCTAAATGATGTTCCTGTAGCATTTTTATATAACATGGATACAACTGGCGGAAATTCCGGTTCCCCTATTATGAATGCGTATGGCGAATTAATTGGGGTAAATTTTGATCGTGCTTACGAAGCCACAATTAATGATTATGCTTGGAATGAAAGTTATAGCCGTTCAATAGGTGTAGATATACGATATGTACTTTGGGTTGCAGCAAAAATAGATCACGCCGATTTCTTGCTTAAAGAAATGGGAGTAAATCTTTAAATAACTATTTGTCAATATTTCACCCTATTGTGAATAAATAAAATAACATGAGAATACTCGCAGAATTACCACATCCTGAATGTAAAATTACTTTGTTCAATATGAATCAAAAATACATCGTAAAATTTGAGCAGGGTCAGTTGGAACAAAGCTATAAATTATCTGAACTTGACCTTAGCGGAGGGGGAGCAAATGAGATTTTTCAAATCATAGATGAAACATTTATGACTACTGTTATTGAGCGTTTTAAAACCATGAGAGCAGATTTTTCAGCAGCCTATCAGCGTCAGCAGTAATTGTTTATATAAAATGCATAACTAACTGTAAAATAATAAGTTTAATTATATATCAAAATATAGTTTGGCAAATTGAACTAGTTTTAATGAATTTACACTTCTTCTTAAAGAATTAATAGTTTAATAAATTATATGTAACTAATTGATAATTAAAAAAATAAATCGTTAAACAAAATATAATATTGATTGATAAAAACGCCAAATAAATGGGAAGTTTGGTACATTAAGTTAAAAAAATCAAGATTTTAGATTAATAAGAATTTAAGAAAATGGGTAGCTCTTCATATTGAAAATTTTTTCAATATGAGAACACATTATTTAAATGCAAGAATAAAATTACGCTCTCGGAATTAAATCAATATACCAAAATCCAGATGATTTATTACTTGCATTTGGACTAGAAAAAGTTTTATAGACCAGCTCTCCTATTTCAAAATTAATTGGTTGATTGAAGATTGGTCCGTCAAAAACAAATGTGTGAAATTCTCCATTTTCTCCACAAGGATCAATGTGATTTGGTAAGTCATTTAAAAAGGATTGATCGATCACTCTTCCACAGAAATCTTTTAAATCTTCTTGCGCACACACCACGATAGTTTTATAACCTAAATTGATAAATTCTTTTACAATTGTTAAACTATCTCTTTTCCACAATGGAAAAACAGCCTCCATCCCTATTTTGGCCAATTGATTTTCTCTGTAAACTTTGAGATCTTCTAGAAAGATGTCACCAAAAATAGAATGCGTAACTCCTTCAGCTTTTATCTTGAATAAGGCTTCGGACATAGTTTTTTCATACATCCCCATATCAGGCATTTCTGGTAAGTGCACTTGAAACAAAGGAAGATTTAAACTATTTGCTTGCTCAATTAATAAATCTTCTCTTACACCGTGCATCGCAATGTGATTAAAAGAACTATTAACAGTGGTTAGTAAATAACGTACATCATATAATTTTTGCTTCAAAACATGGTGTAAAGCTAAAGTACTGTCTTTTCCTCCACTCCAATTAAACACTGAAGGAATTTGCTTAACCATTTTTTTTTAATAGCTCTGTAACTTCCTTTACTCCAGCAGTTGCTGATTTCTCTATTTTAATCAAATTAGCATACTGATTTACGGAAGGGATTTTAGGGTCAATAATATATTTTGGAACGCCTTTTGGAACAAAATCAAGTAATCCAGCTGCAGGATAAACAGCTAATGATGTACCAACAAGCATAAAAATATCTGCTTCTTCGCAAATAGCAGCAGCAGTTTCAATCATCGGTACAGCTTCACCAAACCACACTACATGTGGCCGCAATTGCGAACCTAATTCACAAAATTCCCCAATTTTTATTTCATCTCCTTTGATAGGGTAAATTAAAGATGAATTCTTATCAGATTGAGCAAAAGTAATAATGCCGTGCAAATGCGTAATCTGTGTAGAACCAGCTCGTTCGTGCAAATCATCAATGTTTTGTGTTATTATTTGTACATCAAAATCTTCTTCGAGCTTTGCCAATTCAATATGCGCAAGATTAGGTTTTGCATTTAAAATCTGCCTTCTTCTTTCATTATAAAATTCTTGTACTAATGTTGGATTTCTTTCCCATGCATCTGGAGTTGCTACGTCATATATATTATAGCCTTCCCATAAACCATCAGAATCTCTAAAGGTTTTCAATCCACTTTCGGCGCTAATTCCAGCACCTGTCAAAACAACCAATCTCTTCTTCATTATTACTAATTTAAATAAAAAACCCTTTTGCACACTGTACAAAAGGGTTTTCTATTCATTTTATAAATTTTATGAATTTAAAGCTTTATTTTTTAAACTTAACACTGGGTATTTAACTTTCAGGCTCTCGAAAGCACCAAACATTATAGCTGAATATGCTAATGTTCCATATAAGAAATTAAGCTCATAAGGAATTGCCAAAACTAAGCAAGACCAAAAACCAGCTAATGTTTGCGGATAAAATGAAGAACCGTACCAAACGCCAAAATCAGAAACTAACCAATGAATTAAAACCCCTGTTAAACTAGCGGCTAAAACACGTTGAACATTTACTTTTTTAATCATTAAATGTCCTATTAACACAATTAATGCAAAGGCAATATAGGTATAATACCAACCTTGATAAAAGCCATAATCTTTGCCCATTGTTAAAGCAAGACCTATATCGCTTAACAATAACACAAATAATGGTAGTACGAAAGCGTTCAATTTATTTTTAAAATAAGCTCCACCAAATAAAGCTACAGCACCTATCCCAGAGAAATTGGCTATTACTTTAAAATCTGGCGAAAGTGGGGCAATAACCCTCAAACCAACAATTACCAGCATTAACAATAACAATACAAGTGTTCTAGAACTATTTTTCATTTCTTATTTTCTTTATAATTAATAAACAAAATTAGCTTTTTAAATCCTGAATAAAAAATATAGAATTTATAAGTGAACTGTTATTAGAAAATAGAAAATCCTATCTTTAATTATCAAATACTAAATCTTATGCGAAAATTATCCCTTTGTTTACTATTTCTAATTAGCTACCAAGCAATGGCACAAAAAACCGATACTTTATTTCTAAAAAAATTAATGGAAGACAAACCGGAATTATTTTCTGCCATATTAAATCATCGAACTCATAATGAAATTCAAGTTATTTATACACAGGTAAATAGAGATAAAAATAATAAACCTAGCTTTAAAACATTTACCTATAATGTGAATGCAAAGCGATATTTCTATCCGGCAAGTACCGTAAAATTAGCTGGAGTTATTTTTGCATTAGAGAAGGTAAACGAACTAAAAAGCAAAGGTTTAACTGCAAATTTAACCATGATAACCGATAGTAGCTTTAAAGGACAAACTAAGGTTTCTAAAGATAAAAGTGCAGTTAATGGAAAACCATCTTTAGCTCACTATATTAAAAAAGTTTTGTTAACTAGTGATAATGATGCGTTTAATCGTCTATTTGAATTTCTTGGAAGAAGTGAAATTAATGTAAAGTTGAAGAAATATGGGTTAACTGAAAGTAGAATTTTAAATCGTTTAGCCATAGGCGATGGAGGAGAATCTGCAAGACATACTAATCCGATTGATTTTTACGATGGGGATAAATTGATTTATTATCAACCTGAACAATACGACGCTAAAGATTATCCGTTAGAATTGACCAATTTGATTGTGGGTAAAGGTTATATGGATAGCAATGAAAAACTAGTCAATGAACCTTATAGTTTCGAAAATAAGAATGTTTTTACGGTAGCTGACCAACAATCTTTAATGAAGAGGTTAATAATGCCAGAAGCTTATCCTACTAATGAGCGATTTAATTTAACGCCAGAAGATTACAAACTCATTTACACTTACATGAGTAAATATCCAACAGAAAGTGATTATCCTAAATATAACGAGAAAGAATTTTGGTCAACTTATGCCAAAATGTTATATTATGGAAGAGAGAAAAACGCAGTTTTGGATCCAAATATTAGAATTTTTAATAAATATGGCGATAGTTATGGTTTCATTATAGATAATTCTTACTTCGTAGATTTTAAAAACAAAGTTGAATATTTTTTAACCGCGGTAGTACAAAGTAATGAAGATGGAATTTATAACGATGGTAAATACGAGTATGAAACTGTTTGCTATCCTTTTATGAAAAATTTAGGAAGAACTATTTATGAATACGAACTTAATCGAGCTAAAAAACAATTACCAGATTTAAGCAAGTTTAAGTTGGATTATTTGAATTAATTTTTTTATCTTCTAAATATTCTTTTGAAGTTGTAATAAGTAAAACTGATGTTGCTTCTGCTTTACTATAGATATAAAGATATTGACCATTCATGTAAATTCTATCTACGGCTCCATTTTTATTATTAGTTTCAACTAAATTAAATTTTGTAGCTAGAATTTCATTATCTAGTTCAGCAATCGTTTTCTTTTCTGCAGTCATAAATAAGAGTATTTTTGGTGGTCCCTTTAAGTACTCGACAATTCGTATTTTAGTTGATTCTACATTAGATAAACTATTAATTCTGTAATCTGTCGAATAAATTAAACCCTCTTCATTTTTAAGTTCAATAACTTTTTTCCACTTATTAGTATCTATCTTTTTCTCCAATAATTTAATAGGGATATCAAATAACATTGTTAACTCTTTAATATCAACTACTTGAGCATTACACATGTAAGCTGTGGTTAGAAAAAATGCTATTAAAATTATTTTTTTATACATAATGTAATAATATCAATAAAATTATAATTTAAACAAAAAAGCCTCGAAGAAATTCGAGGCTTTACACTTATTAAAGAAATTAAAAATTAAAGTTTACTCCTGCATTCATATTAAAACCCATTGTGTTGTAACCAATTATCTCAGTGTACTTTTCATTTGTCAAGTTTTTCAAATCAGCAAAGATTTTAACACGTTTTTTAGCCAAAGCATATTCTGCATAAAAATTAACTATCTGATAAGAATCTAATATTTTATTTACCGAAGGATATGTGCTAAAATCACTATCTGTACGCTCACCAGTAAATTTGTAATTAGCACTTAGATATAAATCAGAAGTTGCTTGTAAACCTACATTTGCACCAAAAGTATTTTTAGGTCTACGTAATAACACATCAGAAATTACAGTTCCAGATGTCTGTTTTCCTTCTACATAAGCATAATATCCGTTTAATGAAAATGCACCGAATTTAACTCCTGGTTCAATCTCAAAACCTTTATCATTTTGTTTATCTTGATTAACGTAACCACTTGCGCCATAGATAATAGCATCGGTCATTTTACGTTTAAAACCAACAACTCGAAGATTTATCTTTTCATTTAAGAAATTGAAATGTGCACCAGCTTCATAACTGGTAGATTTTTCTGGTTTCAAATTTAAATTCGCACCATATTGACCAAACAACATTTCTAAAGTCGGCGCTCTAAATGCAGATGAAACTGTACCAAAAACTTTTACCTCTTTTATAATATTAATACTTGGTGTTACAGCGTAGGTGAAGTTTTCTCCGTATTTATTATGTTTATTATAACGGCCACCAACTTCTAAATTAAATACACTTAAATTATGTAAAAACAAAGATGCATATGTGCTAAATAAATTTGCCGATGGTTCTGTATTCGTTGTTGTACCAAAATGAGTAACGGTTGTCGCTCTATTATCTAAACCCACAAGTAGATTTAATTTATTACCTAAATCTTGATTATAAAACACATCAACCAAATTCATACTCCCTTCGTACTTACCTGAATAACTGCTCACATAATCTCTACCCGTATTTTCATGGCTATAATTTAACGTAATTTTTCCTTTGTCTAATTGATAAGTTGCATTTACACCACCATTAAAATGTTTTGAAACAGAAGTGTTTTTTGCATCAGTAAAGGCATTATCATCATAATCAAATTTGCCATAGAAATAACGAAAAAATGGATTTACACTTAACCGTTTATCTAATTGAATAGAAAAATTAGCATTTAATGCATCTTGTTTTAAACCATCTTTATCAAAAACTTGTGTATTCCCTGCCGGATTAGCAGCTTCAGAAATTCCATCAGTTTTAAAATGCGAATAACTCAAATTATAAGTAAATGCATCAACTTTACCATTTAATCCAATAGTTCCTTTATATGAATTATAACTTCCTGCGCTAGCAACACCATACACATTATTGCCTTTTTTACCAGTTTTTTTGGTGATAATGTTTACAACTCCTGCTACAGCATCAGAACCATAAATAGTAGATTGTCCGCCTCTTAAAATTTCAATCCGTTCAATTTGATCAATTGAAAACATACGCAAATCGAAAGTGCCCCCATTTCCAGATGGATCTGTAACTAAAATACCATCAATCAAAATTACAGCATAAGCACTTCCAGCACCTCTAAAAAATAAACTTTTGTCTTTTCCAGCATTGCTTCCTACGCCACCAATTGTAATTCCAGCTTGCTGATTTAATAGTTCTGCCAAATTTTTTCCGCTACTGCGAGCCAATTCTTCGCCTGTAATTACTGTTACAACCTTACCAGTTTGTGATTGTTTTTGCTCATTTTTTGTGACAGAAATTACCACTTCATTTAAATTTTGGGCTTCTTGAGCCACGGCTTTGTTTCCCAATAGGGCTAACTGCACAAGTCCTAGACCTGCGACAATTAATTTAGTTTTTTTGTTCATTTGTTGTGAGTTTTTCACACACAGCAACAGAATCAGAATAGAAATGAGGTATTATAAAAAGTCCCACTCCTAGCTTCAATCCCCGAAAGCTATGAAATATTAAACTTTTAGGCAGGTCTTCTGACTTACTCTGGCTTTCCTGTCTTCCCATCCGCTTGATGCGAAAAGTGACTTTAGATTTGAAAAACTTTTATAGAGCTTACAGCTGCGGGACAGTTACAGAATTACACTGTATTCCCTTTTAATTCCGATGTAAAATCGGAAACCAAAAAGCGACGCAAAGGTATATTTTAATTTGTTATTAAAAAATCAGATTTATTTTTCACTTAACAATTGTTGTTTAATAGTTTCTAATTGGTCTGCTTCTTCTTTTGGTAGTACAGGATATTTTAGATTTAAAGACTCTAAAGTTTCCTCAATAATCTGACTTATAGCTAATCTTGCATACCATTTTTTGTCTGCAGGAATTACATACCAAGGTGCACTATCTGTTGAAGTTTCTTTTATTGCTTCTTCATAAGCAGCCATATATTCTTTCCACAAAGCTCTTTCCTTTAAATCGCCCACAGAGAATTTCCAATTTTTACTTTGCTCCTCTATCCTATCCAAAAAGCGCTGTTTTTGTTCCTCTTTAGAAACATGTAGAAAAAATTTTAAAACAACTGTTCCGTTTGCAATAATGTGTTTTTCAAAATTGCGAATGCTCTCGTATCTTTCTTTCCAAAATTTCTTATCAATTTTTTTTACGTCATCATATCCAGGAATGTTCTCACTTAAAATATACTCTGGATGCACTTTGCAAACCAAAACGTTTTCATAATGTGAGCGATTGTGAATGCCTATTTTACCTCTTTCTGGTAAAGTTTTAGCATGCCTCCATAAAAAATCGTGATTATATTCTTCACTATTAGGCGTTTTAAAACTATATACTTGACAACCTTGAGGGTTTAAACCAGACATCACATGTTCAATTGCACTGTCTTTACCTGCGGCATCCATAGCCTGAAATATTATTAGTAACGAATGAGAATCAGATGCATATAGTGCTTCTTGGTAATCTTTTAATTCTCCTTTAACACGCTCAAGTTCTTGTTTACCAGCCTCTTTATCTAAATGCCCATCATAAGTTGTGCTGTAATCTTTTAATGAAAATTTATCTCCGCCTTTAGCTAAATATTTTTTTGTGTTGGTTTTCATGGTAAAATCATTTTATTTTTAAATATAGACTAAAATTTAAGCAAATTAAATACGTTAATTTGTACTATACTTTTAACACAATTTAACACATAATATTTCACGTTTTTTCCATCTTTATCCCATGTTTAAAGAAATAAAAAATAGATACGTTCGCTATATTGCACTTTTTGTATTTTTCATAGTTATTTTCTTTTGCGCATTACAACTAAATTTCTTGTGGCTATTTGGCTACTCTCCGTCTTATAAAGACATTAAAAAACCAGCACAGCGAGTTGGTTCAGAGCTATATACATCTGATGGAAAATTAATTGGACGATACTTTAAAGAAAACCGTACTCCAGTAAATTATAATGAAATATCGCCAAGTGTAATTAATGCTTTAATAGCTACAGAAGATGTTCGTTTTTATAAACATTCTGGTATTGATGCACAAGCTGTCGGAAGAGCAGTAATTGGAATGGGAAAAGATGGTGGTGCAAGTACAATTACACAACAATTAGCCAAAAACTTATATCGTACGCGTTATAGTAAATCTTCTGGTTTAGTTAAGTATATCCCATTGGTTAGAACCTTTGTATCCAAGCTAAAGGAATGGATGACAGCCCTAAAACTAGAATCTAATTATAGTAAAAATGATATCATTACAATGTATTTAAATACAGTATCATTTGGAAATAATACCTACGGAATAAAAACTGCATCGAGAATATATTTCGATAAAGAAACTAAAGAATTATCTACCAATGAAGCCGCATTACTTGTTGGTATGTTAAAAGGTACTTCATATTATAATCCGCTAAAATATCCAGAAAGAACATTAGACAGACGAAACACAGTTTTGAGTCAGATGAATAAATATAATTATTTAAGTAAGGATAGCTTAACACTACTTTCTAAACAACCAATGCAGTTAAAAGAAGGTAAAATGCAAGATAGTAGCGACGGCGATTCTTATTTAAGAGCTGCTGTTGACAAATATTTAGAGAAATGGTGTGAGGAAAACAATGTTGACTTATATGAGGATGGTTTAAAAATCTACACAACTATCGACTCTAAATTGCAAGGTTACGCAGAGGAAGCTGTAAAAGATCAGATGAGAATTCTACAGAGAAGATTTTATAATGTTTGGGGAAATGAAGACCCTTGGGAAGATTCTGAACGCAAAAAAGTGGATTATCCAGATAGGGCAAAGAAGAATTTACCTATTTATGCTTTACTAAAGAAAAAATATAACAACAATACCGATTCTATTGATGCCTATTTTAATAGGAAGAAAAAAATGAGAATATTCTCTTATAAAGGAGATAGAGATACCTTATTTTCTACAATGGATTCCATCCGTTATTACGGTAAAATTTTAAATACCGGAATGATGACTATGGAACCAAGAACTGGAAAGATTAAAGTTTGGGTTGGTGGTATTGATCATAAATTTTTTAAATATGATCATGTTAATCAAGCAAAAAGACAAGCTGGATCTACTTTTAAACCTTTTGCATATTTAGCTGCTTTAGAAAGCGGCATGAGTCCATGTGATAAATTTGTAGATAAACCTGTTAAAATCCCTTATCAAAATAAAGGCAAAACAGAATATTGGGAGCCCAAAAATGCTGATTGGAGTAATAGTTACCAAGAAATGTCTTTACGTTGGGCAATGGCAAAATCAGTAAATACCATTACTGCTCAAGTAACAGAAAAAGTTGGATGGGATAATGTAGTTAAATGGGCACATGAGTGTGGTATAGAAAGTAATTTAGCTTCAGTTCCATCGGTAAGTTTAGGTCCAAATGATGTTTCAGTTTATGAAATGGTAAAAGCTTATGGCACTTTTTTAAACGAAGGTGTAAAAACAGATCCTATTTTAGTTGAGCGCATCACAGACCAAAATGATAAAATAATTGAAGAATTTCTGCCTAAGACTAAACGGGTATTAACCGAAGAAATAGCTTGGTTAATGTTGTATATGTTTAGAGGTGGCATGGAAGAACCAGGAGGAACTTCTCAAGCATTATGGGAATGGGATTTATTTAAGAAAAATAATCAAATTGGAGGTAAAACTGGTACTTCATCAGATTATGTAGATGCCTGGTATATGGGTATTACTAAAGATTTAGTGACAGGTGTTTGGGTGGGTTGTGATGAACGTACAGCTCATTTCCAAAATGGTGAGCAAGGAGAAGGTTCTCATACAGCTTTACCGATTTTTGCTAAGTTTATGGAAAAAGTTTATCACGATCCAAACAGTGGATACACTTATGGACCTTTTCCGAAATCTAAAGTAGAAATTACAAGAGAAATCAATTGTCCAACTCCTCGTCAGCAAATAGATACAACGGAAATTGATAGTACCCAAGTTGATTCGCTAGATGTAAGTATCCCAGTTACCGATGAACAAATCCCTGTGGTTAAACCAGAAACTGAAGTTCAGAAACCTGAAGAAAAGAAAAATAATAATGAAACAACGAATAAGCAATCTCCTGCTACACCAGTTGTTCCACTAACTAAGAAAGAAGAAAGAGAACTACGGAGAAAACAACGTCAAGAAGAAAAAGAAAAAAACAAAAATGGCGGAGGTTAGTTATTGTATTAAAACTAGATAGCATACTTTTTCGTAAATTAACATATTATACTGTTCTTAAAATTTAAACTATGAATAGAAATTCTACTTTGATAAGGAAGTCCTTGTTAATTCTATTATTTATTTTATCCTCGATTTTTTCTGTTCATGCCCAATATTTTGGACAAAATAAGGTAAGATATAAGAATGAAGATTTTAAAGTATTAAATACTCCTCACTTTGAAATTTATTACTATGTAAAGAATGAAAAATTATTAAAAAACTTCGCTCAAGATGCAGAAACATGGTATAAAATGCATCAAGAAGTTTTTCGTGATACTTTTTTAACTAAGAATCCAATAATCCTGTATAATAATCACCCAGATTTTCAGCAAACGACAGCTTTAAATGGAGAAGTGGGTATAGGTACTGGCGGTGTAACAGAGGCTTTAAAAAATCGAGTTATAATGCCATTAATGGATATAAAAAGCCAAACTAGACATGTTTTAGGACACGAATTAGTACATGCCTTTCAATATCATTTATTACTGGAAAAAGATTCAATTAGTTTAGAAAATGTTGGAAATACTCCTTTGTGGATGGTCGAAGGTATGGCAGAATACTTATCTGTTGGTAAAAAAGATGCTTTTACTTCTATGTGGATGCGTGATGCTTTATTAAATCGTGATATTCCATCTCTAAAAGATTTAACAAATTCCAATAAATACTTTCCTTACCGCTATGGTCAAGCATTTTGGACATTTGTTGGTTCACTATATGGAGACACTACAATTGTTCCGTTATTTAAAGCTACGGCTAGATTTGGATACGAAAATGGTATTAAATATACATTTGGATATGATGATAAAACACTATCTGGTTTATGGAAAAACTCAATCGAGCAGCATTATAGGCCTTTGTTAAGAGCTGATAGTTCTCAAATTAAAATATCAGGAACGAAAATTATTGATAATAAAAATGCTGGCAATATGAATGTTGCACCAGCTATTAGTCCCGATGGAAAATATTTAGCTTTTCTTTCTGAGAAAGATTTATTCGGTATAGATTTGTTTCTTGCTGATGCAAAAACTGGTAAAATACTCCGAAAACTGAGTAGTCAGGTAGCAAATTCACATATAGATGATTATAATTTTATAGAATCTGCTGGTGCTTGGTCGCCAGATAGCAAACAATTTGCCTTTAGTATTTTTAGTAAAGGCAAAAATCAAATGCTTGTAATTGATGTGTCAAATGGCACTACCCTATTCCAAACAGACATGGGTAAAGTAGAGCAGTTTGGAAATTTAACCTGGTCACCTGATGGAAAAGAAATTGCATTTTCTGGAATGGTAGAAGGTCAGAGTGATATTTTTTCTTATAATTTAAGCACTAAAGAAGTTGCTCAACTTACAAATGATGATTACTCAGATTATGCACCAAGCTTCTCTCCTGATGGCAAAAAAATAGTTTTTTCATCTGATAGAGCTGCAATTGTTAGTGGAAATATAAATGCAGTTAATCCAATCAACTTAACGGTTTATGATATTTCAACAAAATCATTGACAAATATTCCTGTTTTTCCTGGAGCAAATAACTTAAATGCACAGTTTTCTGGAGATAGTAAACGTATTTTCTTTCTATCAAATCGTGATGGGTTTAGAAATTTATATGAATATAATTTAGGAGATAACTCAGTAAAACAATTAACAGATTATTTTACAGGTATTAGTGGGATAACAGAGTTTTCACCTGCTATAACTGTTTCTAGAAATGATGACATCATATATAGTTACTATCGCTATCAACGCTATACCTTATATAATTCTCCCTTAAATAATTTTAAAGCTAAAACGGTTAATGCACAAGAAGTTAACTTTGATGCGGCTATTTTACCTCCAATGGAAAATGTTGGGGTAAACATTGTAAATTCTAATTTAGGGAACTTTGATCGTTTTGAAAAAATAACAGCTGATTCGATGAAAGTTGTTCCCTATAAACCCAAATTCCGTTTAGATTATTTAGCAAATAGTGGCGTTGGGGTATCGGCGAGTAGATTTGGAGCCGGTGTACAAGGTGGTATTATTGGTATGTTTAGTGATATCTTAGGTAGAAATCAAATTATTGCAAATCTTTCTATTAATGGAGAAATTTATGATTTTGGAGGATTGATTGGTTACATCAATCAGAAAAACAGAATTAATTGGGGAGTTGGTATTTCTCATATTCCATATGTTACTGGTTTTAGAAGTCTTGGGGTTTATGATCCATCTTCAGGTGCAAATCCTGTTGATACAATAAGTACAAACGTTTTGCGAACTTTTGAAGATAAACTTGAACTTTTTGGCTCCTACCCTTTTAATAAAGTTCATCGTTTTGAAGCTGGTGGGGCTTTCTCTTATTATAGTTATCGTTTGGATAGATTTAATAATTTTTATCAGGCTGGTACTTATCCTTATGGATATTTAGGTTCTGATCGACAAAAAGTGTCTAATGCTCAAGCAACAAACACATTAGGAATTCCATTAGAACCATTTTCAATTTTCCAAACTAATGCATCATTTATTGGAGATAATTCAATATCTGGGGTTGCAGCTCCATTAGATGGCTTTAGATATAGAGTTGGTGTTGAGCAATATTTTGGAGATTTTAGTTTTACAGCAGTTACTGCAGATTTAAGAAAATACTTTAGAGCAAAACCAGTTACTTTTGCAGTAAGAGCATATAACTATATGCGTTTAGGTCGTGACGGAGAAAACCTTTACCCTTTATATGCGGGATATAGTTATTTAATTAGAGGCTACGAAGCAAATTCATTTTATAATAGCAAAATAGCAAATACAGGGAATTTTGACATCAATCAATTATCTGGTAGTAAACTAGCTGTATTTAATTTCGAAGTTAGATTACCGTTTACCGGACCTAAAAAATTAGCTCAAATTCCGTCGAAATTTTTATTTACAGATTTGAACTTGTTTTTTGATGCAGGTTTAGCTTGGACTGAAGATTCTAAAGTTTCATTTAAAGGAGAACCAAACGGAGTTTTATTACCTGATGGTACTCCTGCAGAACGTATACCTGCAATAAGTGCTGGTATTTCTTTAAGGGTGAATGTATTTGGTTATTTTGTAATTGAACCTTATTACGCTATTCCTTTCACACGTTCAGATGTAAAAGTTGGCGTGTTTGGATTAACCTTCGCTCCTGGTTGGTAAATATTAATATAGTATAATGAAGCGTCTCGATTAAACCGAGGCGCTTTTTTTATGACAAAATACTTAAAGGCAAAGCTACTTGGGTATTTAATTTCTGATGAGAAAGAATATTTTCAAAATCTAAACCGATGGTTAAGTCAATCCAATCTGGATTACATGAACGAACAATTCTTTCTTTTTGCATTCTAGTAAAACGACTTACTAATTTAAATCGGCTCAACGCTTGAACTTCAGTTTTAAATTCTTCAAAATAAACCAATCGTGTTAATTGTTGACCGCTATCAAAAAACAAGTTTGGCATTTGCTTATAAAAATCAAGTGTTTTGATAAGATCAGCACTCATTCCTACGTGTAAACTTGTGCGATTTCTGTCGGTTACGATGTAAACAAATTTTTTCATGACTTCTCGGCTTAAAGATTAAAAACTAAATTAATTAGATAAATGTTTGTACTTTTAATAAATATTACTAACTTTATGAGCACAATAATACTAACAATTTTAGTAAAAACAAATTTATTTTAAAATTATTTTTTATGTCAAATATTTCATCCAACCTTAAATACTTAAGAAAGAAAAAAGGTCATACACAACAGCAATTCGCTGATGCTATGGAAATTAAGCGTTCATTAATTGGAGCTTACGAAGAAGATAGAGCAGAACCAAAATATGATTTACTAAAAAAAATAGCAGAATACTTTGATTTAACTATTGATGAATTTATCAACGAAAACATAAATGATAATTGGAAGCCAAAACCAAAGAGTCAAGGTTCTAACTTAAGAGTATTAAGTATTTCTGTAGATCAAAACGATAATGAAAATATAGAATTAGTACCAGTAAAAGCTAGTGCTGGATATTTAAATGGTTTTTCTGATCCTCAATACATTCAAAATTTACCAAAGTTTCAACTCCCCCTACCTGCATTACGACAAGGAACATTTAGAGCATTTGAAATTATGGGTGATTCAATGTTACCTATCCAACCAGGTAGCGTAATTATTGGCGAATATATGGACAACTGGAATGATGTAAAAACTGGAGAAACATATGTTATTGTTAGTAAGAATGAAGGTGTAGTTTATAAAAGAGCAGGTAATCGTTTTAAAGAAAACAAAGAGTTGAAATTAATTTCGGATAATAAGGTTTATGATCCATATGCAATAGATTCGGATGATATCTTAGAAATATGGAGAGCAAAAGCTTATATATCTACTACTCTACCGGATCCTACGCCTGAGCCAACTATAGAAACTTTATCGAGCATGATGGCTCAAATGCAAAAGTCAATTTCTCAATTAAATAAAAATTAACATTTTTTAACGTATTGCTTTTAAACCGTTTACTCTTTTTTGTATCTCATCAATAAAAACAACACATATGAAAAAATTAATTTTAAGTATAGCAATTGTAGTAATTGGATTTACTGCTGTTCATGCGCAAGACAGCACTCGTGTAAGAAAAACAAATAAAACTGTTAAATTCTCTGCAGAGCAGAGAGCTGAGATGGCTAGCGAAGCCATGCAACAAAAATTAGCATTAACAGATGACCAAAAGCAAAAGGTTTATCAACTTGAATTAGATCGCGTTAAAAAGAATGACGAATGGCGTAAACAAGATGAAAATACCATGAAGGGTAAAATGGATGAGCGTAAAGCTTTTCTAAAAGAAAGCAAAGAGAAAATGGACGCTATTTTAACAGCTGAGCAAAGAAAAACTTTAGCTGCTTCTCGTGACGAAATGAGAAAAAAAATGAAAGATAGAAAAGGTCCAAAGGGTTCTCGTAATGGAGACAAGACCCCTAGCCCTGCGACAAATAATTAAATAAAAAAGCCTCGACATTTTATCGGGGCTTTTTTATAGAACTCAATAGTGATACTATCTAACTACCTTAGATAACCGCTAGCATTTAAAAAATCTGCCCAAACCTTATATCCTTCTGGAATAAGGTGTAAACCATCTTTGGTTAATTCTGCTCTTAAATGATTATCCTTATCTAAAAACTGAGGATATAAATCTATAATAGTTACTTTTTTAGCAGCTAACTTTCTAATTTCGCTGTTTAACCAAAGTATGTGATTATCCTTACCGTAGTGATTTTTGAATTTCTCGAAAGAAGCATTGACAGGTAATAAGGTGTTGAAATAGATTTGAGTTTTCTTAGACCCTTTTCTAATTCTTTCTATAATTTTTTTGTAGTTACTTAAAATTATGCTATCAGGAACATTTCTAGAAACATCATTTATTCCTATTAGGATAAATATTTTCTTAGGTTTTCCATCAATTACATCTTGTAAACGTTCTAGAACCCCAAAAGTGATATCACCAGAAATACCTCTGTTTTTCGCTTGTGGCAAATTTAATAGTTTAGCCCAATCTGTACCAGCGGTGATGCTATTTCCCAAAAAAATATAGTCTTTTTTAGATTTCGGATCAGCTTTAAATTTTGCAACTTGTTCTACATATTTCGCAGGGCGATAAGTACTATCCCATTTTAAAGTTTGGGCATTCGCCTGATTAAAAGCAATTACTATGATTACTCCAAGTGCAATAAATAACTTATTAAAAAGTGATTTCATATGATCAAAAAATTAGTGAGACAATGGCGTAAGGTTAGCTAGATTTTTCTTTTCTCTATTCCATGTAAATGCCGTGAAGAAGATAGCTAATAAACACGCGATTAGTAGTACTATAAAAGCTGCATTCCATCCAACATTAGTAATTAATTTACCTAGACCAATATTAGCAAAGAGAGCAGTGCCAAGAAAATAACCAAATAAACCTGTAAAACCAGCCGAGGTACCAGCTGCTTTTTTAGGAGCTAAATCTAATGCCTGAACACCTATTAGCATAACAGGGCCGTAAATCAAAAATCCAATAACAATTAAAGATCCGTTAATAAGCCAATGTGAACCATCTGGAGCTTTCCAGTATATAATAAGAGCAATACTTATTAGCGTCATAAAAATTATGGTCGCTGGTGCTCTTCTTCCTTTAAAAACTTTATCGCTTAACCATCCACATAAGAGAGTTCCAGGAATTCCTGCCAGTTCAAAGTAAGAAACGCCAAAACTTGCTTCTGATTCAGAAAACCCTCTAACAGTTTTTAAATATGTTGGTGCCCAATCTCCAACCCCATATCGTACCAAATACACAAAGGCATTTGCAATAGCAATATACCATAGAGTCTTGTTGTTTAGAACATACTTAATAAAAATCTCTTTAGCAGACAATTCCTTTTCATGTTCTTTTGAATAATTCGCAGGATAGTCATTTTTATATTCTTCTATTGGAGGTAAACCAACGGACTGAGGAGTATCACGAATAAAAATGAAAGCTATTAATGCAATTATAACTGAAGCAATACCAGGTAGAAAAAGTTTACTCTGCCAAGTTCCGAACAAAATTAAAGCTAACAAAGTTAGTTGCGGTGCTAGTGCCCCTCCTACATTATGCGCCAAGTTCCAGATAGACATCCAACGTCCGCGCTCCTTAATTGAAAACCAATGTACCATTACCCTTCCTGAAGGTGGCCAACCCATGCCTTGAAACCAACCATTAAGAAAAAGTAACACAAACATAACGGTTATAGATGATGTAGCAAATGGCAACGTGCCCATTACAATCATTGTAAGTGCTGACAATATAAGTCCTGCAACCATAAAATACCTAGCGTTGCTACGGTCTGATATATTTCCCATCAAAAACTTACTAAGTCCATAAGCTATTGAAACGCCCGATAGTGCCAAACCCAAATCTGATTCATCAAAACCCTGTTCTTTGAGATTTGGCATAACTAAAGAAAAATTCTTTCGAACAAAATAATAACCAGCATATCCCAAAAAAATTCCAAGAAATACTTTTATTCTTTGGGCTTTATATTCTGAATTAATTTTATCTTGAGGTAAGAGTGGTTTATGAGCTGCTGGTGGTGGAAAAAGTTTAAAACTCATACTATTTGTTTAGGTTAGTGTTAAAGTATAAATGAAATTAAGTTTTCTAAAAAAGATTTGGGTAATCTGTAATAATACCATCAACCTTTAAAGATTTTAAACGATTAATTTCTTCTGGTGTATTTACGGTCCATGGCACAACTTTAACACCATCAGCATGCGCTTTTTTCGTTAAATCTGCATCTACCATTGTGTTAACTGGACTTAAAATAAATGGTTTAAATCCTAAATCAGCCATATTTTCCTCATAGGATTTCTTATTGCTTACTAAAAATGAAGTTTTAACATTAGGATATTCTTTATGAATAATTTGTATTGTTCTTTTATCAAATGATTGGATAACCACATAAGGTGTAATTTTCTTTTTCTCAATCACATCCATTAGTAACTTTACAAAAACTGCAGGTTCTGGATTTACTATATTATCTCCTTTAACATCGCATTTTGTCTCGATGTTATAAAACAGTTGTTTTTTGTTTTTTAGCTTGATTTCTTTTTGAACGGAATCAATTAAATCTGCTAGTAGGGAAATGTGAGTTTTAATTCTTTTTTGTTGAGGAAATCCTGTATTTGCTTTGGTTCCGATATCAAATGTTTTTAATAAATCGTAATCCATTTGATAGATTGGATACTTCTGTGCATCAGTTTTAGGAATATCTTTTCCCTCTGGTGTAAGCATAAAACTTGGGCTCAAATAATCATCATGTGTAACTACAACTTTGCCATCTCTTGTAATATGCGTATCCATCTCTAAAGTGGTTACTGCATCAAAAGTCATTGCATTTTGCATAGCGATAATGGTATTTTCAGGCATTAATCCCCTACCACCACGATGAGCTTCTGCGCTAAATGAAGGAAAACTTACATTTTGCATATTATTTTGTTGGATCGATTGACTACATCCAACTACTAAAGTTAAACTCAAA
The DNA here is from genome assembly GCF_013204825.1 of Pedobacter boryungensis. Taxonomy (GTDB): domain Bacteria; phylum Bacteroidota; class Bacteroidia; order Sphingobacteriales; family Sphingobacteriaceae; genus Pedobacter; species Pedobacter boryungensis. The sequence continues at coordinate 925,360 of NZ_JABMKV010000001.1, forward strand.
AAACTGAAAAATATAGTTGATTTATTCATTTTATGCTTCTGCTATAAATTGTTCTCCAAAACGATCTGTTGCCACTACTTTTACTTTTTTAACTGATGGATCAAAATGCGCCATAAATAAGTGTTCTGTCATTCTTGGCTCTGCAAAAGTCCTTCCCATTGGTAGTTTATCTCCTTTAAATAAGGTTACTGACAATGGATCATAGCCTTTTTGTTGTTCCATACTTCCCATTGCTTTACCATCTAAAAAATACTCTACTTTCCACATGGGATCCCAATTCCAAACATTTGCAATTAAACGTTTTTGTCCAGTTAATTCATCTACGTAAATGTGAACTTGTTCTTTCTTATCTAACCCAGTTCCTTGATAATACCATTTTAATTCTGTTCCATTAACTTCATAAACTCCATAACCATTTGGAGTTCCATCTTCACATATTGGACCAGTCCACCAAGCACCACAAACAGTTCCATGATTATGTTCATAGATGTTATTTTTTATGGTGTTTTTGTTGTAATGTGTGTGTCCAGACATAAAATGAACATTTGTAAAACCTTCTAATACTTTATACAAATCTTCATTATTTTTAACAGCATTATGAATTGGAATATGGGCACAAATAATGACCAAATTATTTTTGGATACAAATTTTAAATCTTTTGCTAGCCAATCTAATTGAGCTTGAGTGATAAAACCATCATATGTACGCTCAATACCTAAATATCTTACATCATCTAAAACTACATAGTGTGCTTTTCCTCTATTAAAGGAATAATAAGTTGGTCCGTAATGTTCTTGAAAAGTTTTGTCAGATGTTTCATCTCCACCCATTCGGTAATCCATATCATGGTTTCCTAAAGCCTGGAAAAACGGGATTCCCATTTCTGTTACTGCTTTATTATAATCAACAAATAATTCATGATTATCCCATACAATATCTCCAACACAGATACCATGAATTGGCGCATTACCTAATGATTTAATGATTTTTTTGGTGTCAGGAACAGATGTAGCCATCATTTTTTCTACATCCTTTTTGTTTTTAACTTGAGGATCTGCCCAAATAATGAAATTGTGCTTATCGTCTTTTTGAGATAATGCTTTTAAATCAAAATTTAGCTTTGAAGTAGCTAATGCTTCGTAATGTTTTGCTAAATAGCTTTCGGTTTTAAACTCGTATCCTGATGGTGTACTTAACCAAACAAACTTAGCCAACGGATTAATTTCAATGGTATAATTTCCTTGACCATCAGTTTGTACTACATTAAAGCCATCAGAAACTACAACATTAGCAACACCTTTACCTTTACTAGTAATACGTCCTGAAATTTTCTGATCTATATCAAGGAAAGAAAAAGAGTGCGCTTTTAAACTAACGAATAATGTAGTGGCTAATAAACTTGATTTTTGTATAAATGATCTTCTATTCATTGTAATTGAAGTAAACTAATTAAAATAACAAAGGATAGCTAAATACTATCCTTTGTAAATTGTATGAATTAATTTTTTAAAACAGTAACACCTGGGCCTGTTTGCAAATCAGAAACATTGGATGTTGTTGACATTACTATATTGGTTAGCAATCTTCCTTTTTCCCATCTTCCTGTGCTAGCAACGTATATTCCTCCAAGCTGAATAAAACCACCTCCATTAGTGCCAGCCTGTTCAACTTGAAAGCCTAAACGATTTGTGTTACTACCGGCACCGAAAAAGTTCTGTGTTAAACGAGAAGATGGATTTATTGTAGTATAATAATCTGTATTTGTAATTCTATAACCTACTTCTGGTGGACCAGCAGAATAAACATTACCAGAATTTGCATTCGAACCACCATAAAATATTGCATCTACAGGGACAGTATTTGCATTTACTGTTGTACCTTCAAATAAGGCGATACCTGCTATATTACCACTATTAGCTAATAAGTTTGTGGTTTTAGTTCCAAAGTTTGCGCCATCATTATTGGCATAATCTACTGCCGCAACCCAATTTGATGTAGAAATATTTGTCGAACCATAACCCCATATCACTTTACTGTATCCACCAACATAAACAAAGTCGCCCTTTTTAGCAATACCTGAAGTAATGTTGATTTTATAAGTACGAGCTCCACCAATCGCCCAACCATCGGTTGGAGCTGGGTTAGCCGAGCCTGCATTATTTGTAGTTACTAAAGAATATGGAGTGGTTGCAAAGTTAATATCCTTTGTTACCAATAACTGAATATATTCATATGCCCCTTTTTGAGTTCCACTAGTTACAGCTTCACTACCTCCTGGATTTGTCAAATACCCTGAAATGATTATTGGTGAAGGTTTAACCAATGGAAGTGCAAAAACATCATTTGCATTTCGCATCCATAAATAAGCTTGGTTTTGATTATTTTGGGTTTTAAAATATACAACTCCCGTAAAATTTGCGGCTGGAGGTAACTGGTTACCAGAAAAACTTGCCGTAGCTTCTGTATGTAATTTTGCTTTGCCAAAACCATCATTAATTGTTTTATCGCCAGAGAATGTCTCACCTGTTAAAGGTTCTGGTTCTACTACAGTATTGCTAATAGTTACCAATGTATTTTCATAAACATTTGGTTGAGCTAGCAATGTAGCAATATTTACAACTGGTGACTTAATAGTTTTGCCTGAAGCAATTTTATTAACAGCTGTACCACTAATACCTTCAATTTGAAGTATACCATCAACTCGTTTCATTGTACCACCATCAACTTTAATATGAACAGAGTCCCCTACTAAGTATTTTGCAGCATCTGCGCCAATATTTATTGCAATTCCGCGAACAGAATCTATTCCATTGCCAACTATTCTTGAGTTTTGTACAACTAACAAATTTTTTAGTGTATTACCTCCTACAAAATCTGATATCACTACACCTTTTATTGATGTAGCACCCTTCATCACCGAAGAATTTAATACTAAATCTGTTTCTTTAAAAGATTTTTTTAAATCAAAATTTGAGATAAAAGGACTGATTGTACCTAAAACAAATTCATCTTTTTGTTTATCACATCCAGTAATTACTATAATTGCAATAACTACTAAAGCACTTATATATTTTAATGTATTTTTCATTTTAATATAACTTAAAATTAAGGTTTTTGCCACCAAACTTGAGTACTTATTACATCAGGTCCTTGAGAAGCCACTGCATTTTTATAATTTGTTGGATTAGCTGATTGAGTTACAACAGGATAAAATAACCTGGCAGGCATTACACGATTATTAAGTAAACCTAAACCCATAGGCAACATTGGATATGTGCTACGACGATACTCAAACCATTGTTGAAAATCTACTAAAAACAAAGCATAATACTTTTGTTGATGAATTAAAGACATTTTACTTACACTAGTTGCCGATGCACTTTGCAATGGTAAGCTATTGTTCCATTCAATATCTGCAGCATCTGCGTAGGCAATTGCTGCAGGATCTGTAGCACCACCATTCATTATATTAGGTATCCAATAATTTATAGCATCGGCAATACCTTTATAGTAGAATGATTGAGCACTTTTGCTAACCCATCCTTTAGCAGCCGCTTCAGCAATAATAAAATCTACTTCAGCTGCATTCATAATAATACCAGTATATGGGTCAGTTTGTAATGATAACACTGCATTATCGCTTGCAGAATAAAAAACAGATTGTTTTGCTGGCTCATTACCTGGTACGTAACCACTTGGAACACCGGCATATCCATTTGTGCCAGGTCTAATACGGAATCTATTAATGTTATTTGTTCCAAAAGCTTGTAAAATGCGAGGGTCATTCCATACTACTAAATTATTGATGAAAAATTCTCCAATTGCAGGTACATAAAAATCATTTACACGCACATTTGCCATAAATGGAGAGGTATATAAAGCACTGCTAATATTAGAACCTGTCCATTGTAATTTGGCTGTATGCTGGTTAGTTTCCATTATTGGATAATTGTTCGGATTTGTATCAACAATATCCTTTATTTTAGCAATAACGGTAGATGATACTTCAGCTTTACCAGACACGCGAAGTAATAATCTTAAATATAATGAGTTACCCAATCTACGCCATTTAGCGACATCACCTTTAAAAATCGGATCGCTTGTTGCAACGATTGATGTGCCATCTTTTAATAAATTATTTGCTTCTTCAAGCTTTTCAAACATACCTAAATAGATATCTTTTTGTTTGTCGAAAACTGGCTGATAATTACCATCTTTTCCTTTATTTGCTTCTGAGTATGGCACATCACCATAAGTATCAGTTAGTAAGGAATAAACCCAAGATTGTAATATTAAAGAAATACCTTGATATGATTTGTTTAGTTTTTCTGGCTTACTTGCAATTGCCTGTATATCTGTAATATTTGTAAGGTTCAGATACCAATTATTCCAGGTATTATCAGCTGCATTTCTTCTGATATCGTATCTAAATGTTTTTCCTTCAGTATCACCCAAATCAACAGTAACTTGCATTAATTCATTGTTGAAGTTTCGGTTGCGCAACATATTAGTTGTCATTAGATTTACTAATGTTGGCGCTAATAACTGATCAGCATTTACTTCTGTTTTCCCAAGCGGATCGGTGTTAACCTCATTAAAATCTTTTGTACAAGATAAAATAGATAAACCAAATCCTACCAAAATGGTATATATAATGATATTTTTATTCTTTTTCATAACTATAATTATTATAAACCAACAACTAAACGTACACCGTAATTTCTTGTAGAAGGAAGTTGTCCAGTTTCAAAACCTTGTTGAATATCGGAGCCAGCTAAAGTTCCAAATTCAGGATCGAATGCCGGCCAAGGCGACCAGATAAACAAATTACGTCCGTAAACACCTACAGTTAGTTTGTTAAATCCAATTTTGTTTAAAAAGCTTTTGTTAAAAGCATAGGTAATATTTGCTTCTCTAAACTTTAAATAATCTGTGCTAAAAATGCTTCCTTCTGCTTGATTATAATATATTGAATTGTAATAACCCTCAATATCAGTAGCGATAATATCATTTTTTCTGAAAGTTCCATTACCATTGTCTACAACACCATCTCCAATTATACCATTGTATCTACCCGGTAATGTGATGGTAGACTTACCTAATGAAGCCATACGTGCAAATGTAAATGAATGTCCTACAGCACCAAGTTGAGCATCAAATAAAACGCTTGTACTTATTTGCTTATAGGTAATTCCAGTACCAAAACTAAATCTAAACTTAGGTAAAGTATTTCCTAAATATTTAACATCAGTTGTAGGTTTAGCATAACCAGTAACTGCATCAAAAACAATCTGACCATCTGGAGAACGCATAAAACCAGTTCCATATAAATCACCCATGCTGCCACCAACATTCGCTACAACTTGACCTGAGTTACCAAATCCGCCTGTACGTAAAATTACAGAACTATCGGCCAATTCTTTAATTTCATTTCGGTTAGCGCTAAAAGTACCATTCAACGTCCAAGTGAAGTTTTTAGATTTTAGTGGAATAGCATTGATTGCCAATTCTAAACCTTTATTATTTACTCTACCTACGTTAAAGACACCAATATCATAACCAGATGATTTATCTAAAACACGACTTAAGATTTGATTTTTAGTGTTACCACTATAAACAGCAAAGTCAAAATTTAATCTGTTTTTAAATAATTTTAAATCTAATCCCAATTCAATAGTTGTAGTCATTAATGGTTTTAAATTTGGATTTGGTAAGATTCTAGGATTTGTCATCGCATTACCAGGATAAACACCATTCGAAGCAATTAAATAATTATAGGCTGTGCGATAAGGAGTTGTGCTTCCGCTTCCAACTTGCGCATAAGATGCTCTTAATTTTGCGAAAGATATTGCTTTAGGCATTTTCCAAAAATCTGATGCTACAAAAGATAAACTTGCTGATGGGTAAGAAAAACCAACATTGTCTTTTCTTGTTAAAGTAGCTAAAGTACTGTTCCAATCTTGACGACCAGTTAAATCTAAAAATAAATAGTTTTTGTACGAGAATGACGCAACTGCATATAAACTATTAATTCTATATCTAGCTGTATCAGGTACATATACTAATTTATTGATATTGTTTGTTAAGTCAAATACTCCTGGTAAAACCAAACCATCTGCACGAGTTTCTAATCTATCATATTCATTACGCATTTGACTACCACCTACTGATGCTGTCATACTAAAATCTTTATTAAATTTCTTCTCGTATTTCAACATAAAATCGGCATTTATTTCATACGATTTTATCTTAGTTACTCTGTAAGATCCTTGAGCAAACAAACCTCCTGATGAGGTATCCCATGGACGTTTTGTTTCTCTGTTATCGTTATTATAATCAGCAGATGCACGAACCATTAAACTTAATTCATTCGTAAACTTATAATTTGCTTGAATATTTCCCAACCATCCATTACGTTTCTGACCATTTAAATATTGTTCTGAAATTGCATACGGACCTTCAGGAAAAGAGGTAGTTAAGTTAACAAATTGTTGTTGTTCCTTACCTGTAACCCAATAATCTCTGTACCAATCTGTATTAATATTAGGCTGTGCAAAAATAAACCAATACATTAATGATTGATTACCATATCCCGTTGCAGGTAAATTATCACTGTTTCTGTTACTGTATTGCGCTTTTAAATTAATGCTCAACTTTTTGGTAATATTACTATTAGCATTTAAGGTTACATTAGTTCTTTCCATACCTGTGTTGGGCACAATCCATTCATTATTTCCATGACTTGCTGAAAAACGTAGCCCTACACCTTTATATGTTCCATCTAAACTAACTGAATTACTAGATTCGAAACCAGTTACAAAAAAAGCATCTACAGGATCTTGGTAAGCAACCCAAGGTGTTTTTGTTAAACCTCTTGCTTTAATTGCAGGATCATATTGAAAAAACATATATCCATCTGAAAATGCTGGACCATAAGTAGAGCTTGTATTATTACTACCAAATTGATAGCTTGTAGTACCATCTGTACCTGCTCCAAATTCGTTTTGTCTTGATGGACTGCGGTTAACATCTTCCCAAGCACTATTAGAAGTAAATGAAATTCCTAACTTTTTCTTGTTCTTATTAGCTGATTTAGTAGTAATCATTACTGCTCCATTAGCACCTCTTTGACCGTAAAGTGCTGAAGCAGCTGGACCTTTTAGGACAGTTACACTTTCTATATCATCAGGATTAATGTCATTAATGCTACTACCAAAATCGACTGGCAATATATCTCCAGAAGTACCATACACTCCTCCTCCAGTAGCAGAAGAGCGTCTTGAACTACTGCTCGCAACTACCCCATCTATAACGATTAATGCCTCATTATCTCCAGTTAAATTATTTTCACCCCTTAAAATAATTTTATTTGATGCTGCTGGTCCACTATTGCGCACTAGATTTAAACCCGCCACTTTACCAGAAAGTGCATCAGTCCAGTTACTTGAAACTGCATCTGTAAAAGTATTACTATCTAGTTTCGTAATTGCGTAACCTAAAGCTTTTTCTTCACGTTTAATACCTAGGGCAGTTACTACAACCTCATTTAATTGACTTGAAGAAGTTTTTACGCGGATAGTTAAGTTGCTTTGAGAATCATTTAGAACTCTTGTTACAGTGGTATAACCAATCATAGTGAAGTTAATTGTTGTACCTTTTGGAACAATAATAGAAAAACTACCACTTTCATTAGTAACACCCCAAACTTTTTTAGCATTGTCAATAATTGTGATACCAGGTATTCCTTGACCATCAGTATCATCTAAAACAGTTCCTTTTACTGTAATATTTTGTACAGTGGTTTGTTGTGCGAGTGTTTTTTCCGAAGAAATTGCTAAAATCAAAGTACTAAGCAAAATAAGTTTACAGCAAAATATGCTACTGTAAACCAAATTGAAATCACTTTTTTTTCTGTAATGCTTTCCTGCGACTTTAGTTTCACTACGCAAGTGGCGCCAAAGCAAAGCAGCATGTTGAGTAAATGTTTTGTTCATAATTATTGATATATCCGGTTAGTTTATGCAAACAATTTGTCTTGCTACCGAAGTTGCAAAAGTAAATGGTCTTCATTAATCTAATATTAACTAATGGTTAATACCAGATTATTTTTATTACGATTTGTTTATTTTTTTGTTATCAAACATTTCGATATAAAAATATAAAAACAAATTGAAACTAATAATATTTTTCAAATTAGTATTCTAGATTCTGCATTTTACAGTAGATAATAGGCCAATAACCACGCTATAAAACGTCAGCCTACTGTATTAAAATAGGTCGTATTTTTTTAAATATGATGAATTAAGATGCTAAAGTGGTTTTTATGACAACTAAGGAAACAAAATGTAACATTTCATTTACAAGAGATAGGATATGCAAGATTAAGCTTTCGAATTAATAAAGCTACGTTAATTAAATTTCCTAAAACGATAATAGGAATAATATTTCTAATGAAGGATTATCAAACAATTAGAGATTGGAAAAGTTATACAATTGTAACTGTAACCCCTAATCCTTCTAAATGATTTACAATTTGTTGAGAAATTCCTTTGTCAGTTATAATGTGATCAATGTCTTCTAGACCACAAATTTTCCCAAATCCTCTTTTTCCAAATTTTGTAGAATCAGCTAAGACAATTGTTTTTTGAGAAACGTTAATCATTTTACGATTTAAATGTGCCTCCATTGCATTGGTTGTAGTTAATCCGTAATCTAAGTCAATGCCATCTACTCCTAAAAATAAGGTATTAAAATAAAAATCTTGCAGTATCTGCTCGGCATAGGTTCCCATAACTGACGAGGAGCTTTTACGCATTAACCCCCCTAGTTGTATTACCTCAACACTCGGTTCACTAACTAATTCCAGTGCTATATTTAATGCAGATGTTACCACAGTTAAGTTTAAACCAGATGGAATATTCTTAACGAAATAAAGCAATGTAGTACCTGACGCAATTACAATAGAATCATTTTCTTTTAATAGCTGTACTGCTGCAAGTCCAATTTTATTTTTTTCAGATGATTGTATTTTTTCCTTTTCATTAACCGGTCGATCTACTGTATATGGATTATTTACAGTAGCCCCCCCATGTGTTCTAAAAAGTAGATTTTTATCTTCTAATAATTTTAAATCTTTTCTAATAGTTACAGAAGAGACTTTTAACTCTTTACACAATTCTACTACGTTAATATACTGATCTTTTTGAATGCGGTTTAATATAAACTGGTGCCTCTCAGCTAAATTCATCATAATAATGTTATCAAGTTCTGCAAAATAATAAAAATAAGCAGTCAATTTGTAGAGGATTTATAAAAATAATAATTTTTTAACATGCATTATATATTATTTCAATAACTATTACTTATAATTGCTTATTGTTTCGTTTTATTTCTTTTTAATGAAAAGGCTACATAATTATAATATAGAAGAAAATTCAAATTGGGATGTAATCATCATTGGTGGTGGTGCAACAGGTTTGGGAACTGCGCTTGATGCAGCAAGTAGAGGCTTAAAGACATTGCTGGTAGAGCAATCGGATTTTGCTAAAGGAACTTCAAGCAGAAGTACTAAGTTAGTGCATGGTGGAGTAAGATATTTAGCACAGGGTGATATTGGATTGGTAAAGCATGCTTTAAGAGAAAGAGGATTGTTAGCGCAAAATGCTGCCCATTTAGTCCATAAAGAAAAATTTATTATTCCATGCTACGATTGGTTTTCGATTGCCAAATATTTAACTGGGCTTACACTTTACGATTGGCTTGCTGGAAAATTTAGTTTTGGAGCATCAAAATACTTATCCAAAAAAGAAACTTTAAATTTAATGCCTGGTATTAAAGAAAAAGGTCTTAAAGGTGCGATTAGTTATTATGATGGAAAGTTTGATGATGCAAGATTAGCTATTAATATTGCTCAAACAGCTGTAGAATTAGGGGCAACATTAATCAACTACATGAAAGTAGTAAATCTAATTAAAAAAGAAAACGAGGTTGTTGGCGTTGAAACTGAAGACACATTAACAAAAGCAAAATTTAAATTGAATGCTAAAGTTGTAATTAATGCTACAGGTGTTTTTGTTGATGAGATTTTACAAATGAATAATCCAACGGCTAAAAAAATGGTTCGTCCTAGCCAAGGAGTTCACGTAGTTCTAAAAAAGGAATTTTTAAATAGTGAGTCAGCATTAATGATTCCAAAAACTGCAGATGGACGTGTACTTTTCGCTGTGCCATGGCATGAACATTTATTGGTTGGTACAACTGATACTCCATTAGATGAACATAGTTTAGAACCAAGAGCATTAAAAGAAGAAACAGATTTTATTTTAAATACTGCAGGTGCCTATTTTAAAAGAAAACCAATTGAAAAGGATATTTTAAGTGTATTTTCTGGTTTAAGACCGTTGGCCGCCCCTACTGATGCAAATAGTAACAGTACTAAGGAAATCAGTCGCGATCATAAATTAATCATTTCGGCAAAAGGTCTAATTACTATTACTGGTGGCAAATGGACAACTTACCGAAGAATGGCAGAAGAAACTATTGATTTAGCAATTACACATAGCGGCTTTACCCCAAAAGTGTGTGCAACCAAGAATTTAAAAATTCACGGTTCTGTATTAGCCAACGATAATAATTACTTAAATATTTATGGTTCAGACAGACAGTATATTGAAGATTTAGCCAAAAAACATCCAGAATTAGCTCAAAAACTACATCCAGATTTTCCCTACACAGAAGCTGAAGTACTTTGGTCTATTAGGAATGAAATGGCCGAAACAGTAGAAGATATACTAAGCAGAAGATTAAGAGTTCTTTTTATTGATGCAACGGCCGCAATTGAAATGAGCCCTAAAGTAGCATCTATTTTAGCAACAGAATTAGGAGCAAATAAAGAATGGGAAGAAAATCAAATAGAAATATTTAATAAATTAGCTTTTGGATATATTTATCATACAGAGAAACCTAGACAAAAAGAGGCTTTAGCGAGCTAAAAAACCTAACCAATTATAACTATGAGTAATTACATCTTATCTCTCGATCAGGGAACCACAAGTTCGAGAGCTATCATATTTAACCATAATGGTGAAATTGTTGCAATTGCACAAAAAGAATTCACCCAAATTTATCCTCATGCTGGTTGGGTAGAACACGATCCTTTGGAAATATGGTCTACACAATTATCTGTTGCAGCAGAGGCTATTGTAAAAGCTGGACTATCTGCAAAGGATATTAACTCAATCGGGATTACTAACCAGAGAGAAACCACTGTAGTTTGGGATAGAGAAACTGGCCAACCTATTTATAATGCCATCGTTTGGCAAGATAGACGTACTTCTGCTTATTGTGATGAAATTAGAAAGGAAGGTTTAGCAGAAAAAATTCAAGATAAAACAGGTTTAATAATCGATTCATATTTTTCAGCTACCAAAGCGAAGTGGATATTAGAAAACGTAGCTGGTGCAAAAGAAAAAGCTGATGCAGGAAAATTGGCATTTGGTACAATTGACACATGGTTGATTTGGAAATTAACAAATGGCGAAACTCATGTTACTGATGTGAGTAATGCATCGCGTACGATGATGTATAACATTCATACTTTAAAATGGGATGAAGAGTTATTAAAGCTTTTTGGCATCCCAACATCAATGCTACCTGAAGTAAAATCATCAAGCGAAGTCTATGGAGAAACAGCAGGTGATATTCTAGCAGCAAAATTACCAATCGCAGGTATAGCTGGAGATCAACAGTCGGCATTATTTGGACAAATGTGTACAGAACCTGGAATGGTTAAAAACACGTACGGAACTGGCTGTTTTATGCTGATGAATATTGGGAAAACGCCAAAAATATCTGCGAATAACCTATTGACGACTATTGCATGGAAAATTAACAATGAAGTTTTTTATGCTTTAGAAGGTAGTATTTTTATTGGTGGTGCTGTTGTTCAATGGTTAAGAGATGAGTTAGGAATGATTTCTAAATCTGCTGATGTAGAAACTTTAGCAGCAAAAGTGAAAGATACACAAGGAGTTTACATTGTTCCAGCATTTGCAGGATTAGGTGCGCCGCATTGGGATCAACATGCTCGTGGAACTATTACTGGCTTAACAAGAGGGACCAACAAATCGCACATTGCAAGAGCAGCTTTAGAAAGCATTGCTTACCAAACTATGGATGTGTTAAAAGCCATGGAAGCCGATGCTGGTGTTGGCATAGCCGAATTAAGAGTTGATGGTGGTGCAACAGCAAACAATTTGTTAATGCAGTTTCAGGCAGATTTATTAAATTGTAAAGTAATCAGACCAGAAGTTACAGAAGTTACCGCGATTGGTGCTGCTTATTTAGCTGGTTTAGCTACAGGTTTCTGGGATAGCATAGATCAAATTAGATCCCAATGGAAAATAAATAGAACTTTTGTAGCAGAAGATAATTCTGACAATACCGAACGTGTAAAAGGCTGGAATAGAGCTATAAAAGCAGCAAGAGTAAATGCAGAAGATTAATTCGGTTCCATCAATCAACAATTTAAAAATTAAATAATTTAACCTCTTATAGATATGAATGTTTATTTAGCAGAATTTATAGGTACTGCCTTAATGATTTTACTAGGAAATGGTGTAGTGGCGAATGTTGTTTTAAAAGGTACAAAAGGCAACAACAGCGGGTGGATTGTAATTACTACCGCTTGGGCATTAGCCGTTTTTGTTGGTGTGGTAGTAGCTGGGCCATATAGCGGAGCTCATTTAAATCCTATTGTTACACTTGGTTTAGCAATTGGGAAAGGTTTTGATTGGGCATTAGTTCCAGGATATATCGGTGCGCAAATTCTTGGTGCAATGGTAGGTTCATTTGTAGTTTGGATAATGTATAAAGACTATTTTGATGCAACCGATGATCAAGGATTAAAAGCAGCACCTTTTGCAACTGCTCCGGCAATTAGAAATTATAGCTCCAACTTAGTTTCTGAAATTATCGGAACATTCGTATTAATATTCGTGATTTTCTACTTTACAGATGCAAGTATGGGCACAAAAGAAGAAACTACCCCTATTGGTTTAGGTTCTTTAGGCGCTATTCCTGTAGCATTTTTAGTTTGGGTTATTGGTTTATCTTTAGGGGGAACTACAGGTTATGCTATTAATCCTGCCAGAGATTTAGGACCACGAATTATTCACGCTATAATTCCAATGAAAGGAAAAGGTAGTAGCGATTGGGCATATGCTTGGGTACCTATTTTAGGTCCAATAATTGGTTCTTCATTAGCAGCATTGGCATATTTAGCCTTACATATGAAATAATAATCTTCAAAATATAAATAGGAAAGCCTCGATAATCTCGGGGCTTTCTTTATTTTTGAAAGGAATGAGCCAAGCAGAGAATTTCCTTCAACAAAAACTAAAAGAAAGAACCGATAAAGGATTGTTAAGAAAACTAACAAATCACTTTTTACCAGTAGATTTCTGCTCAAATGATTACTTAGGTTTTGCCCGTTCTTCTGCTTTAAAAAAATTAATTGAAGAGCAAATCAAATATGTAAAGCCTTATCTAAATGGATCTGGAGGATCTCGGCTATTAAGCGGAAATCATCCATATACAGAAGAAACCGAACAATTTGTTGCAGATTTTCATGACGCAGAAACTGGTTTAATTTTTAATTCTGGTTACGATGCTAATATTGGTTTACTTTCCTCTATCCCACAAAGTGGAGATACAATTATAACCGATGAGTTAATACACGCAAGTTTAATTGACGGTGCACGATTAAGCTATGCAAAGCGATATAAATTTAAACATAATGATATTGCAGACCTTGAATGGAAACTTAAAGCTGCAAAAGGTTTAATTTATGTAGTGATAGAAAGTGTGTATTCAATGGATGGAGATTTGGCGCCGATCCTAGAAATTAATAGTTTATGTAAATTGTATAATGCGCATTTAATAGTTGATGAAGCTCATGCTACTGGTATTTTTGGCAACCAAGGGCAGGGTTTAGTTTTAAAACTAGGTTTGCAAAATGAGGTATTTGCTCGTATTGTAACTTTTGGAAAAGCGATTGGTACGCATGGAGCCATAGTTTTAGGAAGCAAAAATTTACACAATTACTTAATTAATTTTGCTCGTTCATTTATTTACACCACAGCAGCGCCTTTATACCATATTGTAGCCATTAACTGTGCGTATCAGTTACTAGCCAAAGGCAATGAAACCACAAAAATAACAAGCAAAATAAATCTTTATAATAGCTTAATTTACGATTTGAAATTACCCACAATTTCAAGCCAAAGTGCAATTCAAACTATTTTGTTTAATAATAACAAAACTGTTAAAAATGCAGCTAAAAATCTCCAAGAAAAAGGGTTTGATGTAAAAGCCATTTTAAGTCCAACTGTACCAGAAGGTAAAGAACGTCTAAGAATTTGCTTGCACACTTACAATAGCGATGAAGAAATTACAAAATTGGTAAATGAATTGAAACAACTTTAATAATGGCTGAAAAATATTTTATCACTGGTATTGGAACGGGAATTGGGAAAACTATTGCAAGTGCAGTGATCACAGAAAAATTAAAAGCAGATTACTGGAAACCTATCCAATCTGGAGATTTAGCACAAAGTGATAGTTTAGCAGTTAAAAGTTTGATCAGTAACTCGATAACCAATATCTATCCCGAAACTTATAGATTGAATAATCCGCTTTCACCACATTTATCAGCTAAGCTTGATGGAATACAAATAGAACTTGATCAATTTAAACTTCCAAAAACAGAGAACCATTTAATAGTTGAAGGTGCTGGTGGCTTGATGGTTCCGCTAAATGATAAAGAATTGATTTTAGATTTAATTAAGTATTTAGCTATTGAAGTTATTATAGTATCTCAAAATTATTTGGGAAGTATCAATCATACTTTATTAACCATTAACACTTTAAAACAGCATCAGATTGCCATTAAAGGAATTATTTTTAATGGTGAAGAGAATTTAGAAAGTCAAGATTATATTTTAAAATATACTGGGATAACCAACTTGGGTAATATCCCAGTTTTAAAAAGCATTTCTAAATCTGAAGTTTTATTAGCTGGTTTGAATTTGAATTTTTAAAATCTACAATACTTTTAGTTCATTGCACAGGTTTAAGTTTTTAAACTGGATTGCAGCGAATTTTTTTTTTGTTCTTAGTGCCATAAACATAAAAAAAACAAAAAAGATATTTAGTATAAAACCAGATTTACTTTAAATGTCGTGATGGTTTTGCTTTTCGAATTATTTAAGAAACAGATTTCTCAATCGCTTTGCTCATTTCGAAATAACGTATTTTATCACATAAAAAAAGGGAAACTTTCGCTTCCCCTTTTCTTTCAAACTGTATTTCTTATTTTACTGCATCAATGATTGCTTTGAAAGCATCTTTATGATTCATAGCTAAATCTGCTAATACTTTACGGTTTAAACCGATGTTTTTAGCTGCTAATTTACCAATCAATTGAGAGTAAGATACACCGTGCTCACGTGCTCCAGCGTTAATACGTTGGATCCACAATCCGCGGAATTCTCTTTTCTTAACTTTACGGTCACGGTATGCATATTGCAAACCTTTTTCAACCGTGTTTTTAGCAATGGTAAATACCTTGCTTCTTGATCCCCAATAGCCTTTGGCCATATTTAGGACTTTTTTTCTTCTGCGTCTAGCAGCTACTGCGTTTACCGAACGTGGCATAGTGTGTGATTTTTGATAAGCGGTGTTGCATTTGCAATCTTAGGTACCGAGTATCTGGTTAAAAATTAATTATTTACCGATTGCAAGCATACGCTTAACGTTGCCCATATCAGCGTTACTTACCAGACTTGTCTGGCCTAAATTACGCTTACGTTTAGTGCTCATTTTTGTTAAAATGTGACTTTTGTATGCGTTCTTTCTTGAGATTTTCCCTGTTCCAGTAAGCGAAAAACGCTTTTTAGCACTGGAATTGGTTTTCATTTTTGGCATAACCCTGTTTTAATTTATATAATTTATTACTTCTTTGCTACTTTAGGCGCTAATGTTAAAAACATACGCTTTCCTTCTAATTTAGGTAGTAATTCTACTTTACCTATATCTTCTAATGCTTGAGCAAACTTTAACAATAAGATTTCGCCTTGTTCTTTGTAAACAATAGCTCTACCCTTAAAGTGTACATAAGCTCTTACTTTTTCGCCATTTTCTAAAAAGCTAATCGCATGCTTTAATTTAAATTGAAAATCGTGATCGTTCGTATTAGGACCGAAACGAATTTCCTTTATAACAGTTTGTTTAGCATTTGCCTTTATCTCTTTTTGCTTTTTCTTTTGTTCGTAAACAAATTTGCTATAATCGATAATACGGCAGACAGGTGGAACTGCATTTGGAGAAATCTCAACTAAGTCAAGCTCCAATTCATCAGCAAGTGCCAAAGCTTTTGCCAAAGGGTAAATTCCTGGCTCAACATTATCTCCAGCTAATCTCACCTCTTGAGCTCTGATATACTGATTAATATTATGTTCTGCTTCTTTTTTCTTAAAAGGAGGACGTGGTCCCCTATTAAATCCTGGTCTTCCTAATGCCAAATGTAATTTCTATTAAACTGTTATTTCTTTACTAATTAATGCGCTAAACTCAGCTAAAGTCATGCTTCCTAAATCTCCTTCTCCGTGTTTGCGAACAGAAACTTTTCCTTCCTCCGCTTCTTTTTCACCGATTATGAGCATATAAGGTAGTTTTTTAACCTCAGCATCTCTGATTTTTCTTCCAATTTTCTCATCTCGAAAGTCTATCAGCCCGCGAATATCGGAATTATTTAGTTCATCTGAAACTTTTTTTGCATATTCTTCATACTTTTCTGAGATAGGTAGAATAATATATTGCTCAGGAGAAAGCCATAATGGAAAGTTTCCTGCGCAATGCTCAATTAAAACCGCTACAAAACGTTCTAATGAACCAAATGGTGCACGATGAATCATTACCGGACGATGCTTTAAATTATCACTACCAGTGTATTCTAATTCGAAACGCTCTGGTAAATTATAATCTACTTGAATTGTGCCTAATTGCCATTTTCTACCCAATGCATCTTTCACCATAAAATCTAGCTTAGGACCATAAAAAGCAGCTTCGCCCAATTCTACCACTGTTGGCAAACCCATTTCTTCGGCAGCATCAATGATAGCTTGTTCCGCTAGTGCCCAATTTTCATCAGAACCAATGTATTTTGCTTTGTTTTCTGGATCACGTAATGAAATTTGAGCAATATAATTATCAAACCCTAAAGATTTGAAAACATACAACACCAAATCAATCACTTTTTTAAATTCTTCTTTTACTTGATCTGGACGACAGAATAAGTGTGCATCATCTTGAGTAAATCCTCTTACACGAGTTAGTCCATGCAATTCGCCACTTTGCTCGTAACGATAAACCGTACCAAATTCTGCAAAACGCACTGGTAAATCCTTGTAAGAACGAGGTTTAAATTTATACATTTCGCAATGGTGCGGACAGTTCATTGGTTTTAAGAAAAACTCCTCTCCTTCTTGTGGAGTTTTTATTGGCTGAAAACTATCTTTCCCATATTTATCGTAGTGACCAGAAGTTACATATAAATTTTTATGACCAATATGTGGAGTAATTACTTGCTCGTAACCAGATTTAACTTGGGCCTTAGTCAAAAATTGAGCTAAACGTTCTCGTAAGGCAGTTCCTTTAGGTAACCACATTGGCAAACCAGCACCAACTTTATCAGAGAACATAAATAACTCTAATTCTTTACCAAGCTTACGATGATCACGTTTTTTAGCTTCTTCGATCATTAACAAATATTCTGTTAATTCGCTAGCCTTTGGGAAAGTTACACCATAAATACGAGTCAGTTGTTTTTTAGTTTCATCTCCTCTCCAGTATGCACCAGCAACATTCATCAATTTTATAGCTTTAATAAAACCAGTATTCGGAATGTGTGGCCCACGGCATAAATCTGTAAACTCACCTTGAGTGTAAAAAGTTATTTTTCCATCATCTAAACCTTGCAAAAGATCTAGTTTATACTCATCGCCCTTTTCGGTGAAATATTGAATTGCATCAGCTTTGCTCACACTTTTTCGACTAAACTCTTCTTTTTGTTTAGCCAACTCCAACATTTTAGTTTCTATTGCTTTGAAATCATCTGAAGAAAATTCTCTATCTCCAAAATCTACATCGTAATAAAAACCAGTTTCAATGGCGGGGCCGATACCAAATTTAGTACCTGGATAAAGCGCTTCTAATGCTTCGGCCATTAAATGAGCTGATGAATGCCAAAAGGTAGCTTTACCAGCTGTATCATTCCATGTCAATAATTTAACAGTAGAATCAGTTTCAATTGCACGAGAAGAATCCCAGATTTCTCCGTTAACTTCTGCTGCTAAAACGTTCCTTGCTAAGCCTTCTGAGATAGATAAGGCAATTTGATGGGCAGTTGTGCCCTTTTCATACTGACGGCTAGAACCATCAGGTAAAGTAATGTTAATCATCTACAACTATGATTTAAAAGTTAAAAAAATGTTTAGTAAATCACATACAAAGTGATTTTTGAAGTACAAAGATGCCAATTATACGAGAGATTTCAAAGTATTAATGCTTGTTTAAGAAAATTTAAACTGCTTTTTTTAGCTTATTTTTCAGATACTCACGAATTGGAATATCAATAAACTTCATAATTAAATAAGCCAAAATAACTAACAATACAACTGAAATTGGGATAATAATTGCCAACTGCGAAAATGAAGGTTTAATTACCGTTACATAAGTTAAAAATATCCAAACAAATGGATAATGTGTCATATACAATGGATATGATATTTCTCCAGATAATTTTACAATATTTTTTTGACCTGATTTTAAATTAGATCCTGCGCCTAAAGAAACTAATAATGGAAAATAAAATATAATGATAATAGGTTCTAAAATCCAGTTATACTGATCCATATACGGACTCAAAAACGCGACTAATAAAAGGATACTCATCCCAAAAAAGCCCAGTTTATTTTTTATTATCCAGTTTGAACGGTAGATTAACATACCAATTGTAAAAGAAAATAGCACCCTGGCACCACCATCCCAAAAACTTGGACCACCCCAACCCCCACTCACATTTTTTGAGTGAAAAGCTACATAGCATAAAATTAATGCAGCTAAAAAGGTTAAAAATCGTAATAGATTTTTTGAGATTTTAAAAAGGAATATTACATAGAAAATATTTATAATGTATTCCCAAAAAAGAGACCAAGCTGGGGCGTTTAAATTAAATAAGTTATTATAACGTTCATCAACAATTGGATACGGAATCATAAAAACGGATGATAAGAAAAGTAGAACAGTTTTTCCAAATCCATAAACAGCATATAAATCGCTAAAAGGATCTAAAAGAAACGTTAATAAGCCCAAAATAGAACCAATTATTACTAAAGGATGTAAACGAATAAGCCTTAATTTGATAAACTGCCAAGTACTCATTTGCGCTACTCTGTTATCATAAGCATAAGCAATTACAAAACCAGACAAACAGAAAAAGAAATCAACTGCTAAATAACCATGACCAATAAAATTTTTGTTGTAATCTGTAATTGCAATTTCCATAAAGTGAAATATAACTACGCATACAGCGGCTACTCCTCTTAGTCCGTCTAAAATTTCGAAATGCTTTTTTGTATTTAATAAATTGATGCTTTTTTGTTCAGTATTCATTTAAGTTTCATTGTTTGTGTGTTCAATAATAGCGATTTGATCGGTATGCACAAAGAAAAACTTATCATATCATTTAGTTTATTATTAAAAAGACTGATGCAGATTTATTAAGCATATCATTAAAAGTAGGTAACAAAAAAAGCCCCCGATAACTACCGAGGGCTTAAAAATATCTTTAAAGAGGATTAATTAATAATGACACTTCTAACATTACCACCTGGTCCACCACCTTGTCTGTTACCACCGCTAAATCTTTTCATCATCGCTTCCATTTTAGCTTTATATTCATCAGCTGTAATTGCTACTGCTTTTTTCGGAGCAGTTACATCTTTAGTACTTACATTTCTATATTCGATGCTTTTTGCAACTGTACTATTTCCTTTATTCTCTATAGCTAAAACAGTTCCTTCAGTCCATAAATTTGGATTTGGAGAAAAATTAAAACCAAGATCATTTGTATACCAAACAGCAGTTTCATCAACAACATCTTTATCCATTCCTAAAACTTTTGCTTTACGAATAGATTTTACAATCACTTTATTGCAATTTAATCCGATGATTTTTTTTGTTTCATCTGTTTTAACCACTTCTAACGTTGGAGGTCCAGGTAAAAAAACTACCGCACTTGTTGCTTCAGGAGCTGGAGTTGTAGCTCCACCTTGTTGTTGACCTTGTCTTCCCATTGCTGGAGGAGTTGGTAATGCTACAGTTAATTTACTAGCCATTGCATAAGTAGTGTCGTTTAAATCGAAAACTTCAACTAATTTCTGGTCTGCAAAAGTATAAAAGTATTCCCTTGCACCACCGCCACCACCAAAACGCATCATCATACGGGCCATGCCACCACCACCTCCACCACCATTACTATCTTCTGTTTCTTCTACTGGCATGTAACTAGCATTAGTAGGAGTATACAATAATTCGAAGCTCAATTTAGATGATTTAGGCATTCTAGCTATCATTTCATCAGATAGTTTAATACCATTTGCTGCAGCCATAGCAGCTGGGTCTATTGTCGTTTCAAACTGGATTGCTCCGGATTTTTTTTGTGCCTGTGCCGTTAAGGTTAATGTTAATAAACCAACAAAGGCAATAAGAATTTTTTTCATGGATATATTATCTATTGTTTTGATACTACAAATTTATTGTAGTTTTTAGACTTCAAGTGTTAAAAAAGGTTAATTTATAGAAACCTAACCTATCTTTTACATAAGTTTAGTATTCTGTACTTTCTAACCAACCATTTGCCAATACATCTGCAATGTGCATCGTTTTTAAAGGAATATTATTTTTTTTGATATAACCTTCTAAGTGCATTAAGCATGATAAATCTGTAGAAATAATATACTCAGCTCCCATTTCTAATGCATTATTTACTTTTTGTTCGGCCATTGCCGAAGAAATAGCATCAAATTTTACAGCAAAAGTCCCTCCAAAACCACAACACATATCCGTGTCTTTCATTTCTACCATTTCTAGTCCATGTACTTTAGAAAGCAATTGACGAGGTTCTTCTTTTATTTTACATTCGCGAAGGCCACTGCAAGAATCATGATAAACTGCTTTTCCATCAAGCTCTGCTCCGAAATAATCCTTCTTTAAAACATTAATTAAAAAATCAGATAGTTCGAAAATATTAGCTTGCATGCTCCTACATTTATTATGAACTATTGTGTTGGTAAACAGATCATTAAATCCATTTTTAACCATACCAACACATGAAGCCGATGGCGCTACAATGTATTCGTTTTCAGAAAAATCAGTTAGAAATTTGCCGCCAATTTCCTTTGCTTGCTCCCAATAACCCGCATTATAGGCTGGCTGTCCGCAACAGGTTTGTTTTGAATTATAGCTCACTTCGCAGCCTGCTTTTTCTAAAACTTTAACGGTATTAAATGCGGTTTCGGGATATAATTGATCTACAAAGCAGGGAACAAATAATTCTATCTTCATTTAGGGATGTTAAATAATAAAGCTCTTATTCTTCAATAATAGCAACTGATTTAGGTTGTACTTTTTTCAAGAACAGCAAAAATAGTAATCCTAAAACAAAAAAGAATGCTAATGCGATAACAGAATTTCGCATACTGCCACTTAATTCTTCAATATAACCAAAACTAAACATCCCAAATACTAATGCAACCTTTTCAGTTACATCGTAAAAACTGAAAAAAGAAGTATGATCTGGACTTTCTTGAGGTAAAAATTTAGAATAAGTAGAGCGTGATAAAGATTGAATGCCACCCATAATTAAACCAATTACTGCTGCTAAAGCATAAAATTGATATTCTGTGTGAATAAAATATGCAGCAATGCAGCAACCAATCCATATGAGTACTACCCCTATCAGAACATTCACATTTCCGTATTTTTTTGAGGATAAATAAGACATCAGCATTGCACCCGGAATAGCTACAATTTGTAATAATAAAATGGTTGCAATTAATTTTGATGTTGGAAGATGCAGTTCTTTTTCTCCAAAAATAGTGGCTACTAACATCACGGTTTGTACTCCCATAGAGTAAAAAAAGAATGCGAATAAAAATCTTTTTAAATAAGTCATTTGTTTTACCTGACTCCAAACCTTTTTCAATTCGGTAAAGCCGCTTGTCATTACATTTTGTTTCTCACTTTTAAAGTTAGGGCTTCCCTTTGGCAAGTTTTTAAATGGAATTTGCGCAAAGACCATCCACCAAACACCCACCATAAAGAATGATAATCTAGCTGGAATAGAGCTATCGATAATACCAAACAAATCTGGTTTAAACACAAAAACGAAACAAATTAATTGCAAAATTATACTTCCAATATATCCGTAAGTAAAACCTTTTGCACTCACTTTATCTTGCTCTTCTACGGTAGCTATTTCAGGCAAATAAGAATTATAAAAAACTAAACTTCCCCAAAAGCCTATCGCTGCTAACACGAATAAAACCACACTAATTTCTAATGTTTCTATTTTAAAAAAGAACAAGCCACAACAGGCTAAGGAGCCAATATAAGTGAACATCTGCATGAAAATCTTTTTATTTCCTCTGGTATCTGCAATTGAAGATAATATTGGAGATAAAACTGCGATAACTAGAAACGCAAAAGCCATAGCATAACTGTACAATGCAGAATTCACAAACTTTCTTCCTAAAAAAGTCACATAATCTATGGTATTATCATTCTTATCCGAAGTAATAATGGTGTAATAAGCAGGAAATATTGTTGAAGTTATGACCAAGTTATAAGCAGAGTTTGCCCAATCGAAAAAGGCCCAAGAGCGAATAACTTTTTTATCGTTTTTCTGTTGCATATTTTTAAGCGAAATTAAAAGTAATTAAAAATTAACAAATTCATTAATTGGCTACAAATAATACTTTTTCCCATCTGTTTTTATTTTTCCAGCATCTAATAACTCTCTAATTCTTTCGATTTTATCGTTTTCCATACCTGAATTAAGTTTATTTACCAATTCATCTAAACTATAATGATCACTTTGTAATAAAGTAATAATCTCAAAATCTATTTTATCTTTTAATTGAGATAATTCTTCTACTTTCCTTTCAGCTAGACAAATATCACAAAAACCACATTTATCAGCATTCGTTTCACCAAAATAATGAAGTAGCTGTTTACTTCTACATAATGGTGTAGATGCATAAGCTAAAACAGCTTTTAGTTGATTAATCTGAATTTCCTGACGTAGCTTAATATATTTTGCATCTATATCTAGGTGCAACTGATCTGCCCTTGGTAATATAAATTGTAATTGTGGTTTATCTGTTTGTGGTAAATACGATAAGATTTCTAATTGTTGTAACCGATTTAAATAATTAATAACTTCATTAAACGATATTTTCAATCTATTGGATAAATCAGCTTCTTTAATTTTTACATAACCATCAAAAGCACCTCCATAACTACGTTGAATAGTCTTAATTAAAGGATCGTAACCAGAATTTTCTATTTGAAAACGATAGACATCTTCATGGTTTGCCGTAAACATAATTCGAGACTGTAAAAATATGTTTTCCGATAAAGCTAGATAACCATCATGCTCTAAAAACTTTAATGATGCTAATGTTTTAATTACACCAAGATTAAACTTTTTACAAAAATCGGCCAAATCAAATTCAAAACTTAAACCTTCACCAGCACCAAATGCAAGTTGAAAATAACTTCCTAAGTAGTGATATGTTTTTTTAATATCCTCAACCGTTGGAAAACTATCAGCATATTTTGCGTTTAGCATCAACTGATCGGATTTATTTGCTAATAATACTGCAAAAGCACGTTTTTCATCTCTTCCTGCCCTGCCAGCTTCTTGATAATAAGCTTCTAAACTATCTGGCAAATCTAAATGGATTACAAAACGAACATTTGGTTTATCAATTCCCATCCCAAAAGCATTGGTGGCAACCATAATTCTAATTACATCTTTTTTCCAATCTTCTTGTTTCTTAAAACGTAATTCTTTCTCAATTCCAGCATGATAAAAATCTGCTGCAATTCCATTTCGTTGTAAAAAATGCGCCACCTCAGCAGTTTCTCTCCTATTTCTAACATAAACCAATCCGCATCCTTTTACATTTTTAGCAATTTCTAATAGCTTTTTATGTTTGTCTTCCAAATCGAAAACTACATAACTTAAATTAGTACGAGCAAAGCTTTTTACAAAAACTTGGGGACTTTTCATTTCCAGCTTTTGCAAAATATCTTCCTTTACAAAAGCCGTTGCAGTAGCTGTTAAGGCTAAAATTGGCTTATCAGGATGAATTTCTCGAAGTTCTTTTAGTTTTAAATAAGGCGGTCTAAAATCATAACCCCATTGAGAAATACAGTGCGCTTCATCAACAGCAATTAAATTCACGTTCATGTAAGCAATTCGCTCACGAACTATTTCTGAGAGTAATCTTTCTGGTGATAAATAAAGAAACTTAATTTTCCCGTAAATGCAATTATCTAACAGAATATCAATCTCTCTTTTACCCATTCCCGCGTAAATCGCGATAGCTTCAATTCCTTTTGCTTTTAAATTTTCGACTTGATCTTTCATCAAGGCAACCAATGGCGAAACTACAATGCAAATTCCGTCCATTACCATGGCTGGCACTTGGAAACATAATGATTTTCCTCCGCCAGTTGGCAATAAAGCTAATGTATCATTTCCTTTTAAAACCGATTGGATAATTTCATCCTGCAAAGGTCTAAAGTTGTCAAAACCCCAATATTTCTTTAAAATCTCCGCTTCTGTCATAAAAAAGATGTTTTCAAAACTAATAAAAACGGACTGATATTATTAAATTGCGCAAATAAATATCTCAATTAACTAAGATGAAAAAAATTTCCTTATTCGCCAGCTGTTTATTCCTACTCATTTCTGCTTCTGCACAAGAGAAAAAAGAAGCCGCAAAATGGGATGTAGAAAAATACAAAGGTCAAACCAAAAGCTTTACAATTACAACCGATGAAGGCACTTGGATGAATTTAGATGTAAGTCCGGATGGAAAAGAAATTGTTTTTGATTTGTTGGGTGATATTTATAAAATGTCCATAAATGGAGGTCCTGCAAAATTATTAAGTGGTGGCATTGCATGGGATGTTCAGCCAAGATTTAGTCCAAATGGAAAATACATTTCGTACACCAGCGATAAAAGTGGTGGCGATAATATTTGGATTATGAATACAGACGGCGGTAATAAAAAACAGATTACAAAAGAAACTTTTCGTCTGTTAAATAATGCAACTTGGATGCCAAATAGTGAATATTTAGTAGCAAGAAAACATTTTACAGGCTCACGTTCATTAGGTGCTGGCGAAATGTGGATGTATAGTATTTATGGTGGCGACGGTGTACAATTAACGAAAAGAAAAAATGATCAGCAAGATGCTGGAGAGCCAAACGTATCGCCTGATGGCAAATTCTTATATTTTAGTGAAGATGTTTCTCCAGGTCCTAACTTTGAGTATAGTAAAGATCCAAATGGGTTAATTTATGCAATTAGACAATTAGATTTAACCACTGGAAAATTATCAAACTTAATTGCAGAACAAGGTGGTTCTGCTCGTCCACAAATATCGCCAGATGGCAAACTAATGGCGTATGTAAAAAGAGTACGTTTAAAATCAGCTTTATATATTCAAAATTTAAAAACTGGCGAAGAATGGCCATTATATGAGGATTTATCTCATGATCAACAAGAAACCTGGGCTATTTTTGGAGTGTATCCAAACTTTGCATGGACACCAGATTCGAAACGAATTGTATTTTATGCTAAAGGAAAAATCAAACAAATCGACTTAATTAATTTACAAGTAAGCGATATTCCTTTCGAAGTAAACAGCTCGCAAACTGTGCAACAAGCTTTACATTTTGAGAACCAAGTTTTTAATCCTGAATTCACGGTAAAAATGATTAGGCAATTAACTACATCACCTGATGGCAAATTGGTGATTTTTAATGCAGCAGGTTATTTATACAAAAAAGAATTACCTAATGGGATACCTGAAAGAGTAACTAATGGAATTGATTTTGAGTTTGAGCCAGAATTTAGCAACGATGGTAAGTTTGTAATTTATACAACTTGGAGCGATGAATTTAAAGGTGCAATAAAAAGAACCGATCTTAAAACAGGCAAAACCATTTCATTAACAGATGAAAAAGGATATTATTACTCTCCTTCTTATTCAAATAAAGGTGATAAAATTGTTTTTAGAAAAGGCGTTGGGAATGAAACATTAGGTTTAACCTACGGAAAAAATACAGGCATTTTTATTATGTCAGCAAATGGTGGCGCAAAAACACTAATTAGCGAAAGCGGAATTAAACCAATTTTTAATGCTGATGATAGTCGAATTTATTTCCAAGGATATGAAGCTGGCAAAAAAGCTTTCAAAAGCATGGATTTGAATGGAGGCAATGAAAGAACGCATTACACCTCTCAATATGCTACGCAGTTTACACCTAGTCCTGACGGTAAGTGGATGGCGTTTACAGAGCTATTCAATGCTTATATTACTCCAATGGTAACCACTGGTATTGCGTTAGATTTATCTGCCAATAACAAATCTATCCCTTTGGCAAGAGTAACCAAAGATGCTGGAACATTTTTACATTGGAGTACAGATAGCAAAAAGTTGTTTTGGACATTAGGAGAGCAATATTATAATAGAGAAATAAAAAATACATTCAATTTTATTGAAGGTGCGCCACAAGTTTTACCAGAACCAGATACCGTTGGTATTGCAATTGGTTTAAAACTTAAAACTGATGTTCCTACCGGGATTTTAGCATTAAAAGGCGCCCGAATTATTACCATGAAAGGTGATGAAGTAATTGAAGAAGGAACTATTTTATTAGAAAACAATAAAATTATCGCAGTTGGAAAAGATGTAAACATTCCGACAAATGCAAAAATTGTTGATGTAACTGGGAAAACAATAATGCCAGGAATAGTTGATGTACATGCACATTTACGCACCAGTCCAGATGGGATTAGCCCACAACAAGATTGGTCTTACTTAGCTAATTTATCTTTTGGTGTAACTACTTCTCATGATCCAAGTAGCAATACAGAAATGGTTTTTAGTCAGAGTGAAATGCTTAAAGCAGGTAGAATGATCGGCCCACGAGTATATTCAACTGGTTCTATTTTATATGGTGCTGATGGCGATTTTAAGGTGGTAATTAATAGTTTGGATGATGCTTTATCTCATTTAAGAAGATTAAAAGCTGTAGGTGCGTTTTCGGTAAAATCTTACAATCAGCCAAGAAGAGAACAGCGCCAGCAAATATTAGAAGCAGCAAGACAACTACATATGGAGGTTGTTCCTGAAGGTGGATCTACATTTTTCACCAACATGAATATGATTGCGGATGGTCATACAGGGATTGAACACAGCATTCCTATTACTCCCATTTATAAAGATGTGGTAAATTTCTGGAGCAACACTACCGTGGGTTACACCCCTACTTTAATTGTTGCTTATGGAGGTCAATGGGGAGAAAATTATTGGTACGATAGAACTAATGTTTGGGAGAATGAGCGTTTATTAAGTTTTACACCAAGGGCAATTATCGATTCACGTTCAAGAAGAAGAACAACTTCTGAATATGGAGATTATGGACATATTGAAGTTTCAAAAGCGGTTAAACAAATTGCTGATGGCGGAACAAAAATAAATTTAGGTGCTCATGGGCAAATACAAGGTTTAGGCGCACATTGGGAATTATGGATGTTTGTACAAGGGGGTGCTACACCTTTACAAGCTATTCGCTATGCAACATTAAACGGTGCTTCTTATTTAGGAATGGATAAAGAAATTGGGTCTTTGGAAGTTGGAAAATTGGGGGATTTAGTCGTAATGGATTCAAACCCGTTAGATGACATTAGGAATTCTGAAAAGATAAAATACGTAATGGTAAATGGTAGATTATACGATAGCCTAACCTTAAATGAAATTGGTAGCAGAGAAAAAGTTCGTTCTAAATTATGGTTCGAATTAGATAAAGGTATGGCGTTTACAATTCCATATAAATTATCTGACACCTGGACATTTACCGTACCAAATTGCGATTAAGCTATAACTTTTACTTTGTCATTCCGAGAAACGAGGAATCTCTTTTGTGAATTCTTAATTGAGATTCTTCGCTTCGCTCTGAATGATAATTTAGCACTTCGTCATGCTGAATTTATTCCAGGGTGACGTAGAACCTATAAAACCAACAACCCAAACTCTCTTAAAGTATGAACTGGTTTTGAATACCAAAACAATTCAAAATGTTCTATTGTATTTTCAAAATCAGCTTTTACTTCTTGAAAAGTATAAACTTTCTCATTAAAAACTGATATTTTCTCTAGAATTGAAACCAACCACTCTCCTTCTTTCTGATTGATTTGAATGCTGAAACTTTCTTTTTTACTGTGGAAATTCAGCGTCATCATTTGCCAAGAATTTCCTTTTTTAAATTTTGTAAAAGTTTCTGTTGTTGGTTTACCTCCTAACCAAACTATTTTTGCGGTTGGTTTACTAATTAGATTGTCGTCAGTAGATAAGGCCTTAGCAATAAAATTAGGTTGAATTGTTGTTCTTGGAATTTTGAAATCAAACCAATCTTGCAATTTGTAATCGAAGCAAATGCCATGCATAAAATTGAAGAGTGATTTCTTTAAGCCAAAGCTAAATTTAGAATGATCAATTCCAGTTTTATCGCTGTAGTTGATATCGTTATTTGCAAAAGTCCCAATCACTTCAGTGTCTTTTATCACGCCAAACTTTTCAGGATATAAACCAACTGGACTATGTGCTGTCATTGCAAACTGATGCCAAAAACCAGACTGTAAAACTCCAGCTTCAAATAATTGACGCACCATTTCTAAACTATCAACCGTTTCTTGTACGGTTTGAGTTGGATATCCATACATTAAATATGCATGAACCATAATGCCAGCTTCAGTAAAGTTTCTGGTCACTTTGGCGACTTGTTCAACAATAACGCCTTTATCAATTAGTTTTAATAATCGATCTGAGGCAACCTCTAAACCTCCAGAAACTGCTATACAACCAGAGGCTTTTAACAACAAACACAAATCTTGAGTGAAACTTTTTTCAAAACGAATGTTTGTCCACCATGTAACTGAAATCTTTCTACGCAAAATTTCCAAAGCAACTTCACGCATTAATGCAGGAGGTGCAGCTTCATCTACAAAATGAAATCCATTTTCGCCAGTTTTTTGTACTAACTCTTCCATTCGATCTACAATCAGCTTTGCGGCAACTGGCTCGTAGACCTTAATGTAGTCTAAGGAAATATCGCAAAATGTACATTTACCCCAATAACAACCATGGGCCATTGTGAGTTTATTCCAACGGCCATCGCTCCACATTCTGTGCATTGGGTTTACAATTTCAATTACAGAAATGTAGTTATTTAATAGTAAATCTGAATAATCAGGTGTACCAACATCAGCTTGCTTATAATCACTTCTTAATGCATCATTTTTATAAACAACCTCTCCATTTTCTATTAAGAAAGTTCTTTTATAAAGGTTAAACTCACCTCCCTTTACAAGAGCATCATATAATAGTTCTATCGGCAACTCACCATCATCTAATGTGATAAAATCAAAAAATTCGAAAACTCTTTTATCAGCTAATGAACGTAATTCAGTATTGGGAAAACCACCACCCATTGATATTTTAATCTCAGGATAATGCTTTTTCACATATTGTGCGCAGCGAAAAGCGGAATATAAATTCCCTGGAAATGGAACAGAAATCAAAAATAATTTGGGTTGAACTTCTTCTATTCTATCCTTAAGGATATCAATTAAGATTTTATCGATGTATGTAGGTTCTTGATGTAAAGCTTCATATAATTCATCAAATGAATTAGCACTTCTACCTAATCGCTCTGCATATCTACTAAAACCAAAATTTGGGTCAATACATTCTACAATAAAATCTGAGATATCTTCTAAATAAAGTGTAGCTAAATGCTTTGCTTTATCTTGTGTTCCCATAGCTCCAAAAGCCCAATCTAGCTCTTCTAATTGCGCAAAGCGAGATGCTTCTGGTAAATAATCTTCCTGACAAATTTGTAAAGCTAATGTTGGATTTTTCCCTTGCAAAAAAGCGATTACCGAGTCGATTGTTTTTAGATATTCTTCTTTTAAAGCAATGATACGTTGTACATTAAAAGATAACTCACTTTTGTTTAATTCAGCTTGGAAAAACAAATCTGAAAATCCTTTTTTAGAGAACAATTTCAAAATCACTTCAATACCTAAATCTGCTTGAGTTGATGAAATATTCTTTGTATTAAGAAAACCTTTAATATATGCCGTCGCAGGATACGGAGTATTCAGTTGTGTAAATGGAGGTGTTATTAAAAAAAGGTCGCTTTTCAAGGTTATTGATTTGTTGCAAAATTACATAAATGTTTCTTTATAAATTCTGTACAAGCAAAAAACGAACTACTTAAAAGATCGTCATTGCGAGGTACGAAGCAATCTTAAAGCGATAGAAAATAACTAACCCATAGTAGTAAGATTGCTTCGTACCTCGCAATGACGTAAGCAATAAACTACAAATTTTGTGCAATTACAAAACCGCTAGCCCAAGCCCATTGAAAGTTATAACCACCCAACCAGCCAGTCACATCCATGCATTCGCCACCAAAATATAAACCAGGTATTTTTTTGCATTCTAAAGTTTTTGATGATAGTTCATCCGTGTCAATTCCCCCCCTCATTACCTCTGCTTTATCGTAGCCCTTATCCCCCGCTGGTTTAACTTTAAACTCATGAATAGTTTGATAAATTAATTCCATTTCAGCTTTGCTTAAATCGGCAACGGTTTTAGTTAATGGAAGAAATTTATTTAAGGCATCTGTAAATTTTTTAGCATATAAACGATTCAATAAGGTTGATAAAAGAACTTTCCCATTCGTTTTACGTTCATTTTCTATTAATTCGAGAATATTTTGATGTGGTAAAAGATTAATATTGAAAACTTCTCCTCTACGCCAATACGATGAAATTTGCAAAATTGCAGGTCCGCTTAATCCCCAGTGAGTAAATAGAATATTCTCTTCAAAAGAAATTTCATCATTACTTACCTCACAAAAAACAGAATTTCCAGAAAGTTGTGCGTACCAGTCTTCATCTTTTCCTGTAATAGTTAAAGGAACTAAAGCTGGAGCAGTTTCTATAATTTTTAATCCGTTATTACGAGCAAAACGTAAAGCAAAATCTGTTGCGCCCATTTTCGGAATTGGTAATCCGCCACTTGCAACGACTACTTTAGCGGCAGAAATAGCTTTAACTTTATCGCCTATGGCATAATTTACAACAAAACCATTGTTTGTTTGCTCAATATCTTTCACCTCAATATTACACCAAACTTCTTGTTCCATTTGTTCGCAAAGCGATGTAAATACCTCAACAACATCCTTTGCATTTTTATGATCAGGAAATAATTGACCTAAGGTTTTTTCTTTGCCAACAATGCCGTATGTTTCAAAAAAGTTGATTGTATCATCAGCTGTCCATTGGTTAAATGCAGATTTTAGGAAATGCGGATTAGCAGAAATAAACTGTTCTGTAGTAGCCCATTGATTGGTAAAATTACAGCGGCCACCGCCGGAAATTAAGATTTTAGCGCCAGGTTTACTGTTCTTTTCTAGTACAATTACTTTTTTACCTAAGAAGCCAGCTTGCACAGCACACATTAATCCGCAAGCACCAGCACCAATAATTATTGCATCTATTTCCATTAATTGAGTTGAGAGTTCAAAGTTAAAAGTTTAATAGATAATAGTAGCACGATTGTTTTTTAATAGCCCCGACAGTAGCGATATCCTTTTTGTAATGCTGAGCTTGTCAAAGCACAAAAAGATTTAACGAAATGGCGGGACTGAACTTAAATTAGTGTAGTGAACTTGCGTTTCAAAATGTTATTTTTGCAGCATAAAAATTTATATTCGATAATGGCAAAACAGATAAGCGAGTTAAAACTAGGAATATTAGGTGGTGGACAACTCGGCAGAATGTTGATTCAGGAAGCGATAAATTATAATTTAACCACTTTCGTTTTAGATCCTGATCCGGATGCACCTTGTAAACATATTGCTAATAAATTTGAATGCGGTTCAATTACAGATTTTGATACCGTTTACAACTTTGGCAAAAAAGCCGACATCATTACTATCGAAATTGAAAAAGTAAATATTGAAGCGCTAGAACAACTAGAAAAAGAAGGAAAATTGGTATTTCCTCAATCTCGTGTGATTAGATTAATTCAGGATAAAGGTGTACAGAAGCAGTTTTTTAAAGAAAATGAAATTCCAACTGCTCCTTTTCAATTGGTAAGTTCAAAAGAAGATTTAACTAATGGAAATTTTTCTTTTCCATACATTTTGAAACAACGTAAAGATGGGTATGATGGTAAAGGTGTAATGAAAATTAGCAACCTCGCTGATGTTGAAAATGCTTTTGAAGCACCGTCTTTAATAGAAGAATTAGTAGATTTTGATAAGGAGATAGCTGTTATTGTAGCTAGAAATGCAAATGGCGATATGAAAACCTTTCCAATGGTGGAAATGGAATTTAACGCAGAAGCAAATTTAGTTGAGTTTCTAATTTCACCATCAACTTATCCAGATGATATTCAAAATAGAGCTGAAAAAATAGCATTAAATATAGCTTCAGCATTAAATATTACTGGAATATTAGCAGTAGAGATGTTTGTAACTAAGGATGGAAATATCTTGGTGAATGAATTAGCCCCTCGTCCACATAATAGTGGCCACCAGACTATTGAAGGAAATTACGTCTCACAATTTGAACAACATTTACGTTCAATTTTTAATTTGCCATTGGGCGATACGCGTTCCATTAGCAATGCGGTAATGATAAATTTATTAGGCGAAAAGGGTAATGATGGTTTAGCCAAATATGATGGTTTAGAGAAAATAATGGCTATTGATGGCGTTTATGTACATTTATACGGAAAAAAATATACTAAACCTTTCCGCAAAATGGGACATATTACTATTGTAGATCAAAACCGTGAAAATGCAATAGAAAAAGCAAGGTATATACAACAAACTTTAAAAGTTGTTTCGTAATAGAACAAGATAAAATAATAAAATATGAGCGCAAAAGTAGGTATTATCATGGGCAGCAAATCTGATTTAAATGTTATGCAAGATTCTGCTGATATCTGTAAAGAATTTGGTGTGGAATTTGAAATGACTGTTGTTTCAGCTCATCGTACACCAGAACGCATGTTTACCTATGCACAAGATGCCGCTGAAAAAGGTTTAAAAGTAATAATTGCTGGGGCAGGTGGTGCAGCTCACTTACCTGGAATGGTAGCATCCATCACAACTTTACCTGTAATTGGTGTTCCTGTAAAATCTTCAAATTCTATTGATGGTTGGGATTCTATTTTATCTATTTTGCAAATGCCTAATGGTATTCCTGTTGCTACTGTTGCTTTAAATGCTGCTAAAAATGCAGGTTTATTAGCTGTTCAAATTTTGGCAACTGCCGATGAAAACCTTGCTCAAAAAATGCAAGCGTATAAAGATGATTTGAAGAAAAAAGTAGAGGAAAGTGTAGCTGAGATGGAAAAAAAGTCCTAAAGTCACGAAAAGTTTAACTAGTTCAAACTTGGATCACTTGGAAAATTGCTTATATGAGCATATTTTGGACCTAAATTGACAATTACTTTTCTCCATAGTTCTTCTTCGTTATGTGAAAAGAGAATATCTTGATGGTATTTACCAGATACAATCCAGGTATTTGCTTGAATTTCTTCTTCTAATTGTTCTGCCGACCAACCTGAATATCCTAGAAAAAATTTCACTTCATTTTCAGAAATGTCATTATTATCAACCAATATTTTAAGTGTCTCAAAGTTACCACCCCAATAAATTCCATTAGCAATTTCTTCACCACTATTTAATTTATCATAACAACGGTGAATAAAATGAACAGTATCAACTTCAACTGGTCCACCAATAAAAATTGGAAAATCTGCTTGCCCTAAATCAGGAACTAAATCTTTTAATAATAAACTGCTCGGCTGATTTAAAATAAAACCAATCGTCCCTTCTTCTCCATATTCTGCCATTAATATAACTGATCGTTTAAAATTCGGATCATTTAAAAAAGGTTCAGAAATTAATAGTTTGCCAGCTGAAGGGGTAATTTTACTTAACATTTGCGAAATTTAAGAAACCAACATCATTTTCCCAATGAAAAAATAAAATTAGAGAATATGATTGTTATCATTTAATGACAAAAATAACTAGCTGATTAAAAATTCAGAGAACTAAAGCATATTTTTGTACCATGGAGGTTACTAAAGAAACATTAGAAAATTTAAGAAAAGATTATCGTTCTGAACAATTAAACGACGGCGATTTTAATAAAAACCCTATTAAACAATTTGAGAAATGGTTTTCTGAAGCTATGACTGCCGAAATATTTGAACCCAATGCAATGACTTTGGCGACTGCTGATAAATCTGGTAAACCAAATGCCCGAATCGTTCTATTAAAGGGGTTTGATGAAAACGGGTTTAGTTTTTACACGAACTATTTAAGTGCAAAAGGCAAGGAATTAAAGAAAAATCCACAGGCGTGTTTAGTATTTTTTTGGGGCGAATTAGAACGTCAGGTTAGAATTGAAGGAAAAGTAGAAAAACTAAGTAAAGAAGCTTCAGAAAGATACTTTCATTCTCGTCCAAAGGGAAGTCAAATTGGTGCTATTGTTTCTCCGCAAAGTCAAGTGATCACAGATAGACAAATATTAGAAGCAAAGGTTGAAGAATTAACAGCAACTTATCAAGATAAAATAATCCCTAAACCAGCGCATTGGGGTGGATATATTGTTAAACCAACATCCATAGAATTTTGGCAAGGAAGAACAAGTCGTTTACACGATCGTATTAAATATGATCTTATAAATGGAAAATGGCAAACAAATAGATTAGCTCCTTAGGGCATTGAATTATAATACTTTAATATTTTTTTCAGGTCCTCCTCTTTTCTAGGATTTAACTTATTCAGTTCAGAAAATTCAATTAAAGAAGAGGATTTCTGAGGGTCAATTGCATTTGCAATAATTTTAATACTTTCTTTTGAAGTAGCAATTATTTTATTGTCTTTAACAATATATAGGTTTAAGTTATTTATTATCTTTTTAATAGTGGTTGCCGAATTATATTCCTTGGTTTCTACAATTGTTTTAATTACTTTCTTTAAAAGCATTATTTTTCCTTGCAAAAGAATTTCGAAATATGTGTCACTAGAAAAATCTTTATATGGAGCAAATCCATTTCTGAATAAGTAATTAATTGCACCATCATTTAGATTAAATTCTTTAATTGGATCAATAAAATAAAGTTCTTCATTTTCATTACTCAAAAAAATTAATGCATCCTTCACCTGATCATATTTCAACTCAACATTTTTAATAATTTTGCCATTATCAAATATCACATCCCCTTTAACCCAAGTTTTTAAGAAAAATGGGGAACCATCAAGTTCAAAGTATTCTATTTGCTTTAAAGGCCTACCTTTTGCGTCTGAAATAACTTGTGCTGATAAAACTGTGGCATTAAAAATAAAAGTAAGTAAGATAGCTATATAAAGATTTCTATTTTTCATAATATTTTTCTAAATCACTAAATATTAACATTATCATTCCAACTGCATTGATCTAATAAAAGTAGCGGCTATAAAAAACCCTTAGTTTTTACACTAAGGGTTTAATAAATGTAAACTATGTATAACTATTACTGGGTAATAGACAAAGTATATGTTTTATAATTTGCACTAGCTGGAATCGTGCTATTACCTTGTAAATTCAATACAAGTGTTTTAGTGCCAGTAGGAATACCAGCTGGGATTACAGTAACCACAATATTTGCAGAACTACTATTTGCAGGAATAGTAACTTTTCCCATTGTACCTGTAATGTTATAATCGGTACCACTAACAGCAGTACTAGTTGCAGCAATTGAATAGTTAAGTTCTATTGGAGAGTTAGATTGGTGGCCAACTAACTGAACTGTCACATTAGCAACACCAGGTACTGCAGTTGTTCCTTTTTTCACAGTTCCTGTTGTACCTAAGAATTCTACAACATCTGGTCCTTTATAAATATTATCTCTGTCTTTCATGCACGACATGCTAGAAATACTTAATATAAATATAGATAGTATTAAAAATTTCGATTTCATATTCATAATTTTAATATAGATAATTTTGAATGATTTTTGGGTTGTTTTGAACTTCAGTTAATGGAATTCTAGATAACACCTTAAAGTCTGTAAATAAAAGAGTTGAGTTTGGAGTTGCATTTGCTGGTAAAGTAGAGTTAGATTTTCCAATGTCAGAACCTAATCTCAATAAGTCAAACCATCTATGGCCTTCGTATGCAAGCTCAACTCTTCTCTCTTTCAAAATTGCATTTAATGTAACAGGAGTTACTGCAAGATTAGCTCTTAACCTAATTTTATCTAAATCAGCTTGAGGAGTAGCACCAATTGCCGAACCATTTCTAAAGTTAGCTTCAGCTCTAGTTAAATACATTTCGCTCATTCTAATAATTTTGATGTTATCAATTTGAGGGGCTTTAGCTGCTGGGTATTTCTGGTTCCAGAAAATTGCTTCAGATCCTTTAGTAATTGCAAACAATAAATCCTTTCTTACATCACCTGCTTCATATGCAGCAACTAAATTCGCTTGAGGGGTTGCATCTCCATAACCAGCACCTGCTGTAGAAATTGGATTACTTCTAGTATATATAGAGCTCAGACCATCTGAACCTAAACTTTCAGTAATTTCATAATTTAATTCGAAAATTGATTCAGCAGAAGAAGGTGTATTAAAAATAGATGCATAAGCTGCAGATTTTAATGCAGGTGTAGTTGCTGTCGATGGATCAACAAAGGTACCAACACCACCATTAATTGCTGTGTTAGCAAAAGTAGCAGCATCAGCCCAATCACCATTATATAAAGCAACTCTAGCTCTTAATGCATTAGCAGCAGACAAACTGATTCTTTTTGGCGCAAATAAATTATCCAATAAAGTTATCGCTTTATCCAAATCTGATTTAATTTGAGTAAAAGTTTCATCTATGCTAGCTCTTGATGGATAGGTAATATCACCAGGGAAATTTTCTACATAATTTAAAACGATTGGTACACCTAAATCACTATTTGGTCTACCGGTAACTCTATTTTTAGGATTATAACTATAAGTTCTAACTAGATCAAAATAAGCTAGTGCTCTTATAAAGTACGCTTCACCTGCTAGTTGTTTTCTTCTTAATGGAGTTAGGCCATTTGCAATATCAGCATATTTAATAACACCATTCGCTCTATTAATCAAACTGTAGCCAGTTTGCCATAAATTAATTGTTGCAGCAACTGCATTATTGGATTCTTGAACAAAACGATTTGAATTTGTACTGGCAATTCTCATGTTGTCAGAAAGAACCTCTGGGACAACAATGAAATCTCTACCATAATAACCCGAACCTTGTAAAGTTTGATACAAACTGTTTGTTAATCCTTCTACCCCAGCAGCTTCTTTCATTGCAACTTCAGCAGAAATTGAATTCTTAGGTTCCGTTTCTAATAACTTTTTACATGATGAAGTTACCATTAAAGCTACCGCCATCATTAACAATATATATTTATTTTTCATTTTTTTAATTATTAAAATCCAACACTTAAACCTAATGTGTAATTTTTAAATTGCGGATATTGACCGAAATCACCACTAGCATTTACAAATTCTGGATCAACACCTTGATATTTTGTAATTGTTAAAAGATTTAAACCTTGAGCATAAACACGAACTGAACGAAGTTTAATTGCATTTAATACTGATTTTGGCAAATCATAACCCACAGTTAAGCTTTTTAATCTAATATATGATCCATCTTCATAGAAACGGTCTGAAATAGCTGTATTTGAAGTATGACTGATACCACCAATATTTAAAGTAGTTCCACCAAAGAATGGTTTTGGAATTGCAGTATATTGGCCCGGTGTAGTCCATCTATTTAAGTTCACAGCGTATTGATTTCTATCAACAGTTGCACCTGATCTTTCAAAGAATGTTCTATCTTGGTTTAATACTAAGTTACCATAGCTAAACTGGAAGAATGCACTTAACGAAATACCCTTGTAATTAAATGTGTTTGTTAGACCACCAGTATACTTAGGATTTAAATCACCAATATAGCTTCTATCTGTTGAAGAGTTTTGAGTATAAGTTATGTTTCCATTCCCATCATACCACATTGCTCTACCATCAGCAGGATTAACACCAGCAGATTTATAAGTGTAAACAGAATTTATTGGTTTACCTACAGCTATAGCAAAGTTACCACCTAATAAAGTCTGTCCATCTAATAATTTAACAATTCTGTTTTTATTAAATGCAATATTTGCATCAGTTTTCCATGAAAAATCTTTAGTTTTTATGTTTTGTGTAGATAGTTCAAACTCATATCCACTATTTCTCATTTCTCCTACGTTTTGATTAATTGTAGCATAACCAGAAGTTAAAGGAAGAGGTTGTCCTAATAATAGGTTAGTATTTGATTTTTTGTAATAACCAATTGTTCCTGCCACATTTCCTTTAAATAAGCTAAATTCCATAGCTAAATCTAAAGTTGTAGCACGTTCCCATGCTAAGAAAGTATTTCCTAACTGTGATGGAGCTAAACCTGCAGCTAGTGAAGATCCAGTTCCAGTAGTTACATATTCACCTGATTTACCATATAATGATTTAGAATCAAAATTACCAATTGCCTGGTTACCAGTAGTACCATAACTTGCTCTTAATTTTAAATCGGTAATAAATTTAACATCTTTAAGGAAGTTTTCTTGTGAAATACGATAAGAAACCGCTCCAGCTGGAAACCAACCAAATACATTATCAGTACCAAATCTTGATGAACCATCATATCTTACAGCTCCAGAAACATAATATTTATTATTATAGTTATAATCAACTTTTGCAAAATAGCCTGCAGTTCTAAAAGTTGTGTACGTTCCTGATGGAGCAAGTGGAGTACTAACTGATGATACTTGAGTAAATTGGTACGAAGGTAGACCTTGACCCGTTGCGTTACTGTAAGTTCTTACTTCACTTCTATAATTAAAACCTAATAAGGCATTAACATTGTGTTTTGCATTGAAAGATTTTACGAAATTTAAAGTTTGGTCAGTCTGAAAATTTGTATTTCTTGTATTACCTGCAGTTGCAGAACCATCAACAGATCTACCATCACCAAATCTTGGGTCATTAAATGTATTTTCAATAATTTCTAAATAGTCAACACCAAAGTTCGATCTGAATGATAAATAATCTGTAAACTTATATTTAGCATTTCCTGCACCTGTAAATTGATTACTTGTACCACGTTGTATATTTCCCTTTGCAATTTGAACAACGTTAAATTGATCATAAGCACCTGGTAGATTTGTATTATAAGTTCCATCTGCATTGTAAATTGCATTTATTGGAGCTTGTAATTGAGCAGTTCTACTAATGTTTGCAAATGCGCCTGCACTAGAAGTTGTATTTTGAGTAATAGTACTTAAACCCATTGAAGTAGAAAAGTCCAATTTATCAGTAGCTGAATGATCCAAATTTACCTTAATGTTACCTCTTGTAAAATCTGTACCTATAACTTGACCTTTTTGTGAGTTATAGCCACCAGAAACATAAAATTTAGTTTTTTCATTACCTCCTCTAGCGTTTAACTCATAATTCTGAGTGAAACCTTTTTGAGAAACAGCACTTAACCAATCATAACTTGGTACATTAGCAACAGAACCATAAGGAGTTACATAAGTATTATAAAAACTATTATATTGAGTTGATGTATATCCATAACGGTTACCATAAGCTTCTAATGCTAAAGTAATGTATTCTGGGCCTGTAAGTAATTTTGGATTAGTAATAAAATCATTGTAACCTACATAGGTATTAAATGTTAATTGGGTTTTACCAGCCTTACCTCTTTTAGTAGTAATGATAACAACACCATTTGCGCCAGATGCACCATAAATAGCAGCTGCCGATGCATCCTTTAATACAGTTAGTGATTCAATATCATCTGGATTTAATGCGCTAAGTGCATTTGCACTTGTAGTAGCACTTGTAAAATCTCCAGCATTTACCTGAATACCATCAACTACATAAAGAGGAGAACTCCCAGCATTAATTGATCCAACCCCTCTTATTCTTACACTCATTGCAGATCCGGGAATACCACTTGACGATGTTACTTGAACACCAGCAAGCTTTCCTTGCATTGCTCTATCTACACTTTGAACAGGTAAGTTTTCAATATCCTTCCCTGAAATTGAAGAAGCTGAACCTGTAATGTCCTTTTTGTTTTGACGGAGACCAAATCCTGTCACAATAACTTCATTAAGTTCAGTATTCGAGGCCAATTTTGCATTAACAACCGAATTCGATCCGATGTTCATTATTACAGTACCCATACCAATGTAAGAGAATTCGATAGTTTTTGCTGTCGAAGGCACTGAAATGGAGTAAGATCCATCT
Organism: Pedobacter boryungensis; assembly: GCF_013204825.1. GTDB lineage: Bacteria > Bacteroidota > Bacteroidia > Sphingobacteriales > Sphingobacteriaceae > Pedobacter > Pedobacter boryungensis. Next base: position 966,192 of record NZ_JABMKV010000001.1, read on the forward strand.
GATCTTGTTTGTACAGCAATAGCTGTCCCAGACACTTTTACAGTTACTGATGGAATAGGCAACCCATCCTCTGCACTTGTAACCTTACCTGTAATGTTTTTGTTTTGCGCAAAAGCTGAACTAATTGTTAGCAATGTCAAAACAAATAATTTAAGTAATTTTTGTTTCATTTACGTTAATTTAAAGTTAAAAAGTTAATTTAATTACTGCAATATACGGCCTTTGTAACTTTCTCGCAACATAGTTGCAACATTTTCTTTACAAACAAATCGTATACATTAATTGTTATAACATGTTTTGTATTCTAAAATGCAACTAAATCGATTTTCTTGATTTCATAAAGTTTTCAACATCTTATTTTTTATTAAACTAAAATTTCGCAACAATTTAAATTCCATTTGTTTTTTAGCTTGGTTTATCATCTGTATTCCTATAGATTTGTTTTGTAAAACAAAGGAATGAAAAACATAACAATAATTGGTTCTGGAACAATGGGAAATGGAATTGCACATACATTTGCGCAATTTGGTTATCAAGTAAATTTAGTTGATGTTAACATTGATGCTCTTGGAAGGGCTATAACTACTATCACCAAGAATTTAGAAAGGCAAATTGCTAAAGGAACTTTAACCGAAGATGCAAAGAACCTAACTTTAGCCAACATTACTACATTTACAGACTTACAAACTGGTGTAGAAAATGCTGATTTAATTGTAGAAGCTGCCACAGAAAATATCAACCTAAAGCTCAAAATATTTAAGGATTTAGATCAATTCGCAAAACCAGATGCAATTTTGGCAAGTAACACTTCTTCTATCTCTATTACACAAATTGCTTCGGTTACTAATCGTGGCGATAAGGTAATAGGTATGCATTTTATGAATCCAGTTCCTGTAATGAAATTGGTGGAAGTAATTAGAGGCTATGCTACAAGTGATGAAACAACCAATTCGGTAATGGAGCTTTCTAAAAAGCTAGCAAAGTCTCCTGTTGAAGTAAATGATTATCCGGGTTTTGTGGCTAATAGAATTTTGATGCCAATGATAAACGAAGCTATTTATACATTATATGAAGGCGTAGCTGGTGTAAGTGAAATCGATACAGTAATGAAATTAGGTATGGCTCATCCAATGGGTCCATTACAATTGGCAGATTTTATTGGATTAGATGTTTGTTTAGCCATCTTAAATGTGTTAAATCAAGGTTTTGGCAATCCTAAATATGCGCCATGTCCTCTTTTGGTAAACATGGTAATGGCTGGTAAAAAAGGAGTAAAATCTGGTGAAGGTTTTTACGATTACACTAATGGAATTAAAGAAGCCATAGTTGCTCCTAAATTTGCTTCAAACCACTAGTAGACTTAAAATCTATCTATTATATTAATCCCTATAAAATGAAGTTCCCTCTAGGGGATTTAGGGGTTAAACCATTATCTTTACCAAATGAACGAAAATCTTGATCCATCTTCTGATAATTTATCTCCAATTGAACGTGATATTGAAAAAGTATTACGCCCTCAAGAATTTGAAGATTTTACAGGACAAGAAAAGATTTTAGAAAACCTTAAAATTTTTGTTAAAGCAGCAAAGTTACGCGGTGAAGCATTAGATCATGTGTTATTACATGGTCCTCCAGGATTAGGTAAAACAACCCTTTCTTATATTATTGCAAATGAGATGGGTGTTAATATAAAAGTAACATCAGGCCCTGTATTAGATAAACCTGGAGATTTAGCAGGATTATTAACAAACCTTGAAACTGGGGATATTCTTTTTATTGATGAAATTCATCGTTTATCACCTTTGGTAGAAGAATATTTATACTCCGCAATGGAAGATTTCAAGATTGATATTATGCTTGAAAGCGGTCCAAATGCTCGTTCCGTACAGATTAGCTTAAATCCTTTTACGTTAGTTGGAGCAACTACGCGTTCGGGTTTATTAACGGCACCATTAAGAGCTCGTTTTGGAATAAATTCTCGTTTGGCCTACTATGATGCTAAAATATTAACTACCATTGTTTTACGCTCATCAGAAATATTAAAAACACCAATTACAGATGAAGGTGCTTACGAAATCGCTCGCCGTAGTCGTGGTACACCTCGTATTGCCAATGCACTTTTGCGTCGTACGCGAGATTTTGCTCAAATAAAAGGCACTGGAAGTATTGATACAGAAATTGCTCGTTATGCTTTAACTGCTTTAAACGTAGACGAACATGGTTTAGATGAAATGGATAACAAAATCTTATTGGCCATTATTGACAAATTTAAAGGTGGCCCGGTAGGATTAAAAACCATTGCAACTGCCGTAGGTGAAGATGACGGAACAATAGAAGAGGTTTATGAACCATTTTTAATCCAAGAAGGCTATTTAATGCGCACAGCCCGTGGACGTGAAGTTACCGAAGCAGCTTATAAACATTTAAATAGAATCAAATTAGGGCAAACAGGAAAATTATTTTAGCCTTAATGCGTTGTGTTATTTCTGAAATATAAGAAATAGATAACCAATAAAATTACGACCACAATTGGTATAATCCACTTCATAGCCTGACCAGCTCCTTTATTATCTGGTTCATTTACAGTTGGCGCAGGACCTGGATTTTCTTTATGGGCTTCGTAATTAGTCTCTATAGGTGGATGTTCTTGATTCGGATCTTTATGATTAGATGTTGTATTTTCCATGACAATAATTATTTAGTTTCGTTTAATAACAAATTAGCCATTAAAAGGTTTTTAAGTCAAAAGCCTATCTTTGTAAATCTATGTATAACAATGCCCAGAAATATAGTCAAATGATTAAAAACGAAGCATTAAGGCTTGGTTTTATGGCTTGTGGAATTGCGAAAGCAGAGTTCTTAGCCGACGAGGCACCTCGGTTAGAATCCTGGTTAAAGAATAACCATCATGGGGAAATGGCTTACATGGAAAATCATTTCGATAAACGTTTAAACCCTAAACTATTAGTAGGTGATGCTAAGTCTGTAGTTTCATTAACCTTGAATTATTTCACAGAAGATAAGCAACTGGATATCAATGCCCCAAAGATTTCTAAATATGCTTACGGTTCTGATTATCATACCGTGATAAAAGATAAGTTAAAAGAGCTTTTAGCCTTTATAAACGATAACATTGGTGAAGTTTCTGGAAGATGTTTTGTAGATTCTGCTCCTGTAATGGATAAAGCTTGGGCACAAAAATCTGGTTTAGGCTGGCGTGGCAAAAACTCAAACTTAATTAGTAAAGATGCTGGTTCTTTTTTCTTTTTAGCAGAGCTGATTATCGATTTAGAATTAGAATATGACAAGCCTTTTGTAGCAGATCATTGCGGTTCTTGTACCCGTTGCATTGATGCATGTCCTACCGACGCAATTATGGATCCTTATGTAGTTGATGGGAGTAAATGTATTTCTTATTTAACAATTGAGTTAAAAAATGAAATTCCGAACGAGTTTAAGAATAAAATGGAAAATTGGGCATTTGGTTGTGATATTTGTCAGGATGTTTGCCCTTGGAATCGTTTTGCAACACCACATCAAGAGCCAGCTTTTATGCCTGCATTAGAACTATTACACCTTAGTAAAACAGAGTTGATTGAAATGACTGATGAAGTTTTTAAGAAAGTATTTAAAGGATCTGCAGTTAAAAGAACAAAATTTACAGGTTTAAAACGAAATATAGATTTTCTACAACAAATATGAAGCAAATATTTATTCTATTTCTAGTCTTAATTTTTTTTCAAAATCTAAATGCACAAGAATTAAAATTGACATATCGCAAAGCTGATGCATTAGGCGGAAAAGCTTTCGCTAATTCCATTATTGACAGCAACTTAAACTTAGCCGATAGAGAAAATATCATTTACAAGGAAATTAAGAGTGGTAATATTCCTGATTTTTTGAGAAAATTAAAAAGAATATCGTACAGCTCAAAAATAAATAATCTGGAGTATTCAATAGACTTTTTTGTGCTACCAGATTATATGGCAATTGGAAGTGATGAAGATTATATCTATATACCAATGACACCAGTTTTGGCTCAACGAGTTGCTTCTCTATTAAAATGCAGTTTACCGACTCGTAAAATGGTGGATTTAATTTATCAAAATGCAACAATAAAACTTGAGCCTCAACCTATTCCTCCTACTAAAGCAATGACTACTGTTCCTATCTTTATAACACATAATGAAATAGTTAGAACGCAGCTGAAACCTTATTTGACTCAGCATAATGGTAGCGAATTAACTGCCGGGAATAAAAAAGATATTGTTATTAGCAATAAAATATATACAGAAAAAACTCCAAAAGTAGTAATTTATGGCTGGCATAAATTAGATGGAAAAGCGATACAACCACTTTATAATAAACATACTAACATGTGGGCTGATTATAGTCACGGTATTCGATTAATTCAAAATAAAGTATGGGTTAACGGTAAAAAAACTACACTAGCTAAAGTTTTGGTAGATTCTATTTTAAATCAATTATTAAGTGATGAGGGTATAATTGCAAAATCGTACTATCCAATTACAGAATACTCGGATAATTAATTTCTTTCTTTAAAATTTGCCACGTTAAATAGTTGTACTGCAAAATTTTAAATAAACGGGATTGTAGCGAAAATCCTTTGTGTTGTAGATAATCGACAAGGTCAGTACAACAAATACACAAAAAGATTGTAGCAAAAAAGCCCGACTAACGTTAATCGGGCTTCTTTATTTGCTTTTCTAATTTTTTACCACAAAAGTATTATCACTTCTGTTTTTATCTGGCACATGATCGCTTTTCATCACCACTTTACTAATTTGTTTGTTAGTTTTAATAGATGACACAAATGTCTTATTCTCTTTTTCCCAAACACCAATGGTGTGATGTACTTTTTCAATCGAGTTATCGCTATAAGTAATTGTTAAATCTATTGGTAAAGGTTTATTACTCTTGTTTTCGATTTCAATATCATACCCACCATTGGTTTTATTGACAGATTTAATGGCCATATCGGTAACACCTTCTTCAAAAAACCAACGTTTCCAAAACCAATCCATATTTTCACCAGCACCAGTATTCATGCTATAAAAGAAATCGTAAGGCATAGGATGTTTGCCATTCCAATTAGAAATATAGTTATGTAATGCTTTAGTAAAGAGCTCATCACCCAAATAATCTTTAACAAAAAGATAACCAAAACCGGGTTTAGGATAAGAGTTTGTAAACGATCCTGAGCCTTTTAATTCTGTTGTCAACGTTACAATTGGACTATCATCTTTAGTACCCGAAGAATTTCCAGTAGGTGCCACACCATAATCATCAACAATTGTACTATCAATCATTGGTGAAATTAGCCACTCGCCTATTGTTGCCCAACCTTCATCCATCCAACCGTATTTTGTTTCATTTATACCCATATAAAATGGAAACATGGTATGAAAAATTTCATGATCGGTTAGTGTAATTGCATCAAATTTATTTTGAGTAGGATTATCATTTACCATCATTGGATATTCCATTTGGTCTAAACCATCGAAAACAGTTTCGTGGCTGTATGGAAAAGGCCATTTTGGAAAAACATAACTCATTGCATGAACTGTTTTACGAGCAAAATCAATCACCTCATAATAATCTTTATGTTTTTGATTAAAAACAGCGTCAACTCTTGTTCTACGACCTGTTTTTGGATCTACTACTAAACTATTTGATTTCCATAAATAATGATTACTAGTTGCAAAAGCAAAATCAACCACATTTTTAGCGTCGAACCTAAATGTGTTAAAAGGTTTTTGAGCAGTTACTTTATTTTTTGCTAATTCAGCGCTATCTATTACATCTACAGTTTGATCACTTTTATTTGCTAATTGATATTTTTTGTAAATGTTCTTTGCAAATACTTCTGCACCATTTGATAAATCGCCTGTTGCCCAAACTGCATAATTTATTGGAACTGTAATTGCAGCTTTAAAATTGCAAAAATCGTTATAGAACTCTTCTGCACCACTATATGGTATTTTATTCCAGCCATCAACATCATCATAAACGGCAATTCGAGGAAAGAAATAAGCGATAAAATGTGCGCCTTCATCTACTTGACCAGTTCTTTGATGAGAACCTTTATTTAAAATATAGTTGTATTCAATTTTAAAATTCATTGTTTTACCAGGTGCCAATGCAGGAACTTTTGTATGCATATTTGTACCATCAATTACTAAAGTTGATGTATCTTTAGGTTGATTGTTTAACAAAATACTTGTAATCTTAACTCCCTCACCTAAATCGCGTTCATTTAATTTAGATTTTCTTGGAACTCCTTTTTTATAGAGGTTTGGATACAGTTTAAACCAAATTTCCTCCAAAACATTTGGACTATTATTGGTATATTGAATCTCTACTGTTCCTTTTATTAATCGTGTTTCTGGGTTAAAATCTATTTTGAGATCATAATTAGCCGTGTTTTGCCAATATTTTGATCCTGGCGCTCCACTTACATCACGAGTTCCATTTTGGTAAGCTTGTTGAAAAACTGGCGCTATTGGAAGTTGAGCTTTTGCATATAAACTCACTAAGAATAGAATGCTGAATAATTTTATTTTCATATTATATTGTGAATATTATTTACCAAATTTCATTTTTAACTGCTCAAGCATATCATTATTAATTGGTTGGGCAGGCTTTTCCTTTTGTTGAGGTTTTGCAATTGTAGGTTCAGTTTTTGGTGCTTGCGACTGTCTTTCTGCTTTTTGCGCTTCTTTCTTTTTATTCCACCTCAACCAAATCTCTTCTAATTTCTTTTTTGTGTATAAAGGGAAGTCACCTTGTTTCATCCAAGCATAGTAACTTGGTTCTGCATCAAAAACCTGCTCAACTGTTTTCCCTTTATGTTTACCAAAATTAATCGTCTCCTCTCCTTTTTCATTGTAAACCATTCTACCAGCAAAATCTACTACTTTATTCATGTTGGTAAAATTGTGTAATAAGTCTACATCATTTTGCACAGGTTTTGATTTATTTCCTTGTTTATCTTCAAATTCAACATCTTGATATTTATCGAGTTGCGCTAATAAGACTTCGTAAGTCGCTTTTATATCAGCTTCTGCAGAGTGCGCATTAATAATGTCTTTTTCGCAATAAAATTTATAGGCAGCTTTTAATGTACGTTGTTCCATTTGATGGAAAATATTTTGAACATCAACAAATTTCCGATCACTCATGTCAAAGTCAACACCAACTCTTAAAAATTCTTCTAGCAACATTGGTATATCGAATTTATTGGAGTTATATCCAGCTAAATCAGCATCAGCAATAAATGCTGCAATTTCTTTTGCAACTGCTCCGAACGTCGGCTCATTCTTAATATCCTCATCATAAATACCATGTATCAATGAAGTAACTAATGGAATTGGCATTTCTGGATTAATTCGTTTTGTTAAAATAACTTCCGATCCATCAGGCATTGCCTTTAATATAGCAATTTCTACAATTCGATCTACACCAATGTTTATTCCTGTGGCTTCTAAATCGAAAAAGGCTAAAGGACGTTTTAAATTTAATTTCATTTTATCTAGATAATGAGGTATTGCTTTTAAGCAAAAGTTTCTTTTCCAAAAATGCTAAAAAGGTTTGGTTAGTTCTGTACTATTCAGCTAAAATTTTAGTTGAAATTATTTCATATTGTTAATTAGTAGAATTAAATTGCTATAAATTAATTAGCCTCTTTATGAAGAAAATTTTAGCTGTAATCTGCTTTTGTTCTCTATTCTTATCTACTCAAGCTCAAGACTTTAACTTTGGAGCAATTACGCATGATGATTATGAATTTAATAAAAAAACTTTAGATAGTAATGCCAATGCTGTGGTTTTAAGGGAATTTGGAACAGCAACATTACAACTTGACGATGCCACAGGACGACTTTTGTTAATGTTTAATTACCACGTAAAAATTAAAATTTACAATAAGGAAGGTTTTAATCAAGCTAACATTGTTATTCCTACTTATAAAGATGATAGCAGAGAAGAGTTAATTAAAAATCTTAAAGCTTCTACTTTTAATTATGTAGATGGAAAATTTGTTGAAACTGTTATGGATAAGAAAGCGGTTTTTACTGAAAATAGATCCAAATACACTTCATTAACTAAATTTACATTACCAAATATTAAAGATGGTTCTATTATAGAATATAGTTATCTTTTGCAATCTCCAAACTACTTTAATTTTAAAACATGGGAATTTCAATCCGATATTCCTAAAGTAAGTAGTGAATATATAGCCTACATACCTGGAAATTATAATTATAATGTAACACTTCGTGGATTTAATAAATTAAATGAGCAAAAGGCCGAATTAAGTAAAGAATGTTTACGTTTAAACGGAGTGACTATTGATTGTTCGAAAATGACTTATAATATGAAAAATGTACCTGCTTTTTTGGAAGAAGATTACATGACAGCTGCTAGTAATTTTAAGTCGGCAATTTATTTTGAGCTTTCCGATATGCAAATGACAAATGGTAGCAAACAAAGTTTTACCAAGGCTTGGAAAGATGTTGATTACGAATTAACATCTGATAAGAATTTTGGCTCACACATGAAGCGAAAAGATGTATTTAAGGATTTATTGCCATCTATTTTAAAGAATACGACAGATGAATTGAGTAAAGCCCAAGCAATTTACAACTATATCAAGAAACAGATAAAATGGAATAGTTACTATGGAAAATATAGTGAGGAAAATATAAAAAATGTTCTTGAAAATAGATCTGGCAATGCTGCTGGCATAAATTTAAGTTTAATTGCTGCTCTTTCAGCTGCAGATTTAGATGCAGAAGCCGTAATTATATCTACACGAGATAATGGAAATGTAAACAAATTATATCCTATTATAAGCGATTTTAACTATGTAGTTGCTAAAGTTAATATTGGAGAAAAAAGTTATTTATTAGATGCGACAGAACCTTTATTACCTTTTGGATTATTACCCCTACGTTGTATAAATGATCAAGGTAGAGTAATTAATCTTAAAAAACCATCTTATTGGATTGATTTAAAAGCTGCTCAGAAAAGTGTTACGAATTATGCATTAAATGGAAAATTAAATTCTGATGGAAAAATTAAAGGAACCATCACCACTACTACTCTTGGTTATGCTGCTTTCAACAAACGAAAAGAAATTAAAAAATATAATTCTACAGATGAATATGTCGAGAAACTAGATGAAGGACTTGCAAAATTAAGTATCTTAAAACAAGAAATCTTAAATATTGACAGTGTAGACAAACCACTTATAGAGACCTACGAAGTTGAATTTGCAGCTCATGATGGATCAAATCAAAACCAACTCTATATTAATCCTTTCTTTATTAATCGTATTTCAAAAAATCCTTTTAATTTAAATGAAAGAACATATCCGGTAGATTTAGGTGCTGCATCTGATGAGCGAATTTCAATAACAATTAGCCTTCCAGAAAACTATGTAGTACAAGAAAAACCTAAAGATATGGGCTTAGCTTTACCATCAGCCGGAGGTAGATATTTATTACAAACTAATTTAACAGATAATAATCTAGTACTAAACCAAGTTTTGCAATTTAACAAAGCGATTTATGCTCCAGAAGAATACCTTTATCTCAAAGAGTTCTATAGCAAGATCATTCAAAATCAAAAAACAGATTTATTCTTAAAAAAAGCCAATTAATGAAAGTTTTATTTCTGTTTTTTATTTTCGTTTTAAGTTTTCATACAGGGTTTGCTCAAGACAACTATGATGCAGAATTGATACCTGCAACATTGCGAAATAGAGCAAATGCAACGATCCGAAATGAAGAAACCGTTGTAGATATGCGTTCTCCTGATAATGTGATGTATTCGGTAAAGCAAGCTATTACAGTTTTAAATAAAAATGGCGAAAACAGTGCTCGTTTAGTCCTCTTCTATGATAAAAATACTTCGATTAAAAGCATCAAAGGTGAAATTTATAACGAAGTAGGTAAATTGGCGGGCAAATTTTCACAAAATGATTTTAAGGATGAAAGTGCTGTACAAGACTTCTCGTTGTTTGAAGATAGTCGAGTAAAACACTATTTACCTGCTGTTAATACGTATCCATATACCATAGTTTATACCTATGAAATGCGTTACAAGCAAAATCTAATTATCCCAGATTGGACACCAAAACCTGCTAATGATGTTTCGGTAGAGAAAAGTAGCTATACATTTATTTGTAAGCCAACTGATCAGTTTCGCATTAAAACTCAAAATTTAGCTAATAAGGCTATCGAAACTGTAACTGATAAGCAGAAAACTTTGGTATGGACGGTAAATAATCTGGCTGGTGTAAAACCTGAACCCTATAGCCCTGACAGAGAAAACTACCAAACTAGTGTTAAGATTGCACCTCAAAATTTTAGCTATTTCAATTATAAAGGCGATTACACGAATTGGCAAGAATTAGGTAAATGGGAATATGATAATTTGTTAAAAAATCGTAAAACACTATTATCCACTACTACACAAACCATTAGAGATTTAGTTAAAAACGAGACAACAGATAAAGAAAAAGCTAGAAAAATATATCAATACCTGCAAAATAAAACACGTTATATTAGTGTACAAATAGGCATTGGTGGTTTTCAACCTGTTACTGCTGCAGATGTAGATCGTTTAGGTTATGGCGATTGTAAAGCGTTAGTTAATTATATGCAAAGTCTTTTAGATGTTGCTGGTATCGAATCATATTATTGCATTGTACAAGCCGGAAGTCAGAAAAAGAGTTTAGATCCAACGTATGCGAGTATGAATCAAGGAAATCATGTTATTTTATGCATGCCACTTAAAGGCGATACAACCTGGCTAGAGTGCACCAGTCAGAAAATTCCATTCGGTTTTTTAAGTGACTTTACAGATGATAGATATGTATTGGCTTGCACAGCTGATGGGGGCAAATTATTACGTACACCAAAATTAACTACGTCAAAAAATCTTCAAGTTAGCAGAGCGGATTTAAGTATAGATAAAGAGGGAAATGTAACTGGAAATTTGAAAACCATGTTTTCTGGTGCACAATATGATAACCATGAACAGATTATTGATAAATCTTTAACAGAACAACAAAAACTATTAAAAGAGGCATATGATATTGACAATATCAATTTCGACAAAATTGAGTATAATCAAAAGAAAGATATTGAACCTGAACTCACAGAAAATTTAACTTTAAACATTAGAAATTACGGGTCTATAAATAATGGAAAAATGTTTCTTTTATTAAATGCATTTAATATTAAAGCCACTATACCTGATTCAAAAAATAGAACTTTGCCAGTTTATATAAATCGAGGATATACAGATATAGATAGCATTACGTACACTTTACCGGAAAATGTAATTCCTTTTATTGAGCCAAACAATAAAGAAATTTCTAATGAATTTGGTTCCTATATTTCAAGAACCAGGTTAGAAGGGAATAAATTAACTTACTATAGAAAATTTGTTATGAATGATGGCACATTTCCAGCAGAAAGTTATACAGCATTTTTTAAGTTTATATCCGATGTGAACACTGCAGATCACTTAAAATTGGTATTTAGCTTAAAAAAATAATGCCAAGACCAATTCCGATAACCATTATTAAATACATTAGAATTTCTGTCGTAGCAAAACGTTTGTATTTCGTCCAGAAAGAATAATCGTGTTTAGGAGAAGCCATAAGAATGCTTAATATTTCGGGATAAAAGTAGTCAATTAACAAGTAATTGTGCAAAAAATAAGTTGTGGCCTTAAGGTTTATAATCTCCGTGAACTATATTTTTTACTAAATCTTCTAATTCGATATTGGTAAACTCTTTTTCAAAAAATGATCGCATATTATTTTTCACAATCAAAGTAGATGGTAATGCGCCAGACCATTTTTTATCCACATTACTTATAAAAGTTTGTTGATTGGGTTCATTAATTACATAAACTTCTGATTTTAGTTTATGTTTTTTAACAAATGGTATAACGGCGGAGTTAAGCTTAGATTTAAAATCCATACTAAGCAGAATTACTTTTACAGGCTTTTTGAAATATTCTGTTTTTAAATTTTCAAAGTGTGGTAATTCTTTAACACAAGGCCCGCACCATGTTGCCCAAAAATTTACTACATACGTTGTATCTTTTCCTTTGGTAAATCTTTGTTGTAATTCGTTTAATGATATTAATTTAACCTGTGCATTTACAGAAAAAGTTAATGTTAACAAAAATAAAATCACCAGATATTTCTTCACAAACAATGATTTATTTCGTCAGCAATTTATTAACCTCTTGTTCTACAAATTTATTTTTAGGAACTAGTTTTTGGTTTTGCTCGTCATCAATTCTGCCAATGTATTTAATTAAAAAACCATTTGATTTCTTTTGCAATACTACAGCGGTTGGTGTTTCTCTTATACCTAATAACCAGGTATATTTAAAATTATCGTCAGATAAATAAGGAAATGTAAACTGCTTATTGATTGCCAGTTTTTTCATTTCGGGCATCGCATCTAGCGGATATTTAATCGGATCATCTCCATAAGGACCAATAGCTACCACAGGAAAACCCTTAACCTTATATTTCTTATCTAAAGCCATAATTCTAGGTTCGTAGGCTATACAATGATCGCAAGTTGGAGTCATAAAAACTAGAATAAAACCTTTTACCGCTTTTTGAGCTTTTAAATCATATACATTTCCTTTGGTACTTAATAAAGCTAAATTAGGCAATACCTCACCAACTTTTAATGTTTTTTGGGCATATACAGCTGATGTTAAACTAACTACTAAACAAAGAAAGCTTATTATTTTACGCATATTATTATTTTAAAGTTCCTGTTTTTACAATTGCATTCTGATAAACAGGCATATTCAGATCATCAACTACAACACCTCTGGTAGTGGAGGCGTGCACAAAAAAATTGTTATTCAAATAAACGCCAACATGGTCTACTTCATTGCCTCCAAAGGAAAAAAAGATAAGATCACCTTCTTCTAAATTACTTTTGTTTTTCTTTTTTACAGACTCTGCCTGATCTTTTGATCGTCTTGGTAAAGTATGTCCATAAATATTCTTTTCTAACAATAATGCAAAACCCGAGCAATCTATTCCGCTTTTATCTAATCCGCCTAAGCGATATTTAACACCTGTCCAATCGGTAATGAAACGATATAAATCTTTACTTTTTAATGCAGCCATGGCATCTGCTGCTTTTGCTGCTTTTTCACTCGGATTAACTGTATATTTTCTAGAACTGCATGATGCTAAGAGCAATCCAAATATTAAAACAATAAAACAATTTACTTTTAGTGCTTTCATACCTAAGTTTTAATTAAACGTTGTATTTCATCCAATTTCAGCAAAGCTTCAACAGGTGTTAACAAATTTACATCTAGGTTATTTAACGTGTCTCGTATTTTTACTAACACTGGATCATCAATAGCGAACATTTGTAACTGATAAGCCTGATTTTGAACCTTCTTAATGCTATCCTTAATACTTTGTCCCTCGGTTCTATCAATCTCTAAACGTTTTAATATTTCGTTTGCACGATTAATTAATTTCGATGGCATTCCAGCCATTTTAGCTACATGAATACCAAAACTATGTTCACTTCCACCTGGCACTAATTTGCGCAAGAAAATTACCTTATTGTTCATCTCTTTAATCGTTACATTAAAGTTCTTGATACGGCTCATTGTATTTTCTAACTCATTTAACTCGTGATAATGGGTAGCAAATAAAGTTTTTGGCCGTGCCGTTGGATGTTCATGCAAAAACTCTGCAATTGCCCAAGCTATAGAAATACCATCATACGTACTCGTACCACGACCAATTTCATCTAACAAAATCAAACTTCTATCCGAAATGTTATTTAAAATACTAGCTGTTTCATTCATTTCTACCATGAATGTACTTTCTCCACTAGATAAATTATCAGAAGCTCCTACTCTTGTAAATATCTTATCAATTATCCCGATATGAGCTGCTTTTGCAGGAACAAACGAACCAATTTGCGCCATTAAAACAATTAGTGCAGTTTGTCTTAAAATAGCTGATTTACCAGACATATTTGGACCAGTAATAATGATAATTTGTTGTGTATCATTATCTAAAAAAACATCGTTGGTAATGTATTCATCGCCTGTTGGCAATTGTTTTTCTATTACCGGATGGCGGCCGCCTTTAATGTCTAATTCTTTTTTATTGTTAAGTATAGGTTTGGCATAATGATTTTTAATGGCCAATTGTGCAAAACAAAGCAACACATCTAATTGTGCAACTAAATAGGCATTTAACTGAATAGGTTTAATATAATGTGAAACCTGATACATCAATTCATTATATAAACGGACTTCGATTGCCTGAATTTTCTCTTCTGCACCTAAAATCTGTTCTTCATATTCCTTCAGTTCAGGAGTAATATATCGCTCTGCATTTACCAAAGTTTGCTTACGGATCCAACTTTCTGGAACTTTATCTTTATGCGTATGCGTAACCTCTAAATAATAGCCAAAAACATTGTTAAAAGATATTTTTAACGATGGAATACCAGTAGTAGCTGCTTCTCTTTTCTGAATTTCAACTAAATATTCTTTTCCGCCAAAGGCGATTTTACGTAAACGATCTAATTCCTCATCTATTCCATCGGCAATTACATTTCCTTTAATCAGCAAAGCTGGAGGATCTTGATTTAATTCTCGCTCTAACTTTTCCTTAATGCTTAAACAAGGATTTAATTGCGATGCTAAAACGGTAAGAAATGGATTTTTCGTTTCTTCAGCTATTTTTTTAACATCTGCAATATGAGATAAAGCTCGTTTTAATTGAACCAATTCTCTTGGCCCAGCTTTTTGCAAACCAACTTTAGAAATTAGTCGTTCTAAATCTCCAATTGGTTTAATATGCGTTAAGAATTCTTGCAAAAGTTCCTCATGGTGCACCAAGTACTCTACCATTCCCAAACGCTCTTGAATAGGTTTGAGCTCTTTTAACGGCATAATAATCCACTTATGCAACATTCTTGCACCCATTGGTGTACACGTGTCGTCTAGAACATCGAATAAAGTTACGCCGTTATCGTTAGCTGTACTTACCAATTCTAAATTGCGAATAGTAAACCGATCTAACCACATATAACGTTCTTCTTCTAACCTAGAAATAGAACTAATGTGTTGCAAATTGCGATGCTCAGTTTCACCTAAATAATTTAAAACCACACCTGCTGCTACAATACCAGCATTTAATTTATCTACCCCGAAACCTTTAAGTGAGTTTACCTCAAAATGTTTAGTTAGTATTTCATTCGCATAATCTGACGTAAAAGCCCAATCATCAAGATGAAAAGTATAAAATTTATCACCAAATAGGTTTAAAAATTCTTGACGTTTACTTTTCTGGAAAACAACTTCAGTAGGTCTAAAACCTTGCAAAAGTTTGTCAATATACTCTGCATTGCCTTGAGCAACTAAAAATTCTCCAGTAGAAATATCGCAAAAAGCAACGCCAATGTTTTGTTTATCGAAGAAAACCGAGGCGAGGTAATTATTTGCCTTCTGACTTAAAATATTATCATTATATGCAACACCTGGTGTAACCAACTCTGTTACGCCTCTTTTTACAATAGTTTTAGTAGTTTTTGGGTCTTCCAACTGATCGCAAATAGCTACGCGTTGTCCCGCTCTAACCAACTTAGATAAATAATTTTCTAAAGAATGATGTGGAAAACCAGCTAACTCCAAAGCTCCGTTTGGTCCTGTGCCACGTTTAGTTAAAACAATGCCTAAAATTTGTGCTGTTTTTATAGCATCTTCACCAAATGTTTCGTAAAAATCTCCAACTCTAAACAACAATAATGCACCAGGATATTTCGCCTTTATAGTATTGTATTGTTGCATTAATGGGGTAACGGTCTCTTTTACTTTGGCCAAAATTTATCTAAATTAGTAATCTGTAAATATAGCATCTTGCCCATTAGCGTTGAAGTTTTTGTGGATAAATTATTTAAATGTTAAGAGGTAAAATAAATAATAAGCCTACTTTTTTAGAAAAGCAAATTCCCATATATGATTGATGTCAGTCCTGCTATTCACTTTATTCCGTTTCGTTACTATCAGGTTTAGATGGCAAAAGAAATACAAATATTAATGAACAAGACGCTTAAAACAAACTTTGCTGTAAATTTGGTTTAGGTTCATTTCCAAGAAACTTAAAATCATGATTCAAAACTTCATACTGTCTTACCTTTATATCAGGATTAAATTTCCTTAAAACAAGCCCAACACAGTCAAAGTTTAGTTTTACATCTGCAAACATTTTAAGTGCTGTTGCAACATTATCTTCGCTTAATTTTCTACCAATCGACATATGTGGATCTTTACTATGATTAACATTTTTTATCTTCAAGCCTTTTTGTATGTTCAACATTAATTGTTTTAATGCAATCTTCGAATTTCCATCAGGTGTAATAAACACTGCTCCATTTTTGTAGCTGCTAACTCCTTCAAAGTTTACATGAAATGGCTTTTCATAACTTGATAAATCCTTAAGTTGATTAATTATTTTTTCAATTTCATCATCATCAGCTACAAACTCACTAATAGTAACATGCGCTTTTGAATTTTTACTATTAAACCAATTGATAGCAGTACAAAGAGAATTCTTAAGCTCATTCACGTAGTCAATACCAGATTTTGGTGGCATAATAGCAATTGAATATCTTGGTTCTATTAGGTTATCCATTTTTAAAACTAATTTAAATGAAGAAATTAAAATTAATGACATTTCTTGTATTAATGACTAGTTGCATTAATATATCTATCTTTGCTAAACACAAAAAAGCTAATGGCAGTTTTACATAGAAAAGAAGAAAAAATACAAGCAGTACTAGGCAGATTGCCTAAAAAGTATACAGATGAACAATTTGTAGAAATGTTTATCAAATTATATTCCAAAGATTGGGGCAAAATTAAATCAGCCTACATCAAACAATCTCAAGATAAGGAACCTGGTACGGTAATAAACATGCCGAAACCAGATTTATATTTAAAGCAAGTTTTAACTTCTTTTTTACAACAAAATGCACCTGCAATAGCTGAAGTAGCGGAACCAACAAAAAAAGTAAAGGTACTGACTAAAAATAAAGTTATTACTGAAAAGCCAGCTAAAAAAGCTGTTACAAAAAATCTTTAGTATAATACTTAAAGCTTTTTTATATAACTGAGAAATAACTCCAATGCTTTTCTCTTCTCATCAGTTAATTCGAAATCTAGTTTGTTTACAAGGTAATCTTCTAAATCGAAGTTCTTGAGTTGGGGCAATTCTTTTAAAACTTCATTTATATGTGCTAATCCAAATTTCAAAGCTTCATCAAATGCAGCGACAAAAGTTGGAGAAATGGTTTTATTAGCCACCCAAGCCGCATAAACAAAAGGTAAACCAGTAAACTTCATCCACTCCTCGCCCATATCATACACATGAGCGAAATCTCCCTTACGACCAAAAGTACGATCGCCAATTAGCACAATTGCGTCAGTTAACGCCTCTTGATCAGTTGTAAATTCTACTTCAACTTTAAAGTGAAATTTTAATAAAACCTTTGCTAGGTTATTAGAAGTACGTGATTGTAAATCGAGCTTTACCGTTTTTATTTCTGCAGCAGGCACATTAGAAAAAATAAAAACAGAATTAACTGCGCCTACCGAGCCGATACAATATGAACCTATAATATTAGCATTAGGCACATAAGGTATTGCAGCAACTGGTATTAAACCGATATCTACTTTATTATCAATAAGTTTTGCGGCACAATCTGATGGGATATCTAAACTTAAATCTATTTCATCACGAACATCACTACGCTCAATTCCATAAATAAATGGTTTGGTATTGGTATAAGAAACTGCAGATATTTTTATTTTACTCACTATATTTTACTCCTCTTCTTCACGTCCCTGAATTTATTTCAAGGTCTGTTTTGCAAAAAGATGCTGAAATAAATTCAGCATGACGATTTCTATAAATTATTTTAAATGATCGGTATTGTTAAAATCGATAACAGCAAATCTATTATCCTCAAAACTTAACCTATATAATGTTGTGTTTTGGTGTGGGAAATCACCCATTTCTGATAGTGGTTTATCAAGTAATAAACATAGTAATAACCTCATAGCTCTGCCATGCATGCACACTAAAATTCGCTTTTCATCAGTTTTACTTTTAATTATCGAAAGTGCTTCTTGTAAACGGAAACTTACATCGTTTGGGCTTTCTCCACCTTCAAATTTCGCATCATAGTTACCACCTTGCCATTTTTCAACTACTTCTCTAAAAGCCGCTCTAGATTCTTCCGTATTTGGCTGGCCTTCCCATAAACCCCAGGCTAATTCATCTAAACCAGCTAACTGCTCCCAAGGTAAACCTAAATCTATAAATTGCTGTACCGTTTGATGTGTACGCTTCAATTCAGAAGTGTAAATTTTATCAAATGCTACAGTTTTATATCGCTCAAAAAATGCTGCAGCTTGTGCTCGACCGGTATCATTTAAATCACTATCAACTCCTCTGCCCTGCACAATTCCTAATTTATTCAGTTCAGTTTCGCCGTGGCGTATAATGTATAATTCTTTATCCATTAGTTAATTACAGGCAATTTATAATATGATGGTTTAACATCACTTTCAAAAATAATATCAGTATAATCAGTTACAACATTATACAATGTATCTCTTTCAATAGGTTTTCTGCCTACTTGTTTAATTAAATTAACCAACTCTTGTGTGCTCATTGCCGGATTTTGCTCTTCAGCACCTGCCATCGAATAAATTTTGGTTGTATCATCCAAGGTTCCGTCAATATCATCAACCCCAAAATTTAACGACATTTGCGCAGTTTCTCTACTAATCATTGCCCAATAAGCTTTAATATGATCAAAATTATCTAAGTAAATACGAGCAATGGCATAGTTGCGTAAATCTTCAACCACCGAAACTTCTGGCACATGGCTCATTTGGTTATGTTGATTTCTGAATTTTAAAGGTATGAACGTTTGAAAACCCTTAGTTTGATCTTGTAAATTTCGTAAACGCTCCATGTGATCTACACGATGTTCATATTTCTCAATGTGGCCATATAACATTGTTGCATTAGAACGCATATCTAGTTTATGCCATTCTTCATGTATCGCCAACCATTGATCTGCGGTACATTTATCTTTGGCAATTTGCTCTCTAATTTCTGGATGAAATATTTCTGCTCCACCTCCAGGAATTGATTCTAAACCTGCGTCTTTCATCAATTTCATGCCGGTCGCATAATCTATTTTTGCCTTTTTAAAGATATAATGATATTCTACTGGAGTTAATGCTTTTACATGCAATTCGGGACGATGTTTTTTAATTGCACTGAATAAACCTGAATAAAATTCTACATCGTATTGCGGTAAAACACCACCTACAATATGAACTTCTGTTACAGGTTCTGTATCATATTTTTTAACGATATCGAGCATCTCATCCATAGTTAATGCCCAACCTTCTTCTTTCTGTTTAATTAAACGAGAATACGAACAGAATTTACAATCGTAAACACAAAGATTAGTTGGCTCTAAATGAAAATTACGATTGAAAAAGGTTTTATCCCCATGCTTTTCTTCTCTAATAAAATTAGCCAACACACCTAAATAACCTAATTCTGCATGTTCATATAAGTAAACTCCTTCATCAAATGTAATACGTTGATGGTTTTGAACTTTTTGAGCAATCGCCTTTAAAGGTGCTGCAAGAGTTGGGTTGTTAAGAAGTAGAGTTAAAGCCTGCACAATAATTCATTTTATGTTTAGGCAAAAGTACAATATTGACCTAATTGAAAATCATTTTCTTGTAAAAATGGCTTATTTAGAAACAATACATCAAAAGAAAGCCGCAGATGCGCAAGATTTAATATCCTCTGCACATCTGCGGCTAAAATATAATTGGATATTATTTAACTGCTTTTGTAAAATTTAGTACAATGTAAGCAGTTTTGCTACCGTATTCTATTGGCGATTTAATAACCATATTCGTTCCATCTGATGAAGAAAGCATTAAACGGTAACCATCAGTTACGTTTTTAGCTTTATCACCTTCGTTTAATTTCTTAAATTGGAAAGTTTCATCAGCTGTGCTTACCGACCAAAAAATTGCTTGTATTTTAGCTCCACAACTTGCACTTGATGGTAAACTATAGCTACCATTTCCACTATTTGTTAAATCCCAAGTGCTACCTACAAAACATTTATAAGAGCTTTCGCCTAAGAAAGATTTCACGGCAACCTCAGGAATACCATCAAAAGTAATGTCGTTTAAAACCCAATTACCTGATACATCGCCACGTTTTACCGCAACTGAACCACTTGTTGTTTTCGGAGAGCAGCTTTGTAACACTATTAATGAACTACAAATTAAGGCTGCTATTAAAAATATTCTTTTCATATACTTGTTTTTTGATTAGCTTTTACATAAATCTTGCCAAAAACATTTTTTTTGCGAGATAAAATTTAGCTTTGTTATAAATCTTCAGTATTTAATTCGTAAAAAATGAAACCAGAAACTGCCGCCATCCATGCGTTAAATTTAGTAAAAAGTGCCACAGGCGATGTGACAATGCCTATTAGCTTATCTACCACTTTTTTACGTGATGAAGAGGGTGGTTATCCAGGTGGATATATGTATAGTCGGATGAATAATCCTAACAGAGCCGCTTTAGAAAATGTAATTACAACATTAGAATTCGGTGCTGATACTTGTGTTTTTTCATCTGGTAATACCGCAGGAATGTCTGTTTTTCAGGCCTTAAAACCTGGTAGCCATATTATTGCACCTGATGACATGTACTGGGGGCTAAAAAAACAGTTATTAAGTATTTTTAACGAAACCTTAACCTTCGATTTCATTAATTTAATTGATATCGATAAAGTAGAAAGTTTCATTAAACCAAATACAGTGTTGATTTGGGCAGAAACTCCTTCAAATCCACTCTTAAAAATTACAGATATTAATGCTCTTGCAAAGATTTGTAAACACCACAAACTCATTTTAGCAGTTGATAGTACCTTTGCATCTCCAACTTTACAAAACCCAATTAAACTAGGTGCAGATATCGTAATGCATTCTACAACAAAATATATTGGTGGTCATAGCGATGTGTTAGGAGGCTCTTTAACTACTGCTACAAAAAACGAATTTTGGGATAGAATTAAAAATATACAACAAAACGGTGGTGCAGTTCCTTCTCCATTTGATTGTTTTTTACTACTTAGAAGTATTAAAACTTTAGCTTACAGGGTAAAAGGCCATTGTGAAAACGCAATGAAATTAGCTCAATATTTAGAAAGTCATCCAAAAGTAGAAACGGTATATTATCCGGGTTTAGCTTCTCATCCACAACATGACATCGCAAAGAAACAAATGAAAGATTTTGGCGGAATGTTATCTGTATTGGTTAAGGGTGATGCAATAGCTGCCAAAAAAGTTGTAAACACAGTGAAGATATTTGCTCAAGCTACTAGTTTGGGTGGTGTAGAAAGCTTAGTGGAGCATCGTGCTTCTGTTGAGGGACCTGATACTAAAACTCCACAAAATTTAATTCGGGTTTCGGTTGGATTAGAACATATTGACGATTTGATTGCAGATTTTGAGCAAGCATTAGGTTAATAACTAATAAGTAATAAAACTATTAGTCCTCACAAATCAATTTTATTGAACTAATTTTCAGATAGTTAATTATTAATCAAAATTTTATTTTGCATATTTTACAATACAATCCTATATTTGAAATATTATTTGGTGAAAGCTAAATAAAAAATCAAATCTTTAATCGGTTTGATTTATAAAGAAGTGGCGAGAGACAGGCTCTTTGACCCACTGGCAACCCTCCCTAACGGAGAAGGTGCCAATTCCTGACCAGCCAACATGGTGTTGTTTGGAAATATAAATTAAGAAGATGAAAACAGTTAATTTAATTTCGTTAAGCGAAAATCTTAAGTCAAGCCCCAAACGGTCAATTGCGTTTTTAAATGTAAATCTGATTTGTTGTAACATGCACTTAATGAACTGTATGTGCTGTCGCATATACTAGTTAAAAAATCTTCCACTTTGTTATTATTCAATCCGGAAGGTCTCGAGAAATCGAGATACGCTGTTACCTATTATCAACTCCACATTACATTAAAAAGAAGAATTAGTACATCATGAGCACAGTAGCTATCTATAAACACCCTAAAATATTCAAACTAGAAAACGGCAAAAAGTTGCGCAATCTCGAAATTGCTTATCAAACATTTGGAAAACTAAATGCCAATAAAGACAATGTAGTTTGGGCTTGTCATGCCTTAACTGCCAATGCAGATGTATTAGATTGGTGGAAAGGATTGTTTGGAAATAATGCTTTATTTAATCCCGAAGAACATTTTATTGTTTGTGCTAACATTTTAGGCTCAAATTATGGAACTACAAATCCTTTAAGTAAAAATCCAACAACTGGTCAACCTTACTATTTATCTTTCCCAGAATTTACGATTAAAGATTTAGCCGCTACCCACAATTTATTAGCTAATCATTTAGAAATAAGTACAATCAAAGTTTTAATTGGAGGATCTTTAGGTGGTCAACAAGCTTTAGAATGGTCGTTAGCTAAAACACAAACGATAGAAAATTTAATTTTAGTGGCTACAAATGCAGTTCATTCTCCATGGGGAATTGCTTTTAACGAAAGTCAACGTTTAGCGATTAGTGCCGATCGGACATTTTACTCAAATCAGCCAGATGGTGGGTTAAAAGGTTTAAAAGTTGCTCGTAGTATAGCCTTATTATCTTATCGTACTTACGAAGCGTATTCGGCAACGCAACTGGAAAGTGTAAACGATAAAATAACAGGTTACAGAGCAGCATCTTACCAAAATTATCAGGGAGAGAAATTATGTAAACGTTTTAATGCCTACAGCTATTGGTATCTAAGCAAGGCTATGGACAGTCATAATGTTGGACGAGGAAGAAAAAGCATTACTGCAGCGCTAGCAGAAATTAAAGTAAATACATTAGTGATTGGTATTGAAAATGACGTGCTCTTCCCTATTAGTGAACAAAAGTTTTTAGCTAGCCATATTAATGAAGCCCAATTTAGCAGTATTAATTGCGCTTATGGACATGATGGGTTTTTAATAGAAACTGATAAACTAACAAATATAATAGGGAATTTCTTAAAAGAAAGTAGCGATAAAAAAATAATCAAATTACATAAAACAGCCTAGTAGAGAATTAGAGCAAGGAATAAAGACAAGAATATAATGAGTAAGAAACTTAAAATAGGATTATTTGGATTTGGAGTAGTTGGACAAGGTTTACATGATATTATTCGTGGGCAAAACCTAAATTTAGAAGTAGTAAAAATTGCAATTAAAAACCCTGAAAAGAAACGCAGTTTAGATGCCCAACTTTTCACTACTTTTCACGACGAGATTTTAAATAATCCAGAAATAAACACAATAGTAGAATTAATTGACGATGCAGATGTTGCTTTTCAAATTGTAAAAAAAGCACTAAGCAATGGTAAACATGTGGTATCGGCCAATAAAAAAATGATTGCTATTCATTTAGAAGAATTAGTGCAATTGCAAGCAAAGTATGGTACATCTTTATTGTACGAAGGTGCAGTTTGTGGCAGTATTCCAATTATTCGTAACCTAGAAGAATATTACGATAATGAACTTTTACATGGCATTAGTGGTATTTTTAACGGATCATCAAACTACATCTTATCTAAGATATTTAACGAAGGATTAGCTTATGAAACTGCTTTAAAACAAGCTCAAGATTTAGGTTTCGCAGAAACTGATCCTATTTTAGATGTTGGAGGATACGATCCGAAATACAAACTGGCAATCGCTACAGCACATGCTTATGGTTTATTTATTAATCCAAATCATATACTAAATGTTGGTATACAAAATATTTCTGATGCTGATATTCAATATGCAAGAGAGAAAAACTTTAAAATTAAATTAGTACCAACAGCACGTAAAATAAGCACCAAACAAGTTGTCACATTTGTATTACCAAAATTTGTGAAGGCTGATGATTTTCTCTACAATGTAGAAAATGAATACAATGGCGTTACTGTGCAAGCAGCATTTGCTGATAAACAATTCTTCTTTGGTAAAGGTGCAGGTGGGCATCCTACTGGCGCAGCTGTACTTTCTGATATTGCTGCATTACGTTATGATTACCGTTATGAGTATAAAAAATACCATCAACTCAATGGCTTAATTCATACTGATAAAGTGAGTATTGAAGTGTATATAAGATATGTACATGAATATACGATAGAGAAATTACAGGTAGAAAATATCTCAGAACGTTTTTCTCGTAACGAATATAAGTATGTAATTGGAAGTGTGAGTTTAAAAAATTTAATCGCACACCGTGATTTACTTTTAAATAAAGATGTATTTATAGCACAAACTGGAAAGTTAAGCTATAGTCAACAAGATATTGCTGCAATTGCCGAAGAAGGTATTCTGGCTAATTAATTGTTTTTTGTTTTGTTTTGAGCAAAAAAGCCTCGACTTTATGTTGAGGCTTTTTGCTGTTTAAGGTATTTTGTTTCTAGTATCTTCATACGCCATTCGATTGGGTATCGTAATGCGATAGAATAATTTGAATTGTATTATAATCGCTTTGAGATTCCTGCATATGCAGGAATGATGAAAATGAGCAATAAAAAAAGGTCTACATAAAAACATAGACCTTAATACTTACTTAAGTTATTTAACGTAAGCTAATTAATCTCTCTATTGATATCCCAATTCTCTAAATAATCTGCTACGCGACGAACAAAAGATCCTCCTAAAGCACCATCAACTACTCTATGATCGTAAGAAAGTGAAAGGAACATCATATGTCTAATTGCAATCACATCGCCAAATTCAGTTTCTAAAACAGCTGGTTTCTTTTTAATAGCGCCTACTGCTAAAATTGCAACTTGCGGCTGATTGATAATTGGAGTACCCATTACATTACCAAAAGACCCAACATTTGTTAAGGTGAATGTTCCGTTTTGAGTTTCGTCTGGTTTTAATTTGGAGTTACGAGCACGGGAAGCCAAATCATTAACCGCTTTAGTCAAACCCACTAAGTTTAATTGATCTGCATTTTTGATAACAGGTACAATTAAATTTCCGCTTGGTAAGGCTGCTGCCATACCAATATTAATATCACGTTTTTTAATGATTTGCGTTCCATTAACGGTCACATTAATCATTGGAAAATCTTTTATCGCTCTGCTTACAGCCTCAACAAAAATCGGTGTAAATGTAATTTTTTCATTTTCGCGTTGTTCAAATGCCTTCTTCACCTTATCACGCCACATTACCATATTAGTTACATCAGCCTCTACAAATGAAGTAACGTGTGGTGAGGTATGTTTACTCATTACCATATGTTCGGCAATTAGTTTACGCATTCGATCCATTTCTATAATTTCATCACCACCACTTACAGAAGTTACAGGTTTTGCGGGTGAAACTGCAGGTTTGCTGGCTTCAACTGTGGCTGGAGCTTCTGTTGCAACTGGTACAGCTTTAATTGGCGCACCACTATTTTTGCTTTGGATATAGTTTAACAAATCATCTTTAGTTAAACGTCCTTCTGCTCCACTCCCTTTTACCTGGTCAAGTTCTGCTACAGTTATATTTTCCTGTGCAGCAATATTTTTCACCAATGGCGAATAAAAACGATCTGAATTTTTAAAGTCTTGAGGGGTATTTTCTTCAGTTTTGTTAATTGGCAATTGAGCTACACCTGGAATACTTTCTACGTTAACTGTTGGTGCCACAACTTCTTCTTTTTTAGGTTCTGTAACTGGAGTACTTTCTGTTGTGCCTTCAGTTTCTATAATTGCAATTACCGCACCTACTTGAACCACATCATCAGCAGAAAAAAGTTGTTTTACCAATTTACCAGCCACAGGCGATGGAACCTCAGAATCTACTTTATCCGTTGCAATTTCTAATATCGTATCATCCAACTGGATTAAATCTCCTGGTTGTTTAGTCCATTTAATGATGGTTGCTTCTGCAACACTTTCTCCCATTTTTGGTAACAATAATTCGTATTGAGCCATATTGTTTTTGGTATGTTTATAATTGGTATCTGAGCGCAAAAGTACGCCTTTTTACCTATTTAATTCAAATCTTGTTTTAATAGATTTAGTAACAGCGTAAAAGCTGCTGTAGCAGAACGTTCTATGTTCTGTATTCTTTTGTTGCTAAAGGTGAACAATTTTGCTACTACACTATTTTTTGAGGCAATTGCAATCCATACTGTACCAACAGGTTTATCAGGCATTCCCCCATCTGGACCAGCTATACCGCTAACAGCAATAGCATAATCAGTTTTAAAATGAGTAATTGCACCTTGAGCCATTTCCTTAACTGTTTGCTCACTAACTGCACCAAACTCTGTTAAGGTTTGATGTTTTACCCCTAAAACAGATTCCTTTAAATCGTAAGAATAAGCTACAGCTCCTCCAGCAAAAACTGCAGATGAACCTGCATGCTGTGTAATTAGATGTGAAATATATCCTCCTGTACAACTTTCTGCTGTAGAAAGTGTCAAGTTATTAGCTTTCATGATATCTAATATTGCTTTTTCTAAAGCAACATCTTCTTCTGCCGCAACATAAGCTTTTGCTCTACCTATAATTTGTTGCGCATATATATTAATTTCCGTTTTTAAAGCAAGTTCATCTTTTCCTATAGTACTTAACCTCAATCTTACCTGTCCTAGTTTAGGTAAATAAGCCAACTTAATATGAGTTGGCAAACTATCTTCAATATCTTCAATTTGTTGTGCAAGAAACGATTCTCCTTGTCCAACTGTAAGTATTGTTTTATGGATGATATAGGGTAAATCGAACTTATTTTTTAATCGAGGCAAGATTTCACCCTCCATTAAATACATCATTTCAAAAGGCACACCTGGCATAGAAACAATAATTTTTCCATTCACATCAAACCACATACATGGCGCAGTACCGTTTTGATTTTGGATAACAATACATCCATCTGGCACATCAGCTTGCCTGATATTCACATCTATCATTGGCCTATTAAACTTACGAAACAATTCTTCTACATGTTCTAACGTAGCCTGATCTCTCCTTAAAGGCATATTAAAATATTTCGATAAGGTAAGTTTAGTAATATCGTCCTTTGTAGGACCTAATCCGCCAGTAATTAAAATTATATCAGCACGTTTTTGTGCTTCATCTAAGGCTTGTATAATATGTTCAGCATTATCAGAAACTGATGTAATTTGCTTTACACTTATTCCAATTTTATTTAATTCTCTACCCATCCAGGCTGAATTCGTATCTACTATTTGACCAATTAGTATTTCGTCACCTATGGTAATGATTTCCGCCAACATAATTTCAATTTTAGTACTTGGTATAATATCCTTTACGTTTACTTAGTTTAAGATCTTGAAGGATAGATGCTTTTACTTTTATATCTATCGAATAACTTTGATAGCTACCAAATGGTATCCAGTTGGCGCTTAAATCCCAACAATGTAAATCTCTATAAATTGCAAATGAAGTGTAAGAAACTGTTTTAGCTTTGAAGTCATAACCCGAATTAAATTGAATTTTCCATTTTGGAGTTAAATTAAAATCTCCATTAAAATTTAGTGTATTACTTATAGTTCTTGTTGATGCTAAACCTAAAGCATTATTATAGTTGAAACTATAAGAAAAAGCAATATTCCATGGAATGTTAAAATCCACAAAGGCATTTGGATCTCTACTTATTGCTTGCAATTGTTCAATTTGTTCTGGTGTTCTTCCAGCTTGTTGCTGATCAGTTTGATTTTGAAGTGCATCCATATTTTTATTGCGACCTTTTAATGCTTCTGGATTTAAACTATAATCAAAAGAGAAATTAAAACTAGTTAATCTTGGCAACTTACCATCTTTCCAAACGTATCTATCAACTTCTTGATATTGATATGTAATAGTTTGGTTTGGTCCAGACCCTGAAGTTATTGGCACATTTTGCACAGCATAGGGACTAAAAACTCCACTAAAATTAAAGCCTAATTTATCTGTAAATTGAGATCTTCCTCCAAAGTTTATAGGGGATAGTTTTTTAGTTGGAGATACAAAATTATAAGAGCTAGAAAAGTTTAAGCCTTGTATAATTGGGATTTTCTTTTCTCCAGTTCCGGTTGTATCTTTTGAATCGGATACTTTTAATTCGACATTGTTATCTACAGAAAATCCAATACTTGCTTGCTTACCAGCAGAGGGACCACCATATTGTGCACCTTCAAATATGGAATATTTTTGAGGGAGTCCTTGGTAATCTCTTACCAAGTTATCACCATCTAGTGGCACACTTTTACCGGGCCTCAAATCATTTGTGTAATATACTTTGTTTTTATAATAGCCATAATTATTGGTAGAAAAATCTGGTTTATAAGAGAAACTTACATTGGGTGTCATCACATGTCGTATTGCTTTAATGCTACCTAGGTTTTTAAATTTCTTTCCACCGTATAATTTGGTAGACATTCCCAAGCTTAAAGAATATTCTCCAGCACGTTTAAAGCCGTTAACCGTATCAATGGCCACACTATCAGATGAGTTTGGCCTTTTGAAATATCTATTTTGAACGGTTTGTAAATACCAACGTTCACTGTAATTCACACTACTATTAAAGTTTAAATATTTTAAAACATTAAATGGCAAACTAATTGGAATAGAATGTTGCATTCCATTTCTAAATCTCTTTAAACCATCTTTATCAAATAATAAATCTTCTCTGGTGCTTACAGTATTACTTGCCTGCATACTGTAGCCCACTGAAATTTTCTGATACCACTTTTGTTCACCTACTCTATTTTTAGAGTCGAATGGGCTTATAGTAGACATGTTCAAACTTACTTGTGGTAAGGTTAGCGAAATTGTTTTAGCTCTAGTTTCTTGACTGTGTGAAAGTGAGGTGGTTAAATTAAACAAGCCATCTCCAAACACCTTTCCATAAGCAATACTCGAACTCATCGTATTACTTGCTATCTGATTAATATCATACGTTCCGTTTGCAGCAGAAACACTGAAATAATTCCCTGTACCTGCATTTACTGAAGCGCTAAATGTTGTACCCGGTCTGGCATTTGCATTCTGGCTGTGTGTCCAGCCAATGTGAAAGTTTTTTTGCGGATCGTATTCTGGAGTTCCTTCTAACCCTTGTCGATCACTTGCATAAGCTAAATTAAAATTGCCTCCAAATTTATAGCGTTTGATATAGTTCGTCGCTAAATTTAAGTGGTACGACCCATTTGTATAAATATCTCCAGTTAATCTTGCATCCCAATAATCATTTAACGCTAAATAGTATCCTCCATTAGTTAACGAAAAACCTTTTGTATAATCTTCCCCTGGAGTAGGTAATATAATACCAGATGATTTTTTATTGGGTTTGGGAAAAAAACCAAATGGAATAGCTATAGGAAGCGGAACTCGTTCAAATTCCAAATAAACTGGCCCTGTAATAATCTGGGTTTCTGTGGCAATCCCTTTGGTAATGTGTATACCATAATGAGGTTCTGGTAAATTACAGGTACTATATGTTGTACCAGACACATTAAACTCATTATCTGGTTGCATTTTAGTTTTACCACCAGAAAAGAAACCACCTTCTTGCTCAGTAAATACGCCACTAACAGTTCCTTTACCTGTTTTTGTATTGTAAGTTAATGAATCTGCAATTGAAGAGCCTTGACTACTCATTTTAAAAATAGGTCGGCCAACATATTTCCCTTTATCAGTTTTAATACCTCTAGCAAAAATGGTATTGTCTTTTGAGTTAAATCTGATATAATCTGCATCCAATTCAAAATCCTGATAAATTACTCGTGCCCTACCATATAAATACATGATACCGTTTTTTCTATCAACACGAGTAGAATCTTTCGCAAAGTATTCAACCTTCTCATCCAGATCACTCTTTCTCATTTTAACTTTTGAGGTATCTTTTTTGGTAGAATCCGTTTGTTTACTTACCTGTTGGAAGAAAAAATTAGACGATGCTAGCGCTTTGTTACCAACAGATGTTAATAAAAGAGCGGCAATAATAAAAATGATATCGCGTAAAAGTTTCAAATTCGTGTGTGAATGTTATTTTTGCAATAATGTTTATCCCAAAACGTTCAAAATTAATGAAAAATATACCATTGGTTAGACCAA
The DNA here is from genome assembly GCF_013204825.1 of Pedobacter boryungensis. Classification (GTDB taxonomy): domain Bacteria; phylum Bacteroidota; class Bacteroidia; order Sphingobacteriales; family Sphingobacteriaceae; genus Pedobacter; species Pedobacter boryungensis. The sequence goes on from NZ_JABMKV010000001.1 coordinate 996,472, forward strand.
ATGCAATTTTGATTATATTTATTTCTGCTTTATCTATTTTAGGTATTGATAATCAATTACTTGCGCAAGAGTACAAAATAAAAACAATTGTTATCGATGCTGGCCACGGCGGAAAAGATGGTAGCACAAGAGGATTATATTCTACAGAAAAAGATGTTGCCTTAAAAACAGCTTTGAGATTAGGCAAATTAATTCAAGATAGTTTAAAGGATGTAAAAGTAATTTTCACGAGACAGGATGATACTTTTATTCCACTTTACGAGCGAATTGCCATTGCTAATAATGCAAAAGCTGATTTATTTATTTCAATCCATTGTAATGATATGCCTGTTTATAGCTCACGTTACATCAGTGGATACACTAGAAATAAGAAGGGTAAAAAAGTTCCGATTTATAAAACCAGATATGTTAAAAGTACCTCTACTAAAGGTGTAGAAACTTTCGTTTCGGGTAGCGGAAGAGTGAATGAGCAGGATGCAGCAATTAAAAGGGAAAATGCATCTATCTTTTTAGAGGATAACTATAAAGAGAATTATGATGGTTTTAATCCAGATGATCCAGAAAGTGCCATTATTTTATCATTAATGAAAAATACTTTTAGAACTCAAAGTTTAAAGCTGGCTAAGTTAGTACAGGATGAATATATACAGGTTGGTAGAATAAATAGAGGTGTGCAAGAAAAGAGTTTGGCAGTATTAGCTCGTGCTGGAATGCCAGCTATATTAACGGAAATTGGTTTTATTAGCAATCCTGGTGAAGAAGATTATATGAACTCGGAGGCCGGACAAAAAGAGATAACCAATTGTCTGCTAAAAGCAATAGAAGCCTATAAAACAAGTGTAGAAATTTAGTTGACGTTATTTATTATAAATTTGTAAAAAATAAGTTTAGATGAGATTAAAAAGTGCCCTGTTAACCTTTGCCATCCTATTTCTTTTTTATTCAAGTAACGTTCTTGCACAGGGTTATAAAATCAAAACCATTGTAATTGATGCAGGACATGGTGGTGTTAAACCAGGAGCAGCTGGCAAATATTCATTAGAAAAGAATGTAGCATTAAAAGTTGCTTTAAAACTAGGCAAAAAATTAGAAGAGGAATTACCAGGAATAAAAATTATTCAAATTCGTAAAACTGATGTAGATGTTGATTGGTATCGAAGAGCTGAAATAGCAAATGATGCAAAAGCAGATTTATTTATTTCTATCCATTGTAATTCAATGGGTGGCAGCGATAGAACTACAAGAGGTACCGAAACTTTTGTTGGTGCTTACAGACGTATCAATGAAATGGATGCTGGTTTAAAAGAAAACGAAGATATTTTAAAGGATAAGGATTATAAAAAGAAAGGAACTTACGATCCTACAAATCCCGAAGAATTAATTATGTTATCTTTGTACAAATCACTTTACCGAGCTAAAAGCTTAGCTTTAGCAAAGATGATTCAAAAAAACTACACTAATGTGAACAAAAGGGTTAACAGAGGTGTTAAAGAACAAGGTTTATTGATATTACAACGTGCAGCCATGCCATCTGTCCTAACAGAAATTGGTTTTATTTCTAATCCAGCTGAAGAAGATTATATTAATTCTCCAGAAGGACAAGAGGAAATAGTTACTGCAATTGTTAATGCAATAAAACAATACAAAAAAGAAATTGAGATTTAACAAACACCAAACTAAGTGAAGATAAAAAACGAAACCAAAGTAGGCGTATTAGCAGCATTTGCCATTGCCTTATTAATAATTGGCTATAACTTTTTAAAAGGGAATTCTATATTTTCTAGCGAAACGGTTTTATACGCTATATATTCTCGCGTTGATGGTTTAGGCGTTTCAAAACCTGTATTAATTAATGGTTTTCAAATTGGTAGAGTTGACAAATTAACTTTACAACCTAACGGAACTATTATTGCGACCTTAAAAGTGAAGGATGAATATGAAATTCCGAAGAACACCATTGCTAGATTAGAAAGCACCGATCTTTTAGGAGGAAAGGCGATTGTTATGATTTTAGGGAATGATAGAAACTTTGCAAAAGATGGAGATACTTTAAATGCAAATGTGGTTAAAGGTTTAATGGAAACTGTTCAACCTGTTCAGAAAAAAGCAGAACTGTTGATAGCTAAAATGGATTCGATTTTAACTAGCGTAAACTCTATTCTTAATCCAAATTTCCAAAAAAATGTGGATAGAAGCTTTACTAGTATTGCTTCTACATTGGGTTCTTTGGAAGCAACTTCTAAAAAAGTGGATGCATTGGTAGGGTCAGAAAGTTCAAAACTCTCCGCTATTCTATCAAATGTTGAGGCAATTACTGCGAACTTTAAAAATAATGGAGCTAAGATTGATGCTGTTTTAACAAATTTAAATACAGTAACAGATAAAGTGGCTGCATTAAACTTTAAACAAACTATAGATAACGCCAATAAAGCAGTTGCTGATTTACAAGGAATAGTTACTGACGTTAAAAACGGAAAAGGTTCTTTAGGTCAGCTAATTAATGATAAACAGATGTATGATAATCTGACGAATGCTGCTAAAAATCTAGATAATTTAATGATTGATTTAAAGGCAAATCCTAAGCGTTACGTACATTTCTCTGTGTTTGGAGGAGGTAATAAAACAGATAAGTAATTTAACTTAATAATATAGGAGCCGCAGATATAAAATTTTATTTGCGGCTTTTTTATGAGTAAACGTTTAATTAAGTTAAATGGGTAATACCAGTCATCGTAGAGCAAACAACTTATATTTGGAATGTTATTCCTTCAATAGCCAGTTCTGTATTTTGGAAAACAGTTTTTGCTTCTTCTAAAAGCTCATTAAGTGATTTATAACGAGAAGAAAAATGACCAATTAGTAATTTCTTTGCGTTTACTATCTTAGCAACCTCTGCTGCTTGTAAAGCAGTAGTGTGATGCGTTTCATTTGCTCGTTCTAACATTTCATGTAAAAAAGTAGCTTCATGATATAATGTATCACAATTTTTAATGCTATCGAAATAACGCTCATCCATTAATGTATCTGAACAATATGCATATGATTTTGGTTGGGCAGAATCTGTAGTGTAATCTATGTTTTTTAAAACCTGTCCATTAGGTAAATCTAAATCTACTCCCCTTTTCAATAGTGGATATAATTCTAATGGAACATTATCTTTTTCAAGCTTTTCAACTAATAATTTACGCAAGCGTTTTTTCTCTGTAAACTTAAATCCTGTACAAGGAATACGATGATTTAATACAATTGTTTCTACAGTAACATCGTTATTTTGAAAAATTACAGCAGGCTGTGTTGGATCAATTACGAAGTAAACCAATTCATATTTTAATGTAGTATCAGAATGCTTAAATTGAAGCTCTAATATTTCCTGTATTGCTTTAGGGGCAAAAATGTACATTGGTTTAATCCGACCATTCAAATGCATGCTAGAAAGCAGCCCGATTAGTCCGAAATAATGATCACCATGTAAATGGCTAATAAAAATGTAATCTATTTTTGAAGCTTTAATTCCAAATTTTATCAGTTGTTGCTGAGTACCCTCACCGCAATCAATTAGATAAAATTTTTCATTACAATTTAATAATTGGGCAGTAGGATTTCTGTTGTAGACCGGGGTTGCAGAGCTGCTACCCAAAATGGTTACTTCAAATTTCATTAAAAATTATCCTTTATCTACACTACCACGTAATTCTTTCTCTATTTCTTCCATAAAGATTAAATCTGTAGCCTCATCCAATTTATTCACAAAAGTAACTGAGTGATGAAGATTAGAAATTTTTACAATATTAGCAATTGCAGCATTTACTCCAGAAACTATAAATATACCGCCAGCACTTTTGCAAAGTCTATCTCCTACTAATAAGCAGCTTAAATCTTGTGAATCATTACATTCCTTTACAGCCGATAAATCGAGTACAATATTACGATAGCCTTCAGTATTTAAGAGGATAAATTCAGATTTTAATGCTGGTGTATTGTCATTGGTAAACTTTGGTTCATCCAATTTTAAAACAACATATTTTTCGTGTTTATCTGTAGAGAATTTCATGGTCTTATCTATTTATATAAAACGAAAGTAACGAATATTATCTTGATAATAAATCATTGATCGCATTTTTGACATTTTCTTCTATTCTGTTTACAATACTTGACGAAGGATTTTTAACAAATTTTTCGCCCGTAATTTGCTCATATAATTCAATATAACGATCTGATATTGAACTCACAATCTCAGGTGTCATTTCAGGAATTACTTGACCATCTTTTCCCTGAAAATCATTTTCAATTAACCATTTACGAACAAATTCTTTAGATAATTGCTTTTGGGCTTCACCTGTTTTTTGTCGCTCTTCGTAGCCATCAGCATAAAAATATCGAGATGAATCTGGTGTATGAATTTCATCAATTAAGTAAATTGTATCTCCTACTTTACCAAACTCATATTTGGTATCCACTAAAATCAAACCACGCTCAGCAGCCATCTCTGTTCCACGTTTGTATAAAGCTCGTGTATATTCCTCAAGCTGTGTATAATCTATTAATGAAACTATGCCTTTGGCTAAAATATCTTGCTTAGAAATATCTTCATCATGCCCAACAGCAGCTTTTGTTGTAGGTGTAATAATTGGTTGAGGTAATTTATCGTTTTCTTTCAATCCTTCTGGTAAAGCAACGCCACAAACTTCTCTTTTACCTGCACTGTATTCACGCCAAGCATGGCCGGCTAAATAACCTCTAATAACCATTTCTACTTTAAATGGTTCGCAGATCCTTCCAATTGTAACCATCTCATCTGGAGTAGACAAAACCCAGTTAGGGACAATATCTTGCGTAGCAGCCAAAAATTTAGCAGCAATTTGATTTAAAACTTGTCCTTTAAAAGGAATAGCTTCTGGTAAAACTACATCAAATGCGGAAATTCTATCGGTAACTACCATAGCCATTAATTGATCATCAATGGTGTACACATCGCGTACCTTACCTTTATAGAAATTGGTTTGCTGAGGAAAATTAAAATGGGTTTCTTTGATTGCTTTCATGAGGGTATAAAAATAGAAAAAAAGTCGGAAAGACCGAAGTTAGAGGTCGGAAATACCTAGGAATTACAGCCAAATATTTTAAATAGTTGACTATAAATTATCAATGATGCTTTTAAAATCACTTGAAGATATTACTGCAATAGGCTTGCTTTTAAGCACAACTTCAATTATTTCGTTGTATTTATGTAATTGTAATCTTCCTTTAAATATTTTCGCTTCGTATTCTATTAAAAATCGCTCCAAATTCTTTATTGTTTCTTTTCGACAAGCCAATTCTGTATCAAGCTCTGAAATGATTAATCTAACTTTTTTACCTAAAGATTCAATAGATAAAATTAATTTTTCGTTTAGAATTAGCTGTTGCATTTAAATCACATTTGAGCAAACTCATTTTCCATTATTGAATATCTCCGTATGCTTTCAATATGGCTTTTACCAATTTATGTCGCACAACATCTTCTCCAGTAAGGTAAATTACATCAATTCCTTTAATATCTGTCAATATCCTTAAAGCATTATGTAGACCGGATTGTGCTTTTTTAGGCAAATCTATCTGCGTAACATCACCCGTTACTATAAACTTTGCAGTTGGACCCATACGTGTTAAAAACATTTTTAACTGTAAATCTGTAGAATTTTGAGCTTCATCTAAGATTACAAAACAATTATCTAATGTACGACCACGCATAAATGCCAATGGTGCGATTTCAATTGTTCTATTTTCTAAATATAATTTTAACTTTTCTGGCGGAATCATATCATCCAACGCATCATAAAGTGGGCGTAAATAAGGATCTACTTTTTCTTTTAAATCGCCAGGTAAAAAACCAAGACTTTCTCCTGCCTCTACAGCTGGTCGAGTTAAAATAATGCGCTTAATTTCTTTGTTCTTTAAAGCTCTAACTGCCAAAGCTACAGCTGTATATGTCTTCCCAGTTCCAGCTGGACCTATGGCAAATAATACATCATTTTTACTAATACTGTCAACCATTTTACGTTGATTAGCGGTACGAGCTTTAATCATTAAACCATGATTACCAAAAACGATTACCTCTCCAGTATTAATTGCTGCAGTTGATGTCTCATCTGTTTTTTCAGCCGTTTTTTTAGACCCTAAAATAGATTCTACATCGTTATGAGAAAGTGTTCCATACTTTTCGAGATGAGCAACTAACTGCTCGAATTTTTGTTCAAATGACTTAAGCTCAGCCTCATCGCCCAAAGCTTTTACATCATTTCCTCTCGCTACTATTTTTAATTTTGGGAAAGCACTTTTGATTAATTCATAATGCTCATTGTTGGCGCCCCAAAATTGTACTTGGTCTGTTGTTTCTAATGTTAGCTTTAGTTCGTTCAAAATATTGTATTTTTATTTAGAAGTGTATATTTTGATTTAAAAATTGAATATTTGTAGGCGATTTGCCTATACACAAGAATAAGAATAAATATTGAATTTTTAATGGCTATAATAACATTAACGACAGATTTAGGTTCAAAGGATTTTTATCAGGCTGCTTTAAAAGGCAGTATCTTGAGTATTCTGCCTACTGCCAATATTATAGATATTACTCACGAAGTTCCATCTTTCAATATTTCTTACGCTGCTTTCGTACTTAAAAACGCTTACCCTTATTTTCCCAAAAACACAGTCCATTTAATTGGTATCGATTCTGTATTTAGCGAAAACACAAAATATATCGCACTTCGTTATAAAGATCATTATTTTGTGGGTGCCGATAACGGGATTTTTTCTCTGCTATTAGATGAAGCGCCTGATGAATTGGTGGAGTTAAATATTATGCAGGATTTAAAATATTTGCACTTTCCCTTGGTAGATATTTTTGTAAAAGCAGCAATTCATTTAGCCAAAGGCGGAAAGTTAAAAGACATTGGTTTACCTACAGGAGACATTGAACAACGGATGCTTTTGCACCCTGTAATTGAGCGAGATATAATTAGAGGAAGTGTAATCTATATTGATACTTTTTGCAATGTAATTACTAATATCACGAAAGATCTTTTCACAAAAATACAACGCAATAGAGACTTCACTTTATACTTTAGAAAAAGCGAAACTATCACTCAATTAAGTTGGCATTATAACGAAGTTCCTGAAGGAGAAAAACTCTGTTTATTTGGCATTAGTAACCATTTAGAAATCGCTATAAATAAGGGTAAAGCTAGTGGGTTATTAGGCTTGCATTTAAGCGATATTGTACGGGTAGAATTTCATCCTTAATATTATCATTATCTTAAGGCTAATGCACCTCAATTAGTTTCATAAAACCATATACCAAAATTATGTTAGTTCGAGTTGTAAAAATGCACTTCACTCCTAGTTTTGTAGAAGAATTTAAAATTTTATTCAATCAAGTAAAACCATTAATTTCTGGTTTTGAAGGATGTAATGGTGTGCAATTACTGCAACATGAAAGTCAACCTGAACTATTTTTCACAATTAGTAACTGGCAATCTGCAGAGCATTTAGAGCTTTATCGTAATTCTGATTTTTTTCAGCAAACTTGGGCAAAAGTAAAACCTAATTTTGAAAGCAAAGCTGAGGCATGGAGTTTGCTTGAAAAATAAAAAAGTAAATCATGATCAAAAAAACAGCTTTCTTATTTCTAATTCTAAGCTCAATTGCTGTAAATCTATTTGCACAAGATACTTCAGCTTACGAAATACAACGATTAAAAATTAATGCTTTATTAGCCGAAAGAAGTGCGAAGTTCGGACAATATGATGAAAGCTTAAATACAAAAACAGGCATATTTGGCTTTCAAACTAAGAGAGATATCCGAAATTCAAATGAGATTTTAAGGCAAATTGCATTAAATGATAATGACATTTTTAAAGAATTAAAAATATTATTAGACTACAAAGATTTGCAGGTTGAGCAAGTTAAAACAGCTGTAAACTCAAATTCTGAAAGTATACAGAATTATAGAAGAAGCATTAAAAATTTGCAAGATCAAAATGAATCTTTAAATAATAGTATTAATAAACTAGAGAAATCCAGAAATTTAGCTTATTTATTTATACTTCTATTACTAATTGGTGGAGCGATACTGGCTTATTATTTAAACGTTAAAAACAAGCAGCTTAAAAATTATAAAAAAGCAAACTAACAATATTGAAAAAATTAGACTTTTGTTCCTTAAACTGCTTTAAATTACTTGTTAAAATAGTGCGTTAATAAACCCACCAAAAATTTAGGTTCTACCCAAGTAGATTTGGGCGGCATCACTTTATTTGCATCAGCAACTTTAATTAATTGCTCTATGGCTATAGGAGCTAAAATAAAAGCAACTACATTTATTCCATTAGCTATTTGCCTTTCTAAAATGTTTATAGGTGTTTTTTCTCCTTCAAACTTAATTCTTGCATCTTTTCTTGGGTCTTTAACATTTAGAATAGGTCCCAAAACAAAATTTTGTAAAATACTAACATCCAAAATATTAACCGGATCTTCAGTATAAGTATGTTGTTTCGCGATTAGTGTATACCAACCCGATTTTAAATACATTGCAAAATGATGCAAAGTTGTTGGTTTAATAAACTGATCTACTTTTTTTACTTCAAAATCTGCCGAAATCTTCTGGAAAAATTCTTCTTCAGTTAAACCAGCTAAATCTCTTACTAAACGATGATATGCTAAAACCTTCACTTCTTCCGTATCCATATAAACGGTGGTAAAATAGTTAAATTGAGCATTATCTTCGCTAAATACTGTTCTTTTATGCAAACCCATTTTAGCCATTGATGCAGCTCTATGATGCCCGTCTGCAATATAAACTTCTGGCATTTCTGCAAAGGCATTTACTATTTTATCTAAATCTTGTTGACGATCAATTTTCCAAATGCGATGTTGTGTTCCATCTACAAAAGTGAAATCTATATCTGCTTTTAAAGCTTTATATTTTTCCAGCAATTGCTGGATGATTTGATTTGGGTGATACGTAATTAGTACCGGATTAGCGTCCAAGCCAGTTTGTTGCAAATACTCAGCCAGTGATTTTTCTCTCGCTTCTACAGTTAATTCGTGCTTTTTAATATTTCCCTCTAAGTAATCATTGATATGTGTTAAAGTCCAAATTCCAGTTTGCACTAAACCATCATGTACAATCTGATAAATATAAATACAGGGATTTTCTTCAGCTATTAAGATTTCTTTTTCTATAAAACCTTCTAAGTTTTCCGCAACTTTTTTATAAATCAATTCTTGCCTTGAGCCACGTAAATAGGGATTATCCAATTCTGGATTAATTAAATGTAAAAAGCTAGTGGGATTTTCTGAGGCTATTAACTTGGCTTGTCCAATGCCATAATTTTCAAGCGGTCGAGTAACCACTGTATTGAGTAAAGTAGGCGCAGGTTTTAATGCACAAAACGGCTTTATTCTCGGCATAAAGATTTATAAATGGCTAGACTAAGATAGTCGGGATTAACCTGCTTTTCAAAATAATTACAAGTTAATTTCTAAACAAAAAACCTCCAGTTTTAGCTGAAGGTTTTAAAATCTATATAAGAATAGGTTATTTCTTAAAATGATCGATAATTAAATTTGCTAATTCTGTTCCTATACGTTCTTGAGCTTCATTAGTAGAAGCACCAATATGTGGAGTTAACGATATTTTAGAATGTGTTAAAATAGCTTCAATTGGTGTTGGTTCGTTATCAAAAACATCTAAACCAGCAAATGCTACTTTACCAGAATTTAAAGCTTCAATTAGTGCAGGCTCATCTATAGTTCCTCCACGAGAACAATTTACAATACCTACTCCAGATTTCATTGCAGCAAATTCTTCTGTACCTAAAATTGGTTTATCAGCAAATGGTGTGTGTAAAGTAATGAAATCACTTTGTGAAATTACTTCCGCTAAGCTCACCGTTTGTACAGGTACATCAACTTTAATCCCACCTTGGAAATCTAAAGAAATAGAGCCGTTAAAAGGATAAAGATCATATGCTAACACATTCATTCCTAAACGTAAAGCGATGGTAGCTGTTTCCCTTCCAATTCTTCCAAAACCAATTACACCTAAAGTTTTACCTTTTAATTCTATCCCTTTAGCGTAAGCCTTTTTTAAGTCATTAAATTTAGTATTTCCTTCAATTGGCATTTTACGATTAGAATCATGCAAAAAGCGAATGCCTGTAAATAAATGTGAAAAAACTAATTCAGCAACAGATAACGACGAAGCTGCTGGTGTATTTACTACAGCCACACCTTTACTTCTTGCGTAATCCACATCAATATTATCCATACCAACTCCACCTCTACCAATCAATTTGATATTTGGACAAGCATCAATTAATTCTTTTCTAAGTTTTGTAGCACTACGAACAGTTATTCCATCATAATTTAATAAGGCTTCAGCTAATTTATCTTGAGGAATTGTTTGATTATCAACCTGAAAACCAGCTTCTTCTAGTAATTTTTTCCCAATTGGGTCTATGCCATCATTGGCGAGTATCTTAATCATAATTTAGCTTTTTTGTTTTTCTTCAAAAGTTTGCATTAAATCTATTAAAGCATGAACGCTTGTAATTGGAAGTGCATTGTACATTGAAGCTCTAAATCCACCAACACTTCTATGCCCTTTTAAACCTTCGAAACCATTATCATCAGCAAATTTTGCAAATGATTTTTCTAATTCCGGATTTTCCATTACAAAACACACATTCATTCTTGAGCGATCTTCAACTGCGCAAGTTCCTTTAAAAAATGGATTTCTATCTATTTCTTTATATAGTGCTTCAGCTTTTGCCTTATTTTCCTGTTCAATTTCTGCAACACCGCCTTTAGATTTTAACCAATTTAAGTTTAACATTGCTACATAAATTGAAAATACTGGCGGAGTATTGTACATCGAGCCACCTTCTATATGCACTTTATAATCTAGCATTGAAGGAATTCCTCTACCTGTTTTTCCTAATATTTCATCTTTAACTATTACGATGGTCAATCCTGCTGGGCCAATATTTTTCTGAGCTCCTGCATAAATTAAATCATACTTAGAAACATCAATTACACGGCTCATAATATCTGATGACATATCGCATACAACCGGAACCTTTGTTACTGGTAAAGTAAACATTTCTGTTCCATAAATGGTATTATTTGAAGTGCAGTGAAAATATGCACTATCTTCTGGAATGGTATAGTCTTTAGGGATAAAGGTATAATTAGATTCTTTTGAAGAAGCCACGATATTAGCGTTGCCAAAAAACTTAACTTCTTTAATCGCTTTATTTGCCCATACTCCAGTTTCTAAATAAGCAGCTGTTTTTCCTTCTGGCAACAAATTCATTGGCACCATTGCAAATTGTAAACTTGCTCCACCTTGTAAAAATAAAACGGAGTATCCTGATGGTACATTTAAAAGTTCCTTTACCAATTTTGTCGCCTCTTCTACCACACCCTCAAACTCGGGGGTACGATGGGAAATTTCTAAAATTGATAAACCGTCTTTAAAATCTAAAACTGCTCTAGAAGCTTGTTTAAATACTTCCTGAGGTAAAATACAGGGGCCTGCACCAAAATTATGTCTCATTTTATCTAAAATTTTATGGACGTAAATCTAGTAAATCAGTCGCACTTATTGATGACTTTTGAACTTTAAAATCAATTTAAAATTGAATTGTCTACCAGTTAAGTAATTTGGAACAGCATATTGCACATTGTCTACATCTTTTAACCACAAATAAGATACTGTATTATTGATATTGAGCAAATTAAACACCTCGAAATAAGCAATAAACGAACTAAAATATTTATCTAATAATTTAGGTTTTCGCAATGCGATATCATCTAAAAAATCTTTAGAAAACCCAATATCAACTCGCTTATAGGCAGGTATTTGGAATTCATCAGAGTAATGATCACTTTGAGGAGAACCAATTGGCAACCTAGATCCGTACAGCATATTTAAATGTACTTTGTAAGTAGGACTTTTTAATAATCTATCCTGAAAGAAAACAGAAAAATTAATTCGCTGATCAGTTGGTCTTTTTAAGTAACCTGGATATATAACTATTGATGAACCAGATTTATCTTTCTTTACGTAGGAATCACCTATGATGTCTTGATCTGCTTTCATAAAAGAAAGCCTAAAATATGAAACTAAATCCTTTACAAACTCACCTCCAACACTAAAATCCATGCCGTAGGTATGTCCTTTAGCTATTTCTGATGAAAGATATTTAATTCTAACATTATCAATTACATAAGGTATTAATCTGTCTGAATATTTAAAATATGCTTCAGAGCTAAATTTTAATCGCGTACCTAGTCCATCAAATGCATAATCAAAACCTGCTGAAGTGTTATAGGATCGTTGTGCCTTTTGATTTAGATTTAAAACTCCATCGTAAGCTCTGATAGTACGATAAGTTGGTGCCTGCTGATAAATTCCTGCAGTAAAACGAATAATTTTGTTATTACTAGCTGGTCGATAGGCTAACAATAAACGTGGGCTTATTAATAATTGATTTGATAAATTATTATAACTCCCTCTAACTCCTAATTGTAGATCTGTATTTTTTGTTAAGCTATAACTGTCTTGAATAAAAGCTGTTAAATTATTTATATCAACTTTGTTAGCTATTTTAATTGATTGTTCTAAGAAAAATTTCTTGGCATCATAAGGTAAAATGTAACCAGCCGAATCGGTTAGATGATATTCATTTAATTCATCTTTAAATTTATTGAGCTCTAATCTAATACCCCAAGAAAAAACATGATTATCAAAGTTTTGATCTGCTTTAATTTCAGAACTAAACGTTTGTGAATTTAAGCTATTACGTGCATAATTTAAATAGGTTCCAATGCCCCTATTTACACGTACAGAAGCAAAACCAGCAGAACCAAATCCTGTTTCTAGCTCATCAAAAATGTATCGTCCTTCAATGTCAAATCGTTCTTTTTCCTTTGTGTTAAAATAACTGTTAATCCATTTAATTACCACATTAGGCTTTGGACTAAAAATACCAGTTACAGCTCCACCAACTGTGCGGTAGCTATCTATTTCTTGCCCGTTGTATGCAATATTTAATCTTAGTTGAGTGTCGAGCGTACCAAATTGGGTTTCTCTATCTTCAGGTACCAATTTAAATTGGCCAATATTATAATTACCCAATGCACTTAAGCTAAATTTATCTGAGAATCTGTATTGATAAAGTAGTTGCACATCTCCAAAGTTTGGACTATAATTTCCTTTATTATCTTGTTTATTTAGTACACTACTATTATTTTTATAGCGCAAACCAGTTAATAAAAAACTTTTATCTCTTACATATTTAGCACTAAAGGATGTCCCAAGAAATCCTGTCGTTAAAACAAGTTGATTACTATCTGGCTTATCATATTTAACATCTAAAACAGAAGATAATTTATCGCCATAACGGGCTTCGAAACCACCAGCAGAGAACTTGGCTCTTGACACTAAATCTCCATTAATAAAGCTTAAACCTTCCTGTTGTCCATTCCTAATCAATGTTGGCCTAGTGATCTCAACATCATTAATATAAACTAAATTTTCATCAAAATTTCCGCCTCTCACACTGTATTGTGAGCTCAATTCATTATTAGTAGATACCCCAGGTAAAGTTTTTAGAACAGATTCAAAATTTCCAGAAACTGAAGGTAAGGAAGATAAATCTGCAATATTAATGGTACTTGTATTGCTTAACTGATTTTGCTTATTAGTTACAGTAACTTGTTCTAATTCATTTATATTAGGCATTAAGATGATATTTCTGACTATACGACCTGCAGTTTTTTCATTTATTTTAATCAATATTGGTTTATAACCAAGCAAATTATATTTGACTGTAAATGATGTTGTCTTAGAATAAATAGTATAACTACCATCTGGAGCTGTCAATGTAGATTCCTGTTGACCAAGAATTGTAACTGTAACTTGCTGTAAGGGATCAAATTTCGAATCTTGTACTCCACCCGTAACTCTTACCAAAGGTTGAGCATTTACCAACGTAAATCCTAATAATAAAGCTAGAATTAACAGATAAACTTTGCGCATTCAAGGAAATTAGATTTGGGTTGAGTTGATATCAATATTTTTCATACTAGCAATCATTTCAGTTGGACTGGATGCCCCAAAAATTGCATTACCAGCTACAAAAGCATTAGCACCAGCTTTAATTAAACTTTCGATATTTGAAATACTAACACCACCATCAACTTCAATTAATAGATTTGGATTGGTTTCATTTGCCAGTTTCCTTAACTCTACAATCTTGTTTAGAGATTGAGGTATAAATTGCTGACCACCAAAACCAGGATTTACAGACATAATCAAAACCATATCTAAATCAACCAAAATATCTTTTAACAAACTCACAGAAGTATGTGGATTAAGTGCTACACTTGCTTTACATCCTGCATCTTTAATTATTTGTACAACACGATGCAAATGTGTGCAAGCTTCGTAATGTACTGTAATAATATCAGCGCCTTCTTTTGCAAATTCTTGAATGTACTTTTCAGGATTTACAATCATCAAATGTACATCTAATGGTTTTTTCGCATATTTCTTGACTGCTTTTAACACAGGAAAACCAAAAGAAATATTAGGCACAAAAACACCATCCATCACATCAACATGGAACCAATCAGCTTCACTAGTATTAATCATTTCAGTATCGCGTTGCAGATTAGCAAAATCAGCAGAAAGTATTGATGGAGCAATTATTTGTTTCATTTTAGTTGTGTTTTCGTCATGCCAAATACGAAGCGATGACGGTAATATTGGCAAGTTACAAAAGAACTAGGAGATTTTCTTGCTAGCAAATACTAAAATTTCATCAATAAAAAACCCTTCCAGTAAAAACTGAAAGGGTTTTGATATTTATCCTTCGACAAGCTCAGGATGACAATTAATTCACTATGCTTGTGGAGCTGCAGGTTTTTCAGGTCTTGGCAACAAAACTTTACGAGAAAGTTTCATTTTACCTTGTTTATCTACATCTAACAATTTAACTTCAATTTTGTCGCCTTCTTTTAAAACACCATCCATCGTTTCTAAACGCTCCCATGAAATTTCAGAGATGTGTAATAAACCATCTTTACCTGGCATAATTTCTACGAATGCACCAAATGGCATGATAGATTTTACTTTACCTTGGTAAGTAGCGCCAATTTCTGGTTTAGCAGCAATTGCATTAATGCGTGCAACAGCTGCATCAATTGCAGCTTTATTATCAGCAAAAATTTCAACGATACCTTTATTACCTACCTCTTCAATAGAAATAGATGCGCCAGTTTCACGTTGCATTTCTTGAATAATTTTACCGCCTGGACCTATTACTGCACCAATAAATTCTTTATCAATACTTAAAGAAACGATACGTGGAGCGTGTGGTTTTAAATCTTCATTAGGTTTAGCGATGGTTTTCTTCATCTCACCTAAAATATGTAAACGGCCTTCTTTAGCTTGTAATAATGCTTTAGTTAATACATCGTAAGATAAACCATTGATTTTTAAATCCATTTGACAAGCAACAATACCATTTTCAGTACCAGTTACCTTAAAGTCCATATCTCCTAAATGATCTTCATCACCTAAAATATCTGAAAGGATAGCATATTTACCAGTTTTCTCATCAGTAATTAAACCCATTGCAATACCAGAAACTGGAGATTTGATTTTAATACCTGCATCCATTAATGCCAAAGTACCAGCACAAACAGTTGCCATTGATGAAGAACCATTAGATTCCAAAATATCAGAAACGATACGAATAGTGTATGGATTTTCTGCTCCTTCTGGTAATACTTTTTTCAAAGAACGTTGAGCTAAAGCACCATGACCAATTTCTCTACGTCCAGCACCCCTATTAGGTCTAACCTCTCCAGTTGAGAAACCAGGGAAATTATAGTGTAATAAAAATTTGTTGTAACCATTAAAGAATGCGCCATCAATCATTTGCTCATCATCTTTACTACCTAAAGTAACTGATGTTAATGATTGGGTTTCACCCCGTGTAAATACTGCAGAACCATGTGCTGCAGGTAAATAACCTACTTCACTCCAAATTGGGCGAATTTCAGTTGTTTTACGACCATCTAAACGAATTCCTTCATCTAATAATAGATTCCTAATTGCGTCATACTGCACATCATGATAATAATGCTTAGCCATTGCCTTAGTTAAATCTGCTGTATCTTCGGGCATTGCCTCAAAAAACTCATTAATGATTGCAGTAAAACCAACTTTACGCTCATCTTTATTTGAACCAGATTTTGCTACTGCATAAACTTTATCGTAAGTATCAGCATAAACCTTAGCTTTTAAATCAGCATCATGATCTTCGTGGTTATATTCACGTTTTACTGTTTTCCCAGTAGCTTCAGTTAATTCAAGCTGAACAGCACATTGAACTTTAATTGCATCATGTGCAAATTTTAAAGCTTCAACCATTTCATCTTCCTGAATTTCATCACACTCCCCTTCAACCATACCTATATCGTTAGCAGAACCAGCAACCATAAATTCTAAAGTTGCACGTTCTAATTCGCTAGCTAATGGATTGATAATCAACTTTCCATCAATTTTAGCTACACGTACTTCAGATATTGGACCGTTAAAAGGAATATCAGAAACTGCTAAAGCAGCAGATGCCGCTAAACCAGCTAAACAATCTGGCATGATATCTTTATCAGCCGAGATTAATGAAATCATTACTTGTGTATCAGAGTGATAATCTGAAGGGAACATAGGACGTAAAGCTCTATCTACCAAACGAGAAATTAACACTTCATAGTCAGATAATCTTGCCTCACGACGTAAAAATCCTCCTGGAATACGGCCAGTAGCCGCATATTTTTCTTGATAATCTACCGATAATGGTAAAAAATCTGTACCTGGTTTTGCACCAACTGTAGATACTACTGTTGCTAACAACATGGTATCTCCCATTTTAACTACAACAGCACCATCAGCTTGTTTAGCCAATTTACCTGTTTCAATTTCTACAATTCTTCCATCGCCTAAATCAAACGATTTTTTTATTACATTCATATTTAATTGTTGTGACCTGTTTTTCCTCTTTCGAACAGATCGTGTTTATATATACTTCTTCTTGTATTAAACTAAAAAAAGCCACTCTAAAAGAATGGCTTTTATAACATTACACCGATTTGATGATATCTCTTAGCGATAAAGCTTTGATGATAGCACGGTAACGGTTAATATCTTTTTTGTATAGGTAAGCCAAAATACCGCGGCGTTTACCTACCAATTTTTGAAGTGACAACTGAGTAGAGAAATCTTTACGATTTTTCTTTAAGTGTTCTGTTAAGTGCGCAATACGGTATGTAAATAACGCTACTTGACCTTCTGCAGAACCAGTGTTGGTTGCTACTTCGCCGTGTTTTGCAAAAATTTCGGCTTTCTTTTCTGTACTTAAATACATTCTTGAATAATATTAAAGTTAAAATTAATTAATTGTGGCGCAAAGATAAGGTATTTTTATAGATTATCAAACCTAAAATTAAAACCTTAATGATTTGAAAATCAGGTTTAATAATTTAAGTTATAGCTTTTCTTATAGGGTATACAAAAGCTAACTTGTTATTCACATTTTAGTCGAAGTTAAAACGGAGTAAGTTCGGATACAATTGTCACAAGTCCGAACAAACTCCGAACCAACCCCGAACTAAGCCCGTCGCAACCATGAATTATTGTTTACTATTAATTACTCATCAATTTAAATGGTTGATTTAGGTTTTCTCAGTATGTTAAAAAATGCGAATCATAATTAATGCTATTATGCTACTTTTGTATCATTATGATTAACAACCAATACAGCATATTTGAAAGTGAATTAAACGTTCGTCCAGATGATATAGATATGTTTAATCATGTACATAATAGCAAATATTTAGATTATGTATTAGCTGCTCGTTACGAACAAATGGATAAATTTTACGGCATGAGCTGGGAAAAATTTTCGGAACAAGGTTTTGGTTGGGTTGTAGCTAAAGTGATCATCAACTTTAAACGTCCTTTAAAAATGGGCGATAAAATGTTAGTACGCACTGGTATTTTAGAAATGAATGAAAAAGGCAGTAATGTTCAGTTCGAAATCATCAATAAAACAACTGGCAAGGTTTCCTCTGATGGTATTTTTGAATATGTAATGATTGATTTAAAAACCCAACGTTCTTGCAAAGTAACTGATGATATGATTAAAGCATACAGTATTTAGCTAACTTTATAATCAAACAATAAGAATAAATTAATATTTGCTGCTTCATTTATTTTTATATTTTTGTTTATCAAAATCAAACGAACCATGATAGCCTCGAGGGAAAAATTTGGCTGCTAAAAGCTAAATCCACATTCTTTTATCAAATAATTGATGCTAAAAAACGGCATCTTATGGTTTATATCTTATATTTTTCAAATGTTACAATCTTCTAAGACCAAAGGTGGTCTTTCAAATTTTTTCACTGTTTTATGGCAAGCAATTATTGGCAAAGAAACAGATTATACGACAATTAGTATTCGCAAAGCGATTTTTCTTTTAGCAATTCCTATGATGCTAGAAATGATGATGGAATCTGTTTTTGCTTTAGTAGACCTTTATTTTGTTGGTCATTTACCCAATAGCAGTAATGCTATACAGACTGTTGGTTTAACGGAGTCAGTTTTAACCATCATTTATTCGTTGGCAATTGGAATGAGCATGGCAGCTACCGCTGTAGTTGCAAGAAGAATTGGCGAGAAAAATCCAGAAGCAGCAGCAAAAGCAGGTATGCAAACTATTGTGATTTCTGTATTTATAAATATAGTTATCAGCGTTGCTGGACTAATTTATGCAAAAGAACTCTTATTGCTTATGGGGGCTACAGAAACAACAGCTGTTCAAGGCACTACTTTTGTTCAAATCATGATGGGTAGCAGTATGATTATCATGCTTTTATTCTTAATAAATGGAATTTTTAGAGGTGCAGGTAATGCATCAATCGCTATGCAAAGTTTAATAATTGCTAACGTAGCCAATTGCATTTTATGTCCATTATTTATTAGAGGCTTAGGTCCAATCCCAGCTTTCGGATTAACTGGTGCTGCAATGGCAACTGCAATAGGTAGAGGATTAGGTGTTTCCTATCAAATATTTCATTTGGTAAGAGGAAACAGTGCTCTCAAAATTAAATTATCTTATTTTAAACCACATTGGGAACAAATCAAAGCAATAATTAAAATAGCCGCTCCTGCTATTTTACAGTTTGTTATTGCTTCTTGTAGCTGGATATTTTTAGCAGAATTAGTTGCTACAACCGGAGGAGATCATGGATCTGCCGGTTATCAAACTGCTTTACGCTTAATGATGTTTTTTATGCTGCCAGCATGGGGATTAAGTAATGCTGCTGCAACATTAGTTGGACAAAATATGGGTGCTGGACATATGGGTAGAGCGCAACAATCTGTATTTGTAACTATGAAATATGCTGTAATATTTATGGCATGTGTTACCGTTTTGTTTTTAACCTGTGGTAAATATTTCGCAGCGTTTTTTACGACAGATAATCAGGTAAAGCTTGTTGCCGTAGAAGCCTTGAGGATTTTAAGTTATGGCTTTGTACTATATGGCATTGGAATGGTGTTGATAAGCGCATTTAATGGTGCTGGAGATACATGGACACCAACGAAAATTAATGTTATTGCATTTTGGTTATTCCAAATTCCATTTGCATTCTATCTAGCTAAATATTTAAATATGGGGCCAACTGGTGTTTTTATTGCTATTCCAGTAGCCGAAGTTGGAATTACAATTGCAGCATTTATTTTATTTAGAAAAGGTAAATGGCAAAAAACCATGGTTTAAAATAAAGCCCGAAAGTCAATAAATTATTGACTTTCGGGCTTAAACTATTTTTTGATGTTATTAAATAGTTTCCTCGATAACTTGCGTATAAAATTCTTTTAACTCCATGCCCATAGCCGCAACTTGCTGTGGAATAAAACTTGTTGCTGTTTGCCCAGGAATAGTATTAATTTCTATAAAATAAAAATTACCAGTTTCTTTTTCTAAGAAATAATCAATTCTTACTACACCATTGCAATTTAATTTTTGATAAACACCGGTTACTATTTCTCCAACCCTATTTTTTTCTTCATCAGTCATACGACCAGGTGTGATTTCTTCTGTTGCTCCAGGTGTATATTTTGCTTCAAAATCAAAAAACTCATTTGCAGGAATCACTTCTGTAGCTGGTAAAACAACAATTTCATCTTTGGATTTAAAAACACCAACTGAAAACTCTCTTCCCTCTACAAATTCTTCAATTAAGATTTGATTATCCTCATTAAAAGCTTTATCTAATGCAGCTTGCAAATCATCAGCATGTTTAACTTTACTCATACCAATACTACTACCACCGCTATTCGGCTTTACAAAATAAGGAAGCTTTAAATTATTTTTAATGTCATCAATATCGAAACTGATATTTTTAAATATTTGGATTGATTTAGCAACATGTAAATCTTTAATTCCATTAACTATTGCTTTTGTATAACCTTTATTCATTGTAATTGCAGATGTTAAGGCGCTACACGTAGTATAAGGAATACCAATCATATCAAAATAACCTTGCAATTTTCCGTCTTCACCTGGCGAACCATGAATAGCAATAAAAACACCATCAAATTTTATTTTCCTACCATTTAGGGTTAAAGAAAAATCATTTTTATCGATATCAATTTTCAATGAATCAGCTGGTTCATAAAACCATCCGGATTCTGTAAGCATTATTTTATATACATCGTACTTAGTTGAATCAATATTTTGAGCAATTGTTGCTGCGCTTTTTACAGATACTACCCATTCGCCTGTTGTACCTCCTGTTAATAATGCAATTGTTTTCTTCATTTGATAATCTTTACTATTTATAGCCAAAAATATAAATTAGTTGATGCAGATTTGATTTTAATTGAGATAAAATATTTTTTTAAACTAAATTTGGATTATTATACATCTATCACTTAGAAATTAAATGAGCAACTTTATTGCATATCTTAAAACTAAATCTTTCCGAACTAATCTTATCGCGGCAATATGTACAGTTGTAGCCATCCTATCAATTGCTTTTTTCAGTTTACGATTTTATACCAAACATGGTGAAGGCTTAAATGTACCAGAAGTAAAAGGACTTACCCTTGCACAAGCCGTTAGTAAATTAGAAGATTTAGGCTTACGTTACGAAATTGATTCGGTTTATATTATGGATAAGCCACCAGGGATAGTTACCGATCAAGATCCCGATGCAAATACCTTTGTAAAAGGAAATAGAACAATTTACTTGACAATTAATACTTCGCAAGCGCCTAATGTAAAATTCCCAGATATCGAAGCTAAATCTTTTCGAGAAGCACAATCTATTTTAGAAAGTTACCGATTAAAGTTAGGCGACACAACCTATAAGCCAGATGTTGCAAGAGACGTAGTTTTGGAAGCTTATTTTGGTGGTCAATTTATTAAAAGTGGAGAAGTTTTACCCACAGGATCGAGAATTAACTTAACACTTGGTGATGGTCGTGGAAATGAAGATGTAGAATTACCAAACTTGACTGGTTTAACAAAAGATGAAGCCAGATTTTCTTTAAAGGGTTCCATGCTTACTTTAGGTACTGTAACATACGAAGGTACAATAACAGATTCTGCTAATGCAATAGTAGTGATGCAATATCCGTTAGTAGCCGATACATTGACAAAGGTTAAAATAGGAACCCCAATAAACATTACACTATCTAACAAACCAAAAAATCAGTAGTAAATTATAAAATGAATAACGAGAAAAAACCATTGAAAAACACCACTAAAATCATATTAGTTAGTATAATAGTAATTGTTGCAATTGCAGGATTTTTTGGCCTCAAAATATATAACACATACTTGGCACCAAATGTAAGAGGCAACGCAAAATATATTTATATTAAAACTGGCATGGACTATACTAGTTTTTTACACAATTTATTAGAAAAGGGCATCTTAAAAAATGAAAATTCTTTTAAAGAAGCAGCCGAAAAGATGAATTTGGCAAGCAATATTAAACCAGGTCGCTATACTGTAAAAGATGGTATGAATAACCGTACGTTAATAAATAAATTAAAAGCTGGTAATCAGGATGCTGTAAAACTAAAATTCCAAAATATTAGAAAGAAAGAAAATTTTGCAGCGTATTTAGCTAAAAATATGGAAGCCGATTCATTAGCTTTCATTAGTGTTTTAGATTCTGCTGCTTTAATAGAGAAATATGGTTTTAATACCGAGAATATCTATACAATGTTTATTCCGAATACATATGAATTATATTGGAATGTTAGCCCGAACGAATTCTTTGAAAAAATGCAAAAAGAATATGTTAAATTCTGGACTGATGAGCGTAAGAGTAAAGCCGCAAAACTGAACTTAACTCCTATTCAAGTTTCTATTCTAGCTTCTATCGTAGATTCTGAAGCCCTTTACGACAAAGAGATGCCGACAATTGCTGGTTTATATTTAAATCGCTTAAATAAAGGTATTTTATTGCAGGCAGACCCTACCGTAATTTATGCTAACGATGATTTTACAGTAAAACGTGTTACCAATGCTTTACTTTCTGTAAATTCAAAATACAACACTTATAAATATGCAGGTTTACCTCCAGGACCAATTATGATGCCTAGCATTAAAGCTATTGATGCAGTGTTAAATCGAGAAGTAAACAATTATATCTATATGTGTGCCAAGGAAGACTTTTCGGGATACCACAATTTTGCTGAAACGAGAGAGCAACATGAAATTAATGCAAGAAAATATAGAGAAGCATTAAACAAACGTAACATCTATAAATAATGTTTGTATACGAAAGCAAAGTCAGGGTTCGTTACGTAGAAACTGATCAAATGGGTATTGTACATCATAGTAATTATACACAATATTACGAATTAGCAAGAACGGAATGTTTTGAAGCATGTTCTGGCATGACTTATGAATCTATGGAAGCTGAAGGAATTATGCTTCCCATACTTGAACTACAATCTAAATATTTAAAACCAGCTTATTATAATCAGGTTCTAACTATAAAATCTATTGTAAGGGAGTTACCTACAGTTAGATTAAATGTAGAATATGAAATTTATAATGAAACAAATGAACTCATAAATACAGGAAAAACAACTCTAGTTTTTGTAAATAAGCAAAATAGAAGGCCTTGTCAACCACCTGAAAATTTTATGAAAAACGTTCGTCAATATTTTAGTTAACAATGAATTGGATACACAAACAGTTATTAAGACTTAAAATCTATTCTCTTTTTATCGAATGGACAAAAGTTTGTGTATTACCTGGTTTTAGCCCTTTGCCTATTTACACGGTAGCTACTTTCTTTTTTAAAGAAATTGGAAAGGAAGCATTGGTAAATAAAGCTTCATCATTATCTTATAATTTTATGTTGGCTATATTTCCAGCCATCATTTTCTTGTTTACCCTAATCCCCTATATTCCAAAAAGTATCGGATTTCAAGATACTTTAATGTCATTGTTAGCTTTAGTATTACCGAATAATGCTTTTTTAGCTTTTGAGACAACTATTAATGAAATCGTAAATATTCAAAATGGAAGTTTACTTTCATTTGGTTTTGTACTGTCGTTATTTTTTGCAACGAATGGCGTTCATAAATTGATGGTTGCTTTTAATAAATCATCATTAATTGTAGAAACTAGAACTTGGTTGAAGCAAAGGATAGTTGCTATAATTTTAACTGTTATTATTTCCCTGTCAGTGATTGTTTGTATTGTGGCTATGGCAATGGGCGAACTTTTACTAACTTACTTACAGAAAGAGCTTCATTATAAAGGAGGTATTACACTTTTTGCTATTCAGTTTACACGATGGGCATTATTAGGAGTTTTGTATTTCATCACTGTTTCGATTTTATACCGTTACGGTCCAGCTCATGCAAAAAAATGGAAATTCTTTAGTGCAGGATCTTGGCTAGCAACCATACTCGCCTTCCTTACAATTTGGGGATTTTCATTCTACATCAACAACTTTAGCTCATATAATAAAATTTATGGTTCTATTGGAACTTTAATCGTTGTAATGATTTGGCTTTACCTCAACTCATTGATCTTGTTGGTAGGTTTTGAGCTTAATGCAAGTGTAGATTTATCAAAAAGAAGTGTTAAAATCATTAGACCAAACTTCAACATCTTCAAAAAACCACTTCCTGTAGAAGAAAAATTAGATAGATAGGTTTATTTTTTAATAAAACTATCTTTTCAAATATATAAAACCAATCAAAGCTATTCCCACCACGATGAAGTTGATATCATCATCTATAGGACAATTATTTACTAGACTATATTGTACGATCGTTCCGGGACTACTAGTATAGCCATCTCGCGTTGAATAAATGTAGCAACCCTCACCCGTGTTAACCTGACAGTAGGTGTTTGAACTTGCTATACGATCAGATTCATATCGATGATAATATGATGGAACACCATTTCGTAATTTACCCTCTGGATTGATATATGTATATGTTGTATTACTAGACAAACAACCAGTTGCAGCATTCGCAACAACACACAAAGAGCTAAAAAAGAAAATAATAAGTAGGGATGAGAAAAATTTCATTAAATTCAGTAATATTCAACCAATTAACGAAAAGTATGCCTTGTGTATCTTTTGAAGAAATATTTTTTCTTTAAAAGATAAAGTGTTGATTGTTAATATTTTATTTTAATTAATTATCATCTAAATCAAATACTCAAAATAATTGTACTGGGTAATGGGTAATTCTTTTCACCCTAAAAATCACGTATTGGGTAATTTATTGCACATTATATTCCAATTATATTTATAGAATTTCATTTGTTTTCCCAGTTCATATAGAAACAATATCATTGGTGTAGTAACACATTAAGTAGTATTGTGATTTTTTTATCCCTCTGTTATAAGCTTTTAGCCACTTTCTTTAAAAAAAAGGTATTCAGAGTTTGCAGATTTAATCCGGATTTGTACTTTTGCAGCGGAGAGCTGGCAGAGTGGTCGAATGCGGCAGTCTTGAAAACTGTTGACTGTCATAGGTCCGGGGGTTCGAATCCCTCGCTCTCCGCTCAAATAAATGCTATTAGTCGAAAGATTAATAGCATTTTTGTTTTATGTCAATTTCTGCCATGTCTTAATTATATTTACAATCATGATTTATGCAAATAAAAAAGTGGTTTCTAAACCAGATTTAGCGCAACAAACGGCTCAAATTATTTCTAATATTAAAGAATGGGAAAGTAAAAATTTGGTACGACTTGAATTGGATACCGTTTTTTTATACCCTCAATTATGGAAAAACAAAATTGCTGCTATCAACTGGATTAATTGCTTACACCATTACTATTGTATAAAAAAGCAAATGAAAAAATCAGATAGTTTATATTTTAAAAACATAGAAACTGATGAGTTAATAGGCACTATGATCAACAAAAAACCTAAAGTTTTGATATTCAATGAAATAATGTAATTTTAGTTAATCAACTAAACACTTTATGACAACGGCTTCGAAACGCATTCTTTCTATTGATATTTTAAGGGGATTAGTCATGATAATCATGGCTTTAGATCATACCCGCGATTTTTTACATATGGGTAGTGTAACAAGCGACCCAATGAACCCAGAAGTCACTACCATTTTTCTGTTTTTCACACGATGGATAACTCATTTTTGTGCGCCAACTTTTGTATTCTTATCTGGTGTCTCTGCTTATCTTTCTTCAAAAAACAAAGACCCAAAACAAGCCAGTAACTTCTTAATTAAAAGAGGTCTGTGGTTAATTGTGGTAGAAATTGTATTTATCACTTTAGGATTAACTTTTAATCCATTATACAATTTCATCATTCTACAAGTAATTTGGGCTATTGGCTGTAGTATGATTTTATTAGGGATATTGAGTAGAATTTCTCATCGTTTAGTACTAATTGTTGGCTTAATTCTATTCTTCGGACATAACATCTTAAATTATCTTCAACTACCAGAACAAAATACTTTTAATGGAAGATTAATCGCATTTCTATTTACACCAAATGTTTCTTTTATCCCAATTGGAGACAACCATATTATCGGCATTTTTTATGCTATCTTACCATGGACAGGAGCTATGTTTTTAGGATTTTCTATTGGACATTGGTACACGAAAGAATTTGATGAAAACAAAAGAAAACATTTATTATTTTACAGTGGACTAGGTTTATTCTTGTCTTTTATCGTTTTACGCTATTTTGGTTTATATGGTAACCCAACTCAAAGAATAGTTTATAATGATATACTTAAAACCGTTTTTTCTTTCTTAAATGTGAGCAAATACCCACCATCTCTACAATATTATGGCATGACATTAGGGCCAGCTTTAATGCTATTATCTGGAATTGAGAATCTTAAAAATTGGTTTGCTAAAATTACAATGGTATATGGAAAAGTTCCATTCTTTTATTACGTTTTACACTTTTATATTCTTCATGTTGTATTGGTTATAGCTTTCTTTATGAGTGGGTATGGTGTGAAAGATATTGCTTCTCCGCAAATACCATTTTTCTTCCGTCCAGCAACTTTAGGTTATAGCCTACCTATTGTATATTTAATCTGGTTTAGTGTTGTAGCGAGTTTATATCGACCTTGTATTTGGTTTCAAAAATATAAAGCTACACATACACAATGGTGGCTTAGATATTTATAGACTATTGCTTTAATCAACATTTTTAAGATTTTGTTAATAATTAACAGCAAAGTTATTACATAAACATTACGGCTAAGCTACTTTATGGTTGTATTTTTGTTTATTGATGATGAGCAACAAAATTATATCAAAACTATTAGCTTATGCCATTACAAACTAAGATTCCACAAGGTGATATATTATCTATAGACATAGGTGGCACTAATATTAAAGCATGTTTATTAAGTCCAAAAGGGAAATTGCTAACGGATTTCAAAAAAACACCAACTCCCAAAAAATCAACTCCAGAAGCAATTTTAGAGGGAATAAAAAAACTAACAGCAGATTTTAAATCCTTTGAAAAAATTTCCATCGGCTTTCCTGGATATGTAAAAAATGGTGTTGTACAAACTGCACCAAATTTGGCCGAAAATAAATGGGTAAATGTAGATCTTGCCCAACAAGTAAGTAATCTATTTGGCAAACCCGTACGATTAATAAATGATGCAGACCAACAAGGTTTAGGTATTGTGAGCGGTAAAGGTTTCGAAATTGTATTTACGCTGGGTACAGGCTTTGGTACTTCCCTATTATTTGATGGAGAATTACTTCCTCACTTAGAACTCTCCCACTTGCCCGTTAATAAAACAGATGATTATGATGATTTTATTGGCGATAGAGGTTTTAATAAAGTGGGGAAAAAGAAATGGAATAAGCGTTTACAGTATATTATAGAAATTTACAAAACTGTTTTTAATTACGATAAATTATATATCGGAGGAGGAAATTCTAACGAAATTAATTTCGATTTAGATAAAAATATCAAATTAGTTTCTAATAAAGACGGTATCAAAGGCGGTGCTAAGTTATGGCTTGCCAAAGAAAAATATCATGTCCACACAACTTACCCACAGCAAAAATAATGGAAAACGTTAAGTTACTATTCTTAGATATTGGAGGTGTACTTTTAAGTGATGGATGGAACCATAAAGCAAGAATGCAAGCTGTTGAAAAATTTGGATTAGAACCTATTCAATTTCAAAAAGATCATGCAGTAGCTTTTCCTCTATTCGAAAATGGAAAATTGAATTTAGATCAATATTTAGATGCAGTTATTTTCAATGTAGATTGCCCTTTCTCAAAAGAAGACTTCAAACAGTTTATGTTTTCAAAATCAGAACAATTACCTGAATTTTTACCGTGGTTAATTGATTGGAAAAAGAAAAACAACATTAAAATTTTCTCTATTAATAACGAAGGAAAAGAATTTAATGATTATCGAATAAAAAAATTTAAGCTTCATGACTGTTTTGATGCTTTTATTTCGTCATGCGAAGTAGGTTTTTCAAAACCAGATCCATCTATTTTTAGACTCGCTTTAGGCATTGCCCAAGAAGAGCCTCAAAACTGCTTATATTTTGACGATAGAGCTATCCACGTTGCAATAGCTAAGCAAATGGGAATTAATGCGCATGTTCACAAAGGCTTTAAACAGGCTAAACTAATTTTAGAAAGTATAAATAAATCATAAAATGAATAACGATAGAAAAGCACAATACACCTTCGGAATGGTTGGTTTAGGAACTATGGGTCGTAATTTGCTATTAAACATGGCAGATAATGGATTTGCAGTTACAGGCTACGATAAGAGTGAAAAAATGCTACAAATCTTTGAAGAAGAAGGCAAAAAACATAACCTAAAGGGATTTTCAGAGATTGAAGATTTTGTACAAAGCTTACAAACCCCGCGTACAATTATACTTTTAGTGCCAGCTGGAGCAATTGTTGACAGTGTGATCTTAGAACTTCAACCTCTGTTAGATGAAGGCGATATCATTATTGATAGCGGTAACTCTCATTTTACCGATACCAGCAGAAGAGCAATTGAATTGAAAGAAAAAGGCATTCATTTCTTCGGGATGGGCATTTCTGGTGGTGAAGAAGGCGCTAGGTTTGGTCCAAGTATGATGCCAGGGGGTGATAAAAAAGCATATTCAGTCGTTAAAAAAATGCTAGAAGCAGTTTCTGCTAAAGTTAATGATGAACCATGTGTAACTTATATTGGTCCCGGTGCTTCTGGGCATTTTGTGAAAATGACGCATAATGGTATTGAATACGCAATTATGCAATTATTGGCAGAAACCTATGAAATTCTTAAAAATGGTTTAGATTATGATAATAATCAAATTCAAGCTGTATTTGAAAAGTGGAATAACGGGCGTTTAAAATCGTTTTTAATGGAAATTACTAAAGACGTATTTCTTTTTAAAGATGTTAAGACAGGTAATTTATTGGTAGATGAGATTAAGGACGAAGCAAAATCTAAAGGAACTGGTAAATGGACTTCACAAGTTGCGATGGATATTGAAACACCTATTCCAACAATTGATGCTGCAGTTTCGAGCAGAAACTTATCTAAACTGAAAAAACTACGTGTAGAATTAGCTGAAGCGTTTCCAGCAGCGGAAAAAATTAATGCAACCAAAGACTTTATTAACGATTTAGAGGAAGCTTTTTATTTCGCTATGGCTAGCGCTTATGCGCAAGGCATGCATTTATTATGGCAAGCATCTATTCAATATGAATATGAATTAAATTTAGCTGAAATTGCAAAAATTTGGCGTGGAGGATGTATTATAAGAGCAGAATTTTTAGAAGATATTTATCAAGCTTATAAAAAACAACCAGAGTTGCAGCATTTATATGAGGATACATCTATTCAAAAGAAAATTAATCAAAGTTTAAAAGGAACAAGAAATGTAGTTTGTTCAGCAATTCAAGCAGGGCTTGCAATTCCAGCTTATGCAGCCTCTTTAACTTATTTTGATACTTTAAAAACAAGCAGAATGCCATCAAATTTAACTCAAGCTCAAAGAGATTTCTTTGGTGCACATACTTTTGAGCGCATAGATAGTGAAGGGATTTTCCATGCAGATTGGAACAAACAGAATTTATAATGACCATTACAATGAAGAAAAAAAGCAAACTTAATCCAACCATATTTGTAATTTTTGGCGGCACAGGCGACTTAAACAAAAGAAAACTAGCACCAGCTTTATATAACTTATTTACAGAAGGTTATATGCCAGAAAAATTCTCAATTATAGGGACTGGTAGAACAAAATTTACTGATAAAAAATACCAAGAAGTTATTTTAGAAAATGTAAATGAATTCTCTAGAAATGGAAAAGTAAAAGACGATGCTTGGAAAGAGTTTGAAACCAATGTTCACTATAGTTCAACCGATGTTACCGTTCCAGAAACTTTTGAGGGTTTAAAAGCTGACATTGAGAAATATCAAACCGAATTTGGTCCAGAAACTCAAGTTATATTTTATCTAGCAGTAGCTCCAAATTTTTTCCCTTTAATTGCAGAGTGTCTATGTAAATATAAGCTAACAGAAAATGAGGACAATAGTAGAATTGTAATCGAAAAACCTTTTGGTCATGATTTGGAAACTGCAAAAGAGTTAAATCTATTGCTGAGCAAGATTTTTACAGAAAAACAAATCTACCGTATTGATCATTATTTAGGTAAAGAAACTGTTCAAAATATGATGGCTTTCCGATTTGCTAATTCATTATTTGAGCCATTATGGAACAGAAATTATATAGAGCATATTCAAATTTCAGTTACAGAACAACTTGGTGTTGGCGATCGTGGTGGATATTACGAAGGAGCTGGAGCATTGAGAGATATGATCCAAAATCACTTGCTGCAATTGCTGTGTTTAGTGGGTATGGAAGCTCCAATTTCATTTAACGCTGATGAAATTCGTGATAGAAAAGTAGAGGTATTAAAAGCCATGAGACCTTTTAAACCAGAAGAAATTAGTACAAATGCTGTTCGTGGACAATATAGTAAAGGCTGGGTTGAAGGAAAAGAAGTTCCGAGCTATAGACATGAAAATGGTGTAGATCCCCATTCTAATACAGAAACATTTGCTGCAGTTAAATTTTTCATAGATAATTGGCGTTGGCAAGGAATTCCTTTTTACTTGCGTACAGGAAAAAGGTTAAATCAAACCTCATCAATTATAACTATTCAGTTTAAAGATGTTCCTCATCATATTTTCTCTGCAAGAGCAACTGAAACCTGGCAACAAAATCGTCTAATCATCAGTATTCAGCCAGAAATGAGTATTCGTTTGCAAGTTCAGGCAAAAAGACCAGGTGTAAAAATGGTTTTAAATCCAGTAGATATGGTATTTGACTATAAAGGAACTTACGATACTGATACGCCAGAAGCTTATGAAACTTTGCTTTTAGATGCAATGAATGGAGACCAAACTTTATTTATGCGTGGCGATCAAGTTGAAGCTGCATGGGAATTAGTAATGCCAATTATTAACACTTGGGAAAATAAAAAATCTCTTAATTTCCCGAATTATCCTGCAGATAGTTGGGGACCAGAAGAAGCCGAAGCATTAATTGCAAGAGATGGTTTTCATTGGTTCACATTACCATTAAAGGACAAAGAATAAAAAATTGTCGTCATTACGGGGCATGAAGCAATCTTAATACCATTGTAAAATGCTTTAGGATTGCTTCGTGCCTCGCAATGACGATTTATGTATTAACAAAACTTAAAATGAACTTACATATCTTTAAATCTGTAGCAGAATTAAACGAAAACCTAATTATTTATGTAATTGATATTGCAAATAAAGCAATTGCTAGCAAGGGCCGTTTTGATTTTGTACTAACTGGCGGAAACTCCCCTAAAGAGCTTTATAAAGAATTATCAACTACATTTAAAGATAAAATTGATTGGAACAAGGTCTATTTCTTTTTTGGAGATGAAAGAAGCGTTTTACCGAATCATAAAGATTATAATGGCTTAATGGCTAAAGAAAATCTTTTCGATAATTTAAACACACCTACAAACCATATTTTTTATGTAGATACTACCTTATCTCCAGAAAAAGCAGCTATTGCTTATAAAAAAGCATTAGATGAACATTTTAAAGGTGAAGAAATTACGTTTGATTTAATTCTTTTAGGCATGGGTGATGATGCACATACAGCGTCTATATTTCCTCATACTAATTTGGTACATAACCAACATGAAACTGTGGCGGCTGTTTGGGTAGAAAAATTAAATACCCATCGCATTAGTTTAACGGCACCGCTAATTAATAAAGCTAAAAATGTTGCTTTTATCACCTTTGGAGAAAATAAAGCAAATGCATTAAAACATGTAATTGCAGACGAAGAAAAAGATTTTGAAATGTATCCAGCGCAACTTATAAAGCCACAAAGTGGAAATTTAGATTGGTTTGTGGATGAAAGCGCTACAAACTTTCTTAACTTATAAAATAGCAACTTTCGGGTTTTATGAAGTAATATAGGTAGCTACCTTTGATGTATCAAATAAATTAAAATGAGTACACAAGAGCAGTTAAATTATTATCGCATTGCAGAGGCAATAAGTTATTTGCAAGAAAACTTTAAGACACAACCAGATTTAGACGAAGTAGCGAAAAAAGTAAACCTAAGCCCATTTCATTTCCAACGGTTGTTTACTGAATGGGCTGGAGTTAGTCCTAAAAAGTTTCTACAATTTTTGAGTTTATCGTACGCAAAAAACATTTTAAGAGATAAACAATTAACCTTATTTGATGTTGCTTTTGAAACTGGTTTATCCAGTACAGGTCGCTTACACGATTTATTTGTAAATATTGAAGGGATAACGCCTGGAGAATTTAAAAATGGTGGAACGGATTTAATGGTCAACTATGAGTATTTCCCCACTGCTTTTGGGAATCTATTAATTGCTTCAACACCTAAAGGAATTTGTTTTATGGCATTTGCTGATGATGAGAACAGAACATTTCAAGAACTTAAACAGCAATTTCCTCAAGCAAAATTCACCAAACAAAAAGATACTATACAAGAAGCTGCTTTGCCTATATTTAATCAAAACTGGAGCCAAAAAGCTAATATAAAATTGCACTTAAAAGGAACAGCGTTTCAATTAAAGGTTTGGGAAACATTGTTAAAAATCCCAAAGGGAAATTTCACCACTTATGGTAGAATTGCGAAAGAAATTGGTCATCCAAATGCATCAAGAGCAGTCGGTTCTGCTATTGGCGATAATCCGATCGCATTTTTAATTCCATGTCATCGAGTTATTCAATCTTCGGGTAATTTTGGACAATATCATTGGGGTCAAGTGCGTAAAAGTATATTGTTGGCTTGGGAAGCTTCTCAAGTTAAGAACCCAAGCATGGATTTATTTAATACTGAATTAGATCAAACTTTAAACCTTTTGCCATATGGCGGAATTGTAAATTATTATGGTAAAATAATGCCACATTCATTGGCTAATCAGTATTACGAAAGTTTATTGGAAACCATAGAATGGAAACAGGATGAAGCTATAATTTTTGGAAAACACATTTTAACCAAAAGAAAAGTAGCTTGGTATGGAGATTATAATTTCGAATACACCTACTCAAATGTTACTAAGCAAGCATTAATCTGGACGAAAGAATTATTAGCATTAAAAATTTTGGTTGAAGAAAAATCGGGAGAAAAGTACAATTCTTGTCTTCTTAATTTATATCATAGTGGTGATGAAGGAATGGCATGGCATAGTGATGGCGAAAAAGATTTAAAGAAAAATGGTGCTATAGCTTCCTTAAGTTTCGGAGCTGAACGTAAATTCTCATTTAAACATAAATCAACCAAAGAACGAATTTCTTTAGTTCTAGAAAATGGAAGTTTATTGGTGATGAAAGATACCACACAAACAAATTGGCTACATCGTTTACCACCAACAAAAGTAATTAGCCAACCAAGAATAAATTTAACTTTTAGGATGATGGTTGAGCATTAAATCTCTAAATTTTCTTCAATCAATAAATTGATAATGCCATCAACCATACCAACTTTAGGGACGTAAACTTGCTTAATTCCCGTCCATTTCATTAATGTAAGATAAATCTCACACGCGGGAATAATTACATCTGCCCTATCTTGATTAAGCTTCATTAGTGTAATGCGTTCTTTTAAAGAATATGAATTAAGCTCGTTATATAGTGTTTTAAGCTTTAAGAATGTAAGTGGCATTTCTTCCTTTTCTCCAGACATGCGGAACAATTTATTGATATTTCCTCCAGTACCAATACCCGCTAAGTTTTTTAAATCTTTAGTTTGTTCTTTAACCCAAACCTTCATCTCTTCCCAAGTTTCATCTTTATCTTGGTTATCCAAAATACGGATTGTACCGATATTGAATGATTTAGATGCA
This sequence comes from Pedobacter boryungensis, assembly GCF_013204825.1. GTDB lineage: Bacteria > Bacteroidota > Bacteroidia > Sphingobacteriales > Sphingobacteriaceae > Pedobacter > Pedobacter boryungensis. The sequence goes on from NZ_JABMKV010000001.1 coordinate 1,030,491, forward strand.
ATAGGCTGTTTATTAACAAAAACTGAAAGTTCTGTACTCCCCCCACCAACATCAATATATAAGTAGCTCTTTTTGGAATCTAAATTTTGTTCAATATGATTTGAGTAAATAATATTAGCCTCACGTTGACCTTCAATAATTTCTAAATCTATGTCAGTTAAAGCTTTTATTTTCTTTATAATATCCTTTCCATTTTCTGCTTCACGCATGGCTGAAGTTGCGCATGCTAAATATTTCGAAACGTGATAAACGTCCATCAGGTTTTTAAAAGCACTCATGGTTTTTATCAAATCTTCCGTTTTTTTTGATGATATTTTATGATCTAAAAAAGCATCATCGCCCAAACGCAAAGGCACTCTAACAAGTGTATTTTTTTTAAAACCATATTCATTATCGTTCAAGGTAATATCGGCAATTAATAATCTAACGGCATTAGAGCCTATATCTATGGCAGCGTATCTTATCATGAGCGTTATTGATGTTTGTTTTTAAGGTAGTTATAGGTCTGTACTTGGGCTCTTATTTTTGTAGTTAAGCGATTCTTATGATACTTATTATTATTTAATCGATTTATATCTCTTGCTTTAACATTGTCTTGCAACTGAAATTCTATAATGTCTCTAATTTCTTGCTTTACTCCTTCATCTAAAACTGGAAAACCAACTTCTACCCTATGCTCAAAATTGCGGCTCATTAAATCTGCAGATGAAAGAAACATTTCTTCTTTACCATTATTTCCAAAAATGAAAACACGAGCATGCTCTAAAAACTTATCGATTATACTAATAATAGTAATGTTTTCACTAAATCCTGCAACACCTGGCACCAAGCAACAAATTCCTCTTACAATAAGCTTAATTTGAACGCCAGCATTACTTGCATCGTACAGTTTTTGTACAATTCCTTCATCTGCCAAACTATTCACTTTTAAAATCATGTAAGCAGGCTTTCCTGCTTTCGCGAATTTGATTTCCCTATTAATTAAACCATATATTTTGTTCCTAGAATCTATTGGCGAAACGATTAAATGTTTAAAATCTTTTGCAACCGTACGTTTGTTTAACGCATTAAATAGTTTCTTTAAATCAAACGTTATTTCCTTTTTTGAAGTGAAAATACTGTGATCGCAATATATTCGAGCAGTTTTTTCATTAAAATTACCTGTCGCAAGATTGGCATAATACACACCTCTTCCTCTTTCCATCCTTTTAACGAGACAAATTTTAGAGTGTACTTTATAATCTGTTAAACCATAATTGACGTTAACACCTTCCTCCATTAGCCTGTTTGTCCAAAAAATATTTGCCTTTTCGTCAAACCTAGCTTTTAATTCTACAACACAATTAACTTTCTTACCATTTTTAGCTGCATTAATCAACGCATTAATTACCTTAGAATTTTCTGCAAGGCGATACAATGTGATGTTAATTTCTGTTACTTTAGGATCTATTGCTGCTTCTCGAAGAAATAGAAGGATATAATCGTATGATTGATAGGGTAAATTAACTAAGTAATCACGATTTGCTAGTTTGTTAAAAATACTTTCAGTTCTGTGTAAACCATCTACCTTAAGGGGTTCATTTATTGGATATTCTAAATCTTTTGATCCAACATTTGGAAAAGCGATAAAATCTCCAAATCGATGATAGCGATTACCTGGAATTAACCCTTCAGCTTCAATTTTTAATTTAGTAACCAAAATGCTCAGCATTTCAAAAGGCATTTGCGTATCGTATAATAAGCGCATTGGTTTACCTTTTTTGCGTTTATCAAGACTTGTTTTTAATTCTTCAATAAACTTATCGCTTATATTTTTATCAATATCTAGTTCGGCATCCCTTGTTAGTTGAATAGAAAAGGCTTCAATTTCATCGTAATTAAACACATAAAATATATCATCCAAGCAGTATTTAATAATATCTTCAGCTAAAATGATAAACTTTAGTCCATTTGTTTCTGGTAAAACTAAAAATCGAGGTAAATTCTCTGGTAATTCTATTAAAGCAAATTTTTCACTTTTTTTGCCTGTTTTTTTTGTCAAACGTACAAAAAAGTATAAATAACGATCTTTTAATTCTGGAAAAGGTTGATCCAAATCAATCATGATAGGAACCAAATTTGATAGAATTTTATCTCTAAAATGGTTCCGTACAAACTCCCCTCTTGATACGTTGAGTTGAGTATCGTTTAAAATAAATATTCTGTTTTGAGCTAATTCATTAATTAAAGTAGCCTGAAATATATTTTCGAATTTGCGTTCGTGTTTTACAACTATATTCTTGATTTCGTTTAGTACTTTTTTAGGATTAAAGCCTAATAGAGCTTTTGCTTTATCATTTAAGTTAACTAATCGACTTAGTGTAGCTACTCTAACTCGATAAAATTCTTCGAGGTTTGATGAAAAAATAGAAAGAAATTTAATGCGTTCAATTAATGGAACTGTTTCATCTGCAGCTTCCTGCAAAACACGTTCATTAAAATATAGCCAACTTATTTCTCTATTTAAAAATGGTAGCTTCTTTTTAGCCATGTATAAAAATCGAAAAAATCTCCCGAGTAATCGAGAGATTTCCAAATCTGCAAATTTTAGTGTTAAGTTAGTGTTAATTAATAGCTAATTTGACACCTGAATTTACTTTGTACTCGATGTATTTTTCTTAGCAGGAATAGCTTTTGAAGTTACTTTTTTAACCGGATTGTTTGACACTGCCTTAACAACTGGTTTTTTTTCACTATTCGCTGCAGTTTTAGTTTTATTTGCCATAGCCTTAGTTTTTGTTACCGCTTTTGTTACTGGTTTTTTTAATGCAGCTGCAGCTTTTTCCTCAGATGCAATACTTGCTACTTTTACACTCGACACAACAGGTTTAGCTTTAGCTACTGCTTTTTTAACCACTTTTGTTACAGATTTATCTACCTTCTTTAAAAGTTTAGATGCATCCTTTTTAGCTAATTTAACTTTTTTAGGAGCAGCATTTTTTGCGCTTGAAACATCATCAATTTTATTTCCTACAACATCTTTTACTTCTTTAAACTTTTTAGACAATTTTTTAGCAGCAATTTTACTAGCTTTCGCAATATCTTCTGCAATTAATTCCGCATTATGGCCTAAACCCTTAACTGCTTCTAGAAATCTACTTGTTAAGCTTTGTTCAAGTTGTTTTTTTGCGGCTTTTTTTGTTATTTTTTTCTGAGGTGTTGATTTATTGGTTTTCATATATTTTTTCTCGTTTTTTGTAGAATTAAGTTTATTTATTAAATCTATTATTTTTTATCAATTAAAGCTAAAATCATGCCCACTTTCGATATTGTAAGCAAAGTAGATGCCCAAACATTAGATAATGCAATTAACAATGCAAAAAAAGAGATTTTAAACCGTTATGATTTTAATGGTTCGAATAGTACAGTAGAATTAGATAAAAAAACGAACATCATAACTATTTTGACAGAAGATGATATGCGTTTAAAGGCTATCACCGATTCGATCATCTCTCGTATGATGAAACAAAATTTAGATCCAAAAAGTTTGGATTTCGGGAAAGATATTGTAGCATCTGGTAATATGATTAGAAAAGAGCTAAAAATTAAAGAGGGAATTGATAAAGAAGCAGCAAAAAAAATTGTTGCCAAAATTAAAGATAGCAAACTAAAAGTTCAGGCTTCAATGATGGATGATCAAGTTCGTGTGCAAAGCAAAAGCATTGATGACTTACAAAAAGTGATTTCTTTATGTAGAGGTGAAGATTTCGGACAGCCATTGCAGTTTATTAATATGAGAAACTAAATAGCTCACTAATCATTAGTTATTTGGCACCTTACCTAATTAACAAATGAATTATTGAACAAATAAACAATTGAATGGAAATTATAGAGAATGGTTTCATTTTTTCTGATGACAGTAATCTAATTGATGTAAATTCCGTACATCATTATTTAAGCACGCAATCGTATTGGGCAAAAGGAATTCCTTTGGAAATTGTGCAAAGATCTATTCATAACTCTTTGTGTTTCGGGGTATATAAAGATGATAAACAAGTCGGCTTTGCTCGTTGGGTAACCGACAGGGCTACTTTTGCTTATTTATGTGATGTGTTTATAGTAGAAGAATTTAGAGGATTAGGTTTATCTAAAAAACTAATGTCACTCATGATGTTTCATAAAGACTTACAAGGTTTAAGAACTTATACCTTGGGAACATTAGATGCACATCGTCTATATGAACAATTTGGTTTTAAAGCTTTAGCATTTCCTGAAAGAAGAATGGAAATAATAGTAAAAGATATCTACTTGAAATAAAAGGTAAGATAAAATATGTTTCATTTTCCATCTTACCTCTATACATTCATTATCTAAAGTTTACTTTTCTTCACTCCTTCTTTTGTAATCTTAACAGGATTAATAAATCCATCCTTATCAAAAGACATTCATTATCTAAAGTTTACTTTTCTTCACTCCTTCTTTTGTAATCTTAACAGGATTAATAAATCCATCCTTATCAAAAGACATTTCATCAATACAAGTTGCACGGTGATTGCCATCTTTTTCGCCTAATGGTCTGCGGTGATAAACAATATACCACAAATCTTTTTTAGCATCATGTATTACAGAGTGATGGCCTGCACCAGTTGCAATAGAAGTATCTTGCTTTAAAATTCTTCCAATTCTTTTAAAAGGCCCCATTGGTGAATCTGCTATCGCATAAGCAACATAATAATCTGGTCCTGTCCAACCACCTTCGCTCCACATAAAATAATATTTGCCATTTCTAATAAACATAAATGGACCTTCAGTATATCCTTCTGGTGTAATTTCTTTAAATATTGTACCATCAGCATTAGGTACAAAACCATTAAAATCGTTATTTAATTTGGCAATATTACAGTGCGACCAACCTCCATAAATTAGATAATATTGCCCGTCTTTATCTTTAAAAACAAATTGATCAATTGGTTGCGCTTTATTATAAAATTTATCTACTAATGGCTTGCCAATATGATCTTTAAATGGACCGTCTGGTTTATTTGCAACTGCAACTCCAATTCCACCAACTTCATTATCACTTTGAATATCATTTGCGCCGAAAAACAAATAATATTTTCCATCCTTTTTAATGATGGATGGTGCCCACATTGCTTTGTTTGCCCATTTGATTGCTGAAGTATCAATAATTTTTGGATGTTTTGTCCAAGTAACTAAATCCTTTGATGAAAAAGCATCCATAAATACCTGCTCTTTATATTTAGCAGAATAAGTTGGATAAACCCAATAAGTTTTATCAAAAATTTGAGCTTCAGGATCTGCATACCAACCAGGGAATATAGGATTACCAGAGGTTTGTGCTTGAGAAAATAATGGCAATGCCAAAAGGAAAACAATAATGCGGTGTAGTTTCATTAGATCTTTTGTTTACTGTAACGCAATATAAACAAAAATTATAAATCACTAAATCGTTTTAATAAGCAAATGTCATTGTTAGGTACAAAGAAATAATGAAAAGCACTACCAACCTTTAATCCATGTTTTTTGTTGATTTTCATCTAAAAATGTCCAGGCAATAATTCTTGTAATTTTGTTACCTGTAGACATTTCACTCGTTCTAATTTCAGCAACATCTACTCGTTTTAACATTGCGTAAATAGCGGCTAAATTTTCGCTTTTAGAAACTAAACTTGTAAACCAAAGGCATTGATTTTTAATTGATTTACTCTCTTCGATCATCTTTCCAATAAAAGCAATTTCACCTCCTTTTGTCCATAATTCGTTATTTTTACCACCAAAATTAAGGACAGGTTTAGCATAATTTTTATTTCCTAAATTTCTATTTTTCCTTTGTGACCCCGCATTAGCCTCTTCTGCAGACGCATGAAAAGGAGGATTACAAATGGTTAAATCAAAACGTTCTTCTTTATGGACAATCGTTTTAAATATTTCATTTTTAGCAGATTGCAACCTAATTTCTATTGCATTTTTTAAGGATGGATTTATAGCAATGATATTTTTCGCAGAGCGTATTGCAATTTCATCAATCTCAGAACCAACAAAATTCCATCCATATTCTTGATGACCAATAATTGGATATACACAATTAGCACCCACACCAACATCTAAAACTTTTATTTCCTTACCTATCGGAATAGTTTTATTATTACAAGAAGCTAATAAGTCTGCTGCGTAGTGAATATAATCTGCCCTACCAGGAATTGGTGGACAAAGATATCCTTCTGGTATATCCCAAAATTCTATTTGATAAAAATGTTTTAGTAAGGCTTTATTTAATGTTTTAACAGCACTTGGATTTGCAAAATCAATTGATTCATCGCCATATTTGTTTACGGTAACAAAGTTTGCTAGTTCTGAACATGAGTTAATTAAAACCTTAAAATCATACCTCGAACGATGTTTATTTCTGGAATGTAAAGTGCTTTTTTCTTGCTTAAACTTTTCCATTAAGCTGTTTTAACATCTTCTTCGCTATAATCTTTAATATCAGTGATGTAACCGTTAATCAATAGAAAATCAAATAGAGGTTTTGCATCCGGAGTTACCGGCATGTTTTCAGTAGAGATCACTGTATTTGTTTTTTTATCCATAAAAGGATAAGCGAAAAGTTTCACATTTTGCGTGAACATATCACTCACATATGCCAACAATTGACTTGAATAATTATCGCCGAAGTTTTTAGAATTGAAAACGAATTTAAGGTTATTAATATTTGTCGAAATCCCAACACTTTTTGGTTTACAGCGGCTTAAATATTTGGCTAATCTATTATGTCGTGTAAAATTAGAAACAATTACTAAATTCCCTGTTTTGCACATATCTTCAGCTCTTTTAGCTACAGCTTCTAAATCAATGTCATCAGGAGTTTCTTGCTCATCAGTTAAAACGTTCGTTAACAAAACCTCTATCATCACAGCAAGATCGCCATCTTCTACAGTGTTTGTACGTTTAAATTGTTCGGTTGCTTTATTAAATAAATTAAAGTTAGGCAATGATTTTTGACCGTATTTAGTCCTCAAAATCATAATGTCTTTCTTATACAATAAATCTTTAGCTTGACGAGGGTGTCCATCTGCATCAAAAATAGCTGCTGCAGAAAAATCTTTCATAATTAAATAAAGATTTAAGAGTGTATTATTCACATCTCCAAAAGCGGGTCCTTTTACCGAAATTAAGTCAATTTCCACCGAACCAACAGTTAAATTATCTGCTAATGATTCTATCATCACCTTTGGTTCATGGTAATGATAAAAAGCAGCGTAAACTAAGTTTACACCAATAATACCTAATACGCGTTGCTGCATATTTACATCGGTATCTAATAACCGAACATGGAAAAATATTTCGTTTGGCAAACCTTCTGGTTCATTCTGAAAACGAATTCCCACCCAACCATGGGGTTCATTTGTCCGTTTAAAATTTAACGTAGTAACAGTATCTGCAAATGCAAAAAAGGTACGATTATCATATTTTTCACCTAACAAACGTTCGTTAAGCAAACCAAATTCATGATCTAGCATTCTTAAAAGTCTATTCTGACTTACATATCTACCAGACGCTTCTGCACCATAGATCGCATCACTAAAAGTCATATCATAGGCCGACATGGTTTTAGCCACTGTACCGGAAGCTGCGCCAGCCGTAAAAAAATTACGTGCTACTTCTTGCCCTGCACCTATTTCTGCAAATGTCCCATAAATTTGTTCGTTTAGATTTATTTTTAAGGCCTTACGCTTGGTATCAAGAATTTCTCTTTCCATGGTGCAAAAATAACAAAAATCATTAGTTCATTAGCATCAATGGTCTATTACTTCAACTGACTAAATATTTAAACCAATGAACAAATGATTATAAAAAAGATAAGGGCAACATCTTTCGATGCTCCCTTACCAACCTTAAACTCAAAATCAAACTATTGTATTATGAAACTACAATTTCTTTATGTGCTTCTTTAGCTTCGTCTTTTTTACCAATGGTAATTGTTAAAATTCCATTAATATATTCTGCACTAATTTTTTCTGCGTCAATCCCTTCTGGCAATACAAATGATCTTGCAAATGAAGTATACTCAAACTCTTTACGTGTATAATCTTTTTGTACGTCAGTATTTTCTGCTTTTTTCTCTACCCAAACAGAAAGGTTATCTTTTTTAAGATCAATTTTGAAATCTTCTTTATTTAAGCCAGGAGCAGCTAATTCAATTTTGTAATCACTTGTGTTTTCATAAATGTTTACATTAGGTACTTTATTTACACCGTAATTTTTATTTAATGCATCGCTAAACAAAGAATCGAAAACATTGTTAAAATATGGTGCTGTGTTTCTTGTTTTGTTGTTAAATTTTACTAAAGTCATTTTAAATCCTCCGTTATATATATTTTAAATTATAATTGTTCATATTCAAACCTCATTCCAACCCTATTATTTATGTTTTTTAAGACATTTTGGCGAAAAAAAGAAATTGCAACAGACAAAAAGTCAGTTAATCTTGGTCATTCAGACAGTTTCAAGTATAAAACTACAATTGAAATGCGTTTTGCTGATTTAGATATGATGGGTCATGTAAATAATGCGGTTTATTTTACTTACATGGAAATTGGAAGAACAAAGTATTGGAATCATGCCATAAAATGGGATTGGCAAACCACAGGTGTTATAATTGGTCAAGCATCAATAGATTATTTAGCACCACTATTTTTAGGTGATAAAATAACAATGCAGGTACGCACTTCTAGAATAGGAACTACAAGTTTTGATTTAGAATATTTGATTTCAAAAGAAATAAATGGGAAAGAGATAATTTGCAGTAGAGGCAAAACTGTTTGCGTGGCTTTTGATTATAACTCAAAAAAGCCTGTCGCAATTCCAGATAAGGAAAGAAATAAAATGATGGAATTTGAACAACTTGCTGGTTAGCTAGCGGTTTGGTTCATTGGATAATTGGCTCAGTAACCAATCATCCAACAATCCATCAACTAATTAAATATCTTACCAGGATTTAAAATCCCTTTCGGATCAAAAACCTTTTTAATATTGCGCATTAAACTTAAGTGAATTTCGCTGTATTTAATAGACATATAATTCTTTTGCACTAATCCAATGCCATGTTCACCAGAAATTGTTCCACCTAAGTCGGTTGTTAATTCAAATATCTCTACAATACCATCTTTCAACTTATCATTCCAATCTTCATCACTCATACTGCCTTTAATAATATTAATGTGCAAGTTTCCATCTCCTGCGTGTCCATAACAAACACTTTCAAAACCATATTTAGTACCAATTTCTTTAATTCCATTGATCAACTTTGGCAATGCAGCCCTAGGTACAACCGTATCTTCTTCTTTATAAACTGAGTTTGATTTTACAGATTCGGCCATTGTTCTACGCATTCGCCATAAATCTTCTTTTTGTTGCGCTGTATCTGCAAAAAGAACTTCTGTACATCCAAATTCTTCGAGTACCATATTTACCTTTTCACAATCTTTAAAAATGGTGTCTAAGTCATCTCCATCAAACTCAATCATTAAAAATGCATTTACATCATCTTTTAAATCGAACTTTATATCATCAAATTTAATTACCCACTCTACCCCTTTCCTTTCCATAAACTCTAATGCAGATGGCGTAATTCCTGCTCTAAAAATAGCTGATACTGCCGCACAAGCTTGTTCATTTGTAGCAAATGAACCTAACATCAATACAGTTTGACTCACTGCAGGAATTAGTTTTGTTACAATTTTAGTAACTACTGCCAAAGTTCCTTCCGAACCGATCATCAGCTGTGTTAAATTATAACCAGAAGCATATTTTAATGTATTTGCACCAGTCCAAATTACATCACCATTAGCCAAAACAATTTCTAAATTGAGAATATATTCACGAATAGTACCATATTTAACTACTCTTGGCCCACCAGAACCATGCGCTACATTACCACCAATAAAACATGAACCTTTACTACTCGGATCTACCGGATAAAGCAATCCCTTTTCGGCAATGGCATTCATAAATTCCTCAGTAATTACACCAGGCTCAACAGTAGCTTGTAAATTTTCAGTATCAATATCTATAATTGCTTTAAATTTTTCCATTGACAATAGAACTCCACCAAAAATTGGCAAAGCAGCGCCACTTAAACCAGTTCCTCCGCCACGTGGCGTAACCGGAATGTGATATTGGTTACAGATTTTAAGCAGTGCTGAAACACTAGCAGTATCTACAGGCTTAACCACAACTTCTGGGAAATAGCTCAAATCTTCAGTTTCATCATGACCATAATTTGCTAATGATTCATCATCAACAAAAACATTTGCTTTACCAATAGCATTTTCAATTTCAGCTAAAATAGCGCTCGTAATTTTGGTGTATTCCATTTTATTTTGAAGAAGTATATTTTAATTGTACAAATGAATGACCTATCTCGCCAGGCATAGGTGGATGTATTTTTTTTATCCCAACAGTTGTTGTTGCTATAAATGGATAAACTTTTATTAACTCATCTATTATATTTTTAACGACTGTTTCTAGCAGCTTTTGCGTCTTTTGCATAGCCGATATGAGAATTGTATTGATCACCTCATAGTTTACGGTTTGCTTTAAATCTTCTGTATCGCCAGTTGGTATAAAAGTTACCTCAATATCCACAGAAAAATGACTTCCTGTGAGCTGTTCTTCAGGATAAAATCCGTGAAAAGCATAAAACTTTACATCTTTTAAGGCAACTGTTTGTACAAACATTAGGTTTAACTTATTTAAAAGCAATTTATGTAGCAAAATTAATTTTTTTAACGGTTTTAACTAGTCATTATAGTAAATTATTACCTTTGGTTTTACCAAAAAGCATAACCAAATCGCTACAAAACATGAATAAATCGACCAAGAAAGATCTTTACGAAGCACCAGATTATTATCAATTAGATGAGCTTTTATCAGAAGAACATCTTTTAATTCGCTCAACTGTAAGAGATTGGGTTAAAAAAGAAGTAAGTCCGATAATTGAAGATTATGCTCAAAGAGCCGAATTTCCTAAACATTTAATTAAGGGTTTAGGAGAAATTGGTGCATTTGGACCGACAATTCCAGTTGAATATGGAGGAGCAGGTTTAGATTACACTGCATATGGAATTATTATGCAGGAAATTGAACGTGGAGATTCAGGTATCCGTTCTACGGCATCTGTTCAAGGTTCTTTAGTCATGTACCCTATTTATGCTTATGGCACAGAAGAGCAACGTAAAAAATATTTACCAAAACTAGCCACAGGTGAGATAATGGGTTGTTTTGGTTTAACAGAACCAGATCACGGTTCTAATCCTGGCGGGATGGTAACCAACATTAAAGATAAAGGCGATCATTATCTTTTAAATGGTGCAAAAATGTGGATTTCTAATGCCCCATTTGCAGATATTGCTGTGGTTTGGGCTAAGGATGAGGAAGGAAAAATACGCGGAATGGTAGTAGAACGTGGTATGGAAGGTTTTACTACACCAGAAACACATGGCAAATGGAGTTTACGAGCTTCTGCAACTGGTGAGTTAGTTTTTGATAATGTAAAAGTTCCAAAAGAAAATATTTTCCCAGACATTAAAGGTTTAAAAGGACCTTTAGGCTGTTTAAACCAGGCTCGTTACGGCATTGCTTGGGGCGCATTGGGTGCTGCAATGGATTGCTATGATACAGCTTTACGTTATTCAAAAGAACGAATTCAGTTTGGAAAACCAATTGGCGGATTTCAATTACAACAAAAGAAATTAGCAGAAATGATTACCGAAATCACAAAAGGTCAATTATTGGTTTGGCGTTTAGGAGTTTTAAAAAGTGAGAATAGAGCAACTGCAGAACAAATTTCTATGGCTAAACGAAACAGTGTTGAAATTGCTTTAGATATTGCTCGTAATGCTCGTCAAATGTTAGGTGGAATGGGGATAACTGGTGAATATTCGATTATGAGACACATGATGAATTTAGAATCTGTAGTTACTTACGAGGGAACTCATGACGTACATTTATTAATAACTGGAATGGACGTAACAGGTTTAAATGCATTCAAATAACCATAATGAAAAATTATAAAAAATACTTACCCTTACCTGCTTCGCCAGAAGAAGTTTATTTAGCCTTAACAAAAGCTCAAAGTATACAATTATGGACCGGAGCCGAGGTAGAGTTTATAGAGGAAGCTGGAACAGAATTTTCTTTTTGGGATGGTGATATTGTAGGTAAAAACATTGAGTTTGATCCCAATAAAAAAATCGTTCAACAATGGTATTTTGGAGAAGATAGTGAACCATCAATAGTAACTATTAAACTACATGAAGATAAAAAAGGTACTTCTTTAGAATTTGTACAAACTAATATCCCTGAGGAAGATTATAAAGATTTTACTGAAGGAATTGAGGAGTATTTTTTAGGTGGACTAGCTGATTTTTTTGAAGTGGAATTTTAATATTTATTTCTGTTTAAGAATGTTTTGTATTTTAGAAAGCAAAATAAACGCTCTAAATTATGTTCATCAAAAGGAATAGTTTCCTCCTAATTCTGCTTTTACTAAGCGGTTTTATCTCTTCATGCGGTAGCTTAAACAGCACACTACCTGTATTTTACACACCTGCATCTACCTCAAATCACGTTTCCTATTTACCAAAACCTATGATGGCAGATAGCGTGAAAACTAAAAATTACTTAAGTGTAAGTTTTTCAAACAATACTTTGCCATATGAAACTGGAGATATGGTAATGGGATTTATAAATTACAATCGTTCACATGTTATAAATAATATTAATTTCTCATACGGTGGTTTTGCCTATTTTGGCGGTACATCTAGAGGCTACGAAAATTCGACACGTAAAATTAGTGATGAATTTTATGGAAAAGGTTTTCAAGGTTTGGGATTAAGAACTTCAATTGGTTATGCTGAACAATCAGGTAATACAGAGTTTAGAGTATTAAATTGGGAAAATTCTGTAGTATTTGAAGGAGGAGGCTATTCTTCTTTCATTAAAAAAGAAAGAGAAAAACACGATCCTTTATCTATTACCTCAGATAAAACAACCTTATATTCTACAGGTGGGTCTACTGAAGTTATTTGGTACGGCAAAAAAATAGGGATAGACAATATGGATTTCGCCTGTTTTTAGGAGCCACTATAGGTTTACAACATAATATTAATTATACATCTGAAAAGATTAGTGGTATGGCTTCAGATTTTTCTTTTTTCTTGAAAATTAGAAATGCTTATGGCATACTCAGCAGTGGCAACAACTTAATGAATAACTCTGGAAAAATCACTTTAGGTTACTCATTTTAAAACAATTTCCCTATAAAGCTGTTCCTTAATAAATTTAATATTATGGGCAGAACATTAAGCATTATTTTAATTGTATTAGGTATAATACTATTAATTTGGACAGGTTTTACTTACACTAAAAGGGAAAAAGTAATTGATGCGGGACCTATTCAGGTTTCTGCAGATAAAGAAAAATCTGTGAACTGGCCACCATATGTAGGCGGTATAGTTTTAATAGCTGGAGTTATAATCTTTGTAAGTTCTAAAAAAAATAGCTAGGTAATTTAAAATAAAAAGAAGAGAATTTAACCAATTAAATTCTCTTCTTTTTATTTGTCAGCTAATACACTGAGCTATTTTTTCGCTAGAAACAGTTTGTACATTTTCTCTTAAATTATAATGGGATGCCATTACTTCTCCGTACGCTCCAGCACTTCTAATTGCAATAAGGTCATTTCTAAAGGTTTCTGGTAATTGAACTTCCTTGCCAAAACAATCTGTACTCTCGCAAATTGGTCCTACGACATCATATTTGACAATCTCAGTACTTGTTTGTGATAGATTTTCTATTTGATGATAAGCTTGATACAACGCTGGACGCATTAATTCTGTCATACCAGCATCTAAAATGATAAAATTCTTTTTCTTACCATTCTTAACGTAAAGCACTCTGCTTATTAAAGAGGCGCTTTGGCCAACTAATGCCCTACCCAATTCAAAATGAACTTCCTGATACGGTTTTATCGCTAAGAAATCTGCAAAAATTTTAAAGTATGATTCAAAATCAGGAATTTGCTGATTTGGATGATGATAATCTATACCCAAACCTCCACCAACATTTAAAACAGTTACTTTAAATCCATGATCTTCAAACCAAGCAGCAAACTCATTTACACGAACACAAAGATTTTTATAAACATCCAAATTCGTAATCTGAGAACCGATATGAAAGTGAATACCAATGAATTGCAAATTTGGTGAAATATTTAAAACATCCGCACAGGCTGGCATATCCCAAGAGTTAACACCAAACTTATTTTCATCTAAACCAGTGGTGATATTTGCATGTGTATGTGCATCAACATTTGGATTAATTCGAATAGCAATTTTAGCAATTTTACCTTTCTTTTCTGCTAAATCATTAATTACAGAAAGCTCTTGTACAGATTCTACATTAAAACAAAAAATATCATTATCTAATGCATCGTTAATTTCTTTATCTGATTTACCAACCCCCGCAAAAACAACTTTTTCTTTAGCAAAACCCATTTCTAAGGCTTTTTTCACCTCGCCTCCACTTACGCAATCTGCACCAAAGCCAACTTCTTCAATCTTTTTTAATACGATTGGATTAAAATTAGCTTTCATTGCATAATGCACATGAAATTTGTACGCACTTGCAGCTTTATTACATGCATTTAAGGTATTTTCAAGCAACTTTAAATCGTAATAGTAAAACGGAGTTTCTAATTTAGAGAAATGTGCTATATCTTTATCGGAAAACATAATCTTTGAAATTTCTATTTATACTCTTCTTGGTCTTTTTGGCAATAATGTATGCCGGTAATTATATCGATTACAAAAATGGAAATATTAGCCGAAAGGAGTTTGAACGCAGAATCCGACTTTCTATCTTACTTTTGTTGGTTATCATTTTTCTCTATTTCTATCTTAGAAAAAGAGTGTAAATGCGCATTATTTATTCAAAAATACGATCGTGTAAACTTCTTAGTGCTTCAACTTTGTTTGGTGTACCAACTAAAAGCGAAATATTATAAGCACTTCCGCCATAAGAAATCATTCGTACCGGAATATGTTTAATTGAATCTAACACTTTGGCTGCATAACCATGTTTTTCTGCACCAAAATCACCTACAACACATATAATAGTCTGATCTTTATCAATTTCAACCGAACCGAAAGAGTTTAGTTCTTTTACTATTTCATCCAGATTATCGGTTAAATCAATCGTTAAAGATACGGCAACTTCCGAAGTAGTAATCATATCAATTGGTGTTTTATAGCGTTCGAAAATCTCGAAAATTCGACGCAAAAAACCATAAGCCAATAGCATTCTACTCGATTGAATTTTAATAGCTGTTATTCCATCTTTTGCAGCAATAGATTTAATCTTACCCTTTTCGCTTTCAGTACTAATAACAGTTCCTAAAGCTTTAGGCTCCATTGTGTTTAATAGTCTAACTGGAATTTTATATTTCTGAGCAGGAAAAACAGACTGTGGATGCAAAATTTTCGCACCGAAATAAGCTAATTCTGCCGCTTCATCAAATGATAAATGAGAAATTGGTTTGGTGCCTTTTACAATTCTCGGATCATTATTATGCATTCCATCAATATCAGTCCAAATTTGAACTTCTTCAGCCATAATAGCTGCTCCTAGTAACGAAGCTGTATAATCACTTCCACCTCTACGCAAATTATCTACCTCACCAAAACTATTTCTACAAATAAAACCCTGAGTGATAAATAGTTTATTCCCTTTATGCTGAGCTAATAATGGAGTTAAATGTTCGGTTGTAAATGGAATATCTGGTTCATTATCTTCATCAATTTTCATAAAATCTAAAGCTGGTAAAAGCACAGATGGCACACCAATAGATTTTAAATAAATGTGATATAATGTGGTGGATAATAATTCTCCCTGAGCTAAAACAACCTTCTCTTCTATGCTCGTAAACATATCATTTGCCAAAGAAGTCAAGAAATTGAAATGATAATCAACTATTTCTTGTCCCTGTTGTCTGAAATCACCTGTTGGTAAAAGCTCTGCTACAACCTCATTGTATTTTTGATGTAATGAATTAATTAATTGAGCGGCGTCCTGTTTTTCTTCCTTCAATAACTTGGCAGAAATTTCTACTAAACTGTTTGTAGTACCAGACATGGCTGATAATACTACGATTTGTTCTTCTGCTGGATTAATAATATCCAACAATTTTGTCATGCGCTCTGGGCTACCTACAGACGTACCGCCAAATTTTAATATTTTCATTAGAATTTACTTGTTTTTAAACCGATAATGAAGTTTTTTATATCAGAAAAAATATAAATGCTTCATTTTAAAATGCGTATTTTTCTTATTATTGTATCGGGGCGTGAAAATAGCGAAAAGGCGTTTAATTTCCGCTTAATTGGCAAAATAAAATTCTGATAACGTTCTGAAAAATAGATTTGAACAATTTTAATTCTGTTTTGTAGTATATATAAAACATCAACTAAATCAAGTATGCAACTAGAAGAATCGACATTAACAACCATAAATCAATGGCTTACTGGAAATTATGACCAAGAAACTAAAAATTCTATTCAATCATTATTAGATAGTAATTCCACGACTGAATTAACCGATGCATTTTACAGAAATTTAGAGTTTGGTACAGGCGGATTACGTGGAATTATGGGTGCTGGTTCTAATCGAATTAATAAATATACCATTGGAACAGCCACGCAAGGTTTATCAAATTATTTAAACAAAAAATATCCAAACGAAAAAATAAGTGTTGCTATTGCACATGATAGCAGAAATAACTCAGATTATTTTGCGAAAATCACCGCAGATGTGTTCTCTGCAAATGGTATTCATGTTTACTTCTTTACTGCATTAAGACCAACTCCAGAACTCTCTTTCGCTATCCGTACTTTAGGTTGTAAAAGTGGTGTAATGTTGACAGCATCGCATAACCCGAAAGAATATAACGGTTATAAAGCTTACGGAAATGACGGTGGGCAATTTACTGCCCCAGATGATAAAATGGTAATGGATGAAGTTGCTGCCATTAAAAATATTGATGAAGTAAAATTTGAACGAATTGATAACAATGTAGAATTAATAGGCGAAGAAATTGATCAGCTTTACTTAGATAAAATTACTGAACTCTCTGTTTCTCCTGATGCCATTGCTCGCGAACATGATTTAAAAATAGTGTATTCTCCTATTCATGGTACTGGAATTACATTAGTACCGAAAGCATTAGCACAATTTGGCTTTACCAATGTAACTGTTGTTGAAGAGCAAAGTAAACCCGATGGAAATTTCCCAACTGTTGTTTATCCAAACCCAGAAGAAAAAGAAGCATTGACTTTAGCCTTAAAAAAAGCAAAAGAAATTGATGCTGATTTGGTTTTAGCAACCGATCCGGATGCTGATCGTGTGGGTATTGCTGTCAAAAATAACGATGGTGAATTTGTATTATTAAATGGAAATCAGACCGGAAGCTTGTTAATTAACTATATTTTAACAGCTTGGGAAGAAAAAGGAAAATTAACTGGCAATGAATATGTGGTTTCTACCATAGTAACAACTAGTTTAATTAAAGCCATTTGCGATGCTAAAGGAGTTGAATATTTCAATACGTTAACAGGTTTTAAATGGATTGGTCAAGTAATGACTAATTTACAAGGTAAAAAAACCTTTATTGCTGGCGGTGAAGAAAGTTATGGCTACTTGATTGGTGATTTAGTGAGAGATAAAGACGCCGTAGTTTCTTGTGCTTTTATAGCTGAGATGACTGCTTTTTACAAAGATAAAGGTAGCAGTTTATACCAAGCGATGATTGAAATGTATGTAACCTATGGTATGTACAAAGAAGATTTAGTATCAATTACCAAAAAAGGTAAAACTGGTGCCGAAGAGATCAAAGCAATGATGGAAAAATTCAGAAACAACCCGCCTGCAAAATTAGGTGGTTCTGAAGTGGTAACGTTAAAAGATTATGAGCTAAATAAAGAAACTGATATTAAAGCTGGCACAAGCAAGGAATTAGGCTTTCCAAAATCTGATGTTTTACAATTTATAACTGAAGATGGAAGTATTATTTCTGCTAGGCCAAGTGGCACTGAACCTAAAATAAAGTTCTATTGCAGTGTAAATGCCTATTTAGCAAGCGCAGCTGATTTTGATGAAACAGAAGCTAAACTTGCAGAAAAGATTAAAACGATAATGGAAGATTTACAAGGATAATTCCTGCGAGTTAATTCGTCATTTCAAGTGTAGCAAAGCGAAACGGAGAAATCTTTGAAATAGAAAATCAAAGATTTCTCGGCTTCGATCGAAATGACGAATTATTTATTCACAACGTCCCAAAGTGATTTTACTTTTACCTCAATTTCTTTAGCCTTCAAATCCTTTTTATCAAACGTAACGATCTTCTCCTTCCCCGCCAATAAATCGAAATAATTATCGCTCAGCTTACCTGCGTATCCAACAATATCTACAAAAACATATTTAGCAAAGCTTGATGATTTTAAAATGATTTGATTACCCTTAATTTGATAGGTAATTTTCGGATTACTTAGTTTTAAATCCTTAGGTTTTACTACATCTCCAGGTTTCGCATCATCTCTATAAGCTTCTTTTACTGCGTACCAAGCAGCTTTTGGCGTTCTATTGTAATAATCAGTAATACTCCAACTCGCCACTGGCCAACAATCGTTTAATTGCCAAAGCAGCGATCCCATGTTATAAGGTGCTTTACTTTGATGAATTAAAATCATGTTTTTAAACCCATAATATTGTACACATTGTGTGAGGTAAGTATAATCTTCGACCGAAAGTCTGCTAATTTTCGCCGAATCAATCATGTAATTTTTGAGGTAGACATTTAGCTTTGCAAATCCATTTCCCGCTTTTTGATGATCTTTTAAAATCTCAGAAAATAAATATCTATCCTGTGGTTGGGTAAACTTTAAAATACTCGAATAATTAGGCATAGCTTGCATACCATACTCGCTCACAAACCTTCCTGTTTTCTTTTCAAAAACCTCAAAATCTTCATTACCCCACCAAACACCCCAATAATGACTATCGCCTTCGGTAAAACTATTCTTAACTCCCCATCCATATTTTGGAGATGAACTAATGTACGGTCTGCTTCCATCAACTTCTTTTATCCATTTCGGAATGCTATCTCTAAATAATCGAATATAATCATTCCATAGTTTAGCTGAATCTTTAGGTGGAATACGAAATTGATTTTGCCAACCCCAACGGTTAAAAGCTTCATCAACTTCGTTATTTCCGCACCATAACACAATACTTTTATGATGACGTAATCGTTTTACTTGATATTTTACTTCTTCTCTAACATTATCAAAAAATGCTTTATTACCGGGCACCATCGCTCCTGCGAACATAAAATCTTGCCACACATGAATGCCTAAAGAATCACATAAATCATAAAAATCATCTGATTCATAAATTCCTCCACCCCAAACCCTAAGCATATTCATATTGGCATCCTTTGCCATAAGTAGCATTTTGCGGTAATCATTTTTAGTCATTCGAGTTACAAAAGCATCTGATGGAATGTAATTCGCCCCTTTCATGTATACAGGTTTGCCATCAATTTTAAAATAAAATGATGTTCCTTTATCATCTGGTTGCTGCACTAATTCTACATTTATTGGCGCAACGAATGGTTTTTCTAGAAGCTTATGATCATAACCTTCTAATCTTACTTCTTTCCAAATTCCACAACCCGTTAATTTAGGTCCCCAATCCCAACCAAAATGGAATTGCGCCTTGCGTACATAAGCACGTGGATTATCTGGAATAAAATAAGGCAAATCTGCTTTTGATAAGGAGTCAACTGTATTTTGTGCAGAGCGAAAACGGATAAGCAGTTTGTTATCTTTCAGTCTAACTAATTTCTTCACATCAATTTTCCATTGACGAAACATGTTATTTGCTTGTAAAATCAGTTTCCCGTTTAAATACACATCTGCATAAGTATCCAATCCATCAAATATTAACTCTATACGTTGCTTTTTGAAAACAGTTGGCAAAACTGAAAAAGTACTTTTATAATCCCAGTTTTCTTTTTCTATCCATTGCACTTTCTTTTCGTTGTCACGATAAAATGGATCTGGAATTAATTTATTAGCCATTAAATCTACATGCACCTCTCCTGGAACTTTTGCAGGATACCATTTAGCATTGTCTTGTTCTTGAAAACTCCAATTTGCATTTAATTTTTGCGACAAAACTTGTGCATTACCTTTAAAAGCTAAACCAATAAGCAAAATAAAAAAGAAGAATTTAGGGTTGATTTTTAACATCAGGGTCTATTAAAGTGTAGCGATGATTTAGAAGCTAAAATACATAATCTACACCTTATAAAAATTATAATTAATCGCTCACAAGTAGAAATCAATGCTTACTTTTGACGCAATGTTTATCCGAAGAAAAATTATTGCACTTTTTTTATTAGTTGGCATATTAGTCAATTGCTTTAATTTTTGGGTATTATCATCATCTTACTCATTTAACAAAGCTTATATCGCATCTGTACTTTGTACCAATAAAGATAAACCCGAACTGCATTGTGAGGGTAAATGTTTTATGGATATCAAATTGAAAGAATTAGAACAAAAAAATAAGCAAGAGCAAGATAATTTAAAAAGAATAGTTGAAACGGTTGCGCCTGTTACAGCAGATTTATTAGCACCTGTTTATCAAACATCTTTTTCTATAGCAATTCCAAATTATCTGCAAAAAAGTCCAATTAATACTACGATCTCTATCTTCCACCCGCCTAAACAAGCTTAGGTTTTCTCAAGACTTTAATTATATAAGTCTCGCTGGTTTTCAGCAAAAACAATTTTAATTATTTAAATAGTTATGCAGTAGCATCAGCTTTGCTATGGCTATTTTCTAACTTATAAATTCAAAATAATGAATATCAAAAATATAATGATCTTACTATTTACAGTATTAATAGTAGGTTTTACATCTTGCAAAAAAGACGAAGTAATCAACTCAACAGAAAAAGGTAGTGTAACTATAGAATTCGAAAATGAAGTAAATGGAGTACCTTTAGTCTTAAATAGTCAAAATTATAAAAATGCAAATGGCGATAGTTACAACATTTCAGTTTTTAAATATTATATCAGTAACATCAAATTAACCAAAACAGATGGCACTATTTATAGCATTCCAGAAAGTTACGTTTTAGTTGATGCATCAAAACCTAGTTCATTTTTAAACAGCTTCAAGAATATCCCGGCAGGAGATTACACTAAAATTTCCTTCATTATTGGCGTTGATAAGGAGCGTAATTTAGCAGGCGCACAAACGGGTGCTCTGGATCCAGCTTTAGGTATGTTTTGGACTTGGAATAGCGGTTACATTTTCGTTAAGCTAGAAGGGACATCGCCTCAATCAACTGCGACTAATAATGTGTTAACTTTTCATATTGGAGGCATTGTTGATCCAAATAATACAATTAGAATTTTTAGCACAGATTTTAGCACTGGAAATCCATTAAGAATTAGGGCTGATAAAAATCCTCAAATACATTTTTCAGCAAATGCTGGAAGTTTATTTACAGGTAAACAAAACATCAGCTTTGCCAACCTAAACTTTACTATGGGTGGTGCAAATTCTGTAATAGTTGCCGACAATTACGTCTCTAGTTTATTCGAATTTGAACATATCCATAATTAGTATGAGGTATTTGAAAATATACTTCCTACTTTTTATAAGTATTGGAGTATTGTATGCATGCAGTAAAACCGAAGTTATTAAACCACAAACTGAGGATATTCGGTTTGTGATTCCTAAAAATTTCCCAGACGCGGTATACAAATTTGATGGAAATACCTTAACAAATAATGGTTTCGCCTTAGGCAAAAAGCTTTTTTATGATGCTAGATTATCGGCAGACAAAACCATTTCATGTGGTAGCTGTCATCAACAATTTGCAGGTTTCGCAAATTTAGATCATAAAGTAAGTCATGGAGTAAACAATTGTTTGGGCAAACGAAATGCGCCAGTATTGTTCAATTTGGCTTGGCAAAAAGAGTTTTTTTGGGATGGAGGTGCTAAGAATTTAGAAATTGTACCAATAAATGCAATTACAGATGTATGCGAAATGGGTACTGACTTAAACACAATTGTCAGTTTTTTAAATAGAACTAATCCTTACCCTCAGCTTTTTGCAAATGCATTTGGCACAGCAACCATTACATCGCAACATTTTTTGAAAGCTTTGGCGCAATTTACAGCTACTATGGTTTCTGCAAATAGCAAATACGATAAAGTAATGCGAAATCCTCAGCAGAATGTTTTTACAGCAGATGAGCAACAGGGTTATCAATTATTTAAGGATAAATGTGCTAGTTGCCATACAGAGCCTTTGTTTACCAATTTAAATTATACCAGCAATGGCTTAGATTTAAACAGTGCTGATGAAGGAAGAAAAGTGATTACAGGTTTACCAACTGATAAAGGAAAATTCCGCATTCCTACTTTAAGGAATATCGAATTATCATCACCTTATATGCACGATGGTCGTTTTAATACCTTAGAAAAAGTGCTAGAGCATTATAATTCTGGAGTGCAGCACAGTGAAAATTTGGATGCTTCTTTATTTAAAAATTCACAACTAGGCATTCAATTATCTTCAATCCAAAAACAACAATTAATTGGTTTTTTAAAAACATTAACAGACGATGAATTTATTAAAAATAAAATTTTCTATGAAAATTAACCTGATACTATTTACTCTAATCACATTCTCATTTAGTGCTGCTGCATGCGATATTTGTGGTTGCTTTATGGGGCTTACTCCTTATGATAATCAAAGTAGTGTTGGTTTATTATATCGTTATCGATCATTTAGTGGTTATCAAGGGCAAAATCACTTAACATTTCCTAGTGGTAGCAGTTTCTTTTTTCCGAAAGATGATAGAACTGCACCCTTAACAACCCATAATGGTAATCCGAACGATTATGAATTATACCGAACATTAGAAATTAGAGGTCGATATTTTGTGCACAAACGCATTGAACTGAATGCTATTATTCCGTACAATTCAAATAGTGAGCGGTACAATGGCAATAGTTCTTCTATCTCTGGAGTTGGAGATATTAATTTATATGCAGGGTATCATTTAATAAGAAAGTTAGATCAATCCGCTTTTAGTCAACGTTTAATTGTTGGTGCTGGCATAAAATTACCTAGCGGAAAAAATGATATAAAAACCACATCAGGTATTAGATATTCCGCTTTAATGCAACCCGGAACAGGTAGTACAGATGGTTTTGTATATGCCAATTACTTAATAGGCTACAAAAAAATTGGCTTAAGTATAAATAGTTCTTACAAAATTAACGGTGAAAATACCGAACAAGAAGGGATTGCTAACAGTAGTACCACATTCTTAAATCTTTTTTACACGCAAAAAATTAGTAAAGATTGGCAAGTAACACCTTCTATTCAATTCTTTTATGAAAAATCTGATGGAGAAACTTATAAAGGCGTTAAAACCGGTGAGCATGAAATGAATAATTTGATGGCTGGTATCGGTGCAGATTTATATTATAAAAATATTGCATTAAATATCGGGCTACAGAAAAATGCTTGGGAAGCTAAAACAGATCACCCACAAAGTGCCGCCAAAATATACTTAGGTGTCACTTACAATATCAATCAATTGTATTATTTACTAAAATCTTAACAAATACATTCACATACGTTAAACATTATTTTGTGTTTAACGTATGTTTGTATCAAATTCAATCATCATGATAAAATTTAAAAACATCAGTAGCATTACAGCATTAGCATTTTTAGTAATCAGCTTTACAGCTTGTACTAATGAAAAAAAATTACCTATTTACGGTCAGCGAGAAGCTAAAATAGTTAAGGGAGCAGATGGAACTGAAAGAGTAGATACGGTTTACCAAACTATTCCAGCATTCAGATTTTTAAATCAAGATAGTACATATATTACCCAATACATGTTTAAAGGGAAAATTTATGTGGCCGACTTCTTTTTCACTTCTTGTACTACAATTTGCCCAACAATGCACAGAAATTTAAAAACTGTATATGAACAATATAAAGGCAATCCTGATATCTTATTCTTATCTCATACTATCGATTTTAAATACGACAAGCCATCTGTATTAAAAAAATATGCACAAAAATTAGGTGTAGATGGACCGAAATGGCAATTTGTATATGGTAGTAAAGATGAAGTATACAATTTAGCCGAAAAAAGTTATCTAACAGTTGTTAAAGAAGATAGTACTGCAACTGATGGATATATACACCAAGGTTGGTTGGTATTAATTGATAAAGAAAAGAGAATGCGTGGTGCTTACGATGGTACCAAAACCGAAGAGGTAGAAAAATTAAAAAAAGATATAGTTACTTTATTAGCTGAAGAAAAGAAATAATGCGTAAAACTTTATTATTTGTAGTTTTTTTTATCACAGTTTGTTGTATGATTTACTCTTGCCAAAATGCTGGTGAAATTGAGCAGGCAAAGTACATGACGGGTGGTAAAGATTTATACACCGCCAATTGTCAAAATTGCCATGGTGCAAATGGAGAAGGTTTAGGAGAGTTAGCTCCACCTCTAACTGACACTACTTTTCTAAAGGAAAACAAGGTTAAATTGGCTTGTATTATTAAAAATGGATCGAGTGAAGGAGTTGTAATTAATGGAAAAAGCTATCAAGGTAAAATGCCAGCTTTTTCCAAACTACATGATATTGATGTAGCGCAGTTGGTTGTTTACATCACTAATTCATTTAGTAACAAACAGGGAATGTATACCTACGAGCAAGTTGCGAAAGATTTAGAAAACTGCAAATAATTAATTTGATACCTTACGTAACTATAGACTATCGACTTTATTCCTACCTTTGTATAAAATACAAGCTGTTCTATCGCCGCGATCTTGTATCGGGGAGGAAAGTCCGGGCAACATAGAGCATCTCGCTTCCTAACGGGAAGGCATTTGGGAATGAAGACCTAAATGACGGAAAGTGCCACAGAAAATATACCGTCTCAACGTAAAGTCGGGATAAGGGTGAAAACGTGAGGTAAGAGCTCACGAACTCGTTAAGTGATTAACGTTTTGGTAAACCTCGGGAGTTGAAAGACCAAATAGGCTAACGCATGTAGAGCTGCTCGCTCGATGTTAGTGGGTAGGTCGTTAGAGATAAATGGCAACGTTTATAGTAGATTAATGGTAGAATTTCGATTTATCGGAAACAGAACCCGGCTTACAGGCTTGTATTTTTTTCTTAATTTTCTTTAATGGTTTGAAGTTAACCAGTGTCGGCAATAGCCTGCATCACTTGATAAACTTGCAGTTGATAGTCTGGAGCCTACGGCAGTAACAAAAAGCAGGGCTGTATTATCCAAATGCTAGTGACGTTCTTTTTCGAAATAATTAAGACTACATTAAAACCTTTAACTTACTTTAACGTTTATAAGCTGTATAAAAAACTATACAGTAAACAAAAAAATAATATATTAGCACTCTATTTAAAAAACTGAACAAACTATGGCAAAACTGCTGATTATAGATGATGAGCGAGCAATACGAAGTACTTTACGTGAAATTTTAGAATATGAAAGTTATGAAGTTGATGACATTGATAATGGCATTGACGGATTAGAACTGATTAAGAAAAATAACTACGATTTGGTATTGTGCGATATCAAAATGAACAAAATGGATGGTATGGAGGTGCTAGAAAATGCACTGATCTTAAAACCAGATCTTCCATTTATCATGATATCTGGTCATGGAACAGTAGAAACGGCTATTGAGGCTAGTAAAAAAGGTGCCTTTGATTTTGTTTCTAAACCACCTGATTTAAATAGGTTATTAATTACTGTTCGTAACGCATTAGATCGCGGAACGTTGGTAACTGAAACTAAGGTTTTAAAACGTAGGGTTAGTAAAACGCGTCATATTTTAGGTGAATCTGATAGTATTACTAAAATAAAAGAGACAATTGAACGTGTTGCTCCTACTGAAGCTCGTGTATTGGTTACTGGTGCTAATGGTAGTGGTAAAGAATTAGTTGCAAGATGGATCCATGAAAAATCGAATAGAGCTGACAGTCCTTTAATTGAAGTGAACTGTGCTGCTATTCCATCAGAGTTAATCGAAAGTGAATTATTTGGCCATGAAAAAGGTTCATTTACATCTGCGGTTAAGCAAAGAATTGGAAAA
This sequence comes from Pedobacter boryungensis, assembly GCF_013204825.1. GTDB lineage: Bacteria > Bacteroidota > Bacteroidia > Sphingobacteriales > Sphingobacteriaceae > Pedobacter > Pedobacter boryungensis. The sequence goes on from NZ_JABMKV010000001.1 coordinate 1,056,779, forward strand.
TTTGAATTGGCTAATGGCGGGACTTTATTCTTAGATGAGATTGGTGACATGAGCATGTCTGCTCAGGCAAAAGTGCTTCGTGCTTTACAAGAACATAAAATTACCCGTGTTGGTGGCGAAAAAGAGTTAGATGTAAATGTTCGTGTAATTGCTGCAACAAATAAGGATTTGATGAAGGAGATTGAGGATGGGAATTTTAGAATGGACCTTTATCACCGTTTAAATGTAATTAATATTCATGTTCCGCATTTAACAGAACGTACGGATGATATACCTGAAATTGCACAGAACTTTTTAGAAGAAATTTGTGGTGATTATGGGATGCCTGTTAAAAAAATTAGTGAGGGAGCAATGAATGCTTTAAAAGCTTTACCATGGACAGGAAATGTGCGTGAGTTACACAACATGATTGAACGTTTAATTATTTTGAGTGATAAAATAATTACTGAAAATGATGTAATTGCTTTTGCTAATCCAAGTGGTGGTACAAATATTGGCGCTGCGAACAGTAATGCTGCTCCTATTACAAATGGTGGAACTGCATTGAATTATGAAAAATTCTCAAACTTTCAGGACTATAAAGATTATGCTGAAAAGGAATTTATCAAATTCAAACTAGAAAAAAACAACTGGAATGTTTCTAAAACTGCCGATGACATTGAAATTCAACGCAGTCATTTATATAGTAAAATTGAAAAATTTGGCTTAAAGAGGGCTGAATAGATTAATAGGCGCTATAAGTTGTATGATGTAAGCATAAGTATGTGGTTATATCATACAACTTTTTTGTATAGCATTATTTTTTCTTAGTAATTAACTGTCTGCCACGCACCAAAACTTTTTTTCGTTGTCTTGCAAGTGATAAGTTAGCTGTTTTTTCTTTGTCTTTTGACATATGTTGATTATAAGCACTCAATATATCCTTTTGAGAGATAAGACCTATAATTTCATTTTTACTTACAGCTAGAACTGGTGCGTATTCTTGTTTGTTGACAAACAAAACTTCTAAGGCTCGTTTAAGTGTATCTACATTGTTGATGTAGGCTAAATTTCGTTTTACGTTACTAGAAATAGCTTCTTGAGGATTTAGATTTTTGATAATCAGATTTTGAACATTTATAACACCATTAAATGCTCCATTTACATCTTTAACTAAAAAGTGATTTTGTTTAACATGTTTATTCTTTAAAATATCCAATACACTTTGTATGGTATCTTCGCTGTTTAACACGAACTCATCTTTTTTAACAACTTGCTCTACATTTATTTTACTTAAAACATCTGGCTCGTAAGAATCGGGTGTGATAATTCCTCTTCTTGCAATCTTTTCGGTCATTATTGTATTTTCCATAAAGAAAAAAGAAATTAAATAAGAGCCTGTACAAGCGCCAAGTAGTGGCAATAACGCATTTGATTGCATGGTCGCTTCTAATGCAAATGTAATGCTTGTTAAATATGCTCTTGAAGCTCCAGCAAACATAGCCGACATACCAATTAAAGCTGCCATTGGAATATTAACACCAGAATCTGGAAATACTAATACAACTAAACTACCTAACATTGCTCCAGCCGCACCACCAATAGTTAGTAATGGTGCTAGTGTACCGCCAGAAGTTCCGCTACCCAATGCAATTGACCAAGATAAAAACTTAAAAAAACATAAACTTGCCATCAATATTAATGGAGTATTTCCTTCGAGCATGGTGGTAATATTATCATACCCTACCCCTAGTGTATGCGGAGAAAAATAACCAATTACACCTACCGCAATGCCTCCAACTGCTGGCCACCATACCCAATGTATAGGTATTCTTTCGAATGTATCTTCTATAAAATATACGATTTTAGTTAAACCAATGGAGATAAAACCAATTACAATACCCATTGCACTGTAAATACCCAAAGCCAAATTAGAAGGAACTATTAAATTAGCCATTTGAAAAACAGGACCAGATTCAAATAGCAAATGGTGACCGGCCGCACCTGTAATACAAGCTAAAGCTACTGGCAATATTGCTTTTGGCGAAAATTCAAATAATAATAATTCGATGGCTAAAAAGATTGCGGCAATTGGTGTTCCAAATACAGCTGTCATACCAGCGGTTGCTCCGGCTGCTAATATTATTTTCCGTTCGTTAGAATCTATTTTAAATAATTGTCCTAAGGTTGAGCCTAATGCTCCACCTGTTGCAATAATTGGCCCTTCGGCGCCAAAAGGTCCTCCAGTTCCTATTGCAATAGCAGAGGAAAGTGGTTTTAAAATGGTGATTGAAGGTTTAATTTTACTCTGATTAACCAAAATTTGCTCCATTGCTTCAGGAATACCATGTCCTCTAATTGCCTTTGAACCATACAGTGCCATGAAACCCACTATTATACCCCCAATTACAGGTATTACAATTACCCATAATCCTAAATTGTTAGCAGCTGGACTATGAAATTCTCCACTAAATAGACCGAAGAAAGAGATATTAGTAACTAGATTAATTAGATATATTAAGAATTTAGCGATTAAACTAATAAATACAGCTACCAAAATAGAAAGCGCAGAAATTTTAAGTAGACTTTTTTTTGCTATAAATGACCGTTTAGATGCAAATACTTTATTTTCTAAATTATCTAAGCTTGTGGAGATTGGAATACCAACATCGTTTTTATGTTTCATAACTAGGGCTATATCAATTAATGATATACTTAAATATTTTGCAAAAGTAGATAATGAAAAGCGTTATTACAATAAATTATATTGTAATAACAATATAATTGGTCTAAATAATATTTTTAAAACCATAATAATATTGCATATTTAATAAAGCACAAATAACATACTTAGTAATTATTAATGATTATTATTGCATTTTAATATCCCATAATGAAATTAAGTTCTACAAAATGCGATCAGAGCACTTGCTTTTTGTGTCAGTTTGTTTTAAAAAGCTGGCAACCACTAATTGCTTTAAATAAGAAAAACTTTGAATTTAAAAAAGGACAGCAAATATTTAAGGAAGGAGATCCTGTAAATGGTATCTACTTTGTTTACGAAGGTAAAGTGAAAGTTCACAAATATTGGGATGAAGAAAAAGAATTTATTGTTCGGTTTGCCAATAAAGGGGATATTTTAGGTCATTTAGGGTTGGGTACAGAAAATTTTTATCCAGTTTCTGCTACAGCGTTAGAAAAAGTTGTGGTTTGTTATTTAGAAATGGATTTCTTTGAATCTACTTTAGAAGTAAACAATAAATTAACGTACAATTTAATGCATTTTTTTGCAAATGAGTTGCAAAACACTGATAGAAGAATGAGGGATTTAGCGCATATGACTGTGAAAGCTCGTATTGCTCAATCTTTTGTTTCACTTAAAAATCAATTTGGTGTAGACGAAAATAATTTTATCAATTTAGAAATTACTAGACAGGATTTATCTGCTTTTTCGGGTGTTTCTTATGAAACGTTTTTTAAGGTTATGGTAGAATTAAACGAACAAAACTGTGTAGTTGCTGTAGATAAACGCTATAAAATTATTAACGAACCTCTCTTATTGAAAATTATTCAGGATGATCAACAGAAACAAGATGCTAAAAGAAAACTTAAATTATAAACTACCTTTTAAGAGTCGAACTTATCTAAGAGTTTTAAAAGCGTGGTAAAGTCCTTAGGATAAGATGCTTCAATATGAATATCTTGTTCATCTAAACCTTTAAAAGTAATTTCTTTGGCATGAAGGGCAAAACGTTTCATAATAGGTTGCTCTTCTTCATCTTTAGCTAAACGATATCCTTTTTTAATAGCTGATAAATAGACTGGTTTACCCTTGTACATGTGATCGCCGCAAATTGCAGCACGTTGTGTAGCAAGGTGAATACGAATTTGATGCATTCTTCCCGTTACTGGTTTACATTCTACCAACGTGTAATGCTTATAATTTTTAATAGAGTTGAAATAGGTTTCGGCTCGTTTACCTTCAGCTCTATCAATCGTTACGTTCTTATTTCCGTCATTTAGTATAGGTAAATCGACAAATAGGTTATCAAATTGATATTGTCCATCTACAACAGCATGATAAATCTTTTTAACCTTTCTCCTTTCAAATTGCATAGATAAATTACGATATGCTTCAGGGTTTTTAGCAATTACAATTGCACCTGAGGTTTCTTTATCTAATCTGTGGCACACTTGCGCATCGGCTGAATATTGTTTTGCTAAACGCAAGATATTTACTTCGCCAGCTGCACTGCGTTCATCCAAAGAGGCAACAAAAGGAGGTTTATTTACAATGATATAATCATCGTTTTCAAAAATAATAAGATCTTTAAAATTAGGGTATTTCACTCTGTGTTATTAAGTATACTACAAAAGTACGAATATTTAAGGGCATTGGTAAAGATAGAAGAGGTAAATGGAAAATTGAATGGGCAATTCAAAGGTAAATCTAAATCCTTAACACAAAAAAAGTCTTGGTTATACACCAAGACTAATTATATTTTGAAACCATATCTTTGTTTCTATATACTTTCTTACTATTAACTTAACTCAAATTTATAGCCTACTCCTTTTACGGTAGCAACGTAGTTTTCGCCTAGTTTTTCACGTAGTTTACGAATATGCACATCGATTGTGCGGTTGGTTACTACAACTGAATCTTCCCAAATATTTTTAAGAATAGCTTCTCTTGTATAAACCTTACCTGGTTTTGATGCTAAAAGGTATAGTAATTCGAATTCTTTTTTGGCTAATACTACCTTCTCTCCATTTTGATAAACTAAATAAGCTTCTCTATCAATTATTAAATCTCCAATTTCAACTTTGTTATCAGAAACTTCTTCTCCACTCGAATTTCTACGCAGAATTGCATTGATACGACTTACTAAAGCTCTTGGTTTAATTGGTTTTGCGATATAATCATCTGCACCTACATTAAAACCGGCTATTTCAGAATACTCTTCACTCCTAGCTGTTAAAAACACCATAAACGTATTTTTGAACTCTGGAATAGCTCTCATTAAACGGCAAGCTTCAATTCCGTCCATTTTAGGCATCATAATGTCTAAAATTATTAAATCAGGATGAACTTTTTTCGCAACCGAAATTCCGTCTTGTCCATTACTTGCTAAAAATACTTGATAACCTTCTTTTTTTAAGTTGTACTCAATCAGCTCTAAAATATCTGGTTCATCATCAACAATTAATATTTTTTGTTTCGCTGTACTCATCGCTTATTTTATTTGTTACGAAAGTAAGTATACTAATGCACTATTGAGTTAAAATGAAGTTAACAAATTGTTAAAACACGTAATAATTTTAACATGAAATTAGGTTTAAGGTAAGGTTTTGTTTAAAAAGTTATCCAATTCCTCCCCTCTCAAATTTTTGGCTATAATTTTTCCATTAGGATCTAAAAGAAATGATGCAGGTATAGCTTCTACTTGATATAACCTAACTGTTGGTCCTTCAAAATCCGCTAATTCACTTGCATGGTTCCATGTTAAACCATCTTGCTGAATAGCCTGTGCCCAGGCCGCTTTATCTTTATCTAGAGAAATACCCAGAATGGTAAAATTTCTATCCTTAAATTTATTGTATGCCTTAACTACATTAGGATTTTCATTTCTGCATGGTCCACACCAAGAAGCCCAAAAATCAATTAATACATATTTACCTTTAAAATCCTTTAAATTGATTGTTTTACCATCAATAGAATTTATACTAAAATCTGGTGCTTGCTGACCAATTTGTACAGCTTTTAATTTAGAAACTTTTTCTACAAAGGATTTTACCGCTGGATTTTTTTTCAAGTTCTCATCCACTTTTTCTGCATAAGTTACCATTGCTGCTTCATTTCCTGTCGGATTTACCAAGCTTATTGCATAAAAACTGACCAATGATTTCGTGTTGTCGTTTGCGAATTTGATAACTGCAGTGTTTAAATCTTGAATAGCTTTCATATATTGAGGCGTAATTTGTTGCACTAACGCTTCTCTACTATCAGGATTTGCAGCTACTTTTTGCTCGAAATCATTTTTTATAGCTTCGATTTTTGCAGCATATGAATTTTTCAAGCTGTTAAATTCTTCTAATTTAACAGCGTCTTCAGCACCTTTCACTTTATATTCGTGATTTTTATTGGCTAAGTCTGCATTAAAAATAATTTCATCGCCATTTTTAGCAATGACCATATATTCGTTTGCACCAATATTAATGCGATAAAAATCTGCTTCTGGAGAAACTTTTGAAAACTTAAATTCTCCTTTTTCAGATAAAATAGTCGAATCTAAAACAACCATATTGCTGCTTGCCATACCGTATAGGTAAACTTTTTTCTCTGTTCCAGGATTTTCAATTTTTCCGTCAATCGTAAATTTTGTTTTGTCTTTACATGCTGTTGCTAATGCTACAACAAAACATAAAATATAGCTTAATTTTCTCATCTGATTTCTATTTTAATTTTTCTAGTATTAAATCACTTATTTTTTTAGCATCCGCTTTGCCTTTTGCCAATTTCATCACCTCGCCAACAAACAAACCTAAAACGCCTTTTTTACCAGATTTGTATGCCTCTACTTGAGGTTTATATTTCCCTAAAACTTCGTCAATAAATTCATTAATCGCATCATTATCTTCAACTATTAATAAATTTAATTCTGTAGCTAAGTTTTCTACAGATTTATTTTGATGAGCAACTAAAGCGGGTAAAAGTTGTTGCAAGGCATTTTGTTGACTTATTTTTTTATCATCTACAAAATTAATTACCTCTGCCAATTGAGCTGGTTTAACTTTATAATCAGCTATGCCAATTCCTTCTTCATTTAATAACGCTCGTATTGAACCTAAAAGCCAGTTTACTAAACTTTTTTGATGGTTTACTTTAGTTTTTGCTGTATTAAAATAGTTAAACAAATCAATATCTTCTGCCAGCATATTCGCTTCTGCTTGGTTGACACCAAATTCTGTAACTAACTGTTTAGCAATTTCTTTTGGTAAAGCTGGCATTGCCGATTTAATTTCAACTAACCATTCATCGGAAATAGAAATGGGTTGTAAATCTGGATCTGGAAAATAACGGTAATCATTTGCTTCTTCTTTTGTACGCATTGGCGATGTTGTACCTTTATCTGCATCAAAATTTAATGTACTCTGAATAATTTTTTCGCCATTCTCTATAACTTTAATTTGTCTGTGAAATTCAAACTCCATAGCTCTACGTACGTTTCTTATAGAGTTTAGGTTTTTTACCTCACAACGCGTTCCAAATTCTGTCGAACCATTTTCACGTATAGAAATATTTGCATCGCAACGTAAAGAACCTTCTTCCATATTACCATCGCTTACGTTTAAATGGCGTACTAATTTCCTAATTTCTATAAGCAAAGCTGATGCTTCTTCAGCACTGCGTATATCTGGTTCGGTTACAATTTCAATTAATGGAACTCCCGCTCTGTTTAAATCTACATATGAATATTTTGCATCTTGATCATGTAAACTTTTACCTGCATCTTCCTCTAAATGAATTCTATTTATACCAATCCGTTTTTCTTCGCCATTGGCTAACACCACATCTAAGTATCCATTTTTACAAATTGGACTATTATCTTGTGTAATTTGATATCCTTTTGGTAAATCTGCATAAAAATAATTTTTACGATCAAAAAAATTATGCTGATTAATTTCACAATTTAAAGCTAAGCCAATTCTAATCGCTTTAGCAACTACTTCCTTATTTAATTTAGGCAATGCACCAGGTAAAGCAAGCGAAACAGGAGAAATATGTTCGTTGGGTCTAGCTCCGAAAGCAGCACTATCTGATGAAAATATTTTAGACTGTGTGTTTAACTGTACATGTATTTCTAAACCAGATACTAATTCGAAAGTCACATTTTCAGCTGCAGTTTTTGTACTCATTTATTGGGTAATATGTATTAAAACAGTCATTTAAGACTTTTCAAAGATAGGCAAATAATGTATCAATTCTATTGTTAAATGGGTAACAATATGCTTGTGGCACAAAATTAGATTTGATATTAATACACACATAAATTTTAGAACTATGAAAAAGTTAATTATTGTAGCTGTGTTAGGAATTGCAGCAGCTACTTATCAACCCGCAAAAGCTCAAGTTAGTATTAGTTTAAACATAGGAACCCCTAATTACTACGGTTATAATTCGTATTATACCCCGCCTAGAGAAGTGGTTTATGTAGAAAGACATCACAACTATTATCCGAAAAGAAATGTAGTAGTGTATAGAGCACAACCACAAACTCGTCGTACGTATTACACTAATTATAGACCTGCAAACAGGTATTATTCTGTTAAAAAGGTAAATTATAAACATTATAATAAACCTAATGGCCATTCAAAAGGTCATGGAAGAGGAAGACATTAATTTCACAATCTAAATAACATAAAATGAAAAAGTTAATTTTAGTAGCCTTACTTGGTTTTGTAACATTATTTCATAACAATGCAAAAGCCCAAGTTAGTTTAAATATTAATATTGGCTCCCAACCGTTATGGGGTCCAGTTGGATATGATCACGTTGATTATTATTATTTACCAGATGTGGACAGCTATTATTCTGTTCCTAAACGTCAATTTGTTTATTTAGACAATGGAAATTGGGTTTTTAATAATTCATTACCGGCTAGATACAGCAATTACAATTTGTATAATGGTTACAAAGTTGTTATGAATGGAGACAGACCTTATTTAAATTATAAAAATGATAAGGTTAAATATGGTAAATATAAAAATTGGGGTGGCAAACAACTAGTTATTAAAAATAGTAATGATAAAAAATACTATGTTGTAAAAGGTCATCCACACGGAATGCCTCCTGGACAAGCGAAAAAAATGTACACAGGTAAAGGGAACAATGGCAATGGAAAGGGCCATAACGGTAAAGGAAAGCACTAGTTAAAATGTTTCTAAAAAAAAGCCTCAATCCAATCGATTGAGGCTTTTTTTTTATGGAATGAAACTCAATTTCTAACTTAAGAAATTCTTTGCTTTATCTAATACACTAGCCAAACCTGCTGCATTTTTACCACCAGCCGTTGCGTAAAATGGCTGTCCTCCTCCTCCACCTTGAATTTCTTTACCTAATTCTCGAACAATTTTTGCAGCGTTTAAATTATCTGACACTATATTTTCTGATATCATCACTGTAATTCCAGGTTTCTCATCAATTAATGTAGTAAATACTAAATACAAATTTGGCACTAAGGCTTTAACTTCAAACGCTAGATTTTTTACAGCTTCTGCATTTGGCAAATCAACTTGTGTTGCAATAAAGTTAATTCCATTAATATTTTCAGCTTTATCAGCAATGGTTTGCTTCATATCTCCAGCTTTGGCTAAAATGCTTTTTTCTACTTCTTTCTTCAATTTCGCATTTTCATCCAATAAAGCTTGTACCGCAAGGCTGATGTTTTGATTTCCTTTTAGTAAACCTTTTAACTGATTTAATTCTTTGCTTTGGTTCACAATAAATTGTTCTGCCTTTTCTGCTGTTATCGCTTCAATACGACGAACACCAGCAGCCACAGCACTTTCTGAAACAATTTTGAAATAACCAATTTGTCCAGTTGCTTTTACGTGAGTACCACCACATAATTCTTTAGAAAAATGATCATCAAATGTAATTACACGAACAAAATCACCATATTTTTCACCAAATAATGCAGTTACACCAGAGTTAATTGCTTCACCATAAGGAACATTTCTTTGTTCTTTTAAGTGAATATTTTCTCTAATTTTTTGATTTACGATGTGCTCAATTTGCGCTAAATTTTCTTCACTGATTTTTGCAAAGTGCGAAAAATCGAAACGCAAGTTATCTGAGTTGACCAAACTTCCCTTTTGATTAACATGCGAACCCAAAACTTTCTTCAAAGCAGCATGTAATAAGTGGGTAGCTGAATGATTATCTTCAGTTAAAACTCTTTTATCTTCATCAATTACGGCCCAAAATTTACCTTCCAAATCTGTTGGCAAAGTATCTGTATAATGAACAATTACTCCATTTTCTTTCTTGGTATCTGTAATTTCTACCCAAAACTGACGGCTATGATCTTCTAAACGACCAACATCTCCAACCTGACCACCACTCTCTGCATAAAAAGGTGTTTGTCGTAAAACGATTTGATATTGCTCTTTACCTTTTGCACTTACTTTGCGGTATTTTAAAATCTCAGTTTCAATCTCCGTTAAATCATAACCTACAAATTCAGTATCATTATCCTTATTTACGATTACCCAATCTCCAGTATCTATGGCAGTTGCAGCACGAGAACGGTTTTTTTGTTCTGCTAAAGCTTTATTGAAACCCTCCATATCAACAGTTAAGCCTTTTTCACGAGCCATCAACTCTGTTAAATCTATTGGAAAGCCAAAAGTATCATAAAGTTCAAAAGCAAAATTACCATCTATAATTTCATTTGTATCATATTTTTCAAAACGCTGAATTCCTGTAGCTAATGTTCTTAAAAACGAAACTTCTTCCTCTAAAACTACTTTCTGTACAAAATCTTTTTGCAAATACAATTCATCAAAAACTCCTTTAAATTGTTCAGCTAAAACTGGCACCAATTGGTTTAAAAATGGTTCTTTTAAGTTTAGAAATGTATAAGTATAACGAACTGCTCTACGCAAAATTCGACGAATTACATAGCCAGCTTTATTATTTGATGGTAATTGACCATCAGCTATAACAAAAGAAATTGCTCTGATGTGATCTGCCATTACCCGCATTGCTACAGCCTCATTCCATCCTTTGTCTCCAGGTTCAGCACTGCTATTATAGTCAAATCCAGATTTGTCTGAAATAAATTGAATTAAGGGTTGAAAAATATCCGTATCATAATTTGAAGTTTTGCCTTGCAATACACGAACTAAGCGTTCAAAACCCATTCCTGTATCTACATGTTGCGCAGGTAGAGGTTTTAATGAACCATCTTTAACACGGTTAAATTGCATAAATACATTATTCCAAATCTCAATTACTTGAGGATGATCTGCATTTACTAAATCTTTTCCACTAGATGCGTTTCTTTCTGCTAAAGGGCGACAATCAACATGAATTTCAGAACAAGGTCCGCATGGGCCAGTATCTCCCATTTCCCAGAAATTGTCCTTTTTATTTCCTAAGATGATCCTGTCTTCATCAACATATTGTTTCCACAATTCAAAAGCTTCGGTATCTCGTGGTAAACCTTCTTTTTCATCCCCTTCAAAAATAGAAACGTACAATTGGTCTTTTGGAATTTTATATACTTCTGTTAATAATTCCCAGCTCCATGCAATGGCTTCTTTCTTAAAATAATCACCAAAACTCCAATTACCCAACATTTCGAACATGGTATGATGATAAGTATCTATACCTACTTCTTCTAAATCATTGTGTTTTCCAGAAACACGTAAACATCGCTGAGTATCTGCAACACGAGGGTATTTTATGGCAGCTTCACCTAAAAACAAATCTTTAAACTGGTTCATACCGGCATTTGTAAACATTAAAGTAGGGTCGTTCTTAACCACAATTGGTGCCGATGCTACAATATGATGTTGTTTACTTTTGAAAAAATCTAAATAGGTTTGTCTTATTTCTTTTGCTGTCATTCTGTGTAGAAAATTTGGAAAAACAAAATTAAAATTTTATTGCGGTATTCTACTAAAATCCCTTTACATTTGGATACTTTAAGTAAAACCTACAAACAATTCATAATCAGATTAAAACATGCCGTACAAAGAGAGAGATATTAATAAAATGTATTATACCATGGGCGAGGTTACCGAAATGTTTGGCGTAAATGCATCGCAAATTAGATTTTATGAAAAAGAATTTGATGTACTTCAACCAAAGAAAAACAAGAAAGGCAATCGTCTTTTTACTCCTGAGGATATTGAAAATTTAAAGATTATTTTTCACCTAGTCGATGATAAAGGCTTCACACTAAAAGGCGCCAAAGACCATTTAAAAAATAACAATAGTGAAGTTAAAGAAAACCAAAAAGTTATTGCTTCGTTAGAAAAATTGAAGGATTTTTTATTGAAATTAAACGAAGAAATCTAATTCTAAATTAAATCATCTTAATTTAATCCCTAGCACTTATAATAGTCATTTTGCTGTTATTAACTATAGTGTTATTTGAATAAAATTGATTGCTTTTAAAGATCAAATTCATATTAAGATTTACCTCATTATTTTTTGCAAGAGAAGCTAAGGCAAAATTTGGCTCTTTGTGATAATCACTTAATTTTATTGATTTGTAACCGCTCAATGTAATGCTTTCATCATTGTTCATTACAAAATTAAACTCTAAATCTGTTCTAGTACTTACACCACCAACATTTAAAATTCCTACTGCATGAATCATTTTCATCATTGGTAAAATCATTACATGTGTAAGTTTAAAGCTTATTCCTTCTTTATCTACAGTGTTATTTTTAGAGTTATTAGTTGCTATTGGCAAATCAAGTTCGAAAGAATTAATTTCATCTAACATCCCATCTTTAATGATAAAATTACCTTCAGCACTTAGTGCACTCATTACATTTTGGCTTGAATCAATAGAAATTTTGATTTGAGAATCTCCTTCCACTTTATAAGGAGATTGTGCTTTAGTAATTTGTGCACACAGCAAACCTGTTAATACAAGGAAAAATAAAGTAATGCTTTTATAACTTCTTAAATTTGATTCGGCATTGTAGTAGTTCTTCATCTCTTTAATTTTATGGAATAAGCTTCAATGTGTTTATGTGGCATGAAGGAAATCAATTTTATATTTTCTCCGTGCCACAAATCTAATATACCGTAAATATTTTATTATTACACAAGTTTTATTTTAATTTTTTTATAAAAAAATTAAAATAATCTTTCGAATTAAGCCAAATAAGCTCATTATTAATAAATTATATTTTTAAAAACTTTTAAAAAATATTTTATTAAATTAAGCAATTGAAAAAAATACAACATTGAATAATGAGGTGTTAATTCCCCAAATAGTGTAATTGCTGCCTGAATAAGGGTAAATTTTTCTACACATATCTAATACTCCAATTCTATTTATATAAAAAAATGCATAGGACATCCTACGCATTTCAATTATTATCATTAAGTTGTTCTATTCGTGTTTAGTGGTATCTGGACGTTTTGTAGTATCTGGTAACATTTTACTGGTGTCACGAGCTAAGCTATCACGCATTAAACTATCTTTTCTAGCGCTATCAATTGCCGTAGAATCCATTGTTCCATTACTATTTTTGCTTGAACTACATCCCCCTATTGCCATACCAGCAACTGCGAGGACTATTAAGAATTTGAATTTCATTGTCTTTTTTATTAAGGTTAAATGTTCATTCCGTCAATGTTTAGTCAATGACCATATATTAAATAGCTTTTTAGTAAAAAAAGTTTTTAATATTTTAAAAACCTTAGTTAATGACCTACTACTAAGGAAGGCATAGATATTTCAGCATTATAAAACCTGTGTTCTAAAAATTTCCCGACACCATCTATAAATTCATTAGACATTTCTCTGCCACCTATTTGCTCCCAACCATTCGTCACTTTTTTTATTGTCCCTATTAATTGATCGCCAATGCAAACACAAAACACATCATTAACATCAACTTGTAATAAGGTATAAAGATATGGGAGTTGATTTTCGAATATTTCGCACAAGTAATCAATTTTCAACATAATACAAGTAAATTAATTTCCATTGATAAGCCCTAATAGCAATAACCATAATTTAATTTAATTGTTTGTAAAAATCATTGTAATAATTGCTAACATTACTCTACTCCTTTTACCAACATTGGCAAAATATAAATGGAACTACCCGCTGTAATAAACAAGATGTTCCTATTTTTTCCAGCAAAACACAGATTAGATGTACGTGTTTTAGAAACATTGATATGCTCTATTTGCACTCCTTCTTTATTAAAAATAGTAACACCGTTTCCTGTTAAATAAATATTACCTTTCTCATCTAATGTCATTCCATCGGAACCTTGATTAATGAGCAACACTTTATTTGTTAACGTACCATTAGGTTGAATAGAATATTGATAAATTTTACCTGCCTTTGCATCGGCCACATATAGTAATTTACCATCTGGAGTTCCAACAATTCCATTAGGCTTTTCTAAACCCTCTTCCACAATTTTAATTGGAGATTCTTCCTTATTTGGTATATAATATACTTTTTCACCAACTATAGCTGGAGTTTTTCTTGTCCAATAATTTCTTTGATAATAAGGATCAGTAAAGTAAATCCCGCCTTTTTTATCTATCCATAAATCATTTGGACCATTCAAATCATTTTCTTTTGGATTTTTATAAATGGATTTAGATATTCCATTTCTATCGAACGATAAAATTTGAAAATTTTCGTCTGCGCATGCTAGTAAATTCCCTTTTTTATCGAAATAAGTACCATTAGCTCTTCCTGACTTATCTGTAAACAAAGATAAGTTTCCATCTACACTATATTTCCAAATGGTATTGCTAGGTTGATCGCTAAAAAATACATTTCCTTTTTTATCAACTGATGCACCTTCAGTAAATTTAAATTGAGAAGAAATAAGTTTTAAGCTATCCTTAAATAAAGGCTTATTAGTTTGCGCACTTACTGCAAATGAGAATAAAAAACAAACCAGAAATATTTTAATAAGGGAATAAAATTTTATCCTTTCCATGTACCGCTTTTCTTTAAATAACGGATAGTAAGATAATAAATAGCTAATAAAATTGCAGCACCAATGCAAATTTTATTTCTTAAGTCTTCATTGCCATTTGTTAATTGTGGGTAGTAAAAGAGTAGGATTATGACTATGCCTGCCAACCAAATTGTTTGGGTATTATATTCTTTAATGAGCCATCTTTTCCCATTAAATGCCATACCATTTATGGTTTTCCCAAGGCCATTAAAATTTACCCACCAGCGATTAACACGAGCACAATAAGCCTCGAATTGCTTACCAAATTTATTTCTCAAAAAGTTCTCTTCAGCCAATACAATTGCTTGATAGATAAACAAAAACAAAGGAATAAAAATGATGATGAACAACAGAGAATTAATTAGAATACCTACTCCAACTAACATTAAAATATTACCTACGTATAATGGATTACGACAATGACTGAAAAATCCTTCGACCACTAAGCGATCTGCATATACATTTTTATCTTTCCCTCCACGAACAATATATGCTAAAGCTATAGTAATCCCTCTAATTAATTGCCCTAATATGGTAATGAACAAACCTATAATTAAAGGATATTGATAGTATTTTGGCCCTAATACACTTTCAGTAAAAAGCTGTGGAGATGGAATAAACAAAGCGAGATACAAGAAAATAAACAAGAAATTTCTGTATTTAAAAAAGAAGTTACCTATTGCTATCATGTTAGTTTTTTACTGCGATAAAGCCTGTGAAATTATACCATTTAAAAAAGGTTTCGGTATGCGGAAAACCAGCTTCTTTGAGCATTTTAAAGTTTTCGCTTAATTTATAAGGTATTAATACATTTTCTAACGCTTCTCTTTTTTGAGAAATTTCCATTTCACTATAATTATTACGACGCTTATAATCATAATAGTATTTAATGAAATTTCTATTGAATAAACTATCTTCTGCTAAGATTTTTTCTGAAATAATCAATACTCCACCAGGAACTAAACCATCATATATTTTCTTTAATAGTTTTTCGCGAAAAATTGGACGAACAAATTGTAGGGTTAAGCATAAAATAACTACAGATGCATTTTCGATCTTAATGTCTTCGTGTAAATCGGCCTGTACTAATTCGTAGTTTCTTTTAAAATCTGATTGTTTTAGTTTAACATCACATTTTTTAAGCATTTCAGCAGAATCATCTACTCCAATAAACTTAATGTTTTCTGCTACATATGGATTAAGGCCGATCATTGTTGTACCGGTCGAACATCCTAAATCTACCACATTAGTATCGGGTAAGGCATGCTCTACTGCTAATTCTATAATCATACGCTGTATTTCATTATAGAAAGGTACAGAACGCTCTACCATATCATCAAAAGCATTGGCAACAGTAGCGCCAAACTTAAAATCAGATGGTTTTTTTATTTCTTCTTTAAAAACATTATCTAGGTTATCCCTTTTATCCATTAGTTCTGAATGAGTATTATTTACTCGCAATAAATCTAACAATGATTTATTACTAAATGATTGATAACATATATAATAAAACAATGTTAACTTTCATTTAACACATAAAGCATTCAGTTTGTTCTTGAAGTTTTATTTTAAGAGGAATAGGTAATCTGATAGTATATTACTTTCAGTATTCTTTAAATTGATTAAAGCTTAACTTTGCTTGAACACATTAATAGCTAATGTTTTCCAGGGAATGTAATTTAATAATGCACAAATCTTAGCTACTTCTATCTCTACAAAGCTAGGCACATCGTTTACAATTCTCCAACGGATAGTATATTTTGGATTATAACTAATGTAAACTACAACATCATCAGATAGTGGCTTAAGCGCAGAAAAACTTTTTAAATGAACATCCTGTAATTCAGCAGCTAAGCGAATTAATCGTTCCTTCATTACTTTCGCTAAAGAAGCATTATGATTAAATTCATCAAATATAGCAAGGACAGTGACATTCATACGGCAGGAATAAATACTATTATTTTTAGCAAATGTACTTAAATTATTTTACCGAAACGTGATAAAATGTCAGAATTTGATCAGAATAATGAGTTTTTAAAATTTTACTTTCAAGATAGCTTCCAACTAAGTAACGTTTATTATTCACAAACTTATTGCAATTTTTCTTATATATTATTATTTAAAATAAGTCTAAATAAAATTTGTGCTTTTCAATCCTCATCTTATCTTTGCAGTAATTTAGAATTAATCCAAATAAATATATGCGTAAATTATTTACAAAATCTCTCAATTTAATAGCCCTATCTATTTTTTTCTTTGGAGCAGTGCAAGCTCAAAACAATTTTGGAATAGTAAAAGGAACAATAAAAACAAGCGATGGTTTGCCTGTAGCTTATGTAAGTGTGGTTTTAAAAAACACCAACAAAACGTCTCAAACTAATGAAAATGGAAATTTCACAATCAACAATATTTCTGCTGGAAATTATACTATTAGAATTTCTGCAGTAGGTTTAGTTTCTCAAGAGAAATCAATTGTGGTAACTCAAGGACAAACCACTGAAATAAATTTCTTGACTACAGAATCCGCTTCTCAATTAGCTGAGGTAGCGGTTACAGGTTATAAAACTCCCAACAAAAAGCCAGTCAATTTGGGTAAAATAGCAATCGCACCTATAGATTTGCCTCAATCTGTTCAGATCATTGGTAATCAGGTTATTACTGATCAACAAGCTAATCGTTTAAGCGATGTTTTGAAAAACGTAAATGGTGTTGCTTTTGGCGAAAACCGGGGCTCTGTAAGTGGTGAAACTTTCTTTGCTAGAGGATATAGTTTAGGTACAAATAATGTATTTAAAAACGGTGCCCGTGCAAACAGTGGCGGTATGCCAGAAGCCAGTACATTGGAGTCTGTTGAGGTATTAAAAGGTAGCGCAGCATTATTATATGGTGGAATTACTGGTGGCGCAGTTGTAAACTTGGTAACTAAAAAACCAAAATTCGAATATGGTGGTGAAGTAGCTATGCGTAGTGGTAGTTATAATTTATACAAACCAACTGGCGACATTTATGGCCCTATTACAAAGAACTTAGCTTTTCGCGTAATTGGTACTTTTGAAGATGCAGGTAGTTTTAGAAAAAGTGTAAATACCAAAAGAACCTACGTAAACCCATCTCTATTATACAAAATAAGCGAGAAAACGGATATTTTGCTTCAAGGCGATTACCTGAAAAGTGATTACACTCCAGATTTTGGTATAGGTTCTGTGGATAATAAAATTGTAAACATTGGCAGAAGCACCTATTTAAATGCACCAGGAGCATATAATAAAACTAATACTACGAGTACTCAATTAAATGTAAATCATAAATTTAACGACAACTGGAAATTAAATGTGATTGCTAGTTTGCAGTCTTATAACAGAAATTATTATAGCGCAGAGCGCCCTTTTGCAAATGCTGCAGGTGTTGCTGCTAGAAACCTTACTCGTTCTAAAACAGAAGAATTTACTTATAACCAACAAATTAATATTAACGGTAATTTTAAAACAGGTAGCATTACACACACTTTATTAGTTGGTGCAGATGCCGATCAGTCTAGGGTAACTTCGAATGCTTTTGCTTATCCAGGTGGTGCCACAACTTATAATTATGGTAATATTAACTTATTAAATCCTAATAGTTTTAATAATAATGCACCTTTACCAACAACAACTGCTATTTCTGAAACCTTTGCACCAGTTTACCGAATGGGTACTTTTGTGCAAGACTTAGTTTCTCTAACAGAACAATTTAAAGTTTTAGCTGGAGTTCGTTATACTTTCCAAAAAACACCTAGAACAGTAACTACTTCATTTGCTACAGGTGCTAAAACTTTAAGCAATAATATTATTGGAAAGTCTAAGGTCGAAACTGCTTTTTCTCCAAAATTCGCATTGATTTATCAGCCCTTAAAAGCAACTTCACTTTATGTAAGTTATGCGAATAATTTCATTTCAAATGCTGGAATGGATATATACAGTGCACCATTAGATCCTTCAATAGTTGATCAGTATGAAGCTGGTATCAAAAACGATTTATTAGATGGAAAACTATCTGCAAACATTACGGTATATAGAATTATCAATAATAAATTTGCACAACAGGCTTTGCTTAAAGCTGATGGCACACCAAACGGCGATACTAATGTGAAAGAATTAAGTGGAAAAACAGCAAGTGATGGTATTGAGTTTGATTTAACAGGAACTATTATCAAAGGTTTAAACTTCATTGCTGGATATAGCTATAATTTTATCCGCTACACAGAAACCCTAGACAAAACCACAATTACCTCTGGTACAACAACCACAACAATTGGTGGTATTGTTGAAGGGCAACGACTAGTGGGTTCGACCAAAAACACAGCTAATGGAACCTTATTCTATACCTTCCAAAATGGAAGTGTTAAAGGTCTAAAATTAGGTGCATCCGCTTATTACACGGGAAATCGAAATGGAGGTTATAACGACAGCAAAACCGGAACTCCAAGCAGATTAATTCCCTTAAGTGATTTTACAACATTTGATTTATCAGCAGGATACGCTTGGAGAAAGCTTTCTTTATTAGCAAAAGTAGCCAACATTACAAACGAGTTAAATTATTTCGTTCATGAGAATTACAGCGTAAACCCAATTCCACCTCGTCAGTTTATAACTACACTTTCTTATAAATTCTAATTATAAACCATCAAAAAAGCCTCGATCATTAAAATGGTCGAGGCTTTTTTTTGTAATTAAATTAATACAGAAATTGAATAATTAAATCTCAAAAATTAGCTCGAATTATCCAAATATTCAGCAATATTGGCATTAATATGAAAGATAGTATAATTATACTGTATATTTAATTGACCAATTATAAACCACTGTACTAACATGAAACCTCAATTATTAAAAGTTTCAACTGGGCCTGCTCAGTCATTTAGTGTAAGAAGAGATTTAGTTCCTTACATGAACAATAAATGGCATTATCATCCAGAGGTTGAACTTATCCATTTAAAAAAAGGTGTCGGAACTCAATTTATAGGTGATAGCATTAAAGGCTTTCGTTCAGGCGACATCGTATTAGTAGGCGCTCATTTAGCTCATTATTGGAGATTTGACGACATGTACTTCAATGACCAATCGAAAGCTTGTGCCGATGTTAGAGTTGCCCATTTCAGCGAAAATTTTTGGGGTGATCAATTCTTAAATCTTCCAGAAAATAAGGCGATTAAATCATTACTTGAAAATAGCAGAAGAGGTTTACAAATAAACGGCAAAGTAAAAATAAAAGTGGCCGATTTATTAGAGCAAATGTTAACTGCTGAAGGAACTCAACGCATTGTTTTGTTAATAGAAGCACTTTCTCTTATTGCTAATTGCAACCAAACCGTAAAGCTTTCCTCAATTGGCTTTAAACAAGATTATGATGAATCTGAGAATATACGCATTAATGCCATTTACGATTATACCTTGAGTAATTTTAGAAGAAAAATTCATCTAGAAGAAATTGCTAATGTAGCGGTAATTAGCCCAAATTCTTTCTGTAGATACTTTAAATCTAAAACCCGTAAAACATATTCCAGATTTTTAACAGAAATAAAAGTGGGCCATGCTTGTAAACTATTAATGGAAAATAAATTAAACATTAAGCAATTATGCTACGAAAGTGGATTTAACAATTTAGCCAGCTTTCACAAATATTTCAAAATAACAACTGGTAAAAGCCCATTAAACTATCAAAAAGAATTTATTTCACACCATAACAATTAAATAGATTTTATTTAATTGCTCTTAAATCCTAGCTCTTGCCATTTTTATGAAGGTTGCCCTCTTTATTCCGTGTTATGTAGATCAATTTTATCCGCAAGTGGCAATTGCTACTTTAGAGTTATTAGAAAATTTAGGAATTGATGTGACTTATCCAAGCTCTCAAACGTGTTGTGGACAACCAATGGCAAATTCTGGTTTTGAGCATTTAACTGGCGGATGTAATTCTCTTTTTGTTAAAAATTTTAGTGGTTTCGATTATATCGTCGCTCCTTCTGGTAGCTGTGTTTTACATATTAGGGAACATCTACATGATGAAAATGAACCTGAATTAGCTAAACATATTGCAGCAACAACTTATGAATTAACTTCATTTTTGACTGATATTCTGAAAGTAGATGTCTTAAAAAGTAGTTTCCCTCATAAAGTTGGAATGCACCAAAGTTGTCATGGACAAAGAGGCTTAAAGCTGTCGCAGATGACCGAATTAAATGCCCCTGATTTCTCTAAACCAGGACAGCTTTTAAATTTAGTAAAAGATATAGAATTAGTAGAACTAGATCGGAAAGATGAATGTTGCGGTTTTGGCGGCACTTTTTGTGTAGCTGAGGAGACAGTTTCTGTTAAAATGGGAAAAGACAGAGTAAAGGATCACGCTAAACATCATGTAGAATACATTACTGGCGTAGATTTGTCGTGTTTAATGCACATGGAAGGAATTTTAAACAGACAACAAAGTCCGATCAAAATAATTCATATTGCAGAAATTTTAAATGGAGTAAAAGCATGAAAATTCTAGATCATGCTGAAAGAGCGGATATCTTTAACGAAGATGAAAAAAGAGTAGATTGGCACGATGAAACCCTATGGTGGATTAGACAGAAAAGAGATAAGTCTGCACATCAAATTCCAGAATGGGAGAATTTGCGCAATGCTGCATCAGCTATTAAATCAAATACACTTTCTAATTTACACGACTATTTACTTGAGTTTGAAAAAAATGCATTAAAGAATGGTATCATCATCCATTGGGCAGTTGACGCTAAAGAACATAACGAGATTGTACATCGCTTGTTAAAGGAAAAAGGCATCAATAAAATGGTGAAAAGTAAATCAATGTTGACTGAAGAATGCCATTTAAATGAATATTTGGAGCAAAATGGAATAGAAGTCATAGATTCTGATTTAGGAGAACGCATTGTACAATTGGCAAAAGAACCACCAAGCCATATTGTTTTACCTTGTATTCATAAAAAGAAAGAAGAAATTGGCGAATTATTTCACGAACATTTAGGTACACCAAAAGGAAATGCAGATCCACAAACACTTACAGAAGCTGCTCGTGTACATTTAAGAGATACTTTTTTAACTCGAAGAGCTGCGCTAACAGGTGTTAATTTTGCAGTTGCAGAAACAGGAGAAATTGTAATCTGTACTAACGAGGGCAATGCCGACATGGGAGCGCATTTAGCTGATATTCATATTGCTTGTATGGGCATAGAGAAAATCATCCCAAAACGTGAGCATCTTTCTGTGTTTCTAAGATTATTGGCCAGGAGTGCAACCGGACAACCGATTACCACCTATTCTAGCCATTTTGCTAAACCAAGAGATGGCAAAGAATTACATATCATTTTGGTAGATAACGGTAGAACTCGTCAGTTGGGTAGAGAAGAATTTAGAAATTCATTAAAATGCATTCGTTGTGGAGCTTGTATGAATACCTGCCCGGTGTATAGACGTAGTGGAGGACATAGTTATCATAATGCCATTTCTGGGCCAATTGGAGCTATTTTAGCACCAAATTTAGACATGAAACAGTATGCAGATTTACCTTTTGCATCCACTTTGTGTGGTTCGTGCTCAAATGTTTGTCCGGTTAAAATTGATATACATGATCAACTTTACAAATGGCGACAAGTATTAGTAAAAGAAGGTTACGCTACCACAGCTAAGGAAATTGCAATGAAAACTATGGCCACTACCCTGTCTTCGCCTACACTTTATAAAATAGCCGGAAAAGCTGCAAGAACAACACTTAAATATGCACCATTAATAATAAACAATAAGTTTAATGCTTGGTATTTACAAAGAGAAATGCCCAAGGTACCAAAAAGTTCATTTGGAGAATGGTATAAAATCAATAGAAAGAATAATGAATAGTAGAGATCAGATTTTAGCAGCTGTTAAAGCAAATCAACCAGAATTAACTTTATTGCCTCAGCTCGATTCTTTTTTTCAAGGACAAGAAACTGCTTTAATCGAAAAATTCACTCAAGTTTTAACTGGAATTGGAGGAAAAGTAACAGTTGTAGCGGATACTACTGAGATTATCTCCTTATTAAAAGCAAACTATTCATTAGACCAAATCAGAGTGATTTCGCCTTTATCTACTATGCAAGAAATCGCCATTAATGCTATTGACAATCGTCATCCACATGAGCTACAAAATGTTGAACTTGCTATTTTACCTGCTCATTTCGCAGTAGCGGAAAATGGGGCATGTTGGTTAAGTGAAGCAATGTTATTGGATAGGGTTTTGCCTTTTATTACACAACATTTAATTTTGATTGTTAATAAAATCGATATTTTACCAACCATGCATCATGCGTATGAAAAAATTGGAAATGAGCATTATGGTTATGGCACTTTTATCGCTGGGCCATCAAAAACTGCCGATATAGAGCAGAGTTTAGTACTTGGTGCACATGGCGCAAGATCGCTCTGGGTATTTTTAATTTAATGTCAAATTAATTGAGTAGCTAGCTAATAACAACTACTTAAATAGCCGTTAGAATTGTTTCTTTTATATCAGAACTAAAATATATGAATCCGAAAATTATACTCTTTAGCATTTCTTTATTTTGCTCATCCTTTTTATGGGCACAAAATCGTACTCCAATTGTTATCGAAACTCAAAATACTAGTTTAGTTTTTGCTGGCGATGAAGGTGGAAAATTATTCCAACGTTATTTCGGAAAAGCATTATCAAAAGATACGTATGCGAAATTAAGAAACGGTATGGAAGCCTATATTGGTGCTGGCATGGAAGATGTTTTCGAACCTGCTATTCGTATGGTACATGCTGATGGAAATCCATCTTTAGATTTGCGGTTTAACAAAGTAGAAACCAAAAAATTAGATGATGATATCACTCAAACTGATATCTATTTAAAAGATCCAGTTTATCAAACCGAAGTTATTTTACATTTCAAAGCGGCCTTTAAATCGAATGTATTAAGCAGTTCGACAGAAATCATCAATAAAGAAAAAAATAGCGTTGTTTTAAGTAATTATGCTTCTTCTATGTTACATTTTGATGCTTCAAATTATTTTCTCACTCAATTTCATGGAGATTGGGCTCGTGAAATGGATATGCAAGAAAGTCAATTAACGAGTGGCATTAAAATAATTGATAGCAAATTAGGCAGTAGAGCAAATATGTATCAAAGTCCGGTGTTTTTTTTAGCACCAAATAAAATATCGACAGAAACAGAAGGCGAAGTAATTGCTGGCACAATTGCATGGACAGGTAATTTTCAGTTTGTATTTGAAGTAGATAGAACGAATAAATTAAGGATAATTTCGGGCATTAACCCTTATGCTTCTACTCTTACTTTAAAAGCTGGTGAACATTTTATGACTCCAGAATTTATATTTACATATAGTGCCAATGGTAAAGGCCAGGCCAGTAGAAATTTACATACATGGGCTCGTGTTTATGGAGTTTTAGATGGTTTAAAACCTCGAATGACCTTATTAAACAATTGGGAAGCCACACATGTGAAATTTGACCAAGAAAAATTGGTTGAATTATTTGATGGATCGAAAAAATTAGGGCTTGATTTATTCTTGTTAGATGACGGTTGGTTTGGGAATAAATATCCTAGAAATGATGATAAGGCTGGTTTGGGTGATTGGCAAGAAGATCGTAAAAAACTGCCAAATGGAATAGGTTATTTGGTAAAAGAGGCAACTAAAAAAGGAATCAAATTTGGTATTTGGTTAGAGCCAGAAATGGTAAATCCTAAAAGTGAGTTGTACGAAAAACATCCAGATTGGGTTTTAAAACTTCCAAATAGGGCTGAAAATTACCAACGTAATCAGTTGATTTTAGATTTGATTAATCCAAAAGTTCAAGATTTTGTATTTAATCTCGTAGATAAAATGATGACCGAAAATCCTGGTTTAGGCTATATTAAATGGGATAACAATCGATTCATGTCAAATACTTATTCTCCTTATTTAGGTAAAGATCAATCGCGTTTATTTATTGATTATACAGAGAGTTTCTATAAAGTAATGCAACGTATTAGAGGTAAATATCCTCATTTAGGTATTATGTTATGTTCTGGTGGCGGTGGACGAACAGATTATGGTGCACTTAAGTATTTCGATTCGTTTTGGCCAAGTGATAATACTGATGCCGCCGAACGTGTATTTATTCAATGGGGTTATTCTTATTTCTTCCCTTCTAATACTATTTCTAGTCATGTAACTTCTATGGGTAAGCAAACTCTTAAATTTAGAACAGATGTAGCGATGATGAGCAAATTGGGTTATGATATTAGTGTGGATAAAATGACGCCTGAAGAAATTAACTTCAGCAGTGCTGCTATTGCAAATTATAACCGATTAAACCCTATTATTTGGTATGGTGATTTATATCGTTTAGTATCTCCGTATGATGAAGATAGAGCAGTATTAATGTATAGTGATTCGACTAAAAATAAGGCCGTTTTGTTTAGCTATAATTTAAATTTAAGGAAGAAACAAATTTTCGGAAAAGTAAAACTTCAAGGTTTAAATCCTGATCAAGAATACACTATTACAGAAACTAATTTGATTCCGGGAGCAGCAGCAGAAAGTCCTGAAAATGGCAAAGTTTATACAGGAAGTTATTTAATGGAAATTGGTTTAAATGTTTCTCCTGCTAAATTAAGACCATTGAGCAGTATTGTTTTAGAAATTACAAGCAAATAACTATGGAAAAAAATGGTAAGGTAGAAACTTTGCTTGATAGCCTTTAACCAAGAGTAAATACTGTTGATTTAGCATACGATGCTGCAAAAAAGATACTTTATGTACTTTCTTTCAACAATAAAATTGTAACCACTTATTAGTTAAAGTAGTAGTTAGAAATGCCCTCACGTTCGTCAATCAAATCCGATTGGAAAAACGATGTGTTCAGCGAGCTAAATCTTAAATATCATAAGGGGTCATGCATTAAGATTCCTGTCTTCACGGGAATGACGAACTAAAATATTATCTAACTGGTTACAACCACAACTACTCACAAACTGCATCACCTTCGGCAATACAGAAATCAGCAAATCGTACTGCTTCATCTTTTATGTACGATTTATTATTCAAACTTCTATATATCCCCCATTTTGGGCGACAAAAAGTAGTTCCTGTTCTCCATAAATCGATATTATTAGTTGCATAGTTTAACAACAAAGCACCATCGCTTACATTTTTTATGTTAATCTCGTAGGTACCGTTGGTTCCGTATTTAATTTTCTCTATTACCTCAACCCAATTACCTTTAAATGGTGCAAGGTTTACTGTTTTTAATTTTCCTAAGCTGGTCGCCGCCGAACCTGCGGTATGAATAATTTCAAGTTGATCTGGATTACCATATCGTGGAGTAATGGTGATTAAAGGCGAACCATCGTCACCATCCCCAGCTTTAATTTGATGAATATGTGTAAAACTTGGTGAGGGTTTAAAGCCTGCATCCAATTTAAATTTCCATCTGTAAGTTACTGTTTCTCCAATTGTTCCCTTTACATTATCTGGCGATGGACCATAACTTTTAATTTCATTTCGCTGTCTATCTGTTGAGCCATTGCAACGATCATCATCAGGTGTAACATGCATATAAAACTCGAATACATTTTTCTTTAATATATCATCATATACTTCTGCAATATGACGACCAAAAGCAGCGTGTCCACAATCTGGAGTTTCTTCTGCATTGCTACCTAATTTACTGTTAATCAATTCATACGTATTTCCAGGTCCGTCAGCTTGTAACAATATGCCTAACTTTGGTGCAGTAACAGGTGGCTTTATAATTTCAGGTTCAGGTTGTACATCAGGTGTTTTCTTTTTACAGTAAACTATTGAAAAAGAGCCCAAGATTAACAGTAGGATTATTTTTTCTTTCATTACAATACTACTTTGCAAGTAGCTCCATCTTTAATTAAATAGGTTTTAGTTTTCTTTCCAGCTTGGCTTACACTTACTTTTAATTGATTTGAACCTGCTCTTGATATCGATAAATCAAATTCACCACCAAAAGCATTAATTTTATTCAAAGCCATTTCATTCCAGTCTTTTGGCAAACGTGGCGTACAATCAAACGTATTAAATCCTGTTGGTCGCATGCCAAATAAACCTTCTATATAAATTCGGCAATACAATCCGCTTTCAGCAGATAAATGTCTTTGGTTTCCTTCTGGATAAGCTTCAACAGCATAAGGCACGTGTTCACCTAGTAATCTTCTTTGAGAATAATATTTTAAGAAGTCCATTGCTTTTTCTGTTTCGCCAGCTGCAAAAACTCCACGCAAAGCGTAAAGTGTAGATCTATCCCAAAAAGTAATTTTACCAGCTTCAGTAGCTAAACCATCTGCAGTCCATAACCGTGGGGAAAATAATGCATCTATTGTTCCTTTTTTTCGATCAAAAATCCCAACAGTTAACGGCATACAAATCCAAGCCCGTAAAGTAGTATTGGTTTCGTAATATTTATAGGTATCAAAGCCTTCTACGTTAGCTCCAAAATACTTTTCCATATTTGCTTTTAAATCATCGGCTTGTTTGGTGTAGGTATTTGTTTGGCTTGCTGGCTTATTTAGTAATTTACCTAACATAGTTGCAGAACGAAGTGCATCATAATACAAGCTATTGGTAGATAAGTTTGCTTTACCTGCCGGAAAACGATTTTCTAGTTCATCTGCATCAGAATTTACAACTCCATCTGCATTTAACTTTCTATGACTATATTCTAAACACCATTCTATTAAGGGCCACAGTACTTTAGCCGAATCAATGTTTCCATATGTTAAGGCATATCTCGAAGCGCCATAAGCAATCATCGCTTGATCTCCTCTATCACCAGCTCCTTTCCAAACCGCATCACCTTCGGCAACTATCGAACTTGGGATGGGTTTGTAATCTGGATTCATGTATTTTGCAAACCATCGGTAAGCATTCATAGCCGATTGATTTCCTACATTATCGCCCAAAAAAGCAAAAAATGGATTTACATATTCAGCCTGATCATTTGCCCAAATTGCTGCATAATAAGCCAAACCTCCTGGTCCATGCATGTAACCACCTTTTGTTTTATAAATACTCTCTGTAGCTCTAATTTTTGCAAAATCGAATGTGGTATTTAAAATTTTATCGGGCGTTACCAATTGTAATCTATCCATTAAACCTGCGACACGATTAATTCTGGCAGTTTCTTCAACATCTGGATTTATGTTTAACACCTGACTAGAATTATCCGTAGCCATATAATAAACCGTAAATGTGATAGATTTACCTGGCGAAACCACTTTGTTCCCAGCACCAATGGTTCCAGTTAGAATGCTATGCTGTTTACCTTTACTTCTAGCGCTATCCGTTCTAATTTCCTTTCTCAAATATTCCATAGCGAATGTCACGTCTTTATCCGTTACATTCGTAAAAACGAATTTTTCAAATGCCATTGGCTGATTTACTGAAGGATAAAATTTCCGTTGTATTTTTGCTAAAACTGGAGTCCCAGATTCAGCATTAACCGTCATCACTCCTTTTTGTGTAATGCCTGTTATTTTGTAAGATAAATCTCCCGATTTACCACTTTTAGCCAAATTTGTTTTAAGTAATCTGTTGTTGATGTAAAAACGAGGTAAATCGTTATCGGTAAACGAATAAGAAATATGTGTTCTCGTGGCATCTGGCAACATTCTAAATGTTGGAAAAACAATAGTTCTGTTAATCGTCGATTTACTTGCACTATCTATACCATACTCCACCCACATCGATACTTTTTCACCACTCATTTCTATATGATCGGTATGAGGTAGTCTTTTATCCAATTTCCAGTTTATACTTCCATCCGCTTGGATAATCCATCGATCTTGCTGTGGCGTTAATTTTACTTGAGCCAAAGCAACCGCACTAATTCCTATAAAAACACAAAAGGAAACAACAGTTAATAATCTCATTCTAGATTTATTGATTATAAATTAATTCATTAATGCTGCAGCTGTCCATAAAATTGGTGCTTGCCCATGTAAATCTCCAACTATTCTTTTCCTATCCAAATAATATTGTTTATCATTTTTCTTGTTGGTTCCTTCACAAACATCTTTCACATCAGCATTTTCGTCAATATAAGAAACCAAACCTAACCAAGCTTTTCGTGCAGCTGGGGTATATGTTTTTTTATCTAACCATCCTTTTTTAACACCTACCACCATAGCATAGGTAAACATTCCAGTCGAAGAACTTTCTTCCCAAGCAGTTGGTTCATCAATCAATTGTCTCCATAAACCAGATGGCGCTTGATATTTTAATAAAGAAGCCATCATTGTTTTATAGCCTTTCATAATACGTGGACGATCGGGATTGTTTTCTGGCAAAGAACTTAAAATCTCAGCCATTCCAGCTGCCATCCATCCATCTCCTCTACCCCAAAAGAAAGGAACATCAGGTGCATGATAGAATAAGCCATTTGGTTTTTGTAGTGAATCTAAGTACAAGACCATTTCCTTGGCTGCTCTATTAATGTATTTTGCATCCCCAGTTGCTCTATAAGCCTGAGTTTGCAATGCAGTAATCATAAACATGTCATCTATCCACATGCGTGTATGCCAAGAATATCCTCTTTCGAATGCCGCTGTTTGCTCTGGTTTCATCTTCGCCTTTTGCGCTTCATCAGGTGTAGCCCATTGTTTATCGGCAATGGTTTGTCCAATTTCTAAATATCTTTTATCTTTAGTTTGAATATATAGCTGCAATGGAACTGAACCAAAAACAGCCCAATCTACATTCGTAACTGGCGGAATTAATTTAGCTTCTGTTGTAAACATCGGTTCAAATCTTTTAATCAATTCATTTTTCAAGACATCATTACCAGTAGCTTTAGAGAACTTTAATGCGCCATACCATGCACAACTTTCAGGATAAGTGATTACTGATGGTGGTGTAGGTCTATTAAAATTTGTATGCGGTGTAGCTACAAATCTAGCTGCAACTCTTTTGCCCACTTCTTCTGGTGAAGAGCCTTTTGGCCATGTAGTTAAATTTGCTGATTGAGAAAAACATGCGATTGAACAAGCGAATAGTAAACCTAAAATTACTGGCGATTTTTTCATGATTTAATTGATTTGGTTAATGCAATAAACAAAAATTGATGCTATAGATTATTTCCTGTATTGGCTACTCATTCAGCAATTTTAGCATTAAAACTATTTATGTGACTAAAGATTTGTATAGGCGATTGATTTTTTATTTGAGGGATAAATTAAAGACTTTATTGCCAATATTAGCTTAGCATTTATTGCTCATTCTTATTAATTTAGCTTTTAACCTATTTTATAAATGATGAAAAAAATACTCTTATTAAGCGCCGCTGCCATCTTACTTATATCTTTTAAACCCGTAGTTAAAAAACTATGGGAATCAAAGTATATAAAAGTAAATGCAGATGGTTCTTTAAAATATATTCCAGATGCCAAGGGCAATGTTATTCCAGATTTTAGTCGTGTGGGTTATCATCAAGGTGATAAAAATATAGTGAATGTTGCGGTTGTTAAAACGATAAATGCCAACGAAAATGGAGATAGCGAGCAGCTTTTGCAAAGCGCAATTGATGAGGTAGCTCAATTACCAATAAATAAAGATGGATTTAGAGGAGCTATTCTGCTTAAAAAAGGGGTATATAAAATTCCAGGCACTATTCATATTACCAAAAGCGGAATTATTTTAAGAGGCGAAGGAGAAAACGCCACGAAATTAATTGCTACAGGTAAAGGCCAACGATCTTTAATTGTTTTTAGTGGTGATGGGGCATTGAAAGAAATCCCTAATACTAGAGTGAAAATAGAAGACAAATTTGTGCCGGTTGGTACGTTTTCATTTACGGTAAGTGATGCTAGTAAATTTAAAACTGGAGATGATATTGTGGTGTATAGACCTGGCACTGATAGCTGGATTAAAGATTTGCAAATGGACAGAATTGAAGCAAGAGATGGAACTAAACAATGGCAGCCTAATGAATATAATTTACAATTTGAAAGAGAGATTACGAAAATTGAAGGTAATAAGATTACGATCGATAATCCTATTGTGATGGAAATGGAAAAGAAATATGGTGGTGCTGAAATTTTTAAGGCTTCTTTTAATGGAAGGATTAATGAGGTTGGAATTGAAAACATGTACATCGAATCGGAATATGCAACTGATATTGATGAAGACCATGGTTGGGTTGCTGTTGAGTTTAACAAAGTTGAAAATGCTTGGGTAAGGAATATAACTACAAGGTATTTTGGTTATGCAGCAGTAAGTATTAAATCAAACTCAAAGCAGATTACCGTTAAAGATTCGAAATGCTTAGATGCAAAATCAATTATTACTGGCGGAAGAAGATATTCATTTAACAATGATGGACAGCTTAATTTATTCATGAATTTAGAATCAACTGAAGCTAGACATGATTATGTTACCGGTGCTAAAACTTTAGGCCCTAATGTTTTTTATAATTGTAAAGCCACTAAAACTCATGCAGATATTGGTCCGCACCACCGTTGGGCAGTAGGTACTTTATTTGACAATATTAATACTGATGGTGAGATTAATGTTCAAGATAGAGGTAATTGGGGAAGTGGACATGGTTGGGCTGGCGTAACACAAGTATTATGGAATTGTAAGGTTAAAAGAGCAGCGGTTCAAAACCCTTGGGCTGGTGGACAAAACTATAGTTTAGGTACACAAGGTGAAAAATACGATGGTCGCCTAAAAGGCAGGCCTGATGGTGTTTGGGAGAACCAAAACCAAGCTGGTATTAACCCAAAATCATTGTATTTAGCACAGCTTCAAAATAGGAAGAAGGTTAAATAATTTCTTTAACCAAAAGATCAAGGCGTTGTAATGCAGGAGCTTTGTCAAACTTCTTTGCAGCTTGTTAAAAGTTTGACAAAGCTAAACTTGTTCAGGGTGCTACAAGGTTGTATTGCCTTTTTGGGATTGGGTTATGGTTTTGAGAAAGTAGAGAGGTGTTAGATTTCTTTTTTACATAGCCAGATCTCTTTTTGACACACTTAGTTTTTCTTTTCACATAGCTGGATTTCCTTTTTACATGGCTAAGTTTCTTTTTGACATACGTCGATTTCCTTTTTACATTGACAGTTTTCTTTTTTACATAGATAGGTTTCCTTTTTACATTGATAGTTTTCCTTTTTAAATAGGCAGATTTCCTTTTTACATAGCGAGATTTCTTTTTGACATACGTTGATTTCCTTTTGACATAGTCAATTTTCTTTTTTACATAGATAGGTTTCCTTTTTACATTGATAGTTTTCCTTTTTAAATAGGCAGATTTCCTTTTGACATAGTCAATTTTCCTTTTTACATAGCTAGGTTTCCTTTTCACATAGTTAAATTTCTTTTTGACATACGTCGATTTCCTTTTTACATTGATAGGTTTCTTTTTTACATTGATAGTTTTCTTTTTTACATAGCTGGATTTCTTTTTGACATAGTCAATTTTCCTTTTACATTGCTAGGTTTCTCTTTGACATAGGGATGTTGCGTCATACCCAACTTTATTGGGTATCGTAATGCAATTTAATAGGCTTTAGGGTTCCCGCCTTCGCGGGAATGACGAGCGAGGCGATAAGGGTATTGGTTCCAGTAGCAACTCCAGTTATTTATAGGAACTGATTACTGATGCGTTGAGTTTTTTAAACCTGATTGAAATGGAAATCCTTTTTTTGTTGCAGCTATTATTGAGATTGCACGTAGCTGCACTTCGCAAAGACGAGCATAGGATTTGTGGTTGTGCTTAAAAAAAGATTGTAATGAAAAGCAGGGCTGGCTTTGATGTGGAATGTTGATTTTGCTTTCTGAGAAAATACAAGATAGTTTTAAAGCCACAAATGCGCAGATTAAATAAATTAATCTGCGCATTTGCTGCTTATTTTAGTTTTTGTTATTTAGCAATTAATCTATAGCGCCTGTTTTCATTTTTTCTTTACCAGACTCGCCAAACCATGTTTGCATATTTCCTTTTACTTCTACTTTAATTACACTAGCTACTGCATTTGGAGCTGTTGCTGGCAATTTTAAAGTTACTTGGTCTGCTGCTTTATTGAACGTTACTTTATTTCCGTTGTTTAGTAATTGAGCTGATAATACTTCATTTGATAAGCCTTTCACTACCAATTCGCCGTTTTTGGGCCATTCAAAAACCGAAAGGTATAAAGTTGTATTACCATTTGCATGATCTTTTCTGGTTACTCTGCCCCAAGTTTGGGCTTGAATAGGACTAGCGTGGGTAGCATAAATGGCCTCATTGTATGTTTTCATCCAAGCACCTAAATCTTTTAAACGTTCTACACTTGCTTCTGGAAATGAGCCATCAGGTTTTGGGCCTATGTTTAATAAGTAATTCCCTCCTTTTGAAGCAATATCTACCAGATTACGGATTAATGTGGTTGAAGATTTCCAATTGGTATCTGAGTTTCTGAAACCCCAGGTTCCATTCATAGTCATACAGGTTTCCCAATCTTTACCATCTAACTCACTTAAGTTTGGTATTTTTTGTTCTGGGGTTTTGGTATCTCCAGGAAAATTAGGACGTTTTAATCGATCATTTGTAATGATGTTTGGTTGTGATTTTAAGGCTGCTTGGAGTTTTAAAGCTGCTGCGTCGGTCATATTTGTTGGGGTATCCCACCATAATACTGCAATATCACCGTAATTAGTCATTAATTCTTTAACCTGAGGTACTGATACTCTATCTATATATTGATCAAAAGTAGATGTTTCTTGAACTGGATCCCAATGACCTTTGTGTGCTTCGGTATAAGCGTTAATTTTAGTGCTATCTGGATTTGGCCAACCTTCTGCCATTACTTTTCTCGCCACAGCACCGCCTGCATTTCCCCAATCTTGTGCTTGAGAATAATAAAAACCTAATTTGATGCCGTATTTTTTACAAGCTGCTGCCAAGGGTTTCAACAAATCCTTTTTATACGGTGTTGCATCTACGATATCCCAATCACTTGCTTTTGAATCAAATAGTGCAAAACCATCATGGTGTTTTGCTGTAATAATCAGGTATTTCATACCTGCATCTTTTGCCATCTTTACCCATTCATCGGCATTAAATTTTACAGGATTAAACTGTTTTGCCACTTCTTTATATACTGAAACAGGAACTTTCATTCTATTCATAATCCACTCTGCACCACCCCTAGCTTGTTGGTAACCGTTATATTCGCCAGCCATTTGTGCATACACTCCAAAGTGAATAAACATTCCGAAACGGGCTTCTCGCCACCATTCCATTTTTTTATCGTGCTCGGTTTGTTGTGCATTGCTAAAGCTGTAAACGCAGCATAATAGTAATGCGAAGAATATTTTTTTAGATTTCATGTGGTTTATGTTTTTAATTGTATTGTTCATCGATTTAATGTTATATCTAAAACTTTAAGATTACTCTTACTATGTTTATTGTTTTATTAGTATTCGTGAGCTCTCTATGTACGGTTTGCTTCATGCCTCGCAATGACGATATGCTTTTTATTTGGTTGATTTATAGTTTTTGTATCTTAATAAGGCTTCTAGGTAATAGTAATCGGCATAGTTAAGAGGACCATCAACCTCACTATTTGAGGGCTTTGAACCTGTGCTATGTAATAATATAAAACCTTTAGCTGTGCCAATTGGTGCTATATATGCGGTACTTAGACTGTTTAAAATTTTGTTTGCTTTCTTATAATAATCGCTTCCTTGTTTGCTGTATTTACTTAATTCGTATAAACCTGAAGCAATAACAGCAGCAGCTGATGCATCTCTTGGTTCATTAGGAATTTGAGGTGCATTGAAATCCCAATACGGCACTAAGTCTTTTGGCATATTTGGATTGTTAAAAATGAATTTGGCAATATTTTCTGCCTGCTTTAAGTAAATTGGATTTTTTGTATAGCGATAACACATGGTGTAACCGTATAAACCCCACGCTTGTCCACGTGCCCAAGCAGATGAGTTGCTATAGCCTTGATGTGTTGTTTTCTTTAATATTTCGCCAGTTTTAGGATCGTAATCTACTACGTGATAGGAGCTAAAATCTTCACGGAAATGATTTTTCATTGTCGTATTGGCATGACTTACTGCAATTTTATAGAATGATGAATCGCCTGTTAGTTTAGTGGCTTCGAATAGCAATTCTAAGTTCATCATGTTATCTATAATTACTGGATTTACCCATTTATCACGACTGTGATCCCAAGATAATATTACGCCCGTTTTAGGATTAAAACGAGTAGCCAATGTTTTTGCAGCTTCTATAATTACGTCTTTATCGTGAGCACTTCCTGTCAAACGAAATGCATTGCCAACGCTACAAAAAACTTTAAAACCCATGTCGTGTGTGGTGCCATTGGTTTTTTCCTTTTCCATATAGGTAGTGAATTTTTGGGCAGCTGATTTCCATTGAGCTGTTTTATAATATTCATCTAAATACCAAAGCACCCCCGGAAAAAATCCACTTGTCCAATCTCTAGTAGCAACTAGTTTTAGGTTTCCATGATCTAATGTTCTTGGCGAAATTAGTTCTGGTTTAGCGGGATCGGCAGCTTTCTCTACTTCTTGTAATAACAACGTTGTTTGGGTAGCTGCATGTTGAAATGCTTTTTTTACGTTTACTTCTTGTGCAGAAACAGTAGTTTGTAATGCCAGTAAAGCTATTGTAATAATGCTATAATTTACTTTCTTCATATTTAATTTATAGGGATTAACTGCACTTCTAATAGTTTCATTAATTCAGTTTTGGAAATGGTAGTTGGGGTAATGGTAATGTGATGTATGCCTTTTGCTAATTGTATTTCACTAATGTTTTGTAAAACAACTTTCGCATCGCCAATTACTACGTTTTGTTTAATTTCTTGTTGATCAATTTTAAAAGTATAGCTGCCTCCGCTGTCTTTACCCGCTAAATATTTGATGATGATTTTAAACTTTTGTGGAAACGTTGTCCTAAAATCCCATTTCACTTCTTGCTCTTTTTTCTCCCAACCTTCTACATAAAAACGATCTGTTTTTCCATCTCCAAACTTAAATCCTTTACTTAAATCAGCATCAAAGGCCAATAATCTGGTTAAACCAGCATTTGCACTTACATACCGTAAGTTATCGGTTTTGAGTTTGCCATTTAAAGGAAGTACAATTACAGTATTGGCAGTATCAGGGGCGTTTTTTGGAACATTGATGTAGAAATCATTATCGCCAATCGGCTGAATTGATAATTTAGATTTTTTAGAATCAGTTAGGAAGTACGCATTAGTTAGTTTTGATTTTAAACCTCCAACATATAATTTTCCATCTTTAGGCCAATTAAATACATGTAAATACAGTTTCTTTTCATTTTGTGTAGTTACGCCCCAACTTTGTAATGGCAAACTCGTTTTATGAGTTTTGTAAATACTTTCTGAATTTTTTGCTACCCATTTTTCAATTCCACTTAGTATTTTAGAATCCTTTGTATCAAAAGAACCATCTCCCTTGGGCCCAATATTTAATAGAAGATTTCCATCTCTTGAAGCGGCTTTGGCTAAAAGCTGAATAAAAAATCCTGATGATTTATGTGAGTCATCGTATTTACTGTAGCCATACGATTCATTTGTAGTAGGAATAGCTTCCCAATCACCATCAACAGGGTAAAATTCTGCTGGTCTATCGGCAGTATTTTTATAATCTCCAAAATTAGCATTGGCATTTCTTACCAATCTTCCATTTACTACAACATTTGGGTCAGCCTCTCTGATTGCTTTTAAAATTCTTATATTTTCTGAGAGTGGTAATTTTTGTGGTGTATCAAACCATAAAATATCTGGGTGGTACTTCGTCAACAATTCTTTAATCTGCGGAATTGCTTTTTCATCCACATATTTAACTGCCTTTTGCAATAATTCTGGATGTTCTGTGTACCAATTTACGCCGCCGTATAATCCTAAATCTCCTCCTGGATTTTTGTATTCCCAATCATTTCCTGGTGCATCTGGATGCTCCCAATCAAAAGCATGAGAGTAGTAAAAACCAAACTTCATTCCGTGTCTTTTAGCTGCAGCGGCTAATTCTGCCATTGGATCTCTTTTAAATGGAGTTTGCGCCATAATATTAAAATCCGATACTTTAGAATCAAACATGGCGAAACCATCATGGTGTTTTGCAGTGATGATGAAATAATTCATTCCCGCTTTTTTAGCATCTAAAATCCATTTATCTGCATCAAAAAGAACTGGATTAAACTGATGAGCAACATCCAAATATTCTTTTCGAGTTATTTTTTCTTTGCGCATTAAGTGCTCTGCATAACCACCTACTTTTTTACCTTTCCATTCTCCGGCAGGTAAAGAATAAATACCCCAATGTACAAACATCCCAAACTTGGCATCTCTCCACCATTGAATACGTTGTTCGTGTGTTTTCATTGAAGCTGTCCACCAGGTATTTACTGCATCATCAATTGCTTTTTGATCACGGTTTTTAGACTGGTTAAACATTTCTTTGTCTTCATCGCCTGCTACCTGACTAAAAGCCATGAAATGAAGGGACAACAAGGTTAAAAGAATAAGGGATTTCTTGAATTTCATTACGTGTGTTTTATAACCAAATCAATGGATTTCTTATGGGTAAGTTTCGTATCACTTCTTCAACTTTTGGTTGATGGTCTAATTTTTTCCATGTGTTTAGCCATGCATCATTTTTAAATTGTTTTGCGCCAAATATTAAGAAAGGTTGTGCTACGGGCCAATTATCCCAATACATTACATCTTTAGGAAAAGGCCATGTCGATTTATCTGCAACAAAAGGATACATGTATTCAATTCCTTTTTTCATGGTTCTTCCATCTGGAAGTTTAAACGCAAATAAATCATTTTCTTTATCAGACAATATTTGGCAAAGCGTGGTCATTGCATCTAAATTAAATAATGAATACCCATAAGGTTTTGTACGTTTTAGCTCTCTCGGAAAACTGCCATCTGTTGCCATTTGATTTGGTAAAAGCACTGTTTTAAAACGTTCTCTACAAAAATTAAGTAACTCCTTATTTTCAGTCAACTTAGCAAATGATGCAACTTGCATGGTCCAACACGTTCCGTGATTATTCTCTGCATTCATTTCATCTTTACCGTATTGATGGGTAGTTAGCCATATTAAATAGTTAGCAAACCACTTTTTAATTTCTGCAAGTGCTGCTTTATCTACAACTTTTGAGTTTTGCATGACCCAAACGCCTTGCGCAACTTCCATTAATTGAATGGTATCGATAATTCCAATTCCTCTTCCCGTAAATCTTCCTTGTATCGCTTGTGCGAATAAAAGATTAGGGTTCATTAAGGTTTCAGCATTTACAAACCATGCTTTTAAATGCACAAACGCATGTTTAACATATTTTTCATCTCCTGTAATTTTATAGGCTGATGCTAGTGCTCCGATAACTTTACTAAAACGGATCATTGCTAAACGATGTGCTACAAAATTATCTGGATTAGTTAATCCATCTTTTTGAATATAAGGTCCTTTTGGATTACTTGGATCTGGCCACCAATAATCTCCTTCTGAAAAAAAATCATGTTTAGTTCCTGCGCTTCTTGGCGAGGTTTCTGCAGTAACTGTTATTGGTGATTGCGATAATGCCCAATTTGCTTCTGCTAAAATTTGCTTTCTCAGTACCTTACTTACTTCAGCAGTATATTTATCATCTTTCTGATCTGCCTTAGCTGTAAAAGCAAAAACAAAAAATAAAAACAGCAAATGGTTAATTTTTAACGTCATGTTATTTCGTCATAAATGTGAAACTTACTTTACCAATGGTATTTGGTTTTCCTTTTTCAGGCGCAGAAATACTGCCTTTCAATTGACCATTTTTCAAGCGTTCGACCTTAATTTTTCGCCAAGATAATTGTCCC
Organism: Pedobacter boryungensis; assembly: GCF_013204825.1. Classification (GTDB taxonomy): domain Bacteria; phylum Bacteroidota; class Bacteroidia; order Sphingobacteriales; family Sphingobacteriaceae; genus Pedobacter; species Pedobacter boryungensis. The sequence continues at coordinate 1,095,420 of NZ_JABMKV010000001.1, forward strand.
TTTTCAAAACCAAAGGTTTCTCCATCATCGTCATATAAGTTATACTCATTCGTTTTTTCTCCATAATGACGGATTTCTAAATCTACTTTCTCACCTAATTTAGGTGCATGCAATACAGCGGGCATCATCGGAATAATTCCGCCATCTTTAACGTATACTGGTATTTTATCTAAGCCCGGTGTAACGGTTATTATTTGTCCATCGCCAACAAAAGCACCTGTGTAAAAATCATACCATTTTCCCTTTGGTAAAACTACTTTACGCTGCGTTTGGCCAGTAAACATCGGTGCAACCAATAAATACTCTCCAGCCATATATTGATCTTTTATTTCTTTAGAAACAGCTTCCGCATAAGGATTTTCTTCTAAATTAACGTTGCCAGTTTCTACTTTTACTTCTTGTTTAAAACCATCTTCTAAACTCATTGCTCTAAAAGGCGGTGTGCCTTCAAAATGATATTTAGCAAATTCGGTATACCAATATGGCATCATCCTCATTCTTAATAAAGCATACTCTTTTACTTGTTTTTCTACGTCAGGATAGGTCCATGGTTTAGTGCCGCTTGCCCATGCATTAATCATTGCCATAGGCGAAAAAACATTAGATTGAAATCTTCTCAACCATTCTTCTCCAGTTTTTGAAGCCCTAACTTCAGGGGTCCACAGTACGCCAGCGAAACCGCTGTTAATGAGTGCTGTGATAAAATCTTCATGATTATAATAATCATTATAGATTACATAAGGAAATGAAGTCCCCCCGCCGTTAGACGCTCTTACTAAACCAAAAGTGCGTTTATTACTATTTTTAAACATTTCTGCAGAGTATCGCTGCATTAATAATCCGTAGGTTTGGCGCATTTGTTCGGCACTAATTCCCGATGGGAAAGTTGCCACATCTGGCCATAAATAGTGATCATAACCATCAACTTCGTCAATTTTATATCCGCTTATACCAATATCAACTTGATCTTTTTTTAGCTGATTGAAGAATAGATTTTGTGCTTTAGGGAGTGTAAAGTCTGGAACTGCGCCTAGCCAAACGGTATGCGAACCTGTTAATGGTCTAATATCTTTATAAAAAGGAGCATCTGGAGATACATACGGATTGATCCAAAGATTTAATCGAATACCTTTTGCCAACATGCTTTTCACAAAACTAGCGGGTTCAGCGAATCTGTTTTTATCCCATGAAAAAGTTCCTGGATAGGCTTTACTTTGCCAGCCTGGCTCTAATCCTATAAAATCTAGCGGATATCCTTTTTCTTCAAAACTATTTACTTCTTTTTCTACATCAGCTGCAGTTGAACGGGTCATGACACGTTGCGTAAAACCTAAACCCCATCTTGGTGGTAAATACCCACCTCCATTAAATAAATTATATCTTTTAATGGCATCCAAAGGCTTTGGTCCTCCAAAAACGTAAAATTCTATCCCTGCAGAAGGCACTAAAATTTCTACTTCATCGCCATTGTTTCGGGAAGACCATGTTTTATCAGAATTTCTATCTTTTGGTGTAGGGAAATTTTTACTGTCTTTTCGCATTCCAGTACCCGTCCAAACTTTAAGATATCTGGCCGAATTGATAAAAACCCCATATCCATTAGAAGAAATATAGAAAGGTGTTGGCGCATGCGTTCTGCCATTGTCTTTACCTCCGTAATGGTCTACATGCAATTCTAATATCTTTCCTCTTTGATGTACGGTTTGAAAATTTAAACCAAAACCATATAACTGTTCGGTTTTATCTAGCGGAATTCTTAAATAGGTTTTTCCATCTATTAGTTGTGCTACGATTGATTGGTGTGCAAAAGGAAATGGAGTTGAACCTAATTTAGTAAGTGATTCGTGGTTTGGTGTAGCACCTGATGCTTTTAATAAATCGTATGCTTCGGGAGTACCAAATACACCTTTCCAAACTCCAGGTTCAACCTGTGTCCATGCTATTTCTTGTGCGTTTCCATTAAAAATTGTTGCAAAAAAAAGTATACAAGAGAATAGTACAATTCTAAGTTTCATGACAGGTTTATACATTTGGTTGTTCGACTAAAGATAAGCAAGTAAAGAATTTTTACCCTCTTTTCATTCCATCTACTATACACTTTATTCAATTATTTTGGCATCAATAAAAGATGGATTTCAAATAATAGGAGTATATAGTTGAATGACTACAACGGTATAATTGTGTACGATTTACCTTTAATTGTATCAAAATCAATCACATAACTTTTAGCAATAGCTAAATCTACTAATTTAGCAGTTCCATTTTTCTTAAACTCTTCTGCTTTTGCAAAACTATTGAGTTGATTTGAATTTACCCCTGTGGCTGTATGAGCTGTTGTTTCTACAACTTTAACTGGAATTGTTGTTCTTAATCTGCAATTACCGCCCATATTAGAAACAATAACAGCTTTCGTTATTTTATTGTCTTTCCAATTTATATTTACTGTAAAGTTACCTCTTGCTTTAATCCCATTAATTGCACCTACATTCCATTCTTTTGGCAAAGCTGGCAATAGATAAAGTTCGCCATTCTGGCTTTGCAACAGCATTTCGGTAATACCAGCAGTTGCCCCAAAGTTGCCATCAATTTGAAATGGTGGATGCGCATCAAATAAATTCGGATAAGTTCCCCCTCCTGTCATGGCTACTTCTGTACTTTTAACAGGATCTATTAAGGTTAAACCTGTTTTTAAAATTTTTAACGCATGATCTCCATCAAACAATCTTGCCCACCAATTAATTTTCCAAGCCATAGACCAACCTGTGCTTACATCACCTCTGTGTAGTAAGGATTGTTTGGCTGCAGCTGCCAATTCGGGTGTTTTTAATGGGTTAATTTGTTGACCAGGATATAAGCCAAATAAATGTGATAAATGCCTATGTGTATCTTTCGGATTATCTACATCATTAAACCATTCTTGCAATTGCCCGTATTGCCCGATGTGAAAAGGGTATAATTTTGCTTTCGCCTTAATTAATCGATCAGTAAACTCGTTGTCTATGCCTAACGCTTTGGCAGATGAAATACAATCGGCAAAAAGTTCTCTAATGATACTCATATCCATGGTTGTAGCCATGCTTATCTCAAAATCTTTTCCATTTAGATTAAAAACATTTTCTGGCGAAGTAGAAGGATTAGTAACCAAATAGCCATTTTTGTCTTCCACTAACCAATTGAGCATAAATTCTGCGGCACCTTTCATTAAAGGATACCCTTTTTCTTTTAGGAAAACTTTATCGCCAGTAAAAAGATAATGTTCATATAAATGAGTACTTAACCAAGCGCCACCCATTGGCCATGCCGACCAGCGAGCTGCTGATTTAGGATCCCAATCGTATCCGCCACTTGGTGATGTTTTAGCCCAAATATCACTGTTATGATGAACCACCCACCCGCTATTAATATCGTAATTTACTTTTGCTGTTACTGCTCCATTCTTAGCTAGTCGACCAATAAAATCGAGTAAGGGTTGATGCAATTCTGATAAATTGGTATTTTCAGCTAACCAATAATTCATTTGCGTATTGGCGTTTACAGTATAATTACTTCCCCATGGTGGCTGAACTGCATCATTCCAAATCCCTTGTAAATTTGTTGCCTGACTTCCTTGTCTAGAGCTGGCAATCATTAAATACCTTCCAAATTGATAATAAAGTGTGTGTAAACCCTGATCATTTCCGATTTGTCCTTGTTGTGATAAGCGAATATTTGTCGGCAATTTGCTCAAATTAGCATCCGCATTTAAATTAAAACTTACTCTATTAAACAATTTCTGATAATCCGCCAGATGCGCAGCTTTTATAGTCGAAAATGATTTAAGTTCTGCATTTTTTAAATTTGCTTTCGCTTCAATAGATGGATTCACTCCTGCTAAACCAGGTGATTTATCAAAGCCATTGAAACTCGTTCCATTTGTTAAATAAATGGTAACTGCATTTGCTTTCGAAACCTTAATCTCATTACCCGAAGGCATCACAGTTCCACCTTCATTTTTGATTTTAACATGAACTTCAAAGGTCATTCCCTCTTTATCATCGTACACAATTTGTTGAGGTTCGGTAGTACGATGTGCAACATGTTTAGGTGCTTTTCCTTTTAAAACAAGATAATTTGGCTGGATTGCATTGGTTTGATAACGTAATTTGCTGGTTAAACTTGTTGTAAAACTAATAGCATTCTTTTGATCGGCAGTAATTCTAATTACCAGCACACGATCTGGATAACTCACCAACGTTTCTCTTTTATAGTTTATCCCGTTAATTTGATAGGTTACTGTATGAACCGCAGTATTTAAATCTAAAGTTCTGTTGTAATTGATAGCAGTTGAGTCTTTTAACCCAAAATCCAAAAATAGATCGGCCATGGTTAAATACCTTGCAGAATACGTTCCCTGCATATTTTTCCAATACGTTGCAGCTTGACCATAATCTCCATTGGTAACTGCCTGGCGAACTTTTGGTAAAAATTCCTTTCCTTTTGGATTATTACCTCCATCGGGATAACCAGACCAAAGTGTTGCATTATTTAACTGAATCCGTTCTTTATTAACTCGACCAAAAACCATAGCTCCAGTTTTTCCATTCCCCAGAGCCAACGCTTCTTCCCAAACTCTTGCTGGTGCAGTATACCAAAGTTTAAGTGGGTCTTTTACTTGTGCTGATGCAGAAAATGTAAAAAATACTAAGGCTAGAAAAAGGAAACGTTTCATCTGTTAAAAATTAAAAGTATACGTTTTACCGGCTACAGTTGGTAAATCATAATCGGTTGATTTAGGGATAAGTACTTTATTTAGTTTAGCTTCTTTTGAAATTAACGGCATTTTGATTTGCGGCATTTCATAAAAAGCATTTGAATTCTTATCCTTTGCTAATTTAAATGGAATTTTACTTTTATCTATTTGAGAATCATTTAACCGTAAGCGACAATTGCCTCCTAATTTAGATTGAATTTTTAATTGAGCTATCCGTCCATTTTTCCAAGCAATTGCAATTTCAAAACCGCCACGAGCAATTAAACCACTAATTTCTCCATTAGCCCACACATCAGGCAATGCCGGTAAAATATACACTGCGCCATCATGAGATTGTAGCAACATTTCGGCTATACCAGCTGTACAACCAAAATTTCCATCAATTTGAAATGGTGGATGAGCATCTAATAAATTTGGATACGTACCTCCACCCTTTGTGTTTACCGTATCGAGTTTACTCCCCACTAATCTTAATTGATCTGCAATGAGTTTGTAGGCATGATTTCCCTCTAAAAACCTTGCCCATAAATTTACTTTCCAGCCCATAGACCATCCTGTTGCTGGATCACCACGATATAATAAAGAAGTTTTTGCAGCATCAAATAATTCTGGTGTACGGTTTGGCGAAATCTGATTACTTGGATATACACCATAAAGATGTGATACATGACGGTGTTTATCATCAACACGATCTAAATCAGTTAGCCATTCTTGTAGCTGACCATATTTTCCAATTTGCATTGGTGCTAATCTATCTAGTGTCGAACCTAATTTCTTTCTAAAATCAGCATCTAAATTTAAGATTGATGCCGCTTTACTCGTTTTAGTAAATAAATCGAATAACAATTGATTATCCATTGTTGTACCAGCTGAAATAGATATTCTTTTGCCTTCCACATACGTATTCTCTGGCGAAACTGAAGGTACAACTACCAGCCATTTATGAGAAGGCTCTTCTTGTAAAATAGCTAAATAAAATTCGCAAGCGCTTTTTAACACTGGATAATATTGCTTTAGAAAATTTTTATCGCCCGTAAATTGATAATGATCCCATAAATGTTGGCTCAACCAATTTCCACCCATAGGCCATAAACCTGGAAAAACACGATCAACAGGTCCTGTAATTCTAAATAAGTCTGTATTATGATGTGTAACCCAACCTTTAGCGCCATACATTACTTTCGCCGTTTCTTGTCCGGTGATGGATAAATCTTTTACCATTTTAAATAAAGGATCATGCAGTTCGGTTAAATTGGTAACCTCGGCAGGCCAATAATTCATTTCTGTATTGATATTAATGGTGTATTTACTATCCCAAGGAGGAAGTAATTTATCATTCCATATTCCTTGTAAAGTAGCTGGCTGAGTACCTGGTTGTGAACTAGAAATCAATAAATATCGTCCGTACTGAAAGTAAAGCGCAGCTAAATGCGGATCATTCGACTTTGCAAATTCTAAAATACGTTGGTCGGTAGGTTTATTTACCGCAGCAGAAACACCAAGATTTAATTTTACGCGATTAAAGTATTTTTGATAGAATTGAATATGCTCTTTTAAGGCTACATCATAATTTTTAAGCACAGCTTTGTTTAAAAATTTCGCCGCTTTCTCTGCTGCATTTCCACTGAGATCATTATACTTTTTAAAATTAGTAGCGATAGAAATATAGACAATAGCAGAATTGGCATTTTTGACTTCGTAGGTATTGTTTTTTGCTGTAATAGTACCGCCTTGGTTAACAACTTTAACTTGCGATTCGAATTTAATCTGTCCTTTTTCTCCTTCGTGATCTGATGTTATTCCATTTAAAATTAACTTGCTATTGCTTATTTTTTGTTCACTTTTTTGTGGCGAAGCTAGCGAAGAGGTAAAAGAAATTTGCCCAGGTTTACTGGCTGTTAATCTAACAATCATTACTTGATCTGTAAAAGATGAAAATATTTCTCTTTTATAATGTACACCATTCAAATCGTAAGTAACTGTTGCTACCGCTTTTTCGATATTTAAATCCCGATAATAGTTTTTAGCTTTTTCATGACCTTTAAAATCAAGAAACAAATCCCCTACGGTTTGATACACCATTCCACTGTTTTTTTTCGGGAACATTTTCACATCAGCAATTGCTTGTGCCTCTTCAAATTTCCCTTCAAAAATCAATTTTCTCAATTCAGGGATTGCTGCTCCAGATTCTGCAGTAATATTCTGATTAGGCCCACCCGACCACACTGTCTCTTCGTTTAATTGCAATTGTTCTTTAGCTGGATTACCAAAAACCATTGCTCCTAACCTGCCATTTCCAATTGGCAATGCTTCATTCCAATTCGCAGCGGGTGCTGAATACCATAACTTTAGAGCAGCATCATTTTGTTTGTTTTGCGCAAAAACAGAAACAGAAAGGCAAATCCAAATGCCAAAAACTAAGGTCTTTTTTAACATATTAATGATTTAATAAAAACTAGTAGCTAGTAGCCATACTAAAAAGGCCACCTAATGGGCGGCCTTTTTGCTAAAATAATTAATTTTAAAATAGATATCCCAGTGAAAATCCGGCTACTCTATTATGTGATTTAAAGTTATCATTATTACTAATGTTGGCTAAACCGAATCCATAATTTAAGTCAATAAACATTCCGTTCTTCAATCTGAAACCCGCTAAAGCATTAAGCCCATAATCTCCAGATTTTAACTCGGTTGGTTGATCGCCAAATTCTATACTTTCTGCACTACCTCTTTTAATGTAGATATCTCTTTTGTCAATTGATCTTATTCTACCTCCGATAGCATATGCGCCATAAACTCCGCCACCTATATATACTGTTCCTAAATTAACTTCTTTATTGTAAAGCAAGTTAACAGGAAGTTCTAAATAAGCTAAGTTGATATTACGCTCAGTAGTGTATGGCACTGGGTAACCGAAAGAAATACTATTATGTTGTTCTACTGATTTATTTCCTTTTACTGAAAAATTTAAACCAGTTTGTAAAGTTGTGGCTTTGCCAACAGGGGTAGTTGTAAAAACTCCAAGTAAAAATTTAGCACTTATTTTATACTCTGAAGAGGGACTAAAACTAGTTCTAGGTTGTAAGGATGGGAAATTTAAACCAGCTCTTACACCAAACTTTGTCTTTTGGGCCATTAAGCTATGACCAGCTATTAGTATGGTTATGAGGATTAAAAGTTTTTTCATTTGTTTATATTTTAATTAAAATGAATTATCTAGATGGACGAACTGTAACTCCCCAAACATGTATAGTGCCATTGGTACACTTATAGTTCGATGATCTTACGATTAAACCTCCGTTAAAAAACACTTTAGAATCTGCCGTATTAGACACCTTTAAATTAAACTTACCTTCTGGATCAAAACCTGTAGGTGCTGTTCCTGTACCAGTATAATTAAAAGCAAATACTGCAGGTGTGCCTGTACTTGCCGTTGTAAAACCAGGAGTAGTGGATGGTGTAACCATATATCCTAATCGGGTTTCTTTTGTTGCAACACTACCAGCAGGCAGTAATGACTGAATATCTACACCTGATGGGGTTAGGTTATCATAATTATAATCTCCTAATCCAATTAGATACAATAGATATTTCCTCACCGTTTCTTTATCATAATCTTTCCAGCTTTTAGTACCAGCTGAAGTAGTTGGAATGCCAGAAGTAGGTGTAGTGAATTTTATAGTTCCATCTGGATTTTTAACTATTGTCGGATAATCGATAAAAAAACAGTTTGATTGTAAGGTTTGTGAACCATTTACTCTTCTAATTGCATCGTTATGTAAAAAGATATATGTTCTATTTGGTTTTGTATATTCCAACGTATCAATTTCAGAATAATCAATTGCTTTCTTCATCCATCTAAAAACGGTATCATTTGGATTATTTCCATCCGCTCTCGATTTCAAATAGGCCCATGCAGTCATGTTCACATTTTCTTGAAGGATTGATTTTTTATAATCATAATCTTGTTGAAGATCTAAACCAAACATGCTACATCCCGATATAAATAAACTAAGAGCAACCAGCACCACTAGTCTATTAAATGTTATTTTTATTTTTTTCATGATATAAATTTCTTAGTCTGTATATGGTGCATTTTGAGTTAATAAAGAGTTAGAGTTTAGCACGTTTCTGTTTAATGGCCACAGATATTTTCTTTTATCTGTACCAAAACCGGTAGCATCTGCAGGTAATACTCCAGCTCTTACTTGACGAGCTTTAATTATTGGATCCATTACCTGAATTACTCTATCTGTACGTACTAAATCAAACCATCTTTTTCCTTCTGCAAAAAGTTCATATTGTCTTTCCTGAATAATTGCATCTTCTAATTTAGTTTCATCTAATACACCAGGTGTTACCGAAACTTCTGGACTACTTGTTGTATAAACAGGTATCATTGCTCTTGTACGAATGAAGTTTAAATATTTTAAAGAGTTGGTTTTGTCGCCAGTTTTATTTAACAGCTCTGCATATAATAAATATATATCCGCTAGTCTATACATAGAAAGATAAACAACAGAATTGTTCGCATCTCTATCAGCTGCAGCTACGGTATACGTAGTTGTACCTATAGTTCCGGTTCCTTTATAAAACTTCCAAACGCGATCTCTAGCATCAGTTTTGGCAATATCATAAGTTGCTCTATGTCTAATATCTGTAGGATATTTCAAAGGCCAATCGTAAAAAATGCCATAATCGATTACTAAAGGCGAATTATTTGGAGAAGTAGAAACTCCAGCCATACAAGGGCAACCATTTACAACATTATCCCAATGAATATTCCATATAGCTTCAATGCTATTCGATGGGTCGGTAAACATTTTATTCCAGTTAGCAGTAGGTTCTAAATCTGTAATTGCTGTACCACCATAAGTAGCTTTTGCAGGTGCTTTAGCAGTTCCTAATAATGTAAACCATTTTTTAGCATTTACATAATCTTTACGCCACATGTAAACATCCATTAATGCTGCACAAGCTGCTCCTCTACTAAATTTAAATACACTATAATTTGCAGTATTTACATTGTTATAAGCGAATTCCAAATCAGGGATAATTACAGTATCGAAAATTTTATCTACACCGTCTCTAGCTTGTTTTGCATCTAAAGTAGCATCCTCAAAAGGAGTTAGTTTAATCGGTGCATCCCCCCAAGTTCTTACAATATAAAAGTAAGCCATTGCTCTTAGAGCTCTACTTTGTGCGATATTATCATTAATAATTAATGGTGTAACTAATGCCGGATTAATTTCTGTCTTAGCAATACCTGGAAAATATTTAAGATTTAAATTGGCAATGTTAATTACCTTAAACATACTAGACCAATCTGAAAATGGATTACCAGCTGTTAACCCATTTAATTGTAGTTCTGCATAAGTAGAATTTGAGTTGCCCCCTCTTTCAAAATTATCCGAACGAGCTTCACCCCACATGGTGTATTTATTGTTAAACTGTGATTCTCCAACCATTGCTTGTTGAAAATTCCCATATAATGAAGCCATTGCACCAGTCATATCTTTGGCCGATTTGTAAAAATCTTCTGCCCTGATGGCAGTTACGGGCGGAACTTCTAAAAACTTTTTACAGCTTCCTAACATTATCATTACTGTTAAAAAAGCAATACTTGCTATCTTTTTCATATCTAATTTTATAAGCTAATGTTTATACCAAAACCAAATTCTCTACGCTTAGGATATTTACCACCATCGGTTCCTGGCGTTAATGGATTATCGTTACTAAATTCTGGATCAAAACCTGAGTAATTTGTCCATGTTAATAGATTGGTACCATAAACAAATAATGAAAGCGCTTTCAACTTATATTTATTAATTAACGCAGGTTGGAATGAGTAATTTAATCTTGCACTTGATAATCTTACAAATGAAGCATCTTCTAAATAATAGCTATTTACACCTCTTTTTTGATTTCCATTATTGTCTTTTGTTGGGAAATATGGATAAATCGCAATATCTCCTTCTTTTCTCCATGCGCCGTAAATAGCTTCAGGAAATGCAGTTCCATTTGTAGAGCCAAAAGTTGAAAAACTCTCTTTAAATGAGTTATAGATTTGTCCACCAATAGTAGCATTTAACATTACGTTTAATGAAAATCTTTTATAACTGAAAGTGTTAGATAAACCTAGGTAAAAATCTGGTGTTGCATTACCAATAATGCTACGATCAGCATCATCAATTAAACCATCTTTGTTTACATCTAACCATTCTGTATCTCCACCTTTAAGAAAACCTGCAGGACCACTCACTTTTTGAATAGCACCGGTATAACGTTGTCCATTTAAAGTATAATATTCAGCAGATTGCCCATCTGGAGCAACATTTACTGGTTCTAATCTAGTCCAGTCTGAAGAATAAGCATTAGATGCAGTCCATCTGTAAATACCTAACTGTTTATAGCCATAAAAATCTCCTAACCTACCACCTGGTGTAATTAGATATCTAGTACCTGCAATAAATGGCTCATTTTTGAACAGGCTTTTAACTCTTCCTTGTTCAAACGAGATATTCGCATTTACAAACCAAGTAAAATTAGGTTTTGCAACTGGTGTACCAGAAAGTGAAAATTCAGCACCATTGGTATACAAATCACCAGCATTTACCCGTACTGTTTGGAAACCAGTTTCTTTTGGCAATAAGTTATCCATTAACAATTTGTTAGTTGCTTTATGGTAATAATCAACTACCAATAGTAACCTTCCACCAAACATACTAATATCAGTTCCTAAATTGGTTTGAACTGTATTTTCCCATTGAATTTCTGGATTACCTAATCTATTTGAAATTACGGCACCTGCATCTCCTAAATAACTTACATCTCCGAAGCTTACTAAAGTAGCATCTTCATTATCACCAATACCATTGTTTCCTTGCTGCCCAATACTTACTCTAATTTTTGCATCATTTAACACTTTTCCTTTAGCCCATGACATAAATTTCTCATCAGATAAACGCCATGCCAATGAACCAGATAAGAAATTACCCCATTTATTATCAGTACCAAACTTAGATGATCCATCTCTTCTAAATGTGCTATTAAGAATATATCTACCTTTGTAATTATAACCTACACGAGCAAACAACGAGGCTAATGAATTACCACCGCCACCAGAGTTACTATTTCTAATATCTATATTACTTAAGTTAAAATTGGTAATTTGCTCATTTACAAAAGAGCCAGGTAATGCTTGTAACTTTAAAGATCTATTATCAACTCTCGACGATTCTACACCTAACGTTGCATTAATAACATGATCTTTTCCAATGGTTTTATCATAATTTAAGAAAGATTGTAATGTCCAGTTAAAACGTATCGCAGAAGTTTGATTTCCTCTATTCTCATTTCCATTGTCATCTAAAAACTCCGGTTGAAAATACTTTGTGTTGTTATTGGTTAATGATCCACTTCCAATTGCTGTAAATCTTAAATCTTTATAAATTTTATATTCAAGATTATTGGTAATGGCCGCCCCATAACCATCAGCTATATTGGTTTCTAGTAAAGCATTTGCAATTGGATTACGTTTACTTGAGGTATAACTTGTTAATGAACCATCTGGTAAGTAAATCCTCAAGTTATTTGGTCTATCAAATACGGGATTTAAAGAGTTATTTGTACTCCATGTAGATTTTTTATTCCAGTTAAAGGTAATATTGGTATTATTTCTGAGTTTAGGAGTTACTTGAAAATCGATATTCATCCTTCCTTGCAATCTTTTAGACCATGTATTTAATACACTTCCTTTATCATCCAAATAATTTAAACTCGAATAATAAGTTAAGCCTTTTTGTCCACCACTAATACCTAATTTAATATCATTTAAAATAGCTGTATTACCTAATAACATATCTTCTAAATAGTTATCAGCATTGTAAGCAATGTTTAATGAATCGGTATTGCTACCTGAGCTTGGGTTATTATTGTTTTGAATTTGTCTCCATAAACGTAAATCTTTTGAATTTGCTTGTTGTATAGTATGCGCAATGTTACCTATTTTACGACCATAAGAAACATCTACTCTTGGTTTACCTACCTGACCTCTTTTAGTGGTTACTAAAACAACTCCATTTGCCGCTCTAGTTCCGTAAATAGCAGTAGATGCAGCATCTTTTAAAATTTCGATGTTTTGAATATCGTTAGGATTAATAGCAGAAATTCCTCCTTCGCTAACAACACCATCAATAACAAACAATGGATTATTACCAGCCGCACTAAAGGTAGAAGCTCCACGAATTTGAATAGAACCTTCAGCACCTGGTTCTCCATTATCGTTAATTACTAATACACCAGATGCCTGACCTTGAATGGCATCATATATATTAGTAGGTTGGCGTTCTGCAATTTGAGCAGCATTAATAGAAACAGTAGATCCTGTTAAATCTGATTTTTTAGAAGAACCACCATATCCTTGAACTACTACCTCTGTTAAAGCAGCAATATTTTCTTGCAACACAATAGAAAGTACTTTTCTATCGCCTACCAGTTCTTCGTAAGGATTATAACCGATATAACTGAATATCAACTTTGCTTTTTGATCTGGAACTTTAATCGAGAATTTTCCATCCTTATCAGTTAGTGTAGAGGTAGTTCCATCTTTTACTTTAATACCTACACCTGGAATTGTTTCTCCTTTGCTGTCTTTAACTGTACCTGTAACAGTAATTGTTTGTGCAAATGAAACAATTGGAGACATAAGCAGTAAGAAAACGAATGTTTTCCAAATGTTATGGTTAATGAGTTTTGTAAATGTCTTGTCCATATAATGAATATTTTGTTAGGTTAAATTTTGATTTTTGTGAAATGATCAAAATTCATTCATGTTGGATAAGCATTTAAGGATGCGATTAAACGCATACTTTTGCGGTTTGGTGTCATAGTTGAATAGTTTATAATTGGTTATACAATAGAAAGAAATTCTCAACTTCCTTTAGTGAATGTTTTTAGCGTATTAATCAGTTATTTTGGCATACCTTAAATAAATATTAAACTAAACATGCTTAAAAAGTTGATAACATTTTTAACCAAATAAGGCTTATTTCCCTGAAAATCCAAACTTTATCTTTCGTAAAAAATGCGCTATTTGTATATTTCAGCAACAAATTCTTTCTATTTTTTAATAATAACATCATATTAGAAAACTTGAAATTACAGGAATTCTTATAAGACATTTTTCTATGTAAATGAATTGTTTAAAATAGTTTTATGCCAATTTTATTGTATAAAAAGCCAATTACTAACAATTATGCCTTTTTGTATGCATTAGATTTGAAATACTAATTATGTTAATCCCTAAATAAATGAGAGTTAAAACTATTATCCTACGCTATTTTGCATGCTTTTTACTAATAGGCGCATTATTATCTTTTATATACAAGCACACAAATGAAATCACTCCGTTTAAACCTGATACTGATAATGCTGGTTTAAAATTAGCTGATGGTTTTGGAGCTAATAAGATTGCTGATAACATTGGCAGAGCTAGACATATTATAGTAACAAAGGACGGTAGCATATACATTAAGCTTTTTAGATTGGTTAATGGAAAAGGTATTCTCTTTCTTCAGGATAACGATAAAGATGGAAAATACGAAACCCAATTAGCATTTGGCGATTACGCCGGAACTGGAATAACAATTAAGAAAGGTTATTTATATGCTTCTTCCGACAAAGAGATTTTCCGTTATAAGTTAGATGATGCCGAAAAGGTAATTGATCCTACCAAACCAGAAAAAATAATAACAGGCTTAATAGCGGGCAGGCAACATCAAACTAAATCTATTGTTTTAGATAACGATGATCATATTTATGTGAATATTGGTTCCCCATCTAATTCTTGTCAAGAAATGGATCGTGGTTTAGAATCAAAAGGAAAAGCAGGTTGCCCAATATTAGATTCTGCTGGCGGAATTTGGCAATTTAAAGCAGACAAGTTAAATCAAACCTATGTTGATGGTGTAAAATATGCTACTGGCTTAAGAAATGTAATGGGCTTAGATTGGAATACTCAAAATAATACACTTTATGTAATGCAACATGGCAGAGATAATTTAAGTTCATCATGGCCAAAATTATATACCGATAAACAATCTGCAGAATTACCTGCTGAAGTAATGTATATGTTAAAAAAGGGTGATAATGCAGGCTGGCCTTACACCTATTATGATCCATTTTTAAACAAAAAAATTCTTGCACCAGAGTATGGTGGCGATGGTAAAATAGAAGGAAGTAAAGAATTTATTGATCCTATTGTGGCTTTCCCTGCGCACATGGCGCCTAATGCATTGTTATTTTATACTGGCAATATGTTTCCTGAAAGATATAAAAATGGTGCTTTTGTTGCTTTTCATGGTTCTTGGAATAGAGCACCAGAAAAACAAGCTGGTTATTTTGTGGTTTTTGTTCCTTTTAAAGATGGAAAACCTACTGGCAAATGGGAAGTATTTGCAGATAATTTTTCTGGTCAGGCAGAAATTATGGCACCAAAAGAAGCTATACATAGACCTTGCGGATTAGCTCAAGGTCCTGATGGTTCTTTATTTGTTACAGATGATGTAAAAGGTGCTGTTTATAGAATTGGTTATACTAAAAAATAAAATGTATGAAGAAGATAATTTTTGCTGCACTTTTAACAATTGGGTGCGTATTGAGCTTAAGTGCTCAAACTAAAAAAATCCAAACTAAAGCTAAATCTGCTGTTCCTGCACCATCCATTGTAAATGGCAAATTGGTTTACACTAAATACTGCATGGTTTGTCATCAGGTAGATGGTGGTGGTGTAATGGGTTTAAATCCTCCTTTAAGTAAAACTGAATATGTTTTAGGGGATCAAAAAAGATTAATTAATATTATTTTAAAGGGTTTTAATAAAGAGATTGAAATTGATGGAGATACCTACGCTAACCCAATGCCTGGATTAGGCCATCTTAGCGATCAGCAAGTTGCAGATGTGTTGAGTTTTGTTCGCAACAGTTTCGGAAATAAAGCAAGCTTAATTACTCCAGCTCAGGTTAAAGCTGTTAGAGGGGATAAATAATGATTACTAATAAAAAAGGCTATTTCTTTGAGAATAGCCTTTTTCTTTGAATTATGGTAATCATAGGATTATTTTATCTCCTTTGGAACATATTTATTTACAGGATTTACTTCAATCCATGATTTTTCACTACCATCTTTAGCTTGGGTTAAACATGAAGTGAAAAATGCGGTTACTTGTTCTTTTTCATTTACATAGACAAACGGTCTTTCTCTTCTTCTAAATGTTTGTTCGGTGCCATCATCATACTTTACAGTTTTAGTATAAACAGACTCTTTAGACACTAATATATAGTTAATTCCATCTTTTGATGCATATTGTGCGCCATTTTTACCTGTACCTGTGGCATCTCCTCTAAAATCACTTAGGATAACATTGTATTGATTTTTTGCCCACCATATTGTTGGATCTTCTAATTGATTTTTATCTGGCAGTAAGTTATATTGATTGCTAACCTGTGTATAATTTCCATTAAAAGTTGGTGCCTGGTAGGCTTGTGCAATGCGGATGTTATCTACCGATTTTCTTCCAAAAACATACACACTTCCATCCTTTTTAACGAGTGGCGCTGGATTAGAAAATGGCATTGCTAATTTATCCGTTCTTGTCCATGGACCGGTTATGGATTTACTATAAGCGTAACCGGTTTCATTTGCTGACGAGATATAATACAGCACGTACGTATCTCCTGCCTTTACAATTTTAGGGTTATGTGCTCGATCATTATCCCAGAAATCTGGTCTTTTTTGTATGACTACCTCTTGGAATTCATAAGGACCGTATAAGCTTTTTGAAGTTGCTCTTACAATTTCCGAATAGGTTGTCCATCCACCCAAACCATATTTATCTGGCCAGCGAGAAGCAAACATATGGTAGGTATCTCCTACTTTTATAACCGATGGACACCATAAAATATAGCCTTCCATTTTAAAACCTCCGTTTTTTACGGCAGGCTGCATAGCATCTTTAAGTGTTTGCGCTTTAGCTTGACTAAACACCAAGCAAATTAAAAGTGCGGCTATGGTTGTAATTTTTCTCATATCTATTTAACAGGTTCTAGTATAACGGATTTTAACTTAAAAAGCTCTTTTCCATTTTGTAATGGATGAATTTTAATTTGATATATTCCTGGTTTTGAAAACGTAGTAGTTGCAACGGTGTGTTTAATGAACAATAAAGGTGAACTTTTATCAAATTCGGATGTGCGCAAGGTTCTAAATAGAAACTCTTGATTGTTAACACTTAAACTACCTTCCAATTTCACACTTTCTTGTGGGCAACTGTATTCAACTTTAATGTGATAATCGCCTGGCTCGGTTACGTTAATGGTAAATGTAGCTTGGTCCGTACTATCTTTCATATTGGTTACACAGGTGGTGTGTTTCCAATCGCCGTAATAATGGCTATAGGTAAGTGATTGAATTTTTGTATTCCCAGTAGCTTGAGCAAAAACAGCATCTACATTATTTTCATCAAATTGACCAGATACTGTAATTGGAGTTTGCAAGCTATAATCAGTAACCGTTCCAGAATATTCGACCACAAAAACAGTATTTACAGAATCTTGATTAAATAATGGTAAATTAATAACTACTGCTTTTCCGTTTTTTTTAAACGATAGTTCTTTTTTATCTGTCAGGGCATAAACTTTTTTAATGGCTACGTTAAAATCTGGAATGAATAATTTTCCATTTTTTGGTCGGTTCATGACGTGTAAATATTGTTTACCCGGTTTAGATGTACTAACTCCCCAAGGTTGAGTAGGAATTAAACCGTAGGTTGTACCGTAAATACTTTCGCCATTTAATTTAAGCCAGTTACCTGTTTGTTGTAAAAATTTAACCGAATATTCCGGTATTTTTCCATTTCCATCTGGACCAACATTTAACATCAGGTTTCCACCTTTTGAAGCTACGTTTGCAAGCAGTTGAATAATTTCCTTACTGCTTTTAAAATTCATGTCGTG
The DNA here is from genome assembly GCF_013204825.1 of Pedobacter boryungensis. Classification (GTDB taxonomy): domain Bacteria; phylum Bacteroidota; class Bacteroidia; order Sphingobacteriales; family Sphingobacteriaceae; genus Pedobacter; species Pedobacter boryungensis. The sequence continues at coordinate 1,113,183 of NZ_JABMKV010000001.1, forward strand.
TTTAATGTAACCCCACGAATCGTTGTGCGTGTAGATGGATTCCCAAGCTCCTTTAATTGGCGTGTTAGGTACTTCAGAATCTCCGAAATCTTTATAATCGCCAAGACCCTGTCCCACTCTGCTACTAAACAATGTTTTTGGCTGCAATACTCTTAACTCATTTACAAACGACTGGGTTTGTTCTTTAGTCATCCCACCAGGTGTATCGAACCAAACAATGCCTAACGGACCATAATTTGTTAATAACTCTTTTAATTGAGGAATTGCTTTTTCTCTATAATATGCTTGATAATCTTTCTTTGATTCATCGAAATCCCAGGTATTTCTTCCACCATTAGGTTCATGCCAATCTTGAAATTGCGAATAATAAAATCCGAATTGAATGCCACGTTTACGATTAGCTTCTGCCAATGCTTTCATCGGGTCTTTTTTATAAGGTGTAGCATCAACTATGTTAAAATCGCTCACGTTAGATTTGTACATAGAAAAACCTTCGTGGTGTTTAGCAGTAATCACCATGTATTTAATACCTGCATCTGCAGCCAACTGCGACCATTCCTCAGCATTAAAACCTATTGGATTAAAGGTTGAAGCTACTTTATTGTAATCAGCTACTTTGATTTTGGCTTGGTTCATGATCCATTCGCCACTACCGTAATAACGTTTCCCATTCCATTCTCCTGCAATTTTTGAATACAGACCCCAGTGGATAAACATACCAAACTTAGCATCCTTAAACCATTGCAAATTTGGATTTTCTTTTCCCGAAACACTGCTATCCCACATTTGATCCATGGTTTGACCGAAACTACGTATGGGGAATTGGAGGATTGCTAACAACGTCAATAAATAAAAAGTCTTCTTCATAATTAATTTTTGGTTGTCCAATTATCTGTTCTAAAAGGCGAGGCTGGTAAACCTGCGGCGTTGTATAAGTTTGGTCTACAGAAATTCTTCCAAGCAAAACGAACTGCTATTGGTTTTTTAATTGATGGGCTTGACACCCAAATTTCATCTCCTTTTATTACCGCTGTTGCTGGTATAAATTGTTGATTGCTATTTGCAATGGTGAATTCGGTCAGTGTATCGCCTTTGGCTAGTAAACCATCTGCATATCTAAATTTGAGGATGATGTTATTTCCTTCAACTCTCATCGATTGATAAAGAGGCCCGCTATACACCAATTGTGTTTGATTGTAAGTTTTAGCCAACGCCCAAAGTGCCAAACGATGACCTGGAACTTCTTTATTTGTAGGGTGAATATTCAATGAATCACCTACATCAGTAATTACAGCCATGCCCGTTTGTGGAGTAGACTGCATGGTAAATAATTGCGCTTCTCTAATTTCTGGAAGTTGCTGGTAATGCACAGCGATTTGAACGAAATAAAAAGGAAAATCTGTCTTCCAATCTGATCTCCAAGAATTGATTAACGCCGGAAATAATTTTCTATACTGATATGCCCTTCCGGAATTCGACTCTCCTTGATACCAAATAACGCCTTTAATGGTAAATGGAATTAAAGGTGCAATCATTCCATTGTATAGTTTTGTTGCTGATTTTGAGTTTTTAGTAGGTTCTACTGGCTTTTTTGGGGCAACAACTGTTGAAGATGGATTTTTCGCTTTATCCTCCTTCCACTTTGTTAAAGCATTTTGATAAGTAGAATCAACAGCTTTATAGCTTCTAACGTCTTTATCGTAGTTGGTTAAAATTGATATAAGTGCAGTATCTTTTTCCAACACTTCTTTTTTAACCCACGATTCTGCTGGCGTGCCACCCCAAGACGAATGAATTAAACCAATCGGACAATTTAATGATCTGGTTAGTTCGAGACCAAAATAATAAGCCACTGCCGAAAACTTCCCAGCAGTTGCTGGACTACATACTTCCCATTTTCCCTCCACATCTTGTTGAGGTTCTTGTGCTACAGTTTGCTTTACCGTAAACATTCTTATGTTGGGATAATTAGCTTTGGCTATTTCGCTTTCATAGTTAACAATACCTGTTTTCCATGAAGGTGTTGTTTTTTGCAACGGAAATTCCATATTCGATTGCCCAGAGCATAACCAAACCTCGCCGACAAGTACATTCTTAATTTCTATTTTATTAGTACCACTAATTGTTATAGTAAACGGACCACCAGCTGTTGGCGTTTTTAATTTAACTAACCATTCGCCATTAGTATTCGTTATCACTTCAGCTTTTTGATGATCCCAACTTGCTACAACTGTTATTTTTTCATCTGGGTTTGCCCATCCCCATAAAGAAATCGATGATTTCTGTTGTAAAACCATTCCATCCGCAATTAAAGAAGGTAATTTAACTTCTGCTGAAGCTATAAAAGGCAAGATCAACAAAAGGATAATCCAAATTTTACTTTTCATTACTATTCACTAAAAAATGTACAATTCTACAGGCATTGCCCAAAGATTTTTCATTATGATTTGCTAAGACTTTTATAGTCAAAACGTGCTTGCCTTTTGCAAGCTCATCACCCAATACCAAGTACCAAGGCAAATGAAGATTTTTGCTCCATTGTGTATAAAGGTCTACTATCTTAGGATTTTTTCCATCGATCGTATAGCTGATTGTTCCAGCATCTGGACCTGCTAAAATGGCAATTCCAACTGCATTACCTGTAAATGAAAACGAGAGTTCTGCATCAGGATTTGTGCTTGATAAAACTGGAACATTTACAAAACCAGGTCTGGTATTTACTTTATTTTTGGGTTTCCAAGAAGGATCTAACACAAAGTCTTTTTTAATTACTGCTTTTTCTACGCCAACATAATCACCTTTGGTATACGCATATTTTTGAATTGCTAAAGGCAATTTAAAAGCTGTTAGCTGTGTAGTTAAATTATCTTTAATTCCTTTTCTAATTAAAGTTTTGATTTCAGAGAAGTAAATTTCTTGTCCAAATGGTGATGGATGGAGGTTTTTGAAATCGCCATCCCATGTAAATTCTCCTGCTTCAATGCGTCTACTTACAGCCTCAGCTAAATTGATAAATGGAATTTGATAATGTTTGGCAATATCTTGATGCACTTTTACCTCTACCGGAATTTTATTTACTTTGTAATCTGCAATTTTATCTTCATCAACAAAAGCCATCATGATCATGTTGATGTTGGGGTTAACTTGATAAGCATGTCGAACAATACCCTCCAATGCTTTTCTTTGTTGTTGTTCTGAAGTTCCATTTCCATAATCATTTACTGCCGATTCGATAAACATTAGATCAATTCTTCCCTTATCTAATACATCATTTTTTAATCTGAAAACATGTGGAACACTTCCTAACGAAGGAATACCTGCATTGATAAATGTAAAATCAGTTTCTGGATACAATTCTTTTAAATAGGTACAAACTTTATCTCGCCAACCCTTCATATTAGTTATAGAACCACCTAAAAAGGCAACTGTAGCTTTCTTTTCTTTTTTAATGCGGTAAGCTATATTAGAAAGCTGACCAAACATCTGTATAAAATCTTCATCTTTCAATTTAGGAATAACAGGCATACTATTCTGATAGATAAAGTCGGCTAGTTTTTCTGGACCCTCTATGGAAAAATGATGTCCACTAAGCGTTTGCTTTCCTTTTGTCATGGGAACTACTGTTGCTGGTCCACCTTTGCTGATATAATTTTTAACTAAAACATCAGTATTCTCTACCGGTGGAGCAAGGCTATCCTGCAAACCAATTACATGCAAAATAGGAACTTTATACGCAGCCAAACCGTCGAGATTATTGATAGGTAAATCATCGTATTTTAAAGCTTCTTCTTCTGTAAGATGATATACTTCTAAAAGCTTTGCCCAATCTTTAGGCGAACCTTTTCCAATCCCTTTACCTCCCGGCCAACTCTTAAAATCTAAAACTGGTGTCTCTGTGTAAATGCAGCTTACCTTAGCTGGATTTCTTTTTGCCCAACCATATACATACAAACCGCCTCGGCTTACCCCTTCTAAAGCCACTTTTGGCGCAAAGTTTCTTTCCTTTACTAAATAATTATAAAAATCATCCCAAATCATCATCGCCTTTGGATGTCCAAATAAATCATTGGTGTTAATATAGGCAACATAAAAGCCTCTTTCTAACAAAACACTATCCATTTCGGTATGCCAGCTAGGAAAATGTGCTCGCCAAACCCAAGGATTTCCTTTAGCTGCAACTGATGGTTTTACATACCACGCTTCTATCCCATTAAATTTAAAGGCTACTTTTTCAAATTTATTCCAAGTACTGGTTTTCTCTTCTGTAATGTTTGCCTGAGCAAAAGCATTATGACTTAATAAGAAAAGTATTACGAGTTGAATGAGTTTCTTCATTTTATGGTTTCTACTTCCTTTTTAATAGATGGCATTGTGTTTTTAGCAGCCTTAATTGATGCACTGTTAGCTCCTTCTACTCTTACCAATGCTTGTGCTTCTCCTGGTACAGTTAAGGCGTTAATATTTGCCCCTAATACATTTTCTAAACGAACAATAGCCTCTGCACCTTTAGTTTCTGGTAAATTCCAGTTGGTTACTAGTATATCTTTACCATCTTCGCAAACCAGTGCTGGACGTAGATCGTTACTATCTAAATTAAATTTCACATTAATTAACTTTAGACCTTTTACATGTCGAGCCCAAACACCATAAGCTGGAATTTTTGGACCAAAAGTTTTTACCTCAGGGTATTGATCTATTGCTTCGGGAACTGCTTTACGTGAATCCTCTGCGGTACCACCTCCAGCTAAAGTGATTTCGATATTTTCTAAAGTCAAATTGGTAATATCATGCCCAGGTACGCCAGTAATTAAAATTCCAGATGGTGGCGTTAATTGTGCCTGATCTGCTGCTTTGGCTTTTACATTTCTAATCACTACGTTTTCGAAAGTTCCTGTAGGTTTTTTGGTTTCCATTTTTTTTCTGAAAACATTTAATCTCGAACCTAATCGAAATAACATAGGAGTTTTCACTTCATCCATGGTAATATCAGAAATCAGTACATTTCTAATGTGCCCACCATCAACCGTTAACAATTTAATTCCACCATTTTTAGTATCGTAAATATGGCAGTTGGTAATTTTAATATTTTCGAAATCAGCAATAGACTCCGTTCCTATTTTTATACCTGCCTGACTACTCTTTAATCGTAAACCAGATACCTCGATATCTTTACATGACATTAAGCTCGATGTAGTTTTAAATACCAATGCATCATCGCCACTTACTACATCACAGTCTTTTATGCGCACCTGCTGACAACCATCAATACCTATTCCATCGTTGTGCGCAACACCTACACTTTGAATTTTTACATTTTCAATTAAAATCTGCTTGCTTTGGAAATAGTGTGAAGTCCATGCACCTGCATATTTTAAGGTTACGCCTTTTACAGTAACTCCAGTGCATCTTACAATTCGGACTAAAAAAGGTCTTAATCCCCAGCGTTGTCCTTCAGGACGGGTATCTGTTAAAATATGTTTTGCTTTTATAGCTGCTCCTTGTCCATCTATTGTTCCTTCACCCTCAATACCAATATTTTTTATATCAACTGCAACCAGTAAAGCCCAGCCCACATCAATGCCTAATCCTTCTGTAAATGGATCTAAATTTTGATAATCCTTTAAATCTATACTACCTAATAATACCGCATCTTTTTTTAGATTAAGCGTAACGTTATCTTTCAGCGCAATGGTACCCGATAAAAATTTTCCTGCCGGGATAATTACCTTTCCACCACCACTTTTGTAACATGCATCAATTGCTTTTTGAATTGATTGTGAGTTGAGTGTAACTCCATCACCAATTGCACCGTATTTGGTAATATCGAAATCTGCCGCTTTTACAGTTGTAATTATGAATAGGAAAGCGAATAGTGCAACTAATTTCCTCATACAGTATACTTTAAAATAAAAGAATTGAACCTGAAGTTCATTTATATTTAGTTATTGCAACTACGTGATAATTAGTCAAGTTTTACGCAATAGAATTATCTTTTTATTCAACAATATTGACATTAAGAGGTCTGCTTTAGCTTTTTAATGTATATCCAATTGAAATTATATTGCTCTTTACTTGTTCTTAGCAAATAGAGAAACATAGTGGAAATTTCGGTTTTCTCGTCGAGAAAAGCCTTTCAACCTAAACACGAAGTCTTTCGACCCAAACGCAAAGCCTTTCAACCCAAACGGAAAGCTCTTCGACCTAAACGGAAAGCCTTTCGACCCAAACGTAAAGCCTTTCGACCCAAACGGAAAACCTTTCGACCCAAACGCAAAGCTCTTCAACCCAAACGCAAAGCCCTTCGACCCAAACGCGAACTCTTCAACCCAAACGCGAAGCCCTTCGAAAAGCGATAGAAGCCTTTCGACCTTTATGCAAAGAAGAATTCTACTTAAGAAAATTCAATAAACTTTAATGTAAAACCATTTTCCCTGCCATAAAAGAGTATTTACAAATGAGAAATGTCTATTAACTGTGAGAAAACAAACTAATAAAAAGAAGTCTTATCGTCATTTCGAGCGTAGCCGAGAACCACGTAGTGCTCAGCGAAGCTAAATCTTTGAACTTTACAATAAGATATAAGTTACGTATGCTATTTGCTAAGGTATAATCCAAAACTCTTTAAGGCTGGATAATTGCTAAATTTACTAATGGTTAGTTTTACTTTCCATGCCACTATACTTGGAAATTTCACCGTTTTATCTGTACCTATTGTGGTACCCTTATCTACTAAAATCCATTTACTATCTAACTGCACTTCTACTTTGTATTCTTCTATTCTTTGACCAAGCGCTTCACTCATTTTTAAGGCATTAATGAGCACTGGCCCTTCCATATCTACCTCTAATGTAGCTTGTTTTACCTCATCATTAACTGCCCAATAGGTTTTATCATTTCCATCTAAAGCTCTTTCTCCTCCAAATTCACGTGTAGTGCCCCTCACATTATTTGTATTTACAGGTCGTTCAAAGGCTAAGTTGATACCTAGTTTAGAATCACGATCTGGAGTAAATGGACTGAGTGCTATTGTTTTATTTTTAAACTCGCTCTTCGTATTGCCTTGGTAGCCGATGTTTTTTAAGCCGTTAATACCAACTCTTTCTTGCAGTTGCGCTAAGTATAAACTTTGAATAGCTACAGGTTTGCCATGAGAATCAAAATTTCCATCTGGGATGATTGGGCTGCCATCAAATAACCGAGCTGTTTGTTCTCTTTGTCCGATACAGCCAATTGCCCAATTTACAGTTCCTGGTGGGTTTTGAATAATATAACTTTTTGCAATGCACTTCCAAGCAACTCCCCAAGCCATCGTCCAACCATGCCCAGAACCAGCAATGCCTCTATTCATAAAATCAATATTACCATCGGCGATGGTACAATTATCTACTAGCAATCCTGTAGCCCAACGTTGATGTGGTTGTATGCGACTTCCTATACCTCTAAAAGTAGAATTTAACACTACATTAGGCCCTGTTATTAAACTTGATGTCCATACAAAATAAGTGTTTCCACCAGTTGCTTCACAGCGGTCTATTAAATTCTGACTACCTTCTAAACTAAAATCTGCAGGCTTAGATGCACCTAAATTGGTATAGGTATGTTTAATTTTCACGCGTTGCATCGTAATCCGATCTCCTGCTAAAACGGTGGTATTCATGGTTTCTTCTGCAAAAACATTTTTAACCCAACAATCATCACCACCTACTCTAATCCCTGCATAAGGTGCATTTCCATAAGAAGATTCTAAAGGTTCACACTGGATATGCAAATCCTCAATGCCAACATGAGTTACTCTATTTAATGCTTTTATCTTCGCTACTTTTACACCCATTGGCATTAAAAATTTCGCATCGTACGAATCTGCTAATGGCACATCAACTGTTATTCGATTACCTGAAATTGCCTTAACTATTCGTTTAGAAATCTCTTCTCTACCTGTTCCCACCCACGTTTGCTTTTTGCCTTCTCTATACATGTTGTCCATTTCCATAAAATGAACCCAAGCATCAGTAGTTGGTCTATAAATAGCAATCGTGTCTCCAATTTTGAAACCCTTTGCATTGGCAACATTGAAAGATTTAGCTCCGAACGGAACATAAGAATCAACAAAACGTGTAGTCGTTTGCTCCACTTGATTGGTATCTTCTGTTGCACCCAAAGCTACTTTTGTATTTCCTTTGCCTATTACAATAGCAGTATGTGGGTCGCCACTCATTTTAATCGTGGTACCACTTCGATCACTTCCTTTACCACGTAAAACGATTCCACTTTCTGAAATAATAATTGAACTTGCACAATTAAATACACCTGCAGAAAGTTCCACTGCTCCACGGAAACCATTTTTTAATGGCATTTTTGCCACTTGATCTATTGCAGCTTGAATTGTTTTCGTATCATCACCTGTTCCAGATGGTTTTACAGTAATTGTAGTAGTAATTGTTGGCAAAGCTACACCACCACCCAAATATCCTGCATGAGAAAAATCCATAATCTGATCTCCCGCAGGTGTAGTTTTATAGGTTAATTTTCCTTTTTGGTTGTATTTAACCCATTCGCTATTTTGTGCATATACAGAGTTACCAATAGAAAAAATAAAAGCTAAAAGAAAAGTTGTAGTCAGTTTGTTCATTATTTTTTTGCTAAATAGCCTACTTGACTTGGTGATAAAACAACAATTTTGCCTGCTGCTTTTACAACTGGGTATTGACCTATTGTATTATTAATTACCGGATTATTTGCTGGTAATTGAAAAATGCCTGACGTATCTTTAACCAACTTAGGGTTCATTTCTTGGTAAGAACCCGCAGGTAAATCTCCTGCTCCCGTTACTTTAAAAATGATATTTCCTTGCCATTTGGCATTTGTCATTGGACCTGAAATTTTAGCAGCAACACCACCGCCTTCAATAATGTTATTCGCAACCGTAACGTATGTTGCTCCTATACCATCTTTTCTAGGGGTTTGAACAATGTTTTCTTTATTATTAACTAAGGTATTAAAGACAATTAAAATCCTATCTGGTCTATCATGAGATGTCAACGGTGCTCCATCAGCTACTTCTGCACCGCCATTACCAATGGTAATTGCTGGTTTACAGTCTTCAAAATAATTGCTAAAGATTTGATGGTCATCTCCAAATATCCTTAACCCTGGTGTGTTTTTAAAGTAATTGCTATACACTAAGTTTTTATTGCCATGACGCAAAGTAAATTGTGCTGGACAATCTATAATGCTATTGTATCTTAAGGTTACACCGCCAACTTTTACTGAGATTAATTCGTTTTCTCCTTCACATTTTTCGAATAGGTTATATTCTACTATGCTATTACTTAACGACATACTGAACCCACTTAAACCAAACTGAAAGGCTTCTGCTCCGTTCTTACCACCTTGACTTGCGGCTGTATTAAAATAATTATGATGAATGTGTAAGCGTTCGGCAATTTGTTTTCCTTCGCCTCTAATGGCAATAAACCTGCCCATCGCATTTTTATTTTGGAAAGTATTGTAATCTATTTCTTGGTCTGAACCTGCAACAGTTAAATTCTCTCCATCTCCTGGTGTTTCGAAGATATTTTGTGTAAAACGGCAAAAACTAGTACCATTGCCAGTCTTGGCTTTTGAAGCGATATGTGTGAATTTAAAGCCCTTAATAATAATGTATTTTGCTGGGCTGACTATACTAAATCCTCCTTTACCTGTAATTTCTGTTTCGCCAATTTTCTCTGCTACAATGGTAATGGGATGTTGAGCTGAACCTTGTTTGTTTACTATAATATCTGCTGTGGTAGTGTAAGTGCCATTTTTTAATACAATCACATCGCCTGGTTGCGCTTTATCGATTGCAGTTTGTAATTCTGCTATAGATGCGACAGTAACTGTTTTAGCAAATAGTGTTGCTGATGTGAGTAATAGAAAAGCGAGTAGAATGGTTTTTTTGCGGTTCATTTTATAAATGGTATAATTTAATTTCTAACCTAGTTATTAAAATGTAAAATATAATAAGGCACTTTAGCTTTTAAATCAGATATATTGGCGTTAGTTCCCTCTTCGATTTTATATTGAATGGCGTCATTGCGAGGTACGAAGCAATCTTAAAGCGATGAATTTATCTGATTGTGTTGTAAGATTGCTTCGTACCTCGCAATGACGGAAATATGCTATTTAGAGACTGTAAATTCTTTTTTCAGTTTAATATCTTCTGATGAATTACCTATCATTACTTGAAACTTACCAGGCTCTACTGTCCACTTCATGTTTTTATCTAGAAGCTGCAAATCGCTTGGTTTTAGCGTAAACTTTACAGTTTTAGTTTCACCTGGGGCTAGACTTACACGTTCAAATCCTCTTAAAACAGACTCATATACCGTAACACTACTTACCATATCTTTAAGATAAAGTTGTACAACTTGATCTCCTTTACGGCTACCTGTATTTTTAACATCTACCGCTATCTGAATATCATTTTTTGGCTGAATTTCTTGTGCGCTTAATTTAAGATTAGTAAACTCGAATGTGGTATAGCTTAATCCGTATCCGAATGGGTAAAGCGCACCAAGTACTCTGGTTTTACCAGTTCCATTTGGATCATCACTTTTACTTTGACCTGCTTGAGAACCTGGTTTAAAAGGGAAATTCAATTCAATTTGACCCACTGATTTTGGGTAGGTCATAGTCAATTTACCTCCTGGATTATTATCTCCAAATAAGGTTTCGGCAACAACGGTTCCTGCCGATGGACCAGGAAATCCTGCTTGAAGAATTGCAGGAAGGTAGCGATTTTCCCAATTGATTGTTAAAGGGCGACCGTTTACCATCACCATAACTATTGGTTTCCCTGTTGCATATAAAGCTTGTAGCAATAAAAGTTGTCGACCAGGTAAGTTTAAACTTGTTCTTGATTTACTTTCGCCAACTTGGTTATCCGTCTCGCCAACCACAGCAATTACAATATCGGATTTAGCTGCCGCAGCCACTGCTTCATTGATGTGAGCCTGTTCTTCGGCAGTTAAAGGAGTAGTAATAATTTCACTTTCTGGCCAAGTAGCGTCAATTACATCGCACCCTTTACTGTACGTTACATTTGCAGATTTACTTGCGTAAGCTTTAATTCCATCTAAAATGGAAACAATTTGGTTGTTTGATGGGCCGTATCTGCTAGTGGTATAGTTTACTTCGGTTGCTAACGGACCAGTAACTAATATGTTTTTGTATTGTTTTACATCTAACGGAAGTAAATTCTTATCATTTTTTAACAATACCATCGATTCGCGGTTAAGCTGTACAGCCAATGCTTCATCTGCAACCGTATGCACTTTTTTATCGGAAGCAGCTGGGTCATTTACATAAGGGCTATCGAATAAACCTAATTCGAATTTTACTCTTAGCACATCAGCCACGCGTTCATCCAGTGTTTTTATTGCCACTTTACCTTCTTTTACAAGTTCACGAAGTGGAAGGATAAAGTTTTCGGGCATGGTAAAATGAGTGCGCACATTTAGTCCAGCATCAATTGCCTTTTTTACTCCGCTTTTATAATCATCTGCCACATGATGTTTACTAGCAATAAATTCTACAGCTTCACTATCTGAAACTACATAACCCATAAAACCATATTGTTTACGTAAGAGTTCTGTAAGAAAATAAGCGCTACTGCTTACAGGTTCGCCATCCCAATCATTATAACTGCTCATGATACCCATGGGTTTAGCTTCTTGTATTACTCTTTTAAACGGATAAAGAAACATTTGGTGTAATTCCCTAGGTGCCACATGTGGATCGGTACGAGCTTGACCATCTCTACCGCCTTTTGGCACACTATATACTGCATAATGTTTTAATGTTGCTGCTACACCTTGGCTTTGAATGCCCAATGTCATTTGTTTCCCGAGTTCGGCGATTAAAAAAGGATCTTCTGCATAACATTCTACTACTCTGCCCCATCGTTGATCTCTGGCTACATCGAGAATTGGTGCATATACATTGGTGTAACCTAATGCTTTTGCTTCGCGACCAACTGTGCTTCCTGCGCTAAAGACAAGATTTTTATTCCATGTCGTACCAATGTTGATTGGCGCTGGAAATGGCGTTGCCCTATCGTGGCAAAGTCCATGAATACCTTCGTTGGTAAAATCGACCGGAATACCTAAGCGTGTTTCTTCTACAAACCATTTTTGTACAGTATTAATAGCATTAGCATGTTTACTAAACGGAAATGAGTATTGCGTTACCGCTTTTTTGTTATAAGGTAAGCTATTTAACTCCTCATCTATGTTGGCAATACCATCTTTCCAAATTTGTGTTTTCCATTCGGCTGTTGGCATTTCGTCTTTTAATACTCTGCCATACCCATAAAGTGTTGCTGTTTGACAGGTTTTTTCATCCAAATTCATCTGGCTCAATAGATCTTTCACTCTACTATCAATCGGTTTTGATGGATCTTCAAAAACATCCATTTTCCCGTTTTTGTTAAAATCAATCCAGCCTTTATGGTAAATTTTATCTTTTTGAGCTTGCGTGTTTATTGCCAGTAATACTAAAGCAGTAAGAAGTGTAGTTGTTTTGCGCTTAATCATTTGTGTTGTTTTGGATTTTTACCATTTTCATCGTCGTAATAAACGATGTTATCGATTTTAATTTGAGAAGCATTTTTCTGTCCGATTAAAGTAGGATTGTCTATTGGTTTTACCATCTTCAAGTCTGAAAGTTGTGCGCCTATTACATCGTCTAAAAAGATAACATAACGGCTGTCTCTTTTTTCATAGTTAAATGAGCTTTTTTTAACGGTTAGCCCCATTACATGGCGAGCCCATAAACCATAAGAGGGTTGTGTTTTTAAATTGGAAACATTGTATTGCCCTACACCCAATTCTGGAGGAGTTTGTAAGGTATCACTAACATCATTTCCACCTTTTACTAGAATATTTACATCTGCAAAGGATATGTTTTTGATGTAACCTGTATGCTGCCCGTTAGGTAGTTTAAAGTCTAAGCCACCGTCTACTGTTGCTGGATCTGGCAATTTATAACCTGCAATGATCGGGCTTGCTTTGCGTTGTTTACCATTGTAGGCTTTCCAGCGGTTGGTGGCATCACCATATGAACTTCCTCCATATACTTCTGCAATATCAACACCGTTGATGATGATATTTTCTACTGTACCGATATTGATGTTCTTCACTAAGAGTTCGCTGTGTTTTTCACCGTTATCGGTAAAGTTGTATTTGCCTACATCTGCGCCTAAAACTCTGCCTCTATTAGAAATGGAAATAAAGAAAGGTGTAGTAGTGCGCAACATTTGAGACCTAGAATGTATTATTCCAGTGTGGCCGCAGTTTAAATGTATGTTTTTAATGTGTGCACCATCGTTAGTTGAAATAGAAAATCCGGCTTTATTTGCTCCTAATACATAAATATTATCCACACAGACATCCATAATATCATCCGCGGTTTCCGAACCGATCTGAAATAGGTTGCAATTTGTATCACCTATAATATTACGGACTTTATAATTACGAGCAGGTCTTGTAAAACCTAATGAACAATCAGAACCAGGTTTAACGATATCATCTGAACTTACTTTGCAATAGATGTTAGTTACAGTTACTTCGTTGCATTGCATAAAATCGTAAATATCACGAACGTTTGAGGTGTTATTTTTTCCGAAATAGGTATTATGAACGTTGATAGAATCTGTGCCCGTTGCTAATAATGCAAAATGCCCTGCTCTATCTATATTGAGCATATTCTCTGTATTAAAGTCTTTAGAGCCATCTTTGGCGATGTAGTACGGTTCGTCTTTAGCGGGATCGTACCATAAATCTTCTTTTTTCGCTAAACCTCCTATTTCTAAGTTGGTACACAGTTTTAACGTAAACATTTTATCAGCTCTATTATCAGCTGCATTGTTCATCACATTATCGCCATTTACTAAGTTGCCATCGCCAGTAATTCTTCCATTTCCAATGATTTTTACGTTATCTAATCGTTCGCCAAAGAACATGGTATTTCTAAAGTAGTGATGTCCTACATCTTGTTTTGTCATGTAATTTTCTGGATCAGCATACGGGCCAACAGCCGTTGGAGATAAGCCAGAACGGTATTTTTTATCACTAAACCAAGTTCGTTCAGGTGCATCAGCTCCTTTAATAGCTTTTATAGTAGCGTCTTTATCAATAAATAAATACACATTAGTTTGTAGGTGGACTGTTTTAACCAAATAAGTCCCTTTGGTAAATGCTAATGTACCGCCCCCAATTTTATTTAAATAAGCTAATGCTTCGTTTATTTTTTGAGTATCGTCAAATTGATCGTCTGCGTTTACGCCAAATTTTTTAACATCCATTTTACCGGTGTAAAATTGAGCTTCATTAGAGTAACCCTTTTTCTCACCATCCTTTACCAACAATCTAAAGCTGTATAAAATATTTGGTTTTAGGTTGGATACTTTTGCTTTACCTATTTTTGCATCTATTACCGCAGCTATAGCCGACCATGTCTTACCATTGTTTGTTGATGCTTGGAGTTGTATATTTTTGGCATCGTTTACTACTGGCCATTTAAAGTTGACCGAAGTGTAAGTATTTGGAGTTTCTTGATAAGCTAAACTACGATCGACAACGCGAATAAAATCTGAAATGGTTTTGGTTACTTTTAAAACTGTAACTTCATTTCCTGTACCCGCACTGCTTAAGACGTTTGGTTGTGAGGTGGTATAAGTGGCGGTAAATGTAAGATTACCTAACGTTTTTAAGTTTACATTATTTATTTTGAGGATTATATCGGCTCCGTTTGCTGGTCTGAAATCTAAATGATTAAGCGTAATGGCAGTACCATGTATAGATTTAGTAATAGCAGCTGTTCCTACTTGTGCATAAGAATAAAGTGAGCCAACCCTTCCAATAGATTGTTTTGATAATTCGCTGAGCTTTACAAAACCTCTACCAATAACATTTACACTTGTATTTTCTAAATTTGGTTCAATGCCTGGTGGCAAATGAAATCTAACACTTGCATCTGAACTTCTTTGCCCTGCAGTATAAAAAAGTGTAATGATTTGATTGGTATTCTGGGTGATTTGTTTTTGTACCAATGTTAATTTCCCACTCAATGCCATTCGTTTTAATACGATTGCATATTCTTTTGTTGTTTTTCCGTCGTTGGCAGTAACTTTTAATCTATCACCTCCATTTATTAATCCTGTAGTTTTTAAAACGCCAATCTTATCTGTTATTTGATAACGTTGTTTAGAACCATCTGTTGAAGTAATTTCATTCATCAACTCTTCAACTGTTGCTTGAGTACTGATTAGACCTTTATCTTCAGGAGTATCGACTGTAAAGCTATATGTTGTTCCAGTTATCAAAACTAGTTGGTTGTTAGAGATTTGAGCAATATGAGGGCTCCTATCGGTATAGGTAATCATTGTATTTGAGCCCGCAATTTGCGCACAAACTGAATAAGTAATGAATTGCGCAAAAAAGATAAATCCTATCAGTTTATTCATTTATTGTTATTTAATATCAACCGTAATTTCTTGTGATTTTTGATCTCTAAAAACAGTCATTGTTGTTGTTTTTTTTGATGTAATTGTTAAACGTGCATCAAACAGATCTTTAATGTTATTTATCTTTTGATCTGCAAAGTACAAAATGACATCATTTTCTTTAACCAAAGGGTACAATATACTTTTTAAATTACTTTTGGTCACTAACACTCCATTTTTATCGGGCATTCCTGTTGCCGATTGCTCTGCTAAAGTCTGTATATTTTTAACTTTTAGATTAAAGAAATCAACTTCCTTATCTTCTACAATTTTTAAGTTAACTAAGGTTGGTATCACTACCCTTTTAGCTAGCTTTTTTAAACGAGGAGAAACTACTCCAAAATTCATGTCAATAGATTTTATACCTAAACTCAATGCTGGTGAGTTAGCTTTTAAACTAAAATTACCATTAGTTGCATCTGCAAATAAAGCATCTCCATAAGTAGAATTCATATCTGTTTTTTGCAATCGAGCTTTATCAAGCGAAGCTTGATCTGGAAAGAAATTATAATCGATCTGTTTTCCCCAATCGGTAATTCGGATAGGTTGATAGGCTGAGCCCACAATGTTATGTTTAAATAGATCATTGCTGTTTTTAAACCACACATGTGGATGAAAAGAATTATTAATCATCACATTATTCTCCACCACTCTGTTAAAGCCTTCACGCAATTTAATGCCGCCATTTAGGCACACGTTATTTTTTATAATATAGTTCGATGATCCATCGTCTAAATCAATATCCCAACCATTATCACATCTAAAACGGTTATTAAATAATGTGGTTGGTTCAATTGCATCTAGTAAAATCAATTCGGGATGGTTTTTAACTAAACTATCCATGATTTCTCGTTTGGGATGCCAAAAACGATCTCGACCCCAAGAGTTAAATGCGCCGTGATCGCCAGTTTCTAAAACGGTATTAAATACATCATTGTAGGCAATATAATGGCCACCCCATGTGCCTTCATTACAATTAATGCCTGCTCTTGGTACATCATAAATGGTATTGTGTAGTACTTCAATATTTCTCGACATAGAAATTTGTACACCAGCAGTTTGTTTTTCTACTTCTCCAATTTGATGAATTAGGTTATCAGAAACCTTACAAAATCTTGGATAATTATCGCCTTTTGGACCTTTAGCTCGATCTATATCTTTTAGTGCTACAAAATCCTGGTACTTATAACTTGGCGAACGTACTGCCGCTGGATCGCCAACAAATGAGATTGCACTAGCGCCAATATTTTTAATGTGGCAACTGGTTACCGTATTGTATTGATTAAAGTTACTGAAAACAATGGCGTTGCCGCCTAAAAATTGCAAATCGCAATTGGTGATATTGATATGTGCAGTTTGTTCTGCAAAAATTGCCGCTCCTCTATACATCGTCCAATCACTTCGTAGTAAAGGCTCACTCGTTTTCATAAACGTACGTAAGGTATGCGTTAAGGTTAAACCCTCTATATTTATGTACTCAACAGGTTTATCAACTGTTCCATTAAAAGTAATTAAACTTTCTAGTTGTGGGGTTTGTATCAACGCCGTTGATAAATTTAAATCCTTTTCAGGAATGATATACAATTGATGTGTTTGGCTATCGTAATACCACTCGTTCTGCTGATCTAGCTCTTCCTTTATATTTTCTACAAATCTGTATTTGGCATGCATAGCCGATGGTCTATTGTTTTGCCATCCTCCTTCCATTACGAGTTTACCTGAATTATCTTTCCCAGTAATTTTATAACTTAAATCACCCCAAAGACTATTGTGCATGGCATGAATAAATGCGCCAACAGGATTTTTCCAGGTTGCAATTCTTTCTGGAGCAATTGCATCTGCGGCAGCTCCACCATAAGGAAGTACACCCTCCTTATAATTAGGGTAACGAGCCATTACCATTCGTTTACCATTAATAAAGAGTTGATCAAATTTTAGATTAGTATCTTTTAAATCAGCAGAAAAAACACCATTCCCAAGTGGTTTCCATGTTAGCTTTAATACTTTATCACTACTTAGAATAGGAATCTCTTTTGCATAGGCTTTAATTGTTAATGTGCCATTTTTATTTCTGCTATCGAGGGCTGTGAATGTTAATGCTTTCGGTAAATAATAATTACCACCACGCACAAATATTATTATCGATTGTTCAGGGTATTTTCTAGCTATTTCTATTGCCTTCTGTAGGGTTGCGAATGGCTTTACTAAAGTACCTGGATTATGATCATTGCCATTTACAGCAACATAAAAGTCTTTCGCTTGGACAGTAAATGAAACTGCTACAAAAAGTAACACATAAATTATTTTTCTCATCTATCGCTATAACCTTGTTCCTTTTGTTTTTCTAAAAGTGCTTTCAATTCTTTAACAATCAACGGATATTTGGTGTATAGATTAATTGTTTCACGTTCATCTTTTTCCATATCATACAACTGTCCATCAGGGTCATCTGGCTTACCTTTTTTCATAGACCAACCACCACTTCCTTTGCCATCAATAAATTTCCATTTTCCTTTTCTAATGGCAAACATGCCGTCTATAGAATGATGAATAATGCTTTCACGGACAGGTTTAACATCTCCCATTAAAGCAGGTTGTAAATTGAAACTATCTGGACCAGCACCCGCTGGAAGTTTTTGATTTGTAATTCCTGCGAATGTTGCCATTAAATCTGTTAAACAGGTAATTTGTGAAATAGTGCGATTTGCCTTAACCGAAGCTGGCCAGCGTACAATTAACGGAATATGATGTCCACCCTCCCAAATATCAGATTTCTCTCCCCTAAAAATATAATTTGCATGGTGTAAAGGATATTCCTTTTCATCACCTGGCTTCCAATCGGCGCCATTATCAGATGTAAAAATAACAATTGTATTTTTCGCAATACCTAAGCTATCTAGTGTTTTTAAAATCCTACCTACTGCATCATCAGTGTGTTGTACAAAATCTCCATAAATACCAGCTTTAGAAGTGTTTTTAAATTTATCGGCTGGCAGCCATGGTGTATGTGGACTTGTTAAAGGAAGATAAAGGAAAAAAGGTTCTTTTTTTGTACTTGCCTTAACCACGTAATCTTGTGCTTTAGCAATAAAAACATCGAGTGTTTTTTCGATCACAAAGTTTTCTGCAGCTGGGCCAGCTCTCCAAAAAACGCCTCTTGGTGAATTTGAGCCTTTAAAAGGCACCAATGGCAGACTTGTAGATTTCCCATTTTCCAAATATGTATAGGGTGGCATATCCAAAGATGCAGCAATGATATAGCTGTAATCAAATCCATTTTGATTAGGGCCTGTTTTTACGGGTACTTGGTAGTTTACATTACTTAAATCAGGTTTATATTGATCTTCTCCAGGAGTAATTGCCTTTTTAGTACCATCTATAGGTGTCCAGTTAAAGCCTAAATGCCATTTACCAATAATTGCAGTTTGATAACCGGCTGCCTTTGCCAAATTAGCTACCGTATATCTAGATTCTTCTATCAATGCAGGAGAATAACCATTTAACACTCCTTTTTTAAGGGTCGATCTAAATGCATATCTACCCGTTAAAATCCCATATCGAGTTGGTGTACATACCGCTGATCCAGAATGTGCATTGGTAAAAACAGCACCTTCATTAATCAGACGATCTAAATTTGGTGTGCTTACTTGCGCATCGGCATTTAATTTTTTAATATCCCCATAGCCCATGTCATCTGCCAAAATATAAATTACATTGGGTTTTTGCTGGTTACCTTGAGCTAAACAAGCAAAACTTGCTAGCGTTAAAAATAAACCTAAATAAAGCTGTCTTTTCATATTTATTCCCCTGTTTTAAATCTACGGTCTTTTAGCCATAATAACCTTGCGGTAATTTGTGGTGAAGTGGCTATCTTTCCTGTCGATTGTTCAATCTTGCCAACGGTTTCGTATTTCTCTGGTCTAATCGCTGCTAAATAAATGTATTCGTCTCTTACATAATTATCACCACCAGCATGACCTTTACCAGTCGTTCCATCTACATTACCAGCAAAACGACCATTTTGTATGTTTGCCAATACCACATCAAAATAGGTATTTGCCATTGCCATCATATCTGCTTTAGTTACACCATATTTTGCTGCATCATAAGCTAGCCACATCCCTTCGCTTTCGTAAGCAAAATGATTAGTATCTTCTATCCTAGATACTAATGCGTAATCAAATATCCAGCAATTTGTACCTAACGAAGACGTATATGATTTTACATTTCGCTTAAACCAATTGATATTTTCGGTTATAAGCTCGTCGTATAATTTCACTTTATCCTGTGCATCGTTAAGTAATATATGGCATTGCGATAAACGAATTAAGCCATTTGTTAACATAAATAACTGATTCCAAGGCGCAGCTTCTTTTGGTTTGTAGGTGTTTGGAGCATCTGGAAAATAAAATTTCTTATCTTTCCTTACAAAGTAGGGTAAAATCCAATTCTCAATAACAAAATCGGATTGCTTTACATAAGTTAAAGCTCTTTCTTTATAGGTAAGTCCAAATCCTTTTGAATCTCCAAAACTCACTTTTTTATTCCAGATTGCTGGATTTGATAAAATTAGTTTTGCGCTATATAGCATATGCGCCAATACACTTCCTTGTTCTATACCCGCACCAGCTGGAGAAATGTTAGCTTTTGAAGGTGGCCAAACTGGTTCGATTTTGCCTGTCCATACTACTCTTTGACCGCCATTGGTTGCAGTTGCTAAATCATTACGACCTGCCAATGCATTGTCGCAATAATAAATCATTCTATCTAAAATTTCTTGATCGTTTGTTATTTCATACATCAAACCGCAGGCCTCTATAACTTTACCTGGATTGCCATATACATATACATTTCCATCTGCCGAGGCAGGTGCTTTAACATCTCTAATATGTGCTTTAAATGCAGTTATTTCATTTTTAGTAACAGGTCCAGTGAAGCTTTCTACTAGTAATTTAGATCCTAAAGATGGTTTTTCTGTTTCTTGCACCTTCTCTTGCGCAAATGAACAAAGTGTGATAAAAAATAATATAGATGTAAAAATCAATTTATTCATTGCATTAGGGATAATCTTTAAACAAGAATATTTAAAAACAATGGTATTAAAGTTTACAGAATAAGCATACTATTCTTCAATATTAGCAAATAACCTAATCATTAAAATTTAGGCTTTCGCCACAAGCATTTTATGACATAAAAAATGAGAAACAGTAATTATGTTTCTCATTCATTAATGTTAATATAAATTATTGTTCTGTTTTTATTTAAAGCCAAATAAGAAAGGGAAAATGAAGGTTACTATAATTGCCCATATTAGATAAATAGGTAAATAATAAGCAATGGTTTTGCCTACAGCGCTAATATTTACTTTTCTTTGAGCAGCTTTATACAATTGAACCGTTACCAACAAGAGATTAATTAATATCAATGCATTACTTCCTAAAACTGCTACTCTGTTTGGTGTAATTCCCCATTGAACTATTCGGAATATAATTGCTGAAAGTGCTACTCCGTTTACGATAATGGTTACAACCGAAAGTAAAAAAAGTATCCAGATTTGTGTATTGCTTTTGGTAGACTGATTTGTTTCTGCAATAGAAAAGAAAATCAGTGCCATTACTCCGACTAACAGTGCATTAAAAATGAGTAAGAACTCACGGTCATTGTATGGGTTTTTTGCCGAATATATAATCGCGATTAGATAAACCACCAACATCACTAAAACTAGTGGACTGAACAATTTAGCGATTACTGGTGAAATTTTACCAACTAATTGTGGATTAGTTTGAATTAGATAAGTGGCTACTATCGGTGCAGCACAAGCTCCGAATACTCCGATATAATTAAAATAGAAATCTTCAATATGTAAGCCAATTAATAAAAACAGGTTAATAGTAAGTGCAGTTAATATTCCGCCAGCGATACCAATTAGGCCTGTCATTACAACTAAATCGCCTAAGTATTTTAAAAATGCAAGTCGCTTATCCTCAATGTTTCTATAATCGCCAACAAAAGTAAAGCAGAGTATTGAACCTAAAAACAGTACCAAATGAATACATGATAAAATCAAGGTATCACTTGTTTTAACGTTTGGCAAATAGTTAATAAAAACCACGCCTGCTAAGGTTGCACAAGCAATAAAAGCAATTTTACCTGTTGATAGTTTGTTTTTCCAAGCAAAGTAAGCTGTTAACGCCGGAAAAACGATAAAGCCAATATTTCTTGGATAGAAATAATCTTCGCTAAGATTAAGCAATACTGGCAATTTTGCAATAAGACCTGCTAAAAGGGAAGCAATAATTACAAATACCAATTCTTTACCCGTTCCCCATTTAACTGTTTCGCTTTCGTAATTTAATCTTTCATCCCAAAAATCTGCTACCGTACTTCCTTTAAGCTCTGGATATAATTCATTAAATGCTTGCTTAAATTGAGACTTATTAGTTCGATAGAGTTTTTCGAGTTGTTTAGGATCGTTGATGTGAATTACAATTTGATCTTTCATGAGCTTTTAATTTATACTATTAAATCTTTTAAAATTAGTTCCACAATGTGCCGGCAAAGCCTAATACTGTACCTAACCAAAGTGAAATTAAAAATCCTATAATGCTAATAATTACAGCTATTACTTTGCTCGAACCTCCTTTGTAACCTAACATATATTGCATAAAATAAGTGCCTAATCCACCTCCAGCAGCTGCTAAAGGAGTTATTATTAAAGGTCTGAGCATCCAAAATTGTCCCCATTCTGGTCTAGTGTATGTATTTCCAATTAAAAAAAATGTAACTAGAGCTAAGCCAATTCCGGCACCTACTAGCATTCTTGTAATTAATGACCGTTTATCAATTGGTCGTGATGCAAATTTGTTTTCTAATGTCATGGTTGTTTGATTTATAAGTTGTGAATATTTTTTTTCTTCTTTATTTTTCTTTAGTAAAAACGCGTTCTCCGCCATTTCTTTTAATGATTAACTGACTTTTTTCTACATCGAATTCAAAAGCTACTGCATTGTTGCCTTCGATTTTAAATTTATTTTGAGCTGTTGCTTCTAATGTTATGATGGCTTGTCCTGAGGGCTGAATATTAAGTGATGATCCGTTTCTGGTAACAGTAAATTTCACCGGTGCTGACGTAGAAGAGTACACACCAACATATTTATCTAAGATAGTTTCGCTCACTAAAAGTGCTTCGAATGTTGGAATCTCAACTGGTCTATTGTAATAAATATCCATAGTTGTTTTCATAATATCTGCTACTGGATATAACTTTGCATTAGTGGTATAAGCTACCGCTAGTTTCTCTTCTGGCTGGTAAGCTAGCCATGCACCATAATTATCACCTCCACCGGTGTGACCATAAAAAGTTTTATTTGCAAAAGAAAAAGCTTCCATTCCCGATCCATCTTCATCTTTGATGGTTTGCATAATAGCTAAATGTTCTTTTGTGATGAGTTTCGACTCAAACAAAGCATGAATAAATTTAGCCATGTCAACTGGTGTTGAAATTATTGACCCACCACCAAAAAGAATACTCGGATGTGTTTCGGGTTCTTGTTTCCAACCATTATTATATTTGTAGGTAAGGCTTTCATTTTTATTTACGTTAATGATTCCTGTGGCCACATAGGTATCGTTAAGTTTTAATTTTGATGTAATATTTGCTTTAAGAATTTCAGCATAGGTTTTACCTGTCAATTTCTCTATAATTAACCCCAAGAGCGCATAACCAGAATTACTGTACGCATGTTTCGTATTAGGTTCAAAATCAGATTTACCTTTTGCGATAATACCTACTAATTCATCTTTAGTGATTGATAGTGTTTTATCTTTAGGACGCAAGTTTGGATCTATTAACGCATCATGAATTCCACTACGATGTGCAAGAATTTGAGCAATTGTAATTTTATCGGCGTTAGCAATTTGAGGAAAAAACTTTGCTAGTGTATCTGTGAGTTTTAATTTTCCTTTCTCCACTAATTGAAAAATTAATACAGCTGTGTACATTTTAGTAACAGAAGCAATTCGATATCTGCTTGTCGTTGTAAGTGGTTTTTTTTGTGTTTCTCCAATTTCACTATAACCTATAGAACGTGTATAAACCACCTTGCCCTCTTTAGCAATAACTATTGTACCCATAGCCTTACTTTTTTCTGCTAACTTGTCGAAATACTGATCTAGTTTTGCTTTATTAACCGTTTGTGCGTAACTGGCGGTACCTACTGTCATCATTATTAGGCTAAGTACAATTATTCTTATGTTCATCATCTGCATAATTTGGTTTGTAATGTGTTCTCCACAAAAGTGCTTTGAGCTACAAAGTTAAATAAAAGTACTTTGCATTTCAAAGTAAATTGATAAATAAATTTATTTTTATTCAAATTATCCCCTCTTGTAATTACTGTGAGATAAAACCAGAATTAACTTTAAGTTAATTTTAGATCGTTTTTGCTATTCGGTTTCATTCTTTTTTAAACTGTTTTTACAAGGTGTTAACAAGGTGATAACAGGGTCATAACAAGGTAATAACAGGCTTATTGACCTTGTTAACTATTAGTTAAGTATTTTTGAGTGTCTGTTCTTTATAATGGGTAATTAGAACAATATATTTTCTGCCTCTTGCTTAGATAGCTTTTATGAATATTGCATAGGTAGGCTTGTTTTACAACTTGATTTTATGAGACAACTCGTAAACCTAAATTAGATTAATACAGCACAAACGTTTGTTTATGCCGTATACTTAATTTGCTTGTTGCGTTTACTTTAAATCTTCTATTGTTTGATCGTCTAATCTTTTGTTGTAAACTTTTAATGATGATACTATTCCATAAACTCCATTTTTAGTATCTCCTATCTCAGTTAAAGGAAATACGAGAGTTTGCATTCTGCTTATTTTATCTCTCGTATTTGGGAAGCTTACTTTTTTGTCCTCCATTTTTTGAACAAGCTTTCCGTCTACATATAACCAAGTTCCTCTTTCATTCCCTGTGATTAAAATTTTATAAGTTTTATCTTTTGAGAATACAAAATCGAACAAATCGGTATAATTTTCTCTAGTAAAGCCTAATTTCAATCCATTCTCTTGAAGTAAGAATACGCTGGCATTTTCAGATTTAAATAAAGTGACATCATCTTTACTTCCTACAGCTGGTTGTAAGGTAAAAGCAACTGAATACGGATAACCAATTTCTTTTAATGGCAGTCGAATTGATTTGGATGTTTTGGTAAGTAAATCATTTGTTAACACCAGTGAGTCTGTTGTGGTTGATTTTACTATAGCTCGCATATTAAGTCCAGGTCCCTCACCTATTTTAGTACTGTTTTTAGTAAAGTCACTCCAATTAGACTGTGCAGTTTTTCCTGTCCACATTTTTTCTGCTAATACTTGTAGCGCTGGGAAAGCTCTCTGGTGGACATCTTTCATGGTAATGCCATTACCAACATGATCGTTCCATACAGCAAACATCCCTCCTCTTATTTTAGGATGACCCATTGGGAAAACAACATTACCGATTTGATTAGGTTCCCAATTTTGATAAAGTTGTTTTACATTTAAAAAGTCATAGTAATACCCAGCGGCAGGAACAATATATAGCCATCCATCCGGTGTACTAATTTGGTCGTAACCTAAACGTACCATTTCTCTAGGTTCTGCATAACCATTGTACCAAGCGTTCATTGTTACCCCTTCTGCACTTACCGGAGTTTGTCCTTGTGCATGAGTTAGTGCACCCCATAGGCGTACTTTTTTACCAAAGCTCTGCACAAAACGAATGTAATGATCGGTAAATGCTCTAAAACTTTCGGCTTCTTTCTTTGCATATTCATCGGTACCGATATGAACTTCTGGATCAACGAAAACAGGATCTTTTCCACCTATATATTCTTTAAATACATTTTCTATAACTTCATAAGTTTTAGGATTATTGATATCCAAATGGTCCATTCCATACACTATACTCCCAATTTCAGGGAAGGCTTTGGTAAATGCTAA
This sequence comes from Pedobacter boryungensis, assembly GCF_013204825.1. Lineage (GTDB taxonomy): Bacteria > Bacteroidota > Bacteroidia > Sphingobacteriales > Sphingobacteriaceae > Pedobacter > Pedobacter boryungensis. The sequence goes on from NZ_JABMKV010000001.1 coordinate 1,138,715, forward strand.
AGAATGTGCAGGAACATCTATTTCGGGTATAATGCGCATACCATATAATTTCGCAGTCTGCTGAAGTTCTTTAAACTCTGCTTTTGTATAGTGACCATCTTTTGCAGTTAATTGAGGATATACGGTGCTCTCTAACCTAAATGCTGAATAAGTTTTATTCCAATCACCGTCAAAAAACTGTTTAAATCCGTTATCATTTAAATGAATATGGAAATCGCCCATTTTATAGTAGGCCATCATTTTTACATAATGTTTTAAAAAGTTGAGTGTAAAAAATTTACGACCTACATCGAGCACAAATCCCCTTACTTCATACTTAGGATAATCGTGTGTTGTACCTTTTACAATTTGACGATGTAAAGGATCTTGTTCTAAAAGTTGTAGAATGGTTCTCGTAGCCCAAAAGGTTCCTTTATAATAAGGGGCTTTAATGTGTACAGTTTGATCAATATTAATTGCGTAACCTTCGTTCCCTAAGTTTTGCTGTGTTGGAGTTAAACTCAAGATAATATCTCCAGGTCTTGCCTTTCCATTAGAGATAGTTAAGTTATTAAAGCCTGTTACGAGTTTAAGGTCTTTCAAAAAGATTTCGGCAGCTGGTTGTAAAACCTTTTTTGCTGTTGCACTAACAATAATTCTACTCGTTTTTAATAATTTAAAATAACCATTGCCACCCTTCCATTCTTGTAGGGCTGGAATTACAAATGGTTGTTTGTTAACACCCGTCTCTGGACGAAATTGACCTACTACTTGCAAGGTTTGTGGAAATTCGTACGAGCGATTGTTTTGTGTATTCTTTAACTTAAAAACCAATTGTACTTCAGAATCAGTTAAGGGTTGATATACTTTCCCATCTGTATTTATAACCGGTTTTCTACTCGACCCGTATAAGAAAAGCTGATATCCTGCTGTCGGTTTTGGAAGCACCAACTGATGAGTACCTTGCTCCAACTTTTTGGAAAAGGATAATTGTGAAATTACGGCTTTAAATGCTGTCGAATCTTCGCTGGTTAGCTTTTCTTCCTGTGCATATGCGCTTCCAAACTGAAAATTTAACAGGAGTATTGCGAGGATTGGCAGTTTAATTTTAAGAGACATGATGGTTAATAAAGTTTGGTTAGGGATTGCTCTAAACTAGAAATATTTTGATGTAAGGGAATGGTTTAATGCAACACAAACGTTTGAACTGTTCAATGTATAATGTAAATCATAAAAAAGAAAGATCTTCATCAAACGTTCTAACAGCTTTAGTTGTTATCTTGTAGTATTATTCTTATACGATGGATTATATTGATTACTATAAGGCTTTAGGCGTTACCAAAAGTGCAACTGCTGATGAGATAAAAAAGGCATATCGAAAACTTGCACGTCAGCACCATCCAGATTTAAATCCTAATAATGCTGAGACTGAAAAACTATTTCAGCAGATTAATGAGGCAAATGAAGTATTGAGCGATCCTGAGAAAAGGAAAAAATATGATCAATACGGAAATGATTGGAAGCATGCCGAACAATATGAAGAAGCTCGCAAACAGCAACAATCATCTGGACGTGGTGGTGCAGGAAATCCCTTTGGTGGAGGAGGCAACCCTTTCGAAAGTGGGCAATACGGATCCTTTACTGGAGACGGTGGTGACTTTTCAGATTTCTTCTCATCGATGTTTGGTAACCGTGGTGGTAGCAGCAGGCAATCCAAATTTAGAGGACAAGATTTCCGTGCCTCTGTTCAACTTAATTTATCTGAAGTTTATCAAACTCATAAAAGAACCTTTACCATTAATGGAAAGAATATCCGTATTACGGTACCTGCTGGTATTGAAAATGGACAGGAAATAAAAATTGCTGGTTATGGTGCACCTGGCACAAATGGTGGTCCGAATGGTGATTTATATGTTTCTTTTGAGATTAAAAATGATACTTCATTTGTGCGTAAGGGAAATGATCTTTACAAGGATGTAAGCATCAATCTTTATACAGCGGTGTTGGGTGGCGAAGAAATGATTGAAACTTTATCTGGAAAGGTAAAAATGAAAATAGCTGCTGAAACACAAAATGGAACAAAAGTACGCTTGAAGGGTAAAGGTTTTCCTGTATATAAAAAGGAAGGCGCATTTGGTGATCTCTACCTCACCTATCATGTAGAAATTCCGACTAAACTTACAGAGAAAGAAAAAGAATTATTTGGACAGCTTGCTAAAGAGCGTTAAATATTTAATGATTTAAAATCATTTAAAGATTACATAGAATGAAAAATAGTATAGATAAAGCACAAAGAATATCGGTTGAAGATTGCTGCGTTTACTATAGCATAGAAACAACATTTGTACAGCAATTAAATGAACAGGGTTTAATTGAACTCAGTCGTTCGGGTAAAAAAGCGTTTATTAGCTATGAGCAATTACCTGATTTAGAAAGATACATGCGCTTGCATTATGATTTAGAGATTAATATGGCGGGTATAGAAACCATCAAACATCTATTAAACAGAATGCAAGAACTACAGCAAAAATTAAAAAGTCTTCAAGGTTAGTTTGAAACTATTTTTTAGTAGTTTGTTTTAATAACCAATTTGCGATATCGTTTGCTGCTTTATCGTTCTCATACTTAACAGGCAACCTTCCATTTACATATTCGTTGTACAACCATGGATCCCCAACAGCTAATACTGTTCCTTTACCATACTTCACACTCACCATCACATTTTTCCCGTCTGTTGTTTTTAAGATAGGTTTGGCAGAATTGTTAATCGTAATTGAAGAGGCATCTTTTATAAAGATCGTTTTTGCAGTTTTTAGAATTGGGTTATTCTCTATGGTCAGTTCACCATCAGCAAAATGCTGGTCGTCTATAACATGAAGAATTAAATCTTTGTTAAAGGTAAAACCAAATTTAGTCGTCAACAGGTTTAAGTGTTCTAAATCAGCATTTACATCATCGTTTGCCATAATTAATAATACCCCGCCTTCCTTTACCCATTTTGCAATTGCTGTTGCTTCTGTTTCTGCTACATAATTAGGTTTCGGATTGTCTTTTAAATTATCTGGGTCTACGATAACGTAAATAGACGTACCTTTTAAATTTGTTTCATTTGGTGCAGTACTTAATGTTTTTAATTCTTTAGCACCATTCCTTTTAAAGGCTTCGCTGAAAATTGAAAAACCTGATGATGCTGTTTCATCCCATAAGTAATGAAAGCTAACCATGTTACCAGACTTGTCCTTTTTTGTTTCTTGGTTATAGTAGTTATCTAGTGTAACAGTTTGTGCTGTTGCTTTTAATCCAATAAAGATGATAAGTGTGAATAGCCAGCTTTTTAATGAAATGTTGCGTATCATAAGAATAAGGTTTTATCAATTCTAGTTACAAATATATAATTTGAAGCTGCTGTTTAGTATGTTTTTTTATCAATGTCATCAACAGTTTATGCGATGTGTTGTTTTGTAAAGGTGTTCGTAGTTACTTTATTACCAAGCTGATTTTCTTAGCTTATTTATGCATTAAGATACCCAATCGAGTTTACAAGTTGATTGCATTCTCCTTCGGGATGCTACAAGGCCGCTTGGGAATAGGTTGTGGTCTAGGAAGGGTTCAGGTTTTATAATGCAGGAGCTTTGTCAAACTTCTTTGCATCTTGTTTAAAGTTTGACAAAGCTAAATTCTTACCTTATTTATGCATTAAGATACCCCAATCGAGTTGAGTATGACGAACTATGAATTATAATGCAGGAGCTTTGTCAAACTTCTTTGCATCTTGTTAAAAGTTTGACAAAGCTAAATTCTTAACTTATTTATTCATTAAGATATCCAATCGAGTTGGTTATGACAAACTATGAATGGTTGTGCAAATTGTTGTCATAGTATATTCCCATTGATTAATTGCCTATGCTTAATTCCCTATCCTTCTTTTTTCGTCATCGTTACTTTGTTCGATTTTCTTGTTACTGAATTTTTTACCCGAGCTGAAGGTATAATTTAAGGATAAGTTAATTGTTCTGGTTTGTCTTTTCTGATAGAAATCTATGCTCGTTCCTAAATACTCCGTATAACTTTTTTCTCTTGCGAGGTTAAAGATATCGGCGAAATAGGTTCTGATTTGTAGTTTTTTATTGAGTAGACGTTTGGTAAGCCCAGCATCTACATTAAATTGTTCTGAAGATTTGGTATTTGCATTTACAGAGGGTGAACGATAATAACCGTATACATCTAGGTCAACAATATTTTTAATCGTTACTGCGTGCTGCAATGAAACATTTAAGGTTGATTGAGAGATCTGATAATTGCCTAAATTATACCTTAAATTAAATCCTGATAGGGATGTATTCATTGTCCACCATTTAAAGAATTTAACTGGTGCATATATAGAAAAGCCGTATTCTTTACTACTGCTAAAATTGCGGTTTTGATATTCGATTACATTTCCTGCAACAGGTTGTGCCAATTGTGCAACTCGATCTGTGGTAACCGCAAAGTATAAATCTGCAGCAATGTCTTTCCAAAAATAACTTCCCACTTCAAATTTATGCGTATATTCTGGGGTAAGGTCCGGATTTCCGATTTGCACCAGATAATCATCAAACTGTAAACGGTAAGGATTTAAATCTGCAAAAGAAGGGCGTTGCAATCTCCTCCCATAACTAAAGTAAATAGCCGAACCTTTTTCTTCATCCAACTTTTGGTTTATGAACACCGAAGGGAAAAGTCCAAGATAGTTTCGTGTAAATTGATTGTTCAATGTGATTGAATTTCCATTCATATGGGTATGTTCTGCTCTTAAACCTGCTTTGACGCTTAGTTTTTTCCAGCTCTTTTCCATTGAAGCATAGGCCATGGAAAGGTCTTCCTTATAAATAAATTGGTTACTTAAATTGGGATTCAGCACCCAAGTACCTCCAGTGTAATTTTCGTTAATTACTTCATTATCTCTTGTTGTAGAGGCAAACTTCAAACCTGCTTTAATGGAAATCTGTTGTTTTAGCACTTTTGTATAATCTGTTTGAAGGCTATATACATTTGTAGTATTTGGGGTATTATTGCGGTAGGTAGAATTTTTTGAAGGCACATCGTAAACCGAAGAAAAGTTATTTACTTCCTTTCTATTGCTGTAAATATAATCGCCAATTACTTTAAAGCTTGAGCCTAAACTATCCAATTTCCATACATAATTTATAGTAGTTCCACTAAGACTAGGTTTTCTATACCAGTCAGATCTTGCCGTACCAGATAGTGGTTGAGCACCAATAAAATTATTATAGGTATTAAAATACTGGTTTAACTTAGTTCCGGTTTGAACTGTTTGGATGCCGATAGACTGATTTTTGCCTAAGTCGTACCCTGCGCTAAATTGATACTTAGTAGCATCATTGTTATTGTACCGATCTGTATTGCTGGAATAAGAATCCTGATTTGGATAAGTAACTCGATTAGTGGCGATGGATTCACTCTTTTCATTCCCAGCTGATACACTACCAAAAAGATACAAGTTCTTTACTTTATAGTTCAATGTTAGTCCAACTCCATACCCATACCGATTTTCGATTTGACGATATTGCGTATTTACACTTCCTACCAATCCGTCCTTACGAGATTTTTTAAGAATGATATGGATAATACCACCGGAGCCTGATGCTTCAAACTCTGATGGTGGACTAGAAATAATTTCAATTTTGCTAATGTCTTCAGATTTTAAGGTTCGCAGATAATCTGCAAGGTCATTTCCAGACATGCGTTGCACCACATCATTAATCATGACCATTACAGATTGATTTCCCCTTATTTTAATACCACCATTGTTATCTACCCAAATCCCTGGCGATCGCTGTAATACTTCTAGTCCGTTCATTCCATTTGCTAAGAAACTTCCCTCCACATTTACGATATATCGATCGGTTTTCCTTTCCATTAAAGGTTTGGTTCCTGTTACATTTACTGTTTTGAGTGCCAATTGATCATCACCCAGTGTAATTTGCTTTGCCGCAAGGGTATCAGGATAAGTGAAATCCATTTCCTTTGATTTAAAACCAACAGATGTAATTTTTAAGCGATATGTATAATTTGGCAAAAAATTAAACGCCAATTGAAAGTTCCCAGTTTCGTTACTAATGCTACCGCCCAAGAGCACATTATCATCAAATAACCCTACTGAGGCAAATGGAACCCCTTTACCTTTTAAATCAACTATTTTACCATTTAAAGTTGTTTTATAAATCGATTTTTCTTTTGCTAATTGCTTTCTACTACCAATTGCAATTAGTCTATTGGTAATCATCTGATGATAGAGGTTTTGCTCGGGTAATATCTTTGTCAATACCTCATTAACCGACATATTCGTTACGTTTAAAGATATTCTCATGGTATCAGAAACTACATCATCACTGTATACGAAACTATATTTACTCTGTTCTTCGATCTGTTTAAATAACGAACTGATAAATTGCTTGTTGAGATTAAGGGTTACCACTCGATCTTGTGCAAAAGTTAGCATGGGTAAGCTTAGTGCAATTAGTACGGTAATTATTTTTCTCATCTTTTAATCTTTAATAATTACCAGCTTATTGCTGATGGTATAGGTTAATGGATAAGAAAGTTTGAGTGCTTCTAAAACTTGTTTAATAGTTTCTGTGGTAAATGTTCCACTAAAGCGGCGTTCTTTTAATTGTGCACTTTGGATTTCAATTTTTAGTTCATATTTTTTTTCTAGCTGCAAAGCCAAATCTTTTAGTTTCTCCTTTTTGAAGATCAGCGTATCTGATGTCCATTTGGTTTCATTTAATAATGCCAAACTATTGATTGGTTCTATTATAAATTTTGAATGAGCGCCGTTTGCTGATGCATTTGGAATAATGAGTTTTTGATTAGGTTTAAGCAGCACCATATTTTCAGAGTCTGAAGTATGACTTACCTGGATTAACCCTCTGATTAAAGCCACTTCAATATTTGGTTTATCGCTATATGCATTTACATTGAATGCCGTTCCTTTTACTTCTATGGTAATATTACCAGCATGAATGAATAAAGGAATAGAAGAATTTTTCACTACATCAAAATAAGCTTCGCCCTTAAGGGTAATTTCACGTTTTTCTTTACCAAAGGCACTGTTGTACTGTAGCGCAGAGTTTTTGTTGAGCCAAATTTTTGTACCATCTGCTAATAATTTAAAAGATTTAGTAGTACCTGTGCTGATGGTTTCAATCTCTTGCTCAGTACGGTTTTGTAGCCTATAAATTAGGAATGTAGATGCGATTGCTAAAATAAATACGGATGCTATTTTAAGAAAAAGAGCGGTATTTAACTTTCTTTTTGGCGGGCTATAATCAAATGTTTCTTCAAAGTCGTCTGCCCCCGCCTTAGCTATCATTGCCCATGTAGTTCTTAACTTGTCTGTTTTTGAGTTTTTAACTTTCCGCTGGTTAAAATACTTGGTCAGCTTATCTGCAAGCTGTTTGTATTCTTCACTATTGTTGATCGCTATCGTTAAAAGCTCATTCTCCTCAGCAGCAATATCATTGCTGAGCTTTTTAGACAATAAGAATAGAAACTTATCTTTTTTCATGTTGTTGAATTTTGTTGCTTCATCTTTAGTAAAGAATAAAGCTGCTATTGTTTTAGCTTTTATATCTTAAGGACACTCGAATTTTAATTCATACTTATCTACCACAAAAAAAATAAAGAAGTGATTAGGAAAGTTTTTTGTGTTTTACTTGTTTTCTTTCTTGGATCGTAACCTAAATAACCGCTAATGGCTTCGGCTAGTGTAATTATGGCCTTATGCAATTGGTTTTCGACGGTTCTAATGGAGATGCCCAATATTTCTGCGACTTCATGACGTTTCAAGCCCTGCTCTTTAATTAACTTAAAAATCAGTCGACGCTGTTCTGGTAGTTTAGCTACAATTAGATCTAAAATTCTTGAGAGTTCTTTTTCTTCGGCAATGGTTGTTTGGTATGCGGAGACGATATCTAATGACTGTTCATCTGATGAAACAGTAACCAATCTGCTTTTTTTATGATTAGACCTCAGCCAATTTAAGCATGCATTTTTAATGGAGATAAAGAGATAGATTTCTGGATTGAGGATGTTGGTAAGCATGGCTCTTTTAAGCCATATCTTTACAAATAGCTCGGAAGTTATTTCTTCGGCACTTTCTAATTGTTTTACATATTGAAGGGCAAATGCTAATAATTTATCGTGGTAACGCAAAAAAAGTTCATCAAATGCATGTGTATTTCCACCTTGAATTTCCTTAAACAACACAATAAGGTGATCTTTCTTCTCTAGCATTAATGATTTTGTTTTGATGGCTAATTGTTTGGTTTTATTAAAGGACACCAAAAATCAGTGATATACTCAATCAAAAGTAAAATTTAGAAATAAACATTCGAACATTAAATGGTACTGATCAATTTAATCATGAATAAGTTTTAAAATTAATGATTGCTAATTTGATTTAGCCTATCAATAAAGCATATGAACAACAATTTATACCTATAAAAACTAAATCTAAGTTTTGGCTGTTTATTTTTTGTTGACCGATGGTCGGTTGGCAAGCAACCTAATGACAAGAACATGAAAACCAAGTATCTATTACTTTGTGCCTTATCTAGTGCACTTTTATTTGCCTGCAATGCGAAACCTGATCCCTCTAGCCAGAACGACACTACTCAAATCTCAAAGGAACCAGTTGATACTGCGCTTGCTACCAACCCTAATATGGATAATTTTGCCGAAAAAGCTGCTATTGGCGGTATGATGGAAGTTGAATCGAGTGCTAAAATGATCAAGTTTACAGAAAATCCAGATATACAAACGCTTGCTGCTATGATGGTAAAGGACCACACAGCTGCCAATAATGAGTTAAAGGAAATTGCTAAGCGAGAAAAACTTAATCTTCCTCAAACCTTACCGTCTGACAAGATGGAAAAGCTTAACCATATCAGCACGTTAAAAGAAGAAGAGGCTAACCGTTATTATGCTGATTTGATGGTGAAAGAACATCAGGAAGCGGTTGCTTTGTTTACCGCTGCTAGTGAGAATGAAAGCAATGCGGCATTGAAAGCTTTTGCGGTTAAACATTTACCCATACTCAAAGCGCATGCTGCTCATGCAGAAACTGTGAATAAAATGATTCAGAGCATTAAAAATGATAAAGGCGATGTGCCTTTAAAACTTTCGAAGGATAGAGCTAATTAAATTTAGATGGTTATTGCTGCTTTTTTAAGCGGTTCGACAATCTAAAATTAAAGCAAAGGCTTATTGCTCATCACAATAAGCCTTTGTTTGTGTATATTTTTAAGATTCGTAAATAATCACTATCTACTTCACTTCATTTCCATTTCTATCGATATTGAATTTACGTCCATTGAGTTCAACTTCGGCTTTGCCTTTATACAGGCTCCAAGAAGAATCGTATTTGAACGCAATTACTGTTTTACCAGTTTTATCAATAAAGCCATACTTCCCTCCTTTTGGCAAACCAGAAAAAGCTGGTTGGGCACCTAAATTTACCGATGCAAGCCCTTCACTAAATCCATTGGCATAATCATATTTAAGGGGAATAACCACCTTACCTTGCTCATTAATAAAACCATATTTATTGTTGTTTTTTACGACAGCCATACCTTCATAAAAGTTATATACTGCATCGTATTGATAAGGTACTATTTGCTTTCCAGTTTTATCTATATATCCCCATTTACCATCCAGTCCTACCCCAGCAAAACCACCAGAAAAAGATAAACTTTGCTGAAAAGTTGGTTGAATAACAAAGTTCCCTGTTTTATCTATATAGCCATATTTTTTTACGTCGTAAAATCCTTGCTTTACTTCAATAGCTACATTTGCTAATCCTTCACTGAAGTTTGAAGCATCTTTGAATTTCATAGGAATAACTAATTTGCCTGTCTGATCAATATAACCATCCTTATAACTTGAAGATCTAATTATGGCTAGCCCTTCACTAAAGTCGCCTATAAATTCGTTATTGGTAGAGATAATTTCTTTTCCAGTTGGATCCATTAATCCATACTTATAGTTTAATTGCACCACATATAGATTTACATTTTCTTTGTAATAAATCACATCGTACTTGGCAGGCGCAATTATCTTATTGTTTTTGTCTTTTAAGCCATACTTATATGTGGTATTATCCCAATACTGAGTTAAACCTTGAGCATTGGTTATTTTACAAATAACAATAGAGAATAAAACAAGTAGTAAAATTTTTTTCATGTTGAAATTCAGTTAAATTAGGTTTAGGATACTAATTTAAGAAGAATTGCAAATTCCTGTCAATACCAATTTTTAGGTATATGAAATTATTACTTCTTTACCATTCCTTAAATGTATCTATGAGTTTGCAGTACAGAGGATATTCAAAAGTTAAATTATTTTGGCATCCTCCCTATATATAATTAGTGCTTTTTCCATTGATGCATGTTTTTGGTATAATATCGTATAGCAAGCGGGTGAAAACACAGCTTAACTTAATTCTAAAATCAAACAAATTCAATTTATGTGTTGTTTTTGTGTTAACTTTTTCGACATGGCAAATGGATCAGAATTCAGAAGAACAAAACCTAACTCCTAACAAAAACACAGCTCAAGAACGCTTGGACGCGTTAACTGCGGCTTCGGCCGATGTGACTTATAGTCTTAGTGCAGACTGGAAGATTATGCATCCTTTGGACGGACGTGGATTTCTGCTAGATGCCAATCAACCCATAACGAACTGGAAAGAAAAAAATGTTTTTTTAGGGGACCTGAAAATTGTTGATGAGGCAATTGCCAGTGCTATCAAAAACAAAAAGATGTTTGAATTAGAACATCGAGTTAATAGAGCTGATGGTACCATTGGGTGGACCTACTCTAGGGCAGTGCCGATTTTAGACAAAAGTGGGAATATCAAAGAATGGTATGGCATTGCTAAAGATATTTCTAAAAGAAAAGAGGCCGAGATTGCATTGACTGAATCAAGAAAAGCAATCGAAGATCAGCAGCAAATTTATGAAACTATCATATCAGGTACTCCAGATTTGATGTATGTATTTGACCTGAACTATCGCTTTACCTATGCCAACAAAGCATTACTAAATATGTGGGGAAAAACTTGGGATAATGCCATTGGCAAAAGGTTGCTAGATAATGGATATGAACCTTGGCATGCCGAAATGCATGAAAAAGAAATTGACCAAGTGGTAGCAACGAGAAAGCCCATACGCGGCGAGGTGTCTTTCCCCCATGCCACTCTGGGCAAAAGAATTTACGATTATATTTTTACTCCGGTAATGGGCAATGATGGGAAAGTAATTGCAGTTGCTGGAACCACCAGAGATATTACAGAAATAAATAACATTAAGCTAAAGCTACAGGAAACTAGCGAAGAGTTGCAAACTACAAATGAAGAGTTGCGAAGTACAGTTGAGGAAATGGCTGCGACTAATGAAGAACTAATTGCTAGCAATGAGCAATTAATTAGGCTAAACGACCAGCTGCTGGAAGCTAGAAAAAAAATAGAGGATACTGAAATCGCTCTGCGCCTTGCTATAGAAGGAGCTGATTTTGGCACTTGGTATATCAATTCAGTTACTAGAGAATTTATTACTGATGGCAGGCTTAAAGAACTGTTTGGCTTTTATCCTGATGAGGAACTTACTATTGAGCAGGCTATTGCCCAGATTTCAGAAGAATATAGGGAAATGGTTTCTCAAAAATTAGAAAATGCTATTTATAACAATGGCGAATATGATGTGACTTATCCTGTAGAGGGATTACACGATGGCAAGTTGCGTTGGTTACGGGCTATAGGTAATCTAAAAGCAGATTCTTCGGGCGCATTTTCTGCTTTTACAGGAGTTGTAATGGATGTTACCGAACAGAAAACTGATGAATTAAGGAAGAACGATTTTATTGCTATGGTTAGCCACGAGCTTAAAACCCCGTTGACATCACTAAAGGGCTATATTCAAATCGTGCTCAGAAAGCTTCTTACTATGGGCGATGATTCTGCTATTGGCGCATTAGAAAAAGCTTTCGCTCAAACTGTAAAAATGACAGGGATGATTAATGGTTTTTTAACAGTTTCGCGTCTTGAATCTGGAAAGATTAGCATTGAGCCTACGGAGTTTGATCTTGCCCTGCTTATTAGGGAGGCCGAACAAGAGACACATACTACTATCAATACACACAAAGTAATTTTTGATCCAGTAAATAGTACTATCATTAATGCAGATCATGATAAAATTGGACAGGTAGTGCACAACCTCATCTCTAATGCAGTTAAATATGCGCCCAGTAATTCTACTATACGCATTTCCTGCACAAACGATGAAAGTACTGCCTATGTTGCAATTGCAGATGATGGAATTGGCATTAGCGCTCCTGATCTTTCAAAGATTTTCGATCGTTTTTACCGTGTACAGGATAGTAAAATGTCCACTGTATCAGGTTTTGGTATTGGATTATATCTCTGCAAAGAAATCATTGATCGCCACGGCGGTAAAATTTGGGCACAGAGTGAACAAGGTAAGGGCTCTATCTTTAGTTTCAGCCTGCCTATGAACTCTTAAATATATACTGAACTAAAATGTGTTTTAGTTCAGTATCAATTAGAATTCTTAACCCTATTTAAACTGGTCTTAGGTATTTACCTGTAATTTCGTGTTCTTGCAAGGCAATAAAATCGGCTACTTTAAGCGGTTTTGTTAAAAACTCACATACTTGAGGATAGGTAAATGCTTTTTCTCTATCTAAGTCTGAAACGGATGAAGTAATAATGACTACATGAATGTTTTGATGAAACTCATGATCTTTTAGGATATCGAGCATATCCCAACCGCTCATAGAGGGCATATTAATATCTAAAAGCAACAAAAAGGTATGTGTATTGATATGGTTAAGAATATGTTGTAGGGCAAGTTCTGGATCGTGGAAGTATTCTACTTCGGCTGTAATGCCACTAATGTCCATTAGCGTTTTATGAATAAACAGGATGACCTTGTCATCATCAATAACTAATATTTTGGAATTCATAGTGGTCAATCCTTTGTGCTGGCCGTCAAGTTAATTAATATTATCAATTGTAAAGAATATTAAGAAAATTATAGCCTCTATATAATGTTTAAGTGGTCAATTGTTTGTTATTTGCGCTAAATATGGGTAAATGGATTTTAAAAATTAAATTATATCGGTTACAATTTTATAACTACCTTAACTGTATTAACTTGTGAATAGAGAAATTTGTTGTAACCGATATGCTATGTTAAAAATTAAAGCGGATGACAGGCACATTGCCTAATTTAGTAATACATGAAAGAAAATAAGACGCTGCATAACAGTATTGCTTTTTATCAAAAATTGATAGCACATTGTCAGGAAGGTATTTCTTTAATTAATGAAGATGATATAATCATTTATAGTAATGATTCTTCTAAAAGAATAAATGGCTATGCCACTATTGATGATACCAATAATCATATCACAAAATTGGTTCATCCAGATGATTATGCAATAGTTACAGACGCACTTGAAGAAGTGCGGCAGGTAGCAAATGCTCAAAAAACCACTCATTTTAGAATTAAACATGCACTTGGGCATTACATCTGGTTAAAATGTACGTTTACCAACATGCTAAATGATGTAGATGTCAATGCAATTGTGTGTAATTGTATTGATATTACTGAAGCAAAGGAAGCTGAAGAATTGCTGCAGCGCAAAATGGAGGATGATTTTAACACGTTAAAAAATGCTGAAATTAGAGCTAAAAAAGTACTTGAAGAACGTAATACTATATTGGAGAGTATTGCAGATGCTTTTTTTGCTGTAGATAAAAATTGGGTGGTTACTTATTGGAATAACTCTGCCGCAAAGGTGTTGCTTAAACCGAAAGAGGAAGTGCTACACCATAATTTATGGGATGTTTTTGCAACAAATGTTAGTTCATTATCTTATACTAAGTACCATGAAGCTTTAGCAACCAACCAATCTGTACATTTTGAAGATCAATATACGCAGTTGCGTAAATGGTATGAAATAAGCGCCTACCCTTCTGACGCTGGCTTATCTGTCTATTTTAAAGACATTACCGAGCGTAAAATTTCTGAGCTTTTATTAAATAACTTGAATGTTTCTTTACATCAGCAAGCTAAAGAACTGTCGGATTCAAATGCTGAATTGGAACAATTCGCTTATGTAGCTTCTCATGATTTGCAAGAGCCACTGAGAATGATTACCAGTTTTTTAACTCAGCTAGAGCTCAAATATAATGATGTAATAGATGATCGGGGCAAAAAGTACATCTATTTTGCGGTTGATGGTGCCAAACGGATGCGCCAGATTATTCTAGATTTATTGGAATATTCTAGAATTGGTCGTTTAAAAGCACAGGTAGAAGAAGTTTCAATTGCAGAAATTATAGAGGATGTGCTTGTATTGTACCGTAAAAAAATTGAAGAGCATGATGCTGTAATCACTTTTAAAGGTATGCCAACTATAAATTCTTATAAGGTTCCTATTAGGCAGCTTTTTCAAAATTTAATTAGTAATGCACTGAAGTACAAGGATCCAAGTCGTGCAGTAAAGATTGCGATTAGTTGTAAAGAAACTGCTCACCATTATCAATTTTGCATTAAGGATAATGGGATCGGTATTTCAAAGGAGTATTACGACAAGATTTTTATTATTTTTCAGCGTTTACACAATAAAGATGAATATAGTGGTACGGGAATGGGTTTAGCTATTGCGAAGAAAATTGTAGAAAACTTAGGCGGAAAGATATGGCTGGAATCTACACTTGGTATAGGTACATCATTTTATTTTACCATTGAGAAAAATAAACCATGAGACCAATAACGATTTTACTTATAGAAGATAATGAAGGCGATATTTTACTGACGATAGAGGCTTTAGAAGATCATAATGTAAGTCATAATATAAAGACTATTAAGGATGGAGCCGCAGCTATTGCTTATTTTGAGCAAGCAGATGATAAGATAGAAATCCCTGATTTAATATTATTAGATATCAATCTTCCTAAAAGAACTGGTCATGAGGTGTTACGTTTTATTAAGCAGCATAAGGTTTATTGCAAAATACCCGTAATTATGTTGACTACTTCTTCGTCTGAACGTGATATGCAATTGGCGCAACAAAACGGCGCAGATGCATTTATGAGTAAGCCGCTAGATATAGACATTTTTATGAAGACCACTAATCAAATTGAAAATTTTTGATGTGATATAGTTATGATTAATTCTACCACAAGCCCATATCGAATTTTAGTAGTTGAAGATAACTTGGGAGATTTTACTTTAATTGAAGAGTTTATTATTGAGCGTGTCGATTTTCCAAAAATTGAACATGCAAATTCTTTTAAAGAAGCAGAAACCTTATTAGCTAAACCTGAAAATATTTATCATATCATTTTATTAGACCTCTCCTTACCAGATAAAAATGGTGAAAATTTAATTCACGAAATTATTGCACTTTCTAGGCATACACCCGTAGTAGTGCTAACGGGTTTCAGTGATTTTGAATTTGGTGTAAAATCGCTGAGCATGGGTGTTTCTGATTATCTTTTAAAAGAAGACTTAAACGCAAATGGCTTGTATAAAAGTCTTATTTATAGTGCAGAGCGTCAAAAAATAAGCAATAAATTAAAAGAATCTGAAAAACAAGTTAGAAGTTTTGCTAACCAACTTAACAATGCTTTAGAGGAAGAACGAGCGCATATTGCAAGGGAAATACATGATGAATTTGGTCAACAATTAGCTGGTCTTAAAATGTCTTTATCTGCCTTGCGAAAACTTAAAAATTCGCCAGAAGCTCAGGAAGAGTTTATTAATTCTTTAGTGGAGGAAGTGAATAACTCTATTGAAATGGTAAGGCGAATTGCGAATGAATTGCGCCCTGTTTTGATAGATAAATTGGGCCTACCTATTGCTTTAGAGTGGCTTGTAAAAGAGTTCGCTAAAAAAACTGGCATGTCGAGCGAGGTTAATGTTGTTGATACGCCACTTGTTTTAGATAAGATAGTAGAAATTAATATTTTTCGCATTTGTCAGGAAGCTTTAACGAATATTGCAAAGCATGCGCAGGCTACCGAAATTAAATTAGATATTGCTTGCATTGAAAATACTTGGCACTTTAAGGTAAGTGATAATGGAATTGGGATACCAAATTCTTTAAACAATTCAATATCTATGGGACTTTTAAATATGAAAGAACGAAGCTACCTAATTGGAGCTACGTTAATTATTACGAATAATTTACCCAGTGGAACAATAATTGAAATAACTGTAAATCCAAATGATTAAGAAAATTTTAATAGCTGACGACCATTCTGCCATTAGAATAGGTGTTAAGCAGATTTGTATGAGTGAATTTGTTGGTGTAGTGATTGGCGAAGCAACAAATGCGATGGAGGTGTTTCATCGATTGAAAAGCGATGTATGGGATATTCTTATTCTTGATATCGATTTACCAGGCAGAAGTGGATTAGAAATTTTGCAGCAAATTAAGGCAGAGAAATCAAAAATACCGGTGTTGATGTTCAGTTTTCATGGAGAACAGCAAATTGCGCTTAGGGCATTGAAACTGGGTGCGGCAGGTTATTTATCTAAAGATGCTGCCGATCTTGAACTTGTGAAGGCAATTAATCAAATTATGTCTGGACGAAAATATGTATCACAAGCCCTATCTGAACAGCTACTGTATATGCTTGAAGCCAATTCTGATAAAGAACCTCATGAATTATTATCTGAACGCGAATATCAAACCTTAATCTTAATTGCATCTGGTAAAACAATAACCGAGATTGCAGAAATATTATTTTTGAGTAAGCCAACCATTAGCACTTACCGAGCTAGAATTCTGGAAAAAATGAAAATGAAAAACAATGCAGAATTAACAACCTATGCCATTACGCAAAAATTAGTCAAATAATCCAGTCTCTTCACGACTTCCTTCTAATTTAATATAACGCAACTTCATTATTATTAGACATCGAACCTCACCCAAGGATAAACTACTATGTACAAGGTTCTAGACTTACATTTCTTCAATCAATAAATGCATTGTTTAGTTTTCCGCGTTAAGGAAAGGCCTTTGCGTTGAAGTCTAAAGGCTTTGCGTAACAGGAAAAGAGCTTTGCGTAACGGGAAAAGAGCTTTGCGTAACGGGAAAAGGGCTTTGCGTAACAGGAAAAGAGCTTTACGTAACGGGAAAAGGGCTTTGCGTAACAGGAAAAGAGCTTTGCGTAACGGGAAAAGGGCTTTGCATAACGTGAAAAGGGCTTTGCGTAACAGGGAAAGAGCTTTGAGTAACAGGGAAAGAGCTTTGAGTAACAGGGAAAAGTCTTCACCTTAAAGGAAATTTAGATTTCTCCTCAAGAAAACACCAATAATTATATAAGTGCTTACCTACCTCCTGTGAAATATTACTTCTATAGTAGGCATGTAGGTAATTTATAACATCCATCTTTACCTTGTCTTATCACACTTTTTGTAGAACAAATTATGACAAGATTTTCATAATTGTAATGATATACTAAGGATAGTGAATTGTGCAAATTTGAATCATTGGAAATTCATTAACGCTAAACTTATAATCCTATGAAAACACGTATCCTTAGCTTAGTAATTATTACCATCGGTATGATGATGATGTCTTTTGTAAGTGCTCCAACTGAAAGCAACTACCATGTTGCTAGTTCGAACGCATTTATTTCTGGTTCAGCAAAAAGTGATCAATGGAAAGTAAACATTAAAAGTGCTAACTGTAAAGGCGTATTTACCATAGAGGATAATGAACTTAGTGATATTCAGAATTTGAGTTTAGGTTTTACTTTAGATCAACTTCAATCTGCAAGTGTGCAGTCAGCAGAAAGCCTGATTACTTCATTGAAAGGCAAAAACTGTGAAGAAATTGAATTTAAACAACAAAGAGTAATGATTCTCCCAATTATGAAGATGATTCATATGATTGGTGAAGTAAAAATTGGCGACCGCGTAAATAGTGTTCCAATGCAAATGAGCACTGAAGCTAATGAAGATGGAAGCATTACCTTAAATGCTAAACAATTTGTAAAATTAAGTTCATTTGGAATTTCATTACCAAATACTAAACCTGGCGATGCAGCTGAAGAAGTGATTATTAATGTTTCACTAAAACTAGAAAAATCAAATTCATAATCACCACTGTTATACATCAAATTCATAGTTAAACCGATTACCCAATCTTGAGGCTGTATTTTCCAGCATGGGCCAATAGCACTCTCAATCAAGAACAAATTTCGTGATATACTTGAACTACCTAAGTCATAGAGAAAAACCACTAATGTCTTTTGATTGTCATCTAGGATACGTAACTTACAATAAACCTAGATAAGACTGTACAATGGGTAGACCTGAAGTAACTAACCAAATAACCAATGGTAAGTTGTCTTTCCGCAAACTAATTGAACATAGTTATGCAGGAGTGACACTTATGGATAAGGATTTGAAGATGATTTATCGAAGTCCTTCTGCTCAACGAATTACTGGCTGGAGTGATTCAGAACGTTCGGAAATTGGTCCCTCCTCCTTAGTTCATCCCCATGATGAAGATATTCTTCAAGATGTATTACTTCGTGTATATGCCCAACCAGGAGAGTCTCTTTCTACCCGATTTAGAATTCGACATTTTGATGGTAACTATATTTGGATAGACTGTACATTAACTAATCTACTGCATGAGGAAGACATAGAAGCGATTGTTTTCAATTTCATAGATATTACTAGGCAGGTAGAACTTGAAGTTGAGCAACATCAGAGCCAAGCTCTTTTGAGGGAAAAAGCTGATTTTATTCGCATGGTAACAGATCACACTCCAGCCATGATTGCTTATTTTTCGGCTGATCTTCGTTGCCGCTTTGCTAATAAACCTTATGAAGATTTTTTTGGTGGAAATCAAAGTGTAATTGGCAGATTAAAATCAGAATTATTGTCTCCAGAAGAGTACAGCACACATCAACGTCACTTAAAAGCTGTATTAAAGGGCCATCGCCAAAGCTTTGAGCGCAGCTTGCCTTCAGAAAATGGCAATACCTTATTTACACATACACAATACTTACCTGATGGACCTCCTGGCAAGGTTAAAGGCTTCTACTCATTAATTTACGATATCACAGAAATTAAGCTTGCTGAGGCCGAAGTTAGACAGCAATCAAGCCAGATGGAAGAATTGATGGACAGTATTACTGATGGATTTTTTTCCGCGGATTCTGAACAACGTTATACTTATGTGAATAAAAAGTTGGGTGAAATTGTTGGCATGAACCCGGAAGATATGATTGGCCGAAATATATGGGAACTGTTTCCAGATGCGGTTGGCTCATCAACTTACGAATGTATTCAGCAAGCACTACGTGAAAAACGATATATTACTAATGAAGATCATTACGTTCCGCTTGGGTTATGGCAGGAAAACAGAATTTATCCTCGAGAGGATGGTTTTTCTATGTTCATTCAAGACATAACCATTCGTAAAAAAGCAGATCAGCAATATTATATGCTTGTTGATCGGGCACCAGACATGATTGGTATACTGGGGATTGATCGTTATTTCAAAAGAGTAAATCCTGCCATGTGTAATCAATTAGAGTATACAGAACAGGAATTACTTGAAACACCTCTAGACTTGTTAGTACACCCAGCAGATCTAGAAGTTAGTCGTGAAAGAACTCTAGCATTTTTAGCTACAGGTGATTTAACTTTATATTTCGAAAATCGATTTGTGTCCAAAAGTGGCAAAACTATCTGGTTATCATGGACAGTGACACGCTCTGAAGATGACGGATTGATGTTTTGTGTAGGTAAAAACATTTCTGAGAAAAAGGAAATGGAAAATCTCTTGCTCAAGGCTAATCAACTTGCCCGGATAGGAAGTTGGGAAATAGATAGGGTGACTGGTATTGCCTACTGGTCACAAATTACGAGAGAGATTTATGAGGTACCTGACGATTTTGTTCCAGGAATTGATAATTGGTTATCCTTTTACCGCGAAGGAGCTGATCGCGATTACATTGCTGGTAAAATGGCAGGGACCATAGCTACAGGACAACCTTGCGATGCAGAAGTAGAATTGGTTACCGCAAAAGGAAATACCCGCTGGGTTAGAGCTATTGCAGAAGCGGAGTTTAGAAATGGAGAATGCATAAGGGTTTATGGTAGTTTTCAAGACATTGATGACCGGAAGCGAGCGGAATTAGCTGCCATAGCTACTCTTGCCGAACGTAATAATATTCTAGACAGTATTGGTGATGGTTTTTTTGCAGTAGATCATAACTGGATAGTTACCTATTGGAATGCCACGGCTGAAAAAACAATGGGTAATTCGAGAGAAATGGTACTGGGTCGTTGTTTATGGGATATTTATAGTGATGTAGTTGAATTAGATTTCTATAAATATTACCAACGGGCAATGCGCACAGGTAATGCCCAACATTTTGAAGATTACTATCCGGCCATGAATACTTGGTTTGGTATTAATGCATACCCCTCACAGAATGGATTATCTGTATTCTTCAGAGATATTACCGAAAGTAAAAAATCATCGCAAGCACTAGCTGAATCAGAAAAACGTTATAGTGATCTCTTTCAGCTAAGTCCATTGCCCATGTTTGTTTATGAGATAGAAACCTTGAAATATTTAGATGTAAATGCTGCTGCAATAACACATTATGGATATAGTAGGGAAGATTTTTTAGCCATGACCATTTTAGACATTAGACCAGTTAACGATATTCCCTTAATACAAAATGTACTTTTAGAGCAACAAAAAGAGCATAAAGTAAAAACTCATGGCACATTTCGCCATCGCAAAAAAAACGGTGAAATTATTCAGGTAGATATTCAAAGCAACCAAATTGTTTATAAAGGTGTAAAAGCTAGAGTTGTACTTGCAAATGATGTAACAGAGCGAGTTCGCTATGTTAAAGCCATTGAAGCCCAGAATAAAAAACTATTAGACATTTCTTGGATGCAATCTCATGTGATTAGAGCACCTCTGTCTCGAATTATGGGCCTCATCCCCTTATTGAGCCAAATTACTGAAGCATCTGCCGAACAGCAAACCATTTACGATTATCTTGTGGCTTCGGCCAATGAACTTGATCAGGTAATTCGTTCTATCACTAAAGCAACAGGAACCATCGATTTAGATGAAGAAGATAAATCGATGTAGAACTTGTCTAGTAGATGTATCTATTTAGTTTTCAATTAGCAACCTCCTTTTCGAGGGATATGTTTATAAATTATTTTACCATCTTGTGCTACAAAATCGCCAGATACAATTGGGTATGCATATTTAGGTGCTACCGATACGCCATGGCTTTTTAAAATTATTTTGTCGTTAACTTTCAAGTTATGCAGTTGCTTAAATTGATTGTTAAGCTTTAAATTTCTGTCAGAATTTTCTGGTCCAAAACTAAGAATATAATCGTCTCCATTAATCTTGACCATCATCCCAAAACCTAATTTTGAACCGGGCGGAAGAGAAAGTGAGGTTACAATTGCTTGCATATTGGTATAATCCTTTACTTGTCTTCTTATTTTAGCAACACCAGCAAACACTTTTTTCCCTTGGGGAGACATTTCCCATTTTTTATATTTAACACCATCAGGGCTAGCTTCCCATCTTTTCATTTCAGATGCTCTTTCAGCAGCAGTTAAAGGCTTTGAAGATGCCTTTTTAGAAACTTCGTTTTTAATTTTACCATTGGCAAATAGTAGTCCGCTTACCACAACCAGTATTATGATTAGCCAATAAATGATCTTTTTCATTTTTTTTTATTAGTTAAAGTCTCCTGATCAATTAGATCAATATCACATTTGTTTATTTAAACCCTTTTGAGTTGGTGCAATAAAATTACTTCAATGTACTTCAGTCGGGTGAATCAGAATTGTAAATTAAAATGTAAATATTGTAAAAAGACAAATGGAGTTAATCTGCATGATAAAAATCAATCTTATAAACAATTCTGGAATACGAAAGCGGTAAAAATTTCAAACCAACTACTACCATAGTTAGTTTGTAACTAAGAACAACTTAATCAGTTATGAAAAAATGCGTATTTGTACTTGAAGATGACCAGTCGCTTCGCGAACTATTTACCTTATTACTAGAAGAAGAAGAGTTTGAAGTAAAGGCCTACCCCACGGCCAGAACCTTTAAAGAAAGTCTTGACAAAGAAACACCAGACATTATTGTAATGGATGTTAAGTTACCTGATGGGGATGGCATGCAGATTTGTGCAGAGGTTAAGGCAGATCCCCAAACTTCAAATATTCCAATTATCATGATGTCAGCACACCGCGATTTTAATCATATACATGACTGTCCTGCAGAGGCTTTCATAGCAAAGCCTTTTGACATCAATTATTTTATTGATAAAGTACAACAACTTGCATAAGGCACTATTAAACTTAAAACAGATTTATGATTCAAGTGGAAGCTCAAATGTAAATACAGAGCCTTTACCCAACTCACTTTCTGCCCAAATCCTCCCGCCGTGGCGTTCAATAATTTCTGAACACAAATATAGTCCAATCCCAAATCCAGATATATTATTGTTGTTTTCTACTCTATAGAAACGCTCAAACAATTTTTCCAAATCTTGTGCTCTTATTCCTATACCCTGATCTGTTATTGAAACTCTTGCAAAACCATCTGAACGACTACAGGTAATTTGAACTGATGCACCAACTGGAGAATATTTCACCGCATTGCTCACCAGGTTATTCAGCACCTGGCCAATCTTAGCCCGGTCACCATTAATTAGAAGTTTATCGGTTCCTTCAAAAAGTATCTGATCTGTTCCATAAACGGAAAAATGTTCTGCTTGACCTTCAGCAATTAATTCTGAAAGATCGAAAACTGATTTTTCGATATGTATCTTTCCCGAATCAAGCCTTGATACGTTTAAAAATCCATTGATCATCTCTGCCATCTGCTTTGCCTGCCTAAGTGGCTGATTGAACATCGAAACTGAAAGCACATCCCCTTTTGAAACCTTACGCTGCATATATTGCAAATAACCAGTAAGCGAGGTTAATGGTGTTTTAAGTTCATGGCTCACCATTGCAATAAAATCATTTTTTCTGATCTCATCTTCTTTGATATCCGTAATATCCATTACCACACCCGAAAAAAGGGTGGCATCGTCGCCAGGCTCTCCAGTTAACTTACCTAAGGCTCTAAGCCAGCGTTTTTTCTCTCCATCACGTCCAATAAGATAAGTAATATCATAGCTTCCTCCTTGGGAAATTACCTTTTCCATCTGTGCCACGGCATCGGCTCGCGAACTTGGATCAATCTGCTCTACCAGCTGCCCCACCGAAACCTCTGCATCTGCAGCAAATCCAAATAGTTGCTTTAACCTAGGTGATGCAACAATATCCATTGTTTTTGCATCAATACGCCAAGTACCAACGTTTGCCCCTTCCACCGCAAGTCTAGTAGTTAGTTCTGCCTGCTCAACTAGTCTTCTTGACTGTACCTGTTGGCTCACATCAACGGCTACGACCAATATATCTGCTACAGCACCTGCAGAATCACGAACGGGCTGATATACTAGGTTAAAGAACAACTCACGTAGTTCGCCCTGATGTTCTAAAAGCGCCCTAATTTCATTAGCATAAAATGCCTGACCCGTACGAAACACATCGTCTAGGATTGATAAAAAAGGTTGTCCTGCAATTTCGGGTAAAGCTTCAGCTAAGGGAAGACCTACTACCCCACTGCTCTTGCCCCATACTTCTAACAACTTGGTATTTGCTGTTTCCACGAATAATTCCTTACCATGCAATACCCCAATGGCAACCGGAGCCTCTTCTATTAGGAACTTGAACCTCGATTCGCTTTTAAAAAGTTTGTCATTGCTGGCAAGTAATCTCATGTTAGCATTAGCAAGCTCTTTGGCCGATTTTTCCAACAAGCGCCTAGAAATCACCCGTTCAGTAATTTCAAAAGACATTACGAGCACTCCGTTCCTATTGCCTGCTAAATCTGACAGTGGCTGATAAGTATAATCTACGTAGGTTTCACGTATGTTTCCATCACCTGCATCAAATAAAACTGGGCTTTCTTTCACATCAATGATCTCTCCAGTATCCATTACTCGTCTTAATTGACCAGCAAAGGGTTGATCGGCCAGATCGGGCAAGATTTCTAAAAATGGTTTCCCTAATACTTCCTCTTTAGTCTTTTTCCAATAGGTTAGGTTACTTGTATTGATCATTTCGACCACTAAATCATAACCCCTAATTACCACTACAGAAGCGGGCAGCATGTTTAAAATTTGCTCTAAATTGGCATTTGCTTGGACCAAGTGATCCCTAGAATTAGCTAGTTCTTCATTTGTTGCTGACATTTCCTCGTTCATTGCCTGCAACTCTTCCGAGAATGCCACATGAGTAACCTTTTCATCTTCATGGGTCGAACGATCTGATAAGGCAGCAGCTCTTAACTCGATCTGGTCCATAACCGCCTTAGCAAGTTTGGCCAACAATTGCCTATCCTTTTTAGAAAATGCTCTAGCCACCTTATCAATAATGCATAAAGTCCCTATCACAAAACCAGCTGGAGAAATTAAAGGTGCCCCTGCATAAAACCTTAGGCCGAAATCTCCTGCTACATTAGGGTTAGCTATCAGACATGGTTCTTTTAAGGCATCTTCATAAACGGTCACTTCACGATCTAAGACAGCAAGTGCGCAAAGGCTTTTGCCACGATTACTCTCCTTTGTACTACCCATGCCAACATTGCTCTTGAAATACACACGTTCAGCATCTACTAAGGAAACTAAAGCAATGGGTACGTCAAAAAATTCCCTAGCTAGCTGGGCCAGATTATCAAAGCAGTCCTCTGGTGGAGAATCCATTATTCGGTATTGTTCAAGTGCTGCAATCCGCTCGGTATCATTTTCAGGAATGATATTCTTTCCAAAGGTATTCTCGATCATAAGATTAAAATGTACATAAATGTACGGCAAAACAAGTAGCTAAAAATGCCATATCCGAACAAGCCCACAACTATTGGAAATAAAACAAAAATTCAGTCCAACTGTTTTAAAACAAATCCAAAGTTCATGTAATGCCAAAGCAAAAAAATAATAATCCTACAAAAGCAGGTACTAATCATAGTAGCCATCATTCAAAAGACAGAATAGCTCATTACATTACCAATATTTTTGGCAGCATCGCCTTTTTGATAAGTTTCCTAATTGCCACAGCAGGTTGGATCATTTATAATAGTGGTATGATTAAGGGAATTAAACCTATAGACCCAGATCCTTATTCTAAATTGGAACTTTTTCTTTCGGCTTTCGCCATCTTCCTTTCAACAGCAGTACTCATTAGCCAGAAACGTCAAGCAAGGCTAGAAAAAATTGCAGAGCAAGTAGAGTTTGAAGTTAATTTGCGAGCAGAAAAGGAAGTTACCAAGGTGCTGGGCATGCTCCAGGCGATACAAGAAAAGCTTGGCATTGTAAACAATGATCCTGAGCTTAAAAAGATGATGAAAGAATTAGATACCAAAAAAATACATGATCAACAAAAAAGAGCCGAAGGAAAAGGTTAATTATCGACATTGCTTTAAAATCATATAAATTTTTCCAGATAAAAAACTTTTCGCTACCAGGAAACGTTTATGTAAAATAATTTTTTGATTTGGACGAAATAACTTATAACACAAAAAAGGCGACAGGTGCCAAGTTGGACCTGGAACTGCTCTCAAAAGTAATGGATGCTACTAATACGGGCATTGTGATTACCGATAATGGGTTGCCAGACAATCCAATTATTTACTGCAATCCGGCGTTTGAAAAAATATCTGGATACTCACGCAACGAGATTATTGGTCATAATTGCAGATTTTTGCAAGGAAAAGACCGTACCCAGCAACAGCGCCAAACTATTGCTAATGCGATAGCTAATGGTGAACCATGCAATGTAGAGATAAGAAATTACACCAAGACCGGAAAACTGTTTTGGAACGAATTGTATATCTCTCCTGTTAAGGATGAAAGCGGGAAAGTTACCCACTTTATTGGTGTGCAAAATGATGTAAGCTCACGTAAAAAATCTCAGTTAGAGTTGGAAATGGCTAACAGTGAAATGGAGAAAACCATTGAACAACGTACCCAACTTTACAAAGAAAGTCAAGAATATTTGACAAGTATTGTAGAAACCATTCGTGAAAGTCTGGTAGTGATGGATAAAGAATATAAAATCCTTAGCGCTAACAATCATTTTCTACATACGTTTAAGGTCTCGTTGAATGAAACTAAAGGTAAATTACTTTTTGAGCTTGGAAACGGACAATGGGATATTCCAGAACTTAGAAAAATGATGGAAGAAATTCTTCCTACTAACAATCCAGTGCTAGACTATGAGGTGGAACACGAATTTCCCCACATTGGTAAAAAACTGATGCTACTTAATGCTCATCGTATCGAGCTTGAAGGACAATACAAAGACTGGATCCTACTGGCCATTGAAGATATCACTGAACGCCGTGCTATTCAACAGCGTAAGGACGATTTTCTTTCAATAGCCAGCCACGAACTTAAAACTCCTTTAACCACAATAGTGGGCTATATGCAAATGATGGAAAGGTTGATGCCAGAAAATGCAACTGATAAATTTAAAAACGTTGTTGAAAAGACTGGTCGGTATGTACAACGACTTAACCAATTGTTATCTGAACTCTTAGACGTTTCACGCATCCAGACAGGTAACATCGAATTGCACCGAGAACCTTTCGACTTTGATCGTATGGTAGTTGAAACTATAGAAGGCATGAGGGGCGCAAGTCCAGACAGAACCATAGAACTTTCTGGAAAAACAGAAATTTTCTATAATGGTGATGAATCACACCTGATCCAAGTTTTGAATAATCTTTTGAGTAATGCTATCAAGTATTCACCCGCAAAAAGCACGGTTGGTGTACAGATCAGTAAGATTAGCGATTTTCTTAGAGTATCAGTATCTGATCAGGGAATGGGTATTGCAACTGACGACCAAGCAAAAGTCTTCGACCGTTTTTACCGAGTTGGTGAAGTTCAACGAGATTATCCAGGAATGGGCATCGGTCTTTATATCTGCCAACAGATCATTTCTAACCACGGTGGAACAATATGGGTAGAGAGTGAAAAAGGAAGGGGTTCGGTATTCAATTTTACCTTACCAATAAACAATTAAGCAGATAAATATGAATAATAAAAAAATATTAGTCTGCGATGACGATCCAGGCATTTTAGAAATGTTGGAGTTAATTTTAGAGGAGGAGGGTTATGAGGTAGTGCTAGAAGACAAAAGTGTGAATGCACTCAAAAAGATTAAAGCAGAAGCACCTGGTCTTGTTTTGCTAGACATCTGGATGCCTGTAATCTCTGGTGATCAAGTTTTAAGAGCGATGAAAGCAGATGGTATGCCAATGCCTGTATTAATGTATTCTGCAAGTACTGATGGGAAGGCTATCGCAAATGCGGCAGGTGCTGACGAATTCTTAGCTAAACCATTTGACATTGACGTATTATTAAACTCTGTATCTAGATTACTAGAAAGATAATAATGTCGTTCGAATTAAGATTTGATTTGCATTACAAATGCAAAGATGAAATTTAGGTTAGATAGTGTTCTGTTATTACTAAGGACAATTTATTACTAAATTGAAAATAAGTACAAAGTACTGAGCATATTAACATAAGAACGAGAAAGGCTTAAACCTTTCCCGTTCTTATAATCTTAGTATTTTGCATAAAGTTGCGGAGAATTCCGTAATTATTTAGTGAATAGAGAACTACAAGTCCTTGTATTTTTGTTCTAAAACTTCAATCTCTTTTAACGCTTCTGCGATTCCATTGCGTTGCGAGGTCAACAAATTTAAATGATCTGAATGTAGCTCATTGTCTTTAATGGTCATGTCGTATTTTTCCAGTGCGGCTTTTTCCCCTGTAATTACGGCACCCAACAAAGCAGTTTCACTTTTATCGGTTAAAGCCTCTTTAATATCTATCCAAGTTCTGTGAATAGCACCTAATATACCACCTTCATCATTTTCTGAGGCTGCGCCATGTTTAGCTAAATGCGCTTTTAGCTCAGTCTCGTATAACTTTCTTTCGGCTACATACTTTGCAAACACAGCCTTAAGTTCTACATTATCGGTCGAATCTGCCGCCGACATATAACCTTCTTTACCATCATTGATGATAGAGATCAGACCCTTTAGGTCGGAGATAATTTCTTGATTGTTTTCCATGTCTTTTAGATTTTTTACAGATTAAACCCTCTCTTGTCCAAAAAGTTTGCAAGGCCTGTAAATATGACACTACAAGCTTAACCCAATAGGTTGTGGGATTGTAAATAATACAACAAACAAAAGAACTAAATCACTGTTGGAAATAGAGAACCTAGCCTACAATGATGAAAAAAAGCATATACGTACTTGAGGATGAGGCTGTTCTTCGTGAACTCTTCACCTACCTTTTAAGCCAGGATGGCTTCCAAGTTAGCGCCTACCCTAATGCTACCACATTCCATGCCGCCCTTGGACAGCATGATCTTCCGGATATGATGTTATTGGATGTTTGTTTGCCAGATGGAAACGGTGCTGACATCTGTAAGGAACTCAAATCGCATAAACAGACAAAAGACATTCCTATTTTAATTATGTCTGCAACGGACGACCTGCTCTCCATAAAAATCGAGAGCAGCGCCGATGATCACCTGGAAAAGCCTTTTGATATAGACACGTTCAAGGAAAAAACGAGAAAGCTTGCCAGCATGACCGTTAGGTTATAAAAAAATGTTGGTAGAGTTGAGCAACCAGTGATTACTAGAGAATTTATCGAAAGAAATCATTTTCCTTCTCTAATAAATTTCACCGCTCGTTGTAGGTGTGCATCTTCCTCCCCACTTAACTCTTTGGCAGATGCTTTAAAATAAATATCAGGTTTAATACCAATTCGCTGAGTTTCCTTTCCATCTGGATAAAAAATACCGTTACCAGTAAAGCTAAAACGATACTCACCTGGTAAGGTCAATCTTTTTACATCACCATCGGCACCTGCCGTTTGACTACCGATAACCGTAGTATTGCCATTTAACTGGCGCAACATCATAGCAAACCACTCGCCCATGCTTTGGGTATTTTCATCTGTTAAAATCACTATTTCACCCTTATATAACTCTCCTATAGGTTTTGAGCCATCTTTGGCTACATGCATATAATTTTCAATTCCTTCTCTAAGTAGAAAAGCTCCTGGATCTTTTAAGTCTACTGCATAATAACGGGCAAATACAAATGGAGATTTACCCAAAAGCAAAGGCAAATAATAACTAAAAAAACCTGGTGACTGTGGATACTTTCTCATATCGACAATGATGGCCTTTTTACTTTTTAATTCGGCTGATAAAATAATAAGATCTTTTTCTCGAGGTAGATCTTTATCAAACAAATCGCCCGCTCTAAACAAGGTTATATCCTCACCTATATTTTCTTTGCCTTTGATACTTTTTTCTTTTATTCTTTTCTGTACAATATCATTTTCTATCAGTTTCACATTTTCTTTTTGAGAACGGTCCAACATTACTAATGTTAAGTTTAAATAAGCTTTATCTCTTTTAACTTTTACGCTTAAAGTTCCACTTGGTAAATTGCTAAAGGCAAAAGTATCTCCTCGGTTATTATTAGATGTACTCAATTCTCTATACATAACTGCGTCATTAGATGCAGGAAGCAAGGCTCCTCTTTCTTTAAGCCAACGTTCTATTTTTATTCCATTAATGGCAACAATCTCATCTCCTGCCTTCAACTCACTACTATTTTTCAAGGAGTCGTTTAAGAATTTCTTAATGATGATACCTTTTAGCTCCGCTTTATAATCAAATGGCGGATAATATCTAACATTAAAAATAGTACTGGTCATTTTCAAATTTCCAGTCTCCATCAATTCTCCCCCATGTGTATCATTAATTGCAACAGCCAACATTAATATACTTTTTTCATAGCCTAACCTATCATTGATCTTTCTAAAAACCGGTACCATTTCTATTAAAATCGCTTTCCAATCCCTATCCATCATATATTTATAAGGAAATAGGTATTCAACAGCATTCCAGGTTTTAGCTAAGGTCAACAAATTCATTTTTTCTTCGTTAAAAGCATAATTAGCATAAGAACCTTCATTTGGCAAATCTCCTTCATACCAAACAGATGGGATATATTGATGCTTAGCGCTCAGATTAACTTGATTGGATAGTGCTACTAACTGTTCTCTCAATGTGCTCGAAAAGTATTTGTTTTTTATCCAGTTATAATCAACATTTTTAAGCAGATGCTGGTAGTTGTTCAATTTTTTGCGATCGTAACCATTTGCTACTGCATCTAAAGAAACATCTACAGTGCCTATCAGTGATGACATCAATTGATTGAATTGATTCTCATTAGCATCTTTTACGGAATCGATGAGTGACAGAAACACTTTGTCGGCATCAAATTTTCCAGCAATACTTTTTCGTGATTTGTATTTAACCAATCCCCATATCTGGATAAACCGTTGGATGTTCTCATTTTGAATTTTAACGTTGAGCTGCTGTGCCTGTACATTAGTTGTATTTAACAATAGGATAGCTAACAGCAATAGGAAGTTATATTTAATTGTTTTCATATATATTTTTGTTTAACTCCTCAAATGTCTGTATCTAAAATTGCTAAAGGAAAAACGATTGACGAACGCCACACTTCCCTTGACAAGAATGAATTATGTAGCAATCAATCTTTGTGTATGTATTAACCAGTCTTGTCAATAAAATTGACCACTTAGTGGATTATTTTTCTTGACATTCTTAATTTAACTTACTTTTAAACCATGAAGAAACGACTAATTATTCACCTACATATTGGCTATTGGTTATTGGTGCTGACGCAAATTTTACTCGTTGCTCTGGGTACCGGGGTTATGGGTACACAATTCGATTGGCGCTTATTCCTCTCCATTGTATTGCCTGTTAAAGTATTACAAACTGCCTGTTCTGCCTTATTTTTTTATGTAAATTACCTGTTGTTGGTTCCATATGTGCTAAAAGAGGGAAGCATTATTAAATATATAGGTTCCTTGTTAGGATGTATACTTGTATTCAGCCCGCTCTATTACTTGATGGAACAAATTGTATATCCATTAATTGGCTGGAAAAGCTATAGCATGGACCTCGATTTCCTTTTCGCATTCTTTGTTACCTTAGCGGCAAATTTTTTGAATATATTTTTAGGTTTATTGCTCAGCTATCTCATGGACTGGCGCAGCATCCGTGCTGAGAAAGAGGTTGTTGAAAAGGAGCAGCTTAAAACAGAACTTGCCTTTTTAAAATCGCAGGTAAACCCACATTATCTGTTCAACACCATTAATGATATTTATTCCCTCACCCAACAACAATCTGAGGAGGCTCCAGAAGCACTGCTTAAGCTTTCAGAACTGCTTCGCTATATGTTAAGAGAGAGTGATGATCCTTACGTACCTCTAATCAATGAGATAGATTACCTGAATAACGTGATTGATTTACAAAAGATTGGACAAAAAGGACAATCGCATATTAATTTTAAGCTAGTAGGCGAAATTGGTCAACAAAAGATTGCGCCATTGATTCTTATTAATTTTATTGAGAATGCCTTCAAACACGGTGTTTTTAAAAATAGTGAAGAACCAATAGAAATTTTAATTACTGTTGACAGACATAATTTTCATTTGCATCTTCGCAATAAGATCAATATGGCTAAAAAAGACAAAACTGGTGGAATTGGCCATGTCAATGTGAAAAGACGTTTGTCATTAATCTATCCAAATAGACATGAACTTTTAATTGACCAGCAAAGCGATACTTTTATCGTTGATTTAAAAATTGACCTATATGATTAGATGCATCGTTGTAGATGACAAGCCCCTAGCCATTGATGTTTTAAAGCATTACATCGCTAAAGTTCCGTCGCTAACATTAAGTTTTTGTACCACTAACCCGCTAGAAGCCTTAAACAAGGTACTTGAAGGTGAGGTGGATCTGGTTTTCTTGGACATACAAATGCCTGAACTTACAGGTCTACAATTTATGAAAATCGTTAAAAATAAGTGTTTAGTAGTTTTAACTACTGCCTATGCTGAGTTTGCACTGGAAGGTTTCGATAATGATGCTGTTGATTACCTTTTAAAGCCAGTGTCATTTGAGCGGTTTTATAAAGCGGTAGAAAAAACACAATTGATTTTAAACGGTCGAGCAGAACTAGTTAAAACAAGCACTAAATCGCTTACAAAGGAGAAAGAGCTCACCCATATCTTTGTAAAAACAGAATACAAACTGGTTAGAATTAACATAACGGATATTCTATATGTTGAGGGTTTACAAAATTATGTGATGATTTATACGGCTACAGGAAAAATTACGAGTCTTCAAACCATGAAAAAAACAGAAGATCAGCTACCTACAGCTCAATTTATTCGAATCCATAAATCTTTTATCGTAGCCATTAATAAGATTAACAGTGTGGAACGGAATATGGTAAGCATTGGCGATAAAAAGATAGCAATAGGTGAAGTTTATCGTGAGTCTTTTTATCAGGCAATAGCAAATGGTTAACATAAATAGCTAACTATGAATAAAGCTTTTGTTCATCTGTATAATAAGCAGTACGACCACCTATCTTCTCAGATTTAACCTTCCCTCCAGTTGGAGATTTCTCAATCTTAGATCCGTGTACCTTCATAAAATCTCTAAGTTCACCCACCAATTCGTCCTCATTCTCCGCAGCGATATCAGAAATGGCTTTTTCAAGTACACCCTTTAAACTCCTAAAGAGAGTTTTCACTTCTTTATCTGGAATGGTGTTGGCAATAGAAAAAGGAGAAATTCCTGCATCCCATAAGATCTCATCGGCATAAGAATTACCTATGCCACGCATCAGCTTCTGATCCATCAATACTTCCTTAACCATTTTCTTTTTCTTGGCAAGTAGGTCAGTAAAGTAACTTGCCCCCATCTCCAAGGCATCTGGAGACTTTTGTGTTTCGGGGTTGAGCGTTGGTGTAGCTTGCTTTAAAATATCTACAACAGCAAATCCTTCACCACCAGAAAAGTGAAACGCAAAAACAGTGTGCTTTGGAAGCGTAGCATTTTTTTCTAAGGCTTTTAGTTCTCCTCGAAGCATCAGATGAAGTCCTAAAACATGTTCTCCAGCAAAATGGAATTGCAAAGTCTTTCCTTCCCTACTGACAGTAGAAAGTTTTTTTCCTTCGAGGGCAGATTTCACTTCACTTGACGAAGGCTTAAATTTCTTAGCTACCTTAACTTCAATTTCTTTTAAAGTTTTACCCTTAAATCTGCGTGATAATATTTGTGCAAATACAGTAAGATCTGGTAATTCTGCCATAACATTAAATTTTGTTGTAAATGTTTACCTATTGCAGCATTTTAACAGACTGCGTTCAACTTCGTAACATTCGTCATCAAAAAATTGTTTTGCAACTTCCGTTCGACTGCCAAAAACAATTTTAAATCCATAATGTTAACCTATTCAACTGCAAAAGGCAGCGCAACTAATTAAAAACAAAAAGCTATGGCCCACCTAGAAGTAGAACCTAAACCAAAACGTCCCTGGTGGTTTTGGCTCCTGACCATCATCGTACTGATACTTGTTGGACTAACCCTCGTGAGAAAATGCGATGCAGAAAAATCTGATGCAATGCGTGCTCAAAAGGACACAACAACAATTTTTGACACAAGTGCTCCTTACCAGAATGTGTCAATTTTGAAAATTGC
Organism: Pedobacter boryungensis; assembly: GCF_013204825.1. Lineage (GTDB taxonomy): Bacteria > Bacteroidota > Bacteroidia > Sphingobacteriales > Sphingobacteriaceae > Pedobacter > Pedobacter boryungensis. Next base: position 1,172,548 of record NZ_JABMKV010000001.1, read on the forward strand.
AAATAATAGCGTTACCTAAACAAACACATCAACTAAAAATCATGGCACAACATACCTATCAATCCTTAAAAGAATTATCAAGCTCCGACTTCCAGATCGTAAACGGTGAACCGAACATTATCGGCTGGGAAGTGAAATCCGAAACAGGTACCTATATTGGAGAAGTAGAAGAACTACTTTTCGATCCGGAAACCAGATCAGTAAGATACTTAATTATTGACCTCGATGACAATGATCTTTCTATCGATGATAAACGGGTAATGATCCCGATCGGTATTGCTCATTTACACACCAGCGATGATGAAGTTGTGTTACCGAATATACATCTAGACCAGTATAATGCACTTCCAGCATACGAAGCCGACAAAATTGGTCCAGACACAGAGGCTTATATCCGCAATGTTATAGGCAGCCCTGCAGCATTAAGGATGGAGGAAAAAATGATAGATTTTGATCAACAACAGTTTTATGCGCATCAACATTTTGATACTGGTAGTTTCTACCAGCGTGGTGGAAACCCTGAAAGGGCTAACGAGCAAAAATCCATCCATGAGATGATCGAAAGGTCAAAAGCTAACAATTTACACGCAGCCGATGAGCACACTGGAGAAAATACCCACCACAATGAACAGCATCAAATTAAACCTTGGCTACAGCCTGGTGCCTCGCACAACCAAGGTGGAGATCAGCACAAGGGAGAAGGTGACCCAGAGAGACCTGAATATCAAGCTTAGAAAAATAGTTAAGGGAGTGCCTGTAGCACTCCCATTTACATATACTCCAATGAACATCAAACACCAATAAATTAATGCCAAACTCAAATAATTCCTCACTTCATCAATTTTTCGCACAGCGCATTGATCAAGCGGAAAAACTAGAAAAGTTTTCAGAAAAAAAATACGCTAAGCTTACTAAAGTTGCTCATACAGATGAGCTTGCTAAATGTTTGCATCCAGAATCTACTGACATACTTGCTCATCAGCAACGTTTATCCTTAATCAAAAAGCTGGTACCTAAAACGTCTCAACTAGAAATAAAATATGAATTGCCCGTGTTACAATTAAAATCAAAGGCAAACCCTACTCAAGACTTATTGATTATCGAGAATGCGTTAAACATTCAAAACCAGAAGTTAGCCATTTATGAGTTGCTCCATCCAATAGCGGTAGCGCTCAACTTGGAAACCGTACCAGCGCTTATTGAGCAGACCATCTCCGATAATCGAAACACCAATACCTGGCTCCGACAAATTGTTCAGAACATAGTTGCACCTATACTCACTGAAAACAACTCATAGCAGTTAAAGAAGAGCCGAAATCCTATATAGTTAACAATTACGAATAAAAATTTCAGAAATAAGAATTCTGGCTACAGCTGCTAATAAGTATCCCGTACCAGCTGACGCAAGGTATTTAAGTTTTCATGAGCCTGCCCCAGCGTATTGTTAAAATAAACAAAGACCTTTTTTCCCTGTTCGAGCCATTCGGTTACATAGCCTGCATATTCATACAACACATCATCTGAATAGCTTCCACGGTAATTTCCACTTGGACCATGAAAGCGTAGGTAAATAAAATCCATTTGATCATCTCTTAAGGGCGAAGAGGCAGCACCTTTATCATGGATCACCATTCCTAAAGAAAACTCTTCTAATACTTCATAAACCTCATCTATATAAAGTGAGGGATGGCGAAACTCTAGAGCGATTTTCCAATCCTGATCAGGGTCATTTTGCCGAAGAATTCCCATTAACAGATGCAGTTGCGCAAAATGGCTAATCCGCACACTAGGAGGAAATTGGACTAGCAAGCAACCCTTTTTATCCCCAACATGGTTGATCACATCGAAAAAATGGGTCACCAATTGTGGATCAAAAGCCAAATCCTTATTATGCGTAATTTCCTTAAACAACTTAAAGGTAAACCTAAATTCTTCAGGTACATCGTTAGCCCATTTAGATAGCGTCCGACCCTGTGGGATTTTATAAAAAGAAGAATTGACCTCAATCGTATCCATTAACGAGGCATAATAACATAACCTACTTTTATCCTGAAATTCTTCTGGATAATAAAGCTTATTTGGTACAGGTAGCAAAAGCCCACTAGTTCCTGAATAGTAGTGTTCAAATGGTATATTCATTCTAATTCTACAACAATAACTAGTAAAAATTGTTCCTGATATTTCATTCAGATACGCTAAAACCTAAGTTATTCCAATTATAAAAGCTTTTTCTTAAACAAAACTTTTCTGCCACTGTTATCTTTTCATATCAACAATAGAAACTATGGAAAATACTCTTTCAAACAACATTATAAATAAGCTCAAAGACATTAACATTAAACCAACAGGAACTGCAAACATTGATACAGGTGAACGTGCATTATCTTTTCTTGGAGGGACTTACTTACTATACAAATCATTCAAGCTCATCACCACTCATCCAGTACTCGCACTTGAAGGAGTAGCTGCAAGTGGATTGCTAATTTACCGTGGAGCAACAGGAGTTTGTCCGGTATATAGAGCACTTGACATTGATACCACTGATCCAGAAGCCCTGCAGATTACCGAAACCTTAACGGTTAACGCACCCAGAGAAAAGGTATACGCCTTTTGGAGGGAATTAGCTAACCTACCTAAATTTATGTCGCACCTGAAACAAGTCATTGAAAACAGTGCAACACACTCACACTGGGCAGCACAGATCCCGGGCAACCCTATTCCACTTACATGGAATGCAGAAATTACCCATGAAGAACAAGGAAGTTATATCGGCTGGCAGTCAACACAGGGTTCGATGATTGAACATGCTGGAAAAATTACCTTCACAGATACTCTTAATGCTATCGGAACTGAACTCCATGTAGAACTTAACTATTTTGCCCCTGCTGGCAGTGTAGGACGCACAATAACTTCGCTATTTAATGGTTTATTTGAAAAAATGATAAGGAAAGATATCCAAAGTTTCAAAGATTATGTTGAGCAAGCAGATTTCTTAAATTATGCTGGCTTAACTGCACCAGAAACAGCATCCTAAGTTATCCTAACCAACACATGCAATTTTACACCATGCCACCTGCAATAATTAACAGGTGACATGATGATTGGTCAATTTTGCCCGGAACAAGCGTGTGAAATGGATATCGCAAAGTGTAGCCGAATAACGTACAAAAAATGCGAAACTGGGTCTAAATTACTTTTAACCTCAATAAATCTAATCCAATAAAAAACAATCATATAGAATTATGAAAATAGCTTTCCATGGTGCAGCACGTGTCGTAACCGGTAGCAAACATTTAATCAAACTGGACAACGGCACCACGATACTTTTAGACTGCGGCATGTTTCAGGGCATGGGTGAACAGACCGATTTACTCAATGGCTATTTCGGATTTAAACCCTCATCAGTCACTATGATGATCCTTTCCCATGCACATATTGACCATTGCGGATTACTTCCAAGATTGGTAGCTGAAGGTTTTGAGGGAACCATTTATTCTACTCCAGCCACAATGGACCTTGCACGAATATTATTACTTGATTCTGCAAATATCCATGAACAGGACGCCGACTTTGTCAATGAAAACAAGAATATTGATGAGCCAGAACAAGTTCCACTTTTTACCCAAGAGGATGTAATTAAAACCATGGGTTTATTTAAGGTGGTCGATTATGGTGAGGAAATTGACATTGATGATCGCGTTAAGTTATCTTTCACTGATGCCGGACATGTGGTAGGTAGTGCTGCAGTACATTTAAAAATCATTGAGAATGGAAAGCAAACTTCTATTACTTTCAGTGGCGACATTGGCAGATATTCTGACCTATTACTGAGAAGTCCACAAGCCTTTCACCAAGCTGATTATGTTATATTAGAATCAACCTACGGTGATTCCCTACACAAAGACCAATTGCCCATTGAGGATCTCCTATTGGAAATCATTAATGAGACTTGTACCATTAAAAAAGGAAAGGTACTAATCCCAGCATTTAGCGTTGGAAGAACTCAAGAACTGCTTTTTGCATTAAATAGCCTAGAACTTAAGGGGAAATTACCCGACATTCCATATTATGTGGATAGCCCACTGGCCACACAGGCTACACAGGTGTTGCGCAACCACCCCGATGTATTTAATAATGGTGTTAAGCAGCTCTTAAAGGTAGATGATGATGTGTTCAATTTTAAAGGATTGCGTTTTGTAGACAGTCCTGTCGAATCAAAGAAACTTTCCGAAGATCCCCGTCCATGCGTTATTATCGCTTCATCTGGTATGGCCGAGGGTGGAAGAATTCGTCACCATATAAAAAATAACATCGAAAACCAAAAGAACACTATACTCATGGTGGGCTACTGTGATCCAAATTCTCTTGGAGGAAAATTGTTGGCAGGAGAAAAGAATGTGCAGATCTTTAGACAGTATTACCAAGTTAATGCAGAGGTCAAAGTTATCAAATCGATGAGTGCACATGGAGATTACCAAGATTTACTGCATTTCATGTCATGCCAAGACCCAGAAAAGAATAAGCAGGTATTTTTGGTACATGGCGAGTATGCTACCCAGCAGAAGTTTGCTGATCGGCTGCGTGAAAAAGGTTTCAAACACATTGCCATTCCAGAGTATCATCAGGAATATGATCTTGACTAAGCCAAAAACCAAACTCAGTAATGATTGTTAAAAAAGAAGAAGTGACATGCTAACAGTTAAAACCTAGCTACATCAACATGAACAACAGGGACTTTGAAAATTATGAAAAGATCGAATTTGACTTCGACCAAGAATGGGTACCAAAAAGAGCACAGAAACTTAAACCACACCTTTACAAAGATGGCTTCGCCTATTGCTGCGTATTCGGACCTGATCCGCAGGTAGGAATTTATGGTTGCGGAGACAGTCCAGAAGAGGCCATTATGGATTGGGCAGATGATCTGGACCAGAGAATAACAAGTCTAACTGGAGCCGATAATGCCGCACACATCGCCATTGAACATTTGGAAAGATAGCAAAGGTATTATCCATGAAACATGTCCTATTTTTCGGCGATAGCCTTACGGCAGGCTACGGCCTGAAATCACCTTCTACTGAATCCTTTCCAGCACTGCTTGCGAAAAAAGCTGTGGAAGAAGATCATGCGTTCTCCTATACCAACGCTGGTATTAGCGGCGATACTTCGGCTACTGCCTTGCAGCGACTGCCTGGTATATTAAAAAGAAATTTCGATATTTTCGTACTGGGTATAGGCGCCAATGATATTCTTCGAGGATATACACCGCAATCCATGAACGCTAACATGGAGGCAATTATTCAAAAAATAAGGATAAACGATCACAATACGAAGATCATTTTGCTTGGCATGGAACTTCCAGCCTGGATTTCCCACGACCGAGTTTCTGCCTATCGAGATAGCTACAAAAATTTGGCAAAAAAATATGAGCTCACCTTTCTGCCTTTCCTGCTCGAAGGGGTAATCGGAAATCGTTTGCTCAATTTGCCAGATCTAGTCCACCCAAATGCTGCTGGTTACAAGATCATTGCCCAAAACGTTTGGCCATTACTGAAATCGCAGCTCTAAATTCCAGTCGTATCTCAAATTTAACAGTTTAAGGTAGATCAACATATCGCTTAAACAATTAAACCCAGCCATTGTTATTCATATGCAATTGTATAACAAGCCGTCGCATTACAGATAAAGAAAATTATGATCAATAGTATTCCAGGTATCGAAAAGCTCAGCATGCTACTGAGCAGCACTGAAATCGAAAAACTTGTTAAAGCAGCAGGGCGTCATAGTGAAACTTCCAATATGAATTTTACCATCCTTTCGGTAAATGAAGAAGGGATCGAAATTGAGGTTACTCAAGGAGAAACTAAGTCTGGCAGATATGCTAGCGAAACTACTTTATCTACCAGAACAAAAGACCTTTTCTCAAAATTGCTTCCAAAAACAAAGCTCCGCATTTATGCTCAGACCTTTGCCCCCTCTCCAGCTAGTACGGTAACCACCGCTTGGCTAGAAAGCAAAATGCAACAAAAGGGAGTACGGATTAAACAGATAGCATTTGATACTGGTCTGGATCGAGAAAGTATCTCGGACTGGGTGACAGGCAAACGATCGATGAGCCAAATCGTAAAAGCGATGTTTTACTTTTACCTGAAATAATTAAAATGACCCAGGAAGCCAATCTTGACCACTTCATTACTGCCCAAGCGCATACCTACACAACAGCGCTCCGAGAAATTAAAAATGGCAAAAAGACCAGTCATTGGATGTGGTTCGTCTTTCCTCAATTAGAAGGGCTGGGCCACAGTGAAATGGCCATTCGTTATGGCATCAAAAGCCTTAAACAGGCAGAAGCTTATCTTTCACACCCAATACTTGGCCAAAGATTGATTGAAATTTCCACAGCTTTGCTCCAATCTAGTACTGATAATGCGACTGAACTGATGGGTAGCCCAGACGACCTAAAGTTACGCTCAAGTATGACTCTGTTTAGCGTGATCTGCCCAAATTCTGTCTTCAACGATGTACTAGATCAATTTTTTAAAGGAGAAAAAGATCCTAAAACGCTACGCTTACTAGGCAAATCAGTTTAAAGTAATTGAAGTAACCTATCCAGTAGCTCTGCTTGCTGTGGATTGATTTTCTCTTTAGCGGTTTTCAGATCTAACCACTCACCCCGATCAATTTCAGGAAAAGATGATATTTTCCCTGAACCAGGTGGCCACTGCATCTCAAAGGTATTACTTTTTATCGCTGAGGAATCAAGATCGAATTCCACGCCAAAACAATATACCTTCTTGCCACCCTTTTGTACGATATGGCCTAAATCAATAAAATTTCCCTGAACCTCAAATCCTGTTTCCTCTAAAAACTCACGCTTGGCTGTGGCCAACAGCTCGTCCTCTCCCTCTACCAATCCTTTTGGCACAGTCCAAACCCCGAGCTCTTTTTTAGCAAAGAAAGGTCCTCCAGGATGCACTAGAAAAAATTCTACGATGCCCGAGTGCTTTCGATAAGCTAAAATGCCAGCGCTAAGTAACTTCATATTTAATAAGAATTACTCTTTTCCTTGCGATTTTCCATCCGTATTTTCATCCAAAGTCGGTAATTGGTCTTCACGGGTTGAGGTATTTGGACCACCTTTAGAGCCATATTCAGGTCGTTGCTGTGCAGGATCACCTTCTTTAATAGCAGGATTTTTATCTTGTGGAGTAGCAATGGGAACAGTTGTACCTCCTTGATCGGTTTTTGAACTATTCCCTCTTTTGGTTGTATCTTGATTTTCCATTATTATAGGTATTTTAAACTATAACCTTTATCCTTCTTCGTTTGTTTGCAAAAACGAGCAGCAAAATTAAAAATTTACCGAAAAATAGTTTAATGGAAAAAAGAGTAATTTAATAGGGTTCTTTGAGCCTTTTTAAGCTGCTCATTATGCTTAAGAGTGAGTAGATGGCAGTGTAAAGAAAAAGGTCGATCCCTGACCAATCTCACTTTCCACCCAAATCTTACCACCATGATCTGTAATAATTTTCGACGTAATAAAAAGTCCCATTCCCAACCCTGCGTGTGTGGTTAGCACATCTTCTGCCCTAAAAAATTTATCAAATATAGATTTCAAGTTATTCTTAGAAATGCCCTTACCTTGGTCTTTAATACTGATACAAATCATTCCATCTTCAGTAAGATTAGAACTCACAGTAATATGGGTTCCTTTGTCAGAATATTTTGCCGCATTCCCCAATAGATTAGAAAATACTTGCTCCATTCTCAATTCATCAACATTCACTTCTGCATCACTGCCTAATTCTGAGAAAAGCTCATAATCAGGTAAAATTTGTTGCATTACCGCAAGCTGTGCCACTAGAAACTTATTCAGCTGTACTTTTTTTAGATTGTATTGGAGATTGCCATTCTCAATTTTAGAGATATCCATTAGCTGTTGCACAAGTTGCATTAGCTTAGTTGATTGAAGATCTATCTTTTCTAGCACTAATCTTAATCTTTCCGAAATGGGCTCCTTTGTTGCTTTGGCCATTTGGGTATAAGCCTTGAGTACCGTCATTGGTGTTTTGATTTCATGACTGGCTACCGATATAAATTCCGTTTTCTTTTCATCAATCAATTTTGACTGACGAAGTTCTTCTTCTTTTTCACCGGCAAGTTTATTTAAAGATATATTACGTTGCTTAATCTCCTCATAAGCATTTAATGGTTGTTCATTTAAAAAATAAACCTTTAATGCAGCAATCCTCGTAGGATCAAGCTTAAGTGATCGCGGCAATCCAATCTTCATCTGTATCAGATTGTGTTCACCAACCAATGCCATGTTAAACTCTGGTACAAGTTTTTGTGCATAGTAAAATCCAGAGTCATCATTGGTAAAATGAATCTCCTTATCGAATGCTACATGAGCAAATAAGCTGTAACGAGCTTTCTGTTGCTCGAGTCCAATTTCGAGTATTCCCTGATCCGTATGTTCAATAATCGTCCGAGCGATTTCTGATACTGCTGTAGCGAAGGTAGTTTGGGTAGAAAGTGTAAGGCCAAGTTTTTCAGCTACGATCATAGAGCGCTTGTGCGCAAGCACAAGATCCATTTCATTCTCTAATGTGATTGAGACTAGTTTGATCATTTTATCTTTGCCATTACTACCGACATATCGTCGTTCCTGCGGGCATGGTCCTTGTAGATGGCTGCTGCAAGAATTGTCAAATCATATTTATACATCATTGGATATTTAGAGAGTTCAATCCTTGTTTTGATTCCATCAGAACAGAGCATCACCTGATTAAATTCATCTGCTAAATAACTTTGCTCATTGAGCGTATTTGGAATGTTATGGCCCACAATACCATTATACGACATATGGTTCTTAAATTGAACTGGCCCGTACAAACGTGCAGCAATGTTGCCAACTCCTACCGATGTCCACAAACGCCTTTGGTAATCATATCCTACTATATTGATTACTGCACCTCTAGTTTTTTTGATGGCAGTATGGATAAAGCGAATGGTTTCTGCTGGACTATAATCAGGAAACACTTTAAAAGCGGTGGCAGCTTCATTGACGGCGAAATTTGCTTCAGGACCATGACCAAGCCCATCGGCTAGCATCATTTTGAGATATTTATCCGTCTTCTTGAAAACAAAACCATCACCACTTACTTTTTCTCCCGGTTTATGAACTACAATAGGATGAATCTGTACGGAGTTTTTTGGACTAGGCTTTTCCGATTGACTATAGATTCTTGAAAGTACGATAGTTCCCCAGCCTACTTGTGAGTAAAGTTCGAAGGTGTCGGAAAGTCGTTTCATACTTCCTAGTCCATGACCTAGCGTATTACTAGTTGATACACCATCTTGTACCATACGCGTTGGATTAGACATTCCAGGACCATTATCAATACTAATCAGTTCTATATATGGAGCCCCTCCATTAGAAAATACACCTAGAAGTAGCTCACCATCATCACTAAATTTGAAAAGATTAGAAGTCATTTCTGCTACAATCAAATCAAGTTTATGGATTCGTTCTGCATCCATCCCCACTTCAACCGCTTTGCGGTGAATCTCTTTTTTGATTAACGAGAAGTAACTTCTGTCATCGGCGGTAAAGCTGATATGTGTTGCATCAACCATTAGCCCACTTTAAAATTGTAACCACTGTACCTTCTCCTACTTTACTTTTGATATCAAATTCATTTACCAATCTTTTGGTTCCTGGAAGACCAAGTCCAAGGCTCCTTCCTGTAGAAAAGCCATCTCGCATAGCGGCTGCTATATCTGGAATACCTGGGCCACTATCCGAAAAAGTAAGTCTAACCCCATTCATTCGTCCACTGGAAACTACTTCGATCATACATACTCCGCCATTGGCATAACGCATCATGTTACGCACAAGTTCACTTGCAGCTGTAAGTAAACGGGTCTGGTTCACCAATCCCATTTTAATCTTTACAGCAACTTCCTTTACGCGATTCCTCAAAAAAACTACGTCGGTTTCCTTAAGTACCTGAACGGTATCTTTACTCAGTGATAAAATCATTTTCTTCTGATTCTAAATCTTCGTTTTCATCGTCAACGTCGATCATAGATCTCAGTAGGTTCATACCTTTTTCCATATCAAGAGCAGTGTGTACACCCTTAAGTGGAAGTCCCAATTCAATTAATGTAATCGCTACTGCAGGTTGCATACCCACAACTACAGTTTCTGCATCCAAAATTTTAGACATGCTTGCAATGTTTCCAATAATTCGCCCCATGAAGGAATCAACAATTGAAACAGCAGAAATATCTATCAAAACACCCTTGGCATTTGTCTTATTAACCATTTGTACTAGATCAGCTTCCAGATTTAGCGCCAAACGGTCATACAAATCAACCTGTATGGTCACCAAGAGGAAAGCCCCCATCCTTAGAATAGGAATTTTATCCATTTTATTATATTAGAGTTTTGTTACTGTCACTTTTTTCACTTCAAGTCGCATTACCTTAAACGAATAAGCAAGCGCACTCGCTAATGTTGCTTTAGTAATGATGTTGGAAAGATCAATTCCTAAATGTACTACCGTTTGTGCAATCTCCGGACGGATACCACTAATGATACATTCTGCACCCATTAATCTGGTAGCACTAACTGTTTTAATCAGGTGTTGTGCAACCAAAGAATCAACTGCAGGTACCCCAGAAATATCCAATATGGCAATGCTCGATCCTGTTTCCACAATTTCTTGTAATAAATTTTCCATCACAATCTGTGTACGGGCACTGTCAAGTGTACCTATAATAGGCAATGCAAGTATCCCTTCCCACACACGGATGACTGGGGTAGAAATTTCAGTAATTTCATCAGTTTGGCGTAAGATTACTTCTTCCCGACCTTTAATAAAAGTTTCGAAAGTAACTACACTTAAACTATCCATCAGTTTATTTACCTTTTGACTCTCCACAAATAAGGTGGCAGGGTCATTGGTAATCTCCTGTTGAAGCACGTCAAGAATTGCATCCTTAAGCGAAAACACAAAATTTCCAGTTTCACGAGGACTAAAGCCTTGACGAGCTCGAGTAATAGCAATTCCACCTAGGATTTCAATTACCGGACTCCATTCATCAGACTCAAGGTTTGAAAAGTTATCACCTGAAAGATTCCCAACCAATGCGGTGATCAATTCTTCAGATTGGCTTCTGAGTTCTTCGTTACTGATTAAATCTTCACGAAGTCCTTCATCAGCGAGCTGGTTTTTCATCCAAAGCTCAAGGATGGTTTTTTTCTTTTTTTGTAGCAATGTATGCGTATTTAGTGTCATGGTTGAAGGATACAGAGTAAGTGTTAAACTATAAAATCCAAAATGGCAAGTTATATTAATTGGAAGAAAGGTAAAAAATAACTTTTGAATTTTGAAATATTTATGAAGTTAGTGCCTACTCCTTTTGTGTTTAAAGCGAAAAGCGCTATTTTGCACTGCCTTGACATCTCATTTACACATAGACCAAATACTTGTACCAAAAGTAGTTAGTTCTTTTTGTTCATCTGTTTGTGAAGATCAGTCATAAAAGAAAGATATTCTTTTAATGTTGTCAATCCTGCAAGTTTTCTTTTTTCATCTACGTTTGCTGGATCTTGAAGGTCTCTAGCAAATGCATTCCCATCCTTATCATATCCACACTGAGTTCCGTAAATCTGTTTTCTCCCCGAGGAAATGAGCATCTTATCAGTCAATAATGCAATCTGTTGTCCAGAAATATTCCTTTTTTTCATTTCCTTTTGAGCTAAACTGATTACCCTTTCTTGGAATTTAGTGTCAGTAACGCTGTGGTTTACCATAACTATGAAGTTATCTGAACTTTTTACCCCCACCAAACTATATGTGGGCAATCCATACTTGGCAATGATTTGCTTTAAGATAGGTATATGCCTATTAAAGGTTTCCATTTTGACATGCTCCAAACTGTCCATTTGCACTGTTGAAGCGCCATTCTTATTGCTTTTGATCATTTCTTGCTGAACAAGCTGATCTATGGTCAACAAGCTATCAATCTTTTTTTGTAAGGCTTTAACCTTATCTTGAGCAAGGGCGGTTACTCCCTGTAACACTATAAAACCTAGGATAATGATTTTTTTCATGATTTTTCTTTCAAAACTAAACATGTTTCCAATCGGTAAATTGGAAAAATCGGACAGCTATTCAAGTTTCCAAACTATCCTTCTGTTCTCATCCGTCCACACACCTAGCTTAAAACTTCTTGGAGTAAGCTTTGTCATCTTTTTAAACTCATTGATATAATGGGCTTGGTCGAAATAGCCGCTTTCAAGTGCAATGCTCGACATCCTGCTTTCATATGCAGGATTAACTCCTTTTTTGATGGCCATACTAAACCTTCTAATTTTTTTAAACTGTATGGGACTAATGCCCAAATGCCTAATAAAAGATCTGTAGATTGCCTTATATGGAATTCTTAAACGGTCAGAAATTTCTTGAAATGAAATGACTTCACTCATGCACAACAATTTAATGATTTGTTCGAGTTTCTCTAGTTCTATTGTGCACTCAAAGTGTTCAAGTATCAATTCCTCCAACTCTTCAAAGGCAAATTCACCTGATAAGATTTTGGCGACAGTTCCTTTTAGAAAGTCAAAATTATTCACTTCCATTAGGCCATTGCCAAGCAGCTTGCCAATATTTTCACTGTACAAACAATTGATGCCAATTGGTTTAAATACAATGGAAAACTCTGTAATACCGCTACCAATAGAGATATGCACTGGTTTTATAAAATTACCAGCCAATACCGATGTTATTCCCATTCCAGGTTCTTTTTCCACAATCGTAAGTTCTTTGCCAATTTCAACTTTACATTGATTAAAAAACGCCAAAGGAGTATTAATAGATGGATAAGCGATGTATTTTGCTCCGGCATCCATATTATTGGTAGTTAATATATAGTAATAATCAATATACTTATGCAAGAGCGGGTTTCGGACTGGGAATTGCTTAATTTGCATGGCCGTTTGGAAGTAGTTTACAAATATATACTATTTGAAATTCCATTTACTCAAATCTTTATCGATTTGATCATCTTATTATGCTACAACATCAGGAAATGTCACCATTCATATCTCTCTTCTATTATCCGATAAAATATACCTAATAATTGGTATTGATGGCTATTAGGCCGACTAGTAAATTTGTGAGTAACAAATCGTCAGGACATGAAAATAAGTAAACTACTCTTAATGGCACTCCTTGTGCAATCGATCCATTTTACCACATTATTTGCCCAGGTTAAAAAGCCAGCAACTAAACCAGCTGCTCAAGTTAGCACCAAATATGGAGCTTTAGCCGTAGACCGCTCAAATGGTTTTTACTATGGTTTTTCATTCGATCAGCCTAACTTGGCAGAGGCAGAAAAAAGAGCTGTTGCCGAATGCAATAAACGCGGTGGTTCTTGTAGCATTGTACTCACTTATTCGGGTACAGGTTGTGCCTCGTACCGCACCATAAATGGTAATGTAGGTACTGCATTTGGCTGGGGCATTGGAAAAACAAAAGAAGAAGCAGATGCAATTGCGACCAGAGAATGTTTAAAAAGAAGTGGTGGTGTACAACCCACTAATTTTGTGTGGAGTTGCAATTCAGCACAAACTGCTCCGTTAAAAGAAATATATAATGCATCTCCGGAAATCACTGGTCCAGTAAAAATTGGCAATCAAGTGTGGACAAGCACCAATCTAAACGTAAGCACTTATAGAAATGGTGAGCAAATATATTATGCAGCTAACCAAAAAGAATGGGAAAAGGTAAGCAGAGAAAAAATTCCAGCTTATTGTTACCTAAATTTCGATAGCAGCAATGAAAAGAAATATGGAAAGTTGTACAACTTCTATGCAGTAACCGACCGACGTGGACTAGCTCCTGCAGGTTGGCATATACCTAGTAGTAATGAATTTTTAACACTTATTAATACTTTAGGTGGCGAAAAAGTAGCCGGTAAGAAAATGCGTGGCACTAAAGGTTGGGACATAAAGGATTCGTATAATTTTGCCCATGGCAATGGCGATAACTCATCTGGCCTTAACCTACTTACAAATGGTAGTGCATCAGGAGATGAGTATGGTGGCGGCCAATCATTTAAGTATGGAATATGGTTAAGCTACTGGTGGTCGAGTACAACTAAGTCAAGCGGCGATAGCTTCGCTTACTACCTTGACTTTAACAAATACTCAGAACCTCGTGTAACCGACTATAGCAAGACGACTGGTTGCGCAGTAAGACTCGTGAAAGACTAAAATCTTTATTCAATCAATTTCTAATAAAGCGAGCAATTATATAACTGGGAGTCATGAAGATTCCCAGTTTGTGTTTCATAGCTTAAAATCAGTCTAGTGATGGCTCCTGCTTTAAATTCAAAAAACTACTTCTTAGCATATTATCCGTAGATGCTCAGCAATATGAGCCAAGTACAAAACCCAACTGGAGCAAGAATTCCTCCACTGATAAGCAATGATTTAGCTAACTCCTTCTTGCCTATTATTAGAAAGATCAAGCCTATTATAATATTTAAACCTACATGCAATGCCATGCAAACTCCAGCTCCAATTGCAATGTTAAAGCCTTTGTTCGCAGCTTCAGAACCAGTGGTGATTAAGGTACAATAAATGCCGAGAACCACAAGGTTGATGATAATAGTTTTAACTAACATGATTGTCAAGGTTATATAATGTTATATTGATAACATTATCTTAGTCAGATCGGTTTTAGTTTTTTATTGAGTTTTTTGTCATTCTGAGCGAAGCGAAGAACTCTCGTTAAACCGTCATGCTCAGCTTGACTGGGCATCGTAATGCAGTAATCTTCAACCCAACACCTATCTTGCACCCCCATCTCGTCATCCTGAGCGCAGTCGAAGGATCTTTGAACTTGGCAACCCTCCGCACCACCTTGCCTCGGCTCATAGGCGCCGAAACCCCTATTTCTTTATCCTTGATGATAAAGAAACAAACAATCAAGGCTGCACTGGCTCGACTAAAAATCCAATCGTTCCGCTAAACAAAAAGAACTCGCTTCGCTCAAACAGCTTTTTGTTCTAACGCTACACTCCTTGATTTCATCTCATCCTATTTATTGTTTTTTAGCGGAGAGATGGAGCTTATTATCAAAAAATATCTCTTTTGATAAACGGTTTCTTAACGTCTCTCCACTGAGGCCGTCCTTCCATGTATCGTCATCCTGAGCGTAGCCGAAGGATCTATTGTCACACGTCATGCCCAGCTTGACTGGGCATTATAATCCGATAGTATCCTACCTCGATCGTCATACTGAACCTCCATTTCGTCATCCTGAGCGTAGCCGAAGGATCTATCTCAGTACACCGTCATATACTCAGCATGACTGAGTATCATAATGCGCTTAGCCCCAATTACCACTAAAAAAAAGATGATCAATCACCCTAACTCACATTTATTTTCTTTTTGCCTTCACTGCAACTTGATCGATTGCTTGTCCTTTTCGATCGAAGAGCGTAAGGCTTAACTGCTTTTTATCAGCTTTCATGAGTATGGCTCCAACCGTTTTGCTCCCTTCAGTCCAACGAAATTTAATGAGATCGTTGTTGTAGCGCTGTTCGCCAGATGACACCCCTCTTTCGTTATCTGATGAAGGCGTTTGAATGTACACCGTTCCTTTGGTGCCATCCGTTTCTTTTTCGGCGTACACGGCATTGGTACGTACATAAATGTGGTTGTTGCCGCTAATGGCAAGATCAACCCCATATTCGTCGAACAGCTCCTTCCATCTATTGTATTGCGCACTCTTACCATCTTCTCCATTAAACCATTGGTAATGCTCCATAACGATGATGTATGTTGCTGGATTGTTTTTAATCACTTCCTTTGTCCAATTCTGCGCCTTTGTCAGGCCTTCTTCGCTTCTCATAGCTTCATTGTTAAGCATAATGAACAATGCACCTCCGTAGGTAAAATGATAGGATACACCTATTTCTCCAGCATATCCGTTAAGCGGATAGCTGTTCACGTTGCGGAAAAATTGGTTGCTTTGCGCATTTTGTCGGGTCATGTTATCGTGATTGCCGTTTACCCCCGCCCATACGTATTTACGGAAAGTAGAATCAGCATATAAGGCTGGCCAAAACGAATAACTTCCGCCCCATGCAGCGATGTCTCCCACGTGGAGCATCATATTGAGAGGCTTTTTATTTTGTGTTTCCAACTGCTGGATCATTTTCATGGCCGCTTTTTGCCTGTCGGGCAGTGGAGCGTATACATGCATATCGGAAATGACACCCATTTGCCATTTTCCAGATTTTGGAGCAGTGTTGAACTCGTGAATTTCGTCGGTTTCCTTAGCTGGTGATGTTGCTGAAGAAAGCTTGTATTGATATATAGTGTTTGGTGTTAGTCCCTGCAGGGCGATGGTATTGCGCAAAAACCTGGCATCTTCATAAAAACTATCTCCATTTGCCTTTTTAGAATAAATGCTATCGAACACGGTACATAGGGCCTGATCAGCTTTAAGGATGGTCGCTTTTTTCCAATTTTTATCTGATTTCTTGGTAAAGGTAATATACGAATCTCCGCTACCGAGACTAGTGTGCCAATTGAGCCTGATTTCGCTCGACGCATTTGCTCCTGGATTGGCAATGACCGTAAATGCAGTAGTTTGGGCCAGCACCGGATTTAAACCTAGCGAAGCGATGAGCCCCACGAATAGCAAAGTCAGTTTTTTCATTTTTTTTAAGGATGATTCGGATGTGTATGGTCTGCTTTAAAGATATACACAATTTTTAGATTCTAAAATTGGCAACCTGTGGACGTTAAAGTCGGATAGGGTTAGAATTCGAGATCAATAAGTGAAATGCGTTAAATCTTCAAAGAATAACAAACCTTACTTTCCAATACAAAACTTACTAAAGATATTTTCTAGCAGGTCATCAGTAGTAACTGTACCCGTAATTTCCCCTAAATAATGTAAGGCCTGTTTAATATCCATAGCTAGAAAATCGGAAGTGATGGGGTTATCGATATTGTTGAGCACATTTTCTAAGGCTTTTTCGGTAAGCTTTAAAGCCTCTACATGTCGGATGTTGCTCACTAGTGTTTCACTGGTATTGATGTGGTGAAGGTTCACTTTTGCTAAAAGGGCAGTTTTCAGTTCTTCTACCCCTATTCCTTCCTTGGCAGATAAAAACAAAACTTCCTGTTGAGCAAAGGCTGCTTTTTGTTCTTTGGTAAATAAATCAGCTTTGTTTACAATAGCAAGATATGGGATGTCAATCTTCTTCAAATCATTCAATTGCTCTTCCAGCTCAGCAGGAGTTTGCAGAGCATCCACCATGTACATGATCAGCTTCGCTTGTTTCATTCGCTCTAAGGTCCGCTCTACCCCTTTTGCTTCAATAATATCTGCGGTATCGCGAATACCCGCTGTATCTATAAATCTGAAAATGATACCATTAATATTGAGTTCATCTTCAATGGTATCACGTGTAGTACCTGCAATATCTGATACGATAGCTCTTTCTTCATTTAACAAGGCATTTAACAAGGTTGATTTACCTACATTAGGTTTACCAGCAATCACAATTGGAACACCGTTCTTCAGTACATTACCCATCTCAAAAGAAGAGATTAGGCGATATAGCACCGTGTTAATTTTTAAAATTAAGGCTCTTAATTGTTCACGATTGGCGAATTCTACATCCTCTTCTGCAAAGTCGAGCTCTAGCTCAATCATGGATGCGAAATGAATTAATTGCTCACGTAAATCTTTCAGTTCATTAGAAAAACCACCTCTCATCTGTTGCAAAGCCACATCGTGAGAGGCTTTACTATCTGATGCAATTAAATCTGCCACGGCTTCTGCCTGACTTAAATCGAATGCACCATTTAAAAAAGCTCTTAGAGTAAATTCTCCTGGCTTTGCTGCTCTAGCTCCTTTTTTTAGAAACAGGTTTAAAATTTGCTGAATGATGTAATTAGATCCGTGACAAGAAATTTCAACCACATTTTCTTTCGTATACGATTTAGGCGCAATATACAACCCTGCAACCACCTCGTCTACAATCACTTCTTCATCTTTAATTAAACCAAAATGCAAGGTATGAGATGCTTGTTTAGTTAAATCTTTGCCTGCAAAAACCTGATTGGTTAGTGTAATGGCCTCTGGTCCAGATAAACGAATAACGCCAATAGCGCCGCTCCCTGGAGGTGTAGATAAAGCAATAATCGTATCTGTTGTATACATTTCTTTTTCTTTAACAATCGGATTCTGTTGTTTTGGCGTTAAAAATCACTTTTTCTATTTCCGCCCTAAACTTAATCGAAGCACAAAAATAAGGATATTTTTATTAGCGCTCGGTTAAATTGCTACTGTTTCAGATAAAGCAGCTTAAATGTCCGAAAATGTCTGAGTATGTCCGAAAATGTCAGTAAAAAAGTAGTTTTGTTCTAGTGTTGTTCGAGTTTTACCCTAGGTTTCTTCTTCTCAAACGCCGTTTTCCAGAACAAGACTAGGAGCAGTGTGGGAGGAAACTAGGAGAAATCGCGGAGATTTAGTACATGAAGATCTGAATTTTCAATGGGTAAATCACTTGAAAACATGAAATCGTAATTTCTTTCTTTCTCATCAGCCAAACAAATTCCTTATCTTAGTGTTTAACACCAGAAAACTACCAAACAAATGACGAATCAATTTCCCCTTACTGTAAAACGGTCTATAGAGTTATTAGGCATTTCACTTATTGTTGTCATTTTAGTAGTGGGTAAAGACATTTTTATGCCTGTACTGATGGCATTTTTTGTCAGCATTATGCTATTGCCCATTTATCGCTTTTTAAGGAAACGTAAGGTACCTGAATCGCTTGCTATTATTTTGCCCATTTTATTAGTACTTCTTTTTGTTGCCGGAATTATGTGGTTTTTATCTGCACAGGTGGGTATTTTGGTAGATGATTTCCCTCAAATTAAACAAAATGTAGCTAAGCATTTACAGAGTTTGCAGCAATGGATTAGTGGTTTTACCAAAATGAGCATCTCTAAGCAAGAACAGTTCATCAAGACAAAAAGTGATGATATGCTAGGCATGGCTGGAACTGCTGCTAGCGGGGCTTTTGTAACCTTAAGTGGTATATTCATTTTTGTGGGTTTATTGCCGATTTATATTTATTTGATTTTGTTTTACAAAGACATTCTGATGCGTTTCGTGTTTTTGTGGTTTAAAACAGATGATCATGCAAAAGTGAAAGATGCAGTATACGAAACCGAATCGATCATTAAAAGTTACCTTGTTGGTTTGTTGATTCAGATTTCTTACATGACCGTCCTTTTAGGTGGCATTTTACTATTGGTTGGTATTAAACATGCGCTTTTAATTGGGGTTATTTTTGCCATTTTAAATCTGATACCTTATATCGGTGCGTTAATCGGAAATTTAATAGGTGTGCTGTTAACCTTAACTTCTTCTACAGAATTATGGCCAGTGGTAACGGTTTTAGGGGTAATTGCCGTGGTTCAGTTTTTGGATAACAATATTTTAATGCCTCGTATTGTAGGTTCTAAGATTAAAATCAATGCACTTGTTTCTATTCTAGGTGTATTTATTGGTGGAAGTATAGCAGGAATTTCTGGTATGTTTCTTTCCATGCCCATTATCGCCGTACTAAAAATCATTTTTGACCGCAGTGAATCGTTTAAACAATGGGGCGTTTTATTGGGTGATGAAAGGCCAACTAAAAGTCCATTAACTTTTCCAAAGTTTAGAAAATTGGCTCCTGTTACCACGAAGTCAGGAACGATTGATAAGAAGTAAGGTTTTTGATCGATTCTTATTAGTTTCTACGGACGGTGAATTTTCCCTGTAGCTGAAAAATTATTAAAGGCTGTGATGATAATCGGTTATTTTACCAATTATTGTTTCCCTACGGGGTGTAACTTTTTTCCTGTAGCTGAAAAAAGTCACCAAAAAAAGCCACGCCTGCGCCTGATGCTATTAAAGGCTGTGAATATTCAGTTGTTACATTCCCGCATCAGCCAAGTGCGAATTTAGCAGCATTAATTTGGTGCTTTGGCTTGACAAATTCATGAAGTACGAATATTGTTGGGCTATTTTATTTCAGCAACACATCCCAAGCAAATCTTAAGATTGTACCAAAAACTACAATTAAAAAGAAAATTCGGATAAATTTATTGCCTTTCAGCAATGCTAATTTAGCACCAAAAAATGAGCCCAAGATATTAAATAGCGCCATTGGGATGGCATATTGATACAGCACATGCCCTGTTGAACTAAAATAAAGTAGGGCTGCCAAATTGGTGGCCATGTTTACGATTTTAGCATGTGCACTTGCACCTACAAAATCAAACCCTAAAACCGCGATAAATACTAGGATTAAAAAAGAACCAGTTCCAGGACCAATTAAACCATCATAAAAGCCAATAATTAACCCGAAGAAGCCTGCCAACAAAATCTGCTTTTGTAGGGAATGCGCTTTATGTTGATGAATACCAAATTGCTTATTGAAATAGGTATACAGTGCAACTGCGATCAATACCACTAAGATTACAGGTTTGATAACAGCATTGTTAATCATGCTGACCGAATAAGCACCGAGTAAAGACGTGCAAAACGCTGCAACTACACAAGAAATTAAAACTTTATAATTGAATTTTACTTGCTTGGAATATTTATAGGCAGCCACAGTTGTGCCTGCTAAAGAAGGAATTTTAACTGTTCCAAAAATGCTGGCTACTGGATAGTGTGGTAAAATGAGTAAGGTAGCTGGGGTTTGCAAGAGGCCCCCTCCTCCAACAATTGCATCAATAAAACCTGCTGCAAAGGCAGCTAGGCAAAGTAAAATGAGTTCTTGGATCATGTTTGCCATTTCAGAGCGTAAATTTTAATTCAAATTGCAGCAATAATCTATTCAACTTTCGATTGGTGAGGAACCAAAACAAATTGTTCCCTACGGGGTGTGACTTTTTCCTGTAGCTGAAAAAGTCACCAAAAAAGCCACGCCTGCGCCTGATGCTATTAAAGGCTCTGCTTATACTTAGTTGGTACATTCCGCATCAGCCAAGGGCGATTTTAGCAGCACTAAATTGCTACTTTGGCTTGAGATGTAGCATATTGCTAAAATGAACAAATGATACTAATGAACTACTAGTCTACATTCGCTCTGGCACGTTGATACCCAAAATCTTTGTACCACTTTTTAATACATCAGCTGTAAGCTTGCAAATGTTTAATCGGTGTTGTTTTAAAGCCTCGTTTTCTTCTTTTACGATTGGTGGCACTTCGTGATAAAACTTGTTAAACAATTTGGCTACTTCGTATAAATAATTAGCTAAAAACGCTGGACTGTATGCTTTGGCTGCATTTGAAATTTCTTCTGGATATTTAGCCAACAGCATAATCATATCCAGTTCTGTTGGAGCTAATGGAACATTTATTTGTTCCTCTCCTGCAACTAATTTATAATTTGCTTTACTTAATAGCGATTTAATTCTTGCGTGTGTGTATTGAATAAAGGGTCCGGTATGACCTTGGAAATCTATCGATTCTGAAGGATCGAACAATAAGCGCTTTTTAGGTTCTACTTTAAGTAAAAAGTACTTTAAAGCACCTAATCCAATGTTGTAATATAAGGCTTGTTTTTCCTTATCAGAGAAATCGTTTATTTTACCTAATGCTTCCGTTTTTTGTTTAGCCGTGTCAATCATTTCAGCTACCAAATCATCGGCATCAACTACAGTTCCTTCTCTACTTTTCATTTTCCCGCTAGGTAAATCTACCATGCCGTAAGATAAATGGTGTAAACCTTTAGCCCAGCTTTTGCCTAATTTCTCCAAAATTAAAAACAACACTTTGAAATGGTAATCTTGCTCATTACCTACCACATAAATAGACTGATCCATGTGATAATCATCGTATTTCATTTGTGCAGTTCCCAAATCTTGGGTAATGTAAACTGAAGTTCCATCGGCACGTAATACGAGTTTCTGATCTAAGCCTTCAGCGGTTAAATCTATCCATACAGAACCGTCTTCTTTTTTAAAGAAAACGCCTTTTTCTAAACCTTCATCAACTGTATCTTTTCCTAAAAGGTAGGTATTGCTCTCGTAATAGTATTTATCAAAATCGACACCTAAGTTTTTATAACTCACTTCAAAACCATCATACACCCAGCCATTCATCTTTTTCCACAAGGCAATCACGTGTTCGTCGCCAGCTTCCCAAGCCAATAGCATGTGCTGTGCTTGTTTAATTAAAGGAGCATTCTTTTTGGCTTCATCTTCAGTTTGTCCTTCAGCTATTAAAGCTTCAATTTCCTTTTTATATTCCTTATCGAAGATCACATAGTATTTCCCTACTAAATGATCGCCTTTTAGATTTGCGCTTTCTGGGGTTTCTCCGTTGCCCCACTTCTCCCACGCTAACATGGATTTGCAGATGTGAATTCCTCTGTCATTTACCAAATTCACTTTAAAAACTTCGTAACCATCGGCTTTTAACAATTCGGCTACTGCATAACCTAATAAATTATTACGCACATGCCCTAAATGCAAAGGCTTATTGGTATTTGGCGAAGAATATTCTACCATTACCTTTTGCCCGTTTGGTTTCACTTTAGCAAAATCATCATTTAATAGCTCCGTATTAAATAAGTTTAGCCAATAACTATCAGCTATGCTTAGATTTAAAAATCCTTTAACAACGTTGAAAGCAGTAACTTCCTTTACATTTTGCACTAAATATTCGCCTATTGCGGTTGCCGTTTCTTCTGGAGATTTCTTTGAAAAACGTACAATCGGAAAAACTACTAGGGTAATTTGACCTTCGAATTCTTTACGGGTTTCTTGTATATTGATGACACTTTCAGCAATTTCTTCGTTATAAATTTGTTTGACTGCGTTAAGTGTTTCGGTAATGATAAAATTCATAGGGCTAAAATAAGGAAAGAAGTCGGGAAGTCAAAAGAAGGAGCCCGAAAGTCAGAAAGTGTTAAGAACCTCAATAGCCCTAAGAAAACCATCAGTACTTTCCGAACTCCAAGCTTCAGGACTTTCGGACTCTCGAAAAATTAAATAGATTTGCATAACGACAACCAAATATATGAGTGGGCAGAACGAAAATTTTAAAGTGAATGTAACTTCGGAAATCGGCAGATTACGTAAATTGTTGATCCATAGTCCGGATAGTGGAATAGGTAAAGTAGTACCTTCTAAAGCACAAGATTGGCTTTTTGAAGATATTGTTCATTTAGATACCATTCGCAAAGATGAGTACGATTATTATCTCAAATTGTTGATGTATTTCTTAGATCCCGATAAGATTAAAGGAAAATTAGCGGCTATTGATAGCGAAGCTGCAAATAGAGGTTTTTACAAACCAAACCATCCTAATTTTCATAATTCAGCAAATGTAATTGAAGTACAAAATTTGTTAGCTGATATTTTAAAGGATGAATATATCCGAAAAAAATTAACCGCTGCTGTATGTGCCATTGAAGGATGTACCTATAAGCTACAGTTAAAATTATCATCTACCGAACCTAAAGAATTGGCTGAAATTTTTATTTCAGGAACAATGGCAGATGATACGATGATTTTTGCCCCTATCCCCAATTTAATTTTTACCAGAGATGTGGGTACAACCATCAACAACTTTGTTTTATTAAATAAACCAGCCAAAAAAGCTAGGGTTCGCGAAACGATGTTGATGCGCTATATCTTTTTTAACCATTCGTTTTTTGAAGCATACAGAGGAAATGTGCTAGAAATTCCAGATCCTACCCAACATTTCTTGCGACCTGGTGATGAGCCGGAGTTTCGCACCACATTAGAGGGTGGGGATGTGATGATGGTTGCACCAAATCATGTACTTATTGGGGTGAGTGAGCGTACATCTGAAGAAGGTGCAAACGAAGCGATTAAATTGCTTTTCGAAAATAATGTTGTAGAAAAAGTAACTGTGGTAAAAATTCCTGCTAAAAGGGATTACATGCACTTAGACACGGTTTTTACTCAAGTAAAACGAGATACTTGGGTAATTTTGCATAGCATTGCACATAGTCCGGTTTATGATGCAAATGAACCTATTCATTTCTTGAAAGAGCCAGAAAAATTAGAGACAACTACTGCATTGCAGTTTCATAAAAATAATCCAGGTCAGCCTAAAGTTTTTGAACATGTGGAAGCTTTGTTAGATGATATCAGTAGAAATGATTTAGGAAGTAAAACTCCAACTCAAGTAATTTATAGCGGTGGAAATGTTTTTCCTTACGATAGTAGAGAGCAATGGACAGATTCATGCAATTTATTAGCCATAAAAGAAGGTATAGTTTTAGGTTATGATCGGAATGATAAAACCGTAGAGGCATTTAAAGCAAAAGGCTTCAATGTGGCAAAAGTTAAAGACTTTATTGCCGACTTAGAAAGTGGTAAAATCGATCCTGAAACGGTAACAGATACCTTAATTTTAATGCCTTCTGCTGAATTATCAAGAGCTCGTGGCGGTTTTCATTGTATGAGCTTACCTCTATTGAGAGATGATTTAGTTTATTAGTCATTAGTTCATTCGGTTGGGATTATTAATAAGAAATTATCCTAATAACAAATGAACAATTGAACTGAACCAATGAACTAATGAACAACTGAACTAATGAACAACTGAACCAATGAACTAATATACAATTGAACTAATGAGCCAATCTACCAACCATATCTTAATGATCCGCCCTGTTGATTTTAAATTCAATGCGCAAACGGCGGTAAATAATAAATTTCAGCAAGCATCTGCACAAAGTGATGTTCAAAACGAAGCTTTAAAGGAGTTTGATGGTTTTGTAGAAATGTTAGTGGCAAATGGAGTAGATGTAACTGTAATTGATGATACCTTAACTCCTGAAACTCCCGATTCTATTTTCCCAAACAATTGGGTTTCTTTTCACGCAAATGGCGAGGTTATTTTATATCCTATGTTTTCAGAAAATCGTCGTGCTGAACGGAGAGAAGATATTATTACCAGCATTGGCCATCAATTTAAGGTCGATAAAATAACAGACTTAAGCACTTACGAAACGCAAAACTTATTTTTGGAAGGTACAGGGAGTTTAGTTTTAGATCGTGATCATCAAATAGCCTATGCTTGCAGATCGGTAAGAATGGATGAAAAAGTATTGGCTGATTTTTGTCAAAAAACTGGTTATCATGCGGTTGTTTTTAACGCTGTGGATTCGGAGGGCTTCCCTATTTACCACACCAATGTGATGATGTGTGTTGGTGATACTTTTGCTGTAGTTTGTTTTGATTCTATTCCTGATCTGAAAGAAAAAGAGAATGTTAAGCAAAGGCTTGTGAATTCGGGCAAAGAACTTGTAGCAATTAATTTTGATCAGATGAACCATTTTGCAGGCAACATGCTTCAGGTTAAAAACAAAAAGAATGAAAGCTTGCTCGTGATGTCGGAACAAGCTTATTTAGCTTTAAAAAAGGAGCAAATCGCCTCGCTAGAAAAACATTGTAAATTAATTTACGCCCCTTTATATACAATAGAAAAAAATGGTGGTGGAAGTGCAAGGTGCATGTTAGCGGAAATCCATTTACCAGTTAAGTAAACCACATAGAAACATAGAAGACATAGTTTTTAAGCTATCATTATTTCGAACGACAACATAATCCTTATTTTATTTGTCCTTCTGAGTACAGCGAAGAATCCCTGTTCAAATGTTGTATTAGAGATTCCTCCAAAGTCGGAATGACAAAGCAACAAATATGTTTTTTTTAGCAGAGCTCTCTTTACCAATTAACTCTTTTATTATAAAATATAATTTGTGTAGCGTTTTTGAATAGGTAAACGTAAAGGCTAATAAACCTAAACTCATTAAGATGAACCAGAAACTAACAGTCATTAGAACATTTATCGCTCTTTTTATTATTTCTATTTTCTTGTTAAGCAGTTGCAAGAAAGATCAGCTCATTGTAGATCAAGAAAAAGTATTTATACAGGTAGATCATGGAGATTCTGGTTTCCCTTACAATTCTGGCTGGCAGCTTACTTTAAAACCAGATGGTATTGCTGATGTATTGCCTACTGGAGATATCGTTTGGCGAGGCACGTATAAAATTAGCGGCAGTTTAATCACAGTCAAAGCTGATAATGTTACCTATAAGTTCGAAATTATATCTAAAACAGAAATTAAAGAAAAAACTTATGGTACGGTGCTAAAATTGCAGTAACAGCCCATACTTGATTAATACCCTTTAAATTAATTTAGTATTTTCGCAGAAAATCTAAATTCAATGTCTTTACAACAACAATTGCTAACACGTGCTAATCACCAGTGCGAATTATGTACTTCCCAATCTAATTTATCAGTTTACGAAGTTCCACCAATTAGTAATGCCAATGCAGACAACAGCATTATTACTTGTAAAACATGTTTAGATCAGATAGAAAAAAATGAGCAAATTAGCGCTGACCATTGGAAAATACTAACAGAAACCATGTGGTCTGAATTTGCGCCTGTGCAGGTTGTGGCTTGGCGTATGTTAAGTCGGTTAAGAAATGAAGGTTGGGCTGCTGATAGTTTAGACATTTTATATCTTGATGAAGCAACTTTAGAATGGGCTAAAAAAACTGGAGATCATGAACAAGATGGTACGGTAGAATTTCATCAGGATAGCAATGGAGCTCGTTTATATGAAGGTGACACTGTTGTTTTAATTAAAACGCTAGATGTTAAAGGTTCCACTATAAGTGCCAAATTAGGTACGGTTGTTAAAAATATTCGTTTGGTGCATGATAATACTGAGCAAATAGAGGGCAAAGTAGAAGGACAAACGATTGTGATTTTAACAAAGTATTTAAGGAAAGGTTAATTTTCCAGTACATAGAACAATAGTTTATTAATTAGCTGTCAGTCTGAGCTTGTCGGAGACCTAATAAAAATAAATTACGCTATCGGTTGGTGTCTCCACCGACCGAAGTTTTGTATAAATTGAAACATTAAAAAGTTAAGTCCTTCGACAGGCTCAGGATGACAATATTTCTTTATTACATCAAACTGAGCAAGCTTAAATAGTAACGCGAACTTAATAGTGCTAAACCTGATGGAAACGAACATGTAGCGAAGCGAAATAAAGTGTACAGCAGGGCTTAAGTTTCCGATAAAAAACTGTTTTTGCTTTTCGACTGTTATTCATCAATTATATACTTTTCGTAAAAGTTTATGAACTGAGTGGATTAATTTTAAACTACTACATTAATTCTCGAATTAAAATTACATTTTTGCAAAAATTATTTGATATAAATGCAGAGTTACTCCGAATTTCTTGATCTAAGTGTTGGCTTTCCACAAGAGGGTTACAGCGTTATAGACGATGAATTATATTTTCAGGATCTAAATTTAATGGAAATGATAGAAACCTATGGCACTCCATTGCGTTTCACTTATTTACCCATGATTAGTAAGAAGATTCAACAGGCTAAGTTGTTGTTTCAGCAGGCTATTATTAAAAATAATTACCGTGGCGATTATAAATATTGCTACTGCACTAAAAGTTCTCACTTCCGTCACATTGTTGAGGAAGCGTTAAAAAATGGTATTCACTTAGAAACTTCTTCGGCATTTGATATGCCAATGATTGAGGCTTTGGAGAAAAAGGGTGCATTAACGAAAGACATTACTGTAATTTGTAATGGTTTTAAAACGTACCAATACAAACAATATATCATTGATATGTTGCACGATGGGTTTAAAAACATTATTCCAGTTTTAGATAATAAAGAAGAATTTAATCTTTATGATGATGAGGTGGAAATGGATACTCCGTGTAATTTAGGAATCCGTATTGCTGCAGAGGAACAACCAGATTCTCAATTCTATACTTCACGTTTAGGTGTACGTATGGAAGATGTTATCGATTTTTACAACAATAAAATTTCTGCAAATCCTAACTTTAGAGTTAAGTTATTACACTTTTTTATTAACTCTGGCATTACTGATTCTCCTTATTACTGGAACGAATTAGAAAAATATGTAACCCTTTATTGTAAGTTCAAAAAAATTAATCCAGAACTAGATACCTTAGATATTGGTGGCGGTATGCCATTTAAAGATAGCTTGGTATTTGATTTCGATTACGAATACATGGTAAATGAAATCGTTAAACGGATTAAAGAAATTTGTGCTGAGCATGATGTTGTTGAACCAGATATTATTACAGAATTTGGTAAATATACAGTAGCAGAAGCATCAGGTATTTTATATAAAGTACTAGGTCGTAAGCAACAAAATGACCGTGAAAAATGGTTGATGTTAGATGGTTCTTTTATTACAAATTTGCCAGATGTTTGGGCATTGAACCAAAAATATATTCTATTGCCAATTAATAATTGGGATGCAGAATACGAACGCGTAAACTTGGGTGGTATTACTTGCGATGGTCAGGATTATTACAATCAAGAAGCGCACATGAATAGTGTATTTATGCCGAAAACGCGTAAAGTACAATACCTAGGCTTCTTTAACACTGGTGCTTATCAGGAAGTTTTGAGTGGTTATGGAGGTATTCATCACTGTTTATTACCAAGTCCAAAGCATGTAATTATTCGCAGAAATAGAGATGAGACTTTCAATTTTGAAGTTTTTGGAGAAGAACAAAACAGTAAACAGGTTTTAAAAATTCTGGGTTATACTTCTTAATTGAATTTCAATGTATATTAAAATCCTTCCTACAAAATGGGGAGGATTTTTTTATGCGCCCAGCTAGTCATTCCCGTGAAACGGGAATCGTAAAGCACAATGATATAAATCGCATTACGATTCTCGATTAAATTTTGGAATGACGAAAGAGAGTTTGAATAAACTCAACTATTTTCTATATCTTCAACTTCCCTATTTAAATTTACATCTAAACATTTACGCTTATGCTTAAAGACGTTAACTTAAATAAGGTTTTTGTAATTGACATCGAAACTATTCCATTGTATGAATATTTTGAGCAAATGCCCTTACAAATGCAATCTCTGTGGGATAGCAAAACTCAATTTCTTAGAAAAGACGATAAAACACCATCAGACTTTTATGAAAGAGCTGGCATTTGGGCCGAATTTGGCAAAATCATCTGTATTAGCGTAGGGCTATTTCATACACACAAAGGCAAACTGCACTTCAGAGTAAATTCTTATTTTGGCGATAATGAGGCTGAAGTTTTAAATCAGTTTAACACATTACTCTCCAAACAATCAAAAGATCTTGTTCTTTGCGCACATAACGGTAAAGAATTTGATTTTCCTTATATCTGTCGTAGAATGTTGGTGAACAGCATTCCTATTCCTCCGCAATTACAAATTGCTGGCAAAAAGCCCTGGGAAATTAATCACCTTGATACCATGGAATTATGGAAATTTGGAGACTATAAAAACTATACTTCTTTAAATTTATTGGCAGCTATTTTCAATATCCCTACACCAAAAGATGATATTGATGGAAGTATGGTTAAGGATGTATACTACCAACAAAATGATTTACAACGCATTGTAACCTACTGCCAGAAAGATGTAATTACCACCGCACAAATTTTATTACGTTTTAAAGGAATGGAAGCAATTTTAGCAGAAAACATTACAATTGCCTCATCAAAAAAATAAATAAGTAAAAATAGCTGCAGATTAATAAATCATTGTTTAATCTCTTAATCTGCGGCCAAAAAATTTTGATGATATAAATAAAACTGATTGGCAAAATCATCGATAAACGTTACCTTAGTGATTAATGTTAGACGTAAAAGAACTCGCCATAGAATTTTATAACCGAGAAGAAAAAACTTGGACTGAAGCTGTACATAAAGTTAGTTTCAAACTCGAAAAAGGAAAAGTCTTAGGTATTGTTGGTGAATCAGGCTCTGGAAAATCTGTTACTTCTTTCTCTATCATGCGTTTGCATGATTCTAAAAACACTAATATTTCTGGTGAAATAGATTTTGACAACGTCAGTATATTGAATTTATCTGATCATGAAATCAGAAATTTCCGAGGGAATAAAATGGCCATGATTTTCCAAGAACCCATGACTTCTTTAAACCCCGTCTTTACCTGCGGTTATCAAGTTCAGGAAGCCATTATGCTGCATCAAAAGGTAGATAAGGAAACAGCGAAAACACAAACCATCGATCTTTTTAAGGAAGTACAACTCCCCCGCCCTGAAAATATTTTCGAAAGTTACCCACATCAATTGTCTGGCGGACAAAAGCAGCGTGTAATGATTGCAATGGCTTTAAGTTGTAATCCCGAGTTATTAATTGCAGATGAGCCAACTACTGCTTTAGATGTAACTGTTCAGAAAACTATTCTAGATTTATTGCTTAGACTAAAGAATGAGCGTAACATGGGTTTAATTTTCATTACACATGATTTAGCTGTAATCAGCGAAATAGCAGATGAACTTTTAGTCATGTATAAAGGAAATATTGTAGAACAAGGTCCTGCAAAAGAATTATTTACTAACCCACAACACCCTTATACAAAAGGCTTATTAGCTTGCAGACCAGCGCCACAACGACGTTTAAAAAAATTACCAATTGTTGCTGATTTCTTGAATGAAGATAAAGATGTTGCTGTAAGGCATTTGCTTGATATTAATAGCTATACACAACAAGAAATTGAGCAACGAAGACACAATCTATATACACAAAAACCATTAGTACAATTGCAAAATTTATGTACTTGGTATCCAATAAAAAAGGGGTTGTTCGGCAAATCCACTTCTTACGTTAAAGCAGTTGATGATATTACTTTCGATGTTTTTCCTGGAGAAACTCTAGGTTTAGTTGGTGAATCTGGCTGTGGCAAAACAACATTAGGCAGAAGCATATTACGTTTAGTAGAACCGACTTCTGGTAAAATTATTTTTAATGGAACAGATTTAATCAAATCTAGCAAAGCTGATTTAAGAAGATTGCGCAGAGATGTTCAAATCATTTTCCAAGATCCTTATTCTTCTCTTAATCCAAAAATTACTGTTGGTAATGCCATAATGGAGCCTTTACAGGTGCATCATGTGTTTAAAAATGATCAGGAACGCAAAGCACATGTTTTACATTTATTAGAAAAGGTAAATTTAAATCCAGAACATTTTGATCGTTATCCACATGAGTTTTCTGGCGGGCAGCGTCAACGTATTGTAATTGCTAGAGCATTGGCCTTACAACCTAAATTTATCATATGTGATGAATCCGTTTCAGCATTGGACGTTTCGGTTCAGGCGCAGGTCTTAAACTTATTAAGAGAGTTACAACAAGAGTTTGGCCTAACCTACATTTTCATTTCTCATGATTTAGCTGTTGTAAAGCACATCTCAGATCGAATGATTGTGATGAATAAAGGAAAAGTGGAAGAGGAAGGATTTCCAGAAATAATTTATAATTCTCCAAAAGCCGAATACACTAAAAAATTAATCGCCGCTATCCCCGGCACTGGAAATATAGTAGCTTAATACTTTTTCTCTGCATATTACGCTATATACAAAACCAAACTATAACCCAATTGTGTTATAGAAACGTTAATTCTTGCAAAAAATAACCTAACGTAAATTAACAATTACTATCTTCGATACTATACGCAAAACGCTATGGCAAAAAACAAAAATTCTCAATTCAAACTCGTTTTAACACAAATGATTAGTGATATATTCGAGAAAAATAAAAATGTGGCACTTAACCACAAACAAGTTGCTGCCAAGCTAAATTTAAGCGATAAAGCTGCTGTTGATACTATTTTAGAAGTATTAATAGAGCAAACAGAAAATGGTTTGTTTATTCGCCCAGAACGTGGCAAATTTAAATTAAAAGATCAGAAAGTCTTCTTAACAGGAAAGGTAGACATGACTGCTGACGGTTCTGCTTTTATTGTGCCAGATGATGAATTTGAGAAAGATATTTTTGTTGCCCCACGTAAACTGCGCAATGCATTACATGGAGATATTGTTAAAGTTCATGTTTTTGGTAAAAAAACGAGTGGACGTAGAAATGAAGGTGAGATTGTAGAAATCATAACTAGAGCAAAGACAGATTTTATTGGTGTTGCGAAAGTTTCAGAACGTTTTGCATTTATTATACCAGATGACCGTAAAATGTTGCATGATATTTTTGTACCATTAAGCGATTTAAACGGAGCTAAAAATGGGCAAAAAGTACAAGTTAGCATTACTGATTGGCCAGAAGGAGCAAAAAATCCGATAGGAAAAATTATAAATGTTTTAGGTACGCAGGGCGAAAATGATACTGAGATGAATGCCATCTTGGCTCAATATGGTTTTCCTTTAAGTTTTCCTGGAGAGGTTGAAAAAGAAGCCAATGCCATTCCAGAAACAGTTAGTGAAGCTGAAATAAATGAAAAAGGAAGAAAAGACTTTAGAGATACCATTACTTTCACCATTGATCCTGCAGATGCAAAAGATTTTGATGATGCCATTTCTTTTAAAAAATTACCTAACGGAAATTTTGAAATTGGTGTTCACATTGCAGATGTTTCTCATTATGTAAAACCTAATAGCGCATTAGATAAAGAAGCTTATGAACGTGCTACATCTGTTTATTTAGTGGATAGAGTAATACCTATGTTGCCAGAAAGATTGAGCAATGGTGTGTGTTCTTTACGACCAAATGAAGATAAATTATGTTTTGCCGCTGTTTTTGAATTAGATAGCGAAGCTAATATTAAAAGCGAATGGTTTGGCCGCACAACCATACATTCAAACCGTCGTTTTAGTTATGAAGAGGCTCAAGAAGTTATTGAAACTAAAGCCGGCGATTATGCTGAAGAGATTTTAAAGTTAAACGAGCTTGCCTATATTTTACGTGATCGAAAATTTAAAAATGGTGCCATCAGCTTTGAAAGTACTGAAGTTAAATTTAAACTAGATGAACGCGGGAAACCAATTGGCGTGTATGTCAAAGAGAGAAAAGATGCACACAAATTAATTGAAGATTTTATGTTGTTGGCTAATAAAAAAGTAGCAGAATTTGTTGCAAAAAAAGGCAATGGCAAGAATAAATACACTTTTGTTTATCGTTCACATGACTCACCTAACTTAGAAAATTTAAATAATTTTGCGGCTTTCGCTTCTCGTTTTGGGTATAAAATCAATACCAAAACTGATAAAGACATTGCTAAATCGTTAAATTTTTTAATGGAAGATGTAGAAGGAAAAAAAGAACAGAATATGCTGACACAATTAGCAATTCGTTCAATGGCCAAAGCAATTTACACAACTAAAAAAACCAGTCATTATGGTTTAGCATTTGACCATTATACACACTTCACCTCTCCCATTCGTCGTTATCCCGACGTAATGGTACACCGTTTATTAGCTTTGTACATAGATGGAGGTCGCTCGGCAAATGCAGAAGAATATGAAGCAGCAAGTTCTCACTCATCTTCAATGGAAAAACGTGCTTCTGACGCAGAAAGAGCTTCTATAAAATATAAGCAAGCCGAATATTTAGAAGATAATATTGGAAGTATTTATACTGGAATAATTTCTGGAGTAACCGAATGGGGAATGTATGTAGAAATATCAGAAAATAAATGTGAAGGAATGATTCGCTTAAGAGATATAACAGACGATTTTTATGTTTGGGATGAAAAAAACTATTGCATTGTCGGTCAACGTAAACATAAAAAATACCAATTAGGTGATGAAGTACAAGTAAAAGTTAAAAAAGTGGATCTATCTAAACGTCAAATAGATTTTTCATTAGTACAAGATTAATAAAGAAATTTTAATAAAGGTTGATATCTATAAAGTAACTATTAGAGTAAGAAACAATATATAAAACCTATAGAATTGATTAGCAAAATTCTTCACTAAAGATAGAAGCAAATATACTTTTATCACAAGACTAACCCTTAAATAATGCATAGTTCTACACAATTACAAGAAATAATAGAAAAAGCTATACCCCAAATAGAATATCCATCACATCCGGCAAATTTATACGAGCCAATTCGTTATATCATGAGTTTAGGTGGCAAACGGATAAGACCAGTAATGGTCTTAATGGCCTCAGAATTATTTACTACTGAAGTTCACAAAGCAATTGATGTAGCTTTAGCTATAGAGACCTTTCATAATTTTACTTTGGTTCATGACGACATTATGGACAATGCTCCTTTACGCCGCGGTAGACAGACTGTACATGAAAAATGGGGAAATAATAATGCTATTTTAAGTGGAGATGTGATGATGGTTGAATCAAACAAGCATTTATCAAAAGTAGATATTACTGTGTTAAAAGCAGTTTTAGATACATTTAATGCTACCGCCCAAGGAGTTTGCGAAGGTCAACAATTAGATATGGAATTTGAACAGCGTAGCGATGTAAGCATAGATGAATATTTAGAAATGATACGCCTTAAAACAGCTGTTTTGCTAGGTGGAGCAATGAAATTAGGGGCAATTGTTGGTGGTGCAAATTCAGTTGATGCAGAACTACTATATAACTTTGGTGAAAATTTGGGCGTTGCTTTTCAATTACAAGATGACATTTTAGATGTATATGGCAATCCAGAAAAATTCGGAAAACAAGTTGGTGGAGATATTATTGCCAATAAAAAAACGTTTCTGCATTTAAAAACATTGGCTTTAGCTAATGAAAATGAAAAAGAAAGTCTAGTAAGCATTTCTGACAATAAAATCGACAAAATAAATGCTGTGAAACAATTATACGATAAATATGAAATAAAGGAAAAAGCTGCCTTAGAAATGAATAAATTTCTAACAAAAGCTAATTTTGCATTAGATAGTTTAGCTGTAGCTGATGAAAAGAAAGCCAATTTTAGAGAATTAGTACAGCAAATTCTAGATAGAGAGAAGTAATTTTAATTATTTATTAAATCTCATATAGTTATTTTTAATAAAATTCTTTAAAAGAAAACCATACTATAAAAAGCAATATTTTGCTTTTATTTCTAACTATTCAATTTTATATTTTAATGTTAGAAAACAGGGTCAGCTTTGATCTTGAAAATACGGCTATTAAATTTTTATACCTCACTATAAAGATGATTTAGATCCATCGGTTTTTTTAACACATAGAGTTTAACACCACTTAAAGGTGAATTTAAATCAATCCCTACATAAACCTCACCCCTAAAAGACGATTTTATAGGGTTCATCAATCAGGTAGATTTGCGCAAACCAACAAAAAGCTTGTTGGTACACTTAAAACTACCAAAAAATGAAAAAATTATGTAGATACTATTTGTTAGTGCTCTTTTTAGCATTATCAATATTTCAGGTAAAGGCCACCTCCGACAGCCTTTTAAAATCAAAGTATGATTTAGCACTTGACTTGAATGGAAAAAAGTTAGTATTTGACTTGCAGATTAATGTTATTCAACCGACTTGTGCAGTTCCAACAGGGACCATAACTGTTGTACCAGATGCGTCTTCTACTGGATATACTTATTCCATTAATGGCACGAATTACTTTACAAGTGGAACCTTTACTAATTTAGCTACTGGGGATTATACTGTAACAGTAAAGAATGCATCAGGAGCTATCATTCAAACCACCTCAATTGCCATAGATGATCCAATCTCTCCTACTATTTCATTAACAAGTGTGGCAGGAACAGATTTTCAAAGTCCATGTGAAGATATTGCAATAGAAACCATTACTTATGCGATTAGTCAAGGCGCAAGTGCCACAGTAACCGGACTACCAAATGGAGTAACTGCAAATTTTGCATCAGGTGTACTTACTATCAGTGGAATTCCAGCCGAGAATGGTGCTTTTCCTTACACAATAACTACAGTAAGCGGTTGTAAACCAGTAACTAGAACTGGCATACTAAGAGTACAACCAGCCACAAAAATAGCTTTAAGCAGTGCTATTGGTACTGATGCCCAAATAATTTGTATTGGCTCTCCAATTACTGATATAACTTATCAGGTTACAAATGCCTCTAAGGTTCAATTTAATGGTTTACCAGCTGGTGTAGTCGGAAACTTTTTTAATAATGTAGTAACCCTTTATGGGACACCAACCGAAGTTGGTATGTTTAATTATACAATTAGCACAACTGGTGAGTGCCAATCGCCAATAGCTACTGGTACAATCACAATTGGATTAGACCCTACCATCACATTAACTAGTGGTCAAAGCACTATAACACAAGATGTTTGTGAGGAAAGCGCTATTTCTCCTGTTACCTATGCTGTAACTAATGCCACAGGTGTTACAGTAACCAACTTGCCATTGGGTGTAAACTATGTATTTAATTCAGGAGAACTCACAATTAGTGGTACTCCACATGAACATGGAACCTTTCAATATACTATCACAACAATTGGAAGTTGTAAAACGATAATAAAAAAAGGGTTACTACGAGTTGCCCAAGCTACTAAAATCATATTAACAAGTGGCATTGGAACCGATGCACAAACGACCTGTATTAATGCACCAATTACTAATATCACCTATGATGTTACACATGATATTGGTAATGTACCTACTGTTCAAATTACTGGTTTACCCGCTGGTGTAACTGGCAATTTCATTAATGATGTGGTAACCATCTCTGGTACACCTACTATTAGTGGAACATTTACTTATACCATAAGTGCGACAAGTCCTTGCCAATCTCCAGTAGTAACGGGTACGATCACAGTTCAACAAACGCCAACTATTACACTAAGTGTTGCTGGTAGCGATATTCAAGGCACTTGTGAAGAAATAGCTATTACGCCGATTACTTATACCGTTACCCAAGCTACAGATGTAACCGTAACAGGACTTCCTAATGGGGTAAGTGCTACATTTACTGGGGGTATACTAACTATTAGTGGCATCCCTACCGAAAACGGTTTGTTTACCTACATTGTTACTACTGTGGGTGGGTGCATCCCAGTAACAACTTCTGGGCAATTAAGAATTGTACCAGCTACCAAAATAACCTTAACTAGTGGAATTGGTACCGATGCTCAAACTACCTGCATTAATTCAACAATTAGTAATATCACTTATGATATTACAAATGCAAATAATGTGCAAATTATTGGTCTGCCCGCAGGTATAACTGGCAATTTTGCTAACAATGTAGTAACCATTTCGGGTACATCAACCATTATAGGTAAGTTCACTTATACGATTAGTGCAACGGGTGATTGTCAATCTCCAATAGCTACTGGAACAATTACAATTAATCAAGTACCAACCATTACGTTAACAAGCGTTTTTGGTACTGATCAGCAAAGTGCTTGCGAAGGTGTAAAGATTACCGATATTTCATACAAAATTACAGATGCAACAGGGGCTGTTGTCACAGGCCTTCCAAACGGAGTGACTGGAAATTATGTTGCAGGAATTTTTACCATTACAGGAACACCAACTGCATATGGAATATTTCCATACACAGTGACAACTACTGGCGGTTGTAGTCCAGCAACTTCAAGCGGAGTTTTAAGTATAAAAATGGGTACTCAATTAATCCTAACTACTTTACCAAGTACTGCTGCACAAGTTATATGTATTGGAAAACCAATATCATCAATTATTTATTCTTCAATTAATGCTACGAATATTATAGTTACTGGATTACCAACTGGATTAACTTCAACTTATCTAAATGGAACAATGGAGATTGAAGGAACTCCATCGGTTACAGGTTCATTTAATTATACAGTTACTGCTGTTGGTAACTGTGTTTCTCCGATTTTAACTGGAAAAATAACTATTTCAGAACTTCCTACTGCCATTGTAAAAAGCGACTTGGGAAGCAATATCAACAAAGGTGATATTGCTACTTTAAGTGTTGCCGATGGGAGTAGTTTTACATGGATGCCAACAACAGGTATTATTTCTGGTCAAGGCACATCTAGCATATTAGTTCGTCCAGATGAAACTACAACTTATACAGTTGAAGTAAGCAATGCAACAGGATGTAGTATAGTTGGAGAAATTACATTGGTTGTCAACCCAATAGTAAAAGTTATACCTGGAAATATAATCACGCCTAATGGTAATGGAGAGAATGATTATTGGACCATAAAAAATATTGAATATTTCCCTAATAACAATGTTAAAATATACGATCGTGCCGGCCGACTAATATATAACAAGAAGGGATATAAAAATGATTGGGATGCAACCTATAACGGCAAACCTTTAAATGAGGATGCATATCTGTATGTAATTGATCTTGGTATAGGACAAGGTTTAATAAGGGGTACTATAACTATAATTAGAAGTCAAAAATAGTCAGGAATTTAATTTTAATAAGAAATGAAAAATAAATATTTAAAAGCAGCATTACTAGGTTTTTTAGCCTTGCCTATTAATAAAGTCAATGCACAATTAAATCCAATGGCTAGTAGCTATTATCAAAATCAATATCTTTCAAACCCCTCTTTGGCGGGGATAGCAGAAAAATTTGAGGTAAGTGCAGCTGTTAAAGCACAATGGACTTCTGTTGATGGTGCACCAATAATGCAGGCATTAACCGCTACATATGGCTCTCCAAGTAAAAAACTTGGTGTAGGTCTTTATTTATACAATGAAAGTGCCGGTTTGTTAAGAAGAACAAACATAAAGGCTACTTATGCTTATCATTTAAAATTAAATATGGAAGATCAATTTATAGATTTCGGAGCTTCTATAGGGGGAGTAAATGAGTGGATTGATTTAAATAAAATACAAGGAGATGCTAGTGAACAAATTATACAAGATTTTAATGCTCGAAAAATGAAGTTTGAATCTGATTTTGGAATGGCCTTCCGTAGCAAATCTTTAACAGTTCAGATAGCTATTCCTAACTTAATTTCAGCGTTCGATAAGAGTGAGATAAAAGATGTTGTTGACCGTTCATTATACATGACAAGTATTGGATATAAGTTTTTTACTAAGCCAGGTACATTAACTAGTTTTGAACCCATGTTAACATATCGAGGAGTAGCTAATTACAAAGATTTATTTGATGTGGGTATGAATGTTCAAATGTTCGAAAATAAGCTACAGTTTAATTCAATTTATCATAACACCAATAGTGTAACGGTTGGTATTGGAACAGTTTATAAAAAGCAACTTTCTGTTTTATGTCAATACACAACCAATACTAGTGATTTACAAACTTATAGTAATGGGGAATTTGAAATAGGATTAAAATATAATATTAAATAAAAAATCCTATCCTTCGTAAAGCCCCTTCAAATTTACAATTTGAAGGGGCTTTCTCATTTATATATAGTTTTGGAATGTCTATTACTATATCCAATTCTTACGAATATCTGAATAGAATCAATTGGATATTCCTTCTAATTTTTCTTCATACATCTAGAACACTGCAGTATTAAAATGCCATATACAAAAAAGCCTCGATAATTTATCGAGGCTTTTATTATAGTAATTAAATTACAATATTATTCTGCTGTTTCAGCATCATCAGCTTTAACTGCTTTCTTTGCAGGTGCTTTTTCAGCTTTTGGAGCTGCTGCTTTTTTTGCAGGTGCTTTTGGAGCTGCTGCTTTAACTGCTGCAGATTTTGCTTCAACTTCTTTTTTTGCAGGTGCTTTTTTAGCTACAACTTTTTTAACTGCTGTTTTCACAGGTGCATCTTCAGCAACTACAGGTAATACAGAAACATACGATTTGTTATCTTGTTTCTTTTTAAAAGTTACAATTCCAGGTACTAAAGCGAATAAAGTATGATCTTTACCAATACCTACTCCTTTATCTGGATGATGTTTAGTACCACGTTGACGAACGATGATATTTCCAGCGATAGCTTCTTGACCACCAAAGATCTTGATACCTAAACGCTTGCTATGCGATTCACGTCCGTTTCTAGAACTACCGGCTCCTTTTTTATGTGCCATTTGATTTTATATTTTTTAAACTGGGAAACCCAATTTGACAATTAAACAAAAAATTAACTACAGAGTGATACTCTCAATCTGGATTTTGGTGAAATACTGGCGGTGACCATTTTTCTTTTTGTAACCTTTTCTACGTTTCTTTTTGAAAACGATTACTTTATCACCTTTTAAATGAGACACGATTTTAGCTGTAACCGATGCACCTTTTACTGCAGGAACCCCTACTGTAATTTTACCACCATTATCAACCAACAATACATTGTCAAATTCAATACTAGCGCCTTCATCTCCTTGTAAACGGTGTACAAAAAGGTGCTGGTCTTTTGCAACTTTGAATTGCTGTCCTGCTATATTTACTATTGCGTACATTGTTAAATAATTATTTTTTAAATTGTATATTTTTTATCGAGGTGCAAATATAGAATAAATACTATTCAAACACAAACAGATAGCGAAAATAATTTACATTACATTTCTTAAGCGCAATAGATAATAGCTTGTAGTTATAGTTCGTAAACGAGTAATACTATAATCAATAAAAAAATACGTAGTAGAAGAGCCAGTTCGCCGTCATCGGTTACACCTCTCCTGCTTTCCATTTTATTCCGCTACGCTCTATGCTCACTCCAATCAGGTCTATTTAACAAATTTTCTTGCTACTAGTAAACAATACCAAGCTTATAAAAGAAACAAGTATGATACAAATAATAAATAATGCTTCATTATTACGAAATATTCGTAGATTTACGTAAACTTAATATTAACCATTATGAAAATTCTTTTAACAACTAGCTTTGCAATTTTAATTAGTGTTATTTCTTTTGCCCAAAAACCTGATAATGTGTTGGCCAGAATAAAATATAGTTTTATTCACGTAAGAGACACCACGCAAAAGAATAATCCCTATACTGAAAACATGTTATTGGTAATTGGTAAAAATGCATCAATTTATACCAGTTTAGATAAATTAGAAAGAGATTTAGAACTACCAAAAGCTAAACGAGCTCCAGGATCGCCCTTTAAGCCTGTAAACCAAGTTGATATTTATTTCTTTGCTAAGGAAAATAAATTAGTTAGCAGAGAACGATTTATGAATGCCTATTATTTAATTAATGAGCCTTCTCAGCGTATCAATTGGAAAATTACAAAGGATACCACAAGCTTTAATGGCGTTCAATGCAAAAAGGCAACTACCACTTTTAAAGGAAGAAATTGGATTGTATGGTATGCGCCAGAACTACCGTTTCAAAGTGGACCATGGAAATTAAATGGACTTCCAGGATTAATTATACAAGCTAGCGATAATAAAAATGAGGTTCAATTTTTATTTAATGGAATCGATAATTTAAAAAGAGAAAACCTAAGTGCTGAGGAGTTAGAATTAGCAAAAGCGTACGATAAAAGTATTTTCTTTAGTCATGAAATCGCATTGCAAAAAGATGCTAAAGAAACAACAAGAGTTGAATATGATAAAATTCAAGATCTATTTAAAAAGGACCCAAAAGGTTTTATAGCTGCTGCATCAGGCGTACCAAGAGATAAAGTATTTATTGGAGGTAGTACAACAGGTGTTAGTCATAACACCATCAATAATCCAATTGAATTGCCAGAAAAGAAATAATTACTATTAAGATATATAGTTAAAATATGTTAAATCATTTTATTTATTACGAAATTATCGTAGAATTACGAATAATTAATTGACATAAACCAAAGAACAACATGAAAACACTTTTCACTACACTTTTAGCTTTTACAATAAGTTCAATTGCATTAGCTCAAAATCCTGACAAAGCCCTAGCTAGGGTAAAATACACATTTAGTCATATTCAAGATACTACACAGCGAGATAAACCATTTACCGAAAATATGTTGTTGGTAATTGGAAAAAATGCTTCTGTATTTACGAGTTATGATAAAATCAATCGTGAACTAGAAACGAAAAAGCAAATTCAAGAGCAAATGAAAAACCAAGCAGGTAGTGGTACTTTTAGTATAAAAATTGATGGCGCACCACCAAAATCATCTAGTTTATTAGATTATTTCTTTTTTGCAAAGGAAAACAAATTCATAACTAAAGAACGACTGTTCAACAATTACTTAATAGAAGAAGAAGCACCAAAAATAAATTGGAAACTTTCAAAAGATACCCTTAGTTTTTCAGGCGTAAAATGTCAAAAAGCTACTGCATATTTTAAAGGTAGAAATTGGATTGCTTGGTATGCTACCGATCTGCCATTTCAAAGTGGACCATGGAAATTAAATGGCTTACCTGGATTAATTATTGAAGCTTATGACGAGAAAAAAGAAGTTCAATTTCTATTTGCAGGAATGGATAATGTTATACCAGAAGAAGCAAAAGCAGTCGAAAAAGATGGACTACCTAAAATCATAGGCCCAAATGGCTCAAATAGTGTGGTAAATATTATGGGTATGGATGGTAATTCATATTTAGGTAGCGAAATTAAACTTCCAGCAGACGCAATTAAAACGACTAGAAAAGAAATTGACAAATTAAAAGAAGCAAGAGATAAGGATCCTCAAGGTTTTATGAATGCACAAATGGCAGCGCAGGGTGTACAAATGGGCGTATCTCGCAGTTTCAAAGTTGCGTCTAATATTCCAATTACTAACAAAGTAGTGATCAACAACCCAATAGAGCTACCAGAAAATAAATAGCTCCAGTAATTCCTAACCAAACAAACACACAAATGAAACTATCATGATTTTCACAAGTCGTTAGGCTATGATATCAAAAACATGATAGTTTCATCATCAAAAAATAATAAACAGATGAAAAAGTATTATATAATTACTTTGCTCTTCTTTTTAGTGGGCATTGCATCCGCCTATGCGCAAAAACAGCTAAAAGGAAAAGTGAAAGATGCTAAAGGTGCACCTATACTATCTGCAAGTATTAATTTAAAAGATGTAACAGGTAACATTTTAAGCTTTACGAGAACCAATGATAAGGGCGAGTACACTTTATCTTTTTCTGAAGAAAACAAAGGTTTAACAGTTGAGGCGACAAGCATAGGTTATACAAGGAAAGCAATTGAAATTACAGACCTCAACAAAAGTTACGATTTAATTTTACAGGAAAGCGAAACCACTCTTAAAACTGTGGAAGTTAAAAATAAGCCAACACTCACTTTAAATGGTGATACTTTAAACTATAAAACATCTGATTTTGCGGATAAACAAGACAGGAGTATTGGGGATGTATTGAGAAAAATGCCAGGTATTACTGTAGAAGAAAATGGAAAAGTGAGTTATAATGGAAAACCAATTTCGGCCTTGTATATTGATGGAGACAATGTTTTAGATGATAAATATTCTATTGGCACTAAAAGTATTCCGCATGGAGCAGTTGATAAAGTACAGGTAATAGAAAAAGACCAACCAATTAAAATGTTGCGAAAAAACAACATGAGCGAGGATGTAGCCTTAAATTTAGTGATCAAAGAAGAAGCGAAAATTAAAGTAATGGGAGATATTAAAGCTGGGGCTGGAACTCCTAATAGGTTTGATGGAAATGCCAATGCGATGCTATTTAAGAAAAAAGCAAAGTTCATTAACAACATTAAAGGAAACAATATTGGTGTTGACCCAGGTATAGATTTAACTTCTTTTTTTGGTGGAAATAATGGCAATGACAAACCTAGTAGTTTTCTTTCTGCTGGTGCTGCTGGTGTACCTACCCTACCTCAAAAAAGAACACTTTTTAATAGCGCTGGCTTAGCAAATTTGAACAATCTTTACAAATTTAGTGAGGATTTGCAGATAAGAGCGAACATCTCTTATTTATATGATCAGCGAGACCAGCAGTATAGTAAGTTTTCTGAAACTTATTTATCTGGACAAACAATCACATATAATGAACTTCAAGAGAATGCGATTAACCCACAGAAATTACAGGCTAAATTCAACGTACTCGCAAATGCAGATAAGTATTATTTCAATGATAATTTAACCGTTAATTACGGTACAACGAGAACAAATTCTGGAGTTGTAACTAACGGCATTGGTGCAAATCAATTCTTAAAACAAGAAAATTTCGATATTTCTAATGAATTGAATTACAGAAAAAAGCTTAAATCTGATA
Organism: Pedobacter boryungensis; assembly: GCF_013204825.1. GTDB lineage: Bacteria > Bacteroidota > Bacteroidia > Sphingobacteriales > Sphingobacteriaceae > Pedobacter > Pedobacter boryungensis. The sequence goes on from NZ_JABMKV010000001.1 coordinate 1,216,544, forward strand.
ATACATTTAACTTTTATTCCTTCATCAGTAAATTAACGCAACCAGAAGTTTTAACGATTAATCCTGGATTAAATGAAGCAATTTTAAATAATGGAAATCCGTATGCAGGATTAAACCAGTACGTTAAATTACCAACTTTATACACAAATAACTATACCTCTTTTGCATTTGTAGGCAATAAATTTACTCAAACTTACAGGTTGGGATTTAATGTTCAGCAGCATGAATTAAATTCAGAATTATATCGTGTTCAAAATAATCAGACTACAGAATTAGTTTCTTCGCAAATGACCAACAATTTAGATTGGCTTAAAACGAAACTATATACTGATGCAACTTATGAATATAACTTTGGGAAATTTAAAGCAAGTTTAGGATTACCAATTAGTTATAACCTAATTAATTATGAAGACAAAGCAAAAGATTTGGACAAAAGTTTAGATAAGTTTTTTGTAAATCCATCTTTAAGTGTAAAATATCAAACAGGAATTGAGAATTATGTTACAGCCAATTATTCTTTTAATAATAATTTAGGTGGAATTGATGATATTTATCGTGGTACCATTTTAAAAAATTATCGTTCACTTTTTGCAAACGATGCACCAATCTCGGAAAGAAAATCACAAAATATTGGGGCAGCTTTTAGTTTTAGGAAAGCAATGCAGATGTTTTTCTTTAATTTAAATGCTAATTACTCAACATCAACGGTAAACACCATTTCTTCTTACACGATTAGCAATTCAATACAACAAAGAATCGTTTTGCCTTATGTGAATGACATGAATAGTTTATCGTTTAGTGCTAATGCTAGTAAATATCTTTTTAATATTAGAAGTACAATAAATGCTGGCGTTGGTTTTAACCAAAGCACCTTTGAGCAATTACAAAACAATGAATTATTGCCATTTACATCTCAAAGCACTACTTACAATGTTGGTCTAGATTCTAAGATAAATAACTTTATTAATTGGTCTTATAACGCAACTTATTCAATAAGCACGAATAAAACATCGAAAATAAATGCTATTAAAAACAATAATCAACAGTTAAGACAACAATCTTCGATTACTGCAACAGCATTTAAAAGTGTGTTTATGACCTTATCTGCAGAACATATATTTACCCATCAATCTACCCAACCAGACTTAAAATATATTTTCGCTGATTTCAACATGAGATATAAATTCCAAAAACTAAAAACAGACTTAGAATTTGGAATAACCAATTTAGCGAATATTAAAAAGTTTGAAGCTAATTATCTTTCTGCAAACTCTTTCTCATCAGGCACATATTATATTCCTGGTCGAGTTGCAATGATGAAAGCTACATTTAGTTTTTAGATCTAAGAGAAAATAATAAAACCAAGTATATAGTTAGTAATTAGTTGAAGGCCCTGTAACTTTTAGTTAGGGGCTTTTTTATGATAATTGAATCATGGATTAGTATTACTTTATTCTACTGCTTTTACCCACAACAGTAATCTCAGCCATCTTATCTTCCTGCTTCTTTACAGTTATATTTTTAATTTGATCTGGATTGATTTTATTGAATTCCTTTTCATCAACCTTTTTACCATCAAGCACATACAAAAATTTAATAGTCGATTTAACGGTATCTACTTTTTGACCATTCCTACTCCTAAAAAAAGTTTTTTGAGCCTCCGAAGTTTTAGGTATACTAAAACCCATAACTGTTACATTCGTAGCATTTATGGGAGTAATATTAACATCATTTACAGCTACGTTAGGTCCAATTGCTGTCCCTTTTAGTTTAATTTTAATATCTTCAATCGAACTAGGATTATCACTTTTTAAAGCAAATCCTTCCACAATTTTTTCATCACCCTGCTGTAACCCTAAGTTTGTAGAATCAGTGTTAATAGAGATCGTTTTTATAAAAATAAAATTCTGGAGCTTATGAGCTGTATCAATAGTAATACTTATCGGTTTTCTTTCATTTATCTTCTTTTTGCTTACAACCTTTTGAGTAGTTAAAGTTAAATCTGGTGCTGATTTCTCCATTAGATTTGCGTTTATTAAAACCCTTTCAAGAGGCATTAAATGTTGCTTAACTTCTTTTTTAGAAATAGTAAATGCTAACGATGTAATTAAGAGTGCAGGCAAAATTAATGCATATATCACTAATTTTTTAGGCGATGAACGTTTTGCATTCATCATTTTAATTCTCTTTTTTAAATCGGATAAGTTAAAATTATTAACCAAAGCTACACTTGGTTGCAAACTACCAACTCCTAACAAACTATATTGATAAGATTTTTTATCGATTCCTTTTTTTACAATTCTAGCATCAGTAATAAATTCAATGTTCTCTTTAATTGCTTTTTTCATCAACCAAACACCAGGATTAAACCAATAAAAAACCACACTAATTTCAGCTAAAATGATATCAAGCGTATGCCATTCTTTCACATGGATTTGTTCATGAGCCAAAATAGTATCCAATTCATCAGTCGAGTGTATTTCTGGATTTACATAAACCGTTTGCCAAAAGGAAAATGGACTTACTTGTTCATCTAAAATTCTAACTGAAAGATCTTTAACTGAACCAGGTTTTGATTTCTGGTGTACGCGGTAAAGTGAAATAAATTGAGCAATTAATCTTAATGCCATAAAAACGACGCCAACATAGAATAGAATAAGTATAATTTTCCAATAATCTAGTATTACATTATTCTGAATCAATGCATTCATATCTACCTTTGGTACTAATGCAGCTACATTTGGATTAACTTGTTCTTGTCTGTGAAAAAAATCGGTAAGATTAATAAAAGGATAAATCGTAGAAAAAATTATTCCTAATACTAAAAAAATACGATTGATGGTATAAAAGGTGAGTCGACGTAAAACAAGATAATAAGCTGCAGCAAAAAGCAATAGCACCAAATTAATTTTCAATAAAATCAACAACAAAGCTGGCATAGCTAATCTATTTATCAGGGTTCTCAATCAAATTGATAATCTCTTTCAATTCTTCTGCACTTATCTTTTTATCCTTAGCAAAAAAAGCAACTAGTTCCTTATAAGAACTTTGAAAATAGTTATCTACAAACCCAGTCATAAAACGCTTTTTATAATCAGTTTCTTTCACTTTTGCACTATAACGATAGGCATTTGCAAATTTTTCGCTTTTTAAAAATCCCTTACGTTCTAGATTTTTAATAGTTGATGCTAAAGTGGTATACGGAGGTTTTGGGTCTGACAAGGCATCCATAAAGTCTTTTATAAATCCTTTTCCAACTTGCCAAACTGCAAGCATTGCTTCTTCCTCTTGTAATGTTAACTTTTCCATATTACGATTGTATCGTAAACTTACGACAATGGCGTTAAAAAAACAAATTTTGTAATACTTAGAATATTAGTTGTTATATCGGCTTTCTACCTCATCTATAGCTTGTTGAACTATATTTTTGATCTGCATAGCAGAATCTAGCAATTGAATATTACCCTCAAAATCGCTGTAAATAAGTATTCTTTTAGATTTCTCTTTATAGTAAAATTGTAAATCGTAGACTGGCGATTTGGAGTTTGATACTTTTTTGCCAATAACTTCTGGCAAATTCCATAATCCTAATTCATTAATTTTATTGTGAATAAAGATCATATCATTAGCACGCAATTTAACATGAGTTTTAATTACCGAATCTCTATTGTTTATATACTGATAGTTTCCATCTGTAGAAGAATAAGAATTTGACAAAGTATCTCCAACGCCCCATTTATAGGTAAATGATTCGAAATCAGTCACAGGATAAGGTGCTTTTTTTAAACTCACTAAATAATAACCTACCATTGCTATAATTAAAATCACGGCAACAGTTGCTATCAGAGATAAGTTTTTTTTAATGTTAAAAGCCATATTAGTAGAAGAATTAGAAAATGGGATAATTAGCTCAATTCTTATTAGAAAAATTATTTTCTCTGTCTTTCTTCAGCATCTATAATACTTTGCTCAATGATTTTCTGCATCTGTACAGCTGCATTTTTCATTCGTATATTACCTTCAAAATCCGATAAATAAGTAACTTCTTTTGATTTTTTTTGATAATTGAATTTCATGAAATAACGCGGTGCTTTAGAATTTTTTACATCATTTTCATTATTTGCAACAATATCTGGTAAATTCCAAAAACCCTGTTCATCTGCGTTGCTATCTAAAAATTTCTTATCTCTAGCATTAAGTTCCACATGCTTAATAATTAACGAATCTTTATCATTTAAATATCTGTATTCGCCTGTTGCCGAATTATAAGAGTTTTCCAAATTGGTTCCAACTCCCCACTTATATTCTAACGAAACAAATTCCTTTGCTTTAAATGGCGCATTCCGAATAATCGGCGCATAATACACAATGCAATAAATTAAAAATGGAACTACAACTGATAAAAATAAAAATATTTTTTTCCCTCTACTCGTCATGTCTATACTATATTTTGAATTAATCTAATGGACCAGTCAATTCACCTTCCCATTTACTAACTACTGCTGTTGCAATGCTATTTCCAACAACGTTAGTTGCTGATCTGCCCATATCCAACAATGGATCGATACCAATTAATAAGGCTAAGCCTGCTTCAGGAATATTAAATGTAGCAATTGTACCAGCAATTACAACCAATGAAGCACGTGGCACACCTGCAATACCTTTACTTGTCAACATTAAAATCAGCAACATGGTTAACTGTTTGTCTAGCGGCAAATGTATGCCGTAACACTGCGCAATAAATATTGAAGCAAAGGTCATGTATAACATCGAACCATCAAGGTTGAATGAATATCCCAATGGTAAAACAAAGCTTACAATTTTGTCTTTACAACCAAAACGCTCCAGTTGCAACATCGTTCTAGGATAAGCAGCCTCACTACTAGCTGTACTAAAAGCTAACATAATCGGTTCTTTCATCCTATTCATCAAGTTAAATATTCTTTTCTTCAAGATGAGATAGCCAATTAAAATTAGCAATATCCATAAAATGAGCATTCCAGAATAAAATTCGCCTATAAATAAAGCATAAGTTGACAACACACTAATTCCTTGTTTCGCAACAATTGCTGCCATTGCTCCAAATACCGCAAAAGGTGCAAAATTCATTACATAACCTGTAACTTTTAAAACTATGTGCGCTACTGAATCAAAAAATTCAATTACTACTTTTCCTTTTTCACCAATTGCCGCAGTTGCGACACCAAAAAATAAAGAGAAAATTACAATCTGTAAAATCTCGTTAGTAGCCATTGATTCGGCAAAACTTTTAGGTACGATATGCGAGATGAAATCTTTTACCGATAATGCGGTGGCCTTAATTCCAGTTTCAGTATGACTACTTGGTAATGGAAGATTCATAGCTTCGCCTGGTTTCCAAATATTTACCAATAGCATTCCTAGTAGTAACGACATTAGCGATGCGCTGATAAACCATAACATTGTTTTTCCGCCGATGCGGCCTACAGCTTTAATATCACCTACTTTAGCTACCCCTACAACCAAAGTTGTAAAAACTAAAGGCGCTACAATCATTTTTATTAAACGAAGAAAAATATCGCTTAATAAGGTAAATGGCTCAAGTTTTTTTTCCCTAACGGTTTCATTCTCTTTGCGAATTTTAACTTGATCTGCTTTTTGAGCTTTCAGTACTGCATATTCACTTACCGTTGTATCGGTAAGATTGCCCATCTGAATTTCAATCTTTTTTACTTGTGCATCTGCGCCAACAATTGCATTATTATTTTTGCTGAAATTATTTACATTTAAATAATAACCTACTACCACACCTAAAATAAGTGCGATGAAAATAAAGAGCGTAAGTTTGTTTTTATTAGACATTGGTTAGATTTAGCTATTTTTCAAACCGTAAAACTACAATAATAAAATTATTCTCTAAACAATGTTGATAAAGCATTACTTATTTTACATATTTGAAACCGTAACAAAACTAAATTTCTAACATCTAACCATAGATTATCAACACCAAATAAGTGAGCCAAAAAGACGTATTATTTAAAGAAATTTTCGACAAAAACTCTAAGAAGATTTTTCACTTATGCTATGGTTACACAGGCGATAAAGATTCTGCGAACGACCTTTTACAAGAAACTTTTTTAAAGGTTTGGCAAAATCTCGATAAGTTTAGAAATAAATCGTTAATCTCTACTTGGATTTATCGTATTGCCGTAAACACTTGTTTAACTTATTTGAGATCGGAAAAAAGGCAAGCTAAAGATGAACTTACAGAAAACATTATAGAGAACAGAGTTGAAGAGTTTTCTGAAAAGAATGAGCAAGTCGCTTTGCTTTATAAATCAATTTCAAAATTAGAAGAAAATGATCGTTTGATTATTACTATGGTTTTGGATGAATTGCCATACAATGAAATTGCAGAAATATCAGGGATTAGCGAAGGGAATTTAAGAGTAAAAATTCATCGTATTAAACAAAAATTGACCGAATTATACAATCAGAATGCAAGAATTTGATCATATAGAAGCGCTTTGGGCTACGCATAAGGTTGATGTAACAATATCTGCCGATGAAATGTTGAAGCAAGCTAAAAAAGAAGTAAGTAGTATGCGTACTAAATCGCTATTGAATATAGCGGGTATGGCATTTTCTTTTCTAGCAGTTGCTGCATTATGGTTATTTTTTGATTTTCAGTCTTGGACAACTCACGCTGGAATTAGCATTATTATTATCGCTGTTGCTGTGTATACAGTGATTTTATACAATAACTATCGCATCATTTCTAAAAGCGATTTCACTGTAAATCCTAATGAATTTATTGAAAAGCTTAAGCTCTATCAATTAAATCGCTTTAGTTTGTATAACCGTCTATATTGGTTTTATGCAATTGCGCTTTCTTTAGGAATGACACTTTACTTCTTCGAAATTTTAGGCCACTTGGATTTATGGGTACAAATTTTATTTGTCGTTATAAGTTTTGGTTGGATGATTTTCTGTTCTACTTTGGTACGAAAAGCTGTAATTAAAAAGGATAAAGAAAGGATTGCCTTGTTAATTGAAAAATTTGAACGCATTAGCGGACAGTTTCACGAACAAGAATAAATTGGCACGGCTTTCGTTCTATATTATCAAATGAAGAACGGAACATCCATTTACGTTAAAATAATTATCATTTCGGCAGTGCTATTTTTTAGCAGTTTTAAAACGCAGCAGGAAGTGTATCCTGAACAAATCGATTGGGACACTCATTTTAAAGCACAACCTGATGAACATTCGGCATTCGCTGCAGAAACTGCTACGACTTGGCATTACAGTTATAACGCAACTGTAAGAGACAATCATCTCCATATCGATTTTAAGTTTTCTGCAGGCGTTGTTCCAGAAAAATCTTGGGTAAAACAAGAGCGAATCAGTAATAGAAAAGTGAGCAGGCAATTATTAAATCATGAACAAGGCCATGTTTACATTAACTTTTTATTATTAAAAGAAGGTGAAATTCAAATTCGAAATCAAAAATATACACCCAGTAACTATAAAAGATTAATTCAGGTTAATGCAAATAAGGTAAGCGCCTATTACAACAATCTACAAAACCGTTATGATAATGAAACCAAACATGGCTCTGATTTAGAAGCTCAAAGTAGATGGGACGATTTTATTAGATCAGAAATGAATAAATACCAAAGATGAGTTCTAGGTTAAGTATAAATTCAGATAAGAAATAACGTTCAAAAACTAAAATTATTCAGGTTTAACTTCACTTGTTGAAAAACTATTTCCTCTCAATTGGTATTGAATTGTCTTGATTACAGTAGATGTTTTACCGCTATCGGTAGTCACAACTGGCACAGAGCGAAATAAATCTCCATTTTTGATAAAGAATTTGTCATTTCCTTGATAACCCTTTTTAAGGTCGCTATTTAACCCTGGAAAACTAATTTTATCGAAGCTATTACCAGCAAATTCGTAAACATTTAAATCATTCACATTTTTCCTAGCCACATATTGAATGTAAAGTTCAGGGTTTCCATCATTATCTAAATCCATATTCCAAGCATCAGTAATAATTCCTTTACGCTCAATTGAAATCGATTTATAATTATTTTTAATCGAGTCAGACATTAATAATAAATATCCACCTAATGTATCAACTCCCTTACCCCAACTCACCACTTCAAAGTGATAACCAGGTTTAATTTCTATGCTTTTGTAAAATGGAAAAGGATTTACAGATTTTGGTGTAGCTGCTGTTTTCGCAACGATTGCTGGTTGATCATTATTAGTGCAAGCTGCAATGAATAAAATACTGGCTAAGGCAAAAAATCCTAATTTAATAGCTTTCATGATTCTTATATCATTCTTAAATGAGTAATTATTTTTATACTATCATTAAGAAGTTAGAACATCTTTATCCTAACTTCTTAATGTTTAAGTTATTCTTATTTGGTTTTCACGTCTGGAGCACCATTATTTAGTATTGTTTCAGTAACTACACTTCTTTTTCCACTTGGTGTAATTACAATGGTTTTAAGGGTTTTCTTTTGACCTTGAGGAACAATCACCTTAAAAGAGCTAGTATATTCTGTAGCCGTTTCTGATGGGCGATATCCATCTAAGGTGTAAAATATTTTAGATCCCGCCATTGGCGCTTTCAAGTCAATTGTTATGTTTTCACCATTCAATACTTTTTCATTCTGACCTATTGGTGTAGGCACCCAGTAATTAGTTGATGTTTTGTCGATACGAGTTAAATGCAAAGGCACTCTCTCTTCGGTAAAATTCTTAACATCTTTTCTAGCCACTTGACTCCAAGCAATTTCTGATAAAGAGAAAATTCTAGGCAAAATCATGTATTCTACCTTAGCAGGAGTTTCCATGTATTCTGTCCAAATATTTGCCTGAACACCAATCACATGTTTTTGTTGATCAGCGCTTAATTCTTTTGGAACAGGATCGTACGCATAAGATTTTGTATATGGAGCTAAACCACCGATAGTCAATGGTTCGTCTGTAGATATAGATTGTTTATGATCGAAATATAAACCAGCAGAACCAGGTGTCATAATTACATCGTGATTTTGTTTTGCAGCTTCAATTCCACCTTGTTCCCCTCTCCACGACATTACAGTTGCATTTGGTGCCAAACCTCCTTCTAAAATTTCATCCCATCCAATAATAGAACGGCCCTTTGAATTTAGATATTTTTCAATACGCTGGATAAAATAACTTTGCAAACCATGTTCATCCTTTAAGTTATTATCTTTTATAAATTGCTGGCAAAAGGCAGATTGTTTCCAATATTCTTTAGGCGATTCATCTCCCCCAATGTGAATATATTTTGATGGGAATAACACTAATACTTCATCCAATACATTTTCTAAAAATTTGAACGTGTTTTCAGTTGGCACATAAACATCATCAAAAACACCCCAAGTTTGCTGTACTTGTTTTCCTTTTCTATCGCCACTCCAAGGTGTTTTTTCACCGATAAATGTATCTTTATCTGGAAAAGCACTTAATTCTGGATAAGCTGCAATAGCTGCCGAACTGTGACCAGGCATTTCTATTTCTGGCACCACATTAATAAATTTGGATGCAGCGTATGCAACTACTTGCTTAACTTCTTCTTGTGTATAAAAACCTTTATAAACTTCGTTATCTGTTCCACCTGTACCTGGATAATTTCCTATAATTGTACCATTTCTACTTGATCCAACAGAAGTTAGTTTAGGATATTTTTTAATTTCAATTCTCCAACCTTGATCTTCTGTTAAGTGCCAGTGAAAATTGTTCAATTTATATTGAGCCATTAAGTCGATATATTTTTTAACAAAAGAAACCGGAAAAAAATGGCGGCCTACATCTAAGTGCATTCCACGATACTTAAAACGCGGATAATCGTTTATTTCTGCAGTTTGAATTGTTATTTTATCATTCTTTTTTTCAGGCATTAACTGCATTAACGATTGCGCTGCATAAAATAAGCCTGCTCCAGTTCCAGTTACTTTAATTTGAGTAGGAGAAATATTTATGAGATATCCTTCTGCTGGTAATTTCTCAGCACCTGCAGATGTTAATATAATGGATTTTTGTCCTACAGTTGCAGATTTTGCCTCTCTTAATGCAAAACCTCCTTTAGTCACAATAAAAGCATTCAGTAAATCTGCAGTTTTAGCATTCGCAATTTCGTTACTAATTAAGGTTACTGTTTTATCTAATTCAAAAGTTCCATTGTTTTTTTTAATGGAAACAGGTGCTGGAATAATACCCATGTTTGCATCGGTTTGTGCAAAACTGTGGACAGCAGTAAGTGTGGCTACAAAAAGTAAAAAAATTCGTTTCATACTAAATTCATGTGTTTGTCTGCCTAAGATATAAAATTTAGTAGTAAATTTTAGCTATAAACTTGAAGCGTCATAAAAAAAGCTCCCCAATTATTGGGAAGCTTTACATTTATAAAATTAAAAAAACCTTAAGCTACTACATGATGCTCTTTTGCAGCTAAATAGCGTTCTGCATCTAATGCAGCCATACAACCAGAACCCGCAGCTGTAACTGCTTGACGATAATAATGATCTTGTACATCACCACAAGCAAAAACGCCTTCTATATTTGTTTTAGAAGTACCTGGAGTAGTTTTCAAATAACCAGTATCATCCATATCTAACCAACCTTTAAAAATATCAGTATTTGGCTTATGACCAATTGCCACAAAAAATCCTTCTACATCAATAATTTTAGATTCTTTTGTTTTGTGATTAAATACGCAAACACCTGTTACGTTTTTACCATTACCCATAATTTCGGTGGTTTCTGTATTGTAGATCACTTCAATATTTGGCGTATTTAGCACGCGATGAACCATTGCTTTTGAAGCACGAAACTCATCTCTACGCACTAACATATATACTTTATTACACAATTTAGCTAAATAAGTAGCTTCTTCTGCAGCAGTATCTCCAGCGCCTACAATGGCTACGTCCTGACCTTTAAAAAAGAAGCCATCGCACACTGCACAAGCTGAAACACCAAAACCATTGTATTTTTGTTCGCTTGGTAAACCCAACCATTTTGCAGTTGCTCCTGTTGCTATAATTACAGTATCTGCAGTAATAGTTTTAATTTCATCAACTACTACTTTATGCGGCAATGCAGAAAAATCTACAGAACTTACATAACCGAACCTAATTTGAGTTCCGAAACGTTCTGCCTGTTTTCTAAAGTCTTCCATCATTTCTGGACCCATAATCCCATCAGGATAACCCGGAAAATTATCTACATCTGTAGTTTGGGTTAACTGACCACCCATTTCCATTCCTGTATACATAACGGGTTTTAAATCTGCACGGGCTGCATAAATTGCGGCTGTATATCCTGCTGGACCAGAGCCGATGATTAAACACTTTACATGTTCTATTTCTTGTTCTTGAGACATTTTTTTATGTTAATAATGCAAATTTAAGCTTTAAATTGGAAAGGGCAAAGCCGAATAGCAAGCCGAAAGTAAAAAGAATAAACCTTCTACCAATTGTAATTATTTGCCTTTATTGGCTTTAAGAATTCTTAAAAAATTACCGCCTAAAATTTTAGTAATTTCATTTGGCTTATACCCTCTTTTAAGCAAAGCTGAGGTTATTTTTGGATAATCTGCTACACCATCTATACCTAATGGAAATGATTCTGCGCCATCAAAATCTGCCCCTAATCCCACATGATCAATCCCAATCATTTTAACGATGTAATCGATGTGATCAATTAACAATTCGATAGATGGACGTGTCGCATCAGCATCTGTTTTATGCAAAGAAATTAAAGTATCAATTGCATTACTACGACCATATTTTGAGCTTAATGCTTTTAATTCGTTATCGTATTTGCTAAAGAATAATTTCTGTTTTGTATTAAAAGTCGAATCTAAAAATCCGCTATAGAAATTAAGGGAAATTACTCCTCCATTTTTGCCAACAGCTTTTATTTGTTCATCATTTAAATTTCTCGCAACAGGATTCAAAGCATATACACAACTGTGTGATACCAATACAGGTTTTTTAGATTCTTTAATTGCATCAAAAAAAGTTTTAACGCCAACATGAGAAAGATCTACAAGTACACCTAATTCGTTCATTTTACGTACTACTTGTTTTCCAAAATCATTTAAACCTGCATTTTCTGGCTTTACTTTTCCTGAAGTTTCTTCTGCCGCAGAACTTGCCCAAGGTGTGCTATTATTCCAGGTTAGTGTTAAATAAATCATCCCTCTTTGAGCTAATTTCTCTAAATTCTCCAAACTATTCTCAATCATATGACCGCCTTCTACTCCTATCATGGCTACCATTTTTTTTGCAGCGATAGCCTGCTCTAATTCGGAAGCATTTTTGGCTAAAGCGATCTTATTTGGGTACCTTTTTATTAAGCTGAATAAAGAATCTATTTCCTGATTTGCAACAGAATAACCACCATTTTCATCACACCAAATGGAAAAAACCTGAACATCAAGTCCACCTTGTTTAGCTCTCACTAAATCAAAATTTCCGGTTTTTTGCAATCTTCCAATATCAATTCCAGATTTTATTTGGTTAAACAATATATCACCATGTGTATCAACCACAATTGCTTGCTGATGAATTGAAGCTGAATTTTGCGCAAAACTAAATGACACTATGAATGATAGGACTATACTGAGGGAATGTTTTTTCATAATTTATTGATTAGTAGTTCGCTTCTCTTTTCGGTTTTGTTTTATCAAAATGCTGGATTTTAACACTCCATTATCGTACAAATCTTTTCGTGTACCTTCCATAGAAATCCATTCTCCGTCTTTTTTTCCATTTATATAGTTTCCACCCTCCTCTACATTGCCAAATTTATCAAATGTTTTAGATTCTCCACTTAACTCGCCATTCACATAATTTTGAGTACTTAAAACATTCCCATCCGGATAATAAACCATCCATTTTCCTTGTTCAACTCCATGTACAAAATTTCCTTGCTGACTTAAAAATCTAGTTTTACCTTTTAGCTTAAACTTTGTGTTGTGAAAATCGTTAAACGTTTGAATATCCATATAGAAATTAAAATTCCCATGAGGTGTACTCAAAGTTTCATCTTCATAAGAACCAGTTTGTATAAGATTATCATATAAATCATATCGTTTAAATGTCCATATATTTTCAGCACTTAACTTTCCATAAATTGCATAAGAAGTAGCTTTATTTCTATCTGTAGTTACTTGATTACCATAAAAATAAACTGGTGCGACTTGAGCTTTTAAACTTAACACGGCAAAAAAAGAGAACAGAATTAATATATTTTTTTTCATTTGCGGTAAATTAAATTTAAGTCTGTATAATACCGACATTAAATGCTTTTTTTATTGGCGACTGATTAGCGGCTTCAATACCCATTGAAATCACTTTTCTGGTTTCTATTGGATCAATTATGCCATCTACCCATAAGCGAGAAGCCGCATAGTATGGCGTAGTTTGACTATCGTACCTATCTGTAATTTCATTTAATAATTCAGCCTCTTTTTCTGGAGTAATAATTTCTCCTTTTGCTTTTAACGATGCCTCTTGAATTTGCAATAATACTTTTGCAGCTTGCGAACCGCCCATTACAGCTATTTTAGCACTTGGCCAAGCGTAAATTAAACGTGGATCATAAGCTTTTCCGCACATAGCATAATTGCCAGCACCATAAGAATTCCCTATAACGATAGTAAATTTAGGTACTACAGAATTTGCAACTGCATTTACCATTTTTGCCCCATCTTTTATAATTCCGCCCTGCTCAGACCTACTTCCCACCATAAAACCAGTTACATCTTGTAAAAAAACCAAAGGAATTTTCTTTTGATTACAGTTCATTATAAATCGACTGGCTTTATCAGCGCTATCTGAATAAATGACCCCACCAAACTGCATTTCTCCTTTTTTAGATTTTACCACTTTCCGTTGATTAGCCACAATACCTACTGCCCAACCATCAATTCGAGCTAAACCACAAATAATACTTTGTCCAAATAGCGCTTTGTACTCCTCAAATTCAGAATTATCTACCAAACGATAAATGATATCTCTCATATCATATGGTTTCTCTCTGTTTTCAGGTAAAATACCATATAATTCTTGCTCATCTAGTTTTGGCAAAGCCGATTTAATTCGATCAAAACCAGCATTTTCAGGCGCACCTAACATACTCATTAACGTACGAATGCTATCTAAACAAGCTTTATCATTAGGGTGTTTATAATCGGTAACACCAGATATTTCGCAATGCGTTGTTGCACCGCCTAAGGTTTCATTATCGATATCTTCGCCTATGGCCGATTTAACTAAATATGAGCCAGCTAAAAACACCGATCCAGTTCCCTCAACAATCATCGCTTCATCGCTCATAATTGGCAAATATGCACCGCCTGCTACGCAAGAACCCATAATTGCAGAAATCTGAACAATTCCTTCGGCAGACATTAATGAATTATTTCTAAACATTCTTCCAAAATGTTCTTTGTCTGGGAAAATTTCATCTTGCATAGGTAAATAAACACCTGCACTATCTACCAAATAAATTACTGGCAGTCTGTTTTCCATTGCAATTTCTTGCGCTCTCAGGTTTTTCTTCGCTGTCATGGGAAACCATGCCCCAGCTTTCACCGTAGCATCATTCGCAACAATCATGCATTGTCTGCCAGATACATAACCAATTCCTGTTACAACTCCCGCACTCGGACAACCTCCTTCTGCAATGTACATTCCATCTGCAGCAAATGAACCAATTTCTAAAAATTCAGTATCCTTATCTCTTAAATAATCAATACGTTCTCTGGCTAAAAGTTTACCTTTTTCCTTTTGTTTTGTCGCATTCTTTTCTCCTCCACCTACATATATTTTTTTAAGCCTGGTTTTAAGCTCATAAACCAATTGCTTGTTTACATCTTCATTTTTATTGAATTCTATGTTCATGCTAGCAAGTTAAAGGATATATTTTTAAAACTAAAACCTGTAATGGTATTTAGTTTTCATGATGAGTTAATATGCTAAATTAAATTTTTAAACGTTTTTCATAACATGCGATATTTAACTCTGATTTTATCTTTATTTTGCTGGCAATTTAGTTTTGCACAAACTTTTACTTATCCAAAACTTAATACACAAGGAACAGATATTAGAGCATTTACACCAGCAAACTGGAAAGTAATTGATACTGCATTTGGAGATTTAAATAATGATAAAGTAGAAGATTTAGTTTTTGTGCTTGAATTTAACAACCCAATTATTGAAAAAAGGGCTTATGGAGATGGAGAAACAGAGTTGATTAAAGAATTTCAAAAACCTAGAATTTTAGCTGTTTATTTTAAGAATGCACGTTCAAACAATTATAAATTTGCCATGCAAAATAATAATTTCATTCTTCGTTCGCAAGAAGGTGGTGAACTCGGTGAGCCATTTAAAAATCTAACTATTGAAAACAACAGTCTAAATTTAGCTTTTGAAGGCGGCAGTAATTGGCGTTGGAAATTAAATTATCAGTTTAAATACCAAAATAAAGATTGGGTATTAACTCAGGCCAATAATATTTATTACAATATCACATCTGGTGAGATGACAGATAAATTATATGATTTTGTGAATAAAAAAATGAAACTTACAAGTGGAAATATTTTTGCCCGAAATAATTTGAATGATGTTAGTGAAGAAACACTTTACTATGCTCAATTACGAACCTTAAACAATTTTAAAAAACCCTGGACTTGGGAAATTACCAAAGATAATTTTCTATAACTAAACTAAATTTCTATCTCTAAACCAAACATCATCTGGTGCAGCTGTAAAATTCTGCATTTTATTTACTAAAACCTCTGCATTTGTTTCGTTAAAAACAAGATCCCTATTGGTTTGCTTTAAAAAGCGATGCTCTACCATAACATCCATTTGTTTAAATAAAGGATCGTAAAATCCATTTATATTTAATACACCAATTGGTTTACCATGTAATCCTAATTGTAACCAAGTTAACACTTCAAATAGTTCTTCTAACGTACCAAAACCTCCAGGTAAAATAACAAAACCATCTGCAAGGTCTGCCATTTTTTGCTTCCGTTGATGCATATTTTCTGTGATCACCATTTCTGTTAAACCTTTATGACCTACTTCTTTATCCATTAAAAACTGAGGAATTACGCCTGTAGCTTTACCATTACGTTTTAAGATTTCATCGGCAATTACTCCCATTACTCCTACACTACCACCTCCAAAAACTAAGGTGATGTTTTGCGAAACCATTGTTTCGGCTAAATCTTCGATGGCTTTCCTTAAAACTGGGTCTCCGTTAAAATTAGAACCACAATACACACAAAGTGAATTTATTTTTTGCATGACATTTATTTTGCCTTAAAACTACATAATAGATTGCTTTATTTTTGTTCTTCAGAAATTTTACAAAAAGAAAGAGCGGTAAAAACCGCTCTAACTAACCAAATATAATCCAACACAGAATTATTTTTTTAAAATCTTAATAAGTAGCCCAACCTAAAATGTATAACGCAAAGTAGCACCATATGTTCTTGGATCTCCAAGTACTCCTGCATATAAACCAGAATTACCTGCCGCCGCTTGTACTTGTTCGTAGTAATTTTTGTTGGCAATATTTCTACTCCAAACAAAAGCAGAGAATTTCTCTGATTTAAATCCTATTCTTGCATTTAACAGAGAATAACTATCTACATTTAATACTTTAGATGGAGTTGGATTTGAAGAATAATCCGAACGGTAACTTGCATCACCGGCAATAAAATATCTGCCAACTTTTGTAGCCAAACTACCAGGAACACTAAATTCTGCACCTCCAGAAATATTCCATTTAGAGATACCCGGCAATCTACCTCCAGAAGCATCTTTAAATGCAACTTGCGTAGCTGTTCCGCCAATAACCTCTGTATGTCCAGTTTCTTCTAAAGGCAAAGGAGCATTTGTAAATTTCACATATTTACCATCAAGGTAAGCCACAGCAGCATTTAAGGTTAAAAATCGTTCTAATTGATAGCTTCCATCAACCTCTAATCCTTTAACGTTAACTTTTTCAGCATTCGCTAAATACCCCCTATTTACGCCCAATTGTGGAGATTGCACATTGGTTTGATAATCTTTAATATTCGTATTAAAAGTGGTAACATTTATCAATAAATTCTTAATTAATTTCGTTTTAACACCTAGTTCATAATGTTCAACATATTCTGGTTTTACTACAGCCAATGACAAATCTGCTTGTCCAGCACTATTTGTTGGCAGCCCTCCTACATTAACGCCTACTGGTTTATAAGCTGTAGAAAAAGTTCCATACGCATTTAATCTATCGTTTGGTCGATATGATAAAGTAATGTTACCAGATAAATTGTTGTTATCCGTGTTGATGCTAAATTGTTGATTACTATACACCGCTGCTTTAAGCGCAAGCAACGTAGGATCTGATGTTTGTAAACCGCCATACGTTACGCGATTATAATCAACATCTTTTTTATCATAAGTATATCGTAAACCCGGTAAAATATGTAAATGATTTAAAAATTCCCAGTCAACTTGTGCAAAAACAGCTGCACTTAATGATTTAATGGTCGAATTAGTTTTAATTCCAAATCCATCTAATAAACCTGGGGTTGAATACAATGCTTGTGTGCCTGTATTATTTGTTTGTACAAATCTCCATTGATCTTTGCCTACTTCTTCTGTTTGATCTAAGCCTTGTAAATTTTGACTTAGGGCAAATACGCCAATTACACCACTTAATTTTTCGGTTATATTTCCAGAATATCTAAACTCTTGCGAATATTGGTCGTGGCGAGAGTTACCTTGAGATTTAGTTAATGCAGATAATTCGGAAAAATCTCTGTCATTTGTTGGATCCCAATTCCAAAACCTCCAAGCGGTTGTAGAAGTTAAGGTTCCATTACCAATTTTATAATCAATGTTTGCAGAAATACCTCCAATTGATTGATTGTGTCTCCAAGGTGTATTTGTATTTATTTCTCTAGAAAATGGATTTATTTTAGGTTGTTGATAGCCTAAATCAGAAACTATTTTAGCATACTGGCGATAAGCACTTCTTTCTGTGGTAGTAACACCAGCAATTACCAATGGATAACCAGCTGGATGTTGGATACTTACATCACCACTTAGTAAAATTTGTAGTTTATCTGATGGCGTAAAATATAACTGTCCTTTAAAACCTAGGTTATTTTGCCCACTGTATTTACGCTCTTCTTTAGTATTCCAAATTGTACCATCTCTTTCAGTTCCTGAAATGGAAAGTTTTGCTGCAAGATTTTTTGTTATTCCTCCAGAAATTGATGTTTTTGCTTGGATGAAATTATAGTTTCCAACGCTCAACTCTGCTTTTGCACTGGGTACTTGAGTGGGTTTAGTTGTAGTAATGTTAAATGCACCAGCAGTCGTATTTTTTCCAAATAAGGTTCCTTGAGGACCACGGATAACTTCTATTTGTTCAATATCCAAAAAATCTGTAGAGGTAGCCGCAGGACGAGCATGGTAAACACCATCAACATAAAAGCCAACTCCAGGATCAATACCATCATTAGTTAAACCAAAAGTTGAGCCTAAGCCTCTGATGTTAAGCGTTGTATTTCGAGCATTTGAAGCATATAATTGCACAGAAGGCACTAGTTCCTTTAAACGATTAACATTAAAAGCGCCTGCATTTTCAGCTATCTGTCCACCGATAACAGTGATGGCAATTGGCACATCTTGTAAAACCTCAGAACGTCTTCTAGATGTTACTACAATTTGATCTAACAACGCGTCTTCCACAAGTGTTAATTCTAAGATTGTACTATCCACTTTTAAAATCTGAAAATCTTGAGGTTTATAACCAACTGAACTTACTTGAAGAAAAAATGGAAGTTCTTGTTTTGAATTGATACTGAATGAACCGTTCTCATCTGCGCTAACAGCTATGTTTGTTCCCCTTATCTTTACTGTTGCATGTGGTAAGGGATCTCCATTTGTACGTTTAACTACACCTTTAATTGGGTTTTGTGCGTAAATTGTGACTGGGATTGAAAATAAAATAAAAATAAAAAATGATAGGTAATTGAGCTTCATCGTCATTGTTTTAGCTAAAAATTAAGGTTAATTTATAATCTACTAAATCTATAGATTATATAGACAAATTTATTTGAATTATTCTATTAACCAAATTATATTTGGAATTAATTTTAATTATTTTTTTCAAGCGGAATAAAATATGGGGTTATGCAACTTAAATAATTTTACCAAATGAGTTTTTAAACCCGATTGAAGTTAAAATACTTTTGTCATGCTGAGCTTGTCGAAGCACAAAAGATTGAAACGACAAGCGGGGCTATCGTAACCGATGCCCCGCTGCAATTGCTTTTCGAATGCTTAAATGCAAACGTTTTAAGATTATCACAATTAGTTATTATTTTAATTGTGTTCGTAAACCCTCTCTGTTCGGTTGTCTTCGTTCCTCGCAAGGACACTTTTAGCTTAGACTTCCTGACTTTCCGTCTTTCTAATTTTTCAGACTTCCAGTCTATCTAGTATAATTTGGTGCTTCTTTAGTAATGGTAATATCGTGAGGATGACTTTCTCTCATACCCGCAGCAGTAATTTGAACAAATTGTGCTTCTTGCAATTTTTCTATACTACCTGCACCACAATAGCCCATACTAGCACGTAAACCACCAACATATTGATACATTACTTCTGCTAAAGTTCCTTTAAATGGTACACGACCAACAATTCCCTCTGGAACTAGTTTTTTAATATCATCTTCTACATCTTGGAAATAACGATCTTTTGAACCTTGTTCCATCGCTTCAATAGAGCCCATTCCGCGATAAGACTTAAATTTACGTCCCTCATAAATGATTGTTTCACCTGGACTTTCTTCTACACCTGCAAATAGCGAACCCGCCATTACTGTACTTGCACCAGCAGCAATTGCTTTAGAAATATCGCCTGTATGTTTAATTCCTCCATCTGCAATAACTGGAACTCCTGTACCCTTTAATGCTTTAGCGCACTCAAAAACAGCATATAACTGTGGAACTCCTACACCAGCAATAATTCTAGTGGTACAAATAGAGCCTGGACCAATACCAACTTTAACAGCATCTGCACCAGCTTCTGCCAAAAATCTAGCAGCATCACCTGTTGCAATATTACCTACAATTACCTGCAAATCTGGGTATTTTGCTTTAACTTCTTTTAATTTATCAACCACTCCTTTTGAGTGACCATGTGCCGTATCAATAGTGATTACATCTACTCCTGCTTTTACCAATGCATCTACACGTTGCATGGTATCTGCTGTAACTCCAACCGCAGCACCAACACGTAAACGACCTTTTTCATCTTTACAAGCAGCAGGATAATTTTTTACTTTTTGGATATCCTTGAAAGTGATTAATCCACACAAATACCCTTCTGCATTTACTACAGGTAATTTTTCTATTTTATAATTTTGTAAAATTTCTTCTGCTTGAATTAGATTTGTTCCTTCTGGAGCAGTAATTAAGTTTTCTTTTGTCATTACCTCTACAATAGGCTTCGACATGTCTTTTTGAAAACGTAAATCGCGATTAGTGATAATGCCCACTAATTTATTATCAGTGCTTACCACAGGAATCCCCCCTATTTTATGCTCTTTCATAATTTTAAAAGCATCTGCAACTGTAGAGTTCTCTAATAAGGTAACAGGATCTTGAATCATACCACTTTCCGAACGCTTTACTTTACGAACTTCTTCAGCCTGTCTTTCAATCGTCATATTTTTATGCAGCATTCCCAAACCTCCATTTTGTGCTATGGCAATGGCTAATTCTGCTTCTGTAACAGTATCCATGGCTGCAGAAACCAATGGCACATTAAGTTTAATTTTCTTTGTCAAAAAAGTGCTTGTATTCACTTCACGAGGCAAAATTTCTGAATATGCAGGCACTAACAATACGTCATCGTATGTTAAACCAGTAGCAATAAATTTTTGGGGATCGAGTTGCATAGCAAATAAATTAGGATTTATTATTTGCCAGGCAAAGATACAACATAATCGTCAATATAAAAATATCATTACCTTTTGTTATACCTAAAAAGAATTGAGCATCTTTAAGCATTAATTAAATTTTATGAAAAAAATAGTCCTATTTCTAGTCGTTTCACTTTTTAGTGTTGGTGTTCATGCCCAAAATTTTAAATATGCTTTTGTTAGTGATACTCATATCGGTAGCTCAAATGCAGATGAAGATTTAAGAAGAACTGTTGCAGATATTAATAACCAACCAGAGTTAGAGTTTACCATTATCACTGGAGACATTACCGAAATGGGTACTAATGAAGAATTGAGATTGGCTAAAGAAATCTTATCAGGATTAAAGAAACCCTATTATATTATGCCAGGCAATCACGATACAGGCTGGTCAGAATCTGGTGGAGTTACTTTTATTAAAGAATTTGGGTATGATAAATTCACTTTTGATTATAAAGGTTATCGTTTTATAGGATGTGCTTCAGGACCTTACGTACGCATGTCTGATGGGCACATTCCAAGAGATGCAACTGTTTGGTTGGATAACATTTTGAAGAAAACACCTAAAGATATGCCGATTATTTTCGCCAACCACTATCCTATTGATAACAGTTTAGATAATTGGTATGAGGTTACTGATCGATTAAAAACTAAAAACATTCAGTATATAATTTGTGGTCATGGTCATAATAATCATCAATATAATTTTGAAGGGGTTTTTGGAACAATGGGCCGCTCAAATTTAAGGGCAAAAGATAGTATTGGTGGATACAATGTGGTAAATATGACAAAAGACACTGTTTATTTTTCGCTTAAAAAACCAGCTCAAGAGCTATTGGCTCCTTGGAGGAAAATTCCTTTAAAAACTTTTGTTCATCAAACTTTAAAAGCATACGACAGGCCTAATTATGACATTAATAAAAAATATAGTGACGTTAAAGAGTTATGGACCTATCATTCAAACGCAAATGTGGTAAATACACCTGCTTATAGCAATAGTTTAGTTATTTTCGGAAACAGTGTTGGTTTAGTTGAAGCTTTGAATAAAACGACAGGAAAAAAAGTATGGACTTTTAATACGAAAGGCGCTATTTATTCATCGCCTGTAATTAAAAATCAATTGGTTATTTTAGGGTCTGGAGATGGAAATATATATGCCTTAAATATTGCAAATGGCAAACAGGTGTGGAAAGTAGAAACTCCAAATTCTGTATTGGGATCTCCAGTAATTGATGGTGATGTAATTTTTATAGGAGGAAGTGATCATAGTTTTAGAGCTTTGGATATTAAGACTGGAAAAGTAATGTGGAAATTTGATGGTGTAGAAGGAGCAATTGTTGGAAAACCTTTAATTTATCAGGGCAAAGTTATTTTTGGCTCTTGGGGAAGGCATTTGTATGCACTTGATTTAAAAACTGGAACATTAGCATGGAAATGGAATAATGGTAATGGAAATAGAATGTTTTCTCCGGCCATGGTTACGCCAGTGGCTACCAAAGGCGTAGTGTACATTGCTGCACCAGATCGTTTTTTAACTGCAATTAATGCAAAAACAGGCGAGACTTTATGGCGAACTAAAGAAGCAATGGTAAGAGAATCAATTGGTTTGTCGGCTGATAGTACGACCATATATGGCAAAACTATGCAAGACGAAATTGTTGCCTATAAAACTAATACATCGGTTCCTGAATTAGCATGGAAATTAAATGCTGGGTTTGGCTATGAGCATATTCCATCAGATTTAGTTGAAAAAGATGGAGTTGTTTTTTATGGAACAAAAAATGGTGTCGTTTATACTTTTGATGCAAAAACACATCAAAATTTATGGCAACATAAAATTGATAACTCAATGATTAATACCGTAAATGTAATTGACGGAAAAAATGTTTTGGTGAGCACAATGGATGGAAAAGTAACAATTTTGCGGAGTAAATAATAAATTAATCTTCCTCGCAATGTTGCCTTAACTGCTTTGGCCCTTGAGGCCAAATAAAAGCTGTGGTTTGTTTCTTCCAACCCATACTTTTATAAAAAGCGTCAGCACCAGGTGCAGCGCTTAGATTAACAAAGTGATAATCAACTAATTGGTTATTTAACGTAGTCACTAGATATTTTCCCAACCCTTGGCCTTGAAAATCAGGATCAACTACAATATCGGCAAGCATGGCATAATATCTACCATCACCCACTACTCTACCAAAAGCTATGATTTGATCATCATTAAAAATAAATAAAGTTGTTGTACTATTTTTAAATGCAGCTGCTATTTCTTCCGCTTTGCGATGTTTCCAGTTAATTTTATAAAATAAAGAAATTACATAATCCCAATCTATTTCAGCTAAATCAGGATTAATTTTATAGGTAAATAGCGGATTTTCAACAGGGATATTCATCAAATTTGCTTTATATTACTACAACCAGTAACCACTTAAAAGGTTTTGGCTAATTTTAGTGTTATTTTTTGCCAACAACTACTCTTGTCATTGCATCCCAGTCTAGATAAGAATTTGCTATACTTTTCAATTCTTCAGCGTTAATGGTTTTTACGGTATCAATGTATTTGCTATAATAATCGTAATCTAGACCAGAGAAGTAAATATTTTTAAATTTATCAGCATGTGAAAAAGCATTTTCTAAGCTTCCTAACATAGAGCCCAACATAAAATTGCGAACTAAATCTAATTCTTCCTCTCCAACTAATTCTGTTTTTAAAATGTTAATTTCTTTCTCAATTTCTTGTAAAGCATTTACACAAACAGTTGTTCCAACTTCGGTTGCTATGAAAAAGTAGCCAGCATTTTTTAAAGAAGCTATACCAGAACCAATGCCATAAGTGTAACCTTTATCTTCACGAATATTTGCCATCAGGCGAGATCCAAAATAACCGCCCAATAAGCAATTTACTATCTGCAAGGCAGGAAAATCTGGATGTTTGCGATTAATACTCAAATTACCCATTCGAATTGCCGATTGGACAGCATCTGCTTTTTCTATGTAAATTTCTCCACCAACAATTGGAGCATACGTAGATTGATTAATTTTTGATGTATGGTTATTTTCCCATTCTTTACCAAAAAACTGATTTAGTAAGTCGAATTCTTTGGCTTCAAACTTACCAGCGGCAATAATTGTACAATTTGCAGGCTTATAAGCAGCTTTAAAGTAAGCCAAAAGATCCTCTCTTTTCAGTGCATCATAATCTGCTAAAGAAATATCAGAACCGTAGGCAGTATCTCCAAAAATGGCATTGGCAAATGTTTTACGAGCAATAAAATCGTTCTTTTGCAAATTTACTTGCAACTTCTGCTTTTGGTTTTGGATGAAAATATCCAACTCTTGTTGAGGAAAAACACTTTCATTTAAAATTGATTGAACAATTGGTAATACTGCTGGAAGATGTTTGTTTAAACTAAAAAGTGTTATTGTTGTTTGGTCTGCACCGTATTCCGTTTGCAAAAAAGCACCATAATAATCTATTTTCTCTGCAATTTCCTTGGCAGATAACGTTTTGGTACCATTATTAATTAAACTATTTACAGTTACTGCCTGTAATGGCTTATTTTGATCGTAGTTTACGTTTTCAAATATAAATTCGATACGAACTAACTCTTGCTGACCAACATTTACAGTAAAAACAGGAATGCCGTTATCTAGTTGCTGTTTTGTTGGGGCAATAAAATTAATATCATTAACCTGTTTTGAAGCAGGTGCTAGTGTACGATTAAGCATTGGCTAAATAATATAAAATAGATGATTTTTCTTTCACAAAAGTTGTGGTTGCAACTTCTTTAATTTGCGCTGCAGTTACGGCTAAATATTTGTCTATTTCTGTATTTAAAGCAGCTGCATCACCTAATAACTCATAATAGGCTAAATTCATTGCCTTATCTAACAAATTCATTTCAGCAAATACCATAATAGATTCTGATTTATTTTTAACTTTCGTCAACTCATCATCACTCACTAAATCAGTTGTTAGCTTATATAATTCTTCCCAAATAGCTTTTTCTGCAACATCCATATCAACTCCGTTAATTAATTTACCTTCTACAACAAATAAACCTTCATCTAAACTGCTAGATAGATAAGCATTAATTTCACTAAATAATTGCTGCTCTTTTAGCAGGCTATTGTATAAGCGAGAAGATTGTCCTTGCGATAAAATATCAGACATTAAATCATAGGTTTGATACGTTGAATCTGTTCTAGTTGGCATTTTAAAGGCAATATAAATTGCATTTAAAGGAACGTTTGCATTTACGGTTAATGTTCTTGCTTCAGTTTGAGGCAATTCTTTAGGTAAGCTTCTACTATATTTTTCTCCAGCCGGGATAGGCTCAAACCATTTTTCAGCCAATTTTTTAACTTCTTCTGTTTTTACATTTCCACCAACTACTAAAATTGCGTTTTGAGGATTATAATGCTTCTTGAAAAATGCTTTTACATCTTCCATCTTTGCATTTTCTATTTGAGCTAAATCCTGACCAATTGTAGCCCATTGATAAGGGTGTGTTTTGTAAGCTAGTGGGCGTAATTTTAACCAAACGTCGCCATAAGGCTGATTAAGATAACGCTGTTTAAACTCTTCCATTACCACATTTCGTTGTGTATCCAAACTCTTTTCAGAAAAAGCAAGGCTCAACATTCTATCGCTTTCTAGCCAAAAAGCAGTTTCGATATTTGTTGCGGGCAACGTAATGTAATAGTTCGTAATGTCATTGCTGGTAAAAGCATTATTCTCGCCACCAACACGCTGCAAAGGTTCATCATAGCTCGGGATATTGATCGAGCCACCAAACATTAAATGCTCAAATAAGTGTGCAAAACCAGTTTTATTATGTTCCTCATCTCTCGCACCAACATCGTACAAAACATTTAAAACTGCCATTGGTGTAGTCGGGTCTTCATGTACCAAAACCTTTAAACCATTAGACAGTTTGAAGCGATTAAAATCTACCATATCATTTTTTAGAGTTGTAAAGATATATAAAAGTCCGAATTAGACTACTCGAAAGTCTCGGGTTTACGTAAAATTATGAACAGAGAAATTGATAACTAAAAACTGATAACTATCTTTGAAACTATGAATACTGCTGAATTATTACAGAGGGCTTTAAATTTCGAGTTTTTATCAAAAGAAGAGGGCGTTTTTTTATACCATAATGCAGAAACTGCCGAGTTAGCTTACATAGCAAACGAATTACGAAAAATTCAAGTTCCAAGCGGTAAAGTTACTTGGCAAATAGATCGTAATGTGAATACAACAAATGTATGTATTGCCAATTGTAAATTCTGTAATTTTTTCCGTCGTCCCGGTCACGATGAAAGTTATATAACTGATATTGAAACTTATAAAGTTAAAATTGAAGAAACTTTCCGCTTAGGCGGAGACCAACTTTTATTACAAGGCGGTCATCATCCAGATTTAGGTTTATCATTTTATGCTAACCTTTTTAAGGAATTAAAAGAATTATATCCTGATTTAAAACTACATGCTTTAGGTCCCCCAGAAATTGCACACGTTGCTAAATTAGAGGGAATTTCACACACCGAAGTTTTAAAGGAATTAAAAGCAAATGGTATGGATAGTTTACCTGGCGCTGGTGCAGAAATTTTAAATGATAGAGTTAGGCGCCTAATTTCTAAAGGTAAATGTGGTGGGCAAGAGTGGTTGGATGTAATGCGAGCTGCTCATCAATTAGATATTACAACATCTGCAACAATGATGTTTGGCCATGTAGAAACAATTGAAGAACGTTTTGAGCATTTGGTTTGGATTAGAGAAGTGCAAAGTGAAAAACCAGAGCATGCTAAGGGATTTTTAGCCTTTATTCCATGGCCATTTCAAGATGACGGTACTCTATTAAAACGTTTACGTGGCATTAGCAATAATGTAACAGGAGATGAATATGTAAGAATGTTGGCGTTAAGTAGAATAATGTTACCTAATGTGAAAAATATACAAGCAAGTTGGTTAACAGTAGGAAAAACCATTGCTCAGTTGTGTTTACACGCTGGTGCTAATGATTTTGGTTCTATCATGATAGAGGAAAATGTAGTTTCTGCTGCTGGTGCTCCACATCGTTTTACAGCAAATGGTATCCAAACAGCTATAAGAGAAGCTGGTTTTGAACCACAACTACGCGGACAGCAATACAATTACCGTGAGTTACCAGCTCACCTAGAAGAACAAATAATTACCTATTAAACTATAATTAATTTAAATTAGCTCCCATGTTAAAAAAATCTATTTTATTATTATTCGTCGTTGTTTCAAGTATCCAAGTTAATGCTCAAAAAGATTGGTTTAAACAAAAAATTAACGACAAGGTTAGTGTAAATTTCCCTATTGAACCTAAAAAAATTAATGAGCAAAGTTATGGCGTAAGAGATCAAGATAATGTTGTCTATCTAGTTTCCGTTGTTGACCTTTTAAAAACAACAGGACTTTCATTAGAAGATTTCAATGCAGGTGTTGTAAAACAAACCTTTGCAGACGAATTTATGGAAGGTTTAATGCCAACTATGGCAAAATATACTTTTAAACCTGCTAAAATAATTGCCGTAAAGGGAAATACAGCATATTCGGTTTTTGGAAGAGATGATGTAAATAAAAATACGCTTTACATGAACATCGTTTTTGTAGATGGGATTGCTTATAGTATTACAAGCATTTTACCTGACGGAAAAGATTTTAAAAACATAAGCACATACTTAAACGAGATTTATATCAACGGTAAATAAGTTGAATAATAATTCTAAAAGAGCGCATAGAGCGCTTTTTTTTTGCGAAAACTTAATAAGTAATTAAATAGAAAACAAAAAAGGGAAGAAAACAAATTGCTTCCTTCCCTCTACTTAAACAAAATATAACCTATGATAGTTTCTTACCTGGTTGAAGGAATAAGTTTGCAATAGTGATAACCGAAGCTTTATCTAGTGGTTCATCGAAACATTCAACTGCTGCTGCTTTAGTTACGCCAGCATTACCATTAATTCCAACAATATTAACACCTGCTTGTACAGTTGTGTCTTCTCCAGCGTAAACTGCATCTACTTGCGATACACCAGAATCATTTGCCTGACCTGCTGAACCTAGACTTACCCATGGTTTATATACAGCAGTACCACCAGAAAGAGCAGTACGCATCGCTCTAATATGGGCAGCATGTCTTGCTTCTACTGAGTGAATCTGCAAAGCAGTGGTTAAAACAGTATTACCAACTAATACTCCTGCCTGACCTTTGTATGCTCTAACACCAGTATCTTCAAAACCTTGTGCAACAGCTAAAAAAGTACCATAGTCACTAAATACGGTTGGAAAAGTTCCACCAGCTGTAAAATCAGTATCCGAATAAGGTATTGGAGCCCTTGCAGCAGAACCTAATGCACCTTTTAATAGATTAACATGAGCTAACTCGTGGTCGCGAATAAGCGTAATTGCTGCCAATGGAGCTCCTGCAGGTATTGGGGTAGCTGGTGTACCTGCTAATGCATGATTGTAAAAATTGTATTCTAAATACTCTAAAGCTAAAGCAAAGTTTAATACATCCGTAACTGCTTGTGGAGTAGATTGTCCATATGCTTTTTGAAAAACTGAGCCTAAAGCTAGTGGCATTGCAGCCAATGTTATCTTTTTACCCATGTTAAAAAAATCTTTCATTGCTGCTCTACGTGGATTTAACCTTTCATAGATCTCACCGTCAACTTTTTCTATTTCTTCTAATATATTTACGATATTCATGATTTCTAGTTTTAAGATTAAAGATTAATTACGTTAATTTTCGTTTTGATGTATTTACCAGCAGCCCCAAGTACAACATCTGGTGTCAAAGCCATATCAAGTCCTTTATCAGAACTTACTTGAGGAGCAGTTGCAAATGTCCCATTAGAAATTAAATCTCGTATATACGCAGCATGACGTGCTTCTACCGAAACAATTTTACCAGCAGCTAAAAGGTATATAGTATTTTTTAACCGTACACCTGCACCATTATAAGCACCAACACCTAAATCTTCAAAAGCCATAGCAGCGCCTAAAACGCTTGTTCTGCTTGTAAAATCAATACTAGAAAAATCTACTGACAAACTACCAATTGCAGCAGTGCCTAGTGCATTCTTAAAGAATTCTCTATGAGCAATTTCATGATATTGAATATCTTGAAAATAAGCTTTTTCTGCAGCACTAAAGCTAGATGGTGGTGCAGATGCTACTTGAATGTAAAATGCTGCTTCTAATTGTTCTAAAGCATACGCATAATTTAATACTCCAAAATCGTCTTTAAAATCTAGTGTTACACCAGTCATTGGTGTATTAATTCTGTCTTTTCTACAGCCAGCAGCTGTTAAAGCTACAACCGCGGCACCAGCTCCTGCATATTGCAAAAAAGAACGGCGCTGTAATTTAGCATCCAAGAAGTTGCTTTCATCTTGCAATACGTCTTGTTCGTTTAAATTTTCCATAAGAATGATTTTTAATTTAAGGTTCGTTTAAAAGGTTTTCTATCCTTTACTTACGGAACTTAAATAGCTATGGATTTTTAGGGAAAGAAATATTTTCTATTGCCTCTATTTTTTGATAAATTGAGCCCTATTTAAATGGAACCACCGTGCTAAATGCAATTATAGTTGATGATGAAGAGTTTGCCCGTTCATCGCTTTATTTTCTTTTACAGGAAAACTGCGAGAATGTAAATATTTTGGGTATTGCAAAATCTGTAAACGAGGCACGTAATTTACTAGCTCAACATGCTATAGATCTTATTTTTCTAGATATTGCCATGCCTGGCGAAAATGGCTTTGGATTAATTCCCCAAGCGCAAGATGCAAACGCAACAGTCATATTTACAACCGCTTATGATCAATATGCTTTAAAAGCTATAAAGGCAAATGCACTAGATTATTTACTTAAACCAATAGATATTGATGAATTAAAAGAGGCAGTAAGCAAAGCCGATAGATATGTTAAATTAAATAAAAGCGAAAACAATAGAAATGAAAGTCTTAAAAATTTAGCTAGTGATTTAACAGATAAAACTGGTATTAAAAAAATAACATTACCAAGTGGGCAAGGTTATCGATTAGTTGATATTGATGATATTATTCACATAGCGGCCGACAGTAATTATTCTGTTTTCCATTTATTAAATCTAGAAAAAATTGCTGTTTCTAAAATTTTGAAAGATTACGAAGAGATTTTACCTGAAAATACGTTTGTCAGAGTTCATAAATCTAGCATTGTTAACCTTAAATATATTAAGGAGTATAATTCTAAAAACGGACTTCAAGTGATTTTGGATAATGGCGAAACGATAAATGTTTCGCGTAGAAGAGCTAGCGATTTTTTTGAGAAAATAAAAGCATATACCAATTTTAAAGGTGATAAATAAATACCTACATATGCTTTTTTGGCTACTGGCATTACTTTTTGCGCCCTTAGTTAAAGGTAATGCACAAACTGCATACTTACCCCATTATACCACAAAAGATGGTTTACCCAGTAACAA
Organism: Pedobacter boryungensis; assembly: GCF_013204825.1. Taxonomy (GTDB): domain Bacteria; phylum Bacteroidota; class Bacteroidia; order Sphingobacteriales; family Sphingobacteriaceae; genus Pedobacter; species Pedobacter boryungensis. Next base: position 1,247,086 of record NZ_JABMKV010000001.1, read on the forward strand.
TTGTTATTATACTTTGCAAGACAAAAAGGGCTACATCTGGATTGCTACAGATGCTGGTGTAAGTAGATTTGATGGCACGATGTTCGAGAATTTTTCTGTAGATGATGGCTTGCCAGATAATCAAGTTTTACAATTAAGAGAAGATAGTAAAGGGAGAATTTGGTTTCTAACTTTAAATGGTCAGTTAAGCTATTTCTATAATGGTAAAATCTATAATCCTGATAACGATAAACAACTTAAACAGTTAAATTTTAATGCAGTTATTGTATCTTTTTTTGAAGATAGTAAAGGTAAAATTTGGTTTGGAACTAATAAAAATATTATAGGAGTTTGGGATGGAAAAAAGTTAATTAAGTATATTTCTCCTAATATTGAAAAGCAATATGGTAATGCTTTTATTCATGAAGATAAACAGGGAAATATTTGGGCATATAGTACAACAGCAGTTTTCCTCTATATCAAAAATAATTTTGTCTTAACCGACGACAAATTCTTGCCTTTGTCTTATAAGACCTTATTTGATAAACGAGATAATTCTGTTTACTTTTTAGATAAAGTTGGATTAAACAGTAAAAATGGAATAACAAATCGCTTAATCTTAAAAATAGATCAAGACTTACTTAGCAATAGCCCAGGGTATATTTATGTTGATGATAGATCTCTTTGGCTAAGTAATAATAGCGGTGTTTTTGTAATTGATTTTAATGGAAAGATAAAACAATTACTTAAAAATGTTGATGTAAATCAAATCATAAAAGATAGTAATCAAAACATATGGTTTACTACTAAAAACGGTATTTATAGATTGCCAGATTCTAAAGAACGTGTATATATTTTTAACAAGGAAAATGGGTTGACAAGTAATGTTGTTAAAAGTATTGCAAAAGATGGAAATGGCCGTTTTTGGATGGGTATGAACAATGCCAGCATCAACATTTTAGATAAGAAAAGTAAAACAGTACAAAAATTTAATATCCCTGATTTAAAAAAATACAGTATCATTAAACAGTTAGCTTTTGATTATCACAATAAAACTGCGTATTTCGCATCAGATTACGGATTAGGCTCACTGTCATCAACTTACCCTATAAAAACTAATGCCAAGTATTTAAAAGAAAGCAATAATTCAGTTTTTGTAATTAAAAACTTCAGTTTAGATACCACCACCAAATTGGCTCTAGCTCTATCATCAGGAGTTGTTATACTTAACAACAGACAGGATAAACTCGAGTTTTCTTCTTTAAATTATAAGGAAAATCAAGATTATTTCAAAGATCGCTCTTATCGCGTTTATTACGATGAAATGCAAAATTTATGGTTTTCTAATGTTAGTGGATTATCAGAATTTAATTCTAATAAATTAACTAAATATTACGAAATCTACCCATTGCTTTCTAAAAGGATAAATGATATCAAACAATTAAAGAGTGGATCATTTGCAATGGCCACTGATGGTTACGGAATTGTGATAATGCAGGATGGAAAAATCATCAAGTTAATTAGACAAAAAGAAGGACTTAACAATAATATTATAAATAAGCTTTTTGTAAAGAACGATTACCTGTGGGCAATAAGCAATACCGGAATAAATCGCATTTCATTAACAGATAACAAATTCACTATCAATTCTTTTGATTATGCAAATGATCTTTTGTCAGATGATTTGAACGACTTATATATTGATACAGATACCGCATATTTTGCAACAAATAATGGCTTGGTTTATTTTAGTAACAATCAAAAATCTTTGCAAACTAAAGCACCAAAAACTTATATCTCTTCTATTATCATTAACAATGAAACTTTAGATTTAAGTTCTTCAAACTTTGTACTTAAACCAGGTGAACGCAATATTACTTTTAATTATAGCGCCATCGATTTTAAAAATCGTAAAATAACATACCGCTACCGTTTAAAGGAAAATGCCAATTGGTCTGAAACTAAAAATAGAAGATTAGAATTATCATCATTAGAACCAGGTAGTTATTGCTTTGAAGTGAGCGCAAAAAGTCAAGATAGCCAATGGAGTACATCAGCTAAAATAAGTTTTGTTTTAGAAAAACATTTTTGGCAAACTTGGTGGTTCTTAATCATTCTATTAATTATAGGTGCATATTTTTTATATGTAATCGCTGTAAGAATTACAAGAAGGCAAAAAAATAAAGAACAAGAACAGCTTTTAAATAAAAATAAGATATTAATGCTTGAACAACGGGCATTACAAGCAATGATGAATCCCCATTTTGTATTTAATGTAATGAATTCTATCCAACATTATATTAATACAAAAAATACATCTTCTGCAAATAAAGTATTAACAGGATTTGCGAAATTGATACGCAAGAACCTAGAAATTTGTACCAAAAGTTACATTAACCTAGAAGAAGAAATCGACTATTTAAATCTTTATTTAAGTTTAGAGAAAAATCGTTTTGGAGATAAACTCATTTACAGTATAAACATTGATGAAAACATTGACAAAGAAGAAACTTTAATTCCATCTATGCTTTTGCAACCTTATATTGAAAATGCTATTTGGCATGGGATTATGCCTAAAGAAGATGGAGGCGAGGTTAAAATAAATATCAACCAACAAGATGAAGATTATCTATGGATTAAAATAATAGATAATGGTATTGGTATTAAAAATTCATTATCTACTAAAATTGACACACATATTAGCAAAGGAATGAATTTAACACAAGAAAGAATAAATTTATTAAATAAAATTGAAGTAAAACCCATACAGCTGTACATTGATCAGAATGGAAATAATGGAACAACCATTACGATTTTAGTCCCTTTAAAATAAATTTTACCGTTTACTCAATTATTCCTACCACTTACTAAATATTATTTATTCTTTTTATTATTAGCATTAAACTTGTTGTAAGATATTCAACAATCAGAAATGATTGTTATAAAAACGTTCTTATAGGATTGACAAAAGATATTTTTTAACCTAACCTAAAACTATATCTCAATTCAGGTTTCATTTGTGTGTTAAAAGCGTCCCAATTAAGTTGAGACGCTTTTTTGTTTTATAATCGTTTGAGATTATGATTAAAAACCCTCCTTTTAACGTAACTATTTGCATTTCAGCAACAGAAAAAGATTAAAAAAACTTTTAAAAAAAATCTTTTTGTTTTAATTTTGAGATAAATAAAATTTCAAAAAAATAGGTTTCTTTCTATTTAAAAAGATTTTATGTAATTTAGAAGTATCATTAAAACTTTCCTACTATTAATATTTTTTGTGTTATGAAAACGCCAAAAAAACCAAACCTGAAAAACCCCGTAAATAAGCCGATGTCAAGCAAGAAAGAATCAGACGATGAGGACGATGATAATATTGAAGATAATGAGATCTTAGATGAGGAAGAAGATGACTTTGATGTACCTTTAGATGATCTAGACACATTTGAAAGTTTTGATGATGACGACGACGATGACGACGATAGATTTTAATAAACTATAAAACGAATACTTAAAAGCATCCTATTAAGGGTGCTTTTTATTTTAAACCTACCTCCAAATGAAGATTATACCTGTTAAGGATAAAGAAAGTCAGAAAGAATTTTTAAACGTTGTAGACACTATTTATCAAGATGATTCAAGTTGGATCCGTCCCTTGGATCAGGATATTGAAAAGATTTTTGACGAAAAAACTAATCCTTTCTTTAAACATGGTCAATGTACCAGATGGATTTTAAAAGATAACAATCACAAAACTATTGGTAGAGTTGCGGCATTTATAAACGATAAAAAAGCCCACATTTACGAACAACCAACGGGTGGAATGGGTTTTTTTGAGTGTATAGATAATAAAGAAGCTGCATTCTTATTATTTGATACTGCAAAAAACTGGCTGCAAGAAAAAGGCATGAAAGTAATGGAGGGTCCAATTAATTTTGGAGAAAATGATTCCTTCTGGGGTTTACTTGTAGAGGGTTTTACACCACCTTCCTACGGAATGAACTATCATTTACCCTATTATCATAAATTCTTTACAGATTATGGTTTTGAAACAGCTTACGAACAGTTAACAAATCACATCAACCTAAAAGTTCCTTTTCCTGCTAGGTTTACAAAAATTGCAAATTGGGTGGCTGCTAAACCCGATTATACTTTTGAACATTTCAAAAAAAGTAATGCTGATAAATACATTAATGATTTAATGGATATTTATAACGACGGTTGGCAAGATTTTGAAAACTTCGTTCCAATTAAAAAAGAAACCTTAAAAGAAAGTTTTAAACAAATGGAAGTTATTATGGATGAAAAACTAATTTGGTTTGCGTATGCTAATGGCGATCCGGCTTCATTTGTTGTAATTATTCCAGATGCTAACCAAATGATTAAAGGTTTAAACGGAAAATTAGGTTTATTTGAAAAATTAAAATTTGCATATAGGCGCTGGGTTGGTGTTACTCGTATGCGTGCAATCGTAATGGGAACCAAAACTAAGTATCAAAAACTAGGATTAGAATCTGCTTTGTTTATAAAACTTGGTGAATATGTATTACCAAAAAATCAATATACAGAACTAGAATTATCTTGGGTTGGCGATTTTAATGAAAAGATGATAGCCATACACCAAGCAACTGGTGCCACTTTTGGAAAACGACATTTAACGTTGAGAAAGGTTTTTTGACGGTGAAATGGTTCTAATCTCTTCGTAAAGATCAATTATCTTTTTTTGAAGTTTGGTAATCTCTTGTTCTTTTAAAGCAAGTTTATCTTTTAGCATACTGATTTCGACAAAATTGCCCATTTCCAACTTATTTTCTCCTCTAGAAATAATCTCTAAGCTAGATACGTCAAACAATTTAGAAATTTGATCTAACCTAGAAATGTTAATATCGGTAACACCTGTTTCTATTTTTGAAAATGCTGGGATTGATATTTTTAAGAGCCTGGCTACTTCTCCCTGGCTCCATCCATTTTTTTGGCGTAATAGTCTAATGTTTGTACCAATGATATTCATTTGATCATTTTTTGGTGTAACAGTCTGTTTATTACGTCTAGACATTCAACTCCAGTGCCAATTTAACTAAGTCCATACCGCCAAAATTACCAGAACTCATTAGCAGTAGGTTTGTATTTTCAAAATTAAAACTTCTTAAATAACTTTCCAATTGTGTAGCTTCACTAAAAAAAACAATGTTTTTATCATTAAAAGATGTTTGAACATCATTCTCACTCACAGGATCCATCTTTTTGTGTTTAAACGTTTTTTCATCGATGTATACAATTGCAACATCAGCCTTTTTCATCGTATCACGATACTGCTGCAAAAACTCTTTAGTTAAACTACTGAAAGTATGAAGTTCTATACAAGCTACTAGTTTTCTATTGGCAAATTGTGCCTTTACAGCATCAATAGTTGCCTTTAATTTAGATGGAGAATGTGCGAAATCCTTATATACACTAGTTGCTTTTGTATGATTTAACAGCTCCAATCTTTTAGCTGCACCCGTAAAAGAAGAAATAGCCTCCTTAAATTTATCTTCATTTATGCCTAGTTGTTCAACTACTAATCTAGCTGCGTTTAGGTTCATTAAATTATGATCGCCAAACACCTGTAATGGTGTCCGTTGAGGCAAAAGATATGTTACACCATCTATTACTTCATGAGCAGGAATGCTGTAGGGAATTTTTTCAATAGTTGCGCTAGAGTTAACAACTACTTTGCGTAATTCTAAATCATTTTCACAATAAATTAATTTTCCGCTCTCAACTATCGTGTCAATAAACTTATCAAACTGGGAAATATAATCCTCAAATGTTGGAAAAACGTTGATATGATCCCATGCAATGCCACTAATTACAGCAATATTTGCTTTATATAAATGAAATTTTGGCCTACGATCTATTGGTGATGCTAAATACTCATCGCCTTCTATTATTATAATTGGAGCAGAGTCTGTTATTTTAACCATTGTTTCAAAGCCTGCTAACTGAGCTCCAACCAGATAATCAAAATCTTTTTTGTAATAATTTAATACATGTAAAATCATGGAAGTTATGGTAGTTTTACCATGACTACCTCCTATTACAACTCTTAATTTATCCTTAGACTGCTCGTAAATATATTCTGGATATGAATATATTTTTAAACCCATTTCTTGCGCCTTTACAAGTTCTGGATTATCCAAACGAGCATGCATTCCTAAGATTACCGCATCAAGATCTGGAGTAATATTACTTTCAAACCAACCATTTTCTTTTGGCAAAAGACCATAATTAGCAAGTCTTGTACTTGATGGTTCAAAAATCACATCATCAGAACCGGTAACTTTAAATCCTTTTTTATGTAAAGCAATGGCTAAATTGTGCATAGCACTCCCACCAATAGCAATAAAATGTATACGCATATTTACTAATTTGAATTGAGAATGAGAGAAATTATGAATTATTCAGTCCCTCTTCTTAATTATTTAATTTTTTAAAAATTGTGCAGCAACCCAATCCCCAATTTTTTTATGATCAACATAACTAAGATTAAATTGAGCACAATGCTCTTTAATTATATCCAAATCTGGGCTTTCATAAAATCCACTAAAGAAGATAGTACCTTTTTCTTTTAAAACTGAAGCATAGCTCGAAATTTGATCAAGCAAAATATTTCTATTAATATTGGCTAAAATGATATCAAAATCAACCGTAGGGATAGTTTCTTTACTTCCCCAAAGCGATGTTAAATTCATGATTTCATTTAATGCTGCATTTTCAATCGCACTGCGGTAACAAACCTCGTCATTGTCTATTGCTATAATTTCTTTAGCGCCTCTTTTAGCAGCCAAAATACCCAAAATTCCTGTGCCTGCTCCCATGTCTAATACCACTTTATCTTGCATATCTGTTTCTAAAATATAGAGCATCATCATGGTGGTAGTTTGGTGATGACCAGTACCAAAAGCCATCTTTGGATCAATTACAATCTCATATTTATATTGAGGTTGATGTTCATGAAAAGTTGCTCTAACATAACAATCTTCATTAATAATAAGCGGACTAAAATTCTTTTCCCATTCCTCATTCCAGTTTTGAGGTTCTATTGCACTAATTTCATATGTATAGCTTAGTTCATCATCAAAACCTTTTAAAACATTAGTTAACGCAGTTTCGTTAAATTGATTTGCGATAATAAAAGCATCAAAACCATGAGCTGTATCCTCAAAAGTATCGAAGCCAATTTCTGCTAATTCTGCAATTAATAAATCATGCTGATATTCTTGAATATCACTAAAATTAAAAGCTATTTTTTTATAATCCATTACGAATTGAAGGTTTTAACAATATCTACAAAATCACGAGATTTTAAAGATGCGCCGCCAATTAATCCACCATCAATATCATGTTGTGCAAACAATTCTGCTGCATTTTTTGGGTTACAGCTTCCACCATATAAAATTGAGGTATTGTCTGCTACATTCATTCCATATTTCGCATCAATTTTTGCTCTAATAAAGGCATGTATATCTTGCGCTTGTTCTGGTGTAGCGGTTAAACCTGTACCAATTGCCCAAACTGGCTCATACGCTAAAACTACTTTAGAAAAATCTTCAGCACTTAAACCAAATACTCCATTTTCTAATTGCGATTCTAATACTTGATAGTAACTACCGTTATTTCTTTCGTCTAAAGTTTCACCGATGCAAAACAAAGGTGTTAAGTTATTTTGCAGGGCGATAGTTGTTTTCTCTGCTAATAAAGAATCTGATTCCGCAAAATATTGTCTGCGTTCTGAGTGACCAATAATTACATATTCACAGCCTGTAGATTTTACCATCTTGGCAGAAATCTCACCCGTGTAAGCACCGTGTTCTTTTTGATGGCAATTTTGCGCACCAATTTTTACTATTCCAGCAGATAATTGCGATAAACTATTTAAATGGATAAAAGGTGAGCAAATTACAGCAATTTGATCGCCGTTCTTTTCATCTCTAACCATATTTATAATTTCCGAGAATAAGGATATACCTTCGCTATAATCCAAATTCATTTTCCAGTTACCCGCAACTATTTTCTTTCTCATAATCTAAAAGTGTCTATATTTTTTTGTCAGTTCAAAAACATGCGATAGAATAGCTGTTTCTGTTGTATCTAATATTGTATCTCTTCTGTCGTAAACTTTTGTTGCTGTTTCTAGCATTTTATTTAAACCGTAAACCTCAAATCCATGTGCACCACCCCAAGCAAAATCTGGTATAAAGTTGCGTGGAAATCCCGCCCCAAATATATTAGCGCTTACTCCTGCTACAGTTCCAGTATTAAACATGGTATTAATAGCGCATTTAGCATGATCGGCCATAATTAACCCGCAAAATTGTAACCCTGTTTTACGAAAGCTTTCTTTTTCATAATCCCAAAGACGAACTTCAGCGTAATTATTTTTAAGATTTGAATTATTGCTATCCGCACCAATATTACACCATTGACCTAAAACTGCATTCCCTAAGTAACCTTCATGTCCTTTTGATGAATAACCCCAAATTACAGCATTATTAATTTCGCCTCCTACTCTACTATGTGGACCAATGGTAGTTTGGGGATAAATTTTAGCGCCCATCTTTACAGAAGATCCTTCACACAGCGCAAAAGAACCCCTAATGAAACATCCTTCCCAAACTTGACTATTTTTACCTAAATAAATTGGTCCTTGTAAACTATTAAATGTAGAACATTCAGCCGTTGCGCCTTCTTCTGCAAAAATATTATCTCCTAAAAAAGTATTCGTATTGCTTAGCGTAGCTGATGTTTTTCCTTTAGTTAATAAATCAAAATCTTTAACTAATTCTGTGTGGTTATTTCTGAATATATCTTCAGGAAATTGAACTTGAGTAAAAACAGTAGAATAGTTTACTTGTTTCAATTTATTTATGGCATCATTAAAGCTTAGTTTTTCCTTATAAGCAATAACTATTTCGCCTTTAACCAAAACTTCATCAGCTTTTAGATTTAGAACTGCTTCTATTAATTGTTCATCGGGACAAATCGAACCATTAATAAATATATTAGCAGCAGCTGATGGATATTTTACACTTAGATAATCTTGTGTTACATAGCCAAAATCAGCATTAAAATGTTTAGCCCATTTTTCAGCAATGGTTAAAATGCCAATTCTTAAATCAGCTACAGGCCTTGTAAATGTTAGCGGTCTAAGCGAAAGCCAAGATTTATCATCAAATAAATTGATTTTCATTTGCATAAAATCGTTTTCAATGGTAATGAAGTTATCATAATTTATTTATTATTTTAATGGGTGAAGATATGACTGGGTCGTAAGCAACAAAAATAAAAAAAGTCCCGAGCAATGCATCGGGACTTTCGAAATATTTAGTTTATAGCTATAATTATTTTTTAGCGTAACGAGTTTTAAATTTATCGATACGACCTGCAGTATCAACCAATTTCATTTTACCAGTATAAAAAGGGTGCGACGTGTGAGAAATCTCTAATTTGTATAAAGGATACTCATTACCATCTTCCCATTTAATAGTTTCTTTTGTTTCAACGCAAGATTTAGTCAAAAACGCATATTCGTTAGACATATCTTTAAATACTACGAATCTGTAGCTTGATGGATGCAAATCTTTTTTCATTTCTATTTTTTTTATGTTTATGAAGCTATCGTAAGCGTTTTATTGCTTTTTGCGGGAGTTTACCCACGGCAGTTTCATGTTTTTAAATTTATTTTCGTCTAATTTTAGAGGATGCAAATATCATAATTTTATTTTTTAATTGCAAGTGAACAACTAAATTTAATCTACATAATAAAAATATTGATTAATTATCTGTTAGAATACTTTTTCCAAGTTTCAATTTTTGCTTTTTGTCGGGCAATATAAGCTTGTGCTATTATTTCAGCAGAGCTGGAATTTGCTGTATTTTCTAATAAGATCTTTAATTTATCCTGATCTACATCAGCTTTATATAAAATTTGCAAAAGTTTCTGAAAATCTTCATCTATTAGATAAGCAAATGCATTCACCATCACTTCCAAAAGCTGATCTTCATTTAAGTTTTCCGGCAAATCGAAATCTTTATTGATAATTTTTAGCAATGATGTAATATCGCTCATGACAATAATTTTAATACCTTTTCAAACTTAATATTCATCCAACCCAATGAAACTAATAAACTAATTAAACCCATTTAATTTCCTGACAAAGTTCCATTAAAACTCCATTAGTTTCTTTAGGATGTACAAAACAAATCATTTTATTATCCGCTCCCTTTTTTGGCTGATCGTTAAGCAATACAAAACCTTCATTTCTTAAACGTTCCATTTCCTCTAAAATATCATCAACAGCAAAGGCGATATGGTGAATTCCCTCTCCCTTTTTCTCTAAAAATTTTGCGATAGCACTATCGGGCGATGTTGCTGCTAACAATTCTATTTTATTATCTCCAGTCTTAAAAAAAGCAGTATTTACAGCTTCCGAGGCAACTAGCTCTGTTTTATAACAATCAGTATTTAGCAATTTTTGATAAATATCTATCGAATTAGTCAGGTTTTTTACGGCAATGCCAATATGTTCTATCTTATTCATAGCTGTTATGGTTATGGGAATGTAAAAATGCATGTTTTAACTATAGCTTCATAGCTATTATTTATAATTGTTCGTAAAGTTTTTTTGTATCTTTGTGTATTAATAAGAATAATTAAAAATAATGGAACTTCCGATTTACTTAGATAATAATGCTACCACCCCACTCGATCCTAGAGTGCTTGAGGCTATGTTGCCGTATTTTACAACAAAATTTGGTAATGCAGCTAGCCGTAACCATCCATTTGGTTGGGTAGCCGAAGAAGGTGTTGATTATGCTCGTGAGCAAGTAGCAAAATTAATTGGCTGTACCGAAAAAGAAATCATTTTTACCTCTGGCGCTACAGAAGCTGATAATTTAGGTATTAAAGGCGTGTTTGAAATGTACTCAGAAAAAGGTAATCATATTATAACCGCAACTACAGAACATAAAGCTGTTTTAGATACCTGTAAACATTTAGAGAAACAAGGTGCGAGAGTTACTTATTTAAAAGTAAAGGAAGATGGTTTAATTGATTTAGCTGAATTAGAAGCTGCAATGACCCCAGAAACTATTTTAGTAACGATTATGTATGGCAACAATGAAATTGGAGTTGTACAACCTGTTAAAGAAATAGCTGCAATTGCACACAAACATGGCGCTCTATTTTTTACCGACGCAACACAAGCAGTTGGTAAAATACCAGTGAACGTAATTGAAGATGGGATTGATTTAATGGCATTTAGCGCTCATAAAATGTACGGACCAAAAGGCGTTGGCGCTTTATATGTACGTCGTAAAAATCCAAGAGTTAAAGTTACTTCTCAAATGGATGGCGGTGGCCACGAGCGTGGTATGCGTTCAGGAACATTAAACGTACCGGGTATTGTAGGTTTAGGTAAAGCCTGCGAACTTTGTCGCTTAGAAATGGATGAAGAAGCAAAACGTTTATCTGCTTTACGTGATAAATTAGAAGCTGCATTAACAACTATGGAAGAAAGTTATGTAAATGGTAATACACAACACCGTTTACCACATGTTGCAAATATTTCTTTTAAATATGTAGAAGGTGAAGGTTTAATGATGGCAATGAAAGATTTAGCAGTTTCTTCTGGCTCTGCTTGTACTTCGGCTTCTTTAGAACCATCTTATGTATTAAAAAGTTTAGGTTTATCTGATGATTTAGCACACTCTTCTATCCGATTTGGTTTAGGACGTTTTACAACCGAAGAAGAAGTTGATTACGCTATAGAAAATACTAAAAAAGCCGTTAACCACTTAAGAGACCTTTCTCCACTTTGGGAAATGTTTAAAGATGGTATCGATTTGAGTAAAATTGAGTGGGCAGAACACTAGATAGTTAACAGTCTTCAATTGGCACTTTGTAGTAACTGCTGAAACCTGTTAAATGATAACTAATTAATAATTCATCTCCTAAAGGAGATTTAAAGAAAATATAGATATGGCATATTCAGAAAAAGTAATGGAACATTATACCAACCCTCGCAATGTTGGCACTTTAAATAAAGACAGTAAATCTGTTGGTACAGGTTTAGTGGGTGCTCCTGAATGTGGAGACGTAATGCGTTTGCAAATTGAAGTTGATGACAACAATGTAATTACTGATGCTAAATTTAAAACATTTGGTTGCGGTTCGGCAATTGCTTCTTCATCTTTAGCTACTGAGTGGTTAAAAGGAAAAACAATTGATGAAGCTTTAACGATCGATAACATGGATATTGTTGAAGAATTAGCTTTACCACCAGTAAAAATTCACTGTTCTGTATTGGCAGAAGATGCAATTAAATCTGCAATTAACGATTATCGCGTTAAAAACGGTTTAGAAGCATTTGAATTAGCTAAATCTCATCACTAATAGCTTTTACGTGTTAAAAGTTTGGTTTAGGTTAAGTCCTTGACTTGTAGACATTTAATACACAATTCATAACAAAATATTATGATTACTATAACTGATAAAGCAAAAAGCAAAATTGATCACTTAATGCAGGATTCTGAATTAGGTTCTGATTACTTTTTACGTGTTTCTGTAAAAGGTGGTGGCTGCTCTGGTTTATCTTATAATTTAGATTTCGATAACGAAGCAAAAACCGGCGATCAGTTTTTTGAAGACCGCGGTATTAAAATAGCTTTAGATATGAAATCATTTTTATACTTGGCAGGTACTGAACTTGATTTTACTGATGGTCTAAATGGTAAAGGATTTGCTTTTAATAACCCTAATGCTAGTCGCTCATGTGGCTGTGGCGAAAGTTTTTCTGTTTAATATACTTTTATTAAATTTCCTAGAGGGCATCGATTTTTCGGTGCCTTTTTTGTTACTCAATGCATAAGCTAGCTTGTATTATTAAAGCGAAAAGTTTATCATTGTTATTCCAAAACAAACCAAAAATTAGCACATGGTATCATTTAATGAATTTTCTACTGTTCCTAGTTTATTACGTAATGTCGTAGAAAATATTCACAAACCTGAAGAAACCTTTTTAATACATAAAAGAAATACAACTTGGGAAGAAATTTCCTTTAAGGATACTTTACTTAGAGCAGATTCTATTTCAGCATTTTTTTTAGAAAAGGGTATTGCTAAAGGCGATAGATTAGGATTAATGATCGAAAATTCACCAGAATATGTTTATTTCGATCAAGGAATACAGCAAATTGGTGCCATCAATACTTCCATTTACCCTACTTTATCCGAACATGAAGTAGAGTATATCATTAACGATTCTGGTATTAAAGCAATTTTAATTGGTAATCCATTCTTATTCAAGAAAATTTTAAAGATATCGGCTAATTGCCAAGAATTAAAATATATCATTCCTGCATTTGCTGGATATGAGAAAGTATCAATCCCAGAAGGAAATAAAGCTGAAATAGTTCCATTCACCACCTTATTGGAAAAAACAGTAAGTAAGGAAGAGCAACAACAAATTAACCAAAGAAGAAGAGAAGTTTTACCATCAGATGTTTCCTCTTTAATTTATACTTCGGGTACAACCGGCACACCTAAAGGCGTAATGCTTACACATAATAATTTTGTAGAAAACGTAAATGTGTGTTTACAACAGATTCCTGTGATTGATGAAACTGAAACATTTTTATCATTTTTACCACTTTCTCATGTTTTTGAACGCACCGCCACTTATCATGTGTGTTGTGCTCAAGGTTGTAAAATTGCTTTTGCTCAAAGTTTAGAATTATTAGCTAAAAATATGGGAGAAGTGAGACCAACTGTAATGGCTTGTGTACCTCGTTTATTAGAACGCATTCATGATAAAGCAATTAAATCTGGTACTGCAGCTGGTGGATTAAAAGCAAATATTTTTAATTGGGCTTTAGAAACTGGAAAGGATTATCGTTATGCGAAGGAAGCTGGTAAAAGTGCAGGCTTAATTTTAGGAGCCAAAAAAGCTATTGCTGAAAAATTAGTATTCAGTAAAATTAAAGAAAAAACTGGTGGACGATTAAAGTTCATGATTTCTGGAGGTGCTGCCTTACCTAAAAATGTGGGAGAGTTTTTTGGCGATTTAGGTATCAAAATTTTAGAAGGATTTGGATTAACAGAAACCTCACCAGTTATGTCTGTAACTGAATATCATCGTCAGGTATATGGTACCGTAGGTCGAGTTATTCCTGGTATTGAAATCGGAATTCAAGATGTAGAAACAAAGCAAATCATCAACATACAAACTCATCATACATTTAATGAAGATTTTGAATGCGCAGAAGGCGAAGTAATTGTTCGTGGTCATTGTGTGATGAAAGGCTATTTTAACAAACCTGCAGAAACTGCCGAAGCTATTGATAAAGATAAATGGTTCCACACGGGAGATATTGGTCGTTTTTACAAGGGCAACCTACAAATCACAGATAGGTTGAAAAACATGATTGTAAATGCATACGGCAAAAACGTATATCCAACACCTGTTGAAAACATCTATTTAAAAAGTCCAAAAATTGACCAGCTATTCTTAATTGGAGATAAGCGTGAGTTTATTACAGCTATAATTATCCCAAACAAAGAAACTTTACAGGAAACTTTCAATTTAAAAGAATCATTTTTCCTAGAGGAAGACCTATTTATAGAAAATAAGGAAATAAAAGATTGGTTTGAAAAGGATATTAAGAAAATATCTAATGAACTAGCTAAATTTGAGCGCATTAAAAATTTCAAAATTAAGCGTAATCCTTTCAGTATTGATGAAGGTGAAATTACTCCTACTATGAAAGTTAAGCGTAGAGTGGTAGAAAAGAAATACGCCGAAGCAATTAATGAAATGTATCAAGAAGGGGTTGAAGCTGATTAATTAAACAGAGGCCTTCAACTTAAATTAAAATCTGCGTTTCTGCGGCTTTTATTGCTAGCGATTATCATAAACGCTAGTAAATCATTACTTTTGCAAAAATATACAATACATGAGTACAGGATTATCAGAACAGGAATTATTACGTCGCGATTCACTAAAACAGCTCCGCGAATTGGGCATCAACCCTTATCCTGCAGAAGCTTACGAAATCAATGCTAATGCAGCAGACATTTTAGCGAATTACGAAAAGGATAAAACGGCCTACAAAACCATCAGCCTTGCTGGAAGAATAATGGGCCGTAACATTATGGGAGCTGCATCGTTTGCCGAGTTACAAGATGCAACAGGTCGTATTCAGATCTATTTAAAACGTGATGAACTTTGCCCTGGAGATGATAAGACACTTTACAATACAGTATTTAAAAAATTATTAGATATTGGCGATTTCATTGGTATTGAAGGTTATGTTTTCACTACTCAGACTGGAGAAATCTCTATACATGTTACTAAATTCACTGTACTTTCTAAATCTTTACGCCCATTACCAATTGTAAAACGTGACGATGATGGTAATGTTTACGATGGATTTACCAATCCCGAATTGCGTTACAGAATGCGTTATGTAGATTTAACAGTTAATCCAGATTACAAACAAATTTTTATTAATCGCTCAAAAGTGATTAATACCATGCGTAATTACTTCGATAATCA
Organism: Pedobacter boryungensis; assembly: GCF_013204825.1. Lineage (GTDB taxonomy): Bacteria > Bacteroidota > Bacteroidia > Sphingobacteriales > Sphingobacteriaceae > Pedobacter > Pedobacter boryungensis. The sequence goes on from NZ_JABMKV010000001.1 coordinate 1,262,657, forward strand.
AGGTTGGATGGAAGTAGAAACACCTATTTTACAGGCCGTACATGGAGGTGCAGCAGCTCGTCCATTCGCAACACATCACAACACTTTAGATATGCCATTATTTCTTCGCATTGCGAACGAATTGTATTTAAAAAGATTGATTGTTGCTGGTTTTGATGGCGTGTATGAGTTTGGTAAAATGTTCAGAAATGAAGGAATGGATCGTACCCACAATCCAGAATTTACTTCTATGGAAATCTATGTAGCTTATAAAGACTATATCTGGATGATGGAAATGGTAGAGGAATGTTTAGAAAAGATTGCTTTAGCTATCCATGGACAAGCAATTGTAAAAGTTGGTCAACATGAGATCAATTTTGCAGGACCATACGAAAAACTAACAATGTATGAGTCTATACAAAAATATACAGGAATAGACGTTTCTGCAATGAGCGAAGCTGAAATTGCGAATGAATGTAAAAAATTAAACATCGAAATAGATGATTCGATGGGCCGTGGTAAATTGATTGATGAATTATTTAGCGAAAAAGTAGAAGCCAATTTAATACAACCTACTTACATTACTGATTATCCATTAGAAATGACGCCATTAGCTAAGAAACACCGTAGTAAAGATGGTTTGGTTGAACGTTTCGAACTGTTTGTAAATGGAAAAGAAATTGCCAACGCCTACTCAGAATTAAATGATCCTATTGATCAGAAAGAACGTTTTGAAGAACAGTTGAAATTAGCGGCCAGAGGCGATGATGAAGCAATGGCAATGGATGATGATTTTGTTCGTGCATTAGAGTACGGAATGCCACCAACATCAGGTTTGGGTATTGGGATAGACCGTTTGGTAATGTTAATGACTAACCAATCTACCATACAAGAAGTTTTATTTTTCCCGCAGATGCGCCCAGAGAAAAAGAAAATAGAACTTACAGCTGAAGAAACTGATTTATTCACATTAGTTAAGGAAGGAGAACAATTTCTCTTAGCTGATATTAAAACAAAACTTACTGATTGGAGTAATAAAAAGTGGGATACAACTTTAAAAGGGCTTACCGGTAAAGGAATTTTAAAAGTGAATAAAACTGATGATGGTTTGTTTTTATCACGTAAATAATCGGAAGGTTAACACAAACATAACATAAACTTAAAAGGCTTGCTAACAATTATTTAGCAAGCCTTTTCTATATTTACAGCAATCGAAATAAAATCATTGCTATATGAATACTTCAAGTTTAGAAATTACAGATAGAGAATACTGCATCAAATTAAGTAAAGAAGCCTTCGATTTATCTTTGGTTCACCAATTAATAAAAAGAATACAAGCCGAAGCATTTTTCTTTAAAAGAGGTGAAGCGGATCAAGATGATATCTTAAGTAAAAGAAATCAAAGGGAAGAATTTGAAGGATTTGATCACTTAGACGATAAGTAACCAGCAATTGATTCTCTAAATCTATTTCAGCATCTTAAATATGAAATAGATATCTTTTAATCAATATCTAAAACCCCTTCTACCGAATCATCCATTGTTTTTCCAGTGATAACTGAAGCAGCCATTTTTAAGAATGCTACAGCAGTTCCATGTTTAGTATCCCAATAATAACCTTCTGAAGGGATAACTTTTATTAGAGTAATATTTGGATCATCCTTTCCACCTTGAAACCACGTTTTAATAAAGGGACTCCAAAGTTCGTCAATTTTAGCTTGATCGCGGCTGATTTCTGATATTCCATAAATATTTACAAATCCTGAGTGCGCACCTGCCTGAAAAAGTAAATGAGTGAACGGGTCTGTAGCAATTTCTTCATTTTTGTGACTATCCTTCATACTCATAAACCAAATGTTGCCGTCTTCATCAACCTGTTGGATTGCCATTGGTCGTATCGATAACGGAACGCCAGTTTTAATGTTCGTACAAAAAAAACAGCTTTCTGCCTTTTCTGCTAATTCTTTAAGCTTTGTTATTGCTTCAGATCCACCTAAATCTTTAATATTATCTTGTTCTTGAGTATTGTTAGTACTTCCTTCTTGTGATGTTGCCATAGGTATAGATTTTCTATACACTACAATTCAAAATTCAATTTGGTTTTGAAGAACTTGAAAAGCACATTCCAAAAAAGAATAAAATTAAATCTATAAAAACAAAAAAGCCATCTCTTTACTAAGAGATAGCTTTAATATTCATTTTTAATAAACCTATTTGTAGCGAACTTGCTGTTGCTTGTCCATTAATCCCATCTGATCTTTCATTTGTTTAATTTGATCAGCTAGTAATTTATTTTTATCTGCTTTTTTAGCTTCGGTTAAATACATTTGAGCTTCACGCTTATTTCTTTTTCCCATGGCAATACCAGCTAAACTTAATTTAGCTAGAGCTACGTTATGATCCATATGTAAACCTAAACTTAGTGCTTGTTTAAAATACTTTTCCGATTTCATTGGAGCTTTTCGAGACTCTATTAAACCAATCAGCAAGTTATAATAACCATGTTGTACTCTATTTAATTCTTTTTCGTAGCTTTTAATTCTCCTTAAAAAATGCTCGGCTTTTGACATATTATCTTTACGTAAAAACCATTGAGCAATAAGCATGTTTTCATTATAGAAATAAGTAACGAATATAAAAATACTAAGAAACACTAAAAGTATTCCCCAGCCCCAGAAACCGAAAATCATGAGTGCAATTGCTGCACCTACAAAAGCGAAACCTATAATGAGACGTATTAAATTTGGCATAGTTTTATAATATTTGTGCAAATATCGTGTTTAAATACCAAAAATTAGATTTAAAATTTATAATTTCAACAAAAAAATATAATATGAAGAACATATTAACAGGCCTAATCATCTTATTTGCTATGAACGTAGGAGCGCAAGAATTAAATAAAAAAATTGAAGATCCAAATAGACATAAACAAATAATGCTGAATAAATGCACTAGAGAGGCAATTACAAGTTTTGCCGAATTTAAAGAGAGTTATGACCCTAATTATGCTAGTTATAAACCAGATTCCACATCTTTAGATGGATTGGCTAAACTTTTAAAAGGCAAGAAAGTGACTATCGTTTTAGGCACTTGGTGTGGTGATAGTAAATTTCAAGTTCCACATTTTTTGAAAATCATGGATGCGTTAAAATTTGACGCAGATAAAATTGAGTTTATTGCAGTTGATGGTACTAAACATGCGGAAAACGGCTTAATCGACAATCTTAAAATTACGAATGTACCTACCTTTATTTTTACTGATAAAAAAGGAACTGAGGTTGCTCGTATTACTGAAAGACCACAAGAAACATTAGAAAAAGACATGCTTAAAGCACTAGCTGTTGCTAAAACAAAATAAATATGGCTGCTGCTTTAGAGCCTGGTTGGCTAAATGTCTTAAGCGATGAGCTTGAAAAAGCTTATATGAAAGAATTGAAATCCTTTTTGCTGGAAGAAAAGCAAAAAGGATTTACTGTTTATCCTAAAGGTGCAGACATTTTCAATGCTTTTAACCACACTCCTTTTGATAAGGTTAAAGTTGTTATTCTGGGACAAGATCCTTATCATGGACAAAACCAAGCACATGGATTATCCTTTTCTGTTCAAAAAGGTGTTGCCGTCCCTCCTTCTTTAAAAAATATGTATAAAGAATTGGCAGATGATATCGAAGGTTTTAAAATTCCAAGTCATGGTAACTTAACTGCATGGGCAGATCAAGGTGTTTTATTACTCAATGCAACGCTAACTGTCAGAGCTCATGAAGCAGGATCTCACCAAAATAAGGGTTGGGAGAAATTTACAGATCATATAATCTCAGTATTATCTGCAAAAAAGACTGGATTAGTGTTTTTATTATGGGGAAGATATGCCCAGCAAAAAGAAATTTTAATCGATATTCACAAACATCATGTGCTTAAATCAGCACATCCATCCCCATTTTCTGCATATAATGGTTTTTTTGGATCGAAACCTTTTTCAAAAACCAATCAAATTCTTATAAAAGAAGGATTAAAACCTATCAATTGGCAAATCGAGAATTAACTAAAGTTTAACTTCTATATTCTAGTATTCTAAAGGCACAATTGGTTCTTTTTTAGTTGTCGACATAATCATCATTGTCTGGAAAGTTTTTACAACAGAAATTTTGCTGATTTTATCCATAATTAGGCGTTCATAAGACTTAATGTCGTTAACATAAACTTTTAATAAAAAATCTGCCTGACCAGTTACATGATGGCATTCTGTAATCTCTTTAATTTGATTTACTTCATCTAAAAAGATCTGAATGGTATTATTTTTATGGAAATCTAACTGAACCTGAATAAAAGTTTTAATTCCCAGTCCTAATTTTTCTTCATCTACTAAAGCATGATAACTTTTAATATAACCAGCCATTTCAAGTTTACGAACTCTCTCTAATGTTGGTGCGGGAGATAAACCAATTTCCTGCGATAAAAGTAAATTGGTAATTCTTCCGTTCTCTTGTAAAAGTTTAAGAATTTTAAAATCGATTTTATCTAATTCTGTTGCCATAAAATAGTGATTATAGCCAAAGGTAGCACATAGTATGAAGAAGCCAAATTTTATTTTATAATATCTTAAAAAAATTACCTTTTATTTTACGAAATAATTTTTAGATTTGTCTAAATTTAAAATTAGATAAACAAAAATGCAATCCTTTACTGAAGAGAATTATCTTAAAACAATCTATCACCTTTCGGTAATAAGCAATCCGGTACAAACAAATGCTATAGCAGAACGTACACAAACTAAAGCAGCATCGGTAACGGATATGCTTAAAAAGCTTTCTGACAAAGGATTAGTAGATTATATTAAATATCAAGGTGTAACATTAACAGAAAAAGGAAAACTAGCCGCAATTAATATTGTTCGAAAACATCGTCTTTGGGAAGTTTTTTTAGTGGAGAAACTAAATTTTAAATGGGATGAAGTGCATGAAGTTGCTGAAGAATTAGAACATATTAAGTCGACTTTGCTAACTGAAAGATTAGACGAGTTTTTAGAATTTCCCAAAGTAGACCCACATGGAGATCCGATACCAGACCGACATGGAAATTTTGCAGATTTATCTTTCATCAAGTTAAGTAAACTAAAAATTAATGATAAAGGAACTATTACAGGTGTAAGTGAACACTCCTCACCTTTTTTAAAGCATCTAGAAAAACTAGGTCTGACTTTAGGTAAAAAAATAGAAGTATCAGAGATTCTAGATTTCGATGGTTCTGTTGAACTATTAATTGATGAGAAAAAAATAAACATTAGTAGAGAAGTTGCGTTACACATCTTAATTAGCAAATAAATATGAGCCAAAAACAATCATTGAGCGAAGTACATCAAAGTGTATCAACAAATAAGCGTAAAGGCTGGAGAAGAATTTTAGCATTTATCGGCCCTGCCTATTTGGTAAGTGTTGGCTATATGGACCCTGGAAATTGGGCTACGGATATTGCTGGTGGTAGTAAATTTGGATATCAACTGATTTGGATATTATTAATGTCTAACCTAATTGCGCTTTTATTACAATCACTAAGTGCTCGTTTAGGTATTGTAAGGGGATTAGATTTGGCCCAAGCCTCAAGAAATGCTTATCCAAAATGGGTAAACATTCCTCTTTTTATTTTAGCTCAAACGGCAATTATCGCATGTGATTTGGCAGAAGTAATTGGAATGGCAATTGGTTTAAACTTACTCTTTAAAATTCCTTTAATTTGGGGAATTTCAATCACTATATTCGATACAGTTTTATTGTTATTTCTTCTAAATAAAGGAATGCGCAAAATGGAAGCCTTTATTGTTTCCATGGTATTTATAGTTGGTATTTCTTTTCTAGTAGAGATGTTTATTGTAGAGCCAAATATAAAAGATGTAATCAAAGGCTTTGAACCTTCCTTTCTTTCTGGAGAAGCTTTATACATTGCAATTGGTATTATTGGTGCAACTGTAATGCCACATAATTTATATCTACATTCCTCTTTAGTACAAACTAGAAAATTTGATCGAGATAAAAATGGAATAAAAGAAGCCATAAAATTCAATTTTATAGATACTGCAATTGCTTTAAATCTTGCTTTTTTTGTAAATGCCGCTATTTTGATTTTAGCAGCAGCAGCTTTCTTTACTAATGGATTTCATGAAGTTGCTGAGATACAGGATGCACACAAATTACTAAGCCATATTTTTGGTCCAATTGCTCCCGCCTTATTTGCTATTGCTTTAATCGCTGCAGGGCAAAGTTCTACAATAACTGGAACTTTAGCAGGACAAATTATTATGGAGGGACACCTGAATTTAAGAATTCAGCCATGGTTGCGCCGTTTAATTACGCGTTTATTAGCAATTATACCTGCTTTTTGTACTATTTTATGGTTTGGAAACGATGCTTTAGGCGGCTTATTAATTTTAAGTCAAGTGGTGTTGAGTTTACAATTAGGATTTGCCATCATTCCGTTAATACATCTCACCTCAGATAAAAAAGAAATGAAGGATTTTACCATTAAAACGTGGGTGAAAGTTCTGGCATGGATGAGTGCAGTGGTTATTGTAAGTTTAAACATCAAACTTGTTGTTGAGGAAATTTCAAGTTGGATTGCTGCATCAAACGGATGGTATATTTATGCTATTGTAATCCCGATTGCTGCTGCTATTGGTTTATTACTAATCTATATTTTCATATACCCTTTTATCAAGAAAAATCAAAGGATTGGAAATGTACCTCACGGAAATGCTTTAGCTATTGAACACTTTGATAAAATCAATTACAAAAAAATTGGCATTACTGTAGATTTCTCGAAAAATGATCGAAATACCATTCGACACGCATTAATTCAAGGTGGTAAGGAAGCACATTACTATTTAATTCATGTTGTTGAAACAGCTGCAGCTCGATATTTAGGGCAAAATACAAGGGATCATGAAACGCAAGCAGATACTGAAAATTTAGAAAAATATAGTCTTAATTTAAAGGAACTAGGTTATGAATCGAGTGCACATATTGGATTTGGAGGAACGGCAAAAGCAATAGCCGAAATTAGTAAGCAAAATGGAATTGAATTATTAGTAATGGGCGCTCATGGTCATAAAGGCTTAAAAGATATAATTTTTGGTACTACTGTAGATTCTGTGCGACATAAAGTAACTATCCCAGTTTTAATTGTAAGATAAAATGAGAAAAATAATATTGTTGGTGCTTATAATGGCAATTATACAGAGTGATGCATTTAGTCAGATTGAATTACAAAAAAAGTATACTTTATTTAATCCTGTACCAAGAGATAAAATGCGAGATATGTCTACTGACAGGCCAGATATAACCGAAAACCCTAATTCTGTTGACGCTGGTCATTTTCAAATGGAAACAGATCTGTTTAAAACCTCACGAAGTAAAAATGATGGAATTACTTCTGTAGAGAACAACTATAATTTAGCCAATTTAAAACTCGGTTTAACACATAACACTGACTTACAGTTGGTTGTTGGAAGTTATGTTAATTCCTATGATAAAGATGCAACAGGAAAAAAGTTTAATAATACTTCAGGCTTTGGAGATTTAACAATTCGCATAAAGCATAATTTATGGGGAAATGATGGTGGCAAAACTGCTTTTGCATTAATGCCTTATATCAATTTACCAACTAGCAAAGACAATAATGCAGTTGAAGGTGGCATTATTTTTCCTTTAAGTGTAGATATAGGAGATGGGTTTGATTTTGGCACTCAAATACAAGTAGACATCTTAAAATCAATTCAGAGTGGATATCATACCGGCTTATTACAATCTATTGTTGTTGGAAAAGAACTCAGTAAATCTTTAGAAACATTTGTTGAAAGCTACTACAACTATGATTTTGAGAATAAAAAATTTGATTTATCATTTAATGGTGGTATGGGATATTCTGTTACAAAAAATTTAAAATTTGATGCAGGATTTAACTTAGGATTGATCAAAAACACTGATAAAGTTTATTTTATCGGCTTTTCTTTCAGATATTAGCAGATATTATGAAGAACGATATTCAAATAAAAAATAAAAGAGCCTATTTTGATTACCATGTATTAGAAAGTTTTATTGCAGGAATAGCTTTGTTAGGCACTGAAATTAAAGCAATTAGACAAGGGAAAGCCAACATGACTGATGCTTTTTGTATGTTTATTGGTGATGTATTGTATGTTAGAAATCTTCATATCTCTGAATATAGCCACAGTTCTTTTCACCACCATGACATAAAAAGAGATAGAGTTTTATTGCTAAAAAAGAAGGAGCTTAAAAAATTAAAAGTAAAAGGCGAAGAAAAAGGTTACACAATTGTTCCCCTACGAATATTTACTAATGAAAGAGGTTTCGCAAAAATAGAAATTGCATTAGCACAAGGTAAAAAAGAGTTCGATAAACGCGATAGCATAAAAGATCGAGAAAGCAAACGCGAAATGGATAGAGCGATGAAGGTTTAGTTCATTGGTATCATTAGTTCATTAGTAAAAAGCTTAATCTAATGAACGAGTGAACTATTTCAACTAATGAGCTAAATTACCAAGCCTGATCTCCAACCAATGGCACAAACCTAAAGGTATCTAATTCAATTCTATCAAAATCATTTTCGCTTACACGAATAACGGTAATCATTTTTTGAGACTTTTCATCACCCACGGGGATAACCAAAATACCTCCAATTTTTAATTGTTTTAATAAAACTTCTGGCACAAATGGAGCACCTGCCGTCACAATAATTTTGGCATAAGGAGCATGCTCTTCAATTCCTTTAGAACCATCACCAAGAAAAAAACTAGCTTTATAGCCCATCCCTGGTAAAACTTTGATAGTATGTGCATAAATACTTGGTTGGCGCTCTATTGTATAAACTTTAGCTCCCAACTCCATTAATATGCATGTTTGGTACCCTGATCCTGTTCCGATTTCTAAAACCTTATCCCCTTTTTGAATGTGCAACAACTCGGTTTGATAAGCAACAGTATAAGGCTGTGAAATAGTTTGTCCATCCCCTATTGGAAAAGCAATATCTTTATAAGCCTGATTCCAAAAGGTTTCGTCAAAGAAGAAATGACGCGGTACTTTACCAATTGCTTTTAATACACGTTGGTCTGTAATACCCCTTTCCTTTAATAATTCGACTAGCTTTTTCCTTGCGCCTTGTTCTCTGTAATTATCTATGAATTTATATGCCATCAGGCTCAAAAATAGTTTTTTGAACTCTAATGTACCTAAAATTTGAGGAGTTTAAATGGAATTAATTGCTAACAAACACAAAATCAACCTTAAAAATTTATTCTTATCATGAGGTAAACCAATTGCGTGTTAATGGTAAATAATTTCTATTTTTGAAATCTAATTATTTATAATCATCCCTTATGAAAAAATTATTATTTAGTATTTTTTGCTTACTTATTTCTTATTCTGCATTCTCTCAAATTGATGGCAACTATAACTATAGTATCGGTGTAAGAGGTTACAGTTCTATACAAATGCCAAAAATATTAAATCAAACCAATTCTCAAAGTTATACGAATACTTATTTTAACGGTGCCTTGGTTAAATTTAACGATAATCAAATTAGCTATCGATTAAGTGGAAATTATTTCAGAAAAGATATTTCATTTTATAATGAATGCGAAAACTGCGAAATAGCAAGTGGAACAGTAACAGACTACTCTTTTAAGGTTGGCTTTGAGAAAAGTTTAAACTATGCAAGAATTCAACCTTATTTTGGTTCGGATCTAGGTTTTCGTGCAAACCGTTTTACCGGAGATGTTAAAACAACAAATCCAAAAAACATGAACATGCCTTATAATGTAGATGCAGAAAAAAATGGGTTTATTTTTACTCCTTTACTAGGAATTAGAGTAAGCCCAGTAAAGCAATTATCTTTCTTTGCAGAAACAAGCTTGGATTTCTATTATTCTTACGAAAGGCAAGAGGCAATTCAGCAAGATGCTGCTAACACTACTTCTATTTCAAAATATAACAAATGGGAGTTTTTACTCAATCCAATTTCTATTGGAATACAAATTCACTTAGTTAGCAAAAATTAATACGGATCAACATCAATTTGGGTAATTACACTTTTAAAGTTCTTTTGAGCATTAAAATCTTTAATCGTTTCTTTTAATACGGTTTTTACCTTTTGTATTGCAGCATTTTTCTCAGTTTTAATGATAATCTGTTTGATGTAGTAATTCCTAATTCTAGCTACTAAGGGTTGTTCAGGACCAAGAATTCGATTACCCAATTGTGCTTTTAATGCATTGGCCAAAGTTTGTGCTGCAAAATTTAACACATTTGCATCTTTATGTTTTACGTTAATAAATATTAATCTCGTAAATGGCGGATAATTAAATTGCTTACGCTCAGCCATTTCATCAACGTACATTTCATTGTAATTATTTTCAATTACTTGTTTAATAATACGGTGGGAATCATCATAAGCTTGTATGCATACTTTACCTTGTTTATCTCTACGACCTGCCCTACCAGCTACTTGTGCTAATAATTGATAACTTCTCTCAAATGCTCTGAAATCTGGGTAATTAAGCAATGTATCTGCGTTAATAACACCAATTAAGCTAACATTATCAAAATCTAAACCTTTGGCAACCATTTGCGTACCAATTAAAATCTGTGTTTTCTTATCTTGAAAATCAGAAATTATCTGTTGCATTCCGTTTTTTGTTCGAGTGCTATCTAGGTCTAATCTTGCTATTTTAATATCTGGAAAAATAAGGCTTAATTCTTCTTCTATTCTTTCTGTTCCGAATCCTTTTTGCTCAATGTGCACTGACCCACAAGCCGGACAAATATTTATACTGCTTTGATGATAACCGCAATAATGGCAATGTAGCTTACCACTGGTTTTATGGAAAGTTAAACTAACATCACAATTAACGCACTTAGGAGCATATCCACAAGTTGCACAAATTAAAATAGTTGCATAACCTCTCCTGTTTTGAAACAAAATAATTTGCTCTTTATTTTCTAATGCTACAGTCATGTCATCTATCAACACACTTGTAAAATACGATGTCATTTTTTTTCGCTTAGTCTCTTCAGCTATGCTAACTACTTCTTGTAATGGCAATTGCACTCCACCAAATCTTTCATTTAATGTTACCAACCCATACTTTTCAGTTTCAGCGTTGTAGTAACTTTCTATAGATGGCGTTGCCGAGCCTAAAATAACTTTAGCTTGATGTAAATGTCCAAGAAAAACGGCTGCGTCTCTTGCTTGATATCGAGGAGCTGGTTCATGTTGTTTATAAGATGATTCATGCTCTTCATCTACAACAATTAATTTTAATTCTTTAAATGGCAAAAATACTGCAGAGCGAGCGCCAAGAATAACTTTATAAGAACCATTCAGTACTTTGTTCCAAATTTCTACTCTTTCATTATCGTTAAATTTCGAATGATATACACCGATTTTGTCCCCGAAATAACGTTTAATTCGCTCCACAATCTGCGTAGTTAACGCAATTTCAGGTAAGAGAAAAAGGACTTGTCCTCCTTGGTCTAGCGCTTTTTCTATGAGTTTAATATAAAGTTGAGTTTTGCCAGAAGCTGTGATTCCATGTAATAAAACTACATCTTTATTGGTAAACTGAAATTCAATTTCTTCGAAGGCTTTTTGTTGTGCACTACTCAATTCAAAATTGACTTCAAATTCATCATTTGAGTCACTTAACCTACTAACCGCTCTTTTTTCTACACTAAATATTTCTTTATCGATTAATAATTTTAAAGCAGCTTGTCCACTTCCACTTTCTTCAAGCAGTTGCTGTTTAGGTATAAAAACATCGCCTTTGGCTAATTTTAAATAGGCTAACAACGCATCTAATTGTTTAGGTGCACGTTCTAAAACTGTAAATAATTGCTTAAGATTTTCTTCTTCCTTATAAAATGGATTAAGTTTTATAAAAGATTTTAATAATGGTTTATATTTCTCAATTACTTCCTCTGCTACATAAATAGCTTCTTTAGCTAATAAAGAATTTACGATTGGATAAACAGTTTTTTGTCCAAGCAGTTCAATCACTTCATCAATACTAACCCGTTGTTGTTTTTGAAGAACATTAATAATTAAGCTTTCCTTTTCTGTTAACTCTAATTCTTCTGGCAGTTCATCCTTAAGAACCAAAATTGTTTCACTTGCTAATTTTAGCCCTGTAGGTAAAGCAGCAGCCATTACATCACCTTCATTGCATAAATAATAAGACGTAATCCAATTCCAAAACTCAAATTGCTTTTCTGTAATTACTGGATAATCATCTACAACATCAATTATATATTTAGCCTGATAAAATTCTGGTGGCTGTTGATCAATACTTTTAACTAATGCAGTATAAATTTTATGTTTTCCGAATTGCACAACAACCCGTTTACCAACTGCAACTTTATCATTTAACTCGAAAGGAACACGATAGGTATAATTTATAGCAAGTGATAAAGGTAATATCACCTCAACAAAAAGAGTTTCTCTTTCAGAAAAATCGAGTGTATCTGCAAATTGCATTATTTATCTTTTAGTGCTGCTAAAAACAAGCATACCCATCCCAAAATAAAGCATAAACCTCCAATAGGTGTTATTGGTCCAACAAATTGAGCTATCGCTAAATGATAAGTATCTTTTAGTGCTAATAAATAAAGTGAGCCGGAAAATAATAGAATACCTACTGAAAAGAAAATATATGAAAAACCTATCAGTTTATTTTTATACCTAGCAAATGTAGATAAATAAAGTAATGCAAAAGTGTGATAAAACTGGTATTCTACTCCTTTTTGCCATATTTCTAAAGATGTTGCGCTAATTAAGTTTTTAAGACTATGGGCACCAAATGCTCCTAAAATAACCGCCAAAGCACCAAAAAAGGCAGCAGTAAGAATAATACGTTTGTTCATGAGTTATCGGCTTTATACAATTGCTAAATTAACAAAATGCCCTTATAATCTCTGTAATCCTAAAATTAAATTAAATTTGTATTACACAATCATGAAAAGGATATACATAACGCTCGGAGTTTTACTGTTAGGGATGATTGCAATGGCATATCTCTATTTTTCTAACCTAAATACAGAGACAAATGCTAACGACTTGTCTTTAAATGCAGTGGCTTCGAACTCAAGTATTGTTTTAAGTTTTGAAAATGATAAAAGCTTCTATGAAATTTTAAGTGGACAAGAATTATTTCAACATCTTTTAGGAGAGAGCAAAGTAAAAACTTTTAAATCTTTAAAAGAAAATCTACTAAGCCAACATGAAATTAATACTGCAATTGATGGTCAGAAAGTATATATAGGAGTTTTAGGGGGTGAAAGTGATAAAGTTGATTATTTAATTAGCGCTCAACTTAAATCGGGAAATGAACCACAAAAATTAGTAAGTCGTTTAAATTCTTCAAAAATAAAAGTCAATAAGATCGGAGAAATCTATCAACTTACATTTACTGATAGCACTAGTTGTTTTGTAGGGATAAAAGATTTATTAGTAGTAATTTCCAATGCACCAAAAGTTGTTAAAAATATCTTAAAAGGACAAAGCTTGACCGATCCAAATTTTGCAAATTATATTAAATCTAATAGTCGTTTTAACAAAAATACACTAGCTAATCTTTATATCAATTTTAATAAAACTCCTTCCCTCCTTAAAAGTATTTTAAACAGTAATATAAACGGAGAGCTAAATATTTTCAATAAACAGAATAGTTTTGCGGCCTTGAGCTATAATTTCAGCAAAGAAAACTTATTATTTAATGGAAATACAGATGTAAACGACTTAAACAGTTATTATAAATTATTCACCACAGTACCCGAGCAAAAAATAATAATTGATAATATACTTCCTCAAAAAACCGCAAACTATACCATTTATACAATCAATGATTATAAAAATTGGTTTGGGAATTTAACTGCGTGGTTTGAAAAGCAGAAAAATAGCGAAAATGTAAATAAGAATATAAATTCAATCAATCAAAAATACCGATTGGATTTAAACCAGATCTTCCCAAAGTTTTTTAAAAATCAATTTGTTACTTTTCAATTGAGCAGTGGTGAAAAGTTTGGTGCAGTTGCTTTAGTTAATGGAGAAAAAGTAAGCCAACTCTTATTAGATTTAAGTGCAGATTATGCACCTGATATTAAAATATTTAAAGAAGCTAATATTGCTTATTCCTTTTTTGGAGAACCGTTCAAAAAATTTGAACGACCTTTTTATACCATTATTGATAATTATATGGTAATGGCAAATAATGCAAGCAGTTTACAAGTATTTTTAAGTCGTTATAGAAATGATGAACTGTTAATTCATGATGAGAATTATACAGATTTTAGAGATCAATTGTCTTCATCTGCAACCATTTCTTTTTATGTAAACAATCCAAACTCGAATGATATTTTTGGTCGTAATTTAAAATCGCCTTTTTACAAACAATATCAATCAAAAAATGGCTTTAAAGAATTTGATGCATTTTGTTATCAATTGTCTGGGGATAATGGTAAATTTTTAAGTAATTTACTACTGCATAAAAAAACCGAAAAACCAATTGAAACTGATAGCTTACAAACAAACCCGTAGTTTGATGAAGAAAAAATACATTTTATTAGTCGGTTTTTTATTTGTTGCCAGTATTTTAAAAGCTCAACAATACGGATTATTTAATACCAAAACACAGTTTGATGCTTTTGAAAATCCAGCTGCAAAATCATTCACATTAGATAGCTCTAGTAAATTTGCTTCTAACTTTTTTCTACCAAATTTAGGTATTAATGCTGCAAATGGAGGTAAAGCTTCAGAAGTAATACGAAAATCAATTAATGAAAACATCTATAGCACTCGAAATCTACCCTTAGGAACTGGAAGTCCTAATACTTTTTATCAAAATACAAATGTGTATGTTTTAACCTTTAGAATTTTTAGTTCATATAAATATAATCAGGAAGTAGGTCTTTCTTGGCAAGTACGCTCCGACTCCCGTGTCAAATATACTAATGAAACATTAGCCATTTTTGACAGTTACAAACGCTTTGATCAAGGTCCTTATACAGATGTATTTAATGATAATGGTTATCAGCAATCTTATCATCAATTTAGTTTAAGTATTAGAGAGAATTATAATAAACGACTTGCATTTGGTATTAAACTAAGTTTATTAAGTGGTATTGCTTACAACTCCTTAAAAATTGATAACTCCTACTTTTACGCTGATGCAAATGACAGATTGGATATTGGTGTAAATGGAACCTACAAAGGGAGCTTTCTTTATAATGATGAAATATCAAAAAGAACATTTTTCCCTACTTTTAAAAACCCTGGGGCATCTATTAGTTTAGGAACAACTTATACCTCTAAATCTGGTTATTTTCTGATGGGAAATATTAAGGATTTAGGACTGATTAAATGGAGCAATAGTTCCTATATCGCTAAATTTAATACACTGAAGAGTATATATGACGTTTCTACAAAAAGTAGCAGTGCTATAAATGAAGAAATTACCGCAATAGCTAAAGATGTTGTTGTAAAAAATGGATTTATTACCCCAACCAATGCAAAAGCAGATTTTCTAATCTCTAAGACCTTTAATTTTTACAAGCCTAGTTTCATTATATCTAAAAACTTATTCCATCCTGGAGGAGATATTGCCTTAGTTAATACTTTTAAAAGTAGTGCATTATCTGCAAGTGTAATACCAGTTTATAATTTAAATGATTTTATAATGGTTGGCTTACAGGGTATGTATCAAACACCAAATTTCGAATTCTTTTTAGGTACTGATAATATTGGAAAAACTATTTCATTAGCTAAAGGCATAAATAAAAGCGACGCTACAGTTGGTTCTGGTTACAATGGCGGCTCATTTTATATGGGCTTAGGTATTAAGTTTGGACGTACGGTAAATCATCCTCAAAATTTAAGTACAATGCCTGGTGTAAACGGAGAGAAAGTTTATAGAGGAGTTTTCAGAAGCTTATTCAATTTCTTTAAAAAGAGTTAAAGCATTTAAGAGAAGGAGTTGACTTAACTTTTATTTTTAGATGTAGTAAACACAAAATCTTTCAAATAAAACGGTTCAAAATAAGCTACATCTTCAAAGTTTTCATTTTGGAAAGCACTATATGCTAAATTGCTCATATTAGCTGCAGAATTAAAATTTACTGTAGAAAAATGTGCATTCTGACTATCTAACATAGTTTCACATTTTGCAGCACCGTCACCGATAAATGTTATGTAATTATTATCTAATTCTAATACAAAACTTTTATCATCAATAATTTTGGCATTAACTGAAACCACTTCATGCAATTTATTAGTGTAAACGGCTGTAAAAACTTCCATTCTACGAGCATCAATCATCGGACAAACTAATCCTCCATAATTAGGATGCTGACTTAAATATCCATTCGCCATCATTTGTAAAGTATTAACACCAATTAACGGCTTATCTAAGGCAAAACATAATCCTTTTGCTGTTGATACGCCAATACGTAAGCCTGTGTATGAACCTGGCCCTTTACTAACTGCTATGGCATCTAAATCTGCATACTTTAACTTAGCTATATTCATTACCTCATCAATAAATAAGGTTAAACTAGACGCATGAATATTTTGAGCTTTTTCTTCTTTTAATGCAATAGTTTCTCCATCTACAGCTAAAGCAACAGAGCAAACTTGGGTAGCGGTTTCAATTTGTAAGATGGTTGGCATAAATAGTTAAAATTGTGAGTGCAAAGTTAAAAGTTAAATCCACTTTTGACTTTAAACTTTTAACTTTTTAAGGCACCGGATCATGGCCATGTTTACCCCACGGATGGCAGCTCGCAATTCTTTTTAACGTGAGCCAACCACCATAAAATGGTCCATGTTTTTTAATAGCTTCTACTCCATATTGTGAACACGTGGGAGTAAACCTACAACTTGCACCTAATAAAGGGGAAAGTAATAATTGGTATAGTTTAATAATACCCAAAAATAACCATGAAAATAAAAGCTTAATTATTTTCATGATTCCCAATTTGAGTAATTAACTTTTTAAAGGAAGCAATTAACTTTTTCTCAAAAAAAGCAAATTCATACTTTTCTTTACCTACAAACTGTAAAGATAACAGCAATAAATTATTACTATTTGCTAATGCTGTATATAAGTGTGGTTCTTTATGTAAGCGATAAGCTTCTCTAGTTCTGCGTTTAATCAGATTACGATCTACCGCATGTTTATATCTCTTTTTAGCCACATTAATTACTACTTGTGCAGGATATTTATGTGGTTCTTCAACAAAAAGAAAAGTAATGCGAAATGGATATAATAAAAAAGAAGAACCGTTTTTAAATAGTAAGTCTAATGACTTTTTACTACATAACCGTTCTTCTTTGTTAAATTTGTTCATGTTTTTGATTGCAATTTTGCAGATAGACTGCTAACACCTAAATAAGGTGGCAATCAAAAATTATGCTTTATGACGACGCTCGTCAGAAACTGATAATCTTTTTCTTCCTTTTGCACGGCGAGAAGCTAATACTCTTCTACCGTTTGCTGTAGCCATTCTTTCGCGGAAGCCATGTTTGTTTCTTCTCTTTCTTTGCGAAGGTTGGAATGTTCTTTTCATAACTGTATAATATCTTAACTAGAGTTTTTAAATAAGAGGTGCAAATATAATGCGATTTTTCTATAAATGCAAGAGTGTTTAGTTTTTTATTTTTAATAGAAATTAAAGATAGTAATTCTTTTGCTTTAACCTCTCATTTACCTGCTAACCTTTAAATAGAACCTTATTAAGGTTAATTTGCTGTTGGTTTAAATAAATTTACTTAACAGTGTATTTATAAATAGCTCTACCCACTTTTCCATCTGCGTTAATGCCTTCAACTACTACCTTATAGGTACCAATTCCATCAGCATTAAAATAATCTAACGTTTTTTTGTTCTCTTTACCTATAATCACATTAGGATTCCAATAGATAGTTGAACGTAAATCTTCTTTTGCAATGTTATTTGGTGTGTATTTTGGAGAATAAAAATCTTTATAAGCATCAAAACCTTGAGCTTTAAAACCAATAATACCTGGCGAAATACTATGCTTATAAGAACTTCCTGTTTTGGTAGAAACTAAAATTATTCCACCAGCACCCCCACTACCATAAACAGTAGTGAATGCTGCATTTTTCAATACCTCTACCAAAGCAATGTCCTCTACAGGCATGGCCTCTATAAATTCCTGACTAACTGGCGATCCATCTAAATAAAATTGAACAACGGCGTCTCCATCTCCTCCAGGTACATTTGTATTTCTATTTCTAGATAAAATCATTTGACCATTAATTTTAGACATCCCTCCACCCCATTTATCTAGATAGTCAAATAAATCTATAGCATTAGCGAGTTCGTCTCCGGTAATTACTTTATCAGCATTACCAGCTCCATTCATATTTGATGATCTAGCTAGAAAAGCATCCTTTTTAGCTTGCCCTTTAATTTCAACTGCTTTTAAAAGTATAGCTGAATTATTTTTAAAAGCTGTATAATCGGCTGCATATTGCTTTTTGATATTCTCAGTATAACTAGTCATATCTGTTGCAGCAACATCCCAAGTATCTGAAAAAGCTTTATACACCGGTGTTAAGGGTTGATCTAACGTAAGTTTAATATTACTTTTATCTTTGTTTTTAGCTTGAATGATAAACGATACACTATCCATAAAGCTTATTTCGTCAAACGTAAATTTACCATCTTTACCAGCTACCGTATCTGTAGTGAAAATAGTTCCTTTACTAGAAAGTAGTCTTATTTTTGCATCAGGAATTGGTTTACCGCCCATTGTAGTTACAATACCAGAAATTGTTATCCCTTTTTCTACTTTATAATTTAGAGGCGGTGCAGTATTATTAAGTACTTGATCCCATTTAAATCTTCGCCATCCATTTGTAAGCAATAAATAATCTAAATGTTTGCTGGCATCAACATTTGACTTATTAAAATAATAGCCTGGGTTTTCAATATATCCCCTTAAATCTGATGTTAGCAATAAATTTGAAAAAATACCATTTTCTTCATCTTCTGAAGATTTCACTTTACTTTCATCAGTTACAGCTATAGAATAACTACCTAACCCAACTTGTTTTTCATGGGTTAAATCTAATGTTAATGCTACTTTATCTTTTTTATTATAACTGGACTTATCTGTTGATAATGACATTTTTAAATCATCATTATGATTGATAAAAACAAGTCGTTCTGCAACAGGCAAATTGTTTACATCGAACAATGTTAACTGTGCTATACCCGTAGGGAAATCTTTTTTTGGAATAATAGTAGTAATAGCAGCGGCCGATTTAATTTTAGCGCCATATTTAACAACACCATTATTTTGGGCCACAATTACAACATCTTTTTCACTTACGAGTTCTGGAGATATTGCTATTTTCACCAATAAATTCGTAGTATCTAAATTATTGACGGCAAGAACATAACCAGCTTTTTTTGCTAAAGGTAATGCCACCTTTCTCGATTTCCCATCTTCATTAAAAACTGCACTATATATTTCACCATCAACTGGTGTGATGGCAAAAATACCCATACCAGCATGACTTGTTTCGAAAGAGGTTATTTTTTCGTTATTCTTATTAACAATATCTCCAGAGATTGCTTTACCAAAACCTGTTTGGTCTATGTATTTAAAAGCTATTTTTGAACGAATACCGACAATCATATTACCGCTTTCTGGAAAGAAACTAAGCTCTGAGTTTCTCGTATTTTTTTTAACTACTGGCGCTATGGTTGTAAATGGATTTTCTATTTTTATCGTTTTCTTGAAGTAAGATTCTAGTCCAAAATTTTGCATCCACGGAGTATTTGCATAAACCACGTAATTGCCTTTTTTAATACCAAATGGCAAAACCATCATTCCAACTCCCATTCCCGATTCGAGGTGTATTTTTTTTGCATGCAAAACCGAATCCTTTTCGTTTACCATATTCACATTAAGTGTGTTACTTAAATTTGTGGGTAAATTATTTACAGCGGTAATTGTATATGCTTTAAACCAAATCGTATCACCAGCAGCATAGTAGGGCTTATCGAAATGCAGGTAAACTTTTTCTTGGGGTCTTTCTGTAGTATACTTTTGTAATGATTCTACAATTTTTGTGGTAGGATCTTGAGCATTTCCCTGCAAAGAAATAGCTAGCAATAAGTTAAAAAAAGCGGTAGCGATTAATTTAGTTTTCATTCCTTAAATTTAATTCAATTTAAGAACAAATTAACTATAAACCTAGTGCTAGCTTTAATTTTACATATCCTGTTTTACTAACAGGCAGCCAAATACCTGATTTTAAGAGTACTACGTAACTATCTTTTTCCTTGAGTTCTATTTTGGTTACTTCGGCTAAATTAATAATGTACGAGCGATGAATGCGAATAAATTGTGCTGCATCAAGTGTTTGCTCAAAGAAACTCATCGTTTTATTTTTATGAAAATTACCTTCAGTAGTACTCAATTTTACATAATCATCGTCTGCTTCTATATAATGAAGTTCTGTTACTGGGATAATTTTAATTACACCAGCATTTTTAACTACAATACGGTTATTTTGTGCTGGTGATAACGCTGCAGTCTCGAGTAACTCATTACTACTTTCGCCCTTGGCCAGTTTAGCAGGCAGTTTCTGCATTGCCTGATCGAAGCGACTTTTTTCAATGGGTTTTAATAAATAATCGACTGCATTAACTTCAAAAGCTTTAATGGCATATTCATCAAAAGCAGTGGTAAAAATTACTGCCGGATGTTTTTCTACTAACTCCAGCATTTCAAAACCACTAATTTTTGGCATTTGAATGTCTAAGAAAATAAAGTCAGGTTGATGCTGATTTATAGCCTTTAAACCCTCAAACCCATCGCTACATTCGGCAACAACTTCTATATCAGGATACGAATTTAAATAATGTTTAACTACGTCCCTTGCTAAGGCTTCATCATCAATTAGTATCGTTCTTATCATCTTTTTGAGGTATTTTAAGCGTAGTAATATACAAATTATTGTTTTGTGTTTCAGTTTGCAACAAATTACTATCGGCAAATAATAAATATAATCTACGACGAATTGCTGATAGCCCAAACCCTGTTCCCTTAGTCGATGTCATTTCTGGATCGTATGGATTTGCTACACAAATAACTAAGGCATTTTGTGCTAATTTTACTTTAATGGTAATGGTTATTGCTGCAGAAGTATTATACAGTCCAAATTTTATTGCATTTTCTACAATAGGCTGTAATAAAGTACCCGGCAGGCATAAACCCAATGTATTTTCTTCAATTTGTACATCAACTGTTAACCGATGACTAAAACGTACCTTTTCTATATCTAAATACAATTGAATGTATTCCATTTCTTCTGCTACATTAACCCAAACTTCATCATCACGTTTTAAAGTGCCACGTAAAAAAGCCGCCAGTTTAGTAATCATTGTTCCTGCTTCTGTTGGATTTACAATGGTTAATGCATAAACTGAATTTAAACTATTAAATAAAAAGTGGGGTTGCAACTGATGTCTCAACTTATTAAGCTCTGCTTCTTTTGCTAAATTTTGAGCAGCTAATAAGCGTCCTTGGGTTTCAGATTGCTCTTCTAACCTATACCACAAAATATTTGCTAGGGCGCACCATGTTAAACACAAAAAGGCAACTATAGCTCTAAACGGAAGAGAAAATTCTAAAAATACTTGATACTGTTTTTCCTTACTAAACAAATAATTAAGTCCGTATTTTGCCAAAAAAACAATGATAGCTGTTAGTAGAGCAGTTAAAAGCAGCAGAAATAACATTCTCTCATTTTTAGGCTGATAATAGCCTAGCATATTGCTAACAATTACACAACCAATGGCCAATAGACCATTACTTATAATGCTATCGGCCAGGGCAATTTGCCAATTAAAATTTAAAGCATAATAAATAAAAAGTGCGCACAGTGCTATCCAACAGACTAGAATAGCGCCCGAGACAATTTTTATTTGCTTTATAGATAATGGGGTTGTCGTCAAAATACGAGCTTTAAAATTGATTAATAGTTTCTAATATCTACTCCACCAAACAATGCGATGCCCCTAACAATTAAAATCTTGCTTTGTCCTTCAACAATTGGCTGAATGCTTCGTTTATCATCCATGCCACCAAAAATTGCAGTTACTTCTGGTTTTACAATCCATCCTGGTGGGATAATAATTTTGCATCCTCCAAAAATCGCTGTAACATCTATAATTATTTCGCCTTCAAAATCTGCTTGGGTTAAGTTGAGATCACAACCACCAAATACTGCTGTTATTTCTCCCCCTTTAAAATTTTTAGAATAAATACTCTGATGACTTCCTCCAAATACATTAACTGAGTCTAAGTAATCGTTGTTATTCGTTTTTTTTTCATTTACAGCTGTTGCTTCCGTTTCAGCTCCCGGATAAGCCTGAAATGTATCTGGCTCGCCAAATCTTTTTTTCCATCTTTTATTTCTTCTTCCACAACCATCGCCTTTAAAGCTACTTTTTGGTTTAAGAATTAAAAATAAACCAATTGCAATAATTAATGCAGGCCATCCTATTCTATCAAAATCTATTACATTATCCAATGCTTCTTTTAAGGTAAAAAAAGCACCCACAACAATTAGTATAATGCCCCTGCCATTTCTAAAATTATGTTTAATGCCGATAAGTAAACCAATTAGAATTAAAATATTGCTCCAATGCCATAACCAGTTCGGTAAACTAAAAGCAAGGTTATTAACTAATAAAAGTGACCCTATAACTACTATGATTAAACCAGCAAGTATTTTACTTGAATGGTTCATATCTCTATTTTCGTTTAAATTATTATTTTCCATTTTTATTTCTTTAAATGATTAAGCTATCATGATTTTACTCATTTGCTTTATCAAGGTTTCATTTGTGTGATAATTATAGTCCAAATGTAAAACGAACTTTTACATTAGCAAACAGTTCACTGCTATTTATGAGTTTATTCTCGGTAAAGCGCATTTATTACTCGGTAAAACATCAACACCCTATCTTAAGTAGGTGTATTTATAACCTTCTTGCAGATTGACTGTAGTCTTGTTCTATAAAAGCACCAATTTTGACAAATTACCTAATGCAAATTAAGTAGCCAACCTAAACCAAACTAGAAGTTGACTAGGACTCTACCAAAACATAAGTCGCGGTAAGGTCGCTATAAGGTCGCCTTAATATCGCAGTAAGCATACAGAAAAATTGAAAAATTATAACTGGATTTAGTTATATGCGGAATAGATTTTAAATATACTATTTTAATGGCAAAGGCTGATTTAATTAGTGATTATTTTAAAAATTGCTTCGCTGGTAATAAATGTATTTCGGTAAAATTATTCGTTAATTTAGGGAACTAAATATTACGCACAATAAATTAAAACTATGAAAAGATTATTCAGCATTGCTATTTTGTTATTACCCTTATTTGCAAGCGCTCAAGACATGAGCAAACATTATAAAATTTATGATGTAAAGAAGCAAAAAATTGTAACTGTTGATGATATTGTAACTGATTTGGGTAATGCTAATGTTTTATTTTTTGGTGAAGAGCACAATGATTCTACTGGACATTATTTAGAAGCAACTTTATTTAAAAAGATTGCAATGGCTTATCCTGGCAATGCAACTTTAACAATGGAAATGTTTCATACTGATGTACAACCTGTAATTAATGAATATTTAAAAGGTATCATTTCTGAAAAAAATTTTATTAAAGAAGCCAGAGCTTGGAATAATTACCAGGATTATAAACCTATGATTGAGTTAGCAAAATTGAATAATTTAGATGTTATTGGAGGTAATGCCGCTGCTAGATATAGTAATGTAGTTACACGTAGTGGATTAGAAATTCTAAATAAACTACCACAAGGTTCTAAGCAATTTATTGCTCCATTACCTATTGATACTGCTACTGGAAGGTATTATGATAAATTTATTGAAACCTTAGGCGGACACAATATGGGCGGGATGAAAGTTTATCAAACGCAAAATTTCTGGGATGCAACAATGGCTTGGAGTATTGCTAAATACGCTAAAAGCAACGTTAGTAAAAAGATTTTTCAGGTTAATGGTCGTTTTCATAGTGATGAAAAGTTAGGCACATTAGCACAACTTAAAAAGTATGCCCCTAAATTAAAAATCTTAAATATTTCATCTTTCTCAGCAGAAGATTTTGATCAACCTGACTGGAGCAAATACAAAGATTTGGGAGATTATATCATTGTCACAGACCCAAAGCTGAAAAGAACTTTCTAATAAAAAAGCCCTCAGATTTGAGGGCTTTTTTGTTCTATTTATTTTTTAATAAATCTCTAATTTCAGTTAATAGCAATTCTTCTTTTGTTGGTGCGGGTGGACTTGCTGGGGCTTTCGCTTCTTCTTTACGTTTTAAAGAATTAATTCCCTTTACTAATAAGAAAACTACTAAGGCTAATAAAAAGAAGTTTAAAGCTACTGTTAAAAAACTTCCGTAGGCAAATATTGCAGTTTCTGGAATTTCTCTCGCTTTTTCTAGTGTTGTTCCATCAGGCACATTCCCCTTTAATACCACGTATAAATTGCTAAAATCAGGCTGACCAATTATTGAAGAGACAATTGGCATCACTAAATCTTTCACCACGCTATCAATTATTTTACCAAAGGCACCACCAATAATAACACCGACAGCAAGGTCCATTACATTACCCTTTATTGCAAATTCTTTAAATTCTTTTACAAAGCCCATAATATTTGTTTTTAGTTTAACTTAATAGAAATAAATATATTGAATTAAGCAGATAAACTGCCTAAAAATTTAAAAAAAGAATAATAATTACCTTTTGCCTTTAATTTTAAAGCAAATGCTTATTTTTGAAAATTAAACTGCTACTTCTACATATGCTAAAGCAACATCTACAACAAAAATTATTACAAAAGCTCTCTCCGCAACAGATACAATTTATCAAATTGTTGCAGGTGCCTACCGTTGCTTTAGACACTCGTATAAAAGAAGAATTAGAAGAAAATCCAGCGCTAGAGGATCCCAGCTTAATGACTGCTGATGAGCCGATAAGTGAATATGATGATTTGAATGAAAGAGATGATTTCAATCAAGAATCTAGCGAAGAAAGCAGTAGTACCGATGAATTTAATGTAGAAGATTATTTACAAGACGATAACACCAACGATTATAGCACTTCTTATAGTAATGGTGATGATGATGAAGAAAAAAAAGAAACACCAATAGCTATTGAAAGTACTTTTTTTGAAAGTTTACAAGAACAATTAGATCTTGTTCCTTTATCTGATACAGATTTTATTATCGGCAAACAGATTATCGGAAGTTTAGATGATGATGGGTATTTACGTCGTCCTATTACTTCTATGATAGATGACTTGGCTTTCTCACAAAATGTAATGATTGAGGAAGAAGATGTATTGGAAATGCTTAAGGTAATTCAAAGTTTTGATCCTCCAGGCATTGCTGCCCGCGATTTACAAGAATGCCTATCTCTTCAATTAAAACGTAAGGATCCTAATAATCCAATTATTAAAAAAGCAATTACGATTGTAGAGCATCATTTAGATGAATTTACTCGTAAACATTACGATAAATTAGAAAAATCTGTTGGATTAAATAGCGAAGAATTAAAAGAAGTTGTTGCTGAGATCTTGCGCTTAAATCCAAAACCAGGCGATTCTAATCAAGTTACTACTAAACAGCTTCAAATTATACCAGATTTTCACATTAGTAATAATGATGGGATTTTAATTCTGACACTTAACTCTAAAAATGCACCAGAGTTAAGAGTAAGCCGCTCTTATATGGATATGTTTGATCATTACGATAAAGCTGCTCAAAAGGATAAAAAATTAAAAGAAGCTGTTCAGTTTGTGAAGCAAAAACTTGATTCTGCTAAATGGTTTATTGATGCCATTAAACAGAGGCAACAAACTTTGCTTAAAACGATGAATGCCATTATGCATTATCAGTATGAATATTTTTTAACTGCAGATGAGCGTAAAATGCGTCCAATGATTTTAAAAGATATTGCTGATAAAATTGGAATGGATATTTCTACGGTTTCGAGAGTTGCAAATTCTAAATATGTACAAACAGAATTTGGTACATTCTTGCTAAAATCATTCTTCTCAGAAGCTATTCAAACTGAAAATGGCGAAGAAGTTTCTAATAAAGAAGTGAAGAAAATATTAGAGGATTGTATTGGAAACGAAGATAAACGCAGACCTTTGGCTGATGAAAAGTTAACAGAAATTTTAAAAGAACGAGGTTATAACATTGCCAGAAGAACCGTTGCAAAATACCGCGAGCAAATGAATATTCCGGTTGCTAGATTGAGAAAAGAACTTTAAAGAGAGTTCAAAGTCGGAAGTCCGGAAGTCCGGAAATTGCCAAACCAACGTAATGATTAAAAAATAACAAGACTTAAAATATCAGACTAACAACTCAATATCAAAGCGGACTTTCGGACTTTTTCGACTAGATAATAAGTACTGAGGAGGAGAATTTACCACATTCTCATTGTACTTAGTATATGATACGCATTATTCAATTGTAAACCCAATACAATTTCATGACTACCATAACTCACCTTGTTTAATTGTGAGGTTGTAAAATCATATGAATAGGTTAGATTAATTAGTTTATTAATGTTTAATCCAGCCATTGCCGAGTAAGAATCATTATATCGATAGCTCCCTCCAAGCCAAAAACGATCCTTAAAGGCAATTTTTAAGTTCGCGTCTACCGACAGTGGTGCAGGATTTACATATTTAACCATCACAGAAGGAATAGCTGAAATACCTTCATCAATAAAAAATTTATATCCTGCAGTAATAAAAGTATGAGGAACTTCCTTTCCGCTTTTGTAATTTGGGTCGCTTGTAAAAGCCAATTTTTGAGGTAAGATTTGTTGCACAGATGCTCCTGCAAAAAATCTTGCACCATATAGCCATACACCCATCCCTAAATCTGGTTTAACCTGACTAGTTACGGTATTATTTAAAGCAGGGTCATTGGGATCTTCCAAATCTAATTCATTTACATTTAGTCCTATTCTGGTAATTCCTACCGCAGCACCTACGGACAAGTTCAAAGTTCCTGATAATTGAAGATGATATGCATAGGTTAAATTTGCATCTAATCTAGATATTGGCCCTATTTTATCTAAAACTACCATAGCACCCATACCATGATGAGAAGGTGATGCTGTATAATTTTGCATATAATTATCACTCATAGGATCATCTCCTTTTTCTGGCATAGATAAAGGGTTTTTCCATAAATAATCACTCCCTAAACTCCAATGTGCAGAGGCAAAAGTAGTTTGGGGTGAACCTTCAATACCCGACCACTGTTTTCTATAACCAGCTTTAAAGTCGGTATAGTTTTCAATTCCACTTAATGCAGAATTTAGTAGATAATTATTAAAAATATACTGTGTATACTGCGGCCTTTGCTGACCAAATGATGATAAGCTTATTCCAAATATAAAAATGATGAGGTAGTAACTTCTTTTCAAAACTATCTTATAATGGTTAAACTTCCGGTTATGCTTTTTCGTCCACTGTTAGGGTTGATAATATAGTAATAAGTTCCGACAGGTAGTGCTTGATTTTTATAATTTCCATCAAATGGTACAGGATAACATTTGCTAAAAAAAATTCTTTGCCCATTTCGGTCAAAAATTTCAACAGTACTGTTTGGATAAGTATCCAAATATTTCACATTCCAAACATCATTTACTCCATCGCCGTTCGGTGTAAAACTATTAGGAGCATATACATTTTGCAACACATGAACATATACCTGATCTACGGTTGTACAACCCTGGTCTGATGTAACAGTTAATGTATATTGTGTATCAACTTCTGGTTTTGCAATTGGATTTAAAATATTGTCGGCACTTAACCCAATACTAGGTGTCCATTTATAAGTTAAGCCAGTACCCGATGCATTAGCTTGCATTTTTTTCTCACCACCTACTAAAATATAAAAGTCTGCTCCAGCATTAGTAGTAGGAATTGGATAAACTTCAATATCTTGCCCAATATTAACTGTACAACCATTTTGAGGGGTAAAGGTATAGGTAATGTGATGTATACCTGGGCCAGCAAGTTTTGGATCGAAAGTACCATCAGCCTTTATACCAGTACCGCTATATGCACCAGTTCCAATTATTCCTGAGCTTTCAGAAGCTTGGGTAATCATTATATTACCATTGTTTTCACAAATTGGAGTTAGCGCACTAAAAGTTAATTGAGGGGCAGGTTTTATAGTAACATTATGAAGAACAGGCAGGTTACAGCTTTCTCCCGAGTAAGCTACTAATTTGATGGTATAGGTTTTATTTGTATTTCCTCCAAACGGAGCATAGGTTAAAGCTATATCATCACTTATTGGGAGTTTAGGATATGGAATAGTAATAAAACTTGTAGGGTTATTTACATAGTCGGAATAAATTTCTAATTTGGTTATATTGCCAAACGCAGCTGCAGAAGTACTATTTATAATTACATCTTTACCGCTACATAAATTTGTTTCATTTTTAATGGTAAAATCAGCTTTAACAACAGCCCCATTTACAGAGAATGGATAAGATTTCTCATCTGTACAACCATTTACATTAGTAATTTTAAGCTTAACCGTGTAATTGCCTATTGCATTATAAGCATGTTTACCATCTTTTTGTGTTGAACTATTTGCAGCTCCAGAAGCTGGATCTCCAAAATCCCATACATAAGTTAAGCCAACCTCACTCCCATTTTGATCTTTTGATTTATTAATGAAATTGGCAAAGCCATCAGCTAAACAAAAATCTGGAGTAAGAAAATCTGCAACAGGTAAGCCCGTAACAATCATTTGTTGAGAATAGGTATTTGTGCAGCCTTTATTAGAAGTTGTAGTTAAGTTAACTGTATAGGTTCCAGCTTTTATATATTGATGATTAGGGCTTGATGAATCTGGTCTATCTTCGCTCACTCCATCACCAAAATCCCAATGCCAATTTACGATTTTGGCATCTGTAAAAATTGATGTACTAATAGTAGATTGATCTGTAAATATGAAGCTTGTATTCATACAGGTAGTAGGCACTACAAATTTTGTGTTAGGAGCCGGGTATATTGTTATACTTTGTGTAAACACATCCGATTCGCACCCATTCTCTGCATCAACAAAGAGCTTAATGGTATAAGTGCCTGGAGCTATAAAAGCATGCTTTGGGTTTTGTATGATTGATGTATTTAATGCTCCAGATGCTGGATCTCCAAAATCCCAGTGCCATTTGGTGATAACTTTTCCATTAACATTTGGATTACTGGTATCTGTAAAAGTAACTTCTTGATTAGCACATTTTTCTGCGACAGCTGTAAATGAAGCGGTAGGCAGTGGATCAACAGTAAAACCAACACTTAATTCTTCGGTGGCTCCACATGCATCTGCTGAGGGTTTTGTTGCAGTTACCCTAAATGTATAATCTTTTGGAGTAGGATATATGATACGATTAGGATAAACATAAGTGAAATAATCTATACCATCTTTTTTGAAAGAACCTTGAGCAACTGGATTACTTTGAGTAATTAACCCATCGCCATTTTCTACATCCCATACTAATTGAGTGGGCTGATAAGGTAAATTAATTTTTAGGCTCATTACTTCGCCTATACAACCTATAGTAATGGGTTGATTTGTAGCAGAGTTGACAGGTTGAAAAGTAAAGTTTTGGATATTTGCACCAGCCAAATATGCATACGACTCTACAGAGCCATATCCATATGCAATGGCAGAAAAACCACTAGCAGCGGTAAGTCTATGCTGTGGTTGAGTACCAGTTACATTTATAATTACATAACTATATTCAGAATCTATTGCAGTAAACCCAGCTACTTGATTACCATCTAACCTGAAAGAAGGTGCATCGGCAGTTTTGATGATTACATTTAAATAGTACCGATCTATATTTGTTAAGTTTCCAACCACAGCTCTCAAGTCTGAAAAAACCGTAATATTATTTAAAGTTTGTTCTATCGGGTTTAAAACTGTGATTTCTGGATCTCCGGGGTATTGTATATTGTTATTACCAGGATTGTTTAAGTTACAACCTTGAGTAGTTTGAAATTGTGCTACTGAAATGGGTTTATCTGCTAAGATTACATTACCACCACTACTAGCGTTAAAATAGGTTACTCCTTTTCCAAAGACACTAGTTGTGCCATTTATTGTAATAGAGGTAGCATCCTGTGCAACAATAATTTTCAAAATATCTGTATTGCCATGTGTACTATTATAAAATGGCGCAGTTACAAATTTTTTACCCCATGCACTTACAGGGAAAAGTTGTTGATATAAATTATCCCCACTACTCGCATTTATTGAACTCCCTATCTCACAAAATGCAGCCCATGAGTTACCAGAAAAAACTGCAATGGGTTTACAGCCATTGGACGCTTTAATGTGACTACCAGACAAATCTTTCCCTGTTAAATCTGCTACTGCTTGGTATTGATAAATATCTCCTTTATTTAATATCTTTTTAAATGTAACGTTTGCAGGATGGATATTATCCTTATCACTTAATGTGGGTGTAATTTCTATCTCTGTTGCATCTTCAGTTGCAATAATTGTAAACTGAGCATAAGCTCCCTTAGAAGCACGACTAAGATGGCTAAATGTATAATACTCTTTACCTAATGTATTTGTTGGCAAAACAAGGGTACCACCAGTACGAGCATTATTGGATATTACACTATATAAAGAAATGGGTTTATCGGTTACAACATGGATAGCCATATTAGGTTCGATAACATCAGAACTACTGATATATACTGTATTTAGATTAGGATCAATAGTAACAGGAAGGCAGGTATTAGCGGGAATTGGGGAATTTGGAGCAACACTACTGCTTTTTATGAGTGTATTCCCAATATAAATTTGATAATTAGTAACCTGATCTGCTGATAAAAATAATGTTAATCTAGATTGTAGGCTGTCTATATGCCCACTGTAAGCAACATAAAAATCTTTTCCTTTGTTAGATGTATTTTGAGCAATTGCTTTTGGAGAAAATCCTATCAATAAAAATAAAATAATAATAAGCCAAAGATTGTTGGTCAAAGTATTACCTATCAAAAGTTTAGAGCGCATTTTACAATATAATATTAAAAATACTAAACTTAAGATTTTTAAGGAATTTTCTTTTTACGAAAGTAAATTTTGTCGAGCAATAAATTCTAATTGTCGGTTTGCAACTAACAATTTCTCTGTAAGTTCTTTATTCTCCTTACGAAGCGTATAAATTTCAATTGCTTTTTCAATATTAATTCTTAAATCCTCTTCCATCCAAGGTTTTTGAATATATCGATAAACTTGGCCTTTATTAATCGCATCAATTACAGCATCAATATCAGTATAACCTGTAAGTATCATTCGTATTGGATCAGGATGTGCCTCTAAAATTGAAGCCAAAAACTCTACTCCAGTAGTTTTTGGCATTCGCTGATCGGTTATAATGATATGTATATCTTCTTTATCTAAAATTTTTCTACCTTCTTCTGCAGATTCGGCAGTAAAAATCTTATACAGCCTACGATAGGTAGCTGCAAATGCACTCAAATTGTGCGGTTCATCATCAACATATAAAATGTTTGTACTCATCAGGATCTTAATAAAAGATAAAAATACTTTTTTATTATAACTCTTAAAAGACTAATTTAGTTGTTTTAACAAATAATTGAATTTTTATTATTAACAAGTAGTTATTTAACACTCAAAATGCAGCCTAAAACTGGTTCTAATCCATCTTTATCTCAGCTCATTACACAAACAGCAGCTCAAAATAATGTTTACAAACCATTATTTTTTAATCTAACAGATAGTGCTCAAAAAAAAGAAGTTGAAACCCTAATTTCAAACAAAAACAACCTACAAGTTTACGATCATATTTATACCCAGGTAGAAGAATTAATAAAATGCCTACATCCTACTATCGTTTTTTTACCACCAACAGAATTAGCCAAAGCTGTTGAAAACCATTTTGGCGGAAAACCTCTGGAAGAATATGGAGTTTGGGTTTATTACCCATGGGCAGAAAAATTAGTTCATTTACTAAACGAACCAGAATTTGCATTAGTTCGCACCAATAGAAACAAACACAAAATTACTGATAAAGAGCAAACTCTCCTTTCTCAAAAGAAAATTGGAGTAATGGGACTGTCTGTTGGTCAATCCGTTTCATTAACATTGGCAATGGAGAGAGGTTTTGGAGAGTTGCGTATTGCAGATTTTGATGAATTAGATTTAAGTAACATCAACAGAATTCGAACTGGAGTATATAATCTTAAAATTAAAAAAACAGTTATTGTAGCGAGAGAAATTGCAGAAATAGATCCATACTTAAATGTGGTTTGTTTTGAAGATGGGATTACAGATGAAAACCTAGATGACTTTTTAACAAAAAACGGTAAATTAGATTTGCTAATTGACGAATGCGATAGCTTTGATATAAAAATCAATGCTCGTAACAAAGCAAAATCTTTAGGAATACCGGTTTTAATGGAAGGGAGTGATAGAGGAACTATTGATATCGAAAGATTTGATTTAGAACCTAACAGACCTGTATTACATGGAATGGTTGAGCATTTGGACATGAGCAAATACAAAACGCTCTCAACAATGGATGAAAGAATTCCTTACATTACTGCAGTAACAGGTGTAGAAACGCTATCTCCTCGTATGAAAGCATCTGCTGTAGAGATTATGGCTACAATTTCTACTTGGCCGCAATTAGCAAGTGCAGTTACTTACGGTGGTGGTATCACAGCTGATCTCTCTAGAAAAATATTATTAGGTAATCTTAGCGTTTCTGGGAGATTTTTTATAGATATGGATGAGCTAATCAGCGATTCTATTCCAACGACCCCAACTGATGCTGAAGTTAAACACATCGCCCCTCTTCAAACGAATGAGTTGGAAGAATTTATTAGCGAACATCGATTAGCATTTGAAAACAATGCAACCCCAATTTCAGAAGATATATTAGATCAATTAATACAAGCTGCCACTAAGGCACCATCTGGTGGAAATAATCAACCTTGGAGATGGCATTATAAAAATGGTATTTTACATTTATTTTTAGAAAAAAGTGCAGCTCAAGCCTATTTAGACCCCCAATATATTTCTTCATACATTTCATTAGGCGCAGCAATTGAAAACCTTTTATTAGCTGCTGCAAACTTGAATTTAAATACTAATTGGCAATTAACACCTCAATTAGCACCAACACATATTGCCTGGTTTAATTTTATACAAAGCCATACAGCAAGTGACCAAGAAAAACAATTGGCATCGCAAATTGATTTAAGGCATACCAATAGAAAAATTACACCAAGACAAGAGATAGATGAAACTGACTTAAATCATTTATCAAGTTTAGTTGCACAAATTGCCAATGCAAAATTAACTTGGTTAACAAATCCAGAACAAATAAAAGCTTTGGGTGCCATTTCTACTCATACAGATTTGCTGCGACTATTTATTCCTGCAGCACATGAGGATTTTATTACTAGAGAAATGCGTTGGAATTTAGATGAGGTAAATGCAACTGAGGATGGAATTGGTATTCACACTTTAGATTTAAGCAATAACGACCAAATTGGAATACGTTTATTAAAAGATAAAAAGATGATTGGCTTTTTACAGCAAATCAATGGCGGTAGCGGTTTCAAAAGATTATCTATGCAGCAATTCATGGCTTCATCTGCCGTAGGATTAATTACCATGCCTAAAGGTGAAATTAATTCATTTATTGAAGGTGGTATAGCAGCAGAAAAATTATGGCTTGGTGCTACAGCTTTAAACTTACAAATACACCCTGTAAATGTGCCACTTATCTTTTTCTACAAAAATTCTGTCGAAGATAGCCTAAACATTCCTTTAGAAAGCAAAGCACAATTAACACAGGCCGAACAAGGCTTTAAACAATTATTTAATATAACAGACGACGAGCAGGCGATTTTTATGTTTAGAATATTTAAAGCAACGCCGTCGCCAGAAAGAACCATCAGAAAATCAACCTCTAAAATACTTTCCATTGGAAGAGCATAAACCACATATAGATAATTTATATTTCAAGGCATTTAGAGCGGTTGATAATCGTGATGCCTGTATGAAATTTATAGAGGGTCATACCCATGTGTTAGAAATTTTTGGAATTACTCAAATCACCTCAGCAAAAATAGATTGGGTACTAAATCCAGATGTGTTTGTGATCTTAGTAACTGCAGAAGAAGGCGGTCGTGCACTCGCAGGAGGCAGGATTCATCAAGCTAATCGTAAAAATCCTTTACCAATTGAAGATGCCGTTGGTTACATGGATGACCGCATTTATCAAATGGTTGAAGAAAGAACCGATGCAGGTACTGGCGAACTTTGCGGATTATGGAATTCTTGGGATATTGCAGGTTTAGGTATTGGTAGTATGCATTTGAGTACAGCCTGTGTGGCTTACGCCGATTTAATTAATTTAAGTACTCTTTTTGGATTATGTGCTCCAGCAACCTATCGCAATTCTATTCGAGGTGGTTTTAGGGTAATTAATGAAATCGGTATTAACGGAAAATTTTATTATCCAAAAGAAGACCTAACCGCAACCTCAATTTTAGTTGATGACATTAAAGGATTACCTTTAACTCACGAACCCGAAAGAAGTATTGCAATGAATATGAGAGCAAACTCAATTACACAGCAACAGATACAATCTAAAACTGGGGAAACCATTACTTTACATTTCGATTTAACAGTTTAGCGTATGAAAAGAATTTTACACATTTTATTCTTTTTTGCTTTTAGCTTGAGTTTTTTTAATGCAAGCGCCGTAGGTTATAAAGAAGGTATTGTTGAAAACGGTTTTACTGCTTCATATTACAGAGATGGCACGAACAAGGCTAGTTTAAGTGAACTATTAGATAAAAAGTTTACATCTATTCAAACGGAAATCTTCAATTTTGGTTTAGATAGCGCTACGTTTTGGATTAAATTGGCAAGGCAAAACGATCAATCTTTTGAGAACGACATTTTGTTTATAGATCAATCTCGTTTAGCGCTTGCCGAGATGTATATCATTAGAAATGGAGGTGTTTTACAAATACCACACAGCTCCTCAATTTACACCAACAACACCTTAGCCCAAGGTAAAATTTTCAATATTCCCGAATTCATTTATAAGAATGACATCATCTATTTAAAATTACGGGCTACAGAAACTTTTTTGGCACCAGTAAGTATTAAAAACGAAGGCTCTTTATTAAGTACCTTTTCTTTACGGGGTATCATCTTTGGGTTTTACACGGGCATTATGGCTATTATGTTTGTATATAACCTTTTCTTATTTATCATAATCAGAGATAAAAGTTACTTATACTACATATTTTATATCCTTTTTACTTGGTTAACGCAAATCTCCATACAAGGATATTCCTCTAAGTATTTTTGGGTACAAGGTAGCGTATTAGATAATTATTCTGTCGTGCTGTTTTCGAGTTTAACACTCGTATTTACGAGTTTATTTACACTCTCTTTCTTAAACACAAAAGTATTTTCTAAAACTTGGAATAAGCTAATCACCATATTCTTTTATCTCACACTGGTTAATTTAGCTGTATTATACTTTTTTGGAATTTATTATGCATTTATGACAATGCAGTTCCTCACCATTACCGGAACCATACTTGCATTATCTGCTGCCAACTTTGTATACTTTAAAAAACATTTTAAACCTGCCGGATATTATTTAGTAGCATGGTCTGTTTTGCTAATTGGGGCAATACTTTTCATTATGAAAGATTATGGAATTATTCCTTACAATAACTTCACTATTTATCTTTTACAAATTTCATCTGCTATTGAAGTAATGTTACTTTCTTTTGCATTGGCAGATAAAATTAACTTCTTTAAAAAAGAGAATGAAGTGGCACAGGCGCAAGCCTTAAACGCTTCATTAGAAAACCAAAAACTGATTAAAGAACAAAATATTGTCTTAGAAAGAAAGGTGCAAGAAAGAACAGAAGAATTACAAAACACAAATTCAACGCTCAATGTTACCTTAACCAATTTAAAGGATACGCAATCTCAGCTAGTAGATGCAGAAAAAATGGCTGCATTAGGTCAGTTAACTGCCGGTATAGCTCACGAAATTAACAACCCAATTAATTTTGTAACCTCTAACATTAAACCTTTAGAGTTAGACATTAATGATTTAAAAGAAATCATTACTCGATACGAAGAAATTGATTTTGATAAGGATGTAAAAGAGCAAGTAGAAGAAATTGAAGCTTTTAAAAAGCAAATCGATCTGAATTTTGTTAACAATGAAATATCTTCTCTTTTATCGGGTATTAGCGAGGGAGCAAAACGTACGGCAGAAATTATTAGAAGCTTGCGAAACTTTAGTCGTATTGACGAAACCGATATGAAGCCGATAGATTTGAATGAAGGTTTACAATCAACGTTAGTATTGGTAAGAAACAATTTACCAGATAATTTAACTGTAATTAAAGAATATGGCAACTTACCAAAAGTAGAATGTTTACCTGGAAAAATCAATCAGGTATTTATGAACTTGGTATCTAATGCTATTCAAGCGATTAAAACGAAAGAAGTACAGCGAGAAGAAGAGTTTTTAACAATTAAAACATGGTACGAAGATCAGCAGGTAAAAATTAGTATTAAAGATACTGGGATAGGAATGACTGAAGAGGTAAAACATCGTATATTTGAACCGTTTTTTACCACCAAAGATATTGGCGAAGGTACAGGATTAGGACTTTCTATTGTATTTAGCATCATCGAAAAACATAAAGGCCATATAGAAGTTAATTCTAAATTAGGTGAAGGAACGGAATTTATTATTACCTTGAATATAAATCCGCAATAAGCAATCATGAAAACGCCAACTGTAAGAGTTTTATATATCGACGACGAGGATAACAACCTACAAGCGTTTAAAGCTAGCTTTAGACGTCATTATGAGATTTATACTGCCATTTCTGCTGCAGAAGGTTTAAAAATTCTTCAGAATGTAACCATTCATGTTATTATTGCCGATCAGAAAATGCCCAACATTACTGGAGTTGAGTTTTTTAAAAGCATTACAGAAACCTTCCCAGATCCAATACGTATCATTTTAACTGGTTATACAGATATTGAAGCATTGGCTGATGCAATTAACCATGGTGATGTATACCGTTATATTACTAAACCTTGGAATGATTTAGAGCTCCACAACTCTATAAAAAATGCGTATGATGCTTATAAAGCAAAGGTAGATCTTCGCAATAAAATAGCTGAGTTAGAGAAAACGAATGACGAATTGAACCGTTTTATTTACAGCATTTCTCACGAATTAAGGGCTCCACTAGTTTCAGTAATTGGAATTGTAGGCTTAGTAAAAATGGAGGGTTTATTTAACTCTAGTGGCGAATATTGGAGTTTAATAGAAACTTGTTCTAATAAGCTCGATTATTACATCCAAAAAACACTGCAATATTATAAAAACAATAAAACAGTAGCAGATAAAAGCCCCGTAGATTTCAATAAATTAATTTCCGACTTGATAGATGTTTATTCTTATACGGATAAAGACACAAACTTTACAGTTAATATTGATCAACAAGTAGAGTTTAACGGCGACTTATTTAGAATTGAAGTCATTCTTGGCAATCTTATATCTAATGCAATTAAATACCAAAAGGTAACAGAGCTCAACAAAAAAGTAAATATAGATGTTGAAGTAAGCAATGAATTTGCACAAATCAGCATTACAGATAATGGAATGGGTATCTTAAACGAGCACCTTGAGAAAATATTTACTCAATTCTTTAAAAGTAAAGTACATCACGGCAGTGGTTTAGGATTATTCATTGTAAAAGAAGCGTTAAATAAAATTGAAGGTCGAATATCTGTTAGTTCGGATATTGACCATGGTACAACTTTTAAAATAACGATACCTAATGCAAAGTGATATTAAAAAAGTAATGTTAATTGATGATAATGAAATTGATTTAAAAATTAATTCCAAACTCATCAGCATATCTAACTTATTTCAAGAAATCATTATTTGTCAATCAGGTGAAGAAGCATTGGATTATTTAAATAAATACATGAATGACGATGATAAGTTACCAAATTTCATTTTATTAGATATTCAAATGCCAGAAATGGATGGCTTTGAATTTTTAGAGCAATACAAAAAATTCCCTACTACACTTACCGACAAATGTCCCGTTGCAATGCTTTCTTCTACCCTAGATTTTGGCGACACACAAAGGGCTGAAGCAAATCCTTACGTAATAAAGCTATTAAAAAAACCACTTTCTCCTAAAGAATTGGCAGAACTATTATAAGTTGCTTTGTCATCCTGAGCCTAGCGAAAGATCTCTTACAATCCAATTTACTTTCTCAAAACAAACTTTTATGATTAGGTATTGTTAAGCTACTATACCTAAAAATTTAAAGCCATGGAAAATAAAGAAAATATAGCAGGTCTAGGAAAAAACCATGACCAAGAAGCACATGATCACGATATTGCGAAAAAACAAAGTGAAGCAAAACCAGGTGCAGAAAATATGGAAATGGAGCCTTTTAGTGTTAATCAACATGGAGATAAAGGCTTTAATCCTAATTCAAAGGAAAGCGAAAGCGATCAAAACGTTAATAATGTTCATGAAAAAGCTGATGAATATGCTAAGAAAGAACACGAAAAAGCAGAGAATTGGGAAAATAACAATGAAACAGGTCCTAATAGCCCGCAATTTTAATATACAACGAAGTAACCAGGATATTGCTTCTTTTATGCTTTAAAAGTAGAGCAACGTTAAATAAAAAAACCGTAACCTGCATAACGCAGATTACGGTTTTTTTATTTATAACAATTGTAATTTAGGGTTTCGTTTCAGCTGGTGCTTTACCAATTAAATCCATAAACTGATCTAACTTAGGTGTAATGATAATCTGTGTACGTCTGTTTTGACTTTTACCAGCAGGACTATCATTAGAAGCAATTGGGTTATACTCTCCTCTTCCACCTGCAGTTAAACGTTTAGGATCAACACCATAACTATTTTGCAAAGCTTGAACTACTGAAGAAGCTCTCAGCGCACTTAGATCCCAGTTATTTCTGATGTTTGGCTTAGCAATTGGCACATTATCAGTGTTACCTTCTATGAGCACGTCGTAATCTTTATAATCAGTAATAATTTTAGCAATTTTACTTAGTGCTGTATTAGCTTTATCAGATATTTCATAGCTACCAGATTTGTACAACATATTATCCGAAAGTGAAATATACACTACACCTTTAAGCACTTTTACATCTACATCGCCCATTTCTTCTCTGCTTAATGATCTTGTTAAATTATTAGTTAAGACCATGTTTAAAGAATCGCTTTTGTTTTTAGCATTAACCAATTGTTGAATGTATTTATTAGAGCTATTAATCTCATCTACCAATTTAGAAATGTTAACATTACCCTGACTGGTAGAGTTTAAACATTTATTTAACGCAGCTTGTAATGCGGCTGCATTAGATTTTTCTGCAGCTATCTGTTCTTCTAAGCTTTTAATTCTAATTTTTGACCCAGAAACATCGCTTTCGCTAGCTCTTAATTTCTGATTAAGTTCTTCGTTACTTTGCTGTAGTTTAGTATTATTAGATTGCAGTTCGGCAAACTTTTTATTGCTTACACAACCTGTTCCTAGAGCGACTACTAAAAGCACCGCTGGCGCTACTATTGAAAATTTCATAATTCTATGCATTTATGTAAAAAATTACTTTATTAACAAATTTATACCCCAAAAAGTTTTAAGGCGAAAGAAAGCTTGCCTAAGAATGAAATTCTTCCAAACGTAAATAACACTCCGTCATTTCGACTGTAGCGTAGCGCAATGAAGAAATCTTTGAACTTGTACTATTACAAAGGTGAGAGAAAGCTTGCCTAAAGAATGAAATTCTTCCAACGTAAATAACACTCCGTCATTTCGACTGTAGGGTAGCGAAATGGAGAAATCTTTGAACTTATACTATTACAAAGTTCAAAGATTTAGCTTCGCTGAGCACTAAGTTGTTCTCGGCTATGCTCGAAATGACTACCAATGAAACCAATGAAGATATGATAAGGCAGTTGCTCGTCCTTCCCAACTCGATTGGGAATTCTTATGCGATAAATAAATTTTACGCTTTAAGATTCCCGCCTACGCGGGAATGACGACAAAATAAATTGATAGAAATCTGTTAACCTGTGGCTAACATAACAATGTGATAAGATCTGCTCGTCCTTCCCAACTCGATTGGGAATCCTAATGCGTATAAATTAAATTTTACGCTTTAAGATTCCCGCCTACGCGGGAATGACGACAAAATAAATTGATAGAAATCTGTTAACCTGTGGCTAACATAAAAATGTGATAAGATCTGCTCGTCATTCTCAACTCGATTGGGAATCTTAATGCGTATAAAAACTCTTTGTTCTTTAAGATAGCTTCGCTGAGCACTTACGTGGTTCCCGCTTACGCGGGAATAACGACATGATATACTATAGTTTTTTCAATCCCTTAGTTTGAGCTTTATCGGCTTCTAAAAAGCTAATGGCAAATCCTCCACCGGGTGCTGCAAATTGCGAAAGTTTGGTTTGCGCAGTGACTACAACTTTACTAATTACATAAGCTTGAGGATTTGTTTTATAATGCGCATCCTTTGCATCAGCGTAAATAGTGGCAATGTAAGTTTTACCCTTGTCCAAGAAATCTAGTTTAAACTCCGCAGTGCGAGAATTATCACCATTTACACTTCCTAAAAACCATTTCCCCGTATCTTTCGCTTTACGAGCAACTGTAATATACTGACCAGGTTCGGCTTCAATGTATTTACTATCATCCCAATCTACAGCAACATCTTTAATAAACTGAAAAGCATCTGGAAAGCGATTGTAGTTTTCAGGCAAATCGGCGGCCATTTGCAAAGGACTATACATGGTTAAATACAAAGCAAGTTGATTGGCTATAGTACTATTTACATGAGAAGTATTGCCAGGGTTTAACTTACTAATATCCATTTCAAAAATCCCAGGCGTATAATCCATCGGACCACCTTGCAAACGTGTAAAAGGCAAAATAGTAACGTGATTAGGCTTTGAGCCACCAAAAGCTTGATATTCTGTACCTCTAGCCGATTCGTTTCCAATTAAATTAGGATAAGTACGAGCAATACCTGTTGGTCTAACCGCCTCATGAGCGTTTACCATAATTTTATATTGAGCTGCTTTTTCTATTGCATATTGATAGTGGTTGATAATCCATTGACTATAATGATTTTCGCCCCTTGGTAAGATATTACCAACATAACCACTCTTAACAGCATCATAATTATTAGCTTTCATGTACTTGTAAGCCGTATCTAAATGGCGTTCATAATTGCGTACAGACGAT
Source organism: Pedobacter boryungensis (assembly GCF_013204825.1). GTDB lineage: Bacteria > Bacteroidota > Bacteroidia > Sphingobacteriales > Sphingobacteriaceae > Pedobacter > Pedobacter boryungensis. The sequence goes on from NZ_JABMKV010000001.1 coordinate 1,304,174, forward strand.
GAAGTTTCATGATGCATAATCATTTTAATACCTTTCGATTTTGCGTAATCTCTAATTTCTGCCATGTTAAAATCTGGATATGGCGTTACAAAATCAAAAACATAGTCTTTAGAATTACCGTACCAATCTTCCCATCCCTGATTCCATCCCTCTACCAAAACACCTCCAAAACCATTCTGAGCTGCAAAATCAATGTATTTCTTAACATTAGCAGTATTAGCGCCGTGTTTTCCATTTGGTTTAGCCTTGCTATAATCGGTAATACCTAATTGTACCGATGGGAAATCATCTGTGTAAGCCCATGAACTTTTACCAGTAATCATTTCCCACCAAACACCTACATATTTAATAGGTTTAATCCACGAAGTATCTTCAATTTTGTTAGGATCATTTAAATTGTAAATCATTTTCGAGGCAAGAATATCGCGAGCATCATCACTTACCATAATGGTACGCCAAGGTGTATTAAAAGGAACTTGAATATACCCCTTATCCCCTTTCATATCTGGTGTTAACCAAGATTCGAAAACCATTTTCTTATCATCCAAGTTTAAATGCATACATGGATAATTGATTAATGCTGCTTCATGTAAATTGATGTAAAGCCCATCAGCAGATTTCATCATTAAAGAAGTTTGTACACCAGTTAGCGAAAACCCGGTTTGAGAAAGATTTTCTGTTCTAGCTTTTGATGCATAACCGCGTATTTCCGAAAGCTTTGAAGTCGTATAATCATATTCCTGGGTATCGTAATCTCCTGCTATCCAAAATGCAGTGTGATCGCCAGTCATAGCAAATTGTGTTCTTTCTTCCTTAATTACAAAATAAGTTAGTCCTTTTTGTGTAGGAAATTCATATCTGAAACCTAAACCTTCATCAAATAATCTAAAACGGATTAGAATTTGTTTATTGGTTACTTTTTGGGTTAGCGTTACTGCAAACTCATTGTAATGATTTCTAATGGTTTTAACTTCCCCCCAAACAGGTGTCCAGTTTTCATCAAAAGTTGAGGTCTGCGTGTTGGTAATTGTAAAATCGTTTAAGAGTGATTTTGGATCGTTTTTTAATTCTAATCCTAATTTACTTGTTTTAATTACCGCTTTGTCTTTGTAAGCTAAACTATAACTCGGACTGCCATCTGCCAACAAGGCAAAGTTCATGGTTAGTTTCCCATTCGGGGATTTAAGCTGCTGACCAAATGCAAGACAAAAGAATGCAAGTGTTAAATATGCGGTAAAAAAGAACTTTTTCATTTGATGGGATATTAAAACTTAATTGAGGCTAAATCTACTTATAATATCGGTTAAGGTCAATATTAGTTAAACATAAGACTGATAGTAAAGAAGATAAAAGTCTAATTGCCTTTACAATGAACCATTGTTTAACAGCATTGAGCAATTGCTTGGCAACATTAAACTATTGTTTAACAGCATTGAACCATTGCTTACCAGCATTGAGCTATTGCTTAACAGCATTGAACAATTGCTTACCAACATTGAGCCTTTGTTAACCAGCATTGAACCTTTGCTTACCAGCATTGAACCTTTGCTTACCAGCATTGAGCCTTTGTTAACCAGCATTGAACCTTTGCTTACCAGCATTGAGCCTTTGCTTACCAGCATTGAGCCTTTGTTAACCAGCATTGAACTATTGTTTACCAGCAATGAGCCTAGACAGTTGGAAATAACTTAACTTACACATTGTATTAGTGTTTTGTTGGTTCAAGACATAAAAAAAGCCTCTCAGGATACTGAGAGGCTTGTGGGCCCACCTGGGCTCGAACCAGGGACCAAAAGATTATGAGTCTTCTACTCTAACCAACTGAGCTATAGGCCCCGAAAAACCAATTAGGTTTTGCGAGTGCAATGTTACATATTTGCAACGAATTTTGGAAACCCTTTTTATGGAAAAAATAAAAAATATTATTTTCGACTACGGTAACGTTATTTTCGAAATCAATTTTAAACGTACCCAAGCCGCTCTATTACAATTAGGTATCACCAATGTAGAAGAGTTTTTTGCACATAAAAATCATAATTCATTATTTGATAATTTTGAGACTGCTGGGATTAATGCGACAGAGTTTAGAGCTGGAATTAGAGCCGCAGCGCATAATCCGAACCTTACAGATGCACAAATTGATGAAGCGTGGAACAGTTTATTAATTGGTGTTTCGGGCAATAATCACGAAGTTTTATTAGAAGTTAAAGAGAAATACCGTACTTTTCTATTGAGCAATAACAATGAAATTCATTACGAATGGATTATCAATTATATTAAAAAAGAGTTTGGCATAGCTAATTACGATGAACATTTTGAAAAGGCGTATTTCTCGCAACACATGCGTTTACGTAAGCCTAATGTGAATATATTTGAGCAGGTATTAAAAGAAAATAACTTAAATCCTAATGAAACACTTTTTATAGATGATAGTCCGCAGCATATTGAAGGCGCTAAAAAGGCAGGTTTACATACTTTACTAATGGATGTTCATCCAGAAAAGTTAAGAGGTTTTTTAGAACAGCATCATATCTTATAAACTCAACAAGATATTTTATTAAATTTAAGCTTACAAACAATCCATAAAATGAGCGAAAAAAGATTTACCTCCTTAAAAGAATTCTATCCATTCTATTTAACGGAGCACAGAAATTTCACCAGTCGAGTTTTACATTTTATAGGAACCGGATTACTTATTTTTTCCTTGTTTACCGGAATGTTATTTCACGATTGGCGTTTTATAGTCGCTATCCCTTTTATCGGTTATGGTTTTGCTTGGGTTGGTCATTTCTTTTTCGAAAAAAACAAACCTGCTACATTTCAATATCCATTGTACAGTTTGGCTAGTGATTTCATCCTTTTTTGGGAATTATTAAATGCCAAACAGCCCTTCAGAGTCAAATAGCTTTTACCTATATCAGTATAGATAAAAAGCTTTTGCTTTGCCAATCCATTCTATATAGATTTGTTTAAGACGAGAAATTAATTATAAATTCTAATCGAGGTTTATAGTTGAAATAGTTTCGTTAAATTTACTATACGTTCTTTCTAGAACTAGTATCCCTAAACAAAATGAATTATGGAAGATAACTCTAACGACATTAGCAAATGTCCATTTCACAATGGTAGTTTAAACAACACTGTGAATAGTGGTGGTACAAAAAACCGTGACTGGTGGCCAAATAGGTTGAACTTAAATATGCTGCGCCAACACTCATCTTTATCAAACCCTATGAATGAAGGCTTTGATTATGCAGAAGCATTTAAAAGCCTTGATTTAGGAGCCTTAAAAAAAGATTTGACTGATTTAATGACCGACTCGCAAGACTGGTGGCCAGCAGATTTTGGTCATTATGGTGGTTTATTTATTCGTATGGCATGGCACAGTGCTGGTACTTATCGTATAGGCGATGGTCGCGGTGGCGCTGGACAAGGGCAACAACGTTTTGCACCTTTAAATAGTTGGCCTGATAATGTGAGTTTAGATAAAGCTCGACGTTTGCTTTGGCCTATTAAACAAAAATATGGCAATAAAATTTCTTGGGCAGATTTAATGGTGCTAACAGGTAATGTTGCCTTAGAATCGATGGGTTTTAAAACTTTTGGTTTTGGTGGCGGTCGAGCCGATGTTTGGGAAGCTAGTGAAGATATTTATTGGGGATCTGAAACTACATGGTTGGGTAATGATGATCGCTATGCGAAGGGAGAAGAAGGTGTTGCAGCACATGGTGTGGTATCTTCTGATGAGGATGCCGATGGAAAAAAACATTTTGGAGATTTAGAAAAACCATTAGCTGCAGCACATATGGGATTAATTTATGTAAATCCAGAAGGACCAGATGGCAATCCTGATCCGATAGCGGCTGCGAGAGATATACGTGAAACTTTTGCACGTATGGCCATGAACGATGAGGAAACTGTTGCTTTAATAGCCGGAGGCCATACCTTTGGAAAAACACATGGTGCTGCTTCTTCAGATCATGTAGGTAAAGAGCCCGAAGCTGGAAGCATAGAACAACAAGGTTTTGGATGGAACAATAGCTATGGCAGTGGTAAAGGACCCGATACCATTACAAGTGGATTAGAGGTAACCTGGACTACTACTCCTACTCAATGGAGCAATAATTTTTTCGAAAACCTATTTGGTTTTGAATGGGAATTAACTAAAAGCCCTGGAGGAGCGCATCAATGGGTGGCAAAAAATGCCGATGACATTATTCCTGATGCATATGATGCTGGTAAAAAACATAAACCTACAATGCTGACCACCGATTTATCTTTGAGGTTAGATCCATCATATGAAAAAATTTCACGACGCTTTTTAGAAAATCCTGATCAGTTTGCTGATGCCTTTGCTCGTGCTTGGTTCAAGTTAACACACCGTGATATGGGTCCGCGTGAGCGTTACTTAGGTCCAGAAGTGCCAACTGAAGTATTGTTGTGGCAAGATCCTATTCCTGCTATTAACCATAAATTAATTGACAACAGCGATATTGCTAGCTTAAAAGAAAAAGTGCTATCAAGTGGCTTATCTATTTCTCAATTGGTGTCAACTGCTTGGGCTTCGGCATCAACTTTCCGTGGTTCTGATAAACGTGGCGGAGCAAATGGAGCTCGCATTCGTTTAGCACCACAAAAATATTGGAAAGTAAATACTTCAGGTCAAATTGATAAGGTGATAAGCATTTTAGAGCAAATCCAAAAGGATTTCAATAACGCACAAACGGATGGGAAAAAGGTTTCATTAGCAGACTTAATTGTCTTGGCAGGAGGTGCTGGTATAGAAAAAGCAGCCAAAAATGCAGGTGAAGATATTACTGTTCCTTTCACCGCAGGCCGCATGGATGCCTCTCAAGAAGAAACCGATGTAGAATCTTTCAGTGCTATGGAACCATTAGCAGATGGTTTCCGTAATTATCAAAATTCAAATTATAGAGTTTCTGCTGAAGCCTTGTTAGTTGATAAAGCACAATTATTAAACTTAACGGCGCCAGAAATGACGGTATTACTTGGAGGATTACGTGTATTAGACACCAACTTTGATCAATCTAAAAACGGTGTATTTACAGATAAGCCTCAAGTTTTAACCAACGATTTCTTTGTTAATTTGCTAGATATGGACACTGCATGGAAATCAAGCGATAAATATCAACAAGTATTTGAAGGTAGAGATCGAAAAACAAATGAATTAAAATGGACGGGCACCCGAGCAGATCTTGTTTTTGGCTCTAATGCTGAGTTAAGAGCAATTGCAGAAGTTTACGCAAGCAGTGATGCCCAAGAGAAATTTGTAAAAGATTTTGTTGCTACTTGGAACAAAGTCATGAATTTAGATCGTTTTGATTTAGCATAAAAGAATTTGGCATTCCGAGCTTGCGAGGAATTATACTGTTAAAATCTCAGCAATTAATTTTGCTGAGATTTTTTATTTCTCCTTTTTAAGTAATTAATCCCACTAAATTTTGAATTATCAATATTCAAAGGCATATTTGCTACATGCATACCATAAAACAGCTTCTTAATCTCATGTTTGCCTTTAATAGAAGGCAAGTATTGGCTTATGCTGTTTTAAATAGTAAGTTATCGCGAAAAAATTATGCAATAGGCTTTACTTTCCAAACTTCAAGTAAAGACTTTATTAATTAACCCCGGGTTCTGTCCAACCTTCTTTTTAACTCGGGGAAATAAGTATTACTTATTCATTTCTTTTCTTTTATTCAAAACTTCGGTAAAACCGTAGAATATTTACTTACCTAATTTTTTAGATGATGAAAAAATCAATCCTACTTTCAAAAAGTGATTTTAAATTTTTAAATGAACATTTTGAAAAAGCAATTATGAGTGATTACAACAAATCACGATTGAGAGCTGAAATTAAAGATGCTAAGATCTTCAACGACGAAGATTTGCCAAATGATGTAGTTTCTTTATATACAGAAGCCACCATTGTGAGCACGGCAGATCATAAAGAGTATGTTTTTAAATTGGTTACGCCTAAAGAAGCAAACATTAAAGTTCAAAAAGTATCCATTTTCGCCCCGATTAGTATTGCCTTATTAGGCTACCAAACAAACGACTTAATCAATTGGGAAATGCCCGATGGAATTAAAGAATTCAAAATATTAAAAGTAAGAAAACTTACTACAGAAGAAATATTAAACAATTGATTACAAATGATTTAAAAGCCTGTGTTTAAAGACTAAATTATTAAATAAACACAGGTTTTATTATTTTTGCAAGATGAAAGCCGAAAGAGTAGAAAAAATTAAGTTGTGGGTCAAAAGACTTGGCTTTTGGGGCTTTCTCTTCTTTTTAGTCAAAGGACTGGTTTGGCTAGCAATTGGTTATTTTATCGTTAAGTAGATGAATAAAAAGAACATTGATTAATCCTTGTTCCTATAACTTCCTTCTACTCTTCTCCTTACTAATTAAACCTAATTCTCTTCCTGTTTGTCCGGCAACAGAAGTATTTTCTTGCGCTCTTCTAAACAAATAAGGCATTACTGCTTTAATTGGACCATAAGGAACATACTTAGCAACATTGTAACCTGCATCAGATAAATTAAAGCTCAAATTATCGCTCATGCCCAATAGTTGTGCAAAATAAATATGTGGATGATTGTGCGGAATGTTGTTTTCATCAATCAACTCTGTTAATAAACGAGAGCTTTCTTCGTTATGCGTGCCACAAACAAATGCAATTTGATCAATATGCTTCACACAAAACCTTAAACTCTCATCGTAATCTTTATCAGTAGCAGCTTTATCAGGTTGTATTGGTGATGGATAACCCATCTCTGCAGCGCGTTTACGCTCCTTTTCCATGTAGGCCCCGCGAACCATTTTCACACCTAAAATAAATCCTGTTTCTTTTGCAATATGATAATCTGCTTTTAAATCTGCCAATTTATCATGGCGATACATTTGATAGGTATTGTAAACAACCAATTTCTCTTTATTGAATTTGGTCATCATCTCTAATGCTAATTCATCAATAGTATCTTGTATCCAAGTTTCCTCGGCATCAATCATTATGGGAACTTGCTTATCAAATGCTGCTTGACAGATTTTCTCGCATCTTGCTTTCACTCTTTTAAATTCTTCAGCTTCTGTAGTCGTTAATTCCTGTTTAGCGTCTAATTTCTCTAATAAAGCAAATCGGCCAATACCAGTAATTTTAAATACCGTAATTGGTACTCTAGGATCACCATCTGCTCTATGAATAGTTCTGATAATCTCTTCACATGTAAAATTAAACACTTCCTCTTCATCTTCTCCCTCTACAGAATAATCTAAAATTGTTCCTACATTTCCTAAACTCAATTGCTCAATTGTATGCTCACATTCGTTAATGGTTTCTCCACCACAAAATTGTTTAAAAATAGTAGCTTTAATCGCCCCTTTAATCGGAAAACCAATGTTTAACAAGAAATTAGTAATTGGCGGGCCCACTTTAGTTAGGAAATTACTGCCAATCATTTTAAATAACCAATATGCTTGATTTAATTCACCGTTAGTTTTATTACGAAAAGCGATTTCTGTATTGTCAAAATTGATTTTTTTTCTGGGCGATAGTTCCATTTGAGTGTTTTGATTAGTCAGAAGAGTGCAAAAATATAAATAACAAACATTGTTAAGGCAAAACACTTTATAAATATTCGTAAATTTGCACAATAATGATAAAGTTCAAACTCGAAGGCGAATTTATTCCCCTAATTGCACTCTTAAAAGCAACTTCATTGGTACAAAGTGGTGGAGAAGCGCAAACTGTTGTAGAAGATGGTTTGGTAAAATATAATGGCGTTGTAGATTATAGAAAACGTCTTAAAGTGCGCACTGGCGATAAAATTGATTTTATGGGCAAAATAATTGAAGTAATTTAATGGAACCTATAAAAAACGCTGATCATTTTATTTATTTCGAAACAGGTTTAAGTCCGTTAAAAGAACTCTTAGATCAAAATAAATACAGTAAGGTTTTTGTTTTTGCAGATACCAATACTGCAGAATTATGTCTACCTACCTTTAGGGCTTTTTTAGATGATTTAGAAGATTTTGATATCATTGAAACTGACCCAGGTGAAGAAAATAAAAACATTGATTTCTGTATTGGCATTTGGAAAACCCTATTAGATTTTGACGCCGACCGCAAATGTTTGATGATAAATTTAGGTGGTGGTGTAATTACAGATATGGGTGGTTTTGTGGCTTCAACCTACAAAAGAGGAATAGATTTCATTAATATCCCTACTACACTCCTATCACAAGTTGATGCTTCAGTTGGCGGTAAAACAGGAATTGATATCGACAATGTTAAAAATATGGTGGGAACATTTAGTTTACCACAAGCTGTGTTTATCGAAAATTCTTTTTTAACGACCTTACCTAAAAGAGAACTTTTGTCAGGCTTTGCAGAAATGATAAAACATGGTTTAATTAAAGATAAAAGCTATTACGAACGTTTAAAAATAAGCAATTACGAAACTTTAATTCCTGAAGAAATTTATCGTTCTATTGAAATTAAAAACGAAGTTGTCACTGAAGATCCTTTAGAAAAAGGATTACGTAAAATTTTAAACTTTGGTCATACCATTGGTCACGCGGTAGAAAGTTATGCCTTAACAAATAGTAAAAAACCATTAACTCATGGCGAAGCTATTGCAGTTGGTATGGTTTGTGAAGCGTATTTATCTGCAAAATACTGTAATTTAACAGAAGATGAGTTGGCGGATATTAGCAAATACTTACTTTCTATTTATCCTAAATATAAAATTGTTGATAAAAGCTTTGATACTTTATTAGAATTGATGCAAAGCGATAAAAAGAATGAAGATGGGCATATCATGTTCTCTTTACTAGATGAAATTGGCAAATGCGTTTTTAACTGCCGTGTAACCAATGATGATATTAAAAGCAGTTTAGCATACTACAATAGTTTATAAGATGAAATTTACTGGGAGCGATATTTCTGTAGGTGGGTTGTTTGGTTTTGTTATCGTTTTAACCTTAGTTGAAATGTATATTAGTTATGTACACGACAAAAAAATATACACCAAACGTGATACTTGGACTAATATTTATTTAATGACCGTTGCAGTGGTGATTAACCTTTGCATGAAAACGGCTACCTTCTTTTTATTAGCTTATTGTTACCAATTCAGGTTATTTGAAATTTCAAATGTGTGGATTTATTGGATTGTTTTAATCTTAGCACAAGATTTTTTATATTGGTTTTTACATACTGTTGGACATTATGTAAGGTTTTTTTGGGCAATGCATGTTACACATCATTCTTCAGAGCACTTTAATTTAACTACAGGTTTCCGTTCCACAGTTTTTGAACCGCTATACCGTGTGTTTTTTTATCTACCGCTAGCATTTATGGGCTTTACCGCTCTAGATATCCTTTTTGCCTATCTCGTAACTCAGATTTATGGTAATTTGGTACACACGCAGGCAGTAGGCAAGCTACATCCTTGGTTCGAATACATTTTCGTAACTCCATCTCATCATCGTGTTCACCACGCTAGTAACGTACGTTATTTAGATAAAAACATGGGCATGGTGCTTATTTTATGGGATAGATGGTTTGGCACTTTTCAAGAAGAATTACCAGAAGACACCATAAAATATGGTTTAACCACTCAACCAGAAGATACGGGACCGGTTAATATTATCTTTCATGAGTTTATTGCTTTAAAAGCTGATGTTAAAAAAGCACCCACGTTTATGGCTAAGGTAAAATATATCTTAAATCCTCCTGGTTGGAGCCACGACGGCAGTACAAAAATTGCTAAAGTAATGCAGCAAGAATTACACGAACAAGAGCGAGTTCAACAAAAGATTATACAATCAGCTAAGCAAGAAAGCTAAAGCTTACATAGAGGCTAAATTCGCAAACAATAAATAAAATTTAATTCTGTTTAAATTATTTTCCTTTCTCTATTGACAAATTAAATTCTGTATTGTACATTTGTCAGCAACAAGAAAAAAATGCAATTAACAAACACATATTACTTTGGTTACTTTTACTATTTTAGTAAGAGCCGGGGCTAGTATGCAAAAAGATAGATAATAATATTGAATGTATATAAAAAGTCCCGGCCAAAAGCTGGGACTTTTTTTGTTTAACGCTTAACGCAAAATGAAAACAAAAACAAGGGTAGCCATACAAGGTATTAAAGCATCGTTTCACGAAGAAGCAGCATTTAAATTTTTTGGTAGAGATATCGAAACCATCGAATGTAATTCATTTAAACAAACTTGCGAAAGTTTAGAAAATGATAAAGCTGACTTTGTAATTATGGCCATAGAAAATTCTATTGCTGGTAGTTTATTACCCAATTATACCTTAATTAGAGAATATAATTTTGCCATTAGCGGTGAAGTTTATTTACCTATCCAATTGCACTTAATGGCCCTACCTGGTGTTAAGTTTAAAGATATTAGATTCGCCACCTCTCACCCTATCGCCATCAGACAGTGTGTTGATTTTTTTGACGATTATCCAAATATTCAGGTAATTGAAAGTAATGATACTGCAGCTTGTGCTAAAAAAATCAGAGATGAACAATTGACAGATACTGTTGCGATTGCAAATACTTTAGCTGCAGAATTATATGGATTAAACATCATAGAACGCAGAATAGAATCAAACAAGAAAAACTATACACGTTTTTTAATCCTTCAAAAACAAAAAATAGAAGACACAAAAGAGATTAATAAAGCATCGATCTGCTTTCAAGTAGGCAACCATGTTGGTGCACTTTCTAAAGTGTTAAATATTTTTGCAGAGTTAAATGTAAACTTAACCAAAATACAATCGATGCCTGTTTTGGGTAAGAGAAACGAATATTATTTTTATGTTGATATGGAATGGAGTAATATGGAAAATTATGATACAGCCATTCGTAAAGCATTAAAATATACAGTGAACTTTAACATCATGGGCGAATACGAGAAAAACGATACCGTTTAACAGTCGGAAAGTCCGGAAGACAAGGTGCTAAAAACATCTAACTACTAAATACTAATTATAAAAACACTTACATACAAATCCCAAAAAAATGAAATTACAATTAAACATCCAACCTTTAGATAGCTGGATAAACATCAAAAACGAACCCTTACTTATTTCTGGTCCTTGTAGTGCAGAAACCGAAGATCAATTATTATCGACTGCACATTTATTAGCTGCTACTGGAAAAGTTAGCGTATTGAGAGCTGGTATTTGGAAACCTCGTACCCGTCCGGGAGAGTTTGAAGGTATAGGAAGTATTGGTTTAGAATGGTTAAAACGTGCAAAAGCAGAAACCGGTTTGCCAACAGCTGTTGAAGTTGCCAATGCAAAACACGTAGAAGAAGCGCTTGCAGCTGGAGTAGATATTCTTTGGATTGGAGCTCGTTCTACGGTAAATCCATTTACGGTACAAGAAATTGCTGATGCTTTACAAGGTGTAGACATTCCTGTATTAGTTAAAAACCCAGTAAATCCTGATTTACAATTATGGGTTGGTGCTTTAGAGCGTATTAACAAAGCTGGGATTACTAAATTAGGTGCTATTCACCGTGGGTTTTCATCTTTCGAGAAAAGCGCTTTCCGTAACGAACCAATGTGGGAATTAGCAATCCAATTGAAAACTTTATGTCCAGAATTGCCAATTATTAACGATCCAAGTCACATTTGTGGTAACCGTGAATTAATTCCTTACATCGCTCAAAAAGCATTAGATTTAGATATGCAAGGGTTAATGATCGAATCTCATTTAGATCCTTCAATTGCCTGGACAGATGCTAAACAACAAGTTACACCTGCAGCTTTAGCAGAAATGGTAGGCAAGTTTACTTTACGTCAACCTGAATCTAAAAACGAAGAGTTTGCAGATAAATTAGCCGACCTAAGAAAGGAAATTGATAAAATCGATGATTTAGTAATTCAAAAATTAGCTGAGCGAATGAGCATTACTCAAAAAATTGGTGAATTTAAAAGAGATAACAAAGTAACCATTTTACAGGTTAACCGTTGGGATGAAATCATGAAAAAACGTACTGCTTTTGCCAAGGCGTTAAAATTAGATGTAAACTTTACGGAGAAATTTTTAGAATTGGTTCATGGCGAATCTATTCGTAGACAAACAGAAATTATGAATGCTGGCAAAGCAGAAGCAGGAATTGCTGCTGAAGCGCATACAGAGGTGAAATAAATTGGTTCATTAGTTCAATCGTTCATTTGTGGAATCGCAAAAACAGTTGAGCTAGTTGAAAACTAATGAAGAGTATAAGTTCAATATTTCAAGGTAGATTTACCGATGAACTAGTGAACAAATTAACAATTGAACTAAAGATAATGTCTAAAAACGTATTGCTTTCTTTTAAAGGAAACAAACAAATTGATACCGAAATTAAATTAACAGGTTCTAAAAGCGAATGCAACAGGGCGTTAATTATCAGTGCATTGAGTAAAGGCTTAGTTAGTGTAGATAATCTCTCTGTAGCCGCAGATACGGTTACCTTGAATGGGATTCTTTCAGGTTTAAAAACTGATAATTCCCAACTGCAAACTGTAGATGTTGGTCCTGCCGGTACAGCAATGCGCTTTTTAACTGCTTATTTAGCTATTCAAAATGGTGACTTTTTATTAACTGGAACGGAAAGAATGAAACAAAGGCCTATTGGGATTTTGGCCGAAGCTATAAAAAGTATTGGAGGGAATATCACCTATCTGGAAAATGATGGTTTCCCTCCTTTACAAATTTCTGGACCTTTAAAGCAAACAAGTTCAAAAGTTAAGATAAAAGGAGATATCAGCAGTCAATATATTTCGGCTTTGCTAATGATCGCCTCATCTCTCCCATTGGGATTAACTTTAGAAATTGAAGGTGAATTAACATCAAAGCCATATGTGGATATGACTTTGGCAATGTTAGAGCAGGTCGGTATCAGAAACGATTGGAATGAAAATACCATCACTATTGAGCCTCAATCTTTTAAAACTGCAAAATTATATGTTGAACCAGATTGGAGTGCAGCTTCTTATTGGTACGCTATTGCAGCATTATCTGATGAAGCAGAAATCTTTTTACCTGGCTTAAATGGCTATAGTCTACAAGGTGATAGTAAAATCACGGAGATTATGGCAAACTTTGGAATTACTTCTCAGTTTAAAAACGGAGGTGTTTATCTCAAAAAAGAGCCTAAAAAAGTAGAACGAAAAATTTTTGATTTAAAAGAATGTCCAGATTTAGCTCAAACCATTGTTGTAGTATGTGCGGCATTAGGACATGATGCAACTTTTACTGGATTAGAAACCTTAAAAATTAAAGAAACCAATCGTGTATTAGCCTTAAAAACTGAGTTGGCTAAAATTGGTGTAAAGTTTATTGAAAAGAATTTAAGCTATAAATTAGATTGTTCTGGTTTACATTTCCCAGAAAAAATAACCATTAGCACTTACGAAGATCATCGGATGGCAATGGCGTTTGCTCCTTTAGCTTTAAAAATTAACACCGTAGAAATTGAAGAAAAGCAGGTAGTTGAAAAATCTTATCCTTATTTTTGGGATGACTTAGAGAAAGCAGGTTTTACTGTAGTTAGTATTTAGTACAAAGTATTTAGATATTTTACTATAACTTGGAAAACTATTATAACAAACCAATCTAACTACTAAATACTAGATACTAATTACTATATACTAACAAAAATGGCAGGCAATTCATTCGGAAAATTATTTAAAATAACCACCTTTGGTGAATCGCATGGTGTAGCCATAGGCGTAATTATTGATGGTTGTCCGGCAGGACTAACGATTGATTTAGATTTTATACAATCTGAATTGGATAAACGCAGACCCGGCCAATCTAAAATCACAACCCAACGCAAAGAGAGTGATACTGTTCAGATTTTATCTGGAACTTTTGAAGGAAAAAGTACAGGCACTCCTATTAGTTTATTAATTCCTAACGAAGACCAGCGTTCTAAAGATTACGGACATAATGTAGATGTGTATCGTCCTTCTCATGCAGATTATACTTATGATGCAAAATATGGCATTCGCGATCATCGTGGTGGCGGGCGTTCTTCTGCTAGAGAAACTGCTGCTCGTGTAGCTTCGGGTGCAATTGCTAAACTACTCTTAAAGGAATTTGAAATCGAAATTTTCGCACATGTTACTTCCGTAGGAGCCATTGTAGCACCAAATTTAGACAGTAATGATGTATTATCTTTGCTAGAAAAAAGAGAAGAAAACATTGTTCGCTGTGCAGATCCTGCTACTGCAAATCAAATGATAGATTTTATTGATTCCGTGCGAAAAGATGGCGACACAGTAGGCGGAAAGGTAGGTTGTATCATCAAAAATTGCCCAGTAGGTTTAGGCGAACCTGTTTTTGATAAACTGCATGCAGATTTAGGAAAAGCGATGCTAAGCATTAATGCGGTACATGGTTTTGAATATGGATCTGGTTTTGCTGGCAGTGAAATGAGAGGCTCTGAGCATAATGACATTTTCCTTGCGGGAGATCAACCTAAAACTTTGACCAATTTTTCGGGAGGAATACAAGGTGGCATTGCAAACGGAATGGATATTAATTTTGTAGTTGCTTTTAAACCTGTTGCAACTATCATGCACAACCAACAAACCATTAATTCAGCCGGAGAAGCTGCAGAAATTAAAGGAAAAGGCAGGCATGACCCTTGTGTTGTGCCAAGAGCAGTTATAATTGTTGAAGCAATGGTAGCTCTAGTACTAGCCGACCATTTGTTAAGAAATAAAGTCGTAAGGATTTAACTTTGTCAATCTTCTAAAGATTGACAAAGTTTATTGATACTCAAGCCCGTCATTCCCGCAAAGCTGGAATCGTAATACAATAAACAAGTCCTATCTTCGCATTACGATTCTCAGTCAAGCTGAGAAAGACGTTACTATTTAATCTTTAACCAATCATGCGAATTAAAATATCTTTTCTGGTAGTATTTAGTTTCATCAGCTTTACTGTTTTTGCTCAAAATTACAAGGAACAAATTGCTAAACATCGCGAAGCATATAAAGCAGATTTTATTAAAGAAACTCGTTCTCCGCTTAAAGAAGCTGATTTAAAAGACCTTCATTTTTTCGATGCAGATAGCGCTTATAAAATAACTGCCACTGTAGAAATATTAAAAAACGAGAAAATTTTTAATATGCCAACGTATGATGGAACAAGTAAGGAATTTATCCGCTATGCGCAAATAACGTTTACTTTAAAAGGAAAGAAATTAAAAATGATTTTGTACAGAAACATCAGTTTGCTTACAAATCCAACTTATAAAGATTTATTGTTTTTGCCATTTACCGATGAAACCAATAGTAAAATTACTTACGGTGGCGGTAGGTATATTGATTTATCATTAAATGATATTAAAGATAATCGAGTGGAAATAGATTTTAACAAAGCATATAATCCTTATTGTGCATATAGCGATGGGTATCGATGCCCAGTTCCACCAGAAGAGAATGATTTAGCTATCTCTATTTTGGCTGGCGAAAAAAATTATACTGGCACTAAAAAACATCAATAAATACTTTTAGAATTTAGCGCTTACAAAAATCTGAAATTTAATTTCCTGTTATACAGCAATGTAGACTAAGTTGTAAGATTTATATATCCTATCAATTTATAAAAATCTTAATTTAAGCATTATGAACTACAGCTGTTTAATAGTAGATGACAATGAGATTGAACGTGATGCAATAGAAATGTATCTGCGTAAAGTTAATCAACTTGATATTAAGGCTGTTTGTAGTAATGGTGTGGAAGCTGCAGAAGTGCTAGCAAATGAACCAATAGATATTGTATTTTCTGATATTGACATGCCAGAGTTATCTGGAATGGGCTTATTGAAAAGCATAAAAAGCCCTCCTGTTTTTATTTTCATTACTTCTTTTACGGAATATGCTGCAGAAAGTTTTAATCTAGATGCTTTAGATTTTATTGTAAAACCTGCCACTTTTGAACGTTTGTTAAAGGCAAGTACAAAGGCAATAGAATATTTAGACCTTAAAAAAAAGGTAAGTTTAAATAGCAATCCACCTCCAGCAGAAGATACCGACGATCACTTCTTTATTAAAGAAACTAAAGGCTTTACTAGATTAAATTATAATGATGTGATTTATATAGAAAGCATGGGCGATTTCTCAAAGATTTATACTGCCAATGATAAGCATGTCACCTTAGTCAACCTTAAAAGCTTAGAACGTCAACTTCCTGCTTTCTTTATCAGAGTGCATAAACAGTATATTATTAATCTTAATCAGATTGCTACCATTACACAGAATGAAATTGTATTAAATCATAACAATACTGTTCCCGTTAGTTTAATCAATAGACAAGAATTAGTAGAAAAAATAGCAAATAAAACTATTTCAAGGCATAAGCCTTAACTATTTTGACCTTTTTACCATTCTATCCTTATTCATTCCTTGGTGTACTAAGTAGATAAAGAAATTACCAAAGAACTTTCCGTAAGCTTTCATTTTTGTAATACTCATTGTTAAGAATCAGTTTTTGCGATACTGAATGCTCACAATTTCTACAAAAATTGTTATCTTTTTTTGGAAAGTCGATGAAGCCAATAAGATAGTCGATGAAAGTATAGAAGTTGAAGATGAAAATTTGCAGCTAATTAGGCTTTTGGTAGAGCTAAAGTAAAAACACTGCCTTTATTCTTTACACTTTTAACTTTTAAAGAACCGTTCATTAAAGTTGTAAATGTATGGCACAACACCAATCCAATCCCTGTACCTTTTTCTTGATTGGTACCGATTGTGCTTTTCCCTATCTCTTGGTAACCTGAATTATTAAAATTATCTATTTGCTCTTTTAATAAACCAACACCATTATCAATTACCGAGATTGCAATCGTATTATTTTCTACTTTTGAAGACAACTTAATCGTTTCATTTTTTGCACTAAACTTAATGGAATTACTAATTAGGTTACGCAAAACCAATGCGGTCATATTCATATCTGCCAAACAAATACTACCGGACTTAATCTCATTTATAATCGTAATGTTTTTTTGAACTGCATTGGCGTGGAGTGAATTCAAAACTTCTTGCGCACAAAGTTCAACATCAAATCTTTCAATAATAGGCTTAAAACCCTGCATTTGACTTGAGGCCCAATTCAACAGATTTTCCATCATAGATGAAGTGTATCCTAAAGTAGTTTTTAAAAGCCCAGCATATTTTGTTAAATCTTGTTGATTAATATTGCCGTCTTCTAACAATTGTATAAATGAAATTAATGAGTTTACTGGAGACCGCATATCGTGACTTACAACACTAAATATGCGATCCTTTACTTTTCCAAGTTTTTCTAATTCTAGCTTTTGCTCCGATACAATCTTATTCAGCTTTGCAGTTTTACGCTGTGTATAATATACAAATAATGCAGAGGCTAATAAAATTGAAGCCAATATGCCTAAAATTAAATTTACGTTTCTATTGAATTTTAATTCAGTTCGCTGCAATCCAATCTGCTTATCTTTTATCTCTTTATCTAGTTGGGCTTTTAGTCGTTGTTGTTTTAGCAAGTTAGCTTGAGATCTCTTTTCATTTTCTAAATCGGCTTGCTTTTTAAGAAATGTTAACCGCTGAAGTATCTTTTCTTGGTTACTCAAAGTCAACTCTTGTTGTTGCTGCTTAGCCAATAAAACCTGTCGTTGTAATTCGACATCTGTTAATTGTTGCTTTAACTGGTAATCTTTCTCTTTTACACCAAAATCAATTTGTAACTGCCTTCGTATAATTTCCTTTTCTTTCTCCTGGTTAAAAATTTGATCCCTAACTCGTATATATTGCCTATAATTTTTGAGCGATTGATTGAAATCCCCCTGCTTCTCATTTATTGAACTTAAATTCAAATATGCATCTCTTTGTACATTTAACAAGTTCACTTGTTGTCCAATTTTTAAGGCTTCTATTAAAAGATCTTCAGCTTTGCTATACTCGTTATTTTTTTCATAAAAATTACTTAACGCCAGTAAACTGTTAGCATAATCATCTTTATGGTCTGCTTTTGAATTAATTTCGTTTGCTTTTTGATACGCTTTAAGTGCCAAATCTTTTTCACCCATTGCCTCATATACATTCCCAAAATCTTTATTTAGTGGACCTAAAACAGTTGAATCGTTATTTACTTGCGCAACGTTTAAAGCCTTTTTATAATTCTCTAAAGCAAGGGCATTTTTTTGATTTGGCTTCGCTCCCATCTTAATCAACTCTTCTTTTGAAGCTGTAAAATAAGCCTGACCAATGCTGTTGTAAACCACAGCTACGCCACGATCGTTTGGATCTTCTTTTATAAATATTTTTAGTGCTTTTTGTAAATAGTTTAAGGCATAATCTTGCTGACCTAAATCCATATAAATTCCTGAAATATTAGCGTAACAGCTTGCTAAGTCAACTTCATTACCGTTTTTTAAAAAAATATCGATTGCTTTTTGATGAGCATCTAATGCTTTAACATAATAGGGAACGCCTGTATAAAGTGCACCTAAATTTAAATATGTTCCGGCAACCCAATCTAAATCATTAATAGCAGTGTAAGCTGCTATCGCTTTTTTATAGTTTTCTTCTGCCTTATAGAAATTGGTAAAACCATGATAAAACATTCCCAACTTATAGTACGCTTGGGCTTCAAATCTTCTTAAGTTTAATTTTCTAGCTAAAAGAACACTTTTATTTACAAATTCTTCAGATTTCTCGAAGTTTTTAACCCGCATGGATTGATAATAAACTTCTTTTAAGATGACCAACTTTGCAGAATCCTGTTTTACATGATTTGCATTGACCTTTAATAAACTATCTAGTTTTAATTGAGGAGATTTTACCTGTGCAAATGTTGCAATGCTGATTAAAAGCAAGCAATAAGTAAGAAAACATATTTTTGAGATAGAGAGCGTAAATTTATAATTCATCCTTAAAATAAGTTACAGATGAATTTAAGAGCAATAGTTTGCCCCAAAAAATGAGTTAATAGCATAAAACGATCCATTAGGGATGAATAGATCAATATAAGTTAAATTGTTGATTAGTTAAACAAATCTGGAAATTGTTGTGGATTGCTTTCGTTCATCATCGCATACACCGCTTCAATTACATCATCAACTGAAGGTTTGCTAAAATAATCACCATCAGAACCATAAGGTGGGCGATGTGCTTTTGCAGTTAATGTTTTAGGTTGAGCATCTAGTAAGTAATAACCTTGTTGTTCTTCTAAAATTTGTTGTAAAATAAAGGCTGTCGCACCACCTGGCACATCTTCATCTACTACTAACAATTTGTTAGTTTTTTGTAGTGATTTTTTGCACAGCTGATCCATATCAAATGGTAATATAGTTTGTGGATCTATAATTTCAATAGATATACCTAATTGCTCTAATTCTTCTGCCGCTTCTTCAACAATGCGAAGTGTAGAACCATAAGTAACTACAGTTAAATCTGTTCCGGCTTTAATAATTTCAGCTTTACCCAAAGGGATGGTAAACTCGCCTACATTATCAGGCAATTTCTCTTTTAAACGGTAGCCATTCAAACATTCTATCACCAATGCAGGCTCATCAGATCTAAAAAGTGTATTATACATTCCTGCTGCTTGTGTCATATTACGCGGAACACAGATATGTAAACCACGTAAAGAACCTAAAATTACAGCCATTGGTGAACCTGAATGCCAAACACCTTCTAAACGATGACCACGCGTACGTACAATAACTGGTGCTTTTTGTCCGGCTTTGGTACGGTAAGATAAACTCGCTAAATCATCACTTAAAATATTTAAAGCAAATAACAAGTAATCTAAATATTGTATTTCGGCAATCGGGCGTAAACCACGCATGGCTAATCCAATGCCTTGACCAATAATGGTCATTTCTCTAATACCTGTATCTGTAACTCGTAAATCACCATATTTAGCTTGCAAACCAGCAAAACCCTGATTTACATCCCCTATATGTCCTAAATCTTCTCCAAAAGCAACTAAACGTTGGTCTCTACCAAAATTAGAATCGAAACAAGCGTTTAACAATTCCCTACCATCTATCATTTTGCTGCTTTCGCTATATTCAGCAGGAATTACATTTACTAAAAATGGACTTTCTTTTCCTTCTGTAAATAACTTAGAGCTATATTTTTCTTCATTAATTCCTGCCTGCTTTTGATACCATTTTACCAAAACATCACGCTCTGTTGAGGGCATATTGACACTTAGACGGATAGCTTTGCGGGCAGTAGAAATTACTTCTCTTCTTAATGCATCTGGAGTAGAAGCTAATTGAGCAGAAATTTTAGTTAGCATCGGGCTATCATTTCCAAAAGCATTAATCATATTGATAACTTCACTTTGCTCTTGTTTGATACTCTCTAAAAATTCGTTCCAAGCTTCTTTTTGTATATTTTTAACATATACTTTAGCTTCCTCTTCTAATGCCGTTAAATCTTCATCAGTCGAAATAGCTGATTCGATCATCCATTTGCGCATTTGCAAAATACAATCGTGCTCTTTCTCCCATTCTAACCTATTTTTTTCTTTATATCGCTCATGAGAGCCAGAGGTAGAGTGACCTTGTGGTTGCGTAACTTCTGTAACGTGTATTAAAACAGGCACATGGTCTGTTCTACACACATCAATTGCTTTTTGATAAGTTTCGCATAAAGCAGGATAATCCCAACCTTTTACCTTAAAAATCTCGTAACCGTTAGTTCCTTCTTCTCGTTGAAAACCTTTTAATATCTCTGAAATATCTTCTTTTGTGGTTTGATATTTTGCTGGCACAGATATGCCATACCCATCATCCCATACTGAAATTGCCATTGGCACTTGCAAAACTCCAGCGGCGTTAAACGCTTCAAAGAAAACACCTTCTGAAGTAGAAGCATTACCAATGGTACCAAAAGCAACTTCATTTCCGTTTACAGAAAAGTTCTTCAAATAATCTAATTCAGGATTTTGTCTAAATAATTTAGAAGCATATGCTAAGCCAACTAACCTGGCCATTTGTCCGCCTGTTGGCGCAATATCTGAAGAACAGTTTTTAATATCGGTTAAATCTTTCCAAGAACCATCTTCGTTTAACGAACGTGTAGCAAAATGACAGTTCATTTGTCGACCTGCAGATGAAGGATCTGCTTCTACGCTTGGGTTTGCATATAATTGGGCAAAAAATTCCTTTATTGTAGCAATTCCAGTTGCAAAGGCAAAAGTTTGATCGCGGTAATAGCCTGAGCGCCAATCGCCTTTTTTAAAGGCTTTTGCCATTGCTATTTGTGGAACTTCTTTTCCATCACCAAAAATGCCAAACTTTGCTTTACCAGTTAATACTTCCTTTCGACCAAGCAAACTAGCCTGGCGGCTCTCAAAAGCTATTTTATAGTCGTTAATTACGATTAACTTAAAGTCATCGAAACTTAATTCTGAAGCATCAATCTGATTAGTGGTAAGCTTTCCATCTGACATCATAAGTAATTATGGTTAGGGCACAAAGATACAATTCTTTCTAATTATGCTTTAATAAGCTAGGCAAATAATATTTGGAATACTTTTTGTTTTACCCTTTTATATAGTAAATTTGTTAAAAGCGAAATAACCATGAAAAAATTAATTCTGTTAGCCGTGTTGATATTAGGTATTAGCGTGATTGTAAAAGCACAGACTAAACCTGCTGAGTTTAAATTTGAGACTGAAACGCATGATTTTGGAAAAGTAGTCTTAAATAAACCTGTTGTTTACACCTTTAATTTCACAAATATTGGCGATGCTCCTTTGATTATTACAAAGATAGAAACTACCTGTGGATGTACTGTGGGAGAATATACGCAGACACCTGTTAAAAAAGGTGAAAAAGGATTTGTAAAAGTAACTTTAACTCCTGCAGGATCTCCTTTACCTTTTAATAAGGCAATTACATTAACCTCTAATGCCAGAACAAGTATTAAGGTTTTATATGTTAAAGGCGAATCTATAGAAGGTAGTACCAAATAATATTTTATAAATATTTCCCAAAGTCTTCTTTCCCGTGAAAACGGGAACCTTAATGCGATAAAAGGCAAGAAATTTACTTTATCATTGCATTAAGATGCCCAGTCGAGCTAGCATAACGAGATATTTTCGACGATCGTCATTCCCGTGAAAACGGGAACCTTAAAGCGATAAAAGAGTACAAAATTACTTAATTATGCATTACGATGCCCAGTCGAGCTGAGCATGATGATACCAATTATTTATTTTACATTTAAAACCCCGATTATATCACGGGGTTTTTTATTTTTGTGCCATGCCAAAAATTTCAGAAAAAGGGCTGCAAATGCCCGCATCACCAATTAGAAAACTAACTCCTTTTGCAGATAAAGCTAAAGCAGCAGGTAAAAAGGTATATCATT
This sequence comes from Pedobacter boryungensis, assembly GCF_013204825.1. Classification (GTDB taxonomy): domain Bacteria; phylum Bacteroidota; class Bacteroidia; order Sphingobacteriales; family Sphingobacteriaceae; genus Pedobacter; species Pedobacter boryungensis. The sequence continues at coordinate 1,326,590 of NZ_JABMKV010000001.1, forward strand.
TAAATATTGGTCAGCCAGATATAGCCACACCAGAAGGTATGCTAAATGCCATTAAGAATATAGATTTTGATGTTTGGGCTTATACTCCTTCTGAAGGAACACTAGCTTACAGAAAGAAATTGACCGAATACTATAATAAATTAGGCTATAACATTACACCAGAAAATATTTTAGTAACGGTTGGTGGTTCTGAAGCTATTACAATCGCTATGCAAACTTGTGTAAATGAAGGCGATGAAATTATTATTCCAGAACCTTTTTATGCAAACTATAATGGTTTTGCTTGCATGAGTAATGTGGTGGTAAAACCTATTTTATCGTATATAGAAAATGGGTTTGCATTACCTCCTATCGCGGAGTTTGAGAAATTAATTACAGACAAAACTAAGGCAATCATTATATGCAACCCTAATAATCCAACAGGATATTTATATTCGAAAGAGGAGCTAGAGGCTTTAAAGGCTTTATGTTTAAAATATGATCTATTCTTGTTCTCAGACGAAGCTTACCGTGAGTTTTGTTATGATGGACGTGAATTTATTTCTCCAATGCATTTAGATGGATTAGACGAAAACGTAGTGATTATGGATACGGTTTCTAAACGCTATAGTGCATGTGGAGCTCGTTTAGGCTGCTTAATTACTAAAAACAAGGAAGTAATTGCTTCAGGATTAAAATTTGCACAAGCGAGATTAAGTCCGGGTATGGTTGAGCAGATTGCTGGAACCGCAGCAGTAGATACTCCAGATAGTTATTTTGAAGAAGTAAATAAAGAATATACCTTACGTAGAGATACCTTAGTAAAACGCTTAAATGATATTGAAGGTGTATTTTGTCCTAATCCAGGTGGTGCATTTTACGTGGTAGCTAAATTCCCTATTGATGATGCTGATGCTTTTTGTCAGTGGATGTTAGAAAGTTTTGACCATAATGGAGCAACTGTAATGATGGCACCTGCAACAGGATTTTATTCTAATCCGGGTTCTGGTAAAAACGAAGTGCGTATGGCTTATGTTTTAAATACTGACGACTTAAATGCTGCAATGGATTGTTTGGAGTTAGCCTTACAACAATACCCAGGAAGAACGGTTTAATGAGTTAGAAGTATTTAGTCGGGAAGTCCGAAAGACATAATTATTTATATTCGCGAAGTTTAAAAATGTGACTTTGGACACCCTAAACAGTCCAATTTGGCAAAGTATTTGTATATTTGAACTTCGGACTGTTAGACTTCCTAACTTTCCGACTAAAAATTGGGGCCGTTTTGGATTTGACAGGGTGGCGCTAAGTATGTTAGCATGCAGTGCGTTGTACGGAGAGCACTTAAAAGAGAACGTTCAAAACAATAATTGGCGAAAATAACTACGCCTTAGCTGCCTAATTTAGAATTACGTAAGCTTTTGTCTCGCTAACTGCCGCAATGTTAGGTTAGCATCAGAGGCATCGAAATAACAATGCTAGCTTTTGTAGGGTACGATACAAAAGCGAAACAAAGTACCTAAGGAGAAAGTTTAGGTCGGTTTCCAGCCCGACTGATCCCGACAACTAATTGGAAAATAAGCATGTAGAAGGTATAATTTATCACACAACTGGACAAGGGTTCGAACCCCTTCGGCTCCACCAAAAAACCTCTATTTGATGGATTTACAAATAGTTAAATCATAAAATAGAGGTTTTTTTTTCTAAAGACGTAATTACAAAATATTGATAATCAAATATACAGGTTTCGTTTCCCTCTAAGATTTATTGATTTTTGAAAGAGCGTTTCATTGAATGTCAAATAAATAGCTTTTCATCGGGATTCTGTGAATAAAATTCTTCTAAAGTTATTCTGATTATTACATCTGCAATTAAATTAAGAAGTTTAACTTCTTTTCTTTCTCAGTTTCGTCATAAAAATCATTGATTTTAGTATTAATTCTATTCTTTGATATGGTACGTTTTGCTTTTCTTTTTTTCTTATTTTTTATTAAAAATTTATGGAAAAAATGTACTTATCAGTGATGTTCTGTAAACATTGCTATGGAATTATTTTTATCATATCTTAGTGTTTTAAAATGTGTATATTTATTTCTGCATCTTATTACTCATATGTCAAAAAGCACGAGGCCAGATCTAATCAAAAAACTGCAAGCTTTATTATCAAGCCCGGACACGGATTATAGATCGATACTCAGAACCTCGGCCGAACTTTCTAAGCTTGACGAAAAATTCCAAAGGTTTACAATTGATGCTAAGACTTTAATTCATTTAGGGCGTGATAGCATTAAAGACCATACAACAGCATTAATTGAGTTGGTTAAAAACAGTTACGATGCCGACGCAAATGATGTAGAAGTTGAAATATCAACAAAATGCAAAACCCCTTTTATACGAATTTCTGATAACGGTTTTGGAATGACAAAAGACCAACTTCTAAATAGTTGGCTACGGATTGGTTTTTCCAGTAAACGAAATTCAAAACTAAGTGAATTTGGTCGTCGTAAAACTGGCGAAAAAGGTATAGGTCGTATTTCTACAGATAGATTAGGTGCAAATCTGGAATTGATTACAAAAACGGTCGATGATGGTATTATTGGACTTAAGGTAAATTGGGATGAATTCGATGTTGAAGGTAAAGATGTATTTGATATTGATATTGAATTAACCCATCCGCAAAATATCACTTTGCCAACCTCACTTAATGTTCAGAAAAACACAGGAACAGAAATTAAGATAACGAACTTACGCCAATCCTGGAGTCCTAAAAATATTGAGAATCTGTATTATGAGTTATCGGCGCTTACCCCTCCTTTTAGTGAAGTAAAGGATTTTGAGATCAGATTAAAGAACGACGTTGCCGAGATATATTCTAAAAAGGTTGAGTCCGACTTTTTAAAGGCATCTGAAATCGAATTAACTGCTGTATATGATGGAAAGGGAGATGATATTCTTTATACGATCAAGGATAAATACAATCCAAAGGAAAGTACTGAATATATTAAGTGGCAACAGATCCTAACTACCTTCTCGCGGCGTTTGGATACATCGGAAATAGGTACGGAACTAACATTAGGGCCAGTAACCATCGTATTCAACTTCTTTACTAGGGACTCTACGGCAGTTTTAGGTACAGATTTGAAATTAGCTGATCTTCGCGCCTTCATTGACAACAATATGGGGCTGAAGATCTATCGTGATAATTTTGCGGTTCGGCCCTACGGTTTTCCATCTTCCCAATTCGGATATGATTGGTTAGAACTTGGTGACCGTAAAGCACGTGACCCGGCGGGTCTAGGTCGTGGCGAGGATTATAAAATTACACCCAATCAGTTAATAGGTGCGGTTTTTATTTCTCGTGATCGCAACCCCAAATTGATTGACAGCGCTGCACGTGAGGGATTAGTTGAATCCGAAGAATTTGAAGAGCTTAAAGCAATGGTTATGGGTTCTATATTGATTCTTGAAGCCCATCGTGCAAAGTTGTACCCAGAAATACAGAAGGCTAAGAAAACAAAAGAAAAGCACTCGGCGTATCAGGAAACGCTACGTATCAAGGAGCAGTTGACAACGGTGAAAGAAGATTTGAACGCTATAAAAAGTGAAATTGAAATGGGAGGTACAGTTAATCCGGAGAATTTCATCAAGCCACTGGTCACTTCTATTGATACAGTCGAAATTATTTCCGAGGAAGTTGAGTCTACGATTAGTGGATTATTAGATTGGCAACGTCAATTAAGCGGCTTAGCGACAATGGGTATTTCCTCAGCCGTCTTTGGCCATGAGACGGAAAGTTCAATTTCCCAATTTAAAGGTGCCGTAAATGCCGCACGTCTAGTATTACGGGATGTTCCCCCAGACATTGAAAGTGCAATTGAAGAACTTGACAAGGCCCTTAAAAACTCTAAAAAAGTAGCTGCATGGGGAGCCTACGCGTTGACTCGAGTTCAGCGAGAAAAACGAATAAAGCGTAAGACGCAGGTTATAAAAACTATTAAGAATGTTGTCAAAGAGCTTACTCCTGTTTTTGAATCATCAACAATTCAGATAACAGTCACTGGCGATAACTTTTACACCACTACATTTCCTATGGATATCGAGTCAATGCTTGTAAATCTTCTAACTAATGCCTACACAGCAACCCTATTGAAAGGTGGTGTGAGGAAAATCAACGTGGATGTACAAAAGGAAAAACGAGGACAAATCGAAGGTTTCTTCTTTAAAATTGCAGACACAGGCCCTGGCATTCCAAAGGAATTTGAACACATGATATTTGAACCGTTGTTTTCGACTAAAACCGCAGGTGCAAACAGCAGTAACAGCGTTGGAACCGGGCTTGGGCTTACGATTGTGAGGTCAATATCAGAAGAATTGAAAGGAGATGTTACATTTGGAAAAGATCCTAACCTTACCGGAGCCTTCTTTAAAGTTTGGTTACCTAAAATAGACTAATATGCCACAGATTGCCATAATCGATGATAACATTGATTTAAGCGGGACGCTTAAGAAGACGATTGCACATTATTTTAAAAAGTTCGGAAGTACTTTTTCTATAATTACACAACAACCCTTTCACGATATAGATGACTATTTTGGCTTTGTTGATACAAACGATGTTTGTCTGTTGATACTTGATGAACGATTAAATGATAAACCCTCAATGGATGGCAATCCAGTCCATTACCTCGGAAACGAGTTGGTCGTAGAACTAAGAAAGCAATTAAAGGATTTTCCAATTGTCATGATCACGACCTTCTCTGATCAGGACGATGTTCAGGCAAAAGAAAATGAATTCGAATATTTACTAAACAGAGACGATATAACTGCCAATGAAGAAACTGCCAATCTATATATACCACGGATTATCCGTGCAGCGCAGCGATATCTTGACACTAATAATAAAGAATTAAGTGAGTACAATGAGCTGACTAAAAAGATTGCATCAGGAGGAAGTACAAGTGAGGATGTTGAAAGGCTCGAAGCACTTCAAATTAAACTAGAATTGCCAATCGTTGGCTATGATGACAGGAAGGTTTGGCTCGATCAATATGAAGATCACATCAAGGAACTAGAACTACTCAAGGCATTGATTAACGAAAAGCTAAATGCCAAATGAATTATCGGCTCATCCATAAAAGTGTTGATACACAGCCAAAAACTGGGTCATATTCTGATTGGAAAGTACAAATTTCTGAAGAGTGCTTTAAACAGTGTATTTATTGTACCATTAATGAAGTCAATTGGGGTGGTATTGATCACTATCATATTGACCATTATAGGCCAAAATCTATTTTTAAAGACTTAGAGAACGACATCTGTAATCTCTTTTATGCTTGTCCAGTTTGCAATAGATTTAAGAGTGACGATTGGCCTAACGAACCTGATTTAAATTTGCCCAGCTACCCTGATCCTAGTTTAACAGATTTTTCTACATTATTTGAATATGATGAAACCGCATACCAATTAAACGGACGTAATATATCCGCGAAATATATTATTAATCGTCTGTATCTCAATAGGCCACAGCTCATATATGAAAGACGAGAAGCTTTTCTAAAAAATAAAGAGTTAGATTTGTTCAACAATATAGTGGAATTGGCAAAAGAACTAAGCGATGCCGATTTATTAAAACAAACATTTGAAACATTGGGAAAACTTCGTAACCATCTTGCAAAGCGAGATTGGATCAGACCCTATAAACTTGCAGAAATTAGAAAACCTTGAAAACTAAAAAAGCTACTGGATCTTATTACACGCCCTCATTTTTAACAGATTTTATTGTTGATCGAGTAGCTGCGCATCATTCAAATGATGATTCAATCTCAATTCTTGAGCCTAGTGCAGGCGATGGGAGTTTCTTACGGTCAATAGCGCAATCGAATCGTTTGAGATCGTTGAAAAATATTGAAGTTTTTGCTGTTGAAAAAGAAGAGCAAGAGATCAAGAAAGCCAAAATAAGTGTTGCTAATCATTCTGAGCACTTAAAATACTTTTTTTTCAATGAAGATTTTTTAGAATATCAATTACACAGCGAGCAAAAATATGATATTGTAATAGGCAATCCACCCTACATAAAAAAAACATTGTTGGATGGCGCTGACATTGCTAATTGTCACCAAATTCATACAGCGGCAGGATTTGGTGAAACAACTGTAAAGAATATTTGGTCGGCTTTTCTATTAAAATCATGTCAACGTATAAATTCAGAAGGAACGATTGCACTCGTGTTACCTTCCGATCTTCTTCAAGTAAAATTTTCAAATCAATTAAGACATTACCTGGTTAGAGAATTTGCTCGAATAGAAATTTTTACTTTCGATGACCTTATGTTCGAATGTAAAGGGCAGGATACTATATTACTTTTTGCCTTCAAGCACCATCAAACTCCAGGGCAATATTATGCTCATATAAGTGATACCGATCAATTAGTTAAACAAGAATTCACCTTGAACTCTAATGAGGCATTGTCTCAAAACGATGTTAAATGGAGTCATCACTTATTATCAACAGAGGAATTGAATTTTCTTCATGAGGTTGCCGGTAAATTACAAACAATCAATGCATATTGTGACTCTAGACCAGGCATTGTAACTGCGGCCAACGAGTTTTTTATTATCAACAATTCTACAGAGGAAGAGTATCAATTAAGCGATTATACAGAGCCTATCATCCAAAAAGGCTTTTTTGTAAATGGGAGTGTCGAGTTTAATCAGGATGACTACGCTGCTTTATGTAAAAGTGATCGTCCATCAAAACTTTTAAAATTTAAAGATCAAGATGTTTCCTTTTCTCATAAAGTAGAAAATTATTTATCTATTGGAGAGTCTATTGGTTTACCAGACCGCTACAAATGCAAAATGCGTAACAATTGGTATGTTATTCCTAATATTAGTAGACCTACAGATGGTTTCTTTTTTAAACGATCACACAAATATCCCAAACTATTAAAAAATACTGCAAAAGTTCACGTAACTGATTCTGGTTATAAAATAACAATGCGAGAAGGCTATCAAATTGATGATCTGATTTATTCATTTTATAATTCTTTAACCTTAGCATTCGCAGAATTGAGAGGACGATATTATGGAGGAGGGGTACTAGAGCTGACACCGTCGGAATTTAAGTCGTTACCAATTCCATTCACTACCTTTACGAAAACTACATTTGCGAAATATTGCGCTGATTTTAAACAGAAAAAATCGATTAATGCGGTACTCGAAGCTAATGATAAGCATATCCTGAGTGAGGTATTACAGATGAATCCTTCTGAGATTAATCTATTGAACAATATCTATATAAAGTTGGTTGAGAAAAGGCTACGTGCAAAAAACTAAAAGTTCCATTGCCTAACCATTAGAGCTAAGAAGGCTTTAAATATTATTAGAAGTCATTCAAATTAGAAAACCTAAAAATCAAATGAGGCATATCGAGTAAAGGATTATATTTGACTAGTAAAGAGTTAAAATCGAACCCACCTTTTCAAATTTATAAACCCTCTAAAAACCTCAAAAATACCGAAAAGGGTTCGTTTATAACCCCGCTAAGTCCACAAATTTTAAAAAAGCCATCCTAAAAGGATGGCTTTTATTTTTTAGCCCCTATAGCAAAGTTTCCTAAAAACCTATAGTTTACTCCAACTATTAAGGCACAACCTAAAAACCATAGTGTAGTTAAAAATGGTGTACCCATTATCCATTCTTGATTTAAAAAACCTTTATTTAAGATCCCATTTAACACTATCAATATCATAATGGTATCTAAAATCAATGGAAAAATGAGGAAACCAATAAATAATAAAATTTTCTTTTTGTTAGCTATCGCTTTATATGCCGTAATTAAAGGTGGAACACAAATAACAGTGACGATTAAGAAGGTAATCATTTTTATGGTTTGAAAATTGGAGTGATCTGCATTTAAAAATAAAGAACGTACACCCCAAACTTCATCTCCACTGCCCATAGCGGCCATGTACATTCTTCCGAATTGCATGTTTCCTAAAATCAATAAAAGTCCGAAAGATTGATATCGAACGGTTGTCCCATATTTAAGAAAATATCGTCCTATCCACAACATTATAAAAGTAAATAACGGGCCAGCAAAGGTTGCTGCAATCATATATTTAGAATTGCAGCCTGCACAAGTTTGCCATACATTAAAATCTCGAGTTCCCCAGCAACCACAAATCACTCTACCTGTGATGATATGTGCTAGCTCATGCAATTCATGCATCAGAAAAAAGAAAACGATAAACAGCAGCAGATTTTTAAAAGTCAGCTGTATTTTTAAATTAGAAGTGGAAGGCGTCATTGTTGTATGACGTATATTTTTAAGTTTAGGTTACAGAATTGAAATTATACATTTATTATATTAAAAATCTAACGCAATTCTACTTCACAGCAAATGCATTTTTACATTTTTCCCAATGGGAAAAGGACTTTGCGTGATAGGAAATATCCTTTGTGTGATGGGAAAAGCTCTTTGCGTGATGGGAAATGTCCTATGCGTAACGGGAAATGTCCTTTGCCTGGTAGGAAATGTGCTTTGCGTGATAGGAAATGTCCTTTGCGTGATGCGAAAAGCTCTTTGCGTGACGGGAAAAAGGGTTTGCGTGACGAGAAATGTCCTTTTCGTGATGGGAAAAGGGGTTTGCGTGATGGGAAAACCAAATTTCCTTATCGAAACGTACTTAACAGAAGGGAAATTATCTATGAATTGAAATGTCATATACAATTTGTTTACTTCTTTAACGAATGATATATTTCACTAATTGCTTGATCAAATTTTTCTAATTCGAAATTCTGAGGATCATCGTGTCCATCTGGTATACCATCGTCTAATACGGCATGAAAAGTAGGAACTAACCAATCTCCTTTTCTAAGACTTGTAGCTATGTATAACAATGCTAACCTTTTATATTGAAGATCAGTAAAGCCGGGTTTTATCGCGATCGCATCATTCTTTTTACCCGGATCAGCAATGCGGGGTTGAATAACTTCAATATGTATAAAATTACCTACCACACTTTTATTCAATAGAGGATTCTTTGTGGGACTTTCAAACTTAGTAGCATGAATTTGCTTACTGAAATCGTTAGAAGTAATGGAAGCACCCAATCTATTGATGAAGATGTGCGTTAGTTTAAAGGTTCGCTTATTATCTAGTCTATTCCCACTCCAAGAAACAGAATCGATATTATTAGGAAAAGCTGTAGAGTCTGTTAAAAAATTACTGGTATCATGTATCACAAAATAGTTTGCTTTTATTCCCGAAACAGAACTTATAGTAGAATCTAAAGAGCCGCCTACTTCTTCATCTGCGATATTCGATGCAGTTAAATATTTTTTAAGCGCCTTTTTGCGCACTACCTTAACTTGTCCATTTAAAATTGAATCTAAGAAAATGGGTAAAGTAGTTAGTGTATCGCCCAAATGTGCATATTTCTGAACGTATCGAAGTAAGTAGGTCGCTTGTTGATGCTTTGTACCTACAAATTGCATTTTCTCAGTATCAAATTTCGCTGCAATTTTAGATTGCCCCATCGTTTGATTGCAAAACGCGATTGATAAAAGGGAAACGAATAGAAGTTTTGTTCTCTTATGCATGTAATTTCAGATTGATATCATTAATAAAAGTAGGTTATTTGAATGAACATCAAATATTTTAAAATTATTTTCAGCCTTTAAGCATAAATAAAGGCTGTTTTTATGTAAAATACCTAAAAATGAGTATTGCTTTAAAACCCTTACCTAGCTAATTTTAACCTATAAATTAAACAACAAATTAAATAGCTATGGAACAGACTAAGAAATTTTTATTATTTGCAATGGCGTTACCCATGTTAATGGCAAGTTGCGAACTATTTGAAGCAGAACCAGAAGAAGAAGAAGTTAAAAAAGTTGATAATTCGACTTACACATACACTTACACTTGCCCTATTGGCTCAAAAAACACCATTCAAATTCCGAATAGGTTATCTGCAACGTGTAAAGCAAATTGGGAATATTATGCTAGAACTTATGGCTGTAACGATGCCAATAACTTTGCTACTGCAAATGCCAAAAAAGCACAATGCCCATGAGAACTTTTTTATTTATACTGCTAATTTGTGTGTTGAGCTCAGCACAGGCGCAAATTAAATTAACCTCAGGGCAATATACCACTGAAGATGGTTATTACACGGTTACGATTAATTATGATCAAAACAGCTTGACCTTAATTGAGCCGAACAGAACTTCTGTATATACCCGATTGGAAGGAAATGTTTTTAGATTTATCCATCCTACAAACAAAATAGATTACCGCATAGAGGTCATAGATCCTTCTACCATTCAAACATTTAAACCGAATGTAGATAACAGTCGATATACAATTAGATTAAGCAAAGGTGATGCAACTGCGAATAACGAGCAATTTAAAACGTATTACGCCATGGCAGAACGCTATAAGGCTAAAATGATTACCGATAAGAAAGATGCGCAATTATGGTCGTTTTGTGCAGCAGCAGCTATGGCAAGAAGCAGTATGAATGAGGAAGGTTTTAAAGATTACGCCAACAAAGTTTCTTTATCTATCAAACAAATTATCATCAATAAAGCTAAATGCCCATGTGAGGATGCAATTCCCACAGAAATATGGAATAAAGCAAATTAATTTTCATAGGTTAAACGTCTCTCTTAAAGCCTTAGCACAAGCTAAGGCTTTTTAAATTGCTGTGGTTCATGTCCAAAAATAATTTCATTAACTTTGGTTAAACCCAACATGAAAACTTGATGCAGCAGAAACGTATTGTATTATTAATTACCCTATTAGCCTTAATTACCAGTTTTATTCTGCTTAGCTTTTTTGTTAGCTACCATCCTGTTCCAGCACTAGATCTTAAGATTTCTCTATTTGTCCAAAAATACCATTCGGATATTCTGGATAAAATCATGTTAGGTATAAGCTTTTTCGGCGAATTACCTTATTCTTTACTTATGGTAGTTGTTGTTGCCGCAATATTTTATGCTTTCAAATATAAACGTGAGGCCTATTTTATCCTTTCTATTTTACTCTCTGGAGTAGTAATCTTGGGTATAAAAAATATAATTGACAGACCACGTCCTACTGCATTTTATGTGCGTTTAGTAGAAATAAACAGGTTTCAGAGTTACCCGAGCGGACATGTGCTATCTTATGTGCTATTTTTTGGGTTTATGATATTTCTAATGCGAAAACTAAATCATCTCCCTCAACTAACGAGAAGGATAGTCACTTATTTTTCTGCTTTTTTTATGGCAACAATTGCTTTCTCTAGGATTTATTTAGGCGCACATTGGTTTTCTGATACGCTTGGGGGATTTTTACTAGGCTTAATATGTCTCTTCCCTCTTTGTTTTTTCTATTTAAAAAAGAAACGGGGATAAAGCATCTGCCCTATCCCCGTCATCTAAATTAACGCTCTCATATATATAGACGTTTATTTATTTGGTTTATTGTATAGGGCTTAATTTTTATTCCAATTTAAAGAATTCCAAAAAGTTTGCTTATCTGCTTCATGTGGATTGTTGTATGTTTCCATAAACATTAATGAATACATTTTAGTCTCTATAAAAACATTCATTACGTAGGCAATATTAAAATCTTCTTTTTCACCCTTCAAATCCATTTTTACGATATAAGCAGGCTTACCTTTAAAAGTAGTAATTGATTCGTTTAGTATAACTGCGCCTGGGCTACCTCTTAACATTCCACTTTTAATAGTTTGATAAGTCTCTTTTTGTTTTAAGCGTTCTGCCCACTTCAATTTATCTACGCCTAGTTTTTCAAAATCAGTAATCATCGCCATACATTTTGAAGTTGAATCTATTGTCGCAATCCAAATTGGCTTGTCATCCATCATAGATTTTTCTGGTTTAGAGGGAAACGAAACTGAAACACTTTCATCAAGTTTTACACGCTCCCAAGTTAAAATGGTAATAAATAGTACTGGCGAAAATAGTAGAAATAGAATTAATTTGTGTTGCATCTTTAAGAATAAGCAACTAAGATATAGGATTATAAAAGCAGATGCAATACCTAATTATCTGTATTCGATTTGCCCTAAAAAAAGAGACGGAGATAAAGCTTTTGCTCTATCCCCGCCATCTAAATTAACGCTCTCGTATATATAGACGCTCGTTTATTTACTTTATTGTATGAAGTTGCATTTTTTTTATTTTTTTCAAGTCAGCATTTCACATTGTAGAATTCATCTTATTTTCGATTAAAATAGTTTTTAATACTAATTTTTTTAGCATACATTTGTTTAACCATTGATTAATTATGTTGTATGCAGTTGTAGATATCGAAACCACTGGTGGCTATGCAGCCGCTCACGGCATTACAGAAATTGCCATATACATTCATGATGGTCAAGAAATCGTAGAAAGCTATGAAACGTTAATTAATCCACATCAGCATATTCCGATACACATACAAGCGTTAACGGGAATAGATAATGGGATGGTGGAGAATGCGCCAGACTTTAGAGCTGTAGCTGATAAAATTTATCGTTTATTACACGACAAAATATTTGTAGCGCACAATGTAAATTTCGATTATTCTTTTGTTCGACATCATTTAGAAGCTTGCGGCTATCATTTAAATACCAAAAAACTGTGTACCGTTAGGCTGAGTAGAAAGTTATTTACCGGACTACCTTCTTATAGTTTGGGCAAACTTTGCACTTCGTTATCCATTCCTTTAAATAATAGGCACCGAGCTGGCGGAGATGCAGCTGCAACTGCACTTTTATTAGCTATGCTAATTGAAAATGATGCTAAAGGATTAATTAAAGATACTTTAAAAAGAGCTTCAGCAGAACAAACTTTACCTCCAAATTTGCAGAAATCTGAAATAGATAAATTACCAAATACGCCTGGTGTATATTATTTTAAAGATCAGAAGGGAAAGGTTATTTATGTTGGCAAAGCTAAGCAACTTAAAAAAAGAGTTTGCACTCATTTTACTGGACACAGTATTAGCATGCAACGACAAAACTTCTTAAGAGCTATCCACAGTATAGATTTTCAAACATGTGGAACAGAATTAATGGCTTTTATTTTAGAAGCAGCAGAAATTAAAAAGCTTTGGCCCGAGAACAACAGAGCAATGAAGCGTTTCGAACAGAAATATTCCTTATATAGTTTCGAAGATCAAAATGGTTATATCCGATTAGGTATTGATAAATACCGAAAAAATGGAACGGTGCTGTATAGCTTTAACAATTTATTGGAAGGTCATCAATTATTAAGAACCATTGTGGCTGAACATTCGCTTTGCGAAAAGTTATGCTTTATCCAAACTTCAAAAACAGCATGCACACATTATGCGACTAGCGAATGCAATGGAGCATGCATTGGAGAAGAAAATGTAGATGATTATAATTATCGTGCTTTACAAGCGATGGAAGCTTTACAAAACCTACTTCCCTCTTTTGCCTTAATAGATCAGGGAAGATCGGAAGATGAAAAGAGTTGTTTATGGGTAGAGAAAGGAAAATTCTATGGCATGGGTTATATTTCTGAGTATTGTGATATCAATGACTTAGAAACCTTAAAATCTGCTATCACACCTTATCCATCTAATGATTATATCATGAACATGATTTTAACCCATAGCAATCAATATCCGCAAAAAACGATTCCTATAGTTTTCGAAACAGTTATTTAAGAAAGGTATTACTTACTGGGCAAACATCTGGGTTGTCATTCCGACTTTGGAGGAATCTCTTTTTTCAATTTTGTATAAGAGGCCCTTCGCTACACTACCAATATAAAATCAACATCATATTTTATCGCATTACGATACCAAATCGAGTTGGGCATGACGGAAAAACTAAAAAAATCACAACAAGTAAAAAGTACCATTTTTACTAGAGATAACACCTTTAATTTAATGTCCTAATTAGGTACTTTTGTATATGAAAAATGATATCCCTATTTACGATATACAAAACCTTAAGACTTATAAGCAAGATGGGATTTTAGTGAGTAAATTTGGGTATTATGCTAAACAGCATGAACATTTACATGCTGCACATCGCCATTCGTTTTTTCATTTAGTATTTTTTACCGAAGGAAGTGGAAATCAGCAAATTGATTTTAAGGAATTTGATGTAAAACCAGGATTGATTTATTTCATGATACCTGGACAAGTACACAGTTGGAATTTTAAGACTGAACCTGAGGGATATATCATCAACTTCTCTGCAAATTATTTGAGTTCATTCTTATTAAAGCCCGATTACTTAGAAAATTTCAATTTTTTTAACGGACAACCCCATTCTCAAGTAATTGACTTACCAACTGAAGTTCAACAGACAATTATCTCAATTTTTGAAGATATGTTGAAAGAGGGATCAAGCGAAAAACATGCTAATGACGATTTGGTTAAAACATTATTAATTAGATTATTCATTGAGGTGGCAAGAACAGATGATGCCTTGCAAAAAGCGAATTCCAATTCTTACAATCATACGCTATTAAAAAATTTCAGAAATCTAATAGAGAAAAATTATGCTCAATTAAGACTTCCTAAACAATACGCTGAATTATTATACATTACTCCAAATCATTTAAATGCACTATGCAATGACTTTTTAGGGATATCAGCAGGTGCGTTAATTAGAGATCGCGTTATTTTAGAAGCGAAGCGTTTGTTAATCAATTTAGATTTAAGAGTTTCAGAAATTGCAGATAAATTGAATTTCGATGATCAATCTTATTTCATCAAATTCTTTAAAAAATACGAGGGTATTACCCCAGAAAAATTCAGAAAATTAACTACAACACAAAATGGAAACTAAGAAAGAATTATATATTTCTCAATGGAGTGGATTTGCAAATGCGAAATGCCCTCGTTGTAGAGTTGGTAAAGTATTTACTGGACCAACCTATGGATTTAAAATTCAGAAAATGAACGAGGTTTGTCCACATTGTCAACTTAAATTTGAACGTGAACCAGGTTATTTTTACGTGGCCATGTTTGTAAGTTATGCGATGAATGTTGCCGAAATGATTACGGTGAGTGTTGCTGCTTATATTTTAGGATTAGAATTAAATTTCACTAATTTATGGTATTTCGCAGGTATTCTATTTCTAACTACTTTGCTGTTTTCGCCTTTTAATTACCGATATTCTAGAATGGTATTACTGTATTGGTTATCTCCAGGATTACATTATGAGCCAAAAAGAAGTTTAAAATAATATTAATACTTAGCCGCAGATGAATATCAAATCTGCGGCTTAAGATAATTACTTACTTTCTTTAAGCACCATGTCTATGGTAATTGCAGTAGCAACAATAGCTACTTTCTGCTTATTTTCCGCATAAGTAGGATCTATTGAAACATTATATTTATCGGCAGAGGTAAAAATTTCTTTCATTGCACCAGCCCATTTCTTACCGATTTTACCTATTTCTACACCCATTGCATTTTTAATGGTGAAATTCCAAGCTTTCCAATCGCCAGTAATTTGCGCAATTGTGTCTCCTGTGCTTGGGTCTGTGATGGTAAAAGTTGGTTTAAAAAATTTAAACTTCTGCTTTATAATTCCTATTTCAACACCATTAGGATCAGTCACACTAATTTTCGACATCCAAAAAGTCCATCCTCTACTAATAGTAGCTTGCAGCTGACCATTTGTATCTGTGATTTCTAAATGAAAAGGCATCATGGCCTTGTTAATAAGGAGTGTTAAGAATTTTTGCCATCCACTCATTCGTTGTTTAATCACACCAATTTGAGCGCCCTGCTCATTATAAACTTTGTATTCATTCGTAAACTTTAAAAAATTTACTTTCTGGTCGATAAAATATTCATCACCCAGAAAAAACGTTGGAATTTGTTGATTCATTAATTTAGTTTTCGTTGGTTTATGCAACTAAAATAAATATTTTTTGGGCTGAACAACTATAATTTATCAATTTATTAACTACCCAACCACACCTAAAGATTGTGTAACTTTGTAAAACGAAAATTAAACAGTCATTGAAGAAAATGGCTTAACTTAAAATTAAAAAATGATAGAAATAGGAAAGTATAATGATTTAAGAATTGCAGCTAAAAACAGTGATGGCTTAAGTTTATCAGATGGCGATAGAGAAATTTTATTACCCTATGCTGATGTGCCTAAAAACGCTGAACTTGGAGACAATATCAAAGTTTTTGTATTTATAAATAAGGATGGAAACACCATTGCAACAACAAAACAGGCTTTAGCAGAAACGGATGATTTTGCATATTTAACTGTAGTAGATGCGAATGAAGATGGCGCTTATTTAGATTTAGGCATTGGAAAAGATATTTACGTTCCAATTCGTGAACAAAAAAGACCAATGCATAAAGGAGAAAGTTATGTTGTTTATGTTTATCTAGATGAAAATAATCAACGTATGCTTGCCTCTTCTCGATTAGATAAATTTATTGAAGAAGATGATTTCGATTTTGATGAAGGTGATGAAGTGAGTTTATTAATTAGCGAGCAAACTGATTTAGGTTTCAATGCCATTATCAATAATAGATATATTGGGCTTTTATATCACAATGAATTGTTTGCCAACTTAAAACCTGGCGAAAAGCGTAAAGGTTGGATTAAAAAAGTACGCATTGAAGGTAAAATAGACTTGAGTTTACAACCTTTGGGCTATAGCCATATTCTTGATACTAAAGATGTGTTGCTAAAAGAGTTAAGAGAAAATGGTGGAGTAATTGCCTTAGGGGATAAAAGTACGCCAGAGGAGATTTATGAGCGTTTTCAAATCAGTAAAAGTGCATTTAAGAAAGCAACAGGCGGTTTATATAAAGAACGAATTATCGTAATTGGCGATAAAGAAATTAAATTGGTAGTTGATCATTTGGCAGATTAATTAATTACGCCCTGCTTAAATAAAAATAGTTTAAGCTAAAGCAAACCATTTGGCATTGTTAAACGTATTTAATATAAGTAGAATCTACTTAAGGGAGTTTTTTTGTGAGGTGCGGCTTGTGAAAGCTGCACCTTTTCTTTTGCTTTTAGGTTACAAAATTGTAATTGTATGAAAATTATTTAACCTTTTATATTGAAATTGTTATCTTCACTTCTTAATTTAATAAAAAAGTAGTTATGACAGGTACAGTAAAATGGTTCAACGATGCTAAAGGCTTTGGTTTTATAACCCCAGAAGAAGGTGGTAAAGATATATTCTGCCACCATTCTGCAATCCAATCTTCAGGACAAAGATCTTTGCAAGAAGGACAACAAGTTGAGTTTGAAGTAAAAGAAGGCAAAAAAGGCCCGGAAGCTGAAAACGTAAGAGTAACCGGATAAGTAGAAATTTTTATTTATTTATTTGATGCAAAAAATGCCATCTACCTTAGGTCGATGGCATTTTTGATTCTGTATTAATTATAACATTTATAGTGCAATTAGAAATTCTTTACACTATAAATAGTTGAATTAGTTAAATTTGTGAGCTTAATACTCCCATTTTGTTCAAGCTATATACTTATAAAACACCTGCCAAATTTAAGGCAGCGTTTAGAGAATTTTACATCACTACCAACCTTAAGCAAGTTAAGATACTTAGCATGGCAATCTTAGCAATAGCTGTTTCCACAAGAATTATTGGGCTTATTTATTATGAAGAAGCAATTAAAATCACTAGATACTCTCAATACTCCCTTGGAAATTGGATTCAAATAACCGGCTCTGCCATATTTTTAACTTTAAGCCGAATTGCACTGAAATCTCCAAAATGGAGTGTTATAAGTAAAAAAATCCTGTCCCTATTCTTTATTGCATTTATACTTTTAATCTCTTTCGGGGTGAGTTATGTCGTATCGAGCTACAATGCAAAAAACAATTTGACCATGTTTATGATAGGTATTGTAACTGTAAGCCTATTTTTTGCCATAGAATATAAAGAGATTAGCTTTCTTGCAGCTTTTGTAGTTCTTATCTTTGTGTTAGGTATGGTGATTCCAAAAATCACCATTCAAGATAAGATGATGAATGTGTTTGCCGCAATGACATTAGGTTTTATGCTAATTGGCTTTGCCCGATATAGTTATTATTTCAAATCGGATCACTTTGTAAAAATTAAGGAGCTAGAGGAAAAGAATATAGAAATTGAGCATTTAAGTACGCAAAAAGAAGAAATTCTTGCATTTGTAGCACACGATTTGAGAAATCCTTTAAATAATATAGAAGCGTTAAGTGGATTTTTATTGTTGGAAAATGAAGATAGCAACGAAGCAGAAATGATTTCAACTGCCGCTAAACAGGCAAAAGAAATTATCAATGATTTAATTGAAACCGTAAAAAAAGATCAATCTGATTTAAAAACTGAAAAGCAAGATATTAGTTCTTTTTTAAATAAAGTTGTACAGAAATGGAAGGCAAATAGTAAGAGAACATTTTTATTTATAGCTAACGATATTAAAGCTGATGTTTATTTAAATACTTCGAAACTTGAACGAGTAATAGATAATTTAATTAGTAACGGATTAAAGTTTTCTGCTGAAGATAAACCAATCGAAATCTCGTTAACTGAGCATGAAAACAAGGTTGCTATCGTAGTGAAAGATTTCGGAATTGGAATTCCAGAAGACTTGAAAAAACATATTTTTCAACAATTTTCTAAAGCAGGCCGACAAGGTTTGCAAGGTGAAAAATCTATTGGTTTAGGTTTACATATTTCTAAGCGGATTGTTGAACAACATGCTGGAAAACTATCAATAGACAGCAAAGAAAATGAAGGCACTGCTTTTACAATTCTTTTGCCTTTGGCTTAATATTCTGCTTGACTTGTAGCAAACAAGTTTTGCGAAAAGTTCACTAAAAACAATTCCTTTTTAGCACGGGTTAATGCAGTGTATAACCATCGTAAAAAATCAAGATCTATCATTTCATCTGTTAAATATCCTTGATCTACAAAAACGGCATCCCATTGTCCACCTTGCGCCTTATGACAGGTTACTGCATACGCAAACTTGATCTGTAAAGCATTGTAATATGGATCAACTTTAATTGCCTCCATTTTATCTCGCTTACTATTTAAATGACTATAATCTTCCATTAATCCATCAAAAAGCTGTTTACTCTTTTCGTAAGGAAGATTTGGCGTCTCGGCCTGTATGGTATCTAAAATTACTTTACAGGAAATTAACCCAGCATCTGGAAAATCTAAAAATTCCAATTGAACTTCAGCAAAGCGTAAACCATACCGCTCCTCCTCTCTCCTCACTCTAACCACTTTCGCCATATCGCCATTTGCAATAAATGCAGTTTCAGGATTATCTGGCAGCCAAAAATAATTATTACGCACTACCATAATTTGGTCGCCACCACTTAATTCCTCATCTCTATACAACAATCTCGCTCTAATCTGATTATTGTACACATTTGCAGATTTATTAGAACGACAAACCACCAATGAATTTTCAATACCAAACTTACTATAAGCATATTCTAAACCCTCTACCAACTTTACTCCAGTCATGCTAAAAATATCCTTATAGCTTTTTGTAATAAATTTTGGCAGCACTATTTCATCGTCTTCATAATTATTAATCAATTGACGCAGCATAGTCGCATTAGCTAAAATGCCCGATTTTTTTTCTTGTCGTACCACCTCTTTCAATTCAACAGAAGTAACTTTTAAATTAAAATTATCGATCAGGTATTTTTCGTTTAAAGCAGGACTATCTATGCTGCCAACTGGCGGAAGCTGAGCTGTATCTCCAACAAATAATAAAGAACAGTTCTTATCCTTTCCAGTTGGGGCGGGTTGATACACAAATTCAATTAAATCCTTTAAAAACGAAGAACCATTTTGCGGATTCCATTCATCGGCTATCATGGAAGCTTCATCAACAATAAAAAGAGTATGCTCCACTAAATTTGGTGCAAGTTGGAAAGCCATTTCGGTAGAAACGGCACTGCGTTTTCTATAAATCTTTTTATGAATAGTTAGCGCTCTTTTATTGGTATAATTACTAATTACTTTCGCAGCCCTACCAGTGGGTGCCAACAAAACCACTTTTAACTTAAATTGAGGTAAAGATTTAACCAATGCCGCTACCGAAGTCGTTTTGCCCGTACCTGCATAACCTCTTAAAATAAAACACTTATTCGTTTCATTTTTCATTAAAAAAGACGTTGCTTTAGCACAGAAAACCAATTGTTCTTCGGTAGGCTGAAACGGATACGACTGGGCAATGATATTGGCTTTATCCATTTAGCAAAGATGCAATGGTAATGTTATAGAAAAAAGTTATTTTTGCCAACACATGAACAATAACAACAGTATCTTATTAATAGACCCTACATTTGATCCAGCTACAGCTTCGGCATGTAACTTGTTAATAAAAGTAGGCTTAGATAGTTTTTCTTATGCTATCCTCAATAAAGAAACTAATCAAGTTAGTGCTGTTTTTGATGAACAAGAATGCGAAAATGGTGCTCAAAAGTTTGCTGAGCGTTTAAAAACCGATCCATATTTAACCTTACCGTATCAACTGGTTAAAGTTGCCGTTCATACTCAAAATACCATTGCTGTTCCAAACGATTTATTTAACGAAAATAGCTTAACTGCACACAGTCAGTATTTTATAGAAGAACCTGTCGGAGAAATATATACTCAAACTCAATCCCATTTTGGTTTTATAACCATTTTTGCCTTACCAAAAACTACTAATGAGCTTTTAACTAGTTTTACTGAGGGAAGGAAATGTTCACATCAGGCTGGTTTATTGGCATTAGCCGAAAAGCTAAATGGAACTGTGCTAATTCTAGATTTTTCTGTCGGATCTTTTAATGCACTGTATATTCAAAATCAACAAGTTATTTTTCAGCAATGCTATGAAATAGCAAACCTAGATGAGTTTAATTATTATCTCTTATTAATGATTAACCAATTGAGTATCGACACAAAAGAAACTAATTTGCAATTGGCAGGGATTATTCATGAAGGTGATGACAGATACAATTGCTTATTAAAATATTTTAGTGAGGTTGCTTTTATGGCAACGACCACTGATCTCGATCAACAGGTATTAGAGGATATGCCAGCACATTATTACAGTAGTTTATTAGCTCTAGATCAATGCGTATAATTGGCGGAAAATTAAAAGGCAGACAATTTAATGCACCTGCAAATTTGCCTGTCCGCCCAACAACAGATATGGCAAAAGAGGCTTTATTCAACATCCTTTACAATACTTACGATTTTGAGGAATGCGACGTCTTGGATCTTTTTAGTGGAACAGGAAGCATTTGTATTGAGTTTGCATCTAGAGGAATAAAGCATGTAAGAGCAGTTGATAAGCATCCTGGCTGTGTAGCTTGGATAAAATCTGTAGCTGAAAAATTCGACTTAACTCAAATTGAACCTCAAAAAGCGGACACATTTAAGTTTCTAGAACAGGATACACATCAGTACCACATCATTTTTGCTGATCCGCCTTACGATTTGCCGAATATCCCAACCATTCCTCAATTAGTTTTAAAAAATAATTTACTAACAGATAATGGAGTTTTAATTGTAGAACATCCCCCCTTTTTAAAATTAAACTTACAACCTGGTTTTACCGAAGTACGTAAATACGGAAATTCTTCCTTTAGCTTTTTCGAGAAAACTAAACAATAAGCACATTAATGTAAACGTCATTACGAGCAAGCTTAAAACATTATAAATTAACCCTTCGTTGTAAGATTGCTTCGTGCCTCGCAATGATGCAAAACTTCAGCTTCTTAGCATACTTTTGCCTTTATTAAAAGATTTACTACCCATTAACTTAAAGTTAATTTCTGAAGTGAATTGCCTTGTAATTGGATACATTTTCGAGGTGGTTTTACAGGGTGCTAACAAGGTGATAACAGGGTGGTAACAGGGTGATGTCAGGGTTGATGACATAGTTAACTATAAGTTAAATGCTGGTAAGCATTTTTGCTACAACTTAGCCACTAACTAACATTCAGTATTTATTTAACCTATTCATCTAAGCAGTAAATTTTGTTGAATAACAAAGCTAGTCCCCATTCTGCTTTAGTCTTTCAGCTTAAACTTATATATTTACTGCATCGAAAAAACAGAAAAATGAAAATTGCATTATTTCCAGGTTCATTTGACCCAATTACTATTGCTCACGTAGATATTTTAAAACGAGCTTTACCTCTATTTGATAGAATTGTAGTTGGTATTGGTTTAAACAGTTCGAAGCAAAATTTTCTTTCGGCCGAAAAAAGAGAAGAAATGGTACGTACCATCTTTGTAAACAATCCAAATGTTGATGTTCAATTGTATGAAGGTTTAACAGTAGATTTTTGTCGGAAAATAAATGCAAAATATATGGTTCGAGGCATTCGTTCTGCTTCAGATTTTGAATACGAAAGAGCAATAGCTCAAATCAATCAAACAATGATGCCCGACGTAGAAACCATTCTTTTATTAAGCAAACCAGAATATTCAGCAATTAGCTCAACAATTGTTCGAGATATTTTGAGAAATAATGGAGATGTAAGTCCTTTTGTACCTAAAGAAGCACTTAATTTCCTTTAATCAGCGTTATTCTAAAATAAACATTACATACACATAACCAGTTTGATAAGAAACCGGGGCTTTATATTTTAACTGATTTTTTGTTAATTCTAGAACTTCACACTTTATACCATCTATTATCAATTCTTTTGTTTGCTTATTATAGCTAAAGCTCAACGTTCTAGTTTCGCTCTCATTCAATGTACATTTCGCATTGCCAGTATACATTATTAAGTTGCCATCCCTTTTAAATTGCAAAGTGTTATCTTTCTCACAATCTGCTAAAACATTAAAAGGAACACTTATCGAGGTGCCATTTGTTGATGGGTTTTTATCAACAAGACTATATTTCCAGGTTTTACCTGTTAAAATGTCTAATGGGTCTTCTTTTTCTTCTTTTTTGCAACCTGTAAATACAAGTACTACAAACAATAAATAAATGCAATGTTTCATTAAACTAATTTTTCTGCTTTCAACACATCCAATATTAACGGATAAGTATTTTTAATTTTCTCTTTAACGCCTAATGGTGCAACCCACGATGCAGTGGTAATTCCTTCCTCTTTCTGAGGAATTAATTTTGGTACTCCTTTCACAAACATTTTATACCAATTGGTTCGTTTTAAAATTACCTTTCCACCTAATTCATACACATGATAAGTTTTGCATAAACGTTCTTCGCGTTTTTCTATTTTCACACCGCACTCCTCTTCAACTTCTCGAACTGCAGTAACTTTTATTTTTTCGCCTTTTTCTACCTTGCCTTTTGGCAAATCCCACTTCTTATTTCTAAAAATAAATAAAAATTCGCCTTGAGCATTTTCTACCAAACCACCTGCAGCCTTAATTATCGTCAGCTTTTTTTTGATTGATTTTAGCAACTCTTTAGGCGTCTTGGTAATCAGCATATAATGCTTTTGCTTACTTTTTTTTAAATTTCTATAAAATGTTACAAAATCAAAATCCTCTGTGTCAAGCTGTTGAATTTTCTCCAATTGTTTGGGCACTGTAACACCTATAAACAAAGTATTATCGTTAATATAAATTCTGTATTTTTGAGCCATGTATAATAAAAGTGATATTGAATTAAAGGTAGCTGAATTTTTATTACAAATTAAAGCAATTAAATTGCAACCTAACAATCCATTTACATGGGCGTCTGGTTGGAAATCCCCAATTTACTGTGATAACCGCATTACTTTATCACATCCATCTGTTAGAACATACATTCGTCAGAAATTAGCACAGCTAATACAAGAAGAATATGGAGCTGTTGATGTAATTGCTGGAGTAGCCACTGCAGGTATTCCACAAGGTGTTTTAGTAGCACAAGAATTAGGTTTACCATTTATTTATGTGAGATCTAAAGCAAAAGAACATGGTACCGGAAGTTTAATTGAAGGAGAAATTGTAGAAGGGCAGCGTGTTGTGGTAATTGAAGATTTAATTTCGACAGGCAAAAGCAGTTTACAAGCTGTAGATGCTTTACGTGACGCAGGTTTATCTGTTGCAGGTTTAGTTGCGATTTTTACATATGGATTTGATCATGCAGATGAAAATTTTGCAAATGCTAAATGTCGCTATTCTACGTTATCAAATTATTCTACATTAATTCAGTATGCTGCAGAACACAGTTTTATAGCACAAAATGATATAGATTTATTAAATAAATGGCGTGAAGCTCCTTCTGAATGGGGAAGAGATGCCGTTGTAAATTCTTAATTTAATTTAAAATACGTTGTATGACCATTATAGAAAGTACTGTTGAGATAAATCTTCCAATTGATAAGGTTTATATTTTTTTGGAAGATTTGAATAACCATAAGCAGTTAATGCCTGAAAATATATACAATTGGTCTTCTACAGCAGATGAAGCTAGTTTTACTATTCAAAATATGGCAAAATTGGCCATTAAGATTGCTAGTCGCGTACCAAATAGTGAAATTATCGCTATTCCAACCGAAAAACCACCTTTTGATGTGGAATTAAAATGGACTGTTACCCCAAATGATAACGGTGGTACGACTGCAAAACATATTATTTCTGCAGATTTAAATATGATGATGAAAATGTTGGCCGCTGGCCCACTTCAAAAATTAGCTGATCATCAAACACAAAAATTAAAAGAGATTTTAGGATAATTCATTCTGAGTTTTTTAAATAAGATCAAAACACTTTTATTAATTTAAAAGTGTTTTTTTATGCCTTAAAATTTAATTATATCTTAGGTAGATAATCCAGGTCGAATGAAATTGTCCAAAGTTTTCAGAATTTCTATTGTTCTTCTATGCACCGTTACTTCCTTAAATAGTTTTGGTCAAACCCTTGCTAACTTAAAAACAGAATATCTAATCAATCCAATTGGGTTAGATAATCCAAATCCTCGTTTTACTTGGCAAATGGCTGATGCTAGAAAAGGAGCAAAACAAACTGCTTTTCGAATAATGGTAAGTACAGATTCTGTTGCTTTGTTACAAGAGAAATCCAATCAATGGAATACAGGGTGGTTACAAACCAGCACTTGCTTAAGAGCTTACTCGGGCCCGTTATTAAAACCTTTTACTACATATTTTTGGCGTGTAGATGTTGTTAATGATGCAAAAATCACTCGCACTAAAATAGCTAGTTTTGAAATGGGTATGATGAATCCAGCTAATTGGAAAGGTGCATGGATATCTGATAATGAAAATGTTAAACTTAAACCTGCACCCTATTTCCGTACAACTTTTGAAACCAAAAAAGAAGTTAAATCTGCTCGTGCTTATATTGCCGCGGGCGGATTATATGAGCTTTCCCTAAATGGTGAAAAAGTGGGAAACCATAGAATGGATCCAATGTATACACGTTATGATAGAAGAACGTTATATGTTACTTACGATGTTACTCAACAACTTAAGGCAGGAAAAAATGCTATTGGTGTATTATTAGGAAATGGTTGGTACAATCATCAATCTACTGCAGTTTGGGATTTTGATAAAGCTCCTTGGCGTAATAGACCAACTTTTTGTCTAGATTTGAAAATCACCTATACAGACGGAACAACAGAAACCATCACCTCTGGAAAGAATTGGAAAACAGCATTAAGTCCGATAATTTTTAACAGTATTTACACCGCTGAACATTATGACGCGAGATTAGAACTTAATGGTTGGAACACGATTAATTTTGATGACACCAAATGGAAAAACGTAATTTATCGCTCTGCTCCTTCTCCTAACATTGTAGCACAGGCGTTGCAGCCCATTAGAAATGTAGAGGAGATTACTGCTAAGAGCATTAAGAAATTTAACGACACGACCTATCTATTTGATTTAGGTAGAAATATTTCTGGCGTCAGTAAAATTAAACTAAGTGGACCTGAGGGAACTGTGATTAGGTTAAAACATACTGAACGTTTGTATGCAAATGGTAGAGCCGATATGTCTAACATCGATGTACATTATCGCCCTACTGACGACAAGGATCCTTTTCAAACTGATATTTTAATTTTACATGGTAAAGGCGAAGAAAGCTTCATGCCTCATTTCAATTATAAAGGTTTTCAATATGTTGAAGTCACTTCAAGTAAACCAATTGAATTAAAAAAAGAAGATTTAGTTGGGTATTTTATGCATAGCGATGTTCCTGTAGTAGGCAGCATTAAAGCATCAGATCCTTTGATTGACAAAATATATTACGCTACAAATAACTCTTATTTATCCAATCTATTTGGCTATCCAACTGATTGTCCGCAACGAGAAAAAAATGGTTGGACAGGTGATGCAGCCATAGCTATAGAAACTGGCCTATATGGTTTTGATGGGATTACCATTTATGAGAAATGGTTAGCCGATCATAGAGATGAACAGCAGCCTAATGGGGTTTTGCCTTCCATTATTCCGACCGATGGTTGGGGTTATGAATGGGGAAATGGACCAGATTGGACTAGCACAATCGCAATTATTCCTTGGAATATTTACCGATTTTATGGAGATACCAAGATTTTGAAAGATAACTATGAGCATATGCGCAAGTATGTTAATCATATTGATGAAACTTACCCTACGGACATAACGACTTGGGGTTTGGGTGATTGGGTTCCTGTTAAATCTGTTTCGCCTGTAGCGCTAACTTCTACATGCTACTACTATGCTGATGTGGTGATTTTAGCAAAAACAGCAAAAATATTGGGGAAAGAAGATGATTTTAAAAAGTATATGGATCTGGCTGCTAAAATAAAGACAGCCTTTAACACCAAATATTTAAATCAAACTACTGGCATTTATAATACTGGTTTGCAAACAGAATTAAGTGTCCCTTTATTTTGGGGTATTGTTCCAGATGAAATGAAAGCTAAAGTAGCAGAAAATCTCGCCAAGCGTGTGGAAGCAGATGGTTTTCACTTAGATGTTGGATTACTGGGAACTAAAGCAATTTTAAATGCTTTAAGTGAGAATGGATATGCTGATGTTGCTTATAGAGTTGCTGCTCAAAAAACTTTCCCAAGTTGGGGTTGGTGGATTGCAAATGGAGCAACTACGCTTTATGAAAATTGGCCAATTGATGCTAAATCTGATATTTCGATGAATCACATTATGTTTGGAGAAATTGGTGCTTGGTTGTATAAAGCACCAGGAGGCATTAAGCCTGACGAAAGCCAGCCTGGGTTTAAAAATGTACTACTTCAACCTTATTTTGTTGAGGGTTTAAACTCTTTTGAAGCTACCCACGATGGTCCGTATGGAAAAATAATTTCCTCTTGGAAAAGGAATGGAAAAGGAATCGAATATAAGGTAACTATTCCTGCAAATTCCTCTGCCACTGTAAAATTGGATAAGGAAAGAAAAACCTATTTAAACGGAAAGCAAATTGCTGGAGGCACTTTTAATTTACCAGCTGGAGAATATTTGATTGAATTGAAATAACACTACTTATCACGTCATTGCGAGGAACGAAGCAATCTTACAACGGTTAATGAATAGGATGCTTTAAATCATTCAAAATTAGTTACTATCTTAATTTTGTTCGTTAACTCTCTCTGTTCGGTTGGCTTTGTTTTACCGACTGAAGCAACTTTACTACGGTTAATGAACAAGATGCTTTATGATTGCTTCGTACATCGCAATGACGAGTACTAATTATAAATAAGACAATTTTTCAGCACAAACGACTTATTTACAGTCATTTAGTCATTTCATATTAATCCATACAGACAAAATTTCCGATTAGCGAAGCAAAATGCATATGGCATTTGTTTTGAATAAAAGAGGAATATGAACTTCAACAACTTTACTATCAAAGCACAAGAGGCAATTCAAAAAGCTTCTGAAATAGCGCAGGGCAATCAGCAACAGGCTATTGAAACTGCACACATCTTAAAAGGTTTGCTAACTGTTGATGAAAACGTGGTTTCTTATGTGCTGAAGAAACTAAATGTGAACCTAAATACGGTTGAGCAAAACTTAACCGCAGCGATAGAAAAACTACCGAAAGTGACTGGTGGAGATGTTTATTTGTCATCTTACGCCAATTCTGCTTTACAAAAAGCAACATCTTATTTAAAGGAATTTAAGGATGACTTTGTATCCGTTGAGCATTTATTATTAGGGCTATTAGCGGTAAACGATTCTACATCTAAGCTTTTAAAAGAACAAGGTGTAAATGAAAAAGACTTGAAACAAGCTATTGTTTCTTTACGTGGGGATAATAGAGTAACGGATCAAAATGCAGAGGCAACGTATCAAGCATTGAATAAATATGCACGAAATTTAAATGAATACGCCGAAAGCGGAAAATTAGACCCTGTTATTGGTCGTGATGAAGAAATTCGTCGTGTTATTCAGATTTTATCTCGTAGAACGAAAAACAATCCGATACTAATTGGCGAGCCAGGTGTGGGTAAAACTGCCATTGCTGAAGGTATTGCGTTCAGAATTATAAAAGGCGACGTACCGGAAAACTTAAAAAGCAAAACGGTTTATTCATTAGATATGGGTGCTTTAATTGCCGGTGCAAAGTACAAAGGTGAGTTTGAAGAGCGATTAAAAGCCGTGGTTAAAGAGGTAACACAGAGCGATGGGGACATCATTTTATTTATTGATGAGATACATACATTGGTTGGTGCTGGTGGCGGTGAAGGCGCAATGGATGCTGCTAATATTTTAAAACCAGCGTTAGCCAGAGGAGAACTACGTGCCATTGGTGCAACAACTTTAGATGAATATCAGAAGTATTTGGAAAAAGATAAGGCATTAGAACGTCGTTTCCAGAAGGTTATGGTTGATGAACCTGATACACAGGATGCGATTTCAATTTTACGTGGATTAAAAGAGCGTTATGAAACCCACCACAAAGTGAGAATTAAAGACGAAGCGATTATTGCAGCAGTAGAAATGTCTCAGCGTTATATTGCAGATCGTTTTTTACCAGATAAAGCGATTGATTTAATGGACGAGGCTGCGTCGAAATTACGTATGGAAATGGATAGTGTTCCCGAAAACGTAGATGCGCTTGATAGAGAGATTATGCGTTTAGAAATTGAACGTGAGGCCATTAAACGTGAAAAAGACGATAAAAAAGTAAAAGAACTATCTTCAGACATTGCCAACTTATCGGCAGAGCGTGATGAATTAAAAGCAAAATGGCAAGGTGAAAAAGATTTAGTTGATGCCGTAAATACTCAATTAGAGCAAATTGAGCATTATAAATTAGAGGCAGAACAAGCAGAACGTGCTGGTGATTATGGAAAAGTGGCAGAAATCCGTTATGGAAAAATAAAAGAAGCACAAGATAAGGTTGAGCAATTAAAAGTTGATTTAGAAAAACAACAAAGCGATAGCCGAATGCTTAAAGAAGAGGTTACTGCGGATGATATTGCGGGTGTTGTTGCCCGTTGGACTGGTATTCCTGTACTTAAATTGGTGGCTAGTGAGCGTGAGAAATTATTGCATTTGGAGGATGAATTGCACAAACGTGTAGCTGGACAAGATGAGGCAATTGAAGCAATTTCTGATGCAATTCGTAGATCGAGAGCAGGTTTACAAGATAAGCGTAAACCAATTGGGTCGTTTATTTTCTTGGGAACAACTGGTGTTGGTAAAACAGAATTAGCAAAAGCATTAGCAGAATTTCTATTTAACGATGAAAACGCCATGACTAGAATTGATATGAGTGAATATCAAGAAAGACATGCGGTTTCTAGATTAATTGGTGCGCCTCCAGGATATGTTGGTTATGATGAAGGTGGGCAATTGACTGAGGCTGTTCGTAGAAAGCCGTATTCTGTGGTACTGTTAGATGAGATTGAAAAAGCTCACCCAGATGTATTTAATATCTTATTGCAAGTATTGGATGATGGTCGTTTAACGGATAATAAAGGTCGTGTGGTGAACTTTAAGAACACGATTATTATTATGACTTCTAATATTGGTTCTCATTTAATTCAGGATAATTTTAAAAACCTAGATGATGAAAATCGTGATGAAGTAATTGCAAAAACTAAGAATGAACTGTTTGAAGTATTGAAACAAACCATTCGTCCAGAATTTTTAAATAGAATTGACGAGTTGATTATGTTTACTCCTTTACAAAGAAGTGAAATTAGAAATATTGTCAATTTACAATTTAAACATGTTCAGGATACTCTTGCAGAAATGGGAATTACGATTGAAGCAAGCACTGAGGCTTTAGATTGGTTAGCTGAGTTAGGTTATGATCCTCAGTTTGGTGCTAGACCTTTGAAACGTGTCATTCAGAAAAGGATTTTGAATGAGTTATCGAAATCTATTTTAGCTGGAACAGTAGATAAGGATAGTAAAATAAAACTAGATATGTTTGATCACAAGTTTGTGTTTTTGAACGAGAAATAATATTTATTTAATAAAGAAAGCCGCTGATTTGCAGATTTAACTCTGTATCAGCGGCTTTTTTTTAGCTTGTCCTCATTGCGAGGTCCGAAGCAATCCTACAACATGTGAAAAATATATAACAAATCGCTTTAATTGCTTTATACCTCGCAATGACGATTTTGTGGCATTATTATATAAATAACTATTTCATACTCTTTTCTCTAATCGCTTTAAACTCGCTTCCCTCTTTCCAATTAGGAAAAGTTGTTTCATTGCTTAAACGATAACCTACATCAAATAATAATCTTAAATCCTCTACCATTCCTGAGAAATCCCATTTAGTTGGCTCAAAATTATCCGCAGGTGCGTGGTAACGATTTTTTGTATAATCTTCTTTTTGTGTTTTACCCCAAGCTAATCCGTGAGCTACATTATCATCACCAGTTTCTGTATATAGCGCTGGAATTCCCACTTTTGCAAAATTAAAGTGATCCGATCTAAAGTAAAATCCTGCAGATGGATTGGAATCTTTAACCACAACCCTACCTTGTTTTTTAGCAGCTTCTACTAAATAATCCTCTAATTCCGATTGACCCATACCAACTGCGATTATATCTTTAGTTTTTCCACTTGCCGACATTGCATCAATATTGATGTTGGCTACTGTTTTATTTACAGGAACTAATGGATGTGCACCATAATATTCTGAACCCAATAAACCTTGCTCTTCAGCAGTTACCGCTAAAAACAGAATAGAACGCTCAGGTTGTTTTTTAGCTTTTTTAAAGGCATCAGCTAATACTAACAAAGCAGCGGTTCCAGTTGCATTATCTACTGCTCCATTGTAAATCGAATCTCCATTTATCGCCTCACCTTTACCTAAATGATCCCAGTGACCTGAGTAAATGATATATTCATCCGCTCTTTTAGCTCCAGGTAAGATAGCTGCTACATTATGGGAAATGGATTTTTTAATGGTGTTGTTGATAGTTGTTGATACTTTCAATCCTAAATCAACAGGTTTAAATCCTTTTTTACCTGCTTGAACCATTAAATCTTCCGATTTACCAGCCATTTTGAACATTGACTTTGCTACATCTTGGGTAATCCACCCTTCTAATAAAGCTCTAGATTTATTGTCATCGGCTGCAGCTAAATACAGTTTAGATTTAGACCACCCGCTTCTTACCACCGCCCAAGGATAACTTGCTGCTTTATCTTCGTGAATAATAATTACACCTGTTGCACCTTGTCGAGCCGCTTCTTCGAACTTGTAGGTCCAACGCCCGTAATACGTCATTGTTTTACCTTTAAACAAGGTTGAATCTAAAAAGCCCGGATCATTAACCATTACCACAACGGTTTTACCTTTTACATCTAAGCCTTCGTAATCATTCCATTTATATTCAGGAGCAACAATTCCGTAACCTGCAAATACCATTTCTGAGTTTTCTACTTTAACTTGATTGGTTACATGTCGAGTTGCACCTACAAAATCATCCAAATATTTGAGTGAAGTTGAGCTTCCACTTGCTGTTTTAATCGTTAAATCTGTGGGTGTAGATTTAATATCTACCATTGGTACATCTTGAAAATAACTATCGCCATTGGCTGGTTTTAAACCCAATTTCTCAAATTCTCCTTTTAGGTAATTGATGGTTTTGGTTTCACCTTCTGTAAATGGTTTTCTACCTTCAAAATCATCTGAAGCTAAAACTGCAATATGTTTGGAAAAAGCAGTGTCATTTATTGCTTTTAAGGCGACAGAATCGGTTGAAGAATCTGCACTATTTTGTTTTGTTTGACAAGATGCAAAACCCATTGCACCAACAGCCAATATCAATAGTTGTTTTTTCATATTTAAAGATAATAATTTTAGCTTATAAGCAGCAGATGCGCAGATTAAGTAAAATCTGCGCATCTGCTATTCAATTATATGTGTATTTCTACTGTTTTCGTTCTACTTCTCTATCCATTTCTGTAATATTCACATTGCTAGATTGAGAAAAATCTCCTAATAAGTAGTTGTTAAAGTAATCGGCCAAACGCCAAAACATATATTCTGTCATATCGCCAAAACCATGACGTTGACCTGGAACAATCATATAGTCGAAACGTTTACCAGCCTTTATCAATGCGTTTGCTACACGAATGGAGTTAGCAGGGTTTACATTATTATCGACATCACCATGCATTAATAACAAATGCCCCTTTAGGTTTTTCGCCAAATCTGGATTTTTATCAATGGTATATTTGAAGGTGGTATCGCCTTTGGCAGAAACAATTTCCTTTACGCCATGATGTTTTTCACTCCACCAGCGGTTATAAATACTATTATCGTGGTTACCTGCTGCAGAAACAGCAACCTTAAAGAAATCTGGATATACCAACAATGCAGCTGTAGACATGAAACCACCACCAGAATGACCCGTAATTCCTACTCTATTTGCATCAATAAATGAATATTTATCAGCCAATTGCTCAATTGCAGCTTTTTTATCTGCTAAACCGTAATCACGCAAATTACCATAACCATACGTATGATACCATTTTGAACGAGCAGGGTTTCCACCTCTATTTCCAACTGTAATAACAATATAGCCAAACTGTGCTAAACGATCTACTCTATCCATACTACGTCCAAATGATTTATTCACGGCTTCTGTTTGTGGACCTGGATAAACATACTCTATAATTGGATACTTTTTAGTTGGATCGAAATTAAATGGCTTGTACATTACACCATAAATATCGGTTACACCATCGTCCGCTTTAACTTTAAATGGTTCAGGAAATTTGTAACCAGCTGCCATTAATAATGATAAATCAGCTGTTTCTAAATCCATTACTTTATTACCTAAATTATCCAGTAAAACTGATTTAGGAACGGTATTTACTCTCGAGAAATTATCGACAAAGTATTTCGCCTCATCATTCATATTTACCGCATGGTCGAAATCTCCCGCATTTAGTAATTTCATTCCAGTACCGTCGAAATTAATGCGGTATAAATGCAAATAGTATGGGTCTTCTTTTGCTTCTCGCCCATTTGCTGTGAAATAAAGCACACGATTTTTTTGATCGATATTTACGATTCCTTCGCAATGAAATGCACCAGATGTAATTTGATTTTTCAATTTTCCATTCCCATCAAATAGGTAAAAATGACCCCAGCCATCGCGTTCACTCCAGTGAATAACTTCTTTTCCACCATCAATTAAACCAGGACGTTGAACTTCTACATAGGTATTAAAACGTTCATCGATAAGCTGCGTAACGGCTCCTGTTTGAATGTTAATTGTACAGATATCAATGCGTTTTAAATCTCTACTTGTACGCGAGAAATAGAATTTTTCATTATCACCTAACCATATGGATGGACGAAACTCATTGTCTCTATCTTTATTTAAATTCTCTTTGCCCCAACTAGAAATACTTTGATCTTTAAACGCAGTAGTGTTAATGGTTTTATACGTTTTTGCAGCAAAATTAAATAACACAAATTCATCAATTGGAGATTCCTTTTCTCCTGGCATTTGATACTTGTAGGTTTCTAAAGTTGGCCTACCTGGAGCTACACTATTAATCACCCAAAGGTCTTTCACTTTTCTAGAGTCAGTTCTATCTAATACAAAATACTTAGCGTCTGGCGACCATAACACATAAGCTCCACGTCTTTTTTTATCATTTTTAATTACTTCTTCGTTATTTTCTCCATCACCATCGTTCCCATACGAATAGAATTTTACGCCATCCTTTGTAAGTTGATGTTCTACAATTGTACTATCATCTTCATTTTTAACAGCTTTTAGATAATTGGCTTTATCCATCCAATATAAGTTATAGTTACGCGAAAAAATAACAGCAGAAGAATCTGGCGCAACCGAGCCCCATGATGGTTTTGCTTTAGGCTTATCGTAATTCTTAACCTCAGTTAACTTATTAGTTGCTAATTCATAGTTAAAAAAGAAGACTTTCTTTTGCATAGAATCTGCAGCTTTTTTATCTTTTCTATCTTTTTTAACCTCGTCTATTGTACTTTTTATTTCAAAATTGACACTCTTTTCATCTTTCGCGAACTTTAAATTCTCGATTGGCAAATGCTGTGCATCAAAAGGGTCACGAACAATTAGGGTAATTTCTGCTGCCAGTTTTGCATTATCAAAAAGCATTTTTTTACTTCTTGAAGCTGGCTCAACAATATACCATTGCTTTCCATTTGGTGTTTCGAATTGATACCAAAATCTGTTGCTCATCTTTAACCAATGTGGATCGACTGCTGTGGAGTAAATTATCTTTCTCAATTTATTAGGAGAAAAGCGAGATGCTGCCTGATAATTAGCTTTTTCTGGCGTTTGAGTGGTTTCCGTTAAAGAAATGGTTTTAGTTTGGGCAATTACTTGAATGCTCAAAACTGAAAGGAAAAACAAGAGTGAGTAGAGTTTCTTCATTGATGATTATTAAAGAGTAAATAAAAGGCCTAATTTATTTAAAAAGTGCTTTTAAACATCGATTTATTTGTAATAAAACAGATAGAGGTTTTAAATTATTAAACATTGCATAATTTTATCCACACTGTGAGAATTTCTGGTAATAAATCTATCTTGTTTTTATAGTTTTGCACTAAAGTATTACACTATGAAAAAGAATTTTTTATCACTTATTGCAGCTGCATTCATTTTAATGGCTGGTTGCCAATCTAAATCTCAATCTAATGCAGATGCAAGTGCAAAAGATAGTACAGAAGTAGCAACAGCAGATGGTACTACTATAGAAAAAATTGATGTAAGTAAAGTAAAAGTTGCTGATGCTAAAACGATTTTAGAGCGCAAACAAGTTCCGATTTTATGTTACCATCAGGTTCGTAACTGGAAACCTACTGACGGTAAGGTTGGTAAAGATTATATTGTAGAAATCCAAAATTTTAAAGATCAGATGAAAATGTTGGCAGATAGCGGTTATCACACTATTTTGCCAGACCAATTGTATGCGTATTTAAATAATGGTGCTAAATTACCTTCAAAACCAATCATGTTAACTTTTGATGATACAGACATGGATCAGTTTACTGTAGTTAACCCAACGCTTAAAAAATTAGGTTATAAAGCAGTTTATTTTATCATGACTGTTTCTATCGGTAGAAAAGGAAAATTTGTAGACTACATGACAAAAGAGCAAATTAAACAACTTTCTGATGAAGGAAATGTAATTGGAAGTCATACTTATGATCATAAAAACTTCAAAAAATATGCTGGTAAAGACTGGGAAGAACAATTAGATAAACCAACAAAGAAATTAGAAGAAATTACTGGTAAAAAAATGACGGAATTCGCTTATCCTTTTGGCTTATGGAATGCAGAAGGAATACCTGAGTTGAAAAAACGTGGTTTTAGAATGGCTTTTCAATTATCTACAAAACGTGATGAAAAAGATCCATTGTTTACAATTAGAAGAATTATTGCTAGCGGTTATTGGTCTCCAAAAACATTAAGTAATAGCATTAAAAATAGTTTTTAGGACTACTTGTCATTCTGAACGATTGAATAATAGATTTTTCGCTCGCTCAGAATGACAATATTTTTTAAGCCACTTCTTTAATTTGGTATTTCTTTCCGTTAAAATCAAACTCACTACCCTTCTGTTTGCCTAACAATAATTTACCAATTGGAGAAACTGCTGATATTGCAAAAACAGTTTCTTTACCTAAGTGCAACTGACCGGCGCTAATACTCAAATAGAAATTACCCTGATTAGTGTACACTAAACTACCATTACGTGCAGTATCAGAAAAGGGTGCATCTCTCAGCGAGTTTAATACTTTATGATTTTCCTCAGCATCAATTAATAATCGCTTATTGCGATCAATATCTTGTTGCATCATTTCTCGACTAGTTTCATACTTATCGCCAGCGCTACTTTTTGTATCGTCATTACTTGCTTCACGAGCTTGTTGCAAAGCAGTTTCGGCAGTTTGTATACGTTCGTTTATAAAATCTAAACAAAGTTGATATAAGGATGATTTGATTTCTTGCATAGTTTTTGGTTAAGCAAACTAAATATATTAAAATTTAAGTTGCAATACCAGCATTCGAAACAATTGCTAATTTGAAATCTTAAACTAAAACTATTTTTCTAACCACTTTACCTTGTCGGCCATAACAGTTCTATTTGCTTCACGAGGTGTTTCATTATGATAGCCCATATAGAACAGACCGTAACATTTTTCATTCTCAGCAAGACTTAAAAAATCTCCCAAACCGGCAATTAATGGCGGAGAACTCCAATAAGCTCCAATATTTAAAGCTTCGGCAGTTAAAGCTATGTTTTGTACTGCACAAGCTGTTGCTGCAATTTCTTCCCAAGCTGGCAATTTGTCTGGATGAAATTGAATATTTATAGCTAAAATACAATCTGCCTGAGCTGTTTTTTTAGAAAAGCTATCGTACTTTTTCTGCAAGAAATTTTCAGGGGAAACTGTTTCTTTATATAATCGACCTAACTCCGTTCCTAACTTTGCTTTAGCCTCTTTTCTAATCACTACAAAACGCCAAGGCTGAGTTAATTTATGAGTTGGTGCGTAATTTGCACTTTCAAGAACTTGCTCAATAATTGCTACAGGTATTTCTTTTTGAATATAACTATCAGGGAAAATGCTTCTTCTTCCTTTTATAACTTTGGATACGATTTCAAATATATTACTCATGTTAGCAAAAATAGAAGTTTCTGATTGCAGTTGTAGGTATAGATTGTTTTATTGCTTTATTGTTGCAGAGTTACTGAGAACTGTCTGTTTTATTCAATTGCTTTCTAATCTGTTTTACTTTTGCATAAAACGCAATACTTTCTTTATCTACCAAATAATCCATTGTTTGTATCAATTCGTCTTTAATCCAGCTGCGTTTCGAGCTAAAATTGTGTAAGATATTTAAACAATGAGATTTAACAGCTACTGGAACTTTCTCATCAATTAACCAGCTAAAAACTGTTTCAACTAATGCATCAATCTGATAATTATTTATGATTTCCTTTATGGCTAATGGCGCATTTTTCTTAGTGATTAAAGCTAGTATTTTAGTATAATGCCTACGAGCAGAAAGATTATTTTGTTCAGAAAATTTCTTTAGAAAATAATGAGCTTGTGGTAAAAACCGTTCAAAATGATTAGTGTAAATATTTTCTAAAATCCATGCAGCTCTAAAACCTACCTGTTCTTCTTTATGAAAGGTTAAGTCAATTAAATCTTTAACTAAAAATTCATTTTCACTAGCAATATTCGCTAACTTATAAACTTTTGTCTTTTGTAAAGTTGTTTTAATTGCTTCTAAAAGGAAATCGTTTTGCATAACCAAAATTAATAATTCTGATCACATCAATACTACAACCTTATAGCATTTTAGTAATAAATTAACTACCTTTGCACCTTATTTTTCAGCAACATGATTTCAGTTTCTAATCTATCCCTACGTTACGGCAAACGTACTCTTTTTGAAGATGTTAACCTTAAATTTACACCAGGCAATTGCTACGGTGTAATAGGTGCTAATGGCGCAGGTAAATCTACCTTTTTAAAAATTCTGAGTGGCGAAGTGAATCAAACAAGCGGTTCGGTAGCTTTTACTCCTGGAGAGAGAATGGCCGTTTTAAAACAAAATCACTATGAGTTTGATGAAAATACAGTAATTGAGACCGTTATGATGGGCCATAAGGAACTGTACGACATTATGATTGAAAAAGACGCTATTTATTTAAAGGAAGATTTTAGCGATAAAGATGGTGAACGTGCTGGCGAATTAGAAAATCTTTTTGCAGAAAAAGATGGCTGGAATATGGAAAGTAATGCTGCCACTTTATTAAGTAATTTGGGTATCAAAGAAGAGCATCATTATAAATCACTGAAAGAATTAGATGGTAACCAAAAAGTACGCGTACTCTTAGCACAAGCTTTATTTGGCAATCCTGATATCTTATTATTGGATGAGCCTACCAACGATTTGGACATTGATACAATTGCTTGGTTAGAGAATTTCTTGGCAGACTATCAAGCTATTGTATTGGTTGTTTCTCACGATAGGCACTTTTTAGATGCGGTTTGTACGCACATTGTAGATATAGATTTCAGCAAAATGAGTATTTATACTGGAAACTATACTTTCTGGTACGAATCAAGTCAGTTAGCATTAAAACAACGTAGTGATCAGAATAAAAAACTAGAAGAAAAGGTAAAAGAATTACAAGAATTTATTCAACGTTTTAGCGCAAATGCTTCTAAATCAAAGCAAGCAACTTCACGTAAAAAAGCGTTAGATAAAATCGATATTTCTGAAATTAAAGCGTCAAGCAGAAAATACCCTGCTATTTTGTTTAATAATTTAGGTCGCGAAGCTGGAGATCAAATTTTACAAGTAGAAAATTTAAGTAAAACAGCAAATGGCGAAGTTTTATTTACTGGCGTGAACTTCATGGTAAACAAAGGCGATAAAATTGCCATACTTTCTCAAAATAGTTTAGCGACAACTGCATTTTATGATATTTTATCTGGAAGAGATAAAGACTATAAAGGTGACTTTAAATTTGGTGTAACGATTAGCACGGCTGATATTCCGAATGACAACTCAGCATATTTTGAAGGAAAAGACGAAAACTTAGTGGATTGGTTACGTGAATATTCTGGTACCGATGCAGATGAGCAATTTGTAAGAAGCTTTCTTGGTAGAATGCTTTTCTCTGGAGATGAAGTTTTGAAGAATGTAAAAGTGCTTTCTGGAGGCGAGAAAATGCGTTGTATGTTCTCAAGAATGATGTTACAATTGGCAAACCTATTAATGTTTGATGAGCCAACCAATCACTTGGATTTGGAATCAATTACTGCATTAAATAATGGGATGAAAGATTTTAAAGGAACTATTTTATTTACTTCAAGAGATCATGCCTTAACAGAATCAGTTGCTACTAGAATTATTGAGCTCACCCCAAAAGGAAGTATTGATAGAATGATGACTTACGATGATTACATCAATAGTGAAGAAGTAGCGAAATTGAGAGAAGAAATGTACAAATAACATTTATTATATTTAAACGAAGCCTTGATTTAACCATCAGGGCTTTTTTATTAAATGGTATTTTTATCACTATTCATTTTATCAGCATACTTTTTTAGTTTACTCCCGCTGTATTTTCTATTCTTCACATAACTAGACCACCTATATATTCGGTATGCAACTAACGGTACTAGTATGATAAGCAGTACTATAAACTCTATTTTCATAAAATCTTGATTAATTAACCCCCTCACTAAATTACATAAAAAAGCCCCGATAAATATCAGGGCTTTTTATATTATTAAAACTGATTAATGTCCAGAATGACCATCAGCACCATGTGCATGACCATGACTTAATTCATCAGCAGTTGCTTCACGTACCGATAAAATTTTACCAGCAAAAATTAAGTTTTTACCAGCCATAGGGTGGTTTAAATCAACTGAGATATGCTCTTCATGAACGCCAGTTACACCAGCACGAAATTGATTACCTTGATTATCTTGTAAAGGAATAACATCACCAACATTAGGTAGTTCACCAGCTTCTTTAAACATATCGATAGGTAAATCTACATGAGCAGTTGCATCTAATTCACCATAACCATCTGCAGGAGAAAGTTCAAAACTATACTCATCACCAGCTTTTAAGCCAGCTAAATGCTCTTCAAATTTAGGTAACATCATACCTACGCCATATAAAAACACTAATGGCTGTTCTTCATTTGCTTTTTCAACAAAAACTTGCTGACCTTCTGGAGTAGTAGTGTGTAGTTCATAAGTTATAGACACTACTGTGTTCGAATTAATATTCATTCTTATTGGGTTAATTTAATAATTTTACTGCCTCGGCAACCGTATGTACTGGCAGTTGGCAAGTTTTATTTCGGCAAATATAAATCTTTGTTTCTTGGCTTTGCTTATCTTTTAACAAAGGAAGTTCACTTTTTGTTCCTCCTAATGTAATTTTATTAGGAATATAAAAAGTATTCAATTCATTTTTAGCTTCCTGCACATCAAAACCTACTAATGCAATTTCATTTATTCCATAAACTTCATTTAATAATTGAATACACCAATTTGAATAGGCAGAGCCATAAGCTTTGATGCTGGGTAAAACCGAACTTAGCATAGCTGATGCTTTTTCACGATAACTTTCATCGTCATAAAACAAACCTAATTTTTGAAGATTTTGTGCCATAACAGAGTTCGATGCAGGAATTACATTATCCATCACTTCATGTTTACGAGCAATTAGTTTTTCACCATTACCAGCAGTGTAGAAAGACATATCATTTTCTTCGTCTTTGAAATTAGTCAGTACATAATTAGTTAAGGATTTAGCTTCCTCCAGCCATTCGTCGTTAAAATCTACTTCATAAAGCGATATTAAGGCTTCGATCATAAAAGCATAGTCGTCTAAAAATCCAGCAATTGATGCTTTTCCATTTTTATAATTACGATACAAACCCCCATCAGGAGAAACCATATTGTTTAAAATGAATTCAGCAGCCTTCTTAGCTCGATTATAATACAGTTCATCATCCAAAACTTGCGATGAATCTGCCAATGCTTTAATCATCATTGCATTCCATGCAGTTAAACATTTATCATCTAAACCTGGTCGTACTCTTTTACTTCGCTCATCTAGTAATTTGGCTTTTGCTAAGGCTATTTTATCATATAAAGTTTCAGCGTCAATATTATATTTCTGGATAAAATCTTCATCTGCCATTACCCTTCTTAAAATGTTAGTTTGCTCTTCTTCCCAATTTCCTTCTTCAGTTACATTAAAATAATCGCCAATTAATTGTGCATCTTCTCCTACTACTTTATCAAAACCTGATTTATCCCATATATAAAATTTTCCTTCAACTCCTTCGCTGTCGGCATCAAGTGCTGAATAAAAAAGTCCATTATCGTCACTCATTTCTCTAAAAACCCAGTCAATAGTTTCTACTATAATTTGTTTAAACGGTTGGAATTTTAAACATTGATAAGCTTCTGCATATAAACTAATTAACTGCGCATTATCGTACAACATTTTTTCGAAGTGAGGTACATGCCATTTATCATCCACAGCGTATCTTACAAAGCCACCTCCTATTTGATCATAAATGCCGCCCATTGCCATACTTTCTAATGTAGTGCAAACTGCTGTAAAAGAGGCTTCATCTGGTGTTAGAAAGCTATATCGAAGTAAAAAACTCCAATTATTCGGTAAAGGAAATTTTGGTGCTCTGTTATATCCTCCTTCGGTAATATCAAAATGACGTTTCCAAGGTTCTACGATTTCTTCTAGATGGGTTTTATCAAAAACTACATTTTGTATCTGTGGTATAATCTTTTCTGCTTGCGTAATTCCTTCCATCAATCGCCCTGCATAATCTTTAGCTTTTTGCGGTTCTTCTCGCCAAAGCGCAGAAACATTATCTAAAATATTTATCCAATCGTTTTTTCTGAAATAAGTACCACCATAAATAGGTCTTTGATCTGGCAAGCAGATTGCATTTAAGGGCCAACCACCGCTTTGATTCATTAGTTGCACTGCCAACATGTAAACTTGGTCTATATCAGGTCGTTCCTCCCGATCTACTTTTATACACACGAAGTTTTGATTCATTACTTCAGCAACTTCATGATTTTCAAAGCTTTCATGTTCCATTACATGACACCAATGGCAAGCCGAATATCCGATACTTACCAAAATCAATTTATTTTCTCGTTGCGCTTTTTCTAATGCCTCAGCTCCCCATTCATGCCACTCGACAGGATTATAAGCATGTTGCAATAAATATGGTGAAGAAGCATGGATAAGATTGTTAGGTTGTTGCATATAGATCTGAGTAGTGAGAATTGAGACTTGTCTTTCTCAGTCTTGTAAAATTATAAATTATCTATTTAACCAATCAGCTTTAATTATTGTTTTTTACTTTAGCATTCTCAAATCTCATA
The DNA here is from genome assembly GCF_013204825.1 of Pedobacter boryungensis. Classification (GTDB taxonomy): domain Bacteria; phylum Bacteroidota; class Bacteroidia; order Sphingobacteriales; family Sphingobacteriaceae; genus Pedobacter; species Pedobacter boryungensis. Next base: position 1,368,926 of record NZ_JABMKV010000001.1, read on the forward strand.
AAATGAAAATCACACACACCGAAATTTACCGTTTTAGCATACCGATGGAACCTTTTGTAATTGCAACGGGTACGATGCATTTTGCACAAAATGTGTTTATTAGAATTTATACAGATGCAGGTATTTATGGTGTTGGTGAATGTTCTGCTTTTCCGATGATTGTAGGCGAAACTCAAGAAACATGTTTGGCTATGGCTAAAGATTTTGCACAGATTTGGAAGGGGAAAAATCCATTAGAAATACCTGAAAGGATGCAAGATTTATTGGCTTATGCCGATCATAACGCAACTATAAAAAGTGCTTTTGATATGGCGCTGTTTGATATTGCTGCAAAAAATGCAAAACAACCTTTATATCAGTTTTTAGGTGGTCATATAAGAACCATTGAAACTGATATGACCATTGGTATTGATACGCCTGAAGGAATGGCTCAAACTGCATTGAAGTACCAGAAAAATGGTTGTAGAATTATTAAAATAAAGCTAGGAAAAAAAGTAAACGAAGATATTGAACGCGTTAAAAAAATTAGAGCTGCCGTAGGCAATGATATGATTTTGCGTTTAGATGCTAACCAAGGTTGGACTTTTGATGATGCTCTTTTTGCTTTAGGCGAATTGGAATCTGAAAATATTGAGTTTTGCGAGCAACCAATGCGCACTTGGTTTGATGATAAATTACCAGAGCTGGCCATAAACTCCCCTATTAAATTAATGGCCGATGAAAGTTGTTATAATCATCATGATGCCAGAAAATTAATTAATTCAAAGGCTTGTGAATATTTGAACATCAAGTTTGCCAAATCTGGTGGAATTTTAGAAGCGCAAAAAATACACGAAGAAGCTCTACAACATGGTGTAAAATGTATGATTGGAAGTATGCTTGAAAGTAGAATAGCATTAAGTGCCAATTTACATTTCGCTTTAGCTAGTCCCAACGTTGTATTTTTTGATTTAGACACTTGTTTATTAGGACATTTAGTTGATCCTGTTGTTGGTGGATTAACTTATGATGGTTATTTCTTAGCTGTTCCTGATACTGTTGGTATTGGTGCAGACGCAGATGAAGAATTTTTAAAGAAGTGTGAAACCTGGACTGTTTAGTTTTTTCATCGGACTTAAAAACCCGTTCGTCGATAATTACGAAGTTTTCGTATAATACTAGGTAGTAGCATGCAACTTTTTTTGATTGTGGTCGTCTTATTAACAAAACCCACAAATTATGAAAACTTCAATCAAAACAATTTTTGCTACTGGCTTAATCGCATTAGCAACCATCTCATCAGCAACAGTTTATGCAATTAAACCAGTAAATGAAACAACAGTTTCTGCTGGGGCTGTAAAAATTTCATCCATTAATAAATTAAAGGTTAGTGGAAATGTAGAAGTCACTATTATACAAAATTCAAAGTCGAACGTGCTATATACAAATGAAGGAAACGAAGACGTTTTAGTGAAAAAAGTAGGCGGATCACTATATGTAAGCTCACAAAATAAACGTCAGACAGGAAAAATCACATTATATGTTGATGACATTTATAGAATAGAGGCTTCAGAAAATGCGACTTTATTAGCAAAAGATGCACTAAATTTAAAATATCTTCAAGTTTATTTATCAGATAATGCTTATGTGCAATTAAATGCTAAGACTGAAAATTTATATACTACAATTATAGGTTCTTCAAAATTAGATTTAAAAGGATCAACCGACTCATATACAATTGACATGGATAAATCTTCGAAAATTAGTTTAGACAAGTTTAAATCTAAACAAACAGAGATGAAATCTAGCGTTTTTGTAGCAAGTAGAAATTAAACATCACGCACAATAAAAAAAGCCTACCAAGTTTGGTAGGCTTTTTTTATTTGATTAAAATTTGACTAAAAGCCAAACTATCTCCATTAAAGGCATTAAAATCAACAACATGATTAATTCCATTAATACGAGCTTTATCAGAATGTTGCCAGAATTTCCAAGTCTTATTGGCTAATTTTAGCTTAGGTTGATGATAATGCGCTACCCAAAAAGGATAATCATTGTAGTAACCTTGTAAATTATCTTGATAGAACTTCAGTCCTGAATAAATAATAGGTTTAACTTTCGTTTTTTCTTCAATTTGAATGATAAATGTATTTAATTGCTTCCGCATGTTTTCTGGAGAAACCCCATCTAAACTTTCAATATCTACAACTGGAGGTAAGTCTCCTTTTTCGAAAGTAGCAGTTTGTAAGAAAAAATTTGCTTGCCATAAACCAGAACGCTTTGGTCTAAAAAAGTGATATGCTCCTACTTTTATACCAGCTTTTGGCGCCTCACGCCAATTTCTCAAAAAATATGGATCTACATTTAAAAGTCCTTCAGTTGCTTTAATGAAAGCAAAAGTTACATGTACATCATCCTCTTTCATGGCTTTTACTTTTTGCCAATCTATTTTCCCTTGGTAATAGGAAACATCTATTCCATGAACTGAATAATTTTTAGGGATTTTGATATTAAAACTTTCGTAAGTTCTGTAGTTTTTATCTTCGCCTGGATGGCGCAACCAAAACCAAGTGGATGTAGCCATTTTTACTATATATCCATAGTAAAACGGCGATAATAGCACTAGCAAAATACCAACTATCGCAAATTTTAATTGTATAGATAAGCCTTTGCTTTTTTTCCGAGTTGGTTTTCTTTTTGTAGCCAATTTTTTAACCATATAAGGATATAAAGATTCATATAAGTTTGCAAACGGCTTATCGACCTATATTCCTTATATGGTGAATGTTTGTATAGATTAACCTTTGCTTAATTCGGCGTAGTATTTATGAAATAAGGGTAATGTTTCAATGCCTTTGTAATAGTTATAGATATCGTATTTTTCATTTGGCGAATGCAATGCATCACTATCTAAACCAAAGCCAAATAATACAGATTTAATACCTAAAACATCTTCAAACAAGGCTACAATTGGAATACTTCCTCCTCCACGAGTTGGAATTGGTTTTTTACCAAAACTATCCTCAATTGCTTTTTCTGCAGCTCTGTAAGCAATACTATCTGTTGGTGTAACTACTGGCTCTCCACCATGATGTGCAGTGACTTTTACTTTCACATAATCTGGTGCAATAGATTCGAAATGTTTGGTAAATATAGCTGCAATTTCATCAGAATTTTGATTTGGCACTAAACGCATCGATATTTTTGCATTAGCTTTACTTGGCAAAACAGTTTTAGCACCTTCACCTATATAACCACTCCAAATTCCGTTTACTTCTAAGGTTGGTCTTGTTCCTGTACGTTCTAAAGTGCTATACCCCTTTTCACCCCAATCTGCTTTAATATCAAGATCTTCTTTATATTCATTTAAATCGAATGGAGCAGAGTTTAATGCTTTTTTCTCTTCGTCAGTCAATTCTATTACTTTATCGTAAAATTCTGGTATAGTAATATGGTTATTTTCGTCGTGTAAGGAAGCAATCATTTTACATAAAATAGTTGCTGGATTTGCTACTGCGCCTCCATAAACGCCAGAGTGTAAATCACGATTTGGACCCACAACTTCTACCTCCATGTAAGCTAAACCACGTAAACCTGTTTCTATAGATGGGTTTTCCATCGAAATCATTGAAGTGTCAGAAATTAAAACTACATCGGCTTTTAATCGCTCTGCGTTAGCCTTTACGAAAATACCTAAGTTTGCAGAACCTACTTCTTCCTCACCTTCAATCATAAATTTAACGTTGCAAGCCAATGTATTGGTTTTCATCATTAATTCAAATGCCTTTACGTGCATGTAAAACTGCCCCTTATCATCGCAAGCGCCACGAGCATAAATTTTACCATCGCGTACTGTCGGCTCAAAAGGAGGTGTTTTCCACAATTCTAATGGATCTGGCGGTTGCACATCGTAATGTCCGTAAATTAAAACGGTTGGAAGTTTAGTATCTATAATTTTCTCCCCATAAACTATTGGATAACCTGCAGTTTCGCAAATTTCAACTTTATCAGCTCCTGCTGCTGTCAGTTTTTGTGCTACAAAATCCGCTGTTTTTAATACATCACCTTTATATTTAGGGTCGGCACTAACCGATGGGAAACGCAATAATTCAAACAACTCATCTAAAAAGCGTTGTTTATTATCTTCAACATATTTTTTGATTTCTTGCATAACATTTATATTTTGAACAAATATAGGTTTTTCGATAAAAGCATTATCAAAACACTTAAACGAAAAATTGGTCACTAAATTTTAACTAAAAGTAAATCAAGACTATAATGCATTTGTAATAATTATATATTTGTATTTTAATATTTACAATTTGCGCTATATAACATTTTAAAGGATGAGATTTCGGGCGATAGCGCTATTTTTTGTTTTTATATCAGGTTTTTTCTTTAAATCTACAGCCCAAATAACTCCGGCTAGCTGTCCAGAATCTGCTCAATATTTTTCAAAAGACAGTGTAAATGTTGTTACTTTTGGTGCAAGTACTGTCCAAGGTGTAAATGGGTTAGATTTTCAATCTCAGCTAACTGCAAACTTTCTTAATTGCTATACTGGCAAAACCATAAATATTCAAAAATATGGCGTTTTTGGCGAAACAACTGGCCAAGGTTTATTGAGAATAGATAATGCTATTGCTGGAAAAACAGGGTTTATTGTCATATTAATTGGTGCAAATGATGCTATACAGATTGAAGCTGGCAAATTAAAAATCTCAGAGACTGAAGCTAATATGAGAGCGCTAATTGTGCGCTCATTAAATCAGAATTTAGTACCTATTGTTTGTACACTTCAAAATTTTGATGATCGCAGAGATGCACGTTTAAGAAGAGTAAACGTACAAGTAAAGCTAATTAACGATATTTATAAGAAACTCGTAATTGAATATGGTATTTATTTGGCCGACATTAATTCTGTGATACGAAGAGATTTTTCTTTGTATCAGGATGATATACACCCTAATGCTCGTGGCAACAGATTAATTAGTTTTGTACTTTTTGATACGATAAATAAAATTATCGCTGAAAAATTTCTTCAATTCACAGTAACTCAAAACTATCCAAACCCTGGCCGAGATATAACCTCTATAGATATTATTATGCCTAAGCAAGATAAAGTAGAGTTTAAAATTTACAACTTGCAAGGAAAAGCTATACAAACTGTATTAAATGAATATTTAAACACAGGAAAACATACCATTCAGCTAAACTTATCTTCATTAGCGCCAGGAATTTATATCTATCGAATAGTTTCTAGTTCTGGCTTATACGCTGCAACAAAAAAGATGATTGTAGTTCGCTAGTTTAAATCTTTTGTTCCTGATGCATTCCTCACTATATTAGCTAATCAAACTAATATTATTATGGAGGAATTTACAAACGAAAATATAGATTTAGATAAGCTCCCAAAATACCAAGAAGTAACACTAACTGCTCCTCACCCAAATTATTGGAAAGTAATTCTAATTAACATTTTCATTTTTTTATTTTTCGCAGGTGTTTGTTTGACTGCCTTCCTATTTTTAAATGAAGATATTAAGCACAATCGACCATTTTTTATTGGCGGTTATTTAGTTGTCGCAGTTTTAATTTTTATATTATACAGAGCTAGCTTTAAAAAGAGAGGCTTCGCCCTGCGAGAAAAAGATATAGTGTATAAAAGTGGCATTATTGCCGAGACGACAACAATAGTTCCTTTAAACAGAATACAACATGTAGCGTTAGATGAAGGAATTTTTTCTAGAATTTTCATGTTAGGTAAACTTCAGATTTTTACAGCAGGTGGTCAATCTGGCCATTTACATATTGCTGGTATTGAGATTGAAAAGGCAAGAAGCATGAAAGAAATACTACTTAGAAAATTAGATCAAATAGAAACTTTAGCTGAAGATCAATAAATGAATTACGATTTCAGTAAACCTCAAAGGCAGTCTGCGGTTGGCATTATTATCATGGCAGCCAACACGTTACAGCATCTAATTAGGGCATTAATTTTCCCCTTAATTTTTGCCTTCGCAAAAGCGGATAAACAATATTTAGCTTATATTGGACTTGGAGTATTAGTTTATTGGTTCTTCTTTTTGTGTATTCTTATTTCAATTATCGAAACTTTACTTTCTTTCTAGATGAGCAAAAACAAGAATTTGTTATTAATAAGGGTATATTCAATAAAACCCAATTAACAGTTCAATTAGATAAAATTCAGCAGGTAAATATTAACCAAAACTTGTTGCAAAAAATTATTGGAATTTATGGTTTAAAAGTAGATACAGCTGGCTCTGAAGGAAAAGAAGTAAGTATTAAAGCCATTGATGAAGAAATTGCAAATAATCTTAGAGAGCATTTACTAAGTAGAAAAAGTATTTCTAATAAAGAAACTTACACAGAGAAAACGGCAACATTTCAAGAAGATATTCCCTTTTTAAAAGTTAGTTTAAGTACCTTATTTAAAGTTGGTTTAACTTCTAATTATGGAAGTACGATTGCCTTGTTACTTGCTTTCATTTATCCTGTATTTGATAACGCGAAAGAGTTTTTAAAAGCTTTTGACATGGATAAAGGTCAGGTAGAGAATGCTGTGGAAAGTTTATTTACGCTTTTTTCTATAGGTATTTTAATTGCTGCATTCCTATTTCTTATTCTTGCGATTAATGTGATCAGAACTTTTGTAAAGTACTTTGAATTTCACATTAGCAAGCACAAACATTCGTTGTTAATCTCTCATGGATTATTAGCTAAGAAAAATACATTGCTAAGCCCAAATAAAGTTCAAATTACCTCATACGATCAGAATTATTTTCAGAAAAAAATGAATTTACTGAATATGAATTTGAAACAGGCTTCATCTGGAGAGGCCAAAAAAGGAAAAGATTTAGAAAGCAATAATTTACAAATACCAGGTTGTAATCCGACAGAAAGAGATGAATTGATTAAGATGATAATGGGAGACATTCCTGCAAAAGGAAAATTATTCATTCCAAATTGGAGATTTTTAAACTTACCCATCTTTTTCAGAGTTGTATTTCCTGTTGGGATTTTCTTTATTTTATGGGCTTATATTTCAGAACTAAACCCTTATTATCCTGCAGCTATTATTTATTTCTTACTAGCTGTACCAATGATTTATATCAGCTATAAAAGACATCAATTAACGGTTAACAAAGAATTTATCATTAAAAGAAGTGGTATTTGGGATATAAAACATTCTCTACTTTTCCCACATAAAATTCAAGCAATTACTACCTTTCAATATCCTTGGCATAAAAGTGTAGATGTTGGCCATGTTAATTTACACACTGCTGCTGGTATCATCCATTTTAAATATGGTAATTACACTGAAATCAAAAAGCTGGTAAATTATTGGCTGTATCAAATAGAAAGTGGTAGCGAGGAGTGGATGTAAGATGAATTCAGGATAGATTCATTTATGAAACCCCATACTTTGCTTTCGAATCTTAAAGCATCATTATCCCTTTAATCTCCCCTACTTTTTTATAAATATCAACCACTGCGTCTGCATTTAACATCCATTTCTTAACGGTTACAGAAATGTATTTACCTGTTTTAGATGGTGTTTCAATAAAATTATCATCAGGCAATACTGCTCTCAATTCTGTTAATTTAGCCACACCTCCTGTTAGAATAAATTTAAAAGCATATAAACCAGGAAAAGTTTGTACGCTTTCTAACTTTTCCTTAAAATTAGTAAATACGTCAGCATTATTTTCCTCTGGAATATCATTAAAGTCTAAATTGTGATTTAAATTATTTTCTGCCATAATGGATTATTGTCAAATTCTATTCCAAATTAAAAATGAGGTTGTTTTGGCACATGCAATTTGCAGTTGCTAATTCATCAGCCATTCAACAATTAATCAACAAATTCATCAATTACCCTTACAATTTCTTACTTTTGAACTACAAAAGAAGGAACGGATTTGGATTATTTAGCAGGATTAAACCCACAACAAAGAGCAGCAGTAGAAAACACACAAGGACCAGTAATGATTGTGGCTGGTGCGGGTTCAGGCAAAACGAGAGTTATTACGTATAGAGTTGCACATTTAATAGAAAAAGGCGTTGATGCCTTTAATATTTTAGTGCTCACATTTACCAATAAAGCCAGTAAAGATATGCGTGAGCGTATTGGAAAAGTGGTTGGAAATGAGGCTAAAAACATTTGGATGGGAACTTTCCACTCGGTTTTTGCGAAAATTCTACGTGTGGAAGCTGAGAAAATTGGTTACCCATCAAACTTTACTATTTACGATACAGACGATAGCAAAAGTTTAATTCGTACGATATTAAAAGAAATGCAGTTGGATGATAAATTATACGCCGCGAACGTAGTTTACAATCGCATTTCATCGGCTAAAAACAATTTAGTTTCTGCAACAGAATATTTAGAAAATGATCAAATTCAAGCTGAAGACGCTGGAAATAAACGCCCGCTTTTAGGATTGATTTATGAAACATACGCTAAGCGTTGCTACAAAGCTGGAGCAATGGATTTTGATGATTTGTTGTTCAAGACCAATGTTTTATTGAAAAACCATCCAGATGTTTTAAATAAATACCAGCATAAGTTTAAGTATTTAATGGTTGATGAGTACCAGGATACCAACTTTTCTCAATATACGATTGTTAAAAAACTAGCTGCAGCACATCAGAATATTTGTGTTGTTGGAGATGATGCACAAAGTATTTATGCTTTTCGTGGAGCGAATATTCAAAATATTTTAAATTTTGAACGTGATTATCCAGATTTGAAAGTCTACAAATTGGAGCAAAACTATCGTTCTACGCAAAATATAGTAGAAGTTGCCAATAGCATTATTGCCAATAATAAAAATCAATTAGAAAAAAATGTTTTCTCAGATAACGAAAAAGGTGATCGAATTAAAGTTTCAAGAGCTTTTTCGGATAATGAAGAAGGAAAATTAGTAGCCGAAGCCATTGTACAAGACCGAGCAAATAGTGGATTAAAATACCATGATTTCGCAATTTTATACCGTACAAATGCCCAAAGTAGAGCTATGGAGGAAGCTTTGCGGAAGTTAAATGTACCATATAAAATTTATGGTGGTTTATCATTTTATCAACGTAAGGAGATTAAGGATTTAATTGCTTATTTCCGTTTAACTTTTAATCCTGCAGATGAAGAAGCAATTAAACGTGTCATTAACTATCCTCGTCGTGGTTTAGGAGATACTACAGTAGAAAAAATTTCAGCAGCAGCAGATCAACATGATGTAACCATGTGGCAGGTAATCTGTAATCCACAACAATATATTCAAGGTAGAATTGCAAATCAGTTAAATGATTTTGCAGTGATGATACAAAGTTTTGCTGCAGAATCTAAAAAATTAGATGCTTATGAAACTGCTTTATACATTGCACAACATTCGGGTATTTTAAAAGAATTACATACCGATGATAGCGTTGAAGGACGTTCTCGCTATGAAAATATACAAGAACTATTAAACGGAATTAAGGAATTTGCAGAGCGTGAGGATATTGAGGATCGAAGTTTGGCAATTTTTATGCAAGACATTGCCTTGTTAACTAACGATGACAATGATAAAAACAAAGATGCTGATACTGTTTCTTTAATGACCATTCACTCTGCTAAAGGTTTGGAGTTTAAAAACGTATTTATCGTTGGATTAGAAGAAAATCTCTTCCCTTCTCAAATGTCATTAACTTCGAGAACAGATTTAGAAGAAGAACGTAGATTATTTTATGTGGCGATTACCCGAGCTGAGAAAAAATTAACCATAACCTATGCTACTTCTCGTTACCGTTGGGGAACATTAACTTCTTGTGAACCAAGCCGTTTTATTAATGAAATTAATCCATCTTATTTGGAATTAGAAGTTGTAAAACCTGCAAAAAGTAGCTTTGGAGATAACAGTTTTGACAACGAACGTAAAAGTTGGAGTCAACAGCGTGAATTTACGCCAAAACCTACCACTAGTACCACTACAATTAGACCAAAAACAACCTCTATTTTACCCAAAGCGCATATACCAACACCTGGTTTTACACCAAATGCTGCAAATGAATTTCAAAATGGAATGGATGTAGAACATGAAAAATTTGGTTTTGGTAAAATTGTAAACTTAGAAGGAACGTTGCCAGATGTAAAGGCAACTGTATTTTTTCAGGGTTTGGGTAATAAACAATTGTTGTTAAAATTTGCAAAGTTGAGGATTGTGAAATAAAATGATGCTTTCGTCATGCTCAGATTGACTGGGCATCGTAAAGCGGAAGAAGGATTTTTAAACCTTCAAATAACATTGCGATTCCCGTTTGCACGGGAATGACGAACTTTCTAAATAATTTCTATATCTTTGAAGTATTAAGGGCTTCAGCATTTCGATGAATTCTTAACCAAAATTTCTTATTAAAATATCGCTCTGGTTTTTAGACCACGTATTTTTGTTTTGGTTATTTCATAATGTGCCCAACAATAACTATTTTCAATATTAAATTTATTCAATGAATTTCGATTATAATACAACTCGTAGCGACTTAATTTTGGCAGAGTATGGTCGTAATGTACAAAATATGGTAAAGTACATTATAGATTTACCTACTAAAGAAGAACGCAATAAATATGCACAAGCAGTAATAGACTTGATGGGTTTTTTAAATCCACATTTGCGTGATGTTGCAGATTTTAAACATAAATTATGGGATCATTTACATATCATTTCTGATTTTAAGATTGATGTAGACAGCCCATATCCTAAGCCAAATCCAGAAGCAGCTCAATTTAAGCCAGCACATATTGGTTATCCTCAACAAAAAATCAGGTATAAACATTATGGTAAAACTGTAGAAAAATTGATTGAAAAAACGATGGAGGAAGAAAATCCAGAACGTAAATCAGCTATGGTTCAAGGCATTGCAAATTTTATGAAAATGGCTTATGTACAATGGAACAAAGACAATGTTTCTGATGAAGTGATTTTTAAAAATTTGCGTGAGCTTTCTGGAGGTAATTTAGAACTCGACGAAAACGTAAATTTGCAAAAAGTTGAGTTTAGACCTCAGGTCAACAGACCAAATAATAACAATCGTGGTCGAAATAATAATAAAGGGCGCCAAAACAATAATGGTGGACGCCAACAGAGAAATAACAATTCAAAACAAAGACATTAAAGACTTATTCGTCTTTCGAAAAACGAAAATATTTTCAACAATAAGATTGCTTCGTACCTCGCAATGACGGACTTATTTATAAAAACATGAATGCATTCGAAATTATAGGTGGTAAAAAATTAAAAGGCGAAATCACTCCACAAGGAGCAAAAAATGAAGCATTGCAAATTTTATCCGCTGTTTTATTAACCGAAGAAAAAATTACGATCAGTAATATTCCTGATATTAAAGATGTTAATAAACTGATTGAATTACTGGGAGATTTAGGGGTAATCGTTGAACGTATCAACAAAGACACCTATACTTTTGAAGCCAAAAATATCAAATTAGATTTTTTCGAATCTGATGTATTTAAAGCTAAAGGTGGTGGTTTACGCGGTTCTATCATGATAGTTGGTCCATTATTGGCCCGTTTTGGTAAAGCAGCAATTCCTAAACCAGGTGGGGATAAAATTGGTCGTCGCCGTTTAGATACACACTTTATTGGCTTTGAGAAATTAGGAGCCAAATTTATCTACGATAGTAAAAAAGCATTTTTTAATGTTGATGCCACCAATTTAAGAGGTGCCTATATCTTATTAGATGAAGCATCTGTAACTGGGACAGCAAATATTGTGATGGCTGCAGTTTTAGCAAAAGGAACTACAACAATTTATAATGCTGCTTGCGAGCCGTATTTACAGCAATTATGCAAAATGCTTAACCGCATGGGCGCAAAAATATCTGGAATTGGTTCTAATTTATTGACTATTGAAGGTGTTACAAAATTAGGTGGTACTGAACATAGAATGTTGCCAGATATGATTGAAATCGGTTCTTTCATCGGCTTAGCTGCTATGACAGAGTCTGAAATCACCATTAAAAATGTTCAATATGATGAGCTAGGTGTCATCCCAGAGGTTTTTAAAAAATTAGGAATAAAATTAGAACGCAGAGGCGATGACATTTACATTCCTTCTCAAAAACATTATGAAATAGATACTTTTATTGATGGATCTATTTTAACTATTGCAGATTCACCTTGGCCAGGATTTACACCAGATTTATTAAGTATTGTTTTAGTTGTAGCTACACAAGCTAAAGGAAATGTATTGATCCATCAGAAAATGTTTGAAAGCCGTCTATTTTTTGTAGATAAGCTGATTGATATGGGTGCGCAAATCATTTTATGTGATCCACACAGAGCAACTGTAAATGGCATTGACAAAAAATATCAATTGCGTGGAATTAGCATGACTTCTCCAGATATTCGTGCTGGAGTTTCCTTATTAATCGCTGCCTTGTCGGCTGAAGGAACTTCTACAATCTATAACATTGAGCAAATTGAGCGTGGTTATCAAGATATTGACATCCGTTTACGTGCATTAGGAGCACAAATTAAACGTGTAGAAGGCTCTGGTCCAAGTCATTAATTTTAAAAAATTATAGCATAAAAAAATCCCAACTGATAATTCAATTGGGATTTTTTAGTTAAAGCTAAAGATTAACTTCTTATCGCATTAATAATATCGTATTGCGTAATAATTTCAAATTTACCGTCTTCTAACTCCACCAAAACAGCACTATTTTCTTTATTAATTAATGTCGAAATTCTATCTATTGAAGTATTTAAATCAACAAACGGGAAAGTTGCACTCATTATTTCATTTACAGGAGCTGACTTTAAACTTGGATTTTCAAGCAATGCTTTTAAAATGTCGCTTTCAGCTAATTTACCAACTAGCATCCCTTTTTGTGTGATAGGAATTTGCGAAATATTAAGCATATTCATGGTGTTAATCGCTTCAAGAATTGTTTTTTCGCAATCTATCGTCACAATCTCAGACAATTCCTTTTTTGCAATAATTGTACTAGCAGTTAATTTTTCATCTTTCAAGAAGCCACGTTCACGCAACCAATCCTCGTTGTACATTTTACCCATATAACGACTTCCATGGTCATGGAAGATAACAACAACTACATCTTCTGGCTTTAATTTGTCTTTTAACTGCAATAGTCCGGCGATAGCTGACCCAGCAGAATTACCAGCAAAAATTCCTTCTTTACGAGCAATATCGCGAGTCATTAAAGCAGCGTCTTTATCTGTTACTTTTTCAAAAAGATCTATTACATCAAAATTTACATTTTGCGGCAAAAAATCCTCGCCAATTCCTTCAGTGATATAAGGATAAATCTCATCCTTGTCCAAAATCCCAGTTTCCTTATATTTTTTAAATACAGAGCCATAGGTATCAATTCCCCATACCTTTATATTTGGGTTTTGTTCTTTTAGGTATTTTCCTGTTCCCGAAATTGTACCACCTGTACCTACGCCAACCACTAAGTGCGTAATTTTACCTTCTGTTTGTTTCCAAATTTCTGGTCCTGTTTGCTCATAATGAGCTTGGGTATTCGACAAATTATCATATTGATTCGGCTTCCAGGAATTTGGCACTTCACGCTCTAAACGTGATGAAACAGAATAATAAGAACGAGGATCTTCAGGTTCAACATTGGTTGGACAAACAATTACTTCTGCGCCAAAAGCACGTAAAGCATCTACTTTTTCTTTTGATTGCTTATCTGTTGTGGTAAAAATACATTTATAACCCTTAATAATAGCAGCCATTGCTAAACCCATCCCAGTATTACCAGATGTACCTTCTATTATAGTTCCACCAGGCTTTAATTTACCACTTTTTTCAGCGTCTTCAATCATTTTTACCGCCATGCGGTCTTTAATAGAATTACCTGGATTAGTTGTTTCAATTTTAGCTAAAACCGTAGCTGAAATTTCTTTAGTAATGTTATTTAATTTAACTAATGGTGTATTACCAATCGTTTCTAGAATATTATTGTACCACATGTTACAAAAGTACAAAATGACAATAAGTATTTTATAAATTAATATTTAATAGAAACTAAATTCTTCTCTTACTTAAATTACAGAATTATGTTTTATAATCTACCTATTAAGTATACTATAAATATTATAAAATTAGGTTAATTTATATATTTTCCCAGGTAGGGAAACTAATACACCCTGCATTTCTAAGGTAAGTAATGCAATAACCAGCTTACTTTGTGGCAAATTTGTTTTTAAACTTAAATCATCAACATGAGTTGGATTATCTTTTAACGCACTTACGATTTGTTGTTCATCTTTTGATAAATTAAGTGGTAATTGAACTTGGATTTCTGTGTTTTTAGCCTCTTCATCATCCCAGCCTAAATAATAAATCAAATCTCTAGGATGGTTAATTAATCCTGCCCGATTCGTTTTAATCAAAAAATTACATCCTTCAGAAAATTCGTCATTTACTCTTCCAGGAAAAGCATATACATCTCTATTGTAAGAATTCGCTAATTCAGCTGTAATTAGCGCACCACCTTTTATAGAGGCTTCTACAACTATTGTCACATCAGAAATACCAGCAATAATTCGATTTCTTTTCGGAAAATTTTCTCGATCAGGATTTGTACCTGGTAAAAATTCAGTCAGTAAGCCGCCATTATGCACCATTTTTTGTGTTAAAGCTTTATGTACAGCGGGGTAAATTCTATCCAGCCCATGACCCAATACACCAACAGTTGGTACTTCAAAATTTAAACTTTCTTTATGTGCTGCAGCATCAATTCCATGAGCTAATCCGCTCATAATTATTACATCATAAGGCTTTAAAACTTCTACTAATTGCTTGCAAAGTAATTTGCCATAATTTGTTGCGTTTCTTGTGCCAACAATACTCACAATCCTTTTATGATTCAAGTTTGCTGTACCTTTATAATAGAGCAACAAGGGTGCATCATAACAATTCCTTAATCGTTTAGGATAATTTTCATCTGCATAAAACATAACTTCAATAGCATGTTTCTTAATAAACTCTAAATGTTTTTCTGCTTCTTTTAGGGCATCAGTGTTTAAAATAGCATTGGTTCTTAACTTTCCAATGCCTTCTAATTTTAAGATTTGTTCTTTAGTCGCTTCAAATACGGCTTCAGCACTACCAAAATGAACTAACAGGTTTTTCGCAAAAACTGGCCCTACTCCTTTTATTAAACTTAAGGCTATTTTATGTACTAAACTCATCAAATCTAAAACGTTAATTAAATTAGTGTTTAAACAACTAGTTTAGACATAAAAAAAGCCCTAATTAAAGAGCTTTATTATTTTCTATTCTATTTTAAAAATGTGGAATTATAAGTATCTGGCTTTTTGAGTTTAATTTCTATTCTTTGCTTCTTGGCCTCCTTTTCTGAACGGCTGTTATTGACCCGTCTTGTAGCTGCTTCATTATCGAATAATAAAGATTTTAGTAGGTTGTCGTTGTTAGTAGCCATAACTGTCTGAGCGGTTTTCATGATTTATAATTTTGTGCAAATGTAATATTTATTTATAATATATATATATATACTTTAATTATTAACGGTTTTTAAACTGTTTTAGTTTGATTTTTTTTTAATCACTTTAGGCAAATTTTCTTTTATAGTTTCGCTAACTATAGCTATAGCACCAGGTTTTGACATCTCTTCCTTAATTTCTTCTAATTTCTCTTCTACAGTAATAGTTTCTATAAAGCCAATATGCTCACAATCATTTTCGAGAAAAAAGCTTGTTAATTCACTTACTGCTGCACGATATTCACTACCAATTTCATCAGTTTTTATAATAACTTTTGGCATAAACATCGACATTGTCTTATAATCAATAATAAATCCATGATCTGAGCATCTATTAACTAAATAGTCAACTAGATATTCGCACCTTTCTCTACCAACTTGAGGATTAAATTGAATTAATATTTTCTCTGCATAATCCTTACCAATATTTAATATTCTTCTTTTTTCACCAAGTCTATAGGGGTTAATTTGATTTAATAGCGGTTCATAAAATTTAACAGAACTCTCAAGAAGTTGTTTTGATAATTCATTTTTGTGTATGTTTATTTCATCGCTTTCATAAACCATCTTGAACATTGATTGAAACAACTCTTTGTATTTAGTTTCTATCCTATCAATTGAATTTTCATCATTTAATGCACTTTCTCTATCATATTGAGGCCCATCTTCTCTTTCACTAGCTATTTGAGCATCTAGTGGCCCAAATTCCCCAAATTCATCCATTATAATTCTTGAACCACCAAGAGCTATTAAAGTAGCCGCACTTTTAGCCCAAAATGGAACAATTATATTTACAGTTTTAAAATTGTTCCTGAGAGTTCTAATTATCCTGTAAGCTTCATCTGCTAAGCCCCCTCCAGACTGTAAAATAAAATCAATTTCTTCAATGTCCGGGCTATCTTTTTTGAATTTTAGAACTTCTACCCTTAATTTTTTCATTGATTTTGAATCTACCCCAGCCATAAATAGAAATTGAGGCACATTTTTTCTGTATGTAGAAATATTTTTAATTAAGCTAAATAGCTCTTCCATTATTGTAGTCATTTTTAAATCTTTATCTAATTTATAAAACTAATTCATATTCACAAAATGCAAATTAATATTAATTTCTGTTTACCTAATAATATATAAATTTTTAATATACTGTTAATCAATATTTTAAAATAAAACTACAAAAATAGTTTGCTAACTATAAAAATAGTAGTAAATTTAATTAACCTTAAAGAAAATTATATAATGAGAGAGTTAACAAAAGCAGAAGAACAGGTAATGCTTATCCTTTGGGAGATGAAGGAGGGCTTAGTTAAGGATGTAATTGATAAAATGGAACCACCAAAACCTGCATACAATACGGTATCGACTGTAATAAGAGTATTAGAAGGAAAAGGTTTTATCTCGCATAATGCAATTGGAAATACACATATCTATTTTCCGCTAATTAGCGAAGAACAATATAAGCACTTCGCATTTGATAAGGTGATGAATAATTATTTCGAAAATAACTATCAAAGCTTAGTATCTTTTTTAGTAAAAGAGAAAAATATGGATATGGAAGAGCTTGATGAATTAATCGCCTTAGCAGAAAAACTTAAAAACAAGAAATAATGGATTGGTTATATTATTTGCTAGAAGCAAATCTTTACTTGCTTATTTTTTACGGATTTTACCGTTTGTTTTTGCAAAATGAAACGTTTTATAATAGCAATCGCTATTACTTACTGTTGAGTAGTGCAACTGCTTTTATTTTACCAGTATTGCAATTAGGTTTTTTAAAGCCTACACCAATTGTAGATAACTTGATTTTTCCAGCACCAATAGTTTATGAGGGTGCAAGTTCTAGCTCAATATCAGCAAGTTCAGCTGTAGTAGAAAATTTCAATTTTATGGACTATCTCTATCCTATTTATTTAGGGATTGTACTGTGTTTTGCTTTTAAATTAGCATTGAGTCTTTCAAAAATAATTAAGATTTGGCTGAAGGCCAAAAAAGCTAAGACTGGAAATGTTACGCTAATCGAATTGAAAGATCAAACTACTGCTTTTTCATTTTTCAATCTCTTATTTATTCATCCGCATTTGGCAGAAAAAGAAACTGTTTTACATCATGAAATGGTGCATATTAAACAGAAACATAGTTTAGATATTTTGTTCTTTGAAGTTTTACAGATTATTTGTTGGTTCAATCCAATTATCTATTTCATTAAAAAAGATATTAAATTATTACACGAGTACATTGCAGATGAACTAAGCACCAATTCTGGTTTGCACAAACACGAATATGCGATGTTTCTCATCGAAAACTCTTTTGGTGTTACACCAACTCCCCTTACAAATCAAATTTTCAATCAATCAATATTAAAAAGGAGAATTAACATGTTAAACAAAAAAAGAACAGCAGGCTGGGCAAGGCTCAGGTTGCTGATGGCGCTCCCCTTGGTCGGGGCGATGCTTTGTGCCTCTACAATGGCGTTTACAAAAGATTATGGTTATGTAGATTTGCTTCCGGAGAAAAGCAAAACTGTAGCTCCAATCCAAGAAACCCCAGTTGTAAAGAAAGACCAAGTGAAATTTCCGCCTCCAGTGGTTATGCTCGACTCTAAAGACAAATTCTATGTTAGATATGGTAAAGATGAAAAAACGGGAAAAACTGTTATACGTGAAAAAAGATATATTTTAATTAATGGGAAAGCAGTAAAGGACCTGACAACTTTTTATGGTGTTTATGATGCTGATAATGTAAAATATTTTGCCAAAAAAGATGCAATTGCTAAGTACGGTGTAATTGCTCAATATGGTGCAGTTGAAATTACAGGAAAAGACATTAAATACTTTAATCAAATGACATTGCAACCTCCGCCGCCTGTACAGGATAGAATTAAATTCCCTCCGCCGATGGCTAAATTAGGTAAAACTTATTTTTATCCAATCCGCCATGTTGATAAAGGTGGAGAAATTAAGTATAGTGATAGAAGATATATAGTAATTAACGGGAAAAAAGTGGAAGATTTAGATACATTTTTTGGTGTAACAAATGCAACTAAAATTGTCAGCCTTAATGGTCCGGAAGCTAGAAAAAAATATGGATCAGATGCAAATTATGGCGCAGTTGAAATCTCTGGCAATAATTTGAAGTATGTAAAATCCATAACAGATGGCCCTCCTCCACCAAAAATGGACCAAATAAAATTCCCACCACCAATTGTAAAGCCAGATAGGAAAAACTTAAAAAGACCTCCTGCGGTTGAGCCTCCACCACCAGGCTATAGACCCAAACAAGATCAAATAAAATTTCCTCCGCCTGTTGTAATGCCAGATAACCAAACTAGTTTTCATCCTAGAAATGCATACAGGCAAGATGGAGAAAAGTATATCCCAGTTGAAATAGATAAAAGATATATCGTAATTAATGGAGAAGCAGTAAATGACAAGAGTAAATTCTACGGTGTTTCTAATACTGAAAGTATAACTTTTTTAAGTGCGATACAAGCCATGAAAGTATATGGAAATGAAAATGGAAAAAACGGAGCTGTTGAAATAAAAGGAGCAAATATTAAATATATTGAAGAATTAGCACCACCACCACCAAAACAAGATCAAATTAAATTCCCTCCACCAATTGTAAAACCTAATCCAAAAAAGCATTAACAAAATGGATTGAATCCAATTAAAAAGTCCAATAAAGAGCAATAAAGGGTAGTATTTACTGCGGTATATAAACCACGTATTTAGTATCAAAAAATTCTTCCTCAAAATAAGCTGAAAGCGGATGTAATTCTGCTTTCAGCTTACTTTCCTTAATCTCTTCCGTTAAGTCACCACCTTTTAAATATAGAATACCATTTTGAATGGCATTTTTATTCTCCTTGGCAAACTTTCCACGTATCCATGGGTAAAAGTCTATTAGACGAGTAACTGCTCTAGAAACTACAAAATTATATTTATCAGTTACTTGTTCTGCTCTTAAATGACTTGCCTTCACATTTTTTAAACCTAAAGCTGCTGCAACTTCTGTAACTACTTTAATCTTTTTTCCAATAGAATCTACTAAATGAAAATCAGTTTCTGGAAATAATATTGCCAAAGGAATACCTGGAAAACCACCACCAGTACCTACATCTAGTATTTTTTCGCCCGCCTTAAAACTGCAAAATTTAGCGATACCTAAAGAATGTAAAATGTGACGTTCATATAATTCATCGATATCTTTTCTCGAAATAACATTGATTTGTGCATTCCAAAAACTGTACAACTCATACAATTGCTCAAACTGAGCAGTTTGCTGTGCTGTTAAATTCTTAAAATATTTTAAAATGATATCAGGCTTAACTTCAGACATGATGAACTAATAAACTATTGAACAAATGAACCAATTACTTCCACTGTACTTTTTTAACAAATATAGACACAATGGCATTAAACACTAAAAAAACAAATAAAATGATATCTAATAATGGAAACCACCAACTTAATTCTCCGTAATTTAAACGTTTTAATAAGCGTGGATAAATAAAACTTCTAATTAAAATACTAAGTGCTAATACACCTAATGAAATGTAAAGTGTTTCAGGAAAGCAACATAAAGCAATTACCAACCCATAAAACGAAAATTGAATTGCAATTTGCATAGACAGAATAAATTGGTGTTTCGATTTATACAATTTACCTGCACCAAAATGTCTTTTCTTTTGTCTTAAATAATCAATAAACGAAGTTTTAGGCTCGCTCCAAACTTGAGTATCTTTATGAATTCGAATTGCTGTATTATTCCTATTTGCGTTAGCATTAACAAAAAGATCATCATCACCAGATGGAATATGCATATGAGCTGCAAAACCTTTACTTTTAAAGAAAAGTGATTTTTTATAGGCCATATTTCGCCCTACGCCCATATAGGGCATTCCTTTTAGCACAAAAGACAAATAATTTACTGCTGTAAAAAATGTCTCAAAACGAATTAAGCGGTTTAGTAATCCTCTTTTTTTAAAATATGGTGAATAACCCAATACAATTTCTGTATTCTGATCCTGAGGTTGTTGCATTCCTCTTAACCAATTTGGTGAGGCTGGCTCACAATCTGCATCAGTAAAAACTAACCATTCGTAACTTGCAGCTTTAATTCCCATAGTTACTGCAAACTTTTTGCCCGCAATAAACTTTTCTCCATCAGCAACCGAAACCACTTTTAGCTTTTCATATTTCTTTGCAAACTCTTTTAAAATATCTGCTGTACCATCCCAAGAACGGTCATTAACAGCAATTACCTCAAAATTTGGATAATCTTGTTGAAGAATAATCGGTAAATATTTTTGCAAATTTTCTGCTTCGTTACGAGCGCAAATAATTACACTAATAGGATTTCTAGCATCTTCTGAAACAGGTTTAATCTTAACTAATGCTAATTTTAAATGAACAAACAAGCTAAAGTAAAGCTGAATAAGAAAGCAAAAAGCTAAAGCCCCAATTAGGCTAATCTCTAATAAATTTAATTCCACAGTATATTTTTGAAAGCTAGCAAATCTCTCATTTTTAATCTGTAATGTGGCTTTATGTTGATAATTTTTTGTAGTTCTTAGTTCTTTGTGTATTATTCAACTTCATCTTTGCAATAAACAACAAGAAACGAGAAACTAATAACGATTATTCTTGCTATTTTTGACAGATTTTTGAAGAGGATATACACAATATGAAATTTACTTTACAGGCTAACGACCCGTCATCAAAAGCCAGAGCGGGAACAGTTACAACTGCCCATGGCGATATTAAAACACCAATTTTTATGCCTGTTGGTACTGCCGGAACAGTAAAAGCAGTACATCAAAGAGAACTAAAAGAAGACATTAAAGCACAGATAATTTTAGGAAATACCTATCATTTATACCTTAGACCAGGTTTAGATATTATTGAACCTGCTGGTGGTTTGCATAAATTTATTGGATGGGATAAGCCAATTCTAACAGATAGTGGAGGTTATCAAGTCTATTCTTTAAGCAAAGTTCGTAAGATTAAAGAAGAGGGCGTTACTTTTCGATCTCACATAGATGGGTCAAAACATTTGTTTACACCAGAATATGCGATGGATATTCAGCGTACCATTGGCGCAGATATCATCATGGCTTTTGATGAATGTACTCCTTATCCTTGCGATTACAAGTACGCAGCTAATTCCATTAACATGACTCACAGATGGTTAAAGCGTTGTTGCCATCGTTTTGATACAACAGAACCTAAATATGGTTTTGACCAAACGCTTTTTCCAATTGTACAAGGCTCAGTTTATAAAGATTTACGTGTAAAATCTGCCGAATTTATAGCCTCAATGGATAGAGAAGGTAACGCCATTGGTGGTTTATCTGTTGGAGAACCTGCTGAAGAAATGTACGGAATGACGGAAGTTGTTTGTGATATTTTACCTACAGATAAGCCTAGGTATTTAATGGGAGTTGGTACGCCGATCAATATTTTAGAAAATATTGCATTAGGAGTAGACATGTTTGATTGTGTAATGCCAACAAGAAATGCCAGAAATGGGATGTTATTTACACGCAATGGTATTATTAACATCAGCAATAAAAAATGGGAAAATGACTTCTCTCCTATAGATGCAGATAGCGATTTATACGCAGATCAAGTATATTCTAAAGCATATTTAAGACATTTAATGCATTCTAAAGAGATATTAGGTGCGCAAATTGCTACACTTCATAATTTGCATTTTTACTTATGGTTAGTGAATGAAGCTCGAGAAAAAATCATTTCGGGAGAGTTTTACGCTTGGAAGAACAAAATGGTGACTATATTAGGTAATAAATTGTAAATGAAATACATCAGGCAGCGTTTAAAAATTATTGATGGATTTATTATAGGCAAATACCTAGGCACGTTTGTGTATACCTTGGTTTTGTTCGTAATTATCATCGTGATCTTTGATCTTTCTGAAAAATTAGATGATTTTTTGGAAAAGGACATGACCATTTGGCAAACCATCACCGATTATTATGCTGGTTCTATTCCATTTTATGTAAACATGCTATCGCCGTTGATTAATTTTATTGCGGTTATATTTTTCACGGCTAAAATGGCCGATCAAACTGAAATTGTGCCAATTTTAAGTGGCGGAGTAAGTTTTAACCGTTTTTTAAGACCTTATTTCATCTCTGCATTTATCATTTTCTCGGTTAATTTATTATCGAATTTATATATCCTTCCTTATACCAATAGGATTAAAAATAAATTTGAGAACGAGGTTATTGACAAAGATAAAGCCTATACAAAAACGAATATTCACATGAAAATTGATAGTAATACCTATATCTATCTCGAAAATTTCGACAATAGAACTAATATAGGTTATCGTTTTTCGCTTGATAAATTTAAAGGTGATATTCTTAAGAAAAAGCTGATTGCTGATCAAATTTCTTACGATTCCGTTAAAAAAGTTTGGAAGTTAACCAACTATACCGTTAGAAATGTAGATGGCATGAAAGAATCTATGATTTACGGATCTGCTTTACAAAAAGATACTGTACTTGATATGAAACCAGATGATTTCTCTGTTTATCAGAACGTTTTTGAGAGTATGAGCGGAAAAGAATTATCCGACAAGATTAAAAAAGAAAGAACAAGAGGCTCAGGAATAATGAGCGATTTGCTTTTTGAACAATACAAACGCTGGTTCCAACCGCTATCTGCTTTTATATTAACATTAATTGGTGTAGCGTTGTCCTCTCGAAAAGTACGTGGTGGCGTTGGTTTGCCACTCGGAATAGGCATTATTTTAAGTTTCGCCTATATTGTTTTTAATCAATTTGCAAAAATGTTTTCTACTAAAGGTGGCCTATCTCCCTTATTAGCGGTATTACTGCCAACACTATTCTTTGGGATTTTAGGCTTGTATCTACTTAGAAGAGCTCCAAAATAATGAACTCCGATCTTAAAGCACACGAAAACAGAAACCTCCTCATCTTACATATTACCGTCTTTATTTGGGGATTTACAGGCATTTTAGGAGCCTTAATTTCAATTGACGCGGTTCAATTAGTTTGGTATCGTGTTTTAATTGCTAGCATAAGCTTATTTGCCTATTTTACGCTTACTAAAACCAGTATTAAAATAAGTAGAAAACAATTTCTACAATTCTTTTTTACAGGAAGCATTGTCGCCATGCATTGGATTTTCTTTTTTCACTCTATTAAAGTGGCTAATGTATCTGTAAGTTTAATTTGTTTATCTTCAGTAACCTTATTTATAGCCATTTTAGAGCCAATTCTGAAAAAACAGAACATTTCTAAAGGAGATATCTTTATTGGCTTATTAATTATTCTAGGCATTTATTTGATTTTTAAATTTGAAACCAAATACACCACAGGAATAATCTTTGGGCTTTGCTCTGCGGTTGCAGCAAGTTTTTTTTCGACTATAAATTCAACATTGGTTCAAAAAACTGGCCCTAGTATAATAGGATTTTACGAAATGACAGGAGCCTTCTTCTGGATAACCATCTATCGTTTATTTGATAAAAGTTTATATACTGAAAGTTTCAATTTAAGTGGAATTGATTGGTTTTATCTTCTTCTTTTAGGTACAATATGTACCGCTTTAGCATACGTAGCGGGTGTAGGAGTTATGCGCACATTATCTGCCTTTAGAGTTGCCTTAATTACCAATTTAGAACCTGTTTATGGCATTGTTTTGGCCTTCATTTTATTTGGAAGTAAAGAACATATGACATCGGGTTTTTATTTAGGTTCACTGTTAATTTTAGCCGCGGTGTTCCTGTATCCAATTTATAAAAAACGTAAAAATAAGAGTTAATAGCGCTCTATTTTTAGTAGCCTTAATCCGATTATTTCTTGCCAAGTGATGATTAATTGTTGATGTAAGTTGGATTTTTTATGCACTAATTTTTAAGTATTCAGCAACATTTTTTGGCTTTCATTTTTAACGGAATTAGGAGCAAAAATCAAGCTAATTGGCGCCCCCACTCTAGGGTAGGGGATATGTTTTTCCATACTTAAAAACAAAGCCCAAAATAGCCCTTTTTATGGTGTAATTTCACCTAGCAAAACTGGTAAATAAATAGCCTATTTCCGCACCTAAATCGCCCCTAAATTTTGACAAAAAGAAGGTGTAAAAAAGCTAGTAAAAACCCTTATTTATTCGATTTATTTTCCTCAAAAATTGGGCTTATTTGCCATACGGTTAATTACCAAAATGTATACTTTTTAAAAAATTATAAGAAAATTTTTGCTTTAAAATCAACATAAATAGTGTATCTTAACACCAACAAATTAAAAGGATAATCATAATTCGATAAAACCCTATTTAACGCTCTTAAACACCTAAATCTTGTATAAAGATCAGCTATTTCAACTAAATAAATAAAATATATAATTTATTAAGAATCAATATTTTAAATAAATTAATATAAATTAAAAAATAATGTGAAAGCAGTTCAAAAAAGACCAAAAAACTAATATCCTTAGCAAGCCATCTAAATGAATATAAATAAATCAAATATAAAATTGAAAATCAGCATTTTACATACAATTATATTAACTTTTATTTCAGTTAGTGTTTTTGGGCAAATTTTTGACAGCGAACAGAACCCACTTAGTGTAAAATGGAGGCAAATTCACAGCAACGGCTTTACACTCGTCTACCCCACCGAGTTAGAAAAAGAAGCACAAAGAATGGTAAATACGATTGGTCATATTTACCCGTATGTTGGACAAACTTTAATTCGCCAAAAAACGAGCATTCCAATTGTGTTTCAAAACCGCGGAACAATAGCAAATGGCTTTGTTCAATTGGCTCCAAAAAAGGTGCAATTTTACACCACTCCTCCGCAGCAATTTGACAGTCAAGATTGGTTAAATAATTTAGCAGTTCATGAGCTTAGGCATGTGGCACAGTTCGATAAAATGACCGGTGGAAAAGCTCATCCATTTCCAGAAGAAATTTATTTTGCATACATGGGCTTAAGTATCCCGACTTGGTTTTTTGAAGGTGATGCTGTGAACTCCGAAACTTCCTTAACAAATGTTGGTCGTGGCAGACAACCTTCATGGATTATGCCTTTCCGAACTTCGTTATTGAGTGAAAAAAAATTCTCCTATTCAAAAGCTTATTTTGGATCGGATAAAGATCAAACACCAGGATATTATCAATTAGGATACTTGATGGTCGCGAACCTTAAAAAAGAATTTGGGGAAAGCATACAAGACAGTTTACTCACCGCAATTCATGATAGTCCATTGAGGCTGTATCCTTTTTCTCAGAGCTTAAAAAAATTTACAGGTAACAGTACCAAGAAATATTATTTAAAAATGGTTGCTCAATTGGAAAATGAATGGGCAAAACAAGATAAATTAAACAAAAGCGAAAGTTATAAAAGCTTAAATCGCCCTGCGAAATATGCCAGTAATTATTTTTTGCCGACTGAATTAGCGAACAAACATATACTCGCTTTAAAGCAAACTAAAGCAGAAACCGCAACTTTTGTAAGTATTGATGAGCGCAAAAATGAAAAAGAGTTATTTAAAATCGGTTATCAGGAACAACCTTGGTTTAGTTATGGGAATGGAAAATTGATTTGGGACGAGATAAGATTTGACCCGCGTTACAGGCAAAGAAGTTATAGTGTAATTTGCATTTACGATTTCGAAAAACAAACCAAGCGTCAATTAACATTTAAAACTAGGCTCTTTTCTCCTACCATTTCTGGCGATGGGAAAAAGATTGTTGCTGTACAGATCGATTTAAGCAATCGTTGCAATTTGGTGGAACTAGATCCACAAACTGGAAAAATTAATAAGACGTATCCAAATCCTGAAAATTTTATTTTACAAACTCCAGCATTAAATATAGATGGCTCTCAACTTTGTTGGATTAGTGTTAATGAAAAAGGAAAATCCCTTTGGTTACAAGATAAAACTGGAAATATAACCCAATTAATAAGCGAAACAACACAGCAACTAAGCAGACCAACATTTATTGGTGATGAAATTGCATTTAACGCTCACATAAGCGGAATTGACAACATTTACAACATAAACCCTAGTACCAAAAAAATAACGGCGCTAACAGCCGCAAAATACGGCGCTTTTAATCCCAGCTTGACTACTGATTGCCAATCAATCATTTTTAATAATTACAAAGTGATGGGTTATGAAATTTCAAAAACACCTATTTCACCAAAGGAAACTCAAGAAAATCACTTTGTGTATTTTGGCGCAGCAGCTGATAAACAAGAAAACAACAACATTTTCAAAAATATTCCAGATAGCATTTACCAATCTAAGCCTTACCAACCTTTAGCGCATCTTTTTAATTTTCATAGTGTAAGTCCAACAATAGATGAAGATGACAGACTAGGTTTATATTTAAAATCTAACGATTTATTAAACATTTTAGATTTTTCGGCAGGGATTGATTACTATAGCGACTTGAGAAAAATAGCTTATAGTGCTGGTTTTAGCTTTAAGGGCTTATATCCTATTTTAAACGCAAAGTTTACCAACAGACCTCGAACTGGGTTTTATAGACTAGGGAATGCCGTAAATCAAGCGAATTGGCGAGAAAATCATCTTGAGCTAAAAGCAAGTGTTCCACTGAATTTTAGCGCATACCAACATAACTACAGTTTTTTAGCAGAGCTAGGAACAAGTTACACGCAAAGAAATTTTGCCCCAAAAGAAGCTATGTTGTTTAACAAAACCATCAAATTCCCACTAAATTATAAATTCGGTTTTAGTCACAGTACACGAACTACCGAGAGAGATATCGCTCCTAAATGGGCACAAATTGTTAATTTAAGTTATTTTAACCAACCTTTCGATAAACGCTTAACGGGCGATTTATTCGCTGTTGAAAGTGCTTTCTATTTCCCTGGACTGGCTAAAAACCATTCTTTGATGGCAAGTTTCAATTATCAAGAAAGCAGTGGCGCTTTAAAATTTAATACTGAAATTAATACGGTATATGGCTATGGACAAATTAATGCTAAAAGTGAGTTAAAAAATACCTTATTGCTTAATTACCGTTTCCCAATTGCTTTTCCAGATGCAGAAATTGGTTCTTTAGCCTACATTAGAAATTTAAGAGGTGGAGTATTTAGTCACTATGAAAACATTGGTTTAGAAACAAATTTAACACAACCTAAAACTTTTGGCGTAGAATTGCGTAGTAGTATAAACCTATTGCGTTATCAGCCGATAGTAGATTTGGGCGCAAGGGTTGTATTTGTTAATAAAATTTACAATCAAAACCCTATCTTAGAATTACTATTTAATTACAGTTTTTAATCGCTACTTCTCCTAAAGGGAATTTATTTAAAATAAAATGAAAGCTAAAACTATTTTCATCATTCTTATTACTGCACTTTTAACCATTTTCTTGATGATTAATAGCGAGGCAGTTGAATTCGATTTTATTATTGGACAGCCTGTTGCTGTTTCGAAGTTAATTGTAATTGGAATTTGTGTTTTAATTGGTTTTATTTTGGGTTTTATAGCTGGCAGACCACGAAAAACAGTGAGTAGTTACGACCAGGAGATTGAAAACCATCAGGCTAATGAGAACAAATCTACATTGAGCGATGAGGATAGGGATTATATAAGTTAGTTGGAAATTAGCAGCTTCCATCTAAATTTAACAGCTCAACATTAGCTAAAACTAAATGAATTGTAAACTAAAAAGCAAACCTAAAAATCAGCTTAAAATATTAACTTTTGTTAAGGTCTTGTTCGGGAAAAAGGATGTTTTACCGAAGGACTCTCGAACAAGACCTTAACAAATACACAACAAACTACCTTTTTGGTTTGCAATCACAGTGGCAACCCCAATTCTCTATAAGGAGTTATCAAAAGTTAGCTCTTTCTTTTTCTTCACTACACCAAAATTATAGCTGATACCTAAATATCCAATTCGTGAATTGCTTTTAGTAATCACATGTTGGGTTAACAACGGACTGCTTAATTCTGCTTCTTGTCTTTGCGTCTTAAACACATCAGACATTGTGAAATACAAAGAACCTTTCTTTTGAAGAATATCTTTTCTTAACCCAAAATTAAAAACAAAACTTGGCAGGTATTTTCCTTGTGGAGTTAAGCGAGCTGACCTATAATTTGAATTTACTTGAATTGTGGCACTTTTACTGATGCTATAGCTCGAATTAAAATTAGCGCTCCATGTAAATGTGTTCTTTTTTGCGCTATACCCTAAGTTAGATGCATCAATTTGGTTATAAAATGCATTGGGGGTAAGGTTAATAAACAATTTATCATTAATATTAGCCGAGAACACCACATCGGCACCAATAGCTTTGTCGTTTGCTAAATTTTGTTGTGTAGTAATTAACGTTGTGCTATTTAACGGAGCTGTAATAGAAGTAAAGCCATTGTATTTATATCGATAATAAATACCTGGTAAAATTGTAAAATCATTGTTTTTCCATTGATAACCTAATTCTACCGAATGAATAATTTCTGGCAAAAGATGCGGATTACCCACACGAATATTAGTTGGATCTGCATATTCTGCAAACGGATTTAAATCATCTCCTTCTGGTCTATGAACCCTCCTACTATAATTTAACTGCAATTCTCTACTATCTGATAGATTATACGTTAAATGCAGCGTTGGATAAACTTTAAAATAATGATTAGGAATGGTTACAGTAGTGGTAATAAGATGAGAGTTTATATCAGAAAATTCGCCTCGTAAGCCTAACATTGCACCAAATTTTTTCCAAGATTGTTCTATAGTGCCATAAAAAGCATGAATATTTTCGTTGTAAATAAAACGATTGGTTTTTAGCGCATCTGCGATGAATTTTTGTTGTGAATAATTATAGGCTTCTCCATAAAAATCTAAATCTTGCCGATTGTATTGGCCATCGTAACCTAATTCCAATTTAGTATTTTCTGCTATTGGATTTTCATAGCTAACGGTAAGCTGTTTGTTATCTTGGGTTTGTTTAATTAGTGTATTATCCAATTGATTTGCACCAGCAGGCACTCTATATGCATTTACGTAATGATTATCTTCTACCTCTGGAGAGTGGGAAGCATTAAGCTCTAATCGTATTTTATGCTCTTCTTTTTTAAAATTATGCTCAAAGAAGAATGTTCCATCAACTTCTCTTTCATATTCATAATTCGTTCTCGTTCTATCATAATCAGAAATTAAACCCGAGTTATTACTTACATTTTTTAGAGTAAAATCATGTTTATGCATGGTACGCAGGTAATAATTTCCAGAAATCCCTATGCTGTTATTACTATCAATTGCATAATCCATTCCAAGTGTGGCGGTATTCGAAAATGGGCGTGTTTTGGCACTAATATTATCTTTATAATAGTTAGATGTATTAGTTGCTGGATCAGTTTGTGTTCTATTATTTGTAGTTAAACGTAAGCGATCATCTTGTTTAATACTATAACTTCCAAATAGATTTACCTTGCCTGGATGATAATTGGCATTCACACTTGCGTTGTATCTTTCCTGATTACCAACATTTGCTGTTACGCCACCATTCAATCCTCTTTTTGTATTCTTTTTAAGTACGATATTAATTATACCTCCAGTGCCATCTGGTTTGTATTTTGCTGATGGATTTGTAATTACCTCAATTCTGGCAATACTATTTGCAGGCAATTGTTGTAAAGCTGCAGCTGCATTTTTCCCCATAATAGGCGAAACCTTACCATTAATTAAGATAGTAGCTGAAGAGTTTCTTAAACTTACATTACCATCAATATCAACCTGCACTAAGGGCACATTTTGCAATACTTCACTAGCCGAACCAGATTTTGCCATGATATCTTGATCAACGTTATAAATTTTGCGATCGATAGAATTACTATAAAGTTGTTTCTTAGATGTAACTACAACCTCATTTAGGCTTTTTGTCCCTCCATCTAGGCTGATATCGTGATTTAGCTTTCTTTGATTATCACCAAGAGTTAAATTGGCAGTTTTATAATTTTTAAAACCAATATAGCTTGCAATTAGATAATAAGTGCCATCTGCTACTGTAGTAAATTTATATATTCCTTTTGCATTGGTTACTTCTTGTTTTAAAACGCCATCACTCCCAGCCTTCATTAATACCACCGTTACAAATTCTAAGGGTTGTCCTGTTGATATTTCTACAATTTTACCTGAAATAGAGCCATTATTTTGTGCATATAAAATAAATGGAGAAGCGATTACGAGAACCAAACTAAAGATTAACTTTTTGTACATATATATAATTTTGCCACATAATTAGCCTTAAATTCTGTATGAATTTTGTAGTAACTATTTTAGTACTAAAGTTGATAATTAGTAAATAGAATACTTTAAAATTTGGTATCTTGAACTAGATTTATAAAAAACAATGTGGAAATTATATGCCGTGCTTTCTGCAGTTTTTGCTGCTGCAACCGCCATTTTAGCTAAGATTGGTATTAAAGGAATTAATGGAAATGTTGCTACTGCTATTCGTACGATTGTAATTCTTTTTATTGCGTGGGGAATTGTTTTGGCCAGTGGCGAAATACGCGAACTAAAATCAATTACTAAAAACAATCTAATTTTTTTGGCTTTATCTGGCATTGCCACAGGGTTATCGTGGATATTTTATTTTAAAGCGCTAGAAACTGGAAATGTATCTAAAGTTGCCCCAATAGATAAATTAAGTGTGGCAATTGCTTTAGGGCTTGCGTTTTTAATTTTAAAAGAACCTATTGATGCTAAAACATTAATAGGTGCTGGCTTAGTAGTAGCTGGTAGTATTATTATCATTTTATAAACTAATGATTTAGAACAAACTACAGAATTACTACAGAGTGTTTGATTTTATTTATAAAAAGATAAATTCATGAAAAATACGCTTTTTACAATCGCTTTTTTAACTGGTTTAAGCGCTACTAGTTTTGCTCAACAAAAAACAGGTTTTCATCTAATACAAACCCATAAAATACAAAGTGACGGTGGTTGGGATTATCTTTCTGTAGATCAGAAAAACAATAACTTATACATTTCACATGGTAATCAAGTTAATATCATCAATAAAAACACTGGTGATTCTACTGGTGTAATTCATAATACGTCAGGCGTACATGGAATTGCTATTGCTAGTTCTTTTGAAAAAGGATATACCACTAATGGAAGAACTGGAACTTGTACAGTTTTTGACTTAAGTACTTCATCAGTAATTGGTCAAATTACTGTAGGTCTAAATCCAGATGCTACTTTTTTTGATGACTTTTCTAAAAAGGTTATCGTTTTTAACGGTAAGAGTATGGATGCGAGTATTATTGATCCACAAACAGATAAAGTGCTTGCAACAATCCCATTAGGTGGAAAACCAGAAGCTGGTGTATCTGATGGTAAAGGAAAAATATATGTAAATATTGAAGATACTGGAGAAATTGTGTGTTTTGACGCCACAACTTTTAAGATTTTGTCGAGGTATAAATTGAATGGTGGTGAAGAGCCGAGTGGTTTAGCTATTGATAGAGCATCTTCAAGATTATTCACAGTTTGCGCAAATAGAGTAATGCTTATTTTAGATGCTAAAACAGGTAGACAAATTACAAGTCTTCCTATTGGAGACGGTTGCGACGGAGTAGTATTTGATCCTATTTTAAAAACTGCATATAGTTCTAATGGCGAAGGAACAATCACAGCCATTAAAGAGGTTACTGCAGAAAAATTTGTGGTTCAAGAAACTATTGTGACTAAAAGTGGTGCTAGAACAATTGCTTTAGATGCGGTTACTCATCATCTTTTTTTACCTACGGCAGATTTTGAAAAGGCTACAGGAACAGGTCGTCCAAAAAGAATTTCAGGAAGTTTCCAAATATTGGAAATAGGAAAATAAGGTTTAGGTTTTACAATAATAACCACATAGCAACATAGGAATACTACAAACACTATGTTGCTACATGGTTTAATTTCCTCCTATCATTTAAAAAAAAATATCCTTAAGGAGAATGGTTCTTCATTCTTCCTCGCAAAGGCGGTAAAAAAGCTCGTCATTGCGAGGAACGAAGCAATCTTAAAGCGGATGATAATGTATAATCAAAGTGCAGTTGATAGTACAGACTTAGCAGTTGGCTATACAAAGATTTTAACCCTAAGAAGATTGCCGCAGTCGGTGAAGAACCTCCTTCGCAAGGACGTGATTTTTATGAGTGGTAAAACTTGCGGATTAGGCTTGGAAGTACAATCAGTAGTAATGGCAAGGCGATTATAAAACCTCCTATTACTGCAATTGCTAATGGTTGATGTAATTGTGCTCCTGCGCCAATACCTAGTGCTAGTGGCATTAATGCTATAATTGCGCCTAAGGCTGTCATTAGTTTTGGCCTTAAACGAGTAGAAATGGCAAAGGTAATGGCATCATCTACACTTTTCTCGTGTAGCGATTCTTTAAATTGTAAGTATGTAAAAATTGCGTTTTCCCCAATAATTCCTACAATCATTATTAAACCTGTATAACTACCTACATTAAGTGGTGTGTGTGTGATAAACAATGCTAAATAACTTCCAGATATTCCAAGTACTGCTATTAAAAGGATTAGAAATGCGATTTTGAAATCTTTAAATAAGAATAAGATCACACTAAAAACGAGTAAGCTAGAGGCGATTAAAATGGTTAACAATTCTGAAAAAGATTGTTGTTGTTCTTTGTAAGCGCCACCATACTCGATATGATAACCTGAAGGCAGGTTAACTTTACTACTTACTGCAGCCTGAATATCTTTCATTGCACTACCTAAATCTCTATTATCTAGCCTTGCTGTAACTACACCAATTGATTGTAGGTTTTCTCGTTCTACTTCGGCACTGCCCGATTTTATTTCGACTTTTGCTAAATTTTGAATTGGAATTGCCGTTCCTTCTGGTAAGAATATTTTAAGGTTGCTTACATCGGCTACACCAAAACTTTTACTATTTGGATACACCATACGAATGGGCGAAAGTTGTTGCTTATCATATAAATCGCCAATTAGGTTGCCCTGCATTGCTGTTTGCACTTGCATTTGGAAACTTGCAGGTGTTATTCCGTATTGTGCAAGTAGGTTAAAATTTGGTAAAATATTTATAGTCGGACCAGAAAGTATAATGCCATCAAATACATCGGCTGTGCCGCTAACATGTGTAACCATGTTGGCAAC
The DNA here is from genome assembly GCF_013204825.1 of Pedobacter boryungensis. GTDB lineage: Bacteria > Bacteroidota > Bacteroidia > Sphingobacteriales > Sphingobacteriaceae > Pedobacter > Pedobacter boryungensis. Next base: position 1,402,623 of record NZ_JABMKV010000001.1, read on the forward strand.
TTTTTTAGAGAGTTCTTGCAATTTTTCTTGTTCGTTACCGAATATCTTTACTTCTATGGGTTGTGTAGAACTCATTAAATCGCCTAACATATCGCCAATAACTTGACCAAAATCTACTATTAGTACAGGCTGAGTGCTTTCTATATGACTTCGTATTTCTGCAATAACATCATCTGTGCTTTTATCTCTATTATGTTTTAATTGAATTAAATAATCGCCAGTATTTGGTTCGGTGATAAAGAAACCCATTTGCGTTCCTGTTCTTCGGGAATAGGCTTCTACTTCGGGTATTTTAACCAATTCTTTTTCTACCTCTCTCAGTATTCTGTCGGTTTCTGCTAATGAAGTTCCTGGTGGCGTAGCATAGTCTAATACAATACTACCTTCGTCCATTTCGGGTAAAAAGCCTGTTTCTAACCTCGGAAATACCAATACAATTGAGATTACAAGCAGTACAATAAATATAAAACTGATATAGCTGCGTTGAATAAAATAGCCTACCCATTTTTGTGTTTTAACTTCGTGTGTTTTTGATTTTACATTTGAAGCGTTTTGTTTTGAGTTTTTAGTGAGTAATAAATAAATTACTGGTAAAACCATCCAAGTAACAAAGAATGAGCAAACCAAGGTAATAATCATTGTGTTCGTCATTACCTGAAAATAAGAACCAGCAACGCCTGTCATTAATACAAATGGAATAAAAATAACAATGGTACTAATTGATGAGCCCAGCATGGCAGGGAAAAGGTAACTTACTGCTTTACTTAATAGATTTACAGTAGGCTCTTCTGGGTGCTCTTCATGCGTTCTGTGAATTTGCTCTACCACTACAATTGCATCGTCTATAATTAATCCAATTGCAGCAGCAATTGCTCCCAAAGTCATAATATTTAAAGAATAACCAATAAAATATAAAGCAATTACGGTTAAACACAGGGTGATTGGAATAGTGATGAGTATGGTTGCACTTGCTTTTATTGATCTTAAGAAAATAATGGCCACAATGATGGCTAGTGCTAGTCCAATCCACAAACTATCCCTAACGCTTTTAACAGATTCATTTACAAAATCTGCTTGTACATAATATGGTTTAATGCTAACTCCGGCAGGTAAAATACTTTTTAGCTTACCAACCTTAAGCGACATTTCTTTAGAAAGGTCTACTAAATTGGCGTTAGGTTGTTTAATTACGGCTATTAAAATTCCATCTTTTCCGTTGGCGTTAATTCTGGTGTACTCTACGCTTTCTTGTATTTTTACGTTCGCTATGTCTTTAACTTTTACAATTCTATTTCCTCTTCTCGTTAACACCAGTTCTTCTAAATCTGTTTTGGTTTTAACTGTTGCGTCTGTTACCGATAAGTACAAATAATTAAATTCGGACACATAGCCGTTGGATTTTATAAAATTGGTTTGACTTAAGGTAGTGCTAATTTGCTCTGGAGAAATGCCCAATACCTGCATTTTTTGAGGATTGAGTTCTACCCGATATTCTTTGGTTTTGCCTCCTATCACTCTAATTTCAGAAACACCATCTACCTGAGATAAAAAAGGTTTAACGGTAAAGTCTGCTATTTTTTTTAATTCGACAGGAGATTTAGTATGGCTTTCTAAACTGTACCCACTTACTGGTAAAATTGAGGGGTTCATTTTCTCGACAGAAATATTTACTCCGGCAGGTAATGAAGCTGTAATTTTTGCGATTTGCGCTTCAATTCTTTGCTGACTTAAATCGATATCGGCACCTGGGTTCATGTAAGCAGAAAGCTCGCAACTTCCCCTACTCGTTGTACTTCTTACCAATTGCAGATCTGGCACTTGTTTTACCGCATTCTCTAATGGACGAGTAACTGTGAGCACCATTTTATCTACTGGTTGCAACTCTGCCTCGGCAATAATTTTTATTTTAGGGAAAGTGATTTCGGGAAATAGCGATGTTTTTAATTGCTCGAAAGAATATACGCCGCCAAGTAAAATGATAACAATTACAGCGAGGATAGGATTTTTATGGGAAATGAAAAAGTCTTTCATCTTATTTCAAAATTTTAACCTTTGCAGTATCTGCAATGCCATAGTTACCACTGGTTATAATTCTATCTTTTTTATCGAATTTTGGCGAAACTACTTCTATCACACTATTGTTTTCGATCCCTTTTTTAACGTTAACTTTTACTGCTGTAGAATCGTTTATCATTTTCATTACCCAAAACTCATCTTCTGTTTCATTAGCTAATACTGCAGATTTTGGTAATACTTGAGCATTAGGGCGATTAAGTTTTGTGAGTTTAACTTTTGCAATTAAACCTTCGGGTATCAAATGACCAGCGTTTACTTTAATGATATAGCGTTGAGTTTGCGCTAAAGAATCGACTGCTGGCATTGTTCCAGAAAGAACGCCTGCAATTTTCTGTCCATCGGGTAATTCAATTTGTAAGTTTCTGTTGCTGTTAATTAATTGTGTGTATTCATAAGGAAGATCTAAGAGAAAAACCAAACTATTTCTGTTGCTGATGGTTGCCATCGCTTCTCCATCTTGCACATAATCTCCTTTTTGGTGATTTGCCTGAATAATTAAACCAGACTGGGCAGCACGAATTGTAGAAACACCAGAAAACTTCAACTCGGGGTCTAATTTATTTACACTATTTCCAATTGCTTTTGCTTCTTTAGTAATTAAGCTAAAAAGAACCTGTTTACTGCTGACTTGTTTGCCAGTTTGTGCATTTGCGGTTAATACATACCCATTGATATTTGCCTTTACAAAGCTTTTTTCTAAATAGGCAGAAACGGCGGTAACTTCAATTGATTCGGTTAAAGAACTATCGGCTACATTGGTTACCTGAACAGGTGTAATTGGATCTATTTCTTGTTCGGTTTCGGTATCAGCTGATTGCTTACAAGAAGCAAAAGCTATTAAAATGAATACACTTAAAATTTTAATATACCTTTCCATTATCTATTCCAGTAATTAAATTGATTGATTAATTTCATGCGATTAATATTAGTTTGTCTGAGTAAGTTTTGTGCCGACATATAATTGTTAATGGCAATAATATAATCTGCTACTTTAACATCTCCCGTATGCAGTAGTTTACTATTCACGTCTATTAATCCTTTTGCAAATCTAATTTGCTCGTTAATTTGCGCAAATAATTGGTCCATATTGCTAATCTGTTTAGAAAGCATATACAGTTGTTGTTTTTGCTGGCGGATAAAAAAATCTTTATAATAACTTGATGTAAGGGTAGAAAAACCTAATTTATCGTACTGCATTTTCTTTTGGTGACCATCGTAAATTGGAATTGAAAGCGTAAAACCTACACTTGCGCCAAAGTTTTTATAGGGTTGCAGTATAAAAGATGAATTATAACCAGTGTTAGCATATACGCCTAGTTTTGGTTTATAGTTTAAATCGATTGCTTCTTTTTGGTTAATGTATTTGAGGCTATCTATATCAAATCTTTTAGTAAAAAAACCTGTTTCGGTTGGTAAGATTGGGTTGCCCAATTGTGGTTCTTCTAAAGCAATTACAGTTGTATCTGTAACACCTGATAAATAATTAAGCGTTGCATAATCACTTTGATATTGTAACTCTGCTTGCTTTAAAGTTAATTGCTGTTGCTGCAAAGTCACTAAAAAAGTAAGATATTCTGATTGTTTATAAAAATTATTTCTGGTGAGCTCTTTCAATAAAGTTTCTTCCTTTTTTAATAGCTTAAAAACATCCAAATTAAACTTAACATCTTGCTGACTTGCATATACTGTAATATATTGGTCTATTATTGATTTATTTAAATCGAAAGTAGATAGCGCTCCTGCATAGGTGATAGAATCACTTTGTAGCTTTATACCTTGTAATTGATTGTTGATTTTTTTCTTGTTTAGCAAATCATAATTAACATTTAACAATGCTTCTAAAGACTGTCCGTTAGTAAGCGCTTCGTCATAACCATACCCTTTAATTATAGGCGCATACATTCCAGCCGAACTTGCAGTAACTTGTGGTTTTGCAGCTGCTATAATTAGCATACTGTCTATTTTAAGCGATTGTTTTTGGTTTTTATAGTCTTTTAAAAGTGGACTATATTTAGTGGCTTCTTGAACAAAATAATTAATATTACGAGAAGTCTTTTGTGCCTTTATTACTATAGGCAAAAGCATTGTAATGCAGCAAGTGATTAGAAAATTCTTATAAATTGTCATTCAATTACGCATTTACACGAGTAGCAAATAAATATCTCATCAATCTACAAAGTAGCAATCAAATATGTAGTAAATCTGTAGTTACATTAAAAGGTATAACTAGCCATTAATCCATTAGCCCCATCTTGTCTATAAGGCATTACCGATAAATTTGTAACATCTTTTTTGGTAAAAATTCTTTTGATGTGAGGATAAATTAAATAAGAAAGTTTAGTAGAAGCAATTCCAAACCCTGCTCCTGCTACCACATCGCTAAACCAATGTTTATTGTTATACATTCTTAGGGTACCAGTTGCTGTAGCCACAAAATATCCGGCGTAGCCAATCCATGGCGATTTATATTTAAACTCTTGATATAGAAATTCTGCAGCTGCAAAAGCTGATGCAGTATGCCCTGATGGAAAAGAATTGTTGCCAGAGTTATCTGGTCTTTCTCTATGCACTCCGCGTTTAACAAAGTGAGTAGAAACTCCCATTATCGCTGCCGAAGTCACATATAACATTGAGGCATCAAACAAATTGTGTCTTCCTTTTACGCCAGCAAAATTTAACCCCCAAACTGCAACTGCAGGCGCAAACTGTGCATAGTCATCAACATGAACTGCAAATAACGGATGATCTTCTTGGAGTTCAGCTTTTGTACTCACATCCAATTCTTTTAATGCTCCTTTATTATACACTGCGGCAAAACCATAACCTATCAAAATAGCTGGAGCAATAAAATGAACAGCTTTAAATCTTTCTGGCTTAATTTCTTCGGTAATATTTTTAATGGCTATCGGATTTAGCCTTACATTCGACGTCGTATCCTGCTGTTGCGCAAAACAAGTAGTTGCTATCAAAGTTAATAGCAAGCTACTTATTACATTTTTTAAACCCATTTAAATGCTCTTATTTTTTAACTGAATTTCCTTTTGCATCAAATAAAAGATCTTTACCTTTTACTTCTGCCTCATACACAATGCTACCATCTGCTTTAGTTATTTTAGCAGCTTCTGTAACTTTCATGCCTTTTAATTTCATTTTAACTGCATCAGGAAATTCAGAAACTTTAATTTCAACTTCTGTTTCAGTTAATACACCTGCAGCAGTATACACTTCAGAAGTTTCTTTTCCATTTAAAGTGAATTCTGCTTCATAATTGACTTCTTCTTTTGACCAATTAACTTTTGTTGAAGCATGGGCTTTTGCAAACGCAGTTTTTACTGCCGCTGGTACTTTACTAGCATTTAATTTTTGCGCATAACTTGCTGATGCAAGAAAGCCTAGCATCACCATTACAATTAGTATTTTTTTCATGATTTATAGATTTTTACCTAAAAGTAGTTTTCAATTCTATAGTAATTCTGTAGCTATCTACAGCTTAGAAATGAACGGTAAAAAAATGCTTCTCGTTTTGATAGGTATACGCGATTGTGAAGCCGTATAATGCGCAAATTTGTTTTGATATGGCTAAACCTAACCCTAAACCTTCTGAAGGAGCAGATTTAGAAAATCTATCAAAAAGTTGCCCCTCTAAACCTGCATCTCTACCTGTATTAATTAATTGCAGCGAATCCTTTTGTAATCGCACTTCAATCAATCCGCCTTTATGATTGTGCCGAACTGCATTGCTAAACAAATTATTCATCAGTATATCTACTAAATATTTGCTCATTCTTAATTGACAACTTTCTAATTGATGAATCAATTGAAGTCCATCCTTTTCAAAAAGTTCTTGAAACTGCCTAATTTTGCTTTCAAGGAGTTCTTTCATATCAATGTCCTGCAAATCAGGTATTAAATTATTTTCTATTTTAGCCAACAATAACAATGATTGATTGAGCCTTGACAAACGCCCAACTGCTTGATAAATATCTTCTAATAATGCTCCTTGTGATTTTGTAAATGGTTCTGTTTGCAACAGAGAATCTAATTTAGAATTGATCACAGCTAGAGGTGTCATCATTTCATGCGATGCATTATCTGTAAAACTCTTCAATTCTTTATAATCTTGTTGCACGCTGGCTGCCATAGCAATTGCAGAGTCATTCAATTCATTAAATTCATCAATTTTAGTTGGCACTCTATTAATTTTGCCCATTCTTGATACTTGATAGGCTTTCATTTGATTTAAGAGTGTATAAAAAGGTTTCCATAAGCTGTTTAACACAAAACGATTAATTAATATCAAGCTGATGAGTAAAAAACAGGTTATACCAAGGGTGATGAATAAAATTATGCGTACTAAATCTTCTGATTCTACTCTAGATTTTGTGATTGTAACTACATATTTTTTATCATTTAATGCGATAGTAGTGATTAAGCTTCTTCCAGGCTCTATTTCTTGTTCTTTCGCATTGTAATATGTGGTATAACTAAATTCTCGAGCTTGGTTAATCTCTTTAACTTCTTTATAATGAACTTGCTGATCGATATAACTTGCTGGTAATGGTAATTTTTGATAGGTTTTTACATATTGGTTAATTTCATTCTCTTCAACTGCTAAATCTTTATCCAGTTTATCTGTTAATATAAAATGTATCACTACATAATAAATAACACCTGTAATAATCAAAGCAATTAATGAGGTGAAAATATTTACTTGGTTATATCTACTAGATAATTTCATGATGTACCAAATTTATAACCTATACCATACACAGAGTGAAGATAATCCTTTGCACCAGCTTCCATTAATTTTTTCCTAAGATTTTTAATATGTGTATAAATAAAATCGAAATCATTGGCAATATCCATTTCATCTCCCCATAAATGTTCGGCCATTGCATTTTTGGTTACAACTTTACCTTTGTTGGATAGAAAATAAACCAACAAATCAAATTCCTTTCTGGTTAAAGTAATAGTTTGTTCATTAACACTCGTTTGCATGGCAAATACATCAACATTAATTTCATTAAACACAATAACATTATGCCCATCGTAATTTTTACGCCGAACAATTGCGCTTACTCTTGCCTTTAATTCGGATAAATGAAAGGGTTTAACTAGATAATCATCAGCCCCTAAATCAAGTCCTGCTAATTTATCATCTAAAGAATGTCTGGCAGAAATAATTAGCACACCGTCTTTTTTCTTTAGTTTTTTAAGTTCCTCCAATAAGTTTAAACCTTCGCCATCAGGCAATCCTAAATCTAAAAGAATACAATCGTAATTATAAAGTGCTATTTTTTCAGAAGCCATTAAGTAATTGGATGCATATTCACATATATTACCTTCTTCTGTAAAGTAAGTTAATATGCTCTCCAAAACCGCCTGTTCGTCTTCTATAATTAAAATCTTCATGCTTTATAAAGTAAGAAAATTAATATGTAAACACCCAATACAGCAAAAAATACTTCTTTATAGTTGAAGATTTTGCACCAACTTTTTGATGTTTTCTTCCTTTTTAAGTTGAAGAGTAGCTTGCGCATAAGGTGTAAAATAATGATGAAAGCTAAGCATTTCCCAATTTATGTTATCCCATTGCTTTTGAGTGTAAGTTAAACCTATTGTTTCTTCCCATTCTCTTTTTAATGCATCTGCAAAATCAGGATATCGATCTGAAGAAAAATGATAAAAATCAGCATCACAAACTACCATTTCCATTAAATTTTCGGGCTTTTGCGGGTATCTTGTTGCCAAAATACAAGATCTAATATCCGCTATCTTTTCATTTACGATACCTAAACCAGCTAAAAATTGTGTTGCAATCTCTATACTAACCAATTCATGATCTTTATAAACTTCTGTATAACCAGTATCGTGAAACCAAGCGGCTAGAATTACATTTTCCATTTCTTGTGGGGTTAAACCAGATTGAAAACCAATTTCTTTTACGGCATTAACCACATAATTGGTATGAAGTATATTGTGAAAATAAAGTTTTGGACTTAATTTTTCTTTTAAAAATTGTGTTACGTATTGACTTACTTTTTCTACTAAATCATTAAAATCCATATTCGTCATCTCAGCACAAGATTAAAAGTTAAATCTGTAGAGATTTTGAAGTAGGACAAAAGATACCTCCATAAAAAAGAGCAAAATTACTTTTGCTCTTTATAATTGTTAACTGAAAACTATTAACTGTTTATTTTAGTGCTCCTTCAATATCAGCTATAATATCGTTAATATGTTCTAAACCGATAGATAAACGTATCGAACCTTGTTCAATACCCACTTCTAAACGTTGTTCTTCGGTCAATTTGCTATGTGTACTGGTAGCTGGATGTGTTGCGATTGAACGTGTATCGGCCAAATTCGCTGAGATAGAGAACATTTTCAGCCCATCCATAAATTTACGAGCGCCATCAATACCTCCGTTTACAACAATAGTTACAATACCTCCACCCTGTGACATTTGTTTTTTAGCAATTTCATACTGAGGGTGAGATTTTAAGAATGGATATTTTACCAACTTAATTTTCGGGTGCTTTTCTAAATATTCTGCCACTTTTAAGGCATTTTCGCAATGACGATCCATACGAACCGCTAAAGTTTCTAAGCTTTTTGATAATATCCAAGCATTAAAAGGAGATAATGATGGTCCGCTGTGACGAGCAAAGTTCATTACTTCTGTAATTAAATCTTTCCTTCCCAAAATGATGCCACCTAACACACGACCTTGTCCGTCGATGTACTTGGTTGCTGAATGTATAGAAATATCTGCACCCAATTTTATAGGCTGTTGCAAATAAGGTGTTGCAAAACAGTTATCCACTACAAAAAGTACATTATGTTTTTTACATAACTGAGCAATAAATGCTAAATCAATTAAATCAATTCCCGGGTTTGAAGGCGTTTCTACAAAAACAATTTTAGTATTGGGCTTAATTAACGCTTCCCAATCCTGTGGTTTATCTAAATCTGCATAATCGAAAGTAACACCCCATTTAGAAAACACATTGGTTAACAATTGATGTGTTGAACCAAAAACCGAGCGACTTGAAACGATATGATCGCCACTTTTTAGAAATGCACCAAATGTTGTGAAAATAGCAGCCATACCCGTTGCCGTGGCAAATCCATCTTCTGCCCCTTCTAGCAAACACATTTTCTCAATAAATTCTGATGTGTTTGGATTAGAATAGCGACTATAAACGTTACCCTCTTTCTCATTTGCGAATAACGCACGCATTTCTTCTGCATCATCAAACTTATAACTTGAGGTTAGATAGATTGGCGCAGAATGTTCTTTGTGGCTACTTCTTTCTGTCTGGGTACGGATAGCGATGGTTTCAAAATTTTCGGACATAATATGGTTCATTAGTTCATTACTATAATCGGTTCAATAGTAATGCGTTTTGCGTAAAACAATTTATTAATCTATTTATGAATTGTATAAGTAAAATTTATTGTTGCAGAGCGGCCTAAGATATTTGATACAGAACAATACTTATCAAAGGTCATTTGTAAAGCACGTTCAACTTTGGCTACACTCAATTCACCAAATAAATCGAAATGAATGTTAATGACATCAAAAATCGGTGGCATTTCTTCATCTTTTCTTGTAGCCTTAATGCTAATTTTAACATCATCTAATGGCTCCTTTTGTTTGGTTAGCACATTTACCATGTCGATGCCGCTGCACCCACCTAAACCAACAAGTAAAGTCTCCATTGGTCTAAATCCCTTTCCTTCACCTCCAATAGCAGGTTTCGCATCTAGCTCTACTGTAAATCCGGCTTCATTACTAGCTTCAAAGTTAAATTTCCCGCTTTTGCGGATTAGATTTATTTCCATTGGTGAATTATAAGTTATAAAAAACCTGATTTTCTTTTTCTAAATCAGCAAGTAGAACTGGTTTTTCAAATATGGCAAAAACAGATGAACCACTGCCACTCATGAGTGCAAATGTAGCACCTGCAGCATAAAGCTTTGTTTTTATTTCGTCAATTTGCGGAAATTTTGCAAAAACAGAGGTTTCAAAATCATTTTCAATTTTACCCTTCCATTCATTTAAAGGCAAATTTATCAATTCTTTAAGAGAAACCTTTGGCTGCTTCACCTTTACATTTTGATAAGCTTCGGCAGTAGATACATGCACATTTGGCTTTACCAATACAATAGAGTAAGTCGATAAATCCAGTGTCACATCTTCAAATTCATCCCCTTTGGCAAATGCATATACTGGTTTATTCTCGATGAAAAAAGCACAATCAGCTCCTAAATTTCTAGCATAATCTTGCATTTTCTCAACCGGCAAATTCAACTTAAACTTCTCATTCACCAATTTAATTAAGAAAGCTGCATCTGCCGAACCTCCGCCTAAACCTGCTCCTACTGGAATATTCTTTAATAAAACAATCTGCTGATTTGGTAAATTAAAATCCTTTTGAAGCTGTACAAACGCTTTTAGGCAAATATTATCAGCTGCATTGCCAGGAATATTAATACCTTTTATTATACAGTTCGTTTCATTTGCATCTATGAGCTCTACCACATCATATAGCTTAACAGGATAAAAAACGGTTTCGAGATTATGATAACCATCTTCACGTTTTTCTGTTAAGAAGAGACCTAAATTTAGTTTAGCATTGGCAAGAGAAAGCATTTTAATAAATTTTGTCATCCTGAGCCTGTCGAAGGATTAGATTGACGAGTTACGATTGGATCATATTTAAGGAAGCAAACCTCATTGCAAACATACAAAATGTAAATTATCTACAAATAGTTAGCAAATTTCACAATGTGGAAAAAACGTAAAATGTATAGACATTAAAATTTTTAGTTTTGTGATAGGATTTTTCTTCCTTAAAATAAGATGAAACAATATTTAGATTTAATGCAACATGTGCTAGATCATGGCACACAAAAACACGACCGCACGGGAACAGGAACAATTAGCGTTTTTGGTTATCAGATGCGTTTTAATTTGCAGGATGGTTTCCCAATGGTAACCACTAAAAAATTGCACTTAAAGTCTATTATACACGAGTTAATTTGGTTTTTAAGTGGCGATACCAATATCAAATACTTAAAAGACAATGGTGTAAAAATTTGGGATGAATGGGCTGATGAAAATGGGAATTTAGGTCCGGTTTATGGTTCACAATGGCGTAGTTGGCCAAAACCAGATGGAGAAAAAATTGATCAGATTTCTCAAATCATTCATACCATAAAAAACAATCCTGATTCGAGAAGAATAATCGTTTCTGCATGGAACGTTGCTGAAATTGAAAATATGGCCCTACCACCTTGTCATGCTTTTTTTCAGTTTTACGTAGCCGATGGCAAATTAAGTTGCCAATTATACCAACGTAGTGCAGATATTTTTTTAGGCGTACCATTTAACATTGCTTCTTATGCATTACTAACCATGATGGTTGCACAAGTTTGCGGTTTACAATATGGCGATTTCATTCACACACTTGGTGATGCACATTTATACAATAACCATATTGAGCAAGCCAAATTGCAATTGAGTAGAGATACAAAGCCTTTGCCTCAAATGCACATTAATCCAGCAGTAAAAAACATCTTCGATTTTAAATTTGAAGATTTTACTTTGGAAAACTACGATCCACATCCACATATTAAAGGAGCGGTAGCGGTATAGTTAGTTCATTAGTTTCATTAGTTCATTAGGCGTGACCTAATTAAATATAATGACACAGTTTATATCATCCCTAAGAAGATTTAAACAAAAAACGATGAGCTACAATAGAATTGAAGATTTAGAAGTTTACATGCTCGCAGAAGCATTTTCCAATGAGATTTGGGATATTATAGTTAAATGGGATTATTTTGCTAAAGACACAGTTGGAAAACAGGTTTGCAGATCTGCAGATTCAATAAGTGCAAATATAGCTGAAGGATATGGTCGTTTTCACTTTAAAGAAAATAAAAACTTTTGCTATTACAGTAGAGGATCAATCTTAGAAACAAAATCGTTTTTAAGAAAAATGCAACATAGAGGTTTGATTACAAATGAAGGATATGAGAATTTATTTAATAAATTAGAAATTATCCACATCAAACTAAATGCTTATATAAAGTTTATTGGAAGAAAGTCAACAACAGATTGAACCCATGAACAAGTGAACTAATGAACAAGTGAACCAATGAACCAATGAACCAATGAACAAAATATCCATAGTTGTAGCCATTTCAGAAAATAATGCTATTGGAAAAGACAACCAATTGTTATGGCATTTACCTGCAGATTTAAAACATTTTAAAGAAATTACAACTGGTGGCACTATCATTATGGGGCGCAAAACATACGATTCTATTGGTAAGCCCTTACCTAATAGAAGAAATATTGTAATTACCCGAAAAACTGATTTAGAAATCCCTGGTGTTGAAGTAGTCAATAGTTTACAAGAAGCATTATCACTTTGTACACAAGAAAATGAAGTATATATTATTGGTGGTGCCGAGATTTATAAACATGCCCTTACACTCACCAATAGAATCTATTTAACAACAGTACATCAAAGTTATGAGGCTGATGCGTTTTTTCCAGAATTACCACAAAATGAATGGCAAGAAATCAATCAAGAATATCACAAAGCTGACGAAAAAAATAGCGTAGCTTACACTTTTTCAACATTAGAACGCAAATAGCGAAATTTCCTTAATAAAATTTCAATAAGATAACTATTATTTAAAAAAATAATTAGATTTGCCGACTTGTTTAAAAACAGCATACTATAGAAAAAAATAATTTACAAACAAATGCAAGGTAAAGGTTTTATTAAATTTATGGCAATACTATTAGGTATTGTCTGTCTGTATTCTCTCTCATTTAATCTAGTTACTTATAACGTAGAAAAAGACGCCAAAGCGTATGCTAAAGGCGATGTGGCGAAAGAAAAAGCGTATCTGGATTCAATGGCTACCGTGCCTGTTTATCCTGGTTTAGGGTTAACCTATCAACAAGTAAAAGGTAAAGAGATTAACCTTGGTCTTGACTTAAAAGGGGGAATGAACGTTACAATGGAGATTTCGTTGGCTGAGCTGACTAAATCTTTAGCGGGCAATCCTACAGATGCTAACTTTAATCAGGCATTACAAAATGCACAAACTCAAATGAACAATGGTGGAAAAGATTTCATCACTGCGTTTGTTAATGAATATGAAAAACTTGCACCAAACGGAAAGTTAGCAGATTTCTTTGCTAACCAAGATAATGCTAATCAGTTAAAAGCTAATGCAAGTAACGACGATGTTAAACAATTTTTATCTAAAGAAGGTAATAGTGCAATAGATCGCTCATTTACTATTTTACGTAGTCGTATTGATGGATTTGGTGTTGTTGCTCCTAACATGCAAAAACAAGAAGGTTCTAACAGAATCTTTATTGAAATGCCAGGTGTACAAGACAAAGAGCGTGTTCGTAAATTATTACAAGGTTCTGCTGAATTACAATTTTGGCAAGTTTATCAAAACGAAGAAGTTGTTAATATATTAGAGAACATTAACAAAACACTTGCACTAACTGTAAAAGATACGGTAGCTGTAACTACTACTAAACCTGCAGATACAGCATCTAAAGGCAGTAAATTAGCAAACTTAACTAAAGGTACACCAAAGGATACTTCAGCAACTGCTAAAAAAGCAGAAGCTAGCAAAATTAATCCATTATTCTCTATATTAAGTATTCCTACTTACGTTGCAGAAAATAATCAACAAGCATTACGCCCAGGACCAGTTGTAGGTTGGACTTTGCAAAAAGATACTGCTAAAGTAAAAGCATATTTTGCTAGACCAGAAATTAAGTCATTAATTCCAGGCACCATGAAATTCATGTGGAGCTTGAAACCAATGGAAGGCAGCAAAGTATTTGAATTGTATGCGATCAAAGTTTCTTCTTTAGATGGAAGACCTGATTTAGGTGGCGATGCGATTTCTAACGCAATGCAAGGATACGATCAGAAAAACAGACCAGAAGTAACCATGTACATGAACAGCGATGGTGCTGCAAAATGGAAAAAAATTACTGCTGATGCCTCTGCTGATCCGAACAATAAAAAAGCGATTGCCATTGTTTTAGATAATACAGTTTATTCTGCACCAACTGTACAGAATGAAATTCCTAATGGTGTATCTTCTATTTCTGGTAGCTTTACTTTAGAAGACACAAAAGATTTAGCAAACATTTTAAAAGCTGGTAAATTGCCTGCTCCTGCTAAAATCGTTTCAGATTTCGTTGTAGGTCCTTCATTAGGTCAGCAAGCAATTGATAGTGGTTTATCATCATTTGTAATTGCGTTCATTGTAATTCTAGCGTTTATGGCGTTATATTACAATAAAGCTGGATGGGTTGCCAACCTTGCCCTACTAATCAACTTATTCTTTATTATGGGAGTACTTGCTGCATTTGGCGCTGTACTTACCCTGCCTGGTATTGCTGGTATCGTATTAACTATTGGTTTATCTGTAGATGCAAACATTCTAATCTTCGAGCGTGTTCGAGAGGAACTTGCTCAAGGCAAAAACACAGCAGTTGCAATTAAAGAAGGTTTTAAACATGCAATGTCTTCAATTATTGACTCGAACGTAACGTTATTTATTTTAGGTATTATCCTATTTATATTCGGTACAGGTCCGGTTCAAGGTTTTGCTACTACATTATGTGTGGGTATTGTAACTTCATTATTTGCTGCAGTTTTAATCTCTCGTGTTATTTTTGAAGGTTTATTAAGCAAAAAAGCAAATATCTCTTTCGATAATAGTGTAACTAGAAATGCATTTAAAAATATTGCCTTCAACTTCGTTGGACATAGAAAGTTATATTATGTAATTTCTTCTGTTATTATTCTTGCAGGTATTGGTTTCTATGTGAAAAATGATGGACTGCATTTAGGTGTCGATTTCAAAGGTGGAAGAACCTACATGGTGAAATTCGACAAACAGATGAACACTGAAGAGGTCTCTAAAAAATTAGTAAAAGAATTTGAAGGAGAAGAGGCACTTGTTAAAACAGCTGGAACTGATAACTCTTTAAAAATTACTACACCTTACCACATTAACGATCAAGATCAAAATGCTGATAAAGTTGTGGAAAGCGCATTGAGAAAAGGCTTAGATGGATTAGGTTCGAAATACAGCATTGAAAGTTCTCAAAAAGTAACACCAACAATTGCAAGTGACATTATTTACGGAGCATATGGAGCAATCTTATTCTCGTGTATTGTAATGTTTATTTACATCTTAGTTCGTTTTAGAAAATGGCAATATGGTTTAGGTGCGGTTATCGCATTATTCCATGATGTGTTATTGGTAATTTCATTCTATACTATTTTAGATGGTGTATTGCCTTTCCCATTAGAAATTGGACAAGATTTTATTGCAGCTATTTTAACTGTAATGGGTTATACCATGACAGAAACTGTAGTTGTATTTGACCGTATTCGTGAGAAATTAAACGAAACTGGTAAAACTGATGTATATGGTGAAGAGCGTAATACATTAATCAACTTCGCATTAAATAGCACATTAAGTCGTACGATTTTAACTTCATTAACCGTATTCTTTGTGTTAATGGTAATCTTCGTATTTGGTGGAGATAGTATCCGCGGATTTATATTTGCCTTATTAATTGGTCGTATTATCGGTACTTATTCATCACTTTGTATCTCTACACCAATCGTAATTGATTTATCTAAAAACGAAAAGAAAGCAGTTAAATAGTTTTCAATTCCAATTAAATATAAGGGCATTCATAAACTGAATGCCCTTTTTTTGTACCCAGTGAAAGTCATGCTCAGCTTGACTGGGCATCGTAATACGCTATAAATGCTCTTATAACCTCGCATTACGATTCCCGTTTTCACGGGAATGACGAAAACAGCGTTTAACCAATTGCTTTAATAGGGCGAGGTTATTTCTTAAACAGGTTTAACAGGTATTGCCTCAATAACTTTCTATATTTGTCAAACTAATTGATAGTTTCATTAGTTGTTCTATTATGGAAAACGGAAAACAAAAAATAGTTATCGTTGGTGGAGGTTTTGGCGGAATTGAGTTAGCCAAAAAGCTTCGAAATAAAAATATTGATGTAATCATTCTTGATAAACACAATTACCATACGTTTCAACCCCTATTATATCAAGTTGCAAGTGGAGGTCTAGAGGCCGATTCTATTGCATTTCCTATTCGCAAAATATTTAAAGGACAAAAAAATCTCACATTTAGAGTTACCGAAGTAGAAAAGGTAATTCCAGAAGAGAATAAGTTATTAACTACAATAGGAGAAATTCATTACGATCATTTAGTCATTGCAACCGGATCAACCAGCAACTTTTTTGGGCAGTCAGAAATTGAAGAAAATGCCATGCCAATGAAATCTATTCCAGAAGCATTGAATTTACGAAGCCTTATTCTACAAAATCTAGAAGCATCGCTCATTACAACAGATCCTCAAACTAAAGCAGAGCTCTTAAACTTCGTTGTGGTTGGTGGTGGACCAACGGGTGTTGAAACTGCTGGGGCTTTAGCTGAGTTAAAAAAGCATGTACTCAAAAATGATTACTCGGAAATAGACATTGACAATGTAAATATTTACTTAATTGAAGGATCGCCCGAATTATTGGGGCCTATGTCGCCACAAGCCCAAAAAAAATCTCAGGAATTTTTAGAAGAAATGGGCGTAAACGTAATGACAAATGCTAGAGTAAAATCATACAACGGGAAATCAATTGAACTTTTAGATGGTTTAGTCATCCCTTCGGCTACGGTAATTTGGAGCGCAGGAGTTAAAGGTGTAGTGCTAGATGGTTTAAATCCCGAATGTACAGTAAGGGGAAATCGATTAAAAGTTGATAAAATTAACAAAGTAGAATGTTATCAGAACATTTATGCTATTGGCGATGTTGCCGCAATGATTACCGATGAAACTCCAAATGGACATCCTGGTGTTGCTCCTGCAGCTATTCAGCAAGGTAATTTATTAGCGAAAAATTTAATCAATATCATTCAGGGTAAACCGACTGAAAATTTCAAGTACTTCGATAAAGGCTCTATGGCAACAGTTGGTAGAAACAGAGCCGTTGTAGATATCGGCAAAATCCACTTCCAAGGAATATTTGCTTGGTTTACATGGATGTTTGTGCACTTAATGACGTTAGTTGGTTTTAGAAATAAGCTAATTGTTTTTGTAAATTGGGTTTGGAGTTATTTCAGTTACGACAGAGGCACCCGTTTAATTATTAGACCATTTTTGAGAGGCGATAAATGGAAAGCAATTAATAACCCAAATAGTCAGAAAGTCGAGAAGACCGAAAGTTCAATTGTTAATTAGTCAGCAGCTCATTTGTTTAAGAATAAAAATGAACAAGTAAACCAATGATACTAATGAACAAGTGAACTAATGAACTGATAAACCAATGATACTAATGAACAAATGAACCAAAAAATCAAACTCATAGAATGTCCTCGTGATGCCATGCAGGGCTTACACGATTTTATTCCAACAGCCTTAAAAGCCCAATACCTCAATCTTTTGTTGCAAGTTGGTTTTGATACCATTGACTTTGGTAGTTTTGTTTCGCCTAAAGCTATTCCACAATTAAGAGATACGACTGAAGTTTTAGCACAATTAGATTTAAGTAATACGACCTCTAAACTACTTGCTATTGTAGCTAATGTAAGAGGTGTAGAAACTGCTGTACAACATCAAGAAATTACTTACCTCGGATTTCCTTTTTCTATTTCAGAAACCTTTCAACAACGGAATACAAATTCTAGCATTGCCCAATCATTAAACACAGTTGAAGAAATGCTTAATCTTTGCGATAAACATCAAAAGACTGCTGTGGTTTATTTATCGATGGGTTTTGGTAATCCTTATGGGGATGAATGGAATGTGGAAATTATCGAAAAATGGGCAGAAGAATTAGTAAACAGAGGTGTGCGCATATTGTCATTAGCCGATACAACAGGAGTTTCCACACCCGAAAAGATTGAAACCATTTTACCATCCTTAATAAAAAAGTTCAGTCAAACCGAAATTGGTATTCATTTACACAGCACTCCTTTTACCAGATTAGAAAAAATTGAAGCTGCTTATAAAGCAGGCTGCACTCGTTTTGATAGTGCTTTAAAAGGTTTTGGTGGTTGTCCAATGGCAGCAGATGACTTAACCGGAAACATGGCTACTGAAGATCTCATTTCTTTCTTACAAAACAAAGGAGAAAATTTAGGCTTGAATATGGAAAAATGGCAAGAAGCAATCGTACTTTCATCTAAAGTTTTCTTAGGGAATTAATAAGTATTTCGTCTTTGAACTCTAAATTAATTTATAATGGATAAAAAAGTTAGTGATGGCTCTTCATGTAATGTTATAGCAGGAACACATAAAGGTAAATCGGGCATAATTAAGGATATCAATACCAGTAAAACTGGGCATATAACGATCACTGTTGTACAAGAAAATGGTGTTAGATTTAAAACATTAGCAAAAAATGTAGCTGTAATTTAGTCTTTTAGTGTGTTATCTCGTCATTTATTTAGTGTGGATATAAAATTGGCTATTGTAAAATGTTTTATACTAATAAGTTAAAGCAGTTGTATTTATATATATTTAAATCAACAAAATCGACCAACAAACACCAGATAAATTATGATAAGAAAACTACTTACAGTTCTATTTTTAGCGCTTGTAATGCAAACCAGTTTTGCTCAAGACTTTGAACCTACCGATTACTTCAGTAAAGATTTTCATGCACAACGCAGAGAAGCTTTACGTAAAATTATGCCAGATAGTTCAGTGATGGTGGTATTCGCATACCCTACTCGTACTTTCTCCAATGATGTAGATTATCTCTATCATCAAAATCCAGACCTTTATTATTTTTCTGGATACAAAGAGCCTGATGCAGTTTTATTTATTTTCAAAGAGTCGCAAAAAGACGATAAAGGCAATGCGTACAAAGAATTATTTTTTGTACAGAAAAGAAGTCCGCAGCAAGAAAGCTGGACTGGCCGGCGTTTAGGTGTGGAGGGTGTGAAGGAAAAACTAGGTATCCCAATGGTATTTAATGGAAATGACTTTAAGGATTACGCTATCAATCTAGCTAAGTTCAAGAACATCATTTATAGCATGCCACCATCAATGGCTCCTTCAAAAACGGAGTCTCCCCTTCTTGCTGGATTAGTGAATTCTTTTGTTAAAAAAGCCAATATCTCTTTGGACAATCTATCAGATGTTTCTACAGCCAGAAGACTTTATAATAAATTAACTGGTCAGTTAAGAGAAATTAAAACTCCAGAAGAATTAGTAATGCTTCGTAAAGCCGTAGAAATTTCTTGCCATGCCCACAGTGAAGTGATGAAAGCTGCAAACACCAATATGAGTGAACTTGAAATACAAGGCATACAGGAATTTGTACATAAAAAATATGGTGCAGAAGAAGTAGGTTACGGCTCAATTGTAGGTGCTGGAGAAAATGGTTGTATTTTACACTACGAAACCAATACAAAAACAAAAGTTGGAAATTCTTTAGTTTTAATGGATGTAGGTGCAGAATATCATGGATATAGTGCAGATGTTACGCGTACCATACCAGCAAATGGTAAGTTTACGGAAAGTGAAAAACAGATTTATCAAATTGTGTATGATGCCCAAGAAGCCGCTTTTAAAACTTTAAAAGATGGTTCTACGTTCTCTGCTGCAAGTAATGCAGCAAATGAAGTGATCTCTGAAGGCTTGTTAAAACTTGGTATCATTAAAGACAAAAAAGATTATAGAAAATATTACACCCATGGCCTTAGTCACCATATCGGATTAGATGTGCATGATAGAAGTAGTTCAGGTACACTTTTAGCTAACATGGTAATTACTATTGAGCCAGGTATTTATATTCCTGCTAACAGTGACTGTGATAAAAAATGGTGGAGCATTGGTGTTCGTATTGAAGATGATGTACTGATTACCAAAGATGGTTATGAAAACCTTTCCATCTTTGCACCAAGAAGTATAGCAGATATTGAAAAGAAAATGGCTGGCAAAAGTGCTTTTAATGACCTTGTGCTACCGAGTTTAAAATCGGGTAAATAATTAATTAGAGAATAATTTTAGAAGCAAAACAAACTAAGAAGCTGTTTAAATTTTGTCAGAATTATGTTATAGCGGGTCGTCATTTCGACCTTGTGGAGAAATCTTTGGAAATAACAAAGATTTCTCCGCTCGCTACGCTACGGTCGAAATGACGATAAGCACTTGGGTCGTCTGCGACGACCCTCAAGTAATTTTTCCAACAGAATTTTAAACAGTTTATAAAAAAAGCCATTCAATTATGAATGGCTTTTTTTATGATACAATTTTTTATGCTTAAGCCTTCTTTACCATTTTAAAATGCTGAATACCTGCTTCTTCAAATTGATCGCCTTCGGCTACAAAACCAAATTTAGCATATAAACTCATTGCATCTAATTGTGCATTTAAATAGATATAATGGGCATCTGAAGGTAAATCAGCTAATGCCGTTGCAATTAACGCTCTCCCTACTCCTTGTCCTCTAAATTCTTTTAATACTGCAAAACGCTCCAACTTATAACCTGCATCTGTTTTACGCCAGCGACAAGCACCGCAAGGCTGATGGTCTGATAAAGCTAAAAAATGATTAGAAACATCTTCATTTTCCCATTCCAATTCTGGCGGACAATTTTGCTCATCCACAAAAACGATTTTACGAATGGCAAAAACTTTTTCTAAATCCTCTTTAGTTAGTGCTTTTTGTACGAGAAGTGAGTCCATCTTTTTTAGTTTTTTTATAGTGTTTAATATTCTTCGATTTCTCCGAATTTAACTCTTCAGCTGCATCAATAGAATGAGAACAATGAATATCTGTCTCTTTTTTAGCCAAATTTGCCAATTTTACATAATATTTATGGAGTTGATCTAATTCTTCCTCTGTCAAATCCTCAATATCAACCATTCTATTACTAGTATGTTCTTGAGCTGCAATTAACTCATTTAATTTTAGTTGAATGGCTTTTCCGTCTTTATTTTGTGCTTTCTGAATTAAAAATACCATTAAAAAGGTAATAATAGTTGTTCCGGTATTAATTACCAACTGCCAAGTTTCAGAATAATCAAATAGTGGCCCGGTAACTGCCCATATAATAACAATAGCAGCTGCACCAAGAAACGCTGGCGAACTTCCTGTAAATTTAGTGGCCGCATTTGCAAACCTTTCAAATAAGCTATTTCCTTTTTTCTTTTTCATAAGCTATAAACTTCAATAGTAAAGCAATACAAGTTAAAATAAAAAAGCGTAACAAGTTATTTTTCCTGTTACGCTTCCCTTTCTTAAAAACAATAAGTTTTAAGAAATGTTTGCAATCGTTTACAATTTATCGTTAGCATTGATGCAATTTAAATCTTCAAAAGCGCCTGTTAAACGTTTCACAAATTCTTCTTCACCTTTACGTAACCAAACACGTGGATCATAATATTTCTTATTTGGCTTATCGTCGCCATCTGGATTACCAATTTGACCTTGCAAAAATGCTTCGTTCTTTTTATAGTAATCTAAGATACCTTGCCAAAATGCCCATTGCATATCTGTATCAATGTTCATTTTAATGGCGCCATAAGAAATCGCTTCTCTAATTTCTTCTTGAGATGAACCAGAACCACCGTGGAAAACAAAATTAATTGGTTTATCTGCAGTTAAGTTATATTTTTCTTTGATGTAATCTTGAGAGTTTTTAAGAATGATTGGCTGTAATTTAACGTTACCTGGCTTATAAACACCATGTACATTACCAAAAGCCGCAGCAATGGTAAAGCGATCACTTACCTTACTCAATTCATCGTAAGCATAAGCAACTTCACTTGGCTGTGTGTATAATTTAGAGCTATCTACATCGCTATTGTCAACACCATCTTCCTCTCCACCAGTTACACCCAATTCAATTTCAATGGTCATACCCATTTTGTTCATGCGTTTAAAATATTCCACACAAACTTCCATGTTTTCTTCAATTGGCTCTTCAGAAAGATCCAACATGTGCGATGAAAATAAAGGTTTACCAGTTTCGGCAAAGAATTTTTCGCCATGCGTTAAAAGGCCATCAATCCAAGGCAATAATTTTTTAGCAGCATGGTCTGTATGTAAAATTACAGCAACACCATAATGCTCTGCTAATAAATGCACATGTTTAGCTGCAGAAACCGCACCCAATACACAAGCATTTAAATTATCGTTGTTTAATGTTTTGCCAGCATAAAACTGTGCACCACCATTAGAAAGCTGAATCATTACTGGCGAGTTTACCGCTTTTGCAGTTTCCATCACCGCATTAATAGTATTTGTACCAGTTACATTTACCGCTGGCAATGCAAATTGATGTTTTTTAGCCTGCTCAAATAATTCCTGAACGGCTGCTCCGTAAATTACGCCTTTATAGCCTTTTAAACTCATTTCTATTAAATTTTTATATTTCGAAGTTATAAAAAAAATCAATAAGAAGAGCCTTTAACTCATTAAAATTTACAATATCAAGCTAAGTGTATAAGTTACAATAACCACCCCTATTGTTCACTATATTGAACGCAAACAATTCAGCGAAAACAAGTGTTATTGTTTATAAAAAAAATCGTTTCTTTGTAGTCGCATTTTTAACTAGTAACATGGCTTGGTTTAAGAGAGAAAATAAAGGTATTAGTACCAAAACAGAAGAAAAGAAAGAAGCACCAGATGGCTTGTGGAATAAATGTCCGAACTGTAAAAAGGCATTACACAGTGCAGATTTAATTGAAAACAAATACGTTTGCCACTATTGCGATTATCATTTACGGATTGGTTCTAAAGAATATTTTCAGGTTCTTTTTGACAATAATGAGTTTACAGAACTCTTTGCAAACCTAACTTCTGGCGATCCTTTACACTTTAACGATAACAAACCTTATACAGAAAGAATTGTAGAAAGTCAGGCTAAAACTGGTTTAAAAGATGCTATTCGTGCTGCCTATGGTAAGGTTGATGGTCAGGAATTAATGGTAGCCTGTATGGATTTCGCTTTTATTGGCGGTTCTATGGGTTCGGTAGTTGGCGAGAAAATTGCTCGCTCTATCGATTATAGCATCAAAAATAAAGTGCCATTTTTAATGATCTCGAAATCTGGTGGTGCCCGTATGATGGAAGCTGCGTTTTCATTAATGCAAATGGCAAAAACATCGGCTAAACTGGCTTTATTGGCTCAAGCTAAAATACCTTATATTTCTTTATTAACCGACCCTACAACAGGGGGTGTAACAGCATCTTACGCCATGCTAGGCGATATTAACATTGCTGAACCTGGTGCTTTAATTGGCTTTGCAGGACCAAGAGTAATTAAAGAAACCATCAAAAAAGATCTTCCAAAAGGATTTCAAACCTCTGAATTTGTATTAGAACACGGTTTTTTAGATTTCATTGTGGATAGAAGACAAATGAAAGCGAAGTTGGCTAGTTTCTTGAAAATGATGAAAAATTAATAGTTTATTGGTTCAATAGTTCATTAGTTCAAAAGTTCACCGGCTCAATAGTTCAAAAGTTCACTAGTTCATTAGGCAAAGTCTACTAATGAACAAATGATACTAATGAACAAATGATACTAATGAACAAATGACACTAATGCGATGACGACACAGCATATGACCTATTATCATCAGGAGATTACCCAAATAGAAAAAACCTGCTATTCAAACAAACGACACCTACAAACTGTAATTGGCCTACGACACTATATCAATAATAACTTTGATAAAGAATTAAGTCTGTCCCTGCTTTCTAACATTCGATTTACCTCGAAATTCCACTTGCTTCGCCTATTTAAACGATATTACGGGCAAACACCAAAACAATATCATATAGACAAACGCATTGAACAAGCAAAGCTACTATTAACTAAAGGAGCTGCTGTGACCGAAACCTGTTACACGCTCGGGTTTGACAGCCCAAGCTCATTTAGTACCTTGTTTAAATCTCGCGTTGGACTTACACCGACTGAATTTCAAAAAAGAGCAACTTTCACAAAGTCGGTTAAAATATAAAACTGAAACTTTGCTGCTTAATCATAAAAACAGACAAAAATGAAAGTAAAAGTTATCAGTATTCCAGTACTAGACCAAGAAAAAGCTTTGCAGTTCTACACAGAGAAATTAGGCTTTGTAAAAAAGATTGATGTACCATTAGGCGGAGGCACCAGATGGTTGACCGTGGTAAGCCAAGAAGAACAAGATGGACCAGAAATTTTGTTGGAGCCAGCACCTAACCATTTTGAACCCGCAAAAGTTTATCAACAAGCACTTTTTGAAGCAGGTATTCCTTGGACACAATTCAATGTGGATGATACTCAAAAAGAATATGAGCGACTTGTAAACTTGGGGGTTGAATTTAGCATACAACCAACAGAAATGGGAACAGTAAAAGTTGCCGTTTTTAATGACAATTGCGGAAACAACATTCAAATTGTGCAAATGCTTTAAGATAATCGTAGCAAACTTTTTAATTGTTCAAAAGTTCATTAGCTCAAATAGTTCAAAAGTCCACTGGCTCATTAGTTCATTAGGTAAAGTCCACCAATGAACTAATGATAATAATGACACCAATGAACTAATGATACCAATGAACCAATGACACTAATGATACTAATGACACCAATGAACCAATAAACTAATGAACCAATGACACTAATGAACCAATGAACAAGTTTACAATATAAAGCTTTTCAATACATCGCTGTATATACGTTCTTCTGCACTTCCAGCGGCTGTAACTCTAAATTCATATTCTAATCCGCTTGTTAAAGGTTGTAGCAACACCATGCTTTTTGTAGAAAGAAATGTGGTCCATACTTCGGTTCCTACCGTACGATATTCGAATTGATACACTCCCGCCCCGTTAATTTTATCCAACTTTATAGTGGCCATTCCCTTTTCTGTAGCTTTTACGCTAAAACCAGTAGGTTTTGGTAAAATTCCGACTGCATTAATACCTTTTGCCAAACTAAAGCCAGAGCTTAATAAAACAACTTCGTCCTCATTACCATAAATGGTAACGTAATGAGATAATTTAATTAAAAGCGCTTCTAATTTTTCTCTAGCTTGATTTTTAACAGCAATTGCCGATTTTCCGCCGGTTTCTGCATCACTCAATGCCGCAGTATAATCATTGTCTGCTGCCGTGATTTCGCCTAGAGATGGTACAGGTGATGCAAAATTTGCATTCGATGTCATACTTTTGATAATAAAGTTAGCTTTAGCGCTTAACTCTGAATCACGATAACGTGTAAACGTGGTTACAATTTTTGGTTTTGACATTTTTTTATAGTTTAATACCATAGCAGTCCTATTTGTATGTTCTATTTTTTCAGTACAAATTTTATTTGCTACGGATGGGTTATAAATTGATGATTTAATAATTGTGAGTTTTCGCTAGCCAATTGACAATGAACATTGCCGAATTGCTTACCAACATAGAGCCATTGCTTACCAGCATTAGACCTTTGCTTGTTAGCATTGAGCTTTTGCTTAACAGCATTGAACCTTTGCTTGCAAGCATTAAACCATTGCTTACCAGCATTGAGCTTTTGCTTACCAGCATTGAACCTTTGCTTGCAAGCATTAAGTTATTGCTTACCAGCATTAAGCTATTGTTTGCTAGCATTAAGCCATTGCTTACCAGCATTGAGCTATTGCTTACCTTTAAATATTAGTCATAAAAAGGCTAGCGACAGATTTATTAATCAAACTAAGGTGGTAAACCAGCTTGCTCTTCGGGTAAGAGCACCAAAATAAATAGCAGGTTATTTTTAAGATTACATTGGGCATCACTCACTTTTAACTCCATAGTTCTACTCTTTTTTGCTTTACAGCAAGGTTTAAATTTGACTAGGGATGATAAAAAGCAAGTGCTTATTGTCTACACAATAAAAACCCTCTTTCTATTTCTAAAGTAGATACTAAAACGATCAAAACAAATTACGCCGCTGCCAAGACATTAATTAGCAGTTAATTATGTTTACTTTAAAGAAAATGAACATGGAAGAAGTAGCAACAAACAGGGTTTTCTGTTGAACTGTTAAAGTTTGTTAATGGTGTTTTATTGGGCTAATTGTTTATGTGAGCTTATTCAAGTCATGGACTTATATTAGCAAAAGGTAAGCCGTAGGATTATCGTTTTATTTTCAATACTTTTATAATAGAATAAGGTAATGTTTATTAGACCTATCCACCGAAAAATGGTTGGACTATATACAAGTTAGACGTAATTTTAAATGACCGTTCTACATACTAATGAAAGTAAAAACAAATAAAGAATTGATCAATAAAATATATAATGAAGATTCAAGGAATTTACTAAATATCCTTGATATTAATATTAAAATTAAAAGTACTATAACATCTCCTCCATATTTTGATATGAAGGATTATGGTAGTGAAAATCAAATAGGCTTTGGGCAAAATTACGAACAGTATCTAAATGATTTACAAATAATTTTTGATAAAATATATAGCATAACAGAAGATGATGGGTCTTTATGGATAATAATTGACAGTTTTAAAAGGGATAATCAAGTTATAACACTACCATTTGATCTTTCTAATAAGTTAAAAGAATCCGGATGGTTATTACAAGATATTATTATATGGAAAAAAGACAAAACTGTTCCATGGTCGAAAAATGGATTTGTACAAAGAAAGTTTGAGTATATCTTATTTTTTACAAAATCAAAAAACTTTGTTTACAATAAAGATAATGTAAGAACATTTGATACTAATCAATTAAAAAAATGGTGGGTAAAATATCCAGAAAGATATAATCCTAAAGGAAAAGCTTTAGATGAAATTTGGGAATTTCCTATTCCAGTTCAAGGTTCTTGGGGTGACCAATACATTCGACATTTTTGTCCTCTTCCTAAAGAGATGGTTAGTCAAATGATTGAACTAAGTTCCTCGGAAGACGATATTATTTTAGATCCTTTTACGGGAAGTGGATCTGTTATGTTTCAATCGGCTGTAATGAAAAGAAATTATATTGGATTTGAACTCAATAGTGATTTCATCAAAATGTTTGATAATTATCTTGAAAAAACTTTTAGTAATTCAAGAAAAGAATATGAATTAATAGACAATCTTAAAGGACAATCCGATTTTGAATTACAAATATTAAATTTAAGAATTTTAAAATATGCTAAATTACTTATAAGAGATTTAGATAAGCAAAAAATTAATTATTTTAAAATCTTTGTGAAAAATAAGGGTAAAAGTGAAATTAAAAATAAACTAATAAAAGCTGAATATACATTTGTTGGAGAATTTAAAAATGTAGATGACACTTTAGCTAACATTAATGAACTTATATTAAAACCACCATTTTCAAAATTCGGAATTGAACCCATAATTACTTTTTCGAATAATATAAAAGTCTTTAAAAATAAAAATTTTGGATACATTAAATCAAACTCATATTCTTTTCAAAAAGGAATTGATTTAAACTCTGAAAAAATTAGAATAATCAGTGATATCTGTGTTGACTTTAATGAAAATGACTACTTATAATTTAGATTATGGCAAAAAAAACTACTCCCAAAAAGAAATCTAAAAAGTTATCTCCAGAAGAATTAGCTCAAAAAAAGGAACAGCGATACCAAGAAAAAGAAATTCGAGACATAATGAAAAATGTCGGATTCCACAGGCTTCCTTATATTGACGGTAAACAATTTATTTTCGATAAGCGAACCTCGGAGATGGATGACATTTTCATAAAAGATAATGTTATATTAATCACTGAATATACAATAGGTGCTCCTGGAACGCATCTTCTTAAAAAGAAGGTTTTTTACGACAAAATATTGGAAGATAAAAAAGCATTCATTGATTTTCTTATAAGTGAAGAAAAATTAAAAAGTTTTAGTGAATATTATAACTCAACAATAAAAGATAAATACACAAAAAATGAATTGCAATTAAAAGTAATTTATTGCTCAAAGAAAACTATCTCAGATGAACATAAAAAGCTAGTGAATGAGATCATATTTTTTGATTATCATATTGTTCAATATTTTAAAAGTCTAACCAAAACTATAAAAAGATCTAGTAAATACGAATTTCTGGAATTTTTAAAAATACCATTTGAAAAATTTGGAGTTAACATTAAAAATTCTTCCTCAACAACTACACACACCTTTACTGGTAATATATTACCAGAAGAAAAAAGTAAATTTGAAGAGGGTTATAAGATCGTATCTTTCTACATTGATGCGGATTCTTTATTAAGAAGATCATATGTTTTAAGGCAAAATGGATGGAAAGACATTGAAAATATTGGGCATTATCAGCGAATGCTTGAAACAGCTAAAATCAACGGAATGAGAAAATATTTAGCTGAACAGAAACGTGTTTTTATAAATAATATAATTGCAACAATTCAAACTGATAAGATTCAATTAATTGACAATGAAGAAAAAGTTTTAGAAATTAAAGATAATGGAGATATAGGAGATGATTTGCATGATGTATCACCTACTAAAATTAAAATTGAAGATTCTTGTAATATTATTGGATTAATTGATGGTCAACATAGAACTTTCGCATATCATGAAGGAGATGACCCATATGAATCTAAAATTGCAGAACTAAGAAATGTTCAGAATCTACTTGTAACTGGAATATTATTTCCGAAAACTGTAAGTGAGAAGAAAAAACTAGATTTTGAGGCAAAATTATTTTTGGAGATAAATAACAATCAAAAGAATGTTCCATCTCATGTTGTACAAGAAATACAAGTATTAACAAATCCATTTTCAACAATTGCAATTGGCAAGAAAATTTTGGTCAAGTTGAATCAAAGTGGACCTTTAAGTAACACAATAGAACAATATTGGTATGAAAAGGGTAAATTAAAAACGGCATCGATTGTAAGTTACGGTTTGAAACCACTTATAAAAATAGAAGATATAAAAGCAAAAGATAGTTTATTTTATTTGTGGACTAATTCAGAGAAAGACAAATTAAAATTTAAAAACTCTGATGATTTTGATCTTTTAACTAAATACATAGAATTTAGTTCAGAAAAAATAAGAGATTTATTAATAGCTTTCAAATCCAAACTTGATTCTAAAAAATGGACAACTTTTACACCAAGTACTAAAGACGGTTTATTATCCGTATCGTTTATTAATGGGATTTTAAATGTTTTACGTCTATTAATTGAAAACAACAAAGTTGATACTGTTGAAAACTACAAAATCAAACTGGATAAAATTGATTCTTTTAATTTTAAACAGTTTAAATCTAGTCAATATAGAAAACTTGGTGAAAAAATTTATAAAAATCACTTTTAGTAAACTACCCCCCGTTAAAGCATGCTTGTGTCGTGTGAAAATAATAATAAGATTTAAAAATGCAGCGCCTTGAGCCGTAAATATATATTCCATAATTCATAGCAACCTCAACATTCACAAATACAAATAGCTCAATGAAAAATATAAGCTTTACATCTTTCCCCATCTTAATAACCGAAAGGTTAACGCTTAGGCAACTGTCAACCAATGATGGGCAAGCTATTTTTGCGTTGCGTTCTGACACCGAAATCAACAAATACCTTGGCAGACAACCAAGCAAGACCATTGAAGATGCGCTCAATTTTATCAATGGTGTGAATGAGAACATTCAAAAGAACAATTCGGTTTATTGGGTAATAACGCTGATAGATACAAAAGAAGTAGTTGGTACGATTTGCTTATATGAATTTTCCCTACAAAAAAATAGTTGCGAGATAGGATATGAATTAATGACTAAATTTCAAGGACAGGGAATAATGAAAGAAGCAGCAACAGCAGTTATTGACTTTGCATTTAAACCATTGCAGTTTCAAAAAATAACAGCCTTTACACATAACGATAATCAAAACTCGACAAAACTTTTAGAGCAATTAAACTTTATAAAGTCTGCAGATGCGGAAGAAATGCTTGATTTTACTACTTTCAGCCTGATAAATTCGCTAAACCAAGGGTAGTATTAATGAACTGGTATAAGATTAGTTACAATTAAGAAATAAGTATAAACTAGAAATCTTTATCTTAGGTTCATTAAAATATCCCACTATGAAAAAACTAATCTTACCCCTATTTCTAATCGTTTTATTGTCCAGCTTTACCATCCATCGTTTACATAAAAATAAAGCTGTGATCATTTGGCAACCCTCTCACCAAACCGATACAGGTGTAGATTTTAGTGAAGCTGCTACCTGTAACGCCATCATTGAAGCTGCTATGGCTACTAAACCGAAATTAAAAGAGTATAAAGTTTGGAGCTTAAATAAAGAAGGTGTGCACCATAACAACATGGGCAGTAATACGGTGATAGAACATACGTCGGCTGTTATAGACGGTAAAATTTCTGGTTATGCCTATGAGCTACAAGAATCGAATAAGAAAAAACCTGATGTTTTTATTGCAGTCCACAATAACGGTGGCACAAAACGTCATGCCATTTGGGGATTTATACATGAAGGCGATCTATATGAAGCAGACAATAAGGAATTAGCAGCCAGGTTAATTGCAGCAGTAAGTAAAGTGACTGATTTAGAAAATCGTGGGGTGCAGTTAGATAGTTCTACTGGACGAAATGATTATATCTGCAAAACTACAGGCAAACGCGGTTTTTATAGCTTAGACGAAAATGTGAATACAGCGAAATACAGGGTACTATTAGAAGTTGGAGATAATGGAGTGAGCAAAGCTTTCTTGGAAAATCCTGTTAATCAGAAAAAAATTGGTGAAGCCATCAAAACAGAATTAGCCAAATGGTTAACTGAGAAAAATTTAAATTAAAAGCATGAAAAGCTGGCGCTCGAGAAGCGATATATCGTCATACCCAACTTGATTGGGTATCGTAATGCGAAATATATTTCTTTCTATTGCTTTAAGATTAGCTACGCTGAGCACTGCGTGGTTCCCACCTACGCGGGAATGACGAACTAATTAAAGTATCAAGTCCCGTCCTTTCGACTGGAGCGCAGCGCAACGGAGAAATCTTTCTGCTAGATTAAAGATTTAGCTTCGCTCGAAATGGAGAACGAACTAAGCATCAAATATAGCATCTTTAAAAGGTTTCTCGGCTTCGCTCGAAATGACGAACGAAAAAAAATCTGATCATTATAACCAATTACTCCTCTTTCTGCTGAAACTTATAAAACAAATACCCTAAGAAAGGTAAAATCAACAAACTACCCAGCAATAATCCCCAACCTAAACTATCAATGGTTTTAATAGGCGCTATACTCTCAAAAAGCGAAATATGATCACCATTTTTAAATCGAATAAAATTTGGAAAATGAGCATAACTAATTGCCAATAAAATCATAGTGACCTGAAATCCAGCCAAAATGCGCAATACTTTTGTTTTTCCTTTTAGCAACAAATACCACAATAATACGAGTGATAAACTTGCTAAACTAACCGCAATTAATCCAACGTTATTTTGAAACACCCAATCAATTAAAGGCACATTCTCCATTTTTGCCGTTATAAAGACTAGCGCACCAAACACCACTGCTGCAATATTCATAAACTCAGCCTTTTTGATGAATCGTTTTTTATCATCATCCGCTTTGCTCTCTCCTATTAAATAAATTGCCGCTAAAAACCCACATAAGGCAACCGTAAATAAACCGACTGCAAGAGAAAACCAATTTAGCCAGCTAAATACATAAGCAGCTACAAATGTTTTAGCTTCAGTATCTATTTGACCAGAAAGTACACTACCAGCTATGATCCCGAGAAACAAGGGTGTAATGAAACTAGAATAAATAAAGATTTTATTATACACTTCTTGCATCTGATCTTTAACAGCATCGTAATGTCTAAAAACAAAAGCAGTC
This sequence comes from Pedobacter boryungensis, assembly GCF_013204825.1. Classification (GTDB taxonomy): domain Bacteria; phylum Bacteroidota; class Bacteroidia; order Sphingobacteriales; family Sphingobacteriaceae; genus Pedobacter; species Pedobacter boryungensis. Next base: position 1,434,626 of record NZ_JABMKV010000001.1, read on the forward strand.
CCTCTGGCAATAATACCAATTAACATGATAACCAATGGAATATGCAAATAAACAGACATGGTGCTGTATATTTTTGGAAAGGCTACAAACAAAATCACAATGGTAATAATTAGCCACATATGGTTGGCTTCCCATACCGGACCAATGGCATGATACATTGTTTTACGTGTTTTACTTCTGTTTTTAGGCGATGTAAATAATTCGATAATGCCAGCTCCAAAATCGGCCCCGCCTAGTAAAAAGTAAAGCAAAATAGCTAAACACAAAAAAGAGATCACAACGTACTCCATAGCTATTTAATATTTGATTGATGTGATGAACTATATAAAACTGGCACCATCTTAATTTGCCTATAGAGTAAAAAAATAACGATGACGCTGAGCGATGCATAAATTGCCGAAAACAGATAAAATGACCAAGCAATACCAGGCATAGGTGTTACGGCATCTTTGGTACGCATAACCCCATAAATTATCCATGGTTGGCGACCAACTTCGGTAACAACCCAACCGGCTTCTAATGCGATATAACCTAAAGGAATTGCACAGACAAAGAGCCATAAGATCCATTTTAACTCTGCTAGAGGTTTTTTACGTAATAATGCCACAAAATAAGTGAGGGAAATAAGCACTAATAAACTGCCAATACCAACCATAACTTGAAAGGCATAATGCGTTATGGCAATTGGCGGATGTTCACTTTCTGGAATTTTATCTAAGCCTTTAACTTCAGTATGGAAATCGCCGTGTGCTAAAAAGCTTAAAGCCCCAGGAATTTCAATTGCATAATTTACTTTTTTATTTTTTTCATCTACAATGCCACCAATTAAAAGAGGTGCAGGCTTTTGTGTTTGATATAAAGCTTCCATAGCAGCAAGTTTTGCAGGTTGCCTTTTCGCTACATCTTTTGCAGAAATATCTCCGCTAATGGGTTGTAAAACGGCGCAAATGGTTGCAAAAGCCGCAGCAATTTTAAAAGCTTTAAAATGGAAATCTTTATTCTGTTTTTTTAAAATCATTAAAGCATGCACACCAGCAACGGCAAAGCCAGTGGCTGTAAAAGCAGCTAAACACATGTGTAATGCTTGCGAAAACCAAGCTTTATTAAACATTGCAGCTATGGGATCTATATTTAAGTATTGTCCGTTTACATAATCAAACCCTGCTGGACTATTCATCCATGCATTAGCTGCAACTACTAAAATCCCCGATGCTAGTCCGCTTACACCTACTACAATTCCTGTAAACCAATGAAACCATTTGTTTAATTTATTCCATCCGTAAAGAAAAAAACCTAATGCAATTGCTTCGATGAAAAAAGCTGTTCCTTCCAAAGAAAAGGGCATCCCAAAAATTGGTCCAGCATGCTCCATAAACTTTGGCCAAAGCAGCCCTAACTCGAAAGATAGCATGGTGCCAGATACTGCTCCTGTGGCAAAGAATATAGCTACACCTTTGCTCCACGCTTTGGTAATATCTTGATAAACTTGATTATTTGTTCTTAACCATTTGTAGTGCGATACTGCCATGAAAAATGGCATTACCATACCGATACAAGCATAAATAATATGGAAGCCCAATGAAAGGGCCATTTGCGAACGAGCAGCTAAAAAATCATCCATAGAAAAGGGATTTAATGACACAAATATACCCTATAGAATTTTTGATTTAGCTAGTTATCAATAAAATAGCTAACTTATTTTTAATATGGAACGTTTATAAATTAACATTTTTAATTGATGCAACATTTTCCTAATTAACTTGTCTTTTACTCTTAAACAATAATATGAGAAAAATAGCGGCACTACTTTTTTTTCTATGTTTTGCAACTGCAAGCATGGCGCAACAATTTAGCAAATCGGATTTTTTAGAAGATTTAACCTATTTTAAAACTACATTACCGCAACGTCACACGAATTTATTTTCGAAAGTCACCGAAAAAGAATTTAATGCAAAAGTTAATGAAATTGAACTTAAAGTAGATTCTCTTAACTACGAAACTTTTGTTGTCGAACTTTTTAAACTTATAGTTGCTATTGGCGATGAACATACTAGAGTTGAGCCAAACTTTACTAAAGTATTGCCCATAAGGTTTGAACAGTTTAGTGAAGGAATTTATATCACTGGCATTGATGCAAAATCTAAAGCAGCATTATTAGGAAAGCTAACTGCAGTTAATAGCATGCCAATTTCTGAGGTTATCACAAGATTTAAAACTATTATTCTACATGATAATCCTTCTTATTTCACTGTTGGACTTTTAAATTATTTAAATAATCCAGGTATTTTAAAGGGACTAAAAATTATCAATTCTACAGATGAAGCCATTTATACATTTATGGATATTGATGGAAAAGAAACCAATGTTAATTTACAAGCTGTGCTGAAAAATGAAAACAATAACATGACACTAAGCGAATCGTACTTTTCAATGCCGGCTACTAAGAATAATGATTTCTATTCGTATGCCTTTGATGAAAACAAAAGAATTCTCTATTTTAATTATGCAAAATGTAGAGAAATGGAACAAAAACCTTTCGCAAAGTTTAATGAAGAACTTTTTACATTAATTAATGATAAGAAACCGAGCAAAATTATCTTAGATCTTAGAAATAATAGTGGCGGAAATTCTGCTATTTTAAAACCATTTATTGAGAAAATTAGTAAAAGTTATCTTAACACTAAAAAGAGCTTTTATGTATTAATCGGAAAGAAAACATTTTCATCAGCATTAATGAATGCTGTTGATCTAAAGAAAAATCTATCTGTTACGCTAGTTGGTGAAACTACAAGCGGAAATATTAATCACTATGGAGAAGTACGTGGGTTTATACTTCCAAAAAGTAAATTAACTATTGGTTACTCTACCAAATATTGGGAAAATTGGAAAGGAAAAAAAGGCGCATTAATTCCAGATGTTAAAATCAATTATTCTGTTGCAAATTTTAAAAACGGGAAGGACGAAGCCCTTGAGTTAATCTACAGGAAATAATTATTTTTTGAAGCATCATAGATTTAACACCTCTTATTAGGAATTTCCCCTAATTACTAATCTAACCTACTGTTAGTTCTTGATAAGCAGCAGTTAAACTCCGAATAATTCCATCCCCTTGCCATTCTGAAGCTCCGGGAATAGCTGTTGCTTTTAGAATTTCCTCTTTTGTTTTTCCAGCTTTCATTTCAGCTTTTACAAAAGTTAAGAGGCTTTCGAGATAATTTTGATACGCTTTAATATCTGATTTATTGATTACCACTTTCTCAGGATCTAAAGCATGACCGCAAATAAAAAGTGTATCGTTATCAAATTGTTTTTGGATTTTATCTAATGCAGTAATCCAATTGCCAATGTGAGCCCCGTTTTCTTTATCGATATAAGGATAGCGGCGATTGAAAACTAAATCTCCCACATGTACAATATTAGCATTTTCGAAATGATAAACTACATCACCATTGGTATGACCAGAACCGTAATAATATGCACTTATCTTTTCTTTGCCTACCGGGGCTTTCCAGCCTTTTCCAAAAGTTACATCTGGAAATAGTTGTTTATCCTCATTCTTCGCTTTTTCTGCTGCCAGTTTTTGATTAACTAACGAATTTTGATGCGCAACAACATGTTCAGCTAATCCTTTAAATGAAATATTTCCTGCAGTATGGTCGCCATGATGATGCGTATTTAACAAATATTTGAACGGTTTTTCCCCTAGCTTTTTTAATTCTTCAATTACATGTGGTGCAGATGCTGGAAATTGCGAATCAACTACCACAAAACCACTAGAACCATTTAGCCATCCAATTGTTCCGCCTTGCTCCATAAAAATACCTACATCATTACGTAAAGCTTTAAATTGATATGCTCTTGCTAAATTAGTATTAGCAAAAACATCCGACTTATAAAAAGCAAGCATTGCAGCTGCTAATGCTGAGTTCTGAATAAATTGTCTTCTATGCATTTGATAAAAATTAAAAACCACGAAAAATTCCGTGGTTTAAATTTAATAAAATAAAGGTTAATATTATACACCTGTACCTGGAATTGTACCAGGTTCATGACCATCACCAAATGCGTTTTGTGTACGACCATGTTTTTTCTCAAAGTTACTAGTCATGTTTGAAGAAGAGTTTTTCTCTACATTTTCTTCGTTTCTTGGTGTTTCTTTTTCAGTATCTGTTACAGTAGCATCTTTTTTAATGTTACTGTCTTTTTCATTATAATTTTCCATGATATTTAGTTTTGATTTAATTAAATAACAATGGTGAGAAATTATTGTTTGATTTGATCAGAAAATCAGCTGGTGTGAAACAAAAATCCCATTAGAATAATTCTAATGGGATTATCATCATTATTTAGTTAAAATTAAGGTTTGGGATGTACCTCTTTCTTCTTAACAAAAAAATAATACAGGAAAAGATTAAAAATAAAACTAATAAAGCTCATCTTTAACAAAGCTGTAGTTCCATTTTTAAAAAACTCATAAAAACCCCAGGCAAAGCCAATATTTATGGCGACAATAGCTGCATAGATTTTATATTTCAAGTAAGTAATCATGATTTTTAAAAATAATTAAGTAAATAGGCGCTACAACGCCTAAAAATTTTATATCAACATATATAAATACTACTTATTTAAAGCTTCCTTGCCCTCTCTTCTTTTAACAAAGAAATAGTATAGCAAAAGATGGAAGACAAAGCTGCCAGAGCTAATCCATAATAAAACAGTATTACCATTTTTAAAAAATTCATTAAATCCAATTGCTGCCATTATTGTTATAGCAATAAGCGCAGGATAAATTTTAAATTTCAAGTAAGTGATCATAATTATATGTTTTAAATTAGTTAATGATTATTAAGGCAAACAAGCGAGTACAGCAACTCCCAAGCAAACTTCGGGAAATGCTCCGCAAGCAATTGTACAAGCTAAATCCGAACCGCAGTGTTGAATGATAATACATGTTAAACATTCATAGTATGACTTATCTTTGAAACAACTAGGAGCTGCCAAATACCCAACCTCTGATTTAAAATATGGATTCTGTATTAAGAGATTACTAGTAAATGCAGCAGAAAAATTAGATATCCTCATGTCTTCACTCAAATTAAGTTGCATTAACGATTTGTCATCTGCCGTAACGAATGAATATTTTTTAGCACCTCCTGATAAGTTTTCAGTAAAAACCTTTGTCCAAAAGTATTTATCATTCAAATTATATACATTTAAAAAACCACTTTTCCCCTTAGAAGTAAATGGTATAGAAAGCAAAATAATTCTTGTATTCTCAATAGTCGTCTTTTTTATATTTACTGAATCTATTTGATAACCATTATTATTAATAAAAGAATTCCATTCTTTATCGTTTCTAAGTTTGTTCAAGATGTCATTTTCATAACGAATTTGCACTGTCTTTGTAACACGACCTTCTAGATTAATGACATTGGTAGTTTCTTGACTATTTACAGTTTTGCTAGCTTTTGGCTTTTCATATAAAAGCTTTTCATAATTTTTATTGCTAGGATCATCTTGTGATTCTTTTTTTGCACAAGAATAAATTGTCCCACTAATAGCAATACATAAGAGAACATAAATTGATAGTTTTTTCATAGTTATATTTATTTTAAGATGTCAACAAACATAACTAAACATATTCGTTTATATAAGTAACAATTTTGTTGTATTTAATTACTTAAATTGTTTAATTAAAAATAAATTAGTATAAATTTTTAGTTTATTTAGTGTAGTTAAACGATAGATAATTTCTTTATTAGAAATTAAAGATAATAAAAAGCCCCAGCTTTATACTGGGGCTCTGTTATAGAATTTAATTTATTATTATGCTAAAGCATTCTGTTTGACCACCATTTTAACTTTTTCCAACACATAGTCGAGGTCTTCTTTGGTAGTGTATTTACTAAATGAAAAACGTACTGATGGTCTGTTCGGGTCAGCTTTTATTCCATTCAAAACATGTGAACCAATATTAGAACCTGATGAGCAAGCACTACCACCCGAAGCACAAATACCATTGATATCTAAATTGAACAATAGCATATCCGCCATATCCATTTCTGGAAAAGAAACATTTAAGACCGTATAAAGACTTTTATCTGCTTCAGTTTCGCCATTAAAAGCAACACCTGGAATTTCTGCTATTAATTGTTCTTTTAAATAATCTTTTAACGATTGGATATAAGTTTGGTGCTCATCCATCTCTTTATATGCAATTTCTAATGCTTTAGCTAAACCAACAATTCCGTATACATTTTCTGTACCACCACGCATATTACGTTCCTGTGCGCCACCGTAAATCATTGGCGGAATTTTGATATTGCTATTTACATATAAAAACCCAACTCCTTTTGGACCGTGCAACTTATGCGCTGCACAAACAATAAAATGAGCTTTTAGTTTACGTACATCGTGTGGGTAATGCCCCATCGTTTGAACAGTATCTGCGTGGTAAATTGCATCGTATTTCTCACAAATATCACCCACTTTTTCCATATCAGTTAATGTACCTAATTCATTGTTAGCATGCATTAATGAAACAAAAGAGCGTGAGTTATTTTGAAGTAACTCTTCTAAATGATTATAGTCTATTTGTCCTTTTTCATTAATATTTACAAAGCTCAACTTATCAATCACACCATCTTTTAACAACATGTTTAGTGTATGTTCTACCGCATGATGTTCTATTTTAGAGGTAATTGCATGTTTAATACCATAGGCAGAAATACCACAACGAATTGCCGTATTATCTGCTTCTGTACCACCCGAAGTAAAAAATATTTCTGATGGTGAAGCATTTAGCAAACCTGCCACCGTTTTTCTCGCTTTTTCTACCAATGTTCTCACCTCACGACCAAGTGCATGTATTGCAGATGGATTACCATAAAAGTTTTCCATTACATTAGTCATTTCAGCAATAACTTCTTTGTCTAATGGTGTGGTTGCGGCATTATCTAAATAAACTCTTTTCATTTTAATATGATTATCCTAATATGATATTAGTTGAGTTGAAGTATTTCTTTAATATCTGATATAATTTTATTTGCCAAATTTTCGGCGATGGTTTCATTTTCAGCTTCGCTATAAATACGGATAATTGGCTCTGTATTAGAACGGCGTAAATGTACCCACTCATTTGCAAAATCAATCTTTAAACCATCTATGGTACTTGTTTTTTCGTTTTTATACTTTTCTTGAACTTTAATTAATAACGAATCAATATCCATTTCTGGCGTAAGCGTAATTTTATTTTTAGAAATATGATACTGTGGATAAGTGCTTCTTAAAATTGAAATAGATGTTCCTGCTTTTGCTAAGTGCGATAAAAATAACGCAATACCAACTAATGCATCACGACCATAATGTAGTTCTGGATAGATAATTCCTCCGTTTCCTTCGCCACCAATAATTGCATTTGTAGCTTTCATTTGGTTTACTACATTTACCTCTCCTACAGCTGCTGCATTGTAAACACCTCCTGCCTTTTCAGTCACATCTCTTAAAGCACGAGTTGATGATAAATTGGAAACAGTGTTACCTGCTGTGTTTTTAAGAATATAATCTGCTACTGCTACCAAAGTATATTCTTCACCAAACATAGTTCCATCTTCATTTACAAAACAAAGTCGATCTACATCTGGATCTACAACAATACCTAAATCGGCTCTTTTTTCTTGAACAACTTTAGCTATTTCTGTTAAGTTTTCTGGCAAAGGCTCTGGATTGTGAGGAAACTCTCCGTTAGGTTCACAATACAATTCATAAACAGTTTGTACACCTAATGCTTTAAGCAATGCTGGAATAAAAATCCCACCACTTGAGTTCACACAGTCAATTGCAATTTTGAAGTTAGCCTTCTTAATAGCTTCCACATCTACTAGAGGGAGCGCTAAAATTATATCAATATGTTTTTGTAAGTAAGTATCATTTGCAACAACTTTACCAAGCTCATTTACATCTGCAAAGGCAAAATCGGCATTTTCTGCTATTTCTAAAACTTCTTTTCCATCAGCATCGCTAATAAACTCTCCCTTTTCATTTAATAATTTTAAGGCATTCCATTGTTTTGGATTATGGCTAGCAGTTAAAATAATTCCACCTCCAGCTTTTTCTAAAGGCACTGCAATCTCTACAGTTGGCGTGGTAGATAAACCTAAGTCTATTACTTCAATTCCTAAACCTTGTAGCGTACCAATTACTAAATTATTAACCATTTCTCCCGAAATACGGGCATCACGACCAAGTACAATCTTTTTATTTTGAGTCTTGTTAACTACCCATGATCCATAGGCTGCAGTAAATTTAACAATGTCGATTGGGGTTAAACCATCACCAGCTTTTCCGCCAATGGTCCCTCTAATTCCGGAAATAGATTTTATTAAAGTCAAGTTTTATAGATTTTTTCAAAAATAATAAAAATTTAAGGAACGACTTCTATTTTTAATACACTTGGAGGTAATTTTTAAGGGATAAAGTAATGGCTTAAAAAATTTTAATCCTAGCTCTTGAAATGCAAAATACTATATTTGTTCCTCACAAAACGTTAACTCATCATCGGAATGCAGCGAAAATGGTTTCAATATTGGTTTAATTCTCCCTACTATCATATTCTATACAGTCAGCGGAATGATGAAGAAGCAGAATTCTTAATTGATAATCTATCTGCTTTTCTTAAACCTAAACTCAATAGTAGAATATTAGATATCGCTTGTGGAAGAGGTCGTCATTCTATCTATTTAAACAAAAAAGGCTATGATGTAACAGGGATTGATCTGTCAGAGCAAAGCATTAAATATGCCCAGCAATTTGAGCAGAAAAACCTGCACTTTTATGTGCATGATATGCGCAAATTGGCCTACATTAATTATTTTGATTTTGAATTAAATCTCTTTACTAGTTTCGGTTATTTCGATACAGAAAAAGATCATGTTAATGCATTGAAATCTTTTAGAAAGGGATTAAAGCCAGATGGAACATTAGTTATTGATTATTTTAATACCCAGAAAATAATTAGAAACTTGACTAACCAGGAGACAAAAACAGTAGATGGCATTGAGTTTCATCTGCATAAATTTGTGTCGGATGGAAAAATAATTAAACACATTAATTTTGAACACAGATTAAAGGCATACGCTTTTGAAGAAAGAGTACAAGCATTTTTATTAGCAGATTTTGAACGTATGCTTACTAAAAGCGGCTTAATCATCACGGCTGCCTTTGGGAATTATGCACTTGATCCATATGACGAAACAAAATCTGATCGTTTAATTCTTGTGTGTAAAAAAGCATGATAGCAGAGTTGCAACAATTTGATACGGAATTGTTTCTAAAAATCCATCGCGGTTTAAGTAATGGTTTTTTTGATTGGCTAATGCCATTAATGAGAAATCGTTTCTTTTGGTCGCCCCTGTATCTATTTATCATTGTATTTTGTATAAAACAATATAAAAAGCAAGGTTACTATATCATTTGTATGCTCTTGGTAACTTTTGCCATAGGCGATTTAATATCATCAAGAATTATCAAACCAAATGTTGCAAGAATAAGGCCTTGTAATGAAGTACATTTAGCAAATGAAATTATACACCGGGTACCTTGCGGGAGTGGTTATAGTTTTCCTTCCTCTCATGCCACCAACCACTTTGGAATTGCTGTGTTTTTAATTTGCCTTTTTTATAAACGATGGAAACCTATTTTATATTTAGGTTTAGCATGGGCATTTATTATCAGCTTTGCGCAAATATATGTAGGTGTACACTACCCTATTGATACGTTTGCCGGAGCCATATTAGGAACTTGCATTGGTGTATTTACCTATTATCTTTACAAAAAATTACAACCTACAGTCTAATGGAAATTTGGAAATTTCTTGTTTTATTCTTTTGTGCTTTTTTAGGAGGCTTAGCCATCTTTTTAGTAAAGAATGATAAATCTCAATTACTGAAACTTATTCTTTCATTTAGTGGTGCGTATTTGTTTGCCATCACTGTTTTGCACCTGATACCAGACGCCTATAGCGGAACTGATAAAAGTGAGATTGGGATTTTTATTTTAATTGGGTTTCTTTTACAAATATTTCTAGAACAATTTTCTGAAGGTGTAGAGCATGGCCATATTCATAAACACCACGATGGTCATGTTTTTCCATGGGGAATTATGATTAGTTTATGTTTACACGCTTTTCTAGAAGGAATGCCTCTAGCTAAAGATCAAAACAATGAACTGATTTTCGGTATTTCTTTACATCACATTCCTGCGGCATTTGCTTTAGCTAGTATTTTAGTGCAAAACCATTTTAAGCCAAAGAATGTAATTTTTTACATTTTACTTTTTGCAGTAATGGCACCAGCCGGATATTACTTTAGCTTAAGTTTAAGCAATGGAAGCATTAGTGGAATGGAACCCTATTTCAACAAAATGATGGGTATTGTAATCGGAATATTTTTACATATTTCTACTACAATTCTATTCGAATCAAGTGCAGACCATAAAATTAACAAACGCAAAATGATAGCCGTTTTATTAGGTATTGGAATTGCATTAATTGGCTTTTATAGCGCTGGGCACTAAACTATTATCCACATGGTAGCATCGAATACCTAATTTGACGCTTACTTTTAACCCCTCATTTTTTCTAGCAATAAATTTAACCTTTCAGCCTCTTCAGTTGTAAGGTTGGGTGCAATCAAAGTAGAAAAATCGATTTTCTTATTTATTTCCTTTAACAAGGATAAGCCATCATCAGAGATGATAATGTCTACAGCTCTTTTGTCATATTTATTAATTGTTTTTTTTACGTATCCTTTTTGAATTAATCGATCTACAATTCTAGAGGTATCACTCATTTTATCTACTATTTTAGCTTGAATTAAACCTATTGTAGATGGACTTGGGTATTGATTTCTAATGATTTTTAGCACGTTATATTGCTGCTGGGTAATATCAAAAGGCAACAATGTATCTTTTACTTGCTGACTACTCCAATGGAAAGTGTGAGTAATATTAATTAAGGTTTTTTGGAATATATTATCACATTTTGAGGTTTTTGTTTCTTTTTCTACTAGCATTATTTGTTTTTCGGTTGGTTAGATGATGGATTTGAGGTTTTCCGACCATTATCTTTCCCATAATTCCACGGACAATGTTTGCACTTATTTTTACAGCAATATCCTCTTTTTAAGTGATAAGCCGCTGTAAAGACCATTAGACCATCTTCGTTGAGATAATAATCAATACCTTCTTCCATTAATTAAGCAATTTAACTACCAAACTAGATGCAAAATAAGATTGTAATTGTGTTCCGCTACCGTGAGTTGTCCAAACTTGCTTGGGAGATACATTTTTTATAGTTTCTAAAATTGCCTTCCAATCCACATGATCAGAAATATACAATTGAACTTCATTTTTGCTTTGCAGGTGCTTCCACCCAGTGGCAAAAATTCTAACCACATTTATAGCTTTTATGTAACTATTAAAAACCATGGGCGGTACTAGATATACCATACCCAACTGATTACTTTTCATCACCTTTCTATCGTAAACTTCGTATTTACCAAGCTGCATACCCATTTGCTCATAAATTTTTACGAATGGCATAATACTATGATGCACCAATATTCTTTTTTCTGGGCAATGCTGATTAATCATGCTGATTAAACGTTGGCTTTTACCCAATGCATAAGCACCTAACATGATGTTTGTTTTCACATCATTTAGTTTTTTGATTTCAGATACCGCATCAGGATGTGCTGTTTCTGGATTTGCAAATGTAGTTTCTGTAATTAACACATCAGCTTGTACAAATTCAATCGGCTCACAAGTAGCATCATCTTCCAATTTATAATCTCCAGTATACAGGTAATTCACCCCTTGATAATTCATCAAAACTAAAGCAGAACCTAAGATATGTCCAGCGGGATAAAAACTAATTTCTACTCCATTTACAACGAATTTCGTCCGGTAAGATTTAATATGAAAATCTACTGCAGCGAATTTTTTATAACGATGTTGCATAAAAACAGATGTTGCTTCGGTGCAATACACATTTTGATTCCCTCCAATTGCGTGGTCGCCATGTGCATGAGAAATTACGGCGTGTAGTACAGGTTCTTTAGGATCTAAATAGAAATTACCGTAACTACAAAACAAACCAGTTTTAGTTTGAACGATAAAATCGTCTATAATTTTAGTGGAGTTTGACATAAATTTATGTGAGCAGTTTATAGTTGTAAAAACTGCTGATGTAAGTCTAAAACTTGCAGAATAACAGAGCTTTTTTCGGTGTTATCAATAAAATAGTCAGCCATTTTAGCTTTTTGCTCGTCAGTAAACTGCTTATCCATTCGAGCCTGCACTTGTGCTGCTGTAACTCCATCACGTTCCATCACTCTAGCTAGTTTTACGTTTAAAGGTGCTGTGACTAATATATTTTTATCGCACATTTTATACGAACCACTTTCAAATAATAAAGCGGCTTCCTTAAGTGTATAAGGCACTGCAGATGACATCTCTTTTTCCCATGTATCAAATGCTCTAAATACGGCCGGATGAACTAAGGAGTTTAATTTTTCGAGCTCTACTTTATTATTGAATACAATATTTGCAATATGTTGATTGTTTAACACCCCATTAGATGAATAACTTGCAGCACCAAAAGCTTCTTTTACGCCCTCTACCAAAATTAAATCTGTTATCATGAGTTGTTTAGCAACAGCATCAGCATAAAAAACAGGAATGCCTAAAGTTTCGAACACCTTACAAATAGTGGTTTTTCCACTCCCAATCCCACCTGTTATTCCTACTTTTAACATTATTTTTCGATAATAAAATTGATTTTGCTAGGTGTTACGCTTAACAATTTACAATAGTTAGGGAAGCGTGTAATTTTCACAGAAAACTTATGATGACCTAATTGTTTCCACTCGTTCACATCAACTGTGGCTTCTATAAAATCTTCGTCGACCTCTTGATAGCTTGAAAGCGAAACCATAAAAGTAACAGCTACTTTCTTTGGATACAATTTGATATCGTAAAAATCTTTGTTATTAATTACATTAACAGGCACTTCGACTGTTTTCTCCGTAAACTCATCAACTGGGATTTTTACATTGACACTATTTGGGTAAATGCTAATATTATTTGAACTATTCTGTTTAATTGCTATTCTAGTACTTGTAGTTTTTTGCAAATTTTCCAATTTCAACGTATCGGTATACCATGCTGATATTTTGGCTAATTCCTCTTGAGGGCCGGAAATATTTACATAAGCAGGCGTTAATTGAACTTGATTTGAAATTCCATATTGTTTTACAAAACTAAGATTTGAAACTAGTTTTATTGGTACACGTTTATTTGTACGTTTAGAAAAATCAAAATATAACGTATCAGGTTTAATAGAAATGATTTTTTGAGCGCTTCCTAATTGCTTATTAATTTGTGGCAATTGTTCTGAAAACAGCACGAAACTTCTACTATTTAGCTTTTCTAAACTTACTGTAATAGATTGAGGTTTAATGCGTAAACGTGAAAACAGCAATTGCCATCCAGTACCTTCCACTTGTAAATCAACTATATCTGGCTGTAAGGGTTTAAATGCTTTTTTTTGTGGTTCATCTTTGTATATCAACTCTGTTTTAGCTGTATACATGTATTTATTATTTAGCGCCATAAATAACCAAGCAGCTATTGCACAAAGTAAGCAGGTAATGAGTAATACAAAACGCTTGCGCTCTATTTTAGTTAGTTTAATAAACGGCATGGTGTAAATTTACAAAAAAAAAGCCGCTCTCTCGAAATTACGAAAGAGCGGCATTACTATTGAAGTTTTTTATGCTTTTGGAGTTGCTGCTGTGGTTGCTGCTTTAGTTGCATCTAAAGAAACTGCAGATTTATCGAAACGAATTTTTGTACCACCTTCAACTTCAATTAAGAAAGTAGTATCGTTAGAGCCTACAATTTTACCGTGGATTCCAGCAGTAGTTACAATTTTATCGCCTATACCAAGACCTTCAACTAATTTTTTATGGTCTTTGGCTTTTTTTACTTGTGGTCTAATCATGAAAAAATAGAAAACAATCATAATTAATACCATTGGTATGATTGTGCTATATAGGCTATTTCCGCCTGCTGCTTGTAAAATTACTGGTGATGTCATTCTTTTTATATTTTATTATTATTGATTTATTGTTAAATTGTAATTGCAAATGGTAAGTGGAAATTGCAAACTGTAAAGTGCCTTATTTAGCCTCTTTAACCTCACCTACTAAATGTAATTTATTTGCTTCTGGATTTGCATTAGAAGTTATAGTAACTACTTTATCTTGCATTCCCATTTTACCAGTGCTATCAAAAATTACTTTAATCATACCTTCTTCACCTGGTTTAACTGGAGCTTCTGGATATTCTGGAACTGTACAACCACAAGTAGCAGTTGCGTTTGTAATGATTAATGGTGTTTTACCTGTATTTGTAAATTTGAACTCGTAGTGTACTTTTTCTCCTTGTTTAATTACACCAAAATCATAAATTTCTTTTTCAAATTTAACTTTAGGTGCATCTTCAGCTAAAACTGCGGGCGCACCACTTTTGGCTGCCATAGCTTTTTCTTCTACTTTTTGAGATTTGCTTTGTTTACAAGCCGCAAAAGCAATTACAACTAATGCGATAGCTATTATTTTTTTCATTCGGTTTTTATTAAAGGTATTAATCTTCTATCAGACCTCTACCTATTTTTTTAATACTATTTGTTCTTTTTAAATCGTTTAAAATTTTATCTAAGATACCGTTTATAAACGAATTACTTTTCGGCGTACTGTAATCTTTTGATAATTCTAAGTACTCATTAATAGTTACCTTAACAGGAATTGACGGGAAATTCATTAGCTCGCAAATGGCCATTTTCATTAAAATAGTATCCATTAATGCAATTCTTTCCGATTCCCAATTTTTAGTGCGCTCAGCAATTAATTCCTGATAAGTGTTATCATTTTTTAGCGTATAAGCAAAAAGATCTTTTACAAATTTGCTATCTTCTACCCAGTCGGCACTAATTGGTGTTAATTTATTTTGAAAAGGATCTTCCGAAGTAAAATTCTTTAAGGTTTTAGCAATCATGCCTTGCATAACTTCTCTATCTACAGACCAATTAATAAACTTATCTTCAAATGCTTGAACGATATTCAAGTTCTTCAATAAGATTTTACGAAAAATAAATTTGATAATTTCTTTAGAACTTTCTAAAGTTTCCTCTTCTTCTGCAAGATAGGCAGCATATTCTTTCGTATCCTTTAATTTGATAAAAATAGATTTCACCAATTCTGGATCTGCATGCCAGTTTACCTGATATTTATTAATAGCCGCAGTATATTCTGGGTTTTGCTTTAGAGTTACTGCAAATTTATTGTGCAGTAATTTCTGATTTGGGCTTAAATCTTCAGCAGTTGGCAAATGTTTATTTGCTCTCTCTATTGCATCGTTTGCAGTATATTCTGTTACATCCACCAATAAGGCAAGCATCCGGATATACATTTCGTAAACACTATCAATACTTTGCATTAAAGTTTTTTGACTGCTTACTACATCTTTTTTTTCTGTCATGTGCCAAGCAAAAATATTTTGCAAAGCTTTAATTCTTAAGTGCCTTCTGTTTAACATGAATGTAAGAACGAGTGGTAATTTTTACCGTTTATAATTATTAATATGATGATTTTATTTTTTTAATGTCGCTTATTCTTTTTTCAGCAATGCGAGCTGCAGCTAAATTTGTAGGTATTTTTTCAGATTTAGATAATTTGAACACTTCGCGAGTTGCATCGTAAATGTGTTCGGTTAATTGCATGGTACGTTTTTTACCAAAACCAGTTAACTCAGAGTAGCAGTTAATTATGCCACCTGCATTAATCAAATAATCTGGTGCATATAAAATTCCCTTCTCCAATAATAACTGACCATGAACATTTTCATCTGCTAATTGGTTATTTGCCGAACCCGCAATGATAGAGAATTTCATATTCTTTATCGTTTTATCGTTTACTGTCGCTCCCAATGCGCATGGCGAATAAATATCTGCACCAATGGTAAATATTTTATCTGCATCAATTGGTTTTGCTTTGTATTTACGAGCTACTTCATGCAAACGTTCTTCATTGATATCGCTAATGTAAACCTCAACATTTTCTTGTCTTAATAGATCAACTAAGTGTTCACCTACATTGCCAATTCCTTGTACCACAACAGATTTTCCAGCTAACATATCAGTACCAAAAACTTCTTTAACCGATGCTTTAATTCCTAAAAACACTCCCTTTGCAGTATATAAAGCAGGATTGCCAGCACCACCTAAAGATTCTGGAACACCAGTAACATGTTCAGTTTCCATGCGGATATACTCCATATCTCTGGTTGTAGTACCCATGTCTTCGGCAGTAATGAATTCTCCATTCAAATTTTTGATAAAACGGCCATAACTTCTCATTAAAGCCTCTGTTTTATGCTTTCTTGAATCGCCGATAATCACTGCTTTTCCACCTCCTAAATTCAGACCCGTAATAGCAGATTTGTAGGTCATTGCCTTCGATAAACGCAATACATCTTCTAGTGCTTCGGCCTCAGAACTGTAATTAAACATACGTGTTCCGCCTAAAGCAGGACCTAAAGTTGTATCATGTATAGCAATAATGGCTTTTAATCCGGTATCAGGATCATTGCAAAAAACCACTTTTTTATGGCCTGATGCGCTTAATTGGTCTAAAACAGAAGTGACGATAGAACTAGTACCAGACATACAAATTTGTTGAATTGACGGTGGCAAAATTAAGATAAAAAAACCATTATTTTACTTTGTTTTTATTAAAAAAAGAAAGTCTTTTGGCTAACTTTACCAGCTGATGAAACATCTTCTATTTTTAAACAAATACTTCTATAAATATAAATGGTGGATTATTCCTGGAATTATCTTTGTCATCATTTCAAATATATTTGCGGTAGTACCAGCTCAAGTAGTTGGTCATGCATTTAACTTAATTACCGAAAACATTACTGTTTACCAATTATTCAATGGCTTCGATCGTCAGCAAATCATTTATGATATTTTTAGTTACAGCCTTTTCTTTTTCGGCGTCTTAATATTAATTCTTTATCTGATTAGGGGATTATTCTTATTCTTTATGCGACAAACCATCATCCTCATGTCTCGACATATTGAGTACGATATGAAGAATGAAATTTATGCACATTATCAAAAATTAAGTCTCGGTTTTTATCGTCGCAATAACACTGGAGATTTAATGAACCGTGCCACAGAAGATGTAAATAGAGTACGAATGTATGTTGGACCAGCTATTATGTATACCATCAATACAGCTGTTCTATTCTCATTAATTATCTATTTCATGTTCGATGTAAATAGCAAATTGGCAATTTATTGTTTACTGCCATTGCCAATTTTAGTTGTTACAATTTACTATGTAAACACCATAATAAATCAAAAAAGTGAACGCATTCAAGAACAGTTATCACGATTATCGAGCTTTGTACAAGAACGGTTTTCAGGAATTAGGGTAATTAAATCTTATGTAAGAGAACAACAAACACAATCTGTCTTTGCAGAAGAAAGCGTAGCTTATAAAAACAGCTCCATGAACTTGGTGAAGGTACAGGCATTGTTCTACCCTACCATGCTTTTATTAGTTGGCTTAAGCACTATTTTAACGGTTTATATTGGTGGTAAACAAGTAATGGAAGGCTCAATTACGCCTGGTAATATTGCCGAATTTATAGTGTATGTAAATCAATTAACTTTTCCAGTAACCATGCTTGGCTGGGTAACTACCTTAATTCAAAGAGCCGCAGCATCACAAAAACGGATTAATGAATTTTTACAACTCCAACCTGATATTACCTCAAGCACCGCCGAAACACCAATTTTTGATGGAAAAATTAGCTTTAAAAATGTAAGTTTTACCTATCCAGATACCGGAATTGAAGCCATAAAAGATGTAAGTTTTGAAGTCGAAAAAGGCCAATTTTTAGCGGTAATTGGCAGAACTGGGTCTGGAAAATCTACATTAGCAAACTTAATTATGCGTATGTATGATACTGATGCTGGGAAAATTGAAATTGATGATATAGAATTAACAAAGCTAAATCTGAGTAATTATAGAAACCAGATTGGTTTTGTACCACAAGAAGTATTTCTTTTTTCTGATACCATTAAAAATAATATCGCCTTTGGCTTGAGTGAAATTAAACCCGGTCAGGTAGAAAAAGCAGCACAAAACGCAGCTGTATATAATAATATTATAGATTTTGATTTGAAGTTCGAAACTATGCTTGGCGAACGCGGTATTACCTTATCTGGTGGACAAAAACAGCGTGTTTCTATTGCTAGGGCATTAATTAAAGAACCTAAAATATTAATCTTTGATGATTGCCTTTCGGCTGTCGACACTAAAACTGAAGAAGAAATATTGGGTAATTTGGGGGAAATTATGAAAGGTAAAACCTGTATTTTAATTGCTCATCGGATATCAACCATAAAAAACGCAGATAAAATTATTGTGTTAGATGATGGAAAAATCATTGAACAGGGGACACATCAGGAGTTACTTAAAATTGGTGGCGTTTATACAGAGATGTACGATAATCAGTTGTTAGAAGAAGAGAACTTCCCAGCTTAGATTTGATCGCCCTACTTATCAGATGCCTTAATATTGATAATGAACAATAATTAAGCATAGCATAAGTATTTATATCCAAAAGATGTATATTTAAAAATAATTCTTACCTACAACGATTTTCCGTTACAATTCTAATCTTTTCTTAATACTTACAGCGATATTAAGGCGACCTTATAGCGACCTTACCGCGACTTATGCTCTACAAGAGATCGTATCAAGTTCTACTCTAGCATAGGTCACCTATTGATTTTAACCTTTACGCATTTCCAAAATTTCAAATTATCTGGACAAAACTCGAATTAGACACGAGCAACACCACATGAATAATTCTGCATAATTAAATTAAGGATATATACCGTAAACTACGTAAAACTGATTATAGCAACTTCATTAAAAGATAAACCCTTTTTATATCAAATAATATTATTTATTAATTTAAACAATTACTGTACTTTCTATTTTGAACTTTAATAATTATTGCTTTATATTTACCCCAACCTTAAACTAATTACAATACACAACAATGGGAGATTTTGACAACAAAGAGAGAGAAGAGGTTTTTTCTAAGAAAGTAAGAGCAGGTAAGCGTACTTACTTTTTTGATGTAAAAGCAACACGTTCAGGCGATTATTACCTAACCTTAACAGAGAGCAAAAAGAGATTAGAGGATGGTGTTTTTGTAAAACATAAAATCTTTTTATACAAAGAAGACTTTGAAAAGTTTACTGAGGGTTTAACAGAAACTGTAGAGTATATTAAATCTCATCAGGATGTAGTTGAAAAACGTTATGAATATTCTGAAAATGCAGAATATAATCATAGCCCAAAAACTGAAAGCGACGATTTTTCTTTCTAATTAAGAAATAGTAAACGAAATCCTCTGATTTAATCGGGGGATTTTTTTTTGCGCTTTGCTCGTCATTTCTAGCGAAGCCGAGAACTAAGCAATGCTCAGCGAAGCTCATGGTAATGCGAAAAGATGCCTCTTATTGCATTACGATTCCCAATCAAGTTGGGAATGACGAGGAGACTATATGGCAGGTTAATCACTTTACCAATCCAAAGATTTCTCCATTGCGTTGCACTTTAGTCGAAAAGACGCGAGGTAATTAAGCCATTACCTTTTCTGTTACCCGTCATTTCGAGCGAAGTCGAGAAATCTTTTAAGATTCCCAATCAAGTTGGGAATGACGAGGAAGCTAGAGGGCAGGTTAATCACTTTACCAACCCAAAGATTTCTTCATTGCGTTGCACTCCAGTCGAAAGGACGATAAGTAACTAAGCTATTACCTTTTCTCCC
>NZ_JABMKV010000002.1 GCF_013204825.1 Pedobacter boryungensis
GTTCCTTAGCAAGGTAGGTTGGTGGTGGTACTTCCTTAGGATACGCTCAGGATGATGCCTCTCGTCATTGCGAGGTACGAAGCAATCTTAAAGCGATAGATTATATTTTCTCACGTTGTAGTATTGCTTCGTACCTCGCAATGACGTGTTTTAAGACTTTGCTATTTTACCTACCCATCATTCCCGCAAAGGCGGGAACCACGAAGGCGGGAACCGTAAAGCTTATTATATTATGCATTAAGATACCCAATCGAGTTGGGTATGACGCGATACGTTCCTTAGCAAGGTAGGTTGGTGGTGGTACTTCCTTAGGATACGCTCAGGATGATGCCTCTCGTCATTGCGAGGTACGAAGCAATCTTAAAGCGATAGATTATATTTTCTCACGTTGTAGGATTGCTTCGTACCTCGCAATGACGTGTTTTAAGATTTTACTATTTTACCTACCCATCATTCCCGCAAAGGCGGGAACCACGAAGGCGGGAACCGTAAAGCTTATTATATTATGCATTAAGATACCCAATCGAGTTGGGTGTGAAGCGGAATGTGTTAGTTCCCTTCGCAAAGCCGAGTAGGTGCGCTCTGAATACAAATCATAGTCAACAAAAAAATCCTCTAAGAAAACTTAGAGGATTTTAATTATGAATGAGATCCCTCGCTGCGCTCAGGATAACAAAATTATATTATTTATTAACGTACATTACTTCTTTAACTGCTTTCACTACTCTTTCTGCATTAGGTAAGCTAGCAGCAATAAGTGTTGGCGCATACGGAAGAGGCACATCGGCACAAGTAATACGTAAAATTGGCGCATCTAAATGATCGAATGCATTTTTTTGAACGTTAAATGTAATTTCAGAAGAAATTGAAGCTAATGGCCAAGCTTCTTCTACAATTACCAAACGATTAGTTTTCTTAACAGATTCGATAATAGTTGCATAATCAATAGGGCGAACGGTTAATAAATCAATCACTTCTACATTAATACCATCTTTAGCTAACTCTTCTACAGCAGGGTTTACTACACGAGTTAACATTTTACCAAAAGTTACGATAGTTACATCAGTACCTTCTTTAACAACTTGTGCTTTACCAATTTCTAAAGTGTATTCACCTTCTGGCACATCGCCTTTATCGCCATACATTACTTCAGATTCCATAAAAATAACTGGATCTGGATCGTTAATAGCTGCTTTTAATAATCCTTTAGCGTTATATGGAGTTGATGGAACTACTACTTTTAAGCCTGGGCAGTTTGCAAACCAATTCTCAAAATTTTGAGAGTGCTGTGCACCTAATTGACCAGCGTTACCTGTTGGACCACGAAATACGATTGGCACAGAAAACTGACCACCACTCATGGAAAGAATTTTTGCCGCAGCATTTATAATCTGATCTATTGCTACCAATGAGAAGTTAAAAGTCATGAACTCTACTACAGGAATTAAACCATTCATCGCTGCACCGATACCTATACCTGCAAAACCCAACTCTGCAATTGGAGTGTCGATAACACGTTTGTCGCCAAACTCATCTAACATTCCCT
This sequence comes from Pedobacter boryungensis, assembly GCF_013204825.1. Classification (GTDB taxonomy): domain Bacteria; phylum Bacteroidota; class Bacteroidia; order Sphingobacteriales; family Sphingobacteriaceae; genus Pedobacter; species Pedobacter boryungensis. The sequence continues at coordinate 1,547 of NZ_JABMKV010000002.1, forward strand.
GGCTAACTTTATATGCACCGTTGTATTGCGCAACTTCTTCGCCCATTAAAAAAATGTTCTCGTTTTTACGCATTTCTTCGCTTAATGCTTCGCGTAGTGCTTCTCTAAATTGAATCTCTCTCATTGTTTATTCAAAAATTACCAAGCGCAAATATAACTATTGTATCGTAATTATAAAGTCTGTTTTAATTACGCTGGCTAATTATTTTGTGACACAAAATTATGTTCTCCGTTCATATGAATTCGTATTCTTTTATTCCTCATCTTTCGAAATATCCTCGCCAAAATGAATGATATTTCCGTTATTATCCAAAATAGAAAACTGACGCATTCCCCACGGCATATTTTTTAATTTCCCATTGGGATGAACAACGCCTTGCTTTTCGTATTCTGTATAGAGTTTATCTACTTCTGTTACGTAAATATAACAGCCTGTGTTTTTTGGAATACTTTCATCGCTTGTTGGCCATAAATGAATTGATATTTCATCTTTAGAAAAGATAACGTATCCATCCCAGTTGTTATGAAATGTGAAGCCAAGTTTTTCCGTATAGAATTTGATCGTTTCGTTGGCGTCTAACGAAGCTAGTATTGGTGTTGCAGTTTTTAACATAATAGTATTATTTGTTTAGTAACGAGTAAATCTCGCTGTCTAAAAATTCCCCATTAAAATAATGATCTTCTTTAAAGTAAGCTTCCTTTTTAAAACCATGTTTTAATAATATTTCTCTGGATGCTTGATTAGCTGGACTTATATTAGCTTGAATAGAGTGTAGTTTAATTTCATTAAAGCCAAAGGCTATAGTTTTAACTAGTGCTTCGGAAATAATACCTTTTCTCCAATAATCTGGTTGTAACATGTATCCAATTTCTGCTCTATAATTTGGCAAATCTGTTCTCCAATATCCTATTGAGCCGATCATTTGTGCTGGATTTTCTTTTAACGCTATTACCCATGCTAGGTGTTGTCCTTGTTTAAAACCATTGTTAAATGTTGTTATGAATGTTTCTATTTCTTGAACAGTTTTTTGTCTTTCTCTGTGTATATACCTCATCACATCATCATTGTTTCGCATTTCAAATAGCGTATTGGCATCGGTTAACGCGTGTTCTCTAAGAATTAATCTGTCGGTTTGTAACGTTGGGAACGAGGTGAAGTTTAAGGATAGCATTTTTGTATACGTTTATTATTTTCCGAACAAAGTCTTGTAAATTGAATATTTATAATTATCAGGAATGGCACTTGCTACAAAATAAGGCGCTTCAAAAAGTTCTGTTAGCTTTTTTCTGAGTTCGGCTAAAAACTCGGGCTTAATTTCTTCCAGATAATCTCCTGATAAATTTTGCCTCCCAGATTTAAACCAAATTCCATCCTTGTTCATTGTTTTAACGATATACAAATTTGGTTCTACACAAGTTTTACCTGCATATTGCTCATAAGCGTAGGTGTAAAGCAAAGTCTGAATTAAGGCTTTATTAATGTGCTTCCCATCAGTATTAAAAAGTTCGGGAATGTCCTTAAATGTTAATTTATCACTTCCAGTTTTGTAATCGATAATTTTTGTAACTCCATCTTTAACATCAACTCTATCTATGTAACCAAAAATCTTAATACTAGCTTCTTTACCGTTAAGTGGGAAAGCAATTTCAGCTTCTACTTTTTGCTCTAAACTTATAATATTAAAAGGTGTTTGCCTAACATCTTGATCTAAAATTATGGTAACATAAGCATCAACAATGGCTAAGACTACTTTTTGCATTCCCCTATACTCCATCACCTTATCAGGGTTTTTAAACATTACAAAGTTGAATGCTTTTTGGATGAATGATGGAACTAATTTTCTACGTTCATTTATCCGATCTGCTGTAATTTCTGCAACCCTTAAATCCTGATAAAAATATTCCATCACCTTGTGCAAAACAGATCCAATTTCATTCGCTTCTACCACCGCACTCACCTCTTTAGGTTCTTTAATGCCTGCAATGTAATTGAAGAAAAAATCTATTGGATTGGATATATATTGCGTTAAAGCGGATGGTGAAATTGCTTTCTTTTTATCTAGATAAAGTTGTAATGCTTTTTGAATAAATTCATTGCCAGTTTTTTCTATCCTAACTTCTTTAAACGGCTCTGTTTTTACATCGAGATTGAGCTCATTATATTTGAAATCAAATCCACTTTCAAACTCTAATTGTTTTAAAATTCTGCTGGCTTCTCCAGAGGTAGATTCATCTGTTAAACTGTTATAAACAAAGTTGATATTTTTTGCTCTCTGCAATAAACGATACACCATATATGATGAAATTGCATCTAAGTTTTCTAGCACCGGCAAGCCATAAACTCTACGGATACTATCTGGAATAAAGCTATTCCCTATGGATGATTTAGGAATAATTCCTTCATTAAATCCTAAAAAAACAACTTTATCAAAATTTAAGTTTCTAGTTTCTAACAAACCCATTACCTGAATACCATTTAACGGATCGCCAGCTAAAGGTACAGCGATTGCCTGCAACGATTTTTGAACCAAATAGATTACAAAAGAAATATCTTCATTATTGATATGTTTACCAAAAGTATCGTGTAACCTATTTAGTTCCTGGATCGTTTTAACAAATAATTCTGCGTCAATTTTCTTTAATGTTTTTGCATTTGATAGTCGGGTTAAAACATAATCTAAAACTGCTAATAAATACGTAACAACATTTTCTGGTTTATCGATCTTTTTATAGAAAACTTCAAACAAACCGCTTTGCTTTAACAAACGTGAATGGTCTATCTCTACAATATTTTCGTTCAGTAAAGCTGTCTGAATTTTATCTCGCATTTTTTGGCTTAAACCAGTTAATGGATGAGTAATAAATGCTTCTACGTTTTTATAAGAAACTTTATCGCCCTGTAAAATTTCTAGTTGACTTGTTAACCACAAATCTGCCAAACCAAATATACTCGATGTAGCTAGGGCAAAACCCATCGTTACGTTTAAATCAATGGAATTACCGTTATGAGTTGTTGGTATGGTTTGTAAGGTTGGAATGAGTAAACTTTCATCGGCCAAAACCACAACTGTAGAACCAACATCTTCATTTGGGATATAATCCTCACTTAAAATAATATTAAGAATTTTTGCCTGAGCAGATTGTCCTTGCACTTTAAAAACATTAACCGAGTGCTCAGCAGTTTTCATCAAACTAGCTTGATCTTCGAATACGTTTTTTAAGCCCAACTGATTAATATTTTTTCTCAAAAACAAACCAGCTTCTTGTAGTGGGTCATTCAGATAATACTCATCTGCATCAAAGTAAAACAATGCTTTTTCCGCTTCCTGTAATTTCGTAAATATTTTAGCTTCAGCACTACTTAATGCATTAAAACCAACGAAAACAATTTTGCCTTTTTCAAATGCTTTTAAAAATTCCAGTCCGTTAATATTTTCTTCTGCCAATTGGCGATATGCTTGTCCATTGGTGATATAATCCTGTGCTTTTAATGTTTCATGAAATTTGTGATAAAGTTTTGGCATTCTACGCCACATCTTTATAAATAGCTCTTGTTGTTTTTTATGTTTTCCTTCAGAATAAGAAGTCCAAAATTGAGCTAAAAACTCATATTGTTCCGGGCTTAAATAATCAAACTCTTTATTGATGATAGAAATATCTTCTAAATCTTGATATAACTTTTCCGCATCAACCAAATCACTATCTATCTGATTAAAATCACTCAGTATTATTTTAGCCAGTGGAAAAAATTTATGGCTAGAAATGGTTTCCAATTTTTCCTCTACCAATAACTGATTATAGATTTTATGTAAAGTGAAAAACTGCAGATAGAAATCGGCGATTTTGTATTTAGTTGCGTTTGCAAAAAACTCTTGTATAGTATAAAAGGAAGGACTAAAAAACGGTTTCTGAATAATATCCGCTAAGTGTTTTTGCAAATATGCAGATGGTCGTTTATTGTTAAAAATGATGGCACAATTTTGCAATTGAGAACCAAATTTTGTAATCAAATCTTCAGCAACTTCCTGTAAAAATGGTTTCATTCTATTTTCCATATTAAACCAATTTTAACTTTCCGCTAACTGCATAAAACAGATAGGTCTTCACGTTCTGATATCCCATCGCTACCAGTAAATTTTTATAATTATCTATTTGTTCAATATGTTTATCACTTTCTTCTAATGTAAATTTGTAATCCAAAATAATTACTTCATCATTTGTAATTAAAACCCGATCTGGCCGATGCAATTTTCCTTTAACATCGATAATATTTTTCTCGGTGATACTTTCTGTGGTCTTACTTAAAATTGCTTTTAAATCGGCATTATTTAAAACTTCTAGCACAGCCGACTTTAAATCTGATTGTTCTTCTGCTTGCACAATTCCTTGCAATACTAATCCAATAATATAATCTTCAACTTCTTTCTCGGTACTAGCATTTGCTAAAATATCATGAAGCAAAGAACCTTTTCGTCCTGATTTTTCGATGTTCACCAAATGTTTTAAGTGTTTTTCTTCTGATGGAACATACAATTCTGATAACCGGGTAGTTGTAGGATAAGTAGTTAACCTAATGAAATTAGAGTCTTCATTTTTGTTTTCTATTTTCACATAATCCTCAATGGCGTACAGATTATTTTCATCAAACTCTGTATCAAAGGTTAAATTAATTACATCACCCATGGTAGAAAGTTTGGGCTCCTTTTTAGCCATCGTGGCAATATATAAATAATCTTTCGACCTTGTGGTGGCTACATAAAGCATATTCAACGCATCCATAGTATTGTACAACAATTCTTCATAATACGCTTTAGAAATAGAGGAATTCGATAGGTCTTCAGTGTATTTTAATGGAATACCACGTAATTCTTTGTAAACTGTGTCTTCTGATGAAACCCAAAAGGTAGAGTTTGCTTTCCCTTTCATTTCCCAATTACAAAACGGTACAAAAACAGCTCTAAAAGCCAAACCTTTAGATTTATGGATAGTGATAATTTGTATTGCATCTACTCCTTCTGGTGAAGGCAAAGATTTCTTCACTCCGTCTTCATCCCACCAAGTTAAAAATGTTATAATTCCTTTTTCTCCCATTCGACTGGCATTAGCTGTTAAATCTCTAAATGCTAATAAATATGGAAGATGTTCTTGTCTATTTTTTAAACCATAACTTTCAATTAAAATCTCTACCAATTCTGGCAAGGGCAATTGCAACCAACTTTGCCAATTTTCGCACAATGTGGATGGAAGAACGGCAGACAAATTGCTTAACGAAATTCCGTTTAGGTTTAAATACTGATTTGCATCTGCCTCTTTTCCTTGTAGTGAGTGATATAGTGCAATACAATTTGCCTTGTACAATGCTGTTTGCGAATCAATGCCTATAAGTACTTTTAAGGTGTTAATAATTAATTGTATGGCAGAATTATTTGAGATTAATAAAGCATCTCCAGATAAGACCGGTAAATTTTGCTCCATTAAATGCTGAACAGTTAGCATGGCTTCGCTGTTAGAACGAACTAAAATAGCAATGTCCTTCAACGAATAATTCTGTTCATTTTTTAAATAATTGATTTCGTTAACTACATCCGCTAAGGCTAAATCTCTAAAAGTAGTTTCAGTAAATCTTGCTTCGTTTGGCGCATCATCTTTTCCAAACTTCTTAATTTTAATTGTGCCACCTTTTAAAGTGTTCGGTGCAAAATTCTGTGTGGAAGCACCATAAATATCGGTTATTATTTGTTGGTAATTTTCTGCTTGCCACCATGTAGAAATACTTTCTGGTTTAACTAAAATATTCTCATTTAATTCGTTTTGCAAAGTCAACGGAATTTGACGATAAAGAAAGTTATTAAACGTAATGATGTTCTCTGTACTTCTGTAATTTTCAGCTAAACTATCTTCTAAAACATTATGTTCGCCAACATCTAATTTTGCGTGTTTATGTAAGATATTCCAATCGCCATTGCGCCAACGATAGATAGATTGTTTAGTATCACCTACAATTAAATGGTCAATAACCTCTGGATTTGGTGTAGCAATTGCATTTGTTAAAAGCGATTTAAAGCTTCCCCACTGACTAGTTGAGGTGTCTTGAAATTCATCGAACAAAAAGTTGCGATATCGGTTACCTACTTTTTCCCAAATAAATGAAGGGTTATCTCCAGCGTCTTCCGTAATTCCAGAGATTAGTTTTTGCGCATCACTAATTAATAAATTATCATTTTCTGCTCTATATTGTTTTAGTAGTACCGCTATCTCTTGCATTAACCTTAAATAATATAGGTTTTTATTAAAAGCAATGGCTAAACTGTAATTTGGTAAATGTGCTAAGTAATGGTTTTTTAACTTAACTAAAATAGGATTAACAGTATCGTAAACTTCTGGTAAGTTTACATTTTTTTGAAACCATTCTTCGGGTTCATCGATATATTTAAATAAGGTTTCTAGATGAGAAAAATCTCCTCTAGCAACTAAGATAATTTTCTTTAATCCGTTTCTAGATTTTCCTTTTAGATGATCATTTTCAACGCCTAAAACATCCATTGCTGCATTAGCTTCTGTAGCAAGAGCAACTATTTCTTCTTCAAAATTTTTAATTTCCGACTTAGTAACGCTGATATATTTCTTGAAAAGTTCATCGATATTTTCTAGCCCAAGTTCTTCTACAGCAGTTTCGAAAATTTGGAAGCGTTCTGAGAAAATTTCACCGATTAAATTATACAGTTCGATCTTATAATTCCAGCTTTTATTGTCCCCGATTCGCTCAATGGCCAAATCGATAATCCATTGTAAAAGTTGTTTGTTATGATCTAACGCTTCATCTAACTTGTTTACCAAATCATCTTTTACTTTATCATAATTCATTTCTAAATTATAATCTGCATTTAGACCTAGTTCAAAGGCAAAACCACGAATTACTTTTTGAACAAAACCATCAATAGTGCTTACAGAAAAACGGCTGTAATCGTGCAAAATTTTACGATAAACTTTCTCAGCTTTAAACTGTAATTCTTGGGCATTAAAATTTGGATAGGCAGCAAGAATCAACTTCCTATAATCTTCAATCTTTTTATTAGGATCTCCTTTTGCCAAGCCGACTAAAACCTCTAAAATTCTGGTTTTCATTTCTTCAGTTGCCTTATTAGTGAAGGTTACCGCTAATATTTCGCGGTATTTGTTTTCTCCACTAAAGAGTAAAGTCAAGTAATGTGCTGTTAAACTGAATGTTTTACCAGAACCTGCAGAGGCTTGAAGAATTTTGAGTGGTTTGTTAGCCATATTAAATTACTTATTCCCAAAGTACGTTTAAATCTTTAGAGTTGAAAAGCAGATTTTCCACAATAATTTTACTCTACTAAAACACTAGTCTTTATTTTATTCTTTAATTTTGGGGCAAATATTTATACTTTTAATTATGAAAAGATTAATCCCAATATTATTCACTTTATTTGTTGCAAGTGCAGGTTTTGCACAAACTGCAACAAAAACAGCTGTTCATCTTTACAATCCACAAGCTAATGCCCAAGCAGATATTGACGCAGCGGTTGCAAAAGCTAAAGCTGCAAAAAAACATGTATTTGTTCAGGTTGGAGGGAACTGGTGCATTTGGTGTATTCGTTTTCACGATTTAGTTGATTCTACACCTGAATTAAAAGATCTTTTAAACAAAAATTACGAGACCGTATTATTAAACTGGAGCCCTGAGAATAAAAATGAAGCTATCCTTAAAAAATTCAATTATCCCGGTCGTTTTGGTTTCCCAGTATTTTTAATTTTAGATGGTGATGGAAAACTAATTCACACACAAAATTCTGCCTATTTAGAAGAAGGGAATGGTCACAGTGTTAAGAAAATTACTGAGTTTTTGAAAAACTGGAATTACGCTGCGCTACAACCCGAAAATAATAAATATTAATAAGTCGGAAAGTCAGAAGTCAGAAAGATAATACGTTATAACTTTCTGACTTCCGGACTATTTTAACTTCTGACTACTTATAATCCATCACCATATTTAAAGAAGCTGTTTACCGAAACTGGTAATTTACCAGTTGGCATTAATTCATTTTTAAATACAGATGCCGCAGCTTTTTGCATAAAATCTTCTTTTTGATATGCTACTAAAAGTGCCTTTGCATTTTCCAATCCTGGCATAGCAGCTAAATTATATGGATTAGCTAATATTACAAATGCCGCATCTTTCTTAGCCATATCTGCCATAAACATTTTTAAATCAGAACTTAAAACCATACCATTCCCTGGTCTTAAACGTGTATCTACAACATCTATAATTACTTGGTCATCTGGTTTAATTTCTGCTAATACTTTAGAAATCGCGTTAGCATTAGCAGTTTTCTCTAAACTAAAAGCAATTGAGTTTTTATACCTACTAGCCATTTCTTTTTGAAAAACCGTTGCATCTGGTGTTCCGACATTTATAATTACTGTTCTTTTATTTGGAGTTAATTGTTGTATAAAGTCTCTTCCTTTTAGCAAGGTCATACTCGCATCAGCTAATTGCTGTAATAGCGCTAAGCTTCCTGGGCGATTTACATCTTCAACTACATTTTCTTCATTAATGGTTTGTTTAACATTTAAACCCGCCCAATATTTTGCAGTAAGAATTTTCTTTACACTTTCATCAATGCGCTCCATGGTCAATCGCTGATCTTTTATTGCCTGACGAACCATTTTCACCGCTCTTTTACTGTTTTCAGATAACTCTAAAATATCGTTACCTGCAATTATACCCATCACATCCGCTTCGCCATCTTTAAAGTATTTAACTACTCCCTTCATTCCCATCGCATCAGAAATAATAATGCCTTTAAAGCCAATTTCTTCTTTTAAAATACCAGTAACTATTGGTTTAGATAAAGTTGAAGGCATATTAGGTGTTGCATCTAACGATGGAATATTCATGTGTGCAATCATTACTCCAGCTGCGCCTTGTTTCACCAATTCTTTAAATGGGTACATTTCTAATGTGTCTAATCGTTCTTTGGTAAATTTAAGTTGAGGTAAATCGAAATGCGAATCTACATCGGTATCACCATGTCCAGGAAAATGTTTAATACTTACTAAGAGACCTCCATCTTGCATTCCTTTCAGATAAGCGGCACCCTTTTCAGCTACATTATATTTATTTTCACCAAAGGAACGGTAATTAATCACTGGATTTTTTGCATTATTATTTACATCTACATCAGGAGCTAAATTCATGTGCATACCAACTCTTTTAAAGTCTTTGGCTACTTCTAAACCCATTTTATAGATCAATTCCTTATTTTGGATAGCGCCTAAAGCCATTTGATAAGGATATGCAATTGTACTATCTAAACGCATACCTAAACCCCATTCACCATCTGAAGCAATTAGTAAAGGTACACGGGCTAACTTTTGATATTTATTTGTTAAAGCTGCTTGTCTACCAGGACCTCCTTGAAAGAAAACTAATCCACCAACTCGTTCCCTTTTAATTACTTTACCTATTGAATCTGTAAATGCTTTACTTTTATTTGTATAGGCAGCAACAAAGAACATTTGTGCAATTTTTTGCTTTTTATTCAGCTTTTTAAATACAGAATCTACCCATTTTGGTTCCTGCTTTAATAATTCGATATAAGGTGTTTGTTGGGCTTTTGCTTGTGTAGTGGCAATGCCGATGGCAATACTTAATGTATAAAATAGTACTTTTCTCATTTCTTTCCGATTGTAGATTGGCTATAAAATTAGGTAAAATATTAAAGTTTTAGGCTGTAAATACGCAAACATCGTAATTGCCAATATTAAATATTTAATAGATAACTCAAGTTATAGAGTGGTTATTGTATTATATTTAATACACTTTAGTGGGTATTTTTAAAAGTTGTGCCTTCTTATTTTTAAATGTTTAAACACTGTTTAAATGGCTAATATTCAATCCGTATTACATTAATTATAGCGTTACAGAAAATAATTTAATCGTTTTGGCACATTTATTCCTTAGGGATAGGAAATTAAAATTGTAAAAAAATGAAAAAAATATTTATTCTAGCAATTGGCTTGTTTATAACGGGCGTTGCAAATGCACAATCAACTGATAAGGCTATTCGACTAGGTGTTAAAGCGGGTGCTAACTATTCTAATATTATTAAAGATGATGGAAACAATGATTTTAAAACTGATTATTTAGTGGGTTACCATGCAGGTATTACCTTAGATATTCCGTTGTTACCTAATTTAGCATTTACACCGGAGGCTTTGTACTCTACTAAAGGTTACAAATCGAGTTCTACTTTTGGCGATTTCACTCAAACCACTCATTTTATTGATATTCCTATTTTAGCTAGTATTAAATTAGCTGAAGGATTAAATGTTGTAGCTGGTCCACAAGTATCATTCTTATTGTCTACTACTAATAAATTTGAGAATGGTTTTGGTACAGCTGAGCAAAAAATTGTAGAAGATGATTCTGATCGTTTTAAAAAGAGCTTAGTAGGTGGTGTAATAGGATTTAGATATGACTTTAGCAATAAAGTTGGTATTAATGGTCGTTATGCCTTAGACTTCCAAAAAAATAATGAAAATGGAAGTACACAAACTCCAGAGTATAAAAACCAAGTATTCCAATTAGGTTTAGGTATTAAATTTTAAGTTAACAAAGCACAATTGCACAAGTTAATTAAGGGAGACCGCTTTATTAAAGGCGGTCTTTTTTGTTTCGACGATTATATTTCTTAAAACAATACGATAATTAAAAAGTTATATTAACAACGCTCTGCAATAGTATTAACCTAAAATTATATGTTATGAAAAATGTAAGCACACCAAAAAATAACCCAACTGTACAAGGTGGTTCAAAAGCAGATAGAGCAACTCACAACGTTAAATTGGATAAAAAAGAAAATGGTATCAGCAATGCTGGTGGACAACGATCAGATCAAACCTCAAATAAAGATAATCAAAGAAAAAGAGGAGAATAATTAGTAAAGCATCAGTTAACGCTGGTGCTTTTTATTGTTTTGCCAATTCTATAATATCTCTTACTTCTAAAATTCTTCTTTCTTTATCAGATTTTGTAGCATTTATCATTGCTAAACTTATCTCTTGTAGGCTTACAAAGCTATTTTGATTAATTGCTTTTAAAACAGGGAATAACCACATAAAAAACTTATAAAAGTTATGCGTGTTTTTTAACCCCTTAATGGGTTTTATTATTCCCGGCCGGAAATTGAATACTTGCTTAAATGGCAATTTCATTAAATCATTTTCCGTTTTACCTTTTACAATTGCCCAATTTATACTACCCTTTTCGCTGCTATTTGTACCAGCGCCAGAAACATAGCAGAAAGTCATATCAGGATTTAATTTACTTAAGGTTTGAGCTACATGTAAGGTAAGTGTGTGGGTAAGTTTGAAATACTGATCTTTATCCATTCCCACAGAGGAAACGCCTAAACAAAAAAAACAGGCATTATATCCTTTTAATTCATTTTCTATGGAAGAGAAATCGAAAAAATCTTGATGAATAATCTCTTTTAATTTAGGATGATGATATCCGCAGGATTTACGGTTAATTACCAAAATCGCTTCAACATTTGGATTTTGAAGACATTCGTATAACACGCCTTCGCCAACCATGCCAGTTGTACCCGTAATTATAGCTTTTACTTTTGCATCCATTTTATTTAAATATGAAACTAATTTAACTATTATTTAGATTTTTATATGATAAGCGAGTATTATATTTGTCATGTAAAATATGCATTTATGCCCGAATTACTTTTATTATGTGTAATGCTAATTCCGCAAATTGTTGCTGGCGTTTTTGCAAAAAGCATGGGCAGAAATTTTTGGTTCTGGTTTTTTATTTCTTTCCTTATTCCAATAATTTCCTTAGTTGTTTTACTCTTTTTGGATGATAAAACTGAAGGGGCAAAAGGATATGAATTAGCGGATCATGTTAATCCACGTGATAAAGAGGATAAAGTATAATAACTAAACAGCTATTACTTTATAAATTCTGAATAACTCTTTTTAATATAAAGGATCATTTCGTATTCATTTAAGCGCTTTGCCTCTTGAATTGTTGGTCGATATCGTTGCATAAAATTTTGTAGCGAATCTGCTTTTAGGTGTGTAATTAATTCGACTTTTCCTTTTGAAAATACATGATCAACGTAATTCATGTCTTCATCTTTTAACAAGGTTTGTTTCAGTTTAGAAACAGGAGTTTTATTTTTTCCTAATAAGTTAAAGACTTGTAAAACATTTAAACTGATAATCGATGCCGTAGAATTTGGATTCGTATTGGCAAATGGTGATTTATAGGATGGTGACTTTTGGATAAAAATATCGCTAATTCTCGGAGCTTTATAGTCAAAGACTTTTGCATATTCTTTTCTTAGGTTTAAAGAATCGAGTTTATAGTTTCTAGCACCTTTAATAATTACTGCATTTAAGTTGATTGGACTTGATTTAAGACTAATTCTGAGCGTATCTTTGAGCATTTCCTTAGTAATTGATACTTCATAAGTTTCATAGCCCACATTTCTAAAACTTATTTTTGCTCCATTTTTAAGTATACCAAGATTAAATTTCCCCGTTGCACTAGTAAATGTTGTTGAATTTTCAGTAATCACCTGCACATTTTCTATAGGTAATTTTGTGATATCATCTATCACATATCCATTTACATTTTGTGCAAAAACTTGATTTGAAAAAAGTAGTAATGTTAAAATAAAAAAGGATTTCATCGTTTTAATTCTTTAGCTAAATTAAAACTTAATGATTTGGCTGTTAAAACTTTAACAGACGTTAACATTTTAAGAATTGCATTAAACGACAAAGCACCACTTCTTTTTAGAAGTGGTGCTTTATTTTTATATACTGCTATATCTTGAGTTTATTAATTTCTAGGTCTTTGTGCTCCACCCATTAAATAATCTTTAGGTGGTTCCATACCTAATAGATTTTGCACAAAATAATCCCAACGTCTACGCATCATGTACGATGAGTACGGTCCATAACCATGTGCACTATTAGGGAATAATACCAAATCAAAGCTTTTATTCGCTTTTTCTAAAGCCTCAACTACTAACATTGTATTAGATGGTGGAACATTATTATCCATCATACCGTGAGCTAACATTAATTTTCCTTTTAGGTTTTTAGCATAGTTCTGGTTTGCTTGGGCTTCATAATTAGAATTTTCAACTAAGCCATTGTAGCGTTCGCCCCAATCATCCTCATAGTTACGGTTATCGTGGTTTCCTGATTCGGCTATACCTACTTTAAAGAAATCTGGATAACGGAACATCGCTGCAGCAGTTGCAAAACCACCACCTGAGTGACCCCAAATACCTACTTTATTGGTATCTATTGGATATGTTTTTGATAGTTGTCTAATTGCAGCAATCTGATCTGGCAAAGTATTTTCTGCCATATTTCCATAACTCATATCATGGAAGCTTTTTGAACGGAAAGGATTGCTTGTACCCTCTATAACAACAACAATAAAGCCTAATTCAGCTAATGCCTGATGATCACCTCTTGATGCTGAAAACGACCAGCTACCTACGCTTCCGCCTTGCGGACCCGGATAAATATAATCGATAACGGGATATTTTTTATTCACATCCATTTTAGTTGGCGTAAATACCAAGCCATAAATATCTGTTGTACCATCATTCGCTTTTACATTCACTGAAATTGGTGCTTTCCAACCTGTAGCGGCTAATCTCGAAACACTTGTTTTTTCTAAACTAGTAACCAATTTCCCTTTCAAATCCCTATAAGCCATTGTTGCAGGTATTTCTGGAGTAGAATAGGTATCTACAAAATAATTGTTTGATGGAGAGAAGGTGATCGTATGATTTCCTTGATCTGGAGTTAATAGAGTAAGATTTTTACCATCAAAGCCAATTTTATAGAAATAGCTAAAGTATGGATTTCCAGGTTCACGGCCGTTACCCATAAAATATAGCACCCTATTTTTCTCATCTACTCTAAGTAATTTCGAAACTAACCAATCGCCTTTTGTAATTTGATTTTTTAATTTTCCAGTAGTTGAATCATATAAATAAAGATGTCCCCAATTATCGCGTTCAGAATACCAGATAATTTCTTTAGAACCCGGTAAATAACGCCAGTTGATTGCTCCACGGCCCGATTCGAATTGTGTTTTTACTGTTTCTTCAAACACTTCCCTAACAGCTCCTGTATTCGCATCTGCAATGCGAAATTTCTCTTGTTTGTGATCTCTTGATGTAGATAAAAATGCCATTTCAGAGCCATCGGCTTTCCAATCAATATCATCAAAAGTGCCGCTACTTGCAATATCATCGCTCAATGTAGCTCTATGCGGATCTGCAGGAATATTTAAGCTAACTACTTTTGCATTTTCTACATCGATAATTACTCTTCTAATAGTAGCAATTACTTTATCCCCTGGTAAAGGATATTTCCAAGCTTTTAAAACTGGCGCACCAACATTAGTTGTTACCAAATACATATCGCTCACATTTCTTTGATCTTGCTGAAACGTAGCTACTTTTTTTGAATCCGGAGACCAACGTACAATTGGCCCATCACTCATTGTCCAACCAGCATTATCAGTTGCGTAACCGTAATTTTTAATGCCGTCTGTAGTTAGTTGCGTTTCTTTTTTGCTCTCAACATCTCTAACCCACAAATTCCAGTCTTTTATGAAAACAGTTTTTTTGCCATCAGGCGAAGTAACACCACTACCACCTCTTGCGCCACGGCCTCCAAAACCTTGACCAGCGTCAGCTGTGTATTCTGTAGTTAATGTTTTAGTTTTCTTAACTGGATCTACCACAAAAGTTTGATTTCCACCTTGATTCCTTACCGTATACCAAAATTTATCATTGTCTAACCAATTTAATCTTCCTGGCACTCCATCAATAAACTTCTCGGTATTGTAACTCATAAAGCTCTCGGCTCTTTCATAGTCTTTTGCGGTAAGACTACCTTGTTGGGCATTTGCAGCAAATGTTAATGCTATTGCTGATGCCGTAAGTAAATATTTTTTCATAATTTATTTTCTTATGGGATAAAAATAAGATGTTTTCTATCTATTGATTTCAACGTATTAGGAATAATACATTTAGTAGTTATATGGCTTTATGTATTAAACGCAATTTAACACATTAAGTATTTCCTCGGATTTACCTTGCACTTTATTCGGGGTTTAGTCGGATTCAATTGTCACAAGTCCGACCAAACCCCGACCGAACTCCGACCAAAGTCCGACTAAGGCCCGATCCAAGAATGTTTAAATTGTGGCAATTTACACTGTTTTCAGAGAGTCGCACAAGCCAAAGATGGATGCATTAACTTTTTATTTTGTAGTCTTTCGGGTCTTTTGAAAACAAAAAATGCCCAAGCTTTCGCAAGGGCATCTCCTTATTATATTTGATCAGATTTAGTCTATAACAGTAATTTTAAGCATGTTTGTTTTGCCTTTAACTTCCATTGGAATAGCAGCTGTATTGATAATTACATCACCTTTTTTAATTAATTTTTTCTTTTTCAAGAAATCGTTAACCTCGGTAATGGTATTATCGGTACTCTCAAATTTATCGTAATAAAACCCTCTTACACCCCACACTAAACTTAATGTATTTAACAAAGCCTCATTACTTGTAAAAATAAATATTGGAGATTCTGGGCGATGACTAGCAATTTCAAAAGCTGTATAACCACTTAATGTCATTGAAACGATACCGACAGCATTAGTCTGTTTAGAAAGAAAACAAGCAGAATCGCAAACTGCATCACTTAAGAAACTATCTGAATTTGGTATTAAAAATTTCTCTGGGTGGAAAGGATAATTGTTATCTTCAATATTAGAAATAATTTTCTGCATCGTTTCTATTACAATTAACGGAAACTCACCTACCGATGTCTCTCCGCTTAACATTACAGCATCTGCACCATCTAAAACTGAATTCGCTACATCATTTACTTCAGCACGTGTTGGACGAGGTGTAGTAATCATGCTTTCTAGCATTTGGGTAGCAATAATTACTGGTTTAGAAGCTGCTCTACACTTTCTTACAATCATTTTTTGCAATAATGGCACTTCTTCCATTGGCATTTCTACTCCCAAATCTCCACGGGCAACCATAATTGCATCAGAAACAGCAATAATTTCATCGATATTAGCAATTGCCTCTGGTTTTTCAATTTTAGCAACAACCCTAGCGGTTTTTCCTCTTGCTTTAATAATATCTTTTAGCTCGATAATATCCTCTGCATTACGCACAAAAGATAAACCGATCCATTCTACATCATTTTCTAAAACAAATTCTAAGTTTTTACGATCTTCTATAGTTAATGAAGGGATAGAAACTTTAGTATTTGGAAGATTTACACCTTTTCTAGAAGTTAAAATACCACCATGAACGATTTCGCAAACTACTTCATCCTTATAATTTGTTTCAATCACTCGCATCTGTAATTTCCCATCATCTAAAAGGATAATTTCACCTGCTTTTACATCTTGTGGGAAGTTTTCATAGGTGATATAAATCCGTTCTTCATTACCCACACATTCTTGAGTAGTAATAACTGTACGGTTACCATTAACTAAGTGAATACCACCATCTTTAACAGTTCCAATTCGGATTTTCGGTCCTTGCAAATCGGCTAAGATGCCAACATTATATTTATATTTTTTATTGATGCTACGTATGGTATCTAAAACTTCTTGATGATCAGCCTGAGAACCATGAGAAAAATTAAGACGGCAAACATCTAATCCTGCATTAAACATGCTATACAAAACATCTGGTTTGGCTGATGCCGGACCTAAAGTGGCCACTATTTTAGTTCTGGAATGAAATGGTTTCATTTATTATTATTTTATTGATGATAAAACAAAAAAGTAGAAATTATTAAAAATAACGTTGTTTTATCTAATTGTTTATGTTGCGTTTCAGTTTTATTAAGATTCAAATATAGTGTATTTAATACACGAACAATATAAAATTTACATTACTAAATTTTCTTTCGACTTTAATTTTAGCGGATCTATCTGCGCAGCTACCTGAATATCAGATAGTTTATTTAATCGCGTTAAAATAAAATTGAGGTCTTCTTTATCAATATATTGATGAATAATCATAAAAAAATCTACTTTATTCATTTCAGGAATTAAAAACCCTTCGCTATTTCGATTGTTAACTAAATAATACTCTATTTCGCCTTGTTCTACAAAATAATAAAACTTAGAAAATGAAAGTGGGGCTTCATCAATATTATAATAAACCTCATGATCATCAACCTTTTCGAAGTCAAATTCTAAGCTATTATTTATTTTGTGACATAGAATATAATCTTTTAAAGATGCCGTTATAGCGATTAAAACAAAATCAAGGTCTAAAGAGAGTTTTAAATAAGTTTTGTTCAAAACAGAATATTTTTTTTAGAATTACGAAATTATAAAACTAATTTTACATTAAGTTTGAAATAAAAACATTAAAATTGATTGAGAAATAAAAACATTTGAAAAGTGTTAGAATTTTATTTTTCTTTGCACAGAATTATTTAACCATTAAATTATAAAATTATGTCTGATATTGCTTCAAGAGTTAAGGCTATCATTGTAGAAAAACTAGGTGTTGATGAAAGCGAAGTTACGCCAGAAGCGTCTTTCACAAACGACTTAGGTGCGGATTCTTTAGATACCGTTGAGTTGATTATGGAATTTGAAAAAGAATTCAATGTTGCGATTCCTGATGATCAGGCTGAAACTATCGGTACTGTTGGTCAAGCAGTTGCTTATTTAGAAAAAAACGTTAAGTAATAAAATACGCTTTCCGTACAATACGTATAAATGGAATTAAAAAGAGTAGTAGTTACAGGTTTAGGTGCGCTCACTCCAATTGGTAACACCACCCAAGAATTTTGGGATGGACTAATCAATGGTGTGAGCGGCGCTGGGCCAATTACAGGTTTTGATACTGAAAAGTTCAAGACGAAATTTGCATGTGAGCTTAAAAACTTTAACCCAGAAGATCATTTGGATAAAAAAGAAGCTCGCAAATTAGACCCATTTGTGCAGTATGCTTTAGTAGCTACAGCAGAAGCCGTAAAAGATGGTGGTTATGATTGGGAAAAAATCGACACCAACCGTGTAGGCGTAATTTGGGGCTCAGGCATAGGTGGATTTAAAACGTTTCAAGAAGAAATGAAAACTTTCTTTTTGGGCGATGGAACTCCACGTATTAATCCTTTCTTTATTCCAAAAGTAATTATCGACATTGCTCCCGGCCACATTTCTATGAAATATGGTTTACGCGGACCAAATTTTTCTACTGTTTCGGCATGTGCCTCAGCTACCAATGCCATGATTGATGCATTCAATTATATCCGTTTGGATATTGCTGACATCATTATTTCTGGTGGTTCTGAAGCAATAATTAACGAGGCAGGTATTGGCGGTTTCAACGCCATGCATGCACTTTCTACTAGAAATGATGATCCAAAAACTGCATCAAGACCTTTTGATAAAGACCGTGAAGGCTTTGTAGCTGGCGAAGGTGCTGGAACCATCATTTTAGAAGAATTAGAACATGCTAAAGCTCGTGGCGCTAAAATCTACGCTGAAATTGTAGGTGGTGGTATGAGTGCCGACGCAAATCACATTACTGCACCACACCCACAAGGTTTAGGAGCAAAACTGGTAATGGCAAATGCGTTAAGAGATGCTAAATTAACAACTGCTGATATTGATTATATTAATGTTCATGGTACTTCTACTCCACTTGGAGATGTAAGTGAAAGCAGAGCGATTGTAGATTTATTTGGCGAAGACGCCTATAAATTGAACATCAGTTCTACTAAATCTATGACAGGACATTTATTAGGTGCGGCGGGTGCTATTGAGGCAATTGCAACTATTTTAGCTGTAAAAAATGATATTGTTCCTCCAACAATCAACCATTTTACAGATGACCCAGAGTTTGATCCGAAATTAAACTTTACGTTTAACAAGGCTCAAAAACGTACTATTCGTGCTGCGCAAAGTAATACGTTTGGTTTCGGCGGTCATAATGCATCTGTTATTTTCAAAAAATACGAAGGTTAACCTACTAAAATATCTTTGTTGATTATTTGTATTGTACATTTATACTTTACACAGCTAACTTTTAATTTTTTGTTATCAGATTAATGCCGTTTTTCAATTTATATAAACTTTATTTATCGCCAGACAAAGAGTTTGTAAAAAAACTTAAAAACATTTTAGGGTTTATCCCTGGAAATGTGACTTTGTATAAAATGGCTTTCAGACATCGTTCTGTTGCTAAAGTTTTAAAAAATGGAAGTAGAAGTAGTAATGAACGATTAGAGTTTTTGGGTGATGCTATTCTAGGTGCTGTTATTGCAGAATTGCTATTCAAAATTTATCCCTATAAAGAAGAAGGATTTTTAACTGAAATGCGCTCTAAAATTGTAAATAGAGCTAATTTAAATCAACTTGCTCGTAAAATGGGCTTTGATCAACTCATCGTTTTTGATCAGAAAACAGTAAATGTACAATCCAAACATCATTCTATGTTAGGCGATGCTTTCGAGGCATTAGTTGGTGCGGTATATTTAGATAAAGGTTACAATTTCACTAAAAATTTATTGCTTAAGCGTATTGTTAAGCCGTATATTGATGTGCATACTTTAGAAATGACTGAAACTAATTTCAAGAGTAAATTAATTGAATGGTGTCAGCGTCATGGAAAAGATATTTCATTTGATATGGTAGAAAATGGTGAAGGTGAAAGCGCTAAACTATTTACCATTCATGCCATTATCGACAGTGAAAATCATGGTATTGGAAGAGATTACAATAAGAAGAATGCAGAAAAATTGGCTGCAGAAAAAGCTTGTGAGTCACTGGCTATTTAGTTAGCAATTCCAATTCTCAGTTAACAGTTTTAGGTTCAGAACTGTAAATCGCCAACAGAGAACTGCTTACTTTTTCTTTAACGTATCTGTATAGTTCTTGTAAGAATCTTTAATCCACTTTGTTGCATCATACACTGTCCAGTTTTTTGCTTTTTCATAATCTGGACGATAATTAACCATGAAGTTTTCTAATTCTTTCCCTTCTAAACCTGTATTTTTATTAATTGTTGACTTATTAAAAAGTTGATCTACTTGATTATTTTGAAGTTCAGAGACATACATGTTGTTAAATCGGCGAGCATTCTTAGGTGTCCGGCCAAAAAGCTCATAAATTGCTGTTAATGGCGTAAATAAGTAGGAAAGAAACGGTGGCTTACCGCCATAAAAAGAACCCTTATTTTTAAAATCCCTTTTAATATCATCTAATATTTGTTTTTTACTTTGCCCATTAATTACTACTTCGTTTAACGTATTTCCTCTATTAAGTGTAATTACCAGATCTTTTGTAGAAGCAACTACAACCTGTACATCATTAAACCCTCTTTTAATAATTTCTAAAGTGTCCCCAACAACAGCTCTAATTTGAAATAGCCCCATGTCATTGCTGCCAACACTATAATGATTACGTTTATTGTTAATTTCTCCTAATGCAATCCTAATTTTTGTTCCGTTCTCAAGCAACACGCCGTTCAACATAAATTCTTGTTGCGCAAAAACGTGTACCGAAGAAAATAGAAATAGTATGCTAAAAAATGATAAACGAGCCAATCTCATTACAGAGTTAATTTTATTTTGTAAACTTAAGGGTTATTTGTTAATCCCTTAAGTTAAAAAACGTTAATAAATGGGTAAAGTTTTATCTGCTTTGTATTTGTGCTATGCTGGGTTAATATTTATTCTATTGATGTTCATCGCATTACCTTTTGTTTTATTAGCTACTACACTCATGGCTCCGCCAACTGGAAAAAGAGTCGGTATGTTTTTTTTACGCTGCTGGGCATGGGGATTTAGTTTAATTACTTTCTTTTGGGTAAAAACTATTAACAAACATTTAATTAATCGCAAAGTACCTCATATATATGTTGGCAACCATGGCTCATATTTAGATGCAATTGCGGTTTGTATAAGTATTCCTCAATATTTTAGTCCATTAGGGAAAATAGAAATGGCAAAAATTCCAATTTTTGGATGGATTTACAAGCGTATAGTCGTTATGATAGACCGAAGTAGTAAAGAAAGTAGGGAGCAATCTGTGGCGTCACTAAAGCGCGATATTGCAAACGGCCAATCTATCCTTATATTTCCAGAAGGGACAATGAATAAAAGCGAAGCTCCACTCAGTGAATTTTACGATGGCGCTTTTAAAATTGCGATCGAAACACAAACACCCTTGATGCCTTTTGTGATGATTAACAATAAAAAATTATTACCAAGAACTCATCCACTAAAAGCACATCCTGGTTTGCTTACAACTATTTTTATCACACCTGTGGATGTAAAAGGCTTAAAATTAGGAGATTTACCTCTATTAAAGCAAAAAGTTCACACCTTAATGCAAGAAACTATTTTAAAACATAGCTAACTATTTAGATTGTTCAATTACTATTGTTGAAAGTCAATAATTTATACTTTTTACTATCTTTGCACATGATAAAATCAATGACAGGCTTTGGCTTGGCCTCTACAGATCATGAAAACGTAAAGTTTGCAGTAGAGATAAAATCTTTAAACTCTAAGTTTTTAGAATTAAATTTAAAATTACCCAGAGCATATTCAGATAAAGAACTTTTGTTGCGTAATACTTGCAGCAAAGATATAGAACGTGGAAAAGTAAATGTTTCTATAAATATTGAACGTACTGATGATAATCAAAAGGGTGCTAGTATTAATACAGCTTTATTAACCAGATATTATAAACAATTAGAAGAGATTAATTCCTCTTTAGGTGCTAATTCGGCTAATCTTTTGCAAACAGCTTTAAATTTTCCAGAAGTAATAACTTATACTGAAGAAGAAGTAGGCGAAAACGATTGGGAAGTTTTACATCAAACTTTTTTAAAAGCTTTAGCAAACTTTAACCAGTTTAGAGAAGATGAAGGATCTGTTTTGAGAACTGATTTAGAACTTCGCATTCAAAATATATTAGATTTTTTTGCAGAAATAGATAAACTAGCGCCACTAAGAGTGCCTCAGGTTAAAGCTAGATTAACTCAATTTTTAGAAGAAACAGTTGGCAAGGTTAATTACGATCAGAACCGTTTAGAGCAAGAATTGATTTATTACATTGATAAATTAGATATTACCGAAGAAAAAACTCGTTTAAAAAGTCATTGCGATTATTTTATGGCGACTTTAAAAAGTAAAGATGCTAATGGTAAAAAGCTTGGGTTTATTTCTCAAGAAATAGGCAGAGAAATTAATACCATGGGAGCAAAAGCTAATGATGCACATATACAGCAGTTAGTAGTGGGCATGAAGGAAGAATTAGAAAAAATTAAAGAACAGTTATTAAACGTATTGTAAAGTTGTAAGGTTGAAATGTTTTAACGTTCCAACTTTTTAACTTTTCAACTTTCCAATTAAAATGAAACAAGGCAAACTCATTATATTTTCTGCACCATCTGGAGCTGGTAAAACCACCATTGTTAGACACTTACTAAAGAAATTCCCACAATTAAGTTTCTCTATCTCCGCTACTACACGTGATTCTAGAGGCAGTGAAAAGCACAAAGACGATTATTATTTCATTAGTAAAGAAGACTTTTTACATAAAGTTGCTCGTCAGGAATTTGTAGAATTTGAGGAAGTATATAATGGTACTTTTTATGGCACACTTCGTTCGGAAATTGAACGAATTTGGGATGAAGGTAAACATGTAATTTTTGATATTGATGTTGAAGGTGGTTTGCGTTTAAAAAGAAAATATGAAGAAGATGCTTTGGCAATTTTTGTTCAACCACCATCTTTAGAAGTGTTAAAAGAACGTTTAACTGGTCGCGGAACGGATAGTGAAGAAAAATTGCAAGAACGTTTTGTTAAAGCTGAAAAAGAATTATTGTATGCAGATAAATTTGATGTTATTCTTAAAAATCACAATCTAGAAGTTGCATGCAAAGAAGCCGAAAAATTAGTTGGTGATTTTTTGAAAATTAATAATTAAGCGTTTACTGTTAAATGAAAACCGGTCTATTCTTTGGCTCATTTAATCCAATTCATATTGGGCACTTAGTGATTGCTAATTATATGGCAACATTTAGTGGTTTAAAAGAGGTTTGGCTAGTCGTTTCTCCACACAATCCATTAAAACAAAAAAGCGGCTTAGCAAACATGTACGACCGTTTAGAGATGGCAAAGCTAGCCACAGAAAATGCTCCTCAAATTAAAGTAAGCGACATTGAATTCAAATTACCACAACCTTCTTACACTATAGATACACTTACACATTTGCATGAGCGTTATCCTGAAAAAGAGTTTGTGCTTATAATGGGTGCTGATAATCTAAGTTCTCTAAAAAAATGGAAAAATTTTGAAATTCTATTAAAAGACTATCATATTTATGTTTATCCTAGACCTGGAGTAGACGTAAGTGAGTGGGAAAATCATCCCGCTATCACCTTTACTGATACTCCAGAAATGGAAATCTCTTCTACTTTTATTCGTAAAGCATTAAAAGAAAATAAAAATGTTCAGTTTTTTGTTCCAGATAATGTGTTAGAATTTATTGAGCAGAAAAGTATGTATCGATAATTTATCCCTTGTAAATCAAAAATACAGTTGGTTTTTTATGTAAATCTATTTTCTCACCTCGCCAAGCGCCAACTGTCATCGTTTTAATAAATTCATTTTCTCCATTAATATTACAAGCAATACAAAGCTGAGTGCTTCCATGGCAATTTTTCAACACATCTTCAAGCAAGTGATTATTTCTAAAAGGTGTTTCCATGAACAATTGTGTTTGCTTATTTTTTTCTGAAAGGGTTTCCAATTCTTTTATACGCTTGGCTCTATCTACCTTATCAATTGGTAAATACCCATGAAATGTAAAGCTTTGTCCACTAAAGCCAGAAGCCATTAACGCTTGTAACATTGAATTTGGGCCTACTAATGGCACAACTTTTATCCCACGTTTGTGAGCTTCAGAAACAATTTCTGCACCTGGATCTGCTACACCTGGACATCCTGCTTCGCTCATTAAACCTACATCAATTCCAGACATTAATTGAGTAAAATAAGGCACTAAGGAATTTCCTCTTTTATGTTTTCCGAAATCGTGGATAAGTAATTCACTTTGTGGTGTTTTTATTCCTGCTTCTTTCAAAAATTTACGAGCTGTTTTCTCATTTTCTACAATGTAGGTTTTAATTGAATTTATGGTATCAATTAAATAGGGAGTGAAAGATTTTTGCGTTGCATTTTCTGCTAACGGAACTGGAACTAAAAATAAGATGCCTTTTTGCATAAAAATTAATATATCACAAAAGTACGGTTTTAAGACAATAACTATTTTGACTAAAATTCCGCAAAGGTTTGGCTAAACAATATATTCACCTAATTGTTTGACAGCAATTAACAAATTGTAGCAAATTTAGTTCTGCCCGCCTTATTTTTTACACATACTAGGAGTTGTTTTTGTCCTGCCTTGAAACACTTAATTGTAAAGAAAAGCGTTAAAATGAGATAATTGAGAAGATTGTTAACTTTCGATTAATCCTTTATTAAAAATGGTGTTCAAATTGATATACAATAAGAGTTAGGTTAATTATAAATTTTAAAACACACAAAAAATGAAAAACATGATCAAATTACCGGCAATTGTGCTGGGGCTCATGCTCCTACTTGCTGGAACCACACAAAAAGTCATGGCGCAACAAGAGGATGTTTCCTTGCAATCGTTTTACGATGAATTGTCGCCTTATGGCACCTGGATCCAAGATCCACAATACGGCTATGTATGGCGCCCTGATGTAGATCAGGAAGATTTTAGGCCTTACTATAGCAATGGTCGTTGGGCAATGACTGAGTATGGAAATACTTGGGTTTCTAATTACGATTGGGGCTGGGCTCCGTTTCACTATGGCCGTTGGATATATAACAGGTACAACCAATGGGTTTGGATACCAGATACCGTTTGGGGTCCGGCTTGGGTGAGTTGGAGAAGTGGTGGTGGTTATTATGGATGGGCTCCTTTAGGTCCAAGCATTAGTATAGGCATCAATATTGGCAGAGGTGGATATAGAATACCAGATATGTGCTGGAATTTTATCCCATACAGCAATATTTATTACAATAGCTATCCTCGTTATTATGGTGGTAGAAATAGAATTTATATTCAGAATACCGTGATTATTAATAACACTTATGTTCGTAATAACAGGACTTATTACACTGGCCCTAGAGCAGAAGAGGTTAGACGTGCTACAAATCAGAATGTAACTGTTTACAATGTAAATAGAAGCAGCAGGCCTGGAGCAAGCAGAATTGATAATAATACTGTTAATATCTATAATCCAAGACCTAGTAGAGGAAATTCGAACGTGAATGCTGCTCCAAGAAATGCTGTACAAGGTAGTATTAATCGTGGTCCTATTGGAAGAGATAATGCTACTGTAAGTACTCGCCCTGAAAGAGGAAATAGTAATGGTAGTTTTGGACAAGGTGATCGTAACGGAAATGAGAATAGAGGAAATGGTGGCATGTCTACTCGCCCTGGAAGAGGTGAAGTAAACGGTACACCAAGTAGAGGTAATGATAACCGTGTTAGTACACCAAGAAATGATGAAGGTATAAGTTCTAGACCAAGTGTATTCGGAAGAAATCGTGAAGGCGGTGATAACCAACCACAAAGAGTTGAACGTAGTAGAGAAATGCCTCAGCAACAAGCGCAACCTCAACGTGTAGAGCGTCAGGAAACAATGCAGCAAGCACCTCAACAAAGAGAAAGTAGACCTCAACCGCAACAAGCCCAACCACAAAGAGTTGAACGCCCACAACCGGTGCAACAAGCACCTCAACGAATGGAAAGGCCACAGCCACAACGTGTTGAACGTTCACAACCAGCACCTCAACAAAGAAGTTCTGGTGGTTCAGAAAGTCGTGGTGAAAGAGGTGGCGGTCGTCCAGGAAGAGGATAAAAAATAAGTATGAATAGTGAAAAAGTCGATTGAGAAATCGGCTTTTTTTGTACGTTATTATTTCGTTCCTATTGCTTAGCTAAGTTTTTTATACTAGAAAAAAAATATGCTTACCTTTGTAATGCAATGAAACAAGCTACAGCCATATTATTTCCACTTCGCTTTTTATAAAGCTTTGCTGTATTCGCTATTTTATTAAATTTTGCACTCATTCTCAATACAAATCCATGGTTAATCCTGAAATAGAAAAAAGAAAAACATTTGCCATTATTAGTCACCCCGATGCTGGAAAAACTACTTTAACTGAAAAGTTTTTGTTGTTTGGTGGCGCAATTAATACTGCTGGCGCCGTAAAACGGAATAAAGCAAACCAAAGCAATACATCGGATTTCATGGAAATTGAACGCCAGCGTGGTATTTCGGTTGCAACTTCAGTAATGGGTTTTGAATATAAAGGCAAACGAATTAATATTTTAGACACGCCGGGCCACAAGGATTTTGCCGAGGATACTTACAGAACCTTATCGGCAGTAGACAGTGTGATTTTGGTGGTAGATTGTGTGAAAGGTGTAGAAGAGCAGACTGAAAAATTAATGTCGGTTTGTAGAATGCGAAATACGCCTGTAATTATTTTTGTTAATAAAATGGATAGAGAGGGTAAAGAACCATTCGATCTATTAGATGAAATTGAAACTAAATTGAATATCAGCCTTTGCCCCCTTTCTTGGCCAATTGGACAAGGACATACTTTTAAAGGCGTTTATAGTATCTATAATAATCACTTAAATTTATTCAATTCAGATAAAACTAAAGTTACTGAATCGGTTGTTGCAGTTAACGACTTAAATGATGAGGCATTGCTTGATTATTTAAAAGAGACAGAGGTACAAGGCTTAAAAGATGATACGGAATTAGTTGATGGTGTTTATGGCAAGCTCGACAAAACCTTATATACTGATGGTTTATTAGCCCCTGTATTTTTTGGTTCGGCAATTAATAATTTCGGAATTAAAGAGATTTTGGACACTTTTATAGAGATTGCACCTAGTCCGAAACACCGCGAAGCAGAAGAAAGGGATGTGTTGGTTGAAGAGAAAAACTTTAGTGGTTTTGTATTTAAAATACACGCCAACTTAGATCCGAAACACCGCGATAGAATTGCGTTTTTAAGAATTTGCTCAGGTAAGTTTGAGCGTAATAAATTTTACTTCCATACTCGTCAAAACAAAAAGCTAAAATTTAGCAATCCGATGGATTTTATGGCTAACGAAAAAAGTATTGTTGAAGAGGCTTGGCCAGGCGATGTTGTTGGTTTATACGATAGTGGTAACTTTAAAATAGGCGATACACTAACCGAGGGTGAGAAATTACAATTTAAGGGCATTCCGAGCTTCTCTCCTGCAATTTTTAAGGAAGTGGAGAATATGGATCCAATGCGCACTAAACAATTGGAAAAAGGAATTGAGCAGTTAACTGATGAAGGAGTTGCACAACTTTTTGTAATGCAACCTGGAAATAGGAAAGTAATTGGTGCAGTTGGCGAATTACAGTTTGAGGTTATTAGCTTTAGATTAGAACATGAGTATGGCGCAAAATGTAGGTTCCGTACGTTAACTTATAGCAGATCGAGGTGGGTAACGTCTACAGATAATAAAAAACTAGAAGAGTTTGTAAAACGTAAACAGCAACATATTGGGGTTGACAAGGAAGATAATCCAGTTTATTTAGCAGACAACGATTTTATGATTGATATGACTAAAAGAGATTACCCAGATATCGAGTTCCATACAACTAGTGAGTTTAAATAGTCCAGTTGTTCATTAGTTCATTGGCCTAGCTCTAGTGTTAAGATAAAACCCCTCATCAAATTAATTTGATGAGGGGTTTACTACGACTTGTGTCTTGCAATGATGTATGTTTCTTACTTCAACTTGCTTAGCGCTTCTTTAATTCTAGGCATCATATCTTTTATATCCTGTAAAGAACAACCACCTATTGATGCTCTAAACCATGGCATATCTTCTTTATTTCCGAAGGCAGAAAATGGCACTAATGCCGTTTGTGCTTCTTTAATTAAATAGAAATTTACATCAGCACTGTTTTTTAATATTTCGCCAGTTGGTGTAGTTTTTCCAATATAGTCGATTTTTAAAGTCAAGTAAATTGCTCCCATCGGGATAACCGCATCAACCGCAAAACCTTCATTTTTTAATTCCTGAAAACCGTTGTATAGTTCATCTAAACTGGCTTGAACCTGCGCTTTAAAACTGGCTAAAAATTCATTAACCAAAGTTTTATTTTTGAAATAATCTGCTACAGCTACTTGTTCTGCTTTAGGTGCCCAAGCCCCAATGTGGCCTAATAAAGATTTCATTTTACTGATTACATTTTCTGGTCCGAAAGCCCAACCTACACGAACTCCCGTAGCAGCTAAACATTTAGAAATCCCATCGATATAAATTACATACTCTTTTAATTCGGGACGTAAACTAACTGGATTTACGTGTTCTTTATCAAACGTTAGCAATGAATAAATCTGATCGTACATAATGTACAAAGGCTTTTCATCCGCTTTGCGTGATTTATTTTCTTCGATTACGATATCGCAAATCTCTTCCAACTGTTGTTGTGTAAACATGGTACCAGTTGGGTTTAATGGAGAACATAAGGCCAATAAAGTTGCTCCTTTTAAATGTGGTTTTAGCTGTGAAGCTGTTGGCATAAAATTATTGTCTACAGTAGTTTCCACAGCTATACCATTGGCAGAAGAAAGATGGCAATAATGATTATTATTCCAAGATGGCGCTGGATAAATTACTGTATCTCCCGCATCAACTAAAGCTAAATATACTGCATAGATTAACGGGCGTGAACCACCAGCAATTAAAATTTCATTTAGTGCGTAATCCAACTCATAACGGTCCTTTAAAATTTCGACAACTGTTTCGCGTAATGGCAAAATGCCATCGGCTGGTGGATAATTGGTATGACCTTCACGATAGGCTGTTACAATTGCTTCTTCTAATGGCTTAGGTATAGGGAAAATGGATGAGTCAAAATCACCAATGGTTAGGTTTGCAATTTGCGCACCCTTACGCTTCATATCATTTACTTCGTTACCGATTTTAATGATTTCTGAGCCAATAAGTGTGTTTGCTAATACTGATACATTCATTTCTTTAGATTTAATTATACTAAGCTAATAAGTCGGCAATAGCCTGATTTGTTTTCTCAAACTTGAATTGATCCAGAACTTCATTCATCATTGCCCTAATTTCTGAATTACATAAATTTCCAATGCTTCCTTCATGAGTATGCTTAAGGGTTTTATTTGGTGCAAATGTTCCGTTATCAATAGTTTCACCTACAATTTTATAGGCTTCTCTAAATGGAGTTCCGTTTAACGCTAACTCATTTACTACATCCACACTAAACAAATAATCGTACTTTTTATCGTCTAGGATATTGTCTTTAACACTGATGTTTTGCAACATAAAAGTTGTCATCTCTAAGCACTCGTTTAATGAAGTAATTGCTGGGAAAAGATTTTCTTTTAATAACTGCAAATCTCTATGATAACCTGAAGGTAAGTTTGTAGTCATCATCGCAATTTCATTTGGTAAAGCCTGAATTTTATTGCAACGTGAACGAATTAACTCAAAAACATCTGGGTTTTTTTTATGTGGCATAATGCTCGAACCCGTTGTTAATTCGTCTGGGAAACTAATAAATCCAAAATTTTGGTTAATGAACAAACACACATCCATCGCCATTTTAGCTAAAGTTGCTGCTACAGATGACATTGCCTGACCCAAAATCCTTTCGGTTTTTCCTCTTCCCATTTGGGCATAAACTACATTGTAATTTAGTTTATCAAAACCTAATAATTTGGTTGTCATTGTTCTATTTAGAGGAAAAGAAGAGCCATAACCTGCAGCAGAACCTAATGGATTTTTATTACAAACTTTGTAAGCCGCCAACATTAATTCCATATCATCAGCTAAACTTTCTGCATACGCACCAAACCACAAACCAAAAGATGATGGCATTGCTATTTGTAAGTGTGTGTAACCTGGTAAAAGTTTGTCTTTATGAGTATTGCTAAGGGTAATTAATTGGTTAAACAGTGTTGAGGTATTTTCTACCATTTCTTGAATACAAGATCTGAAATACAGTTTTAAATCCACCAAAACTTGGTCGTTACGAGATCGGCCACTGTGAATTTTTTTTCCTGCTTCGCCAATGCGTTGCGTTAATAACCACTCTACTTGTGAATGTACATCTTCTACGCTATCCTCAATTGTAAATTTACCTTCAGCTATTTCTGCATAAATAACTTTTAATGCCGCTTGAATTTCGGCCAATTCGGTTGTTGTTAGCAAATTAATGCTTGCCAACATTTCTACATGTGCCAAAGAACCCAAAACATCAAAAGCTGCCATTTGTAAATCCAGTTCTCTGTCTTTACCAACTGTAAATGTTTCGATGCCTTTATTTACTTCAATATTTTTTTGCCAGATTTTCATCAGAATATCTAATTATTTTTATTTGTGATGAAGCTTGCTATGCAGGTTTCATTATTGGATTCGACTTATACTTTAAGTGCGTTACAAAAGTACTAAAATCGCTTCGTTTATTTATTTTCCGCCCACAACAGGTTTTAACATATTGATATATCCATTTATACCTTCGGCGATTTCATGAACATATAAAAATTCATCCGCCATATGCGAACGGCCAGAAAAACCTGGCCCACATTTTAAAGATGGAATATCTAATAATGCTTGATCTGATGTAGTTGGTGAGCCATATGTATTTTTGCCTAAGGCGATTCCTGATTGTACAATCGGATGATTTTTATCAATTTTTGATGGTTTTAACCGAACCGAACGTGGTTTAACTTCGCAGTTTACGTGTTGTTTAATAATTTCAACCACTTCTTCATTCGTATATGAATCGGTAACGCGGACGTCAACGGTAAATGTACAACTTGCAGGTACGACATTGTGTTGTGAACCTGAATTAATGATAGTAACCGTCATTTTTACAGGCCCAAAAACTTCTGATACTTTAGGAAATTCGTATGTTTTAAACCATTCTATATCTTGCAAAGCTTTATAAATTGCATTCTCTCCTTCGTCTCTTGCTGCATGACCAGCTTTTCCATGAGCGATACAATCTATCACCAGCAACCCTTTTTCGGCAATTGCTAAATGCATTTCTGTTGGTTCGCCAACTATTGCAAATTCTAATGGCCCAAGATCTGGAATAACTAATTCTAAGCCATCATTACCAGAAATTTCTTCTTCCGCAGTTGCGGCTAAACAGAAATTATAGGTTAGGTTTTCTTGGGGATAAAAATATAAGAAAGTAGCGATTAAGGATACTAAACAACCTCCAGCATCATTACTACCTAAACCATATAATTTATCGTCGACAATATCTGGAGAAAATGGATTACGTGTATAACCTGAATTTGGCTTTACGGTATCATGATGTGAATTTAATAAAACGGTAGGTTTTGATGGGTCAAAGTATTTATTGTAAGCCCAAACGTTGTTTAGTTTACGAATAGTTTTTACGCCGTGTTGCTGCAAAAAAAGTTCGATTTTATTGCCAGTTTGCTGTTCTTCTTTACTAAAAGATGGTGTTTTAATCAATTCACGCAGCAGTTCCGTACTTTCTTCTATGAGTTTGTTAATCATAATTTTGATTTAAGATTTCGAAATTCCTCATTTCAAATTAATCATTATATAGTCCAGCTGCTTTTTTAGCCGAGAGCTTAATTCCTTTAATAAATGCCGAGCTAAAACCGTTATGTTCCATCTCATTTAAACCTGCAATTGTACATCCTTTTGGTGAGGTTACTTTATCAATTTCTCCCTCTGGGTGACTTTGGGTTAATAGCAATAAATCAGCTGCTCCCTTTGCTGTTTGAACGGCCATCTTTAAAGCGTCATGTGCATGAAATCCAATCTCAACTCCACCTTGTGATGCAGCTCTGATGCTACGTAAAAAGAAAGCAATACCACATGCACAAAGTGCTGTTGCCGAAGTCATTAAATCTTCATTAATAGTAACTACCGAACCTACTGTTTCAAAAAGTGTGGTAACTTCATGCATATTTTTATCTATCGCATTATCGCTAGCAATACATGTCATACTTTGCCCAATGGCAATTGCGGTATTTGGCATTGCTCTAATTACCTGAACATTATTGCCTAATTCTTTACGCACATCCTCGCAAGTTACACCAGAAACCACCGAAATAACCAACTGTTTTTCTGGTTGTATTGACGACGCAATTTCTTCTAAAACTTTTTTAAGTTGTTGAGGCAATACTGCTAGAACAACAATATCTGCATTATAAATTGCGACAATATTATTGTCACTCACGTTAAAACCAGCAGCAACTTCATTGGTCATGAGCTTTAGATTGCGTCTGGTTAATGTAATGTCATCTGGTTTACAGTAGGCTTTATTTACAAGGCCTTTTGCAAGCGAGAGGCCAATGTTTCCACTACCGATAATGGTTATTTTTTTCATGATTCTAGTTTATGGTTGATTGCTGTATTTATGCTAACATCTTAGTCCCAAATAATCCATCACTTAACTCAGAAAGTTCATCTGCTTTGCCAATATAAACTGCCGAAACTCCTTTTTTTATCGCTTCAAAAGCATTATGTAATTTAGGAATCATTCCACCTTGAACTGTTCCATTTGCTTTTAATCCTTCAAATTCACCAGTTCTGATTTCTCTCACTACCGAATTATCATCATTTACATCTTTCAATACTCCTTTTTTCTCAAAACAATATATCAAACGGGTTTCATATAATGATGCCATAGCAATTGCCAGAGCTGAAGCAATTGTATCTGCATTGGTATTTAGTAATTGCGAATCTCCATCGTGTGTAATTGCACATAAAACAGGTGTTAGACCTGCTTTTAGTAAATTATCCAACATAGTTGATGATACAGAATTTTCATCCAAATCGCCGACATAACCATAATCTATTTCTTTTACAGGGCGTTTTTTGGCTTTGATAATATTTCCATCAGCTCCTGTTAAGCCTATCGAATTACAACCTTTTGCTTGCAATTGAGCAACCATATTTTTATTGATTAACCCAGCATAAACCATAGTTACAATGCGTAAAGTTTCAATATCAGTAATTCGCCTTCCATCAACCATTTTTGCTTCAATACCTAATGATTCACTAAGTTCAGTTGCAATTTTACCACCCCCATGAACCAAAATTTTATCTCCAGGCAGAGCTGTAAAATCTAACAAAAACTGATGTAGATTTTGAGAGTTATCAATTACATTTCCGCCTATTTTGATGATGGTGAGTTGTTTCATATTTATAGTTTTTCTAGCATTGTTTTTAAAACTGCTTGCGCTGCCCAAAGACGATTTCCTGCCTCGTGAATAACTAAAGAGTTCGGTCCGTCCAAAATTTCTGATGATAACTCTAAATCCCTACGAACAGGTAAACAATGCATTACTTTCGCATCGTTTGTTAGCCCTAGCTTTTCGTTGTTCATCATCCAACCATCTGGATACGTTAAAACCTTACCATACTCTTTATAGCTGCTCCAATTTTTTACATAGATGTAATCTGCTCCATTTAATGCAGATTCCAAATCGTACACTATTTTTGCACCTGTTGTAAAATCATCTGAAAGTTCATAACCCTCTGGTTGAGCAATCGTAAAATCTAACATATTTTCTTGCTGAGCTTTGCACATCCATTCGGCAAAAGAATTTGGAACAGCTTGCGGTAATGCTTTTACATGTGGAGCCCAAGCTAAAACAACTTTAGGTTTTGCATTAGCTCCAACTCTTAATGGATTCCAGGTTTCGTGAATGGTTATTAAATCTGCAAAGCTTTGCAAAGGATGACGAGTTGCGCTTTCCAAACTTACTACAGGAACGCCGCAATATTTTACAAATTTATTAAAGAAATCTTCGTTATAATCTTCATCGCGGTTGTTCAATTTAGGGAAAGAACGTAATCCTAAAATATCGCAATATTGACCCATAACTGCTGCTGCTTCGCGAATATGCTCAACTGTTGAACCATTCATCACCACTCCATCTTGCGTTTCTAAAGCCCAACCCTCTTTGTCCATGTTCATTACCATCACATTCATGCCTAAATTAAGCGCAGCTTTTTGTGTACTTAACCGTGTACGTAAACTCGGATTCATAAAAACTAACCCTAAGGTTTTGTTTTTGCCTAAATCTTGCTTCGCATAAGGATTTGCTTTCAATGTCAATGCATCGTTTACAAATTGTTTGATGTTTGGAACATCATGTACTGAAGTGAAAAGTTTCATGCTTTTGAGCTTATCTTATCGTCATTGAGAGATATGAAGCAATGACGCAATGTTTAATTATTTTACTAGTTTACCAAACGCAGTCAAAAATTCATCTGCATTTGCTTTTGTTAAGTTAAGTGCTGGCAATAAACGAATTACATTTGGTTTTGCTTCTCCTGTAAAAATGAAATGTTTAAATAACAATTCTTTTTTTACGTGTGCTAATTCTTCAGAAAGTTCAATACCAATCATTAAACCTCTCCCACGAACTTCGATTACTTGTTCAAATTTCTTTAATTCTGCGATGAGATAATTTCCAACCTCTTCAGCATTTTTCATCAAGCCATCTTGTTCCATCACTTCTAAAACAGCCAATGCCGCAGCACAAGCCAAGTGATTTCCGCCAAAGGTTGTTCCTAATTCACCATGCCAAGGTTTAAATTTTGGAGCGATAGAAATCCCTGCTACTGGAAATCCATTTCCCATTCCTTTCGCCATTGTATATACATCAGCTTCTACGCCTGCGCAATCGTGCGAGTAAAACAATCCTGTTCTACCATAACCGCATTGAACACTATCTGCAATGTAAACTGCATTATATTCATCACATAGTGAACGGATTTTTTGCAGAAAACTTTTTGAGGCTTCTTTAATTCCGCCAACACCTTGAATTCCTTCTATGATGACTGCGCAAATCTCATCGCCCTGCGCCTTAAATGTTTCTTCTAACGCTAATTCATTATTATGAGGTAAGAAAATTACATTTTCAGTCTGATTAACGGGCGCTACAATTTTAGGATTATCTGTAACCGCAACAGCTAAAGAAGTACGACCGTGAAATGCACCAGAAAAAGCAATTACCTTTTTCTTACCATTGTAAAACGATGCCAATTTTAATGCATTTTCATTGGCTTCAGCACCAGAATTGCATAAGAATAATTGAAAATCTTTCTTCCCAGAAACTTCACCTAATTTTTCTGCCAACTGAACTTGCAAAGGAATTTTAACAGAGTTAGAATAAAAGCCAACTTTGTTTAATTGATCAGTTAAGCGTTTAACATAATGAGGGTGGGTATGACCGATAGATATTACAGCATGACCACCGTATAAATCCAAATATTTTTGTTCATTAGCGTCCCAAACATTGCTGCCAGCTGCTTTAGTTATTTCTATATCGTTAAGAGGGTATACGTCGAATAATTGCATTGTTATTTAAGTTATAAGTTGAGATTACTTCTCAATTAAAAATTAGCCGCTTTTAAACGCAAACCAGCTGTTTCTTCCAAGCCAAACATTAAGTTCACATTTTGAACTGCTTGTCCACTTGCTCCTTTTAATAGGTTATCAATAATGCTGATAATAAACAATTTCTTTCCATGTTTTTCTACATGAACCAGCGCTTTATTTGTATTTACAACCTGCTTTAAATCGATGTTTTTCCGACTAACGTGAGTAAAAGGATGTGCATTATAGTAATCTTCATACAGCTTTTGCGCTTCTTCCAAAGTTAAATCACTTTCTACATACATTGACGCCAAAATGCCTCTTGTAAACGCACCCCGTTGTGGGATGAAATTTAAAGTTTCTGTTATAGATGGCTGAAGTTGTACTAAACTTTCTCCTATTTCATTTAAATGTTGATGTTCAAATGCCTTATAAATTGAAAGATTGTTATTTCTCCAGCTAAAATGTGAGGTTGTTGATAAGCTTTGTCCAGCGCCAGTAGAACCTGTTGTGGCGTTTATATGAACTTCACCTTTAAGCAGCTCTTTTGCTGCTAATGGTAATAGACCTAACTGTATACAAGTTGCGAAACATCCTGGATTTGCTACATTTTTAGCACTTTTTATCGCATCACGATTTAATTCTGGTAAGCCGTAAATAAAGTTACGATCTTCAAATTTAGCATTTGCAGCTAACCTAAAATCTTGCGATAAATCAATAATTTTGATGTTTTCCTTAATTGGATTTGCAGCTAAAAACTTTTTTGCATCTCCATGCCCCACACATAAAAATAGTACATCAATATCTTGTGGAATATTGCTTACAAAACGTAAATCAGTATCGCCAAATAAATCTGTGTGTACATCTGAAATTAAATTCCCTGCATTACTGCTGCTATTTACAAATGCAACTTTTACATTCGGGTGATTAATCAAAATGCGCAGCATTTCGCCACCAGTATATCCAGCACCGCCAATTATTCCTGCTTTAATTTTTTTATTATTCACAATCTGTTCTGTCATTTTGTGTAGATGGATAAGAAAAAAGTATAAATTCTAAATCATCAAACGTAGTGTTCATGATTTTATGTTTATTGCCTACTTTTATTTGTAAGCCATTATTGGCATTAACTAAAATGGTTTCTCCCTCAATTAAAAATGTCGCCTGTCCTTTCAATATGAAGAAAAACTGTTCTGCATATTGATGGAAATGTAATTTCTCAGCAGTCTGAGCAGGCATTAATTCTTGCTTAATAGCTACCTCTGGGTTGCTTATAAAATTCCAACCATCACAGTTTTCTCCCCATTTGTAATGGCTCAAACAATTATCTTTTGAAAGGATTTCTATCATTATTTTATCTATGTTCCTTCGACAAGCTCAGGATGACAACACTTTATGAATATATTTCTTTGGGACTTTCCGACTTTTCCGTCTTTCGGTCTCTCTTTATGCTTCTTCTTCGTTAACTTTATGCCAAATCATTACTTGGTTACCAAATATTTTAGAGAAACCTTTCACGTCATCTCCGCTCCAAGTGTTATTCATTTCTCCATAGCTACCAAATTTATTACTCATTAAATCGTACTTAGACTCAATCCCAATAATTTGGAAACGATAGGGTAATAACTCTACAAACACTTTTCCGCTTACTACTTTCTGCGTATCGGTTAAAAATGCTTCGATATTTCGCATAATTGGATCATGAAATTGACCTTCGTGTAACCAGTTTCCGTAAAACGATGACAATTGCTCTTTCCAGCTTAATTGCCATTTGGTTAAGGTATGTTTTTCTAAGGTATGGTGTGCTTTGATAATGATGATTGGTGCCGCAGCCTCAAAACCAACACGTCCTTTAATGCCTATAATGGTATCGCCAACATGGATATCTCTACCAATTCCAAAAGGTTGAGCAATTGCTTGTAGTTTTTGAATTGCTGCAACTGGATGTAATTTTTCTCCATCAATTGCAACCAATTCTCCTTTTTCAAAAGTTAACTCGATTTTTTTTGCTTCTGTCTCTGAAACTTGAGTTGGCCAAGCGCTTTCTGGTAACGTTTCATTAGAAGTTAATGTTTCTTTTCCTCCAACAGATGTTCCCCATAAACCTTTATTAATCGAATATCTTGCTTTTTCTGCACTATACTCAACACCATGCTTTGCCAAATATTCTATTTCCGCTTCGCGAGATAATTTTAAATCTCTTATCGGTGTAATGATTTCTACTTCTGGAATAAGGATATTGAAAATCATGTCAAAACGAACCTGATCATTACCAGCTCCAGTACTTCCGTGAGCAACATAATCTGCTCCAATTTTTTTAACGTAATTCGCAATTGCAGTAGCCTGACTTACACGCTCTGCACTTACAGAAAGTGGATATGTTGCATTTTTCAATACATTGCCAAACACTAAATATTTAATGCAACCATTGTAATAATTTTCAGTTTCATCTACTACTGCGTGAGATGCAACACCTAAAGCATAAGCACGTTTTTCAATTTCTTGCAATTCATCAGCTGAGAAACCACCTGTATTTACAATTACCGAGTGAACTTCTAAGTTACGATCTTCTGCTAAATGAATGCTGCAAAATGAGGTGTCTAATCCTCCGCTAAATGCTAAAACAACTTTCTTCTTCATCTATTTATTAAGTAAAAGGGTAAACAATATTAAAATGGATTTTAATCCTGATTTGGGCTTTACAACTAAACGCTGCTTAATGCGCATAAAACGTTCGTATAATGTTGGATTTTTTTGTAATTCTTCGGCAAAATTCTTTGCTGCTTCATGTTTCTTTTCTGCCGGATCATACAACATAGCTGTACACATGCAGATTTTACGATCTTTGCTTTTTAGAATTTCAAAGTTCACACAGCTTTGGCAACCTTTCCAAAAATCTTCATCTTGTGTTAATTCAGAATATGTAACAGGCTCATAGCCTAAATCAGAATTAATTTTCATTACCGCCAAACCAGTAGTTAATCCAAATATTTTTGCTTTTGGATATAATGTTCTTGATAGCCCGAAAATTTCCTTTTTAATCGCATTTGCTAATCCTGCTTTTCTAAATTGTGGACTAACAATTAAGCCAGAGTTCGCTACAAACTGTCCGTGGCTCCAAGTCTCGATATAACAAAAACCAGCCCAAGTGCCATCTTTGTGAAAAGCAATTACCGCTTTGCCTTCTGCCATTTTGCCCGAAACATATTCTGGCGAACGCTTAGCGATACCTGTACCACGTGCTTTAGCAGATTCTGCCATTTCATTACAGATTTCTTCTGCAAAGACACGATGTTCAGGAAGTGCAACTTGCACTATAAAATCGTTTATATTCATTAATTTATTTAACGAAAAATTAAGGTATTCTTGTTAATTGGGTTTTTAGAGAGGATCAATTCCTCATTGGTATTAGTAAGATGTACTAAATACGCGGCGTATAATTTTGCCGATTTGTGGTGATAAAAAATACGGGTCGTAAGCGCTCAATAAACAAGCTTTTAGATGCAATATTCTTTGCCTCTAAAATAGAAAGTTTATGGATGATATGTTTGCTCATTATTTCGTGTACTGACCTGTATTAAATTCCTTGAGCCGCAAAGGTTTAAATAAAATTTGAGTTGTGCAATAAGAATCTGATTTTTTTGCACTTTTCTCATGTTTTATTAAACTAACTTGACTAAAATAAATACTAGAGAAATTAAGTTTCAATAAACTTATCGATTGAACCTCCTTGCGCTCCTATTTTCTTATTAATTGATATAGAGGATATCAATTTCATATTGTAGCGTAGTAGTTGTTACTGAAGTACTTCCATTGGTTATTCCTCTTTTTCTGAAATTATGTTTGATAATAGTTTCTTATTTAGAATTGTTCAAAATAATTTGGATAACATTTTTTTTCATTGTTAATTTGCAGCTGTTTAGAATTAATCCAAATAAAAATAATCATGCGAATACAATTACGATTTACAATTATCTTGCTCTTAACTTTCTTTTCTTCATTTGCCTTTGCACAACAACATGGTAGTATTAAAGGTAAAATTACAAGTACCGATGGCAAACCTGCCGCTTATGTAAGCATTAGCTTGAAAAACAATTCGATAAATGCAGTTACTAATGATAACGGAGAATATACGCTTCCAAGAATTAAACCGGGTTCATATACTATAAAAGTTAGTGCCGTTGGTATTAATTCTCAAGAAAAAAATATAACGATTATAGCCCAAGAAACATTAACTGTTGATTTCATTTTAACAGAAAATAGTCAAGTTTTGGAAGCTGTTACCATTGCAGGCAAAAACAATCGGTATAAAGTTAGCTTACCATCAGCTTCGCTGAGATTAAATGAACCTCTTATAGAAGCTCCTCAAAATATACAAACTGTAAGTAATTCCACATTAAAAGATCAGCAGATTATTAGTATGAGCGATGGTTTAATTAAAAATGTAAGTGGCGCTACAAGATTAGAGCATTGGGGAGATTTATATACCAATATTACTATGCGTGGTTCTCAAATCCAAGCCATGCGCAATGGTTTCAATTTTGTTTCTTCGTACTGGGGGCCATTAACTGAGGATATGAGTATTGTTGAACATATCGAATTTGTAAAGGGGCCTGCTGGCTTTATGTTGGGCAATGGCGATCCGAGTGGAATGTATAATGTTGTAACTAAAAAACCTACTGGATTTAATAAGGGGGAAGTTTCTTTCACTGTTGGAAGTTTTGATCTATACCGAACAACTTTAGATTTTGACCATAAAATAACGAACGATGGTAAATTACTCTTTAGATTAAATGGGGCAGTTCAAACAAAAGGTTCTTTTAGACCTTTTGAAAAAAATGACAGATATACATTTGCTCCGTCCTTAAGTTACCAATTATCAAACAACACTAAAATTACTGCAGAATACACTTTACAAAATGCAAAAATGACGGAAGTCGGATCGTATTACATCTTTAAACCTGATGGAGGTTATGCTTCACTTCCAAGAAATTTTACCCTTACACAACCTGGCGTACAACCTACAAGAATTAATGATCATAGTGTTTTTTTAAACTTACAACATAAATTCAGTTCAGATTGGAAGTTGACAGCTCAAGTGGCTTACTCTAAATATCTACAAAATGGAACAAGTTCTTGGCCATCTGTAATCAACGCAAATAATACTGTAATTAGAAATGTTGCGATTTGGGATGCTGAAAGTACGATGAAATTAGCTCAATTATTTATCAATGGACAAGCGAAAACAGGTGGAATAAATCACAGAATTATTGCTGGTTTTGATGGTGGAAAGAAAAATTATTTAGCTGATTGGGGTCAATCACATGATTTGGATTTGCCATCTTCTCCATTTGACTTAAACAATCCTAACTATGGTTTCCCATCTAATGGTTACCCTAATTTTGATAGAGAAACTCCTTTATTACAAAGAGCAATTACTGCTGGTGGCTTAATGGATCAGAAATACCTTAGTGGTTACGTACAAGATGAACTTGGTTTCTTTAATAACAAAGCTCGTTTAACTTTAGCAGGAAGATATACATATGTAAGTCAATCTGCTTGGGGAGGTACTCCTGATAAAGCAAAACATTTTACACCAAGAGTTGGGTTAAGCGTATCTATTGATAAAAACACAGCCATTTATGCTGTTTATGATGAGGCTTTTACTCCACAAAGTGGATTATTACGCAGTGGAGAAACACCGGATCCAATTACTGGAACAAATCA
This sequence comes from Pedobacter boryungensis, assembly GCF_013204825.1. Taxonomy (GTDB): domain Bacteria; phylum Bacteroidota; class Bacteroidia; order Sphingobacteriales; family Sphingobacteriaceae; genus Pedobacter; species Pedobacter boryungensis. The sequence goes on from NZ_JABMKV010000002.1 coordinate 42,859, forward strand.
TGAAATTGGGTTGAAAAAAGATTGGTTTGATGGCAAATGGAATACAACTATTTCTGCGTACAGGATAATTAAACAGAATGAGCTCACAGGCGATCCAAAAAATAAAGCAGGTGAAACATTCAGTATTATAGTTGGAGAAAAAAGAGCACAAGGAATTGAATTTGATATAAGAGGTGAAATCACCGACGGATTAAGATTAATTGCCAACTATGCTTATACAGATGGCAAGGTTACAAAGGTTGCTGAAGGAGTTACCAGCATTGTAGTTGGAGAAATTGTTCCTGGATTCTCAAAACACACAACTAATGCTTGGTTAACTTACACTTTACAAAATGGAATACTTAAAGGAACTGGTATTTCGGGCGGTTTTACTTATTTGGCAGGCAGAGCAACTGGAACTTATGATGGTTCTAATGCGAACAAGAACTTACCTAATTATTTCAAATTAGATGGTGGCTTATTCTGGGAAAACAAAAAGGTAAAGATCACAGCTAATGCCTTTAACATTTTAGATAAATATTTATTTTCTGGCGCTTATTATACTGATTATTGGAATGCGCCAGATTACACACAGCCTGCTTATTCATGGCAAGCAGAGGCGCCAAGGAATTATCGTTTAAGTATTGCTTATAAATTTTAAATCATTTTATGTCCGAAAAGAAAAAAACTAAAAGTTTTAAATATTGGATAGGTAAAATGCACTTATGGCTTGGATTAATATCCGGGCTATTTGTGTTTTTCTTAGGTATAACTGGTTGCATTTTAGCATTTGAACGAGAAATAGAAGACGCAGTACAAACTTATCGTTTTACAGCAGTTCAAAATAAGTCCTTACTATCCCCTACAAAATTAAAACAAATTGCAGATAAAGCTCTGCCTAACAAAAAAGCGCATAGTATTACTTATCAGCTTGGAAGAACAACACAAGTAGTTTACTACAATGAAGAACCTACATATTATTATATCGTTTTTGTAGACCAATATACTGGGCAAGTCATAAAAGTTAAAGACATGAGCGAAGATTTCTTCAGGATTGTAATTAACGGACATTATTATTTATGGCTGCCTCCAGAAATAGGTCAACCGATATTAACAACAGCCACTATGATTTTTGTGCTATTATTAATATCAGGATTAGTTTTATGGTGGCCAAAAAGTAGAGCAGCAAGAAAACAACGCTTTAGTGTAAAGCTAAAATCAAAATGGCGTAGGCTAAACTATGATTTGCATAACGTTTTAGGCTTTTACATGACTTTCATCGTTATTTTTATTGCTTTATCTGGAATGGTAATTGGTTTTCAATGGTTTGCTAAATCTGTTTATTGGGTAAGTTCTGGTGGTGAAACTATGACTCTTTATGAAGAATCATTTTCTGATACCACTAGAACAGGTTCTTTAAATTTAAATGCGGCTGCAGCCGATCAACTTTGGGCTCGTTTTATAAATGAAGACCCATCATTTAAAGGGATTTTAGATGTTCATGTTCCAGAGAATGAAAAAGCTGCAATTGAGATTGCTAAAAACCCAGATCCAGAAACATATTGGAAAGCAGACTATCAATATTTTGATCAACATACATTAAAAGAAATTGATGTAAAACACATGTTTGGCAAATTTGCTAATGCTAGCACAGCTGATAAAATTTCCCGAATGAATTATGACATCCATGTAGGTGCGATTATGGGTTTGCCTGGAAAAATATTGGTTTTTTTTGCAAGTCTAATTGCAGCAAGTATGCCTGTTACGGGAATAATTATTTGGTTAGGCAGAAAAAAGAAGCTAAAAAAAATAAACTCGATATAACATTAAATCTAGGTCACAGATGTGCAGATTACTTGAAGTCAAGAAAATTTCAAGAAACAATCTGCACATCTGTGGCTTTTACTATATTGCTAACTAATTATTGCGATTATCATTTTATGAGAAAAACCATATTACTTTTAATCTTTTCTATTAGTTTAACTTGTTTTGCGCAGGATATAAATTATACTCGTAAAACTTTAAATACACTAACCTCTAAAGAGTTTTGGGGTAGAGGTTATACCAAAAATGGGATGAGTAAAGCGGCAGATTTTATAGAATCTCAGTTTAAAACTTTTGGATTACAGCCCATGAACGGAAAAGATTTTAAACAACCATTTTCATTTTCTGTAAATACATTTCCAGGAGGGATAGAGTTGAAAATTAATGGTAAAAAGCTAATTCCAGGTAAAGAATTTATAGTTGGACAAGCAAGTGCTGGTGTAAAAGCCAAAGCAGATTTAATAGAAAAAGATAGTTTGAACTTTATAGATGATGGCGATAGAATAGTGGTTAGTTTAAAAGATAAATTGACTTGGTCTGTTTCACAAAAAGTAAATGATTATACTGAAATTTCAGTCATAAAATCAGCTATCAATGAGAAGCCAAAAAACATAGAAACCACTATTGAGAATGTTTTTGTGCCAGAATTTAGAGCATCAAATATTTGCGCTGTTGTTAAAGGAACTCTAAAACCTGACTCAGTTATTTTAATTACCGGACATTATGACCATTTAGGTGGTATGGGAAAAGACACTTATTTTCCTGGGGCAAATGATAATGCAAGTGGGGTTTCATTTTTATTAAGTTTAGCAAAATATTATGCAGCAAATCCTCAAAAATATTCCATTGCATTTATTTGCTTTGCAGGAGAAGAAGCCGGAATTCTAGGTTCAAAATACTTCACAGAAAACCCATTAATTGATTTACAAAAAATTAGATTTTTAATTAATGTAGATATGGTTGGTACCGGAGAAACTGGTGCAACAGTAGTAAATGCAACACAATACCCTAAAGAATTTGCTCTTTTAAATCAGGTAAATGATGCGAGTAAACTATTAGTCAAAATTAATCCACGGGGAAAAGCTGCAAATAGCGATCATTATTTCTTTACAGAAAAAGGTGTTCCTGCTTTTTTTCTATATACTCAAGGTGGAATTTCTGCTTATCATGATGTTTTCGATAAACCTGAAACTCTACCTTTTACCATTTACGAAAACTTATTTAAATTATTTTTAGGTTTTAATAAAGGACTGATGAATTAAAATTCATTGCTTGTCATTAAATTGTTTGGATATGTAATCCTTATAAACAAATCCAATTTCATATTGTTAATTTGCCCAAAATTATAGAAGATGTCATTACTTTTCACACCTATTAACATAAAAAATATTACCCTAAAAAACAGAATTGTGGTTTCTCCAATGTGCGAGTATTCTGCAACAGAAGGTTTTCCAAATAATTGGCACTTAGTTCATTTAGGCAGTAGAGCAGTTGGAGGTGCAGCCTTAATTATAGCTGAAGCAACTGCAGTTTCTCCAGAAGGAAGAATTTCTATAGGCGATTTAGGAATTTGGAAAGATGAACACATCGAAAAATTCAAAGAAATTACTGATTTTATTCATGCTAACGGCTCTGTTGCTGGTATTCAATTAGCTCATGCTGGGAGAAAAGCTAGTTTTGATATCCCTTGGGAAAACCCATTACAATTAGATAAAGAAAACGGTGGTTGGGATACTGTTTCAGCTAGTGCTATTCCATTTAATCCGACAGATAAAACTCCAATTGCATTAACTATCGATGGAATCGAAAAGGTAAAATCAGATTTTAAAACCGCAACCCAAAGAGCTATAAAAGCAGGTTTTAAAGTAATTGAAATCCATGCTGCACATGGTTATTTGTTACATCAATTTTTATCGCCATTAAACAATCAAAGAGATGATAAATATGGTGGTAGTTTTGAAAACAGAATACGTTTATTGCTTGAAGTTATAGAAAGTGTTCAAGAAGTTTGGCCTACCGAAAATCCACTATTCGTTCGTATTTCGGCAACAGATTGGGCCGAAGGAGGATGGACCGCAAATGAATCGGTTCGTTTATCTGCTTTGCTAAAAACTAAAGGTATTGATTTGGTTGACACTTCTTCTGGAGGACTAACTTTAGCACAAGATATTCCATTATCTCCTGGATACCAAGTTCAGTTTGCTGAAGATATTAAAAAGCAAACTGGAATTTTAACTGGTGCTGTTGGTTTAATTACGGAAGCAAAACAAGCTGAAACAATCTTGCAAAACGGGCAAGCAGATTTAATTTTTATTGCGAGAGAGTTTTTAAGAAACCCATATTTCCCTTTACATGCTGCTTTCGAATTAGGGGACGATGTAAAATGGCCGTCGCAATATGAGCGTGCTAAGCCTAGAAAAAAACGCAGCTAATTTTAAAACAATTTCTCTTATTTTCCACTTATATTAAAAATTAAAATCATGTTTGATAAATTAATGGCTGCTCAGCAAAAAGCAGACGAAATTAAAAAAAGATTAGATACAATTTCTGTATTTGGCGAGGTTGAAGGTGGTGCAATTCGGGTAACAGCAACAGCAAATAAAGCCATCACTGCGATAGAAATTGATGAAGAATTTTACAAAGGTGCCGATAAAGAAGAGGTTGAAGAACTTTTATTAACGGCTGTTAACAAAGCATTATCTCAAGCAGATCAGGTTAGCGCAACTGAAATGCAAGCTGCCACAAAAGATATGTTAGGTGGACTAGGCGGTATGTTTGGCGGATAAAAAGCAATCGATATGAAATATACATACTACGGACAATCTTGTTTCTTGTTAGAAACAGATACCAAAAAACTCTTATTCGATCCTTTTATTAGCTCAAATCCTTTAGCTAGTAAAATTGATATTTCAAAAATTGAAGCCGATTACATTTTGGTCAGTCATGGGCATGGCGACCATGTAGGCGATTTGATCGAACTTGCAAAACAAACAAAAGCACAAGTTATTGCTATACCAGAAGTAATTGGATGGGTAATGAAACAAGGAATTGAAAATGTGCATCCAATGAATTTTGGCAAACATACTTTTGATTTTGGAATAGTACGCATGGTTTGGGCGACACATTCTGCTGGCTTACCAGATGGAAGTTATGGAGGAAATCCGGCTGGTTTTGTTCTAGAATTAGATCATAAACAAATTTATTTTGCTGGTGATACTGGCTTAACTATAGAAATGAAATTATTAGCTGATCTCTACAAATTAGATTATGCTATTTTACCTATTGGAGGTAATTACACAATGGATGTTGATGACGCTGTTATTGCCTCTAATTATATCAATTGTAATAAAATTATTGGAGTGCATTATGATACTTTTCCAGTAATAGAAATCGATTCTAAAGCTGCTGTTGAAAGTTTCAAACGAGCGCAAAAATTATTATTTCTTCCAGCTATTGGAGAAACAATAGATTTATAAAAAAAGCCTTCCAGAAACTGGAAGGCTTTTTACTTTACAACTAGTTATGACTTAGTTTTTCTTTGCTGCTTCTTTGTTTACTTTGTAACGCATATCAGCAGTGCCATCTTTTTTCTTAGGACCAGCAACTTTAGCTGCTTTATTAGCTTTCAAACGCATATCTGGCGTGCCATCTTTTTTAAGGCCTGCACTTGGAGCAACCGTTACTTTTTTAACTTCTTTTTTAACCGCCACAGGAGCAGTAGCTTTTACAACTGTTGTTTTTGTTTCAACTTTAGCTACAGGAGCTGCAACTTTAACTTGAGCTTTGGCTGTAGTTTTTTTAGTTGCTGCTTTTGCTGCTGGAGCAGCTGTTTGTGCAAAAGTAGTACTGATACCCAATACTGCAATCGCAATAAGACCTAATAATTTTTTCATGTTTTCTTTGTTTTTATTGATCTAAAGTCCTCATTATAAATGAAGATTAAATGAAGTTAATAACCTAATTTCCAAGTTGAAATGTAATCGGAACAGTATTGTGCATATTGATAGGCTCGCCTAACTCTTTAGCAGGAATCCAATTCATTGAAGCATTCAAAACTCTTATAGCTTCTCTGCTCAATTCTGGATCTGGGCTTTCCTTCACCTTAACATCCTCAATTTTTCCATCGTCCATTACCATAAACTCTAATATTACAGTACCCTGAGTTTTATTTTTTACAGCATTTGCTGGATATCTAATTGCCTTAACTAAAAAACGATTAAAGGCTTGCGCTCCACCAGGAAAACTTGGTGGCTGTATAATTAAAGTGCTAGCCACATTCTTTCCTTCTTGATCAAAATATACTCCATCTATAAACTCACCTTGTTCAGTATATCTTTCTTTAAAAGCTGGTTTTCCATCAGAATAAAATAACCTCCAAACACTAATCTTTTTACCACGAAAATATTTCCCTTCCTTTTTAAGTTGGTTATTATCCCAATAGGATTTAAAAACACTATGTAAATTACCCCAAGCATAATACGCGTTTTCTGCAAGTTGATGATTAGGATAATATTTTTTCCATACACCATTCTTGTAACCTTTTTCGTAATTACCTTCTTCTTTTAAATTATTATTGTCGTAAAAAGCATAAGGGCCTTTTCTAACTTCTAATTTTTTATCAGCAAAGCTGATTGTTTCTTGGAGAATATTCTTTTTATTATAAAAATACACCACCCATAAACTATCTTTTTGTTCAACAGTCTTAGTCCATTTAGAACGCAATGGATCTTTAGTATAACCCGGACTAGAGAAAACTGTGGTGGTATCTTGCTGCGCAAAAACCTGGTTACCAATTCCTAATATTGTAACAGTTAAAAAAATTATCCTTTTCATGCTGATGGATCCTAATGCGCTGCCAACCAATTATGACCTTGACCAATTTCAATTTCTATAGGTACTTGGGTTTTAATTGCTGTCTTCATTCGATGTGTAATGATGGCTTTCATTTCCTCGACTTCGGTTTTCAAAACATCAAAAACTAGCTCATCATGCACCTGCATTGTCATTTTAGAGCCTAATTTTTGGTCTTGCATATCTTTATGAATATTGATCATGGCAATCTTAATTAAATCTGCCGCAGAGCCTTGTATGGGCGCATTAATTGCATTTCGCTCTGCATAACCTCTAACGGTTTGATTTGCCGAATTAATATCCCTTAAATATCTTCTTCTGCCCATTATAGTTTCTACAAATCCGTTTTCACGAGCAAAATTCATAGTGTCGCTCATGTATCTTTTAATGCCTGGATATTGTATAAAATATTGTTCAATTATTTCTGCAGCTTCTTTACGTGGAATATTTAAATTTTGCGATAAACCAAATGCCGATTGACCATAAATAATTCCAAAATTTACCGCTTTTGCATTTCTACGTTGAGTAGAATCAACCTCTTCTATGGAAATTCCATAAACTTTAGCAGCCGTTGCAGTGTGAATATCTATGCCCTTACTAAATGCATCTAACATATTTTCTTCCTTACTTATTTCCGCAATAATGCGCAATTCGATTTGCGAATAATCGGCAGATAACAAAATATGATCTTCATCTCTGGCAATAAACGCTTTACGCACTTCTCGACCTCGCTCTGTACGAATAGGAATATTTTGCAAATTAGGATTATTAGAACTTAATCTTCCTGTTGCTGCAACTGCCTGATTATATGACGTATGAACTCGGCCAGTTTTAGGATTTACCATTAAAGGCAAAGCATCTACATAAGTTGATTTTAATTTTTGAAGCTGGCGGAAATCTAAAATATTTTGGACAATATCATTTTTACTCGCTAAATAAGTCAACACGTCTTCGCCAGTTTGATACTGGCCTGTTTTTGTCTTTTTAGCTTTCGGATCTAATTTTAAATGATCAAATAGTACTTCGCCCAATTGTTTTGGTGATGCTAGATTGAACTTCAATCCAGCTTTCTCATATACACTTTCCTCAGCTTTGGTAATCTCAGTTTGTAATTCAATTGAATATGCGTTTAAGGTTTCAATATCAATTTTAACACCTTCCTTCTCGATATCAGCCAATACATATACTAATGGATTTTCTATCTCTTCTGCCAATTTAATTGCATTTCTCTCCTTCAGCATCGGCTCGAAAATGTTTGCTAATTGTAAGGTCACGTCTGCATCTTCCGCGGCATAATCTACCACATTTTCTACAGGTACATCTCGCATATTTCCTTGCGATTTACCTTTTGCTCCAATCAAAGTAGTAATAGAAATAGGTGTATAACCTAAATAATTTTCAGCTAGAACATCCATATTATGACGCGTATCTGGATCAATTAAATAATGAGCCAACATGGTATCGAATAACTTCCCTTTCACTTGGACATCGTACCATTTTAGTACCAACATATCGTATTTGATATTCTGTCCTATCTTAACAATATTTTCATTTTCTAACACTATTCTAAACTCATCGAGGATACTTTGTGCAATTACTCTATCATCCGTCAATGGAATATAATAACCTTCTCCAGTTTTTATTGAAAATGATAAACCCACCAAATCTGCCAAATTTGCATCAGTTCCAGTCGTTTCTGTATCAAAAGAAATGCTGGGTTGCGCTAATAAAAGATCAATTAACTCTTTCCGTTGTGCGGGAGTATCAATTAAAAAATACTGATGTGGGGTATTAGCTATATTTTTTGCATCAATTGGCGTATCAAATAACGATGGCTGTTCGGTAAAATCTTTTCGTTTTGTTTCTACATCATTACCAAATAAATCTTTTTGCTGACTTGTATTTTTAGAATCGTTTATACTGAAATCTTCTCCAAAAACTCTTCTGCCTATTGTTCTAAACTCAAGTTCAGCAAATAAAGGTTCTAACAATTCCCTACTTGGTTCTTCAACAATTAATTTTTCTTCATTAAATTCTACTGGAACATTTAAAATGATAGTAGCTAATTTTTTAGAAACTAAACCTTGTTCTGCAAAATTTTCTACATTTTCTCTCTGTTTTCCTTTAAGTTCATGGCTATTGGCGATAATATTTTCCATGCTACCATATTGTTTAATCAACAATTTTGCGGTCTTTTCTCCAATACCTGGGATACCTGGAATATTATCAACTGCATCGCCCCAAAGACCTAAAATATCTATAACCTGAAGTACATTTTCAATTTCCCATTTGGCTAAAACTTCTTTTACTCCTAATATTTCCATTTCATTGCCCATGCGAGCAGGTTTGTAAATGAAAATGTTTTCTGAAACTAATTGTGCGAAATCCTTATCGGGTGTCATACAATATACCTGAAAACCTCTTTTTTCGGCTTCCTTTGCCATGGTTCCAATAATATCATCTGCCTCAAAACCATCTTTTGTAATTACAGGAATATTAAATCCTTCGATTAGTTTAAAGATGTAGGGTAATGCTTTCGCTAAATCCTCTGGCATTGCTTCTCGATGTGCTTTATACGCCACGAAATCTGTATGTCTTTCAGTTGGTGCTTCTGTATCAAAAACTACAGCAATATGAGAGGGCTTTTCCTTCTTCAATACCTCCATTAACGTGTTCGCGAAGCCCATAACAGCTGATGTATTTACACCACTTGACGTAAAACGAGGGTTTTTACTCAATGCAAAATGCGCTCTGTAAATTAGCGCCATCCCATCTAAAAGGAAAAGTTTTTTATTATCCATGATAAGTGTAAAGTTAATAATAGCCATCAAATTTGATAATGGTATTTAGATTTTATTTTTCTTTATTATCTTTATTCTTTGCTCCTTATCTTTATCTGTATGGCGCAACAAGACCCGAAAATTAACGTTATTTATGCGTATGAAAGCATTTAAATTTTTGTTCGTATTTCTCCTATATAGCGCTAAGTTATTTGCGCAAGATGCTGTTTTAATTAGCGAAGGGAATTTTGTTCGAGGCGTAATAAAAGGCACAAATTTTAGTTCGGTTGCCATAATGCAAGACGACCAAACCATTGTAGAATATCAAGCAAAGGATATCCAATCTTTTGTGTGGAATGGAGAAACTTATGTAAGTAAACCCATCGTTATAAAGAAAAAAATGGAATTTCGTTTTTTTAAAGTGCTTGAAACTGGTACTGTAAATTTATATTCATACGGCGATAAGGGAGTAATAGCACAAGCACCTCAGCCGAAAGTAAAAGTTAGGCCAACTTTTGGAGTTGGGATTGGTAGCGGCGGTTTTGGGGGTGGAATTGGTGGGGGTATAACTATTGGAGGCGGTAGCCGAAGAAATGACGATGAGGGAAGTGCAGGGCCTAAAGGCAAGATTAGTTATTTTTTAGAAAAACCAGGAACTGGACCAATGCAAGAAGTTAATTTGGACAACAGTAATGTTGTAAAAACAATATTATTACAAAAGCTAACTAATGATGATGATTTAGCCGAAAGTATAAAGGCTACCGAAAGTTTTGATGCAAAAAATTTGGTCGCCTACATCAAAGCTTATAATTCGTCTGGTAAAAAGTAATTTTAATCTTTTTGCTTGCTATTATCTAGCTATACAGCCAATTTCGTGATCGTTTACCATTCCGGTTGCTTGCATGAACGCATAACAAATTGTTGTTCCAAAAAACTTAAAGCCTCTTTTCTTCATATCTTTTGCTATAGCATCTGAAATTTCAGTACTTACTGGAATTCCACCATTTTTAAAGTCGTTAATAATGGGCTTTTTGTTAGGCATATACGCCCAAATATAATCGGCAAAAGAACCAAATTCTTCCTGGAGAGCAATAAACAACTTTGCATTTTTTATGGTCGAATTAATTTTCAATCGATTTCGAATAATTCCCTCGTCCTTCATTAATCTTTCTACATCAGCTTCTGTAAAAGCAGCAACTTTTTGTACATCAAAGTTGGCAAATGCTTTTTTATACCCTTCTCGACGTCGTAAAATGGTAATCCAACTCAAACCTGCTTGCGCTCCTTCTAAAATTAAAAATTCGAATAAAATTTTATCATCAAAAACAGGCTTTCCCCATTCATCATCATGATATTTAATGTAAAGCTCATCTGTGCCGCACCAATGACAGCGTTTAAGAGAATTCTGATCCATAATTTTTATTAAGAATTTGAATTTAGCTCATCCCAGTACTCAACTGCTCTTCTATAATGAGGGATAACGATTGAGCCGCCCACTAAATTTGCAATCATAAATACTTCGTTCATTTCCGCATGGCTAACGCCTTCGTTATAGCATTTTTCTAAATGATATTTAATGCAATCATCGCAACGAAGCACCATGGAAGCTACCAAACCAAGCATTTCTTTAGTTTTTACATTTAAAGCTCCATCTGCATAAGTTGTAGTATCTAAAGCAAAAAACCGCTTAATATTTGTATTGGATGATTCCATAATTCTATCGTTCATTTTTGTACGATAGCTGTTAAATTCTTCTACTAGTTTTCCCATATTGAATAATATTTTTTCTTAATTTCAAGAAATCAATCTAAACGACAATGAAAATTATTTCCCCTAAAATTCACGCTATTTTAGATTATGTATTTGTAATCTTTTTAATTGTAGCCCCAAATATAATTGGTTTATCAACTACTGCAGCAACCTTTTCAATGATCCTTGGCGGCATTCATCTTTTGCTCACATTAGTCACCATGTTTAAAGGTGGAGTAATAAGATTGATCCCATTCCCAGTTCATGGAATTATTGAACTTGTGGTGAGTTTCACTTTAGCTGTTCTCGCTCTTACTGTGTTTAGAAAAAATATGATAGATCATTTTTATTATGCCGCTTTGGCTATAACTATCTTTATCATATTTATTTTAACAAATTTTAAAGCAAAAACTAATTAAATTATCTCTTCTAAAGGATTCCAAAACACTTTCTTAAAATCTCTTATTTTATCATTTTCAACTTTTATACCTTCCTGTTCTAACAGTTGTTGCATTAATTCTGGCGGGGAAAAATGGAATTTCCCAGTTAATAATCCGCTGCTATTCACCACTCTATGTGCAGGAACTTTTGGTTGTGCAATTCCTGCATTACTCATTGCATAACCAACCATACGAGCAGAACCACCTGCACCTAAAGCTTTAGCAATTGCCCCATATGATGTCACTCTTCCTTTCGGTACTAACCTAGCAATTTCAAACACTTGTTCATAAAATGATGCTTCCATTAGCTAAATGAAAATTGAATATAATTGATGTTTTTATCGTGTTTTAAATATATTCTTTCGTAATGAGTTTTTATAGATAAAACCTCATCAGCAAATTCTGATTGATATAAATGATTAGTATTTTTATGAGTAATGAGATTTAATTCCGCTACTTTTTCGCAAGTATAAGCGTACAAACCATCGTTATCCGTTTTTAAATTTATTTTACCACCTGGTTTTAATAGAATTTTATACTTGTCCAAAAATCCTGGGTACGTTAGGCGTTTCTTCTCTCTACTTTCTTGTGGTTGTGGATCTGCAAATGTTATCCAGATTTCATCAACTTCTCCAGCCGCGAAGTATTCTAAAATATCTTCAATTTGAATACGCAAAAATGCCAAATTTTGGATGCCTTCATCTACACCAGTTCTAGCACCTCGCCAAATTCGATTTCCTTTTAAATCTATACCAATAAAATTCTTTTCTGGAAATAACCTTGCTAAGTTTACCGAATACTCACCCTTCCCACAAGCTAACTCCAATACAACAGGATTTTCATTCTTAAAATGATCTGAAGCCCATTTTCCCTTCATAACTTTGCCTAAATGCAATTGGTATACATTTGGAAAAGTATCTATCTCTGCAAATTTCCTTAATTTATCTTTACCCACGCTTAAATTTTTATAACACAAAAGTAAGATTTAATTAGCAATAGTAATTGGATCATTCTTTTGTTTTGTTTAATTGCTTACCGAACTAAATAGATAATCTAATTTTTATATTATCATCAAAATTTATATATTTAAATTTAATAATCAATTTTAACTATATGACCTTAATTCAACTCGAATATATTGTAGCTGTAGATACCTATCGAAGCTTTGTAAGCGCCGCTGATAAATGCTTCGTAACACAACCTACACTAAGTATGCAAGTACAAAAGTTGGAAGAATTTTTAAACGTTAAAATATTCGACAGAAGCAAACAACCTATTATCCCTACTGAAATTGGGGCACAAATTATTGCGCAAGCACGTATCGTTTTACAAGAGAACAAGAAAATAAAAGAAATTATAAGCAGTCAGCAACAAGATGTAATTGGCGAATTAAAAATTGGCATCATACCAACAATTGCACCTTATTTATTGCCTGAAGTAATTGCTTCAATGTTAGAGAAATACCCAGACTTGAAATTATTAATATGGGAATATACTACGGAAGATATCATTCATCATCTTAAAACTGGAGTAATTGATTGTGGCATTTTAGCTACTCCTTTAGTTGATGCTAATATTAGCGAAATGCCTTTATATTATGAGAATTTTGTAAGCTACATTAGTAAAAACAGTAAGCTTTATAAGAAGAGAACTATTGATGCTGATGATTTAGAAGACGAGAATATATGGCTTTTAAATGAAGGTCATTGTATGCGTTCACAGGTATTGAATATTTGCCGCTCGACAAAAAATAACCGTTTACAATCATTAACCTATAATACAGGGAGTGTAGAAACTTTAATTAGAATGGTAGATGTTAATGATGGAGCAACATTATTACCAGAGTTAGCTTTAGCTGATTTAAGCGCAAAACAACTTAATAAAGTACGCTATTTCAAATCGCCAGAACCTGTTCGGGAAATTAGCTTGGTGACACACAAAAACTTTATTAAAAAAAGAATGTTAAACGCTTTGCGTGAAGAAATATTAGCAGTTATTCCTAAAACTATGAAAAACCACAAAAAGAAAGATGTGATTGGAATTTAGTTATTCCCCTTTGTTTTTAATCCTTCAATACCCACAACCTTTTCCTCTTCTTCACCTTTTTTCTTTTTCTTTTTCTTCGTTGGGTCTACTCCACTTAAACGCTCCTCAATCAGTTTATTAAATTCGATGATTTGTTCGGGTTTTAAAACGGCTTTAATGTTAGCGTTGGTTTCGTTTTGTAGCCTGTAAATTTTGGTTTCATCTTCGTCTTTATATGTACCAGCTTGTTGCTTTTTAAAAAGCAATAATTGCTCTTTATACATGTTAAAAACGTAATTATATGCAATGCTTCTTTGAGTTGAACTTAATGTCAAACGCTTCTCTAATTCATCTACGTTTTTTTTTGCCAGTTCTTCTGCAGTTGGTGTTTTTTGTTGAGCAAAAGTTGGAAGTGCAAAACCTGCTATTAAAAGGAATAAAAAAATTAACTTCTTCATTGAAAACATTTTTGAACTCGCAATTTACGAAATTATTAAGAAATAATAACTTAAAACCTAAAAGGATGACTATTAGTTGTGGTTTCTTGCGATGTTTTGCCTTAATTCAACCCGATTGGAGTGGATACGATTTTTCATTGTATAAACGAAAAGTGGGGCTAACTTTAATAGTTGCCCCGCTTTTGCTTTTCTAAAAAAAGAAAATTATAGTGCTTTTTTGTAACGCTCTGCTACTGCATCCCAGTTTACAACATTCCAAATTGCAGCCAAATAAGATGGACGCATATTTTGATATTTTAGATAATAAGCATGCTCCCAAACATCAATACCAAAAATTGGTGTGCCTTTTACTTCTGCAATATCCATTAATGGATTATCTTGGTTGGGAGTTGAAGAAATAACTAGTTTTTTATCTGCCCCTACAGAAAGCCAAGCCCAACCAGAACCAAAACGAGTTGCTCCAGCATCTTGAATTTTAGTTTTAAAGTCTGCGAAAGAACCAAAAGCTTCGTTAATTGCTTTAGCTAAATCGCCAGTTGGTTCACCACCTTTATTTGGGCCAAGAACTGTCCAGAATAGAGAGTGATTATAGTGACCACCTCCGTTATTACGAACAGCTGCAGGGAATTTAGAAATATTTTTAATGATATCTTCAATGTTCGAATTAGCCTCAGGCTTACCTTCTAAAGCTTTATTTAAGTTTGTAACATAAGCTTGGTGATGTTTACCATGGTGAATTTCCATAGTTAATTTATCAATATGCGGTTCTAATGCGTCTGTTGCGTATGCTAACGCTGGTAATTCAAAAGCCATAATATTTATTATTTAAGTTTAAAATGTTAATGTACAAATATAACTCACAAAGGTTAAGTTTTATTCAATTGTTTGTCAACTTTCTTTACGTTTTTGTTGAAAAAATATGCTCATTAAAGCACCACAGTCCTGAGCCAAAACGCCACCTTTTAGAACAGTTTTTGGATGCAAAAGGTTTTGATTGATCTTGGTAAAACCTCGTTTATCTTCATGTGCACCGAAAACAACTCTGCTAATTTGGGTCCAATAACTAGCACCTGCGCACATTACGCAAGGTTCAATCGTTACATACAACGTGCAATCTTTTAAATACTTACCGCCTAATGTTTGGGCGGCGGCTGTAAAAGCCTGCATTTCTGCATGTGCTGTAACATCATTTAATTGTTCTGTTAAATTATGTCCTCGTCCAATAATTTTACCTTCACAAACTACAATTGCACCTATTGGGATTTCATCAGCGTCAAATGCTTTCTTTGCTTCATTTAAAGCTAAACGCATAAAGTGCTCGTCTGCTAAATCTGGATTTTGGTTTTCTTCGAAGTTATAAAAACTCATTTTATATTAATTTATTGCCATTTGGCACTTTTTTATCCAGTGAAGCTAATACAATGTCTCCATTTTCATCTGCAAATCCGGTAACTAAAAATTCGCTCATAAATTTACCAATCTGTTTTTTAGGGAAGTTGATTACACCTATAATTTGTTACCAACTAACTCTTCCTCTGTATAGTTCTTAGTAATTTGCGCACTACTCATTCTAATTCCAAATTCACCAAAATCTACCTTTAATTTGTAAGCTGGTTTTCTGGCTTCAGGAAAATTATAAACTTCAAGTACGGTTCCCATTCGTAATTCTACTTTTTCAAAATCGTTCCAGGTTATTTCTTCCATAGGGTAAAAATACAAAAGTATTGCGATATCAGATTTGATTCCAAAACCTTAGACCTTCCAACCTTCGACCTTATTTTATTACCTTTGTAAGATGGTAGAAATTAAGCTAAAAAAGGGGAAGGAAAAAGCAGTTTTGCAACGTCATCCATGGGTTTTTTCTGGAGCATTAGAAAAAATTATAGGAACTCCTGAAAATGGAGATGTTGTTAAAGTTTGCAGTGCGAATAACGAATTTTTAGCTTATGGCTATTATAACGATCAATCTCGTGTTGCTGTTCGTTTATTGGAATGGGATGAAAACCAACAAATTGACATGGCTTGGTACGAACAAAAAATTAACAAAGCGATAGAATCGAGAGCACATCTCTTAAATAACAAAGACACCAATGCTTATCGTTTAATTTTTAGCGAAGCTGATTTTTTACCTGGTTTAATTGTAGATAAATATGCCGATTTTCTTTCTGTTCAGATTTTAAGTACGGGTATAGAAAAAGCGAAATCTACTATTATTGATGTTTTAGTAAAAGCTTTACAACCCAAAGGGATTTTTGATCGTAGCGATGCAACTGCCCGTACACATGAAGGAATTACTGCCGAAAACGGATTACTTTGGGGGGAGGCACCCGCAGCGTTTATTGCAGTTAAGGAAAATGGGATTACCTATCACATTAATATTGCAGAAGGGCAGAAATCTGGGTTTTATTGTGACCAACGCGATAATCGTTTGTTATTGGCCGAGTATACTAATGGAAAAAATGTTTTAGATTGTTTTAGTTATAGCGGTGGTTTTAGTTTGAATGCTTTTAAAAAAGGTGCAAAGCAAGTTACTAGTGTAGATAGTTCTGCATTGGCCATTGAGACTTTAAAACAAAATATCGAACTCAATAAATTCGATGCGAAAAATCATATTGCAATACAAGCCGATGTAAATAAACAGCTAAGGACTTTTAATGAGGAAGGTAAAAAGTTTGATATTGTAGTTTTAGATCCGCCAAAGTATGCACCTTCTCGTTCTGCTTTGGATAGGGCTGCTCGTGCTTATAAAGATTTAAATCGTAGAGGATTAATGCTATTAGAAAGCGGTGGTTTGTTGGCTACTTTTTCGTGTTCGGGAGCTGTTGATATTGAAACCTTTAAGCAAATTATCGCTTGGGCTGCGCTAGATGCAGGAAAAGAAGTACAAGTAATTAAACAATTTTCACAACCAGAAGATCACCCTGTGCGATTATCCTTTCCAGAAGGAGAGTATTTAAAAGGTTTATTGGTTAGGGTTTTATAATAGCAGAACTATAATTCTTCTGAACTTTCTGGCAATTTATCGTACTCTCCTGCTAAGGCATATTTACCAAAAATAACTAAGCCAATTGCTATCGGGATAAATATTAATAAGATAATTCCCCATTGCAATGCGGTGTTAGTTTGCGCTATTCCTGCTTCTGCTTTACTTACTTTATCCCAAGCTTGGAAAGCCATAAAAATCATTGCTGCTGGACCTAGAATAATCCATACTAATCCTAATATTTTTTTAAATGCTTTCATAGGTTTAATCGTTAACGTTCTCGTCTGTTTTGTTTGATAAATAAACTGCTCCAATTATAAAGCTTAGTGTTGCAATCCCGATAGGATACCATAACCCAGATAGTGGTGTAGAGCCTGCGAAACTGGCAATTAATGTGGCTATAAATGGAACTAGACCACCAAACACTCCGTTACCAACGTGGTATGGTAAGGACATAGAAGTGTATCTAATTTTTGTTGGGAATAACTCAACCAAAAATGCAGCAATTGGTCCATAAACCATTGTAACTAATAAAATTTGGAAGAATACTAAGCCTACAAAAAGCCAAAAGGTTGCTGTTGGCAATACTTTGTCTTTAGCTATCTCTGTATGGCCTATCATTTTGTTTGAATCTGCATATACCGTATCGATGGAAACAGAATTAAATGATGCTCCATTGGCCAAACTTATTTTTGAACTTATTGTAATTAGACTATCTCCTTTATCATGCAACGCCATTCTTGTTATTATTGGCGCATCTTTTTTTACAAGTGGCGAAGTGCTCCATGTAGTTACATCGCTTTTATCTAAAAACAACTGATAAATTGGTCGATAAAAGATAATCCCTAATAACATCCCTGTCAACATAATCCACTTACGACCAACTCTATCGCTCCAAGCACCAAATACGACAAAAAATGGTGTGGCAAATGCAATTCCCCATAGTAAGATATATCGTGAATCGTTAAAGTCTATTTTACAAGTGTTTTCTATAAAGGATTGTGCGTAAAACTGACCTGTATACCAAATTACTCCTTGCCCCATCGTTGCGCCAAATAAAGCTAAAAGCACCATTTTAAAGTTTCCTTTTTTACTAAAACTTTCTTTCAATGGGTTTTTAGAGATATTGCCTTCTGTTTTAAGTTTGGTAAACATTGGTGATTCGTGCATCTTTAAGCGGATGTAAATAGAAACGCCAACTAATAAAATAGAAAGTAAAAAGGGAATTCTCCAGCCCCAATCTGCAAATGCAGCGGCGCCGATTAAGTTTTTAGAAAGCACTATAATTCCTAAAGAAAGGAATAAGCCTAAGGTTGCTGTTGTTTGGATCCAACTTGTAAAAAAGCCACGCTTACCTTTGGGTGCATGTTCTGCTACGTAAGTGGCTGCTCCTCCATATTCGCCTCCCAGAGCTAGGCCTTGCACTAAACGTAAAATTAAAACTAAAATAGGTGCAGCATAGCCGATGCTTGAGTATGAAGGGATAAGTCCGATTAAAAATGTGGAGCCACCCATTAACACTAAGGTTAATAGAAAAGTATATTTTCTGCCAATTAAATCGCCTAAACGACCAAAAACTAATGCTCCAAATGGGCGTACGATAAAGCCTGCTGCAAAGATGGCCAATGTATTAATTAAGGCCGAAGCACCTGCATCTGCTGGGAAAAGTTGTGCGCCAATGATGGTTGCTAAACTGCCGAAGATATAAAAATCATACCATTCGATTAGTGTTCCTAATGAGGATGCACCGATTACTTTAAAGATGCTATTTGGTTTAGTTGCTGAGCTCATACAACTTAAAACTAAGCCTTTAAAAATTAAATTACAACTACCAGATTAAAAAGATGCTTTGTGTTTTAAGAGTAGATTGTAGTTTAATCTCTTTTTTACATAGCTAGGTTTCTTTTTTACATTGACTGTTTCCTTTTTGACAATGGCTGTTTTCCTTTTGACATTAATAGTTTTCTTTTCGACTTAGTTTAGTTTCTTTTTTACATTGACTGTTTCCTTTTTGACAATGGCAGTTTTCCTTCTGACATTATTGGTTTTCTTTTTTACATAGTTAGGTTTCTTTTTTACAGTAACGGTTTTCTTTTTGACAATGACAGTTCTCCTTTTTACATTGTTAGTTTTCTTTTTGACATAGCTAGGTTTCCTTTTGACATTGACAGTTTTCTTTTTTTCATCGCTGGGTTTCTTTTCAACATAGGGAGATTTCTTTTTTACATAAATAGGTTTTGAGCAAAGATAGACGACCTCATAGTAAGGCATAATTGCCTAACCTTTGCGCTTTGATGTTTATATAAATTGTCCGCCGGATACCTCTAACCTTTGAGCGTTTACCCAACGCCCTTCTTCAGAACAAAGAAAAGCTACTACGCCACCGATATCATCGGGCAAACCCACTCTTCCAAGTGCGGTGTTTGAAGCAATTACAGCATTTAATTGTTCATTATCACGTACAACACCCCCGCCAAAATCTGTTTCTATTGCGCCTGGTGCTACAACGTTTGCGGCAATACCTCTTGGTCCTAATTCTTTTGCTAAATATTTTGTGAATACTTCAATAGCACCTTTCATGGCTGCATAGGCACTATATCCTGGCAGGGCAAAACGAGTTAAACCAGTAGCCAAATTTATAATTCTTCCACCATCAGCGATAATTGGTAAGGATTTTTGGGTTAAAAAGTAAACTCCTTTAAATTGAATGTTGCTCAACAAATCGAAGTCTTCTTCTGTTGTTTCTGCGAAGTTTTTGTGAATGCCTATTCCTGCATTGTTAATTAAGAAATCGAAGCTGTCTCTTCCCCATTTTTCAGTTAAAGCATTTTTTACTTGAGTGATAAAGCCATCGAATGATTTCACGTTTCCTGCATCGAATTGAAGCGAAACTGCTTTTTGGCCTAGAGCTGTTATCGAATTAACAACTTCATCAGCCTCTGCTTGTTTGCTATTATAGGTTAAGATAACATCGATTCCTTTTTTGGCAAGTGCTAAAGCCATGTTTTTTCCTAGTCCGCGGCTACCGCCAGTTACTAGTGCTATTTTTTGTGTTTGCATATATTTAATGTTTAAATTATATACAAATATCTAGGTAAATAGTGCTTAAAAAATGGTGCTAGTTTCCGAATTAATGGTGTTAGTTTCCGATTCTATAATTTGTTTTCGGTATTGTTTTGGTGTGATGCCTTCGAATGATTTAAAGAACTTAGTGAAGTTTGTGGGTTCATTGAATGTTAGCTTGTAACTAATTTCTGCTATCGACATTGGCGTTTCGCTTAGCATTTTACGTGCTTCGTCCATTGTTCTTTCTTCTGCAAAATGGCATGGAGAATGACCGGTAGTTAATTTAATGGTGTTGCTAAAATGTGTTGGATGGATAAATAATAAAGCGGCAAAATCTTTAATGTGAAACATTTTATCTACTCTGCCCGTCATAATATCTTGGATGTGTTTTTCTAACAGCTCGAAGAATTTTGCTGTGATTTCATCTTTTCGGGTGAGGATTTTATGGGGGATTGCCATTACTGTTCTTCTTTAAAATAGACTTTATAGTAATTCATGTATTTATCGTCATCAAATCCTTTTTCGATGAGTTCTTTATTTCCATGTATGTAAATGTGGAAGTTTTTATCGAGTTTTAAAATACTTTTAAAGGCTTTTGCTTGTTTTTTGACAGCGGCATCAGAAATATCGAAGTTATCTGCTATTGATGTATCGAACTCTTCTTCGTAACTTTTTTTGTAGTTTTTAAATGATTCTATTCCTTCTTTATTGGCAATAACTTCATTCGAAAACTCATCCATATCAAAGGTTTCTTTTTCCTTAAAATATTTCATAGAACGATTTAACAAATCGATTTTATCTGTTTTTGATATCTCAAAGTCATCGTCTAATTTTTGGGTGACAAAGTTTTTGTAAACGCCTAAAACGTTTTGCGTTTGGTTATAATTATCGTTCCTAACTTTAAGTTTTAAGAACTCATCTTTCCAATATACTGCTTCTGTGGAGCGATTTGTTTGGTCAATTACAGCTACTTTAAATCCTTCTTCTTTGTCGGTATTAAATATTAAACAGCCTTTATCTAGTTTATTAATGTTTATGCCTTCTTGCTCGTAACTTAAACCGAAGCCATTTTGCTCGGGATAAACTTTTAAATAGCTTTCTTTTGTTTCTGATTTAAAAATGCCAATTGTGTCGTGTAAATCGCCTTCTATTTGTACGTTTTCGAAGTAGGCTACATATAATTCTCCTGATTTGATTTTAGGGTGATTGGAGATTTCGAATAAATAGGTGGCCAATTTCTTTGTATTATCATGGAAGACTTCGCCATTTGCAAAAATTTCTTCTGCGAAATGATACACTTCGTTTAAGTTGAGATCATTATTTGGGTGTGTAAACCGATAAATCTCATTTGTTTTTTCATAAGGAGAAAGAAAATATTGCAACAAAAGCTGGTTCAGCATTTCATCTTGAATATGCATTGATTTTTCTGAGAGCACATAAAATTCATCTTGCAGTTTGTTGCCAATTCTATGGATAGAAAGTTCGGCCAAGGTGGCTTCGGAAAAAGTGATCATATTTTTAAATTGAGGCGTAAAGAAACGAAGATTTTATGAAATTGAATTAAGAATTACTGTCTTTGTGATATAAACCTTATTGGAGTGAACACGTAGCGAAGCGAAGTAAAACGAAAAGAAGGGATATCGTTACCGACGCCCTTCTTGCTTAGTTTTTCTAAAAATTCTTATTTTTCTTTATCGTCAATTCGTGGGTCATTTAACTCTACTAAATGTTGTTTTTGACGTTTTCTGAAAATCATATTTAAAACTTCTACGCCAACTGAGAATGCCATACCGAAATAGATGTAATTTTTAAGGTGCATTTCGTGTGCCGCAGCTGCATCCCAACCTTCGATGATTAGACTTAAACCTATCATTACTAAAAAAGATAAAGCCAACATTTTTAGTGTAGGATGTTTGTGTATAAAGCCAGCTATTTTTGGGCTAAATGTGAACATGATTATCATAGCGATTACTACTGCAATAATCATTACTTCTAAATGTTTTGCTGTTCCACCGGCGGTGATAATGCTATCGAATGAGAACACTGCATCTATGAGCATAATTTGAAAAATTGCTGCGCCAAATGCTAATGGTTTTTTATTTTTTTGGTCTAAACTTGGGTCTTCACCTTCTAATTTGTGGTGAATTTCCATAACAGATTTGTACAGTAAAAACAATCCGCCGAATAGCATTACTAAGCTTGCTAAGTCGAAGCCTTTTCCAAACCAACTTTCTGGAATGATGTAATTTCCTTTTTGTTGTAATAACCAACTTAAGCCAAATAGCATTAAACAACGAGAGGTGATTCCTGTAATCATCCAAATGATACGTGCTTTCTTTTGGGAAGCAACATTTACTCGGTTTAAAATAATGCTTACGAAGATTACATTATCGATGCCTAAAACAATTTCTAATAGCGTTAGGGTAAAAAGTGAAATCCACGCTTCTGGACTGGTTAGTAATTCCATAGTTAATTTATCTTGGCACGAATATAAAAAAAGCCTATTGATTTATATCAACAGGCTTTGGTATTATTTGTTTGGTTTGTTTATTTAAAAGTTACTGCACCGTATTCGGCATTTATTTTAACATCGGCAACGCCACCGTTACCAATTTTACCACTGTATTTTTTTGTTTCATCATCTGAAGAAACCATTTTAGAGGTTACATCAGCACCATATTTGAATGAGCCATATGTTTTGCTGACTTCGAAATTAGCATTGTATCCGTTTGCAAAGCCTAAGTTAACATCTGCATACTCGGATTTTATTGTTAAAATTTTGCATCCTGAGCTAATATTACCAATGTTTAAGTTGTTATACTCCATATCAAAATATCCATCTCCTTTTAAACTACCAATTGTTGCGCCTGTATATTGAGCATCTAGTTTTAATTTGCCTACACTACCGATAGCGAGTTTATTATATTGTTGTTTGATGGAAGCATTACCATTAATTGTTGTTACGTTCACGTTGGTATATTGTGCATCTAATTCTAAATTGTCTACTGCTCCGATAATCAAGCCGCTACCATATTGTTGTTTAACAACTGCATTGCCTTTTATATTAGTAATGTTCGCACCAGCGTATTGTACGTCTAGATCTAATGTTTCTACCGTGCCTATAGTTAAGCCTTTACCATACTGTTGCTTTACTACCGCCTTATTTAGTTCTTGTATATTCGCATTACCGTATTGTACAGAAATATAATTGTTATTGCTGCTTAAGTTGCCTGCTGTAAAGTTACCATATTGTACTTTAGCATATAATGCAGCAGACAGATTTCCCATGTTAACATTTCCATACATGTTTGAAAGTGTTAGTGCATTATTTGCAGGCATATATACTATATAATTTACTTTAACTTCTTTGCGCCAAAGCACTTTTCCGTTTCTAATACTCTTTCCCCAGTTGCCATTTTTCTCGCCCATGCTTGTTTTATAGGTAACTAAATCTCCGGTTTTAGTTGCAATAATTGAAACATCGTCTAACAATTTTTGTGCATCATTATCGCTTGTGCTATAGGCTTTAATATCAACATCTACTTTAATTTCATTTCTATCCCAAACTTTAATAACCATTTCTCCGTATCGGTTACTTAAATTTATTTTATCGCTTTTATCCACGCTGAATGTTTTTGAAAACGTTTTGGCTTTCATTGGTCCATCAGCTTGATCTTGAATATTTGTTGATGTTGTTACATTAACTTCAGGATGCACCTGAACATTTGTATTAACAGCATATGATCTATTTGATGAGGTACTAACAGAAACTGTTGGATTTGCATTAATATTAACTGTTACTTCTGGTTGCTGCTGTGCGTTTACTTGTATAGCGAGCAATAGCATACTCGAAATACTTAATAGTGGTTTCATATTGTATTCTCCTTTTTATATTGATTGACTTGGTTTATAATGGATAATTGTTGGCTTAACACACTTGCTTGTATTTCTAGATTTTTCATCATTGCTCTTACAATTATATCAGGATTTGGACTGGTTTGTAATTGCTTTTTAAGCTTCTGATAATCGTTGTCTAGCTTGTTCATGTCATCGAGAAATTTGCGATATAACTCGGGATTTTGTTTTGCATAAATTTGTAAGCTATCCTTTTTTTCCTCTATTAAACTCGCAAATCGCATTTCCTTTTTCCCAAATGCCGGATTTACATCTGCAACATCAATTGTGGTGTTTGCTTTGTTATAGTTATACGTAAAATAGATACCCAAACTAATGACCAACATAGCGGCAATACTGAGCCATTTATATAGTTCAATTTTTTTTTTCGGTTGTTGTTTTTTATCCAACTCTGCAGAAATTCGTTCCCATAATTGGTCTGATGGACCTTTTACTTCAAATGCTTTCTTGTTTTCTTTTACAAACTCTTCTAATTTATTGTTCATCTTGCTACTCCTTTCATTTCTAATAAACTATTCAACTTTCTTTTTGCTCGCATGTACTGGGAGCGTGATGTATTTTCTGTTATTTTTAATATGTGTGCTATTTCTTCGTGATCGTATCCTTCAAATAAATAAAGAGTAAGCACCACTCTATATCCATCTGGCAATTCGTTCATTGCGGCTTTTATAGCTTCCACTTTTAGCGTTGTTTCTTCGTAATCGAAACTTGGCTCATCGGCGATTTCTACTTCTTCAATAGATACAAATTCTGCTTTGCGTTTTCTTAAATAATTAATTGATCTATTAATTACAATCTGCTTTAGCCATAAACCAAAAGTTGTTTCTTGTCTAAAATCCGCAATGCGATTAAATGCATCTAAAAATGCTTCTTGTAGAACGTCTTCGGCTTCTGCATCATCATTCACAATTCTTAGCGCTACATTATACATCGCGTTAGCATACAATTTGTAAATTTCAAATTGTGCTTTGCGACTACCATGTCGGCAATCATTTACGAGCTCTACGTGCTTATCTATGTATACTGTTTCCAAGTTCTAAAGCGTTCTGATTAAAAGACATTGTATTTTTAAAAACGTTGCATCAAGGTAGAAAAAAAATTAGATGGTTAGTTAATTTGTTCTTTAGTTGGTTGGCACGAACAAACCAAACAACTACTTACTAATTAAAATAAAATCGGTATTTTTGCGGCTCAAAATTTAATTTAAAGATGTTAAGAACAACAACTTGCGGTGCGTTAACACTGCAAAATTTAGGCGAAAATGTAACACTCTGCGGTTGGATGCAGAATTCTAGAGATTTAGGCGGGATGACTTTTATAGATATCCGCGATCGTTACGGTATAACCCAATTGGTTTTTAACATGAATGATAATGCAGATTTATGTGCTGGCGCTCGTAGCCTTGGTCGTGAATTTGTAATTAAGGTTAGCGGAACCGTTGTAGAGCGTTCAAATAAAAATAAAGAAATTCCAACTGGAGAAATTGAAATTAAAGTAACCGAATTAGAGATTTTAAATGCAGCTAAATTACCTCCTTTCCTTATAGATGATAAAACTGATGGTGGTGACGATTTACGCATGAAATATCGTTACCTAGATTTACGCCGTAACCCGATTAGAAATAACATGATTTTGCGTCATAGAATGGCTCAATCGGTTCGTCGTTATTTAGATGCATTGGATTTTATAGAAGTAGAAACACCTGTTTTAATTAAATCTACACCAGAAGGCGCAAGAGATTTCGTGGTGCCAAGCCGCATGAACGCAGGCGAATTTTATGCTTTGCCACAATCGCCACAAACATTTAAACAGTTGTTAATGGTTTCTGGTTTCGACCGCTATTTTCAGATTGTAAAATGTTTTAGAGATGAAGATTTACGTGCAGATAGACAACCAGAATTTACACAGATTGACTGTGAAATGTCTTTCATAGAGCAAGAGGATATCTTAAATACTTTTGAAGGTTTAATTCGTACTTTGTTTAAGGAAGTCCGCAATTATGATTTACCAGAAGTACCTCGCATGCAATATGCGGATGCCATGAAATTTTATGGTTCTGACAAACCAGATACTCGTTTTGAGATGAAATTCGTTGAAATGAATGACATCGTTAAAGGCAAGGATTTCCCTGTATTTGATAATGCAGAATTAGTGATTGCTATTAATGCAAAAGGTTGTGCGCATTATACACGTAAACAATTAGACGAGTTAACTGACTTTATAAAACGTCCTCAAATTGGTGGAACTGGTTTAATTTATTTGCGCCACAATGAAGATGGTTCGCTAAAATCATCTGTAGATAAGTTTTATAACGAAGAAGAATTAGCAAAATGGTCGGCTGCATGCCAAACCGAGCCAGGCGATTTAGTTTTAGTAATGGCGGGTGGAACAGATAAAGTTCGTAAACAATTAAGTGAGCTACGTTTAGAAATGGGTTCACGTTTAGGTTTACGTGATAAAGATAAATTCTCTGCACTTTGGGTTTTAGACTTTCCATTGTTAGAATGGGACGAGGAAACTGAGCGTTACCACGCTATGCACCATCCATTTACTTCTCCAAAACCAGAAGATATTGCACTGTTAGATACAGACCCTAAAAACGTTCGTGCTAACGCTTACGATATGGTAGTAAATGGAACTGAAATTGGCGGTGGATCTATTCGTATTCACGATAGAGCGTTACAAGCTTTAATGTTTAAACATTTAGGTTTTAGCAATGAAGAGGCTCAAAAACAATTTGGCTTTTTAATGGATGCATTTGAATTTGGCGCTCCACCACATGGCGGTATTGCTTTCGGATTTGATAGATTATGTTCAATTTTTGCAGGTTTAGATTCAATTAGAGATGTAATTGCATTCCCTAAAAATAATTCGGGCAGAGATGTCATGATTGATAGTCCAAGTACAATTGATGACAAGCAATTAAAAGAGCTGAAAATAAAAACTGATTTATAAACAAATTTCGTCATTGCGAGGTACGAAGCAATCTCCTTTAGGTATTACGCTTTAAGGTTGCTTCGTGCCTCGCAATGACGAACAGCAACAAAAAAGGTCTTGCCAAATTGCCAAGACCTTTTTTGTTAGATTGAGTTCGCTGTTCTAACTAATAAACAAGTGAACTAATTAAGCCAATGAACTAATAAGTTTCGCTATCAGGCGGAATGCCATAATCTACAAAAGCAACATCTTTCTTTTTACCTTTCTTATTAAATAAAGATTTCACCATATTAAAAATTCCAGATAAATTTTCTGCATCTAAGGATTTACCGACTTTACCAGAAACTAATGCTCCAAGTGCTTTAGTAATTATTCCAGATCCTTTAAAAATAGTACTATTTAAAAGCATTGGCAATGCGATTGACATGATCTTGCTTATTATATGTGTATTCTCATCTAGTTTTAGAAGACCGTTGGGTGTAGCAAATTTTTTAATCATGTTGCCTAAAGAAAATTGCTTTATATAATTTTTAGAATCTTCTTTAAGCATTACCCCTCTATGCTTGTAATCAGCTTTTAACAACTGCACTTGAGCATGCAGATCGTCTAGAGTATTTATATTGTTATAATTTATCTTCATCGAATTCTTCTTTATCGGCCACTTTATCAAAATACTTTCTGATAAATAGATTTATCAAATGTTTTTCAATGTGTTTGTCCTTAGTTATATAAACAATAATAGATAACAATAGATAAATGCCAGCAACACAACCAAATCCTGCAGCGTAACTACCAAACACAGTAGATAAATAAAGTGCTAAGGTAAATGATGCAAATAAAAATGCTAATACAAAGCAAATGATTACAGCCGCATTAGTGATTAAATCTGCAAATATTTTAGAGCCCTTTTCAACTGCTGATAGTTTTGTATATTCAATTCTAGTATCGATATACGCTTTAGCATCTAAAAAAATCTCCTCAAGATCTTTTTCTTTTTTTTCTTCCATTATCTGTTAGTTTAAATAGCTCAAACGTTTTCTACTTCTGAAGAATATTCATCTTCTACATCACGAAGTTTACTTTTAATAGAATCTATAACTTTATCTTTTAAGCTAGTTAAATTATTAATTTCATCTGCTGCTTTATCTTTAATAGAATCGCCGAAGTCTTTCAATGATTGGCTTAACTTATCGCGAGTTTCGCTTCCTTTATCTGGAGCAAATAACAAACCTAATGCTACACCTGCAGCTAAACCTGCTAATAGTCCTACTACTACTTTTGAATTATCACTCATGATCTTTAATTTTTAAATGTTTAACAATTTGTATTTCAAATATAGCACTGCTGATGTTATGCTATTGTTATCTTATTTTATAACTCATCCTCACCATCAATTGTTTTAATTCTTTCTAATCTTTCTGATGCCATTGAACTGGTTTCATAAATTTTTATGAGCAAGAAAAAATACGATAATAACAATGGCCCGAATACCAGCCCTAATATACCAAATAAAGGAATACCAATAACTACGCCAATTACTGTGATTATTGGGTGAATATTTCCAACTTTTTTCGCAATCATAAATCTGAGTACATTATCTATATTGATAATCACAACAAACCCGAAAATTATCATTGCCCAACCGGCAAAGTTGTGTCCATCTGCCAACTGTAATAAAGCGGCAGGTACAAATATTACAGGAGGTCCCAATACTGGTACAAGAGAAATAAAAGAGGTTACCACCCCCCAAAAAAGTGGGTCTTTATAACCCAAAACATAAAATGACAAGCTAACCAATGACCCTTGAACAATTGCAATAAATCCTTGTCCTACAACATTTGCATAAGTAGTGTTTCGCATTTCTTCTGCAAAGCGATAGGCATTCTGTTCTCTAAAAGGCGCATATTTTACTAATGCATTTTCAAAAGCTTCTCGCTCTACCAACATAAAATAGAGCAAAAAATACATCAGTAATAATCCAAGTACTATATTAAATACTCCCGAAATTAACGATGGGAATAAACCTGTTGCCCAAGTTCCGATGTTTTTTAAACCGTCTTCTATAATTTTCTGTACATTACCACCAACCGGCAATAGGTGCTGTAACTTATAAAGGAGGTTTTTAAAATATATTTCATCATTTTTAAGTTCTGTAATTTTTTCAATTACCATACTACTTAGCCCATAAAATGGAAGAACTAATACAATAATTGAAATAAATAAAAGTAGTACTGCCGTAAACCTACGATTCCAGTTTTTTACCTCAGTTAAGTAAATATAACTTGGACGTAAAATAGTATATAAAACAAGTGTACTTAGTAAAGAGCCAAAAATTCCCGTTAAGGAATAGGCAATTAAACAACCTAATGCTATGATAATAACAAGATTGATGTAGTTGCGCTGTTTATAAGTAAATAGAGACATATAGAGCTTTAGATATATACTATATTACACAAAAGCTCTCAAATTGTTTTAGTCAGTACTATTTTTAATTACGAGTTTAAAAACTGATTATTCATTCTCTGCATCTATTGCCTTCATTTTATTATAGAGTGTTTTTCGATCTATATTTAAAATTTTAGCGGCTTTAGTTTTATTGAAGTTTACTTCTCTTAATACATTTAAAATTGCTTCATACTCGGCTTCAAGTGCAGCTTCTTTTAAGTTTTTTGGTTTATTTGAGGGAGTACTTCTTGTAATAGAATTACCAACTGCATTCTCTATCGCTGCTGCCTTTGCATAAGTAGAAATTTCTAATGGTAAAGCTTTTAGTTGAATTTCTTCCGTTTCGGTTGATAATGCTGCTCTTCTTACTACGTTTTTAAGTTCGCGAACATTTCCCGGCCAATTATAGGTTAAAAAACAGTCTTCTACTTCTGCGGAAAAACCTTTTACGTTTCTATTTAATTCTTGATTTGCCATCACTAAAAAAGTTGAAGCAAAAACCATAATATCTCTTCCTCTTTCACTAATTGGTGGTAAGTGAATAGAGAATTCATTAAATCTGTGGTATAAATCTTCTCTAAATCTACCCTTTTGAATAGATTCCCCTAAATTTTCATTGGTTGCAACAATAATCCTTACATCTAAATCAATTTCTTTAGTGCTACCTATACGTTTAATCTTTCTCTCTTGTACAGTTCTCAATAAAGCCGCTTGAATATCATATGATAAATTGCCTACTTCATCTAAAAATAGTGTACCTCCATTTGCCATTTCAAAATGACCAATTTTGGTGTACAGAGCTCCAGTGAATGATCCTTTTTCATGACCGAAAAATTCACTACCAGCAAGTTCTTTAGTTAAAGAACCGCAATCCATTGCAATAAAGGGTTTATCTTTTCTAGGGCTGTTTAAATGAATAGTTTTAGCTACTGATTCTTTTCCTGTACCACTTTCTCCTGTTAAAATTACACTATATGATGTTGGTGCAACAAGCATAATTTGCTTCATTAATTCTCTTGAGGCACTACTTTGTCCAACTACAAATTCACCAGTTTCCGCTTGTACCTGTTTTGCTGCCTTATCTTTTTTATTTTCTGAAGTTCCTGCTTCTGAATTGTATTGATTTAGCGCAATTTGAGTTTCAATTGCTTTATTAATTGTATTTAAAATCTCATCTGGGTAAAGTGGTTTTGTAATATAATCATATGCACCTAATTTAATTAGCTCTACTGCTAATTTAATATCAGAATACCCTGTAATTATAATTACACCAGTACTTGGATAACTCTCTTTAATTTTGATTAGCATTTCCTTTCCATCAGTATCCTCTAAACGGTAGTCACATAAAACTAAATCAAATTTTTGTTTAGAAAGATACTCCATTGCGGAACTTCCACTTGTAGTTGTTTCAACGATAAACGAGTTTCTAATTAGAAATTTTGACAACAATAATCCTATATTAACTTCATCGTCAACTATTAATATTTTCTTCATAAGCATATTATTTGGTTACAAATAATAGCTAAATATAAGAAATTTTTGATATGGGAAATATTTTCTACACTATTTTTTAATAAAATTCACCTAATTTTTGTTAAAATAAAAAAGCATCAAAATGTTTTGATGCTTTTAAAGAAATTATTTTCTTTTGAGTTAAAAATCGTAACCTAATCTTAAACCCATAAATCCACCGCCATCAAGACCTTCATATCTTACACCAATATCAAATCCACCAAAACGAGCACCAATAGATGGGGCATAGGTAAAGCTTGAGCTGCTTACAAAACCATAAGTTGGAGTGGTTCCATTAAAACTTTTAACAGTATATGTTTTAGCAATAGTCATCCCCGCTTCGGCCATTCCATAAAAATTTTCCGAGAACATGTAACGTCCACCTAATTTAATAGGAATAAAGATTGAGGCTTTAGTATTGGTATTTGCGCCGCTAAAACTTTTTGGGAAAAATGCCATTCCACCCGAGGTAAGTGTAGCATCAAAGTTTTCTGCAATTCCCTGGCTAAATCTTAAAGTTAACCCAGCTCCTGCATCATAAACTTTTAATCCACCTGATGGCAATGCGCCTTCTAAGCCAATACCAAATTTAAATCCATTTACACCTCCTTTAGAGTCTTGTGCTTTTAAATTTACACTAGCAAGCAACATAGCGCCAGCCAATAATGTGAGTACTAATTTTTTCATGTTTGTTGGTTTTTAGTTTATTATTTGTTTAAGCAAATATTGCAACAAACGCAACTTCATAAAATACCCTCACATTGGTATATTTACCTACCCAACAGTACTTACAAAACAAAACCCATTGATAATCAATATCAATGGGTTTAAAAACTTAAAATATCAAAACTTATTTCCCTTTAAAAATCGCTTTTCTTTTTTCTAAAAATGCGCCAACACCTTCTTTAAAATCTTCCGTTTGAAAACATTTTGCAAACTCTTCAATCTCTACATCAAATCCCTTTACATCATTTTTTAAAGATGAATTAACCGCTTTTATAGCACTTGCTATTGCTAGTGGCGCTCTAAGTTTAATTCTGTTTAAAATTTCTTCTGCCTTGTTTATCAGCTCTGCTTGTGGTACAACTTCATTTACCAAACCTATTTTGTAAGCTTTATCTGCGGTAATCATATCTGCAGTTGTAATCATTTCAATTGCTCGCCCTTTACCAACCAACTGTGTTAAGCGTTGAGTTCCGCCATAACCAGGTATTAAACCTAAAGTCACCTCTGGTAAACCTAATTTTGCATTTTCACTAGCAATGCGGATGTGACATGCCATCGCTAATTCTAATCCGCCACCAAGAGCAAAACCATTGATAGCTGCAACTACAGGTTTTGGACAATTTTCTATGGCATCAAAAACATTAGTTTGACCAACTTTTGCTAATTCTTTTCCTTCTTCTAAATTGTAATTTTGAAATTCAGAAATATCAGCGCCAGCTACAAAAGCTTTCTCGCCAGCGCCTGTCAACAACACGCCAAGAATTTCATCGTTTTGCGCAGCAAATTTAATTGCATCTGCTAATTCTGTTAAAACATCTTTGTTTAATGCGTTAAGTTTTTGTTCTCTATTTATAGTGATGTAAAAAATATTTTCTTTTACTTCGGTTAAAATTTGCTGATACATCATTTAAAAATTTCTATTTGTAATTACCCATTTCTCTATATACTCAACAATACTAGCCATTGGTGTCCCTGGCGGAAAAAGTTCTCCAACACCTATTTCTTGTAGCTTTTTCATATCTCCTTCTGGAATTATGCCTCCACCAGTTAACAAAACATCTGTGAGTTGTTTTTCTTTCATAATAGCCACAATTTTTGGGAAAACCGTCATGTGTGCGCCCGAAAGAATTGAAACCCCAATCGCATCTACATCTTCTTGTAGCGCAGTATTTACTACCATTTCTGGAGTTTGACGCAAACCTGTGTAAATTACTTCCATGCCGGCATCACGTAAAGAGGTTGCAATTACTTTTGCCCCACGATCATGCCCATCTAAACCCACTTTTGCCACCAAAACTCTAATTGGTCTATTTAATGTTTTGTTCATATTTTGATACTAAAATAGGATGTAAATGTAATTAAATTAGCTGTTTTATTAATCAACCCACTAAAAACAACCTTAAAATACCCTTAATCTTCTTAACTTTGGTGTCTATAATTTATAATTTTTATGAGTGAAGAAAAATCATTGAACTTTATTGAAGAGCTAATAGAGAATGATTTAAGTAGTGGAAAAACGAAAACTTTGGTTACGCGTTTTCCGCCAGAGCCTAACGGATACTTACATATTGGCCATGCAAAAGCAATATGCCTTAACTTTGGATTAACCCAAAAATATGGTGGTTATACCAATTTGCGTTTTGATGATACTAATCCGATTACGGAAAAAACTGAATATGTAAATAGCCAGCAAGAAGATATTCATTGGTTGGGTTTTGAGTGGAAAAACGAATTATATGCGTCAGATTATTTTGATCAATTACATGGTTTTGCCGTAAAACTGATTGAAAAGGGCTTGGCCTATGTAGATCATAGCACAGCCGAAGAAATTGCAGAACAAAAAGGAACACCAACAGAGCCCGGAAAAGAAAGCGCCTATAGAAGTCGTAGCATAGCTGAAAATTTAGCTTTATTTGCGAGCATGAAAAATGGTGAATTTGAGGACGGTGTTTGCACATTACGTGCTAAAATTGATTTATCAAGTTCTAATATGTTGATGCGTGATCCGATTATTTACAGAATTAAACACGCTCATCACCATAGAACTGGAAATGCTTGGTGTATTTACCCAATGTATGATTTTGCACATGGACAAAGTGATAGTATTGAAAATATCACACATTCCATTTGCACATTAGAATATGTTTCACACCGTGAATTGTACGATTGGTTTATCGAAAAGTTAGATATTTTCCCTTCAAAACAATATGAATTTGCCCGCTTAAACCTTACGTATACGGTAATGAGCAAACGCAAATTAATGCAGTTGGTGAACGAAAATTTAGTTAGCGGATGGGATGACCCGCGTATGCCTACAATTAGCGGGTTGCGCAGAAGAGGCTATACGCCAGAAAGTATTAAAGAATTTTGCGAACGTATCGGCATTGCCAAAAGAGAAAATCTAATTGAATTAAGTTTATTAGAATTTTGCATACGAGAAGATTTGAACAAAAGAGCTACTCGTGTAATGGCAGTTTTAGATCCAATTAAATTAGTAATTACCAATTATCCGGCAGGAAAAGAAGAAATCTTAATTGGAGAAAACAATCCAGAAGCTGAAGATAAAGGCGGAACACGTGAAATTCCTTTCAGTAATGAATTGTGGATAGAGCGTGAGGATTTTATGGAAGAACCTGCTAAAAAATGGTTCAGATTAGCACCTGGCGCAACTGTAAGATTAAAACATGCTTACATAGTAAAATGCGAAGACTTTAAGAAAGATGAAAACGGAAATGTAACCGAAATTCAGTGTACATATATTCCAGAATCAAAAAGTGGAGAAGATACAAGTGGTATAAATGTAAAAGGAACTATTCATTGGGTAAGTGCTAAACATGCACAAACAGCAGAAGTTCGTTTGTATGATCGCTTATTTACAGTAGAATCTCCAGATAGCGAAGAGGGTGATTTTAAAGATTATCTAAATTCAGAAAGCATGGAAGTAATTAAACAAGCATACATTGAACCGTATTTAATAAATGCAGAACAAGGTGTAGGTTATCAATTTATTCGTAAGGGTTATTTCTGTGTAGATAAAGATTCGAAACCTGGTCAATTAGTTTTTAATAGAACCGTTTCGTTGAAAGAAGCTTGGAAACCTAAAGCGTAATTTTCATTATATTATTAAGCCGCAGATGCGAAGGTTTTAAATCTACACATCTGCGGCTTTTTTGTTTCGTAAAACACGGGTATGTTTTTATTGGTTATTATTTACATATATTTCTTGTACAGATTGTATAAAATCAACTTATCTGGATCTGTCAATGTTGGTGTAATATCTGTTCCTACAAAGTGACGTTTAAATGCTGTAATCGCAGCAGGTAAATTACGCACATCATATCCAATAATTCTAAGCGCTATTGTAGTATCAAAATCTGCTGGGGGCATTTGCAAAACATCATCATACCACAATCCAAAACCTCTTTTGGCTAAAGTTTTCCAAGGGAAATTATTTGGATCTGGTTTACGTGTTGGGGCAATATCTGCATGTCCAATAAAATTAGCTGTTGGAATACTATACTTCTTTTTTAATGTAGCTAGTAATGAACAAAGGCTATTAATTTGGGCATCTGTCCAAGGATCTGTTGTACCATTATTATCTAATTCTATACCGATTGAAGAAGAGTTTAAATCTGTATCATTTCCCCAACGACCTACGCCAGCATGTTGAGCTCTTAAATAATCATTCACCATGTGATATACTTTCCCGTCTCTACCAACAACATAATGTGCACTAACAGCGGTTCTGGCAATAGTGAAGGTTTTTAGCGTTTGTGCAGTTGAATCTTGTGCCGTATGATGTATAATTACAAAATTAGGCTTACGGATTCCCATATTTACAGTTCCCACAAAGTATTGTTCATTATTTAACGAATCAATAGTTTGACCTTCAGGAGGAGTGGCTTTAATAATTTTAGAAAAGCCTTTTGCCATATTTTTATATACCTTATCTGTAGCGGCATATTTACTAGTGCTACAATTGGTTAACAAGAATACGCAAGAAAGTAAGAGAATGCTTTTTAATGTTATTTTGTTTACTAACATGATTTATATTTAGGAATAAGAGGTTGAGCATGCAATATATTAAATTATACATGCTTATATTTTTTGCTAATTTAGTGCATTGAAACAAAATGAAAAACAATTTCTTAACTAAATGAAAAACATTCAGAAAATAGCAACTTTATTTATAGGATTTTCAATTACAGCATGCCTATTTGCATGTAGTAATTCGGGGCAAACAACCGATAAGAAAGAGAAAATAACAAAAGATTCGCTACAAGATTATGTAGCTCAGCGCTTACCAATTTACGAGAAAGTAAGATTAAGTACCAATCTTAATCAGTTAACCGTAAGCGAACGAAAAGTTTTGCCGTTGCTGATAGAGGCAGCGAAAATAATGGATGATTTATTTTGGAAACAAGCATATCCACAACGTGATAGCCTGTTAAATACAATAAAAGATGAAAATACTAAAGAGTTTATTAAAATAAATTATGGTCCTTGGGATAGATTAAATGGAGATAAACCTTTTGTAACAGGTATAGGTCCAAAATCAGAAACTGGAACTTTTTATCCTGCCGGGATGACAAAAGAAGCTTTAGAAAAATCGGATGTAAAAGATAAATATGGCTTATACTCTGTCATTAGAACTGAAAAAGGCAAATTGATTTCTGTTCCATATCATGTGCTGTATGCTACAGAATTACAAAAAGCAAGTAGCTTACTTAAACAAGCAGCTTTATTAGCGGATGATGCAGGACTAAAAAAATACTTAAATCTTAGAGCCGATGCTTTAGTTACCGACGATTATTCTGCTAGTGATTATGCTTGGCTAGATATGAAAACTAACGGATTAGACATTATTATTGGCCCAATTGAAAACTATGAGGATAAGCTATTTAATGCTCGTGCTGCTTTCGAATCATATGTTTTAGTTAAAGATAAAGTGTGGAGTAAACGTTTGGCCAAATATGTAGCCATGTTACCCGAACTACAAAAAGGATTACCAGTTGCTGCTCAATATAAAAAAGAAGTGCCTGGAACAGATTCTGAATTAAATGCTTACGACGTAGTTTATTATGCTGGAGATTGTAATGCAGGATCGAAAACAATTGCGGTAAATTTACCAAATGACGAAGCTATTCAACAGAAAAAAGGAACACGCCGTTCCCAGTTAAAAAATGCGATGCAGGCTAAATTTGATAAAATCTTAGTTCCAATAGCAAAAGAATTGATTGATAAAGACCAACAGCAGTATATTAAATTTGATGCATTTTTTGCCAATGTAATGTTTCATGAAGTTGCCCATGGTTTAGGTATTAAAAATACCATTTCAGGCAAAGGAACAGTTCGCTCTGCATTAAAAGAGCAATATTCTTGGTTAGAAGAAGGTAAAGCCGATATTTTAGGATTGTACATGGTTACTGGCTTACTTAAAAAAGGCGAATTAACTGGCGATATTAAAGAGTACTACACCACTTTTATGGCAGGTTTATTGAGATCTGTGCGTTTTGGCGCATCAGAAGCACACGGAAAAGCAAACATGCAATGCTTTAACTTCTTTAAAGAAAAAGGGGCTTTCGAAAGAACTGCAAATGGAACTTATAAGGTTGACTTTGATAAATTTGCCGTAGCAATGAACGAGCTAAGCAGTTTCATTATTACGTTGCAAGGTAATGGTGATAAAGCTGCAGTAGAAAAAGCACAAAAAGAAAAAGGCATTATCCACCCAGAATTACAAACAGATTTAGATCGTTTAAGTAAAAAAGGTATTCCAGTTGATATTGTTTTTGAACAAGGCGTTGATGTTTTAGGAATGAAATAATCAATATCCATCTTTAGAAGAGCTCATTTAATTAGTTTAAATGGGCTCTTTTATTTTAAAAAACATCGGGCAAGAAAAAAAGAAAAAATTTTCTGTAACCTTTTTTAGGTTACGCTCGTCTATACAATACAAACTAATAAAAAGGCTTCCGGTCTTTTAACTAAACTTAAAATTTTTGGAAATGAAAAAAATTTGCGTGCGAACGCTATGAAATTTTTATGCCCTATTTTTTAAACCAAACAAACACACAATGAAAACTATTTACTTTTTACTATTTGTATTATTAACTGGAAACATCGCCCTTGCGAACACAAAGCAAGGAACCATAAGTGGCGTTGTAGTAGACGAGCAAAGCAAGCCAATTGATTTTGTAACGATTGGCCTTTTTAAATCATCCGATTCGTCCTTAGTTAAAACCGCCTTAACCACAGTTGATGGAAAATTTGAATTTGCAAACATCAATACTGGTTCTTACTTCGTGAAAGCAAATATGATGGGTTATGTAATATACAAAGGAAACCCATTTCAACTAACTGAAAATAATTTATCACTGAACTTAGAAGAAATCCGTCTAAAGCCTAATAGCAAAACGTTAAACACAGTGAGTATAACTGCTATTAAACCACTTATTGAACGTAAAACCGATAAGTTGGTAATGAATGTAGAAAATAGCAGTGTAGCTATTGGCTCATCTGCACTAGAGGTTTTGCAAAAAGCACCTGGTGTAACAGTAGATCAAAACGATAACATTTCTATGCAGGGCAAACAAGGTGTTTTGATAATGTTAGATGGAAAACAAACCTATATGAGTAATGCTGATGTTGCCAATTTATTGAGAAATATGCAGAGTTCAGAGCTTGAAACAATTGAATTAATTACTAATCCTTCTTCAAAATACCCTGCATCTGGTAATTCTGGAATTATCAATATTAAAACTAAAAAGAGCAAAAATGGAGGCACCAATGGAAGCGTTTCATTGACCGCAGCGCAAGGCAAAAATTTTAGAGGAAATGCAGGTCTAACGCTAAACCATCGTTCTAAAAAACTAAATGTATTTGGGAACTATAACTACGGCAATTTTAGAAATAATAACTTATTAGAAATTAACCGGATTTCCAATGGTAGTCCAAAAACCTATTTTATGCAAGTAGGTGAAAATTATAGAAAACGTGAGAACAATAACTTTAAAACGGGCTTAGACTATTTTATTGACAAGAAAAACACGATTGGGTTTTTAGTTAATGGCTACTTAAACACAGGTAAAGAAACAACTGATAATAAAACCCTGATCGGAAAATCTTATACAGAAACAGATTCTTTACTTAATACTAATTCGCAATCAATTGATAAGTATAATAACCTTGCGTACAATTTAAATTATAAATCAATTTTAGACACAGCTGGTTCCGAAATTTCTGCAGACTTAGACTATTCTTGTTATAATGGAAAGGATATTGCAGATTACTATAATGATTATCTCTTTGCCAATGGAAGTAAAATTAGACCATTGAGTGTAATCAGAAATACTACACCAACCCAAATCGATATTAAAGCATTTAAAGTAGATTATAACGTATCACTAAGCAAAACTATAAAATTAGAAGCTGGTGTAAAAAGTAGCTGGGTTAAAACAGATAATAATTTGAGAGCTGAAGAATTGATTAACTCTACTTGGCAAAATGATGTTAGAAGAAGTAACCAGTTTGTTTACGATGAAAATGTAAATGCTATTTATACAAACATTAATAAACAGTTTAAAAGTACTAGTATACAATTTGGATTAAGGGTAGAACAAACAAACTCTACAGGGAATCTAATCACAAACAACGAGGTGGTTAAAAGGAGTTACTGGGACTTTTTCCCAACTTTCTTTTTGCAACAAACTTTATCTAAGGATAATCAAATTGGATTTTCTTACAGCCGTAGAATTGATAGACCAAGTTATGATGCATTAAATCCTTTTGTTTATTATTTGGATGAATATACTTACAATAAAGGAAATCCTTTCTTAAATCCTCAATACACTAACAATTTTGAAGTTTCTTACACTTTTAAACAGAAATATTTATTATCAGTTAATTATAGCAGAGTAAATGATGTAATAACACAGGTTTTATTGCCTGATGAATCTAAAAAAGCGTTATATCAAACCAATGCCAACCTGACTAAAAATGTAAGTTATGGAGCCAATCTAAACGTACCAATTAAACCATTCAAATTGTGGGATATGAATAATAATTTTAATGTTTTTCACTTAAGTTTTGAAGCACCAAATTTAGCCGGTCAAAAATTAAAAACCGGTAAAACATCATTCCAATATAAAATGCAAAATACTTTTATAATCATCCCAGGATTAACTGCAGAATTAAGTGGAAATTACGAATCTCCAATAGATTATGGAACGCTTAGTATAGGGAATAGATACTATGTAGATATGGGGTTAAGTAAATCTTTATTGAACAAAAAAGCTAGTTTAAAACTTGCACTTAGTGATGTATTTAATACAAATGAGCAAAATATTACGAGTGCTTATCCGGGCTTAACATATGATCTATATCAAAAGAACGATACCCAAATTGGAAGAATCAGTTTCACTTATCGTTTTGGTAAAAATGAAATTAAACCTGCACGTCGTCGTGCAACGGGAACAGAAGATGAGCAAGGAAGAATGAAGAATTAATTAATACCTTTCATTCTCATTTTCAGTGGAATGACGATACTTTGTTAGAAGCCAAACAACATATTTATGCCTTATATAGTTTAAACTATGTAAGGCATTTTATTTTCCAATGTAAGTGTTTACAATTTCTTCAAGCTCCTGAATATCAAAAGGCTTAGGCAAAAAACTATCAGCACCTGCTTTTTGTGCTAACATACTTACATCATTATTTGCTGAAAAATATATTACCGGAATATGCTTCAACTCTTCGTGGCTTTTTAATTCTTGAGTTGCTTCGATTCCACCAACATCTGGCAACCAATTGTCCATAAAAATCAAATCGGGCATATACGCCGATACCTGATCTACAATGTGATTTGATGTTGCAGAAGTTTTAATTTCATAACCAGCATCTTCCAAAATTAAAGTGCACAATTCTAAAATATCTTCATTATCATCAAAAATAAACACCTTTTTATTCATACTTCTTTAGCTTAATGAATTTATATAGTCTGACATTTCATCTATTTTTAAAACCTTATCTATATTGGCCTTTAAAATTGCTTGTGCTGGCATGTAATTTACTTGCGCAGTAAGCGGATCTTGTACTGCTGTTTCTCCACCATAATTCTTAACTGTAATTAAACCATTTACACCATCAGAATTCGAGCCAGAAAGTAATAAACATACCAATTTATCTCCATATACTTCTGCAGCAGATTGAAAAGTTACATCAATTGATGGTCTTGAATAATTTACCTTCTCTGAGTAATCTAAAGAAAAAGTTAAATTCTTTTCTATCAATAAATGATAATCTGAAGGCACAATATAAATAGTTCCTGGTAAAACGCTTTCTTTTTCTTCTATTTCTTTAACTATTAATGCTGTTTTAGTAGATAAAAGCTCTGATAATAATGAATCTGTACCTTGTTTACGGTGCACTACAATAATAATTGGAAAAGGAATGTTAATATCGATTTTTGGTAATACCTTAATCAGTACCTCTAAACTTCCGGCAGAGCCGCCAATAACCAAAGCATTACAGTTTTTCATCGCTTAATTTCCTCCAAATTTTTTCAGTTTCTAACCTTTTATAGCGTTTACTAATTGGTGAAAAATCGGTTGTTTCTTTTGTTCCTAATGCTAAATAGCCTAACTTTTCTAAGCTATTATCAAAAAGTTGTAACACTTTAAACTGTAAATCTCTATCAAAATAAATTAGCACATTACGGCATAATATTAATTGGAACTCGTTAAAAGAATGATCTGAAACTAAATTATGTGTAGAGAAAATCATTTTAGCTTTAAGTTCATTATCAAATTTAGCTAAAGAATAATTTGCACTATAATATGACGAAAAATCTTTTGTTCCACCAGATCCAATATAATTTTCTGAATATTGCTTCATTTGACTAAGCGGGAACATGCCTTGTGCTGCTTTTTCTAATACAGTAGGATTTATATCTGTAGCATAAATAAGAGATTTATTCAGCAAGTTTAATTCTTTTAGCAATATGGCCATTGAGTACGCTTCTTCGCCAGTTGAGCATCCCGCCAGCCAAATTCTAATAAATGGATAAGTACCCAAATTTGGAAAGACCTTTTCTCTTAATGCTTTGTAAAATACAGGATCTCGAAACATCTCTGTAACATTCACTGTAATTTGTTCTACAAAGCGTTTAAAATAAGTACTATCGTTTGCTATTTTATAACGAAATTCTGCAAAACTAACCTGTTTATCTAAGCTAAATAATCGCAGTAGTCTTCGTTTAAAGGACGCTCTTGAATAACCAGTAAAATCATATCCATATTGCTCTAAAACATCTGTAATTAATGTTTCTACTTGTTCGTCATTTATAGAGGATGAGTTTGGCACTATATATAATTTTTTAGTTGAAGAACCAATTCGTCAACATTAACTGGTTTAGAGATATAACCTACTGCACCAGCATTTATGCAACGTTCTTTATCACCAACCATGGCTTGTGCGGTCACTGCAATTACAGGTACCGATTTCATTTCTGGGTGTTTTTTCATTTCAGACATAGCTTGATATCCATCCATATCTGGCATCATCATATCCATTAAAACAACTGCTATATCTTTGTCGCTTGCTAGGATATCAAAACCTTGTTGAGCACTACTTGCAGATAAACAAGTAAATTTTTTAGCTTTCAAAACTGCTTTTAGTGCAAATATATTCCTACTGTCGTCGTCTATTATTAATATTTTTTTTGTCTTAACTTCCATAAATTCTTAAAACAATCTTTAAACTTTATCATATAACCAAACCCTTAATAAAGAAACTAATTGATCAATATCAACAGGTTTAGAGATATAATCTGATGCTCCAGCAGCTATGCATTTTTCTCTATCTCCCATCATTGCCTTTGCAGTAACAGCTAAAATGGGTAATTGTTTGTAAGCAGGCATTGTCCTTATTTCTTTTGTAGTTTGATAGCCATCTAATTCAGGCATCATCATGTCCATTAAAACCACATCAACTTTAGGATTTTCATTTAACACTTTTAAGGCTTCTTTACCATCTACAGCAGCTAAAACCTTCATTTTATGCTGCTCTAAGGCTTTTGTTAAGGAGAAAATATTACGAACATCATCATCTGCAATTAATACTACTTTATCTTTTAATACTTCATTTAACCCACCTAAATTAGATCTCAAAGGAGTAGTCTGCTTACCTTTTTCCTCTACCAAATGCAAAAATAATCCTGCTTCATCTAAAATACGTTGATAGGAATGAGCAGTTTTTAAAACAATAGAATCTGCATATTGCTTAATACGACTTTCTTCTCCTTTTGATAAATTTTTGCCTGTAAAAATTATAATCGGGAGGTTTTCTAATCCTTCACTTTTCTTAATTGTTTCTAAAGTTTCATAAGCATTTTTATCAGGAACACCCATATCTAAAATGACACATTCTATTTCTTTTTTCCGAAGTGCTTCAATGCTTTCCTTCACATTCTTCGAAACAACATTTTGAATATTAGAAGTACCTAAAAAGTAACTTAATGCTTTGGCGTGTTGCTCATTTTCTTCAACAATTAATACTTTTTTAGGATATCTGCTTAAGGCATCTTCTAATTTTTCGAAAATCTGTTTCATTTGCTCTAAAGCCACAGGTTTATCGATAAAATCTACTGCTCCTTTTAGTAAGCTTTCTTTTTTTACAGAAAGCGATGACATAATATGAACTGGAATAGGTCGTGTATTAGGATTGGCCTTTAGTTCTTCCATTACTTGCCATCCATCTTTTACTGGTAGTTGAATATCCAGTAAAATAGCTAAAGGATTATATTCATTTGCCAATTCTAAGCCTACGTCTCCACGCACTGCAACTATACCTTTATAATTTCTTTTTCGCGTAAAATCAAGTAAGGTTTTAGCAAAAATTGTATCATCTTCAATAATCAAAATCACTTTGTCAGATGGTCCGATGCTAGCTCTATCATCTTCAACATCACCAGGAATATGCTCAACTGTAAATCTCTCTTCAGGAATTGGTTCCGTATAGGTAGATGAATATTGGGTTTCAAAATTAATTAATTGCTCTCCTAAAACGCCATTTTTATACTGCATTGGAACAATCAATGAAAACTCACTTCCAACATTTTCTTCACTTTCTAATTGAATATCTCCACCCAGTAGTTTGGCTAATTCCCTACTAATAGATAATCCTAAGCCTGTCCCTCCAAACTTACGTCTAGTAGATCCATCTGCTTGTTGGAAGGCTTCAAATACCATGTGTACTTTGTTTTGAGCAATTCCAATTCCCGAATCTTTAACTTTAAAAATTAGAGCTTTACGGCTAGGATCAGCTAATACTTGTAGGCTTACTTTCCCCTCTGAAGTGAATTTAAAAGCATTAGATAACAGATTTTTTAAGATTTGTTCTAATCTCATTTTATCTGTACTCATATGTGCGGGTACATCCTTATTTATTACAACTTCGAATTCTAATCGCCTTTCTTTAGCAATTGG
Organism: Pedobacter boryungensis; assembly: GCF_013204825.1. GTDB lineage: Bacteria > Bacteroidota > Bacteroidia > Sphingobacteriales > Sphingobacteriaceae > Pedobacter > Pedobacter boryungensis. The sequence continues at coordinate 87,034 of NZ_JABMKV010000002.1, forward strand.
ATTAAATAAAGAATGCATATCTGTTGTTACTTCTTCTAATTTAATTTCTTCTATTTCCAAGCTCATTTTACCAGCTTCTATTTTGGAAAGATCTAAAATCTCATCAATTAGATTAAGCAAACCCTGACCAGAACTTTGAATTACAGAAGCATATTCTGTGTATTCTTTATCCAATTCTTCATTATCTGCCATTAATTTAGACAATAATAAAATTGAATTTAGCGGAGTTCTTAATTCATGCGACATATTTGCTAAAAACTCAGATTTGTAGCGAGTACTTTGCTCTAATTGTTCTGCCTTCTGCTGAATATCAATATTCCTTTCTTGAATAAGCTGATTTTTTTCTTCAAGCAAACTTGTTCTTTCTTCTAATTCCTGATTACTCTGTAAAAGTTCCTCTTGTTGTACGCGAAGTTCCTCCTCAGAAGCTTGAATTTTTTGTGTTTGAGCTTCAAGCTCAGCATTCAATCCTTCAAGTTCGCTATGTTGCGCCTGTAATTCTTCCGCTTGGGCTTGGGTTTCTTCCAAAAATTCTTGAAGTTTTTTTCTGTTCTGAGCTACGTGAATAGCGATACCTATATTTCCAGCAATAGCATTAAAGAAATCTATTTTTCTAGGAGTGTAATCGTTTAGTGTCGCCAATTCAATCACACCAATCATAACTCCATCTCTATGTACTGGAAATGCAACTATATTTTTTGGTTTTGTTTGCCCAGTCGCATAGCTTATTGTTATTTCTTCATCTGGAATTTTATCTAATAAAATAAGCTTCTCCGATTTTAAACATTGCCCAATTAGGCCTTCACCAATTGCTATTTTTCTGCTTTTGTCCTTTGCTGATAAAGCATATCCACCGGTTAAATATAAATTTTTATCTTCTTCTAAAATATAAAGGGCTGCAACATGACTTTTTGAATGTTCCACAATGTGGATTAACATATCATTTGCCAATGTATTCAGATCTTTTTCACCCACCATTTGATCGTTTAGCTTGGCTATCCCAGATTGTAACCATTCTTTATCTTCCAACAAGCCAAATGAATATTGCAATGATTCTGCCATTGCATTTAATGAACCAACCAAGCTACCTAATCCATCTTTTGCAACTTCATCTAATCTAATCTTATAATCTCCGTTTGAAATTTGCTTAGCAATATCTTGAATTACCTGTATTCTTTTCTCAGTTTCTTCATTTATCATTTGCAATTTTTGCTGCAATTTTATACGGTGGTCAAAATCAGAAGCAACTTTTCTATAAAAGAAAATAGTGATGAGTAGAGAAAGAACCGCCGCTAAGATAATTAGCAGGGGTGTGTAGCCAGACAAGGTATTCATTTCAGTTGTACGATTGGCTAACAACCTTCTCTCTTCATTTTGCATGTCTTTTATAATCAACCTCAACTTATCCATGTACACTTTCCCGTCAAATAAGTTAGATTCCGACACAGCTCCATTGTTTTCCTTTATCACAATGGTTTTTTCAATAATCCCTAACCTTTTATCTAATATTTCTTTTATTTCATCTAATTTTCGTTGCTGAAAAGGATTGTCTTGAGTTTCTGCATTTATCTTGTTATATAGCATGTTCACTTTCTCTTTAGCACCAACATACGGTTCTAAGAAAACTTTTTTGCCTGTTAACAAATATCCTCTCTGCCCAGTTTCTGCATCTTTTAAGGTAGAAATTACATTTTCTAAACCCTCCATTACTTGGTTACTATGACTAACCAAATCTGAAGTTTTAATTAAATTTCTAATACTTACATAAGATGCTAATGAGCTTATGATCAATATGATTAATGATAAACCAAGCCCTAAACGGAGGTTAGTTTTTAGAGATAATTTCATTTAGAAGTATTTTTTAAGCATTAAATTCCGTTTTTAAATTAATTGGCATAGTGAAGTAAAATTCCGAACCTTCACCATATATACTGTTTACACCAATTTGTCCACCATGTCTTTTAATAATTTCTGCAGAAATATATAAGCCAATTCCCAAGCCTTGAAAACGTTGAGAAGTTTCTTCTACACGATAAAATTTATCGAACACATGATCTAATTGTTCGGGCGACATACCAATTCCATAATCTTTTACAGCTACATAAAGTTCATCATTTGATACATTAATGGTAAGCAGGATTTCACTAGTTCCAGGTGAATATTTTATTGCATTTGTTAAAAAATTAACAATCACCTGTTCAATACGCATCTCATCACCATAGATTTCACAATTGGCCAATCCTTTTTTATGTATTTTAAATTCAGGATTAGACTGTGTCATCACTTCAATTACATTATCTAAAAGAATATCAATAGGAAAATTTTGTTTATTAAACTTAAGTTTTCCGCTTTCAATTTTAGAAATATCTAACAGATCAGCAATTAAACTATTGAGCTTCTCTAGCTGCGATTGCGCTTTATTTAAATGTTTTTTTACAGTTTCGCTATCTCCTTTGCTTACACTTCTTTCTAGCAATTGCACATATCCTTTAACGCTTGTTAGTGGCGTTTTCAATTCGTGGCTAGCAATGCTGATGAATTCATCTTTTTTCCGCTCGGCTTCTTTACGAAATTCAATTTCTTCAAGCAAAGATTTCTGCATTTCATTTAGCTTTCTGTTTTGTTCGTAAATGCGGTAAAATGTTTTTACTTTAAGGAGTAAGATATTCATATCAACAGGTTTAGTAATATAATCTAAACCTCCAGATGAATAACCTTTTGCTATGAATTTAAATTCAGTATTTGCTGCAGATAAAAATATGATGGCAGTTTCTTTTGCTTTACTATATCCAGAAATGGCTTCTGCTACTTCAAAGCCATCCATGCCAGGCATTTGAACATCAAGAATGATTAATACGTAAGAGTTTTTTAGAACTTTTTTTAAAGCCTCTTCTCCAGATGAGGCTGTATCTACTTCAAAATCATGTTTTTCGAAAACCTTTTTTAAAGAAATTAGATTTTCTGGTGTATCATCTACAATAAGAATCATTCAAAAAATATTAAAACTTGGCGTTAAATATAGATGATTTTTACGGGTTAAATCACTATAAAGAAATGAAACAAAAATTAAACTGAATTGTTTGAAAAATTTAAGATAATAAAGAGTTACAACTTTGTGGTATTAAACGTATCCCCTTGTCTTATATCTCCTGTTTCAAATCCTTTTTTAAACCAATACATTCTTTGAGCAGAAGTACCATGGGTAAAAGCGTCTGGAACTACTTCTCCTTGACTTTGCTGTTGGAGTTTATCATCACCTATAGCATTAGCAGCAGTTAAAGCCTCTTCTATATCCCCTGCATCTAGTTTAAAATCTTTAAGATTTTGTGCGTGGTTCGCCCATAAACCAGCATAAAAATCGGCTTGTAGTTCTAATTTTACTGATAATTTATTGTATTCAACCTCACTCAATCTTCCGCGGGCTTCTTCCATTTTAGCCGAAATTCCCAATAAGTTTTGCACATGGTGACCAACTTCATGGGCAATTACATAGGCTTGTGCAAAATCACCAGCAGCACCAAAACGGTTTTTTAATTCGTCGTAAAATGATAAATCGATATAAACTTTATGATCTCCTGGACAATAAAATGGGCCAACTGAAGAACTTGCATTACCACAAGCAGACTGTACGCCATCTCTAAATAACCTTAAAACTGGCTGCTCATATTGTTCGCCTAGAGCATTAAATTGCTCTTCCCAAACTTGTTCAGTAGATTGGAGAACGCCTGCTACAAATTTACCTTGGGCATCTGTTGGTGTGCCTTTCTTAACCTCTCCTTGTTCAACAGCTGGCATCTGACCAACTAAACCGGTTAAATCTTTGCCGAATAACAAACCAACAATAACCACAATTATCCCAACACCGCCACCTAAGGCAACACGACCGCCACCACCACTTCTTCCATCTTCAACATTTTGACTTCCTTTTCCGAACCACTGCATAGCTTTTTGATTTACATTTTTAAATTGGTCGACAATTCTTATACCAATTTAGAAAATGAGCTCTTAGTTAAAAGCTGCAATGCCTTTCTCTATTCTACTTTGTGTTTCAGCCTTACCTAATAAAGCAGCAATATCAAAAACGCCAGGGCCAAATTTACCGCCTACTAGCATAATTCGGAAAGGTAGCATCAACTCTCCCGGTTTAAATCCTTTTGTTTCTGCTAACGATTTAAATTTTTCTTCTTGTTGTAAAGCAGAAGCATCATCTGTTAAATTTTGACCAAACTCTTGAAAGAATGCAGCTTTTTCAGGACTCCATTTTGGTTTAACGGCAGCTAAATCATATTCGGCTGGTGAAGAGAAAAAGTAAATGCTTTGATCAACAAAATCACCCAATAAATTACAGCGATCTTTAACCAAGTCGATTACTTTTAACAATAAACTCTCGTCTTTAATATCAATATTTTTTTGAGTTAGTAAACTTTGAACTGATGGCTGCAAACTGCTCGCTGAAGATTTTTTTATCCATTCGTGATTGTACCATTTGGCTTTTTCAAAATCGAATTTTGCACCAGCTTTACTAATACGTTCTATCGAGAACAAATCTATCAGTTCTGCTAATGAGAAAATTTCCTTATCCGTTCCATCATTCCAACCTAACATTGCTAAAAGATTAACAAAAGCTTCGGGCATAAAACCCAATTCTTTAAATCCTTTAGTAATATCTCCAGTCTTTGGGTCTGTCCAATTCATAGCGTACACAGGAAAACCTAACCGATCTCCATCACGTTTACTTAGTTTTCCATTTCCATCTGGTTTTAAGATCAATGGTAAATGCGCCCATTGTGGCATTTCATCTTCCCATCCTAAATATTTCCATAGTAAAATATGAATTGGTGAAGATGGCAACCATTCTTCTCCTCTAAAAGCATGACTAATTTCCATTGCTTTATCATCTACAACTACTGCTAAATGATAAGTAGGCATACCATCAGCTTTTAGTAAAACCTTATCATCTACCAAATTGGTATCAAAACTTACCAGGCCTCTAATCATATCAGAAAAAGAAACATTTTCGTTTTCAGGAATTTTAATTCGCACTACGTAAGGTGTATTTTCTGACAATAATTTAGCAACTTCATCTTGTGGTAATGTTAAAGAATTGCGCATTTCCATACGGCTTTTCTGTCCGTACAAAAAGTTAGGCTGATCATTTCTCTTAGCCGTTAATTCTTCAGGTGTATCAAATGCATAATAGGCATAACCATCGGCAATTAACTGCTCTGCATATTGTTTATAACTAGCTTTACGTTCGCTTTGGCGATATGGCCCAAAAGCACCTGGTTTTTGTGGGCTCTCATCTGGTGTTAATCCACACCAATTTAAGCAATCAACAATGTATTCTTCTGCGCCAGCAACAAAACGGTTTTGATCTGTATCTTCTACACGTAAAACGAAAGTTCCGTTGTGTTTTTTAGCAAATAAATAATTAAATAATGCGGTACGAACGCCGCCTAAGTGTAAGCCCCCAGTTGGACTTGGAGCAAATCTTACTCTAATTTTCTTTTCCATTACGGCACAAAGATATGATTTCAATGCAAGATGTAAGGTGGAAAATGGAAAAGGTAACGTTAGGCAGACTAAGTTTGTCGGTTACATACATTTTCCATCTTACCTTTTACATTTTTTTGTAATTTGCCATCACCGTTATGAACCCATACCAAAAAAAGCGTCGCTGGAAGATATTTTTACTTGTTTTTGCTATCGTTATTGGTAGCGCTTCTGTTTTCTATTCTGGCTTCTTTGTAAAAAAAATGGAACGAGAAGAGGCAGCTCAGTTTCAACTTCGTGTTAAAGTTTTGGAAGCACAAATGAAAATGTATGATAATGAACAGTTAACTGGTGTTTTCGATTTGATTAAGAAAAACACCAAAATGGGTATTATCATTGTTAGACCCGATAGTTCAATTTTATGGGATGGATTAGATAGTACCAAAACTATGTATAAGGACGATGAGAAAAGAGTTTATGATTCTCTTTATTTTGTTCGCCAGCTTGCTAAAATGAAAGAACAGCATCCGCCCGCTAGGATGATTGGTAGTGAAGGAGAGCCTTTAATCGCATACTATAAAGACTCATTCATTTTAACTCAGTTACGATATTTCCCATATATACAACTTGGGGTAGTAGCTTTATTTGTTCTGGCCGCATATGTAGCTTTCAGTCAGGCTCGTAAAGCAGAACAAGATCAGGTTTGGGTAGGTATGGCAAAAGAAACTGCACACCAATTGGGCACACCCATTTCATCGCTTATGGCCTGGGTAGAACTCATAAAATCCAGATTCGATGCAGAAGATGATCCCTTAGTTGCAGAAATGGAAAATGATATTCATCGATTAGAAATTATTACAGATCGTTTTTCTAAAGTTGGCTCTAAGCCTATACTTGAGGATCATATTGTTTATGTAGTTATTCAAAATTTTGTTGATTATTTTAAAGTTAGAACCTCTGATAAAATCAACTTTAGCATAACAGGAGACAATCAGGTAAGAGCTTTATTAAGTGTTCCATTATTTGATTGGGTAATTGAAAATCTATTAAAAAATGCTGCAAACGCCATAGAAAATGAAGGAACTATTACCATTAACATTATAGAAAATTTAGCCAAAGAAGAAGTATTTATAGATGTAAGCGATACTGGAAAAGGTATTCCTCGCTCTAAATTCGATACCGTTTTTCAGCCTGGTTATACCACACGTAAACGAGGTTGGGGTTTAGGTTTATCCTTAACCAAGAGAATAGTAGAAAATTACCATAAAGGCCAAATATTTGTAAAAGACTCTGAATTAGGAAAAGGCACAACCTTTAGAATTATATTAAAAAGTAGTATTACATATGAACCGACCACAAACACAGGAGTACCCAGAATGGGGTAACACATACATTCGCCTTGTTGAAGGTGATGTGATTGAAATACTAACGAAACAAGCTACAGATTTTGCTGAGTTCATTAATAGTTTAGTCGAGAAGGCTGATTATGCTTATGCTCCAGGGAAATGGACGATTAAAGAATTGATTGGGCATATTGTTGATACTGAACGTATTTTAGTATTTAGATTATTATGTTTTGCTAGAGGCGAAAAAGCGCCATTGCCAGGCTTTGAGGAAGATGATTATGTAGCCGCTGCAAACTTTGCAGATCTCAGTTTATTCAGTTTTGCCGAAGAATTTATTTTGTTAAGAAAAGCTAATTTATACCTCATTAATTCTCTAAATGAGGATGAACTTAATCGTATAGGAAATGCAAACGGCAAACAAATGAGTGTACGATCTTTAGTTTATATACTTGCTGGCCATATCATTCATCATACAAATGTGATTAAAGAAAGATACTTATGATTTGGTTTAAGGAGTTTACTCCAGCAATGCTGAATGATAGACCAAAAAATCATATTGGCGCATTATTGGGAATTGAGTTTACAGAGGTGGGTGAAGATTATGTGTGTGCAACCATGCCTGTTGATGAAAGAACACATCAACCTGCAGGAATTTTACATGGCGGGGCATCTGTAGTTTTAGCCGAAACTTTAGGTAGCATTGCATCATATATGTGCATCAATCCAGAGAAACACATAGCAGTTGGTTTAGAAGTAAACGCTAATCACATTCGTCCTGTAAGTTCTGGCTTTGTAAAAGGCATTTGTAAACCATTACACATTGGTGGAAAAACTCAAGTTTGGGAGATTAAAATGTATAACGATAAAGGAAAAATGAATTGCGTGAGCAGATTAACAGTTGCTATTTTGCCGAAATCAATTTAAAGTCAGAAAGACCGGAAGTCCGGTAGACAATGATATGAACTAAAAGTTTGCCGTCATTGCAAGGCACGAAGCAATGACGATAGTGTAAAATAAAAAAGTCCAGAGCTGTTTCCAACTCCGGACTTTTTTATTTTCTGTCTTTAAATTCCGACTAACTATGTTTATCTAACCAGCTTTTCTCAATAATATAAGAAACGATTAAGCCAATTCCGCCAAATACACCAAGGCAACCGAAGTAAATCGCTACAGATTGTCCTTCTTCAGCGTCAGTCATGTTGCCACCAAATACACCTCTTACTGTAAACAAAGCAACTAAAAGACCAACACCTAGGCCAACTAATAATAAACCGAATTTTAAACTTAAAAATGGTTGCGGTGTAGATTTACGAACGCCAGGATCTATTCCGCGTTCAATCATTGCCATTTTTTCTTTGTTGTTAAAATATCTTATTCCGAATATCATTGCAAATGTGCAGATGAAAAATGTGATGGGTACTAATATTCCTTCCATGATCTTATTTTTTTAATGTTAAACTTTCTTTTTCGTTTATGAACCGTGTTCTGAAATCTATGACAACAAGAAAAAAAATTAGGTTACACCCCATTAAAGAAAAAAATAATTTTGTGGTTTTAACTTGTTGACCTGCTCGTCTTTCCCGTGAAACGGCAATCAACGCATAAAAGCTTTATTGTATTACGATTCCCAATCGAGTTGGGAATGAATAGCATAAAGAAATCCGTTGTGTTTAAATAATAGTATTAAGTATAATTACTTTTAAATTAGTGTAACCTGTTTTAAAACGTAGGCGTCTTAGTTCTATCTTATGCAGCTAAAAGAAACAGATTTAGATTTAATTACAGCAGTGCTAAATGGCAATACCGCAGACTATGCGGTGTTAGTTAAACGCCATCAGCGCTTTGTATTTACGCTAGCGCTACGTTTCGCTAAAAACAGAGAAGATGCTGAAGAAGTTGCACAAGATGTTTTTGTAAAAGCATATAGAGCGTTAGGAACGTTTAAACAAACTTCTAAATTTTCTACTTGGCTATATACAATAACGTATACTACTGCAATGACTTTTTTACGCAAAAAAAGGTTGGATACCCAATCTATTAATGATGATGAGAACGTTTTACAAATTGCAAATAGTGGTACTGATTTTGATGCCAACATAGTAGAAAAAAAATCGAACTATGCATATTTAAACCAGGCAATCGATTTGCTTTTGCCAGACGATGCCGCAATTATTACCTTATTTTATAAGGGTGAGCAAAGTTTAGAAGAAATTGGCGAAGCCTTAAGTATGGAGCCAAATACCGTGAAGGTAAAACTGCATAGAGCAAGGCAACGCCTAAAAGATAAATTACAGTATTTGTTAAAGGATGAAGTTAAGGAATTGATATGAACACGATAGAAGAACAACTTTGGAACTACATCGACGGTAATTGTACTGCCGAAGAAAAAATTGAAATTGAAACTAAAATAGCTGTCAATATTCAATATCATAGCATTTATAAAGAATTACTGGCTGTGCATAACGAGCTTAACACACTTGATTTTGAAGAACCATCTATGTCTTTTACACGTAATGTAATGGAAAAGGTAAATTTAGAATTAAAGCCTGTTGCCTTAAAAACGAAAATAGACAATCGAATTATTTATAGCATTGGCGCATTCTTTTTCCTGTCTATTTTAGGCTTATTTATATATGCAGTCGTTAAAAGTAATGTTACTTTCGATTTCAAAATGCCAGCTCTAAATTTCGACATCGCAAAACACATTAATGCAACAACCATTCAAATTTTCATATTTGTTGATGTAGCCTTGGGTTTACTTTACTTAGATAGTTTTTTAAGGAAAAGAAAAGGATTAAAGCAAAAAGAAAGTTAGTTATACATACAAAAGCCGCTGATTAACAGATTTAGTTCTGTACATCAGCGGCTTTATTATTTAAACAGATTACTATTTCTTAAAATGTATGGGTAAAGCTACCTGAGTAAAATCCCATGCGATAACCAAATTTGCACCATCAGCTAAATCTGTAAATGTCATAGAGAGTGCCTCAATAGGTTTTTCTAATTTAGTTACGGGAACCTCAACTCTTACCAAATCTTTGGCTTCATCGTAAGTAAGTCCCCATCTGCTAGTTTGCTTATTTACAATAATTGTCCATTTATCTTTACTCGGAATAGCAAATAAACTATAAGTACCAGCTTTAATTTTCTTATCGCCAATAGTTACTTTTCTATCGAAGTAAATCTCTGTGCTTTCATTTGCACCTAAACGCCACACTTTATCAAACTGCTCTAAAACACCAAAAATCTCTCTGCCTTTTCTTTGTGGGCGAGAATATAATACCTTGATGATAGGCAATGATGTATCTTCTTTTTTAACTTTTGTTGCATTAAGTGGATAATAAAGTGCATCTAGTGGACTAGCGTCCAAACCTGGAAACTTAATAACAGCGGGTGCATTTTGTGCAGTTGCTGCAAGACAAAATAATGCCAAAACAAGGCATATGCTTAATTTCTTCATATCAACAAAATTAAAAGGAACAGTTGAAGATCTAGTATTCGCGACCTTTTACAATTTTATTTAAAAATACTCCCGCGAAGATTAGGCCCAAGATACCACCTAAAACAACCCATCCAAAATTAGTTGTTACTGATAAAATTGATGCCATACCCGCTAAAAGGCCTATTACGTACCAAACCCACTCAAAGCTATTTTTATTTTCTGTACTCATTTTTGTATAATTTTGTGCCAAAGGTAAATATTTATTTTAAAAAAGTTTAGGCATTTAACCCTCCTCTTTCAATAAATTATTAATTGTGACTAACTCATAACCAGCATTTTTTAATTGTTTAATTAATTCTGGCAATCGATTATAAAATTTATCTGTTCGTCTTGGATCTGTTCCTATATGGAGCAAAAGTATAAAGCCATTTAATCCATTAGGATTACTTTTATCATAATCTAATATAGACTTGTAAATCTCATCACTACTACGATAGGCTTTGCCCATTTCTGGATAAGTATAATCTGCATTTGAACGGGTTCCTGAAGTGAAATTGACTAATTGCTTATCCATTTGACTAGTCCAATTTGCAATTTGTTGGTTGTACCATTCGTAAGGAGGTAAAAAATATTTTGCATCTCCCATTTTAATCCCAAACTTTTCCATTGCACTATAGTTCGCTATCAAATCCGATTTAAACTGCAATTCTGTTACAAGTAAACTATCCCTTTTAGTCCAATCATTATATAACAAATGACCATTAGAGTGTGGTCCTAAATAATTACCATTTGCCTTTAAAGTTTTAATTAGTGATGCAAACTTAGCCTTACTATAAAATCTTCCTGTTAAAAAAAAAGATGCCTTTACATTTTCATTCACCAATGTTTTGTTAATGCTTTCACCACCATCTGCAAATTCATCACCCGTAAAAACTAATGCGATTTTCTTTTCGGTGGTTTTACCTCTAATAATTGCGCCTTGCAAACTTTGAAACTCTTTCGGAATTGTTTTTACGCTGCTATCATACGCAGCTAATAAATAAATTAAAGATGCAGTTCCATCCATAGTCGGTTCGTTGGTGCTGTAATCTCCATAATCATCATGGTACACCGCCAAATCACTTTGAAATTCTGCATATTCATCAGGTTCACCTAATTGAATACCAATTAAGTTTTTATAAATATTAGTGTACACAGGTCCATCAACCAAACCACCATCTATTGGGTATTTTTTTAAATGGGTAAAAGCAGAGTGTGGATCAGTGGGCGTATCTGCACCATTTGGTAAACCATACACCATGCTCGTCCCCCATGGGTTGCAACCAAAAATCCAATCGAAGTTTGCTTGCTCTAGTTCTGTAAAACTTTTATCGCCGCTTAGGTTTTTATACCACATACATTGTTGTGTAAAAGCGACTGTTAAATTGTTACTGCACCATATAAAAGGAACTCCTCTGTAAAAGGCATTCTTTTTGGCTCTATCCCAAACCTGTTCAATACCTTGTTTATAATATTGAGTTAATTGTTGGCGCATTAGCGGATTTAGCTTCGACAATTCGTAATGTCCAATATTTACAAATGGATAATACTGATAATGGTTAGCTGTGTCCCTTGTTAACCAAGGTGTAATAGGCTCCATTTTCGCATAACTTAACGCTTCTTTCGCATTCTTTTTCCAAGATTTCGAATCAACTAAAGGAATAGAGGCATAAGCTAGTTCCATATCATCTACCCAATTATCTTCTGCATATATATAAGGAGATTTTACAGAAACGGTTTGGGTAACTCCCTTTTTAATGTTTGCGTAAGCCAAAGCGCTCATTGCCTTTTTAGCCAATGTTTGTGCATAGTTTTCATCCGCCGATGCGAAAATCTTAGACCCTAATGCAAAAGCACTTGTAAATTTAGCGGCAGTAGAACTTGTACCTTTGGTATTGTTCATAAACTTGCCACGTTGTTGTGGTTCGCCGTCTATATAATACAATGGGCGTTCAAAACCTTTACCATACTGACTATCTTCTTTAGGAATTCTCATTGAGAGATGATCACGATCATCTGCCAATTGGTTAAACATGATGTTCTCTTTTGGATGCATTTTTAACAGCCAATCTAAACCCCACTTTGCCTCATCTAAAACATCGGCTCTACCATTTTTACCTTCCAAACCGTTTGCTTGTTTTTCATCACCAAAAGCTTGTGGGAAATCACGGTAAGCCATTAATAAATGATAGGTTGCATTTGCAGAAGTGGTAGAATATTGCAAATAATCACTTGCATCATGCCATCCGCCAGAGGCATCCATATAGGTGCTGTCTTTAATACCAGCTTTTGCTCCATACAACACATAGCCATCATGTGTGTGGCAACTATCTCTTAAATAAGGATTAAATCCGCTGCGTTGTTGTCGCATGTAACGCAGTGCGAAATCTGCCGTGTGGCGATACACTTCATCATTAATATTAATTTCTGGAGATTTAATTTCCGCAATGCGAATGAAATATTTACCTGGTGTTTTAAAGTCTGAGAAATTTAATCGGGCCGTTGCGGTAAACGGGCCATAAGCACCAAAAGATTTAATATTGGTAGAAGTGTACACCACTTTTCCATTTTGATTAATAAGCTCGAACTTATCTGGAACCTGATTGGTTTTGCTTGCCCAAATGGCAACCTTGCTCGATGATGGTTGATAACCTAATAGGTTTATTCTTATCCAACTATTACTTGAATCTGTTGCGGGTTTTGGAATAAAAGAAGTTAAGGTAAGTACTAATAAAACGGCTTTGAATAAGGATAATTTTTTCATCTGCATATTTATATTTGGGTTGTCTTATACTTTGCTTAAAGCGCATCCTCATGCTCAGCTTGGTTAGGCATCTTAATGCCATAATCAGACTTTTCGCTTTACGGTTCCCGTTTTCACGGGAAAGACGAGGAAGCTAAACACAGTACCAAATTACAATTTATTATTTAAGCTATTAAAAGTTAGCGTACCTTTTAAAAAAGATATCGTAGGGAATATAGGTAACCCAGCTGTATGGAGCACCACTCATTTTTCCAAAACAAGTCGAAATTATAATTTAAAACTCTATTTTTTCATTTGGATTACCAATGTTGATAATTCAGATATAACAAAGACATTAGCTCTATATATATTTGTGACTGTAAATTAATGAGTTACATGAGAGGAGTAAGATATAATAGGACAGTTGTACGTATTACAGAGACTAAACATCTACCAACAAAACCAAATTGGTTTGAAAGAAACCAGGGTTTCATTCAGTTCTTAATGATGGTTTTAACGCTTGTTGCTTTGGGTGCTACAATATATTTTTCCCAACAATCTTTGAAGCAGAGTTCTGAGCAACTTAAACAAGGTAAGATACAGTTGAAGCAAGCTTCCGAACAATTAAATCTGGCTCAAAGCCAATTTAAAGAAAGTGTTAATCAAAGGAAAATCGATTCTGGAAAATCGGATGAAAACGAAAAAATTCAGAACAAGCGTTTTGATATACAAAACAATATTAATAAAAAGAATTTGAATGCGATTGAACTACAAGCTAAAATTGCTCAAAGCCAATTTGAAGCACAATCCAAGACAACTGCCGAATTACTTTACCAAAATCGTCCCATCTTCATGATAGGCGATGCCAATTTTGACACCTTAGAAAATAGGGGGCATTTAATGATACGTAATATTGGAAAGCGACCTGCTAAGATAATTAGAAGTAAACTATTTGCGTTTGATGCTAATACTTATAAAAGAGTTCGTGTAAGTTATACTCCATATGACAATCTTGAATTAAACGAAAACTCATTAGGCAAATTTAGCATAGAAATGTATAAAGGAGAGTTTGACGATAATCGTACTTTATATTATCTTCATTTTGTATATGAAGATGTGATTAACGGTGAAAATAAACATTTTCAAAAATTTTTCACTTTGAATAAAACTGATGGCAAAACAGAATGGGCAGAACTAAGTCCTGATGCTCAATCCTTTTTAACGAAGCAGATAATATATAGAAAATTCAATTTAGATTTAAAAACCAACTAGGAAGTTTAATGAAGTTGCAACATTGTTAAGAAGGTTGTTATTCTTTTTTAACGGACATTTCTCACCAATTGCTCGCTTCATCCACTGTCAGTTTAATTACAATTCTCGTCATTGCGAGGCCCAAAGCAATCTTACAACGTGAAAAAGTATATCCCTATATCTTTAAGATTGCTTCTTACCTCGCAATGACGATTTAGATGCTCAGCTTGACTGGGCGTCGTAATGGTATAATTAGTTTTCGCTTTACGATTTCTTCTCTTAGCCGTTGTCTCTCCGATCATTTAAATGTTATATACTAATATAGTTTCGGCAGGTGAGACATCAGCCAATAGGAGAATTCAAAATTATTGATTACTTTTAATAATCAAAGTGTAATCCATAGGCAATTAATTACAAAATCTTTAAAAAATCCATGAAGAAGTTCTCAAAATTAAATTTTTGCATAAGCTTGTTAAGTTTTGCGTTCACGGTGCTGGTTCTCCATTCTTGCAAAAAAGAAAACGTTGAATCTGGAAACGTTATTGCAGAGCAAAATCTTGGTACACATCTCCTACAAAAACTAGCGTTTCTGTTTTGAGGTCCAGCAAAGGGGAAACAATAAATCTCAAACAAGAACCCGTATGGAGCAGTGCACAAACGTATAAATTAGAAAATGGTACAGATATAGTATCTATGCCTCTGAAAATTAGCCTCACTTCCCAAACCCCACTAACTGGTAGTATGGCGCTTTTAATCTATAAAACCGATAAAGGCTTTAAATCCAAAATTGTATACAGCAAAGATTCGTCTTATAACACCATCCTTTCAAAATCAATTATTGAGAAGATGTATCAAAAAGCCCTCGAAAAAGAAAATTCGCTTGTACAAAACCTTTCCTCAAACGGGAGGGACAAAACTATGAGCGCCCCTATGGTGCGGGAAAAGGGAGAACATTGCGTTGAGTGGTATCTACTCACAACATATTATGATGAAGACGGCTATTTTATAAGTGATGATGTTGAATATTTGTATACGATTTGCACATTTGTTGGCGATGGTTCAGGAGGCAACGCCGCAAATCCCAACAATTGTTCCGATCTTGCGAGCGCATTGACATACGAAAGCATTTCAGAAAATGGCTCTAGAAGTGTTACCACCGAAGCCCCAGACCGTAAGAAAGCAATTTACCAGTGGAAATTCATACAAAACTCGCTTGGTCTGTGGAATTATGTTAGTACAGAAACTGGTTATTATAAAAAAGTCGGTTCTGATTGGCGCTGGGACACTCTAACGCACACTAAATATACAAAGAACGGGACTTATATTGGCGTAGCATTACGGGTAGATCATATTAGTGATGTTGCAACGATTGGACTTTATAACGCTTCAATAACCATTTATTGGGAGTTTACTGGTTCATTGGTTTGTAATGGTTCTCCGATCAACACACATACTACTTCCTCATCTGTTAGCCCTACATTTACTATAGTCCAAGACGTAGCAGAAGAATAATATGAAAAACAATATTTTTTTTTTATTTCTCTTGAGTATAATACTTGCGTGTGGTTCAACAAATAAATCTTCTACTCTCAATGCTGTTGCTATAAGATGGTCCATTCCTCTAGTTAACCCGGCAGATGGATCTCTTCAAAAAATGGCAGATAGTTGTTATCTATATTATTTGGATAGTTTAGTATTAATTCGCGTGCCATATGCACATACCGAATATAGCTATGGCAAAATTAATGACACTAAAACTAACCGAGATACTACTAGTGTTATAAAAAAGGAAACAAAGTTTAAAAACTACATTTTTAAAAAAGATAACCCTTTCGGACTTCAGTTCGAAACTATTACGAGCATCTCCTTCCAAAGATTTAACGTCGATTCATTATTAAAGGCAAAAACCTTCAAGGGGGTGCGCTTTTATAATGAGGTAAATGATACATTAGTCGAAAGCATCAAAATATCAGATGAAATTCTATTGGAAAAGTATATTCCAAAGACTAAAATTGATGAGAGTTATTCCGACTCGACCTATTTGTACTTAAACTCTGACCTTAACGGTATTAATTATACCTTATCCAAACAGATAGACAGTTTGAAAAAAAAGAAGCTTTATCAAGTAAAATATATTTACAATGAAATTCCCAACGGGATTAGTGGCCATGTCACTCTTCCAAAAAGGGAATTCATCTTTAGTTTTACTGAGATGAGAGTAGAGAACCAAATAGAGATTATCAATTTTTTTAACCGCTTTAAAAAGTACTCAAAATAATTTTTTAACTAAATGTTTAATAACATACAATTATAGGCAGTAGAATCTAAGATAAAAAAGCCATTCTAGTTGATTGGCTTTCACATTTAACAATTCTTTATGCTACAAAGCTTCTCACCAGTACCTTTTACAGAAATGCACACATAACAATTGTTGTCATTTCGAGTCACATAGCAAATCTACCTCGTGTAAAATATCACCTATTTCCTTAAGATTGCTTCGTACCTCGCAATGACGACTCAATAAAAAGCCATTAATATCATAAAGTTTTGATATAGTTCGCCAACCCTGCAATATTATTAGTGGTATGCTTATGTATTTGCATTACAACGTTTTACTTAAGTAGATTATTCTTATAATTAGTTTGATTTTAACTTTAAATATTTTGATATTTAATATAGATAAATAACCAAGTAAAACTAGCTATATGAAAAAAAATTACATTCTAGAAAAGCGGAACAGTTACGCTTTAATCTTATTCATTTTTATTGCCTTGTGTACTAATTCTTGTAAGAAGGAGATTTATGACGTTGAAAAATTAGACCCTGCAAGAAAAAAAGAAATGCTTGCCCATATGAATGGGCCTAAAGTAGAAACCATCAATTTTGCTCAATTTAAAAGTAAGGTCAATATCAACGCTTTAGGTACATTGAAAAGTTCCTTCATTACTGGTCCATCCTCAAAATCAAAGTTAATGGCAGTAAATACTGAAGAAACTTATAACGGCTTTGCGATAACAACAGATAGCATAAAAGTAATCAAAGCCAATGGGCATACCAGTTATGTATTTCCAGTAAAACTGTCGAGCAAAAGAGCAGTTTCATTTCAAAATTTAACAATTGAGGAAAGTCCAACGGGTACTATAGCGTTTGTAAATACCTATACTCCATCAAAAAAATGGATAGCAGATTGGAAAGCGGGCCATGCAGGCAAATTCGATGGAGATATTGGTGTTACCTATCTTAATCTAAACACTGGAAATCTACCTAGCACTCTTTCGAATAGTAAAACAAACACTCAAGGAAAAATAAGTTCCACTAAAGATCATAATGCCATTTCACTAGCGCAAGTGTGTAATACAACAACCTATTATTATGCTATCCCTTATAGTTGCGGTTCTGGCCAACATGGTCCTGGCGACAGCCGTTGTGCGCTAACTGGTTCTGATGCGGCCGGTTACGTGTATATAACAAGTGAAATTACAACTTGTTATGATATTCCTGATGGAGGTGGTGGTGGTGGCGGAGGAACTACGCCAACTCCACCGGGAGATTATGATCCTTGTAGTGGAAATCCACCTCCTCCAATAACTTATGACAATAATGCATTTAGAGGTGGAAAATTAGCTAAACTTCCAGTAAGTCCATGCGATGAAGAACCTTTGCCTCAAGATCCACCTGTTACAAAAGAAATAATCAATAATATTACAGACCCTTGCTTAAAGACTACAATTAGCGAAGCATTAGCAACAAACAAAGATGTTAAAGGATTTTTAAGTGACCTAATAAACAAATATGCTGGTTTAAATAATGGCATTAAAATTAATCTTTCTAATGGGAACATTAGTATGCCAGCACAGACAAATCCAAGTTTTGAATCAAATGGAACATTTAAAGCAGATATTACATTTCAAAATGGTTATTACAATGATGTTTCTAAAGAGGCGGTGATTGCTGCTTTAATCCATGAAGTTGTACATGCTTACCTTTACCAAACAAACAGTACATATAAAAATCAGACAAAAGCAGAGCAGCATAATTTTCTATTTACTAATTTTGTACAAGACATAGCGACATATTTAACGAATAAATACAATATGCCTGCTCAAGATGCTTATGGTTTGGCTTGGAGCGGAATGGGAGATATTTATAACAATGCAAGTGATAATGACACATTCGTCACAACTCCAGCAGTACCAGCTACGGCTACAACTCCAGCAATACCTGCAAAAACAATGACAAAAACAGAATTAGGTAGTGCTGTTGCCCCTTACAAGCATACTGATACAGGCTCAAAGGGGACACCAAATTGTCCTAAGTAATAATATCGTATGAAAAATAAATTATTGTTGAAAATTGTATTGGTCTCTTTGATCCTATTTCAGGGTGCTGTTTCTGCACAGGAAAATAAAAAAAATATTCCTCCATTGTATAATTATCTTCAAAATAATGCAGACAGCACTATAATTTTAACATATCAACAAGACTTCCTGTATCCAGCTGTACATTTTATTTTAAGTAAGCAGTCTGGTAATGTCGCATTGTATTTATACGGTTCTCCTTATGACAGACGAGGGCTAGATGCGATACCTAGAAACATTAGAGGTTTTTTTCAAAAAAGAGATATCGAAATTAGTCGGTTAAAGGTTGACACCAATTCTTATTTTAATCCAAAATATGTTAAACCCAAAAAAGCAGTAAAATTATGGAGGAAGACTATGTCTTATCAACCATGGCAAATAAGCGACGATGCTATTGATGGAGAGGGTTGTGCTAAAAGTGGGAATAATGATAACGACATTTATGATGGAGGAAGCATTAGTTTATTTTTAATAACAAAGGGCAATATAAAACGATTGTACTTCTATGCTCCAGCATTTTATGATAAAAAATGTCCTAAAAGAAATGGCAGAAGAAGTATTTTAGCAATTGAACGACTATTTAAAGCCTATTTTGGAAAGGTATAAAGCATTGCCATGTTGATATGACGGTTTAAGATCGGAAATGACGTTTTCGGCATATTTTAGAAAATAAGAAACATTTATTTTTCAGTACAACAAAAAAACTGGTCATGGAGAGGTTGCCGTCATTGCGAGGCACGAAGCAATCTTAAAGCGATAGGTGATATATTTTTTCACATTGTAAGATTGCTTCGTGCCTCGCAATGACGAATCTTCTCAACAAAAAAGCCACTCTGTGAGTGGCTTTTTTACATTTACAAATAACGTTCTTATAACACAAAGCTTTTCACTTCATCACTATAAATTCGATCTGTGACGCTCCCTATTGCAGTTACTCTAAACTCGTATTGAGCACCACTCTGTAAATTAGTTAAAGCCAAAGAACTTTTAGATTGCACATTAACAACCCAAGTTTCTTCGCCTAAAATGCGATACTCAAACTGATAACTGATAGCGCCACGAATGCTACTCAATTTTAAATTAACAGTACCTTTTTCTTTAGGCTGTACTGTAAAGTTTTCGGGTTTTGGTAAAATACCAACTGGAGTAGTTGTTTTTGCTAAGCTAAATCCCGAACTCAACAAAACAACTTCGTTGCTTTGTCCATAGGCTTCAACATAAAGTGCTAACTTTTCTAACAGTCCCTCTAACTGTAATCGAGTTTGGTTTTTGATGGCAATTTGAGATTTTCCCCCTGCTTCAGCATTACTTAATGCTTCGATGTAACTGTTAGTTGCTGCAGTAATCTCAGTCAACGCTGGAATAGGAGTTGAAAAATTTGCATTAGCTGTCATACTATCCACTATAAATTTTGCTTTAACATCTAGCTCTGTGTCGCGATAACGGCTAAAGCCTGTTATAATTCTTGGTCTTGTCATTGGTTTGTGTGTTTAACCCCACGTATTCTTATTCACATAAAAATGAACTATAAATAGGTGACTGGGTATGAAATTAATAGATAAATTGCTTTTTAATAAATGATTTGAATTGTTTTAGATTTTATAATCAGTTATAAACGAGTATCAGTAGTTCATCTTCATATGAAGATTGATTAAAAGCATATTACAATTATTCATCTTCATATGAAGATTGGTCAAAAGCATATTACAATTGTTCATCTTCACATGAAGATTGATTAAAAGCATATTACAATTGTTCATCTTCATATGAAGATTGGTCAAAAGCATATTACAATTGTCCATCTTCACATGAATATTCGTTAAAAGCATATTACAATTGTTCACCTTCATATGAAGATTGGTTAAAAGCATATGACAATTGTTCATCTTCACATGAAGATTGGCTAAAAGCATATGACAATTGCTCGTTTCAAATCTTCTACTCTTCTTTAGCTGTTGTTGCGCTTTGGCGGTAGTCGCCCTCTTCTTTCTGGTAAAGCACCAAACGAAGAGAACTGCATTGTTTTTAAAGAGAGTTTAATCATTATATCTGTTTTCAAGTTTACTGGTTATTCTTGTTGTTGAGTTTAGCGCATCAAGCGAACTTAGCTGTTGCTATTGAGACTGATTGTTTCCCAAAAATCATCCATTTCTGCTATTCCTAAACTAGTGATAAAGAAAATACTAGACAAGTAATTTATAAGTTAATTTGTTAATTATCAGTTAATTATATAAACAATTGCGATAATATTTTAAGAACAAATTAATTTTAATGCAAGAGAGGTCAAAACACATATTCTCTATGAACGAAAGTGTATAGGTTAGGGTTGACAAACTTTTATTTTGGTGTATGGGTGTGTTATAGATAAAGCATTTAAAATTAGCCGCAGATATGTAGATTTTAGACGAATTATCTATCTGCACATATGCGGCAAAAAAAAATTTCAGCAACTGAAAGGCGCTGTATCAGAATTAATTTTTAATTTTTTTAACAACATCATGTTTCGGAAAGTCGTCATTCCCGTTTTCACGGGAATCTTAATGCGGTAAAAAGGCTACGAAATTTTCCTTTAGTAGAGCATTACGATGCCCAGTCGAGCTGAGCATGACAATACCGCCAAATATAATTCATCTGCAATTTCTAAATTATAAATACTTTTCATTGCGAGGCACGAAGCAATTCTAAAGGGATAAATTATATCGCTTGCATCGTTGTAAGATTGCTTCGTGCCTCGCAATGACGAAAAAAAATTTGTAGAAAAGAAAGTCCTGTACTTTAAGTGCATAACTAACTAATAAATGAAATCATGATTTATCATCTAATTGTAAAACCACAACGAACAAATTTGGAAATTAATCAATCGATTGATTAACTTTGCCCTGTCAAAAAAGAAAATGGAAAAAACTGATAAGAAAACTGATATCCTAAGGGCAGCAGAAATGTTGTTTTCTGAATTTGGCTTCGAGGGCACTTCTACCCGTCAAATCGCAAAGGAATCGGGCGCCAACATGGCGATGATTAATTATTACTTCGGTAGTAAAGAAGGGGTTTTTTTAGAGATTATGGAAGGTAGAATTTCTGGACATAAAACAACTTTGAATGCTATAAGCGAACTTCAGGTATCACCCGTTGATAAGCTAATGCGGGTTATTGATCAATACACGCAAAAGATTTTCTCCAACGTTTGCTTTCACAGAATGATGCAAAGAGAACTTTCTTTAGGTCAGCGACCAGAAATATATGCTAAAATAAAAGATGCGATCAGAGAAAACCGCAAAGTAATAGAAAAGATATTTGAGGACGGCGTAAAAGAAGGATTTTTTAAAGAGGTAGATGGTAGAATGCTCGTTGCAACAATTTTTGGTGCAATTAGCTCTGTCTCTTCACAACCAGATAAAGTGATAGATGATCCAAATTTTGATATTGATAACGATGAACAACGCGAAGAACTTCGACAACGCTTATCTGCTTTCTTACAACACCTCGTACAATCCTATATAATAATTCCAAAAAATGATAACTAATAAACTCAAAACACTCTTCATCGCTTTACTGCTCCCTGTAGCTTTACAAGCGCAATCTGTTAAAAAATTAAGTTTACAGGAAGCTATAGATTTAGGTGTAGCCAATAGCAAAAACCTGAAGCTATCACAAAATAAAATTGATGAGGCAGTAGCAAGACTTGCCGTAGTAAAAGATAATGTTTTGCCAAGCGCTTCTGCCAGTTTTTTATACAACCATGCCGAAATTCCTACAAATACCTTAACAATTGGTGGTGGCAACCCAATACATTTACCTAACAGAGCCGATGCTTTTGTTGGCACCGCAGCTGTTCAAGAAGTAATTTATGGTGGCGGCAAATACAAATACGCACAAGAAAGTACCAAGCTATTAACAGATGTTGCTCGTTTAGATGCTGATAAAAACAAAGAAGAAATTAGCTATGCGATTATCAATACGTATTTCTCTCTATTTAAAGTGATGCAAAGCAAAAAAGTAGTGGCGCAAAATTTAGAAGCCATTGCAAGTCAGTTGAAACAAGCGCAACGCTTTTTTGATCAAGGCATTGTTACTAAAAATGATGTGTTGAGATTTCAACTACAACAAGCTAATGTTTCCTTAACGGATTTAGAGATTGAAAATAATCGCAAAATCATCAATTACAATTTAGATATCCTTTTAGGTCTACCTGAAGATACTGAAGTGGCTATTACTGAAAGCGATTTACCTTTAAAACCTGTTGAGCCTTTAAGTGCTTACATCAGCACTGCGTTTAGCAACAGACAAGAATTACAGCAATTAGACTTGCAAAATAAAGTGGCCGATTTTAATATCAAATCTATTAAAGCAAATACAAGACCTACGGTTGGTATTGGTGCTAATCTATATTACATCAATCCGAGTGGTAATTTTATTCCACCGTCAGAACAATATATTATGCCAATTACACTTGGCGCAACAGTTTCGTGGAACATCGCTTCTTTATGGAACAACAAAAATAAAGTTGCCGAAGCAAAAATTCAGCAAAAGGAAATTGTTTTGCAGAAAGATGTGGTAGCTGATAATGTAAAAACAGAGTTGAATAAAAACTATCAGAATTACAATCTGGCTGTACAAAGAATAAACATTTTAGAAACTTCAATTGCTCAAGCTACAGAGAACGATAGGTTATTGGAATCGAAATATAAAAACAACATTGCTTCTGCTACAGATAGAATTGATGCGGAAACTCTTTTATACCAAGCTAAAATTAATTTAGAATTGGCAAAGGCCGATGCAAAATTGGCGTACTATACTTTATTAAAATCAACAGGAAAAATTTCTCAATAATATAACCATAACAACATATTACAATGACAACAAAACCAGAAAAAAAGAAAAATAAAGTTTTACCTATTATCCTAGCGGTATTAATTATTGCTGGTGCAACATTCGGTATTAGCGAATACATATATTCTACAAAACATGTTGATACGGATGATGCGCAAATCGACGGAGATATTAGTCCGGTTGTAGCTCGCGTAGGTGGCTATGTAAAGGATATTAATTTCGAAGAGAACACAAGAGTAAATCAAGATCAGGTTTTAGTAACCCTAGATGATAGTGATTACAAAATTAAATTAGAGCAAGCCCAAGCTGGTCAAGTTGGTGCAAATGCAGGTGTTGGTGTTACACAAGCACAAATTGTGGCAACAACAGCAAATACAAGTACTGCAAAAGCAAATATTGCAGCTGCTCAATCTAATGTTCAAGCAGCAAATGTGAAATTAAGTTTAGCACAAAAAGATTTTAATCGCTATGCGAACTTAATTAAAGATGGTGCAATTACACAACAAGCGTTCGATCAAGCAAAGGCGAATAAAGAATCTGCAGAAGCAGCAAAAGCAGCAGCTCAGGCAGCTTATCAGGCAGCAGTTGATCAATATAATGCAGCTGTTAAACAAGTTGGAACAACTCAATCGCAACTCGGTGTGAGTAGTTCTGGTGTAAGTCAACGTCAATCTGATGTAGATTTCGCTAAACTTCAATTATCATACACTCAAATTAAAGCGCCTGCAACAGGTATTGTTTCTAAAAAGAATGTTCAAAAAGGTCAGTTGGTACAACCAGGCCAATCCCTGTTCGCTATTGTAAACGAAAACAGCTTGTTCGTAACGGCTAACTTTAAAGAAACACAGTTAGAGGAAATTAAACCAGGTTCAAAAGTTAAAATTACCGTAGATGCTTATCCAGATGAGCCAATTGAAGGAGAAGTTTATAATTTTTCTCCAATTACTGGCGCAAAAGGCTCTTTATTGCCTCCAGATAATGCAACAGGTAACTTTGTGAAAGTAGTACAACGTGTACCTGTAAAAATTAAATTTTCAGGTAAAGACAAAGAATTATTAGAAAGACTACGTCCAGGAATGAGCGTTAAAGTTTCTGTATCTATAAATAACTAACAATGGCCGAAGTAGGTTTTAAAAAATGGATTATTACGTTTACCGTAATCACTGCTTCATTATTGGAGCTGATTGATACAACGATTGTAAACGTAGCAATTCCTCAAATACAAGGTAACTTAGGCGCAACCCTCGAGGATATTGCTTGGTTATCTACAGGATATGCTGTTGCGAACGTAATCATCCTTCCTATGTCGGGTTGGTTGGGCAGTCGCTTTGGTCGTAAAAATTATTTCTTAACCTCCATCATCGTTTTTACAGTAGTTTCCTTTTTGTGTGGTAATGCAACATCCTTAAGTGAATTAATTTTGTTTAGGATTTTACAGGGATTAGCTGGCGGTGGATTAATTTCTACGGCGCAAGCCATTCTTATCGAGACTTGGCCACGGGAAGATGTTGGTATTGCAACTGCTCTATTTGGTTTAGGTGCGGTTGTTGGTCCAACAGTAGGGCCCACAATTGGTGGTTATATTTTAGAGATTGCAGATTGGCCTTGGATTTTTTATGTAAACATTCCCGTTGGTATACTCGCCGCCTATTGTACCATAACGTTTATTCGAGAGACGCCAAAAGACGGAAAGGGAAAACCAGTAGATTGGTATGGTATCGGGTTACTAGCAATTGCTGTTGGTAGTTTGCAAACGCTCTTAGAAAAAGGAGAGAGTGAAGATTGGTTCTCTACGCCTTATATTACTGCGTTGGCCATAGCATCTGTTTTTGGTTTGTTATTGTTCATTTGGCGAGAGCTAAGTACAGATCACCCTATTGTAAACCTCAAAATCATGAAGAAACGAAGTTTCTCTATCGGGATGTTTACTTCCTTCATTTTAGGGTTTGGTTTATATGGCTCTGTATTCGTATTCCCAGTTTTTGCACAAAACTTATTAGGTTTTACACCTTTACAAACCGGAAAGTTATTTATTGCCGGTGGTATTTGTACTATTTCTATGATGCCATTTATAGGTATCATGTTAAAGAAAGGTGTTCCTGCACAATTTATGGCTACAGGCGGAATGTTCTTGTTCTTTGTTTTCTGTTGGATGTTAAGTAAATCTACTTTAGCCTCAGGAACTGGCGATTTTTTCTGGCCACTAGTGATTAGAGGTTTTGGAATGGCCTTATTGTTTGTTCCATTAACTACATTGGCTATGCAAGATCTAACTGGTCCTGAAATTGGACAAGGATCTGGATTGAATAACATGAGTAGACAGTTAGGGGGCTCTTTCGGAATTGCAGCATTAACTACACTCATCCACGTTCGTATGGGTTTCCACAGAAGTAATTTATTAACGAATATTAACGACTATAATCCTTCATTTACTCAAAAGTTAAATGGCTTGATTAGTAATTTCATGGCAAAAGGCGCTTCTTATTTAGATGCGAAACTAATGACAATGAAAGCAATTGAAGGGTCTGTAATTAAGCAAACGATGCTGCTTACTTACAACGATGCGTATTGGGTAGCCGGACTGATTATGTTATGTTCTATTCCTTTGCTGTACCTGCAAAAGTTTAAAAAGAATACGAATATACCAGTAGACGCCCATTAAATAAAAAAGTCCCGACATAATGCCGGGACTTTTTTTTCCCAAAAAATTAACAATTGTTACAAGAATTCTCTTACAAAACCTTGCGGATACTTTTAAAAGATTTGTTTAACCTTTAATAAAATCCAAGATATGACTTATTTGCAAAAGTTCAAAATTTATATTCCTAATATTTACCTCTTTTTGGTGTAAGAAATATCAATTTCATAATGATTAGGTTCTAATTAAACCCTTAAAGCCTCAATCAGCTTGAGAATTTTCGAATATTACAATAATTACTCTTATTACTAATTGATTTTGTAATAATTTTGTGATCTAAATACAAATTCCTTATCTTTTCGCCATGCAAGCACATCAACCCACTAGTCAGCGAGAATCGATTTTTAATAACGAGGTCATCTCTCGTTTCGAGTTATACAATAGCCTTTTTTTAACCTTACCATTTTATAAGGTAAAAGACACTGGAACTTTGCTTCCTTTGTTTATTAAAAGTTGCGAAGAAGGAGTAAAGCAGCATGAAACTCCAGCAAAGTTGATTGAAGACTTTTTTGAGAAATATACTCCAAATACCGACCCAAAGGATATTATTGATTTACTTTTTAGGTTTATTCAATACATAGAAAGACAAGTGGTATTGTTTGATGCTGTTGAAGACGCTTCATTTAATAAGTTAAATATTACGGATGAACAGAGTTCATTAAGGGCATTGTTTTTAAAGGCTAACGACAATAAAAAACTACACCATAAGGTTGATCAACTTATAGAAGATTTTTCTTTACGCTTGGTTTTAACCGCTCACCCAACACAGTTTTATCCTGGTAGTGTATTGGCTATTATCAACGATTTAACATTAGCCATTAAGAAAAACGACATTACCACCATTAATCAGTTATTGCAACAACTGGGTAAAACACCTTTTTTCAATAAAAAATCTCCAACACCTGTTGATGAAGCATTAAGTTTAGCATGGTATTTAGAAAACGTGTTTTATTTCGCCGCAGCAAATATCCAATCAGGGTTAAATCAGCTTTTAAGCGAATACCATATCGATCCTAAAAAGATAATCGAACTAGGTTTTTGGCCAGGGGGCGATAGAGATGGAAATCCAAATGTACATCCGGAAACAACTTTGCAAGTTTCTAAAATGCTACGTCAAATTTTATTTAGATGTTACTACCGTGATTTTAGAAATATAAAACGACGTATTACATTTAGAGGGGTTGAAGGTGCTATTGCTGTTTTACAAGACGTACTGTATAAAAATGCATTCGATAGCAATCTCGAACCAACAGATATTTCGGACTTCTTGCTAGAAAACCTACAACAAATTAAAGATATTTTAACTAATGATCATGATGGGCTTTTTGCTGAT
This sequence comes from Pedobacter boryungensis, assembly GCF_013204825.1. Lineage (GTDB taxonomy): Bacteria > Bacteroidota > Bacteroidia > Sphingobacteriales > Sphingobacteriaceae > Pedobacter > Pedobacter boryungensis. The sequence goes on from NZ_JABMKV010000002.1 coordinate 114,567, forward strand.
TTAGTTGATGACTTGTTGCGTAAAGTTGAATTGTACAGAAGTTATTTTGCCACTTTAGATATTAGACAAGACAGTAGAATTTTAAGAGACGTGCATGCCTATTGCCGTCAACAAAAACCTATTAACGCTTTATTTAGTGAAGACTACGACAAATTAACTGAGTCAGAAAAACTAAAAGCACTTTCTTTTAAAAACGCCAAAATAATTTATACGGGTGAGCAGGACGGTTTGATTGAAGATACTTTACAGACTATTGCTCAAATTAAAGACATGCAGAAAAGCAATGGCGAATTGGCTTGTCACCGTTTTATAATTAGTAATTGTCAACAAGCGAGTGATATTTTACAGTTAATAGAATTGTTTTTATGGAACGGTTGGGAAGCAGATCAATTAACTATTGACTTTGTGCCTTTGTTTGAAACGGTAAATGATTTATCTGGCGCAGCCGAAATCATGAAAACTTTATATACTCATCCTTTTTATCAAAAACACTTGGCTAGCAGAGGCGGAAAACAAGATATTATGCTTGGTTTTTCTGATAGCACAAAAGATGGTGGTTATTTAATGGCCAACTGGTCTATTTTTAAAGCGAAAGTTGAGTTAACAGAAGTTGCCGAAAAGCACAACATCAAACTAGCTTTTTTTGATGGTCGTGGTGGTCCGCCCGCACGTGGAGGAGGTAAAACACATCGTTTTTATGCCTCAATGGGTAAAGAGATTGCGAACAAAAACATTCAATTAACTATACAGGGTCAAACCATTAGCTCACAATATGGATCTATTGAGAGTGCTGCTTTTAATATTGAACAGTTAATTAATGCGGGTATTTCTGCTGGAGTAAAGGAGAAACACAATGTGTTGTTAGATCCAGAAAACTATGACACATTAGAAGTAATGGCAAATGATAGCTATGAATCGTTTTTAGCTTTGCGCAAACATCCTTTGTTTTTACCTTACTTAGAAACCTTATCGCCCTTAACCTTACTTTCTAAAATTACAATTAGTAGTCGCCCGGTAAAAAGAAATTCTGGCGAAGCTTTAAAGTTAGAAGATTTAAGAGCCATTAGCTTTGTAACTTCTTGGAGTCAGTTGAAACAGAATATTCCAGGGTTCTATGGAATTGGAACAGCTTTAAAAAACCAAGAAAAGGCTGATAATTGGGAACAGGTAGTAAAGACTTATCAGGACTCTGGTTATTTCAAAACTATTATCGACAATTGTATGATGTCTATGAGTAAATCTGATTTTACTATTACAGCTTATTTAGCGCAAGATAAAACGTATGGTGAATTCTGGAAGACCTTATATGATGAATTCGAGCTTTCTAGGGCCATGTTATTAAAGTTGGCTGGTCATCAGAGTTTAATGGAAAATTATCCTGTAGAGAAGAGATCTATTGCTGTACGTGAGAAAATAATTTTACCTCTAGTTCTTATTCAGCATTATGCTTTAGAAAGATTACAGCACAAATTGAATGCTGAGCAACAGCAGGCTTATGAAAAATTAGCCATCAGAACAGTTTATGGTATTGTTAACGCTGGGCGAAATTTAGCTTAATCTCATTCTTGGAAGTTATATTATTCCCGAGCAGATAAATATCCTAATTCAATAGGAATGTATTTCGTAAGTGGAGGTTGTTTTGGAAAGACTTTATATACTTAAAGTCATTACGACGAAATGACCTAAAACAAAAGTGGCTCACAAATTTGTGAGCCACTTTTGTTTTAAATATAATCTAAGAATTTTAACGATCAATAGATCCCATTACTCTTTGTCCAAAAGCATTCAATGCATCTTTTTCAACTGCACCTTCTTTTACCATTTGGTGAACCTCTAGCGCTCCACAAATATTGGTAATCATTTCGCCTGCAACATCCACTTCAGTTTCACTTACGCCTCTAAACTCACAAAACGCTTCTAAAACTTCTAATGTTGCTTCCAATTTTTCTGGAGTGCTATTTTGAAATAACTGTCTTATAACTGGAATTTTCATTACTTTATTTTTGTAAATAATACTGCTAATCCTTCGGCTTTATTCGTTTGAACTTGATCAACCAATTGGCCGTTTTCAAAAGCTGCAAAAGTTGGTAAATTGTCAACGTTGGCAAACTTTCTTGAGTTAGGATATTTTTCTGCATCAACAATTAAGAAAGCTACTTCCTCATTTTCAGATGCCATTTTTTTAAACTTCGGCTTCATAATTCTACAATTGCCACACCAAGATGCTGCGTATTTCACCATTACCTTGCTGTTTTCGGTCAAATGTTGCTGAAGATTATCTTCTGTTAATTCTAAAAACATAGGATTTATTAATTAATTAGCACTTAGGTATTCTGCAACTCCAGTTCTGTTTGCATTCATTGCTTCTTTACCTTCTTCCCAGTTTGCTGGACAAACCTCACCATGTTTTTGTACGTGGCTGTAAGCATCAATTAAACGTAAATATTCTTTAACGTTTCTACCTAATGGCATATCATTTACACTTTCGTGGAAAACCTTACCAGTTTCGTCAATTAAATAAGTTGCTCTGTATGTTACATTAGATCCTGAGAATACTTCTTCTCCTGCTTCATTATATTCAACATCTTGATCTAAAATACCTAAGATATTAGCTAAATGTCTGTGTGTATCTGCTAATAAGGGGTAGGTTACACCTTCAATACCACCATTATCTTTTGCTGTATTTAACCATGCAAAATGAACTTCATTTGTATCACATGAGGCACCAATTACGATGGTATTTCTTTTTTCAAAATCAGGTAATGCTGCTTGGAATGCGTGTAATTCTGTTGGGCAAACAAAAGTAAAATCTTTTGGATACCAGAATAACAACACTTTAGAATTTTTACTTACTGCTTCTTCAAATATATTGATTTTCAAATCATCGCCCATTTCGGACATTGCATCAATACTAACACTCGGAAATTTTTTACCTACTATAGCCATATATAAATTAATTTTTTTTGCAAAGATACGGCAATATAAGGTCGAAAGCAATGCTTAAGAACTTATAGAAGATACTTAATCTTGATATAGTTATAGACAAAAACTATATATTGTTTTTATAAATTAGTTATTATCTATTTAGATTATTGGTCGGTATTTTGTTCATTGCGAGGCATGAGGTGATCTTATTGAAGAGCAAAATAGACTTTCGCCATAAGATTGCTTCATGGCTCGCAATGACGCATTGTTTAATTTGTTATTTAATAGAAAAACCGCTGATTTGCAGATTGTTAATTTACTCTGCAAATCAGCGGCTATAATTATTTATGTTTATCTATTTCTTAAGCGTTGTTTCAAACAATTTAAAAATACGTTTATACTCATCTGTCCAGCTGCTCGGCTCTACAAAACCGTGATCTTCCACTGGGTAAACAGCTAGTTCCCAATTATCTTTCCCTAACTCGATGAAACGCTGAGTCAATCTCACAATATCTTGGAAATGTACATTTTCATCTACCATACCATGCAACATTAATAAGTTTCCTTTTAGTTTATCGGCATAATAAATTGGAGAACTCCGTTTATAGGCAATTGGATCATTGAACGGCTCGTTTAAAATATTTGCTGTATAACCATGATTATAATGTGCCCAATCGGTAACAGAGCGTAAGGCCGCCCCTGCCGCAAAAACTTCTGGCTCCTTAAACATACCCATCAATGTGATAAACCCGCCGTAAGAGCCGCCATATAAGCCTACATGCTTAGGATTTACGCCATATTTCTCTACCAACATTTTAACACCATCTACTTGATCCGTTAAGTCTTTTCCACCCATGTCTCTATAAATTCCTGTGCGATGGTTTCTACCATAGCCAGAGCTTGCTGTGTAATCAATATCAATTACGGTATATCCATTATCCGCTAGTAGATTATTAAACATGTATTCTCTAAAATACTGACTCCACCAGTAATGAACGTTTTGCAAATAACCAGCACCATGTACAAACACTACCGCTGGCTTATTAGGGTGAGGATTTGATGTTGGATAAATTCTTGCATACACATCATCACCATAACGATTTTTAAATGACAATAGGTCTGGTTGACGCCATTTATAACTATCAAATTCTGCAGTAGTAGATTTTGTAATTTGCACCGCTTTTGCACCTGGTTTGTTTGCTTGGATATAGAGCTCCCAAGGTTTATCCATATATGAATAATTGATGGCTAACCATTTTTCGTCTGGGGATAATGTAATTTCATTTCCGCCTTTCATAGCAGTGATTTGAACTAATTCACCGCCGTTTACACCAACCTTATAAAAATGGGTAATGCCTGGGTGCTCCTTATTTGCAGAGATATAAAAAGTAGTTTTATCTTTTGATAATTGTACTCTTTGCACTTCCCATTTACCTGAGGTGATCTGTTTTTTATCGTTTGTTGCAACATTGAAAACATACAGATGGGAATAGCCTGTTGCTTCACTTTGGAAACAAAAACGATTATTATCAATCCATTCGATACCTCGGCCAACTCCTGGGCCACCTACCCATGCTTCATCACGCTGACGATCTAAGACAGATACATTACCTGTTGCAGCATCTAACTTTAAAATCCAAATGTCTTTATTGTCTTGCGCATCAGCAGTAATAATTGCAGTAGTTCCGTTTTCATTCCATTCTGGACTTCCCAAGTTTACTTTACGATCTTCGTTTTTCTTAGTCCGTTCTTCTAATTCTTTAGGATAGTCTTTTACATAATCTGGTAAGTCTTTTATGCCTGAAATTTGAGCAATTTTAATGGTGTAGACACTGTCCTTTTCCCCATCGTATAAAAAGCTTTCTGATATAGTCAGGTTTTCGCCAACTTTAGTTCTTCCAGTAATATCTTCTGTATACCCAGATGCTGTTACGTAATTAGGAACAATAGTATTGTGGTTAGTTGTTATTGGCGTTGTTAAACGATAACTCACAAATCTTCCATCTGGGCTTGTCACTAATCCTGATAAAAACTTGTCTTCAAGATATATAGGTTTTATTGTTTTTTGATTTGGATCAAAAGCAGCACCAAAACGTCCACGACCTGCAAAACCTTGAGCTCTTCCACCTGTTTTATTGCGTTTTTTAATAATATCGAAAAGTTCGGTTTGTTCTGTTTTTAACCAAGTATCTTGTAATGAAGGAAGAGGTCTTTCTGGAGCATTTGGTCTTTTACCTTTTACAAAATTGGTTAATTGTTTAAGTTCATTTGTGGTTAAATTTAGCTGGAATAAATTATCGCCACGTTGAAAAACAACATCGTTATTATATAAAAATCGAGCTCCATTTTCACGATCAACCGTATTTGTTAACCTAGATTCTTTTTTGCTTTTAACATTGTAAAAGTAAATATCGCCTCCTTTTTCATACAAGGCTAAAGATCTGTCTTTATTGTAGGTATAATTATTTCCAGCAGCCTTTGTTGCTTCATTTTCTGTTGCAACTTCTGGTTTGTTAGTTATAACACTCACTTTGTAAGGTTGGTCCTTTTCCTTGTTTTCAGGATTCCATGTAAAGAAAACAGTTTTACTATCCTCAGACCATCTGTAATTTGTTGGAGAAACACCCATCCATTTTGGGTCACGCATTATTTTTTGAACTGATAAAGGAGCAAGCTGTTGTGCTTGCGCATAAGCAGATATTAGTAAAAAGCCTAATAGATATTTTTTCATTTAATAATATTTTAAAGATCCTTCGACAGGCTCAGTATGACAAATTTGTTAATTAGTTTTGCTGGCAACACCACCCTTTTTGCTACTTACATTTACAGTAAATCTATTTCCTCCTTTTACTAACCAGCGAACAGTTACAAAAGAATTACCTGCAATATTATTTACTTTAATATTTGCTGGATCCATTTTTTGTTCAGTTGTAAAATTCATATCACGGTTATTTACAATCATCCCTGCAACCACATTTCCACCAGTTAAGGAGATAATATCTGGTGTTTCAATGTTATTTTTTACATCCTGACTTGAGTGTGTAGGAATCATTCTGTCGTTGGTTACTACCGCCGTTACTTGTGTTAATCCACCACCTATTTCTTTCACTTCAATTTCTCCTACGTTTAATTTTGGAGTGTTATACGCATGATAAATACTAAAGGCCATGTTTCTGTGAGCATCGCTTTCTAACAAAAATCCCGGATGTAAACGTGTATATGTTTTCTTAAATCCACCAATTTCGATATCGCCATAAGTTGGATGTTTATACGGATGCCAATCTACAAATGCATCTTTCATCAAGAGGTCCTTATCAAAAGTATATATCTGTGTTTGGCTATCTTCACCATCAGCTTTATTATACATCGAATAGCCAGTCCACAATTCGTTAGAGAATGTATAAATTCCTCTTCCACCATAAAACCAATCTAATTCTCCACCAAAAACAGAATACAAATCTTTATAAACCACTAAATATTTATATCCTGGAAGCATTTCTTCTCCTTTTTTACCTAGCGCATCGTACACTCTTACATCTTGTGCATTGTATGTGTCTAAATCTTCTAAAGCGCCGGGGCCTCTTAAAATCATCCCGCCATTGTTATGGTAAGATTGAGCTGCCGCGATGTTGGGATGTTTCATTACAAAATCTAAAATTGCTCTGTTTTCTGGGATGGAGAAAGGATATTTATAAGCACCTCCTTGAATATAATTTGGTTGCCAATTCCATCCCCAATCGCGGTTAGGATCATAAGCGCCTTCACCATCTTCATTTACGAAACCATCGCCATCATTATCAATTCCCTCTGATCCTAATAATTCATATTCTCCTTTTTCATCATTCCCTACCATAATCATTCTTCTAGAATCTGTTGGATCGACTTTGTAACGACCAGTTGCGCTTTTACGGCGCATCATTACGATGTTTCCATCTCCATCTAAATCATCAAAGCCGTCTTCGTTTGTTGCTCCATCTCTATCGTTATCAATGGGTATTAATCCTGTACGAGGAGAATGTGCTGTATTTGCTTGATGAATAAAACTATCTCTCGCATCTGGGTTAATGGTTGGAGCGATATAGAAAGTTTTTTCCGCTAGTAAAGATTGGATTGCTTTATTACCCGCATCGTACATTTCTGCTAAATACCATGCTGTATATAAGGCGAATTCGCTTCCTTGTATTTCGTTAGAGTGGATATTACCATCGATATACATGGCAGGTTTTTTATCGGCATTACCAACTTTTGTATCTGTAATGGTCATTACCCAGAGTTCTTTCCCCTGAAAAGATTTACCCATCGATTCAAGCTTTACCAAGTTTGGATGAGCTGCGGCCAATTTTTTACAGATTTCTGTAATTGCCGTATGATCGTTGTAACGGTTCCAACTAATTTGAACTTTAGGATTTGGTGGTGTACCAACTGCTGCTAATAGATTTTCGGGTTTTTGAGCTTTTAAATTTCCGGCACACAAAAATAGTACAGCCAGAAGAATAGTATGTTTGATTCTCATTGTCTTGTCTGATTTATAGTGATACCTCAATAGATTTACTTCCTGTGGTTGGGCTGCCAGCATCGATAGTTATTTTACCGGTACCTTTTATCAACCACGTTAATTCTTTATATTCTTTACCTTGAATACCCTCTAATGACTGGGTCTTCCTTCCGCTCACTACGATTTGGTTCGCATTAGTATTTACTTTTACTGTAATCTTTTTTAAGAAATAACTACGGTCTCCAATTTTTGTGTACGTTGGCAAATCACCACGATTTAAAACACTTAGCGTAACACGAGTTAATCCGTCAGCAACTTTTTCAGTTTTCACATTTACCATATCTATTTGAGGAGCCATCGCTGCTAATCCTACAATAAAATCTGTGTGTTTCGCTACAATTCCATCTACCATTTTATAAGGTGGATTGATTAACACAAAAGGATCAACACCGCCAACTTCCACAGTTTTTCCTGGAAAATCTGGATGAGAAACGGCTTTCCAAGGGGTGAAAGTGTCTGTAATTCCCTGACTTGCAGCCCAACGTAAATAAGAGGCTGTTTGATCTTCATTTGTAAATTTCTTTTCTTTTTTAGCCGAATCTGGTGCAGTTTTAGGTACCCACCAACCTGGTGTGCTAAAGCTTAATCTTCCGTAATGGAAATATGCCCATTGTGAAAAATCGCCACTTTCTGCTTGAGTTTTTGGTGCGTCTTTTGTTTTGGTGATTTTATTATATCGTTCAGAAACTAAAGCATTTGTTTTTGCATCCGTATCGAACCAACCCGTAATAACTCGCTTAGAAATTGCCGCGGGATTAAAAGTAACTGGTGTAGATAAGTTATTCGTAGGACCAAAAGTAACTACGGCATATACATTAAAGGCATCAAATAAGAAATCAAAAAGTGCTCTGTTTTCTTTTTCTGAAACTGCATAATCTCCAGTTCCGGGCATAAATCCTTTAAAATTATAACTTGAGTTTTTATTGAAATGAATTCCTCCATCACCGTCTTCATTGAAATCACCGTCTTTATCATCATCTATTCCCTCAGACAATAAAATATATTTTCCAGTTTCTCCTTTACTGGCATCGGCTAGTAATAAAGAGCGGGGATCATCGGTATTTAATTTATATTTTCCTGTTGGATCAAGAATGCGCATCCAAGTAATTTTTCCATTTCCATCCAAATCGTCTACATCATCTTCATTTACTTTGCCATCTCTATCGTCATCCGTTTTCATTGCATTTCCACTACGCTCAGATTTAACTTTAGCGAAATATTGTTCAGTAGCATCTGGGCTCATGTTCGGAAATACATAAAATGTTTGTTTGTTGAGGAGATTTTTAATGCTATCTACATTAGAGGAAGCCATTAATTTTTCCGCAAAGCCGATAGCCATTTCTACACCTAAAAGATGTTTTCCTTCTACACCACCAACAACTGCAATAGCTGGTTTTTGTTCCGTTTTACCAGAACCCATGGTCAGCATCCAAATGTCTTTTCCACCTACGGTTTGCGTTAAAGATTTAGTTTTTACCCATTGTGGGTATTTGTCTGAAAGCGCTTTAACTCGTTGAGCTAAGCGGATATTGTTACTATAATCTTGTTGATTTTGTGCGAAAGCATTACATAGCATTAGCAGAAAGAACAGATTAAAAAGGTAAAGTTTCTTCATGTTTGTTTAGGTTATGCATGCAATTTATATAAAAAAGCAGTTACATAATCTAAAGCAATACAAGATTTTATAAATGTTACACATCTTAAAACGATGTAAACAAACTTTATCTAACCACTTTACCGTTTTGGTCTATATTCACATTAAATGGCGGCATATAATCTTGTAATAAAACAGCAAACTCCCTACGCGTTATTTGTCTCTTTAAATCTAACTCCGTTTTAAATTGATATGTTGTTTTCCACTTTTTCTCTAATCCTTTTTTTGTATCGTCTAATGATTTATTACCTACGTAACACACTAAATCTATAGCAGATCCGATTGTTATTTGTGGCGCTTTATAGTCATCAAACCAAATTTGAGCTTTGTAATAGAAATCTTTTAAAGGTTGTTTAATTTCTTCGGTAGTTACCAGTTTATCTGGAGAAAAATTTGCAATCTTTTCTTTAATATCTGCTTTTAATAACCCTGTTATACCTACCATCTGAATTGCTTTCCAATTCGTATCTGCAGTTTTGATATCGGCAAAAGGCATTAAATTTAACCTATAGTTAATTAGTTCTCCTTGTATTTTTTTTAAATTAGAAAGTGAGGTTTTAGTATCATAAAAAGCTGAATAGGCTGCAGTAGCTCCTGCGGCTTGACCAAGCAACATACTATTTGGGTTCTCTATCCACACCAAATTCTCTTGTTCAGGAACAAAAAAACTATACAATGAAAAGAAGGTAGCGTTTGTTCCGTTAACTGATTTTCCAGATGAAACACTTGTTCTGTAAATCGTAGGTGTATAGTTCAATTCTGCCCAGTTTGCAATTGATTTTATAACTATTTTTAAAGTTTCATTCAATTTTGCATCACCTGGATTAATGAATACTTTTGGTTTTAGTGTACTTCCATCACTTAATTTAAAATTCCAATTATTTCCTGATCGCTCTGCTTTAACCCATAATATATTTCGAATAATGGTTAAATTTTTAATACTATCAGCCCAAATGGTTAATACATTGTTGGCTGCTTGTTTGTCGAGGCTGGATAACTTTTTATCACCGTTTTTACTAACAAACTCCTTGTATTTTTTTAAGAATGTTTCTTGTATTCCCGAATTTAAATCATTTTCAATTGGCGAAATATCGAAGCCTCCAGCTTGCAATAAAATTGTCGTCTTTACCCCAGAAATGGCCGACTGAAACCCTGCGGCAACTGCTGCATTTCCGTTTCCGATCACCAATACTCCTGGCTTCAATGTTTGTGCGTTTGCATAATCAAAGAAGATTATTAAGACCAAAGCAAAAAATAAATTTTTTCTCATTTTATACTGTTATCAAATAATATACGCAATATGCTTTAATTGAATGTGCTTTTGATGAATTTCATCGCCATTTAACTATATTTAACAATTCCCAAACACATTAGTTCTCAATAATATGGAACAAAAGATTGACGTTGTTTTTAAAACTCAACAAGCATACAAATATACGCTTAGAAAAAATAATGCGGCACAACGTATTGTTAAGTTAAAAACGCTAAAGGATACCATTAAAAAGTATGAGAGCGCCCTATATAAAGCCTTAAAAAGCGATTTACGCAAAAGTGTTTTTGAGACTTCCGTTACTGAGTTGTTTTTTATTTATGGAGAATTAGATTTTGCCATCAAGAATTTAAATGGGTGGATGTCTCCAAAACGTGTTGGTAAAACACTAACAACGCCTTTTGCAAAAAACAGATTGTATTATGAACCAAAAGGAGTTTGTTTAATTATTGCCCCTTGGAATTATCCTTTTCAGCTCATCATGAGTCCATTAATTTCTGCAATTGCTGCGGGAAATTGTGCTATAGTTAAACCATCAGAACTCAGTCCAGCTACCAGCAAAGTAATTAGTAAAATTATAGAAACTGCATTTGAGGCACAAGAAGTGGCTTGTTTTGAAGGAAATGCAAGTTTATCTACATCATTATTAAAATTGCCTTTTGATCATATCTTTTTTACTGGAAGTACGGCTGTAGGAAAAATAGTTATGGAAGCTGCTGCTAAAAATTTGACTTCTGTTACGCTAGAACTCGGCGGAAAATCTCCAACAATTGTTGATAAGGCCGCTGATTTGGCAAAAGCGGCAGAAAAAATTGCCTGGGGAAAATTAGTTAACGCTGGACAAACCTGTATTGCGCCAGATTATGTTTTTGTACATGAGCAACACCTGGATGAATTTATTGGACTTTACAAAGCTGCTGTAAACAAAATGTATTTTAAAACTGATAAGGTAGACTTGAAAGCTTATGGGAAAATTATTAGTCCTAAACATTACAAAAGATTAAAAAGCTTAGTAGATGAAGCTGTAGAAAAAGGCGCAAGGATAGATTTAGGTGGAACTTTTGATGAGCCTAATCAAACCATTTATCCAGTAGTATTGAGTAAAATACCAAAAGGCGCAAAAGTAATGGAAGAAGAGATTTTTGGTCCTGTCCTGCCTATCATTTCTTATCAAAACTTAGAAGAAGTGATTGATAAAGTCAACTCAAAAAGCAAAGCATTAGCGCTGTATATTTTTAGTAAAAACAGTAAAAACATTAAATACATTCTTAAAAATACGAGCGCAGGCGGCACTTGCGTGAACGATGTTTTAATTCATATTTCTAATCCTAAATTACCTTTTGGTGGTGTAAATGGAAGTGGAGTTGGTAGCTGTCATGGATTCTTTGGTTTCAAAAATTTCTCTCATGAAAGAGCTGTCGTGTTCCAATCGAGATTAGATTTTAGTAGTATGATTTATCCGCCATATGTTGGTAAAGAATGGGTTTTAAATATTCTAAAGCGAATTATGTAATTATGCAAGAATTAGAAAAACTAAAATATCCCATCGGGAAATACACTCCGCCAGCAACTATTAATGCTCAACACATTCAATTATGGATTGAAGATTTAGCTAATTTTCCCCAAGAAATCGCATCAATAACTTCATTATTAAGCGAAGCTGATTTGGAAGTTGCTTATCGTCCAGAAGGTTGGACAGTTAGGCAAGTCGTACATCATTTAGCTGACAGTCACATTAATGCGTATACTCGTGTGCACTTAACTTTAACGGAAGATAACCCAAGTATAAGACCTTATTTTGAAGATAAATGGGCAGAATTAACTGATGGAAAAACTAGTGATATTAACCTTTCAATATCCATTTTAAAAGCTGTTCACGAGCGATTAGTTTTTTTACTTCGAAAATTAAAAACCATTGATTTTGAAAGAACTTATTTTCATCCAGAAGCCAAAAAGGAATTTACTTTAGGGTATTTGGTTGGTAATTATGCTTGGCATGGAAAGCATCATTTAGCACACATTGGATCTACTTTGAAAGGATAATTACTTTTTAAGCTGTGTTTTCAACCAGGTGATCTCTTGTTCTTGAGCCTTAATAATATCTTCGGCCATTAACTGAATATATACATTATTTGAATACGGCAAGTAAGCTTTTGCCATATCTACTGCACTTTGGTGATGCGGAATCATCAGCGCCACAAAATCATTTTCTATGTTATTAGATAGCCTTACGTTATTCATTCCTTTCATCATTGGATTCATTGAATTTGCTAACGCTTTTTTAAATTCATTTGCATTAGCTGAAGGTTCTTGAGAAGCTGATTTTAGGAAATCTCGGAACATTTTGATTTCTTTTTTTTGTGCCTCAATTACTTTGTTTGCAAAATTTATTAATTCGGGTGATTGGCTATTTTTTATAATCGATTCTGCCATCACAACTGCGCCCTCATGATGAGGAATCATCATCGAAGCAAAATCATAATCTGGATTGCCGGTTTGCTTTGCATTATGCATTTTCATCATGCTCTCATCCATGGCTTGCATCATTACATTTTTCTCTTTTACTGGTTCATGATTCATCGCTGAATGTACTGCTAAACTCTTTTTTTCTTTCTGATTACACGCAGAAAAACCTACTGCCGCAGCCAATAACATTACAAATATCTTTTTCATTTTATAGTATAATTAACATGATTACACTCATTGCAATCATCAATAAATCTTCAATTATTGTTAGCGTACTCATTGGCAAATTAAAAACAGCGCCTAAACATGCACATTGTATTTTTCGTTTATTTAATACACTTTGTAATACGCCAATAATACTGATTGTCATTACAATTAACGTAAGCCAATTGGTTATCAAAGGATTAAAGTTAATAGCAAAAGCAATACCTAAACCCAATTCGATAAATGCATAGATATATCCCCATGGTGTAAAGTTTTTCGCTACGATATCATACATTGCATAACTTTCTGCAAATCCTTTTAGGTTAATTAGTTTAAAAAATGAAAACGAAAGGAAAAATCCAGCCATAAAAAACCGCATAAACAACATTCCGTTTATGGTTTCATTTTGCCAGCTAGCGAAGAGAGAAATTATGCCTACATAGCCAAAAAGTAAAAGAACAGGTTTATACGTTTCAAAAAATGATTTTGCTTCTTCTATCGCTTCACTGTGTGCTATTGCAGAAATTTGGTATTTTGATGCATTGCCGCCTAATGCCTCTTGCAATTCATTTATCCCAATATGTCTTTCCATAGTTATGGTAGCCGAACTCGTATCTTTCGAAACTTCAACTTGGGTAACATTAGGCACTAAAAGCAAGCTGCTTTTTACTTTATTTTCGCACCCAGAACAGGTCATCCCTATAACTTGATAAGTATGTATCATCTTATTATTTTTATAACACAAAATTACGGCAAGAGTTTGCGCAACTGTTATATCTTAACTAGAATGATTTATATAATTACCAGAAAAAGTTTGTTTTAGCCTATTTGAACAGATGTCATGGTTAATGAACCCCCAACGGCTTTGTCGTTAAATAAAATCGCTTCTTCGTTATCATTTTGTAGACCTAAAGTATACATAAGAGGCAAGTAATGCTCTGGCGTTGGAATGCCCAATACCACTTCGCTACCCATGATTTGGTAATTAATTAGGGGTTGATGATTTTTATTTAGGATTGCATTTTTGAACTTTTCGTTGGCTTCAATCGCCCAGTCATATCCGCCGCCATTTATCATTTCCCAACTCATCATTCTTAAATTATGCACCATGTTTCCACTTCCTAAAATTAAAACCCCTTTTTTACGCAAGGCGGATAATTCTTTAGCCAAATCATAATGATATTTCGCATCTTTTGTATAATCGATACTGAGTTGTAAAACCGGAATATTTGCGTTTGGATACATGTGTTTAATTACCGTCCAAGCGCCATGGTCTAAACCCCAATCGTGATCTAAAATTATCGATGTTGATTTTACTAAATCTGCCGTTTCTTGCGCCAATTTTGGATTTCCTGGTGCAGGATATTGTACATCAAAAAGTGCTTGAGGAAACCCACCAAAATCATGAATTGTTGGCGGGAAATCCATTGCTGTAATTCGAGTTCCATTGGTAAACCAATGCGCTGAAACCACTACTACCGCTTGTGGAATAGGAATATTTTTAGCAATTTCTATCCATTTTTCACTAAACTCATTTATTTCAATTCCATTCATTGGCGAACCATGACCCATAAAAAGCACGGGCATCAACTCTGTTTGACCTAAATTAGCAGTGAAATTTTTAAATTGATTTAGTGTTGTCATGATTAACTCCTTTTGATGATTACTTACAAAAGTATGCACTAAACCGTTTTTAAGTGTTGATGTAAGATAAGAAATGGATTTAATTAGATTTCGTCTAAAGTTTTACGACCTAAATCATGATTTTGTTTGTATTGAGAAGGTGTTTGTCCGCTTATTTTTTTAAACTGAGCAGATAAATGTGCTACACTACTATAATTTAACTGAAAAGCTATTTCGCTCAATGAATGTTCTCCATAAGTAAGCAATTCTTTTGCTTTTTCAATCTTCTGTTGGATAAAATATTTCTCAATTGTGTTCTGCTCCATTTCAGAAAAAATCGCACTTAGATAAGCATATTCTGCATTGAGTTTTTTGCTCAAATAATCTGAAAGATTACTTTTTAATGGTTCATTTTGATAATGAACTAACTCAATTATTGCAGTTTTAATTTGTTCTATTAATTGTTTCTTCTTATCCAATAAAAGTTCGAATCCAAATTTGCTTAGTGCTCCTTTAATTGTTTCATTTTGTGCGTTACTTAATTGATCTTGTACAAGTTCTACTTCGCCTAACTGCACAGAAATAGGGTTAAAACCAAGTTTTTCAAACTCAGTTTTAACCACCATTTTACAACGGTTGCACACCATATTTTTAATGTACAACTTCATTTATTTTTTAGCGATAGTTTCTGTGACTTCACCACAATCATACATCATACTACCATAAAATGGATTTTGAACATCTTCTACCTCATTTAACCAACTTTTTTTGGCCATTGGGCAATATTGAACATATACATCATAATTGTTTAATTTAATCTCTTTTGTTAACTTCAACATTGCTGATGAGAGTGCCCAAAAACTTTTACGTTGTTCTTTCAAATCTTTTTGTTGCACTATAGCATCCGCTGATTTTTTTATTACCTCTGCTTGAGTTTTCCAAAGTATTTGTTGCGTTGCAGATAAGGATTTAACTGGAAAAGTTGATATGGCTGCAACTAGCGATTTTGCGCTAACATTCGCTGAGGTGACATTGTCTTTTGCTAACGCGTTTTTTGTATCGAAGTACGCTTGTAAAGTTTTGTTAAACGCTGTTTTGCTAGGTGCATTTTGAGCTTTTACTACAGATAAAATAGTAGCACACATGATAGTGATGATTAAAAAGATCTTTTTCATTTTTTTTACTTTAATACGTTAAAAAAGTTAAATTCTACTTTGGCTAAATACATGTTTTTTAAGTATCGATTTTGTATATCTCCTGCTACTTGAAAACGATAACCTAAATCTATTCTTGTTCTGCTATTTAATATTAATTGAAGCGCTGGAGCTAAGTCTAAATAAGAATTCCCATTAGCCGGATTAGTTTTTCCTAATAATTCAAGATAAACATTAAAATTTGGTTGATTATAATTTTTATATACAAAAGGCAATACTAAATAGCCAGAAGATAAACTGTAATTCAGCATTTTATCTGGCTCAGGCATTCCTGCTAGTTGTTTGTTTTTACTTTCAAAAGCCTCACTATAACCAAACGTAGCAGATAAAGCAAGTTTGTGAATTAACTGGGTGAAAATTAGTCCTGCTTGCCAACCAGAATTATCGCCTTCCAAATTTATATCTTCGGTATAAGTTGGTCTTTTGCTAGTACTAATTCTTCCATAGGCGGCCCCTCTGAAATGACTTTGCGTTTCATCTATGGATAAAAATCTATATTTAGCATAAAAACTTCCTCCTTCTAATCGATATTTTCCATCCATATCAGAAACAAATCCTTGAGCATGAAACATTAGATTTTTATTCAATCCAATCATCATTTCACCAACAGACCTACTTCTAAAATCGGGGCTAAAAAATCCTTCATTTGCTAATCTAATCCCAATAGATTTGGAAGGCATATTGCTAGCAGGCTCAGTATACACGTACAATTCTTGTGCATTAACCATTTGGTTTGCACCAATAATAATCAGTGCAAATGCAATTATTTTCTTTATCATTTTTTAAATACTTAAATGATAAACTCTAGTTTTTTTGCCGTTTACTAAACCAGATCCACTTGCATAAGAATCAAGTTTTACAGTCGCCGATTTCTGTTTAAATGCAGTGTTTGAGATAAAACCTTTATCAATTACATTTACTTTAACTGGGCCATTTAAAACTTTGTCTTTTGCATTTGTAAAACGGTAAACATTACCATTTATAATAGTTTGTCCGTTTTCATCAATTTTTGTCTGATTAAAATTCATGGTAGCTTCTAATTTACCCACAGAAAAGCCAGCATCTTTCACTTTCTTATTCAATTGGTCAAAGTTTACCGCTTTATCCTTTTTAAATGTAATTACGAAAAGGTTTTTGTTTAAATCTGGGGTAACATTGCTCACGTAGTCTAATGTGCGCAAAGATTTTTCTGTAGCTTGAGAACACATAGAGCAAGTTAGCCCTGTTACTTGCATTTCTACGGTAGTTATTTGTTGAGCAGATACTTTTATAGCAAAAAATATCAAAAATAATATGATGATTTTAATCGTTTTCATTGTCGAAATTTTAAATAAATACTTTATTTATCTCCCATTCGGGAAATTAAGAATATCATAAAGCACAGCCAATTAAGCTATTACTTCATTATTTATTTAGCTAATTTCTAAAAACGCAATTGAAAATGTGTATAGCTACACTCGTGGATCTTGGTGGAGCTTTGTTTTCCATTTTGTTTAAAAACTCAGGAAAAAATGGTTTAAATAAGTCGCTAATTTTAGCAGGGATAAAGGTTTCTAAACTAAAAAGTTTAGGGAGCTTCAAAGAGCTTTCGGCTTGATGACTGTCTTTAACTTTCACATCAACTTTGGTATTTTTACAACAACCATCGTCTTTTTTGTCTTTAGCTTCTGTCATGCAATATTTACATGCAGCTCTATCGGTATACACAGAAACCGAAGCAAGTTTTCCTCCGCAAAAATGCATGCTCAATGCCACACCAATTACGCTTATTAGGTAAAAGGTGCAAAGACTAAGGGCAAGTTTCTGCTTTAACTTCATCAAAAGCAAAGCTATACATAAATTTTTGAAATCAGATTTTAAGGTTTGTTAAAAAATGGTAAATAAAATTAGAAGGGATATAAGGCTGTTGTACTTTTTTAAATAACTTAGCGTAAATTCACTTCCACTATGAAAAAAATATTCTTCCTTTTTTTAAGCCTCTGCTTCATACAAGCATTCGGGGCAAAACCTAAAAATCAATACGTTAAAATTAGCACTTCAAAAGGCGAAGTCATTATTAAATTGTATAACGAAACGCCTTTACATAGAGACAATTTCTTAAAATTAGCTAAAAACGGCACCTATAATGGCACATTATTTCACAGGGTGATAAAATCATTTATGATTCAAGGTGGTGATCCGGATTCTAAAAATGCAAAGCCAGATTCTTTATTAGGAAACGGTGATTTGGGTTATACCATTCCAGCAGAATTTAGGGATAGTTTATTCCACAAAAAAGGAGTTTTAGCTGCGGCTAGAGAAGGGGATGACGTTAATCCATTAAAAGCATCCAGTAGTTGTCAATTTTATATTGTGCAAGGAAAAGTTTGGACAGACTCTTTATTAAACCAAGTAGAAACCAGACGAATGAAATTTAAAATTCCTGATTGGCAACGTCAGATTTATAAAACCATTGGTGGCACACCACACTTAGATCGTAATTATACAGTTTATGGTGAAGTAGTAAAAGGATTAGAAATGGTGGATGCAATTGCAGAAGAAACCACAGATAAAAACAATCGACCTAAAAGCGATATCAAAATGACAGTTTCAGTTTTAACCAAACGTGAAGCTAAAAAACTAGAAAAAGAATTGGCTAAAAATGCGGTCAAACAAAACACATAATTGCAAATGAAAATTATTTCATATAACGTAAATGGCATTCGTGCCGCAGCTACAAAAGGGCTTTTTAATTGGCTACAAGCTACTGATGCAGACATGGTTTGCTTGCAAGAAGTAAAAGCACTAAAAGAACAAATTCCAGAAATTATTGCCTTAATTGAACAATTAGGCTATCATGATTATTGGTTTCCGGCAGAAAAAAAAGGATATAGTGGCGTAGCTATTTTAACAAAAGTTAAACCAAATAATGTTTCCTATGGCTGCGGAGAACCTTGGATTGATGCAGAAGGCAGAATTTTAAGAGCAGATTTTGATGATTTTTCTCTAATGAGTTTATACATGCCATCTGGTTCAAGTGGCGACGAAAGACAAATCAAAAAATATGAATTTATGCGCTTTTTTGATGTGTATATCGATGGAATACGTAAGCAATTTCCAAACTTAATTATTTCTGGCGATTACAACATTTGCCACAAGCCAATTGATATTCACAATCCAAAATCAAATGCAAATTCATCTGGTTTTTTACCTGAAGAACGTGAGTGGATGGATTTATTTATGAACAATGGTTTTATCGATGCTTTCCGCCATTTTAATAAAGATCCGCATCATTACACATGGTGGAGTTATAGAGCTGGGTCAAGGGGTAAAAATTTAGGTTGGCGTATCGATTATCATCTGGCTACGCAACAAATGGAAAACAGATTAAAGAATGTAAAAATATTGCCAGATGCCTTGCACTCAGATCATTGCCCTGTTTTATTAGAAATAGAATAGCTTTAATTTAAAATGTTAATTATCAATATCAAAGGTCTTGTAGGCATGCATCCAAAGGAAACTTTGGTGCTTCGCGGTAGTGAAATGGCTAATTTACCGATACTGGAAAATGCTTGGCTTTTGTTAGAAAATGGATTGATAAAAGATTTTGGGTTGATGGATAACTGTCCATCTGAGAAAGAAACCCTAAATGCCGAAGGCAAATTCGTTTTTCCAAGCTGGTGTGATAGTCATACACATATCGTTTTTGCCGCTTCGCGTGAAGAAGAATTTGTGATGAAAATTGCAGGCAAAACCTATGAAGATATTGCTACAGCTGGTGGAGGAATTTTAAATTCTGCACATAAATTGCAAAAAGCAACAGAGAATGAACTTTTTGAAAGCGCTAGTCTTCGGCTTAAAGATATGATTAGGCAAGGTACTGGCGCCGTAGAAATAAAAAGTGGCTATGGTTTGACCGTAGAGAGTGAATTAAAAATGTTGAGGGTTATTCAACGATTAAAATCAGCTTTTCCAATTCCAATAAAAGCCACTTTTCTAGCGGCGCATACTTATCCAGCCGAATACAAAAATAATCATCATGGGTATATCAATTTAATTATCAATGAAATGCTTCCTGCAGTTGCAGAAGAAAAACTGGCAGATTACATTGATGTTTTTTGCGAAAAAGGTTTTTTTTCTGTTGCAGAGACTGATGAAATTTTATCCGCAGCTGCGAAATATGGATTAAAACCAAAAATTCATGCCAACCAACTTTCTGTTTCTGGTGGAGCACAAATTGGTGTTAAAAACAATGCAATTTCGGTAGATCATTTAGAAGAAACAGATGCTGAAGTTTTAGCTATTTTAGCCAGTGGCAACACCATTGCAACACTTTTACCCTCGTGTTCTTTTTATTTAAATATTCCATTTGCAAATGCTCGTGGCTTATTAAATGCAAATGTAGCAGTTGCTTTAGCGACAGATTATAACCCAGGCTCTACTCCATCTGGAAACATGAATTTTGTGGTTTCCTTAGCCTGTATAAAGTTGAAAATGCTACCTGAAGAAGCCATTAATGCATCCACATTAAATGGGGCAGCAGCAATGGAGATGAGCCATGAAATGGGGAGTATCGCCATTGGCAAAAAAGCCAATTTATTTATGACTAAAGCTATGCCTTCTTTAGCATTTTTACCTTACAGTTTTGGCCAATCACAAATAGAAACGATCATTTTAAACGGAGAAATTTACAATGGATAGCTTTAAATTTTATTCGCAAAGCGATGTTTTAAGCTTAGTAAATCAAAGGATTGGTGAAATAAAACTAGGCGAAAGAGTTCAAACGGTTTCTTCATTAAACAAGTTAGAAAGTTCTTCATCAAAATTTGTCATTTTTGGCATTCCTGAAGATATTGGTGTAAGGGCAAATTATGGGATTGGTGGCGCAAAAACGGGTTGGACTTCTGCATTAAAGGCATTTCTAAATACTCAAAGTAATTCTTTTTTATCTGGTGAAGAAATATTAGTGTTAGGACATTTTGAAATTGATGAGCCTACAGATCAGACCATTGCTGGTTTAAGGAATAGGGTCAATGATATTGATGTTTTAGTTTGTCCAATTGTCGAAAAAGTTGTTGCTGCAGGGAAAATTCCTATCGTAATTGGCGGAGGACACAACAATGCTTTTCCAATAATTTGGGGTACATCTTTAGGATTAAAACAACCCATAGATGTGGTTAACATAGATGCTCATGCAGATTTACGAAATACCGCAGAAGGGAGACACAGCGGAAATGGATTTAGTTTCGCTTTGCAGAATGGATTTTTGAACCAATATAGGGTATTTGGATTGCATCAAAATTATGTAAATCACGCTTTGCCAAATTACATAAAGAATAATGTAGCGATAAAGATTGCTTATTTTGAAGACCTTTTACAAAACAACAAAACTATCCCTCAAAACTGGCAGGAATTTACCATAGATTTATCATCGCCTTGTGGACTTGAAATTGATTTAGATAGTATTGAGAACGTATTATCTAGCGCTATAAGTCCATCTGGTTTTGCCCTAAATGATATTCGAAAAATCCTTTTAGGCAATAGTAAAAAGTTTAGCTATTTACACATTTGTGAAGGAGCCACAACATTGGCAGACGGTAGAGAAGACCTTAAAATAGGCAAAACAATTGCTTATTTAATTACAGATTTTATTAAAGCTCTTCTGCCTCGTATTTATCCGCAGCTTTAATCATTAACTCTATTTCTGCTTGTTGGACCGCTGTTAAGGGCTCTTCTTGCTCTTGCAACTCGAAAATGGTAATCATAGTTTCTTCGTACTGTTTTGCTGAAGTTATTTTAAATTCCTTTTCCATTGCTTATAAATTAAACTCGATAATTCCTGTTGGTGTGATGCATTTGTCCAAACGGATATCATTCAAATGTACATCATTAATCTCTTCTACAGCATCAAAAAAAGATAAACCTACCTTTTGTGTAGAAATGTTTTGCAAAAAACGATCATAAAATCCCTTGCCATAACCCACTCGATAGCCTCGCTTATCAAAAGCTAACAATGGAATAATTACCATATCTGGTGTTCCAGTAAAGAGTTGTGCTGCAGATTGAGGTTCTGGTATTTGATAGTTATTGTTAACTAAATCGGATTTGTCTACATAAAAATGGTGGCTCATCAAATTAGAAGAAAAGTCTGCTTTTGGAACAACAATATCTATTTCGGGATGGTTTTTTTGTAACCATTCAATTAGTATAAATGTGTCTGGTTCCTTTTGATGAGCAATTGGTAGAAAAATGTGTAAGCTTTTAACCTTTGATAAATTGAGCTTTTTAAATTGCGTTAATAGCTTTTCATTTAGCAATGATAGTTCACTTTCAGTTAAAGCATTTCGCTGTGCAAGCGCCTGTTTTCTCAAAGCTGATTTAGTCATGATTGTATTGCAGTCTTA
The DNA here is from genome assembly GCF_013204825.1 of Pedobacter boryungensis. GTDB lineage: Bacteria > Bacteroidota > Bacteroidia > Sphingobacteriales > Sphingobacteriaceae > Pedobacter > Pedobacter boryungensis. The sequence goes on from NZ_JABMKV010000002.1 coordinate 136,861, forward strand.
ACAAACTTACAAAAGAAGCCGCAGATTTACCGATCAATTTAATCAGCGAATCTGCGGCTTACTTTATTTCAGAATCGAAAAGAGTTATTTTACCCTCTCTACGTATTCTCCTGTGCGTGTATCTATTTTAACTTTATCGCCTTGGTTTACAAACATAGGTACTTTAATTTCTACCTCATTTTCCACAGTCGCTGCTTTTAGTGCATTTGTAGAAGTATCACCTTTAACAGCTGGCTCAGAATAAACCACTTCCATTTCTACAAAGTTTGGCAAACTTGCCTGTATTGGCTCTTCGCTTTCTAATGCCACTAAAATGCTCATTCCTTCTTTCAAAAATTTAATTGAAGGGCCAAACAAACTTTTAGGGACATTGAATTGCTCATATGATGTGTTATCCATAACCACCAAAGAATCACCTTCTTCATATAAATATTGATAATCATTGGTTTCTACACGGCAAATTTCTACAACCTCGTCAGTATTCATGCGAGCTTCAATAAGTCTAGATGTTTTAATGTTACGAAATTTCCCTGTGTAAAATGCACCGCCTTTACCTGGTGTACGATGATTCCACTCTTCTACAGTAACCAGTTCTCCGTTTATACGTAAAATGTTACCTACTTTTATTTCTGATGCTTTTGCCATGATATTTTAAAAATCACTAATTATTTTTGGTCTTTTTTTGAAGCCGCAAGGTAAAAACTATTTTCCAAAAAGCTGTAAAAAAAGATAGCTTCGGGAACCACTCCGAAGCTACAATCAACCTAAACCTAAAACTAAACTATGAAAATTTATTTTATTCTTTTTATATTCTAATCGCTATATCCAACTCAACTTATCGTCTTGATTGACAAATACTAGCAATTGTTTTTTTAATTTTGTTTGAAATATAGCCATTAATTACGCCTTATTTCGTGGCGCAAAGGTATATACTATATTTCATTTCTGCAATAGCAAATTAAAAATAATTTTAAAGGATGGTTTTAGAAAGAAATAGAGTAGTTTTTAGTTAAAAAACATTTAAAAAGTTACCAATTTTACAAACCTATTTGTAATCAGTAATGCTTAACTGATGTTCGCAAAAATCATATTCATGCGCTTGATTAGAACCAACAATTACCATTTTATTGTTGGTAAATTTTTCTATCAATGCTAAATACCATTCTATTCCTTGAGAATCTAAATTTGATGTGGGTTCATCTAATATTAAAATTGGTGTATTAGCACAACAAGCCAAGACTAATTTGGTTCGCTGTTTCATTCCCGAAGAGAAGTGCTTTAAAGCTTTATCTTGAGATTTCTCTAGTCCCAATAAGCTAAGAACCAAAGAGACGTCTAAACCATCAGCATACGCTTTAAATTGAAAATGAAAATCAATTGTTTCTTGCAGCGTGAATTCTTCTACTAAATCTAAATAAGGTGCGGCAAAGCTGATGTATTGATAGATTTGTTCAACTTTAATTTCAGCTGGATTATGGTAGGTTATTTCCCCTTCGGACGGAGTTAAGCTTCCTAATAAAACACTTAACAAAGTTGATTTCCCTGAGCCATTTGGGCCAAGTATCGCATATTTTTCGCCTTGCTTAAAAGCGTAGTTAATATTTTTAAATATCCAATCTTTGTTAAATCTACGACCGAGATTATTTAGATTAATTTCCATCTTGAGGATGAATTAACTTCCTGTACCAAAGCCCCTCATTACGCCCCGGTTAGAATTACGAATAAAATCTACAATTTCATCTCTAATTTCTGTTGGCTGAAATTCTGCCTCTATAATATCTAGGGCCTTGGTAACATTGTTGTTTTTAACAAAAAGAACACGATAAATTTCTTGTATTTCGTTAATTTTTTCTGGAGAAAAACCTCTTCTGCGTAAACCAACAGAGTTAATGCCCACATAAGAAAGTGGTTCTCTAGCTGCTTTAACGTATGGAGGAACGTCTTTACGCACCAATGATCCGCCGGTTACAAAAGCATGTGAACCAACTTTAACAAATTGATGAATGGCTACCAAACCTGCCAAAACAACGTAATCGCCTATGGTGATGTGACCAGCTAATGTAGTACTATTCGAAAATATACAAAAATCGCCCACTTCACAATCGTGAGCTACGTGTGAGTATGCCTGAATTAAGCAATTTTTACCAATAACGGTTTTCCATTTATCTTTCGTGCCCCGATTAATGGTTACACATTCGCGAATGGTGGTATTGTCTCCAATTTCTGCAGTGGTTACTTCCCCAGCAAACTTTAAATCTTGTGGAATGCCAGAAATTACGGAGCCTGGAAAAATACGGCAATTCTTGCCAATTCTAGCCCCATCCATAATTACAACATTAGAGCCTATCCAAGTTCCTTCGCCAATTTCTACGTCTTTGTGGATTACAGCAAATGGCTCAACTACAACATTATCTGCAATTTTTGCTTGTGGGTGTATATATGCTAAAGGTTGTATCATTATGCTGTTTCGCTATCTTTTACTCTTGAAATTTGAGCCATCATTTCGGCTTCTACCACTACTTTTTCACCTACCATGCCAATGCCTTTCATTTGAGCAATTCCTCTACGAATTGGCTCCATTAAATCACATCTAAATACAATTGTATCACCAGGTAAAACTTGTGCTCTAAAACGTACATTATCTATTTTTAGAAAATAGGTTAGATAATTTCTAGGATCTGGAACAGTGCTTAGTACTAAAATACCGCCAACTTGCGCCATAGCCTCAATTTGGATAACGCCAGGCATAACTGGTGCACCAGGAAAATGACCTCTAAAGAAATCTTCGTTCATGGTTACATTTTTGACACCAACCACGTGTGTTTTGCTTAGTTCTAATACTTTATCCACAAACAAAAATGGTTGTCTGTGTGGTAAGATATCCATAATCTGCATTACATCATACAATGGTTTTGCATTGGCATCGTAAACTTTCTGTATTTTTTTTCCTTTTTCTTTTTTAATAGCTGCTTTAATTTTTTTAGCAAATGCAACATTAGCCGCATGCCCAGGTCTTGCTGCCATAATATGACCTTTTAAATGAACGCCAACCAATGCTAAATCGCCAATCATATCTAATAACTTATGACGAGCGGGTTCATTTTGGTAGCGCAATTCCATATTATTTAAAATCCCCTGTGGGGCAACCTCTATGGCGGATCTATTAAATATTTTAGCTAAATGCGCTAACTCAGGTTTTGTTACTTCCTTATCTACAATTACAATTGCATTATTTAGATCTCCACCTTTAATTAGGTTATTTTGCAATTGATATTCTAATTCATGTAAAAAGCAAAAAGTTCTGCATGAAGCAATTTCTTTTTTAAATTCAGCTATGCTAGAAATGCCTGCGTGTTGGCTTCCCAAAACAGGAGAATTATAATCTATCATGCATGTGAAGCGATAATCGTCTAATGGCATTGCCACAATTTCAACTTTTCTATCAGCTTCTGTGTATGTAATATTGTGAGGAATAGTGAAATATTCTCTGTCTGCGTCTTGAGAAACTACGCCAACTTCTTCAAGTGCTTCGATAAATAAAATCGAACTACCATCCATAATTGGGGTTTCAGGACCATCAAGCTTTAACAAAACATTGTCTAAATCCATGCCAACTAACGAAGCCATTACATGTTCTACTGTGCTAATGCTTGCTCCATTTTGCGAAATAGTTGTTCCTCTAGCGGTATCTGTTACATTATCGCAATCTGCATCAACGATTGGTTGTCCAGGCAGGTCAATTCTTTGAAATTTAAAACCATGGTTGTCAGGTGCTGGACAAAAAGTTAACGTGACATTTGCACCTGTGTGCAAACCTACACCTTTAACCGAAATTTCGCCTTTTATGGTCTTTTGCTTAACGTTCATTCTTACTTTTGTATTGTACTTATATTTTCTATAATAGCTGTTAATTCTGCTATTTTAGCTTCTAAATCTCTAATCCGTTTGTCAACTTCTGGAAGTTTTTTAAATATTACTGTAGAGCGCATCCATTCTTTTAGCGGCTGCGCCGGACTGCCATGCCATTGTTTGTTTTCTTCTGTATTAAAATTTATTCCAGCTTGAGCGCCAATTTGTGTTCCTTTACCTAAATTCAAATGTCCGGCAATCCCTACTTGTCCGCCAATTACAGAATTCTCACCTAATTTGGTGCTTCCAGAAATTCCGCTTTGAGCAGCAACTACAGCATGAGCACCAACATCTACATTGTGTGCAATTTGAATTAGGTTATCTAATTTTGCTCCTTTACGGATAAAAGTAGAACCCATTGTTGCCCTATCGATAGTTGTATTAGCGCCTATTTCTACATCATCCTCTATAATAACGTTGCCAATTTGTGCAATCTTATTATAGGTTCCATCTGCTTGTGGCGCAAAACCAAATCCGTCACTTCCAATTACAGCATTAGAGTGAATGGTTACTCTATTTCCTAATTTAGTGCGATTATATATTTTAACTCCTGGATAAATTGTACAATCACTGCCAATTTTAGAATCCGATCCGATATAGATTTGAGTATATATTCTGCAATTATCACCTATCTCTACATTCTCTTCAATGGAACAAAAGGCCCCAATAAAAACATTTTTACCAATTTTTGCTGTCGGATGAATAAAACATGGTTCCGTTATACCTGTTTGTGTTTTATCCTGATTAAGAGCTTCGTTATATTTTTCTAACAGCACAGAAAATGCGCTATATGGATCTTTTACCTTTATTAAGGTGCAATTTACAGGTTGCGATGGTACAAAGTCTGTTGATACAATAACCACAGAGGCTTTTGTTGTGTACAAATAGCTTTCGTACTTAGGGTTTGATAAAAAGCATAACGAACCAATACTGCCGTCTTCTATTTTAGAAAGCTCTCCAACTTTTACAGTTGCATCTCCCTCTATGGCGCCATCTAAAAATTCGCTTATCTGCTTGGCAGTAAATTGCATGTTACAAAGTTAAATGTTAAATTGATATGAACAAATAAACAACACTTGTTAATCTTACATTACAAGGATAAGACACGAAACGTTGCAAAAAGTAAAATATTTTGTTAAAAAATGCTAAATGTCTCTTGTATAACAAAGAATGTGTTTTTTCACCGTTTTGTCTAAAGATTCTAAGTTAGATAAATCTGATGCTTTTGCAATATCTACCAACTCATTATTCTTCATTAAAATATTAATATTACTATTCCCTGCATTATATGCTCTATTTCTAATGGTATCAGTAAAAACAAAATAAGCTACATCGTCTTCTTGTAAGTTTAGGGCAACAGCTGTCTGATTTGCTAATCGCTCTATTCTTTCTGCCGATGGAGGCACATTTGTGATTTCTACTTTGTATAATTTACGGGAGTTTAACATCTGACAAAGTTTTGCTAAAATAGGATCTTGATGGTTCTCCCAAACCTTAATTGCGGCGTAAATATCTTGATCATCCAATTTTGAAAATTGAAGCAAATGATTATCGTCTTCGAAAAAGTTATGCTCAGTAACATCATTTTGCAAGAAATGCTGCAATGCAGGCGTAGCAAATAATTTGGCTCCACCAGAAGCTAATTCTTTCGCCCTTTCTAAAATTTTAACGAGTAATTGTTCGGCCGCTATAACTGTTTTATGCAAATAAACCTGCCAATACATTAATCTGCGAGCAATTAAAAATTTCTCAATAGAATAAATGCCTTTTTCTTCTATCACTAATTGGTCATCAACAATATTGAACATTTTAATAATTCTATCAAAGCTAATTACCCCTTCGCTCACACCCGTAAAAAAGCTATCTCGATTTAGGTAATCCATTCTATCTAAATCAAGTTGGCCAGAAATTAACTGACAAAAGAAGTTGCGGTGGTAATGGCCTTTAAAAATAGTAATCGCAGGTGTTAATCTACCATCAAATTCATCATTTAGCTGATCCATCATGAGCATAGAAATGTCCTCATGCTTGATTCCGTTGACTAGCGTATGCTCCAATGCATGAGAAAAAGGTCCATGACCAATATCGTGTAGTAAAATTGCAATGGTTGCAGCTTCTTCTTCTTCCGCACTTATTTCATGTCCCTTGTTTCTTAACACCTCAAGCGCCAAACTCATTAAATGCATGGCACCAATAGCGTGATGAAAACGAGTATGTAATGCCCCAGGATATACCAAGTGCGTCATTCCTAATTGTTTGATATATCTTAAACGCTGAAAATATGGATGCGAAATTAGATCATAAACTAAGGCTGAAGGAATACTGATGAACCCATAAACCGGGTCATTTATTATTTTCTTTTTGTTCAACTCTCAAAAATAAATTATACGGTACAAAAATTGCTATTTTTATCGATAGTAAAAAAAGCATACGCTTTTAAAACCTTTAATTTACATAAAAAGTATATATAATGCAGGAAACCAAAATTTTGTGGGCTGATGATGAGATTAACTTACTAAAACCACATATTTTATTGTTAAACGAAAAAGGATATCATGTTACAACTTTTACTAATGGCAATGATGCTTTAGAAGCTTTTGGTAAAGAGCATTTTGATCTAGTTTTTTTAGATGAAAACATGCCTGGTTTAAGTGGACTGGAAACACTTTCTGCAATCAAAAATATTCGTTCTGATGTGCCTGTTGTGCTAATTACAAAAAGTGAAGAAGAAAATCTGATGGAAGACGCCATCGGTTCTAAAATAGATGATTATCTCATTAAACCTGTTAATCCTAAGCAAGTACTATTAACTATAAAGAAAATTATAGACAATAAGCGTTTGGTAAGCGAAAGAACTTCCTCTGCCTATCAACAAGATTTTAGGCGTTTAGGAATGACTTTAAACGACAAATTGAGTTATGAAGAATGGGTTGATGTTTATAAAAAACTTGTATTCTGGGAGCTAGAACTGGAAAAATTGGACGACCCTCAAATGCATGAAATTCTAACGATGCAAAAATCGGAAGCAAATACCCAGTTTTCGAGATTTATTGAAGATCATTATTTGAGTTGGGTAAATGGAAAAGGAGAGCCGCCATTATTATCAAACGAGCTGTTAAAGAAGAAAGCTTTTCCTTTAATTAATTCTAATACCCCAGTATTTTTTATTCTGATCGATAATTTACGTTACGATCAGTGGAAAATTATCAATCCTTTAATTACAGAATATTTCCGTTTAGATGAAGAAGATACCTATTCGAGTATCTTACCAACCGCAACTCAATATGCTCGTAATGCTATTTTTTCAGGCTTGATGCCTTTAGAAATGGAAAAACGTTTTCCTTCCTTATGGCAAAATGACGATGATGAGGGCGGAAAAAATCTACACGAAGAAACTTTTTTAGGCGAACAAATCAAACGTAGTTTGCGTAAAGATTGCAAATTCAGTTACCATAAAATTTTAACTTTTGATCAGGGTAAAGAGTTAACAGAAAAAGTAAATAATTTAATGGAAAACGAGTTTAATGCTATCGTATACAATTTTGTAGATATGCTTTCTCATGCTCGTACAGATATGCAAATGATTCGTGAGTTGGCAAATGACGATGCCGCTTATCGTTCGTTAACTTTATCGTGGTTTGAACACTCGCCTTTATTAGATTTGTTAAAGAAGATTTCACAAAAAAGAGTAAAACTCATTATTACAACAGACCATGGTACAATTAGAGTTAAACACCCTAGTAAGGTAATTGGTGATAGAAATACAAATACAAATTTGCGTTATAAACAAGGCCGTAATTTAAATTACAACCCAAAAGAGGTTTTTTTAATTAGAAATCCGCATGAAGCGCAATTACCTAAAATAAATATTAGTTCTAATTACATATTTGCAAAAGAAGATCAATATTTCGTTTACCAGAACAATTATAACCAGTTTGTGAATTATTATAATGAAACTTTTCAGCATGGCGGAATTTCGTTAGAAGAAATGATTATCCCAGTGGTTACTTATAGTTCTAAATAGAATAAACATACCACCATAGTTTTCACATAAAGTAAACCTTCTAAAAGTGATTTATGTTTCTATGTGGTTAGAATCTATCTTTGTAACATGAAATCCATTTCTATTAATAGTGTAGCTGAATTACCTACAGTAGCTGAACAACTTTTAACTTTTGCCAATGGAGATAAATTTTTTGTTTTCGAAGGGGAAATGGCCGCCGGAAAAACAACATTTATCAAATCATTTTGTGATGTTTTAGGAGTTGAAGACGTGGTAAGTAGCCCAACATTTTCAATTGTTAATGAATATGAAAGTGAAAAAGGCTTAGTTTATCATTTTGATTTTTATCGGATAAAAAACCTACAAGAGGCTTACGATATTGGCTATGAAGAATACTTTTATAGTGATAATTATTGTTTAGTTGAGTGGCCTCAAAAAATTGAAGAATTATTACCAGAGCTTTATATAAAAGTAGAAATCAAAATATCTGGAGAAACTCAACGTACTTTTAATTTTAGTAGGATTTCAAATTAAGATTTAATGTCGAGGTTTTCACAGATTTTCCGTATCTTCAAGCACCTAAAAACTACCACATTATAACATGGCTACAGGATTACGCGAAGGCATGGCCGCCATTGCTCAAAGAGGTTTAATGCAAACTCAAGAGTCGATGCTCGAAACCAATAAAAAGAGCAATAGTTTATATATCGGTATTCCAAAAGAGATTTCGTTTCAAGAATGTCGTATAGCACTTACACCATTATCCGTTGCCTTGTTAATTAACAATGGTCATCGAGTTGTTATAGAATCTGGAGCTGGAGTTGGCGCAAATTTTACCGATAAAGATTATAGTGAACAAGGCGCACAAATATCTTTCAGCAAAAAAGACGTGTACGCAGCAGATATCATTGTAAAAATTGCTCCGCCAACTTTAGAAGAAATTGGATTGATGCACAAAGGCCAAACGCTGATGTCTGCTTTGCAAATTGGCACGCTTAAAGAGGCAAATCTAAAAGCCATCCTTCATAAAAAAATTAATGCTTTATGCTTTGAGAACTTACGTGATGAAGGAAATGTATTAAGCGTAGTACGTGCAATGGGCGAAATTGTTGGTGCCACTTCTATTTTTATTGCGGCCGAGTATTTAAGCAGTGCATTTGGCGGCAAAGGATTAATGTTAGGAGGATTTACAGGCGTACCACCAACTGAAATTGTAATTTTGGGCGCTGGCACTGTTGGCGAGTACGCTGCTCGTACAGCACTTTCCTTGGGTGCAGAAGTAAAAGTTTTCGATAGTTCAATATTTAGATTACGACGTTTACAAAATAATTTAGGAAGCAGAGTTTTTACATCGGTAATGCAACCTATTGTGCTAGCAAAAGCCATTACAACTTGCGATGTGGTGATTGGCGCCATTCGTTCTGAACATGGCCGCAGCCCTTGTTTAGTAATGGAAGAAACTGTTGCTAAAATGAAACCGCATTCTGTTGTTGTAGATGTAAGTATAGATCAAGGTGGTTGTTTCGAAACATCCGAAGTAACTAATCACAAAGATCCTGTTTTCATTAAACATGATGTTATTCACTATTGTGTGCCAAATATCGCATCTAGAGTGCCGAGAACAGCTTCCTATGCTTTAACCAATATATTCGCCCCGATATTAGTTGATATTGGAGATATGGGTGGTTTAATGAATATGGTTTGGAATAGACCCGGCATCCGCGAAGCGCTATATTGCTACCAAGGCCATTTAACAAATAAAGATTTAGCGAACATGTATAATCTTCCTTTTAAGGATTTAGAATTACTTGTTGTTTCTAATCAATAATAGCCATGAAAAACTTTTTACTTCTTTTTTTATTAGGGATTTGCCTTAATTCTTGCGCACAAAAAAATGCGCAAAATCCCTATGGGTTAAAAATCATAGATGATTTGAAAACCTATGCAGCAAACAATAAAGTAAATCCAAATAATGAGCTGGTAGAAATTAAAAAGGCTATTCCATCAGTTGTTTTAGATATTCGTTATGCAACCAAAAACAATTTTATGCATCAAGTCATGTATAAACAAGCTCGTGCTTTCGCGAGAAAACCTGTTGTAGAACATTTAAAGAAAATTCAAGCTATCTTAAATAAAAAAGGATACGGATTAAAAATTTTTGATGCCTATCGTCCATACGCGATTACTGTTTCTTTTTACCAAAAAGCTAGTGATAAAAACTTTGTAGCGAACCCAGCAAAAGGCTCTAAACACAATCGTGGTTGTGCTGTAGATTTAACTATTATTGATCTTAAAACAGGTAAAGACGTACCTATGCCAACACCTTATGATAGTTTTGCTCCAGAAGCAGCACCACATTTTGTAAATCTCCCCTCAGAAATTATAAAAAACAGAGATTTCTTAATTAACACTATGCAAGCAAATGGGTTTAAAGTCATTTACAACGAATGGTGGCATTTTGATTTTAATGGCTGGCAGAATTACGACTTAATGGATATCCCATTTGAAAAACTGTAATAGCTATTCTTTTTCTTTACTATGATGTTCTTTCCCATAACGACTAACTTTAACATCAGCCTTGCCTCCTTTAACCGTTACTTCAAAAAGATAATCGTAATCCTCATCAGTTAATTCTTTTACTGGTTTTTTTGCGCCAAATGCTTCAACTATTTCTAGTACCGTGTTAGAATGACCAACAATTAAAATATTTTTCCCTTTAGCATTTACTATCAATTGTTTTGCTAATGCTTTTTGGTCTTCTGGATTATATGTTTTTACTGAGATCCCAATCTTATCTGCTAATGGAAATCCTGTTAGCTTAGTTCTTTTATAGTTTGTTGCAAAAACCGAATCGATTTTCTCTCCTTTAAGCTCTTTCATCAGTGCTTCTGCTCTTTCTTTGCCTTCGGGAGATAAATCTGGGTCTTTATCTTTTGGATCGTCCGTTAATTTTTCAGCATGTCTAACCACCCAAACTTTTACAGTTTTTTGTGCGTTTAAATTCTGCTGCCCTAGCAAAATCATTAAAAGGATAAGAATAAAATTTTTCATGGCATTGTTTATAAGGATGTTATTAATTCTTGGATATCAGCTTTGTTATGCCAACTGCTTAAAACTACTCTATTTACTATTGGCCCATTTTTATCTGGATAAGGGAATGATGAAACCAACACATTTCGTTTTATCAGCTTTTCGCTAAGGTCTGCATTTTTACAGAAAAAAACAGGAAAACCAGGGAAAAAATGCCAATCGGGGTTGACTGCTAAAGTATTATTTAACAGCTCCATGTTTTCTTGCAATTTTTTCAATTCATTTTTATAAATCTCTTCGCCATGCATAAAGGCATACAAACCCGCAGCAGATGGAGGTGAGGCGCCTAAAAACTCATTGCTCTGCTTTAATTGCGTGATAATTTTTTCTGGCCCTAAAACTAATCCTGCATCTACGCCGAGCGCTTTTGCCATAGAGGCGATTAGTAGAACATCTATATTATCACATTTTGGAATTGTCGATAAAGCGCTCAAGCCTTTATTATTTATGCCAATTCCATGCGAATCATCCACTACTAAAACAACCTGCTTTTCTTTATTTATATTCTTGATGAAAGAGAAATCATAAATTTCTGGGAAAAGATTATTCATTGAGTTACTAATTAATACCCAATTTTTCTTTTCGCTTAAATTAATTTCATCAATAATATTTTTAGTCCATCTGCTAAAAGAGCCTTCAATTTTAGGATCTTTCTTTAACCACAATGCTGGATGTGTCGCCGGCGCATATCTTACCTCTCCAAAGATTGATAATTGCTTTATGCTAAGCTGTGCGGCTAAATATCCGCTAGAAACTATTAACGCTGATTCTGATCCAAACCTATTTGCTGCTTCTTTTTCGGCATCATTATAAATACCTAATTGAATATTATTATTTCGGCTAGTACCGTTATTTAATCCAAAAAGTTCAATTCCTTTTAAATACAGTTTTATAAAATCTGCATGCTGCGGAATACCTAGATATGCTGTGCCACCAAAATAAAGATAGCTTTGTCCATTGATATTAATTTTTGATGATAATGGAACATTAAGATGATTAAAGCTATTTTCCTCTTGCATTAATAAGTTCTTCCAAGTTGATCGTTTGCGGCCTTTATTAATGATTTATCATTGTTCGAGTCGTGAGAAAACTCCCAAAACATAATTCCATTGGTTCTTTCTTTTGCTTTTTGAGTTTTTGCTTTAATTAACGTTATTCCATTGTAACCATAGGTTTTGCCGTTAACGGTGGCAACATTTAAAGTTACATCAGCTCCAGAAGACTCAATATCCCTATATCCAATAGAAGATCCAGAGGCATCTTTTCCATAAAGTGGCATTCCCAATATTGCTTTTTCTTTTGGCATTCCCTTGGTGGTTAGCCATATGTTTAAACTTGCATCAGTCATCTTCATAGAAGCATGATTTAAAGGCTCAGAACTATCATATCCCGCACCGTCATATTGCATGATGTTAAAAAAATCCACATAATTATATACTTCAGATTGTATAGCATCTTTATTAGTAGAGGTATAAACTGCTGGGGTAATTGCTGCACTCAAAAATTTATTAATTTTATGTAGTTCGTCAGACAATTCTTTCATTAATAAGGTATAATCTGTATTTGGATTACCATTTTCTGTCCGTGGATATTCCCAATCCATATCTACTCCATCTAAGTTGTTGTTTTTAGCAAATGTTACTATGTTTTTTACAAAATTGGCTCGAGCTGTTTGAGATTTAGCTATCGAAGCAAACGTTGCTTCTGTTACGCCGGTTGTTATGCCTATAGAGATTCCAAATTTTACATTATTAGCTTTAGCCTTTTGTTGCACAGTTAAAAATCTTGTTTGTTGAGGTAATGCCATTAAAGAGCCGTCTGCGGATGCATTTGGGCTTAAAAACGCATAAAATAAGTGCGTAATCATTTTGTACTTTACGTCGGTAACAACATTTGGGTCTCTGTAACTAGGCATATAAGCAACTATTTTAAAACTATTATCTGGTATATAAGGAGTCCCAGCAACCGGAGGAGTAACAGGAGTTGGTTCGCCTTGATCTGGTTTAACATCGCTTTTCTTACAGGCACTAATAGTTAAAATAAAAGATAAAGCAATTAGTAGATTTTTTAATTTCATAGCTCTATTTTAATTGGGATCTAAAGAATTCAAATTGTTGTTTTATTGATTTTGCCCAGTACATTTTATTATGAGCTCCAGGCTGAGAAATATAGGTTGCATTAAGCTTCAATTCATCGCATTTTTGTTTTAATTGATTGTTAGAAGCGTAGAAAAAATCGGAAGCGCCGCAATCAAAAATAATTGGTTTTGGATTTCCCTTTAATTGATCAATGTTGTCATAAACAGAAAACTTCTTCCATAATTCATTATCAGCTAGCGGATTTCCTAGTAGTTCTCCTAGTCCAAACTTACCAAATCCATCTGATAATTTCACCCCTCCGCTTGTGCTCCCTGCTCCGCTAAAAAGTTCAGGTCTTTTTATAAATAAATAAAGCGCTCCATGTCCACCCATGCTCAACCCACTAATAAAAATATTCTGATCGTCTACTTTGTATTTCTGCTTTATGTTGGGATAAAGTTCGTCAAAGAAAAAATTTTCATACTGCCAATCAGCTTTAGCTGGACTATTTAAATACCAACTACTAAATAAGCCATCTGGACAAACAATAATAAAACCGTATTCATCAGCATATTTTTGAGCATCCATAATTCCGTTCCATTGTTTATAATTTCCACTGTATCCATGCAGTAAAAACATAACAGGAAGCTTATCTAATTTTTTATACTGTTTTGGTTTAAAAACCCAAGTTGTATCAGCTTTTGGAAGGTTTTTGCTTTGATAAACAATTTGTTCTTGCGCAAATGCAGAACAATAAACAGTTAAAATAGCAAATACTATAATTAATCTCTTCATCATTAAAAATTTTCATGAATATAAGTCATCACTCTAACCATTTCCTTCCTCACATCTGACGTAGGCAAAACAAAATTATTATTCATGAAAGAGAAAATGAAAACTTTTCCTTTTTTCGTTACTACATAACCACTTTGATTATGATTGTTTGAAAGGCTTCCGGTTTTACCGAAAACAAAAGGATTATCTGTTTTTGGATACGCATTTTTTAACGTTCCTGTTTTTCCTCCGGCTGGCAACATATCAAATAGTTTTTCTTGATTATTTACCTCACTATAAATCAATTCTAATAGTTTTACCATATCTCGTGGAGTAAACAAATTTCCTCTAGATAATCCAGAACCATCAACCCATCTGGGTTTATCGGGCAAAGCTGATAAATATTGTTTTTCGACATAATTTATCACTTTAGCAGTGTTTAATTCTTCGCCCAACTTATTTGCATATACCAATAATAACTGCTCAGCAATAAAATTATCACTAGGTAAAAGCATTTCTTTAAAAACGGAATCGCTCTTCACATTATAAATAATTTTTGCATCAGCTGGCATTTTCATATTTATAATTCCAACATATTTATTTAGTGTATCACTCAAGAGATTTACTGTAGTTGATTGGCTAACTTTATATGGAATTTGCTGCGCATACTTCGCTGGAATAACTGTGCTAGAATAGTTGAAGCGATTCAAATTAAAATCTCTAATAACCCTAAATGGCTTATTGTCTAAACTATCTTTTATAAAGCAAGAAGCAAAAGTTTGTGGCGAAATTTGCATAGATCCTGCTTTAGAACTTACTAAAACCATATTATCCATTAAGGGTAATTCATTAATTTCTGCCTGATAATATTCATTATAATCATCCCATTGCCAGCCATTTCCATAGAAGTCTCCGGTATATCTGCCTGGAGCAAAGAATAGTTTTTTATTGGTAGATTTTAAAAGATTAAATGCTTTTGTTCCCTTTAATTGAGAGTGGAGAAATGACGGATCTCCGGTTCCCCAAAAAATAAGCGAATCTCCTTTTTCGATATATTTTAATGAGGGAATAGAATCGGGCATCATCTTTAATCCCGCATAAAATGTATATAATTTTGTATTTGAGGCTGGAGTATAATATTTATCAGCATCTTTCTGAAAAATCATTTCCTTTTTTGCTAAGTCAAAAAGCGCAAAACCAACTTGGTATTGTTTAATAATTGCGGAATTTTTAAACTCTCTCTTAACTTTATTAGTTATGATTTTATTGGGCGCACAAGCAGAAAAACAAGCTGTGAGAATTAAAATCAAATAAATAAGCTGTTTTTTATAGTGCAAATAGGGGTTTTCCATTTATAAATCCATTTATGATAAAAATGTGCGCCCTAATTTATTAATTTAGTTTCATGAAATATTGGCAAAAGGCAATAAAAGTCCAGTTATTATCTTTAATTATTGGATTAATGGTGTCACAATTGTTATTTGTGAACTATTGCCATGCACAAAATTTCGCTTTTGAGGGAAATATCAAAAGAAGTTCCCTAAACTTTGATTTTATTAAAAATCTAATAATCATTCCAATTTATATCAATGGTAAAGGCCCATTTAATTTTATTTTAGATACAGGAGTTGGTCCTCTTGTAATTACAGATCCTATATTAAAAGATAGTTTGGCTATAAAGGGAATAAGGTCTGTTAAAATTAACGGGTTTGGTGAGGGGGATGAGATTGATGCATTTTTAACAAATAATGTAAGTGTAAAAATTGGCTATGCAAGCATTGAAACAATACCGACCGTAATTTTTAAGCAAGACTTTTTTAATTTGTCTGGCTATGTAGGGGAAAAAATTTATGGTTTAATTGGTTATAATTTTTTTAATAGCTTTTTAGTAAAAATAAACTACGTACAGAAAAAACTTCAGTTTAGTGTTAATAATGGAAAAACCAAACTAAAAGGAGAAAAAATACCATTAGAATTTTTTGACAATAAACCCTACATTAATATAAAAGTAGAAACACCCCAAACAGGATTAATAAATGCCAAAGTTATTGTCGATTGCGGTGCTAGTCATGCTTTATCTCTAGAGGCTTATAACAACTCCAATTTCCCAATTCCTTCGCCAAACATTTATGGGAATTTAGGGGTAGGTTTAAGTGGAGAAATTAGCGGGCATATTGGGAGGGTTAAAACACTTCAAATTGGACGTTTCCAACTAAAAAATGTGTTAACTAATTTCCCAAAATATAGTGAGGTAGTAAATAAATTAAGGTTGAAAGAAAGAAATGGAAATCTTGGGTCTGACATTTTGAGCCGTTTTAATGTAATTTTTGATTATAAAAACAGCAATATGTATTTGGAAAAAAATAATCGTTATTATAATCCTATTGATCATGACATGTCTGGTATTGAAATTTACATGACAGACAAACCTTATACTCGTTATTTCATTAGCAGATTAGAAAAAGATTCTCCTGCAGAAAAGGGCGGCCTCTTAGTGGATGATGAAATAACTGGCATTAACTTTAAACCTATTGATAATTATAGTCTTGATGATATCAGTAATCTCCTCAAGTCAAATGATGGGCAAGCGGTTCTTTTAGAGATATGGAGAAAAGACAGAACCATTATCAAGTTAATTAGATTAAAACGTAGAATATAAGCTTATTTGTTAATTATGTTAAAAAGAACTTTATTTTTCCTATTTATTGCGTTGAGCAATTTCACATTTGCGCAAAATGTAGACTCGATAACGTTTGTTACTGCAAAATGGCAGAAGCAACGAATTGCACCAAAAACAAAACTAATTACCCACCACTTCGATCAGAAAAATCTTTTTCTAGCCAATCAAAATATTAGCTATATAGAAGTAAAGAACAAAGGTAATTCTCCATCCTTTGAAATTGGAGCCTCTCCTAAAGAACTGAAAACAACAGCTACATTTGGCATGGAAAATAATGCTATCGCTGCAATAAATGGGACTTTTTTTGATGTTAAAAACGGTGGTTCTGTCGACTTTGTTAAAGTAAATGACCAGGTAATTAATTCTACAAGATTGGAAAAAAACAACAGCAGAGCAAGACATCAAAAAGCGGCTATTGTTATTGAAAATGGAAAGCTCTCTTTAAAAAAGTGGGATAATACTGAGAATTGGGAAGAAAATTTGACTGAAAAAAACATAATGTTAAGTGGCCCATTATTAATATTTAATCATACAGAAGAAACTCTAGATACTTCTGCATTTAATAGATTAAGGCATCCAAGAACTGCAATTGGAATGAAGCCTAACGGGAAAATCATATTACTCACGGTAGATGGTAGACAAGAAAATTCTGCTGGAGTAAGTCTTTTTGAATTAACAAAAGTAATGCGGTGGTTGGGCTGTACAAGCGCTATTAATTTAGATGGTGGAGGTTCTACAACTTTATGGGTTTCAAATGCTCCAGAAAACGGAGTGATCAATTATCCATCCGATAATAAAAAATGGGATCATGAAGGTTCTAGAAAAGTTGCAAATGTTATTCTCCTAAAGAAGAAACAATAATATATTTGCCGCTGTTATTATTTGTTTCCGATTTAAGATGAAGTGTAAAACTATTGCCATTTCTTTCGTTGTTCTATGTGTTTTGTTTTTGTCGGCCTGTAACTCAGACTCAAACAAGGAGAAAAAAATTACCGATCCATCCGAAATGCCCGAGAACAACTTGAGCTTTAAAGATGTAAATGGCATCCGTTTTTATGAAGTGAAAAGACGATTTAAGAATGGATTATCTTTTAATGAGATCGGATTTCAACAAGAACCAACCTGGACTATAGAATTCAAAGCCCCAGATACAATGCTCGCTTATAGTCCAGAAATAGCACGGATGCAGGGTTTTTATCTTCAGCATGATCATGAAAAGGTTTACAACTTTGCAAGAGAATTTTTTAGGGCAAAAATAATTAGTAGAGATAGTTTGATTTTGCAGCGTCTACAAGTAAATGGAAAACAAATAATGGGCGATGATGATGAACGATCGGATGTATATTGTACCTATTATACTAAAGATTACATCGAAAATAAATTACACACTACCATTGAACAATTAAAAAGGCCATTAAGGGCGGATACCCTATTTATTAAGCGTATATCTGAGCGGACTTATCGGAATCCTAAAAATCCAGATACTGCGTTTGCAGCAAGACAACCTGTTGTTTTTGAGCCAAAAAGCAAATTTATAACTGCAAAAAAAATAAGTACGGTCGATGAACTCAACCATCGTCCAAAATCTTACGATTATTTATATCCAGAATACGAAATTGAGATCCTTAGATCTTATAAAGAGTTTGCCTACAATTTTACTGTTGTAGTTGACGCAACTGGAAAAATGCATCTAAATAGGTTAGGAAGTATTGTATTACCTGAATATCTTGAAGCTCGTAAAAAATTGATACAAGGAATTATTGATGTTTATTTACAGAACTTATTAAAAATTACTCCTGGTAAAACTTTAGGCATTCCACATTCTAGTGAAATTACATTAACTGTAACTGGAAAACGATCTAAGTAAACCCTCACTTTATAGTATATTTATCAAAAAATGAGGGATTTGCATTTATTAAAATTAAATTATGTACCTTGCGCACTTAATTATTAATATACAATACAATGCAAGAAGGAACAGTAAAATTTTTTAATGTAACAAAAGGTTTTGGATTTATTATCCCTGCAAACGGCGATAGCGAAATCTTTGTACACTCAACAGGTCTTATTGACGAAATTCGTGAAAACGATAAAGTTGAATATGATGTTGAAAGCGGTAAAAAAGGTTTAAACGCCGTTAATGTGAAAGTAATCTAATTATTATCATATTTTACCAAAGCCCCGATTTAACATCGGGGCTTTTTTGTTTTATGATTTTTTACTTTTGAAAGACCCTTACGTAATCTATTTTCATTGTAGCCGGAAAAATTGTCTCATCAATTCCTTTTGCGCCACCCCAGTTTCCACCAACAGCAACATTTAATAACAAGTGAAACGGTTGATCAAATGGCCATTCATCAATTCCTTTTTTGCTATTTTTAAAACTAAAATATTTATTGCCATCCATAAAAATGTCTATGTGATCTTCATACCACTCCATTGCATAAATATGGTATTCCGAATAGTGGGTATCAGATTTTATAGTTTTCCCAACTTGGGTATTAATGGTGTGGTTAAATGATTTTGTGTGTACTGTTCCATGAATTGTATCTGGATCATATCCTACATGTTCCATTACATCAATTTCTCCGCTTCTAGGCCAAGACCCGTATTTCCAATCTGTAGGTAACATCCAAATTGCCGGCCATAACCCTCTTCCTTTTGGTAGCATCGCCCTTACTTCTAGGCGTCCGTATTTCCAGTCAAATTTTTTCCTAGTAGCTAACCTTGCGGAGGTGTAATTCTTATTTTCTTTATCCGTTTTACGAACAATAATATTCAAACTTCCTTTGTCTACATTGGCATTTAATGTAT
Organism: Pedobacter boryungensis; assembly: GCF_013204825.1. Classification (GTDB taxonomy): domain Bacteria; phylum Bacteroidota; class Bacteroidia; order Sphingobacteriales; family Sphingobacteriaceae; genus Pedobacter; species Pedobacter boryungensis. The sequence goes on from NZ_JABMKV010000002.1 coordinate 156,209, forward strand.
CCGCATTTGTATAAAATTGTTTTTCATTGTTGCCCCAACCAGTACCACCAACATCATAAGTCCAATTAGTAGGGTTTGGTAAACCTTTGCCGTTAAATTCGTCCGACCATTTTAACTTCCATCCACTTGATATTGGAGACTTCTTAATGGTTTCAAATAGCAATTCGGGTTCATTTGTAGTGATAAATTCAACTTCATTTGCCAGCAACCATTGCATTTCTGGCTCAGTATTTACCGTCCAAGCATTAACGGTTAGTCCAAGTTTTTTAGATGGCGCAATCCAGTTGTTCTTCTGAAACACAGAATAGTGATAATCAGAACCAGCAAAACCATCTGCTTTTAACTTTTCTGGTGCAACATCTCCAGCAAGGTAAGCAACCTTTGCATTTGGCATATGTGAAATAATGTAAGTGCAAATATCATAACTAAAACTTATGTACTCTACCCATGCCTCAGCCTTTAAATTCCTAATCATTTGTAGCGCACTTTCAGCTAAGAACTCATCTCGCTCCTTGCCCATATTTTGAGGTTTTAACTCAAGAATTAGTTTGGTTTTTTTCTGTTTCATTCCCTCTTTTAAATAGCTCTTTAAAGTTGGAACCGATTCTCCATTGGAAAGTTTTTTGGTTAATAATTGCGTATAAGTAGACTTTGAAATTGGCATTCCTAAAAATGTGGGGTCGTGGTTTACAACTAATATGCTATCCAAAGTCATGTGCACATCAAACTCAGATCCGAAACAGTTTATCTTAAATGCTTGCCTTAACGAAGCTATTGAATTTTCAGGAAGATTATTTTTTTTCCATGCTCCACGATGAGCGATAACTTGATTTTTATTCCAAGAGGTGATCGTTTTTTGAGCCATTCCACTAGCAGAAATCATTAATACAAGTAAGCCAGCAATTGATAATTGTTTCATGTGTTTATTTTGATGTGCTAAAAGTAAGATTTTGAAACAAAATTTATATTGATTTTTTGTTAACTTATCCCTTATAACTTACAAAAATGAAATAGAATACTCATTCACAACTTACTTACATTATTTTTACGTTTAATTCCGTTAACAAACAAATGGCCAATAGCTACGATTCTTTATTAGCTAAGATTAATGAGTTTACTCGAAAGTTTTACTTAAATAAACTTTTACGTGGAAGCATTTATGCTGCAGCTAGCATTTTAGGGCTGTATCTTTGCCTTTTTGTGTTGGTTTATTACACTCATCCAGGAACCGCAGCTAAAACGACTTTGTTCTTTTCATTTTTATTTATTGCGTTAGTCGCCATCAGTTTTTGTATAATAAAACCCGCACTTTCTTATTTTAAACTGAATAAAACCATAAGTATAGAGCAAGCTGCTGGATTAATAGGAAATCATTTTTTTAATGTAAAAGACAGACTATTAAATACTTTACAATTGAAGGCTTTGGCCGATGAGTCTCCTCAAAACAGCCAATTGATTTTAGCAGAAATTGATCAAAAAATAAGTGATTTAAGGCCAATTCCATTTGCCAGCGCCATTAACCTTAACGATAACAGAAAGCATATTAAATATATTTTAATTCCATTAATCATTATTCTTTTTATTGGATTGATTGCTCCATCGATATTGAAAGAAGGGACAAATAGCTTTATTCGTTATAACGAAGAAATTTTACCCAAGGCTCCTTTCAACTTTGTGATATTAAATAAGAATTTAAGTGTAACGCAGGGCGATGATTTTACCGTTCAGTTGCAATTGAATGGTAATGAATTTCCACAAGATATTTATATAGAAGACGGAGCAAACACCTATAAATTAGCCAAAGAAAATATAGATCATTTCAATTATACCTTTAAAAACATTCAAAAAAATAAATCTCTTCGTTTTTTTGGCGGAGGTTTTAATTCTGCTACTTTCACTATCGATGTAAAGCCACGACCTTCGTTGTTAAATATGAGTGCAAAGCTGATTTATCCAGCTTATCTGCAAAGAAAAAATGAAGAATTAAACAATGTAGGCGATTTATTAATCCCGGAAGGCACAAGAATAATCTGGAATTTACACACAGAAAATAGCGACGAATTAGCTTTTATTCTTCAAAATCAATCCTACAACTTAAAGATCGATAACAACAATGCAACATTTAGCACAACTGTGCGAAAAAACAGTAATTATCAGATTATTCCTAAAAATACTTTCGTAAGCAGTTCGGATTCCTTAAGCCACCAGCTAACAGTTATTGCTGATCAATTTCCAAGTATTTCGGTTGCAGAAGCACCTGACTCTGTAAGTAGCAAAGCACTATATTTTTCCGGAAATATTGCAGATGACTATGGTTTTTCTTCCTTAAAATTCATCTACAAGATTATGCAAGATGGGAAAATTATCGGCGAGCAAAGTAAGCCTATTGCAATAAAGAATAATCAAGTAGAAAATGCTTTTTTCTACTTATGGAACTTGAATACAATCAGTATAAAACCAGGACAAGTTTTAACATATTATTTTGAAGTTGCCGATAATGATGGTATAAATGGAGCGAAAATTTCTAAATCCGAAATAAAAACTTATCAAGTTCCTACACAACAACAAGTAGCAGAGAAATTAGCTGCCGGAAGTGAATCGCTTAAACAGAAAATGGAATCGACTATTAAATTGGCGAATTCTATAGAAAAAGAAAGCAAGAAATTAAGTCAAAACTTATTAGATAAAAAACAACTCACTTTTGAAGATAAAAAGCAAATTGAGCAATTACTTGATAAGCAAAAACAGCTAGAAGAAGCTGTTAAGGATATTAAAAAACAAAATGAGAAAAACACATTTGAAAAGACAGAAAATAATGCAATAAATGATGAATTAAAAGAAAAGCAAAAACAAATTGATGAGCTTTTTAATAATGTACTCGATGAAAAAACCAAAGAATTATTGCAAAAGTTGCAGCAATTAATGGAAATGAATAATAAAGACTTAACTAGGGATCAGCTTTCTAAAATGCAACTCGATAATAAATCTTTGAAAAATGAATTAGATCGAATTTTAGAATTATACAAACAATTAGAGTTTGAGCAAAATCTACAAAATAAAATAGATCGTTTGGATGAGATGGCAAAACAGCAAAAGGAGTTGAGCCAACAAAGCAAGGATAAAAATTCATCGTTAAATGACATAAAAAACAAGCAGGATAAATTAGCTAAAGATTTTAAAGATTTACAGCAAGAATTATCAAAATTGGAAAATAAAAATGAAGAGTTAGATCGTCCAAATCCCTTTCAAAATCCTAAAAAAGAAACTTCTCAAATTGAAAAAAACCAACAAGAAAGCAAGGAGCAGTTAAACAAGAACGATAAACAGAAAGCGGCCGAAAAACAGCAACAAGCTGGCGAGCAAATGGAAGAGTTGGCTAAAAAAATGAAAGAAAGTCAGCAAGAAAGCGAAGAACAAGAAGCTAAAACCAATGCCGAAGAACTACGTCGCTTATTGGAGAACTTATTGAGCACTTCGTTTGCACAGGAAAAAGTAATGCTCGCTTTGAAAAGAATGAACAGTAATGATCCTTCTTACGTTGCCAATGTACAGCAACAAAATACCATTAAAGACAACATGAAAACTATTGCTGATAGTTTGTTTTCATTAAGCAAACGGGTTCCTCAAATTGAAAGTGTTGTGAATGCCGAAGTGGACAAAATCAATTTCAACATTGGAAAATCTATAGACTTTTTGGGCGATAGGCGAACTGCCGAAGCAAATCGTTCGCAGCAATTTACAATGACATCGCTTAATAATTTAGCGCTAATGCTAAACGAGGCATTAGACCAGTTGCAAAATGCGATGAAAAATGCAAAATCTGGCAAAGGTAAAGGCAAAAAAAGCATGCAGCAATTACAACAAATGCAAGATCAATTGAATAAAAACATGCAAAATGCCCGGGATAAAATGCAACGTGAAGGCAATACAGGAACAGTACCAAAAGGGCAAATGAGTGAAGAATTTGCGAAGATGGCCCAACAGCAGCAAATGATTAGAGAGGCGTTGCAAAAAATAAACAAAGAAGACAATAAAGATGGGAAGGGTTCTCTTGGTAATTTAAACCAAATGACCCAAGAAATGAAACAGACGGAATTGGATCTAGTGAACAAGAAAATTTCAGAAGAGACTATGAACCGCCAAAAGAATTTGATGATTAAATTATTAGATGCTGATAAAGCACAACGTGAACAAGACCAAGATTCTAAAAGAGAGAGTAACGCTGCAAAAGAATTTCCTCCTTCTTATCAGCAAATGCTAGATAAATTTAAGAAACAACAGCAAAGCGAAAGTGAAGTTATTCAAAAGCTGCCTCCAAACTTAAATTATTACTACAAAAATAAAATAGCTGAATATTTTAAATTGCTAAATTCGCCCAATAAATAATTTGTTATTGCGAGATACGAAGCAATCTTAAAAACGGAAACACCTTACCTAAAAATAGATTTTTCATTCTTCGTAATTAACGTTTTTTATACAAAAACCCTCATGGCAAAAATCACTTTTTTTACAGAAAATATTCAATATACGCTAAGGCATAAAACATTAATCAGAAATTGGATTGAAGCTACAATTATAACCGAAGGATATCAATTATCAGAATTGAACTTCATTTTATGTTCGGACGAGTATTTATTGCGTATAAACCAAGATTACCTTCAACATGACGATTATACGGATGTAATTACTTTTGATAACTCTGAGGAGCTTAAAACCATCGTAGGTGATATTTTTATCAGCCTTGATCGGATTAAAGAAAACGCAGTCAATTTTAAATCAACTACGTTGGATGAATTATGTCGCGTAATGATTCATGGAACATTGCATTTGTTGGGTTACAAAGACAAAACAAAAGCGGCAAAAACCTTAATGACGGCAAAAGAAGATTTCTATTTAGCGAAAAGAGATTTTTAAGGGACGAAAATCACGTAGATTAAATAACAGATGATTAGTCCAACAATTCCTGTAATAAATCCTGCAACACGTCTCTTTTTAATAAAACACAATAAAATTAATCCGCTTAGCGAAACCAGAATTAAAAATACAGCGGAAATATCTATAATCCATCCCCAGCCCGACCCAGAATCTCTTCCTTTGTGTAAATCGTTCATCACAGCTACAACGCCCATTTTAATTTCCGAAAGCTCATACTTCCCTGTCTCACGATCAATAAATGCATCCGCAGAATAAGCTGGCCCTTTTAGCGAAACGCTTACTTCAGAATCATCTATCCTAAACTCGCTTACATACCCTTTTACATTATAGGTTTTACGCAAAAATTCTACAATTTCTAGTTTAGCAATTTTATTGGTATCCGGATTGTTTACCCACTTTACATTTAAAACGCCTTTATTTTTTACGTTTACTTGTTTATCTCCGCCAAACCATGTTGGGTGATTTAATGTTAAACCTGTTGCCGAAAAGAAAAGTACAATGGCAAAACTTACCATTGAAAGATAGATGTGTAGCCAACGCGATAGCTTGGCTACTTCTTTTTTCGGATTACTTGCTTTCGTAGCTACTTTCTTCTTAGAAGTAAGCGGTGCTGGATTATTTTTTATAGAAGTCAAAAGTTACGTTTGAGATTTCAACATTGCCCGCTGAAGTTGCTTTTCTAGCAGATTTTTTTAATTCCATTGGTTGACGGATAATTTCATCTGTACCATGCTCTTTTGAAGTTTCGATCATGATGGTGTATTTTCCTTGGGCAACGTAATTTCCTTTATCGTCTTTTCCGTCCCACTTAATAGTATACTTTCCTGGTGAACGAGTTGCGCCTGTTACAGAAGCATAATTTGCTTTATCTGCTTTAAAACTATCGCCGTTAATACGATACCAATTTTTAAGATCAGGAACCCATTTGGTTTTGTTATACCATAAAGCCAAATTACGTACCGATTCTTTATTTTCGTTTTCTACCCAAATCGCAGCAAACGGACGGTGATTATTTCCTGGAATTACATTCATTTCAAAAGTTATTGCCAACTCAAATTTCGCATCCCATGGTTTTTGTGCGTTAGTTAAAACTGGTTTTACGATTTCCTCTTTAGCTTCTTTAACTTTCGGATCAACTAATGCATTCCAGCCTTTACTTTCTATTCTTTTTCCGTCTTTAGTAATGATTAAATATTCTGCATCTTTTACCGTAGCGGCTAATGCTTTACTTTCTTCTAACGATAATACATTAAATGCAGTAGCTAATGCGCCAGCATCGGTAGCATTTGGAGCTACGATAGTTGCACTAATTACACCATCAACAGGTTTCGCTGTGCGTGGGTCTACAATATGCGAATACCAATGTTTCCCAATTTGTTCTCCTCTGCGATAGTTTCCACTAGTTGCAACCGCTTTATTACTCACCAATAAATGAGCTAATGGTGCATCATTTTCGGCATTCGCTAAAGGATTAGTAACATTAACCGCATCGGCAACATCTCCTTTAATAACTAAATCTCCACCAATATTTACCACAACAGCATTTATTTTTGATGATTTTAGTGCAGCATCACAAGCTAAATTAATAATGTAGCTCTTTGCAAATGTATTCATCACCAATGGTGTATTATTCAAACGGGTAGCAGTTAAATTTGCTTCATCTAATTTGTAATGAGCCGATTTCATTGCTGCTACTGCTGCATTCATTTCTTCTTTGGATGGAATTACTTGCTTCTTCGCTGCATCCTTCCACAAACTTACAGCAACAGCAGATGAAGCATCAAGCGCTCCATTTGTGCGAGTTTTCCATTGCTCAAATAAATTCAGCATATCGAATAACTCTTTAGAAACTTTAACGGGCTTATTTAAATCCTGTTTCATCCATTGGCTAAACTCACTTTTTTCATCATAAGCACTAAATATTGAGGATAATCTGTTAATCTCAGCTAATGCCGCAACCTCCGCTTTCTCTGCCTCTGCTTCTGAAACGCTAGTAAATTTAAATTCTAATGATGTTCCTAGTACATTTTCATAATTTGAAACATATAATCGCTGATTATTTTTTTTAGGTGCTTCTGTGGTTGGTTGTGTACCAATTAGTACAAATGCCGTTAACAATGAGGCAAATAATTTCATATCGTTATTAAGTTTAATTCTAAATAGTGTGCAAATGTAAAGTTTGCAATTGAATTTATCCCATTTCTGACTGATTTTTTTACCGAAAGGTTTAAAAACATTTTCCTATTGCCGGTAGAAAGAATTTTAACCTTGCGCTTTTGAGCTATATCTAGATTATTAAACTTTCGCAAATGCGATTGCTTCTTTAAAAGAGTCTAAAATTAGTTTGTTGTCTCTTCTTAACAATGTTGCATTCACTTTAATTTTCACAAAACCATCTTTTTGTGGCAATCCGAAAACAATAGTATGTTCTCCTCTTAATCTTGAATTTAACTTAACTGGATCGATTCCTTTATCTAATAAAACATTAAATTGATTTGTTCCATTTTCTATTGAGCTAACTTTTATTCCTTTAAGCTGATTAAATTGATTAAAAAGATCTTTTGATTTTATTTTGACTTTTTCCATCGTTTCATCAATAACGTTTAAATGATGTAACGCAACTGCAGCACTAGGCCAATTACTAAATATTCCGCCACCGTGAATTTTAATGAGGTGATGCATTTGATTTATAACTTCTTTATCTCCACATAATACAGCCCCACCCGTTGCGCCTAAATATTTATACAAACACATATAAACCGTATCAAAATAAGATGCATATTCTTTAACAGTTGAATTTGTAAATGCAGTTGCCATGTGTAATCTTGCGCCATCAAGGTGCATTTTGTAACCATTTTCCTTGCAATAAGCTGAAATCTTTTTAATTTCATCTAACGGAAATGCTTGGTTATCACATCTTCTCACAGGTGTTTCAATAGAAATTGCGCCCACCCCAGCTACAAATACCTCTCCTTCTTTATGGTAGTTTACTGATTTTTTTAGTTCCTCTACTGTAAAATGCGCTTTCCCTTCGCCCAGCGGAATTAACCGTTTATTAAATAGTGTTTGAGACGCGTCAGCCTCATCTCGATATACGTGACTGGTTTCTTGAACAAAGGCTTTTGTATTGTCTCCACACAAAACACTAATTGCCAATTGGTTTGCTAAAGTTCCTGTTGGCATATAAACGGCAGCTTCTTTTCCTGTTATTTCTATAAATTTCTTTAATAGCTTTTCTATAGCACCGCCCTGGCCGTAACTATCTCTTTCTATCGGAGCAGCAGTATTAATTTCTTGTAACTTACTAATAAAGTCTTCTGGTCGATAAAAAATCCCATCGTTAATGAAATAAACTGCCTCACTATCCTTTGATAAGGATCGGTTATTTTCTATGGCAAATGCTTTAAATGGCACAGCAGATGCAATAAGTGGCAAAGCTGATAACGAAGAGAGCTTTAAGAAATCACGGCGTTTATAAGCTGACATGTCAAGTGTTTTAAGGTGTTCCTGCATTAATAAAATTGGCTTTTTCTTTTTTGAAATCAAAATGGGAAGTTTTTCCGCTATATAATACTGCTGTTTGTGCTTTAAATCCGATTGTAGCGAGCACGAAGTAAAGTGGAAAGCGGGGCTTGCTTGCTGTTTTCTGCTAAACTCGATTTTCAATCTATTTTATGGTGCCTGTTGGTCGAAATATTACAGGCGTTCGTCGAGAGTTACACGATGTAGGTATAATACAGTCATTTACGCTGCAACCTTTTGCCCTTAACGTCGTCTTATATACGAAACCAGCCTGAAAGAGGGCGGCGACAAAAAAGAAAACAATTTATAAAACAAAGATTTTAAAAAATAAAAATATGAAAACTTCTATCAAATCATTAATCGCTTTAGTAGCAACAGGATTAGTTTTAACAACAGCAACAATAAATGCAAAAGCAGAAGATAACACACAAATTACTGTATTATCTGAAGTTAAAAAAGTAAACAAAATCAATGTATCTGGAAACGTTGAATTGATTTTGGTTCAAAGCGCAGACGAGAGTGTTAAGGTTTATGATAACTATTTCTCTAAAAATGCATTGGTACAACAAAAAGATGGCGAATTACGCATTAGTTCTTTTAACAAAGAAACTTTAACCGTTGTAGTTTATTTAAATAGCTTAACTTCTATCTCTGCATCTAACAATGCTACTGTAAAAACTTTCGGAAAGTTTAGCACATTAAGTTTAGATGTAAACTTAAAAGATGAAGCAAAAGCGACTTTAAATACTAATACAGTGAGTTTATCAACAACAGTAACAGATCAGGCAAACTTAACTTTATCGGGATCTACTACAGATTACAATGCAGTTATGGGAAGTGTTGCAAAAGTAAACATGGGTCAATTTGTTGCAGAAACTACAAATATTCAATCTAAAAGTACTTCGATTGCTAAAATAGCGAAAGCGGAATTACCTACAGCAGACGATTTAGTTACCCTATAAAATTCATAATCCATCATAAATTTAGTTTAGTTTTTAGTTTAGTTAGAAAAATGCGGATGGATGTCCGCATTTTTTATGCGTCTTAGTTTGGCATAAATAAGTCACTTTATAGATTTGAATTGGCAAAATTTGTAGTGTTTGATTATTTTGCAATAAACGAACGCTAAGCTTATGAAAATTGCCTTCTCTTTACAACAAAAATCTAAAATTGCTTTATTACTTTTCTGCATTATGGCCTGTACTATTTTAATCAGGTTTTTAGAAGATAAAAGTATCAAAAGCATGAATAACGCTTTCGTTTCCATGTATAACGACAGATTGGTACCAGCTACAGATTTGTTCAATATTTCTGAGTTACTTTTCGAGAAGATGGATGCGATAGAAAAGCACAATCTTTCGGTCATTTCTGAAACTCACCAAACAACAAAATTACTTGTCGCTCAAGATTTTAAAATAGATTCTGTTTTAAAAAAATACGAACAAACATTTTTAGTGACTAATGAAAAAAATCATTTACAGCTCCTAAAAGAAAAATTAAAAACTCATCAGCAGCTAGAAAAACAATTAATTTCTACATCAAAAGGCAACAAAATTACCATTGAACAACTAAATAATTCCTACAAAGGAATTCTTAAAAACCTTTCTCTTTTAACCAAAACGCAAATATTTGTTGGTAAAGAATTAATTAAAGAATCTCAAAGCTTATTTGCTGGAAGCAAGATCTATTCGGCTATTCAATTTGCACTGGCTATTGTAATTGGTGTTTTGATTGTATCTATCATTTTTGCTTCGAACGTAATGAAGATAAAGCAGGAGAAATTCAATTTGAATTAGTTGAATTAAGCAATTTTTAAGTAAATCTTTCGGTTCTAATCTTTTCCTGAATCTCATACCAAAATTTTAATCCTTACTTTTGCGGTAATTTCTTATTAGATAAATCGTTAAAAAATACTTTGAGTACACTAATTGCAGCTGAAGGCTTAGGCCACGGATACCATGATGAATGGCTTTTCAAAAATTTAACCCTAGGTATAAATTCTGGTCAACGTGTAGCGTTGGTAGGAATAAATGGTGCCGGTAAAAGCACTCTTTTAAAATTATTAGCCGAACGCTTTTCTCCTTTAGAAGGAAAAATTGTAAAAAATAAAGCCGTTAAAATTGGTTTTTTAGATCAAGAACCTTCTTTTCCTGATGGATATTCTATTAGTGATTTTATTTTTTCATTAGAAAATAAACAACAGCAGTTGATTAAAGAATATGAAGAGTTGATCGAAGATCCTAATCCTGATGAGAAAACATTGAACCGCTTATACGAAGAATTAAGCGAGCACAATGCTTGGGAATACGAGCACGAAATCAAAACGATTTTGAGTAGAATGGGTATTAACCATTTACAACAAAAAATAGATACGCTTTCTGGTGGACAAAAAAAACGCTTGGCCTTGGCAAAGCTATTAATTGAAGACCCTGAAATTTATGTATTAGATGAGCCGACCAATCATTTAGATATCGATACGATTGAGTGGTTAGAAAAGCTATTAACTTCGGGTAATAAAACCATTCTTTTAGTAACTCATGACAGGTATTTTTTAGATAATGTTTGCAACACAATTGTAGAACTAGATAGAGGAAAAATTTATAATTATAATGGTAATTATGCTTATTTCTTAGAAAAGAAAGCTGAACGCGAAGCCGCTGATGAAAGTACTTTTCAGAAGAACAAGAACCTAGTGAAAAAAGAATTGGAGTGGATGAGACGTATGCCAGCGGCTCGTACAACGAAATCTCAAAGCAGAATAGATGCCTTTTACAACTTAGAAGAGAAAACAAAGCAACGTTCTGACAATCAACAGGTTACTTTAAATGTTAAGATGTCTCGTCAAGGAAATAAAATTCTAGAATTAGATCATATTGGACAAACATTTGATGATAAAAAGATTATTAATGATTTTTCATATACTTTTAAAAGAGGTGATAGAATTGGTTTAGCTGGAAAAAATGGAACCGGAAAGTCTACTTTACTAAATATTATTACCGGTTATCTTAATCCAGAAAAGGGTAAAGTTGATGTGGGTGATACTACAGTATATGGATATTACAAACAAGGAGGATTAGCATTTAACGAAAAAGAACGTGTAATTGATATCGTAAAATCTGATGCCGAATTTATTAAAATGGCAGATGGACAAACAATATCTGCATCTGCTTTATTGACTTTATTTCTTTTCCCTCCTAAAAAACAGCATGGCATGGTAGAGAAATTAAGTGGCGGTGAAAAGAAACGTTTACACTTAATGAAGGTACTAATGCAAAATCCAAATTTCTTAATTTTGGATGAGCCAACTAACGATTTAGATATTGACACATTAAATGTACTTGAAGAATTTTTAGAAAATTTCCCTGGTGTTTTAATGTTGGTTTCTCACGACAGATACTTATTAGATAAAATGAGTGAGCAACTATTTATTATGGAAGGTGATGGCAGAGTAAACATTTACAATGGGAATTATTCAGAATACCGCATTAGTTTGGATTCAACTAAAGATACATCTTTACAGAAAAAACCTAAAGTTGAAGAACCTACCATAAGTTCTCCCCTTAAAAAACTTAGCTTTAAAGAACAAAAAGAATTAGACGAAATTGAAGAAACGGTTGCTGAAAAAGAAAATGAAATTGAAGAATTAACTATGAAATTGAACGCTGTAGAATCTTCTGATTATTTAAAAATCCAAGAAATTTCTTTAGCAATAGATAATTTAAATAAACAATTAGAAAGTATAATGGAACGTTGGGTAGAGCTTTCTGAAAAAACTAGTTAGTATGGAAACATCAGACATGATAGCAACTTTTGGCGTTAGCCTATTACTAATTGCTTTCTTTTTACAAAGCTTAAAAGCAATAAAAGCAGAAAGTGCAGCATATGGTCTATTAAACTTTTTTGGAGCAGCCATAGCTGGTTATGCTTCCTGGTTGATTCCATTTATGCCCTTTGTCATTTTAGAAGCTGTATGGAGTATAGTTGCCCTTTATGGATTAATTAAATTATATAATAAAAGAAAAGTTCCACGTGAAACAGAGTTAAAAAATTAAGATTTTAATGCTTTTGTATTCGTTTCACGTGAAACAAAAATAGAATTCGATGTTTAAAGAGTATGATGTAATTGTTGTTGGCGCTGGACATGCGGGCTGTGAAGCTGCTGCAGCAGCAGCAAACTTAGGTTCTTCTGTGTTGTTGGTAACCATGAATATGGAAACTATTGCACAGATGAGTTGTAATCCAGCTATGGGTGGTGTTGCAAAAGGACAAATTGTGAGAGAGATTGATGCAATGGGAGGTTATTCAGGCATTATAGCAGATAAAACTACGTTGCAATTTAGAATGTTAAACAAATCTAAGGGCCCCGCGATGTGGAGTCCAAGGGCGCAAAACGACAGAAAACGCTTTGCTGAAGAATGGCGTTTAGCTTTAGAAAGAACACCAAATGTAGATTTCTGGCAAGAAATGGTGGGTAGTCTGCTCATTAAAAACAACACTGTTATTGGAGTCAAAACAGCCCTTGGTGTAGAAATTATGGCTAAGGCTGTCGTGTTAACGAACGGTACTTTTTTAAATGGACTGATACATATTGGAGAAAAGAAATTTGGTGGGGGTCGTACTGGAGAAAAAGCAGCAACAGGAATTACAGAACAATTAACTCAATTAGGATTTGAAGCTGGTCGCATGAAAACTGGAACTCCTCCCCGAGTTGATGGCCGTTCATTAAATTATAGTTTGATGGAAGAGCAATGGGGGGATGAAAATCCTGGGCGTTTCTCTTACACAAATGTAGAAAGATCAACTGATCAGCGCTGTTGTTGGATTACGTATACCAACGCCAACGTTCATGAAACGTTAAAAGAAGGTTTCGAAAAATCGCCGATGTTTACTGGAAGAATCAAAGGCTTAGGCCCTAGGTACTGCCCTTCTATTGAGGATAAAATTAATCGCTTTGCTGAAAGAGAAAGACACCAAATATTTGTAGAACCAGAAGGATGGAATACTTGTGAAATCTATGTAAATGGTTTTTCTACTTCCTTACCAGAAGAGGTACAATATAAAGCGCTCACACAAATTCCAGGTTTTGAAAATGCTAAAATGTTTCGCCCAGGCTATGCGATAGAGTACGATTATTTTCCACCTACTCAACTTTCTCTAACTTTAGAAACTAAAATAATTGATAATCTGTTCTTTGCGGGTCAGATAAATGGCACAACAGGTTACGAAGAGGCTGCTAGTCAGGGTTTTATAGCAGGAATTAATGCTCACCAAAAGGTTAAAGATCAACATGAGTTGATTATGAAACGTTCTGAATCATACATTGGAGTCTTAATTGATGATTTAGTGACTAAAGGAACCGAAGAGCCTTATCGCATGTTCACCTCTAGGGCAGAGCATCGCTTATTGTTAAGACAAGATAATGCTGATATTAGACTCTCTCCTATTGCACATAAACTTGGTTTGATTAGCGATGAACGTTTAGCTATTGTAAATCAAAAAGTAGAAAACTCTGATGCTATTGTAGGCTTTACTAAAAAACAAGGCATTGATATGAGCGAAGCAAATGAATTATTGGAAAGCTTAGGAACTTCTGCATTAAACCAAAATGTAAAATTAGTAAATTTATTAAGCAGACCTCAAGTTGGGATTAGTGATATCAGAAAAGTAAGCGCTGCGTTTGATTCATTTTTAAATACATTTGATCAAGAAACGGTAGAGCAAGCAGAGATAAAAATTAAGTACGAAAGTTACTTTGAAAAAGAAATTGAGATTGTAAACAAAATGCAAAAGATGGAGGATAAATCTATTAATCCAGAATTTGATTATAGCAAACTTCTTTCTTTATCAAAAGAGGCTCGTGAAAAATTATTAAAGATTAAACCAAGAACTTTGGGTCAGGCATCTAGGATTTCTGGTGTTTCACCTTCAGATATCTCAGTTTTAATGGTCCATATCACTAAATAATTATTAAATTATTGATTATCAAATAATTATAACGTCAAAAAAGACGGCTTGTTTTTAAGCGATTTAAGCCACTTTTTTGCATTTTTAATATTACCACTTAAAATTAATATTAAATTAAATATAGCGCATCTAAATGTCGAAAATCGAAAAACTAACAAATAGACCTTATTTACATTATTATCTGATTTTGATAATTGCATTAATTTATGGCTGTGCGAGTATTCGAACTCCAGAAGGTGGTCCAAAAGACACAAAACCTCCGAAGGTTTTAAAAATGGATCCAAAAAACATAACCACTAATTTTAAGTCAAAAAAAATAACTATAGAATTTGATGAATACATTAAACTTCAAAATGAATTTAAAGAGTTTTCGATTTCACCTGAACAAGAACGCCCTCCTATTTTAAAAGGCAGTAATACAAAAAAACTAGAAATCACACTTCAAGACTCTTTAGAAAAGAACACAACTTATACATTAAACTTTGGGAAATCCATTGCAGATATTACAGAAGGAAATGCATTAAAAAACTTTACCTATGTTTTTGCAACCGGACCAACACTTGATTCTTTAAGCATTAGTGGTAACGTCAAAAATGCATTAACTGGTCAACCGGAAATTGAAACCATTGTTTTCATACTTCCGCTTTCTCGTGACAGTCTTTTTGGGAAAAAGAAACCATCAATTTATACGACAACTGATAGCAGCGGAAATTATAAATTAAATAATCTCAAAAAAGACACCTATAAAATATATGCATTACATGAAAAGGGCGGTGATAAAATTTACCAGCAAAATTCAGATGAAGTTGGTTTTGTTAAAGCCCCTCTTGTTTTAGACAGGAATTTGGATAGCGTTAATTTAATGGTTTTTAAAGAATTGGCAAGCGAGTTTAGAATTCTTGATAGAAAACTAAATACTGACGGGAGCATTTCCATGAATTTTAATCAGCAACTTAGAAAGCCAGAAATAGCTGTAATAGAACCTATTGCTGTTGATGCGAATAAAAAAGTTCGATTTAATAAAACAAATGATTCTGTTAAGATCTGGTTAAATGATTTGAGTTTTGATTCTGTAAAGATAGCTATAAAGGATGAAGGAAAAAGTTTGGATACAGTTAAGTTCACCAGAGGCAAAAAAGATACTTACACAAGAAATATTCAGGCTGGAGATAATTTAGAAGGAAATCTTTTGAATCCGTATAAAGATTTAAAATTACATTTCAATTTTCCTATAGACAAAATCGATTTAACCAAAGTGACATTGTTGGAGGATTCTATTCTAAGAACTGGCCTTACTTTAATAAAAGACAGCTTAGATTTCTTAACCTACAATGTTAAATATACTTGGAAACCTAAAGAGGAATATATTTTAAAATTAGCAGATGGGGCTTTAACTGGCATTTTTAATTCGAAGAATAAAGACATCACCAAAACATTTAAATTAGGAAATGATGATGATTATGGCACATTAATTCTGAGTGTAGAAGTACCCGATACTTCAAAAAACTATATTTTACAAATTGTAAATGAAAAGAAAGAAGTTGTTATTTCTAGCGAACGAATTTATAAAAACACAACCGTAACCTTTAATAAGTACAGAGCGGGTATTTATTTTGCTCGAATTATATACGACGAAAATAAAAACGGTATTTGGGATACTGGAAATGTAAAACAAGGCTTCCAACCAGAAAAAATATGGTATGCACCTTTAGAACTGTCTATTAAAGCAAATTGGGATAGAAAAGAAAAACTAATTATTCCTTAAGTAATAGCTATCTAAACCAATCTGAATACATGATATAATTATCTGGTAACTTATTTAATAAGGCCCGTTGCTCATCAGTAATGGGCTTTATCTTTTTTGCAGGTGTTCCAGCATATAAATACCCGCTCTCGCAGATTGTATTTTCTAAAACCACTGCGCTTGCTGCTATAATACAATATTCTTCAACTACCGCATGGTCCATTAGAATTGCTCCCATGCCAATGAGAACATGATCTTTTACTTCACAACCATGTACAATAGCATTATGCCCAACAGAAACTCTATTTCCTATATGTGTTGATGCTTTTAAATAGGTAGCATGAATTACGGCACCATCCTGAATATTACTATCATTACCAATAGTGATACTGTTTACATCACCTCTAACAACTGCGTTAAACCAAATTGAACAATTGTTTCCCATAACAACGTCTCCAACTATTGTAGCATTTGGAGCTATAAAACAATTTTCTCCCCACTTAGGGTTTATTCCTTTTACTGGTAATATTACTGGCATTTTTTCTTTGATTTATCGTCATTTCGAACATAGAGAGAAATCCTCCTTCAAAATGACAGGTTAGATAATAGTATCAACCAATTCATTTGCATGTTCTGGATAATCAGTTGTATAGTGTAATCCTCTGCTTTCTTTTCTGGCAACTGCCGATTTTATAACCATGTATGCTACTTGAATTACATTTCTCAACTCACATAATTTAACCGATACCTTGTTCATCTTATAAAATTCTTCTGTTTCTTCATACAATAAAAATAAGCGTCGCATGGCTCTATCTAATCTAAAATCAGAACGAACGATACCCACATAATCGCTCATTATTTTTTGAGTTTCACGAAGGTTATGGGTAACCAAAATATCCTCATTAGATTGAGTTACACCTTGTTCATTCCATTCAGGAATATTATCGGGTATATTATTATTTTTATAATTTTCTAATGCGGACAAATAAATGCGGTGTGCAAAAACTGTTGCTTCCAATAAGGAATTAGATGCTAAACGATTTGCACCATGCAATCCTGTTGAAGAAACTTCACCACAAGCATATAAATTTTTAATAGATGATCTTCCATATTCATCGACCAAAATACCGCCACACATATAATGAGACGCTGGAGTAACTGGAATAAAGTCCTTTGTCATATCTATTCCAATAGATAAACATTTAGCATAAATATTTGGAAAATGAGTTAGAATATCATCTTTCTTTCTCATTGTAATATCTAAATACACAAAATCATCACCAGATTTTTTCATTTCATTATCAACAGCACGAGCTACAATATCACGAGGTGCTAAAGATCCTCTTTCATCGTATTCATACATAAACTCTACTCCATTCTTTCTTCTT
The DNA here is from genome assembly GCF_013204825.1 of Pedobacter boryungensis. Lineage (GTDB taxonomy): Bacteria > Bacteroidota > Bacteroidia > Sphingobacteriales > Sphingobacteriaceae > Pedobacter > Pedobacter boryungensis. Next base: position 173,762 of record NZ_JABMKV010000002.1, read on the forward strand.
AAAACTCCTCCAAACCCACGAACAGCTTCAGAAATTAAAAAGGAAGGATATTCACCTGGATTATATAATGCAGTTGGATGGAATTGGATGAATTCCATATTTCTAATTTTTCCTTTTGCTCTATACACCATCGCCATTCCATCTCCAGTGGCAATTACAGGATTTGTTGTATTAGAATAAACATGTCCGGCTCCACCACTTGCCATTACGGTTACGTTTGCCAAGATCTTTTCAACATCGTTAAGCTCTGTATTAAAGGCATATATACCATAACAGTTAATATCTTCACTACTCTTATCCACATGTTCACCAAGGTGATGTTGGGTAATTAACTCTAAGCAAAAGTAGTGTGTTAATATCTTTATTTTTTCGTTTTCATGAATTTGTTTTAGTAAAACGCTTTCAATTTCGTACCCAGTAACATCTTTATAATGTAAAACTCTGTGTTCTGAATGTCCCCCTTCTTTCGCTAAATCGAAAACTCCAGCTGTATTTTTATCGAAGTTAATCCCGTAATCTATAATCTCTTGTATCCGTTGAGGTCCTTCTTTTACCACAATTTCAACAATATTTTTATCACATAAACCGTCTCCAGCAATTAAAGTATCTTCAATATGTTTTTCAAAAGAATCAGATTTATCTACAACTACAGCTACCCCACCTTGAGCATATTTTGTATTAGATTCGTCTTCGTTTGATTTGGTAACTATTAATACTTTTCCATGTTGTGCAGCTTTTAGTGCAAAACTTAAACCTGCTATACCCGATCCTATAACTAAAAAATCAACTTTTCTCATTAAAACTAACGTAAATCAAACAATTGTTAAGAACATCATTAATAGTGTTAGCAGAATGTCTAAATAAAGCCAACAACTATTTTTGAAAGTTTAAAGCTAAGGTAAAAAGGTAATTTGACACAATCTTTTACATTATTTTTAAGCAACTTTGCATAGTTTATTAACTTTTTCTACCACTATTAACAATGCACATTTTGGTATTGATAAGTTTCTAAGCAAAATAGTATAACATTGTAAATCAGTATTAATTTAAAATAAAATTGAATACTAAATGTTGGTAAGTATGTGATAACTCATATTACAAAATTTAAAATGAGAACTTACTCACAGTACCAACACCTTAATAAGTAATAAGATTCTTCTTTATATAAAATAATTAGAATCTATTGTAGTGTTGAAACTAGGTATCTTTACAAAAGTTAGCTACCAATAAAAAAATATGATGATTGATATTTTAGAAGAATTAAATAAAAAAGGCTTTGTGGATGAAATAATTGATCCAACACTTGATTTATTTGATGAAATTGAAAAATTAAAGAAAGAGAAGAACGCAGTAATATTAGCTCACTATTATCAAGAACCTGATATACAGGATATTGCTGATTATATTGGAGATAGCTTAGGCTTATCTCAAGAAGCAGCTAAAACGGATGCGGATATTATAGTTTTTGCTGGAGTGCATTTTATGGCAGAAACAGCAAAGATTTTATCGCCAGAAAAAACAGTTTTATTACCTGATTTAAAAGCTGGATGTTCTTTGGCTGATAGTTGTCCGCCACACTTATTTAAAAAATTTAAAGAGAAATATCCAGATCATTTGGTGATCACTTATGTAAATTGTACTGCAGAATTAAAAGCATTGAGCGATATTGTTTGTACTTCAACAAATGCTGTTCAAATTGTAGAAAGTTTACCAAAAGATCAGAAGATAATTTTTGGTCCGGATAAAAATTTAGGAGCTTGGGTTGCAAAAAAAACAGGTAGAGATCTAGTGCTTTGGAATGGTGCTTGTATGGTACATGAAATTTTTTCAAGAGAGAAAATAACCAAACTAAAAGAACGTCATCCTAATGCGAAATTTATTGCACATCCAGAGTGTGAAGAAGCTGTTTTAACTATGGCAGATTATATTGGATCTACTACCGGATTGTTAAAATACTCGATAAATAGTGATGCACAGGAATTTATTGTGGCCACAGAAAGTGGAATTATCCATCAAATGGAAAAGGCAAATCCTACAAAAACCTTTATTCCAGCACCTCCAAATAATAGTTGTGCTTGTAATGATTGTCCATATATGAAAAGAAACACATTAGAGAAATTGTATTTGTGTTTAAAAAATGGTTTACCAGAGGTTACTGTACCAGCAGATATTATTGTTGAAGCTCGTAAACCAATAGAAAGAATGTTAGAAATATCTGCAAGTTTAGGTTTGTAGAAATTAATTAAAATTATGTTTGAAAATAAAGAACGCACAGCTATATCAGAATTAGGAGAATTTGGCTTAATTAAGCACTTAACAACTAATTTTAAAATACAACACGAAACTAGTATAAAAGGAGTTGGTGATGATGCAGCTGTATTAGATTTTAAAGATCAAGTATTAATTTCTACTGATTTATTATTGGAAGGAATTCATTTCGATTTAGCATATGTACCATTAATGCATTTGGGTTATAAAGCTGTTCAAGTTAACTTGAGTGATATTTATGCAATGAATGGAATTGCTACTCAAATTACAGTTTCCATTGGTTTATCTAGTAAATTTCCATTAGAAGCAGTTGAAGAAATATATAAGGGAGTTGAATTAGCCTGCAATAAATTTAATATAGATTTAATTGGTGGAGATACTTCTTCAAGCAAACAAGGATTAGTAATTTCTGTAACGAGCATTGGTCACGCAGCAGCTGAAGATGTGTGTTATAGAAATGGTGCTGAAGAAGGAGATTTACTATGTGTATCTGGAGATTTGGGTGGAGCTTATGTAGGTCTACAAATTTTAGAAAGAGAGAAGTTAATATTTTTAGAAAATCCACAATTGCAACCAGATTTGGAAGGTAAAGATTACATTATAGAGCGACAATTAAAACCAGAAGGAAGAAGAGATATTGTTGATTTATTAGCTCAAATGAAAATAAAACCTACTTCTATGATTGATGTTTCTGATGGTTTAGCATCTGAAATTTTGCATATCTGTACACAATCTGAAAAAGGCTGTACCCTGTACGAAGAAAAAATTCCTATTGATCCAATGACTTACGAAACTGCTCGAGAATTAGGTTTAGATCCAACAGTTTGTGCCTTAAATGGTGGTGAAGATTATGAACTGTTATTCACTATTAAACAAAGTGATTATGCTAAGCTGAAAAATGATGTTGATATCAGTATTATCGGTCATATTACTGATAAAAATTCAGGATGTAATATGATTTCAAAATCTAATGTTTCTCATGAAATAAAAGCGCAAGGTTGGAATGCTTTTAAAGGATAAAATGAAAGAAATAATAATGTGATGAAAAGAGCTTTTTTAATAATTTGGATGATTTTAGTAACGAGTTTTACTTTTGCACAAAAGCAATTTGTATTAGGGGATATTTATCAAATTCATTCTAAAATATTAAATGAAGATAGAACATTAAATATTTATACGCCAGAAGGTTATCATCCTGATTCAAGTAAAACCTATCCAGTAATTTATCTATTAGATGGTTCAGCAAATGAAGATTTTATTCACGTTGTTGGAGTTGTACAATTTTTAACGATGATAGAGGCTATGCCAAAATCTATTATTGTTGGGATAGCTAACATAGATAGAAGGAGAGATTTTACTTACCCAACAACGATTCAAAAAGATAAAAAGGATTATCCAACAACAGGAAGTTCAGCTCAATTCATCAAATTTTTAGGAGAAGAGTTACAACCATTTATAGCAAATAAATTTAAAATAAATAGTTCCAAAACAATTATTGGTCAATCTTTGGGTGGATTATTAGCCACAGAAATATTAATAAAAAATGGTAATCTTTTCAATAACTATATCATTGTTAGTCCAAGTTTATGGTGGGATAATGAATCGCTATTAAAAAATGCAGATACACTTATCAACAACCAAAAATTAAAACAGACAAATGTGTTTATTTTGACTGGTGAAGAAGGAGCAGTAATGAAAGGAGATGCTAAAAAATTAGCTGAACTTATTCCAAAAACGGAAGATTTAAAGGTTAGTTTAGAACTTTTTGAAAAAGAAAACCATTTAACAATACTGCATAATGGACTTTATCAAACCCTGATTAAAATGTATGCTAAGAAAAAATAAAACAATTTTATTCATGTTCCTCATCTTCCAAAAACTTACTATCAATCTGCTTATTAGATTTAGTCTTTGCCCCTAGTTTTTTAATCTTTTCTACTTTTCCAATTAGATTTCCATTGCCATATTGCAATTTTTTAAATGCGTCTTCATGTGCTTTTTGAGTAAGATTTATATTCTTTCCAATCTTATCCATATCTTCTAAAAAACCAACAAACTTATCGTATAAAGCACCAGCTTCTTCTGCAATTTCAAATACATTTTTATTTTGTCTATCAACTTTCCAAATGCTGGCAATAGTTCGTAAAGTTGCTAATAATGTTGTCGGACTTACAATCACCACTTTTCTATCCCAGGCATAATTAAATAATTCATTATCTGCTTGAACGGTTACACTAAAAGAAGATTCAATTGGCATAAAAAGCAACACAAAATCTGGCGAATTAATTTGATACAAATTTTGATAATTTTTACCCGCTAAACCATCAATATGAGATTTTACAGAAAGTAAATGTTGCTTTAAGTTTGCTAATTTTTCATCATCAGTTTCTGCACTTATCATTCTTTCGTAAGCAACTAAGCTAATTTTAGCGTCTACAATCAAATGTTTTTCATCTGGAAGGTCAATCACAACATCTGGTTGAAAACGGCTCCCCTCGCTATTATTTAAGCTTGTCTGAATACGATATTCTCTATCCTTGATTAAGCCAGAACGTTCTAATACTCTTTCTAAAATTACCTCGCCCCAATTACCCTGTTTTTTACTATCGCCTTTTAGTGCTTTTGTTAAATTATTAGCATCATTTTGTATCTGTTTGCTTTGATCCATTAATTGAAAAATTACCCCTTTTAATTGGCTTCTTTCTAGTGCTTCTTCTTTATAAGCTTTATCTACTTTTTCTTCAAAAGATTTTATGTTGGCCTTTAATGGATTTAATATAGAGTCTAAATTGGTTTGATTTTGTACAGTAAATTTTGCGGTCTTTTCATCTAATATTTTATTGGCAATAAGGGAAAATTCTAGAGTGAATTTTTGTTGTAAATCTTCTAAATTTTTCTGTTGTTCGGTTAATTTTTCACGATGTGAATTCACTAAAGCTTCGGCCTTAATTAGGTTGCTTCGCTCCTCATTAAAACGTTCACGCAAATCGTTTAATTCATCTTGTAGTTTGAGTTTTTCTTCTTTTAAATAATTGATTGTTTCATTATTGTTTTGAAGAGGAGCTTTGCGAAGCAACAAACAAAGAAGAACGAATAAAATGATAATTAATAGGGCTAAACCTGCTATTTCCATTTGCTAATATTTTTATCAAAAATAAACAATTGCTAACTATTTTTGTATCCATAAATGGAAAACAATAATTAGTAAATAGAAATTATAAACTTCTCATCACCATTTCCCCAGCTTCTTGACCAGTTTGACTGCCAATGGCGATGCCCATTCCATTGCAACGGACTGCACAAAAAATAGTAGGTTTTATTTCTTTAATAATTGGAGTTAAGGAAGAACCAAAAGCCATAATTCCACTCCATTTTTGCTCAATCTCGAAATGTGTTTCCGGCAAAATAACTTCTTCTAGTAAATTAATTAATGCTTTTTGAACCAATGGTGTCTCACCAAATACAGTTGTTTCTTCAGCCTTAAAATTTAAATTTCTACCCCCACCTAAAAGTATTCTGTCATCAACATTTCTAAAATAATAATACCCTTTATCGTAATGAAAAGTACCCTTTAATTTTAAGTTGGGAATAGGTTTAGTTATTATAACTTGTCCACGCCCAGGCGCAACAGCTAGATTTGGCAATAATTCATTTACAAATGCATTAGTAGCTAACAAAACTCTTTTGCAAGAGAAATCTCCCTGATTAGTTTTAATTAATGTACTATTATTTTCCTGTAATAGTTCTTCAACCTTACAGTTGGTATAAACTTGTACTCCAATAGCTAAGGCTTTAGCCAAAAGTGCTTTCATCATCATACCTGGATCAATTTGAGCTTCTAGATCATTTTCAATCAGAACATCAATACCTTTAAAACCAAATGAATCTATTTTTGAATTAGTTAAAGAATAGGTGTTTTTTTGAAGTACTATATCCTCAATTAGAGAATTGAAATGGCTCATTTTTGCTACACATTCATTAGCTAAATCACTTTCTTCTGGCTTAAATAGTTCGAAACCACCATTTTTTTGAAAGGAAATAGCATCATCACCTAACAGATTTCTTAGTTTTAAAAGGCCCCTCCATCTTTTTGAAATTAATTGATAAAGACCATCAGTTCCACTCAATTTTTCTTGTTCTATCAATTCCGAAATGCTACCAAAGCAAGCAAAGCCGGCATTTTTTGTACTTGCTCCAGATGGTAGAAACCCCCGTTCGAGCACCAAAACACTTATTTTTGGACTTTCTGATTTAATAGCGATTGCAGCATTTAAGCCCACAATTCCACTACCAATTATAATGACATCAGCATGAAAGAAATTCTTTTTTTCCCAATAGGATAGATTTTGAAGCATAGATGGATTGTAATTTTTTTATGTCTTTTAAATATGGGAACACTTTTTGAGTTAAAGATATTGAAAAACATACATCATCGAATATGGGAACTTATTTAATTTTAATCATCCCGATACTATTACTGAGCATGTTTGTGCAATGGCGATTTAGAAATAAATTTACAAAATATGCAGAAACTCAGCTTAGTTCTGGCCTATCTGGGAAAGAAGTAGCTGAGAAAATGCTACGTGATAATGGAATTTACAATGTAAATGTAATGAGTTTAGAAGGTCAACTTACTGATCATTATAATCCAGCCTCTTTAACCGTTAATTTAAGTACTGATGTCTATTATGGTAGAAGTGTTGCAGCAGCAGCAGTAGCAGCTCATGAATGTGGACATGCCGTACAGCATGCAAAATCATATCACTGGTTACAATTGCGCTCTAATATGGTGCCTGTTGTAAGTATTTCATCTAACCTTTTACAATGGGTGCTTATAATTGGTGTATTACTAATTGGTTTTACAGGCAATCCATTAGTATTGGGAATTGGTGTAGCGGGATTAGCTTTAGTAACAATATTCAGTATTGTAACCTTGCCAGTTGAGTTTGACGCAAGTAAAAGAGCGTTGCTTTGGTTAAGGAATAATCATAGTGTAATGCAAAGCGACGAAGAAAATGTGCAAGCAAAAGATGCGCTTTGGTGGGCGGCAATGACTTATGTTGTAGCGGCGTTGGGCGCATTAGCTAACTTATTATATTACGCATCAATGCTATTTGGTAGAAATAGAAATTAAAAAAAACCACTGAAAAATAAAAGGGATGGTAATTATTACCATCCCTTTTTTTATAAAAATTGAATTCTTAATTTAATTTATAGGGAACAATTAATTGAAACTCTGGAATATCTACTTCAAAACTTGTTTCATCAACAAGGCGGTTCATTGAATAATGACCACGCATACTGCCTATATCTGTTTTAAGATTACAGCCAGAAACGTAAGAATAGCTTTCACCTGGTTCTATTACAGGCTGAACACCAACCACACCTTCTCCTTCAACTTCTCTAATTGAGCCGTTCGAATCGAAGATAAACCATTGGCGACGCATTAATTGTATTGCATAATCAGATAAGTTTTCTATTTCAATGCGGTAAGCAAACATGTAATGTTCGTTTGCAGGATTAGAATGCTCGTCTTGGTAAATGGTTTCTACCGAAATTTTTACACCTTGTGTTATAGCTGTAACCATTTGTTAAATTTATAAAATGCTTTTCAATAATCAAGCCATTTCTGAAAAGGGCAAAACGTTCTCATATTTTTCTGCCACTTCGTCTAAAATTTGATGAATAACAGTAATATTTTCTTCTTTAACCAACATCATTCTATACGATTTAAAGTCGGGCAAACCCTTAAAATAATTGGCATAATGACGTCTCATTTCAAAAACCCCTAGTTTTGGCCCTTTCCACTCTATAGATTTATCTAAGTGAGTTCGGCAAGCAACAATTCTTTCATCTAATGTTGGCCCAGGCAAGTGTTCGCCTGTTTTAAAGAAATGTTTTACTTCACGGAAAATCCATGGGTATCCAATCGCAGCTCTTCCAATCATAATTCCATCCACTTCGTATTCCATTCTCCAAGCTGCCGCTTTTTCTACACTATCTACATCTCCATTACCAAAAACAGGAATTTTAATACGTGGATTGCGTTTAATTTCTCTAATTAAGGTCCAGTCGGCTTCTCCTTTATACAATTGAGCCCTTGTACGCCCATGAATTGTTAAAGCTTGTATACCAATATCTTGAAGTCTTTCAGCAACTTCTTCAACATTTTTAGTGTTATCGTCCCAGCCTAAACGTGTTTTAACAGTAACTGGTAAATGTGTTGCTTTTACAACAGCCTCTGTCATCTTTACCATTTTATCAATGTCTTGCAGCAAAGCAGAGCCAGCTCCACGACACGCTACATTTTTAACAGGACAACCGTAATTAATATCCATAATATCTGGACCAGCTAAAGTTGCAATTTCAGTTGCTTCACGCATACTTTCGATATCACTACCAAAAATCTGAATCCCAATAGGCCTTTCGTATTCAAAAATATCCAGCTTCTGACGGCTTTTTGCCGCATCGCGGATTAATCCTTCCGAAGAAATAAATTCTGTATACATCAAATCTGCCCCACCTTGTTTACACACATAACGGAAAGGCGGATCGCTCACATCTTCCATTGGCGCTAGTAACAAAGGGAATTCTCCCAAATCTATATTTCCTATCTTTACAGACATTTTTCTATCTTCAAACCAAAATTATTTACAAAGTTACGGATTTTACAAATAATGCAAGTTACACCATCACCAAAAGAAGAAATCAACCCATTTTTACAATTGCTACTACTAGGTGGTTACGCAGTGGTAGGGCTTGTAATTGCAATGATTATTGGATTTTTAATTTGCCTAGGGATTTATGGACTAGATTTGTTGCACAATACAGGGTGGATGACAGGAGATGATTTAAAGCATATTGGTGCTTTAAAAATATTATTAACTGCGCAACAGATTGGTCTTTTTTTAGCACCAGCAATATTTTTAAGTATTACAGAAGGCAAAAGACCACAACATTTTTATGGTATGAAAATGCCAAAAGCTAACCTTATGTTTTTGGTTTTTTTGTTAATGCTTTGTTCTACTCCATTTTTAGGATTAATAAATGAGTTAAACCAGAAAATGATCTTACCAGATTCTTTGAAATGGTTAATGGATTGGATGAGAAGAATGGAAGATGAGGGCGCTAAAACTACCGAAGCTATTTTAAAAATGAATTCTGTTGGGGGATTTTTAATTAATCTTTTAGTAATTGCCATTATACCAGCTGTTTGCGAAGAATTTATATTTAGAGGAGCATTACAACGCACTCTTTTACGATTAATCAAAAATCCACATGTTGCTATTTGGACATCTGCATTCATTTTTAGTACGATACATTTTCAATTTTTCGGATTTTTTCCAAGATTGTTTTTGGGGGCGGCATTTGGCTATATTTATTTTTGGACGGGTAGCATTTGGTATACCATTTTTGCGCACTTTTTAAATAATGGTTATGCTGTTGCGGTGGCTTGGTATTTACAAAAGCAAAATTTACCAATAACTAGCAATGATGGAACTTCAGTTGCATGGTACGGCTATTTAATTAGTGCAATATTAACCATAGCTTTGTTTTGGATTTTGAAAGAGAAATCGACAGAAAACAACAAACCACAACCTACAAATTTTTAAATGAAGACTAGAGCAATAACCGCTTTCTTTTTTACCCTAGTGATGCTTAGTTCACTCATTAATGGCTATGCTTTTACAGGGTTCTATTTAATTTTAAGCATTGTTGCGCTATTAGAATTTTATAAATTAGTAAAAACATCAGGCATTAGGCCTCATAGAAATATTGCGGTAATAGCTGCGGCAATTATCTTTTTACTAACGACAAGCTATCATTATTTTCAATTTGAGTTAAAATATTTATTACTCATTGTTCCGCTTATTTTTTCAGTATTTGTTTTCGAATTATATAAGAAAGAAAAAATCCCATTTGCAAATATTTCTTACACGTTTGTTGGGTTTATTTACGTCACAATTCCTTTTTGTTTCTTTTATTCTTTAGGCTTTTTGTCCAACTTTAACGAGTATAATTTTCATTTACCACTTGCATTTTTACTCTTGCTTTGGGCAAATGATACTGGAGCTTATTTATTTGGCGTAAAGTGGGGAAAACATCGATTATTTGAGCGCCATTCTCCAAAAAAATCATGGGAAGGGTTTTTTGGCGGAATGTTTACAAGTCTGGTTGTTTCTTATTTGATTTCCTTACAGTTTCCTGAAATGAAACCAATTATTTGGGGTGGAATGTCTATTTTAATTGTTTGCTTCGGTACACTTGGCGATTTAGTAGAATCAATGCTAAAAAGAAGCCTTGATGCAAAAGACTCGGGAAGTTTTTTACCTGGGCATGGAGGGTTTCTAGATCGTTTTGATGGGCTATTAATCGCAGCGCCAGTGGTTTACGTTTATTTGTATCTGATATTGCATTAGCGGTCTGTAACAAATCAATAACAGCCATGTAATACTTCGTTTTCTATTTTATATTTGAATATAAACTAAACTTATCCCTTATGGCAAAACTTTACCAACGTAGCGTATTGTTTTTTGCACTATTTTTTTGCTTTCAATTGGCAATAGCGCAAAACATCCCAACCCCCAAAGAACATTTCGGTTTTAACATTGGCGACGATTATCAGCTCGCTAATTACACTCAAACTGAAGCATATTTTAAAAAGCTTGCAGAAACCTCAAAACGAGTAAAACTGGTAGATATTGGTAAAACTGAAGAAGGAAGATCTCAATATATGTTGATCATTACATCGCCAGAAAACCAAAAAAACTTAGAAAAATATAAAGAGATTTCTCAAAAATTAGCACATGCCGAGGGTTTAACCCCAGAGCAGGCTAAAGCATTGGCAGCGGAAGGAAAAGCAGTAGTGTGGATTGATGGAGGATTACACGCAAATGAGGTTGTTGGCGCCCACCAATTAATACAAATGGCTTATAATCTTTCTAGCAAAACGGATGCAGAAACCAATAAAATATTAGATAATGTAATTGTGCTAATGACGCATGCTAATCCTGATGGACAGGAATTGGTGAGCAACTGGTACATGAGGGAAAAAGACCCAAAGAAAAGATCTATAAATGGACTTCCTCGGCTGTATGAGAAATATGCAGGACACGATAATAATAGAGATTTCTTCATGTTAAACCTGAAAGAAACCCAAAATATTGGACGTCAACTTTTTGTAGAATGGATCCCGCAAATTATGTACAACCATCATCAAGCTGGCCCAGCAGGAACAGTAGTAGCTGGACCACCTTATCGCGATCCATATAATTATGTTTTCGATCCAATCATATTAACAAGTATAGATGCCGTTGGCGCAGCAATGCACAACAGAATGAACGTTGAATCTAAGCCAGGTTATACACAACGCGGAGGCTCTGTATTTTCTACTTGGTATAATGGAGGTTTGCGCACTACAACTTATTTTCATAACATGATTGGATTATTAACAGAAATTGTGGGTAGTCCAACACCATCTGACATCCCTTTGGTACCAGCTCGTTTATTGCCAAATGGCGACTCTCCAAATCCTGTTTTACCTCAAAAATGGTATTTTAAAAACTCGATAGATTATTCGGTTTCGTTAAACTATGCGGTATTAAACTACGCACAACGTTACCACGATGAATTACTGTATAATATTTATCAGATGGGTAAGAACTCAATTGATAGAGGGAGTAAAGACACCTGGTCTTTCTCGCCTAAAAAGATTGACGCCATAAATGCTGCTGCACAAGCAGGAAAATCAACTAGTGCAGCGAATGGAGGTTTTGATGGAAGAGGAGCAATGTCTACAAAATATTTAGATACCGTAATGAAGAATCCAGCTAATCGCGATGCAAGAGGATATATTCTTTCTGCAGATCAGCCAGATTTTACAACTGCTATACGATTTTTAAATGCCTTGATTAGAACAGGGATTTCAGTTCAAAAAGCCAGCGCTCCATTTACAGTTGCAGGCAAAAACTATCCTGCCGGAAGCTATGTAGTTAAAACCGACCAAGCTTTTCGTCCGCATGTTTTAGATATGTTCGAACCACAAGATCACCCTAACGATTTTAAATATGAAGGTGGTCCTCCTATTGCCCCTTATGATGCAGCAGGTTGGACGTTGGCGTATTTAATGAATGTGAAATTCGATCGAATTCAAGATAAATTTGATGGCCCGTTTGAAAAATTACCTTACGGAGAATTAATAAAAGCAACATCAAAAGCATTACCTTCAGGTAGTGGCTACACGTTAAGTTCATTCGCAAATGAAAGTTATTTAGCAGTTAACGAGTTACTGAAAGGTGGAGCGGAAGTTTATCGTAATACAGCAGATGGATCATTTTATGTGCCAGCATCATCTAAAGCGAAAAGCATTTTAGATAAAGCGGAACATGGTTTTGGAATGAAAGTTACAGCAGCTCAAAAACCTGCTAAAGCAGTTAAAATAGCTCCTTCGCGTATCGCTTTATGGGATACTTATGGCGGTTCAATGGATTCTGGATGGATTCGTTTTATTATGGAACAATATCACTTTGATGCAACTGTGATTTATGCTTCAGATATTGATGCTGGAAACTTGAAAGACAAATATGATGTGATTATTTTTGTTGATGGGTCTATCCCGGCATATAATCCAAATGTGTCAATAGGCGCAGGAAGAGGTGGTTTTGGTATGCCAGCTCCCGAAAGTATTCCAGAAGAATATAGAGCTCGATTGGGAAGAATGAGCCAAGATAAATCTATTCCTCAGCTAAAGAAATTTTTAGAAGCAGGTGGAGAGGTTGTAGCTATTGGTACTGCGACAAATTTAGCGGCGCACCTAAACTTGCCAGTTCGTAATGCGATGGTAGAGCTTATTGGTGGTGTAGAAAAAAGATTGCCAGCAGAGAAATATTATGTGCCTGGTAGTGTTCTAAATGTTTCATTAGATAAAAATCAACCAGCAAATTGGGGTATGGATAGCACAGCGGATGTTTATTTTGATAATAGCCCTGTGTTTAAATTAAGCCCAGATGCCGTTTCTAGCAGTAAAATTAAACCTTTAGCTTGGTTTGCAAACGCAACACCATTACGTAGCGGTTGGGCATGGGGACAAAGTTATTTACAGGATGGCGTTGCTGCGTTTGAGGCAAATTATGGAAAAGGAAAATTATTCGCCTTTGGTCCAGAAATTACGTTTAGAGCTCAAACACATGGAACGTTTAAATGGATGTTTAACCAATTGTATAAGTAGATAAAACGCTACATTGCCCAATAAAGTAAAAACCCAGCTAACATTTTTGTTAGCTGGGTTTTTACTTTAAACTTACCATTCTACAAATCGTCAAGGCTATCTTTGTGTTATGAAAGTAGAAATTTGGTCGGACGTAATGTGTCCCTTTTGTTATATCGGTAAGAGACATTTTGAAAAGGCGATTGAAAAATTACCATTTAAAAATGAAGTAGAAGTAGAATGGAAAAGCTTTCAACTTAACCCAGAATACCATAATATAAATAACGAGGATTTATACACTTATCTAGCAAGAAGCAAAGGAATGTCTTTGGAGCAAGCTAAACAAATGACCGGACAAGTAGTCGAAATGGCTTCAAACGTTGGTTTAGATTTAAACTTTGCAACAAATATTCCTGCCAATTCTTTTGATGCACACAGATTTCTTCATTTTGCCGCAAGCAAAGGATTACAAGATCAAGCAGAAGAGGCCTTATTTAATGCACATTTCCTGGGCGCAAAAGACATTGCTAAACATGAAACATTAATTAGCATTGCTGAAGAATTAGGATTAGATAAAGAAGAAACTGCAAACATTTTACAAGGAGATGATTTCTCGGGAGCAGTACGTTATGATATTTATGAAAGTCAGCAATTAGGTGTTCGAGGAGTTCCTTATTTTGTGTTTGATAGGAAATACGCACTTTCTGGGGCACAACCAATTCCTACTTTTGAGCAAGCAATTACCCAAAGTTTTACAGAATGGAAGGCGGCTCAATCAACAACGAAACTTAAATCTTTGAATAAAAACAATGATGCAGTTTGTGATGAAAATGGTTGTGAGATTTAACCTCGAGTGTAAAGTCGGCTGAAAAGCTTCTTGCAAAGATGATAAAAGTATTAGAATTTCTTTAATCCTTGTAGCAAATATTCCAAGCCATTAAGCTTAATTTCATACATGGTGGCTAATAAATGCCCTAATCTCCCAGAAGGAAAACCTTTATTGTGAAGCCAAACTAAGTAAGGTTCTGGCAAACGAGAAAGTACCCAGCCTTTGTACTTACCAAAAGGCATTTTCATTGTGACAAGCTCGATTAGCATTTGTGGATCCATTTGGTTACAGGTTAGAGTTACAGGTTTTGCTGTTCAAAATAAGTTTGGATTGTATAAATCATAACACGTGACATTTAACAACTCGCAACATCTATATCAATTCCAACATTTCAATCGCTTCATCTATATTGGCAATGTTATCGAAAGAAATTCTTAAGCTATCCTTTACCTCTTTCAAATTACACAAACGTGGATGAACTTGTGCAAAAGCTAAAACCTTGTTAAACACTTCCGAATCGAAAAATTTAGATTGTTTATCACTCACAAAGTATCCGCGTAATATATTCTTCTTGAAACTCAATTTTTCAAAGCCTAAGCGTTTACCAGCCCATTGTAAACGCAAAACTTTTAGCATCACTTTTACAGGTTGCGGAACTGGACCAAAACGATCTTTCAATTCTTGCTCAAAAGCTACTAACTCAGTTTCATTTTCTAGTTTTGAAAGTTCAGTGTATAAATTATATCGCTCAGTAATGCTCGTTACATAATCATCAGGAATGTGTAATTCTAAATCTGTATCAACTTGCGTAAAATTCACAAAAGGTCGCTGTGGTTCGTCTTTAAATAAATCTTTAAACTCAGCATCCTTTAGCTCCTGAATGGCTTCATCTAATATTTTATTGTACATCTCGAAACCAATTTCAGCAATAAATCCACTTTGTTCGCCACCCAATAAATTACCACTTCCGCGGATATCTAAATCACGCATTGCGATGTTAAAACCACTTCCTAAATCAGAAAATTCTTCAATAGCACTTAACCTTTTTCTTGCTTCGTTAGTTAAGGTTGATAAAGGTAAACTCAATAAATAACAGAATGCCTTTTTATTAGAGCGACCAACACGACCACGCATTTGGTGTAAATCGCTCAAGCCAAACATGTGTGCGTGATTAATGATAATCGTGTTTGCATTCGGAATATCAAGTCCCGCTTCGATAATAGTTGTGGCTACCAAAACATCTTTTTCGCCATTGATAAAATCTAGCATCACATCTTCTAAAGCGTCGCCATCTAATTGCCCGTGTGCAATACCAATTCTCGCCTTTGGCACTAAAGTTTGAATTAATCCGCCCAGCTGTTTTAAATCATTTACACGGTTGTGGATAAAGAAAACTTGTCCTCCTCTATCCAATTCAAATTGCACCGCTTCTTGAATTAACTTATCGTTAAAAACATGTAATTCTGTATTAACTGCTTGTCTATTTGGCGGAGGAGTACTCATTATCGATAAATCTCGAGCACCCATTAAAGAAAAATGCAATGTTCTAGGAATTGGAGTTGCAGTTAAAGTGAGCGTATCTACATTTACACGCAAAGCTCGAAGTTTTTCTTTAGCCGCCACACCAAATTTTTGTTCCTCATCAATAATCATGATGCCCAAATCTTTAAACTTCACATCCTTACTCAATAATCGATGAGTACCAATAACAATATCAACCTTTCCCTGTGCTACACGCTCTAAAGTGTCTTTAATTTGCTTCGATGTTTTAAAACGATTGATATAGTCAACCGTACAAGGAAATTCTTTTAAACGCGACGAAAATGTCTTAAAGTGTTGAAGTGCAAGAATTGTTGTAGGAACTAAGACGGCTGCTTGTTTACCGTTTGCTACAGCCTTAAAAGCCGCACGAATAGCAATCTCCGTTTTCCCAAAACCAACATCCCCACAAACCAATCGATCCATTGGATGTGGCGCTTCCATATCTTTTTTTACATCTGCAGTTGCCTTAACTTGATCTGGAGTATCTTCGTAAATAAAAGACGCTTCTAGCTCTGTTTCTAAATATCCATCAGGAGCAAAAGCAGTACCCACTTGAGCTTTTCTCATCGCATAAAGCTTGATCAAATCTCGGGCAATGTCTTTAACTTTTTTTTTTGTGGTTTTTTTGAGTTTATCCCAAGCTTCTGTACCCAATTTGTTCATTTTGGGCTGTGTTCCATCTTTTCCGCTAAATTTCGCAATGCGATTTAGAGAGTTAATGTTCACATATAGTAAGTCGTTATCGGCATAAACCAAGCGAATCATTTCTTGGATTTTGCCATTCACTTCTACCTTTTCCAAACCAGCATATTTACCAATGCCATGATCAATGTGAGTCACAAAATCACCAGGTTTTAATTCTCGTAAATCTTTAAGTGTAATGGCTTGGCTTCGCTGATATCCTTTCTTTAATTGATATTTATAAAAGCGATCAAAAATTTGATGATCAGTATAAAAAGCGACTTTTTGTTGTGCATCTAAAAACCCTTCACGAAGTGGAATATTTACTGGAGTAAACTTTGCGGTTTTATCAATATCATCTAAAATCGCATACAAACGTTCGGTTTGTTTAGTCGAATTTGTAAAAATGAAATTATGAATATGCAGACTTTCATTTTCTTTTAGGTTCTTAATCAGTAAATCGAAATCTTTATTAAAAGAAGGTTGTGGTTTAGTTTCAAACTGAATTACATTATCTGTTTGATAAAAAAACTGTTTACCAAATTCTACCAACGAAAAATCTTGAAATAAATCGGATAGCATTTTTTCATCTGTAAATGAAAATTTTGGATCTAGCCAATTTGGATTTTGCTGTTTTTCGGCGATTCCTAATGCTTTCCAAAGCTCAACTGCTTTTTTATAACCACTTTTAACAATATCGATGGTATATTCTACATCTTTAAACCAAAGTTGTGTGTCTTTTTCAATGTAATCTAACAAGCTGATGTTATTTTCTGTTAAAAACTTAGCTTGTACATTAGGTACGATGGTTAAACTTTTAACATCATCCACAGAAAGTTGACTTTCGATTTCAAAAGTCCGAATGCTTTCTACAGTATCACCAAAAAACTCAATTCTATATGGCAATTCATGTGAAAAAGAGAAAATATCTACAATTCCACCTCTGATAGAAAATTGACCAGGTTCATAAACAAAATCAGATCTTTCAAAATCGTACTCGAATAAAAACTCATTGATAAAGTCAATTCCTAAAGTTGCACCAACACTAATTTCTAAAGTGTTTTTTTCTAAAACCGAACGATCGATAACTTTTTCGGCCAATGCCTCTGGATAAGTAACTACAATTTTTCCATATTCAGATTGGTGATTAAGTTCATTTAAAACTTCGGCCCTTGCTAAAACATTTGCAGTATCTATTTGGGTAAACTCAAAAGCTTTTCTAAACGACGAAGGGAAAAACAAAACTTCCTTATCTAAAATCCCTTCTAAATCCGAAAGAAAATAAGAAGCCTCTTCTCTATTTGGTAGAATAAAAAGCTGCGGTTTGTGTAGTAAAAAATAAGTTGAAACAGCAATTACAGCATCGGCAGAGCCCACTAATCCCTTTAATTGGGTTTTGCTGCCCTTTCCTTTATTTAATGAATGTGCTGTAGTAACGACACGCTCATCTGTTTTATATCTGTTAATCAGGTCGCGAATGTTCACTATACAAAGATAAAAAAGTATTCCTTACTTCGTGTTGAGAATTCACACTAACACAGGAATACTAATAATTACTTAACTTGTAAATCATGATTCGACGATATATGTTTTTTATATGTTTAATTTTCTCTTGCAATTCAAAGGAAGTTAACAAAGATCGAGCTAAGGTTATACTGGGCAAATGGGCATTAACTACAAATAAAAGCCATGGCTGGGAGGTAACAAAAGAAAGCATCAGCTATTTCAACCGTAAAGATCGTAGTTCATACCAATTATTTGGAGATAGTATTAGAACAATGAGTTCATATTTTAATAGGGTAGATGTTTTTGCATTAAAATTTACAGGCAATGATACACTAACTGTAAATGGTATAGACGGGGAACACATTTATGTACGCGTTAAATAAGTTTCATTGTTCTAGTGATACACCGAGTTTGTCGAGATTTTTTTTCAGTTCGTCGAGTACACTTTAGCGGAAGTAACAAAAAGCCTATCATTGTTTCTAAATAATATAAAACGAGAAACAATGAAGTACATTAAAAGCTTTCCACTAGAGTTATTTTTCTGGGTTTTAGCTTTAATATTGTTGGCAACAGCAAACCCTCATGAGCATCATTTCACATTTTGCCCTTTAGCAAATTTGGGAATAACCTGGTGCCCAGGATGTGGATTAGGAAGGTCAATTACCGCATTGTTTCATGGAGATGTAAGTGCAAGTTTTTCATATCATTGGTTCGGTATACCATCATTGATATTAATTAGCTATCGTATTTATCAGCTCACCAAACAATTATTTAATAAACAAAAAGGATTTAATTTAAAGTATAAGGAGGATTAACAATGTTTGACGCACAATTCATGGCATTACCGGGCATAACCCCACAAGAATATAGTTACTTACAAACAGCCACTAATGGCTTAAATGAACAACAGGTAAGAACTTTTTTAATGATTTATTCGGGCAAAAGAAAAAATCCAAGTGATATGCTTTTGTTCTGTGTAATTGGACTTTGTTTAGTTCCAGGATTACAAAGGTTCATCGTAGGGCAGATTGGAATGGGTATTTTATATTTATTCACTGGCGGATTATGTTTAATCGGATCAATCGTAGATATCATCAACCATAAAGAATTAGCTTTTGAGCATAATCAAAAAATGGTTTTCGATAGCTTACAAATGACAAGAATGAGTAATTTCCAATAACCACACACACAAATTTTATAAAAATCCTTATCTGTTTAAAAACGGGTAAGGATTTTGTTATTTTTATACCATGAAGTTATCCGAAATAACCAATTACCTTGAAAGCATTGCGCCACTGAACTATCAGGAAGATTATGATAATTCAGGATTAATTGTTGGTCATGCAAATGATGAAATTCATGCAGCTTTGGTTGCATTAGATTGTACAGAACAGATTATTGAAGAGGCGATTTCAAAAAACTGTAATTTAATCATCACTCATCATCCAATAGTTTTTAAAGGGCTAAAAAAATTTAATGGCAAAACCTATGTAGAACGAGTTGTACTAAAAGCGATAAAAAATAACATTGCACTTTACGCTATTCACACCAACTTAGATCATGTAGCACATGGTGTAAGTGGAGAAATTTGCAAAAGATTGGGCATACAAAACGCAAAAACACTATCACCCAAAACTAATTTATTAAAAAAACTGGTTACATTTTGCCCTACAGCACAAGCTGATCAAGTTAGAAATGCATTATTTGCCGCTGGCGCAGGAAATATAGGTAATTATGGCGAATGCAGTTTTAACACAGAAGGAACAGGAACTTTTAAAGGAAATCAAGAAACAAATCCTTTTGTAGGTGAAAGAGGTATGCAACACCAAGAAGCAGAAGTAAGAATTGAAACTATTTTTAAAACACAGGATGAACGCAAAATATTGCTTGCCTTATTGGAGAATCATCCTTATGAAGAAGTAGCATATGATATTTATACTTTGGCAAACAAATTAGAAAATGTTGGCGCAGGAATGGTAGGTTGGTTATCACAGGAAATGGATAGCATTGATTTCCTTAATCTTGTTAAAGAAAAGATGTACGCAAAAGTAATTAGGCACACGAATTTATTATCGAAAAAAATTAAGAAAGTGGCTGTTTGTGGTGGGTCAGGAAGCTTTTTGTTGAAAGACGCAATTGCTGCAGGTGCTGATGCTTTTATCACTGCCGACTTTAAATACCATGAATTTTTTGATGCAGAAGAAAAACTTATCATCTGCGATATTGGTCATTACGAAAGTGAACAATTTACATCTAATTTGTTGATAGATAATATTCAAGAAAAATTTCCTAACTTTGCAATCCGTTTAACGGAGCATAACACAAACCCCATAAATTATTTCATTTAATGGAACAAACAGTAGAGCAAAAGCTAAAAGCTTTATACGAATTACAAAACCTACATACAAAGATTGATAAAATACGTCAAATTCGTGGTGAATTGCCAATGGAAGTGGCTGATTTAGAGGATGAAGTAGCCGGATTAGAAACACGTATACAAAAAATCAAAGCTGAATTAGACGATACTGAAGATGCAATTGTAAATCGTAAAAACATGATTAAAGAAGCACAAGCTTTAATCAAAAAATACGAAAAACAATTAGAAGACGTAAAAAACAATCGTGAATACGATGCTTTAACTAAAGAAGTAGAAATCCAGAATTTAGAAATACAAGTTTGCGAGAAAAAAATCAAAGAATATGGTTTTGATATCGCTTCTAAAACAGAAATTTACGAACAAGCTTTAGCAAATATCGAATCGAGAAAGGGCGATTTAGAGATTAAAAAAGGCGAACTAGCTACAATCACTGCAGAAACTGAAAAAGAAGAGCAAGGTTTAGTTAAAAAAGCAGATAAAGCAGAAACTCAAATTGAAGAGCGTTTATTAACTGCTTATCATAGATTAAGAAGTAACGCTGTGAATGGATTAGCTGTTGTAACAATTGATAGAGATTCATGCTCAGGTTGTTTCAACCAAATTCCGCCTCAACGCCAATTAGATATCCGTCAACGTAAAAAAGTTATTGTTTGCGAGCATTGCGGTAGAATTTTAGTTGATGAGGCATTAACACATGAATTAGCAGAAGCTTAACAACCAAAAACCAAATATGAATTCCAAGCCAGATGAAAGTCTGGCTTTTTTTGTGGTTTAAATCCTATATTAATTATAAGGTTGAAAAATTTAATCAAAACATAGTAGTTTTTTTTACGTTATATAATTCGTTAACTTAAACTTTATAAAAGCGGTTCGCCTACATGCATCAAATCAAAATGCCCAAATTTTCTACTTTATTTTCCATCCTTTTCTTTTCGTGTTTTGTAGCCTCTGCTAATTTTGATTTTAATGCTAATTGTTTAAAAGCATATCAAAATGTTTTTGAGTTAAAGCTAGGTACGGCCAGACAATTAATTGCAGCTGAAAAGAAAATACACCCAAATAATTCAATAGTTCCGTTATTAGAAAATTATGTAGACTATTTCTATTTATTAACAACAGAAAACAAATCTGAATTTGAAAGGTTGGAAGCGAATAAAGAAGATCGCATAGATCAGATTAGCGACGACGATAAAAACTCTCCATATTATTTATATGCACAAGCACAAATTAATTTACAATGGGCATTAATTAGAGGAAGATATGGGGCTTATTTTACAGCCGCTAGAGAAATAAATAAAGCGAATAATCAATTACAGGAGAACGCTAAAAAGTTTCCAGGATTTCATTTAAATGGGATTGGATTGGGTATTATTAATGCCGTTATGGGCGCATTACCTGATGGTGTTTTAAAAACAACACTTTCAACTTTTGGACTAAAAGGTAATTTACAAGCTGGGGTAAATATGTTAGATAAATTAGCAGAAAACCTTCCTAAATCCTCTTACGAACCTTTTTATGAAGAAACGGTTTTTAATTATGCATATGTACTATCTGATGTTGCGCATAGTCCATTAGCCTATACAAAAACGATGAAATATACCGCGAGGATTGCCGATAGCAGTCTATTAAAAGCTTATTTACAAGCCTATGTTTGTGCAAGAAATGGACATAATGATGAAGCAATAAATATATTAGTAGATAAACCTACTGGAGCAGTATATCAATCATTCCCATACTTAGATTATTTAATGGGAATTGCTAAGTTGAACAAATTGGATTATTCTGCGGCAGCTTATTTTGAAAGATATTTACAAACAAACAAAGGAGTAAATTATATCAAAGATACTAATCTACACCTTGGCTGGATCAGTTTATTAAAAGGAGATTCAAGTGGGTTTTCGGCCTTGATGACTAGAATTAAAAATAGCGGATATACTTATCACGAAAGAGATAAACAAGCGCTTAATGAAGCAAACGGACCAATTCCAAATATTGATTTGCTTAAAGCAAGGTTATTATTTGATGGTGGCTATTTAACTAAAGCTTTAACAGCTTTGACAGATAACAAAGTTGAAGATTTTGCATCTGCAAAGGATAAAACAGAATATTATTATCGTTTAGGTAGAATTAATGATAGTTTAGAAAGAGATGATGCTGCATTATCAAATTACCAAAATGCCATCAATATAGGTAAAAGCCTAAAGTATTATTACGCCGCAAAAGCTGCGGTACAAATGGGTAAAATTTACGAAAAAAAGAAAAACTTGGCCAAAGCTAAATCTAGTTTTAATATAGCCATAAACATGAAGGGTCATGAAGATGAAAATAGTATTGAAACAGAAGCCAAACAAGGATTAAAAAGAATAGGCGGCTAAAATTTATAGACTACTGCATTAATGTGCATGCCAGCACCAACCGATGCAAAGATGGCATATTCTCCCTTTTCAATTTTATAGCCTTCAACTTTGTTATTCAAAACCAAATCAATTAGTGTAGGAATAGTGGCCACAGAACTATTACCTAGCCAGGAAATGGTCATAGGAACTAATTTTTCTGGAACAGAGTCTAAATCATACAGCTTAAATAATCGTTTCATTATAGCATTATCCATTTTTCCATTAGCTTGATGAATAAATACAGTTTTTATTTTTTCAAGTGGAACTCCAGATTTATCAATGGCCTTTTTTACAACTTGAGGGACATTGATAACTGCGAACTCGTATAGTTTACGGCCATTCATTTTCAAATAGGTATTCCCATTTATTTCATCAGGATTATTACTGCTGCCCATGGTTAAAAGAGAGGCATAACTTGAAAATGTTTGACTTTTGTGAGCGATTATACCAGTAGGTTCTTCAGATTCTTTTGCTTCAAATATGACAGCGCCAGCACCGTCAGAAAAAATCATGCTATCTCTATCGTGTGGATCAATAATCCTAGAGAGCGTTTCTGAGCCAATTACCATTACTTTTTTGGCATCGCCACTTCTAATTAAATAATCGGCCTGAATAACACCTTGAACCCAACCAGGACAACCAAAAATGATATCGTAAGCAACACAGTCGGGATTTTCTATCTCTAATTGCTGCTTTACTTTTGCTGCTAAGGCAGGCAATATATCCATGCGATTTGAACCCAATTTTACATCACCAAAGTTATGGCAAAAAATAATTTGATCTAAAGTTTCCTTATCAACCTGACTATCTTCAAGTGCTTTTTTTGCTGCCAAAGTAGCAATATCACTATTTAGCAAATCAGAGCAGACATAACGGCGCTCAACTATTTCGGTAATTTCACTAAACTTATTTATGATTTCGATATTTTCTTTGTCTAGCTTAACGCCGTTGTCAAAAAACGAAGAGTCAAGAAAATGATCTCCAGAGATGATGTTTTCGGGTATATAACTCCCAGTTCCAGTAATAACTGAATAAATTTTGTTTTCGTTGCCCATTCTGTACCGTATACTAATTTGGTATCTAGTATAAAAATATTATATTTTAATTGAAATTAAAAATTTTTAAGAAAAATCATCAATTAAAAATACAAATAATTCTTTTGGGCCATGAGCACCAAGTACTAAAGTCTTTTCAATATCTGCAGTTCTGCTTGGACCAGTAATATTACTTACCATTGAAGGAATTTGATTTCCGTATTTATTTTTTAGGAGTTGAAAAGCATCTTTCAGATCTAAAACCAACTGCCCGGTTCTGGCAATAACAATATGATGATGAGGAAATATACTTAATCTTCGTCCAGCAGCATTCTGATTGCTTACCATTACAGAACCATTACGAGCGATTAGTGCTTCGCAAAGAGTGATACCAACTTCAGCTTGTTCAAAATCTTTATCTGTTTGATAAAAGGGAAATTCATAACTTGCCAACAAGGCTTGCAGCTCTGGCTCCCAGCAATAAATTTTTCTCCAGTTAAATTTATCGGCCAATTCGAGAATATTCTCTATAAAATCCACACCATTTTCACAGAAAATAAAATTACCAGCAACAGCCGTTAATTGTTCTGCAAATAAAATTTCTAGCTCTTCAGTATTTGTTTTATAAAGTTGACTTTCTTCTAAATTAGGATAAGGATTATCTCGCTTTTCGAGCAAGGCCTTTCTAATTTTTTTAAGCATAAGTTCTTTAGAAGAAATGTTCTCTTTCATAGTTGATGATCAAAATTACTTATCCTAGCGCATATAAGCAAAGAAGCAACCTTAATTGTTAAGATTGCTTCTTTAAATTGTTTCTTATAAAGAAAATTATTTACTTTCTTCTTCTGCATGAGCAGATGGAGTAGTTGGATCAGTAGTTGATTCAACACCATCGTGAATTAAGCCCTGTGCAGCAGGTGTTTGATCGCCCGTACCGTTTACAAATTCATCGTAAGTAGTTCTGTTATCAAACGGACGTTTACCTAATATTTCTTCTAAATCGGCTTGGAATAAAATTTCCTTTTCAATCAGTTTCTGAGCTAATTTTTCTAAGCCTTCGCGTTTATCAGTTAGTAACTGTTTAGTTTTTACGTAAACATCAGCAATTAAAGCTCTAACTTCATTATCAATCATTTCTGACGTTTTCTCAGAATAAGGTTTGTTAAAATTATATTCATTTTGTGGGTCATGGAAAGACACGTTACCAATGGTACTGTTCATTCCATAGATAGTTACCATTGCATATGATAATTTAGTGATACGCTCTAAATCATTTTGTGCACCAGTGGAGATTTTTCCAAAAACGATATCCTCAGCCACTCTACCGCCCATTGTCATACACATACCATCAGTTAATTGTTCTGTAGTGTATAAAAATTGTTCTTTTGGTAAGTATTGTGCATAACCTAAAGCAGCAACGCCACGAGGAACAATAGAAACTTTAACCAATGGATCAGCATGTTCTAAAAACCATCCCGCAATTGCGTGACCAGCTTCGTGATAAGCAACAATTTTTTTCTCTTCTGGAGAAATGATCTTATTTTTCTTCTCCAATCCACCAATTACACGGTCAATTGCATCTTGGAAATCTTGCATATCGACAGTTTCTTTATTGCGACGAGCAGCGATTAATGCCGCTTCATTACATACGTTGGCAATTTCTGCACCTGCAAAACCTGGGGTTTGTGCAGATAATTTTTTAGCGTCAACTTCTTCGGCAGTTTTAATTGGTTTCAAGTGAACTTTAAAAATCTGCTCACGGCCAATTAAATCAGGTTTATCAATAGAAATTTGTCTGTCAAATCTTCCTGGACGCATCAAAGCTGAGTCTAAAACATCTGGTCTATTTGTTGCCGCTAAAATGATAATTCCAGAATCTGTTCCGAAACCATCCATTTCTACCAACAATTGATTTAAGGTATTTTCACGCTCGTCATTACCGCCCATCATGCTGTTTTTTCCGCGAGCACGTCCAATCGCATCAACCTCATCAATAAAAATGATACAAGGTGCTTTATCCTTTGCTTGTTTAAACAAATCACGTACACGAGAAGCACCCACACCCACAAACATTTCCACAAAATCGGATCCTGATAAAGAGAAAAATGGAACTTGAGCTTCACCAGCAACAGCTTTTGCTAATAATGTTTTACCAGTCCCTGGAGAACCAACTAATAGAGCGCCCTTTGGAATTTTACCCCCTAAATTTGTGTATTTTTTAGGGTTTTTAAGGAAATCTACAATTTCCATAACCTCTTGCTTCGCTTCTTCTAAGCCAGCAACATCATTAAATGTAATACTAACCTGGCTTTCTTTATCAAATAAAGTAGCTTTAGATTTCCCAATATTGAAGATCTGGCCACCGCCACCTCCTCCTCCGCCGCCCATACGACGCATCATGAAAATCCAAAGGCCAACGATAAGCAATAAAGGCAAAATGATGTTAATGAAAACACCCGACCAAGCATTTGATTTAGATACTACAGTAGGTGTAATAATAACACTTCCTGCTGGCAAATTGGCTTGCGATTTCTCCAATTGCTTAGCGATATCATCTAAGGTACTTGCATTAAAATATACCAATGGTCCATTTCCAGAAGTATTGAATGCGTTTTGGGAAATATACTTTTTATATTTTGGATCTGTTTTTCTGTCTGCTTTAATAAAAACTTCTGCCCTCGCGATATCATCCACTTTATAGGAAACTACTTTTTCTACGTCACCAGATAATAACATATCTTTCTCGAAAGTAGGATAATTTACCTCTTTAATTGTTTCGGAGTTAAACATAAAGTTTACTACTAACAGTCCGATGATTATTGCTGCATAAACCCAAAAAATATTAAATTTAGATCCTTTTTGAGGTTTCTTAGGGATATTTGGAAGGCGTTTAATTTGTTTCGGTTTGGTATCTTTATTTTGATTTTCTTTCATGTTAATTCAAATGTGTGTAAATAATTGCTTAAGCACTCTTGAAAGATGTACTTTCTGCATCGCCCCATAGATCTTCTATACCATAAAAATCGCGTTTCTCTGTTTTAAAAATGTGAACTACGATATCAAAGTAATCTAAAACAATCCATTCGGCATTTTCTAAACCCTCTTTATGCCAAGGGTTTGTTTTGGTTAATTTATAAATTTCATCTTCAACACTATCAGCAATAGCTTTTACTTGAGTTGAAGAATCTGCATTGCAAACAATAAAATAGTCAGAAACGGAACTGTTTAGTTCTCTCAAGTCTAAACGAACAATATCATTTCCCTTTTTTTCTTGAATGCCATGTACAGCTATTTCTGAGAGGTATGTAGAAAGGTTTGCGGTTTTCTTTTTTACCATTAAAAATTTTTAATTTTGATTATCAACAAATATAATCAACACTTGCAAAATAACACTTTTTCAACACTATTTGTTGGTCAAAATCGCATCAAATTATTGGCGGTCGATTCAACCAATAATTTTTTAAAGAACTTGGTGTCAAAATCCGAGCCATTACCAGAAGGTACTGTAATTATGGCAGATGATCAGTTTGCTGGACGAGGGCAACAAGAAAACACTTGGCATGCTGAACCAGGAAAAAATTTGACTATCAGTATTTTATTAAAACCAAAATTTTTGTCATTAGATAAACAGTTTTTGTTAAATATGGCTATTAGTATTGCTATTAATAAAGCTTTAACATTTTATGTAGCAAATGGAATTAGCATAAAATGGCCAAATGATATTTATTATTTTGATAAAAAACTTGGTGGTGTTTTAATAGAAAATTCCGTGACTGGCAACACGATTAAAACTGCTGTAATAGGTATAGGATTAAACATTAATCAGCAAGAATTTTCCGAAGAGTTAAAGAGTAAAGCAACATCGTTACATCAAATTTTACAACAAGATGTTAATTTAGATGAGCTATTAGTGGAGATTTGTAGTCAAATAGAGAGCTTATACTTATTATTAAAAGCAGGTAACTATACATTTTTAAGGAAAACCTACGTTGAGAAGCTATACAAGTTTGAGAAACCTTCCATATACAGACAAAATGGCGAGCTTTTTGAAGGGACAATTAAAGGAGTAACAGATTTAGGCTTATTAAATGTTGAGCAAAACGGAAAAATAAAAGAATATAATTTTAAAGAAATAGAATTTTTAAATCACACATAATGAAAAGAATAATTTTAATTTTAACACTAGTATTTTTTACAACTGTTGGTGCTTTTGCACAATTAGAAAACCCAGTGAGTTGGGCATATTACGGTAAAAAAATCAGCAGTACCGAAGCGGTTGTATACATAAAAGCTACAATTGAAGACGATTGGCATATTTATTCTCAGAATATAAAACCCGGCGGTCCAAACAAAACTATTTTTACTTTCACTCCATCAAAAGATTTTTCATTAAGTGGAAAAACAACAGAGCCAAAACCAATTAGCAAATATGAAAAAGTATTTAAAATGGATGTGTTATATTTTGAGAACGAAGTAGTTTTTCAACAAAAAATAAAATTAAAGAAGGGCGCTACAGTTGTAAAAGGAAAAGTAGAGTTTATGGTGTGTAACGATAAGCAATGTCTACCCCCTAACGAGGTTACGTTTAGTATTCCTGTTAAGTAATTTTATCATATCAAACAAGAAGCCTTTTGACGATGTTAAAGGGCTTTTTGTTTTTTACAAAACCTATAAGATGAAAAAAAATGTTTTTTTATTCGTTCTCATGATTTTGAATTTTACTGCATTTGCACAATTAGAAAAACCGATTAAATGGTCATATTTTGCAAAAAAAGTAAACAAAACAGAGGCAATCCTTTATATAAAAGCAAAACTAGATGGGAAATGGCATGTTTACTCCCAAAGCGTAAAATCGGATGCAATGAGGTTAAAATTAGCTATGTATCGTCAAAAGATTTTGAGCTGATAGGTAAAACGATTGAGCCGAAACCGATTAAGAAATATGATAAAACGGTAAAGATGGATTTAGCGTATTTTGAGAAAGAAGTTGTTTTTCAGCAGAAGATAAAGCTGAATAAAGCAACGGCTCTTATTAAAGTAAAAATAGAATTTATGGTTTGTAATGACATAAGTTGCTTACCAGCAGATGAAATAACACTTAGCATTCCTCTAAAATAAATTAATAGAGATATTGTAATTGTTCTGCAATGTAAATAGCGGTACGTCCATATTCTCCATCTTTAATGAAAAGATTTCTTAATTTCACGACTTTTAAATAATGATAATGAAAAAAATAAGCTTCCTTTTATTTTTTATCGGCATCTTTTTGCTGATAAATCCTAATCAAAGTGCTGCATTAAAACCTCAAACAGATACTACGGCAAATGCAGTTCCAGATGATAGTCAATTTACCACAATTGGATCTGCGGAAGATAGCATTGCAAACAGCAAAGTAAAACCAGTAGAAGCAGGAATCGATAGCGTAAAAACGAAAGCATCAGCCTCTACAAATACCGAAGCAAAACCCGTTTCATTATGGGTAACTTTTGGTTTAGGATTGTTGGCTGGACTGGCAGCATTCTTTTTGCCATGTATATTTCCAATGGTTCCGCTTACTGTTGGGTTTTTTACCAAAAGAGCAGAAAGTAAAGGAAAAGGAATTCGAAGTGCAATTATATATGGATTATCCATTATTGTAATTTACGTTGCATTGGGGGTTATTATTACTTTAATTTGGGGCGCAAGTGCATTAAATCAAATCTCAACAGATGGATTTTTCAACATCTTTATATTTTTAATCCTAGTTATTTTTGGAGTTTCGTTTTTAGGAGCCTTTGAAATAACCTTACCAAGTTCCTTTGTAAATAAGCTAGATGCGAAATCTGATTCTAAAGGTTTAAGTGGGATATTTTTTATGGCTGCCACACTTGCAGTAGTGTCGTTTTCATGTACTGGCCCATTAATTGGAACATCTTTAGTTGCAATTAATACCGATTTATGGACCCCTGTAGTAGTGATGTTTGGCTTCTCATTATCATTGGCATTAATATTCACACTATTCGCAATTTTTCCAAGTTTAATGACAGGTTTGCCAAAATCTGGAGGATGGTTGAATTCAGTTAAAGTTGTATTAGGATTTTTAGAACTAGGTTTAGCTTTAAAATTCTTATCTACAGCAGATTTATCTTACCATTGGGGAATATTAGATAGAGAAATTTTCTTAGCCATTTGGATTGTATTATCTATTCTTTTGGGGTTCTATTTATTAGGAAAAATCAAATTTTCACACGATAGTGATTTGCCTTATGTATCCATTCCTAGGCTTTTCCTTTCTATTGCCTGTTTTGTATTTGCTTTTTACTTAATACCGGGGTTGTGGGGAGCACCTTTAAAAGCAGTAAGCTCATTAGTTCCGCCAAGATCAACTCAAGATTTTGTTTTATCTGAGGGGGGAACGGTTGCTGTAAAAACGGAAGTGAATGGCAAGAAAAAATACAGCGATTTTTTGAGCTTCGAATATAAAATAACAGATGGATTTTTCGATTATCAAGAAGCGCTTGCTTATGCGAAAAGTGTAAACAAACCTTTGTTTTTAGATTTTACGGGACATGGTTGTGTAAACTGTAGGGAAATGGAAGCCAAAGTTTTATCAGATCCGAGAGTGCTTAAAATTATAAATGATAATTACGTTGCGGTCGCAATTTACACCGATGATAAAACTGAGCTTCCGGAAAACGAACAATTCGATTCTAAAGTATTGAAAAGGAAGGTCAACACAGTTGGATTAAAATTCCAACATTTGCAAGCCGATAAATTCAGCACCATTTCTCAACCATATTATGTGCTTTTAGGAAACGATGAAAAAGAATTAGTTTCTCCACCAATAGGAGTAGAATACGATATTGATAAATATATAGCTTATCTAAATAAAGGACTAGCTGAATTTGCAAACACAAAGAAGTAAATGAGTACAATAAAGAATATAGGAGTATTAACATCTGGCGGTGACTCGCCGGGAATGAATGCAGCAATTAGAGCTGTAGTAAGAGCAAGTTTATATCATAATTTAAAAGTTACAGGTATTTTAAGGGGTTATGAAGGAATAATTCATGCAGATTTTATTCCAATGGATGGGAAATCTGTAGCAAATATTATTCAAAGAGGTGGTACGATTTTAAAAACAGCGAGAAGTGATGCTTTTAGAACTAAGGAAGGAAGAGAGTTAGCACATAAAAATTTGGTAGAAAGCGATATTGATGCCCTTGTTGTAATTGGTGGAGATGGAACTTTTACAGGTGCAGATCTATTTTCAAGAGAATTTAATTTTCCTGTAATTGGTTTACCAGGTACTATTGATAACGATTTAGAAGGTACAGATTTTACTATCGGATACGATACAGCGATCAATACAGTTGTAAATGCGGTAGATAAAATTAGAGATACAGCCGAATCTCACGATAGGTTGTTTATTGTAGAAGTAATGGGCCGAGATTCTGGATTAATTGCGCTAAGAAGTGGAATTGGAGTAGGCGCAGAAGCAATTATGATTCCGGAAGCAAAAATTGGGATTGCAGATATAGTTTCAAGATTAGAAAACGGACGAAAAGATAAAGCTTCAAAAATTATCATCGTTGCAGAGGGAGATGAAGCAGGTGGCGCTTATAATGTTGGAGAAGCTCTAAAAGGAAAATTCCCTAATTATGATATTCGTATTTCTGTTTTAGGACACATTCAGCGTGGAGGAAAACCTAGTTGCATGGATAGAGTTTTGGCTAGTCGTTTGGGCGTGGCTGCAGTAGAAGGATTATTGGCTGGCAAAACAGATGTGATGGCAGGGCAAGTTAATCGCGAGATTGTATTTACCCCGTTTTCGCATGCCATCAAACATATTGATGCAGAAAAAATTACGCCAGCTTGGTTAAGATTGGTAGAAATTTTATCATTATAGCAGAATTAGATTCGTTAGCACTAGTTCATTTTTTGCAGAAAGCTCCTAATGAACTAGTGAACCGATCAATAACTAATCCTCTAAAATTACAGCAGTTCCGCTGGCAGTGACCATTAGCATACTGCCTCCGCTACCAACAGTTTCATAATCTAAATCCACTCCAATAATTGCATTAGCGCCCATTGCCGCAGCATATTGTTGCATTTCATTTACCGCAGTATTTTTACCCTCACGCAACACTTGCTCATATGAGCCAGAGCGTCCGCCTACAATATCACGGATACCCGCGAAAAGATCTTTAAAAATATTAGCGCCAATAATAGTTTCGCCAGTTACAAGACCAATGTATTTCACAATTTTCTTGCCTTCAATAGTATTTGTGGTTGTAATTAACATCTTATTTAGGTTTTTATAATTCGATGTTAAATTTGGAAAATTGTTACATCAATTTGTTTAATACTTGTTCCCAAGTATCAACGCGTTCGTAATCTGTTAGCAATAAATTATGAGGGGATGTAAAAAGTAAAGTTCGCCCTTTAAAATCAATGAAATTTTTGGCTCTATCATCGATCATTACATCGGTATTCACAATTTTTTCACCACAAAAAATGATGTTTTTCCAGCTAATAAATGGAAAATGCTCAGCCAACCAATGATATTTATCCTCTAATGAATTTGGAAATTCCATTGCTGCTGAAACAATGTAAATTTCATGCTTTTCTTGGAGTTTTTTAACAGCATCAACGCTGCCCTCAATTAGTTCTAAATCTCGAAAAAAACCTTTTTCATTTATATAATCGAACCATTTGTTGTTAATGTGTTCAGGAATATGATGATAAATTTCATTCCCAGCATCTATTTTTAAATCTAATGGAATGCCGTAATCACGATGATAAAGTTGAATAAATTTTTTAATTGGATCGGCTAGGACTTCGTCCATATCTATAGCTATCTTCATGGCGTAAATATCCAAATTTGCTTGTAAAATAGTGTTAACTGAATATAAAATTAATGCAGTTTGCTAGTTATTAGTATTTTACTTACTTTTGCATCCCCGCAAGCACGAAGCTCCGGGAACTATGTTGAATACATAAACTTAAAGAAAAATGGCAACTAAAATCAGATTGCAAAGATTCGGTAAAAAAGGAAAACCTTTTTTCCACGTGGTAGTAGCAGATTCTCGCTCTCCAAGAGATGGTAAATTTATTGAGCGTTTAGGTTCTTATAACCCTAACACCAATCCAGCAACCATCGAAATTAACTTCGAAAAAACTTTAGACTGGGTAAACAAAGGTGCGCAACCTACGGATACTGCTCGTGCTATCCTTTCTTACAAAGGTGTTTTATACAAAAAACACTTACAAGGTGGTGTTAAAAAAGGCGCTTTAACTACTGAACAGGCAGATGCAAAATTTGCAGCTTGGTTAGAAGCTAAAGGTGGTCAAATCGAAGGTAAAAAAGATAGTTTATCTGCAAGCAAAGGTGAAGCTAAAAAAGCTGCTTTAGCTGCTGAAGCTAAGAAAAATGCTGACCGTGCTGCTGCAATTGCATTGAAAAATGCTCCAGTAGAAGAAGTTGTTGAAGAAGAAGTAGTAGCTGATGAAGCTCCTGCTGCTGAAGTTGCAACTGAAGAAACGGTAGAAGAAACTCCAGCTGTTGAAGAAACTGCTGCTGTAGCTGAAGAAGCTCCAGTTGCTGAAGCTCCTGCTGCTGAGGAATCGACTGAAGAAACAAAAGAAGAAGCATAATCATAGATTTGTTTTAACTTATAATAGCGTTCCGACTTATCGGGGCGCTATTTTTATTTAACCCCTAAATTCCCCACGGGACTTTTAATATGACTAAGGAAGAAGCGTTTTACATTGGTTACGTTACTAAAACAAAAGGTTTAAAAGGAGAAGTTCAACTATATTTCGAATTTGATGCCTATGAAGATTTAGATTTGGATGTGCTTTTTGCTGATATGAATGGTAAAATGGTTCCTTTCTTTGTCGCGTCACATAAATTATATCCAAACCAAACAGGCCTTTTTTATTTTGATGATATAGATCATATCGATAAAGCCCAGGCTTTAGTGAAGAAAAAAATCTACTTGGCATTGAATAAAATGCCAGAACGAGACGAAGATGATTTTACATACGATGATCTTAAAGGGTTTATGGTAGCTGATGAAACACATGGCGAACTCGGGGAAATTATTGAGGTTAACGAATATCCACAACAATTTGTAGCTACCATACTTTATAAAGAAAAAGAGATTTTATTTCCTTTAAATGAAGATATGATTGTAGAAATTGATGAAGAAGAGAAAAAGTTATATGTCGATTTGCCAGAAGGATTGCTAGATATTTATCTTTCTAACTAATAAAGATTAAGTTTTCTAAGGATATTCTTAATGTTTGAAGCGTTCAATGTCAAACTCCAAACTATTCTTAACTTTGTACCATGCGTTTTGATATCATTTCCGTTTTGCCAGATTTATTAACAAGTCCATTTGCGCACTCTATTTTGCAGCGAGCTCAAAAAAAAGGTATTGCAGAAATTGTGGTGCATAATTTAAGAGATTATGCGACTAATAAACAGAAAAGTGTAGATGATTATCCTTACGGAGGAGGAAGCGGAATGATAATGTCCATTCCACCATTTGCCGCTTGCATAGAGCAATTAAAAAGTGAACGTGTATACGATGAAATCATTTTCATGAGTCCAGATGGAGAAACATTAAATCAAACCATAGCAAATCAACTTTCGACAAAGAAAAATATCATCATTTTATGTGGACATTACAAAGGAATAGATCAACGTATACGTGATATTTATGTAACAAGAGAAATTTCTATTGGAGATTATGTTTTATCTGGCGGAGAATTACCTGCTGCGGTTTTAGTTGACGCAGTGATTAGACTTATTCCAGGAGTTTTGAATGATGAAACTTCCGCTTTATCAGATAGTTTTCAAGGAGATTTGTTAGATGCCCCCTTGTATACTCGTCCTGCCGATTGGAAAGGCCATAAAGTTCCTGATGTGTTGTTGAGCGGCCATGAAGCAAAAATAAATGACTGGCGCCACGAGGAAGCTGTTAAGCGTACACAAGAGCGTAGGCCAGATCTTTTAAAATAGTTTTAAGGTTTGATATTCTTAGATCATAACTCATTGGGTCTAAATTTGTCTCCTATTGTATTGTGGAAAAACTGCAATTTGTTAGAAAATAAATAAATTTCGAACATCACTTTTATTTTTAAAATAAATTTCCTAATATTGCAGTCCGATTTTAAACAACAAAAAATCGGCTTAATAGCTTAAAATCATGGATTTAGTAAAATTTGTAGAAGAGCAAGTAATTGCAAAAAATGAGTTTCCTTCTTTCAAATCAGGAGATACAGTGAGTGTTCACTATAAAATTCGCGAAGGTAATAAAGAACGTATTCAAATTTATCAAGGTGTTGTTATTCAACGTAACAGTGCTGGCGCAAACGAAACGTTTACTGTTCGTAAAATGAGTAATGGTGTTGGTGTAGAGCGTATCTTCCCAATAAATTCTCCAAATATTGATAAAGTAGAAGTTAACAGTCACGGTAAAGTACGTAGAGCTAAATTGTTCTATTTACGTGAATTAACTGGTAAAGCTGCTCGTATCAAGTCTTTAAGAAAATAATATTCTTTAATAAGATATATAACCTTCACGATTAGTTTCGTGGAGGTTTTTTTGTTTATATCTTTGCCGCACCAAATAGAATTGAAATGAACGAAATGAAACAACTTTTAAAAAAGTACGAAGAGAAACAGCCAGAGATTGTTTTTGAATGGAAAGACAAGGAATCTGAAGCTGAAGGCTGGGTAGTAATCAATTCATTACGCGGAGGCGCTGCTGGCGGTGGTACTCGCATGCGCAAGGGTTTAGATAAACGTGAAGTAGAATCGTTAGCCAAAACAATGGAAGTTAAGTTTACTGTTTCTGGTCCTCCAATTGGGGGAGCAAAATCTGGTATTAATTTCGATCCGGCAGATCCACGTAAAAAAGAAGTTTTAGAACGCTGGTATAAGGCCGTTATGCCATTATTAAAAAGTTATTATGGTACTGGCGGAGATTTGAATATCGACGAAATACACGAAGTTATTCCAATTACCGAGAGTTATGGGTTGTGGCATCCACAAGAAGGCGTAATTAGCGGACACTACCAAGCTAGAGAGAACGAACGCATCCATCAAATTGGTCAGTTGCGTTATGGTGTTTCTAAAGTATTGGAAGATTTAGATTACACACCAGATATCAAAAGAAAATATAAAGTAGCAGACATGATTACTGGTTATGGTGTTTCTGAATCAATTAGACATTATTATAATATTTGGGGCGGAGAATTAGCAGGTAAAAAAGCAATTATACAAGGTTGGGGAAATGTTGCTGCTGCTGCAGGATATTATTTGGCGCAACATGGTGTAAAAATTGTTGGAATTATAGATCGTGTTGGTGGGTTAATTAAACCAGAGGGATTTACAGAAGAAGAAGTTAAGACGTTGTTTAATAATAGAGTAAATAATACGTTAGTAGCAGATAATTTAATTCCTTTTGCCGAGGCAAGTGAAAAGATCTGGAATGTAGGAGCTGAAATTTTTGTGCCTGCAGCTTCTTCGAGATTAGTGCAGCAAGAAGAAGTAGATAAAATGATTAAAAGTGGTTTGGAAGTAATTGCTTGTGGGGCGAATGTACCTTTTGCAGATAAAGAAATATTCTTTGGAAGCATTATGGAACATGCAGATAATCACGTTGCAGTAATACCAGATTTCATTGCGAACTGTGGGATGGCTAGAGTTTTTGCCTATTTAATGCAACGCAATGTAGAAATGAGCGATGATGCTATTTTTTCTGATGCATCTACCGTGATTGGAAATGCTTTACAAGCGGTTTACACGATGGCTAACAAAAGAACAAATTTATCGAGTACAGCGTTTGAAATTGCACTGAAACAATTGGTATAATGGATATTGAATTTTTTAAACAGGTATTTTGGGGCAACACCATACAAGCATATTGTATGTTTACGGGTATTATTTTGCTCGGGCTTTTATTTAAGAGAATTGTTTCTCGATTTTTAAGTCAGCTCCTATTTAAACTGTTTAAAAAATTTGCAGATGAAGTTAAAATAGATACATTTATCGCTCTGCTTTTAAAACCATTTGAGTTTTTCATTACGTTAAGTACGTTATATCTAGCAATAAATCAATTAAAGCACCCGCTTGAAGTGGAGGTTTTCCATTACCACAAATTGGTTGATAAGATAAAAGTACTTCAGGCTTTTACGCTTGGTGAACTTTTAGATAAAATATTTCTATTCCTAATTATACTTTCGTTCTTCTGGATTATTTTAAGAATTATTGATTTTGTGGCACATGTATTTATGTACAGAGCCATAAAATCTGATAATAAAGCTGATGACCAGTTGGTTCCATTTTTAAAAGAGCTTTTTAAATTTGTCATCTATTTCATTGGCTTTTTTGTGTTGTTGGGCTATGTATTTGAGGTAAATGCATTAAGCTTAATCACTGGATTAGGAATTGGAGGTATCGCGATCGCTTTGGCGGCAAAAGAGACTTTAGAAAACTTGATCGCTTCATTTACCATTTTTATTGATAAACCATTTACAGTTGGAGATTTGGTAAAAGTTGATGGAATTGAAGGAACGATTGAAAAGGTTGGATTTAGAAGTACTGTTTTACGTAGCACAGATAAAACAACGATTATTATCCCCAATAGGGCGATGATTGATGGAGTTTTAGAAAATATGACTCGAAGAAATTTCCGCAGAGTTAAGTTTAATATCGGGATCATTTATGAAACCGAGGCAGATATGATCAAAAATATTATTGCAGATCTCGAAGTATTTTTAAATGCAAATCCACATACCGCAGACAGCTCTGTTACTTTTGATAGTTTCGCAGATTCTTCTTTAAACATTCAAATTTTATATCTTGTGGAGAACATCGAGTTCAATAATTATTTAAAGGTTAAAGAAGAAGTTAACTTTAAAATTATTGAGATTGTTCACAAATACAATTCTGATTTCGCATACCCAACTCAACGCCAAGTAGCTGACAAACCTAAAGAGTAAAATAAATAGGGTGAAAGTATAGATGAAACTAACTCAATTCTGCTAAAACGGTTATTCCACCTTTAACAACTTCGTTTAATTGTAGGTTTACTTTTGTTCCGATAGGTAAAAAGATATCAACTCTTGAACCAAATTTAATAAAGCCAAATTGTTCAGTTTGTACAACTTGATCTCCTTCTTTAATATACCAAACAATTCTACGAGCTAAAGCTCCAGCAATTTGTCTAAATAATACTGGAGTGCCATTTTTATGTTCAACCACGGTTGTGGTGCGTTCATTTTCTGTACTAGATTTTGGATTCCAAGCAGCTAAATATTTACCAGGATGATATTTAAAAAATTTCACCACGCCAGAAATAGGATTTCTGTTAATATGCACATTAACTGGCGACATAAAAATAGAAACCTGTAAACGTTTATCTTTAAAATATTCACCTTCTTCGGTTTCTTCAATTACAACTACTTTTCCATCAGCAGGGCAGATAACTAAATTTTCTCCCGAGGTGAAAGTTCTTGTAGGATTTCTAAAAAACTGCAAAACGATAACAAAAAGAGCAAAAGATAAGATATAAGTTAACCAACGCAACCAAGCTAAATCTGCAAATTTATAGT
Organism: Pedobacter boryungensis; assembly: GCF_013204825.1. Taxonomy (GTDB): domain Bacteria; phylum Bacteroidota; class Bacteroidia; order Sphingobacteriales; family Sphingobacteriaceae; genus Pedobacter; species Pedobacter boryungensis. The sequence goes on from NZ_JABMKV010000002.1 coordinate 212,208, forward strand.
CTACAAAGGCGTTAAGCACCATGATAAATAAAATGGTAAGTGCAATAGTGGTGTAACCTTCTTTATGTATAGTCATTGTTTTTGTTTTTAGTGAGGCAAAAATCGGAAAAAAAAATGATAGATTAACTAATTGCTAATGCATTTTGCAATTGCCACTTTAAAAGTTATACAGCTCTATATATATCTTTTAAGTTTCTGCCTAAACCATTATAATCTAAACCGTAACCAACAACAAATTCATTAGGGATTTCAAACCCAACATAATTTAACTCATCAATAGGTCCTTTTAACGCTTTTGGCTTAAATAATAAGCTGCATACTGTTACCGATGCTGGGTTTTGTTCGTATACTTTCTCTAATATATATTTTAGGGTTAAACCTGTATCGACAATATCTTCTACTAAAACCACATCCTTGTCGCGTAAATCAGTTGGCAAGCCGAAAGTCTCTTTTATTTTTCCTGTACTTTCCGTTCCTTTATAGGAAGTCACTTGAATAAAGCCTACCTCACAAGCAATCTCAACTTCTTTAAGTAAATCGGCCATAAATAAAAAGCTGCCATTTAAAACACCAATAAAAACAGGACATCTATTTTCATAATCAACATTAAGCTGAATACCAATTAAACGGATTCGCTTATTAATCGTCTCATTTTCTAACAAGATTTCAAAGTTTTTATCGTGTACCTGAATTTTATTCATTTTGAATTATTTAACCGCCTTCTTCATTTTCTTTTCTGCGCTGTTCTCTTCTTTCTTGACGTAATTGTTTTTTAGTTTTTACTGTATCTGTTTTTACCGGAGTTTTAATTACCGTATCTTTTTTTGGTGAACCAAATATACGATCAAAAAGGTTTTTAGATTTATCTTGCATTCCTCCCGGAGGCATCATGTCATCTTCCTCCCCCTCTATTTTATTGGTGTCAATTACTACAGAATCAGGCAATAAATATTGTCGTAAACCTTCACGTAAACGCACATTATAAAAGCCATAACCACTTGTGTCTGCAGCTGTTAATCCTCTTCGAGCCATGGTATTTCCTATAAAATTGAAATAAGGTAATAAATATCCTTTTAAGCTTCCATCGCTCATAAATTTATAAAGCGCAACCTTTGGTTTAGGAACAATATTAGCTAAGAAAATTCCTTCTCCAGTAGTTAGCTCAGCGGGTGTTTTGCCAAAATAATGACGAGCAGCTTCTCCAATTCCATACACGTTTTGTCCCATTTCTATAATATTGAAATAGACTTCTAGCATACGTTGTTTACTAATTAATTTATTGTTTTCAATTAACCATACAATTAATATTTCTTCAGCTTTGCGGGCCAAAGTTTTTTGTCTGCTTAGAAAAACATTTTTAACTAATTGCATAGAAATTGTACTTCCACCACGTTTAAAACGCTTTTCTTTAAAGTTTACCGCAATAGATTTCCGAATAGATTCTTCTACAAAACCTTTATGTCTGAAGAAAGACGGATCCTCTGAAGTTAACAATGCATTTTTAAAGTTCGATGAAATATCATCTAAACGCGTAAAATTAGGATTTGAAGGTCCAATGGTAATATTTCGCATTGGTTTGCCATACTCGTAGGGTGTGTAAACGAAAGTAGAATTGATTTTCTGCAAATCTGTTTTACCCCATTTTACAATTTTAAAATCAGTAGGAGTAAGCGTAGAATTAAATTTTACACTATCAGGAAGTGATGAATCTAAATAAAAATTTAGGTTATATTTCAATTTACCTTTCACCTGTATTCCTTCTAACGATTCGAATAATCCTAATGGGAAAGAATCGAAAATAGCTTGTGCATCTTGTTCTTCTGCATTTAGTTTTAGTTCATAAATTTTGTTGGGAGATAAAGTATATTTCAGGTAAGGATGAATGGAAGCTTTTTTTAGGAACACAGTCGAGGTACTATCCAAACAAATGTAATTTTCACCGATTAACATGTCTGCATCTACTTTTGCATCTGGCACAATAACATCTGCGGATGAAATCCTTTTCTGATTAATCAACAAATTTTTAACAGACCAAGAACCCGAAATTTTATAATCATCGCCGCTATAAGCCGCATCTTTCATTTCGGTTTTGACTGTGTCGAAGTTTACTTTTGTATGTAATTTTCGCTCCAAATATGGCAATTCTACTTTCTTCCCATCGGCAAAAAGCATTATGTTTAATCGCTTACTACTTGGGCGAAGTTTACCATTTACATGCCAGGTTGCCGCAGTGTCATTTACTAAAATATTAGATTTTAATTCCCCATTATCAATAGTTGCGCTTGTGGTTAAAAACTTAAGAGATGCCGTGTCGTTATCATTCAATTGCATTAAAAAGTTTTTAATTTCCATATCATCTGGAATTTTATAGAAAACCTCATTTAATAAATTGCTCGCCAAATCGCTCAGTGCAACTTTATTTGTTGAAGTTGTGCTATCTTTCTTTTTTCTCTTCAGGATAAAATCCAAATTTGTTAAGGAATCTTTTAAAACGATATTCAGTTTACCTTGGTTTAGGTTAATTTCAGATAACTTTACATTGCCGAATAACAATGGAAATATTTTCACTCCAATCGTAATATCATTAATTGTTGATAATGTGTCTCGATCTTTTGGCACCACCGAAATGTTTTTCATGTTTACAGAGCTTAATCCAGTAAAACCAGCAGAACCTATTTTAATTTCCAATCCGTAGTCTTTATCTGCTTTAGTGATAGCTTTTGCCATCATTTTTTTAAGCAAAGCCTCTCGTTTACTATAAGCGATTGCTCCAAGGGAAATAAAAACGAGTAAAAAAACGCCTAAAACCCAGGCACCAATCTTTACATATTTTTTAGGAATTTTAATTTTCGGTAGATGCATAAACTAAAGTAGAAATTATTGTTAAACAAACGTTTAGACCGAATGTTTATTTCGTGTGAATATATCAATTGTATTTCATTTGTCACACGGAGTTCAACAAACCAACGCTAATTGTCAGGCTTGTTTCAATTCGCGTTAAAATTACAACAAAAAGGGTGATAGAAAATTTTTTATGCCTATGTTTTGTTAATTTTGAGGAATGATAATTACCGAAGAACAGGTTTTAGCTGCTTTACGCAATGTAGAAGATCCAGATTTGAAGAAAGATTTGGTAACACTACACATGATAAAAGATGTTAAAATTGAAGATAAAACAATTGGATTTACGCTAGAGTTAACAACGCCAGCATGTCCAATGAAAGAGATGCTGAAAAACGCTTGTACAAATGCGATTAAACATTTTGTTGCAGCCGATGCGGTGATCAATATTAATATTACTTCAAAAGTTACTAAGCCACTAGATACTACACAACTAAAGGCAATTAAAAATATTATCTTAGTTTCATCTGGTAAGGGAGGAGTTGGAAAATCTACGGTTGCTAGTAATTTAGCGGTAACCTTAGCTGCCGATGGGGCTAAAGTTGGTTTAATAGATGCAGATATTTACGGTCCATCAGTACCAATTATGTTTGGTTTAGTTGGTGCAAAACCAAGTGCTAGAGAAACAGAAGATGGAAAAACTTTAATTTTACCGATTGAAAAATTTGGCATTAAATTACTTTCATTAGGGTTTTTTGCTGATCCAGATCAACCTGTGCCTTGGCGTGGGCCAATGGCTTCAAATGCAATTAAGCAATTATTTAACGACGCTGATTGGGGAGAATTAGACTATTTAATTGTAGATCTTCCGCCAGGAACAGGAGATATTCATATTACTATTTCTCAGAGTTTCCCAATTGCAGGGGCTGTAATCGTAACTACTCCGCAACAAGTAGCGTTAGCTGATACAAGAAAAGGATTAGCTATGTTTAAAATGCCTGGAATTAATATTCCTGTTTTGGGAGTGATAGAAAACATGTCGTATTTTACGCCAGCAGAATTGCCAGACAATAAGTATTACATTTTTGGTAAAGGCGGTGGAAAACAATTAGCAGAGCAGTATAAAACACCATTTTTGGGAGAAATTCCATTGGTTCAAAGTATTACTGCGGCTGGAGATAATGGTCAGCCTGTTTCAATGGACAAAGAAAGTCCGTTAGCCGCAGCATTTTCAGAAATCGCCGGTAAAATGGCACAACAGATTTCTATAAATAACATTCAGACAGCAAATTGCTAAAAATTTACTATTTTTATACTTTAAAAAATATAAGATGAATTTAACGGAACAAGTGGAGCAAGCATTAGAAACAATCAGACCTTATTTAATAGCTGATGGTGGAAATGTTGCCATAGAAGAGATAACGCCAGAGCATGTTGTTAAATTGAGATTATTGGGTAATTGCGGTTCTTGCAAAATGAGCTTCATGACTATGAAAGCAGGGATTGAACAAGCTATTATGAAAGCAGTCCCTGAAATTACCGGTGTTGTGGCGGTAGATTTAGCTGAGCAAGATTAGTTTTAACACAATTTAACTAGTCAGTTAAGCATTTACACTTATTTTTGAGAAATGAAATATAGCCTAACCATTATATTGCTATTGTTTGTTGCCACAGCATTTGCGCAAAGTGATGCCAAAAGCAACAAATTAGTTCAGTTTTCGGGAATTATTACCGATGCTGACAGCAATATAGTTGTGCCCTATGTAACGATAACTAATCTGTCGTTTAAAGAACAAAAATACGCTGCAAATTATCAAGGTTATTATTCGTTTATTGCCCATCCTGGCGATACCGTAGTGTTTTCTGCAGTTGGTTTTACGAGTAAAACATTTATACTGCCAAATGAAATAGCAGAGCACAAATATACCGCGATGGTTAAGTTGAAATCGGAAGTTGTATATTTGAAAGCAGTAAGAGTTAATCCTTGGGCAACGGTCGAAGAGTTTAACAAAGATTTTCTCTCCATGAAAGTAGCTGATGACGATATGGCTATTGCCAAAAGAAATGTGTCGCCTAAAGCATTGCGAGGGATGATCGCTACTTTGCCAAGAGATGGACAGGAAATTAGCAATGGGAATTATCGTTATAATTTCGACAGGATGATAAATACCAATATGCGCCAAACTAATCCGCTACTAAACCCTTTTGCTTGGGGCAGATTAATGCAAACCATCTTTAGTGGAGATAAATTGCGTAGCGAAGACCGATAAATCTATCTTTTTCTATTTTGCTTAGGGAAACGCATTTTGTAATCCGTTTGTACATTCCCTTTAGAGATATTATCAAGCTTGCTTCTTAACATTTGTTTGCGCAACAAACTCAATTTATCTGTAAATAATTTTCCTTCAATATGGTCGTATTCGTGTTGAATTACACGAGCAGGAAATCCCGTAACCTTTTCTTCGTGAAGTTTCCAATTCTCATCGTAATACCTAATTAAGATATTTGGTTTTCGCATCACATCTTCACGCACTTCTGGAATACTTAAACAGCCTTCATTAAAAGCCCAAGGTTCGCCAGTCTCTTCTAAAATTTGAGCATTGATAAACACTTTAACATACGCCTCTTCGTCTTCATCACCTTTGGTATCTACAATAAATAGACGAATAGGTAAGCCAACTTGAGGAGCCGCTAAACCAACGCCACTGGCATTATACATGGTTTCGAACATGTTTTTTATCAGTTGTTGTAAATCAGGATATGTCTCATCAATATCAACACAAACTTTCTTTAAAACAGGATCGCCGTAGGCTACAATTGGTAATTTCATGGTGCAAAAATACAAAAATACACCAATTGTTAGATTTCTTTATTGCTAAACTGTCGTTATGATGACAGCAATACCTTAAATGCACTTAACTTTCTGTTGGATAAAAAGTTAATGAACTTAATTTGCTTTCATCTAAAATCTCGTTAGAAATAGTCGCCATATCCGCTGTGCTAACGGCTCTTATTTTACTAAATACAGTTTCTAAATCATCAATTTTATTGTAATCAATTAGGCTTTTTGCCATTGAAATGATAAGACCAATTCGATTTTCTTCACCTAAAGCAATTTGCCCAATAAATTTATTTTTTGCTTTTTGTAATTGAATTTCAGTTAAGGGATTATCCTTGATCTTCTTAAATTCTTTTGCAATTAAGCTAAATGCTTTTGATAGTTTTTCTTTATCTGTACCGAAATATAATGCAAAAATTCCTGTATCGCTCAGCGGACTATAATTGGATTCGATAGTGTAAGCAATGCCATGTTTTTCTCTGAGTTGTAAATTTAAAATTGAACTCATTCCAGTCCCACCAAGCATATTATTGAGCAATAACAATCCTGCTTTGTAGGGGTGATGTAGCGAATAAGCTTGTGTACCCATCATTACATGCGCTTGTGAAATTTGTTTATTTACAACAATGTGTTGCACTTTAGTAGGAAGAGGTGCCGTTCTTTTTTTTACGGGTAAATTTGCGGAAACAGATTCAAAATGCGTAGAACCAATTTTTATGAACTTATTTAAAGAATAATTTCCAATTACCGCAACTACAATTTCATCCGTTCTGTAATTATCTTTGATAAACTTTAAAATATCTTTTTTTGTTAAGTCATTTACCGTTTTTGGTGTGCCTAAAATATTTCTCCCAAAGGGATGGCCGGCAAAAAGTTGATCTTCAAAATCATCATTTATCGCTTCTTCAGGTTGATCTAAATAAGAAGTAATTTCATCTAAAATAACTCCTTTTTCCTTCTCCATTTCATCTTCTGGAAAAACAGAATGAAAAACTATATCATTAAAAAGTTCTAATGTTCTATCTAAATAGGGATTTAAAAACGAAGCGTGAATACATGTATATTCTTTAGTGGTATATGCATTTAAATCTGCTCCGATGCTTTCTAATCGAGTTAAAATCTGATTGGTATTTCTTTTTTCGGTACGTTTAAAAATCAAGTGTTCTATAAAATGAGCCAAACCCATTTGTTTTTCGTTCTCATCTCTAGAACCACTGTTGATAATAATACAAGCATGAGAAATTGCAGATGCACATGGCACATGCAATAGTCGAATGCCATTGTGTAAAGTGTGAACGTTATACTCCATTAAAGGTCAAAGATACATAAGATTGCGATATTATTTTATTGATATCAAACCGCATAACTCTGTCATTTTGACCTATAAAGCATTTTGGAACAACCCTTGATAAGCCTAGGTATAATCAAAAAATTATAAAACAAATATGACAACAGAAAAAGGAAGTATTTCCATACACACAGAAAACATTTTTCCAATCATTAAGAAATTCCTGTATTCGGATAATGAAATCTTTTTAAGGGAATTAGTTTCTAACGCAGTTGATGCGGTTCAAAAAATAAAACGTTTAGCCGCACTTGGTCAGTATAATGGCGAAGTTGGAGAACCACTAGTAGAAGTTAGCCTAGATGCAGCGGCAAAAACCATTACCATTAGCGATAATGGATTGGGAATGACTGCAGAAGAAATTAAAAAATATATAAATCAAGTTGCTTTCTCTGGTGCAAGTGAATTTGTAGAAAAATTTAAAGACGCCAAAGATGCGAATGAAATCATCGGTAAATTCGGATTAGGTTTCTATTCTGCCTTTATGGTTTCAGATTTAGTTGAAATACAAACTTTATCTTATCAGGAAGGTGCTACACCAGCAAAATGGACTTGCGATGGTAGCACAGAGTTCGAAATTTCTGATGGCGATAGAACAACTCGTGGTACTAGCATTATTTTACACGTAAATTCAGAATCTGAAGAGTTTTTGAACGAAGGAAAATTGCAAGACATCTTAGATAAATATGCTAAATTTTTACCTGTGCCAATTAAGTTTGGTACTAAAACTGAGCAAGAAGAAGATGGTACAGACGAAGAAGGAAAAGCAAAATACAAATCGGTTGAAGTTGATAATATCATCAATACCACTAATCCAATTTGGACGAAAGCACCTGCAGATTTGTCAGATGCAGATTATTTAGATTTCTATAAACAATTATACCCATTTTCTGAAGATCCATTATTCTGGATCCACCTAAACGTAGATTATCCTTTCAACTTAACAGGAGTTTTATACTTCCCTAAAGTGAAAGATGATTTCGATATGCAACGCAACAAAATCAAGTTGTTTAGTCGTCAGGTATTTATTACAGATGAAGTTAAAGACATCGTTCCAGAATTTTTGATGTTATTACACGGAGTAATCGATTCGCCAGATATTCCTTTAAATGTGTCTAGAAGTTTCTTACAGGCCGATAGCAACGTAAAGAAAATCAATAGTTATATCACTAAAAAAGTAGCAGATAAATTAGCTGAATTATTTAACAAAGACCGTAAAGCATACGAAGAAAAATGGAGCAATATCGGTTTGTTTGTTAAATACGGAATGATAAGCGAAGAGAAATTTTACGATAAAGGAAAAGATTTCGCTTTACTAACCAACACCAAAGGAGAGAATTTTACTTTCGAAGAATACAAAGAAAAAGTAGCTCCAGTTCAAACTGATAAAAATGGAACAGTAATTTATTTATATACAACTGATCCAGAGAAACAAGATGGATTTATCCAATCGGCAGAGAAAAAAGGATATGATGTTTTGGTAATGAACTCTCCAATTGATAATCACTTTGTGAGTAGTTTAGAGCAAAAATTAGAGAAAACGCAGTTGAAACGTGTAGATGCTAGTGTTGCAAATCAATTAATCGAAAAAGACGAAGTTTTAGAATCGGTTTTAAGTGAAGAGCAGTCGACAAGTGTAAAAGCGATATTTGAAAAAGCCATTGCAAAACCTAATTTTAGCGTTGAAGTAGTTGGGTTAAACCCAGATGATTCGCCAGTAACTGTAACCATGGATGAATTTATGCGTCGCATGAAAGATATGGCTAAAATGGGCGGAGGAATGAGCTTTTACGGAAATATGCCAGATAGTTATAAAGTTGCTATCAATGGAAACCATAAGTTAGTGAGTAAAATTTTAGCTTCAACCAACGAAGAAGAACAAAGCAAATTTGCAAAACAAGCTGTTGATTTAGCTTTATTATCACAAGGAATGTTAACGGGGGCAGAATTAACAGCGTTTGTTAGTAGAAGTGTTGAATTAATATAGTTCCAAAGAGAATTAAACGGCGTCATTTCGACTGAAGCGTAGCGAAAATGGAGAAATCTTTAAAGATCTTTTTCACTACAGTCGAGGTGACGCCTAATTTATTATAAAATGAAGAGAAGACTTTCACTAGTACCAGTAGCCATTTTTACGATTTTCTTTCTGCTGTTAAATGCTTACGCATTAAGCGGATTACAGGTGCTAGCAACTCAAACATATGTTCAGCCAATTTTTTGGGTGGTTGTAGGAGTGATTGTAGTTTTAATGATTACAGCAGTAATTCGATTACAAAGTCGCGAACCGGATAAGTTTTTTATGCTTGCTGTACACGCTTTCATTATGTTTTTTGCTAGCGAATTGCTGTTTGTTGTAGTACTGTTGCTAAATGATGGCTATCGTTTAATCGCAGGAGTTTTTCATCATTTTACATTTCCCCAAAGGTCCATTATTGTCGTAGAGATTGGTTTAGCCTTATTTCTATTCTTATTTTTTGCTTTCTTGTATGGAATGCTTTGGGGTAAATATGCCTATCGTGTAATTAAGCATATGTTATATTTTGATGATCTGCCAAAATCATTTGATGGTTTTACTATTACACAAATATCCGATGTACATGCAGGTAGTTTTACAAATCCAACCGAAGTACAAAAAGGTATTGATTTAATCAAAAAGCAGCATAGTGATTTGTTTGTTTTTACAGGCGATTTAGTGAACAACAAAGCTGAAGAAATCAAGCCTTATATTGGTCATTTTTCTCAAATCAAAGCAAAATATGGTCAGTTTTCCATTTTAGGTAACCATGATTATGGCGATTATGTGAAATGGGAAAACGATTTAATTAAACGTGGAAATTTACAACAACTCAAAAAATACCATCAAGAATTAGGATTCCGTTTATTATTAGATGAACACGTAGTAATAGAAAAAGACGGGGAGAAAATTGTTTTAGCAGGTATAGAGAATTGGGGCTTAGGTTTTGGAGAACGCGGCGATTTACAAAAAGCTTTAAACAATACTACACCAGAAGAATTCAAAGTGTTACTCTCTCACGATCCATCACACTGGGAAGCGCAAGTAAAAAACAATCCCTCAAAAATACATTTAACTTTAGCTGGCCATACTCACGGAATGCAATTTGGCATTGAGTTATTTGGTATTAAATGGAGCCCTGTAAGTTTGCGATACAAGCACTGGGCGGGTATCAAAGAAGAAAATGGCAGAATTTTAAATGTGAATAGAGGTTTCGGCTTTATTGGTTTCTCTGGTAGAGTTGGCATTTGGCCAGAAATTACCGTTATCGAACTCAAAAGAAAATAATTCTTTGCCAATTCCTTATGGAAAAGCGCTTTGTTTCTAATCTAACTTAAAGATTTAGTTAAATTTTGTAAAATATACAATTTGTATAAAACTAAAAATTAAGTTTGTAGATAAACATCCCGATATCTTGAAAAAGCGCCATTCTCTTTTCTTGCTATATATTTTGACTTTGTGCGCATCAACTGTGTTTGCACAAACAAATAAGCGAGTAAATGGCTTGGTTACCGACACCAGTAAAACTGCAATAAGTAATGCCAATGTTTTACTAATTACCGATAAAGATACATTGCGTACCACTACAGATGCCGATGGATATTTCAACTTTTCTAGAGTTAAAGTAGAATCGTTTTCATTAACGGTTAAATCAATGGGTTATCAAGAGTTTAGTGGTAGTTATACTTTTGGTAAAGGAAAGGAATTAGAAATTAAAGGGATTGAGTTAAAGTTTGCTGGCAACATGCTCAAGGAGGTACTCATTAAAGGGAAACCCAATCCGATGAGAATAATGCAAGATACTGTGGAATACGATGCTGCATCATTTCAGGTTTTTGAGGGAGATAACGTTGCCGATTTACTAAAGCAATTTCCTGGATTAGAAATTGACGACGAATACAACACCAAAACAATGGGTAAAGAGATGGTTAAGCTCCGTGTAAACGGGAAAGATTTCTTCACCAACAATGTAAAAGATTTTATTGCTAAACTACCCGCGGCAATTGTCTCGAAAATTCAAATAATAGATGATTTTGGTGATGAGGCAAATTTCACAGGCATAAAGATTGGTGAACCCACTAAAATGCTAAATATTGTTACCAAACCCGGAATGAATAAAGGCCAATTTGGTAATGGAGGCATAACGGCCGGAACCAATGATCAACTCGGTGGAAATGGGAATATGAGTTTATGGCGAGACACAAAACAAAGTAGCGGAGGCTTAAACTATACCACTTCAAATAATGGCGCAGGAGAAAGTGAAAATATAAGATTATCGGCTAATCATCGCGATAAGTTAGGAAAATATGGAAACTTTGGTGTTGGTTATAATATCGGACGAAACACTTCGGCTTTCAACATAGAGCAGTCAATAGAAACGCTAAATCCATTAGGTACGTTTTATACAAACACAAAAAGTAATGGAGAAAATAGAAATAGTAATCAAAATTTAAACTCAGATTTTAGCTTTAATAATAAAAAAATCTTCTTAAACGGTTCTATTGGGGTATCATATAACCAGAGCAACAATCTAAGTGAATCACTTATCAACCAGCTAGGAATTATTAAACAAGACCGAAAAGATAATAGCCAATCCAGCAATAAATCACCAAGAGTAAATGCGAATGTAAGTTTCGCGAAAGTCTTAAAAAATAAACGCAATAGCCTGTCCGCAAACTTTATGGTTTCAACAGGCTCGACTAATTCAAATCAGAACATAAGTACAAATACACTTTACTACGATAAAAACACCCAGACTTTAGAAAAAGATTCGCTACTAAACAGAAACCTTATTACAGAAGGTAATAATCAAAATGTTAATGTTGGAATTAACTATAGCCTTGGATTAAAAAAATTAAAGGATAGTTTAGCCCGACAAGCTTTGAGTTTTAATTACACAGCGTCGGTAATGCGTAGTCGTAATGATGTAACCACACTAGTTTTTGATAATATAACCCAGCAACCAAGATATATCGACTCATTAAGTACGCAATATACTTCCATGGTTATTAGTCAATCCTTAGGCATAAACTATAATTACACCAATAAGAAAATGCGCTATAATTTTGGGATGAATGCAAGACCAACTCTAATGACCAGCAATTATCTAAATCTGAATCAGAAAATAAATAATAATGCGTTTAATTATTCTCCAAACCTAAATTTAAGTAGAACGATTACCAAAGGAAAAACAATTTCGGTTAGTTACACTGGAAGCAATAATGCACCATCGCTTTATCAATTGCAACCTGTAAAAAATGCCCAAAACCTGCAAAATGTTATTGTAGGAAATCCAAATCTAAAGCCGTCTTTTAATCACAACATCTCTTCAAATTTTAATTATGTGCATCTAAAATCCGGAGTATCAATACAAACCGGATTGAGCTTTTCTACTACCAGAAATGAAATTGTAAATAATGTTATCTTATTGCCTGATACCTTAAACAGCTTAAAACAAGAAACGCGATTTGAAAATACAAACGGCACCTATAATTTAGGAGATAACTATACTCTAAATATTCCACTCAAAAAGAATAAGTTTTCCGTTTCATATAGTGGAAACATTAACCTTTCAAACAGGGCAACATTTATTAATAGCATTAAAAGATTTAATAAAGGAGTAAATTTATCTCAAAGCCTACGAGGTTCAATTAATCTGAAACAAGCCAATATCACTGCAAGTACAAGTTATAGTTTTAACTCAAACAACAACATCAACTTAAATTCAATTAACGATATTGCTCTTTTTAACTTAGGTCAAATTAGTGGGGCAACATTCTTTAGAACCCATAATTTCAGAACAGACTTAAGCGGATCCTTACGCTTAAAAAAACTAAATGTAAATACAAACGTAAACTATAGCATTACCAACAGCAACGCAACCTTTAGCCAAAATAATAGAGATGTTAAAAACCTAAACTTGTCACTTTCGGCAAGAGCAACCTTAAAAAAATCATACTTTGTTGGCTTCAGTGCAACCAAGCAAATTAATTCTGGCTATTCTTTAGCTAACACAAATCCGTTTATATTAAATGCAAATTTGAGCAAAGCATTTTTTAAAGATCAATCATTAAGCATTAACATCAACGCCAACGATTTATTAAATCAAGGAAATAACCTAGCACGTTTTGTGTTAGGAAATTCGATAGTAGATAGACGCAGTAACCAAATTACCCGGGTTTTTACTTTCGGCCTAAATTATAATATCTCAAAATTCGGCGGAAAAGTTTTCCGTGTAGATGCCGATTAAAAACATAAACACTCTATAATTAATTCAGCGCTGCTGTAGCGTTTCCCAACGCTTCCTCGTATAGATTAAAGTTAATGGCCAATTAACCTAATTTATTTTTACACCTTAAAATTTTACAATGAAAATATCAACAACTTACAAAGCTATATTTGCTGCGGTCACACTATCTTTAGCGTTACTCTCTTGTTCTAAAAACTCAGATTACCAACCAATAGACATCTCGGGATTAAGCATTATCCACGCATCACCAACTACAGAAAAACTAAATGTATATGTAGATAATAATTTGGCAACCCTAAACGAATTCTCTTTTGGCAGTAAAGTAGATTATTTAAATGCGTATTCAGGTAGCAGAAAGTTTGATGTTACAAAATCAGGAAGCAACACCAGCTTAAAAACGCAACAACTAACGCTTGAACCGCAATTTGGGTATTCATTATTTGTGATTGATAAACTAGAAAATATTCAATTTCTATTAGTAAAAGATGATCTTACCAAACCAGCAGAAGGTAAAGCAAGAATTAGATTTGTAAACTTAAGTCCAGATGGCGGAACCTTTAACCTAGCCATCAATGGCCAGCCAACAGATCTTTTCACCAACAAAGCGTTTAAAGAATACTCAACTTTCGAAACCATCGACGCAGCCGATAAGGTAACCTTTAACATTAAAAACTCTACAACAAGCGCCATAGAAACAACACTTGCCGATATTAAAATAGAAAACGGAAAAATTTATACCATCTATGCAAAAGGCCTAAAATCAACTGCAGATCAAACCAAATTCGGAGTCGCTATTTTCACACACAAATAACATCCTCCGTAGAGCCATCTCATATCAGATGGCTCTTTTTTTTCTTAAAGCATAAAATCGTCAATTTTCTAAATTCAAAAACCATTTCTATAATAAAGCCTTAGCTTTGCAGTAAGTAACATAACAGCTTATTCAAAATATGGTAAATAATAAGAGGAGTTTTAAGCAAAAATTAACAAGAAAAAATATTTTCAACGGGCTATTTATCGCCCTAATTTTGCTTCTTTTATTTGTTCCCGCAGCCAAAGCCTTCATGCTACAAGGCTTAATGGAAATAGGCTTATTCAAACCAAATCTTACTGAAAAATCCTCAACATCTACTACCGATTTAGCCTCCATTAAATTTAAAAATGCCGACGGAAAAATTGTAAGCCTAGCAGATTTAAACGGAAAAATAATCTTTCTCAACTTTTGGGCAACCTGGTGCCCCCCATGTCTGGCCGAAATGCCTTCCGTAAATAAACTATACGAACAATATAAAAACGATCCAGAAGTTGTCTTCTTATTGGTAGATGCAGACAGCGATTTTGCTAAAGCCCAAGCCTACATGGACAGAAAAAAATATAAATTACCAGTGTATAATTTCGCAAGCAATTTACCAAAAAGTATATTTAAAGGGTCACTGCCAACCACTATTGTTTTCGATAAAAAAGGCAGAGTTTCCTTTAACGGAGAAGGAGCCGCAGACTACAATAGCCCAAAATTTATTACATTCATCAATCAGCTAAAAGCATTAAAAAATTAAGCAATGCAACAACCATTCGATTTAGAAGTAGCCAACATCAATTATGCTATTTTCCCAGAGGGAAACGATACCTATGTCGTATTTAAAGAAGGAAAAGAATATGCACAAATTCAAAAGGACGATGCCGAACAATGGATCAAATTCGATAAAGAAACCGCACTTCCTTTGTTCGAATACGATGAAGAAATCAATCAAATCGGTAAACTAATTTCTGCTTATTTGTTAAATCCAGAGCAAGAAGAAGAGGGCGAAGAGCTAGAAGATTCAGAATAATGGGCGCATCATTTTATGTTAAAGTAAATGGCATTATTTACGAAGTTATTCCCGAAGAAAACCATACCTACACCATTTTTAAATGGGGCGCAGAATACACCCAAATTATGCGCAACAAAAATTCGAAATGGATGCGAATAGATTACAAAACCGACATGCCAATTGTAGAAGTAAACGACGAGGTCGAAGACATTGGCAAAGCAATAGATCAGTATTTTACATAACAGAATTTAATGTTGTTATTACTATTACAATGAATTATCCTTACTAGAAAGATAATGATAATCCATTATTAATATTTCTGATGTAAAGTTGCTCACAAGCAATTTTCTTTGATATAGTGAAATTCATCTTGTCAAGCGACTCGATTTTGGTGAAATCTACTAGTGCAAAATTTACATTACTATATTTTACGACCATATTGTTTTCAATGAACAAGAGAACACACATCCAATCGGCTGATGTTAACGTTGGAAGCATGCTTTTTACCGAGTTCCCATTAATCAGGTTATATTTATCAATATCTCTGTCAGAACTGTATGGTTTTAATACAATAATTTTGTCCCATTTAAATATGGTTTGATTACAAAGTTCGAGCTTTACAGGCTCTGATGAATTTTTAGCTTGTTGAATTCTACCCTCTATAAAAGGACTTAAATCATATTTCTCAATGTGATTTGTACAGCCAAACTCAACAGCAAAACAGAATATTATAAAAAACTTCCAGTATTTTTTCATAGTTATTGATTTGTTGGTGTTAATTGTCCGTTTTTTATATAACGTAAGCTTCCGTCAGTAACTAAAGCATAAGCTAAATTATTATATCGCTCCCAATATGGAATCTCGGGAGCAGAATAAACATAAGCATTTTAAAGGGTTTATCCTCAGCTCATTGAGTTTTTCGGTTTGTCTGTAATACTTCGTTTTTGTTTGATCTTAAAGCAATCAGCTTAATTTAGTCTTTTTAAAAACCAATTTTGGCACTTCTTGAAAATTGTCTTGATATTGTTCTTTTTTACATGAACAAATGATTAATACTACCCATATTGGCAACATCAATTTTAAGAGATTATTTTTCATATAAATTGTTTAATTAACATAAAAATATGTATTATAAAAAATAGTTTTAATAGTCTTTTAGGGGAAAAAACCTTTCAAGGACTATTTTATTGAAGTTTAAATTGAAAGCAGTATATTCATTTTCTTGGTCCTGATTATCACCCCGCCTAATTTTCCCTATCCAGATTTCTTTAAAGAATAGCTTCTGCTAAATGTGCAGCCTCAATCGTTTCACTTCCAGTTAATCTGCAGTAGCTAGGAAACCGTTAAAAATACGGTTATAATAGGTGAAGACAATAGTCAATGCTAATCACTAATCGAAACAATTTGCGAACCCTTCAGTATCCATTTTTCTTTTTCTTTTTCATAATACCAGGCGGCAACTTGTCCGCTTCCACTTGAAACGGAGTGTAGTTCCCATATGCATAATGCCTTATCATTTTCTTTAGAAAAGATGATTGGAGCAAAAATTAATTCATTTTCTGCGTGTTTTTGAGAAGTCTTATGAATATTCAATGAATAGTTGGTTATTGCGGAAGTATCGATACTTTTTACAAAACCTATCCACTCTTTTTTGTTCCAAGGTCGGTTAGGCGAGGTATCCAAGCCACCCCCTCCTTCGCTAAAAGCAAAGTTGGAAAAAATGTTTTTTTTTGTGGTGCCAAGTACACTGAATTTTGTTCCCTCTTTACGAAGTATTTTGGCCACGCTTTTGTGTATTTCGGTTTTATCGTCGTAAGCTTTATTCTGGCAGTTGCCATTGTTGGCCGTCAGAATTATGAGTGCCACAAGTATTTTTATTTTTAACATCTTTTTTCTGGTTGAGTTCGGTAAGTGAATACCCGCCGAAAGTGCATAAGCTTCTTTTTGAAAAACCAATTTTTGGCACTTCTAGAAAATTGTCTTGATATTATTCTTTTTTACATGAACAAATGGTAATACTACGAATTGGCAGCATCAATTTTAAGAGATTATTTTTCATAATAGATTGTTTAATTAACATAAAAATATGTATTATAAAGAATAGTTTTAATAGTTTTTTAGGTAAAAGCCTTTTTATTCAAGGACTATTGTTAGTGAAATGTAAATTGACAGCGGTATATTCATTTTCTGGTCCTGATTATCACCCAGCCCAACTTTCCCTGTCTAAACTCCTATAATGAATAGCTTCTGCTAAATGTGCAGCTTCAATCGTTTCGCTTCCTGCTAAATCTGCAATAGTGCGGGAAACTTTCAAAATGCGATCGTAAGCCCGAGCAGATAAACCTAGTTTTTCCATTGCTTGCTTAATGAGTAATTGTCCAGTTTCATCAATCACACAAATTTGTCTAACCATGTTTGGACTCATTTGCGCATTAAAATGCAATATATTATTCTCCGCAAAACGTTTGTCTTGGATTTCCCTAGCTTTCATTACTCGCGTTCTAATTTCACTACTTTTTTCCGCATCGCGGGATGAAGACAATTCAGTAAAATTAACAGGCGTTACTTCTACATGTAAATCAATCCGATCTAATAATGGGCCAGAAATCTTACTCAAATATTTTTGTACAATGCCTGGTCCGCACAAACATTCTTTTTCTGGGTGATTAAAAAATCCACATGGGCAAGGGTTCATCGAAGCCACCAACATGAAACTAGATGGATATTCTACCGAGAATTTAGCCCTAGAAATACTCACCTTCCTATCTTCCAAAGGCTGTCGCATTACTTCGAGTACCGATCGCTTAAACTCTGGTAATTCATCTAGAAATAAAACACCATTATGCGCTAAAGAAATTTCACCAGGCTGCGGATTAATTCCACCACCAACCAATGCCACATCTGAAATAGTATGATGTGGAGAACGATAAGGTCTTTCGGTCATTAATGCATTGGCAACAGGCAGTTTTCCTGCTACAGAATAAATTTTCGTGCTCTCCAAGGCTTCTTGCAAATTAAGCGGAGGTAAAATAGTAGGCAGTCGTTTAGCCAGCATGGTTTTCCCTGCTCCAGGCGGACCAATTAAAATAACATTGTGACCACCAGCGGCTGCAATTTCCAAGGCTCTTTTAATATTCTCTTGCCCCTTAACATCAGAGAAATCCTGCTCATAACTATTTATTTGACGAAAAAACTCTTCTCGGGTATCAACCGAAATTGGTGCTGGCTTTTCTTTCCCATTAAAAAAATCAATTACCTCTGCTAAAGTTTCCATTCCATAAACTAGGACATCATTTACAATACCAGCTTCTCGGCAATTTACTTTGGGCAAAATAAAACCAGTGTAACCATCACTACGAGCCTGTATAGCAATTGGTAAAGCACCTTTAATACTTTGTAAACCTCCATCTAAAGAAAGCTCACCCATAATAAAATACTTATCTAATTCATCGTTTTGAATTTGACCCGACGCAGCTAAAATTGCAATCGCAATTGGTAGATCGTAAGCCGAGCCTTCTTTTCTAATATCTGCAGGTGCGAGGTTTACAACAATTCGTTGTCGGGGCATGTGATATCCAGAAGTTCTGATTGCGCTTTCTACCCTGAACATACTCTCTTTTACTGCATTATCAGGTAAGCCGACTACAAAATATTTAGTGCCACTTACAATACTAACTTCGATGGTTATGGTTAACGCATCTACTCCATAAACGGCACTTCCATAGGTTTTTACAAGCATAGTTTTAAATGTATGCAAAGCAAAATGGATTTTTAGATTCCTTTTTAAAAATGAAACTATTAAGTAATTTCTTTAAGTATTGAGGATGTAATTTTTCTTTTTGAGAAATATTAGCGCAAAAAAAATCCCGAAACGTAAGTAACGGGATTTTAATTCCTGTTTAAACCTACATTCTGCCTTGTGGCATCTTCGGCATATTTTTCATCATTTTTGCAGCTGCTGCTGGATTTGAAAACTGTTTCATTACTTTGCGCATATCTTCAAATTGTTTAATTAATTTGGTCACCTCTTCAATTTTGTGACCAGAACCTTTGGCAATACGCAAACGACGGCTTTGTTGTATGCTATCTGGATTTTCTTTTTCAAAAGGAGTCATCGATTGGATAATTGCTTCAACACTTTTAAAAGCATCATCCTCAATATCTACGTTTTTCATCATTTTACCAACTCCAGGTATCATCCCCATCAAATCTTTCATATTACCCATTTTCTTTATTTGTTGAATTTGGTTATAGAAATCATTGAAATCGAATTTATTCTTACGAATTTTCTTCTGTAATTCTGCCGCTTCTTTTTCATCAAATTGTTGCTGGGCTCTTTCTACAAGGGAAACAACATCACCCATGCCTAAAATACGAGAAGCCATACGATCTGGATAGAAAACATCCAATGCTTCCATTTTTTCGCCAGTACCGATAAATTTAATCGGTTTATTAACTACAGACTTGATAGATAAAGCAGCTCCACCACGTGTATCACCATCTAATTTCGTTAATACTACACCGGTAAAATCTAATCTGTCGTTAAATACTTTAGCCGTATTTACCGCATCCTGACCAGTCATCGCATCCACCACAAATAAAATTTCATGAGGTTTAGTTTGCGCTTTCACCTCAGAAATCTCGTTCATCAAACTTTCGTCGATAGATAAACGACCCGCGGTATCAATAATAATTACGTTATTGTTGTTCTTTTTACCCTCAGTAATACCTTCCAACGCAATTGCAATAGGATCTTTAGAAAAGGTATTTGCATAGACAGGCACACCAATTTGCTCGCCTAAAACCTGTAATTGGTCTACAGCCGCAGGGCGATAAACGTCACCAGCAACCATTAAAGGCTTTTTGCCTTTACTTTTTAAATGTAAGGCAAGTTTACCAGTAAATGTTGTTTTACCAGCACCATTTAGGCCGGCAATTAATATAATCGTAGGATTGTTTTTTAAGTCAAGCTCTGTAACCTCACCACCCATTAAGGAAGCAAGCTCATCATTCATTACCTTGGTTAATAACTGACCTGGAGATACTGCTGTAAGTACATTTAAACCTAGTGCCTTTTCTTTCACATCATCTGTAAAAGCTTTTGCAGTTTTATAATTTACGTCGGCATCTAATAAAGCTTTCCTAATTTCTTTCATGGTTTCAGCCACGTTGATTTCAGTAATACTTCCTTGTCCCTTTAAAACTTTAAATGCCCTGTCTAGCTTATCCTGTAAATTTTCAAACATATTTTTATGGTGTAAAGTGCAAAGATATTAAAAATGACTGATAGTCTTAAGAGATAGTTGGTGATGATTTCCTGATTATTAATGATTGATATTGGGCATAAAAGATATAACATCTTAATCCTGCTCAATAATCACTTAAACATAAATGTATCAAAAAAGTTACTAATCTACTAATCTACTAATCGATTAGTATTACCTTCGTTTATCAAATTAAATAAAGATGATTAAACTGGCAAAAAGAGAAGAGCAAATTATGCAAACCTTTTGGGATGTAGAAAAAGCATTTATTAGAGATATTATTCCATTACTCCCAGATCCAAAACCTCATTACAATAGCGTAGCAACAATGGTGAAAATTTTGGAAGAAAAAGGATTTTTGGGTCATGATGTAGTTGGCAATATGTTTTGTTATTTTCCACTTATCAGTAGAGAAGAATACCAAAAGCATGCTTTAAAAGATGTAGTAAGTCAATATTTCGATAATTCTTATCCTCGGATGTTGGCTTTTTTTGCCAAAGAGCAAAATCTTTCAGAAGACGAACTAACAGAAATTGTAAACCTCATTAAAACGAAAAAGCCATGATGTTTTATGCCATAAATGTTGCCCTTATTTTAGCAGGATGTTTTTTGTTTTATAAAACATTGTTGCAAAAGGAAACCTTTTTTCCGCTCAATCGCTTTGTGCTGTTATGCTGTCTGGTCTTATCATTCGGGTTGCCACTCATTCCGGTTCCACAACAATGGTCGTTTCGTAATGTAGATAATAAGACTACTATGGCTACAATTATGGAAAACAAAGAATCGTATTCTTTACCAATTTCAGATGTCGTTTCTACTAAACAAGATGGGGCACCTACTAACCAAGTTGCACCAGTACAAAAAGAATCTTTCTTTAAGGACATTTCAATTTTTAAAGTACTTGTTTGGGCATATTGGCTTGGTGTTGTCGTATTTGGTCTAAACTTTTTATTTCAACTTTGTTTGCTATTGTACCGAAGCTATCGAAGCCCATCTATAGAAGATGGACGTTATAGAATTGTTGAACTTACTGGAGACCAAGCCCCATGCTCCTTCGGCAACCATATTTTTATAAATCCTGAAAAATACGATTGGGATACCTATAGCCAAATCATTTTGCACGAAAAAATACATATTCAGCAAGGCCATAGTTACGATATTATATTAGCTGAATTAGCACTTATTTTTCAATGGTTTAATCCGTTTGCTTGGTTTTACCGCAAGGCGATGGAGGATAACCTAGAATTTTTAACCGATAATGAATTGCTAGAACATTCAGATGTAGAAAAAACCAGTTATCAAATGAGCTTGGTTAAGGTTTCTGCACCTCACTTTCCAATTAGTTTAACCACAAATTATAACCAATCTGTACTTAAAAAAAGATTAATCATGATGAATGCAAAAAAATCCAACCTAAACTCTACATGGAAATACTTATGTATTGTTCCATTGTTGCTCGTTTTCATTTCTTTATTGAACGAGCCTATAGCTTATGGAAAAGTAAACCCTAAAGCCACTAAAAATGAAAATCAATTAAATTCTGTTCCAAATAAGGGTACATGGTTTGCAACAATTAAAAGAACCAAAATTACAATCCGCTTCGAGGACGAAGACAATAAAAATAGTAATAGCAATACCGATTTTGAACTGGCTGAATTTAAAAATATACCTTATAATAACACAGGAAATTTCTCTCTAACTCGTGAAGCGGGAAGTATACAATTTACTGGCAGATTTGAAGGGAATACAGGGATGGGCCAATATAATTTTAACCCAGATGATAGTTTTGTTTCTTTTCTTAACAGAGAAGGTGTTAAAGCGGATAAGGAAAAAGATATGCTTGTCTTTTTCATTCTCAACATTAAAAAGGACTTTATCACCATGTTAAAATCTCAAGGATATAACCAACTTTCTAAAAACGATATTATTCCATTAGCGGCATTAAAAGTTAGCGAAAAATACATAAGCTCTTTGAAGGCAGCCGGTGTTAATGATCTCAGCATACAAAATCTTATACCTTTAAAAGCATTAAATGTTGATGCTGCATTTGTAACAGATATTAAAAATTCTGGTTATAAAGACATATCGTCAAACAAACTAATCTCGCTAAAAGCACAGGGAATTACTGGTGAAGACATTAAAACTGCTAGAAGTGAAAAGATAGAATCTAATCAGAATATTAGCAAAAATAAAAATAACAACATCAATTTAAACATCAACTTAAATGCGGATACTAAAGGATCAAAGGGAAGCAAGGGAAACAAAAATTCAGATGATGATGCACTTGAATCTTTAATTACGAGAAAGGCGATGAACATCACCCCAGAATTTATTAAAAGTTTTAGAGATGCTGGCTATAAATTTACAGATGAAGAATTGGTTTCCATCAAAGCACTAGGAATAACGCCAGAATTTTGCAAGAAATTTGATGCAATTATCCCAAACCTTGGAACCGAGAATTATGTAAGTTTGAAAGCCTTAGCGTTTACACCAGAAGAATACAATAGCTATTTAAAACTTGGCTTCAAAAAACTTGAAATTGGAGATGTAATGGGCGCAAAATCGACGGGAGCTACTCCGGCATTTATTACAGAAATGCGAAAAAAAGGACGTAACTATTCTACTATAGATAAATATATCTCTTTAAAAGTACTTTCAGTCGGAGATTAAAAACAAATAAAATTCAGCAATGCCATTAGGAGATAATTCTTCTCCTTGGCTTTGCTATGGAAAAAAATTGCAAGCCTGAAAATTTATTTTCGACCTCGTGCAACATTTAGTAATAAAGTGCAGTCTTATAGTGAACAAAACAAACCGAATGAAACTAATTTTTACATGCATTATCCTTGCGTTTACCGTTACTATTAGTGTAGCCCAGAACGCTCCAATAAAGAAGAAAGTTCAGGCCAAAAGAACTTCCATCAGCCCAAAAATAGATGGTTTTTTAGATGATGCAGTTTGGGATGGAGTTCCGATAGCTACAGATTTTGTAGAGAATAGACCGGTTCCGGGGCGTGTGGAACCTAAAGATGGTAGGACAGATGTAAAGTTTTTATACGATGATTACGCGATCTATGTATCGGCTAGAATGTATGACAAACCTGATAGCGTTGTACACGAGCTTGTCGCAAGAGATCAAATTGGTAATGCCGATTTTATAGGCGTAGTTTTCGACACTTTCTTAGATGGGCAGAATGGTAATGGATTTTTTGTTACTGCTGCTGGTGTTCAGTTCGATGCCAAATACTCACTTATTGGTGATGAAGATCCAAACTGGAATGCTGTTTGGGAAAGTGCTGTAAGAATTGACGACAAAGGCTGGACGGCAGAAATGAAGATTCCCTATTCGGCCTTGCGATTTTCTAGCAAGGATATTCAAAATTGGGGGATGAATATTATCCGTAAGCGTACGGGAACAAACCGACAGACTTTTTGGAATTTTGTGGACCCGAAAGTTAGTGGATTTATCAATCAAAGTGGTGTTTTAGAAGGCTTACAGAGTATCAAGGCACCATTACGTTTATCATTTTCACCATTTGTTTCTACATTAATTAGTAATTATCCTTATAACACACCAGGCGTTAAAAATACACAAGCCACTATCAACGGTGGAATGGACGTAAAATATGGTATTAATCAGAGTTTTACATTAGATATGACTTTGATCCCAGATTTTGGGCAGGTGCAGAGTGATTATAGGGTATTAAACCTTACACCATTTGAGGTAAAATTTAATGAAAACCGTCAGTTTTTTACAGAGGGAACAGAATTATTTAATAAAGGAGATTTATTTTATTCTAAACGTATTGGATCGATTCCATCTTATTTTGATAGAAGCGCATTGAAATCTACAGATAAGGTAATTAAAGATCCGCAAGAAGGAAAAGTGTTAAATGCAACTAAAATTTCTGGCCGTACTGCTAAAGGATTAGGCATAGGTGTTTTTAACGCCATCACAAATAAAATGTACACAGAGGTGGAAGATGCTGCTGGAAACAGAAGCCGTTTTGAGAGTCAGCCCTTAACAAATTACAACATTTTTGTGTTAGACCAATCGTTAAAAAATAACAGTTCTGTAAGTGTAATTAACACAAATGTTTTAAGACAGGGAAGTGCATACGATGCAAACGTGAGCGCCGCACTTTTTAATATTAACGATAAGAAAAATACTTACTTTATTGATGGTGCTGCTAAAATGAGTTATGTAACTGCAGATCCAATTAAAGGAAACCATAATGGTTATAGTTATGATTTATCTCTAGGAAAGAAAAGCGGAACTTTTACATTTACTTATGGGCAAGAATTCTCAGATACTAAATTCGATCCTTCTGACATGGGATTCTATACCAATAATAACTTCTTCGATCAGTCAGTGAATTTCGCATACAATATTTATAAACCAGGTAAGTGGTACAATCAAATTCAGGCATGGACAGAAGTAGAATATTCTCGAAGATTTAAGCCTGGCGATTATCAAAGTTTAGGATTTTATCCGGGATTTTATGTTCAGTTTAAAAATCAATGGTCTGCAGAATTGAATGCGAATGTGTTGCCAAAATCAAATGATTTTTATGAGTCGAGAAACGGACAAATCTATAAAGCTCCGGGAAGATATCGCTTAGGAATTTATATTAATCCGAATAGAGCAAAAGCATACAATTTTGGTGGAAATGTAACAAGAACTAAAGTAGATTTATTTGATGGTGTCAATTATAATTTTTACTTTTTTCAGAACTTGAGAGTTAGTGATAAATTGGCTTTTGGATTAGACCTAAACTTTAATCCGAGTTATGATTATGTAAGTTGGGTAGGGTTCAATGGTGCACAATCAGTGTTTTCTAGATACGATAGAAACACTGTTGAGAATACAATGGATGCTAAATATAGTTTCAGCAATAAAATGGGAATTCAGCTAGGTGTGAGACATTATTGGTCTGATAGAAGGAACAAAGAATTTTATGCATTAAACAGTACTGGTGGATTAAACGCATATGTTGGTCCTACACTGCAAAATGTGGATAGAAACTATAATGTTTTTAACATTGATTTGGCTTACGTTTGGCAATTTAAACCAGGTAGTGAGTTAAGCATTACGTATAAAGATGCGGCAGAAACAAACGATAAATTTTTAACTAAACGTTACAGCAAAAACTTCGATAAAGTGTTTTCGAGCCCGCAAAATAACAGCTTATCTATTAAAGTATTGTATTATATAGATTATCTGGATTTGGTGAAAAAGAAGAAATAGTTTAGTTGTTCATTAGTTCATTTGTGCATAATATCTGATAGCCCAAATGAACTAATGATGCTAATGAACTAATTTATCTCGGAAAGATGAACATTAAACCCAATGCTAGGGTTTGACTACCTTGTATTTTTAGGTCAGTATCTCTATCATACAAACCAACTCCAGTAAGAGATACGTTCATGAAACGATTAACTTTTGCAACAAGATTTACATCTAATCTGTGATCTATATGCCCAAAATTATCATAAGGAATAAACATGTTATACCTAGTTTTTAAGGTAATGTTTTGAAAAATTTCTTTTTCGAAACTCGTTACAATTTGAAAAGCGAGCTCATTTCTAAATTTTTTCCCTTGCTTTACTCCGAAATTGTTAGGATTAGTTTTATATAGATCGGTATCTAATACGAAGGTTTGCCTAGCCGTACCTGTACCAATACGAGTAGAGAAAAACTTATTTGGCTTGTATTCAAAACCTATTGATTCTGTTAAATAACCAGGCGACATAAATTTAGATAATAGATTTTCTATTTCATTTCCTGCGGCGTCTTTTGGGTAAGAAAATCCTTTGTCGAATTGCGATTCGAAATTAATTGAACCGAAAAAGTACCAGTTTTTAGAAAGTTGTATTGCCGCTTTATTATCCCAATAAATGCGGTCATTAGTTTTCTTTTGTAACTGATTTTTATTTTTGACTTTGCCATATTGCAAAATAACCTCGCTCACATAGCTATAACTTTCTTTATTATATTCAGCTTTATAATTTACTAAACCCCCAATAGCTAATGAATTAACTCCACCGCCTTTCCAATTATCACTAAAAGATGCTTGGTTAATATTAATGCCAACCGACGTTTTAGTTTTCCAATAATTTATTTTTGCATTTACTATTGCTGGATTTAATTTAACGGGTTGAAATTGCAAAGTTCCCATTCTAGAAGGCAGAGGACTGCGTTTTAATTTAATATCTAAATCTTTTGTAGGAATAGGAATGGTATCTATCTCTTGGGCGGCTAGATGTGAAGAAAGCGCAAATACGATTAAAAAGGCAAGCAGTAAGTTTTTCATTTGTATTACAAATAAAAACAAAAATTAGGCGGAATAAAAGTGATTTATCATAAAATACGTGATAACATCTTCATTAATAGCACACAAATGTTTATGGTTAGCGGAGAAACTTTATCCAGCTATACCATTTTCTAATGGATAAATAATTCAAATCTTTTTCAAAATGATAGGCTTCTTTCTCAAAGGAGATGTTAAAGTAGGCTAAGTAATGATTTTTATATCTAACAAGATTGATAAGGTAATTTAGGAGATATAGAAGATAAAAAGGCAAAACCAATAATTCCAGCTGTTGCTGAAGATGTATTTGCTCATGATTAATTAAAACCAAGTCTTGTTTTTGTGCTTTATTTTTTAAAATGATGAAAGGAAATATTGCCATTGCATTTGCAGATAAATTTGGCAATATAATAATCCAAGACCTCATTGATTTTGATTACTAATAGGAGAATTCATCTTTGGTAAATTTGGCAACCTAAACATAGCTGGATTTCTTTTATAGGAAGCAAAACTATTTTTGACATATTGAACGAAAGAATAATCCGATGCGGATAAAACAAATTGATAAGTTGGTCGATATTGCAACATGAAATCAGTAAGCTCTGTATCATTTGTTGAGACAATTGATTTGATATAATCAGGCCTGAAGCGATAATCTATAATAGCTTCGCGGTAATCCCGTTCTAAAATTGCTTGTAAATGTCGAGCGTTTTTTCCTTGTCTACTTAGTAAATTATAAATGGCATCAATACCTAAACCGACTCCACCCAAACCTATATTTAATAAATCACTTGTATTACCTTTATCAAGTGCATACTTATAATCTTTTAAAGTTTTAATGTATTGATCATCAGGACTAGGAGCTTTGCCATAAATCTTTACTGCTTTTAGTTTAATGCTTAAAGATTTTAATTGAAAAACTATGGCATTTTGACCTTTGTAAATTACGGTATCCATTCCATAACCGCTTAGTGCAGCAAAAAGTGTATCGCCAACTTTTGCAGTACTTGTAAATTCTCCTTTATTGTTGTTATAAATGCCGTTGTCGTTTGCAGGATTGTAGATATAAACTTTTGCCAATCTCAGTTTACTATCCTTATCTACAACAAAGCCCTGCACCGATCTAGTTTGTGCAAACAGTTGAAAACAACATAGGGTTAACAATAAGAAAAAGCCCGAGAATTTCATTTGTTTAACAAAGCTACAATATGTTAGAAAGAGTTATGCTCTTCTTAACATTATTTAACTATCAAAAGTTTTTGACCGATTTTAATGTTGTTGTCGGTTAGCTTGTTTAAGGTCTTTAGGTCATCAACAGTTAATTTGTATTGTTGAGCAATTTTAAACAAAGTATCGCCTTGCTTAACAGTATAATAATTTTCATTGCCGATTGTAGTAGAAGATGTTGGCGGATCTTTTGGCGCTATGTCAACCGGCGTGAATTTTTTCTTTTCTATTGGAATATTTGCATTTATTTCAGTGAAAACGCGATCTTCTCTTGAAATTTTTTCCTTTTCACTTTCAGGCTGGTCATATAGATATAATTTATATTTCTCTATAACAGTTATCAACATTTCAGGATATTTAGGATTTGTAGCGTATCCAGCAGTCCTTAATCCTTGAGCCCAATTCTTGTAATCGTTTTTATCCAATTCAAATAGAAAACTATAGCGCTTACGTTTTAAAAACTCAGAATGATCTTTGTATGATTCCCTAGCATCTTTATACACCCTAAAACAATCGTTATTTTGATCATCATCTTTATAATACGCTTTCCCTTTCCAATCAGAAGTACATTTTATACCGAAATGATTATTGGCATATTTAGCCAAACTACTATTTCCACTACCCGACTCTAAAATACCTTGAGCTAATGTGATACTTGCTGGAATACCATAAGCATTCATTTCTTCTATCGCTACAGCCTTAAAAGCATCAATATAAGTTAAGGTTGTGTACGTTGTAAAATTTGGATTTTCTTTATTCGCAGCTTTTTCAATTTGCTTATTGTTTCTACTATATTGTCTAGATTTACAAGCGCTAAAAAATAAAATAGCAACCGCTAAAATGAGCGTAATTTTTTTCATCATAATTTAATTTTTTGTCCAGGGTGCACAACTGCTGATTTCAATCCGTTTTTCTTCATTAATGAAGATGAAGTTGTCCCAATTCTTTCTGCAATTTTATTTAAGTTTTCGCCAGCTTTAATGGTATATGTTTTACTTCTGGCTATTGATGAACGAGGTTTTGTTCGACTGCTTTTTGTTGATTTTGCCACAACCTTTGCAGCTGGAATTACAGTTTCAATATAATCATCTGGCCGGTCATCATATTGATACAATTCGTATTTCTTAATTAAGCCTATAACTTGTGTTGCCCAAGTTCGACTACTTGCATAACCTCCACGCTGAATTCCTTTAGCCCAATTTTTATAATCGTATTGGTCGTATTTACTAAATAGAACATTGAAATAAGAACGACTGTGTAAAAAGGAAACGAAGTGACTGTAAGAAGAATCGACAGTAGGATAATCTCTATAAGATGAATTGATTTCGGTACTGCTATTAGGCCCTTTTACACCAAAATGATTATTTAAAAAACGAGCAATTTTACTTTTACCAGCAGCAGATTCATGAATGGCAACTGCTAAAATAATACTTGCAGGAACTTGATGAATGCGCATTAATTTTTGTGCAAAATCAACGTGTTCGGCAATATAGTCTTCAGTAGTTTGAGCTTTAGCAAAAAAGCATGCTAATAGAAGTATAAATAAAGTAAATGTTTTTTTCATTTGTTAAATTGTTTTATTGCGCAATTGTTGGTTTATACCAACGTAAACTGTCAACTGACAATTGCCAACCGAATTATTTTTTCCGTATTACAAAAAGCCCATCTCTAACAGGTAATATTAATTTTTCAACTCTATTATCTGCAGCAATTAGATCATTAAAAGAGCTAATATTTTTGGTGTCTTTATCTTGAGCATTACTTAAAACTTTTCCGCTCCAAAGCACATTGTCTACAATGATAATTCCACCAGAGTTTACTTGATCAAATATTAAATCGTAATATGTTCCATTGTTTTTTTTATCAGCATCTATAAAAACTAAATCAAATGTTTCGTTACCTAAAGTTTTTAAACTCTGTTGAGCATCACCGATAATGTATTTTATTTTTGAATTTAATGGTGATTTTGCAAAATTTCTTCGAACCATTTCCTCCAATTCCGCATTAATATCTAACGTGTAAATAATCCCATTTTCAGTTAAACCCTCTGCTAAACATAAGGTTGCGTAACCTGTAAAAGTGCCAATTTCTAAAATCCTTTTAGGATTATTCATTTTGCTGAGCAAACTCAAAACACGACCCTGATAATGACCACTTAACATGCGAGGCATTAAAACTTTAAGATGAGTTTCTCTATCTATTTGCTGTAGTAATTCATTTTCTGGTTCGCAGTATTTTAACAGTAAACTCTGTAGTTCTTCGCTAATCATTGTATTTATAAACGGTGTTGTTCCATAAAATATTGCAAAATTATTGTTGCCGCGATAGTATCAACTCTTTCTTTATCTCTTCTATCGCTCTTTTTAAACCCACTTTGCATAATGGTTCTTTCGGCTAATTTAGATGTATAACGTTCATCAATCCAATGCTGCGGAATAGTAGGGAAATGCTTTTTTAGAATAGTAGAAAAACCTTTTACATGTTGTGCAGATTCTGAAGGCGAGCCGTCCATTTGTTTGGGTTCTCCGATTACAAAGGCTTCGATTTGCTCGGTAAGCATGTATTTTTTAAGAAAATCGATGATATCTTTTGGATGTATAGTATCCAAACCGGTTGCAATAATTTGCAGCGGATCTGTTACGGCAATGCCGATACGTTTGGTGCCATAATCAAAAGCAAGAATACGTGCCATAAAATCAAAGATATGATTTTTGGCGAAATTGGATTTTAAGCTACCTAATTAGTAAGACTAAAACTAAGTTCCCGCCCTATTAATTTCATCATTAGCACCGCCAGTAGAACGTTTTGCAGCTTTTAATGGTTTACCAAAACGATAGCTGAAACCAGCATTAATTACTTGGCTATCTCGCCATAAAATGAAATACTCGTTTGCACCAGGGAAATCTGTCATACCCTCCATAGATTGAGTGTAAAAAATATCTCTAGCCGTTAATCTCAATGTCCCTTTTCCTTTTAGAATAGTTTTAGCTAAACCTGCCGATACCTGTCCGGTTGGAGATAATAATTCTTGTAAATCGTTGCGATTTTTAGTGGTGTAAAATCCAGATATTTCTCCGTTTAAGGTTTTGCTTAGTTTAAATTGATTATTCATGTTCGTATGCAATTGTTTTACAGACGATTTATAATTTACGTTCTGATAACCACTTAATTTTTTATAATTAAAATTACTCTGAGCAGTTAACGACCACCACTTAACAGGAGAAACTTGTAAAGTAATGGATGCTCCAAAATTGTGCATCTGCCCAACGTTTCCTTCAGTATACACCAAAATATCATCTCCTTCGGATAAAAATAATTGCGAGAAATAGTTTTTAATTCCACTATAAGAAACGGCAGTTGTTAAGAGTTGCTTATATGAATGGCTTAACTCAAAATTCCATGTGTACTGAGGCAAAAAGAATGGGTTTCCTCGCTGATAGGTATATTTGTTAATGATGAAAACGAATGGATTTAATTTCTGATAAGCTGGGCGATCTATTCTACGACCTGCTGTAAAAGAAAATGAATTTGCCGAATCAACTTGATAAGATAAATATCCCGAAGGGAAAAAATCTTGATAATTTTTAGAGAAATTACTACCAGCTTGTGAAGAGTTACCTAATTGATTGCCAGTATAATGTGTATTTTCATAACGAAGGCCAAGTTGATAACTTAAACGATTCATTTTATGCTCTAAACTACTATATACAGAATTGATGTTTTCTTTGTATAAAAAATGGTTGCTTTTTTTAAGATCTTCTTTCCAATTTGTTCCATCAAACAACTCGTAATTTGCAGTATTGTCTGTATTAATAGATGAAGATTTAGCGCCAGCTTCAAATTTTGCATTTTTACCTAATTGTAAGATATAATCGGCCTTAGCAGAAAATATTTCCAGTTTAGAAGGAATATCCCCTCGCGAACCTTGGTTATAAGCAACAACTCCAGTGCGTATATTTTGAAAATTTTGATCATTATCAATGCTATACTTCAGATAATCTACATCAAAGCCAATATCTTGAGTTTTAGTAATTGTGTGTCTACCATACAGATTTACGGCACCATTTCTTAATCTAAAATCGCTACCGCTGTAGGTTGTGATTGCAGAATCAATTGCTTTCTGTGCGCTTAACCAAGTCGCAATCGCATTCCCAGCGCCTTTGCGGGTTACTAAATTACCAGAGAGCGTAAGTCCAAAAGTTGTTTTTTCTGATGCATAGAAATCCAATCCAGTTTTAAGAGAGTTGTTATGGCCCTCATTTCCTAAATAGGAGGGTTGGTCTAGTACAGCTGAAACAGCACCTTGATTATCAAAATATTGACGATATGCATAAATCGAGGTGAAATTTTTATTGTAGTTGAATCCATAATTCATAAATGTGTTTATTCGACCTTTTCTAAAATTTAAAACCAATGAATTATTGTTTTTCAAATATTTTCCCTGTCCGATATTGGTTAAAAAATTGCCATTAAATCCTTCTTGTTTGTTCTTTTTGGTTTTAATGTTGATGATGCCTGCATTTCCGCTTGCATCATATTTTGCCGATGGACTCGTAATTAATTCAATCTGATTTACTTGCGAAGAACTCATACTCCCCAACAAATTACTTAACTCGGTTCCTGATAAATAAGTTGGTTTATCATCTATTAGTACCAAAACACTTGATTTACCTTGTAAACTTATCCCACCATTTTTATCTACCATCACGCCAGGAGATTTTTCTAATACTTCTAAAACTGTAGTTCCAGCATTGGTAATTGCAGCATCCACATTTACAATTGTTTTTCCTTGTTTACGTTCAATCAATTGTTTTTTCCCTGTTATAGTTACTTCTTGTAGTTTTTTTGCACTCGTGTCAGGTTTTACGGTTTGTGCCATTAAGGCACTATAATTTATAAAGGATAATATAAAAAAGTATTTAATTAATGATTTCATTGTGTTATTTGCAGTTTTCTATAATTTGTTGAAGTAAGCTTTTCATTTGGTGAACGGTTTCCTCATTAATATTTTCTAGGGCAGTAGTTCTATTTTGAACAGCAATTTCGTTTACATCCATAGTTATTTTCTTACCACTTTCAGTTAGTGTTAAATTTACTCTTCTCCTATCTGAAGGATGAGTTTCACGAACTAAATAATTAGCACTTATCAATAATTGGATAATACGTGTGATAGATGCGTTATCTTTAAACACAATTTTGCTAATGTCATTTTGAGTGATGTCTGGATTTTCAGAGACACTCTTTAAAATTAACCATTGGTCTATTGTGATATCATATCCTGCTTTGCGTACATTTCGTTGTGCAAATTGATTATAGGTTCTAAAACATTTATCTAAAGTGTAAAGCAGTGTGTCGTTTAATTTTTCCATAATTTCTTAAACAAAAATATAAATGCGTAATCAATAATTGATATATCAACAATTATTTTACAAAAGCCTTTACTTCTTGTTCTTTGTTCATTTCTCCAAACTATTTCTTATTTTGCACCAATGCAGTTTAAAGAGATAATTGGACAAGAAAGCGTAAAAAAACAGTTGATTCAAACCGTTCTAGAAAATAGGATAAGTCACGCACAATTGTTTTTATCTACCCCAGGTAGTGGCGCCTTATTGTTAGCAATTGCATATGCACAATACATTAATTGTCAAAACAAAACAAACACAGATAGTTGTGGTGAATGTGCTTCTTGTCGAAAATATGAAAAATACATTCATCCAGATTTACATTTTTCTTATCCATTCTTTGCCTCGAAAGATGTAAAAATTGCAGTAGATGTATTAGAGGAGTGGCGTAATTTATTGCTTGAAGATCCATATTTTGATTTAGATATTTGGCGTTCCAAATTGAGTGCAGAAAATAAACAAGCCAACATCAATATTGCAGAGTGTCACGATATCATTAAAAAATTAAGTTACAAAGCTTTTGAAGCGGATACAAAAGTGTTGATTATGTGGCTGCCTGAATTTTTGGATAGAGAAGGAAATGCTTTGCTGAAGATTATTGAGGAACCGCCTGCAAACACATTGTTTATTTTAGTGGCTCAAAATCAAGAACAAATTTTATCGACTATTCTTTCGCGTACGCAGATTGTTAAAATTCCGAAGTTAGCAGATGTAGATATAGAAAACTACCTTATTCACAAAGCGCAATTATCAGATAATCAAGCAACAGAATATAGTTTTTTGGCAGATGGAAATTTGATAGAAGCAAAGGCATTATTAAATGATACGCCTAACAATAATGCAGGTTATTTTACAGAATGGTTACGTATGGGTTTTGGCAATAAGGTGCCTGCAATGATTGCTTTTACTGATACAGCAGCAAGTTGGGGCAGGGAAAATCAGAAGAACTTTTTAAAATACGGCATCAACTTTTTACGTGAATGTAGTTTATTGTTAAGCGGGGCTGATGACTTAGTAAAATTGCCACATCAGACCTTAGAAATTGCAGTAAAGCTCTCTACGAATGTATTAAATTTGGCCATGGTGGAAGCACTAATTAACGAATTAGAAAAGGCACATTACCACATCGAGCGCAATGCGAATCCAAAAATTCTGTTTTTAGATGTATCTTTACAACTAGTCAAAATAATTAAGTTTAAAACGCTCCCGAAAGGGACTCAATATATATACAATTAATATGGGATGTGGAAGTTGTTCGACAGGTGGCGGTTGCGCCCCTTCTGGATGTAAAAGTAATGGCTCATGTCTTACTGGCGGATGCCAAAAAATGGAAGTACACGACTGGCTATCGAATTTGGATATGCCTGCAAATTATATACCTTTTCAAGTTGTTGAAGTGAAATTTAAAGGCGCTAGAAAGGAATTCTTTTTAAATAACGATAATATTTATCTCGAAATAGGTGAGCTAGTTGCAGTAGAGGGCGCAACAGGTGGATATGATATTGGTCATATTTCCCTAACAGGAGAATTAGTGCGTATGCAAATGAAGCGTCGCAAAACTCCACTAGATCAGGTTACGAGGAAAGTGTATCGCAAAGCTACAGAGGCTGATGTAGATAAATGGAAACTTGCGAAGGATATGGAATGGGAAACCATGCATAAAGCCCGTACATTGGCATTAGATTTACGTTTATCAATGAAAATCAGTGATGTAGATTATCAAGGAGATAAAACAAAAGCTACGTTTTTTTATACAGCAGAGGGTCGTGTAGATTTTAGAGAACTGATTAAGAAAATGGCTGAAACTTTTCGAATCAGAATTGAAATGCGCCAAATCGGAATGCGTCAAGAGGCTGGTCGCTTAGGTGGAATTGGTTCTTGTGGCCGTGAGTTGTGCTGTTCAACTTGGTTAACTAATTTCAAAACAGTTTCTACAGCTGCAGCTAGATATCAAAACCTTTCTTTGAACACATTAAAACTGGCTGGACAATGTGGTAAGCTAAAATGCTGCTTAAATTATGAATTAGATACCTATTTGGACGCTTTGAAAGATATTCCAGATCGCATAGAAGCTTTACAAACAGAA
Organism: Pedobacter boryungensis; assembly: GCF_013204825.1. Classification (GTDB taxonomy): domain Bacteria; phylum Bacteroidota; class Bacteroidia; order Sphingobacteriales; family Sphingobacteriaceae; genus Pedobacter; species Pedobacter boryungensis. The sequence goes on from NZ_JABMKV010000002.1 coordinate 247,597, forward strand.
GTTGGTGTTGCTCGTCACCAAAAAACAGATATCTTTAAAAAACTAATGTGGTTTAGTTACGCTAATCAAGAAGATTGGATTCCTTTAAAAGTTGACCGTGTGAAAGAAATCATGGCAATGAACAAAAAAGGAGAAAAACCCGTTAACTTAAAAGATGAAGCGGTAGAGTTAAAAACAACAACAATAGTTGAGAAAGTGCATGATTACGAAAATGTGGTTGGTCAGGATAGTTTAACTCGTTTAGACGATAGAAATAAAAACCGAAACAATAATAACCGTAATCGCAATAATAACAATAGAAATGATCGTGGTCGCAACCAGCCTCAAGGTAATTCGCAACAACATCCAAGACCAGCACAACAAGCAAAACCTGCTCAGCAACCTAGGCCAGCACAACAAGCTAAACCCGTTCAACAGCAGAAACCACAAGTTCAAAAACCTGCAGTAGAAGGAGCAGCCCCAGTAAATACTAATAATGGTCCAAAACCAAATCGGAACAATAAAAACAGAAATAAAAACCGCAATAAGAATAGACCTACAGATTCATCTGAAAAGCCAAAAAATGACTAAGACAAAGTTTATATTGCTGTTCTTAATGGTATTGCTATTCATTTTTGGATGTAATAATACCAATCTGGTTGATACCAATGTGAATGTTGAGGATAACAGTTGGACATACGCTAAGAGTATAAAAACGACTGTAGAAATTAAAGACACCATCCAAACGTATCAGCTTTATTTTAAACTTCGTCACACTACAGATTATCGCTATGCGAACTTGTATGTGGTGCTGCATTTGAAAGGTAATGGTTTAAACAAAAGTACTCGATATCAATTTAAGTTAGCTAAAAATGATGGGGAATGGTTAGGCAAGGGTTCAGGAGATTTGTACACGTATAATTTCCCGCTGTTAACTAATTACCACTTTGCGAAATCTGGAAAGTACGAAATAGAAATAGAACAAAACATGCGTGATAATCCATTAATTGGAATTAGTGATGTTGGAATTACGCTTGTAAAACAATAAACTAATACGTAACAAGCATTTAACAAAAGCAATAAGAGAAAAACCTGCTAAAAACTTATCAAATGAAGAACTTTATATGGGCAATTTGCCTATTCATGATAACTACATCTGCCACAGCTGCAGAAATCAATTTCTTAGATAATCCAGTATGGAGTACTGTTTTAGAAAAAGCGAAAAAGGAAAATAAAGTGATTTTCTTAGATGCTTATGCTACATGGTGCGGTCCTTGTAAAATGATGGATAGCGAAACGTATAAAGATTCAGCAGTTGCTGATTATTACAACACAAACTTTATTAATGTAAAGTACGATATGGAAAAAGGCGAAGGTTTAACCTTAGCACAGCGATTTTCAGTTGAATCCTATCCTAGTTTATTATTCATCAATCCGGATGGTACCGTACTTCATAAAGGTACAGGATTTCGCAAAGGGCCGGAGTTTACAGATTTAGGTCAAAACGCTCAATTCCTTATTTTAAAAAAATCGGCAATGGGAATGAGCAATGCTGAATTTGTAAAATTTGCAAGTGATGCAGTGAAATTTGAAGACGAAGATTTCGACCAAATTAGTCAAGATTATCTAGCTAAACAATCTGATATTTTAGGAAATGCAGAATTAATCGATTTGATTATGAACTATGCTAATTCGCTACCTGATCAAAAATCTTTAGCTTACATAGCCAATAACAAAGCAAAAATTTTACAAAGCGGAAATTACACGGAGAACGATTTTAATGAACGATTGATTAGTTTAACATTGGGCTATTCACTTTCAGATAAAGAACAATTAGACGAAGAAACTTTAGATTTTGATATTGTTAAAACCTTGTTGGAAAAATATGTTCCTGAAAATGCATTTTTTGTATACCACTATTTTAAAGCACAATATGCATTAGATAACAAAGAAACAGATGAAGCACTTTCAGAAATCGATCTCATTGTAGCTAACGCTCCTACAAAAGTAACCTTCGATCAGCTGTGTAATGCGATGATGAATATGGGGCCATTTTTATTAAATGAAGGAAAACTAGATCCGATATTGAAAAAGTTTGAGGATATCAAATTGACAGAGAAAGATGCGGATAATGCTTACATGAAAGATTTTGTGAAAGCAATTATCTATATTAAAGTTAAGGATTTTGAGAAATTTAAGGGTATTGCAAATGCAATGATCGCAAGTAATAGTACACCCGAAAAAGTTAAAGACGACTTAAAAACAGCTTTAGACAGAATAAAGTAATTTAGTGCATTTGTGTTCATCTGATCATTGTTCGTTTGGTTATAAGTCTAAGTAATTTGACCAAATGAACTAATGAACCATTTCAACCAATAGACTTAAAGCAAGTGCAATAATTGCTCAAGCGCCATACCACGACTACCTTTTAACAATACCAAATTATTTACAACAGAATTTTCTTGAAGATAAATTGCTGCTTCTGAAGGAGTGCTAAAGAAATGACCAGTATATCTTTCTTTATAGGTGTAGAAATCTTTACCAATAAAAATTAATGTTTCAATATGACTTTCGACAGCTAATTTCACAATTAGCTCATGTTGTGCTGCAGATTCTGTACCTAATTCAAACATGTCTCCAAGAATAGCAGTTTTATGAGGAGAACTAAGTGATTTCAAATTGTTTAACGCCGCACTCATACTGCTTGGATTAGCATTATAGAAATCGCATATTACGGTGTTTTTATCTGTCTTTGATATTTGCGAGCGGTTGTTATTCGGAAAATAATTCGCTAAACCCGTGTTAATTTGTTCAGCGCTTAATTCAAAGAAATTTCCAATGCAAATAGCAGCTAAAATATTCTCAAAATTATAAGTGCCAGTTAAATTTGCTTTTGCTTGATAGGTGGAATGATGAGTAGCCCATTCAAATTCAATTAAAGGGTCGCTGTGTTGTAGTTTGCCGCTTACGGAGTTTTCTTTTTCACTACCATAATAAACCACTTTATTTAGTCCCGCAACTTCACTCATCTCTAATAAATAAGGATTGTTACGATTAATAAATGCATAACCATGATGTGCTTTTAAGTAAGCATATAATTCAGCTTTACCTTTTTTTACACCTTCAAACCCGCCAAAACCATCTAAATGAGCCATGCCTACATTGGTAATTAACCCATGAGTAGGTTGTGCAATTTCACACAAAAATTCTATCTCTTTTTGATGATTTGCTCCCATTTCTATCACAGCAATTTCAACATTATCCTGTAATGCTAAAATTGACAAAGGAACGCCAATGTGATTATTTAAATTCCCTTTAGTAGCGAAAGTTTGAAATTTTTCAGCTAATACAGCTCTAATTAACTCCTTTGTAGTGGTCTTACCATTGCTTCCTGTTAAGCCAATAACTGGAATAGTTAATTGTTTTCTGTGGTGTTTTGCTAAATCTTGCAATGTAGTTAATACATCATCAACCAAAATACACTTGTCGTTTATAGCATATTTCTCATTATCTATAATCGCGAAAGCTGCACCCTGTTCTAAAGCTTTTTCGGCAAAAGTATTCGCGTCAAAATTATCGCCCTTCAGTGCAAAAAATAAGCAACCTTCGGTAATAGTTCTTGTATCCGTACAAATAGTACGGTGTTTTAGATAATGTTGATAAAGCTGTTCGAGTTTTGCCATTTCGCAAAGCGGATAAATATTCATCGTAAAATTACAAATGCAAAGATGAATACAAAATCCTTTTTAGTATTATTGATAAATATTCCTATTGTATGAAGAATTATCTGCTTTGCCTATTGTTTTTAAGTTTTAGCGCTACTGCGGTTTTCGCTCAAACACCATCACCTGACGAATTTCTTGGTTATCCCTTAGGCAGTCGTTTTACTCCCCATCAAAAAGTAGTTGATTACTTCAAAAAGGTAGCTTCAACAAATAAAAATATCCAGTTACAGACCTACGGAAAAACATACGAAGGACGAGAATTAATTCTTGCCATTGTTTCTGACAAGGACAACATGGATAAATTAGAACAGATTAGAACAACTAATTTAAGTTTAGCAAATGCTGATAAAAGCACTGCAAAAGTAACTAAACAACCAGCAATTTTATGGTTAAGCTATAATGTACATGGCAACGAAGCAAATTCTACAGAAACAGCCATGAAAGTTTTGTACACATTGGCTTCGGCAAAAGAAAGCAATACTGCAGCTTGGTTAAAAAACACAGTAGTAATTATAGATCCTTGTTTAAATCCAGATGGGAGAGAAAGATATGTGAGTAATTTTAATATGGTAAGTGGAGTTGTTCCAAATCCAGACCCTTCGGCTCGTGAACATAGCGAACCTTGGCCAGGTGGAAGACCAAACCACTATTATTATGATTTAAATCGCGATTGGGCTTGGCAAACACAAATAGAAACGCAACAAAGATTAATTGCTTATCATAAATGGATGCCTCAAGTACATGTTGATTTTCATGAGCAGAGCTACAACGAACCATATTATTTTGCACCTGCGGCAGAACCTGTACATCAAGATATTACACCTTGGCAAAGAGAATTTCAAATCACGGTAGGGAAAAATAACGCGAAATATTTTGACGAAAACGGCTGGCAATATTTTACCAAAGAACGTTTTGATTTATTATATCCATCTTATGGCGATACCTATCCTTTGTATAATGGCGCCATTGGCATGACTTACGAACAGGGAGGAATTAGAGCCGGACTAGCTGTAATTACTGCAGATGGAGACACGCTAACATTGAAAGATAGAATTGACCATCACTTTACAACTTCAATGGCAACATTAGAAACTGTTTCTACACATGCAGTAAAATTGGTAAGTGAGTTTAAAAAGTACTTCGAGCAAAGCGCAATAAATCCCCCTGGAATTTATAAAACCTATGTAGTTAAAGCGCAAAATATTTCCAGATTGCGTAAAATGGCCGAGTTACTGAGCCGAAATCATATTGCATTTGGCTTTGGTGCAGATCGTTCCCTAAATGGCTACAATTACGAAACACAAAAAGTAGAGCCTTTTAAAGTAGAACGAAATGATTTGATTGTTAATTTACAGCAGCCACGTTCGGTAATGGCAAATGTACTTTTTGAACCGCAAACTATGGTAAGCGATTCTAACACTTACGATATTACAGCTTGGGCCTTACCTTATGCCTATGGTTTAAAAGCTTATGCAGTTAAAGAGTCCTTAACAGGAAGTTTCAATTTTATTGAAGATAAAAAAGAAAATGTCCCTGCAATTAATAAACCGTATGCTTGGGTAATGCCATGGAATGCAGTAGCAGATGCACAAATTTTAATTGAATTACAAAAACAAAAAATAAAAGTTCGTTTGGCAGAGGAAGGATTTACCATTGGTGGAAAAGCTTATCCTGCGGGTTCTTTATTAATTTATCGTACGGAAAACGAACGAAATATAAAAGATTTTAACGCTGTACTGATGGGAATAGCTAAGCGCAGTAACGTTTCTTTTTATCCTATTTCGAGTGGTTACGTAGAAAAGGGAAAAGACTTTGGCTCCTCAGTATATAGACTTTTAACCGCACCAAAAATAGCAGTAGTTACTGGACAAGAGGTTTCTTCGCAAAGCGTAGGAGAAGTTTGGCATTTCTTTGAACAAGAATTGAATTATCCCGTAAGTTTAATAAGTGTACAAAGCGCAGCGTATTTAGACATTAACAAAATTAATGTATTGATTTTATCAGACGGGAATTATTCAGACAAACTTGCAGAACAATTAAGCGGATGGATTAATGCTGGTGGTAATCTTGTTTTAATGGAAGATGCAATTTTATCAATGGTTGGCAAAAAACCGTTCGATATCAAACGTAAAGAATATCCTAAAAAGGATGATAAGGAAAGCAACGAACGTAAATACGCTGAAAAAGATAAGGACGATTTGCAGAACGCTATTCCTGGCGCAATATATAAAGTGAGTTTAGATCAAAGTCATCCACTTGCCGCAGGCTTAGGCACGTACTATTACACCTTAAAAACAGACGAAAGAATTTACGAACCATTAGAAAATGGATGGAATGTTGGTACGCTAAAAACAAATAGTTACATGGCTGGTATTGCAGGAGAGAAAGTAAAGAAAAAATTAACTACAGGATTATTATATGGCGTACAACAATCTGGCAAAGGAAATATAGTCTATTTAGCTACAGATGTTTTGTTCCGCTCTTTCTGGGAAAATGGCAAGCAATTATTTACCAATGCAGTTTTCTTGGTGAATTAATCTAAAGTCCAATTTTATTTACATTCCAAATTCAATTAGGGATCTTCATGATAGTTAGCATTAAGCATTAGGATTCCCGTTTTCACAGTAATGACGATTTGTTTTAGAACTTACTTCTTGTCAATGCTATATTTTCCTGGTCCAACAAATAGTAAACCGAAAAATACGATACCTAATTCTATGGCGTGAGAGGCGCTATTAATACCATCACCTTTACTAAAATGAACTAAAGCTGCAATAAGCATTGTAAAAACCAATAGCATATTTACAGGGCGAAAGAATAACCCGAGTATTAATAAAAAGCCACCAAAAGTTTCGGTCGCTGCGGCCATAAATCCCCATAAAACTGGTAAAAAATCAATACCAATTAATTTCATGCTGCCGCCGAGTCCTTTCCATGTTTCTACACCGCCCATGATTTTTGGAAAACCATGAATCATGAACATCACGCCTAAGCCAAGTCTAATTAATAATAATCCAGTATTGCGGTATTTACCTAGGTTATCTAAAATTGCCATTTTATAAAAAGTTTAATTTAACGTTATTTTCATCTACTACTAAAGATACATTTTTACCAATCACCATTGCCCGATTATCGTCAATATGCCCAGAAGGGAAATTAAAACACACAGGATAATCATATTCCTTAACTAATTCCCAAATCACTTCTTCTGGTGTTTGTCCGAATGGGATTTTCTCTTCCTCGATTTCATTAAAAGCACCGACTATTAAAGCTTTTAACTTTGCAAGTTTGCCTTTCCTTTTCAGCAAACGCATCATTCTATCTATCGAATATTCATGCTCGCCAACATCTTCTAAAAATAAAACCTTATCATCATAATCTATTTCAGAAACCGAACCTTCTACAGCAATTAACAAGCTTAAATTTCCACCAATTAATATTCCTTCGGTATTGCCTACTCTATTTGGAAATTCACTCGAATAAGTATAAGATACTGGTTCGCCAAAAAGAGATTTTCTCAAGCTTTCTAAGGCTTCAGGAGTACTTTCATCAAACGTATAAGGCATTTGTGCATGAATGCTCTGGGTATTTAATTCCGCTAATGAGTGAGAAAGCAAAATGGTAATATCACTAAAGCCAATTAGCCATTTCGGATGCTCGTTAAAGGCAGTAAAGTCAAGTTTATCAATTATTCGAATGGTACCATAACCACCGCGTCCAGCAATAATTGCTTTAATGCTTTTATCATCTAAAAACTGTTGTAAATCGGCGGCTCTTTCTTCATCTGTTCCAGAAAACTGATGGTAAGAACCAGTTACTGTTTTTCCAATCACTACCTCTAATCCCCATTGTTTTAAAATGGCAATTCCGTTAGCAATACTACTAGGCAATTTCTTAGCAGGACAAACAATTGCAATTTTGTCTCCTTTTTTTAAATATGGTGGCTGTTTAATCATAGGTAAAACACTTATCTTTGCCAAAATAAATAAATAGTTTTGGATAATAGTAAAATTAAAAGATATACTGTAACGGCAGCTTTGCCTTACACCAATGGTCCGGTGCATATTGGTCACTTAGCAGGTGTTTATTTGCCGGCTGATACCTATGTGCGTTATTTACGTTCCAACAAAAGAGATGTAAAGTTTATTTGTGGCTCTGATGAAAATGGTGTTCCAATAACATTAAAAGCTAAAAAAGAAGGTGTTACGCCGCAAGAGATCGTAGATAAGTACCATAAAATTATTGGCGATTCTTTTAAAGAATTTGGCGTTTCTTTTGATATTTACCACCGTACTTCATCGTTAACTCATCATCAAACTGCAGCAGATTTCTTTAAAAAGCTATACAATGATGGTGTTTTTACAGAAGAAATTACCGAGCAATATTATGATGAGAAAGCACAAACTTTTTTAGCTGATAGATACATTACAGGAACCTGTCCTAAATGTGGAAATGAAAATGCTTACGGTGATCAATGCGAAAACTGTGGTAGTACATTAAATGCGACAGACTTAATCAATCCAAAATCTACTTTATCTGGTGAGCCACCTGTGCGTAAAGAAACTAAGAATTGGTTTTTACCATTAGATAAATACGAAGATAAGTTAAGAACCTATATCGAAAGTCATAAAGAATGGAGACCAAATGTATATGGCCAATGTCAGAGTTGGTTAAATGCAGGTTTGCAACCAAGGGCAATGACAAGAGATTTAGATTGGGGAATACAAGTTCCGGTAAAAGGTGCTGATGGTAAAGTTTTGTATGTATGGTTTGATGCCCCAATTGGCTACATTTCTGCAACAAAAGAATTATGTAACTACGCAAAGCTTGATGTTTGGAATCCTAAAGCTGAGGAATATTATATCCGCCAGATAGAAACTGATAAATGTGATTGGGCATCTTATTGGAAAGATGAAGAAACCAAGTTGGTTCATTTTATCGGAAAAGATAATATCGTTTTCCACTGTATTATTTTTCCAGCAATGCTAATGGCGCATGGCGATTATATTTTAGCCGACAATGTTCCAGCAAATGAATTCTTGAACTTAGAAGGTCAGAAAATATCTACCTCAAAAAATTGGGCGGTTTGGCTGAATGAATATTTAGTAGAATTTCCAGATAAACAGGATATTTTACGTTATGTATTAACGGCTACAGCTCCAGAAACTAAGGATAACGATTTTACATGGAAAGATTTCCAAGCTCGTAATAATAATGAGTTAGTAGCTATTTTAGGCAACTTCATTAACCGCGTTACGGTACTTACACATAAGTATTTTAACGGTAAGGTGCCAATGTTAATGGAAGTGACGGAGCAAGATCAGGCAGTAATTGATGAGTTAGCTACATATCCTGCAAAAATTAGCGCATCTATAGAAAACTACCGATTTAGAGAAGCTTTAGGTGAAGTAATGAATGTAGCTCGTTTAGGTAATAAATATTTGGCGGATACAGAACCTTGGAAAGTAATCAAAACCGATGAGGATAGGGTAAGAACGATATTAAATATCAGCTTGCAAATTACGGCAAATATTGAAATCTTAATTGAACCTTTCTTACCATTTACTGCAGATAAATTGATGAAAATGCTAAACTATGGTGGTTATCAGTGGGAGGATGCGGGTAAAATGAACTTGTTAACACGTGGACATCAATTGAATGAGCCGGAGTTGTTATTTAGTAAAATTGAAGACGAAGAAGTGCAGGCGCAGATAGATAAGTTAAATAATAGTAAATCTGCAAATGCACAAGCAAATGCAACTTTAGTTCCTGCAAAGGAAAATATTCAATTTGATCAGTTTGGCGCAATGGATATTCGCATAGCAACGATTACCGCTGCTGAAAAAGTAGAGAAAACTAAGAAATTATTAAAACTAACTGTAAACACAGGCTTAGATGAACGTACAGTAGTTTCTGGCATTGCAGAATATTATAAGCCCGAAGATATTATTGGGCAACAGGTAAGTCTTTTAGTGAACTTAGCACCTAGAGAAATTAAAGGAATTGTATCTCAAGGTATGATTTTAATGGCTGAAGACTCTGAAGGTAAACTTACTTTTGTAGCACCAACTGGGAAATTTGAAAATGGAAGTGTGGTGAGGTAATTATTCTAATTGGATTTAAAACAAAGCCTATCGATAATTATCGATAGGCTTTTTCATTATGTTTCAATTTTGTTTCGTTTTAGCCAGTTTCTTAGAAAGTACATACTTCTCAATAATGAAATTACTAACTGGTCTCAATCTCTTTCTGGCATCTAATGGGTATACTCCGCTATCGGTATAAAACTCCGCACTATCTAATGTTATTTTGATATACCATGCTTTTCCTACATCTTTTAAAGTAAGCGTATCCGGCTTGGTTATTCTCTGTAGATGTGCTAGCTTATCTTTATTTAGTGCAATGATAGGCGTGTCTCCAATAATTATATCACAGCCAGTAGCTTCATAGTTATTCCCAGTCCAGTACATGCATTGTTTTCCAAAAGTAATGGGATAAATAAATATTATTCCACTAGTGAGGGTAATAATTGCAAAAACAGCAAAAGCAACTTGAACTTTCTTACCTGAACGTAGTTTTTCAAATTGTTTTTTTATGAAGTTCAAAAGGATCGAGCTTGGAGGATTTGCTTCGGTTTTAGGTCTCCAAGCTGAGGATGGCCTTTCTGGAAAATCAATTAACCAAGCTAAAAGGTCTACAGTTCTTACATGAGGATCATCTGTTTCTCCTTTTAAAAAGTTATCTAATGGCCTGAATCTGCCGTCATCATAATCAATAATACTTTGGCTATAATCTTCAACCTCTCGACGAATCCCTAGGAATACTTTTAAGATTTCCCTATCCCTATCTGCCAAAGGTCCGGATCTGTAAATACGAAGACATTCCTCTTTCAATTTAGCTCGCGTTGGATTAGTAAGTTCATCTGACAACACGCCCTCCTTTGCTTTCTTTCTATAGGCCAATAATACCTCTTGCTTATATACCATTGATATGCTTCAAATTACACACAAAAATAAAACGTAATCTACGGAATTATTACGGATTCCCGGAATGATCTAGGAACCGTCGGAATTCCCTTGGAACAAATCGAATTCCATAGAAATTAGCGATTTAAGCATATAGTTTTGCTTTAGAAATCAGAACAGACGTTTGCTCAAATCATAGTAAATGTACGAAACAGATTTCAACAAGAGTGAATGTTGCGGTAGTAAGTAACCGGTTTGGGAAGCAGTTATCTGCGCCCGCGATTGACACTCAAAACACTTCCCAAAAATTTCAGAAGGCCTTCTGATTTACAACCGTAGTAAACCCCGCGAATGGTCGTGGGGAGCTACATAGTTTATCATTCTTAAATTTTTGTAAAAATGTTTATTCCTTTATTTATTGCCTTACTTTTAGGCTTAGTAAACCCTTCAAATGTAAGTAATACCTCAAATTGCCATGGTGGCGGAACCGTAGTTGTTAATGCTGAAGGTGATCCCGGAGACACAGGTGATCCCGGAGATACTGGTGATCCAGGGGATGGAACTGGCGAGGATGGTCCTGGCACTGGTGGTGGCACTGGAAACATTCCTCCTCCAAAACCATAATAACAACAATAAAAAAGGGGCAATTATTGCCCCCTTTTTATTAACTAAAAGATAATTTGTTCTCTAAGAGATATTATTAATTAACTTAGAGAAAACTAAGAATTTTGAAACACCTCTCATTTTTATTGTTTTCCTTTCTAATTTTAAATGCTTGTTCGAATAAATCTAACAATAAGCAGGACCCACAAAATCTATATTATCAAAAAGCAATAAAATACAGAGATTTAGGGAGGATTGATAGCTCTTATGTTTATTTTAATAGAGCTAAAGACCAATACTTATTACAAAAGGATAGCCTTGGTGTTGGTAAATGCTTAGTTAACATGGGGTATATTGCAAAAAATGAAGGGGATTATTTTGCCGCACAAGAAATCTCGTTAAGTGCGATTTCATACCTTGATGAAACAAAAAAAGATCAAGCAGCGTTAATTTCTTCCAATTATAACACACTTGGGCTTGCTTTTTATCAACTTAAGGAGTACAATGACGCACTTAGATTTTATAATTATGCATTGAAATTTATAAATGTCCCATTATATAAATTTATCTGTTTAAATAATATTGCAAAAGTACACGAGGAGGTTCATAATTATAATGAAGCAATTAAAAATTACCATTTAGTATTAAAAGGCACCGTCAATGATTCTATAGAGTATTCTAGAGCGTTAGCCAATCTCTCTTTTGCAAATTGGCTTCGAGATTCAAATTATAATGCATTACCAGGATTATTAAAATCATTAGCAATAAGAAAACAACAAAAAGACACACTTGGTTTAAACCATAGTTTTGCTCAATTAGCAGATTACTATACAAAAACAAACCCTAATACTGCATTAAATTATGCGAACAACATGTATAATGTTGCTGAAAAACTTAACCGTCCAGACGACAGGTTAGAGGCACTGGAAAAACTAGTAAGGCTTAGTTCAGGTGTAAAAACTAAACAATATTTTGAGAGATATCGCACTCTAGAAGATAGCATCCAAATAGATCGAAATAAATCTAAAAATCAATTTGCTCTTATTCGTTACGAAACTGAAAAGCAGAAATCGGATAACCTTATACTTCAGAAAGATAATACAGAAAAAAAATATCAACTCATAAAACAGAAAACCATCTTAATCCTAGGATTGATTTTTGCTTTTTTTACTATAATAACAAGTATTATTCTTTATAACAGAAGAAAACAACGAATTGAGTTAGAAACCCAAAATACCATTCGTGAAAACCAACTTAAGACCTCGAAAAAGGTTCATGATGTAGTAGCAAATGGGCTCTATAGAATAATGACTAAGCTGGATAATGAACAGCCTTTTAAAGATAATCCCATTGTTGATGAAATAGAAGAACTGTACGAAAAATCTCGAGATATTTCTTACGAAGAAAAGTTTACTGAACAGAATTTTCATGAAAAACTTTCACGCTTATTAATCTCTTTTGCCACACCAAACACCAAAATTTTAATCGTAGGTAATGAAGGTAGCCTATGGAATAAAGTAAGTGCACCTATAAAGTACGAATTAGAGCATATTTTGCAAGAGTTAATGGTGAATATGAAAAAACATAGTAGCGCAAATGATGTGCTAATTAGGTTTGAGCAAGAGGGAAATCAAATGAATATTTCTTATAGCGATAATGGAGTTGGTATGCCAGCAGATTTACACTTTAACAATGGCCTTACCAATACGGGAAACCGTATAAATAGCATTAATGGTGTAATTACTTTTGAATCAAACAATGGAAAAGGACTAAAAATCAAAATTACTTTTCCACTCACTTAAATTAAAAAGATGTTTGAAAGAGTACTAATTGCTGAAGACCAAGAAAGTGCAAATATATCGGTACAACAAACACTGTCTGATTTGGGCAATGTATGTAAAGACTATGTGTTTTATTGTGACGATGCTTTAATGAGAATAAAGAAAGGACTTCAAGCTAACCAACCTTACGATTTACTGATTACAGACATTTACTTTGAGGAAGATCATCGCCCTCAAAAAATTGTTGATGGGATTGAATTGATAAGAGCCGCTAAACTGGCTCAACCCAATCTGAAAGTTTTAGTTTTTTCGGGCGAAAGCAAAGCTGCAATTATAGAAACGCTTGTTAAAGAGCTCGGAATTAATGGGTATGTACGTAAAGCACGCCATGATGCTAAAGAATTAAAGTTAGCTTTAGAAGCCATTTCAAAGAACAAGAATTATCTTTCAGCACACCTAAAACAAAGCGTAAAGCAAAAAAACACATACGAGTTTACCAACTTTGATATCACTATTATTACGCTACTTTCTAAAGGCAAACTGCAAAAAGAGATTCCTGCGTATTTACTACAACATAACATAAAGCCATCTGGGTTAAGCAGCGTAGAAAAGCGTCTTAATCTAATGAAAGAAGGATTAGAGTTCTCTAAAAATGAGCAGTTGGTGGCCTATTGTAAAGACATGGGTATTATTTAATCGCTAAGCAATAAATTTTCCATTTTTTAATGTAATACGGATTCCCATAAGGATATGTTTTGTTGTACAAGTACTTTTGATAACTCACATTATCATCCCTTTACTAATGGAATACCAAATAAGAAAACTTTCAGTAATGCTAGTTCACAAAACAGTCCACATTGTGGTTAGCAAAATATATCATCAGGTATCGTTCGAGTTGCCACTCAGTTCTCGTGAACTAAATCTTTTTAGCACTAAGCCAACTTATTTTTTTTAACGAATACCATATGTTGGCATCCAAAAAGGACATTCTTATTGCTTTGGTAATCGTGATAATAGTCGCTTTCATAGTCGTATTACTTGCAACTCACTCTTAACACTTATTTGATGAAAAAAATATTTCTATTGTTTTTCTTTTTACCATCAATCCTTAAAGCTCAGAGCAATACATTGCTAGGCAGCTTAGAGACTGGAACATCCGCAGGGTTAACTGGGGAAATTGCCGCAAGCATTGGTTTTAGCACTTATGAGAATAGTACAATCTCAGTTGGTTATTTGTACAAAAGATTGCTGAACAATAAAGTGATGCATAATATAAATTATAACGGCTTTAGATTTCATGCGCAAGTTCAACTGTTTGATTTCGGAGGGGCATATTTACAGTATGATTTTGTAAAAGGAACAAGGTATATGTATTACGAACCTCGGAGCCTTACAGTACCAGAATTAACAACAAAATTTTATGGAGAGCCTGTGTTTGGTTTCTTTTATAATGGGGGATACGAAAAAGCATTGGGTCTTTATGCTGGTGTTACGCCATTTACTTATCAGCCAAGACAATGGGAATTATATCAACAAACACCCCATAAGAGTGTAAATTTCGTCTTTAAAATTAAGTATACGTTAAAAACTAAAATTCAGTTTTAAATACGTTGCTTCATTAATTATATATTTCCTTTTATAGGTTTAAGAAGACGCTTGGAAAAATAACATCTCCAATTTTATGTTTAATTAATACTTTCTGTCTTTACTGTTTTCCGTAATGTAGTTTCTTCTCCTCTATATATTTTTATTCAATAAAATAAATAATTATGGAAAAATATTATGTAAACAAAAAAGCCCAAAGTAATGGCGATCACGAAGTCCATGTTAAAAGTTGTACATGGTTTCCAAGTAGTGAAAATGCAATGCTTTTAGGAGAGTTTTCTTCTTGTGCAGATGCTGTAAAGGAAGCGAAAAAAACGTATTCTAAAGCTAATGGATGTTGGACATGTTGCCGTCCTTGCCATACTACTTAAACATTTACATTTATCAAACGTATTGCCTAGCTTCCTAACGGAGCAGGCAATTTTTGTTAGACCTATTTACTTCGAGCTTATTAACATTTAAGAAATATTTATCACTTACGGTTTCCCGTAAGAAAAGGTTTTTTCCTCATATTACATTTGATATAGTTAATCCCTAACCTCATATAATCAAAGTAATGGCCTGGAGTTTTCGTAAGCGGATAAAAATTATCCCCGGAGTTAATTTAAACTTAAGTAAAAGTGGAATAAGCACCTCTATAGGAGTAAAGGGTGCAAGTATAACCTTTGGTAAATCCGGAACTTTTTTAAATACAAGTGTTCCAATGTTAGGAATTTACAACAGGAAAAGACTCTCAAAATCAGATTTACATAAAGAGCCATACCGATATAATTTACCGAATGCCTTGCCTTCAATAGAAACGACGGCAGGTAATATCTTTAGTGCGGATATTCAAGAAATTACAAGTCAGAACATGCATGGTGTAAAAGAAGCCATACTAATGGCACATGAACAACGTAATGAACTGAATAATGACCTGCTAAGAATTAGAACAACTATTGGTAATTTTAAATTCAAATTGATAGCAAGTTATGTGTTGTTGTATGGGTTGATTAAGAGGAGTATTGCTGAAAACATAAAAACTGACATCAAAGCTCAGCAGGAAGCGATTTCACAAATACAAGCACAAATAGAAAATTGTTATGTAGAGTTAGATACCAATTTTGAGCCAGAAATAAGCGAAAAGTATAACCAAGTTGTATATACATTTAAACAACTAATAACTTCACATAAGATTTGGGATGTAACAAGCGCCCACTTTCAAGATAGGATTGTTACCCGGTCCTCTGCCAGTAAAGTCGTGAGTAAACGAGAGGTAAGATTTGCTTTTAAATCCCTCCCAGACATTCGTTCGAATTTCGAAACGCTTTGCTTCCAAAATGCGAATGGGGCTGACTTGTATTTCTACCCAAGCTTTATTGTGATGTACTCTTCTAAAACAAGTTTTGCGCTAATTGGAATTGATGAGCTAGACTTTCATCAAAGCTATGTAAGATTTACTGAAGATGGAACTGTACCAAGAGATTCGAAAGTTATCGATAAAACCTG
Source organism: Pedobacter boryungensis (assembly GCF_013204825.1). Taxonomy (GTDB): domain Bacteria; phylum Bacteroidota; class Bacteroidia; order Sphingobacteriales; family Sphingobacteriaceae; genus Pedobacter; species Pedobacter boryungensis. Next base: position 263,743 of record NZ_JABMKV010000002.1, read on the forward strand.
GTATAAGGTTAACAAAAATGGCACACCAGATAAGCGCTTTAAAGGAAATTATCAGATCCCAATTGTGAAATATGGAGAGATAAGCTTACAAACAGTCACAGGGCTTCACGAAGAATATGAGTTTAGTAATTATGAGTTTACAGCACAATTCGGAGAAGCTTTTAAAAACTATCAGAATATTATTAAGTCCCTAAAACAGCTATAGCAAAACACCACATATGAAAGCGCTCTTTATTTTTTGCTCAATCTGTTGTTTTGTTGCCGTTTTGAGATTGCCTATAAGCTATTATACTTTCCTCCGAATAGTAGTTTCTTGTGGATCTATTGTATTGGTCTACAGTATGGTGAGGCATGAGAACTATGCTTTGCTAATATTATTTGCAGTTATTCTTCTTCTTTTCAATCCGATATTCCCCATTTATTTACACAGAAAGAGTGTATGGATGCCTCTTGATGTTATTGTAGGTATACTGTTTTTATTTATTGCTTTTTTGAAAAAGGAAAAGCGAATAGAAAAAGAAATAGAGGTTGTGCCTAGAAGGAAAGCGTATACTAGAGATTATATTATTTTACCTAAAAAAGAAAACTAATTATATGGAAACCATGATTAATACGGAACTACAAAGTCATTTTTTAAGACTATATCAAATTGCATGTGCTGATAATGATTTTGATGTTCTTGAAATGAAACAGCTTTACAAATTTGCCGAGCTACGGGGAATAGGAACTGAGCATTTAAATAATCTTCTAACGAATCCCGTTCATCAATTAGAGATTCCTACATCCATTGAGAAAAAAATAGAATATCTGTATGATCTTGCAATAATGATATGGGCAGATCAAAAGGTTACAGAAGATGAACTTAATTTACTTAAAAAATATTGTCAAACTTTTGAATTCTTACCTGAGAATATTGACAGTATATGCAATTATCTAATTGATTGCGCTAAACAAGAAAAAGAATTTCAAGAAATATTGAACGCCCTAAAATAAACAGAATGGAAATCAGAAAATTATTTACAACCAAAACAGATGCCGCAGCCAAAGAACAAAATTCTACAAATGATGAGCATGAGGAAAATAATATAAGAGTTACATATTATCAAAGTGGTTATGGTGCAGCTCTTAAAGCGATGGGTGCTCCCTTGAATTTTAGGGCTTGTTTACAGAATGTATATATGAGTTTTGAGCAGCAATGTAGAGAACAAGAATTTCAACAGGTTAAATTAAAACAACCTTACATTGATGAGAAAAACAAAAAATATAGTGAATTAAAAAACACTGAGGCAGCTATTTCTATATTCGAGGAAAAAAAACAGACTGTTTCTGAAAAGATTAATCTTGCGAAAAATGAGATTGAGGATGTAAATCACAATCCAGAAAAATATGGCGTTCCCTCTACTAAACGCCCTAAAGCACAATTTTATATCGGATTGTTGCTTTTAGTTCCAATTACATTGTACTTGTTTGTTTTTTACATCTCTGCGACTTACTCCGCCTTCTTTAAAGATTTTTCTAACGATAGCCTTACTGCTGCTATATTTGATGCTCAGGCATTTAATAATGCTTTAAATGCAGGTTGGTTAGAGGCAATCTTGATTTTTACCATCCCATCCGTTTTTTTAGGTTTAGGTTATATAATCCATATGGTGCAAAAAAGCAAAGGGATTAAGAACATTTTTAGAATGATCGCTTTATTCATTGTGACTTTTTTATTTGATGGTCTCTTAGCCTACCAGATTGAAAAGAAGATATATGAATTTAATAAGACCCCGGAATCATTACCTTATAATCTTAAAATAGCTTTAGGTGAATCTGAATTCTGGATGATTATTTTCGCTGGATTTGTTGTGTACATCATTTGGGGTTTAGTATTTGATATTACTATGAAAGAGCATGAAAATCTTGATAAGATCAAGGGCTATATTTCTTCCAAAATGGAAGAAATAAAATTGCTAGAATTATCTAAAAATGAAATCACGGAAGAAATTAATAACCAGAAGAAAAAGATAGTTGAAATTAGTGGAAGAATTACAGAATTACAAGGAGTGATTGATGGATTTGTTCTAAACCTTAAACAATATCTTTTATATCATCATCAATATAAAGAAGGGTGGTTTCAGTCTGTTAGGTCTGAAATTGCGTTGCCTTTGGCTAAGCAGAATGAAATATTGGAAGAGTGTGAAACTGTCGCGAATAATCATCTTCAAAGTTTAAACTTAATTAATCCTGATTTTCAAAATGTTGTTTACTCTAAAATCTCTTGACCTATGAAAACTAAAATTATTCTTTTTTCTATTTCAATGGTCTTTTTTTTTGGTTGTAATAATAATGATAAAGACCAAGTGAAAGAAACATCAGCTGTTAATTCACATACTAATAACAAACCTGAAAATTTAAATATCAGTATTTTACTAGATCTTTCTGATCGTATAGATCCAACGAAAAATTCTAATCTATCAATGGAATATTATAAGCGTGATCTAGGATATATACAGTCGATTAGTAAGACATTTGAAAAACACTTAAGCTCTAAGCCCATTAGACAAGATGATGACCAAATTCAAATCTACTTTGAACCAGAACCACTGAATTCTGAAATCAATAATTTGGCAAAACACTTAAAGCTTTCTTTCACAAAAGACAACACTAGTAAGGCTTCGATTGCAAAAATATCATCTAACTATATTTTAACTTCTAATACGATTTATAAGCTAGCTATTTCAGATAAAAGATATTTAGGGTCTGATATTTGGAGCTTCTTCAAAAATAAGGTGAATGATTATTGCATCAAACCAAATCACAGAAATGTCCTGTTTGTTTTAACAGATGGTTATATGTTTCATGAAGATTCGAAATTTCTTCAAGGTACTAAAAGCTCCTATATTACTTCGGCATTAGTGAAATCTTTAAAGCTCACCACATCAGGTTATAAACAAGTAATACAACAAAATGGTTATGGCTTTATCCCTGCTAACAGTAATTTAGATAATCTTGAAGTTGTTGTTTTAGGTATTAATCCTGCAAGGGGCAACCCATTTGAAGAGGACGTAATTAAAGAATATTGGATTAATTGGTTTACAGCAATGAATGTAAAAAAATTCTATCTAAAATCCGCAGATTTACCGTCAGATTTAGAGCCTGTAATACAGAAAATTATCCTTGGCAAATAATAACTCATCAATCATCCTTAATCATGAAACCTCTCTTACTCCTATTTATTCTAACTACTCTAGCAATCAAATCATCAACCACAGTGTATATTTGTGGCAGTGTCAAAACAACTAAATACCATTACAAATCTAATTGCCGCGGATTAAGCAACTGCAGTTATAAAATCATCAAGACTACTTTAGAAAAAGCACAAAAAGATAAAAAGACATTATGCGGTTGGGAAAAATAATACTATTTCTTTTATTTATTAATCCAGTTTTTGGTCAAGTTAAGGGGGAGGAACCTCCCCTAATAGATTTGCGAAACCAAACTTTCGTAGCTAAAGTAATACGGATTTTAGATGGCGATACTATGGAGGTCCTGTATAAAAGTACGCCTATTAAAGTAAGATTGGCCCACATTGATTGTCCGGAGAAAAGAGGCTCGCAACCGTATGGTAATAACGCTAAAATAGCATTATCCGACTTATGTTTTGGACAATATGTTACCGTTTATGGGGAGAAATATGATAGGAATAAAAGATTAATTGCTGTTGTAGTGAATGCCAAAAAACAAGTAATTAATCAGGAAATGATTAAACAAGGCATGGCCTGGCACTTCAAAAAATATTCTAAAGATTTAACGTATGCGCAGTTAGAAATTGAGGCTAGAAAAAATAAAGTAGGGCTATGGCATGATAGTAATCCAATTGCACCATGGGATTGGAGAAAACCCAAATATAATTTAGTAAAATAAAGCTACCATTTGTTGCGACAGAAACCATATAAATTCTATTAGGCTTTAATAAGGCGATAACTTTTTATTTTACTAATCTAACAAGCCTTTACCCTAAAAAACGTATATTTAAAAGACCATTCCATACACAACGATTTTCGTTACAAACCCTCATTATTTTCTTCTTGCTTACCGCGACATTAAGGCGACCTTATAGCGACCTTACCGCGACTTATGTTCTTGTGGAGTTCTAGTTTAGTTCTATATCAGCTTAGCTTAGCTGCTAGTTTTGATCTAGATAATTTTTGAAAATTGGATATTTTCTAGAACAAGACTCGGACTAAACTGGGACTAAACAAAAAAGCCGTTAACATTACGTTAACAGCTTTCATATTTGGAGCGTAATCGTGGAAATTAAATAACTGAAATAAGGCTTGTTCCAAACCGCTTAAGGAAAGAAGCTTCTAGCATTTCCCTATGATTAGGATGTGCAATGGAAATTAACTCCTTAGCTCTTTGCTTTAAGCTTTTGCCGAAAAGATTTACAATACCATATTCTGTAACTACCCAGTGCACATGGCCTCTAGTAGTTACAACACCAGCACCTTCTTTTAAGAAAGGTACAATTCTACTAATGCCTTTGTTGGTTTGAGATGGAATAGCAATAATTGGTTTACCACCCTCAGATAGAGATGCCCCATGAATGAAATCCATTTGCCCACCGATACCAGAGAATTGATATGTACCAATTGAATCAGAGCATACTTGTCCGGTCAAGTCAATTTCAATAGCGCTGTTAATCGCTGTAACCTTTGGATTTTGCCTAATAATACTGGTATCATTCACATAGTCGATCGCCATGGTTCGGATAGATGGATTATCGTTCACAAAATCGTAAAGCTTTCTTGTCCCTGTAAGAAAAGACGTAACAGATCTTCCGATATTTAATTTCTTTTTGCTATTGTTGATGACACCACTTTCAATTAGTGGAATAATTCCATCGGAGAACATTTCTGTATGTACACCGAGGTTTTTATGGTTGACTAAATTCTTAAGCACCTGATCTGGAATAGCGCCAATTCCCATTTGTAGTGTAGCCCCATCTTCTACCAAAGAAGCTACATTTGATCCAATCTTGCTTACAACATCATTAGATAGATTACTATAATCTACCTCTGGTAATATAGCATTATACCATACCATAGCATTCAATTTAGAGATGTGTATAAATCCATCTCCATGAGTTCTTGGCATTAAAGGGTTTACTTGTGCAATTACATGTTTGGCATTTTCCACAGCTGCTCTTGCAATATCTACCGATGTTCCCAATGAGCAATAACCATGAGCATCAGGTGGTGATACCTGTATCAATGCCACATCAATAGGTAATATGTTTTTTCTAAAAAGCTGCGGAATTTGACTAAGAAAAATAGGAACATAATCGCCATTTTCGCTATTGGCTATTTTTCTAGTCGCGGCAGAAACAAAAAGGGAGTTGAAATAGAAAGAATCTGCTAGCTCTGGACTGTCAAAATTAACATCTCCCAAGGTTGTAATACTTACCAATTCTACATTTTTAAGCTGATGGTGCTTTTTCTGCAGTGCTTTAACCAAGCAAACTGGTGTAGCTGCACCTCCATGAATAAAAACTCGATTTCCAGATTTTACTGCTTCTAGCGCATGGTCTTCTGAAATGTAAATAGGGGAGTTCATATTTTAACTCCTTCCACTAAACTAAAAAGATCCTTTTTAATTTGTCGATCTGATGCTAAAAGGAATTTAATTTCCTTGCTAATTGCTGCATTCTGTTCTATCAATTCAAGTCCAATATGCTTTTCGTTATCCGATAAGATAGACTCCAACAGGTGCTGATGTTTGCTGGTCAAGTTTTCTAGGTCATCTATTTTCTGCTGAAGAAGGGCTAAGTTTGTTCCAATCATTTCGATTTGTTCTTTTCCATGACGTATAGTAGCCAACTTTTCTGCATTGAGTAGCTTTGTGAAAAAGCGATGTTCATCTTTTAAGAAATCTATTTCCGATCTCCATTCCTTATTTTCAAGGTATAGTTCTTGGAGTTCTTGTGATAATTGTAAATCTGGTATAGTGTTCATGATGATTTTTTTAACAAATTTCCATAATCAATTCATGTACTTGAGAGACTGAGGTCAGACAAAAAAATGATATAGATTACTTGTAACTACTTTGCTTGTTGAAGATTAAGTTCAAAATCGACTTTCAACTGATCTTTCGCCTGAATCAATTTCCCCATTTTTTGTGGGGGCACGAGTTTAAAATCTGAAAAAGTGATGGCCTGGCATCCAGAGAGTGTCATTCCGTTACTAGTGGTTTTGATTTGGTAAAAGATTAAAAATCTTCTTTTTATTCCGGCAAGTTCAATTTCCACAATTCCTTTCACACCATTATCTGTTTGTTCTGTAATAGGTATTCCTTTTAACGATAAGAAATTAACATGTAAAAATGGATATTGCTCTTCTTTTAAAGTTTTGCGCAACTGTTTAGTCATGATTATGTTATTGCAATCAAAACTCTTAAGATTTAAACTTACCCGGCCTTGCAAAGCGATTTGCTTACCAACCTCAGTGTTGATGGTTACCGTATCCGTTTTTGGGTAATTTAAGATCGCACATGAAAATCGATTGATATTAGTGCTTCCATTCACTCTAAGTGTACTGTTTTCGGCAATTACCCATTTACTTTCGTTTTTAATAGGCTTATTAAAGTTTGGCACCGTTAAAGCTAACAACAGTAAAAATGCTTTGATGATCATCATAGTGGAAATAAAAGGAAGGGGCACAAGCCCCTTCCTATTTTATTAGCTAAAAACCTACTACAGCTTGGATAACATACCCTCTGAATTTTCCAGCATTGCGATAATCTGTTGTAGGAAAATCCTTATACTTTTGGATCACATATTCACCTTTTAACAAGATGTTTTTGGTCATGAACCAACCTGCTGCAAAAGCAATTCGATTCACTTTCACATCGTCTGTATAAATAATAGCAGGGGCAGGTGTTGCACCAGTTACTGCGGGCACATTCGCCAATTCGGCGGTAACTACATTATATTTTGCCCCAATAAAGAAATCTTCGCTGGCTCCAAATCTATATACACCATCTACGGCTATTTGTTCGGCACCCCTTACATCAGTTTCTGTTTTTGATCTACCTTGTGCATTTTCGTAAGTTGCAAAAACCTCTAAACCATGACATTTTACAAAAGCGTTTAATTGTACCGCATTCACTTTTTTGCTAAAGCCAGGATTAAATCTTCCTGAGAACGCGTTTGTAGTTGTAGTTGCACCCAATTTTTCTAAAACCATAAAATAGTTAGATCCTGTACGGTCACCACCATATAGTGTTTGTCCTCCTGAACTGGTGTTACTGTAAATTGAAGCAGAAAGTCTCAATCTTAAATGATTGTTGAGTTGTTTGTCAAATGTTCCTTTTGCATAAACTGCTGGCGATTTATTGACATTGGGATCTTGTGGTGTAGCGATTAAACTGTCAATATTTCCTTTAATCATTCCGTTAGATATACCAAGTAATCCTGAAAGAGGTCCTTTTCTCACCATAACCTCTCCACCTATTTCTGTGGTGAAAGCATCCAAGATATAATTTTCTATAAATGGATTGTAAAGGGTTTGTCCTCCATCAGATCTGCGAAAATGTTGATCGCCATAATTGATTTCCATATGTCCAATTTTGATGGTTGTAATTGACATGATATCTTTCCAGAACTCTCCTTTAAATGGAAGTTTATCAAACTGAATGTAACCTCCTTTTACCCATGTTTCATTGTGGTGACGAGAAGAAAGATAACTAGTTAAGTTTAACCTAATTCCATCGGCTAGTTGTACATCCATAAAAAGATTGGCATTTGCAGTATTAAATCCTGGAGTTATTTTATATAAACCACCAGCTGCATTTTTATGCTTTAACCCCTGAAAGGATTGTGTAAAACCTGCGCCGAATTGGACTTTTAGTTTATCAAATACGGTGTTACTGTCTTTTGGAGCTTCAAATACATTAATTCCAGATTTATCGTATGGGCGAAGATTGGAAACTTGTGCTTTTGCATATGAAAAGAAGAGGCTAATAAAAGCAACAGCAATTGCTGAAGTTTTTTGGATTGTTAATTTGTGTTTCATGATTTTAACGTTTAGTAATTCAGATTTATTTAGTTGCAGTTGCTTTAGTGTAATCGAGGTTAAATTTTACAGTAAGGTCATTTCCAACTTTCATTGCGCCTAGCATAAAACTTGGCGGTTCAATGCCAAAATCGGTAAGTTTAAGTGCTGTACTACCTGTGCAAGTAATCGATTTGTCTGCATTCACAACAGCAGTAACCATCATTGTTATTGGTTCAGTTTTGCCAGCAATGGCAACTGTGCCTTTTGTTTGTATCTTAAACTTATTGGCTTGAATTGTGGTAATTTCAACAGATTTTAATTGATAGCTGATTGTGGGAAATTCATCCGCTTTCAAGCTTTTATACGTCCTGCTATCCATTGATGATTTGCCGCTTTTAAGACTTTTTGCAGCAACAGTTAAATTAAAGGTAGAAAGTCCGATGAGTTCGTCTTTTGCATTGAATTTAAAAGCTCCTTGACTTTCTGCAGCGGTTGAAACCATTGTCCAGTCGTGTACATTAGATGTTCCAAGTACTGTTAATGTTGCGCTTTTACCGCCATCAATTTTATAAACCGTTTGAGCTGATGATGTTTGTAATGCTAGAAAAAAAACCAACAAAGTTGTTTTTAGTCCGAGCCAAATGCCGTTTGATGTATTTAATGTTTTCATGATCATTTGTCTATGTGAATGAATAATCAAAAGTACTTTGGCTATAAGATTCGGAAGCTGATAGGCAACAGCTTAAAAACTGATATTCATCAATATCATCTATACCTGATCAGATTGTTTTGTTAACTAGAAGAAGATCAATTTCAAGTTCTACTTCATCATTAATTGTCCCAGCTAGATAGGATGGAATGTTTACGCCGCATTGGCTTAGGCTGATGGTTTGCTTAGCTTGTATCCTAAGTGTTTGATCTGAATTGAGTTCATAGCTTACTTGCAGAGGAAGTATATATTTTCCATTCAACATATTTATCTCGCCAATTACATGGATTTTTTTCATCACAGGAAGAACCATACTAAGTGTCTGTTTAAATTTCAACTCGTCACAATTGTTTTTTTTAAAGATATCGTTGATTGTAGATTCTAACTGGTGGTTATTTGATTTAAGGACATTAATGGGAATTGCAAAACCGAGATCGGTGATGGTAAGCAATTGATGGTTGCTTACCTCGAAATCTCCAGAGCAATTAACTGAACTGGCTTCCATTTTCCACTTATCGGTATTTCCTGAACCGGATATAGTGATTTTAGATTCTGCAACTTCAAAAACAACATTTTCCTTTTTTTCTTCAATAGATGATATTGAGAACAAGATCACAGCGATAGCAATAATAGAGATAATGCTAGCTCTGCTAATTGAGAATTTTCTTACATGTTTCATTTTGATGAGATTAATTAACTATTATTTTTTAATTAATACCTAATTTAAATCTCTCATTTATAGGTTATTGTGATTGATGTGTTTGAAATAAATGATTTATATCACTTTTGATATAGGCTTAAGAATAGACGGCTCAATTCTATCTGCATTCTGCAGCATGATTATGTACATTGATATTGTGCGCTGGCGAAAGAAAGGGTACGCCAAGTTCGCTAGAGCGTAGAATAAAGAGTGCACCAAGAAAAAGCATAAACCAGGGGATAAGTTTATTGGGATTAAAGCGAATGTGTTTTTTTAGATAAATTCCCCCTAAAGATATAAGTAACATTAAAGGTGTTGTGCCCAAACCGAATAGAAACATAAAGCTGATAGATTCCTTTATGGAATGAGCATTAAGTGCGGTTGCTAAAGCGAGGTATACCATTCCGCAGGGGATCAGTCCGTTTAACATCCCAGCGAAAAACCCCCAAAACGGGAGGCCGTAAATCCTGCCCATCAATTTGCTAATTGGAGAAACTAATATGGTTTGAAAACGATTAAGGTATTTGAAATATCTTCCTGAAAAATAAATTAGAGAGAAAATAATAAGCAGTATCCCTACTAAAAGGCTTAAGGTTTCTTGGTTTGTAAATAAGGTTATACTACTGCCAATTATGCCGACAAGCAATCCAAGAAAAGCGTAAACTAAAACTCTACCTAATTGATAGAGCAAAAGTTGAATTGCATACCATAGCTGGTTTTTTTGCGACATAGGCAAACTTAGCATCAGTGGTCCGCACATTACGGCGCAGTGTAGGCTCCCCATTAGGCCTAATAAAAATGCTAAGGGTAAATTGCTCACAATGTGATATCTTTTTTAAACAAATATTCCTTGTTATTGCTTTTCCATTTTAACTCTAAAAACCAAAGACCCTTGGGCATAGTTGTAGAATTCAATTGAATAAGGTTAGAGCTTCCAGCTGTATTTCCCTTGATGAGGATATCATCATTAACAGTAGAAGGTCTTTGGAGTTTAAGTTCGTATGCAGCACTATCTTTTAACTTAATACTTAATTCTGTTTTTCCGATAGTGATAACTGGTTGGGCACCTTCCTCAACAACATTGTGTTTTGCATTATATTCTTCGTTATAGTTAATGCCCTTTTCATAGTAGTCTTTGTCTACAAGTGCATCATTTCCATGTACACTGAACATGTATACTACCATAGCAATGATAAAGAGCATAAATGCTACCATGCCTAAAACTATTTTGGTTCCCCAGTTCATATCTTTTTGTATAAGTGTATAGAAAATTACGGTTGCGAAAAGAAAGAAGTTGATGCGGTGCTGATTACTTTTCCTTCAGCAATCACTTCAAATTCTACCTCAGATTTAAAATCTTTAAGTTCGGCTTGTTTCTTGATAAGGAAAAAGGTTAAATGCGTTGCGCCTTCTTTTTTCAAAATTTCTGGCCTTTGGATAAATTTGATTACATCACTCTTATTTTGAGAACGAAACTGAAATTTTATGTTCTTGTTAGTTTTGTTAATCAGTTCTGCATTGTAAAGATTGCTCACTGTTCCATCGGCATTAAGTTGATACATTATTCCGCTCGCTCTTAACACTGTTGTTTCTACATCTTGCCTTTTATAAACTAAGCTAGAAAAAACTAGCATAACTAAAAACAGTACTGCAGCATAACCATAAGCTTTAAGCCCCAACTTAAAAGGCTTTTTAGCTTGAATATAATCTTGGGTATAGAAGCCAATAAGGTTTGGTGCTCGATTAATCTTTAACATTACCTCATTACAACTGTCTATGCAGGCTGTGCAGTTTACACATTCTAATTGTGTCCCTTTTCTAATGTCAATACCTGTAGGGCATACTTGCACACAAAGCCCGCAATCAATGCAATCGCCTTTTGTTGCGTCTACATTGTTTTTTTGTAGAAATGCCCTTGGCTCTCCTCTTTGCTCATTGTAGGCAACAATCAGGCTCTGATTATCTAAGAGCACTCCTTGCAAACGGCCGTAAGGACAAATTACCGTACAAACTACTTCTCGTACATAAGCGAAAACGCCATAAAATACAAAGGTGAAAAGCCAAATAGAGAAAAATCCGCTGATATGATTGCCAATTGGTTCTGAGATGATTTTATAAAGGACATCTGATCCGATGAAATAGGCCAAAAATGTGTTGGCTATTGCAAAGGATATCAATAAAAAAAGAAAGTGTTTAAATGTTTTTTTAAGTATTTTTTCACTGGTCCATGGTTGCAAATCTAACTTCTTTTGGTGGTTAGCATCACCCTCAATCCAATATTCTATCCTTCTGAAAATCATTTCCATGAATATGGTCTGTGGACAGGCCCATCCGCACCAGAGCCTGCCGAAAATCACTGTAAAGCAGACCACAAATATGATGAAGATGAGCATTGCCAAGGCAAAAAGGTAAAAATCTTGCGGCGTAAAAATAACACCGAAAAAAACGAACTTCCTTTCCAAAAAATTAAGCAATACCAATTGTTCGCCTCTTAGTTTTACAAACGGAAACGAAAACAAACAGATCAGTAGGAAATAACTAAACCATTTCCTATAGGCATATAGTTTGCCAGCAGGTTTTTTAGGATAGATAAATTCCCTACCAAAAACTTTTAGTTGCTTAATTTTTTGCAATGGTTTCATTATTCACACTATCTTTCACACTTTTAGGCTCGTACTTTTCACCTTGTGGTGATTTTGCATTGGCTGGTTTTGAGCTTTGTAATGACATAATAAAGTTGACTACTTCAGCAATATTTTTTGAGCTTAAGTTTTTCTCCCAACTCGCCATTCCCTTTTCTGGCACACCATACTTTACCGTTTTAAAAACATCGTTTATACTTCCGCCGTGTAGCCAAAATTCATCTGTTAAGTTTGGACCAACAATTCCTTGTCCGTGTTCACCATGGCAGGCTATACAATTGGCCATAAATACTGCTTTTCCATTGGCAACGAGAGAAGCATCAATTTTCACTGAATTCTCATCAAATTTTTCTGCGGCGACTGCTAAAAATGCTTTTTTATCGGCTGCTGCCTTTTCCATTTCAGTAAGGTATTCTTCATCTTGCTTTGGTCCATTGCCTATATGGTAATAATAGAGGTAGCAACCAGCAAAGATCATCGTTCCATAAAAAAGCACATTAAACCATCTAGGAATGGGATTGTTTAGTTCTTGAATGCCATCATAACTATGAGGGATGATGATAGATTCCTCCTCTTCAAGCGGTCTAAGACTTAATATCTTAGTCCAGATATTTGGCCTGCTCTTTTTCAGTTTCACCCATTCTACATAGTCTAAAGGCTCTGGCTCTTGATATTTTACGAATGGTGTTGGATTCATTCGTTCTTTTATCATCACTTTTAGAGCATTTAAAATAACGATAGCTGCAAACAATACTGCTACTCCAAATAGCAGTAAAGCAACAATTAAAAGTTCAGAGGAGCTTAATCCAATACTAGGCTCAGGTAAAACAGGTGCAACATCTGCCTTAGCTGCTGAAAATGCCTGCAAACCGATTAATAAAATTGTGAACGTTAGGCTAATCTTCTTCATGTTTTTGAGTGTGTGGGTTTTCGATTGGAAGATTACTCATTAAGGTTACGTGGTGTTTGCTAAGTTTAAAAAGATAAACCGTTACGATGATAAAGAACACCATGAACATTAATAATGAGGTGATGAGGTAAAATTCGCCTCCGGCTAGGTCTCGTATTTGATTGAACATAACTATTGATTTGAAGGGATTGTTGATTTATTAGCTTTGATATCGGTTCCTAAGCGTTGCAGATAAGCAATGATGGCAATGATCTCTTTGTTGCTAGCAACTTTAATATTGTCTTTTTTAAGGTTTGTGGCAATTGAGTCAGCTTGTATGCTAAGGTCTGCATTTGCTTTTTGATCGTAACCAAGCTCATAAGGTACACCTAAAACCTGCATGGCTTTAATTTTCGCCGCGGTTGTTGTTGTATCTAACTTTTGACTAATTAACCACTGATAAGAGGGCATGATACTACCAGGAGACATTGAACTTGGATCAAGCAAGTGGTTAAAGTGCCAAGCATTGCTATACTTTCCGCCAACGCGGTGCAAGTCTGGGCCGGTACGCTTACTGCCCCATAAAAATGGATGATCATACACAAATTCTCCAGCCTTACTATATTCTCCATAGCGCTCTGTTTCCGAACGGAATGGTCTTACCGTTTGAGAGTGACAGTTTACGCACCCTTCACGAATATATATATCTCTTCCTTGAAGCTCAAGAGCAGAATATGGTTTTACACTTGCTATAGTTGGTACATTAGATTGGATAGTGAAAGTTGGCATCATTTCAACCATACCCCCAATTAGAATAATAATCAGTGCAAAAACCATAAACTTAATTGGCTTGCGCTCTAATTTTCTGTGCCATTTTTTATCACCAGCATCTTCTACTACAACTTCTTGCAATGGCATCGCTTCTGCAGGTTCATTTGCCACTAACTTAGCACGTAGCATTGTTTTGGCAAGGTTAACCGTCATCACAATTACACCTGTTAAATAAAGTGTTCCACCAATTGCTCTTAATACGTGCATTGGAATAATTTGCAACGTAGTAGATAAGAAGTTCGGATATTTTAACAGCCCTTCTGGAGTGAACTCTTTCCACATCAACCCTTGTGTAAATCCGGCCCAGTACATTGGTACTGCATAAAATAGAATACCCAATGTGCCGATCCAGAAATGGAAGGAAGCCATTTTTTTAGAGTACAGTTCGGTTTTATAAATTCTTGGGATAAGCCAATACAATATTCCAAATGTTAAAAAGCCATTCCATCCAAGTGCACCCACATGTACGTGCGCCACAATCCAATCGGTAAAGTGTGCAACACCATTAATCTGTTTTAGTGAAAGCAATGGGCCTTCAAAAGTGGCCATACCATAAGCAGTTAAAGCAACTACCATGAATTTAAGCGTTACATCTTCACGAACTTTGTCCCATGCACCACGCAGGGTGAGTAGACCATTGATCATACCGCCCCAACTTGGTGCGATTAACATGATAGAAAAAGCAACGCCTAATGACTGTGCCCATCCTGGAAGTGATGTATATAATAAGTGGTGGGGTCCAGCCCAGATGTAAATAAATATCAACGACCAAAAATGCAGAATACTTAATTTATAAGAATAGACTGGTCTACCCGCCATTTTTGGAAGAAAATAATACATCATTCCTAAGTAAGGTGTAGTTAGGAAAAATGCCACTGCATTATGACCATACCACCATTGTACAAGGGCATCTTGTACACCAGCATACACATAATAGCTTTTGAAAAATGAAATAGGGAGTTCGAACGAATTAACAATATGTAGTACAGCAATAGTTACAAATGTGGCGATGTAAAACCAAATGGCAACATACAAATGGCGCTCTCTACGTTTAATGATTGTTCCGAACATATTTATGCCGAATATCACCCAAATAAGTGTAATAGCAATATCAATTGGCCATTCTAATTCTGCATATTCATGTGATGTTGTAAGACCAAGGGGTAACGTAATTACAGCGGATACGATGATCAATTGCCAGCCCCAAAAATGGATTTTACTTAGCACATCGCTAAACATTCTTGCTTTGAGCAGTCGTTGAAGGGAATAATATACCCCCATAAAAATGGCGTTACCAACAAAGGCAAAAATTACGGCATTGGTGTGCAATGGCCTAATTCTACCAAAAGTGGTATATTGATTTCCCATGTTCATGGCTGGTTTAAATAGTTGCATAGCCACAAGCAAACCAACGGTCATCCCGATAATGCCCCAAACTATGGTAGCGAGACCAAAATTGCGGACAATCTTATTGTCGTAGGTAAATTTTTCTAACTGCATAAAATTAAAATTGGTTGTTTTTGATAGCCCAAAAGTATTTACAGAGCGCTAATCAAATGTTGATAGTTGTTAGTTGAAAAAGTGATTTTTATCACTTTTGAAGTTTAATTAGGATTGGTTTTCATCATCAGTTTCTTCATCAAAAAGAACTCTGATACCTGGTGTCACTACATCATCATGCTGTCCGTTTTTAAGCGACCATATAAATGCGCCTAAAAAAATCAAGGCCATCACAACGCTACACCCAACCAAAAAATAAAGTATGTTCATAACAGACGGTTTTTACGTGCAAAAAATCTAGTAGCTATGGAGGTAAAGCTGATTATAGTGATGGTACTTATTGGCATCAGCACAGCAGCAACTAGCGGGTAAAGCGTACCTTGTACAGCATAGAAGAGCCCAATACAATTGTAGGAAATAGCAATTGCAAAACTGATTTTAATAACTTTTAACCCATCTTTGCTTAATTGGTGAAAGTTAGGTAAGAAGGTGAGTGCGTTACCCTTTAATATTGCATCGCAACCTGGAGTAAAATTGTTAATGTTATCGGTAATGGCAATTCCAAAATCACTTTGCTTTAATGCCCCGGCATCATTTAGGCCATCTCCAAGCATAATTACTTTTTCTCCATTTTTCTGTTTATTCAAGATTGCTTCTAATTTGTCGTGCGGACTTTGTTCAAAAGCGATGGTAACATTAGGCAAGAAAATGCTTTTTAATACATCACGATCTTTAGCTGTATCACCAGATAGCACAGATAAGCTGAAGGTGTCTTCTAGTTTAGAGACTAGATTTGGTAAACCCTCACGCCATTGCTGTTCAACTACAAAAGTTCCTTTATAAACACTGTTGATTACGATGTGAACCCCTTTGTGCTTTCCTGCTTTGATATTAAATGGTAAAATAGATTCATTACCTGCATAAACCATTTGATTGTTGATGAGGCCACGAATACCTTTTCCAGGGATTTCGTTGTATTTTGAGATTGGATAAAAACTACCATAGCCTAAGCTTTTTAAGATTTGTCTGCTCAAAGGGTGCGAAGAATTTGTAAGTAATGATACGATGAGCTTATGTTCTTCATCATTGAGTGTTCCTGTAAAAGATATTTTAGCATTTTCAGTAGTGGTTAAGGTTCCGGTTTTATCGAAAACAATGGAGTTACATTTGGCTAAGTCCTCTACTGCGTCAGTATTTTTGACATAAAATCCTTTTTTATCGAATACGGCTAAAATGGCCGATAAGGTAAATGGAGTGCTTAATGCTAAAACACAAGGACAGGCTACAATAATTACCGCAGTAAATGCAGCCCATGCTTTGCCACTATTGTTGTAAAAAAACCAATAGCCCATTGCTGCAAAAGCAATTACAAATACAGCAATGCTGAAATATTTGGCTACGCTATCATTAAAATGCTGTTTAAAATCATTTGAATAATGCTCTTTATTCCATAGCCCCGTCAAGTAACTTTGCGATGGCACTTTTACAACTTCAAGTTCAATACCCTCACCCATCTGTTTACCGCCAGCATAAACAATTTCACCAAGAACTTTTTGCTGAGGCTCGGTTTCTCCTGTAACAAAACTCATATCGAGCCAAGCATTCCCTTTCATCAGAATAGAATCTGCAGGTATCAGTTCACTATTCCTTATCCAAATGCGATCACCAATTACCAATTCATTAATGGCTTTTGGTTTTTCCTTTCCATCTACAAGAGTTGTAATGGCAATTGGAAAATAAGAACGGTAATCTCTATCGAAAGAAATATGGTGGTATGTTCGCTGTTTTACCCACTTACCCATTAATAGCAAGAATACCAATCCGGTTAACGTATCTGCAAACCCTGGCCCTGTATTTAAAATCACCGAATAAGCAGTGCGTAGAAAAAGTACCGCAATAATCAATGCCAAAGGTGTATCTAGATTAACATGTTTATGTTTTAAGCTATTCCATGCAGAAGTGAAATATTCTTGCCCACAATATAGAACCACGGGAATAGAAAGGGTAAGATTTAACCAACCGAATAATACCTGAAATTGCTTCTCTAAACCCGAAAGGCCAAAATATTCTGGGAAACTGAACAACATCACATTGCCCATACAGAAACCTGCAACAGCAATTTTTAAAATGAGACTTTTATTTACAGAGTGGCTTTTTTCTTTGACTACATCTTGTAGGTTAATGGCAGGCTCATAGCCAATATTTACTAAAATCTCCACTAATTTTTTAAGACTTATATCTTTATTCCTAAAACTGATAGTGACCTGTTTTTTTAAGAAATCAATTCTTGAGTTAAAGATTGCAGCATTTACTTTATATAAATGTTCTAGTAGCCATATGCATGAACTACAGTGTATAGCGGGTATAAAAAAGGTAACAATTGTGCTTTTCTCATCTTGGTAGTCAATCAGCTGTTTAATGATGTTCGGCTCATCTAAATACTCAAAGTATCCTGTGCTTAGTGATTTTTTACCTGGAGTTTCATTATATGCATAATATGCACAAAGATTGTTAGACGACAAAATTTGGTAAACGCCAAGGCATCCTGCACAGCAGAAATGTTTATCTTCTAGTATATAATTTCTGCCCATTACTTCTTCACCACAGTGATAGCAAATAGTGGTGTCTAGAATTTTTTGCTGTTTTATCATCTTACACGGATTGACTAAATAAACTGGTGCTGGGTTCCTTTTTCCATAGACGTTCATCAAATGCCATGCATATATTTCTCAAAAATGCCATGCCATCTTTAGTAATCTGGACTTGAGGACCGTCTAGGTCAACTAAATGGTCATCTAATAAAGGCGCCAACCTTTCTCGAATTGGATCCGGTATAGCTATGCTAAAACGTGTAGCTCCTTTGCACATTAGGTTAAGAATATGCTGGCGAATATCAAGGTCTTTATCATTTAATATATGGCCTCTATATACAGGAAGATTTCCTTGGTTTACCTGCTCTAGATACTCCTCCACAGTTTTGATATTCTGTGAAAAAGCAGTTTTGCAATCGCTAATAGATGAAACTCCCAAGCCAATGAGTACGTCTGTACGCTTGTCGGTATAGCCCATGAAATTTCGGTGAAGTTGATAATTCTCACTCGCTTTGTATAAGCTATCTTTGGTTAATGCAAAATGATCCATACCAATTTCTTGATAACCTGCATTAATCAACATATTTCTTCCTAGTTGATAGAGCGCAAATTTTTGATCACCTTGCGGGATATCCTTTTCAGAATAATGACGTTGCCCAGGTTTCATCCATGGTACATGTGCGTAACTATAAAATGCAATACGCTCTGGTTTCATAACCAGCACTTCCTTCATAGTTTGACCCAATCCTTCAAGCGTTTGTGCTGGCAAACCATAAATAAGGTCGAAATTGATGGAATCATAACCTAATTCTCTAGCTTCTGCCATTATTCTAAATACCTGCTCTGGTGTTTGGAAACGATTAATCATCATTTGTACCTTAGGATCAAAATCCTGTATACCCAAGCTCATGCGTTTAAACCCTAGCTGGTGCAGTGTATTAAGGTGCTCAAATGTGGTGTTATCTGGATGCCCTTCAAATGAGCATGTGGTTTCATCATCAAAATTTTCTGAAAAAGAAGCAATCAGATTCTTAAGGTTTTCTGGACTAAAAAAAGTTGGTGTGCCGCCACCTAAATGCAATTCTTTTATTTTAGGCGTTTCTCCCAGCAGCTTGCAGTACATTTGCCACTCTTTTTTCAATGCATCAATATAAGGTACTTCAACACCGTGATTTTTTGTAATTCTTGTATTGCAGCCACAATAGGTGCAAAGACTTTCGCAAAATGGTAGATGGATGTAAAGACTAATACCTTGATTTTTATGTGTTTTGTAAGCAGCAATCAATGATTCACGCCACTTCTCAAGGGTGAAAGATTCTGTTTCCCAGTAAGGAACTGTTGGATAACTCGTATAGCGTGGTGCAGCTATAGCATATTTTTTAAGCAATGCTGATGTGTCCATATCATTTATGTAATTCTGTTTTGATGGCGCAATCCTTATTGCAACAACAAGCATCACCTACGCATTTACCTGCAGACCAATTATCTAGATTAGCGATAACCTGATGCATGTTTTCCAACTCTCCTCCATGCTTAAAAGGAATATTTGCGATTTTAAGACCAATAGATCTTGCAGCATCCAAATCAATGTGATCATATCCAAAGGTGGAAGTAGCAATGTATTTGATACCAACGGACTTTAGCCCTTCAATGAGGGGTGCATCAATCAGATCGCGGTTAAATACAATAAGTGCCTCCTTTCCAGCAGCAAAGTTCAACGTGTCTAACGTTAGGCTATTAGCAATAATAGTGATATCATGCTTTTTATAATTGGCAAGAATGAGCCATTCTTTTTCTTTTGTATTGATGTTATAGGCGATAGCTTTCATATGCATATTTTTCTACCTACAAAACTATCTGATAGCGATTGAGTGGTCCGTGAGATTAGTTAGGAGAAAAAATGATCTTAGTCACGAAAATTTTAAGCCAGAGGATAATTTGCGTAAGATCATTTCAATAAGTGATACCAATCACATTGTAAAAACTTAAAAAGCTAAACTTTGGATATGATGAAAAAAGACATTGAAAATATCAACGACGTTCAACAATTAGTCGACACTTTTTATGAAAAAGTGCAAAAGGATCCATTATTGGGGAATATATTTATGACCAAGATTAGTGATTGGCCAAAACATTTAGAAAAGATGTATCGTTTTTGGCAGACAGTCCTTCTTGAGCAACATACCTATAGCGGAAGTCCTTTTCTACCACATGCTACCATGCCACTAACAGGTGATCATTTTAATCGTTGGTTAACTATTTGGAAGGAAACGATAAATTTGTATTTCCAAGGAACAAAGGCTGATGAAGCTAAGTGGAGAGGCGAGGCGATGGCAACAATGTTTCTCGCAAAAATTGAATTTTATAACGCAACAACAAGAACTCCATTAGTATGAAAAAAGACATAGGATTTGGCGCTATATGCATATGGATTGGTTTCATAGGCGCTATTAGTTTTATGGAAGCATGGCTAAAATTTACAGCACCCGGAGTTACACTATCTATAGGACTTGGTATAGGGCGCTTAGTATTCGCTGCATTGAATAAAATGGAATGGGTAGTGTTTCTAACCGCTTTCATTTCGCTTTTTCAGTTAAAAATATTTTTTAAAACTACCGACACCCTCCTCCTTTTTGCGGCATTAATTCTAATTGTACAAACCATATGGCTATTACCTGCACTTGATGCACGTGCTGAGTTGTATATTACAGGAGCTGCCGTGCCACCTAGCAACTTACATATTTACTACGTTGCTGCGGAAGGTTTGAAAATGATTACACTTTTGACGGTTGCAATTTCTTTATTAAGGAGAAAATCCTAATTATTACTGTTTTACATTCTTTAGTTTTTCTATAGAAAGGATCTGGATAGCATTACCGCTTTTCTCAATCAGTTTCTCGTCCTTAAAATCTGCCAACATTCTACTCACGGTTTCACTAGCAGTACCTACTAAGGCAGCGAGATCATCTCGAGAAATTTTTAACGTACACGTATCTGAGCCCGGTTGCCCGAATTTAGCAGCGACCTGCACCAGTGCATCAGCTACACGTTTCCGTACGGAAAAATACGCCAAGCGAAGCATTTGCTCTTCTTTTTCACGTACGCTACCAGAAAGCATGCCAAGGAATGCATTTGCAATTTCTTGATGGTTAAGCAAATATTCCATAAAATCAGCTTTGGCGATTAGTGTAAGTTCTGAATCGCTTAATGTTGCAGCGTTTTCAGCATATGGAGCTGATCTGCATAAACTTTCATATCCAAAAAAATCGCCTTCACTATATAAAGTAGAAGAAAGCTCACGACCATCTTTAGCACGTTTATACGTTTTTACTTGCCCTTTTTTTACAAAATAAAGATGAGCTGGTTCATCTTGCTCTACATAGATAATTTGCTTATTGGCAAACGACCTAATTTTCCCTTTAGCCTTCATCGATTCAAAAAGTGAAGCGCTATCGCCACCAGCTGATTTGAAACCAACTGGTTTACTACGTTTCTTCAGCCTACTTTCTATTGCATTGAAAAGTTCAACGTCATCAAAAGGTTTGGTGAGATAATCATCCGCACCCATTTCCATTCCTTTACGCATATCAGCACGTTCAGCCTTAGCGGTCATAAATATGAAAGGAATATTCATGGTCTGTGCGTTTTTCTGCAATAAATAAAGCACCCCATAACCATCCAATTCAGGCATCATGATATCACAAAGAATAATATCTGGAAGATGTTTAATTGCTAGTTCTACGCCTATCTTTCCATTTTTAGCAGAAAAGGTTTCATAGCCAGCTAGATCTAACATTTCAACAATTCCTTCTCTAATGTCATCGCTATCTTCAATGATTAGTGCTTTTTTCATATGGGTTAAAATTTAAAATGTAGCCTAAAAGTAGTTCCTCTATTTTGTTCGCTCTCGCAAGTACATGTGCCATTCATTAAATTAACATAACGCTTAACAATATTTAGCCCGAGACCTGTTCCAGGAATATCACCAGTATTATGCGCCCTAAAAAACGGCTCAAAAAGATTGCTCATTTCTGAGGTAGGAATTCCAATACCATTATCTTTAATATCGATGATAAGCTCATGTTCTTTAACAATGCTATTGAACTGAATCATGGTATCTTCTCCTGAATATTTAATGGCATTAGAAATGAGATTAATGATACAGTTCTTCAACAAGTTTTGATCTAAAAATACTTGACCAGTTGTACCTGTATGTTCGTATACGATGATTTGCTTTTGCTTGGTCATTAACTGCATTTCTTCAGTAATCTCTTCTGCGAAAGTAAAAATATCGAATAATTGAGGCGTGGCCTCAACCTTTCCAGCTTCCAATTTCTCTAAAGAAAGGAAATCGTTAAGAATAGTCGTAAGGTTATTAATAGAGTTTTTGATTTTAGCAGTATGTTTTTCAATGCTTTCTACATCATGTTTTTCTACATATTTATTAATTAATGAGGCAGATAACTGTATTGAACTCAATGGCGTACGGAATTCATGTGAAGCCATAGAAACAAATCTGGTTTTTAGCTGGTTCAGTTCCCTTTCTTTTTGGAAAAGCGCACTCATGTGTTCTTTTGCAGATTCAAGTTCATTGATAGATTTCATCAGTTCGCGTGTGCGATCTTTGATTTTTTCCTCCAGTTCTTCAGTGTAGCTTTTAATCTTGATTTCGTCTTCTTTTTGTCTGCTCAAATCATGAATAAAGCCAGTATAAATTCTTCGGTCGCTAAACTTGATTTCACTTACACCCAATCTGAAGGGAAAAGTGCTGCCATCTTTACGTTGACCGGTAACTTCACGGCCAATACCTATGATTTTCTTCTTTCCAGTATGCTCATAATTAGCCAAGTAACTATCGTGCTTGCTTCTGTCTGGTTCTGGCATTAGTACAGAAACATTTTTGCCTATTAGTATATCTCTACTAGGATAGCCGAACAGTTCCAAAGCTGCAGGATTAATATTCTCTATAAGACCTCGGTCATCTATTGTGATGATACCATCAATTGCGTTTTCGATTATGGCAACCAATAATTTTTCTCTTTCCATAGTTGAGTATTCCATCCAAATATAATTTAAAATTTTTAGATGGATAGTTTGTTCAACGTAGATTCAGCAGAAAGCAATGGGCTATAGAACCGATCTTTAAAGAAAATGATGTTATCCGGAAGATTAGTAAAAAGAGACTTATAATAATCGATACCAGTTAAAAGTTGAGTTTTAAATTTAGCAAGCTGTGCAGATTTTTTTTCAGTGAAATCATCCATCATGATTTTAATTTCTGCATTTAAGTAATTCACGTATAGTTCTAATTCCTTAATTAGCACATTGGGACGTTGTACTTTTTCCAGTAGATTTTTTCTGCCGTAAATGTGACCTACCATTTCATCCAAAGAATATACTCTTGAAAAATAGGCAAGATTAGGACCTGGGCATATGGCAACTGCCTTACTTTCCTTTGGTTTAAGGATACCAATTTTTTGATATGTTGAACTGCAAAGACCTTCGCAAAGACAAACTTTCTCCGTTACCTTATCTAATTGTTTTTCAAATTCTACAGCAGAAAGCTCCTTTGTTTTCAGATCCTTTATCTTCAAATGCTGATATTCTCTAGATGCTGTACAGATGGGTAATGCGGTAAATTCAGTATTCGTACACAAGTATTTCTTTTTACAGGGGCTACCAGGTTTTCCTTTTTTGATTCTTTCCAAACGCTCCCTATCAATACCACTGTTTTTGAAATTATTAAATAACACTCCAAGGGGCGATGAATTGCTTAAGTAATAAGAATCTTCAGTAGAGCTTGTAAGCTGGTCTAGCGTAGTTTCATCTACATTTGTAACTTCTGGAACTAATAGAAATGGACTTCCCCAACCAGTTGAATCTAGCTGATAGTGCTTGATCAGAAATTCGTTTTCTGCAGCAGTTCCTATCCCTCCTTGTACACTGATCCTTTGGCTCGGCAAATTATCAACATTTATTCCTTTTTCTTTAAGACCATTAACATATAACGAGAAGAGCTCTTCTTTCATTTGATGTTTGTTCTGCTTAAAATCTTCCAAGATTGGACCGAGTAGATATCCTGCAGTAGCAAATGCATGTCCTCCACAATTAAGACCACTTTCTACCCTAAACTCTGATACCCACAATCCTTTTTTCGCTAAGAATTTCGCTTGTATAAACGCCGATCTGAAATCGCTTACTTTTAAAATGATTTTCTTTTGAATATTATTATTTTCATCAGGGAAAAAGTCTTCAAATTGTTCTATATAACTATATAGCCTTGGGTTCATTCCTGCTGAAAGGATTACAGAAGAATTCAATCTGCTCTTTGCAAATCCACGTAAGGCAGTCAATGCATCACTTTCTTCATCTCCTGTAATCTCTACTCCATTTTCGTAATTGACACGATCCACTTTAGACATAATGTTTACATCTATGGCTCCCATTTCCATTCGATTACGCAAAATATTCTGAAAAATCGTTTTGCGCTCCCCATCTGGATACTCCATCATCAATTCATAGCCATGTTTCAATTGTGAATCTTCAGGCAAAAGGTCAAAATACCTGCACAAATCATTCCCAACTTCAAAAGGGAGCTGTTTTAGCTCTTCGAAATCCTTAGCCACCATTCGGTGCATCATATTTAGATAACAAGTTATTCTTCTTGCCCTTTTATCAAAATTCTGTTTTAAAATTGGCATAAAGGTTTCGCCACGCTTTTTTGTATGGTATTCCCTCATGCGTTCAATTAGTTCATCATCTACAATGGAAACAACAGATGAAATACCATATTTAGCCACTTTAAGCGGACTATCGATAGAAAAGCCAAGCCCTAGAACGGGGATATGAAATTTATGTAACATATTATTCTTTTGTTATTATGGCCCAAAAATATTAGCACTTAGCAAACCTGACGGATGCTTTCGTCAGCTAAAAAAATGATGTTGGTCACTTTCTTAGACAAATGATGCAAAAAGAGCTATTTAAGGTAAGAAATTGGTTTGTGGCATATCACTTTAAGAAGTGACAATCATCAGTATTTTCCATCTCTGTCTTTCTGAACTTTACACTATCAAAATCAATAATATGAAAGTACAGAATAGGGCTTTAACTACTCAAAAGAAAGATGATACTAAAACAATACTCATTATTGGAATAGTTATCTTATTCTTGCAACTTGCGTTTCACTTAACAGTAAGCGCAAGACCAATTGAAGAAAGCTCAATACAAAGAAAGGATTCACTGAATTACCAACTCGGAATACAGCTGAATAATCCACAAATGTTAAAGCGATTAAACTTTCCAAATACGGTAAAGCGTTTCTACGAAAAAAGCAATTTTGAAACAAATTGGTTAACATCTGAAGAGAATTCAGGGCCTACTGTAATGGCTATGCTTTTACTCGATTGCGTAAAGCAATACGGACTGCAGCTACGAGATTATCATCCTGAAATTTTAACATATGAAAAGCTACACAACTTATTTAGCGTAAATTCTCAAATTTCGACCGCACAAAAAATCGAGTTTGAATTGATGCTTAGCGATGCAATGGTTAGTATGATTAATAATTTACATTATGGAGCATTCAACCCTACATTAAATAGATTTAGTATAGATAATGGAATAAAAGGCGGTCTTTATGCGGATGTTTTTCTGCATACAGCCATAAAAAGTCCAAATTTAAGGGAAACAATACTTACAGTACAACCTAATATTGACCAATATAAACAGCTGCAAGCTTATATGAAACTCATCATGGGACAATATGCCTGTGACTCCTATGAAACACCAGAACAGGAAATAAGAACGATTGCTATTAACATGGAACGCCTGCGCTGGATAGGAATAGAAAATAGCAGTTATTTGTTTGTAAATATTCCTTCCTTTAAGCTGACTTATTACACCAATGATAAAACATTAGAATATAAAATTGTAGTAGGGAAAGCTTCAACACCCACTCCAACACTTGTTAGTACGATTGGCTATCTTGAAACTGCACCAGATTGGAAAATTCCTAGTAAGATCTTCATTAACGAAATGTTGCCAAAAGCGCAAAAGGATTTAGCTTACTTCGAAAATAACCACATGGCCGTTTATGATCAGAAGGAACATTTTGTCCCTATAAATGTACAAACATTAGCGCAAATCAAGCAAAATCCTAAAATTTACCACGCAAGGCAAACTGCAGGTTGTGACAATGCGCTTGGCAAAGTGGTTTTTCGTTTTGCTAATCCCCATGATATCTACCTACATGATACGCCAGAACAACAGTATTTCAGTCAGAGCAAAAGAGCCTTTAGTCATGGTTGCATCAGAGTTTCAAACGCCGAACAACTAGCCCAAATTTTAATGGAGAACGATGGACAAGGAAACAGAATTGCTGATCTTAAAAAGTCAATGGCGAATTACAATAAGCAAAGATTTGCCCTTAAAAAGCCTTTACCTATTATCATCACCTATTTAACTATTACTGTTGAGGATGGACTTTTAGCTAAACATGCTGATATCTATTTAAAAGATAAATCACTAGAAAATAAAATGTTCAAATAAGAAAATCATGAAAAAGATACTTGTTCCAATAGACTACTCTTCGCATTCGGATAATGCTGTAAACTATGCGATAGAAATTGCAAAGAAAATAAATGCAGATATCCATCTCTTTCATGGATTAGAAGCCCCAGAACTTATCGCAATGCCTGGGTTTATGGTTTGGCCAGCTGAAGATTTTTCAGAAATGAAAGAGGATGCAGATGAGGACATGAAAAAATATGTGTTGAAACTTAAAGAAAATCCAATATACCAACATCCCTATTTCCCAAATATCACTTTCAGTACCGCAATTGGAATGACTACTCAGGTAATTAATCAAGCAATAGTAGATCAAAAACCTGATTTGGTAATAATGGGAATGGAAGGCAAAGGTAAAATTGACCGTTTTTTTCTTGGCAGTACCAGTAAACAGATGATTGAAAAAGCTTTGGTACCTATCCTTTTAGTTCCTGCAACAGCTAAATATCAACCACTTAATAAAATTGCTTTTGCAACAGATCTTTCTGAAAATGATTTAGATTCAATTCATGATCTAGCCCGACTGTTTTGCCTTTACAATCCAGAAATCCTTTTGATACATGTTGATGATCAACCTTCAGATTTCCATGATCCCAAAAGTCCTTCAAATCAATTTTTGAACAGAGTAACCTGTAATATTAATTATGGTAAAATTTATTACCGATATATTAACGAAACGGATATTGACAAAGGCTTAAAATGGTTAACTGAGCATGGACTAGTTGATATTCTTTCTATGATTCACCGTCATCCAAGTATTTTTTCTAGAATTTTGGATGGAAGTCATACCCAAAAGTTAGCAAGATCCATACACTTGCCATTATTAGTTATGCCTGAAGATAAAACCCCTATTGGTTGGTAAAGATTAATCATGGAAATAGGAGAATTAAAAACGTTCTTTTCATTAGAACTTAGACGTGCTCGTGCATTGGTTAAAAGAATTTATACTGGCAAGCGCAAACTTGAGGAACTCCCGATGACGCTCCAGCATTTTCTGATACATTCTGGATTTATGACGGATGTAAATATTCATCAAACAAAAATAGAATGGAAGAGCGCAGCACTTAAGTTCAATAAAACTGCAAACTGGAAATCTATAAATTGCATACAGCATAATTTCCTGCCTGATCCTATTAGGTTGGTGTATATGAAAAGCAAAATGTTTGGCATTTTTAGCCTTGAAGCATTTGATAGCTTTCGTCATGGCCGTGGAGCAATGATGGTAAGAATGGCGAAAATATTTAACATTACTAATGCCAAAGGCCCTGAAATGGATAAAGCCGAATTGGTCACTATTTTAGCCGAAACCATGATCATTCCAGATTACGCCTTACAAACCTATATCCAATGGGAAGAAATTAGTCATTATGAAATTAAAGGAACCATAAGTTATTATGGTATAAAAGCTAGTGGCATATTTTATTTCAACAACAATTTTGAAATCGAAAAGTTCGAAACCGAAGATCGTTGCTATACCGATAAAAACGGCAAATTCCATTCAATAAAGTGGACTGCAGAATGCAGTGATTATACCAGGCATAGAGAACTAAGTTTCCCAACAAACTTTAAAGCCACATGGAATTTTCCAACAGGAGACTTTACTTATTTTAAAGGTGAGATCGACAACATTATTATTAATCCCTAAGCTATGGATGCTACATATTCTACTCCTGCAGTTGATGAAATAAAAATTTCTGAAAAGAAAAAAGATAGCGAGAAAATCTTTTTAGAAGGGCCTAGATCTCGTTTAAAAGAACTGATTTTTACAATAAAAGTATTATTTGAGTTCATTTCAGGATTTAGGGTGTTGCACTTTCTTGGGCCATGTGTGGCTGTTTTTGGATCTGCAAGAATTACAGAAGATTCTCCATATTATGAAAGCGCAAGAAAAATTGGGGCTGGTTTGGCGGGACAAGGGTTTACAACCATTACAGGCGGCGGGCCAGGTATAATGGAAGCTGCTAATCGTGGGGCACAGGAAAGTTTAGGTCAATCCATTGGCTGCAATATTCGTTTACCAAAAGAACAATATCCTAATCCATACCTAGATAAATGGTTTAATTTCAAGTATTTTTTTGTAAGAAAGGTGTTGATGTTTAAGTATTCAGATGCTTTTATTATTATGCCTGGTGGTATTGGTACTTTGGATGAATTCTTTGAAGCATTAACGCTGATACAAACCAAAAAGATTTTGGACTTTCCTATTATCCTTTTTGGAACAAAATTCTGGCAACCATTAAGACCACTGTTTGCTTCTATGTTGGAAGCGAAAATGATAAGCAGTGAAGACTTAAATCTAGTGCTATTCACAGATTCGGTTGAAGAAACTTTGCAACACATCAAAACTATAGCAATGGCTAAACACGCAGAAAAACGTAGACAGGCATTTAGAAGACTCCGTATTCTAGGGGAATAATGATGGAAAAATACTGGCTTTTTTACCTTCTAGCTTTAGTGGCTGAAATCATTGGTACAGTAAGTGGTTTTGGCTCATCCATTCTTTTTATTCCTCTTGCTTCCTTATTCTTTGATTTTAAGCTTGTATTGGGTATAACCGCAATCTTCCACATCTTTAGTAATCTTTCTAAAATTTATCTTTTCAAAAATGGGATTGATAAAAGGATTGCATTGAAAATGGGAATTCCAGCTATAATTGCGGTAATTATTGGCGCCTTGATTACCAATTTTCTTCCTCAAAAGGAACTGGAAATTATGATGAGCATCGCAATATTCTTTCTAGGATTGTATCTTCTTTTAAACACCAATAAAAAATTAAAAGACACCAATTCAAACCTAATCAATGGTGGTATTGCCTCGGGCTTTCTCGCTGGGCTGGTTGGAACGGGTGGCGCCATACGTGGGCTTACTTTAACAGCGTTCGGGTTAGAAAAAGATGTGTTTATTGCGACATCAGCCTTAATTGATCTTGGTGTTGATACCAGTAGAGCTATGGTATATGCAGCCAACGGATATGTACGTAAAGAATTTTTAATTATGCTCCCTTTCCTTTTAGCAATCAGTTTTGCAGGGACATGGATTGGGAAAAAAGTTTTAGCGCATATACCACAAAATTATTTCAAAAAAGTGGTGCTTGTTGTTATACTATTAACTTCACTTATTCAGTTGCTAATAAGTGTGTTAGATGCGCTAAAATAGCTGGTTACTCACTAGATGGTATTGTGCACATATTTTTCTCTTACAATAATCTAGGTGATACATCTCATTTCATCATATGAGATGTATCACGGCCACAGCAAATTAATTCAAGGAAATTTGATGGATTAATATCCATTAACTTCTTAACAATGAAACTAATCTTAACGAGTAAATTAAAATCACCTTTCAATCAGTTTTTTGCTTTATTTTCTATAATCATACTGCTCAATGCCTGCACAGTTGAAAAAAAATATGATCAAATCCTTAAACATAGTACACATGACACGTTAACTAAATCGGTCAATTCAAGTCCAATAAAAAATATTGGTAAGCTGAAAAAAATGGAGCATGATGGAGTGATATTTGATCAATATATCTCAAATGATTTTCAATTTCCTAAGAAAAAGAAAGATAGTACTGCAATCATCAATTATTTTGTAGAAGAGTCATTTGCGCAGTTAGGAAGAAGGGAATTCAAGCAATGCGATGTTGTTGTGATAAGAGGTGTACTCTTTCAAATTAATCTTAAAAAGAACTCTATCCCTGAGCGTTCCCGAACTCACAATCAATCAAGAATAGAGTTCATCGGAATGATCTTTGTATTACTTGGATTTTATTTCTTTTAAACCCTTTGTTATATGTGAAGTTGATATTTTAATCAGTTTACACCAACATTAAAGAAATAACCAACTAGTGCTGATACCGCCATGGCCACAGTACCCCAAAAACAAATCCTGATGACTGATTTCCATAGAGTTGCTCCACCAGCTTTGGCCGAAGCCATTGCAGAAATTGCTAAAAAAAGAATAGCACAACCATATTGATAAGGGATCATCGATTTTATGGGTGCAGAAATTGCTACTGTTAAAGGTAAAAGACCCCCAACAATGAAAGCAGATGCAGAAGCAAATGCAGCTTGTAATGGTTTAGCATTTGTGATCTCATTAATTCCCAGTTCATCTCTTGCATGAGCGCCAAGTGCATCATGTGCAGTTAGTTGTTTTGCAACTTCAATTGAAAGCTCTTTGCTAAGCCCCCTTTTTTCATATATTTTGGCTAACTCTAATAGCTCTATTTCTGGGATGGTTTCCAGCTCAAGCATTTCCCTTTTTAAATCTGCCGTTTCAATATCCGCTTGGGAACTTACAGAAACATATTCTCCGGCAGCCATTGATAATGCGCCCGCTACTACACCTGCTAACGCCGCTAAGATGATGGGGTTTCGAGTATCACTCGCTGCCGCAATACCTATCACTAAACTAGATGTCGATATAATTCCATCGTTAGCCCCAAGAACGGCTGCTCTTAACCATCCACTTCTATTGGTATAGTGTTTTTCCAGTTCCATTTAGCGATCGATTAACAGTTGTTTTTTCTCTACCCACCATTGATCATATCAGATACAATTCCTTTTCCCTCTTTTCTCTCAGCTAAAAATACACCAAAAATATGAACAATTATAAATGCAATAATTAAGTACATTATAAAACCATGGATTTCTTTTAGCTGGTGACTTAAAGATTTTGAAATTCCCAGTTCCTTATCGAATGCGATACATATACCCGTTATTACCATCAAGGTTAGTAAAAAATAGTAAGCTAGGTATAATGCTTTTGTAAGTAGTTCATGACGAGCCAATCTTCTTTCCTTTGGTTTTACAATATAATTCTGATAAGCAGTTTTAAGCTTATTAAAAAGTCGCTGATTTTTATCTTGAAATAATTCGCTGATTATCCTAAATACGAGTAAAGCAGCAAGCGTATAGCCAAAATAGGTATGTATTCCCCAAACCTGATCTTCCATGCCATGGATAACAGCTCTTGCTTGTTGATCATCCACTTGAGCTCCAGCCTGAACGAGTTCTTGCTTAACTAATCCAGAGTTTCCACGATCTAATAAGGTAGAGTTGATAAGTACTGTAATCAAAGACCCACAAATTACCAAAGCACTTAACCAGTGCCACAATCTTAAACTTGCAGCGTTTTTTTTAAGGGGCGATCGATTTTCGATGCCCTTTGGATTTGGCTCAATTCCTCTCATTGTTATTTGAATTTTAAGTTAAGTGATATCACATTTGAAGTTAATTTGGTGGATCTGGTATAGTGTCCATACCTAAGCTCTAGCGTATTCAGCCTTTGCCATCCAAAAACTCCTTTTGGTGGTGAAAAATGGAGACCAGCACCATAAAAATTACTATTTAAGCTAGATAGGTCATAATCACTGGTATAATAGTTTGCTGTTGGATTATGCTGACCATAAGGCGCAAAATAATCAACACCGGTTTGTTCACTATAGCGATAAAAAGGACTAATTGAGAAAAAAGAGTTCAACTTTATTGGAACTTCAATCTCTGCAGTGTGTGCCCTGATACCCCAATCATCCATGTAATATCTGTAAAAGGAACGAAGCACAACATTATCACTTAGGAAATAGTTTAACCTTAAAGCAATAGGTAGCTTGTATCTCTTATTTGGAAGATTTTCAGCCCTTAATGATCCATCTATAAAGTAATCACGTTGATATTTTGTTGCCAAAAGTCCTTTCTGGTAGGCAGGTTCTACAATTAACAGGGCCTGAAGTTTATCAGTTAATACCTGAGAGAGTGAAAACGAAGCGCTAAATGAGTTTCTTGGGCTGGAACCATATTCATCATGACCTTTTGCATTCCCTGTTCTTAGTTCCACAGGTAGAATAACCGTCCAAGTATCAAGGAAAGCCTGAAGCTTAAAGTCGAATTGGGTATTCTTATCTTTTGATAAACGAGTAAGGTTAAAACCTGCGCCTATCGATTGATAATCAAACTCTGTTGAAAACGATCCAGTAAAACCAAATGAATTACCTGTCTTTTCGTTTGATCTCGTCCAATTCAAAGATGGGTAAATCCTTGTATCTGCAGAAGAAGCCGATGATATGGTGTTTGGGTCGATTTTATCTGATGATGCAGAGGTATAATGGTCGATTCCAACTTCGAAAAGAAAGGTGTTTTTCTTTCCAAACTTTCCATAATTTGAAAGTTGTAAATCGAAAGTATTGGCTAAGTCACTAAGCTTTTCTGTTCCAATGCCACCTGTAACAGCTGAATTATTCCCGTTCTGATTATAATAAGAGGAAACGATGTTTACCTCTTCCATCTTAAGTTTACGAGATTGATAATTGCTGGCATCAGCATGAACACTTTGTGGTTGTATCTGTGCATGAGCAGTTAATATTCCCAAGTAGAGCACAACAATGTGTAGATAAATCTTTTTCATGTTAAATTGAATTAGTTACAGCCACATCCACCACCACTTTTTCCTCCGTTGGCACCTGAAGCACCTTCACGATACAATTGAAAACTCTGTTCAAATTTCTGTACCTTTCTAGCCGACAACACCATGTCGGCATCGTTGATTTTGTTTTTTTGATAAGCTTTAACCGAACTACATGAAGCTAGAAATCCTGTTCCGAGCAAGCCTAGTAATGTATATAAAATTATTTCTCTCGTATTTTTCATCAGTTCTTAATATGAATGTTTTTTGATGTGTATATATCATCAACGTCATCTACAATAATGCAGGCAACATTTTTGAGTTGATTAATGAGGTTTAGTCCAACTTTAACTCCCATTACCATTACAGGTGTAGCTAATGCATCAGCCAATTCTGCACTAGGGCAAATAATGCTTACGCTTTTTATTCCAGTAACAGGAAGTCCTGTTTTTGGATCGATAGTATGAGAATACCTAACACCATCTATCATGATAAATTTTTCGTAATTGCCAGAAGTAGCAATCGCCATGTTACTGATATTTAGCGAAGAAAACGGACGAGTGGTTTGATCTGGATCTGCGATGCCGATTGTCCAAGGAGAGCCATTTGGTTGTTGTCCCCACGTTACTAAGTCTCCAGCAGCATTCACAATACCGCTTTCAATACCTAAGTTCTGGAGTAATTGTTTGGCTTTATCGGCCGCATATCCTTTTCCAATTCCGCCAAAACCTATTCTCATACCTCTATTCTTTAACATCACAGTCTGGTTCTCTCTATCGATAATTACATAGTTAAAGTTGATAAGTGCAACTGATTTTAAAGCCAACGCTGCATCTGGTAAAGAATTCATATTTACATCAAAGTTCCATAGACTTTTATCGATTGACCCGTATGAAATATCAAATGCACCATCGGTAATTGAAGAAATTCTTTTCGATCTCTCGATCAGCTCCAAAACTTCCATATCAACTTTAACAGGCGTTATCCCAGCATATTTATTGATTTGATTAGCTTGGCTATCTTCTCTGAAGGTAGAAAGTAGCTGTTCAATGCGCTGAATTTCCGTAATGGCCTGGTCAATTGCGTGTTCACCAAAAGCCTGATCTTGTACAACAACAGTAAACTCAAATCGATTTCCCATCAATTTGGTTATCCTTTTACATTGTATGTGCATTTCTGCAATCATTTGGTAGATATTTTTACAATATCTGATATGAATTGCTCTGGTGTTTCATCAGGATAACCATCCCAGGTTTTAAGCACCTTGCCATTCTCATCCACTAGGAGGGTAAAAGGAAAGCGACCGTCTTTATTATACTGTTCTGCTAAGGATTCGTTCAGTTTTACCTGTTCTTTGGAGAGCTGGTTCTTCTTTTGTCGTGGGAAATCTGCACGCACAAGCAACAAGTTTGTAGAGGCATATTTTTCAAATACAGTTGATTCGAATATCTCTTCTCTTAGCCTAATGCAGGGCCCGCACCAATCAGATCCAGAGAAGTTAACCAATATGAGCTGGTGTGTAGTTTTTGCCTTTTTTTGAGTTTCAGGGAAATTGCTCGACCAAAGTTGAGGGACAAATAAGAATGCGAACAATGCAATTGATATCGATTTCATAGCTAGGAGTATATTTAATCTATTGACAAACTGAACATTAGAACAGTCACAATCAAATGTTTGGCTCTTAGAGTTAGCTTATCACCTAACAAAGGTGCAATACAATTATGAAGACATTTTGAAGTTTATTGTTTTAGCTGGTAAATTTCTATTTGCTTTCCTTATCTGATGAGAACCTTACCTTGAAATGATGTAGATTATCCATAAATCGGTAGGTAAGTTGATAGCCCATCTTGCTAGCTACCTGTTTTAAGATGGCAAGACCCAAGCCAGTGCCTTCCGATGCAGGATCTTTATAAAATCTTTCAAAAACCAGATTTTCATCAAGTGCTTGAGCAGAACCAGTATTGCTAACAATTAATTCTGTCTGATTTAGCTTTATATTAATTGCTCCACCCTCCACATTATGTCTTATCGCATTGCTCAACAAGTTGTTAATCAATATTTCAAAGAGATTAGCATTGGCTAAAACTTTAACATGCTTTAGTTGGGCGTTGATATTAAGTTTCCTACTGGTGATCAGTTCTTGGAAAAACTCTAACCTATCATTTATCAATTGCTCAATGTCAATTTCTTCATTTGGCTGTGGTAAGCTATTGTCAATTTTAACAAGGAGCAACAATGATTGGTTCAGCTTTGTCAGCTTAGCCGTCGCCCGATATAAGTCTACAAGTATTTCGCTTTGTTCTTCTGCCGATAAGTTAAACTGTAACATGGTATCAAGCTTTGAGTTGATTACCGCTAATGGGGTCATCATCTCATGAGAAGCATTTTCTGTAAATAGTTTAACTTCACTATAATCCGACTTTACCTTTTTTGCAAGTTCAAGAACAGCATCATTAAGTTGACTGAACTCCGTTATCGTTGTATTTATAGGTTCGAAAGGATGTTCATGATTAATATTGAATTTCTGGATATTACCTAATAATTTTCGGAATGGCGACCACATCCTTTTCATCATAATACCATTAATTAGGAGCACTATAACTAGCAAAAAAATGACAGGTAACACAATGATCAGAAAAATGCTTTTTACTTGTTCGTTTCTATTAAATTTTGAAGCAATTACCCAAACTCTATAGTTTTTGCCATTAATGGATAAATCGGTACTTAGATAACGACCAGACTCCTTAATTTTTTTGATAGGATTGTAGAATAAGGTATCATCTAGTTCACGCTGTCCATTCAAAGAGGCAACCTGCTTGTACTGAACAATAAGATCTTCAAAATCATTTGCCCTATAAAAAACATTATTCTTTGCATAATTCCTCACCTCAAGTGTTTCCTCTTCCAAATCTTGGTCAATCTGTCTATCCAGATAATAGTTGAAGGTAAAGTAGAAAAGCCCACTGATTAATAATAGTCCTAAGCCGCTAATTAGCAGTAAGGACCTATTGTATCTGCTCAGTAATCTCATTGATCTACAAATTTATAGCCTACGCCGTAAATAGATTGGAAATAATCGTTGCTTCCAGCGTCGATTAGCTTTTTCCTAATATTTTTAATGTGGGTATAAATAAAATCAAAGCTATCGGCCATGTCCGCATCGTCTCCCCAAATGTGTTCAACAGCTGCAGCCTTTGATATTGCCTTGTTTTTATTCGTCATAAAATAAAGCAACAAATCGAATTCTTTTTTTGTAAAGTACACAATTTGGTCTTTCACCTTAATCTGCTTGCCTTTTAGGTCTACATCAATCTCATTAAACGTAAAATGATCCTTACCCTCAAAGCTTCTCCTTCTAATTACCGATGCTATTCTAGCATTCAGTTCTGAAAGATGGAAGGGTTTAATCAAGTAATCATCTGCGCCTAAACTTAGCCCCTCAATTTTTTGATCTAAAGAATTTCTTGCAGAAATGATAATTACACCATCGGTTCGGTCTTTTTCCTTAAGAAATCGCAAAAGTTCTAAGCCCTCGCCCCCTGGTAAGCCAAGGTCTAATAAAATACAATCGTACTCATATAAGGCAAGTTTCTGTTTTGCGATATCATAGTTCTTCGCATTGCTACAGGTATAACCTTCTGCTGTTAGATAGGTATCCAAACTGCGCTGCAAACTTTCCTCGTCCTCAATAATGAGTATTTTCATAATGTAAATATGCCTTTAAATTATGAAGACATTTTGAACTTTGGAACAATCTTATTGAAGAATTGTTATTTAAATAATAATGAGATATTTTCTCGCTGGCTAACTGGTCGAAAATTAGCTTTTCCCTCAAAATTAGGTGCGCTTTCTTATCGAATCATAAATTTTAAAAAGCGACATTGTAGATGATGCGTTCACAGAACTGCCTAAAACATGTTCAAACTTGCCATAATTACTTCATAATGTAGTAATTGAAAACAATTTGAATAAGATTTGTATTAAACCTATTCTTAACGGACAAAATAATTTAAATGGTATATGATTGTGAATAATGATGGTGCATGGAAAAGCTGAATTCTAATACTGTTTTTGATCTAGAATACTTTTTTGAGATTACTCCAGATCTGCTATGTATCACAGGATTTGATGGTTATTTTAAGAAAATAAACCCTGCTGTATCCAAAACCTTGGGCTATACAGAAGAAGAGTTGTTTTCCGAACCAATCATTTCTTTAATCCATCCAGAAGATAGAGAGATTACTAGTCAGCGAGTTTTTAGATTGACGAAGGGAGATTCTCTGTTAAATTTTGAAAACAGGTATGTCACAAAGAATGGTGCTACTATTTGGCTTTCATGGACTTCTGTTCCAATCATGCGGGATAGTTTAATATTTGCCATCGCAAAGAATATTACTTATAGAAAGCAACTAGAGGAATACGATCGAATCTCTTCTATTTTGGAGATGATAAATGAGGATCACCATAAAAGATTTAAGGTCGATCATAAGTCAACAACCTCTACAAAACTATCACAATTACATATTGGTCATTTAAAGAGCAACAATGAAGAGCCCTCACAGTCAGATCAGTTCTGGCTCAACAGCTTTGAAACTGCCGTTCGGAAATATGTTGGTAAGCCAGACTTGAATCTAAATCTGATCAGTGGTGAATTAGCCCTAAGCCAACGACAACTTTTTAGAAGGGTGGATAGCATATTAGGTATTACACCCAATAAGCTTGTTCGCGTTATTCGTTTACAATTGGCGTGGGAAGCAATTGCTTCTGGGAAATACAGAACGATCAAAGAAATTTCCAACATTGCTGGCTATAGCTCTAGAAGTCATTTTAGTAAATTGTTTAAAGAAGTTTACGGAATTCAGGTGTCAGAACTACTGTAACAGAAATAATGTTTAATTAATATCGGTACTTAGTTTAAAAGTAGTTATGGCAAAAAGGATACTGGTAATAGACGATGATGAAGATATACTTTCGATAATGGATATCCTGTTCTGTGAGGAAGGGTATGAACCCATTCTTTACCAAACTGGGACTACGGTGGAGCACATTAAGCTATTACATCCAGATCTCATCGTATTAGACGTTAGGATAGAGGGATTTCAAAAAACGGGCGCACAGATTTGTGCAGAAATCAAAAAGGAGTTCGAACTTGAAAAAATACCCGTTATTTTAGTTTCTGCTGAACCAGATGTACATGAGCTTGCCTACGGTTGTGGTGCAAATGGATACATAAATAAGCCATTTGAAATCAATAATCTCCTTACGAAAGTAAAAGAATTCTTATATTAGCATGCTAAATTTGCTGCTATGAATGAAAAGCCCGACAAATCATCGTCCTGGAAAAAGATAAAACTAGGGTCGGCAAAACTTAAGGTATTTTTTATCAAACATTTGGATCGCATTTATTGCGCAAAACTTCACTTGGTTTCAAAACTTCCAAGTCTAGCAGAGGAAGTGGAATTTGCAGACCTTAAAAATGCAATTTGTGAAACCGTTAATGATGTAGAAAAGCAGATTGCTAGAATGGAAGTCATCTATTCACTACTAGATGCGGAAGTATCAAAAGGGAGCATTCATGGGCTTACAGGTTTAATTGAAGATGCCTTTGAGGCAATCAGGGAACAGCATGGAGAACCTGAACTTCGTGACCTTTCCATTATCTTTTATCTTCAAAACATCGAAAGCATTGAAATGGCATCTTTCCAGATCTTGCAGATGGCAGCAGTAAAACTAAAGAACAAGCATATCAATCAGCTATTAAAGGAAAATTATGACGAGGCCAAGGCTGATCGCACATTATTACTGTTAATTTCCTCTAAGTATATTACAAATTAATTTAGGTTATAACTAAATAAAGGGATAATGTTTGCGCATATAGATTAAGTAATAGCAGGGAGGCTGAAACTAAATCTACTCCCTTCTCCCAATGCACTTTCTACACTAATACTTCCATTTTCTGCTTCAATAAAATCTTTGGAAATTGCTAAACCAAGCCCGGTTCCAGATTTATTCTGCCCATCGGTAGGCACCTGATAATACCTGTCAAATAATCTTTTCTGGTATTGTTCTTCTATTCCTTTACCAAAATCCTTTACCGAAAATTCTATAAAGCTATCTTTTTCGTGTACTCCTACTAGGATCTTTGATTTAGCTGAGCTATAACGCAAAGCATTTGAAAGGAGATTTACAAGTACCCATGTTGTCTTTTGAACGTCAGCATTAATCATTGGCAGCTTATCGGCTATGTTCACTTCAAGATTAATTTCTTTTTGCTGAGCCTGAAAATTAACGGCAGCTAGTGCAAACTTTACAATTTCTGATGGATCTGTTTTTACCAGATTCAAATGCAAATTTCCTGTTTCTACCTGAGCTAGGTTTAATAATTCGCCGGTAATCTTCAATAACCGATCACTATCTTCCTTAATGTGAGTTACCAATTGGCGCTGTTCTTCATTCATCCCACCAACTCTAGAATCATCCAATAACTGTAAGCTCATTTTGATAGATGATAGGGGCGTTTTTAGTTCATGTGAAACGGTAGCAATAAAATTGGTCTTGGCTTCATCAAGTTCTTTAAATCTGGTGATGTTCTTTAAAATGTATACTGTCCCTGCTGATTTTGTACTATGCTTTAATGCCTGATCATGTTGATTTGCAAGATTTGGAATGATAATATCTCGATTTTCAAGCAAAAAATAAGATTCCTTTTCATTGGCATAAATTTTCAGAGGCTCATCTGTTGCAGGGGCAGATAATATCCTCTTTAACAACTCGTTCTTTTCTGCTAATAAAAGAGCATGTGCCCCAATAACT
Source organism: Pedobacter boryungensis (assembly GCF_013204825.1). Taxonomy (GTDB): domain Bacteria; phylum Bacteroidota; class Bacteroidia; order Sphingobacteriales; family Sphingobacteriaceae; genus Pedobacter; species Pedobacter boryungensis. The sequence continues at coordinate 303,429 of NZ_JABMKV010000002.1, forward strand.
TTTGAAGGGTCTAAGTTCAATAATTCACCGGCAACTTTATTGCAAAAAAGGATTACGCTTTTATCATCCAAACCGATAATTGCATCTGGCATCTGTTCAATGATAGTCTCAATCCGCTGCTTTTCAGATTTTATTTCTCCTAAGTTGGAAGTATCCCAATTGCTGAGTTCATTGGCCATTTTATTAAAAGCAAGTGCTAGTTCGTTAAACTCATCATGACCTTTAAAATGAAGTTGTTGTTTATAGTTCTTTTTACTGATCTCCCGTATACCAACCAACAATTCGCGAAGTGGGTTGGCGATGAAACTTGGAAAGTTGACAATAAAAGTAAAAAGGATAATGAAGCACACGAAAGCTGTAATACCTAGATATGTTGTCGCTCGATCTGTTGCTATCTGCGCTTTATCATTTTTTTGCACAATGGCATCCATATTTAGTTCATCAATTTTTCTGAGCTGTAAATGCAAACTATTCAATGCATCACTTTGATTTTTGGCTGAAATACCTTTGAAAGTTAAATCTCTAAAAGCTTTTCTCAAAGCCAAAACAGCTTGTAATTCACCTTTCTCAGTTACATTATTTTCTTCTTCCTTAAGAATTTTTTCAAATGCATTCTTGTTTTTTTCATTGATTACTCCATTTTGCTTATCAAGTTCGACCCTCATTTGGTTTACATATACCAATGATTTGTAGTTATCCTTAAGCACGATTTTAGATTTTGTGGAAATCTCATTAATATGGTAAAGTGAAATCGCACCGAATGCAATAACAATTACAAATAAAAAGCCGAAGCCGAGGCGGAGTTTTGTTTTGATGTTCATTGACTATTGAAATTAAGATAAAATAACCAAATCTGTATCTTTTTTGGCCATTGCCTTAAGTAATTGGTTAAATACATTTGTGCTTAAAATAAGTTGGAACAGGTTAAAATGTGGTTTTCCAATGCAAATTGTAGTAATTTCTTTTTCATCTGCAATATTAAGTATGGTTTTAGTGATTTCATTGCTTTTTACGCGGATGACCTCAGCACCAAGTTCTGTGGCAAGTTTTAGGTTGTTGAGCAAATGCCTTTGCTTATCCAACCTGATCATATCTGGTTTTTCATTATTACCCTGTACATATAAAACAATCCAGCTGGAATGATAATAAGATGCCAGTCTTGCTGTTTTTCTAATTACCACTTTAGCAGTTTGATTATTGGAAGAGATACAAGCTAAAAATCTTTCCGACCGCAATTTTACTTGCTTGGGAACCTCTTTGTTTATCTTTCGTTCTACCTGATGGGACACTTCTTTCAATGCAAGTTCTCGAAGCTGTAAGATTTTCTCTGGCTTAAAGAAATTATTCAGCGCTTGCTGAATCTTCCCTTGTTTATAAATTTTTCCATCTTTTAAACGATTTAAAAGCTCATCTGAAGTAAGGTCGATGTTTACAATTTCATCTGCAATCTCTAAGACTTTGTCCGGAATTCTTTCTGTGACTTGAATACCGGTAATGTGCTCAATTTCTTCATTTATGCTTTCCAAATGCTGAATATTTACAGCAGAGATAACACTGATTCCTGCCTCCAAAATATCATATACATCTTGCCACCGTTTCTCGTTCTTACTTCCATCAGCATTACTATGAGCCAATTCATCTATAATTACAATTTCAGGATGCGCATTTATTATGGCCTGCACATCCATTTCTTCCAATTCCTTTCCCTTGTAAAAAATCCTTTTTCTGTCAATAATTGGGAGTCCATTTAGTAGCGCATGTGTCTCTTCACGAAGGTGCGTTTCAATATAGCCAATCCGTATATCTACACCACTTTTCAATAAAGAATGTGCATCTTGTAACATCCTATAGGTTTTGCCAACGCCAGCACTCATGCCTATGTAAATTTTCAGCTTTCCCCTACGATTTTTAATCACCAAATCCTGAAATTGTTGCACGTTGTTTTCCATCTTTAGGCGTTAGAAACTAATAGCAAAACTTGCAGTTACGGAAGCATTTTGGTTAACTGGAGATAGTTCTCGAACAAAAATTTTGTCACGACTATCGTATACTTTACCCTCTAATCTTAAAACTGCATTATTTACAGGAGCATAATCAAGATTTACTGAATAACCCATGGTTTGAAATCCATTTTCTGTGCCAGTAGTTATAAAAATACCATTTTTATCTTTGTAATATTCTACCCTTCCAGCAACAGCCCATTTTGGATTAAATCTATATTGAGCAATTGCTACAGGTGATAAAATTTCATTTTTTGTAGCTAAGCCTTTAACTTTTTGTTGAGTTCCGTAATCAAAACCTGCAGTAAGGCCAAAACTTTCGCTTAGCTGTGCAACTGCATAGAAATTATGATAAATTCGTTGAACCCTAATAGCATTGATACCTTCGTAACCAATATAGTTACTATAGTTTAATGTCAACTTTGCAGAGGGTTTGTAGGCTAGCTGTAGTCCACCAGCCGGTTTGCTATTGCCATCTTGGCGATTAATTCTTTGCCAACCGTTCAAGTATAGCACTGTAACAGCTAGTTTTCCATCTGTGGTTATATAGCTCAGCTTAACTCCGGATTCATAGTAAGGAGTGTTTTCCGAAGCAATATTTCGCGTTAATACCCAACAGTCTTTACTTATGGCACTCTCAAACCAATATGGGAAGAAAAAATTCCAGCATCTATCCAAAGGTTCTGTGCATTGGTTAATTTAAGCCCACCATTAGCCTCGAAGATATTTTTCAATACTCCAGGTTCAGCGGCGAGGTTAGCATTAGAATAGGTACCAGCCATGAGAGCAATATTGGCTCTTACTTTCTCATTCTCGTAGTTGGCCTTGATGAAACCTAGGTTAAGGTTAACTTCATTGTGCCTATTGTGCGAATAAATAAAACTTGGTCGGTTATTGTTTGCTGGCTTGTTGAAATCAAAACCATAATAAGTTTCAACATATCCCGAAAATTTGACTTTTGAAGTCTCTTGTGCATTTGCAGTTACTGCTAATCCAATAGCAATAGCAATTAAAATTAGTATTCTCATCCTATGTCTTTCTCCTTATTTATTTTAGTTCATCAAGTGCCAAATTTAACTTCAGCACATTCACCCTTTTCGGACCAAGTATTCCAAGTAGAGGTCTATCTGTATATTTCACTACAAGTTCTGCAATCTTCCTTTCATCGATCTTTCTGTAAGCTGCAATCCTTTTAATTTGAATAATGGCTGCTTGTTCAGAGATATCAGGGTCTAAGCCACTACCCGATGCGGTAACTAGATCTGCTGGAATATCTTTTCTTTTCAGAGATGGGTTATATTTAAGTACCGTATCAATCCTAGCGGAAATAACCGCCAAATAATCAGGATTAGATGGTCCTTTATTCGAACCCCCAGAACCTGCAGCATTATAGCCAATAGCAGATGGCCTGCCTAAGAAATATTGCGGCTGCGGAAATGATTGTCCAAGCAACGCATAGCCAACAACTTTGCCATTTTTATAGATTTTTTCTCCCCCGCCATTTCCATTACTAAGTTTTGCGGCGATAGCAATGCTGATAGGGTAAATAATGCACAACAATACAAGAAGTACTAGAGATAGTCTAATTGACTGGATTATGTATTTTTTCATATTTTATGATAATTATGATTTAAGATTTAAACAAATAGAGAAACGGCAAGATCGATTAATTTAATTCCGATAAACGGAGCTACAACTCCTCCTATTCCATAAATAAATAGGTTTCTTCTAAGCAATGCAGATGCGCCGATTGCTTTGTAGGCAACACCTTTTAATGCCAGAGGAATGAGTATAGGAATAATGATTGCATTAAAAATAACCGCAGAAAGTATAGCACTTTCAGGGCTATGCAATCCCATAATATTTAAGCCCTTTAATGCCGGAATTGAAGTAATAAAAAGTGCTGGAACAATAGCAAAATATTTAGCTACATCATTGGCGATAGAAAATGTGGTGAGTGTACCACGTGTGATTAAAAGCTGTTTCCCGATTTCAACAATTTCGATCAATTTGGTAGGATCATTGTCCAGATCAACCATGTTGCCAGCTTCTTTAGCAGCTTGGGTTCCGCTGTTCATTGCTACGCCAACATCTGCTTGCGCAAGGGCGGGAGCATCATTCGTGCCATCACCCATCATGGCAACTAATTTACCCAAAGCTTGTTCGTCTTTGATATAGTTCATTTTGTCTTCGGGTTTGGCCTCTGCAATGAAGTCATCTACGCCAGCTTTTTCGGCAATATATTTTGCAGTTAATGGATTATCGCCAGTAACCATTACCGTTTTTACGCCCATCTTTCTCAAGCGTTCAAAACGTTCACTAATGCCTGGTTTAATAATATCTTGCAGTTCAATCACACCCAAGGCATGCTCGTTTTCCGAAACTACCAAAGGTGTTCCACCATTAGATGCAATGTGTTTTACCTTTTCTTCAATATCTGATGGAAAAATATGCCCGGCTTCTTGCACAAAATTTCTAATTGAATCAAAGGCTCCCTTTCTAATTCTTCTGCCATTTGGTGTATTTATGCCACTTGAACGGGTTTCGGCAGTAAAAGTGATAAATTCAGAACCAGTGGGTACGATTGGAAGAATTGCTTTTTCATCAACTCTGGCTAGTTCGATGATTGATTTTCCCTCTGGAGTTTCGTCGGCAAGAGAACTCAATACGCACGCATCTACAAACTTTTTCATCTCTGTGCCGGCTGTTGGATAAAAGTTAGTTGCCTTCCTATTTCCGATGGTAATAGTGCCCGTTTTATCCAATAGTAATACATCGATATCACCAGCAGTTTCAACTGCCTTGCCCGATTTGGTGATCACATTTGCACGTAGTGCCCTGTCCATTCCAGCGATACCGATGGCAGAAAGCAAACCTCCAATTGTGGTAGGGATAAGGCATACGAATAATGAGATTAAAGCTGCTATCGTGATTGGAGTATTTGCATAATCAGCAAATGGCTTTAGCGTAACACATACGATGATAAATACTAGTGTAAAACTCGCAAGTAAAATTGTCAATGCGATTTCATTTGGTGTTTTCTGACGGGATGCACCTTCTACTAAGGCTATCATTTTGTCCAAGAAACTCTCTCCAGGTTCTGTTGTAACCTTAACCTTAATTTCATCCGAAAGCACTTTTGTACCGCCTGTAACGGATGATTTATCACCACCAGCCTCCCTAATCACGGGAGCAGATTCTCCAGTTATGGCAGATTCATCTATGGTGGCAATACCTTCGATAATCTCACCATCGGTTGCGATTAGATCTCCCGTTTCACAAATAAATACATCTCCTTTTTTAAGGAAATTAGAGGAACGGACCTCGAAACTTCCGTTTTCCATTAATACTTTAGCGGGTGTTTCTTCTCTTGTTCTTCTTAAACTATCGGCTTGTGCCTTGCCCCTTGCCTCGGCAATTGCCTCTGCAAAATTTGCGAACAAGACAGTAAGCAAAAGGACAAGGAAAATGATAGAATTATAGATTGGTGAACCTTCAATAGTATGACCAAGTGAGTAAATGGTGACATAGGCCATAATCAGAGTGCCAATTTCTACTGTAAACATGACTGGATTTTTGATCATCACCCTTGGATCTAGCTTAAGAAAAGCTTGAATTATTGAGGTTTTTACTAATGAGGGCTCGAAAAGTTTAGTATTGGATTTCATTATTTTCTATTTAAGCATTGTAAAATATTCGGCTATAGGACCTAAAGCTAGTGCGGGGAAATACGAAAGCGCATTTAGTACCATAATTACGGCAAAGGTCATCAGCGCAAAAGTTTTGGTATCAGTTTTTAGTGTTCCAGCAGATTCAGGAATAAATTTCTTTTTAGCAAGTAAACCAGCAATTGCAACTGGACCAATTATTGGTAAGAACCTTCCCAAGAAAATAATAATCCCTGTAAGTACGTTCCAGAAGGCGTTGTTATCACTCAATCCTTCAAACCCAGATCCGTTATTGGCGTTTGAAGAGGTAACTTCGTACAGCATTTCTGAGAAACCGTGGAAACTTGGATTGTTTAACCATGCCTTAGGCTCTGTTGACCATGCTACATCACCATGGGCGGTAAAAACATAGGTAGAAATTGCCGTCCCCGCCAAGATTAAAAACGGGCTGAGTAGGGTAATAATAGAGGCAATCTTCACTTCTCTAGCCTCAACTTTGTGACCAAGGAATTCTGGAGTTCGTCCAACCATCAATCCGGAAATAAAAACGGCGATAATGAGGTAAATAAAATAGTTCAGGATTCCAACCCCACAACCCCCATAAAATCCATTCACCATCATCCCGAGCAATTGCCAAAGACCTGTTAATGGCATGGTACTGTCGTGCATTCCATTTACCGAGCCTGTAGAAATTACAGTGGTAAGGGTACTCCAATAGGCGGTTGCTGCTGGTCCAAATCTCACTTCCTTTCCTTCCATTGCACCAGTATGCTGAGCGATACCCATCTTTGCTAGTTGTGGATTGCCCCCAAGTTCCGAGTGGAGGGTGGGTATCATTAATAATAGCATTCCGATGGTCATAACGCCAAAAATGGTATAACCTAATTTTTTTCTCCTAATGAAATAACCAAAACAGATAACCATGGCCATTGGGATAATCGTCTGTGCAATCATCTCGACCATATTGGTTAGGTAATTTGGATTTTCAAATGGATGCGAAGAGTTAGCTCCAAAATAACCTCCACCATTTGTACCCAAATGCTTAATGGCAATCATTTGAGCAGCAGGTCCACGGGAAACATTTATGGTATCACCTTGAAGCGAAATAAACTGATCTTTTCCTTCATAACTGGCTGGTGTGCCATTGAAAGTTAAAATAAGTGCAACAACCACAGAGAGCGGCAATAGCAACCTAGTAATTGACCTGACGAAGAATTCCCAGAAATTTCCAAGATTGGTTGCCGTTTTTTCTCGAAATGCTTTGAAAAGAACTATTGCAGCTGCAATGCCAGTTGCTGCACTTACAAATTGCAAGAACATGAGCACAAATTGCTGGGTAAGATAACTCACTCCGGTTTCTCCTGAATAATGTTGGAGATTGCAATTAGCTACAAAGCTGATGATGGTGTTAAAAGCAAGATCAGCAGGCATCCCAGGATTTCCATCTGGATTGAAAGGCAACTTATCCTGATACAAGAGGATAAAAAAACCATAAATGATCCATATACTATTAATGAGAAGAAGCACTTTAAGATGTTTCTTCCAATCCATTTGTTCTTTTACATTGATGCCAGAAAGTTTATAAATTAAAGTCTCGATTGGTTTTAGAAAGTCTGTCCAAACTTTCTCGCCCGCGAAAACCTTAGCCAGATATTTTCCAAGCGGGATAGCTATTGCTACGGTAATAAAGAATGTGGCAATAATGCCGATAAATTCTGTGTTCATTTTCTAGAATTTTTCTGGTTTGAGCAGTACATAAATCATATAAATAAATACTGCAATTGAAATGATGAATAGTGTAAGCATAGGTCAGATGTTTTCGAACCAATCTATGGATCTGTAAACGACCCAGCAGAAAGCGATCAGAATAAATAATAAGATGAGTGTAACCATTTGATGTTTTTTTGATAAGCCATGCCAATAGCAGTGCCGTTTATTAGAAAATTTGATTAATTATCTAATTTTCAGTGCATTACTGATTTGTGAAAAAGGTAAAGCATAAAAAAACCCTTCCATAACGAAAGGGTTTTTATCAAAGTGGAAAGAAGTATGATATGCTTAAATCTTGTATTCTTCTATTTTTCTATAGAGAGTAGTGAGACCAATATTTAATAATTTGGCTGTTTCTGTTTTGTTACCTTTTGTATAGTTCAGTATCTTCAAGATGTGTTGTTTTTCTACTGTTTGAAGGTCAAACGAATTGGAAGGTTCTTCATTGGTAAAAAATTCTGGAGGTAATTGACTGGTATCAAGCACATCCCCATCTGTTAATATAACTAGTCGCTCTATTACATTTTTTAGCTCCCTTACATTTCCCTTCCAATTGTGCTCGGTTAACGCATCAATTAATTTATCGCTCATCTTCAGCTTAATTCGATTGACTTTTGTCGCAAACTCTTTTAGATAATAATCTGAAAGTAGTCGAATATCTTCTTTACGCTCTCTTAGCGCAGGTAAATGAATATTGAATACCGACAAACGATAATAAAGATCAAGTCTAAACTTGCCTGTATCCGCTTCTTCTTTAAGGTTACGGTTGGTAGCGGCAATAATACGTACATTCACCTGATTTGTAGTGGTAGAACCTATTTTAATGAAGGTCTGACTTTCTAAAACTCTTAGCAGTTTTGCCTGAAGGTCTAGGTTCATCTCCCCAATTTCATCCAAAAAAAGCGTTCCGCCATTTGCTTCTTCAACAAGTCCTTTTTTATCTTTATTTGCGCCAGTAAATGCACCTGCTTTATACCCGAAGAGTTCACTTTCCAGCAATTCCGGACTGAACCCGCTACAATTAAGAGCAACGAAAGGTTTTTGTTTTCGCTGACTTTTATAATGGATTGCCTGTGCAAATACTTCTTTCCCGGTTCCTGTTTCGCCCAACAATAAAACAGTAGTATCTGTAGCAGCAACCCTAGAGGCCAATGCAATAGCTTCTTTAATCTGTTTAGATTGTCCCAATATTGAATCGAAGCTATATTTTTTGCTAATCTTTGCTTCAAGTTCAAGTACCCTTACACTAAGCTTAGCCTTATCTATTGCTTTATAGACCAATGGAATGATTTTATCGTTATCATCACCTTTAGTAATGTAATCAAATGCCCCGTTTCGCATGGCTGTAACACCATCTTGAATAGTGCCAAAAGCAGTAAGATTAATTACTTCCGTAAAAGGACTTATTTTTTTTAGCTCTTTAATTAGTTCTACTCCATTATAATCTGGTAGCTTCACATCACTTATAACCAATAGGATGTGGTTAGAAGAAAGGATTTTTAATCCTTCCTTTCCGTTAGCTGCCTGCAATACCTTAAAACCTTCAAGTTCTATGATCCTAGCTAAAAGACTTGAAATCTTTTTTTCGTCGTCAATAATCAGAATAGTTTCTTCCATATTTCGATTACGGTTATAAATATTGATGCCTTTGCAAGATACAACAAATGATAATTAATTGCTTCCGATTACTAAAGGTACATTCTTACTGCCCCCGCCCATAATTAAGACTTTGGTATTTGGAGAAAGAGCAATCTCTTTTTGAGCCTTAATTGCTTCATATTGTAATTGTTTGTCACTTAGGCCAGTAGATAAGATTTTTTGATAATCTGCAATTCCTCGAGCTTCCACTCTTTTCCTTTCTGCTTCTTGCTTTTCTTTTTGAAGGACAAATGTCATTTTCTGTGCTTCCTGTTCGGCATTAATCTTTGATTCTATACTTGCTTTTACAGATTGGGGGAGCGTAATGTTTCTTACCAATAGCTGTTCAAGATCGAGACCACGTTTGGCAAAACTTATCGCAATAGTTTGGTAGATTTTTTGTTGAAATTCTTCACGTTTAAGTGAGTACAATGCCACTGCGTCATAAGAAACGGCATTGTCTCTTATTGCGGTTCTTGTAATTGGCCTTACAATCTTGTCTACATAGTCGGTACCAATAGTCCGTAAAATTTCAGGTGCTGAACTGGGTTTTACCTTAAACAAAACCGAAAGGTCTATAACTACTTCTAGTCCATCTGCAGAAAGCACCCTAATCGCATCGTCCCCATTTTTGTTCCCTTCATCATGTACTGCAGACATGGTATAATTTTGAGTTTTCGTATCGAAGGATGTTACATTTACCAAGGGGCTTACCACATTCAGCCCGCTACTGAGGATGCTTTGATCTACTTTTCCAAAGAGTGTTTTAACACCAACTTCTCCAGTGTCTATTACTTTGAGCATTGATGTTGATATGCCAAGTAGGATAAAAAATAATCCAGCCATACGAACAGCTAGAACTAATTTTGCAAATTGTTGTTGTTTGGCCAAAAAATAACTTCCAGCGATGAGCAGGGCTCCTAAAATAATAATGAACATAATTTGAATATTTTCATTCAGGAGGCAAAGCGGATGCCATCGTGATAAGAAAGGAAATAGTTGCGTGTTAATAGGTTTTAAACACGTATTCTTTCAATATCCACTTAACTATAAGATTTAACACCCTACCAAAATGAAAGGGTGGTATACCATTTTGGTAAATATTTATTCAAATGGTTTAGGTCAGCGAACGTTTGAGTCCAATAAAAATGATTAACAGGGGAATATCAAGTGTGCTATAGCTAACCTTTGCTGTTATTCAATATTTTATAAAGATCAAGCCTTCTATCTTGTAAGTTTCTTACTGCACCAAAATTATGGAGTTGTTTCAATAAGTCAACATCCACATCGGCAATTAAGGTAGTTTCTGTATTGGCAGTAGCCTCGGCTTTAATGCCATTACTTGGGAAAGAGAAATCGGACGGTGTAAATACTGCAGATTGTGCGTATTGGATATCCATGTTGTGTACCTTTGGTAAATTGCCAACACTTCCTGCAATGGCTACATAACATTCATTTTCTATAGCCCTAGCTTGTGCGCAACTCCTCACTCTAGTATAGCCATTTTGGGTATCTGTCATAAATGGAACAAAAAGGATTTGCATGCCTTGTTCGGCTAACAACCTTGGGAGTTCTGGAAACTCTACATCATAACAGATTAGTATCCCGATCTTACCACAATCTGTATCATAGGCCGCTAATGAATTTGCACCAACCATGCCCCAAGCATTTTTCTCTGAGGGTGTTAAATGGATTTTACGATACATCTCATGAGAACCATCTCTTCGACATAGAAAACCGACATTTTGGAGCATCCCATCTTCCATATAAGGCATACTTCCCGTGATGATGTTGATGTTATAACTAATGGCATATTCAATAAATTTATCGCGTAGAGTAATTGTATTCTTTGCGATCTCCCTCATGGCCTCAGCTCCACCTAAATGGTTGTAAGCGGTCATTAAAGGTGCATTGAATAGTTCTGGAAATAGAATGAAATCACTTTGATAATCGCTCACAACATCTACAAAGAACTCGATTTGCTCATATAAAGAATCAAGGCTTGGGAATGGTCTCATCTGCCACTGCACCAACCCTAAACGTATTACTGACTTATTGGTGTTTAGGTGTACCTGTTCTTCTGCATAATAAATATTGTTCCATTCTAATAGCGAGGCATACTCTAGCGATTGGGTATCTCCTGAAAGATAGCCTTTTAAGATTTTGAGCACATGGAAATCATTAGCCAGCTGGAAGGAAAGCGTTGGATCATGTATCTCTTTCCCTTTCACTTTTTCTAGGAACTGTTTTGGACTAAGGGTAGCTGCGTATTCTTTATACACAGGTATTCTTCCTCCAGCTATAATTGCCCTGAGGTTATGCCGTTCACATATCTCTTTTCTGGCATCGTACATTCTTCTTCCAATGCGCATGCCTCTAAAATCGGGATGTACAAAAAATTCAATCCCATAAAGTACGTCTCCATCCGGATCATGAGTAGAAAAAGTGTAATTACCAGTAATCTGAAGATAGTTGTGCGAATCGCCGAATTTATCATAATCAACTATAATTGATAATGCACAACCAGCAACTCTGCCATTCACTAGGATGCAGATCTGTCCTTCGGGAAAGAGTTCAACTAGCTTGGCAATTTGCGTTTCCCCCCAAACTGATGCGCCTTCCCATTCAGAATAGGCCTCTATCATAGAAGCTTTTATCCCAAGATAATCATCTTTGGTCAACGTTCTTAACTCTATTTTAAGGTCTTCGTTTCTTATCTCTTTTTCCATCATGTGTTCTATTTTGCTAATAGCAACAATCCCATCATATTACAACAATTGAATAAAATTGCATTTATCGCCTTAGCTCTCTTTTAACAACGGAAATTTCCATCAAAAGTTTGCTAGGTCAGAAATTGAAAGGCATCATTCCCTAAACAGGTCATAAAATGTTGAAAAAAGAGCCGAATTGTTTTTCAGCCTACTGTTCTACCATTAACCTAAGTGAATCTGCCTTGATCCTGCTTTTTAGCCAAAGCCTTAATCGCTCTTCTTCCTTTTTTGAAATATTTGTTTTGAAATTAGCAACTGCCAAAGTAATAGTATCTTGTTTGTTTATATCCAAACGTTTTACGAGTATATTATCGATGCTATAACTAACAAGCTGAGGATATAGTGTTTTTAGTTCTTGCCTCAAATCAGGAATTTCATTTTCCATCTTTTTGGTATTTACATTCACCGAATCTCCTTGATACACGGATTCAAGAATACTTGCCTTGATCTGCGAGATATCTAACTCGTTTTTAGCGTTCAGGCCTTGACGGATAATTAGTTTCGTGCTGTCAAGATTATAAGCTGAAAGTTTAGCCTTAATGGAGTCGATTTTAGTATTGTCTAGCTGTCTGCCCAGTAGCAGTAAATCAATTTCATTTCCTTGTCGACTGTATTTGAAATTTTTAGAGATAACTTGAGTATCGGTAAATGTTAGTTCGTTTTGGATAAATGCCTTGGCATTATTTTCAAAGATGCTACGATCTACTATTCTATAGGCGAGATAGATGCTCGGTGCTACTGTAATTACGGTAATGATTAAGATGTATCTTCGAACCTTTTTTTCGTAAGCTTTATCTTCGAAGTGCTTTTTATGGAACTTCATGTAACGAACAATAAGGTAAGTGCCCAAGCAGATAAATACGCTATTGATAAAATAAAGGTAAAGTGCACCTAAAAAATAGTAAAGATTGCCAATTGCGATTCCGAATCCAGCAGTGCAGAGTGGAGGCATTAAAGCTGTAGCAATCGCAACACCAGGTATAACATTGCTCTTTTCCTTTCTAGTAATGGCAATAATACCCGCCAGACCGCCCAGCGCTGCTATAAAAACATCCCATATTGATGGGGAAGTTCGAGCTAATATTTCTGATGAAGCATCGTGCAATGGGGTGATCCAGAAATACAGCGTGGAAGTAGCAATACTGATTACTGTAGCAATGGCAAGATTTCTTGCGCCCTTTTTCACCAGCTCAAAATCGTTGATTCCGATTCCAAGTCCTAATCCCATGATAGGACCCATTAAAGGTGAAACAAGCATTGCGCCTATAATTACAGCAGTAGAGTTAACATTTAGTCCGATGGAAGCAATAAAAATCGCAAAAATGAGTGTCCAAAGGTTTGCTCCTTTAAACTCCACGTTTTTTCTGATCGACTCAAAGATTTCATTTTCATCTGCACTATCACCATGTAGACTGAACCTATAGGTAATAAAATTTCTAAAGGCTTGATACATTTCCTTCATAATAGCAATATAACGATTTCTGCATAACCAACAACAGATACTATGATAAGTTTGTCTATGCCGTTTTTTGATTGTTTCGATTGAATAGATTTTCAATACGCAAACTTTAGGTATATTTGGGCCTATGGCAGCTACACCTAAAACACCCATCGAAAAGATTATTGCCCCAGTGAGCAGATTCATTCATCTGGAATATACAAGTGGCATTGTGTTATTGATTAGTGTAGTAATTGCAATTCTATGGGCAAATAGTTCATCAAGTTCTTATCACCACCTTTGGGAACTTAAGCTTACAGTCGGCTTTGCAGACTGGGTACTAAGTAAGCCACTCCATATATGGATTAACGATGGGCTTATGGCCATTTTCTTTTTCGTGATCGGACTCGAATTAAAAAGAGAATTTATGGATGGCGAACTTTCCAGCTTTCGCAAGGCTTCGCTGCCTATGGGAGCAGCACTGGGAGGCATGATTGTTCCAGCATTGATTTATATTTTAGTGAATTATGGAGCAGACTCAACAAGAGGGTGGGGAATTCCAATGGCAACTGATATCGCTTTTGCACTAGCCTTGTTATCAATGGCCGGAAAGCATATTCCATCATCGGTTAAGGTTTTTCTTTCCGCATTGGCGGTAGCTGATGACCTCGGGGCGGTACTAGTAATCGCTTTTTTCTATACGGCGAGTGTTAATTTTGCAGCGCTTGGCATAGCAGGAATATTTTTAGTTGTTCTCCTCATTGGGAACAGGCTAGGTATTAGAAGCAGTGCCTTTTATCTAATTGTAGGGATTTGTGTGTGGTTAGGCTTTCTTTTTTCTGGTGTACATGCTACTATTGCAGGGGTGCTTGTTGCATTCACTATTCCTGCCTCCACAAAAATTGATGAACTGGTTTATGCTAAGAACCTCAAAAAGCTTACCCATGAGTTCGAGCAAGAAATTCCAAGTAATAGTACTTTAACGACACCTGCGCAGCACCACACCATACAACACGTAAAGAATTTAAGCTTGGCCGCTGAAACACCACTGCAGAAGATTGAACATGCATTGCATCCATGGGTGGCCTTTGTAATTATGCCATTGTTTGCCCTTTCCAATTCGGGAATCATCATTGGGGCAGGCTTCTTTAATTCAATCATCAATCCAGTATCAATTGGGGTAATTTTAGGGCTTGTTATAGGGAAGTTCTTGGGCATTCTTTTTTTTACATGGCTGATGGTGAAGATCGGGATTGGCGCATTACCTGAAGGAGCGAACTGGCGTCATATCTATGGTGTAGCTTTGCTTGGGGGTATTGGCTTTACCATGTCGCTGTTCATTAGTGGACTAGCCTTTAAAAACCTAGCATTTGTAGAGCAGGCTAAATATGGTATTCTTATCGCTTCCATCACCTCTGGGATATTGGGCAGCCTTGTGCTTAGAGGAAGCAAATCAACTGGAAAAGTTTAAAAAGATGAGATTTCAATATTCCTTAATTGAAAGAACGCCTAAAATCCAATGGTGAAACACTAGTTTTAAGCTTGAATAGTTTACTAAAGGACTGTGGATGTTCAAATCCCAAGTCATATGCTATCTCGCTAATGGAAGCATCGCTAGTGGATAACATTTCCTTTGCCTTTTCAATTAGGTGGTTGTGAATATGCTGTTGTGCATTTTGTCCAGTAAGTGAACGCAACATATCGCTTAGATAGCTTGAACTGACATTTAACTGCGAAGAAAGAAAATTGACAGTTGGAAGCCCTTGTTTATTCGAATATGGCGACTTAAAATAGTCGTGTAAAATGTCTTCCACCTTTTGAAGCAGATCGCTGCTTACTGCCTTACGGGTAATGAATTGCCGGCTGTAAAACCGATTAGCATAATTCAACAGCAATTCTATTTGGGAGATCACAACGTCTTGGCTAAAATTATCAATTCTGTCTTTTAATTCTTCTTCGATACTTTTGAAAACAGCAATGATTGTGGTTTTTTCTTTTTCAGATAAGTGCAGTGCTTCGTGAATTGAATAAGAAAAAAAACCATATTCTTTGATCTTCTTAGCAAGTTCGTAACCAAGTAAAAGATCAGGGTGGAAAAGTAAGGTATAACCCGATTGATCACTAAGTGGTGCGTGTTCTCCTGTGATCTGATTAGGCGAAACAAAAAACATTCCCCCCTCATCGAAATCGTAGTAATGCTGCCCATATTTAAACTTTCCCTGAAAGTTCATCTTATAGGAGATCTTATAAAAGTTCAAAATGTGCGGACTAGGAAGTCGTTCGAGCGGAATGCTCCCTTCAGCATTATTTATTAAACTTACCAATGGGTGCATAGGTGCCGGCATATCCAGCGCCTTATGCAACCTTGATAAAGAATCAAATCTGTGGTTAGCCATCTCATTCTTCATATTGTCTGATTTTATAACTTGCTTTCAATGCTACCTAGTGCTCCTGGTACGCCGTTAAGGGCTTTCTTAGTATCTTCCCAACTTGTATCGTTCTGGTCGAATGTACTACGAATATACGCAAGAATGCTTTCACACACAAAGGCAACACGTTCTGGGTTTTCATCGCTTGTTTCGCGGGCATCATATCCTGATATGCCACCAAAAATATGTTCGGCGCCAAATACGGTTAGCAAATCCTTAGGACCGGGACTTTGATAATAAGCGTCCGCACGCCAATTGTCCACATCAGAGAACATGAGATTTACGTCTTTGTCGCCATTTACAATAAGTGCTGGCAAGGTCATGGTGCCAAAGTTGCCAGCCGCCAACACGGGATAATGCTGTCTGTTTACTCCGTTAAAACCTTCAGGACCACCGCTTACGCCGATCAGGACCTGTGCTGTTATCCGTGGTTCTATGAAATTCACTATTTTACCTGTTGCAGGGTCAGTTACATCCATGCCAGCTAGCATAGCAACAGTGTGTCCGCCCATAGAGTGACCAATTGCAGCAATTTTTTCTTTGTCTACTCTGCCAGTTAAACCAGGTACTGTTAAAATAATTTCATCTAAATGATCGAGGATAAATTTCATGTCTGTTGCTCGAGAACTCCAAAACAAGGG
This sequence comes from Pedobacter boryungensis, assembly GCF_013204825.1. Taxonomy (GTDB): domain Bacteria; phylum Bacteroidota; class Bacteroidia; order Sphingobacteriales; family Sphingobacteriaceae; genus Pedobacter; species Pedobacter boryungensis. The sequence continues at coordinate 319,784 of NZ_JABMKV010000002.1, forward strand.
AGCTTCAGGAAGGGACGAGGAAAGCCCAAGAGCTTTGGAATTTTGATGAGTAGGTTGAATTACGACAAAGCCCGCTGCTGCAAAAAAATCTACAATGGGACCGTATCCTTTGTATGAAGAGAGAAAATTAGAGGGGCCATGTCCGTGCGAAAGAAGAATCACTGGCAAATTGTTTCCACTTGCTGGAGCAGATACTTTTATTTCAAGCGCTACGTGACGACCGTCGACAGGTAATACAACTGGACTAAAGCTGATGATAGGTGTTTTTGACTGTTTCATGTTATTATTGATTAAGTTTTGATATCAACAAAGATCATCAGTCTTTAACTCCACCACGTAGTGAAATCGAGGCATTACTTAGCCAAACTCAGGAAGGTAGCGTTAGCTAAATGAAAAATATGCAGACGTTGTCCGGTTCTAAAAATTTACGAAGGAACTTCGTTATTTTTTTTACTTTCCCTTTATAAGGGAAGTAGCTTTTTGAAAGTAATGGTGATTAGCAATCACGAAACAGTTTGTTAGAAAATCCAATTAAGTTAACAGATTATGATACAGACAAAACCTAGGTTAAAGTGTAATTGATGGATCAAATCTACATGATAAAAAAAGAGAGCCAGGTTTGCATTTTCTTTCTAGTGGTTCCAAAAGGCACTATTTCAAACCTTTTTTTGGAGATTTACAGCTGGTTATTGATATTAGGGATTTTAAAATATCTTGACAAGTGGGTTTCAAACTTATCTTTATATATTATAATCTGAAGCTCTTTATACAAATAAAAAAGCAGATCTTAGAAAGTCTGCTTTTTGTTAGTGTTAGAGTAAATTATATACTTATGAAATTTCCTTCAATTACGAGTTCCTTACCTTTTAAAACGGTTTCGAGATCATCAGCTATGCTTTTCCTAACTTCTATTTCCTTTTTAGTGTCAGCTGCTTTCATCTCTTTAACTACCTTATTGTAAAAATCTCTATAAGTAGAATAATGATTTGCTGTTTTTTTTGCCGTTTTCATATATCCAAAGTTAAAAATTTATTAATTAAAATACTTCGTGTTTTACTATTTCATTTCCAGAAATAAATCGAAATCCATCATTATCAATGACGGCTAACTTAATAACACCTCCAACTGTTGGAATGTTTTCGGTATACTTTTGGATATCAATTTCAATTCTCATTAGTAATGTAGCAAGATCAACAGCCTGTTGCAAACTAAGTTCAGTTAAACGGTAAATTTTCATGTCCTGCATCATTTTGTCGTCGATTATTGATTTATCTTGAATAACCTCCATCCAATATTCTTCTCCAACTTTTTCAGCTGGTAATGAAAAGTCTTTGGCAACCTTCCCTATAATTCTAGGAATTATCTCAAACAAACCATTTAAGTCTCCAAATAATAACCGTTCAGCAAGCCTATTCTGCCCATCGCAAATCACCTTGAATTGATCAGGTTGCTGAAGAATGGAAACGTATTCAAAACTTTCATCTTTTAAACTATCGTTCGTAGCTTTATTAACTGTTAATTTATATACGGTAGTTTTATTAGGTGTTGGTGAATAAAAAGTTACTAAGAAAATGGTTTCACTTATTCTGGAGTTTTTTTCAAGAAACTTTTTGACTTCTTTAACAATAAATTCTTTGAGGCTATCAATCTTTGCAATAATTTCTTTTGCATTATTTCTGCCATTAGGCTTCAAAGTTCTAATAGCTTCACCTATAAGCTTTTTAATCCTTTTATTATTTATACTAGCAGATCCAGCAGTGGTAATAGCGGTATATTTATCATATTTGTAAAGTTTTTCTTCATAATCTTTGGTATGTGAAGGCTTAACTTTAAAAAGTTTTGCTATCTCTTTTGTATTTATTACTATTTCCTTACCGCTTTCTTTAGATGCCTTAGTTAAATATTCTTGGAACGTTTGAAAGTCCAAGGATGGTATTGATGTTGTAACTAAAGAATCAGCTATAATAGCCACTCCTTCTTTAGCGATCACACTTGCTATAAAAGTCATTTGGTTGAGAGTTAATTAGCCTAATATAATGTAATATTTTAACTTTAACGCAGATCCATAAAAATTGATTAATATCACTTTGCAATAAGCCGAATGACATTAACCAATGAGTTAGTAAAATTGAAGAAGCACGGCTGACTCAATTGACATTCCGTCTAATCAACCTTATCATTTGAGGAATCATTGTTGATTATAAACCCTAACCGATTCCTTCTTCGTCATCAGTAATTGTGCATAAGCAATTGTGCATTATACTAAAGTATAAAAGAAATTGTGATTAACAAAAATAGACTTGTCAAAACAAGCCTATGAAATCTTCTTGAGTGTTCAATAATCTAACTTGACTTTCAAACTTTTGTAGATGGCTTCGCTCTGACCACGGCAAATATCGCAGTTTTTTGCTTTTTGTTGATCTTCCACAAAGTCACCCAAGTATGTTGCCATATTAAACTGGGTGGAATTCTCTTTGTCGACCTTTCCATTTATCAGTTTAATCAGCTCTGCAAATGCCACGATAGCAGCGGATGGTGATAAAAAAGGTAAAATGCTAGCATGTGGCTCTTGTTCCTCCTGATTCTCGATTATACTCTCATCTGGTGCAGTCAACTCTACTTCGGCACACTTGGGAACGAATATTACCTTCGAGAGGTTCTGAAAAGTACACATTATACAATTATCCTTCAATGGTATGTGTCTACCTATATTAATACCCCAAGAGCGACTTGTAGTTGCATGAAAGACCACTGGCGGATATAAATTTTGGACAGTGGACCAAATATCAAAATCATTCGCAAAGCACATGATAACGTCAGCAGAATTGGAGGCTTTTCTATGGTCGTAGGAGTATTCTTTATAATCATCGTTGAATGATCGGACCTTGTACCCTGTATCCTGTAAATATGCTTCGCAAATTTCTGCCTTTTTTTGGTGGTGGGCTTTACAATTGGTAGTATTAAAGAGTAGCGAACTGCTGGTATTGTGAAGCTCTATGGTCGAATCGACATCAACGAAAAGGATTTCCCCAGTAAAATTGAACAAGCCCAACAAATAGGTGAATGATGAGCCAATAGCACCACAACCAATTACATGTACTCGACCTAAGTCCAATTGCCCTAGATCATAATCGTTTTGGATAGGAATATCTGAAACTGTCGATGAATAAACATCATACCATTTAGAATATGCTTCTGCACGGATGTTATTTGACCACCTGAACAGTTCTGCATTCGCAAGGCAGGCGGCGAAAGCTGAGCCTAGTGGGTTTGCAACGCTTTTGGGGTTCCCATTGCATTCGGCAAAACCATTAAATGAACAACTCGCCACCCAACCACTGGCATCAATTGACAAGTATGGCGTTTTGCAATCCGGCTCGGGTCTTCCAATAAATACGGTAAAATCTACTAATGGATTATCAACATTGAATTCAAAATGCCCGTAAGGATCAATTTCGCTCAAACTGTTCTTTACCATTTCCAATATGCTTCTATTGCTTTGGGAGCCATTGAAAATTATCCGTTCAGCATCAGCACTATTGATAGTAATATTTGAGCACCAACGTGCCAGAATATTTGTAAACATGGTGAGCATGACTTGTGTCGCAAAAAGTGATACATCCGAAGTAACCACAACCAAAACTTTGATGTCGTAATAACCTTTGTTCAATTCCGAAAATGAATCCGTCCTTTTATTTCTTTCTTTATACCAGGTCTCTTTCATACCTAAAATCTTTAAATTCAACTTTATTTTGATTAATCTTTTTGACACTAAACCTTTTGCTTAAATAGCGATTGGCAAGTCGTTTAAATTCGGATCCATGATACAGGTGCACACCACATTGCTCCCATGGGAGTATGCCATTCTTTGAAAATAAAGGAACGACTACGGATAGAAATCCTTCGGACCTGAATGCCGTCTCCTCATTATCTACATCTGAATGGTCGACCCATTTTCCGGGGTGTGTATGAACTTGGGAGATGTAAACCAAATCATTATCACACAAATATTCTACCACCAATGCATTAGAATTATGCGATGTTTGGATTCCATACCTTGATGCCTGAGTCTTTGGCGCAATAGCATGCGTTATATAATGGATATTGTTTTGAACATGTCCGGCCCAATAAATCAGTCCTTCGCAACTTGGCTTTTTGTTACCATATTCTCTTAATACGCGCTCCGTAAATTCAATAACTTGTACATCGACTATGTACTTTTTAACATCTTTTGGATAAAACCCCTTGGGCTTTCTAAACCAATTAAACCATTTTACCACGATACCATGTTTTGTTTGAAATTCTAGTATAAATTGTGTCAAGGATTGCGTTTAGATTAATCAAACCTCCTGCAATTGCCCTCCAATTAACCAGCTGCCAATCGGAATGGATACCGCTGTAACCAGCATAAGCCTTTCTGGAGCACGGGTGACATATTACCCCTCCCTGTGCAACTCTATTGAAAAAACTATCGCCCTGATATAATGGATATGACGAAAACTCTCCAACCTGCTTATTTTCAGGACTTACAAAGTCAATCAGGTATGGGGTTTCAGGATAGTTATCAAATCTAAATTCAATGATAAACTCCTTTTGGTCGATAGGCGAGACCATTGAAACAGTAAATAATTGGTTAACCTCATCCAGCGGAGAGATCAACCAATTAAAATCTTTACAGTTTTCTTGGCAAGCCTCTATTTCTTCAGCAACTGTTGCTGAAGAAATATAGCTTGGGACACTCATGCTCCTTTGCCCAAATCTGTGAAGACCAAAACTTGCCCATCTGGAAAACCATAACTTCCTATAATCCGAGCTTTTTCAAGAGTTTCCGTGGTTCCCTTAATTTTAAGCTCGTAGTTACCATCAGTTGCAAAGGCAAAATGGGCGGTTGTTTGTTGGATGAGTTCCTGGACCGTAATGGTTAGAAGAAATGAATTTTCCCACTTACCTTTTGGCGTTTGGATTATAAGCTTCACGTGCTTCTTTGATTTTGAAACGAAGTGCTCAATTCCTGGTCTTGCTAAATTAATTTCCTCGTGGTTCTCTACTAATTCATCTTCCCATGGTTTTCTAATAGAAAGATAGAGCTCATCTTCTAAACTAATACCACCAAGTTCCTTAATTTCTTTTCCAGTGATATATTGTTTATCCCAAACAAAATGTTTTCCATTGATAACCAATTGGAGGATGTTCTTGATGTAGAAATGCTCAATTTCAGGTCGGGCAAGGTTTACAGGCTCATTTTCAATTAACTCATCTTCCCATGGTCTTTGAACTGCTAGAAACAACTTAGATTCCAAGCTGTCTTCAGGAGCTCCAGCTATTTTTCTTATTTGGGCATTAGTGATGTATTGCTCTGAGGAGTAGTATTTAACTCCGTCAACTATAAATGGAAGCATTTCATTTTTATCAGCACCTTTTTCTTGATTATTATTTTTTTTTTGCATTGTAGTAAGTATTAAATTTTAAATAAAAGTTTACACATTGGCTCCAGATTTGGAACCATTTTTTTCAATAGGTAGTTTCGACGTTGTGTAACTTTTAGCTCGTTTAAAATTTAAAATCCTTAATTCCAGCTGTTAATACTAAAAAAAGTAAGCTAATTCTTGCAGATGCGGATGTACTGCCTTATATTTGACTTGCGATCCAAATACTTGGCTGGCAGAAGAGCTATTCTGCCTTGTCATTTACAACTTTAAGAACCAGGCGATTTAACAGTTGTCTGGTTTTATTATTTTACAAATATACGAAACGAATTCGAGATTCAAAATTTTTCTTACATTTTTTGTGTAAGATTTGGAAACACAATAATTTTAACTAAATTTGTTAACATTATTAAAGGATATATGCTTGATAAAGAGCAACAAGTAGAATTTTACGAAAAAATTGGCGAGCGTATTAAGGAGGCAAGAAAGCTTCGTGACATGAATCAAGATGTGTTAGCGAATGCGTTGGGGATCTCCCGCGTGTCCCTAGTTAACATTGAAGCAGGAAAACAAAGACCGCCCTTACATGTTCTCTTAGATATCTGTGAATTTTTGAATGTTACTATGAATGATTTAGTTCCACAAAATGTTACTTCATCTAATAGTTTAGATTCAATTATCTTGAACAAGATTAAGAAAGAAACTGATAATGGTACTGATTCTGCAGATAAGGTGATGAATTTTATCTTATCCAGAATGAAAAATAATAGTTGATATGTCAAGACCCATTTCCGGCCTAAAATTAAGGCAAGTTGCAGATCTAACTTTTCAGATGGTTACGAATGCTAAAATTACGCAAGCCCCTGTCGATGTTGATGTAATTGCAAAGTATTGTGGAGTAAGTGTAGAAAAAACTGATCTCGGCCAAGATGTTACTGGCTTACTAATAGCGCAAGGAGATGATGCAGTAATTGCATACAGTGCAAATCAAGGAGAACAGAGACGTCGTTTTACGATAGCACACGAATTGGGACATTTTGTTTTACATAGAGATGAGGGAACTGATACAGTTTTCGTCGACAAAGATTTTATTGTTAAATATCGAAGCAATAAACTATACTCGGATCTGGAGTTGAGACAGGAGCAAGAGGCGAATGCCTTTGCAGCTTCATTATTAATGCCAAGGGAATTTATTTTTGAAGAAATATCAAAAGATAGAGTTAGAAATTTACCAGAAGCCGAATTAATTTCTGAATTAGCAAAGACATTCAACGTGAGCGTCCCAGCGATGACATTTAGATTGAGCAACCTTAACATTTTATATTAGTTATATGTTGATCTGGCATTAAAAGTGCTGAAAAGCGTCATGTTTAACTTGATCAAAAGCATTTTTCATCACTTGACAATTTTGACATAATCAAATGCTGTGTGGTTTCGTATCCTTGTAATTTCATACTTCCTGAAAATAAACATTAACCTCACTATAGGCAACGGGATGATAGCGCCAGCAAAGCACCTTATCGCAATGCTAATCGCCTTATACCACTATTTCTCAAAATCCATGAGGCAACATTATCGGGTAATCCTATTTATTAAGGAAAATCTATCTTACCTTAACTCATTGTAAAAACAAAAAAGCCTGCAATCCTCTATTTGCAGGCTTAAGAGTTTAAATGTTCGTTGTGGTCCCGACGGGAATCGAACCCATATCTAAAGTTTAGGAAACTTCTATTCTATCCGTTGAACTACGGGACCAGTAATTAGATGCAACTATATCTAATGCCGCAAATATATAAAAATATCACACGCAACTTTATATAAATCTTGGGGTGTAACTGTGGTAGTCAAACTTAGTTGGCTTTTAAAAAGACAACGCTTTTCCCATTCATTAAACCAGTTGTTTTCCCATTTTTAAGCTGTTCACATTGTAATACATAAAGTACTTGAGCATTCTCTGGTAAGGGAGGGAATTGAAAATCTAAACTTCCATTTTTTTCTCCTTCTTTAGTTTCCCCTTCTAGCTTTTCGATAGCTATAGGAACTAGCAACGTTTCATCTGTAGCAATACGCAAAATACTCAGCTTGTAACTCGAAATAATATTCAAATAGTAATTAAGCGTAAGGGTATGCTTTGCATTTTCGTTTTTATGGTTAAGTGTAAATCTCCCCTTTTTAGAAATTGGGTAATCTAACCTCATTTCCATTCCATCAAAACCTGCATAGTTATAAACCTCATTGGCTTTTTTCTGCTGACGGAAAACAGATACGAGTCTGCTCCAAAACTTTCCATTTTTAAAGCCAGGAGCAAATTCATTTACCGCATCGAAAATGATTTTTGCCATTAAGTTAGCTTGTGCTTGGTTTGTTGAACTAGCAACCATCCCATCAGATTTCTCCCAAACCGTTCTTTTCTTCCTGCCATGAAAACCATAAGCCTGGCTATCCACAAATGTGATATCGCCAATAGTGCCACTTAATTTAATAACCGAACGAGCTTTTGCCATAAAAAATGTATATTTAAAAACCATTCAATATACAACGATTTTCCGTTATAAATCCTAAATTTTTCTTAATGCTTACCGCGACACTAAGGCGACCTCATCGCGACCTTACCGCGACTTATGTTTTAGTGGGCTTCTAGTTTAGTTCGATATTAGCTTAGGTGATCTGCTAGTCTTGGTGCAGACAGCTTTTCAAAAATGCACCTTTTCTCGAAGAAGACTCGGACTAGACTAGTAGGAGATCATTCGCTGTTGGTCGGCAATATAAAAGGATACAATGAGGGATAAATAACATCTCCCCTTTCCCTTAAGAAAAGGGGAGATGGTTTAATTAATTAAAATACTCTCAATTCCTTTAGCTAATGTATTGTCTTGAATTCCAGGAATTGAAGTGCCTTCTGCACGAATAATAGTTACATCGGTTATACCTAAAAAAGCAAATACCGATTTTAAATAAGGCGTTGCTGTATCATAAGCCGCCATAGGGCCATCTGTATAAATTCCTCCAGAAGAGAAAGCGATGTAGAGCTTTTTGTTTTTAATTAATCCCTCTGGGCCATTCTCACTGTATTTAAAAGTAACTCCTGATCTACAGATATGATCAATCCAAGCTTTTAAATTAGAAGGGATACTGAAATTATATAAGGGCACGCCCAACACAATAATATCTGATTCCATGATTTCGGCAATGGCTTCATTAGAGTGCTTAATGGCAACTAAATCTTCTGGTGTTCTATTTTCTTCGGGAGTAAAAAATGCATTTAAATGCGCTTCTTCTAAATGTGGGAATCGTTTATCTACCAGATTAACTTCCTTAACCACACTATCGGCATAAGCCAATTGTAGTTTATCTATAATCGCATTGCCTAATCTAATGCTGTAAGAAGCATCTCCCCTTGGGCTAGAAATAATGTGTAATATCTTTTTCATTGTTTTATAATTTATATCAACAAATCTATTTAGATTTGCTTGTATAATATTAGTAGTATACAAAAGGTTAGTGCTAATTTTTTGTATAGTGTAATGATAATCAGTTAGTTATGGAAAATGAAGAGAGTGGGGAAGCTTGTAATGCCTTTCTAAATCCTATTGGCGATGCTTTATATGTAATTGGGGGAAAGTGGAAACTACGTGTAATTTCGGGACTAAGAGATGGAAGTAAACGGTTCAATGAAATTCAAAGAGCAGTACATGGAATTTCTGCTCGTGTGCTTTCGGCTGAGTTAAAGGAATTGGAGTTGAATGGTTTTGTTAAAAGAATAGTTCATCACCAACAAACACCCGTGGTAGTAGAATACCAACTTACCGAATATGCAGGAAGTTTAAGCAATGTGCTACATGCTTTAGCCGATTGGGGAACGATGCATCGTGATAAGTTGAGACGAGATAGGTAGCGTATTTGGTTGAATAAGCTAAACCGAATTACGAAAACAAGATAGTAGTAAATAAAAAATAGCAAGTTTTAACCTATGCTGAATGGTAAATAATAGCAACAATCTTGTTAAGCGAGAACGTTTAACGATAATAATTCTGTTTTTTTAATTATTATAACTAAACTTACAGTAGGAATTTACTGATCTTCTATAAATGCTCAAAACATTCGTCCCTTTTTATGTAATATGTTTCTTTTGGATGACAGCAACCAGTGTTCTTGCACAATCTGATCAGCCAGATAGCTTAAAAAAAGAACATAACAAATATGTAGAAAACTACTTCAATAAAGCCATTGATCAACAATCTAGGTTAATAAATGGAAGACAATATAATTTTTATAATACAGCGATAGAAGGTTTTGGTTACTTCATGGAAACGCGAAAATTTGTAAATGGTACAGTGAATTATGATGGTTTTCGCTTTGAAAATGTCCCTCTAATTTACGACCAATTTAAAGACCTTCTCATAAGTACAACAGGCGATGATTTAATGGCGTATAGCCTATTAAGTGAAAGAGTAAAAGATTTTTATGTTCATGATCATCACTTTGTTCGAGTAGCTGTAGATTCCACTACGACAAACTCACCGATTCGAACTGGATTTTATGACCTCATACACGATGGTAAAATCAAAGTTCTAGTAAAGAGAAGGAAGACTATTCAAGAAAATTCAAAAGCACAGAAATATTTTTCATCATACACTGACTATTTTGTACAAAAAGACAATGTATATTATAAAATTAGTAGCGAATCGTCATTTATGAGATTATTTAAGGAAGAAAAAGATAGTTTTAGAAAACAGCTAAAGAACCAGGCCATAAAATTTAGAAAACAGCCAGAAGAAGCAATGATACTATTAGGAAATTATTATAACACTTTGAGCAATTAATATGCGTTTGTTAGGCCTCTTAATAGTATTGATGACTACCATGTTTATAAAAGCATCGGCACAAAAGCCCGATGATATTTTGTTTACGGTTAACTATACAAATGCTAATCTTAAGCAGGTTGTTTTAGATTTAGAGGCAAAAAGTGGAGTGCATTTCTTTTACGATCCGATTCAAGCAGATAGCCTTGCCATTACATTCAAGGCCGAAAAAAAGAGCTTAGATGATATCTTAACTAATGTTTTTAAGAATACAGGGTTCAACTTTTTACGTCATGAACAGCAAGTATTCCTTAGCAAAACGAAATCATTAAACGTTAATCTTGCATCAGATTATTATCCTAAAGACACTAAATCTACTGCCCAAACCAATGTCAATCCTGCTCAACAGAAGCTAGCGTTAATGCAAAATAGAAATGCACAAAATGCTAATTTGGCAAATAAGATTTATGAAATCGGTTTTAAAACAAATCAAATTAAAAGTAAATCAGTAACTATTGCTGGCTATATACGTGATTTAAAAACTGGTGATCCTATTGCAGGTGGAAGTATTTTTGTAGTTAATTCACCTCTAGGAGCAATTTCAGATGATAATGGTTTTTATACACTTACATTACCAAGCGGAAAGCAAACACTTTTAGTGAAAGCGGGTGGTCATGCAGATGCGCAAAGGCAATTGATTTTATACGATGATGGGAATTTAGATATCACTGTGCAAGAATCTATTTATGCGTTAAAAGAAGTTAAAATATCTGCTGACCGAATTGCGAATGTAAAAAGTTTAGAGATGGGTGTTAACCGTTTAGATATTAAAGCTATAAAACAGGTGCCAACTGTTTTTGGAGAGCCTGATATTTTAAGAGTGATATTAACACTTCCAGGAGTACAATCTGTTGGAGAAGCTAGTACTGGATTTAATGTTCGCGGTGGCTCAGCGGATCAGAATTTGATCTTACTAAATGACGCAACAATTTATAATCCGTCCCACTTTTTCGGATTTTTCTCTGCTTTCAATCCAGATGTAGTCAAGGATGTTCAACTGTATAAAAGCACTATACCAGAAAAATTTGGAGGTAGACTGTCGTCGGTATTAGAAGTGACAAATAGAGAAGGTAATATGAAAAAATTTACCGGAACAGCAGGTATTGGATTAATTACAAGTAGATTAAATATTGAAGGACCAATAGACAGCAATAAAACATCGTTTATATTTGGCGGACGTACTACGTATTCGAATTGGTTACTAAAACTCTTGCCAGATGCATATAAACGAAGTAAGGCATCCTTTACAGACTTGAATTTAGGCATAACTCACATTTTTAACGAAAAGAATAAAATCTCTTTATCAGGCTATTATAGTACAGACGACTTTAAATTAAATAGCGATACCGCATACGCCTATGCCAATAAGAACGGTTCTATTAAATGGAAGCATGATTTCAATGATAAATTTTCTGGAACATTAACCAGTGGTGTTGATTTATATTCATATAACGTAAAGGCAGATGTAAATCCTATAAATGCCTATAAACTTGATTTTAGTATCGCTCAGTATAATTTTAAAACAGACTTTAATTATCGCTTAAACGAAAAGCATACCATTGGTTTCGGGTTATCAAGCATTTACTATCAACTTAAACCGGGCAGCTTTAAGCCTTTAGGTGAAAAATCACTCGTTAAAACAGATATTATAGAGCAAGAACAAGCTTTGGAAAGTGCAATTTACCTAGGAGATAAATATGATGTTACAAATGATTTATCTTTTGACGTTGGGCTTCGTTATTCGTTATACAATTATTTAGGAGCACATACGATTAATAACTATGCACCTAATTTGCCAATAGAAGAGGTAAATCAAATAGGTACTACCACTTATGCGAAAAACAAATTCATACAAACCTATCATGGGCCAGAAATAAGAGCATCGGCTAGGTATAGTTTTAATCAAGATCTTTCCATCAAGGCATCTTACAATACGCTGAGACAATACATCCACCTTTTATCTAATACAACAGCAATAGCGCCAACAGATGTTTGGAAACTAAGCGATCCTAATATTAAACCCCAATTTGGAAGTCAAGTATCCTTAGGCATTTACAAGAATTTCAAAAACCAAACCATTGAGACTTCTATTGAAGTGTACTACAAGAAGATTAAAGATTATCTTGATTATAAAAGTGGTGCCGTACTTGTGCTTAATCATCATATAGAAACGGATGTAGTTGGCACAAAAGGTAAAGCCTATGGAGCTGAATTCTTTTTGAAAAAGAATACGGGTAAATTGAATGGCTGGTTAAGCTATGCATACTCAAGAACATTGCTTAAAATGGATAACCCGATTGCAGGCGCAACAATTAATAATGGTGCAGATTACCCAGCTAATTATGATAAGCCACATGCATTTAATTTTACAGGGAATTATCGTATGAAACAACGCTATAGTATATCTTTAAATATGACCTATAGTACAGGTAGGCCAATTACACTTCCTATTGCTAAATATTATTATGGAGGTAGTGAGCGAGTTTATTATTCTGATAGAAATAGTTACAGAATTCCTGATTATTTTAGAATGGATTTATCTTTTAATGTAGAGGGTAATCACAAATTGAAACAAAAAACACATAATTCATGGACGTTTGGCGTGTATAACCTTACCGGTACAAAGAACGCGTATTCTACTTATTTTGTTCAAGAAAGCGGAGTAATTAATGGATATAAACTTTCGATATTTGCCAGTGCGATCCCTTTTGTAAATTACAATATTAGATTTTAAGGAATGAAAGCATATAAATACACCTATCTAATTTTGCTTACATTCATAGTAATGTCTTGCAAGCAATCCTTTAAACCCGAAGTAACTACAATAAATAGTAATTTACTGGTGGTTGAAGGCATGATTAATGCTGGAGCAGATTCGACAATTATTAAATTGAGTAGAACTGTGATTATTGCTAACAAAAACACGGCAAAACCAGAGATTGGTGCTACTGTTGTTGTTGAAAGTGATGCAAATGAAAAGTATCCTTTAATAGAAGAACTTCCAGGCAAATATGCAAAATTAGCTTTGAACTTAAACAGCAATAAAAAGTACAGATTAAGCATTAAAACTAAAGGCGGTGTAAGTTATTTGTCTGATTTTGTAGAAGCAAAAATTACCCCCCCAATTGACAGTGTAAGTTGGGCGGCTAAAAATGATGGTGTTCAACTCTACGCGAATACCCATGATGCAACTAATAATACCCGGTACTATCGTTGGGAGTATGTAGAAACCTGGCTTTTTCATGCCGAATATGAGTCTAGATATATTTCTGATGGGAAGAAAATTTTAGACCGCGATATGAATACCCAAAATATTTATACCTGCTGGCAGAGCTACAAATCAAGTTCCATAATATTAGGATCTTCATCAAAACTAGAGAATGACGTAATGTATTTAAGTCCCCTAACTTTTATTCCTTCAACTTCTGAAAAGATTGAAGAAAAATATAGCATCCTTGTAAAACAATATGCATTAACTAAAGAAGCTTTTGGATTTTGGGAAAAACTTAAAAAGAATACAGAAAGCCTAGGCTCTATATTTGATGCGCAACCATCTCAATTAACAGGAAACATTCACAATGTAAATGATCCGGCAGAACCAGTTATTGGGTATATCAGTGTAGGAACCACGCAACAGAAACGCATATTTATTCCAAAAGATAAATTGCCAAAATGGACAACAATCTATCCTTATGAATGTACAACGCCAACAGATACTGTTTGGGTTACTGAACCAAAAACAGGATCAAAACTAGAAGACATGCTGTTTCATTCGTTTATTTTAGTCCCTTTAGATCCTCTTTATGCAAAGAATGGTACTACGATAATTGGGCATTATGGTACTACAAAACAATGTGGCGATTGTACGATAAGAGGAACAAATAAGAAACCTGATTTTTGGCAATAAAACACATGAGATACATGAACAAAATTGTATTTAATATAGTTATGCTCTTGCTATTAATCAGCGGAAGTACTTTGAATGCACAGATATTACCTGCGCTACAACAAGCATTTACGAATTACCAGCAAAAAGTATTTCAAGAAAAAATGTTTATGCATACCGATAAGGAATCTTATCTGGTAGGAGAACTTATCTGGTTTAAAATTTATAATGTTGATGCAACTAATCGGCAACCTGCAACAATTAGTAAGATTGCGTATGTAGAGGTATTGGATCAGCAAAACAACCCTATACTACAAACTAAAATTGAATTGAATAATGGTAGCGGTAGTGGCTCTTTGGACATTCCGAATATGGCTAAAAGCGGAAAATACAAATTGAGGGCATATACCAATTGGATGAAAAATTTTGGACCAGATGTCTTTTTTGAAAAACCCCTAGTTCTTCTTAACCCACAAAATGCACCAGAAAAGCAAAATGCTACCAATAATACTACAGATTTACAGTTTTTTCCAGAAGGCGGAGACCTCGTTGTTGGAATTACCTCTACAGTAGGCTTTAGGGCAATTAGCCCAAATGGGAAAGGAATTTTTTTAAAAGGAGCAGTTGTTGATGATCGGAATGATACTGTAGCTAGATTTCAGACTTTAAAATTTGGAAATGGTCAGTTTAAATTTACTCCTATTAGTGGGCGTACCTATAAAGCAATTGCCATTATTTCAAATGGAGAGGTACTAATTAAAGAACTTCCTTTAGCACTTAGACAAGGGTATGTGATGAACCTAACTCATACGAATTCAGGGAAGTTAGATTTAGTAGTACGAACAAATATAGCTGCAAATAGAGTTTATGCGTTCATTCACCAAGGAAAGAAAGTAATTGTAGCCTTGGATGCATCTATTGATGAGAAAAAAGCTACTCTCCAGATAGATAAAGAAAAACTACCTGAAGGCATTTCTTATATTACCATATTTGATCAAGAGGGTAAGCCTGTTTGTGAAAGATTGTTTTTTAAACCACCGACAAAAAAACTTCAAATACTTGCCAAATCCGATTTATTACAATATAAACAGCGTCAAAAAGTAGCGGTGAATATTGAGACTAAAAATGAAATAAGTCAACCTAAAGAAGCTAATTTATCAGTCTCGGTTCGAAAATTAGATTCCTTGGAATTTAAAAATCAGAATGATATCACTAGTTATATGTGGTTGAGTTCTGAATTGAAAGGTGAATTTGAATCACCAGAATATTACTTAAATAATACTACAGAAGAAAGCAATCAGGCATTAGAGAATTTATTGCTTACTCAAGGTTGGAGAAAACTGAATTGGACTGAAGTACTACAGAACACCACGCCTTCTTTCAAGTATTTACCAGAATATAATGGACATATTGTTTCTGGAACCCTAAAAAATGGAAATGTACCTTCAGAAGTAAATACATTGGTGTATATGAGTGTTCCTAGTAGAAGACTTCAATTCTATGCCTCAAAAACAGATGCAAATGGTAAGTTCTTATTTAACACGAAAGACTTTTATGGATCCAATGAGGTAATTATACAAACCAATTATAAAATAGATAGTACTTCCACTATTTCAATTCAAAGCCCTTTTTCTGAACAATACAGCACAACAAAGTACACACCTCTAACCTTACAGCAAAACGTAATTGGGCAGTTGGAAAAAAGGAACTTAGGCGTTCAGGTTCAAAATATGTACGTAAGCAACCAAATGAAGCAATTTTACGCTCCAAATGTAGATAGTACTGATTTTTTTCAAACAGCCTATAAAACCTATAAAATTAATGAGTATACACGCTTCAATAGGTTAGAAGATGTATTGCGAGAATATGTAAGGGAAGTATTGGTCTCTAAAAGGAACAATAACTTTCACATGAATATGGTTAGCAAAACAGTTTATTTTAGTGAAGACCCCTTAGTGTTAATTGATGGTGTTCCTCATTTTGACTTTAATAAATTGATGACTATAGATCCAAATGTGTTTGAAAAATTAGAAGTGGTGCGAGATCAATATTATTATGGGTCAATTATGGCTGAAGGAATTCTAAAATTCACTACTTATAAAAGCAAATTATCGACAGTAGAATTAGATCCTCATGCCATTGTATTAGATTATGAGGGTATGCAATTGCAGCGAGAATTCTATATGCCAGTATACGATAATGCGGAACAGAAAAATAGTCGCCTACCAGATTTTAGAAACGTTTTATATTGGTCTCCAAATTTAACTACGAATGTAAAGGGTGTCGGGCAATTCAGTTTTTACACTTCAGATCAACCGGGTACATATATTGGTGTAATTCAAGGAATGACGAATGAAGGCTTAGCTGGCAGTAAAACGTTTACTTTTGAAGTTGTAAAATAACTCACCCAACTCTATAGACTCTTAAAAGCATTTATCTGTAATTATAAGATTAATCGCATGTTCTTTAAGTGGTGATGTGTAGTATTCTTTTAAGTGTCTTAATTAAAAATAATATTTTTAAAACTGTTGCTAAATTAACCTGTTTATAAAAAAACCATCTAATGATACTAATTTGTTTCATTTAACTAGGTTTAATCATGGCAAAATATTCGAAAAAAGCAGGCGAAAAAGTCGAGCAAGCAATGCATGAAAAAAAAGAAGGAACGTTAAAAACCGGAACAGGTAAAAAAGTAACTTCTAAAAAACAAGCCATCGCAATAGGCTTATCAGAAGCTAAGAAAGAAGGTGCAAAGGTTCCAAAAAAGAAGTAATGCAGGCTGGAATACAGGTTTAATCAACAAAAAAATCGCTTGCAATGAGTTAAAATGCAAGCGATTTGAAATCGAATTAATTAATTACCACCAACCTTTAACGTTATAAATAACTGCTTGTGGCTGTTGCGCAGTGGCATAGGCCGCAGCAGCAGAATAGGCTGATTTTAAGACATCAGCATCTGCTTGTTGTTGCTTAAATATAAAGTTCCATTCACGTTTATCATTTTCCTTAATGCTTTTTGCAATTTGATTAACAAAGGTTTTTACATCTGTGTAACAAGAAGAATTTGGATCAATTTGCGATAGGATTTCGCCAGCTCTATTTGCGCCTTCGAAATTCTGATTTGCTGCCCAAACGGTTTTGGCTTCCAATAATTTGACTTGACACATTTTATTAATGTGTTTCTTATAAATCGGGATGATTGCTGTTCTTGCTTTGCTGTAACAAGCACTACTTGATTCTGGTATGCCCGATAACTTATAAAATGCCTCTTCATACCTTCCTTGATTCGCTAAGCTTTGTGCATCGCTGATAATAAAGTCACAACGGGTGTTGTAATATTTTAAGATTTTTGCTTTTCCAGATTCTAAAAATGCCTGAATAGCAGTGTTGCTGCCATTAATGTTTTTTATAGCAGAGATATAAGCTTTCGTTTCATTCTCGCCTACACCTCTTACACTAACTGTAGTACTGGCGAATTTTGTGCCCTCTATTCCATCACCAACATAGAGGGTTACATCTAAAGATAATGCTACCATGGTTGGGGCAGTCGCTGTTACATCTTTTGAAAGTACACCAACGTTTGCAGTGATAATAAATCGTTCGCTCATGTTGCTGCCACCAATTCCATTTTGAGAGATGAGCTGATTTAACTTATTAGATAAAATGCTTCTGGCTGATTCTGGCATTTTTTCAATTTGATCGGGTACATAGGCTGCAAGCGTTATTCTACCAAGATCATCTGATTTACCCTGCGTATTTTGGGCATGTGCACCTAAAACAGTAAATAGCGCAATAAAGAAAATTAGTAATTTTTTCATGTTTAGCTTTTAATTTTTATTTATCTCCCAAAACAATTACAGCCTGACCAAGTCCTTTAGTCATTAGTTTATTTACTATGGTATAAGGCGCTGCGGTAAGGAATTTTTGAAGATTTCTAGTAAATCCTCTGGCATCAATTGCGTTGCCTGAAGCATCGTATAACGGAATACGCACTTGCTCAAACAGTAACATATTTTCTGTTGATTCGCTGGTGCTAAATCTGCCTTTAACGGTATTTGCTCTCATCCAATTTTCGATGATCGTACCTAATTCCTCTCCACCATATTCCTTCTCCAAATCACCATTCCATTTTTCGAATTTCTTAACACGAACAATAATTTCACGACCATTCGCAAATAGATCATCAAAATGACGTTGCAAGCCTGCGTTAAAATTATCGATCTTATCAATTACTGCTTCTTCTAACATTACCGCTGGGTCTGCACTAAACGAAGGGTTTCCTGTGCCACCTGCGGTTGCCACTTCCTTATCAGTATACGCATCAATTCCTTGCAAGGTAAAACGGATCGATTTTTTAGGTCCTGTTTTTAAAACTTCAAAGGTTAACTGCATAATGATATCGGCTTTAGCAGTCTTCCTTAATTTATCAATTGGAGATTCTACTACGCCGCTACCACCACTTTTAGAGGTAAGCATAGCATCTTCGGCGCTTTCAGATGCCAATGATTTCATTACAGATTCCATGTTTTTTAAAGGGAAACCTCTATCTGCCATTAATCCGTTAATTTTACTAATCATTGCAATTAGATCGGCATTTTCTTGAAATGCTCTTTTATAGTCAGGAACTTTTTCTTTTGTTCCCTGATTATCGAATTCTTTCATGTAACCATTCTGATTGCACCAAACATCGCTTGGCACCACCATAATTGTAGGTTTTTTTGCTTGAGAGAATACAGATGTGGTAAAGCCCAGTATCATGAAAGATAAGAGCATTATTTTGATGATTTTTAGTTTCATATCTATCTTTTATGCTAGGTTATTGTTTAAGAATGCCATCGGCAATCATTTTTTGTTTAAGCTCTGGTTTTTTAATTTTAATGATAAATCCACTATTGATCATTCTTTTTGCATACTCAGGGTCTTTTGAAAAGTTCACCTCAACCATATCATCTTTAATAAAAGCGTAGTTTCTGTATGCTCCACCATCAGCGAAAAACTTATTAAAATAAGCTTCATTATTAGCTTTAATATTCGCTTCTGCTAAAATTGGTTTCACATCGCAGGTTGCTTTTCCTTCTACAATGCCTCCAAATAAAATATCATTTATTGCATTCTTTTTAGCTTGTTCAATAACGGTAACTGTTTCTGCAGTGTTTGACCATGCATTTACAATTTGAGTTCCATCTAGCTCCACACTCACACATTCTGTTTTATGGGTGTAATAGTTATTTGCAATTTTAGGAGTTGAACAACTTGCATAGCTTAGCAATACAGCTAAACCAGCGTATAATAATTTCTTTCTCATTGTTTAAAAATTAAAAGCCAGCATTAAGAGATTTCAGAATGCCTGCGTCTTCTAAATCTTTTCTTAGTAAAGCAACATTCACAGAAACAAGCACACCAATTTTGTATTCTTTACCTACTCTTAGTCTATCTTCCGCTGCTACTGCACCATCAGTTGTTAAAGAAACAAACTTCATGTATTTACCCCCTTCACTAAAAAAGTCGGTGAAGAACTCTTTCTTTTCTTCTTCAATATTTAC
This sequence comes from Pedobacter boryungensis, assembly GCF_013204825.1. GTDB lineage: Bacteria > Bacteroidota > Bacteroidia > Sphingobacteriales > Sphingobacteriaceae > Pedobacter > Pedobacter boryungensis. Next base: position 339,500 of record NZ_JABMKV010000002.1, read on the forward strand.
GTTTGTGGTGAGGGGTGGTTTACCAGCAATACCTGTTTTACCTGGAAATCCTTTAAAAATAATTGCATGTACAGCATTCTTTTTGGCTTGTTCAATGGCTACTGCTGGGCGTTTAGAGTACGACCATACTTTAACTAAATAAGTTCCTTGTACGCCGGTTCCGGCTACTTCAACTTCATATCGCCAAGCTTCTGTTTGTTCGTCGGCCTTTTTCTTTGCATGCGCTTGCGCTTTAGTAGTTAGAGAGAATCCAACTACAAAAAGGCACAATAAGAGCGAACTTAAGATGTGTTTTTTCATCTGTATAATAAATATTAATAATTGTTGGTTTATTTGATTTGTCTAATTAGCATTCCCGCAGCGAAGTTTTTACCACCTTTAAAGGTTGTTCTATCAATTGGGGTTTTAGATTTACTTTTTTTATCCTCCTTTTCAGATAGCTCTCCTTCTGCAGCATTGTATCTGTTGTCCCAAATCGAATTTTTATCGACGGTGATAATACCTTTTCTCACGTATGCTGTTAAGCCAGTTTTAGGATCTAGGGTCTGTTCCAATACCTCGAATTTATCACCTCCTTCTATGCCTTCTTTTAGGCCAATTTTAGCCGTGATAGGTTCTCCAGAGTACAATGGTGTTTTCGGCTTAAATACATCGTATTCTTTTTGGAGTTTTGCGAAAACATTATCTACGTTTCGTACTGTTGCTAATTCTACAATTTCATCTTCAGTTCTTTTAGATTTTAAGGAGAACGTAACGAGTGTACTAGATTTTTCGCTACCTACAAATTCCATGTCAAAATCTGATGCGTTGTCAAATGCTTGCTTTTTCTTCACATTTAAGCTCTTTTTATCCATCCAGTATTTATCATAAAAAACGGCTGCAGTCGTGTCGTTCCATTTCAATCGATATAAATAAGAGGTTGTCCACACAGAATATCCTTCTTTGGTTTTGTTATAAACTGCTTCGGCGGCTTTATCTGCAAGCATTTGACCGAAAGTGCCTAATTTTGAGGTTTGTGTTTTGGCAGCTAACATAATAGCCAAGGCAATAGGCTCATTACTTACAAATTTCAGTTTTGTAAAAACAACAAAGGTGTTTTTGATCAATTCTTCACCTGCATCAGCTAAAGAGGCAGTTCCTCTTGCAGATCCCTTTGCAATATTTGCTGCCATTTCCGTTGCGTCATATGAACCTCTTTCTGCAATAAGTTTCATGTCAAAAGAACCATCTGGCTGACGGTCGAACCATTTTGCGATAAGTTGATTGGCAATCTTTTTATCCTTAATGAACTTATTAATTACTAATGACATTTCGGAGCCATCACCATCACTTCCTTTTAATGCACCAGCTGTTGCGGTTAAACTACTAAACATCCCTTTTTTTGAGCTAGTGGCGGCGGTGGTTGGAGCAGTTCCAACAACACCATATTGTGATGGATCGAAAGAATTAAAGCCAATAGAATGGTTATTGTATTTTTCTGGAAACGGAGCATTACTGTAGGCTTTCATTACCGTTTCTTTTCTAGGAAAATCTTCTGATTCAAGTAAGATCAAATGGAGCGAATTTCTGCGGTATTTTACTGCACTTTCTGCATCGCCAGCTTGGGCTTTTACTAGGGTACTAAAACCCATAAGTAACCCAAATAAAACAAATAATTTTTGTGGAATTTTCATAATATTGATATAGTTTGTTTGGTTTAAGAGCGTTGTATGATAACCTAAATAGCTTTATAATAGCTTTGCCTTAATTTTCGTTTAGCATTATATTATTCGTCTATTTTTAACTATTAATTATTATGTTTTCCTTTAGGTAGGATTTCTTAACTAAAAGTCAATAAATTGGATGTAACAAAAAATACCTACTTATGGGTATTTTTCATTCATTTTTGCCACTTTTTGAGTGATGTAAAGATTTTTACTGCCTATTTTGGTGATTTGCTGTTAGATTATGCGAAAAACTATAATTGGAAGTGAGGGGAAACAATCCAATTTGATAACTATTACTATAAATACTGAAATTCATTTTATCTTCGCTACATGTCATCACATCATATTGTAAGAGAAAAACAAGAGCCAGCGCTATATATTCATCATTTAGGTAATTTTGACGAAGAATTTCTAGGTCAGTTATTAGAATGGAGCCCCACTTTAATTGTTGCCGCAAGCGAATATGAAAAAGCAATTTCTTTAGGTTTAAAGGTGGATGTGGTTATTGGACCAGATGAGCAAATGCAACAGCAGGAAAATACAAAGTGGATATTCTCATCTAGAGCTAATTTGCAAACAGTGGTTAAATATTTAATTGCAGAAAAATATCCCGCTGTAAACATTATCAGTAAGGAAAATAGATTTGATGATTTAGCCGAGTTTTTACCGGAAATTAATATCGTGTTGTTTACAGAAACGGAGAAAAGCTATGCAGTTAAACCTGGTTTTAGTGTTTGGAAACCAGCGGGCTCAATTTTTCATATCGATATTATTTCGTATTTCGAAACCAGTAATTTAAAGCAAGAAGAGAACGGAGATTTTGTGGTGTTGAATGATGGTTTTGTAAGTTTTAATTTTAGTACTGATTATTTGTTTTTAAGCGAGTTGTTATGATAGTTTTAAGGAAAGCAAAAGAAGATGATATCGCTATCATTAGCGATTTGGCAGCACAAATTTGGCCACAAACTTACAGCGCTTATATTAGCGCAGAGCAGTTAAATTACATGCTTGATTTAATGTATAATAGAGGCGAATTATTATCACAACTACAAAAAGGACATACATTTTTAATTGCTACAGAAACTGAACAAGATAAAGATGTTGGCTTTGCTGGGTTTTCAATTATAGACGCAGAAAATCAAATTTATAAATTACACAAATTATATGTTTTGCCAGAAACGCATGGAAAGGGTGTTGGTAAAATCCTGATTAATGAAGTAAAGAATGTAGCTGTTCGCAGTGGCGGAAAAGCATTGCAACTTAATGTGAATAGAAATAACAATGCAAAGGAATTTTATTTAAAGGCAGGCTTTAAAATAAAAGAAACCGTTGACATTGAAATTGGCAACGGTTTCTTGATGAATGATTACGTAATGGAGCTTGAGATCAGCTAACCATCTCGTTATGCTCAGCTTGACTGGCATCTTAATGCAGTTACACTATATCATTCCCATTTTCATGAGAATGGTATAGTGTTAAAATTTTATTGTCTTGGTGCTAATTTTGGAATACGTGTTGGCGTATCAATACCTTTTACAATACTCACGGCACTTTTAGCAATTGCTTTAATGGTTGATAAGATGTTTTCTACATCAAGCGTTTTATATTCGTCAGTAACTTGATGATAATGTTTATCAATATCAATTTGATCTGTACTTATTGTGTGCGCTGGAACGCCTAAAGCTGCTAAAGTAGCATTGTCGCTTCTATAAAATAAATTTTGTTCAGTATAAGGATCTGGGTGGAAGGTAAACTCTGTTCCTTCTAAGTTCTTCTGTAAGATTTTGCCGAAATCGGATCTTTCGTAACCAGTAATAAAAGCACTATTTTTACCAAACTTGCTGTCTTTACCAATCATTTCGATGTTAAACATGGCAATAACATCATCAGGATTTAACTGTTGTGAAAAATAACGAGCGCCATAACCACCAATTTCTTCTGCGGTGAAGCCTACAAAAATTAAAGTACGTTCATTGTTGTTTAGCTTTTTGTAATATTTAGCTAAGGCAATCATAGCCGAAGTTCCAGAAGCATCATCATCTGCACCATTCATAATACTATCGCCTTCTTTCGGTGCAACAATACCCATATGGTCATAATGGCCAGAAAAAATAACTAAGTCTTTGGCTTTTGATTTACCAGGAATAATACCTGCAACGTTAAATAAAGGCATCTTCACAACTTCATTTTTCAATTCAACCTTAAAATCTTTTGCTACAGTATCTTTGTCTAAAATTAAAACTAGAGCACCAGGTTTTGCAGGAGTTAAGTCTTTTTCATCAACAGCTCTAGCAGGTTGGGCTTTCAAACGGTTAAACATATCTACGAATTTCACATCCACTAATACCAACTGTTTTTTGCCACTTCTGCTAATTGTTCTGTATTGGCTCATGAAATCTTTTGCTGGATCAAGTTTAATCCAACCATCTCCACTAGTTTGATCAAAAGAAAGTTCTTTCGAATTGTTACCAACTATTGCTATGTTTTGGTTGTCTACTGTTTTCCCATCAATAGTTACATTAACTGAAGAAGGTTTTAATTGGTATTTGTAGAATGTTTGGCGATATCCGGTTGCACCATCTAGTGGTTTCAATCCAATTTGCTTGAATTCATTTTCGATAAAGGTGGCTGCCTTATCAATTCCAGGAGTAAATGTTCTTCTGCCCTGCATATCATCACTGCTCAATGTTTTTATCAAATGATCTACATAATCTTTTGTGATAATTTTATTAATGTCTTGTGCAGATGCAATTGAAGCACTACACAATAGCAATAGGGTGTAAATTGTTCTTTTCATTTTATATATTTTCTTAAAAGCTTTTAAGGGGATTAATTATTTAACTTGTGAGTTTAACCAATTATCTCTAAAGGTTTGCATAGCTGGAGTTAAAACACCACCAGTTTTTTCAATAGAAACTAATTCTAACGCAGGGTTTTCTGCAAAGGTAAGTTTGGTGGTTTTGTCTTCACCACGATAATTATAAGTAATGGTAATAACATCTCCAGGTTGATGTGCTTCGGTTATTTTAGTTAACGTAGCCTGATCTTTTACCTCAACGCCATCAACAGTTAAAAGGATGTCGCCAATATCTAAACCAGCATCATAAGCAGGGGTGCCTTGGGTGGTTGCGCCTAATGTTGCTTTTCCATTTTCAAATTCCAGTCTTCCAAAACCTGTGTATGCTTTTCCAGGATTGGCTTTACGCAAAACAAAACCGGCATTTAGTAATAATTTAGCATAATCATTTTTAGCAGTTCCGTGAACATAGTTTTTAAAAAAGTCTGCAGCAAACGCTGGATTTTTAGTCAACTGAGCTAATGTTTTTTCTAAATCAGACATGGAGTAGGCAATTTCTGTTTTACCATACGCTTTCCATAAAGCTCTCATATAATCGTCTAGTGTAAGCTTAAAGTCTGATCGTAAGCGGAGATCTAGTGCTAAAGCAACCGCAGCTCCGTAGGTATAATAAGAAGTGAAAATATTGTTCTTATTGGTTTGGTCTATGGCCACACCTGCATCTGCAAATACAGCATAGCGACTAGCTTGAATTGGCGTAAAGTTTTTAGCTCCTGGCGAATTAAGAACAGCGTTCACCAAACCGTTAAAAGTTTGTGCGGCATTATCTACCGCTCTAAAACCTGCTCTTGCTAACAATAAATTACCATAGTATTGCGTAAAGCCTTCTGCAACCCAAAGTCCATCGGTTATATTAGAATGTTCGAAATTAAAAGGCTCTAGACCCTTTGGTCTTAATCTTTCAACGTTCCAACTGTGAAAATATTCATGAGAGAATGTACCCAACAGCGCTGATTCATAACCTGCAATTTTTGGTGTACGTTGTACAATTGATGTCGAGTTTCTATGCTCCATTCCGTCGCCTGCGTTAGCAGGATATACATCTTGTAAGAAGTAATAATTTCCGTAATCATAAGTTGGAAGCTCTCCCCAAACTGCCATGTGTTCGGCTACCATTTTCTTAACCATTGCCGCATAATTGTCAATGGTTTTTTGTTCATCATCTGAGTGAGAAATTACATGGATAGTTTGTGTTTTCCCATTCGGGTTTTTCACTTCCCAACTTGCAGTTTTATAGTTCGCAATTTCGGTAGGGCTATCCATAAAATATTGCAAATTTGGGGCGTAATAAGTGTCTTTACCCATTGGTTTAAGTTGGGTAGCTACTTTCCAGTCCTGCTTTTCTGCGTAGTTGAATTTCACAATTCTAGGACGGTTATCCATTCCAAGCGGAAACGCAAAAGTGGCAGGCATATTCATGTGCGCATGCGTATTATCAAAACCAGCATAGGTACCATCAATCCAATTACCAAATAGGGTATAAGTTATTTTTACGCTTGTTCCATGAGTTGGAATCTGATATACATCGCCCGCTGGCTGATTTAGTGCTAAGGATTTACCATTTGCATCAAATGCTTTTAAGTTATATACGTTTTTCCCGAATTCATGAGTTGCATATCTGCCTGGTGAAGAACGGCTCATTCGAACTGTTAATGGTCCGGCTGGCACGTTTGGAATAGTCATGCTAATTTGCGCTTCATGGTGAATAGCATTCGGGAAGCTAACTTCGTAACTAATTTCTTGTTGTGCTTGAACGCCAATTGATGTGGCTAATAAGCTTAAGGCAAGTATAATTTTCTTCATCAGATTAAAATAATGCCTTAAGGTAGTGCTATTCGATATAAAAACACAAATTGTCTGAAAATTATTACGATTGAGATGATTTACTAGTCCTCACCATGCAATTCACGGTAGGCTTTATTGCGAATCTGTTCTTTGCGTTTTTCTATTTCTGTACTTACACGAGTTTCATGGATGCCATCTGCTACTTCGACCTCGAATTCTCTTTCTTTATTTGATAGATGAACTTGAGAAACTTCTATGTTTTCTACAGAATGGTCATAAGGGCCTCTACTGCTCATCAGTTTTACAAAAACAGGTAAACATTCAAAAAATATAAATAGCAGGCCGATAAACGTTATAGCGATTGCGGTATTGGTATCTCTTGTACCATCAACATTAAAACTCAGTTGACCTAAAGCCCAGTTACGATCTGCAAAACCCGCAATATTGCTTAAACTATCTAACTGTTTTGTAGTGTACAATTTCTCAGTCATTAAACCATCGAACTGTTTTCTGCCATCTACAAATTTCTCCATCGTACGAACATCTTTAGTTAGGGTATCTAAGTTTTGTTCGCGTTGTTTCAGCTCTGCTTCTTTCCTTTTGGCATAAGGGCCGTAACCCATAACGCCAGAGGTTTCAGTTGTTTTGTTTCCGAAGATCTCAAAGTTCAATTTCTGTCTATCTGCTTTGATCGCTGCTGCTAATGAATCGCGTTCTGCTTTAGCATCATTTAGTTTTCCAATTTCAATAGTATATTTTTTATCGAAAGCTTTATTTAAAGTATCAATTTTAGATCGCTGCCCATTCAAATAACTGATGTTTAAGCGTTCTTTAATTTCTTTGTCAAAGATTTTAAGTTCTAGCGGACGGGAAATAACCATCCCAATCATAATGGCTAAAAGTATTCGAGGTGTTGCTTGCCAAACTTGTTTACTTGTTGTTGCATTTTTATTAATACTGGATACAATGTATCTATCCATGTTAAAAATGGCTAGCCCCCAAATGATACCAAAGAATAGAGCGAATAACCAAGCAAAATCTCCGCCTTTAAATACGAAATACATGGCATATCCGCCAGAAAGAGCAGCAAACAATCCTGTAAAAAAGATAGTTGCTCCTATACCAATGTATTTATTATGTTCTGTAGGATGTTTTTCTAAAGTGGAAAGGTGTGTGCCTGAGCAAAACCAAAAGAAACGAGAGATGCTATTCATAATTAAAGCAAAATTAATCAAGATTTATTATTAAACGCTTTTAAACGCAAGTTGTTACAGTAAATCTTTGAATAAAATAAGATGACTGCTTTAATTCTAAAGTGATTAAAATTTCAAATCATCCTCCTTCCTTTCTAACAACTTAATTAGCTACGTGGCAATGGGTATTTGAATATACCAATAGCAGGGTATTGATGTAATTTACTGTCGTGCTGATATTTACAAAAAAATATAATCATCCCTGAAACTAGCGTAGTCTCAAACAAAAGGAAAACTAAAGATCACGATGGCTTCATACTTAAACTAAATTTTAACTGATGAAAAAATTATTACTAATCGCAGTATTTGCCCTAGCATTAGGTGTGACTGCAAAAGCACAAGATGAAAATGTAACAGAAAACCCTGCAGAAGTTTCTGATACTAAAACAATGTCTTTGGATGAGCTTAAAGCGCAAAGAGCCACTTTATTGGCATTATCAAAATCTGAGGAGTTTCTAGAAAAACTAGCTAAAGTAGACAAACTACAAGCGCCAAAAGAAACTGGAATTGGAGGGTTAGACGCATTAACTTCAATGGCGGCAAAGCTGATAGAGCAAATGAAAACCACGAGAGGTTCTATTCCTCAGTTTTATGCAAGTGTAACTGGTCAAACAATGGATGGTAGTCCAGCAACTAATGTTACACCAATACAGCCAGATCAATTAATCGCATTATCTAAAATGTTTGTAACCATGGGTGTTGATTTAGTAAAATCTTCGAAGGAATTAATAACCATGCCAGGAGAAATTAAAAGTGCTGGTGTAATGAAAGCAATGAAAGCTTTAAAATCAATGGCCTATATTAAAAATGCATTTGTGGCTTTAAAACAAGAAATTTCTTACAATGCTAAAATGACCCAGAATTTAATTGCGACGAATAAAGCTATGAATGGAGATAAATCAAAATAATTAAATCAAAACTCAAAAAAGCTTATCCCGATTATTTGGTTAATCGGGATTTTTACTTTTAAACCCCTTTGCTAAGGCGTCTGTAAAACTACTTTTCGTATATTTCCTCTATAAGATATATTTTTAATGGTAGAGGAGAGGACGATAAATTGACTATAATATGTCAACCAATTATATTGCATATCATAGGCAATTTCTCTAAGTTTGAAAAAAATAAATATCATGAAGGAAATTTCAGTACAAGAACTAAAGCAAAAAATAGATAATAAAGAAGATTTTCAACTAATTGATGTGAGAGAAACTTTCGAATATGAAACTTCTAATCTTGATGGTTTAAACATCCCTTTGGGTGGGATTTTAATTGAAACTGATAAAATTGCTACAGATAAACCAGTGATTGTACAATGCCGTAGTGGTAAAAGAAGTGCTGCTGCGATTATGCAATTAGAGCAACTACATGGTTTTGATAATTTATACAATTTAAAAGGTGGTATTTTAGCTTGGCAAGAAGCTTTTGATCCAAATATGCCAGTTTACTAATGAAAAAAAAGATACTCTTAAACGTACTTTTTAATTTAGGCATAATCCTATCTATTTTTGGAATGGGATGGTCTTATAACAATAAAAGCCCATTAGTTGTTGCATTTTTTGGAGCAACTTTTGTGGCGTTTGTTTACGTGAAAATCCAATTGATTAAAACTATTAAAGATTTTAAAAAGTAGATGCCCTATGGCTCTTCTCCAAAAAGATCTTCATCGGGTCTAATTATTCGCAGTTGTTTAACAGCACTACTCAAACCTTCTTCATTTCCCTTTTGAAAGATTTCTAATATAAGAGCTAATATTTCTCTAGCTGGCACTTTAAATAGAAGGCTTATTAAGTAAAGTTTTTCTAAGTCAATCCCTACTCTCCCATTTTCTATATTGGCTAATGTTTCAGGAGTAATATTAATTTTCTTTGCGACAAAGTCTTGTTTGTAATTTAAGTGTTTTCTAAAAGCCTTAATTACTCTTCCGGTTGCTGTTTTCATAGGTTTAGGTAGCAACTAAAATAACTAAACATTACTTCTTTAAAAATTCATCAATTTAAAAAGAGTGTTTTTTAGCGCATTTTAAGTGCAAAATCTAAGCTAATCCTTTTGTTTTTGGTTTTGTTTTACCATACCATCCTTTTTATTTTAAACTCTTTGTTTAAGGTATTTAATCTGGAAAGAAAAATTTTAAACTTCTGCTTAAACAATTTTCTTACATAAGTAGCGATATATACTCTTAAGAGAAAAATTTATTGATGTAAATAAATTTAGCTTTTAAAAAAAATCACCCTACATTTTTTGTAGGGTAAAATTTTATTTTTCTTTTAAAAACCCATATACATTTGGTTTAATGTTTGGCCAACAGTAAGAGCTTGCCGAAAATCTTTAATAGAGTAGGTGTATTTTTAATTTATAAAAACTATGAAAACATTAGGATTAAAAGAAATGGAAGTAGTTGAAGGCGGAAAATTTTGGGGTTGGGAGCAATCTAGCATAACAACTGTAAACATGAGCGACCCTGCTTGTGGTGGTGGACCATCTACTACATATGAAATGACACATTACATATTTTGGATTGCAGATGATGTAGTTTCGGTAACTACATGTTGGGGGTTATAAAATTGTGTAAAAACTAAAATAAAAAGCCTTGATTTTTTTGAGGCTTTTTACAGCCTTGTTTCGAATAATGATCCGAAAACATTTAAACAGTGTTATAATTTCTGTGTGTTTGATCACAATCATATTCCTTAGCTATTCTATTTTCAAGAAGATCAAAGTTATTGATGAGAATAAAATATTAGGAGAAAGATTGCCAGATTTTGAGTTTTTCTTAATGAACAATCAGTCATTTATGCGAAATAATATACCAAAAGATAGATACCTTATTTTTATATATTTTAGTACAGATTGCGAGTATTGTGAGCATGAAGCTGAAGAAATAGGGAGAAAAATTAATCAAATTAAAACAGCACATATATTATTCGTTAGTCCTGATAAGTCAAGTGAAATTAATAGTTTCTCAAGTAAGTATAAGATTGATAATCATAGAAGCATTTTATTACTACAAGATAAATATAAGATCTTTAGTAAGAGGTTTGGTACTAGCGTTTTCCCATCTATGTACATATATAATGATAACCAAAAACTTGTAAAAAAATTTCTTAAGCAAGTACCCGTTGATTCTTTGTTTAAATATTTAAAATAAATTTATCATACATTTTATGATGGTTCCTACACTAATCATTAAAACATTATTCAGATATAATATATAATCTAAGAATGAAAAGACTTTTAATTTTATTTTTTGTATTCATTACTTACAATTCGTTTAGCCAAGATATAAACGGGATTGTTAGAGATCGTTCCAATCTCAAAGAAATTGCTTATGCTTCTATTTTTTATAAACATAATAATATAGGTACTTACTCAGACTCAACAGGGAACTTTAAAATCCAAAAAATTAAAGGAGATACGCTTATCGTTAGTTCAATGGGGTTCGAGAAGGATTTCATTTCTGAAGTTGATATTAGAGGAGCCATTCAAGTTAATCTATTGCCTATATCAATTAACTTAAATGAAGTTTTAGTTAAAGGGTCTGAATCTTCAAAAAGTAAAAAGGGAAAAAAAATCCATTTAGGCAATTTTTCTAAAAGATATGCTCACATTTCCGGAATGAAGGGACGAACTGTTGCTTATTTGATAAAGCCAAACGCCTTAGTAGTGGGTAAAATTGCGTCTATAGAATATGGAGTTAAAGCTGAAGCCGATGCGATTGTTAGAGCCCATTTATATACAGTTGATGGTATTACTGGAAAGCCAAGTGATGATCTAATAAAAACGCCTGAATTTATAAGTTTAAAAAGGGGATCCAAAAAGCTTGAAATAGATTTAAACCATTTGAATGTAGAATTACCATCCGGAGGTGTGTTTGTTGGGCTTGAATGGATTGGAGAAATAAAGAATAACAAGTTGATTAATATTAGCCCTATTTACACCTGTAGCAAGTCTACAGAACCTGTCACCGTTTACATAAAATTTATGGATAAAAATTGGGAGTTGGTTCCAAAAAGAAAAGTAAATATCCCATATGGTCAAAAAGCAAAAAATAACTTAGAGCAGTTTTTTTTTGAAGAACCAAATTTTAAAATAATGCTTATACAGTAATTAAAGTTTATGAATAAATTTTATATAATAGTTAAGGATTTTCCATTTAAGTATGGTATTACCCTTATGGCAATAATATTAGCTACTACACTCGTAGCGCAGGTATTCTATTATCATAAACCTGCAATTAGTCCTAGTGTTATGATAATCCCAATAACCTTCATGGTCAATTCATTGCTAACCACGATGATCATCTATGTTGGGTTAAAATTTAAAGAATTTAAAATAACTTTTAATGAAGTTTTTAAAGCAGTAATTACTGGGGCTGTAGCTTTTGCTCTTCAATATTTGTTTGAATTAATTTATTTGTTTCTTGCTAGTAAATCGGGTAATAATTTCCATCTATTGAACTTTTCTTCTCTCTCCTTATTTCACTTGTATCATCCAAATGATATGCCTTTTTATTTAATGTATCCACTACAAACAATTAATGTATGGGAAATACTAAATGTTATTATAATAATTCGCTCGCTAAAATTAATTGTTACTCCAAATAATCCGCCCTCTTTGACCTATACAGTTAATTTAACCTATTTTATTGGTTTGTTCATATGGGTGTTAATAGTTATTTACCTTAATCTAAGTCTTTTTAACAAGTGAGTAAACAAGCTAGAGTTAATAAAACATTCACTCTACAACAAGACCAAGCCGATTGTGGTGTTGCTTGTTTGCTTTCGCTTATTCAATATTATAAAGGAAGTGGTACGCTAGAGAAACTAAGAGAGCTTAGCGGAACAAATGCAACTGGAACTACCTTGTTAGGATTGTACCAATGTGCCAATAAGATAGGATTTACTGCCGAAGCATTCGAGGCAGACATGCCTAATCTTAAAGCCTTAAATGAACCTTGCATTTTGCATGTTTTAATGGAAGGTAACCTACAACATTATATAGTTTATTATGGCTTTGATGCCTATTTGGGGATATTTGTTGTTGGCGATCCAGCCAAAGGATTAGTTGAATTAACCGAAATTGAACTTAATAAAATTTGGCAAAGCAAAACTTTATTGCAGCTAAAGCCAAATGAAAGCTTTGAGCTTAAAAGACAACAGAATAACGCCAAATGGATTTGGTTTAAGAATTTAATAAAAGATGATGTGAACATCTTAACCATCACAATGGTATTGGGCATATTGACTACTGTATTAAATTTGGCAACTGCCATTTTCTCTCAAAAGTTGATAGACAAAATTTTGCCATCGGGTAACCAGCAAAAATTAATAACCAGTTTAATTTTATTGTTTTTGGTATTATTAATTAGAGCTGGGTTAAGTTTCATACGACAACATTTTCTGTTATTGCAAAGCAAAGATTTCAATAGTAGAATAGTTGGCAGTTTTTTTAAAGCATTGGTTCATTTGCCCAAATCATTTTTTGATACCCGCAAAACTGGCGATATGATCACAAGGATGAACGATACTTCTCGCATTCAAAAAAACATAGCCTACATTTCGGGCTCAGTATTTATAGATATTATTATTTTGTTTACCACGGCATTTTTCCTAATCAACTATTCCGTAACTATTTCACTGGTTACATTTGCTTTTATACCAATTGTAGCATTGGTTATATTAAGTTATACCAAGCCAATTAAAAAAAATCAGTCTGCAGTTATGGTAGCTAGTGCGTTAAACGAGAGCAACTATATAGATACCATTAATGGCATAATGGTAATTAAAGCACACGGTCTAGAGAAACATTTTACAACCAAAATAAATAAGGTATATAGTAACTTACAAAATCAATCCTTTGCATTAGGAAAACTAGGAAATCGTTTCACCATCACAACAGATGTGATAAGCGTAGTATTAAGTATTGTGCTAATTACTATAGCATCATTTATGGTATTGCATAAACAATTAAAGGTGGGAGAAATGATGGCTATTATTTCTTTGGCTGGTACATTAATTCCTGCTGTTGCGAGGTTAAGTCAAATCAATCTGCAATTACAAGAAGCTAAAGTCGCATTTGAAAGAATGCATGATTTTACCTCTGTTAAACCAGAATTTGAAGAACAAGAAATTACTCAGATAAATTTTCAACAATTAGAAGTAAAAAATATTTCTTTTCGCTTTGCTGGTCGAAAAGCCATTTTACAAGATATTAGCTTTGAAATTGCCAAAGGAGAAATGATTGCCATTTTGGGTGAAAGTGGTTGTGGTAAAAGTACAACAATGGCAATTTTGGAGAAATTTTACCAAGCGGACCAAGGCAAGGTTTTAGTAAACAATATACCAATTGAAAACATTTATACTCCTAATTGGCGAAGTATTGTTGCTACTGTGCCACAAGAAATAAAGTTGTTTAATGGTACGTTGATAGAAAATATTGCGATCGGTGACGCAAAAGAAGAAACACTCACCATTGTAGATTTCTGTAATAAAAATGGTTTTAACAAATACTTTGAGGCAATGCCACAAGGCTATTTCACTTTAGTTGGTGAAGAGGGAATTAATTTATCTGGTGGGCAAAAACAATTAGTTGCTGTAGCTAGGGCTTTATACCGTAAGCCTCAAGTGCTATTGTTAGATGAAGCTACTGCAGCAATGGATAGAAAAACAGAGCAGTTTATCTTACAGCTGTTAACTCAATTGAAAAATGAAATGGGAATTATTTTGATTACGCATAAAATGCAGACTGCCAAAATTGCGGATAGAATCTATATTATTGAAAGTGGTATGATAACAGCTAATGGATCACCCTCAAAATTGCTTGAAACTGATAATTTCTTTAGTCAGCTGGTTTCAGATGCCACTATTTAAACAAACAATTGGAAAAATAATAAGACAAATTTTAATTATGAAAATGAACGAACAAAAATTCATATATCTATTTACAATAATAGGCGCATGTTTGTTGTTTGTTGATGAAAAATACTCTTTTGTCGATCATGTTTGGAAAATTTTCATTCTAATACAAATTTTTGTACTGAATGTATATCAATTATCAAAAATTAATAAGGAAGAAAAAGCTATTGAAAAAAATAACAAAAAATGAATTTCTAAATAATTTTTCACGGAGTGGTTTAGGTTTACTACCTAATCAAACAACCCTTCATCAACACCTGTCAATCCTAAGCCTGGCAAATCATTTAAAACATAACGACCATCTTTCATCTCTGGATCGTTAAATGGATTGTTTTTAGTTAACCAAGGACCATCTAAATCTGCCCAATCACAAAGAGGTGCTAAAGCTATACCAGCTAAGGTTGCGATAGAAGTTTCGCTCATGCAACCAATCAAAATTTTCATACCAAAACTTCTAGCTTTTAAAATCATTTGGTGTGCTTCGTACATTCCTGCACTTTTCATCAATTTGATATTGATACCATGATAAGCCCCTTTTAATGTTTCTAAATCTCCAATACGTTGTACTGCTTCATCTGCAATTATCGGTATCGGACTTCGCCCAGTTAGCCAAGCATTTCCTTCTAGATTATTTTTATCCATTGGTTGCTCAATTAATAAAACGCCTTGATCGTGGAGCCAATAGCACATTTCTATAGCCTGTTTTTTATCACTCCATCCTTGGTTTGCATCCACATATAAAGGCAAATCGGTAACGCTTCTAATTGTATTAATCAGTTCTTTATCGTTATCTCTACCTAATTTAACTTTAACGACTTTAAAATTTTCAGCATCTTTTAATTTCTCACGGATAACTTCTGGCGTATCGATACCCACAGTATAAGAAGTTACAGGCATTTTTGCAGGATCACTTCCGAAAATTTTATAACAAGGCTCATTTAAGATCTTGCCATTTAAATCATTTAGCGCAATATCTATCGCTGCTTTTATAGCTGGATTTCCCGTTTCAATTGCATCTAAGTACTGATGAATTTCAGCAAAATCAAACGGATGTTGGAACCTATTCCAATCTACTTTTGCTAAAAATGCTGCGGCACTAGCCTGACTTTCGCCCATATAAGGCACCATGCTAGCTTCGCCATAACCCGTAAAACCTTCGTAGTTTAGTTTTAAAAGCAATAATGGGGTGCTAGTTCTTGTAAATTTTGAAATTGAAAATGGATGTTTTAATTCTAATTCAAACTCCTTGCAACTTATCTTCATTTTAAATCGTCTTGTATATATAAACGTTTAGTTAAGGATGATCAAAATAACGCTTCCTTAACTGACATAACTCTCAAAGCCATGAAAACTAATTCAAGATTACGGTATTTTATTTATTTATCCATACTAATTGTTGGATGTACCACTGGAAAAAATGCGTTACAAAATGGAAATTACGATGCATCGGTTTCTAAATCAGTTGATCGTTTAAAAAGTTCACCAAAAAATGCAGAAGCAATACAGGTTTTAACAACTGCTTACGAATTGGCATTAAAAGATCATTTGAGAAAAATTGATGAGGCGAAACTTTCTTCAAACGTATTAAAATGGGAAACAATCTTGACTCATTACCAACAATTAAATCAGTTGAGTGATGAGATTAATAGTTCGCCTATTGCACAAAGCTTGGTTCCTAATCCTCCAAAATATATTGCTGAGGCAGAAGATAGTAAATATAAATCAGCTGAGGCTCGTTATACTTTAGGTGTAAATCAATTGAATGAGAACAATCGCATTAGTGCTAAAAATGCTTATTTCAATTTCGAAAAAGCAAACTATTTTTATCCAAACTATAAAGATGTTCAGCATAAAATGGATGATGCGTATTGGGCTGCGGTTCTAAAAGTTGTGGTACAGCCCGTTGCTGTGAACAGTAGTTATTATAAGTTAAGTAACCAATATTTTCAACAACAGGTAAATGAATTTATGAGCAATTACCAAAAAAATAGATTTGTGATTTTCTATTCTGAACAACAAGCAAGCACTCAGAAAATAACTCCAGATCAAGTGCTACGATTAAATTTTGATAATTTTGTGGTTGGTCAGACCTATGTTAAAGAAAGAGTTGAAAAATTGAAAAAAGATAGTGTTTTAATTGAGGAAACTAGAGCAAATGGTAAAGTTTACGGTATTGTAAAGGCAACATTGAGTATTTTCGATAAAAAAGTTTCATCTTCTGGATTGTTATCGATGACTATTTACGATTATCAAACTAATAAAATAATTAAACAACAACGTTTGCCAGGGACTTACATTTGGCAAGATAGCTGGGCAAGCTACAAAGGCGATGAAAGGGCTCTGACTAAACAGCAATTACAAATGACAAAAAGAAGGGAAATTTTACCTCCTCCACCAAGTACGTTATTTGTAGAATTTACCAAACCAATTTATGCGCAATTGGTAGATGAAATAAGTTATTTTTATAATAGATATTAAGCAAGTTAAAAGTAATAGGTTATAAGTTATAAGTCTGTGTGCTTTAAAAAGTGCACAGACTTTTGACGTGGTATTGATTTATCGTATTAATTTATTAGCTAATATTGCAGCAATGAATACTGCCTTATACAATCCTTTTAAAAACTTCGATTTTAAGAATGATAAATGCTTTTTAAGCGGAGCAAGTTTTTCATCGCCTTTGGCTACTGTTAATGTATTGCCAGATTGGCTTTTGAATATGGCAAATTTAACTGGCGATGAAAAAATTCAATTATTGGATGAGACAATTCGTACTTATAAAAGCCTAATTGTACCTTGTAACGTTACGGTTTACGATCAGTCTGTCTCTCCATTGGAAGATAAAATTGCAATAGCTTTTGGTAAAGGTTATGCTGGCGTATCGGCATTGCCAGAAATAGATTTATTTAATTGGATTGGCAAATTGATGTATAGCTTTTTATATATCGAGATGCAGGGCGCTATTCGTTTACAGCAATTAAGTGGCGATGGAATGAACATGTCACAAGGGTTAATGCATAAGTTTGGGAACCTGCATACCATGTTGCAAAGCATTTATAGAGAAGTTGTATTAGAAGATTTTACGCCATGGTCTATTGTGGTAGTGCAATTGGAAAACGATGCAACTCCATTCAGTTTCCGTGATGAAATTAACACTTTAACCTTCTCCTTGAAATTTAAAGATTTTGGCATTATTGCTTGCTTGCAAGATAATGGCACTAATAAAAGATATCATCAAGAAATTATTAATTCTATAAAAGGTAAAAAACTTTCAGAACAACAATTTGAAGAGCTTGCGGCTCGGTTTTTCTATTCTGCGTATTTATTTAATCGCTTGCCAGAATACACTATCATGCCTGTTGAGGATGTAATTTATATTGATGCGATGCCGTTAAAAGGAACACAGAATAAAGCACTTTTTGATGTTTGGACAAACAAAACTTATGGACAGGTTTTAGAAAACTTCTGGAAACCTTGGGGACATACGTTGTTTGAAATTATTAAAGATCCTACAGCGCCAATGAGTTATTTTGAGAACCCTTTTTTACCCGCCTATTCCTAATTGATTTAAAAAGTGGGCAATAATACCTTGTTGTAAGATAATTGTAATAACAATGCCTGCTAATGCGCCAAAAAGGTGAGCGTCATGATTTATATTATCCCTAGATTGTTTTGACATAAAATAGCAATAAACTAGATACAAAACACCAAATGCAATAGCAGGAATTCCAAAAGGTATTGGAAAAATCATCAACTTACTTAACGGGTAAAATAATATAAAACTAAATAAAACAGCGCTTATTGCTCCTGAAGCACCTAAACTGTTATGCCTGAAATTTTCTTTGTGTTTAATAACGGAAGGAATGTCTGCTAATACCATACTCACAAAATAAAGTAAGCCAAATTGCCAATGCCCTATTAAAGTCTCAAGTTTAAATGCAAAAGCAATAAAAGTAAACATGTTAAAAAACAAGTGCATCCAGTCTGCGTGAATTAGCCCGCTTGTAATAAATGTGTAATACTTTTTGCCATTTGCAACAGAATAAGGGTGTAGCATAAATTTACCATATAGCGTATTATCATTAAACGCATAAATGCTAGTAATAATGGTAAACAAAAATATAATGGAAGCGACAGGCGTATCGTTTAAATATTGCATCATGCTATTTCAGGTTTAATTTTGTGTCTTGTAGCAATCTCCCAATAGGATATCGCATGTATGTTTTTTCGTAATAATCGGAGTTTTTGTATACAAAATCTAACTGAGCTCTACCATTTTTCGCAAAATCTGGATTTTTTAATTTCTCTGCTTCTAGTTTTTGTTTAAGATCTGGATATTTTTTTAATAAATCTGCAGCGGTATCCTCAAAAACATAAGAAGAATATCCTTCTTTTTGACCTAAAACAGAATCGAAAAAGTTCCAGTTGAAAAATGAGTCGATTGCTTGAGGTTCTAAAGTTTCTACAATATACCGGTTATTAGGTTGGTTAACGTATACTACATAATCGCCAGCATAAAATTGTACTTTTTGATTTACAGGATTTAAAACTACTGCCGAATGTTGATAATGACCCTCATATGGTCTTGTTGCAGTTTTCATATCACCAATGTAATACATCTCTAAATCTAGTTTTGCATCCGCTGACAATTGCTGCATCTTAACATTATTCAGTTTAAGCAACTCAATTACTTTGCTCCAAGTCTTCGGAATAACATAAGCAATTGGTTTAGTTACAGTTAAACTTGGTTCAAACTTATCCCAATATTTTATTTTTTTGGTGTAAGGCTCATTTCTATCGTAATATAAACGATCTACTCCACTAATTTCACTTGGTTTATATTTTGCTGCATATCCTTTAAACTCGATGCTATCATAAACAGAGCGGTTTAACTTCCAGTCCAACGGGAAATCTTTTTGTTGGGCAGTATATTCATCCGCTTTGCGTTTATTTTCACCAATAATTTTAGCGTCGCGAACAATAATATCTACATACGTTTGTAATAATTTATAGGTTGATTCTACTCTTTTATCAAACGATTTCAACATATGCGTTTCGGGCATAAAACCAATAGAATTGTGCAAAGCTGCATAGCCTGTTGAGTAGCGTGGCGATTCAATGTAACCAGTAATCCCAGCATCTGGAGTTTCATTGATGGAGTTTACGTAAGGAATTAGTTCATACTTTTTTCCTTTCATCTGACTATATAAATCAGGCACCATAGTTTTGGTTAGGTAGCCAGATAAAATAGGATTTAATTTATCTTTTTGCGTAGGAATAAGTGTCATTGTGTACTGATAATCAGCGCCATTACTTGTATGTGTATCGACGAAAATTTCTGGTTGCCAGGTATTAAAGATCTGCTGAAAAGCTTGAGAGTTTTTCGAATCTGTTTTGATAAAATCTCTGTTTAAATCGTAATTTTTGCTATTGCCTCTAAAACCATAAGCAACTGGTCCATTTTGGTTTGCACGAGAAGTACCACTGCGGTTGTGACTTCCATCAATATTATAAACTGGAATAATGCAAATCACCACATCTTCTGGTAATTTATTGGCTTTTAAAATATCTCTCGCAAATAACATGCTCGCATCAATTCCTTCAGGTTCCCCTGGATGGATGCCATTGTTGATTAGAAATATCCTTTTATCAGTTTTCTTTAATGTTAAAGGATCAAATACACCTTTTTTTGATAAAACCAATAGATGCAATGGTTTTCCGAAATCTGTACTTCCATAGGTAAATAATTTTGCTTGCTGCGGAAATGCCTTCGCTAAATCCTGATAAAAAGAAATAGCTGCCTCATAGGTAGTCGTTTCTTTTTTATTGCTAAGCTCGAAAGGAGTTTGTTGTGCAAAAGTTTTCATCGTTATAAAAATCAACAAGAGTAAAAGTGATTTCTTCATAAAATTGATAGCTAAATTAAAACCCTAAATTACTTTTTTATTTGTGAGCAAACTGTAACATTTCTTTTCTCTTTTATCTGATTTTGAAAAATATTCAGCTTTATTAAAATCTTTATTACTTATACATTGAATATATTAATTTTGAACTATGATTTATTCAAATGCAACGCATAAACTTGAAGATAGATTTTTTAGGTATGTAAAGATAGATACACAGTCAGATCCAACTTCTAAAAGCTGTCCATCCACTTTAAAACAAAAAGATTTAGCAAAAGTATTGGTTGCCGAATTATTAGAAATGGGAATTGAAGATGCGCATGCGGATGAATTTGGATATGTGTACGCAACAATCCCGAGTACTACCCATAAGCAAGTTCCTGTAATTTGCTTTTGCTCGCACATGGATACTTCACCAGATTGTAGTGGTGAAAACGTAAAGCCTATCATTCATAAAAATTACCAAGGTGAGGATTTGATTTTACCAGATGACAATTCCATCGTTTTAAAATTAATTGAACATACAGATTTAAAGGATCAAATCGGAAATGATATTATTAGTGCAAGTGGTACCACACTTTTAGGAGCTGATAATAAAGCTGGTTTGGCCGAAATAATGGAAGCAGCAGCTTTTCTAGTTCAAAACCCAAGTATTAAACATGGTACGATTAAAATATTATTTACTCCTGATGAAGAAATAGGCAGAGGTGTAGATAAAGCAGATTTGGAAAAATTAGGTGCAGATTTCGCTTATACAGTGGATGGCGAAACGTTGGGCTCTATTGAAGATGAAACATTTTCTGCAGATGGTGTAAAGCTGATTATTAATGGTGTAAGTGCTCATCCAGGTTTTGCAAAAGGTAAAATGGAAAGTGCGATTAAAATTTTGGGAGATATTTTATCGGCTTTGCCAAAAGATACGTTAACACCAGAGGCTACGAGTGGTAAAGATGGTTTTATTCATCCAGTAAGTTTTAATGGGCATGCAGAGCAAGCAGAAGCTCAATTTATCATTAGAGATTTTGATGATGATTTGCTGAAATCACATGAAGCTTTTTTAGAGAACTTGGTTAAAGAGATTTTAAAATCTTATCCTAATTCAACATATGAATTTCAAGTAACTGAGCAATATCGAAACATGAAAAAAGTGCTAGATCAATATCCTCAGATTATTGAAAATGGAATAGAAGCAATTGAGAGGGCTGGCTTAACACCAAAAAAACAAAGTATTAGAGGGGGCACAGATGGTTCACGTTTATCTTTTATGGGCTTGCCTTGTCCAAATATTTTTGCTGGCGAACATGCTTTTCATGGTAAGCAAGAATGGGTTTCGGTACAAGATATGGAGAAAGCGGTGCAAACCATTATTAATATTGCTTGCATTTGGGAAGAAAAAGCCTAGAGATTTTGTCACTTTGAACGCAGCGAAGAATCTCAAATTATTAGGATAATTCCATTTAACTAATTAAAGTTAATCTAGCTAAATATTGATCTTCATCATTATCAAAAACGATTTCGCACTCCCAACCATTTTCGTTCGCAGTGCGCATCAATGTTTCTTGATCTAAATACAGCCAATTAAACCAATTACCTTTTTGCTTTTTGTATTCATAGCAGTAGCTGACTTCTCCGTAATATTTATTTTCGGGTTTTGGAAGTTCAGCATATAAATAAGCAATGTCAGAGCTATCAAAAAGTAATTGTCCATCGGGATTAACCAATGATTTTGCTTTGCCTAAAAAGTCAACAAATCCTGCTAAAGTTCCAGTTAAACCTATGCCATTCATTAAAAACAGCAGTGTATCGTATTTATCTGTAACTTCAAAAACATCCTGCTCAACAGCTTTTTTAATGCCTCGTTGCTGCATTAATTTTACAGCATCTGCAGATATATCTATTGCTGTTACATCAGCTCCAGCTTCTTGTAAAATCATTGCATGACTACCTACTCCAGCTCCTACATCTAAAACTTTGCCATAACACATTGTTAAAGCTTTATGTTCTAAATCTGGCATCTCTTCAAAGCTTCTAAAGAAAATATCAATAGGCATTTCTTCAGGCTCATCATAAGAATTATGTAACCATAAAATATCAGCTTTACCTTTTTTATAAAAATCTGCTATAGCGTTTCCAAAAACATCCATGTTTCAAAGATAGTCATTGGTTAGCCTTATGCTAATTTTAGACTTTAACTTTAGCTAAATTATCTTTTACTAAACTGCCTACAGCATTAAGTTTATCTTTAGAGCTATCTAAAAGATCACAAAACCAATCAGTAACTTTTCCTTTTAATTCGTCGTCTTTATCAGCCGCAATAACTAAGGCAACAACTGCACCTAATGCAGCACCAGCCAATAAACCAGTTAATATTTTTGTTTGCTTTGTCATAATTCAAGTGTTTAATTAAATTTCTAACAATATTAAAACGGATTTGTTCTTTATAAGTTGCAATTTCAATAGATATTAAAAGATTATGTTTCAAAAGCTCTCTTACTTTAACTTAGTATTTTCCTTAATTTATGTATTGATCTATTTAAAAGATGGAACACTCAACTCTACTTTAGGAATACTCGCGTTTATAGTTTTTAGCTGGCTTGGCTTAAGAAGTTATCAACTGGATAATTATAAATGGAATCTTTGGCAATACTTAGCAGGATTATGGAGTTTGTACTACGCAGGATTTTTAATTTACGGATCCGTTAATATTCTTATATCTTCATTTGAATATGATTTTGTAAGCAACGATACCATCTTATTTCTTACCCTAACCTTTGTTTTAACAATTGCTGTTGTTTTACACTTTGTAATTTATTTTAGGAAGAATTTAACGGAAAATTCTCGAGATAAGAATGTACAATGATGATAAAAGGGAATTTTAACATGTGATGTTGCCAAGTTTGTATTTATTATAAAGGATTTCTAATATTTGTTATACACATTACATTATGACAATGATAAAAAACATTAGAAAAGGATTTCATAATATCCTTTTCGTAACCTTCTTCCTTTTCATGTTTAATAATGTTAAGGCTCAAACCACTTGGTATAATCCTTTAAAAGAAAACTATCCAGTAATACAAGGTCAAGCGCAAGCCAATAGTTTTCAAAGGTTACCAGATCTAATGAAAGACTTGGTAAGACAACCAGTTTGGGCTCTTTCGCAAAATACAGCTGGCGAGTATTTAGAGTTTACTAGTAATGCAAAGAAAATAATTGTAAGATACCAAGTAACTGGCCCGCTAAGTATGCCTCATATGCCATCTACAGGAGTAAGTGGGGTAGATTTATTTGCGCATGACGATAAAGGTTCATGGGATTGGGCTTCTGGTAAATATGCTTTTAAAGACACTGTAACCTATACCTTCGAGAACCTTGCCGAAAAAAGAGGAAAAGTTTTTAGACTTTATTTTCCTTTGTACAACTCGGTTAAATGGTTGGAAGTTGGAGTAGATAAATCGGCAACATTAACTTTTTTGCCAATAGATAAACAGAAACCAATTGTTGTATATGGAACTTCTATTGCTCAAGGCGGATGTGCTAGTCGACCGGGCTTAGCGTGGACATCTATTTTTGGCAGAAATGTAAGTACGCCTGTAATAAACCTAGCTTTTTCTGGCAATGGCCGATTAGAAACCCCGATTATTGATCATATAGCGGAAATTGATGCAAAGTTGTTTATTCTGGATTGTATGCCAAATCTAGGCTCAAGAACATTATATCCAGAAGAAGAAATTAGGAAAAGGGTAAACGAAGCTGTTACGAAATTCCAACAAAAATATGCGAATACACCTATCTTGTTGGTTGAGCATAGTGGAGGGGGAAATAATCATCTACTAGACACACAAAAAAATGAGGAGTTTGAAACTTCCAGCGCCATTATTGCTAAAATTTATAAAGAATTAAAGGCAAGAGGAGTTAAAAATATTTACTTCTTAACCAATAAAGAGATTGGTATGGGCATTAACTCAACTGTTGATGGTGCACACCCAAATGATATAGGAATGATGGAACATGCAACTGCATTTACTAAGAAATATTGGGAGATCTTTAAGAAATAATCACTTTCTTATTTATAGATTACATTGCCCGCCATTATCTTATTCTTCACCAGTAATGGAAATAGTAAAACTGCATTTAATAAATGTCTCAATGGGTTTTTAAAATACTTTAATTAATTGGTTTTTAATGCTTTCCCAATTTGAGTCCTGGACTTTTACCTTATTACCTAAAGACTTTAAGTTTTTTCATTCCAACTCTTTGATAATAAAAGTATTCTATCTATCTTTGCAGTCCCTAAAAAACAGGGATAATAAATATTTTTTAACAAATTAAATAAAAGCAAGTGAATACGTTAAGTTACAAAACTGTCTCTGCCAATGCCAAAACTGTTAATAAACAGTGGGTTGTAGTTGATGCACAAGGAGAGATTTTGGGGCGCTTGTCTTCTAAAATCGCAATGATTATTAGAGGAAAAAACAAGCCAGAGTTTACCCCAAACGTAGACTGCGGTGATAACGTTATCGTTATTAATGCAGACAAGGTAAAACTGACAGGAAACAAATTCGAAGAAAAAGAATACGTTTCTTACACTGGTTACCCAGGTGGTCAGAAATTTATTTCTCCAAAAGAATTAATGGCAAAACACCCTACTCGCGTAGTTGAGAAGGCTGTTCGTGGTATGTTACCAAAAACAAAATTGGGCAAAAAATTGTACACCAATCTTTTTGTTTACGCTGGTTCGGAGCATCCGCACTCGGCACAATCTCCAAAAACCATTAAACTTTAATTAAAAGAGAAAAGAAATGTCAGTTACAAATACTTCAGGTAGAAGAAAAACTGCAGTTGCCCGTATCTATTTAAAAGATGGCAGCGGCGTTATTACCGTTAACGGTAAAGACCACAAAGAATATTTCCCTACGTTACCATTACAATACATTGTTAACCAATCATTCGAAGTTTCAGAATCAGTTGGTAAATTTGATGTAACTGTAAATGTAAACGGTGGTGGAGTAAAAGGACAAGCAGAAGCAGTTCGCTTGGCAATCGCTAAGGCTATTGTTGAATTAGATGCTGAGAAAAAACCAGCATTACGTGCTAAAGGGTTAATGACCCGTGATATGCGTATGGTTGAACGTAAAAAACCAGGACGTAAAAAAGCACGTAAGAAATTCCAATTCAGTAAACGTTAATCTTAAAGGAGACAAACACAATGGCAAGAACTACATATCAAGACTTATTGGATGCAGGTGTACACTTTGGTCACCTTACCCGCAAATGGAATCCGAAAATGGCACCATATATTTTTATGGAACGCAACGGAATTCACATTATAGATTTAAATAAAACTTTAACTAAAACTGAAGAAGCTGCAGCAGCGATTAAACAAATCGTAAAATCAGGTCGTAAGATCTTATTCGTAGCGACTAAGAAACAAGCTAAAGAAATCGTTGCTGAACAAGCAAGAAAAGTAAACATGCCTTTCGTAACTGAACGTTGGTTAGGTGGTATGTTAACTAACTTCGCTACAGTACGTAAGTCAATTAAAAAGATGGTTACCATCGATAAAATGACTAAAGATGGTACTTACTCAATTCTTTCAAAGAAAGAGCGTTTGATGATCCAACGTGAGCGTATCAAATTGGAAAGCTTATTAGGTGGTATTGCAGACTTAAACCGTTTACCGGCTGCAATCTTCTTAATCGACGTTAAAAAAGAGCATATTGCTGTAGCAGAAGCGATGAAATTAAACATCCCAACTTTTGCAATGGTTGATACAAACTCTGATCCATCTAACATCGATTTCCCAATTCCAGCAAATGATGATGCAACTAAATCAATTTTATTGATTACTGATGTAATTATCAAAGCTATCGAAGAAGGTTTAGATGAGCGTAAACGCGAAAAAGATGATGAAGCTGAAAAAGAAGCTGTAGCTGTTAAAGCTGCTGCTGATGCTCCAGAAACTGCAGCGCCAAGAGAAGCTGGTGCTAAAAGACCAACTAAAAAAGAAACTGCTGAAGCACAAGCTGGAGCAGAAGATTCTACAGAAGCTTAAATTAAGTTGTGGGTTGAGAGTTATGAGTTGCGGGTTTACCCATAACCTTGTAACCTTCAACCCATAATATTTTATAAAAAAAATAAAAAACATACAAAATGTCTACAGTACAAATTACTGCCGCAGATGTAAACAAATTACGCCAACAAACCGGAGCCGGTATGATGGATTGCAAAAAAGCATTAGTAGAAGCCAATGGCGATTTCGAAGCTGCTGTTGATTTATTACGTAAAAAAGGTCAAAAAGTATCAGCTGCTCGTTCTGGTAATGCTACTTCTGAAGGTTTAGTATCAATCAATATTTCAGCAGATGGTACAAATGGTAAATTAGTTGCCTTAGCTTGCGAAACTGAACCAGTTTCTAAAGTTGAAGATTTCCGTAATCTTGCTCAAGCTGTTTTAGCAGCAGCGGTTGCTAATAATCCAGCTACTACCGAAGAATTAGAAGCAATTAAATTAGCAGATGGACGTACAGTTGCAGAAACTATCACTGAATTGACTGGTAAAATCGGTGAGAAGATTGTTATTCAAGAATATGCAAATATTTCTGGTGAGAAAATCGTTTCTTATATCCACTCTAATGGTAAAATGGGTGTTTTAGTGGTGTTTGAAGGTACTAATGGTGTTGATATTACTGAAGCTGGAAAAGATGTTGCAATGCAAATTGCTGCAATGAACCCAGTTGCTGTTGATAAAGATGGCGTTGATCCAGCTACTATCGAGCGTGAAATCGAAATCGCTAAAGATGTAATTCGTCAAGAAGGTAAACCAGAAGAAATGGTAGAGAAAATCGCCGCTGGTAAATTGAATAAATTCTACAAAGACAGCACTTTATTAAACCAAGAGTTTGTTAAAGATGGTTCAATGGATGTTCGTAAATTCTTAAATAATACAGCTAAAGGATTAACTGTAACAGCTTTCAAAAGAGTGCAATTAGGTTAATTAAATCTTTAAAATATCTGAAAACCTCGATTTATCGAGGTTTTTTTCGTTTAAACTAAATTTAGGTGCACTATACATACAGACTACTATGTGGTAATAAGAGCAATCTTATATATTTGCAGTCTAATCTCATCCTATGGTAGCCGTAAGCAACAGCCGTTTTTTTAAAGAAAATCAATTAATCGCTAATGAAACTGTATTATTAGCCAAAGGAAAAATAATTGCCCTTACTGATGGTACTATTCCAAATGGATATGAAGTCATAGATGCTGAACAAGATTATTTAGTACCTGGGTTTGTTGATCTACAGATTTATGGAGCTGGAGGTAAGTTATTTTCTGCTGATCCAACCGTAGAGTCATTGACAATTATTGAAGAAAGCTTATTAAGAACTGGCACAACTAGTTTTTTAGCCTGCATTGCTACAAATACTCCAGAAGTTTTCAATGCTTGTATTACAGCCGCAAAAGAGCATCAAAAAGTATCAAAGAATTGCTTGGGTTTGCACTTAGAAGGACCATTCTTAAATCCAAAACGTAAAGGTGCACACGTGAGTGCATTTATTCGCAAAGCTACACTTGATGAGATTAAAGCAATGCTTGATTTTGGCGATGGTGTAATTAAAATGATGACCATTGCTCCAGAATTACAAGATGAAAAAGTTATTCAATACCTTTTGGATAATCACATAGTGGTATCGTTAGGGCATAGCGATGCAAGTTTTGAAGAAGCTACAAAAGCGTATAATTTAGGCATACAAACTACTACACATTTATTCAATGCAATGTCTTCAATTCATCATAGAGAGCCCGGGATTCCAACAGCAGTTTTTAATCATGATAAAGCCATGGCAAGTATTATCGCTGATGGCAACCATGTGGATTTTGAAGTAATAAAGTTTAGTCAGAAATTGTTGAAAGAAAGAATGTTCTTAATTACTGATGCAGTAACAGAATGTTCATCAGGTCCTTACCAACATCGTTTAGTTGGAGACAAATTTGTAATGCCCGATGGCACTTTATCAGGTTCATCTTTAACAATGTTACAAGCAGTTAAAAACTGTGTAAATCATTGTGATATCGGTCTAGAAGATGCATTAAAAATGAGTTCATTGTATCCAGCTAAATTAATTGGAGAAGATAATTTGAAGGGAAGAATTCAATCGGGTTACCAAGCAAATATGTTGGTTTTAGATCATGAATTGAACTTAAAAGAAGTAATATTTAAAGGAGAATTGATCCACAACTAAATAATTACATCAATTGTTTAAAAGCATAGCGGCTAAGTAAAAAATTGTTAATATTTTTGAGGTCATGAAGTATAAACGGATTTTACTAAAATTGAGTGGCGAGTCGTTAATGGGTGATTTGCAATATGGCATTGACAATGAGCGAGTTAGGCAATATGCTGAAGATATCAAAGCAGTTCACGACAAAGGTTTAGAAATAGCAATTGTTATTGGTGGGGGTAATATTTTTAGAGGATTAAGTGCAGAAAAGTCTGGAATGGATAGAGCACAAGCTGATTATATGGGCATGTTAGCTACCGTAATTAATAGTATGGCTTTACAAGATGCTTTAGAAAAAGTTGGTATAAAAACCAGATTATTATCAGCGATTAAAATGGAACAAATCTGCGAACCATTTGTACGTAGAAGAGCTGTTCGCCACTTAGAAAAAGGTAGAGTTGTGATTTTTGGTGCTGGAACGGGAAATCCATATTTCACTACAGATTCTGCTGCAGCTTTAAGAGCAATTGAAATTAATGCAGATGTAGTATTAAAAGGAACTCGCGTAGATGGAATTTATACAGCTGACCCTGAGAAAGATCCAAATGCAACAAAATATACAGAAATTTCTTTCAAAGAAGTGTATGCTAAAGGTTTAAACGTAATGGATATGACCGCCTTCACACTTTGTGAAGAAAACAAAGTTCCAATTATCGTTTTTGATATGAATAAGACAGGCAACTTTATGAAAATTGCCAATGGTGAAGAAATAGGTACTTTGGTTCAAGGCTAATCTTAACCATTTTTTATATTTTTGTATAAATAAGAACACATTATGAACGACCTCATAAAGAAACAATTAGAAGATGCACAGGCAGCAATGGAAAAAGCAATTGCTCATTGCGAGGCTGAATTAACTAAAATTAGAGCGGGTAAGGCATCGGCAGGAATGCTTGATGGTATTATGGTAGATTATTATGGAGCACCTACTCCATTAGCACAAGTAGGTGGGATTACTACACCAGACGCACGTACTTTAATCATCCAACCTTGGGAAAAATCTTTGTTGGTACCAATAGAACGTGCAATTATGGAAGCTAACATTGGTATTAATCCACAAAACGATGGTGTAATTATCCGTTTAGTTGTACCACCTTTAACAGAAGAACGCCGTAAGGATTTAGTAAAAAAAGTAAAAGAGGAAGCAGAAAGAGGACGCATTACTGTTCGCAATATTCGTAAAGATGCTAATGGTAAAATTCAAAGGCTAAAAGGCGAAAGTGTTTCTGATGATGAAATAAAAACTGGTGAGGGCGAAGTCCAAAAAATTACTGACGCATATATTGTTAAGGTTGACAAACATGCAGAAGTGAAAGAAAAAGATATCATGACAATCTAATTTCTATATCGTTAGAATGTAATTTAAAAGGGAATGTAGCATAGCTTCATTCCCTTTGTTTATTTTTGAAACCCAAACAATAAAAAAATGAAATTATTACTTCAGTATTTAAAAACGCATAAGTGGATTGTGGTATTGGCGCTTGTACTAGCCGCTTTTAACATAGGTTTCTCTTTAATGGATCCGTATTTTACAGGTAGAATTTTAGATAGATTTATAAATAGACACAATGAGTTAAGTAGGAGCGAATATATTTGGGGTGTTTTAGGTTTAGTTGGTTTAGCTGTTGGTGCAGCAATGGTTTCTAGAATTGCAAAGAATTTTCAGGATTATTTTACCAATATTATTGTACAAAAAGTTGGCGCTAAAATGTACGCCGATGGATTAAAACATTCATTAGAATTACCTTATCAAGTATTTGAAGATCAAAGAAGCGGGGAGACTTTAGGGATTTTACAAAAGGTTAGATTGGATAGTGAAAAATTCATCACATCGTTCATTAGCATCCTTTTTGTAAGTTTAATTGGGTTGATTTTCGTAATCGTTTATTCGCTTTCAGTAAGCTACAAAGTGTCATTAATTTATGCAGCATCTATTCCAATTATTAGTTTTTTAAGTTGGTTTCTAAGTCGTAAAATTAAAACGATACAACGCTCAATTGTTGCAGAAACAACAGCTTTAGCAGGCTCTACAACAGAGTCACTTCGTAATATTGAATTGGTAAAAAGTTTAGGGTTAGCTAATCAAGAAATAGAGCGATTAAATAAAACTACTTACAAAATATTAGGCTTAGAACTAAGAAAGGTGAAGTACGTAAGGAGTATGAGTTTTGTGCAAGGAACTACAGTAAACTTGGTTCGTAGTACAATGGTAGTTGTGTTGTTAATCTTAATTTTTGAAAACACCATTTCTCCTGGGCAGTATTTCTCTTTCCTGTTTTACTCATTCTTCTTGTTTGGCCCGTTGCAAGAATTAGGGAATGTAATTTTATCGTGGAGAGAAGCGGAAGTATCTCTAGGTAATTTTAAGGCTATTTTAAATACACCTGTAGAT
The DNA here is from genome assembly GCF_013204825.1 of Pedobacter boryungensis. Lineage (GTDB taxonomy): Bacteria > Bacteroidota > Bacteroidia > Sphingobacteriales > Sphingobacteriaceae > Pedobacter > Pedobacter boryungensis. The sequence goes on from NZ_JABMKV010000002.1 coordinate 370,588, forward strand.
AAAAAACCTGTCAATCCAGTTAAATTAGGGAAGATAGAAACCTTAGCTTTTTCAAATGTAAGTTTCAAACATTTATCAGGCAGAACAAATGCATTGAATAACATCAGCTTTGCTACAAATAATGGTGAAACTATAGCTTTTGTCGGTCCATCAGGTTCTGGAAAAACAACTTTAGTTAAATTGTTAGTAGGTCTTTATCAGCCAATAGAGGGCGAGGTCTTATACAATAGAACTTCTGGTAAAGAGATAGATTTAGATCAGTTGAGAGAAAAAATAGGTTTTGTAACACAAGATACTCAGCTATTTTCTGGAACAATTAGAGAGAACTTATTATTCGTAAAACCTACTGCGAGCGATGAGGATTGTATGCGAGTTTTACAACAAGCAGCCTGTCAGAATTTATTGGCAAGAGCAGATAAAGGTTTGGATACTGTAATTGGAGAAGGTGGAGTAAAAGTTTCGGGTGGAGAAAAACAGCGTTTATCAATTGCTAGAGCATTATTACGTAATCCAGATATTTTAGTATTTGATGAAGCTACCTCATCTTTAGATTCGCTGACTGAAGAAGAAATAACTATGACGATCAGAGATGTATCTGTTTTGACCAGTCATGTAACCATTTTAATTGCACACCGTTTATCAACCATTCGCCATGCGGATAGAATTTATGTTTTAGAAAAGGGACATATTATTGAGCAAGGTAAACACGCAGATTTACTAGCTGAAAAAGGCTTGTATTTTGCAATGTGGAGACAACAGGTTGGAGAAAGAGTAGACGATACAATTTTCTCATAACATTAAAAACATTCTGACCATATAGGTACATAAGAAACACAGTTATAATTGTTTAATATGTGCCTGTGTGGTAACTAATTAAATCTGATCTTCGATTTTATCAGCAGGTTTGATGTCATTTAGCGTTAGTGGTAGCAAACTTTTTGTTTTAAAGTAAGTAATGGCTGCAATACCTAAGGTCATACTTCCACCAAAAACTACAGCGGGTACGGTTCTCATCAGCTTTGCTGTTAAACCAGATTCGAATGCGCCAATTTCATTAGATGAACCGATAAACATACTATTTACTGCAGAAACTCTACCCCTCATTTGATCGGGCGTAAGAAGTTGCATAATGGTAGAGCGGATAATTACACTCACGCTATCAAATGCACCTTCACAGAATAAGAAAAATAAGGTTAGGTAAAAACTGGTTGATAATCCATAACAGATAATACTTGTTGCAAAACCTACAACCGCAATGATTAGGTTGCGCCATGGCTTATTCATTGGCGAAAATCTAGTCATTAAAAGCATGGTAATTACAGCTCCGCTTGATGCTGCAGCTCGCATAAACCCTAAACCTTCTGAACCAACTTTTAAAATATCATTAGCAAATACTGGAAGTAACGCTACTGCACCACCAAAAAATACGGAAAATAAATCTAGGCTCATGGCGCCGAGCATCATTTTACTTTTAAAAACAAAGTTGATACCTTCTGTTAAGCTTTTTACAATACTTTCTTTAGGGATAAATGTGGGTTGATGCTTTTTTAGGAAGAAAATACAGATTAACGAAATGAATATAAAAGAAATGATGACGAAGTATGTGGGTGTGATACCATAAAACCCATAAATTAAACCACCTGCAGCAGGCCCTAAAATAGAAGCCATTTGCCAACTAGAACTGCTCCATGTACTTGCATTTGGATATAATTCTTTTGGTAAAATTTGTGCCATTAATGAGAAAGTTGCCGGACCGAAAAATCCTCTAGCTAAACCTACCCCGAAAACCATGCAGTACATAATTGGTACAATGTAACTTGTTGGAATGTAGGTGTGCATTTGTTTAGAGGTGACAATTAGCATAATTAATGAGCATAAGAATACCCCACTAAATATTTTTAACAATAAACCTCGTTTCTCAGATTTATCGGCAACATAACCTCCATATAAAGCAATGCTGATGGCTGGAATAGCTTCACAAAGACCAATTAAACCTAGTGCGAGCGGATCTTTTGTGAGGTGATAAATGTGAAAACCTATAATTACCGCTTGCATTTGATAAGCAAAAGTAAAGAAGAAACGCATGCCTAAATAAGAGCGAAATTCTCGATAACGGAGTGCGGCAAAGGGATCTTTTTTTTCGGTGATGACAGACTGCTCTTCCAAAGGAATTAATTTGTAGTAAAATTACTATTTAGAGATTTTAAATTAAGGGTTGAGCTGGATTATTTTTGTAATAATCTAGTTTGTATTGAAACATTTCACTCATTCTGGCTGCTCGCCATTTAGCTTCATCGGCTTTTGCACCTGTAAAGTGTTCGTCAATAGTTTGATTAAATAAGTTAATCCAAGTATCAAAGTGTTCTTTTTCTACTGGAAGCTTGGCGTGCTTTAAAAATGGACTGCCACTGTAGGTTGGTGTTTCTAATAAAATGGTTTCCCAAAAGCGGTACATTTTTTCTAAATGCATTGGCCAATTCTCTTTTATTACATTGTTAAAAATGGGAGCTAGTAATTGATTGTCGCGTATTTTGGTGTAAAAGTCATCGACCAAAGTTTTAACATCGTTTAAATTAAGAATGTCAGTATTTTCGCTTTGCATAATAGTCTTACTTAATGATATCAAATATAAGCTGTTGTAATTGAGATGCTTTATTTACAATCATAAAATGACCTCCATTTGGTATTTCTATTACATTTTTAATATTATTGACAGGGAAAATTTTATCAGAAGTACCATGGATATGGTAAAGATTTTTGGGATAGCTTTCGTTTTTCCAATTCATGATTTTATCTATTGCCCAGACTAAAAACTTTGGATCTGTGTCCTTTATAATTTGATGAAGTAATTTGGATTCTTCTTTGCTTTTAACGCCAAAATAATAGTTAGCAGCAATTTTATTGCTTAACTGTAAAATCCAAAGAGGAATAATTTTATGGAGTTGAGTTTTTCTTGCAAAAGTTAATTGCCAGCTAAATTCTTTATGAGACTTAATACTTGATAAGATTATGGTCGTTTTGCAGGATATTAGTTTAGAAATTTCTTGGGCAACAATCCCTCCGAATGAAATTCCAATTAAAATAACTTCTTGTTTAATATCAATTTGATCAATTAATTTTTTACAATAATCTGATAGCCTTTCTGCAGGTTGTGGCGCAATCCATTTAATGAATTTATGGTCAGTATTTTGCAAGTCTAGAAACTGAAAAACTCTTTCATCGGCACCTAAACCACTTATGAAATATATCATCTCATAAAAATATGTAAAAAACCTATAAGATTTTTGAATACTCTATTGCAACATGGTTTTACTAGTTCTGATTTAACTTAAATAATTTCCCTATAAAAATCTATGTAAGCTTGGTACATATTTTCGGCTTGATTAATTGCTGATGAGGCCGCAATGCCATAAATACCTGTATTTAAAAGGGCGGGAATATCTTGTAAAGTAACGCCGCCAACTGCTAAAATTGGCAAGTTTATGTTTTCTTTTTTTAATGCATTTATCGCATCTGCATATCCTTTTGCACCTAATAATGGTGCGTTGTTGGGTTTTGTTGTGGTTATTTTGAAAGGACCAAAACCTGCATAATCTACTCCTTCTTTTGCTAATCTAATTAAGTTTTGAACTGTGTTTGCTGAACCTCCTAAGGTATATTCTTCGCCAAGTTGTTTGCGCAGAGTGATAAAATCTGCCTCCATCTCTTCTATATGAAAACCTTGAATATCGGCCTTGCCTTTTAAATGAGTATGATTGGTTACAATTAAGGTTGAGCCCCAATCATCGCAAATTTCTGCAATGGTATTTATATCTGTTAATAATTCATCATCAGCTTTGCTCAAACAACGGTATTGAATCCATTTTGCGCCAGCTTCGCAAGCAATTTGGACTTGTTCAATATGTGAATACTGTGGAATGTCGTGGGTGATGAATTGGAGCTTTTCTATGTATTTTTTCATAAGAATAATATCGTCATTGCGAGGTACGAAGCAATCTTAAAGCGACAGGTCAATATATTTTCGCACGTTGTAAGATTGCTTCGCGAAGCTCGCAATGACGAATTTAGTTAAAGGTTTAAAACTTTAAATTTAAACTTAGCATTAAATTGGTTCCACTTTGTGGGAAATAAAAATTCTCTGTGGTTTGTGCGCCACCAGAAAAGTAACCGTAGGTGTAGCCATTGCTTTCGTATTTATAGTTTAAAATGTTGTTAGCTAATAAAGCAATATTGATGTTTTTAATTCCTTTTAGTTTCATATCATATGCTAAACGTGCATTATTAACCCAATATGAGTTTAATTTACGGGCCTCGTTTTGGGTATTATCTAAATATTGTTTGCCAACATATTTACTTTGCCAGCCTAAAGCCAACGATTTTATTGGGCTATATACTAACTCACCCGAGATGACAGCATTTGGCGAGAAGGAAATATCTGTGCTGTTGTAGGTGTTTACAATTTGTCCGCCGTTATCATAATCATCTATAAACTCTGTAAAGTTTTTAATTTTATTACGACTTAAAGCTGCATTTGCCAACACAGAAAAGTGCTGATTAATTGTGTAAGCAGCATCTAACTCGACACCTGCACGGTAACTTTTATCTACATTTTGACGGTAATATTCGCCTACATCGTTAATTTTTCCGGTTACTACTAATTGATCTTTATACCACATACCATACACATTTACGCCTGCAGATAAGCTAGCGTTTTTGAAGCGATAACCTGCTTCTAAATTATTTAATCGCTCAGATTTTGGAAGAGTACCAGTTTCTACGTTTACATAATCATCGCGGCCAGGTTCTTTGTTGGCTACACTAAATGAAGCGTAAATATTGTCGTTGGGGTTAATGAAATAACTCGCACCAACTTTAGGGTTAAAGAAATTGAGGTTATCTTTAATGTTTAACTGATTAAGATTTTTCTCCGTTCCTAAAACTGTGTAATATATATGTCGGTATTGTAAATCGGCAAAAACGGTAAGCTGTTCAATCGGATTAAAATTAGCTTTTAAGTAAGAATTGAAATCAGTTTTAAAGCCGTCGTTATCGTAATAATGTCTGTCATTGTTGCCATTACTACCGTATTGCGCATAAATAACCTGACCAAAGTGGGCACCTTTGTATTCATTGTAGGCACCACCTAATGTAAGTTGAACTTTGGTGTCTGGTTTATAATTGAAGGCATAGGTGAAACCATAAAAATCATTATCTAGCCATCTTCTACGCACTAAATCTGTTTTAGTAACTGTGGTAGCACCAATAACAACTGGCTGTAAACCGTAGTTAATTAGCTTTTGAGCTTCTTTAAATTCCTCGTAATATCCTCGCCCTGCGGTATAATGTAAAGCTCCATTGAAAGAGAATTGATCACTAAATTGCTTAGCGTATATAAGCTGATAATGATCTTGCCAATAGTTATCAGTTTGGTCTTTATAGGTAAAACTATTGTAAGTTCTGCTACCCGAGTTTAATAGGTTTTCGGCATCTGCCGGATTTAACCCGTTGCGAGAAATGTAATCGTTCATGCCTGCAACATCTCCATTTAAACGTGATTCTGGAATACCATTCCATGCTTGATATGTTTTTTCACTTCCAGAAAACACGTTAATTCTTAGTAAATCGGTTTTGCCGTGATAAGCTCCCGATAGGAAATACGATTTAAGATTTGAAGCAGCACGATCTATAAAGCCATCAGATTTGATGCGAGATAATCGACCATCGAAACTCCAATGATCGTTAATTAGACCTGTACCCACTTTTACAGTATTTTTCCAAGTATTAAAAGATCCGTAAGTATTGTTTAGTTCTGCATAAGGTTCGGTTTCACCTGCAGTAGTTTGGATATTTAAGCTTCCGCCGAAAGCACCGGCACCATTTGTCGAGGTACCGACGCCACGCTGAATTTGGATATTATCTACGGATGAAGCGAAATCTGGCATGTTTACCCAAAAAGTTCCTTGACTTTCGCTATCGTTGTACGGAATACCGTTTAAAGTTACATTCACTCGAGTTGCATCGCTACCGCGGATACGAATGCCTGTATAGCCAACACCTGCACCAGCATCTGAAGTAATAACTACACCTGGTGTATTATCTAAAAGAAAAGGTAAATCTTGCCCAAAGTTGTTTTTGGCTATGGTTTCTTTGTCGATGTTTTTGTAAGTGCTGGCAGAATTTGCAGCTGCTCTAGTAGCATTTACTACAATTTCATTAGCTAAAAAAGTAAGTTGAATTAATTTAAAATCTACTACAGCATTGGTTTGTAGATTTATAGTTTGCTCCTCACTTTGGTAACCTAAAAAACTAGCGATTATGGTATAATTACCTGCCGGAAGATTTTTAAACTCATAGTGGCCAGTTTCATTACTAGAAAGAATTGCTGATTTGCCTTTTAATCGGATTGTTGCTCCAGGCAAATTGGTGTTGTTTTTTTCGGATACGGTACCCGAAATGTTGAATTGTGCCATAGAAAGGAGTGGACACAATAGCGCAGTGATTACTGCTAACTTAAATTTTTTCAATTTGTATTTTTTTGTTAGTTAAACATTTCGGAAATAGGGGTTACCTCCGAATTAGTTAAACTCCATAAACCATCCCTACGCCAGCATTATCTGGATCAGGTGCATTTGAAAGGTTGAGTGTTGAAATGTTTGAATATTGAAATGTTTCCACTTCCATCTTCCATTTTCTATCTTCCATTCAAAATGGGTATGTTCTCAGCCTGTATTTGTGTTTTTACAAAACAAGGCACCCCTTATTGATGGCACAAATGTAAAGCAAAATGATTGAGATTAAGAAATAGTTTTAGAAAATATAATATGGCTGCTATTTCTTTAAAAAATTATTTATGGCATTTATAGCGTTTTGCAGGCGATCTTCTATGCCGCCAATTACTTGATAGTTTGCATGGAGTGCTTTTAGCTCTTTATGCCAAATTTCCATAAAATGTTCTCGCATGTGCGGGAAATCTCTTAATGGATCTTCTTGCCAAGGCAAATCAATATCAAGTAAAAGATAGAAATCGTAAGAATGGACTTTTAAGGCATCTAGCACAATTTGCGGAGTTTCACCTAGCATTTCATCACTCCATATTTTAACAGTTACGAAAGTTGTATCACATATAATGAAATCAGTATCAGCCATTGCCAAAACAGATTCCTCTAAAGCAACTTGGCCATGAAACATGTTAATTTCATCTTGTAAGGTGCAATCGGCAGTTAAGGCTGCGCAATAATAACGAGCATACTCTGGTACCCAAGGCACATTGTAATGTTTGGCCAATTGCTGAGACATAGTTGATTTTCCTGTACTTTCAGGACCAACGATTGCTATTTTTTTAATGTGTTTGTTCACGGTAGATTTTTCTCCAATCTAGGTAACCCATTGTGGCGATGACAACGTACAAGGCATACATCAAACCTGTTGCATATAATTCTTTAGTGCAATATACACTTACATAAATTATATCTACGAATATCCAAATTAACCAATTTTGTAAAACCTTTCTGGCTAAAAATATTTGTGCAATTAAACTACAGGCAGTGCAAAAGCTATCTATAAAAGGAAAAGAAGCATCAGTGTTTTTATGCAGTATAAAACCCAAAGCCAGAGTAAAAATGATTATTCCAATTATAGATAATATAATTTCTTTAGAAGTAATTAAACTAATAGGTCGTTCTTTTTCGGGATTATCTCTTTGCTTACTCCAGTAATACCAGCCATAAATGTTCATAGCAAAGAAGTAAAATTGCAAACCCATATCTGCATATAATTTACTTTCAAAAAAGATAACGATATAAATAAGTACACTAATTATTGCGATTGGCCAATTCCAAATATTGTTTTTTGCAGCAAGCCATACACAAAGAATGCCTGTAAAAACTCCACACCACTCTAATGCCCCAGTTCCAAAAATGAATTGAGAAATGCTTTCTTTAAAACCGTCAATCAATAGTAACATATTTCAAAAGTATAAAATAGTAGCATTAAAATGTATGCGGTATAAACAAAAAAGCCCGATAGGGAACAACCCCTACCGGACAATAAACCAAACAAACTATTTATGAAGAATCCTCAAACTTGTTGAGGAAATTTTAGTTCTATTTTGTATTTGGCGATGAGCTAAAATTTATCGCCGCTCTTACACTCACATCACTCGTTAAACTATTCCTTAACGTGTATTCCATCCTCATTCTCAAATTACTTCCTTTGATATACTCATCAACAAAACGTGAATTGTCTATATCTAGTACAAGATTGTTGCCAATATTTTCTGATACATCGTTTCTTGACGCAACCATGACTTCTGAGCTACCATTCACTAAGAATAACTTTACAGTTTTAAATATGCCTAAGTTTTGACTGCTTGGATTACTAGCGTCTAGCCTTACTGATGTAACTCGCACATCTCTAATGTAGTTTGTACCACTTTGGTTCCCAAATATTTGATCAAAACTGCTAGCCGTACTAGTTGTTACTTGAACAACATCGCTTTTAGTACCTGCCGGGATGACTAATGTTGCTGTATATGGAAATGTAGATTTTATAATAGATTGTACTGTCGCACAACCACCAATAAGCACAACTAAAACAATTAATGGTAAGAATATCTTTTTCATCTGTATTTGATTTTGTTAATAACTCATTGATAACAAATGCTATTCCAAATAGTTTTAAAGGTTTAATAGGTTGATTTCTGTATGTAATTTAAGACATTTTTATAGGATGCATATACCAAGTTTCGATCAAGTTTGACTTAAATGGGCAATAATCATAAAAACAAGTCCGTTATAAAAGTGTTTATTTTAAACGCCTCAATAAAAAACTAAACATTATAAAGTTCACTGAATGGAAAAAACTTACGCTTAATTAATAGAAGTTTAACTAAAATTAGAATTATGAAAAGAGCGAGTTTAAATTTTTTAGCTGTTGCAGGTTTATCATTGGGATTGTTTGCATTCGGCTCAATCAAAGAAGGTGGAATACAGGGTAAAGTAACGCCAGCAGAAGGTGTAAAAGAAGTCGTTGCAGTTGCTGGAACTGATACTTTAAGAAGTCAGATTAGTAATGGCGCTTTTATGTTTAGTAATGTAAAAAAAGGCAATTATACCGTTTGGGTAAAAGCAAATGCCCCATATAAAGATGCTTCTGTAGAAAATGTTGCAGTTACAGATAGTGCAACAACAGATTTAGGAGAAATTAAATTACAGCAATAAGAAATTGTGTATAAAATAAAAAGAGGGCCTAGAGCCCTCTTTTTTGTTAAATGCAACTTAAGATTTTGAATTAAAGGGTTTTAAATGAATATTTCTTGATAAAAGTCAAGTGCAAATAGACAAAGTAAATATAGATTTGTGTAAATCTATTAATTATATGAAAACAAAAATCCAAAGACCTCTATTTAAGAAAATGGCTATGCTTTTATTAAGTATAGGTTTTCTATCAATCAACTCTTGTAAAAAAGATGCAGCAAATTTATCTATTAAAAATGATGAAGTTGAATTATTGCAAAAGTGGTATAACTCGATTGGAAGGACTAAAAGCACTTTCTCGACCTTAACACCAAAGTGGGATAAGATCTCAAAGTATGAGAACGATAAGGATTTTGTATACGAGGTTGAATTAAATAATCCAGAGGGGATATTTACGAGTTATAAGGAAATTGATTTAGAAAGCTCAAGCAATAATTCATTAAATACAATTAGGATTTTAGTCTTTAAAAATAAAAACGATGGAACGGTTAAGGGAGGATACTTCTCTATAGCTCCTAAGGATAAAACTTTAAACCCCGCTAATGTTCATTTTACAGCATTGACTAATTTTTCTGGAAAGATTTCTTTTTATAACTTGAATAGCAAATATTTAAAGGGATTAGTTTACGAATCAGGAATAATTAAGCAAGCGATGTCAAATAATGGAGGAATTTCAGATAGAAATAAATTAAATAGCTTATATCAGAAAAACTTCTATAAAAATAGTACTATGTATGTTCCAAATACAACTATGCTTGAGGGGCAATCATGCAATTATGATCTGGAGCCTGTTTATGGGCAAGCGTGTGTAGAGGCAGGTAATTCTGGGACACCTACATGTACTCCTTATATCCGTTACTATGATGTGGTATACAAATGTTCGGGGGGCGGGATGAGCGATATGCCAGATATGGGCGATCAATCAGGCCCTGGACCAGGTACAATCTATCCTTCAGACTTAATTCCAGAAAACCCTTACATGCCTGGGCAGGATAAAAGTGCTATTGATCCAAAAAAATTTACTGCTTGTTTTGACAATATTCCTAATGCAGGAGCAAATTATAAGGTAATAGTCCATGTTGAAGAACCCCTTCCTGGTACAAGAATAAATTGGACACCAGCAAATGGTGTTGGACATACAGCTATAACTGTCACCAAAATAGGTATTAATGGAGCAAGTGTTACGCAAACTGTGGGATTTTATCCTGCGGGAAATCCATTTAGTAGTCCTTCAAAAATGGTTGATAATGCTAAAGCAGGAGATACGGATCAGATAGAATTTACTGTACATATGGAATTTGATCTAGGAAATAATGCAACAAACTTTAATAAAATTATAGATAATATTGCTAACCCTCCAGCTGAGTATAACTTATATGGAATGAACTGTACGGCTTTTGTTGTTGGAGTTTGCGCTAGTGGGGGAATAACATTACCGGATCCAATGAACGGTATAGCTGGAATAGTGGATGCTTTAAATCTAATTCAGGCAATGACCCCTGCAGGTTTGGGCAATACTATGAGATTGGCCAAATCACATGGAGATAATAGAGTCAAAACAAATTCAAGCACTGCCCCAACAAGTAAAGGGGCTTGTAATTAGCCAACAATATGGAAAAGATGAATAAACTACCTGATATCGAATTTATTAAAGCAATGTTTATTGTGAATGCACTTTCGTTAATTACAACTTTGTTTTTTGCCTATAAATACTATTTTGCAAATGCTGGAAAGGGCATTGATGATTTTCTATTTGTTTTGGCTGTTCTTTCATTGCCCTCTTTTTTTGCAGCAATCGCCGCTTCAAAATTTATAAACCATAAAGAAGTTAGAATATGGCTCATTGGAGGACTAATTTGTACAATATTTTGTGGCACATATGTATATCTTGGAGTATTAGATAATAGCCTGTTGTTAGGATTAGTTTTAATAACAGCTCCTTTAGCTGTTTGTTTTATGGGCGCCCTCATTTTTTATAAAAACCTAAAAATATTTAGAACAAACATATATTGTATATTTTTTCTTTCGACTTTAATCGGGGCTGGGCCAATAGTCTTGCTCTTTGTTGTAGGAGGGTTTGCCTGGATTTGGTCTCTTTTTTATAAGGGCTAATATTATATTTCTTTGAAATAATAGGGATAGATAACATCGTTATTTTCCCATTTTTGTGTAAATTGGTTGGACCTATGGAGATCTTCTTAAAAAATGCACAACAAATTCATCCCCTATCTACTGAGCTTATTGAACATTTATCCACAGTTGTAAAAGTGCTTAAATTGAGTAATGGACATATTCTTTTAAAAGAAAGAGATATAGCTAAACACATTTACTTTATTGAACAAGGATTTGCACGTTGTTATTACATGAAAGATGGAAAAGACATAACTCAATGGTTTATGAGCACCGGAGATGCCATGATTTCTGTTTTTAGCTTTTTTAACCAGACGCCTTCTCTCGAATATATCGAACTCCTTGAAGATTCTGTACTTTTATGTACAAGTTATGCCGACCTGCAAGAGCTCTATCGAAAATTTCCAGAATTTAATGTCATAGGGCGAGTATTAACAGAAAAATATTACATATTAAGTGAAGAAAGAGCCATTGCTTTGAGAAGTATGACTGCCCAAGAAAGGTATGCTGATTTATTAAAGAAACACCCTAAAATTCTACAGAAAGCAAGTCTTAAACATATTTCATCTTATCTCGGAATTGCTCCTGAAACTTTAAGTCGTATTAGGGCTAAAAAGTAGTATAAAATCTTTAAATTTTATCCAAATATTCAATTCAAAAAACCTATCTTTGCATCCCGACAGAGCAGTTGGGATTTTCATTTTATAGCAGGAATTCTCCCAGCTACCAGTCAAATTGACTATTACTTTAGACTTTTTTAAACCCCCACAATGCCTAAAGACACCTCCATACGCTCAGTACTTATTATCGGATCAGGACCTATTATTATTGGTCAAGCTTGCGAATTTGATTATGCTGGTTCACAAGCCGCACTTTCGCTTAAAGACGAAGGAATTACAGTTTCCATTATCAATTCTAATCCGGCAACCATTATGACCGATAAAGTTATCGGTGATCATGTTTATTTGTTGCCTCTAACCTTAGAATCGATTGAGCAAATTTTAACTGATCACGCAACTAATCCAAACCTTCCTAAAATTGATGCTGTATTACCAACAATGGGTGGTCAAACAGCCTTAAATCTTTGTGTTGATGCAGAGGAACGTGGCATTTGGAAGGCACATAATGTAAAAATTATCGGTGTAGATGTAGCTGCAATTGATAAAACGGAGAATAGAGAATCTTTCCGTCAGTTAATGGTAGATATAGGTGTTGGTGTTGCTCCATCAAAAATTGCAAACTCTTATTTAGAGGGAAAAGAAGCAGCCCAGGATATTGGGTTTCCATTGGTAATTCGCCCATCATATACACTAGGTGGTTCTGGTGGCGGTTTTGTGCATAAAAAAGAGGATTTTGATGCTGCCTTAAAACGTGGCTTAGAGGCTTCGCCAACACACGAAGTCTTAGTAGAAAAAGCAGTTTTAGGTTGGAAGGAATACGAATTGGAATTGTTGAGAGATGGTAATGATAACGTAATCATTATTTGTTCTATCGAGAATTTTGATCCAATGGGAATTCACACAGGAGATTCGATCACTGTAGCTCCTGCCATGACATTATCAGACCGTTGTTACCAGGAAATGCGCAATCAAGCTATAAAAATGATGCGTGCCATTGGTAATTTTGCTGGCGGATGTAACGTTCAGTTTTCTGTAAATCCAGATAACGATGATATCATTGCGATTGAAATTAACCCTCGTGTTTCTCGTTCATCAGCCTTAGCAAGTAAGGCAACAGGTTACCCAATTGCAAAAATTGCAGCTAAGCTAGCTATCGGATATAACTTAGACGAGATTGAAAATCAAATTACCAAAACTACTTCTGCATATTTTGAACCAACTTTAGATTACGTAATCGTAAAAATCCCCCGTTGGAATTTCGATAAATTTAAAGGTGCAAACATGGAACTAGGTTTACAGATGAAATCTGTAGGCGAGGTAATGGCAATTGGTCGTAGTTTTATTGAAGCTTTACAAAAAGCCACTCAAAGTTTAGAAATTGGCAGAGCTGGTTTAGGTGCAGATGGCAGACAAAAAAGGAATATCGAAGAAATCATGCATGGCTTAGAGCATCCAAGTTGGAACCGTTTGTTCCTGATCAAGGATGCGATGAGTATGGGTGTACCTTTAGAATCTATACGTAAAGTAACTAAAATCGATAAATGGTTCTTGTCTCAAATTCAAGAATTGGTAAACTTAGAAGTTGAACTTAAACGTTACTCACTAACTAATATTCCTAAAGATTTCTTCTTCAACTTAAAGCAAAGAGGTTTTTCTGATATTCAAATTGCATACGTTTTAGGTAATGTAACGGAAGATGAAGTTTACAATCGCCGTAAAGAATTAGGAATTAAACGTGTGTATAAAATGGTTGATACATGTGCAGCGGAGTTTGCAGCACAAACACCATATTTTTATTCAACTTTTGAAGAAGCACCAATACAAATCTCATTAGTAGGTAATGAAACGCTTTCAAATGGTGATGAATTAGGCACAAATGAGTCAATAGTTTCTGATAAGAAAAAAGTAATTGTTTTAGGTTCCGGTCCAAATAGAATTGGTCAGGGAATAGAATTTGATTACTCTTGTGTACACGGATTATTAGCAGCTAAAGAAAGTGGTTTTGAAGCGATTATGATTAATTGTAATCCAGAAACAGTATCTACAGATTTTAACATGGCCGATAAATTATACTTCGAGCCAGTTTTCTGGGAGCACGTTCGTGAAATTATAGAGCTAGAAAACCCCGTAGGTGTAATTGTTCAGCTTGGTGGACAAACAGCACTAAAGATGGCTGAGAAGTTACATGAAAACAATATCAAAATCATAGGTACAGCTTATAACGACATGGATATTGCTGAAGACCGTGGTCGTTTCTCAGATTTATTAAAAGAATTAGATATTCCATATCCAAAATATGGTGTAGCTGAAAACGCTGAAGAAGCAATTGTGGTTGCAAATGAAGTTGGTTATCCAGTTTTAGTACGCCCGAGTTATGTTTTAGGCGGACAAGGGATGAGCATTGTAATTAATGATGAAGATTTAGAAAAAGCGGTAGTTAAGTTATTGGGAGATTTACCTGGCAACAGAGTATTAATTGACCATTTCCTAGACAGAGCAGAAGAAACTGAATCAGATTCGATTAGCGATGGAACAGATGTACATATTGTTGGTTTAATGGAACACATTGAACCTGCTGGTATTCACTCTGGAGATTCTAGTGCAGTTTTACCACCTTTCAGCTTATCAGAAAAGGTAATTGCTGATATGGAAACCTACTCTAAAAAAATTGCAAGAGCTTTAAATGTAATTGGATTATTAAATATCCAGTTTGCAGTTAAAGATGATAAAGTATATGTTATTGAAGCAAATCCAAGAGCTTCTCGTACGGTTCCTTTCATTGCAAAAGCATATGATGTACCTTATATTAATATTGCGGCCAGAATTATGTTAGGTGTAAACAAGTTAAAAGACTTTAACATTGTTCGTAAATTAAAAGGTTATGCAATTAAGGAGCCTGTATTTTCTTTTGATAAATTCCCTGAAGTGACGAAAGAGTTGGGCCCAGAGATGAAATCAACAGGAGAGGCTATCCGTTTCATTAAAGATTTAGAAGATCCTTATTTCCGTAAGTTATATAAAGATAAATCGATGTATTTGTCGAAATAAGATAAAAGTTATAAAGAGCGAAAGTCAGTAAAGCATAAATCCCTTAGCGTAACGTTAAGGGATTTTTTATTTATTGTATTTGTCATCCAGAGCATAGGGAAGCAATTTTACATCGCCGCAAGATGCTTCGTACCTCGCAATGACGATTTCACTATTGTTTAGTCCAAATTCTGGTATTCAAATCTAGTTCTCGTACAATATCATACATGAAAGTTAGCACAGACATGTCATCGTCCAATAAATCTGGTTTTAATAATGTTTTAAAAACAGGCGGTTCGAAATAATTTTTATCCAGTGGGAAAGCAATATACATCCTAGTATCGATGAACGACAAAGATATGGTGTAAGCCGATCGCTGATTGAGGTCGTTAATTTTTTCCATCATTGCTGGAGTTAAAATATACCGAGCTTCAATTTGATCTGTGCTGTATATTACGAAGTTCTTATTAAAATTCTCATTTTCAAGTTCCACCACATTTTTATCGCCAAAAGAATACACGTTTTTAGAGAACCAAGCACCAATTTTACTTCCAAAATTTTTGGGTCTTACTACAGTGACACCATTAAAGTTTTTGTTAAAATCTGCAGTAAATATTATACCTTTTAAAATATCATGCCAAGTGACCTGTCTACCATTTTTAGTCTGAACCTCAGTTTTATATTCTGCATGCACTTCTGCAAAATAGAAGCTCGTTTTGTCGATTTTTCCACTTATTAAATCTTCTGTATTGTACCGATCTGGAGATGTAGTAAAAAGTTGTGAAGATGTAAATTCAGACTCTACAATCCCACGGTTAGGATCTAATGTTAAACTTTTATCTACTGAATTTAAAGCAGCACCAATTACTTCTTGTTTAAATCGACTTTTGTAATTAGAAACACTTTCGCCAATGCGAAATAAAATTATAGCACCCGGAATTGCAATAATAAAGCCTACAATTGCAAGTATAGCGAGACCTAATACAACTCCAATAACGAAACAAATTATACCAAAAACAATAAAGCTCCAACCTTGTAGTTTATTGGAAACTATTTTTTTTCGTTGAATTTCTAATTCAGCAACTACTTTTTGTACAGCTGGAGGTAGCGTGAAATTTGTTGACATTAATTATTAAAAAGCTCTTTAGCACTTACGTTTTTACGCTCTTCTTCTGCAGTCTCTAAAACTGCTATTGGCTGATAACCCAACATACCTGCAAACATATTTCCTGGGAACATCATTACAGCATTATTGTAAGTGGTAACAGACGAATTGTAATTTCTTCTAGCAGCAGCTATCTGCTCTTCACTTTCAGTCCAGGTACTTTGTAAGTTTAAAAAATTTTGATTAGCCTTTAAATCAGGGTAATTTTCTACGCTTACCATTAAGCCTTTTACTGCACTTCCAATTTGTTGATCTAACGCTAGTTTATCGCTCTCACTAACATTAGTGCCTAAAGCTTTACCCCTTAATTCGGTAATTTTAGTTAGCGTATCACCTTCATATTCCATGTATTGCTTTACGGTTTCCACTAAGTTTGGAAGTAAGTCGAAACGTTTTTTAAGCATTACATCTATTGCAGAAAATGCGTTTGCTACTTGGTTTTTTTTGCTAATTAAGGAATTGTATATGCCAATGCCAATAATTAAAACGGCAATTGCGAGTATAGCTACAATGATCATAGTCCAGTTTGGTTTAAGGTTTTTATAAATATAAAAATTATATAAGCATATAGATGTAGAATTGTACGAGCTGTTACAATGTATCGTAAAAAAACCCTACTCCGGAGAGAGCAGGGTTCAATCAATCAATATTAAAAAGGAGAACCTTTCTAATCCTCCAAAATTACAACTCCTTTTGCTTCAAACACAATTTCTTTTTTAGGTTTTGTGATTTTTGCAATTTCTTCAGCAGATTTCTTTGCATCTTCTGCAATATGTTTTAAGTCTTCAACAGATGTTTCTGTTCTTTCTGCAAAACCATCAATTACTACTTTTTTACCTGCTAAATCTTTAGGCATGAAAAAAGCGTAATCTTTAAAGTTTACACGGATAGTTTCACCATTTGGTGCTTCTAAATTCATAAAACAACCCTTTTTTTGGCAAACTAAAGTTACTAAACCCGTAACTTTCATGTCTTTTTTGGTTTCTTCGCCAAGTTTTGCATTTACTTCTGCAGTTGTAATTACATTTCCTTTTTTAACACCTTCACCAAAAGATTTTCCTACAAATGAAGTTGCATCTTGTGCAAAAGCAAATGCGGTAAACATACACAAGGCTAGACTTAAAATAATTTTTTTCATTTTCTTTATTTTTAATTGGGTATACTCTTATCTATCTGATACAAAAATATTTAAAATCTTTTTAAATAAGGAATGTTCTTCATAAAATAGGATTGAAAAAAATCCCCACTACTTAAAAGCAGTGGGGGTCAATCATCCCTATTTATTAGTAATCATGAATACCAATGCTAAGTGATATGCAATAGCTTATCCAAATTGGAGATTAGATGTAGAATATTTATAATTAACTGATCGTTAATAGATTAAATATGCATCTTTTAGAATTCTACATTGAGTTTTCTTCTTTTGTTGTAGAGATATGTACCAGAAAGTCATATAATGGGTATTTTATTTCCTAAATAAATGAAAGAGTTACCCAAAAAGTAAAGAGAAAACTTCTTCAATTTTACTAACTGTAATTATCTGTATTTTAAATTTATCTTTCACCAATCCTTTTAGGTTATAGTTTGAGATAAATATTTTTTCGAATCCTAATTTTTCTGCTTCTGAAATACGTTGCTCTATCCGATTTACTGCTCTAATTTCTCCTGATAAACCCACTTCTGCTGCAAAACAAACCTTAGATGAAATAAAAATATCTTCATGAGACGAAATAATAGCCGCCATAATACTTAAATCAATTGCAGGATCTTCAACTTTAATTCCTCCAGCAATATTTAAAAAAACATCTTTTGCGCTTAATCTAAATCCACATCTTTTTTCTAATACGGCAAGCAACATATTCATTCGCTTGGTATCAAAGCCGGTAGCAGATCGTTGCGGAGTTCCATAAGCGGCAATGCTAACTAAGGCCTGAGTTTCAATTAGCATTGGTCTAGCGCCCTCTAAAGTTGCTCCAATTGTGATTCCACTTAATTCTTCATCTCGTTGAGAAAGTAGAATTTCTGATGGATTTGAAACTTCTCTTAATCCACTGCTTTGCATGGCATAAATTCCTAATTCTGCAGCAGCTCCAAAACGGTTTTTAATCGACCTTAAAATTCTATAGATATGATGCCTATCTCCTTCAAATTGTAAAACCGTATCTACCATGTGTTCTAAAATTTTAGGCCCTGCAATTGCGCCATCTTTTGTAATATGGCCAATTAAAAAAACTGGTGTATTGGTTTCCTTTGCAAAACGCAAAAGTTCTGCTGTACATTCTCTAACTTGAGATACACTACCGGGAGTAGATTCAATATGCGCAGAATGTAGTGTTTGAATGGAATCGATAATTACAATTTCTGGCTCTAGCTGTTCTATTTGCTTAAAAATATTTTGCGTTGAAGTTTCGGTTAAAATGTAACAATCTGCTTTGGGGTTAGTAGTAATTCTTTCGGCCCGCATTTTAATTTGTTGCTCGCTCTCTTCTCCAGAAACGTATAATACTTTTCTGCCCGCTACATTAAGTCCGACTTGTAACATTAAAGTCGATTTACCAATTCCAGGTTCGCCACCAATTAAAATAACTGATCCTGCAACTAATCCCCCGCCCAATACTCTATCTAATTCTGCATCTCCAGTGGTAGTTCTTTCTTCTGTTGCACTTTGAATTTCTTCAACCTTACTTGGTTTGCTTAATCTTTGTGTACCAGTGGGTGACTTCCAAGTTGGAACGTGTGCGGCGCCTTTATCAATAATTTCCTCTACAAAGGTATTCCATTGATTGCATGATGGACATTTGCCCAACCATTTTGCAGATTCATAACCACAACTCTGACAGAAATATGCTGATTTTGTTTTAGCCAATTTGATTTAAGATTAACGATTTCTGGATAACGATTTGTTAGTACGAATTTAGATTTAATCGACTTAAAAATTTTGAAAATTTATAAACAATAAAAAAGCCTGATTTTTTAGAAACCAGGCCTTCAGTTTTACGTTAATTGTTTATAATTTAATCTCTTCGTCTTTTGAAGATAAAAAATGAAACTCAGTCAGGTTATAAGAAGATACTGATCTTATCTTAATACGTTGACCAAATTTGAAGAACCATTTCCATTGTAAAGAAATAAATCCTTTTTTAATGAAGGCTTCAATATAAGGATGCACACAAAGTGTAATATTCTTTTCATTCTGCTCTTGCAAAATATAAGTTAAATTACTTTCTATATCATCCATTAAAACAATACTAGCTTTAATTTCTCCAGTACCATCACATGTAGGGCATTTTTCTACCGTTACAATGTTCATTTCTGGTCTAACACGCTGACGAGTAATTTGAACTAAACCAAATTTACTTGGTGGTAAAATGGTATGTTTAGCACGATCAAGTAACATCAAATCGCGTAAATAATCAAAAAGCATTTTACGGTTAGTTGGTTTGTGCATATCAATAAAATCGATTACTACAATACCACCCATATCTCTCAATCTTAATTGACGAGCAATTTCTTTAGCAGCTTCTTTATTTACTTGAAGTGCATTTTCTTCTTGATTTTCTTTGCTAGCCGTTCTATTACCACTATTTACATCAATTACATGTAAAGCCTCAGTATGTTCTACTACCAAATAAGCTCCACCAGCAAGATTAACTGTTTTACCGAAGCCATTTTTAATTTGTTTTTCTACACCGAAATGCTCGAAAATTGGTTCTTTGTGTTTGTAATGTTTAACGATTTTCTCCATTTCTGGCGAAATCTCATGTACATAAGAACGAATATCTTCAAACAAGTTTGCATCGTTTACATAAACATTTGCAAAATCGGTGCTTAAAATATCTCTAATTAGGGTAGAAGTACGATCCATCTCTCCCCAAACGCGTTTAGAAGGTTCTGCATCAGGCAACTTTTTCGTAAAGTTTTCCCATTTAGATACAGAATCCAATAAATCTTTTTGTAATTCGGTAACTCCTTTTCCTTCAGAAACAGTTCTGATAATTACTCCAAAGTTTTTAGGCTTTATACTTTCAATAATCTTTTTTAAACGATTACGTTCGGTATTGCTTTTAATTTTCTTAGAGATCGATATCACATTAGAAAAGGGCACTAAAACTATATATCTTCCTGCAATAGAAAGATCAGAGCTTAATCTAGGGCCTTTAGTAGAAATAGGTTCTTTAGCAATTTGAACGGGTAGGATCAAATTTTTACTGACGATTTCGGATATTTTACCCGCTTTATTAATGTCAGCTTCTAATTTAAAATTATCTAATAAAGTACCATTGACTGTGCCGTTACGCTTAATTTTAGTAAGCTTTATTAAAGATTGTACTTGTGGGCCTAAATCGAAATAATGCAAAAATGCATCTTTCTCATAACCTACATCAACAAACGCAGCATTTAAACCAGGCATAATTTTTTTAATGCGGCCTAAATAAATATCGCCAACGGCGTAATTGTTGTTAATGTGTTCCTTATGAAGTTCTACAAGATGTTTATCTTCAATTAAAGCTATGGTTACTCCCGTAGGAGTCGAATCGATTATTAATTCCTTTACCAAAAGCTACAGATTTTAAGGCAATTTAATGCCTTATTACACATGGACTAAAAAAACATTGAATCCAAAAATAAATACCCGAATTATCAGATATTTATTTTTGATCAATACACTATAGGAAAATCCTATTTTTTCTTGTGTCTGTTTTTTCTTAAACGTTTTTTACGTTTGTGTGTAGCCATTTTATGTCTTTTTCTTTTTTTACCGCTTGGCATAATTTTAAGTTTTTAATGTTTTTATTAATTCTGTTAATTAACGTTTATTCTTTAACTCAGCAACCTTAGTGTCAATCCATTTGGATAATGTTGGGTTAGCTGCTAATTTCTTGCTATTTAAATAAGCGTCTATTGCTTCTTTGTTATTGCCTAAATTTTCATTAGCAGTAGCTAAATAAAAATAAGCATCTGGTGTAGCCTTAATATTGTTAATTATATCGTTAAAACGAATAATTGCTTTATCAAATTGACCAGATTTAATTGCGAACATGCCTAATTGCATATTAGCCTTAAGGTTTTTAGGATCTTTTTTAACTACATCCAACAACATTGCTATACCTTGCATTGGCGCACCTAAACCATTAACGATCGTAGTTCCTAAACCGGTTCTTGCATCACTGCTGGTAGAGTCTATTGCTAATGCTTTAGTAAAAGCTGCATTTGCTTTTTGCAACATAACAGGTTGAAGTAAGCTATCTTGCATTGCATTATCAAACGCTTTTAAAAAGCGAGTTCCAGCATTTAACCAATTTGTTAATGTTGGTTCGCCATTTGCAACCACTTCTAAATACATTGCACTTGGAGCAGCTTGCTCAACATCATCCCATTTTTGAGCCAATTGCTTAGCTTGTGTTGTTTTTTCTGATCCTGAAGCGCTATTATAAGCGTTTTCTAGAGCAGATATTTCTTTTGAGGTAGCATTGCTTACTAAGTTTTTCGCAGTAGCTGATACTTCTTCAATAGTTAATTGTGTAGTAGTTGAATTTGCGGTACCTTGCTCAGTTGGCATTTTACCTGCTTCATCCTTTGGTTTTACTAAACCTTTAATTTCTCTAGTAAACAAAAATCCAACAAGCAATAAAATTGCAATAATGATAAAAACTTGTTTTGAACGGATGTTGTTTAACATGATGAATTAAGCTTCTGCTTTAACTTTTTTAGAGTTGTTTTTTACTTTATCAACAAAAACTTTTGCTGGTTTAAAGCTTGGAACAAAATGCTCTGGAATAATAATCGCAGTGTTTTTAGAAATATTTCTAGCAGTTTTTTGAGCTCTCTTTTTTACAACGAAGCTACCAAATCCTCTTACGTAAACATTTTCTCCGCCAATCATGCTGTTTTTGATTACCTTGAAAAATGCTTCAACTGTTTCCTGTACATCTACTTTCTCAATTCCTGTTTTTGTTGATATTTCTGAAATAATATCTGCCTTAGTCATATTTTTCTATTATTAAGTTATTGTTGTTAAATTTTATAACTGTTTTGGGGTTGCAAAAGTATTGCTTTTTAATGAGATAGGAAAATAAAAGATGATTTATTTATAATCAAACTTATCATGTTAATGCAATTTTGGTGAAATGATATATTTTGATCGTATTTTTGAGGAATGGATTTCCAAAATGAAATTGTAAAATGGTATAAAATTAATAAGCGTGAGCTTCCATGGCGTAATACTACAGATGCTTATGTAATTTGGCTATCAGAAATTATTTTGCAACAAACACGTGTTGAACAAGGATTACCTTATTTTAATAAATTTTTAGCTCATTTCCCTACGGTTAGTTCTTTTGCAGAAGCAACCGAAAACCAAGTATTAAAGCTTTGGCAAGGTTTAGGTTATTACTCGCGGGGTAGAAACATGTTGTTTACTGCCAAACAAGTAATAGAAAATCATGATGGAATATTTCCCGTTCAGTACGAAAAGCTAATTCAATTAAAAGGAATTGGTGAATATACTGCTGCAGCCATATCATCTTTTGCTAACAATCAGGCTAAAGCAGTGCTAGATGGAAATGTCTTTAGGGTATTGGCAAGATATTTTGGGATTGGAGAGCCTATAAATTCCACAGTTGGAAAAAAAGTGTTTTCAGAACTTGCTCAAAGCTTAATCGAAAATCAAAGCCCATCCCTATATAATCAGGCCATTATGGAGTTTGGGGCCTTACAATGTAAACCAAAATCGCCTCCATGTAATATATGCCCTTTACAAGTTAATTGTTATGCCTATAAAAATAACAAAGTAAATGATTTGCCTCTCAAATTAAAAAAGGTTAAGGTTAAGGAGCGATGGTTTAATTATTTTGTTGGAATACATAATGGCTATGTTTTAACTAAGCAGCGCAAACCTGGAGATGTTTGGCAACATTTATACGACTTCCCTCTAATTGAGACAGATGGTAAACCTGATTTTGAAGACGAATCGTTTATTGTATCTGTAAAAAATACCTTCGGAAAAAACGTTAGAATTACGCCTATAATACAAAAAAAGCACTTATTAACCCACCAAATTATATATGTGCAATTTTTTGGTTTAGATAATTATATTGTTAACTTTAATCTACATACAGACATTAAATCTGTTTTGCTTGAAGAGTTTGAAGAATTTCCACATCCTAAAGTAATAAGTGATTTTATTAGCCTGTATTTAAAAAACTAATCAAATATATCTATGTCTGGCATTAACAAAGTTATTTTAGTGGGCCATCTGGGTAAAGATCCAGAGGTTCGGCATTTAGAGGGTGGGGTCACGGTAGCAAGTTTCCCTTTGGCTACCTCAGAAACGTACAATAAAGATGGTAAACGTGTAGAACAAACAGAGTGGCACAACATTGTCTTATGGAGAGGTTTAGCGGAAGTTGCCTCAAAGTATCTTCAAAAAGGGAAACTAGTCTATATTGAGGGTAAGTTGCGCACTCGTTCTTT
The DNA here is from genome assembly GCF_013204825.1 of Pedobacter boryungensis. Taxonomy (GTDB): domain Bacteria; phylum Bacteroidota; class Bacteroidia; order Sphingobacteriales; family Sphingobacteriaceae; genus Pedobacter; species Pedobacter boryungensis. The sequence goes on from NZ_JABMKV010000002.1 coordinate 394,257, forward strand.
CGAAGACAAGGAAAAAGTTAAAAAGTATGTTACTGAAGTGGTAGCAGAAAACTTTACAATGCTTGGCAGAAAAAGTGATTTTGAGAATACACCAGCTAACAATGGAGGTACGCCTAAAAGTGAGGATGATTTTGTAAGTCCAGTAGATGAAACTGGAGATTTACCCTTTTAACGCTCAAAACTTATTTAAACAAAAGGCTCGATATTTATCGAGCCTTTTGTTTTATTCTACTGTTACAGATTTTGCTAAATTTCTAGGTTGATCAACATTGCAGCCTCTTAATACGGCAATATGATAAGATAATAGTTGAAGCGGTATCGTTGCTAATAGTGGTAAAAACGCTTCACTAGAATCAGGAATTTCAATGCAATAATCAGCCATCTTTTTAACCTCAGTATCACCTTCGGTAACAATGGCAATAACAACTCCTTTTCTTGCCTTAACTTCTTGAATATTACTAATTACTTTTTCATAAGATGAGTTTTTAGTAGCAATAACAACTACTGGCATTTCTTCATCAATCAAAGCAATAGGGCCGTGTTTCATTTCTGCTGCAGGATAGCCTTCTGCATGAATATAAGATATCTCTTTTAATTTTAAAGCACCTTCTAATGCTACTGGGAAACCACTTCCTCTGCCTAAAAACAGGCAATTTCTTGAGTCCTTAAATTTTTCCGAGATTGCTTTAACAATATCATTCGATTGAAGGGCGACTTGAATTTTATCAGGAATGCAATCTAACTCAGTTAAAAGCTCTACTAATTTCGAATTAGAAATAGTTCCTTTTTGTTGTGCCATGTAAAATGCCATCAGTGTAAGAACTGTTACTTGAGCAGTAAATGCTTTAGTAGAAGCAACACCAATTTCAGGGCCAGCATGTGTATACACACCAGCATGGGTAATTCTAGGGATAGATGCGCCAACAACATTACAAACACCGAAAATAGTTGCACCTTTTTCTTTAGCCATTTCTATAGCCGCCATTGTGTCGGCAGTTTCACCAGACTGAGAAATAGCAATCACTACATCTTTTTCGGTAATAATCGGATTCCTATATCTGAATTCTGATGCATATTCTACTTCAACTGGGATACGAGCATATTCTTCAATTAAATATTCTCCCACTAAACCAGCATGCCATGAAGTACCACAAGCAACTATAATAATACGATCTATGTTCTTAAGCTTATCTGCAAACTCTTTAATTCCACCCAACTGTACTTTCCCTTCCTCCGGATAGATACGCCCTCTCATACAGTCTCTTATTGACCTAGGTTGCTCGTAAATTTCCTTCAACATAAAGTGATCATACCCACCTTTTTCAAGCATTTCTAATTGAAGCTCTAATTCTTGTATGTATGGAGTTTGAATTACATTGTCTAATCTTTTAATTAAAAGCTCATCTCTTTTTACATAAGCAATTTCATTATCGTTTAGATAAATAACATTTTTAGTGTATTCTATAATAGGTGTAGCGTCTGAAGCGATAAAATATTCTCCTTGGCCAACTCCAATAACCATTGGACTTCCTTTTCTAGCGGCTATTAATTCATTAGGATTATCCTGATCCATTATAACGATCGCATAGGCGCCACTAACTTCGTTCAAAGCCAGCCTAACCGCCTCTAGTAAGTCTACTTCAGCATTCTTATAGATTTCTTCTACTAAATGGATTAGAACTTCGGTATCTGTATCACTATTAAAAGTATGACCTCTTCTTAAAAGCTCTTCTTTTAAGGTAGCATAATTCTCAATAATTCCATTATGGATAATACTTAATCTTCCATTGTTGGAAGTGTGAGGGTGTGAATTTCGATCTGATGGTGCACCATGGGTTGCCCAACGCGTATGACCCATGCCAATTGTGCCAGACAAATTTTTGCCTACAGAATAATTTTCGAGTTCTTGAACTTTTCCAGCTTTTTTATAGATGTTTAGATTGTCATCATCGATTAACGCAATGCCCGCACTGTCATAACCTCGGTATTCTAATCTTTTTAGTCCTTTAATTACAATTGGCCAGGCCTCACGAAACCCAATATAACCTACAATTCCACACATAAATTTTTTCTGTTAAAATAAGAAATCACTCAAAAGTATTGCTTTTGAGTGATTAATCAAACGGTTGCGTGAAATAAATTTTTAGTTTATTTTAGTATAATAGATATTCAATTTCATCAAATTATCGCCTGCAACAGGAGACTTTTTAAACGAGCCAATTACCGATCTTGCCGCAGTAGAAATAGATGGATAAATTTGATATTCATTGGTAGGCGTTGTCGCCAAAAAGGTGCCATAATCTGTAGTTTTTCCATCCAATAAATCTTGGATATAACTAGTTACCACAAAAACATATTGTTTAGTTACCGAATTATAATATCCGCCAAAAATCCTTGGGTCCAACGAGCGAGGGTCTCCACTAGTGTACTGTGTTGCTGCGTTATTATCGGGTACATTCTGTCTTTGCTCTGCAATATCATATCTATAAAGTGAAAGTCTTGGAGCTGCACCATAAGGAAGCACATCTGTTCCTGTACTCACATCTATTACCAACTCTGCTTTGTTAATCACAATCTTACCAATATTAGCTGCAAATTTGCTTAGATAAGGGAAAGTAATTTTATTTCTTAAACCAACTAATGGCTGTAAGTATGTTACGGGTTGCTGCACTGTTGGGGCAGCTAATTGATTGGCAACTGGAGTGCCAGAATAATCATGTTTAATAGTTGCTGCAACAACAGGGTTAACAATTGGGAAATTAATGGAAACCGTATCTTTTAATGTAGTAGTAGTCGCATTTTGCTTTTTATAATATAACACTAGTGCAGAAGTAGTACCTGCAAAATCAAAGAAAGCTATACCTCCATTACCAGTGGAGTTTGTTTTATTTATTTGAACATGTAAACCATTAAAAGCCCCATTAAAATCCGAGTTAGTTTTTAAACTCGCCGAACTCAAATTGGCAATATTATTTTGAATAAATGTTTTATCCAAAGGTATTCTTATCTGTGGTGTAACAGTTTTTAATGTATCAGCTTTTCCAACTACAATGTCGTTAACTTTATATTTAGTTGTTGGATATAATTTTCCAGTTTTATTTCCTATCAATTGATTATTGTAAGTCCAATTTCTATTACTTAAAAAGGAAGATTCTTTTGAAATATTAATATTTAACGGATGCACATCAATACTATACGTTAATGTGCTATCTCCATAAAATTCACTACCATAATTTAAAACTAAAATTGCTGAATCGATAACAGGCGTAGTTCCAAAATCGTACGCATCATTTGGTAAATTAACAGCCATTGCTAAACTCGATTCAGTTGTTCCAAATAGTGGATCTTTCATATAACCTAAAGGATGCCTAACGGCAGAAACAGTAGATATTTCATCCTCTTTTATAGTACGGGAGGTAATTGTAATCGAATCGACTAAAGAACCTTGTATTGCGCTACTAGGGTCTACTTCTAGTCCTATGGTTGACGTGTTTTCGCATGATGCGAAAAGAAAAAGACTTATCAACAGGGTTAATAAGTCTAGTTTTGAAAATTTCATATTTAATATTAAAATAATGCTCGCTTTTAAGCTACTGAAACCAATTCCTCATCAGAGATTTCTTCATAAAAACTGAAGAAGTTCTCGTAATTTTCGGTTAAATTAAAGGCTAAAGTTGGCTTATTAGAATCTTTAACAAATTTTAACACATCTTTATCTAAGTTTTCGTCAGCCAAAACAACGGCGTCAGAATGGGTTATTGCCCCCATATGCAAGCTGTTACAGTCTGCGTTAATAAATGCTTTTGTATCCTCTTCGGTCATGTTGTTCATTACCGCTTTTTTATGCAAATCAGCATTTAAGGTTTCAGTAAAGCAATTCTCGTAAACAGAATATACTACTTTAGAATTTTTAAATGTAGGATCGTTTTTATAAGTTGTTTTAATGTAAGCAGGTACTAAAGATGTCATCCAGCCATGGCAATGAACAATATCTGGTGCCCAACCTAATTTTTTAACAGTTTCTAAAGCGCCTTTGCAAAAGAAAATTGTACGCTCATCATTGTCTGCATAAAACTTGTTTTCCTTATCTCTGAAAACATATTTTCTTTGAAAATAATCTTCATTATCTAAGAAATAAACTTGCATGCGTGCAGCAGGAATTGATGCAACTTTTATAATTAACGGATTATCATTATCGTCAATAATAATGTTCATACCAGATAAACGGATAACCTCGTGTAACCTGTTTCTTCTTTCGTTAATGTTGCCAAACCTTGGCATCAAGATGCGGATTTCAAATCCTTTTTCTTGCATTGCTTGTGGTAATTGACGGGTAATTTCTGAAATTTTAGTGAGTTCGAGGAAAGGCGACATCTCGTGTGTAACAATCAGTAGCTTCGTTTTTGCCATCTCCATAGTGTATATTAAATTATGTTAATTTAAAGATTATCAAGGGGCAAAGGTACGCATAATATTAATATTTATCAATAACTTGTGCAATAGGCTTTGTAAGTTTTAGATAAATGTTCAACTTTGAGCCTTTAAAACCAATTGGTAATTTGGAAATTATACATACAATCTCAGCGCTGCAATTACTGTTAACGCCATTGCAGAAGACAAAATCTAAAATAGCACTGGTACCTACAATGGGTGCGTTGCACAAAGGTCATTTATCACTTATTGAAATCGCACAACACCAAGCTGATATAGTAGTGTGTAGCATTTTTGTAAATCCTACCCAATTCACAGATCCTAAAGATTTAGAAAAGTATCCGAGGCCACTAGAACACGATATAAAAATGTTAAGTGATGCTGGTTGCGATGTCGTATTTATGCCATCGGTTAAAGAAATGTATCCTACCTTTCCAAATCCAGAAAATTGGCATATCGATTTGGGTAGTGCAGAATTTTTGCTAGAAGGAGAATTTAGGAAAGGTCATTACCAAGGTGTTACACAAATTGTGAAAAAACTGTTTGATGCGGTACATCCAGATATTGCTTTTTTTGGTCAAAAAGATTTCCAGCAGGTGCTAATGATTAAAAACATGGTGAAGTATTTTAACATGCCTGTAGAGATTGTTTCCTGTCCTATTATAAGAGAAGATGATGGATTGGCCATGAGCTCTAGAAATATCCATTTATCTGAAACTGATAGAAAAAATGCTTTAGTATTAAGCAAAGCGTTACAATACGTGAAGGATAATTTTAAGCAGTTGAGTTTAGTACAATTATTAGATGGGGCTAAAACGATGATGAATGAAACTGAAGGTGTTGAATTAGACTATTTTACTATTGCGGATGGGGAAACTTTATTGCCTATCGAAAATAAAACAGCTAAATACCCCGTTGCACTTGTAGCTGCAAAAGTGGGGCAAACAAGGTTGATAGATAATATGCTTTTGAATTAGAATGTTGTAAGATTGTAAAGTTGTAATGTTTAAACCTTCCAAGCTTTCAACTTTCCAATTACTTAACAAAAACTTATTGCTAACTTTGCACTATGATTATCGAGATTCTTAAATCGAAAATACACCGTGTTAAAGTAACGCAGGCAGAATTAAACTACGTTGGCAGTATTACAATAGATGAAGATTTATTAGATGCGGCTAATATTATCGCAAATGAAAAAGTTCAAATTGTAAACAATAACAATGGCGAACGTTTTGAAACCTACGCAATTAGGGGTGAGCGTGGTACTGGTACTATTTGCCTAAATGGTGCTACCGCTAGAAAAGTTCAAGTTGGCGATATTTTAATTATCATGTCTTATGGCTCTTTACCTATAGAAGAGGCGAAAAAATATCAACCCATTCTTGTTTTTCCAGACGATAATAACAAACTCTTGAAATAAAATTCTTCTTTGGAAATTTTAAGTTTTCGCACATTAACCACGTGGTTTTAAATGTCCGAAAATGTCTGTACTTGTCCGGAAATGTCAGTAAAAAAGTGATCTTGTCCTAGAGTTGTTCGAGGATTGTCCTAGGTTTGTTCTGCTCAAAGGGCATTTTTCAGGAGAAATGTAGGAGAAGACTGGGAGAAGTGTGGGAGAAATGAATGCTAAATTTTGAATTTAAGCCTGCTTAAAAATTATCTTTGGGTTAGCTGAACAAAAGCTAAATGAAGGCGACTAAGTTTGGAGAATTTCTCTCTAAATTATTGTTCCGGCAATAATTACAACAAAAAGCAACTAAAATCTGACTGTCCTAAGCGGCTGTGTTAAATTTACACTTCATCCTATTTTAGGTAAAAAATTACTATGCAACCATAGTAATTTAATTTAGAAATACTAAATTTGGAAAATCTTACCATTTATAAATCATAATTATGCTTTTTGAGTTAAGCGAAGAACAATTGATGATACAGCAGGCTGCTAGAGATTTTGCCCAAACAGAATTAAAGCCTGGAGTTATCGAGAGAGATGAACATCAGAAATTTCCAACGGAGCAGGTTAAAAAACTGGGCGAACTTGGATTTTTAGGAATGATGGTTGACCCGAAATATAATGGAAGTGGCATGGATGCTGTTTCATATGTTTTGGTGATGGAAGAGTTATCAAAAATTGATGCTTCTGCATCGGTAGTGGTTTCTGTAAATAATTCATTGGTTTGCTACGGATTAGAAGCTTATGCAAACGAAGCACAAAAAGAAAAGTATTTAAAGCCATTAGCTTCTGGAGAAAAAATTGGCGCTTTTTGCCTTTCTGAGCCAGAAGCAGGTTCTGATGCCACATCTCAACAAACTACCGCTGAAGATAAAGGGGATTATTATTTATTAAACGGCACAAAAAATTGGATTACAAATGGTAGTACTGCAAGTACATATTTAGTAATTGCACAAACGCATAAAGAATTGAGACATAAAGGTATTAATGCTTTTATTGTAGAAAAAGGGACACCCGGATTTACCATTGGTCCGAAAGAAAATAAGTTGGGTATTCGTGGCTCTGATACACATTCATTAATGTTTAATGATGTGAAAGTTCCAAAAGAAAATAGAATTGGAGAAGATGGATTTGGATTTTCTTTTGCAATGAAAACCTTAGAAGGCGGTAGAATTGGTATTGCAGCCCAAGCATTGGGTATCGCAGCAGGCGCATATGAGTTAGCGCTTGAGTATTCGAAACAACGTAAAGCTTTCGGTAAGCCAATTTCAGATCATCAAGCAATTGCTTTTAAACTTGCGGATATGGCTACACAAATCGAGGCGGCTAGGATGTTGGTTTATAAAGCAGCTTGGTTAAAAGACCAAGGTCAATCTTATACCTTGGCTGGTTCTATGGCAAAATTATTTGCAAGTAAAGTAGCCATGGATGTTACAGTTGAAGCGATACAAATACATGGAGGTTATGGCTTTGTAAAAGAATATCACGTAGAACGATTAATGAGAGATGCAAAAATCACGCAGATTTATGAAGGCACATCTGAAATTCAGAAAATGGTAATTAGCCGAAGCATTTTATCATAAATAGTCAGAAGTTTTTAGTCAGAAAGTCAGAAAGTGATTTAGAATCTCTTTCTGACTTTTCGGTCTTGCCGACTAATTTTTCTCTACTCCAAAAATAGAGTCCAATATCATTTTAATAATTGATACAGCTATGGCCAGAATTGCTGCAGCTAAGAAACCAGTTGTATTAAATCCGGTCATCCAGCTATCTACCAATAAAATCATTAGTACGGTAATAATAAATGAGATTAAACCTAAGGTTAATACATTTAGAGGGAATGTAAAAATTCTTAAAAGTAATCCAATAGTGGCATTGGCTACTGCAATTAAAACGGCAGCAATAATTGCACTACCATAACCATCTACGCTAACACCAGGGACAATATATGATCCAAACATCATAGCCAAGCCCATTAGTAAAATTTCTAATATTAATTTCATCTTTTTTATATATTTATTTAATTGTTAATTGTGGTCTTTAAGATTAAAGAATTTAATCCTAAAGGGTTTATAATGTTAATTTAGTAAATGTTTAAATATTTAAAACTATCAATTTGGCTTTTATGCCTTACCTTGATTAGCTGTAATACAAATAGTAAGCCATTATCAATCCATTTTTCTAAAGATAGCAGCGCAGTTGTGATTAGCAATATTGAGCCGGCAGGTCTTTTGCAGCTTAAAAATAACATAAATACAGATACGGCGTATCAAAATTTAGTATCGGTTTTACAAACCCCTGCTGATGATGATTCGACAAGTATGGAAGTTGAATGGCCTGGAAAATTGAGTATTACTGGTGATAGTTTAGTATTTACTCCAGCAAATCCATTTATAAAAGGCAAATCATATTTGGTAGAAACAATGTTAAATACACAATTTGCTAGGGGTAAAGAAATTATAAAATCTGAGGTTGGGCATAAGGTGAAGGCTCAACAACAAATTTTAAGGCGATAATAAATAGCTCATTTGTAGGCTTTTTTATTTTTTTGAAAAAATATTCGTACATTTGCACCGTAATAGAGGAAGAAGAGGGGACAGAGTCCCCTCTTTTCTTTTACAACAAATTAGGATATGCAGGTAGAAAAAAGAGTTAAAGAGCTTGTAGAGGAAAAGATTGCGGATAGACCTGAACTGTTTTTGGTAAACATCAAAATGCTGCCAAATAACAAACTTATTATCCATGTAGATGGTGATGAGGGCATAAGTATTCAGGATTGTGCAGCAATTAGTAGGCATGTTGGGTTTCATTTAGAAGAGGAAAACACAATTGAAAAGGCTTACAATTTAGAAGTTTCGTCTCCAGGAGTTGGTGAGCCACTTCAATTAAACCGTCAATACCATAAAAATATTGGCAGAGAATTGAGCGTTAAACTTTCCAATGGAGAAAAAAAAGAAGGCAAATTGCTTTCAGTTGATGATAATGCAATCTCGATAGAAGAGAAAGTTAAGGAAAAAGGTAAAAAAGCCCAATTGGTAGAAAGCCAAATTGAGTTTAATACAATAGTAGAAACAAAGGTTTTAATTTCATTTAAATAACAAATGAGCAATATTAATTTAATCGATTCATTTCAGGAGTTTAAAGACTTCAAAAATATCGACCGCCCTACAGTAATTAGTGTGCTGGAAGAGGTATTTCGCAGTATGTTGCGTAAAAAATATGGAACAGACGAAAACTGTGACGTAATTGTGAACCCAGATAATGGCGATTTGGAAATCTGGAGAACTAGAAAAGTAATGGAAGATGGGTTTTCGGAAGATGACGACTTAGAAATCGAACTTGCTGAAGCGAAAACGATAGATCCAGATCTAGAGGTTGGAGATGATCACATTGAGCAAATTACATTAGAAAGTTTTGGTCGCAGAGCGATTTTAGCAGCTCGTCAAACCCTTGTTTCTAAAGTATTAGAATTAGAGAAAGACGAAATCTTCAAAAAATATAAAGATAGAGTTGGTGAGATTGTAACAGGTGAAGTTTACCAAGTTTGGAAAAAAGAAACTTTAGTATTGGACGATGAGGGCAATGAGTTAATGATGCCTAAAACTGAACAAATTCCAGCAGATTATTTCAAAAAAGGAGATTCGGTTCGTGCTGTAATTTCTAAAGTTGATATGGTGAATGCAACTCCAAAAATTATCATTTCTAGAATTGCACCAGAGTTTTTACAACGTTTGTTCGAAATTGAAGTTCCAGAAATTTTTGATGGTTTAATTACCATTAAGAAAATTGTTCGCGAACCAGGAGAACGTGCTAAAGTTGCTGTAGAAAGTTACGATGATAGAATTGATCCGGTTGGTGCTTGTGTTGGTATGAAAGGTTCTCGTATTCACGGAATTGTAAGAGAATTAAAAAATGAAAATATTGATGTTATTAATTTCACAAACAATATTTCACTATACATTCAACGTGCTTTGAGCCCTGCAAAAATCACTTCTATTAAATTAGATGATGTTACAAAACATGCTTCAGTTTATTTAAAACCAGATCAGGTTTCATTAGCAATTGGTCGTGGTGGTCATAACATTAAATTGGCAGGTAAATTGACAGGATATGAAATTGATGTTTATCGCGAGGCTGGAGAAGAAGATGAAGATGTGGATATCGAAGAATTCTCGGATGAAATTGATAGCTGGATTATTGATGAGTTAAAAGCAATTGGTTGCGATACTGCAAAAAGTGTTTTAGCATTATCAGTAGATGAATTAGTAAAACGTACCGATCTTGAAGAAGAAACGATCAAAGAAGTGATTGCAATTCTTCAATCGGAATTTGAATAACGTGTTATGCTTGAATAAATAAGAATAAACGTTACTTTTGTATATAATTAGTAAAAAATAGGATAATAAATGTCAGACGACAAAGCCATAATTTTATTTAAAGCAGCCAAAGAGCTTAACATAGGGATTGCTACAGCCGTAGATTTTCTAGGTAAGAAAGGCTTTGCTGTGGAAAATAAGCCCACTACAAAACTTTCAAAGGATATGTATGATACATTACTGCGAGAGTTTCAGGGGGATAAAATCGTAAAAGAAGAAGCCAATCAGATCGTTATAGGTAAAATTCGTCGTGATGAACCCGAAGTAGCTGAGAAAGCTCCTGAGGTGCCTAGAAAAAAACAAGAGTTTGAAAACGAAGGTATTTTAATTAAAAACCTTCATTCATATACTCCTCCTGCTGAGAAGCCGAAGGAAGAAAAACCTGTTGAAACTAAAGTAGAGGAGCCTGTAAAAGCACCTGCTAAAGTTGAAGCTGCAGCGGAAGAGGGATCTTTACCTGGTGTTAAAATTGTCGGTAAAATTGATCTTAACGATTTAAACAGTAAAACTCGTCCTGCTAAAAAGGAAGAAGCTCCTGTTGAAGTTAAAGCTCCTGAAGCTAAAAAGAAAACTTCGCCAGTTGTTGAAGCTCCTAAAGCAGAAGCGCCGGTAGTAGTAGAAAAACCAGCTGAAGTTAAAGAAGAAAAAGCTCCAGTAGTTGAAGCTAAGGTTGAAGAACAACCAAAAGCACCTCAGCCTGTTGCTCCAGTTGCAGAAACGCCAACTTCTCCTGATGATGAAGTTATTAAAGCTCGTTCGGTAAAATTATCAGGACCAAATATTATTGGTAAAATTGTTTTACCAACTACACCTGATCGTAGAAACCAACCAGTAGCCTCATCTGGTGATAGCGAAGCAGCAAAACGCAAACGCAAACGTAAAAAAACACCTGGTGGCCCTAATGCTCCTCAACAAGGACAAGGTCAGCAAAATCAAGGTCAACAAGGTACAAACCAACCTCGTCCCGCAGGAACACCTGCACCACATGTTGGTAACAGACCTGATTTTAGAAATAACACCAACAATACAGCTGGTGGTCGTCCTAACTTTAGAAATGCTAGACCAGGTGGTGCGCCAAGTGGTCCTAAAGAAGAACCAACAGAAAAAGAAATACAAGATCAGATTAAAGCAACACTTGCTCGTTTAAGTGGTGCAGGTAAATCTGGTAAATTTGCACAACGTGCTAAACTTCGTCGCCAAAAACGTGATGATGTTGCATTAACTGCAGAAGAAGCAGCAGCAGAAGAACAATTACAATCTAAAGTATTAAAGGTTACCGAATTTGTTACGGCAAATGAATTAGCTAATATGATGGATGTACCTGTAACTAAAATTATTGGTACTTGTATGAGTTTGGGTATGTTCGTTTCTATTAACCAACGTTTGGATGCTGAGACTTTAACAATTGTTGCTGATGAATTTGGTTATGAAATCCAGTTTGTAAAAGCGGATGAAGAAGCAGATAGTGTTATTGAGGAAGAAGATGCACCAGAAGATTTAGAAACTAGAGTTCCTGTTGTAACCATCATGGGTCACGTAGATCATGGTAAAACATCATTGCTAGATTATATTCGTAAAGCGAATGTGGTAGCTGGTGAGGCCGGTGGTATTACACAGCATATTGGTGCCTATAAGGTAACGACCAACTCGGGTAAACAAGTAACGTTTTTAGATACACCAGGTCACGAAGCCTTTACAGCGATGCGTGCTCGTGGTGCGAAAGTAGCGGATATTGCAATTATTGTAATTGCAGCAGATGATGCGGTGATGCCTCAAACAAAAGAGGCAATTAACCATGCGCAGGCTGCGGGTGTACCATTGGTATTTGCCTTTACAAAAATTGATAAGCCAGGTGCAAATTCGGATAGGGTTAAAGAACAATTATCTGCAATGAATATTTTGGTTGAAGATTGGGGTGGTAAATTCCAATCGCAAGAAATATCAAGCAAAAGTGGATTAAATGTTGATTTGCTATTAGATAAAGTATTATTAGAGGCCGAATTATTAGAATTACAAGCTAATCCTAATAAGAGAGCAACTGGTACTGTAATTGAAGCAACTTTAGATAAAGGTCGTGGTATTGTAACTACAGTATTAGTACAAGCTGGTACGTTAAGAGTTGGAGATCCAATTTTAGCAGGTAGTTATAGTGGTAGGGTTAAAGCTTTGTTCAATGAGCGTGGAGCTAAAGTAAGTGAAGCAGGACCATCTGTACCAGTACAAGTACTAGGTATGCAAGGCGCTCCAACAGCGGGTGATAAGTTCAACGCAATGGAAAGTGAAGTTGAAGCGAGAGAAATTGCCAATAAACGTTTGCAATTAATGCGTGAACAAGGCTTGCGTACACAGAAACACATTACATTGGATGAAATTGGTCGTCGTTTGGCAATTGGAAACTTTAAAGAGTTAAACTTAATTGTTAAAGGTGATGTGGATGGTTCAATTGAAGCATTAGCCGATTCATTATTAAAACTATCTACTGAAGAAATACAAATCAATATTATTGGTAAAGCGGTAGGTCAGATTTCAGAATCTGATGTATTGTTAGCATCTGCTTCAGATGCAATCATCATCGGTTTCCAGGTACGTCCTTCGCCAGGAGCTCGTAAATTAGCAGAACAAGAACAAATAGATATTCGTTTATACTCGATTATTTATGATGCTATCAACGAGATTAAAGCGGCAATGGAAGGTATGTTAGCTCCAGAATTTGAAGAGAAAATTGTGGCTAACGTTGAGATTAGAGAAACCTTTAAAATTACTAAAGTGGGTACCATTGCAGGTTGTATGGTATTAGATGGTAAAATCACTAGAAATAGCAAAATCCGTATTGTACGTGATGGTGTGGTAATTTATACTGGAGAATTGGCATCATTAAAACGCTTTAAAGATGATGTTAAAGAAGTAGCTAAAGGCTATGAATGTGGTTTAAACATTCAAAACTTTAATAATATTGAAGTTGGGGATATTGTAGAAGCTTACGAACAAGTAGAAGTTAAGCGTAAACTGTAATATTGTTTTTACTTAATAAACAAAGGAGCCTAATATTTAGGCTCCTTTTTGTTTTAAGGCCCTCTAGCTGTTAAACAACGGTTAGTTTTAGTGGATGTTTAAATACCAATACGCTACATTAAACCTGTAATAATTATGTAGCTCTAAGATTTGAGGAGCGATTTTTGTTACTCTTTTTTATTTACACGACCTACACTAATTAATGTCAGAAATCACGCCCTCACAATCAACAAAGAAGAACTTCGATTTTATAGATTCTATTAGAGGCATAGCAATGTTTGGAATTGTATTTGAACATTCATCTGCCTTCTGGTTTATAAAGTATAGCGAACAAAGTAGTCAGGTTATTCAGGCGGGTTATATGCAACTTGCAAAGTTTGCAACGATTGTATTTTTTTTAATTAGTGGCTTTTTAATCAATTATAAATTCACGGAGTATACACCTTTTGAGTACCTTAAAAATCGCTTCAAAAACACAATTGGTCCTTGGCTATTTTGGATTGCAGTATTTATCCTATTAAAGAATGCGCATAGTATTTTTATGTATTTCAAAACAAGAGATGCAATTTATTTGCCCCCCACTTGGTATGATGCTACCTTGGGGCAATTCTTTTACACTATATTTTATACAAATTACTGGTTCATTTTAAATTTTCTGATCTGCATTGTTGTTTTACTCTTATTCAAGAAACATATTTATAAAGTTGGCTTTGGCATTATCTTAGGACTGATCTCTCTAACGTATAGTGTCAATTTATACTATGGCTGGTTCCCTGCAGAACATACTACTGCAATCTTTGGGTTTGTGGTATACCTTTGGCTAGGTGTATTTTTGAATAGATATTATGAAAGTATAATAGGCTTCTTAAGGAAAGTGCCAATGATAATATTAATTGTTGCTGCGTTGATATTATTTTCTTTGGCAACACTCGAAACGGTTAAGCTTATGGAACTGAAAATTGCGGATCCTTACAATACTTTACGTGTAACTAATATTGCATATTCAATTGTAATGTTTGGGATTTTACTTAAGCTAGGTTCAATGAAATCCATTCAGAAATTATTACAACCACGACAAACTACTTATGGTATATACTTAATTCATTTTATTATTATTGAACTAGTGTTATCTGAAATTGTTAGACCAATGAAGTTGTCTCTAGAAACAATGTCACCAGTAAACGCTATAATTTATTCAATTGTTCGTTTTATTATTGTTTATGGATTAACACTTATAATTATCAAATTAATCCTTAGAACGAGATTTAAGAAATTTATTGGTGTAAAAGGATAATTCAGCTTATTCAAATTCCTTTTTAGCAACATTTAATGCTGCCCCAATTACTTGGTGCATGTCGTAATATTTATATTCGGCCAAGCGCCCGCCAAAAATAACATTTGACTCTTGTTCTTTGAGTTTTTTATATTGGTTAGCCAAGTCTTCGTTCCTTTTATCGTTTATTGGATAATAGGGTTCTTTTTCACTGCTCCATTCTAGCGGGTATTCTTTGGTAATTACAGTTTTTGTTTGTTTGCCAAACTCAAAGTGCTTGTGTTCTACTATTCTAGTATAAGGGGTATCATAATCTGTATAGTTAATCGCTGCATTTCCCTGGTAATTTTCAATATCTAATACTGAGTGTTCAAAGGCTAGACTTCTGTATTGTAAATGCCCTAAAGAATAATCGAAATACTCATCGAGCTTACCTGTGTAAACAATTTTATGTGCAAGATCTTTATACCTTTCTCTCTCTTCAAAGAAATCGACACCTAATTTTACTTCTATGCCCTCTAGAAGCCCGTCGATTAATTTATTGTAACCACCAATCGGAATGCCTTGATATTTATCGTTGAAATAATTATTGTCGAAAGTAAATCTTAATGGTAAACGCTTGATAATAAAAGCGGGTAATTCGGTAGCTTTTCTGCCCCATTGTTTCTCGGTATATCCTTTAATCAGTTTCAGATAGATGTCTTTACCGACTAAACTCAGTGCTTGTTCTTCTAAATTTTTTGGGGTGGAAATTGGGTTTTCAGAAATCTGCTGATCAATTATTGTTTTTGCTTCTTCTGGTGTTTTGGTTTTCCATAATTGATAAAAGGTGTTCATGTTGAAGGGTAAATTATAGAGATCCCCTTTAAAATTTGCAACAGGCGTATAAGTAAAGCGATTGAATTCGACGAAAGAATTTACAAAGTCCCAAATGGTTTTATCATTGGTATGGAAAATATGTGGACCGTATTTATGTACGTTTATTCCTTCAACATTTTCACAATAAATATTACCACCTTGATGATTTCTTTTGTCAATAACTAGCACTGTTTTTCCTTTAGCTTTTGCTCTATTGGCGAATGTTGCCCCAAAAAGTCCTGATCCAACAATTAGGAAATCATATTTCATAAAATTTTCAGATAATTTACAAGGTTACAAATAGTATTTAAATCCTAGTCCTTTTTTCCTGTAAAAGGGCGTAATAACTTTTCTAATTTATATTTGAATGTTCGTTTATGCTTTAAAAGTTTTATTTGCTTAAGCTGTTTGTGGTTTTCATGCAGCAGATAATCGTTGTTATATCTTAAATAAGTATTAAAAAGAGAAGGTTTATTAATGATTTGTTCTATTATTTTGATAGCCTTCATCTTATTTTCGAACATAAAATCATCTTTACGTGTCATTCCTGAAGTGTTTTCCCGATAAAAAGCTAAAGGTTCATTTATAAAAATTGTTTGGGGCTCGTGCTGATAAATCTGCAACCAGAATATCCAATCTTCTTTTGCTTTTAAATCTTCTCTAAACAAATAGTTAGCAGTTAAATTTGAGGGAAAAAGAGCACAATTTATTGGAATTGTAAAGCGCTTATCCCATTCCATTAAAATAGCCTCTTGGTTAAAACAATTTTGTTCGAGTTTACAGTAAGCTGGTTTTTCTTTTTGTTTATTATCATCAAAGAGCAAGAAGTTAGTGATAATGACAGTATTATCTTTAACCGTAACTTGGCTTAATGACTTTTCAAACTTTGATGGAGCAAGGAAATCATCAGCATCTAAAAATTGTATAAAATCTCCGGTAATATGATTTAATCCAAAATTTCTAGCAGAACTTAAACCACCATTTGACTTCTTGTAGTATTTAATTCGTGCATCTTTTTGCGCCCATTCCTTTCCTACTTTTTCTGTATGATCAGTACTTCCGTCATCAACTAAGATACATTCCCAATTAGCATAGGTTTGATTAATTAATGAAGAAAAACACTGCTCCAAATATTTAGCTTGGTTGTAGCAAGGCACAATTATAGAAACTTTGTAAGTATTATTATTCATTAGTTTTTACTTTATAAAGTTTAATACCATCTCTAATTCCCCTAATCATTCTTGAAATAAGGTCTTTCTTTTCCGCCATGGTATATTCTTTCCCTTTTATAATAAGCTTTGTACGATATTTAAGTTCTCTATAAAGGTTTTTATAAAAGAAAGGACTGTTTCTTTGTAAAAAATGTTTCCTTAAATTCTTTTTCAATAAGAATAAATTTCTAAACTCATAGTAAGCTTGTAGAGGTCGTATTTTATTTAAACTTACTAACCTTTTTCTATACATTTTTGCAGTTTTAGTATAAGCAACATTTGTATAAAGATTGGCTAGTACCCCATATTCTGTATCATCGCCAGCAATAAAATAATCTTTATTAGGGAATCCTATTTTTTCTACAATAGATCTGTGTATAAGCATTCCTTCAAAGCAAGTGGTATTTACAAAACAGTACTCTTTATTTCTAAGCGACATGTTGTTGTGCACAATGGGCATGCAGGTTCTATAATCAAAGTAATGCTCCCATTCGTAAACTTCATCATTATCTTTAAATAATCTTAATGGGTTAATACATTTTGATATGTCACCAAGCTTAAGTAGTTGTTCTAAGCAATCGATAAATGGTTCAACATCATCATCCATTGTCCAAATCCAATCATAATTGTTTTCATAAGCATATTTTATGGCCGTATTAAAACCGCCGGCACTGCCAACATTGCTTTGGGTAATGATTTCTATTTTATCACTAGCTATGCTTTGTAGGTATTGAGGTGTCTCATCGGTTGACCCATTATCTACAATGCATATTTTATCTAGTGTAATTGTTTGGTTTAATAAAGAAGTTATACATTCTTTTAAAAGATTAACTCTATTATAAGTTACTAATACGGCGCAAACAGATTGGGACATAATGTATTGATTATCTTGTGCTTTTTATACATTTTCAGTTATTACTTGAAAAGGATAAAATTTAATGAAATACTTTTTATAAGCATGCTAATTTACTAAGATAAATAGGGAATTATGGTGAATATACATTAAAGTTATTTTAGCTTGCGAGCAAAATTTAGCCTACTTAGCCAGTTTCTCGGTTTTTTGTCAGGGAAATAGGTTGGATAATTTACCAATAATAACCACATTAAATAGAAGCTGAAATTTTTACTGTATTCACAACTTATTTTTTCAATGAATTTTTTATCCTTTGGTTTTAAGTTCTTGTAATGTTTAAACTGTTCTAATTGTATCTCTGCCTCAACATTCAGGTCTTTTTTAAACTGCTTTTTATCATTACTATAAGCGCCACTAGTTACCGAACTATTATGCATTCGATGTAAAGTTAAACACTTGTTTAGGCATGTAGCTTTATTGTGGTAAAGTGCTACAAAACCCATCCACCAATCATAGTAACCTTTAGCAGGCATGGGTGTAAAATAATCTACAAATTGTTTATCAAATAACACGGTATGACCTGTTACTGAATTATAAAACAAGATACTTTTAAACCCACGACCCTCCATGGTAAAAGATGGATTTAGTATCTGCTTTCCCATAGATACTTCATTTTCATCTACCCATTCAGAATTAGAGAAAATTAACCAGTTGTTTCCAATATTATTTACTAATAGTTCTAGCTTTTGAGGAAGCCAAATATCATCTTGGTCGCTTATTGCAATATATTTACCATTACAAAGCTTAATTGCTTTTTCAAAGTTTTTATTGAAACCTAAATTTTTTTCGTTTCTATAAATCTTTAGCTGTGCATGTTGCTCTTGTAATTTTTCTAAAAGGTGATAGGTATTATCAGTAGAATTATCATCAACAGCAACAATTTCAATGTTTTTATAGCTTTGATTAAGTATACTGTTTACTTGCTGCTCAATATATTTACTTCCATTATATGTGCAGAGCGCAATAGAAATTAGTTCTTTTTGTTGCATATCAATTGGAATACAATTTAATGAACTGTTTAAGATTAAAAAAGCGTAAAGAGAATAGATTTGAAGAAGTGAACTTCAATAATTTATTGTTTTCGGAACTTCTAATTAAAGCATTGAACCATTCTTTTTGTAATCTTTTTTCCAGTACATTTTTAACATATATGTTTTTGGATTGGTTTGCTTGCTTAATTGCTAGAAGATGTTGTTCAATCTGATCAATACTAACACCATCATTTTGTTCTGGTCGTAGAAGTGAATGATGTATTATTAGTCTTTTTTCAGTTACCTCATCAAATAAAAATGATAACAAGTACTGCATGGTTTTCCGTTCGCTTAAGCTCATTTCGCTTATTCGCGTTGCTGATATGCTTTCATTATGTACGCGATAATAAAGACCGATATCAGCGATGTTTATGGCTTTGTGATGCATTATTATTTCAGAAAAAAGGAAATAATCTTCTGCATATTTATATTCTTCTTTATAACCAAATGACTTAATAATACTCGCATCAGCCATTACAGATGGATGAATGAAGGAGTTCTTAAAGAGTTGAGAAACCTTAATATTTGCATATTGTTTTGGTGGTCTAATTTTAGAACTCTTCTCACCATATTCATTCATCTTTAGGGCGTAAGTGCCACAAAGTTTATATTCGGGGTTTGCTTTTAAAAATTGTAATTGAATTTTAAGTCGATGGGGAGTAGCAATGTCATCAGCATCCATTCTTGCAATATATTTACCGTTGCTTAAATTGAGTCCTTCATTTAATACAGCAACTATTCCTTTATTAGAAGGATTGTTCACATAGTTAATTCTGCTGTCATTAAAGGAGCGTATGATGTTGTCACTTTCATCAGTGCTGCCATCATTAATTATAATTAACTCAAAATTAGTAAATGATTGGTTTAAAATGCTTGATATGGAATTTCTTAAATATAATTCACTGTTAAAAACGGGCATTAACACAGTTACTTCTATTCGAGTTTCTTTCATTATCTAATAAAGTGAATTATAGAATGTAAAAATAAGATAAATAATTTATAGTGCTACGTTAGAACTTTCCTAAGTTAAGAATAGCTTTTTCTTATTTATTTTGCATCTTTGACTGGCTTTTTTCAAGGGTATTAATGATGCGAAAAATGAATCAGTGCAAGATTTATTTAACCTATTGGTTAACCAGATTTGCATAAAGCCTTTAACAATTAAATATGGATAAACCTCTTGTTTCCATTATAATCCCAACCTTTAATTACGGGGAATTGATTAGCCAAACACTACAATGTGCATTGGAACAATCCTATTCAAATTGGGAAGCAATAATTATTGATGATGGCTCTACTGATAATACCATTGACATTATCCAACCCTTTCTTACAGATAAAAGATTTATTTACCACAAGCAAAAAAACAAAGGGCTGCCTGCTGCAAGAAATAAAGGAATTAGTATAGCTAAGGGAGATTATATACAATTTTTAGATGCAGATGATTTGCTTTCTAAAGAAAAGCTAACCGTACAGGTTGACTATATGCAAAAACATGAGCAACTTCATATTTCTTATACAAATGGTTTATACTTTAAAGGGTATAACATTAATGAAACCTATGCAAATAGACGAATGACTCAAACAGATTGGATTCCTAAATTAAATAATAGGGGAATAGATGTCATTATGGAGTTATTAAAAAGAAATATTATGCCGGTGAATGCTGCATTGCTTAAACGTGAAGTTTTTAACATAGTTGGGTTGCAGAATGATACTTTGAAAAGTCTTGAAGATTGGGAATTTTGGTTGCGCTGTGCTTTTGAAAATCTTTATTTTGGTTATTGTGATAATACTAACTCAATAGCATTGATTAGATTACATTCTGAAAGTATGAGCATTGACAAAACTCGTATGATGACTCAAGAATTAGTGTTAAGAGATAAGATAGATCTTATGATACAGAACTCAAAGTTAGTCACTGATCGCCAGAAAAATACATTAACTACACTTAACAAAAAAAAGAAAGCTTACTCCTACAGAAGAATTATTTTGTCAAAAGGTTTTTTTAATGCTCAGCTTATAAAGGAAATATACGCAAAGTATGGTTTTTCTATTTTAGTGACCATTTATGCGAAGGCACTTAATGACCTAAGAAAGCAAAAGAGTAAATTTTAATCGTTGAAGGTTTGCATGTCAATTAACCTTTTATAGAGTCCACTATGGCTGATCAATTCTTGATGAGTTCCACTTTCTACAATTTCACCTTTATCTATTACAACAATCAAATTTGCTTGTTGAATGGTACTTAATCGATGTGCGATTACAATTGAAGTTCTATTCTGCATTAAATTATTCAACGCCTCTTGTACTAATTTTTCCGATTCGGTATCTAATGCAGAGGTTGCCTCATCTAATAACATAATTGGAGGATTTGCTAGAACTGCTCTAGCAATGCAAATGCGTTGTTTTTGCCCACCAGATAATTTATTACCCCTATCCCCCACAAAAGATTGATAACCTTGCTCAGTATTTAAAATAAACTCATGTGCATTGGCAATTTTTGCAGCTGCAATTACTTCTTCTTGCGTGGCATCGGGTTTTGCAAATGAGATATTATTAAAAATGGTATCATTAAATAAAAATGATTCCTGGTTAACAGTTCCCATTTGAGCTCGAATACTTTCTATCGTTAAATCTTTGTAATTGTAACCATCAATTTTGATATCACCGTTCAGAGGATCATGAAAACGAGGAATTAAATCCATTAACGTGCTTTTTCCACCACCAGATGGCCCTACAAGAGCAACTGTTTTTCCTTTCTCTATAATTAGATTTATATTTTTAAGCACTTGCTTATCTCCATAACTAAAAGAGACATTACTTAGTACTAAATCTTTTTTAAATTCCGCTAATTCTACAGCGTCTGGTTTATTTACCAATTCTGCCTTTGTGTCTATCAAATCTAAAACACGTTCTCCTGCTGCAATTCCAGAGTGAATGCCGCTAAATGAATCTGTAAGTGCTTTGGCTGGACGCATAACTTGTGAAAAGAGAGCGATATAGGCTATAAACTGACTAGTGGATAATGCATTAGGTTCATGGCTAATGATTAAATTCCCGCCGTACCAAACAATTATTGCAACCATTAAAACACCTAAGAACTCGGAAACAGGTGATCCAAGTTGTTGCCTTCGCACCATTTTACGGTTTAGGTTGGAGTATATTACATTTTCTTTATGAAATTTCTGTTTGGTTCTTTCGGCGCCGTTAAAAGCCTTTATAATTTTAATTCCCCCTAATGCTTCATCTAAGAATCCAATCATTTTAGCAAATGATTCATGTGCCTCTTTAGCTTGTTGCTTAATTCTTTTAACAATTTTGCTAATGATAAATGCTGATATAGGAATTACTAATAAAGAAAATAAAGTTAGCTTTACTGAGATAGAAAGTAGAACAAGCACATAAAATATGAGTGTTAAAGGTTCTTTAAAAACAACCTGAAGTGTATTGGTTACTGTAAATTGCACTACTTGAACATCTGAGGCCACTTTTGAAATAATATCCCCTTTACGTTCATTATTGAAATAGCCTACATGCAAATCCATTACATTGTTAAAAACGGTTTTGCGTAAATTAAGCAAAGTATGCACACGTAAATCTTCCATATAACGTTGAGAGAGATACCTGAAAATATTGGATAGTAATACTGAACCCACAATGGCCAAACATACATAGGTAAGTGTTAATTGTATGCCATTTGTATTTCTAGAATAATTAACAAAATCTCTCAATTGTCCTGTTATATCAAGCGAAGAAGTTGCTGTATTTGTAATTATACTTGAATTGACACCACCTGTTGGCATCAATGTTTCGAAAAGCGGAACTAAGAGCGTAAGGTTTAGGGTTCCGAATATAATTGAAAGTATAGTCGCAATAACATAAGGTATCGCAAACTTTTCTATAGGTTTAGCAAAAGATAATAATCTAAAATAGGTCTTCATTCAAAGTGTATAAAACAAACAAAGTTACATATTTTGTTCTTTGTTTATGGTTCGATCATTTAAGGTGATATAATATTACCAAAAACAAACTATATCAACTTGAGCTATATTGGATGATACATCCCTTAATAAAATTCTGTTTATTTGTAGTAAAGATTTTATAATGAGTTCGCATAAGATACTTAAGGAAGGAATTGAAAAAGGAGATTTTAGGGTTTTAGCAAGAGCATTAACTTTTGTAGAGAACGATATTGAACCTGCTTCAACATTATTAAAAGCAATTCATATTAAAAATGATGTGCCTGTTTTAGGTATAACGGGCCCTCCTGGAGCTGGTAAAAGCACTTTAGTAAATGCGATCACAAACTATTTTATTGAGCAGAAAAAGAAAATAGCCATTTTGGCAGTAGATCCTACATCCCCATTCAACTTTGGGTCATTATTGGGCGATAGAATAAGAATGGCTCAACAGTTTAATAATCCAAATGTATTTATCAGATCTATTGCTACGCGTGGAGCTTTGGGGGGAATTTCTCTTAAAACATTAGAAATGGTAGATGTGTTGAAAGCCGCTAAATTTGATTTGATTTTAGTCGAAACGGTTGGAGTGGGCCAATCTGAAGTAGAAATAGCAGGGTTAGCAGATAAAACAGTTGTGGTGTTGGTTCCCGAATCGGGAGATGAAAT
The DNA here is from genome assembly GCF_013204825.1 of Pedobacter boryungensis. Lineage (GTDB taxonomy): Bacteria > Bacteroidota > Bacteroidia > Sphingobacteriales > Sphingobacteriaceae > Pedobacter > Pedobacter boryungensis. The sequence goes on from NZ_JABMKV010000002.1 coordinate 417,443, forward strand.
CCAGAATATTAAATCTGGATTGATGGAGATTGCTCAAGGTTTTGTTGTAAATAAAGCAGATAGAGAGGGTGCTGATACTTTTGCAAACAACCTTAAAAAATTGGTGACTCAGCAACATCAAAATATTCCGGTTTTTAAAACAGTGGCCGATAAAAATGAAGGCATAAGTGCTGTATGCAAATGGATTTTGAAACCAATCGGAGTAATTAATGAACGAAAAAAATTCTTAATGGCAGAAAAAGCATTACGAATTATTCAGCATTATCGAATGAAAGATATTGATAAAACACAACTTCGTATCGATGTTGAGAAGGCAGTAACACAGCCAAAGTTTAACGTCTATCTATTTGCAGAAAACTGGATTAAGCATTCATCAGATCTTCAATCTCATCAACTTCAATAGGTATATTCGCCATTAAATCCAAATTCCCATTCTTTGTGATTAAAATATCGTTTTCTAATCTTACGCCAAATCCCTCTTCAGGAATATAAATACCAGGTTCGCAAGTTAAAATATTTCCTGCAGCAAAAGGAGTGTATCTGCTCGCAAAATCATGTACATCTATTCCTAAATGATGTGAAGTTCCATGCATAAAATACTTTTTGTATGCTGGGTAGGTTGAACTTTGATTTTTTACTTCAGCAGAAGAAATTAATTTAAGCTTGATAAGTTGTTCAGTCATGATTTCTCCGACTTCTTCATGATAAGTATTCCAAATTGCTCCATCAACCATCAGCTTCTTCGCTTCCTTCATTACGTGTAATACAGCATTATAAACTTCCTTTTGCCTTGCTGTAAATCGACCATTAGCTGGTATTGTTCTAGTCAAATCTGCATTGTAGTTGGCATATTCTGCTCCAAAATCCATCAAAATTAACTCACCTTCTTTGCACATTTGATTATTATCTGTATAATGCAAAATATTCGCATTGTTTCCAGAAGCTATTATAGGATTATATGCATGGCCAGTAGCTGCTTGTTTAATAAACTCATGAATAATTTCTGCTTCAATCTCATATTCCATTACATTTGGTTTCACAAATCTTAGCACTCTTCTAAAGGCATCATTTGTAATATCACATGCCTTTTGGGTAAGTTCCACTTCAATTGTAGATTTAATTGCTCTTAAATCTCTAAGTAAAGGAGCCGCTCTTTCATATTTATGTAATGGATACTTTTCACGCAAATCTTTAATGAAACGAACATCTCGGTAAGGTACAGAATGAGCGTAACGATCATTCTCGTTTGTATTAAGGAAAATATATTCTGCATAATGGATTATACTATGCAGGATGTTATCAAAGTCATCTAACCAATAGATATTTTTAATGCCTGATGTTGTTCTAGCTTGGTCTTTGGTATATTTATGCCCTTCCCATACCTTAATATGATCATTAGTCTGTCTTAAAAATAGGACTTCTCTGTATAATGGATTAGGACAGTTTGGATACAGCAATAAAATTGATTGTTCTTGATCTATGCCAGATAAGTAAAAAAGGTCAGGATTTTGTTTAAATGGATAGTTTTGATCACCACTTCTTGGAAACTCATCATTAGATTGAAATATCGCTATTGCATTGTTAGGCAATAGATTTACAAAATTTTCTCTATTCATTAAAAATAGAGAAGAGCTTATTTCTTTGTATTTCATAATTATACTATCTTTAATTGAGATAATTTTTTCAAATGTAATAAAATGATCAGTTCTTTAGAAGTTTGGAACGGAGTTTGTACAGTGTTTTGAGATTATAAAAATTTGTTTAATTTTGTCTTACAAAAAATTATACAATTAATATTTGTTTAACCTTAAAAAAGAAAATTATGAATTATTCTACTTTAAAAAAGGGCGTTGTAGCTTCTTTAGTAGCTTTAATGGGAGTAACAACTCTTGCTAACGCTCAGGATGCTCCTGCAATGTCTTCTTCTGCCAAAGTATTTGGTGGTAGAGCACAGTACAGAACGTGGTCATTAGGTATCAATGGTGGTGTTTTAGCACCAGTTGTTGTTACTGGTGGTACCAACGATTTCACTAACTGGGATGTTAACTTAGGTTATGGTATCTCATTACGTAAACAATTAGGTCATGCATTTGGCTTAGAAGGTAACATTTTCCGTGGTAAATTATCAGGAACTAATAAAGATGCTACTGGTGGTGTTAAAAATGGCGCTAAAGAATTCGAAACTGATATTCAATACGCAGCTGATTTAAGAGGTGTTGTGAATGTTGCAACTGTAGATTTTTTACGTCGTGAAAACTCAGTTAACTTCTTCGTAACAGCTGGTTATGGTTTAATGGCTTATAACCCTAAATTGACTTTAGCTAACGGTACAGTTGTTGATACTAAAGGTCAATATGGTGAAGATCATGATAATGATTATATCAGAGAAGCTTACATTCCTGTAGGAGCTGGTATTAAATTTAAAGTATCTGACCGTGTATCTTTCAACTTAGCTTATACAATGAATTTTGTTGATGGTGATAACGTTGATAGAGTTTATGCTGGTGGTACTTCAAAAGATAAATATTCTTACACTTCTGCTGGTTTAGAATTCTCTTTAGGTTCGAAAGCTAAACCTAACTTGGATTGGGTTAACCCAGTAGCTATGATGTATGATGAGTTAAAAGATCCTACATTACGTCAAGAAGTTGAAGCATTGAAAAACCGTGTTTCTAACGTAGAAAAATCAGTTGAAGATTTGAAAAAAGATTCAGATGGTGACGGTGTTGCTGATCAATTTGACAAATGTGCTGGAACTCCAGCTGGAACTAAAGTTGACGGTTCAGGTTGTCCACTTCCAGTAGCCGCTCCACAAACAACTCCAGTTGAAACTTCAAACGTAACTGGTTGGGAAACTATTCAATTCGAATTTAACAGTTCTGTATTAAAAACTGAATCTTATCCTACTTTAGATAAATTATCTTCAGTATTGCGTGAAAACGGTGGTAAAATAACTGCTAAAGGTTATGCTTCAAGCGAAGGTACTACTGCATACAATATGAAATTATCTAAAGACAGAGCTAATTCTGTTAAAACTTACTTAGTAAACTCTGGTGTTAATGCATCACAAGTAACTACTAAAGGTTTTGGTGAAGCTAATCCAGTTGCTTCTAACGATACTGAAGAAGGTCGTATCCAAAATCGTCGTGTTGAGACTTCAAGAAACTAATCTTTCTTAATTCGATATAAAAAGAGCTCCGAAATTTCGGAGCTCTTTTTTTTTATGCCTACATTTGTATATGTACTTCTTTAGAAAGAAAGATTCACAACGCCCAACTAATATTAATATTAGAATTATGCATATTATCAATGCATTAGCTATACTTCTATTTGCTGGTGGAATAATCTGGAAATTGATACAATGGTTTATATTAAAGAAATAATGAAAAAAATTATTAATACCAATAATGCACCTGCCCCAATTGGCCCATATAGCCAAGCTGTATTAGCTAACGGATTTTTATTTCTATCAGGTCAAGTAGCCATTAATCCAGAAAATGGTGAGATTAATCTTACATCAATTGCTGAAGAAACTCATCAAGTAATGCGCAATATTAAAGCGGTGTTATTAGAAGCTGAATATGAATTTGATCATGTTGTAAAAACTACCATATTTTTATCTGATATGAATTTGTTTGTGGAAGTTAATGAAGTCTATGGATCTTATTTTCAATCTCATTATCCAGCTCGAGAAACAGTTGCAGTTAAAGGTTTACCTAAAGGTGTTAACGTAGAAATATCCGTGACAGCATTTAAAGCATAAGCTTTGTTGAAATCAAAATCACGTTATCTACTTGCTGCTTTTTTATCCGTAGCCATTTGGGGATTTTTCTCCATTCCTTTAAGAAATCTCAAAGCATATCCTTCGGAGGAAATATTGTATTACCGCATATTTACTTCCTTAATCGTTATTTGGATAGCTATACTTTTATTCCGGCGAAAAATTTTAATTAAAGATATTCAATATTTTAAAAATGCATTGCCCAAAGAAAAGCAAATAATTGTTGCTCAGATTATTGGAGCTACTGTTTTGCTTACTTTAAATTGGTATACGTTTATTTATGCTGTAAATCATGTCAATCTCAAATCTGCTGCATTTGCCTATATGGTTTGCCCACTAATAACTGCGTTTGGTGGTTTCTTAATTTTAAAGGAAGAGCTTTCCAATCTAAAATTAATATCACTCGGTATTGCATTGCTAAGTATTATAATGTTGGCAACGGGTTCCTTTATTGATGTACTTTGGTCGGTTGGTATTGCGGCATTGTATGCCTTTTATCTTATCATTCAGCGTAAAATGAAGCATTTGGATAAATTGAATGTACTTGCCTTGCAAATAACAGTAGCGGTTTTATTAATGTTACCTTTTTATATCTATCACCATGAGGGTTTCCCAACAGAAATATGGTTTTGGAGTCACATTGTTATCATAGCAGTTGTATTTACAGTTATTCCGCTCTTTTTAAGTTTGTATGCTTTAATAGGAATTCCTTCATCAACCTTAGGGATTATAATTTATGTAAATCCAATTATCGCGTTTGCCGTTGCAGTTTTATATTTTGACGAAAAAATAAGTATGCATCAACTTTTTGCCTATTTACTATTATTGTTCGCTGTTTTTCTTTTTAATTGGAACTTGATAAAAGATATTTTTACTTTTAAGAGAAAATAAGTCTGCTTTGTTTGCCTCAAATTTAGATACACCTTTAGTTTACTTAAAGGGCGTTGGTCCTAAACGTGCCGAACTACTCCAAAAAGAGTTAGGCATATTTACGTATGAGCAACTTTTAAATCATTATCCTTTTAGGTACATCGACAGGACCCGGTTTTATAAAATAAATGAATTACATCCTGAAATGCCGTTGGTACAAGTAATTGGCAGAATTATAAGTAAAGAAACCATAGGTGAAAAACATAAAAAAAGGATTGTTGCTAAGTTTACAGATGATACTGGAACAATGGATCTGGTTTGGTTTCAGAGTTTAAAATGGGTAGAAGACCATGTGATGCGTGGAAGTATTTACATCGCCTTTGGTAAACCAACCTTGTTTAATAATAGCTTCAGTATTTCTCATCCAGATTTAGAAACTTATCCCAGACAAACTGGAATTACAAGTAATTTAACCTTACAACCAATTTATAATTCTACAGAGAAGCTTAAAAAAAGCTTCTTAGATAGTAAAGGCATTCAGAAGTTAATTCATCATATTATTGAATTACACATCAACGAAGTTAGAGAAAACTTGCCTGCTTATATTTTGAAGAAATATAAATTAATTAGTAAGAAAGAAGCTTTGATTCATATTCATTTTCCTGCGAATACATCGATGTTGCAACATGCCGAAAGGCGCTTAAAATTTGAAGAACTATTCTTTATTCAGTTGCAACTCCTGCATAACAAACAACTACGAAGTTTAAAATTTAAAGGGGCGTTATTTAATGTTGTTGGAGAGAAGGTAAATACATTTTACAACACTATGCTTCCTTTTGATCTAACAAACGCACAGAAGCGGGTAATTAAAGAAATAAGATTAGATACCCAAAAGGGTATTCAAATGAACAGGTTAATTCAGGGAGATGTAGGTAGCGGGAAAACTGTAGTAGCTTTAATGAGTATGCTATTGGCAAATGATAATGGTTATCAGGCATGTATGATGGCGCCAACTGAAATTTTAGCTCGACAACATTATCAATCCTTAGTAGACTTATTAAAGGGTGAATTAATAACCGTTGCTATTTTAACAGGAAACACCACTAAAAAACAACGAACTGTTTTGCACCAACAATTAGAGGCTGGCGAAATAAATATTTTAGTAGGTACACATGCGCTGATTGAAGATAAAGTTCAGTTCAAAAACTTGGGCTTGGTTGTAATTGATGAACAACATCGTTTCGGTGTAGAACAAAGGGCTAAGTTATGGCGCAAAAATGTTGTTCCACCACATATTTTAGTCATGACAGCTACACCAATTCCTCGTACACTTGCCATGACTTTATATGGTGATTTAGACGTTTCTGTAATTGATGAATTGCCAGTAGGAAGAAAACCTATTGAAACGATACATTTATTTGAAGGTCAACGAATGCGGATGTTTGGCTTTATGAAACAGGAAATTGCCAAAGGTAGACAGGTTTATATTGTTTATCCGTTGATACGGGAAAGCGAAAAATTAGACTTATTGCATTTGGAAGCTGGTGTAGAACAAATGCGTTATCAATTTCCTTTGCCAGATTATCAAATTAGTATTGTGCATGGACAAATGCCAAATGCAGATAAGCAGTATGAAATGCAAAGGTTTATTGAGGGCAAGAGTCAAATTATGGTGGCAACAACTGTAATAGAAGTTGGGGTAAATGTACCCAATGCATCGGTAATGATTATCGAAAATGCAGAGCGATTTGGTCTTTCGCAATTACATCAGTTAAGAGGTAGAGTAGGTCGTGGTGCCGAACAATCTTTTTGTATTTTAATGACGGGTAATAAATTGGGACCGAACTCCAAATTGCGGATAGAGACTATGGTTAAAACCAATAATGGGTTTGAAATATCGGAAATAGATTTACAACTCCGTGGACCAGGAGATATTACAGGTACACAACAAAGTGGGGTGTTAGAACTTAAAATGGCAAATTTGGCAAAAGATCAAATCATTTTACAAGAAGCTCGAAATACAGTAATTGAACTTTTTGAAAAAGATGCAATGCTTGAATTGCCGGAAAATATACTTCTTAAAAATTATCTTAACAAAAGAACAAGAGCAATTGCTTTTGATAAAATCTCTTAATTAATCTTCGTCTGTACCAGGTAAAGAACCACTTCCTGTGTAAGCTCCCTTACGGATAATTGGCATTTCTAAATATTTAAATAAATCATCTAAATGCATTAAGCTGCCGTTGGTTAAATTTCCTAAGAAAATAACTACGATATCTTTATCCAAGTCACGAACATAAATATGGCGGAAACCATGCCACCAGCCAGTGTGATAAACTACTTTGTCCATTCCCTCACCATCAAACATTCTCCAACCATAGCCATAATTGAAATGCCCGTTTACGGGTTTGTTGTGGCCAGTATAAGCAGAATCCAAGCTTTTCTGAGATAATAATCTTCCGTTTTTTAAATACTTATCATATAAAAGTAAATCATGGATTGTGCTATAAATTCCTTTATCACCAACTGGCCCATCTAAAAAGTTTTGTGCTACAGAATATCTAAAATTATTACGATCATGACCAACAACATCTACAGGAATTTTTGGGTAGACCGTTGTCGAATATACATGTGTATGTTTCAGACCAGCAGGTTTAAAAACATGTTCCATCATGTAATCTGCATAAGATTTACCAGTCACTTTTTCTATAATAGCCCCCAAAACCATAAAATTTGAGTTGTTATAATGAAATCTATTGTCGGGTTTAGTATATGGATTTGGTTTTCGTTCGGCAATGATATCCATCACCTCTTGGTTTGATACCCCTTTCTTTTGATTACGTTTTTCTTTGCGCCAAATGTCATCGATAAAATAAACATAGTTCATCATCCCACTTCTGTGGGATAAAAGTAATTTAATGGTTATGCCATTATATGGAAAATTTGGATAGAATTTTTTTACATCATCTGTTAACTTTAGCTTTCCAGCTTCCACTAATTGCATAATAGCTACTCCAGTGAAAGTTTTAGTAATAGAAGCTAATTCAAATTCTGAATTTATTTTTAAGCTATCGCGATGTAAATAATCTGCCCAGCCGATTGCCTTTTCGTATAAGATTTTACCTTTTCTGGCCACCAACATATTGCCATTAAATCCAGATTTTTTATGAAGATTTTGAGCAAAATCCGCAATCCATTGATCCCCTTTGGTTGGATCATAGGTGATTAACAAACTATCGGCTTTATCATCTTCTTTGGTTCTTACTTTTTTATCGGCCTCTGCCTTTTTAGCTTTTTCTTCTTTAGATGTGCAAGATGAAAGGGATATTATAGCGATTGCAAAAGCTGCAATGAGTAAACGAAACTTCATGTATAGGGATAACAGGTTTAAAAGGCGAAAAATAAGAATTATTGTCTTTTTAAACGCAAAAGAGTTTTAAACATTGTATTTAAATTTTTCTTTAAGTTGATAATGATTCTAATTTTCAATCCTATTAAATATGTTACTGCAAAACGGCTCAAAATCTTTAAATTTGTCAAAAAAAGTAACATCATGAGTTTCAGAATAGAACACGATACCATGGGCGAGGTACAAGTACCTGCTGATAAATATTGGGGCGCACAAACAGAGCGTTCACGTAATAATTTTAAAATAGGTCCAGAGGCAAGTATGCCGAAGGAAATTATACATGCTTTTGGTTATTTGAAAAAAGCAGCAGCTTTAGCAAATACAGAATTAGGTGTGTTGTCAAGCGAAAAAGCAAACCTAATTGCAAATGCTTGCGACGAAGTTATCGCAGGCAAGTTGGATGCAGAATTCCCATTGGTAATTTGGCAAACAGGTTCTGGTACGCAAAGTAACATGAACGCTAACGAGGTTATCGCTAATCGTGCGCACGTTTTAAATGGTGGAAGTTTGGCAGACGATAAAAAAGTGCTTCACCCAAATGATGATGTGAATAAATCGCAGTCTTCTAATGATACCTATCCAACTGCGATGCATATTGCTGCTTACAAACAAGCTGTAGAAATTACTATTCCAGGATTGGAAAAATTGAGAAATACACTTGTTGCTAAAGCATCTGGATGGAACGATATCGTGAAAACAGGTCGTACGCACTTCATGGATGCTACCCCTTTAACTTTAGGTCAGGAATTTTCTGGTTATGTGCAACAAATAGATAATGGTATTAGAGCAATAAAAAATGCTTTAGTCATGATTAGCGAGTTGGCTTTAGGTGGTACAGCAGTTGGTACAGGCTTAAATACGCCAAATGGTTATGATGTTTTAGTTGCTAAAAAAATTGCTGAATTAACAGGTTTAACTTTTGTAACTGCCCCAAATAAATTCGAAGCTTTAGCTGCGCATGATGCAATGGTAGAATTATCTGGTGCTTATAAACGCGTTGCAGTTTCTTTAATGAAAATAGCTAACGATATTAGGATATTGAGTTCGGGGCCACGTTGTGGAATTGGAGAAATTATTATTCCTGATAACGAACCAGGGTCTTCTATTATGCCTGGGAAAGTAAATCCAACACAACCAGAAGCATTAACAATGGTTTGTGCGCAGGTTATGGGTAATGATGTAACTGTTGGTATTGGCGGAAGCAATGGCCATTTCGAGTTGAATGTTTTTAAACCGGTTATTGCGGCGAATGTATTACAAAGTGGTAGATTAATTGGAGATGCTTGTGTTTCATTTAATGATAAATGTGCAATGGGTATTGAACCAAATAGACCAGTAATTCAGCAACACATGGAAAATTCTTTGATGTTGGTTACTGCTTTAAATCCACACATTGGATATGAAAATGCAGCTAAAATCGCCAAGAAAGCACATAAAGAAAATAAGACTTTACGTGAAGCTGCGGTTGAATTAGGTTTGTTAACTAGCGAACAGTTTACCGAATGGGTAAAACCAGAAGATATGGTTGGAAGCCTTAAATAAGTAAGTGAAAGTATAAAGACTAATTCAGAAATAAATAAATGATTTTTAAGAAGCCCCTCTACTTTTTACTTTTTACTTTTTTGATTTTTACTTATGCATCATGTACTAGATTACCTGATGTACAAGGTAAGGGAGAGGTTTTTTTACAAGGAATTTGGAACCAAGATAGCATTGCTAATTCGGTTAAGTTATTAAACTACACACAGCATCGGTTTAAAATAAGTTGCGACTCATTTTATGTAGATTTAACAACCCATTCTAAAGTAAATTACTATGAAGATTCTTGTTTTAATAAAGGAGTTTGGAAAGAATATGCTAAAGGGACATATATTGTTAAAGGAGATACATTATTGTTAACAGGCACTTTTACCAAAGCAAATTATAAACAAAAAGCTTCAGGATGTTATCGAAATGGCCAATATATAAGCAATTTCAAAATTAAATCATCAAGTCCAACTAGCTTAATACTGGAAAATTTAAATGACCAAAGAGAATGTACACTTGTTCTAAAAGAAAAAATAACCTGTGTACCTAAAGAATTATAAAATGAAAAGAATATCAGTTTTTAAGAAAATCGTTATCGTAGTTGCCTTATTGTATGTGCCATTTACTGCAGGGGCATGGGGTGTTTTAGGGCATAGAATTGTAGGTGAAGTTGCCGATCAATATTTACAAGCAAAAACTCGTTTGGCAATCAAACAAATTTTAGGTGCAGAAAGCTTGGCAATGGCAGCTAATTGGGCAGATTTTATAAAATCTGACTCTACCTATAATTATTTGAGCAATTGGCATTATGTAAATTTACCAGCAGATTTATCGAAAAGTGACGTTTATAAGTTTTTGGATAATCAGCCTTCGGCTAATATTTATAATAAACTTAATGAAATGATTGCGGTGTTAAAAAACACAAAAAGTACTGCAGATCAAAAGAAATTAGCTTTACGAATGGTTATTCATTTAGTGGGAGATTTACATCAACCTATGCATACAGCTAGAAAAGATGATTTGGGTGGAAATAAAATTTTGTTGAATTGGTTTGGTGAGAAATCTAATTTACATAGAGTTTGGGATGAAGGATTGGTAGGTTTTCAGCAATTAAGCTTTACAGAATATACTAAGGCAATTAATCACCCAACAAAACAACAAGTAATTAATTGGCAGCAAACGAGCTTAAAAGATTGTGTTTTTGAATCATATCAAATTTGCAATAAAATTTACGCTACTGGCATTAAAAATGATGATAAATTAAGTTATAAATATAATTTTGATTGGATTGATACTGTAAATGAGCAATTGCTTAAAGGTGGTGTTCGTTTAGCGAAAGTTTTAAACGATATTTATAAATAATCATTAAATTATTTATCATGAAAAGGCTGATTTTATTCGTGTGTATTTGCGCATTATTTTCTTGTAAAAAAGAAAAAGTAGAAGATATTACTAAGTATAATTGGGTATTGAAAACGCAAGTTGTAAAACCAGCAATAACTATTGATGGAAAAACATCTACAAATTATTTGAGTTTGCAAAATCCGGATGGTTGCTCTAAAAATTTTACCATTTCATTTCATGATAACGGTGTATTTTCAGTTGGATCGAACGGATCGCTTTGTGACATGGTAGCAAATTCAAATGCGCAAAAATGGAAAAAAGAAGGTGACCAAATTACCTTAGATTATGGAAATGGTCCCGGCGCACCTTTAACACTAAAAGAAAACACTTTAGTTGCTACCTCTACTTTTCCAAATAATGGAGCAACTTATTCGCTAACAAGCATATACGTTGCAGTAAAATCAAAATAGAGTGAAAATTTTAATGGTTTGTTTGGGTAATATTTGTCGTTCGCCAATGGCCGAAGGGATTATGCGCCATTTGGTTAATGAACAACACTTAGATTGGGAAATTGCATCTGCGGGTACAGGAAACTGGCACGTTGGAAAAGCACCAGATAGAAGAAGCATTCTTATTGCTAAAACTTTCGGTTATGACATTTCAGCTCAAAGAGGAAGACATTTTACAGTCGATTTATTTGATCAGTTTGATCATATTTTGGTGATGGATAAATACAATTTGAGGGATGTTTTAAATTTAGCTGAAACTGAAGAGCAGAAAAAGAAAGTAAAGTTGTTTTTAGCAGATGAAGCAGATGTTACCGATCCTTATCAAGACAGTTCGCTGTTTGAATCTGTTTGTGCATTGATAGAAAAAAGATGCATGGAATTAATCGAGGAACTAAAATAAACTAGCTAAAACTTATGCAAGCACCACAATTATTTATGATTTTATTGGGTTGTCGACCAGAAGGAAGACATACCGAACAACATGATATATTTTTTGGAATAGGAACTTCCCTAAAAGAATTAATACCAGAAATGAATGCTTTTTGGCCCGAGGCAAAAGGTAAAATTCATATAGATGCTTTACGAATTGTAAAAAAAGTTGGGACGCATCAAGTTACTGTTGTTAATAAAAGCGAAGAACTTAAAACTGATTTAAACAGCTTATTTTTTTTAAATTTAGGTGGTTATAAGAAAGATGAATTTGACGAATTACACTATAAAATACTAGTGGTTTCCGATCAAAAAGCTTTAGCAATTAAAGAAGCAAAAAAAACCAGTTTTTATAAACACATGGGTTATAAGGGCGCTACTTCTCATATAGATGATAAATTCGGTGTTGATGTTGATGATGTTTTTGAAATTAAGGATATTTTAACTGAAGACACAAAAAGCAAATATGCTTTAAAGTTTACACCAGCTGGAGAAATGCCAGAAGATGAAATCTTTTTAGGATACTTGCCTTTATCAAAAATTTAAATGTCAGAATATTAGGCAGGTTGCATATGCGTTGCAATTGCCATTCTATTCCATGCATTTATGGCCATAATAGCTACCATAATTTGGGCTAATTGATTTTCGTCAAAAAAAGCTTTAGCGACATTATATGTTTCATCTTTTACTCCACCATTAGCAATTAAAGTCATTTCCTCTGTTAATGCCAGAATTGCTCTTTCTTCTTCTGTGTATAAATCATGCACTTCTCTCCAAGCGTTTAATAAATAAATACGTTGCTCGGTTTCACCATGTTTTCTTGCATCTTTAGTGTGCATATTGATGCAAAAAGCACAACCGTTAATTTGAGAAGCTCTAATTTTAATTAATTCTTTATGTGTTTTACTAATTTTAGTTGTCCCTAAATAGTTTTCAACTGCCATAAAAGCTTTGTATGCCTCTGGTTCTAAAATTCCAATGTTTATTCTATTTTCCATTTCTATATCTTTTAATTTGATACATCAAAGATAAATTGAAGCACTTTTAAAAAACTTAAGCTGGTTTAAGAAATAATTTAAGGATGCTTTTTGCGTAATTCACTTAAATATTCGGGGGTAATTCCTAAATAAGAAGCTAACATGTATTGTGGAATACGCTGAATAAATTTGGGAAATAAAGAAACGAATTGCCTATAATTTTCTTCTTTCGAAAAATCATGAAAATATTTAACTCTCATTTGTGAGGCAGCGTATGCTCTTTGCATCATGATTCTAAAATATCGTTCAAGTTGTGGTAGTTTTTTAAATAATTCTTCCTGTTCTTGGTGTTCAATTACTGCAATTTCAGAATCTTCGACCGTTTGAAGATAGAATTTTGAAGGAGCCTGCATCATTAAACTCATATAATCTGACAGCCACCAATTTTCTAAAGCGAATTGAGTAATTTGTTCAGTTCCTTTTTCATTAATGTAAAACATGCGTAAAAGACCGGTTTCTACAAAATAATTGCCTTTACAAATCTGCCCCTCTTTTAACAAGAACTCCTTTTTCTTTATCGATTTTATTTTGACATAAGTTGATAAGACCTTAATATCATCCTCTGTTAACGAAATGTGGTTTTTTAGATGTTGTATAAAATTTGGATACATGGCAATATGTTTACACTTCAAATATATCAAAGGTTGTTGTATTCCTAAATGCGCTAAGGTATTTTAAACTTTTCATTTTTATCGCTGTTCTTAAAATACATCAAAACAATAATAATATGGAAACTAGAACAGCAAACGCAGAAGTATTAAACGATCTCATCTTAATTAATAACGATAGAGTTAATGGCTATGAAAGAGCAATTGAAGAATTAACTCCTGCAGATTCTGATTTGAAAACGCTTTTTGTGAAAATGATAGGAGAAAGCCATAAGCATAAAATGGCTTTAGCAACAGAAGTGCAGGCCTTAGGCGAAGATGTTGAAGAAGGAACTACAAACTCTGGTAAAATATATAGAGCATGGATGGATGTTAAAGCAATGTTTACAGGCCATGATCGTAAAACAGTTTTAAATAATTGCGAATTTGGTGAAGATGCTGCTCAAAAAGCATATAAAATGGCATTAGAAACCGATGGTTTATCAGCAAATATTAGAACCATGATCACAGAACAAAAAGCTGAATTAAGAGCTTCACATGATGAAATTAAGATGCTGAGAGACTCCCAATCGTAAATAAACTCTCGGTTAAACAAAAATCCTCCTGACGGAAGTTAGGAGGATTTTTTTATGGTAATGCTTTGATTATTTTTTATCCAATTCTTTATCTAAGTAATAAGTTGCTTTATGGATAGCATCATCAATTGTATCACTTAAAATGGTAATAAATGAACCAGATTTAGCATTAGCAATTAAATTTTTCATGCAATCCTCTCCATTATTATTAATTTCAATTGGCATATTCGGTTTAATTTCTTTTAATCCAACTAATAGGAGATCAATTAATTCTTGTTGTTTGCGTCCTCTTAGATATTTCTCTTGGCAAATCACAACTCTATCGAACATTTTAGCTGCAATACGAGCAGTTTCAATAATATCTTCATCTCTTCTGTCCCCAGTTCCAGATATTACACCCACATGTTCTGTCGCTTCAACAGTTTGTAAATAATCTTTAATGCCATTAAATCCATCGGGGTTATGTGCAAAATCTACCAGCACTTTAAAGTCTTTGAACTTAAAAATATTCATTCTACCTGGAGTGTGAGCTGCCGAAGGAATAAAGGTTTCTAAAGATGTTCTAATGTCTTCAGTTTTATAACCCCATAAGAAAGTAGTAAGGGTAGCAGCTAAAACGTTCTGTATCATAAAATCAACAGAAGCATTAAATGTTAAGGGAATATGCGTCGCTTTTTCAACACGAATTTTCCAATCTCCTTTTTTAATAGTTACATAACCATTTTCGTAAATCGCTGCAATGCCACCTTTTTTACAATGTTCTTTTATAACTGGATTTTTTTCATCCATACTAAAATAAGCTACATTACAATCTGCACTTTGAGCAATTTTTAAACAATAGGTATTATCAGCATTTAAAACTGCCCATCCACTTCTTTTTACAGCACCAATAATTACCGATTTTACACGAGTTAAATCATCCAAAGTATTGATATCAGAAATACCTAAATGATCTTCCTGAATATTAGTCACTACGCCAATATCGCATTTATTAAAACCTAATCCAGCACGTAATATTCCCCCTCTTGCAGTTTCTAACACCGCAACCTCTACTGTAGGATCCTTTAAGATGAACTCTGCACTAAAGGGACCAGTAGTATCGCCCTTCATTAATAAAGTATTTTGCACATAAATCCCGTCAGAAGTTGTAAAACCAACCCTACTTCCATTGTTTTTCACAATATGTGCAATTAAACGAGTAGTTGTAGTTTTTCCATTGGTTCCCGTTACGGCAATAATTGGAATACGAGCAGATTTGCCTGGAGGGTATAACATATCGATAACTGGGGCTGCAACATTACGAGGTAAGCCTTCGCTTGGGGCTAAGTGCATTCTAAATCCTGGAGCTGCATTTACTTCTAAAACAACACCACCGTTTTCAGTTAAAGGCTCAGTTAAATTCTTCGCCATAATGTCGATGCCACAAATATCTAAACCAACTATTCTTGAAATACGCTCGCAATTAAAAACATTTTGCGGATGTACCTGGTCTGTTACATCAATCGAAGTTCCACCTGTACTTAAATTAGCTGTAGATTTTAAGTACACAATTTCTCCTTTCGGAGCAACACTTTCTAATGTATATGATTTCTTTTCTAAAAGATCTAATGTGTCACGATCTACCGTTATTTCAGTCAACACATTTTCATGTCCATAACCACGACGTGGATCTTCATTTTCTTTATCAATTAATTGCTGAATAGTGAGTTTTCCATCGCCTTTTACATGTGCAGGAACACGTAAAGCAGCAGCCACCATTTTATGATCTATCACTAGAACTCTAAAGTCATGCCCGGTAATGAAACTTTCTACAATAATTCTTCGTGAGTATTCTTTAGCGTAATTAAAAGCGGCAATTGCTTCTTCCTCATTTTTTACATTGATAGTTGCGCCTTTACCATGATTTCCATCTAGAGGTTTGAAAACCAAAGGGAAGCCAACTCTTTTTATAGCATCATAAACATCTTCTAACGTTGAAGCTGTAACACCTTTTGCAACAGGAATTGCAGCATCACTTAATAAACGTTTAGTTTCATCTTTATTTCCAGCAATATCGACCGCAATACTACTGGTTCTTTCGGTCATGGTTGCTCTAAAACGAACTTGATTTTTACCGTAACCCAATTGCACCAATGAGCTTTTATTTAGCCTAATCCACGGAATATCTCTAGAAATTGCCTCATCCACAATTGATCCTGTACTTGGACCTAAACGTTCTGATTCTCTTAGCTCCCTCATCCTCTGAATATCGTGCTCTAAATCATATTCTTTATCATTTATTAGAGCTTCGGCTATGCGAACGGCAGATTCTGCCGCATAAACACCAGCTTTTTCTTCTAAATAACTAAAAACAACATTATAAATACCTTCAGTTTTTGTCTGACGAGTTCTACCAAAACCAGTATCCATGCCAGCCAAAGTTTGTATTTCTAATGCAATGTGCTCTATTACATGCCCCATCCAAGTGCCTTCTTCTACGCGTAATAAAAAGCCTCCAGGCGCTGCTTTAGAACAACGATGCGATTGCAATGTGGGAATTAATTTTTCTATTCTTTCTCTAAAACCAGCTATTGTATTGGTTGGGCGTTGTTCTAATTCCTCCAAATCCAAACGCATTTGGATTAATTTTTTTCTGTTAATAGACCAAATATTTGGTCCTCTTAGCACCTGTATGCCTAGTATTTTCATTGTTGTTTATTTAAAATGGTAGTAAGGAGCGTTATGCTGAATTGAGCGTATAATTTCAAAGAAAAAATTAAAGTATAAAAATTTTCTCAGATTAAACGTTAATCTAACATTAAAAGTTTGTAATCGTTTTGCTAGGCTAATAAAATATATAGAAGCCATTTTAAATGTTAATTAAAAGCATAATATTGATAAAAATAATGTTAATTATTAGCCTAATGGTATATATTTGAATTTTAGCGAAAACCTAAAACGATAAGATGGCTCCAAAAGGGAAATTAATTATAATTGGCGGTGCAATAAATACAGGAAGTTTTGCCGAAACACAGTTCGGATTGCCGCAAAACATGAACTTTTTTGAGCGTGGAATTTTAAAAAGGATAACTACCGAATCTATTAAAGGAAACGATTCTAGGTTTGAGATTATGACTACCGCCTCTCTAATTCCAGAACGTGTTGGTGAAGAATACATTAAAGCTTTTGCTCAATTAGATGTTCATGATGTTGGTGTACTAAACATTGGAAGTAGAGAAGAAGCAAATAGACCTGAGTATGCAGAACGTGTTAAAAATGCGGATGTCATCATTTTTACTGGCGGCGATCAGTTGCGGTTATCCTCTATTTTTGGTGGAACAGAAATTCATCGCATTTTGCTAGATAAATATCAAAATACAGAAATTGTGATTGCTGGTACATCTGCAGGAGCTGCGGCTAGTTCTAAAAACATGATTTATCAAGGAAGTAGTAAAGATGCCTTACTAAAAGGAGAAGTTAAAATAACAGGTGGATTAGGCTTTATTGATGATGTTATTGTGGACACTCATTTTGTACAAAGAGGTAGAATTGGTCGTTTATTATATGCTGCCGCAAGTAACCCTGGTATTTTAGGAATTGGCTTGGGAGAAGATACAGGCCTATATATTCATGAAAATACAATGGAAGCTATTGGTTCTGGTATGGTTATTTTGGTTGATGGTCGCTATATGGCAGATACCAATTTAACGGATGTAGAAATGGGACAGCCTGTATCTATAAAAAATATGATTGTGCATGTAATGTGTGATGGTGATGTTTACGATTTAAAAAGTCACCAATTAGTTATTCAGCATCCTAAAGTTGTTCCAACAGAATAATTTTAGTTAAAAAGTTTGTACTAAATGAAAGTTATTATACATGGTGGTTTTTTTAGCGAATCTGCTACCAATCAAGAAACAAAAAAAGCGAAGCAAGATGCTTTAGCCGAAATTGTAGAAAAGGCCTATCGTTTTTTAACCTCCCATACAGCATTAGAAACCGTTGTATATGCCACAAGTCTGTTAGAAAATAATGAACTATTTAACGCTGGGATAGGTTCTCAAATCCAAAGTGATGGCAAGGTTAGGTTAAGTGCATCCTTAATGGATGGCAAAACACAAAAATTTAGTGGTGTTATTAATTTAGAAGACGTTAAAAATCCCATTGCAGTTGCGCAAAAATTGCTCAATTATGATGACCGTGTTTTAAGCGGTGAAGGGGCTCTAGCTTTCGCAAGAAATAACGGATTCGAGTATTTTAATCCTATAACTGCTCAAAGACAATCAGAGTATGAAGCAAAATTAAATCAACAAGAAAGAAAAGGAACTGTTGGTTGCGTGGCTTTAGATGCAGAGGGAAATTTAGCTGCGGCGACATCAACTGGTGGAAAAGGTTTTGAAATTCCTTGTCGTGTAAGCGATTCTGCTACAGTCGCTGGAAATTTTGCTACAGATTTTGCTGGGATTTCTTGTACTGGAGTAGGTGAAGATATTGTAAGTGGTGCATTAGCTGCCAAAATTGTAACTCGCGTAACTGATGGTTTCACATTAAAAGCTGCTTGCGATAAATCTTTTGAAGAATTAAAACCATTTGATGGATTTGCAGGGGTAGTCGGAATATCTGCTAAAGGCGAAATTTATCATTGCTATTCACATCCATATATGGTTTGGGCATCTTTTGATGGTAGTTTACAGGCGTTTAACTAAATTTTATATATCTTTATCGGATGAATAAAATCTGCTTAACGCTTGTTTGCTTGTTTTTGGTTTCTATATCAAATGCTCAAAATGTTAATTCAGGGCCTCAGGATATTCCTCAACCGATATCTGCAATTAATATTTCGGTATCGAATGTGGAGGAAACTAGTGCTGATGAATTTTTTGAAGATGCAGATCGTAACGAGCGTCGTGGTGATTTAAATGAAGCGCTAATTTTATTTGGAAAAGCTGCATTTGAATACAATAATGACAAAAAATTTAGTCGTTATGGAGCCTCTCTATTAAGAATGAGTAATGTACACTTATTGCTTTCACATTATACTGAAGCAGAGCAAGTTGTATTAAATGCTGCACTAAAAACTTATTCTCGAATTGGCAGCAAATCTGGTCAAATGGCGTCATATAATCAACTTGGTAAAATTTATTTTGCAGCTAATAAATTAACTCAATCTTTATGGTTCTATACCCAACAAGGAATGTTAGCGCAACAACTTAAAAACAATATTTCTTATATCGATTCAGTATTGGGTATTGCCTTGGTGAAGATTAAAAAGAAAGAATATAGTTTAGCTATTAAGGATGTAAACAGAGCGGAGTTACTTGCCAAAAATGCAAAAATCACCCAATTTGCACAGCAGATAAAAAGCAGCAGATCAACTATTGCTGAGAAGCAAAATATCAAAAAATAAGAAATTCTTTAAAATCAGTAGAATAGGGTATTTGATTATTAGCTAATTAATCGAACTTTGTTTTGTGTCTTCTGAAAAACGAAATTTATTTACAAAGATTTCCATTTCCATTACAGCCGTAATAGGAGTGCTGGTTTTATCATTACCTGTAATAGCCCAACAAAATAAATTATTAGATTCAGCTCAGAGTATCTTCAGGGCTCAACCAGAGTTAGCTTTATCACTTTTAGTACAAGTAAAAAATAACGCACTAAAAACAAAGGACAACAATTCTATTGTTGCTGCTGGATTAATTGAAGGGAATATTGCTTATTTTAAAGGAAAGCATGATAAAGCTTTAGAAATCTATTTACATGCTTTAGTTATCGCCGAAAAAAACAATTTACATGAGCAGATAGCTGCAGTTTGTAATGAGATAGGTACTTTATTTAAGAAAAACAAAGATCTAGAAAAAGCATTGTTTTATTATACGAGAGCTATGAATGAGGCAATTGTCATTAATAATAATGCTCAAATAGCGAACTCCCACAATAACATCGGATTGGTTTATGAGGAAGAAGGAAATTATTCAAATGCATTAAAGCAATACCAAAAGTCATTATTTTATTATCAAAAAGCTAAGGAAAAACTGGGAGAATCTTACACTTTAGAATACATTGGTTATGTGTTTGGACTCATGAAAAAATATGAGTCTGCCAATGAATACTTGCAAAAAAGCTTATCACTTCGAAGGGAATTAAAGGATAATTATGGTATCGCTGTTTGCCTAATTGAATTGACAGAGATCAATAGAGATAAAAAAGATTTTAAACAGGCAATAAGTTATGCTAAACAAGCCATTTCATTTTGTAAGGAAATAAATTATCCTGATATGTTGCAGCAAGGGTATTTATTGCTTTCAGAAATTTACGAGCAAAAAAAGGATTTCGATCAAGCATATCAAGCACACAAAAAATACGTATCTGTCAAAGATTCGATATTTAATGTGACTAAAAGTAATCAGATAAACGAATTACAAACACAATATGATACTGAAAAAAAAGAGCAGAAAATTGATCTTTTAAATAAAGAAAGCGCAATTCAAAAACTAAAATTAACACAACGTGATGGAATTATTTTTGCGATTTGTCTTGCTTTCTTATTCTGTATTATTATTGGTTATTTAGTTTCCAATCGATATAAATTAAAGCAGAATGCTCGGTTGCAAAATGCAGTTATTGTACAACAAGATTTAGCCGCAAAAGCAGTTTTAAATGCTGAAGAGAATGAACGTAAACGTATTGCTAATGAATTGCATGATGGGCTTGGTCAGATGTTCTCGGCAGTAAAATTAAATTTATCCGCATTAGCAGATCATTTTGAATTTAAGGATGAACATGGTAAAAAAATGTATGGTAAAACCCTCAGTTTGGTAGATGAAAGTTGTAAAGAGGTGCGGGTAATTTCTCATCAAATGACACCAAATGTTTTACTAAAATCAGGTTTAACAAGTGCCATAAGAGATTTTATTGATAAAATAGATGTCAAAAAATTAAAGGTTAATCTAAGCACATTTGGATTACAGGATCGTTTAGATGAAAATATAGAAATTGTGTTATATCGAGTAATACAAGAGACCGTGAATAATGTGATTAAACATGCTGGAGCAAATAGTTTAGATATTCAATTAACAAAAGATGAAGAAGGGATAAATGTAATGATTGAGGACAATGGGAATGGTTTTGATGCTAATCATATGGAAAAATTTGAAGGCATGGGATTAAAAAATATTCTTACGCGTGTAACATATTTAAATGGAACCGTAGACTTTTCTTCTACACCTGATCAAGGAACACTTATTGCAATTTTTATCCCTTGCAAGAAGCAGGCATAATTATTTAAAATACAACTCTTTATATAAAAAATACCCGCTAGTGGGTATATGGGCTCCCGCTAATAAAAGTAATTTTGATTGCTAAATCATCCCAATGAAATTTACGCTCTCAATCTTTATTTTTTTGGCATTATTCAATACATTGAAGGCACAGGATCAAAAAGTTCTTGATAGCCTTGAAAATGTATACAGTATCTCGAAAGATGATAAACTTAAATTAAAAGTTTCTGGAGATTTATGCTGGAGTTATGGAAGTGTAAATTTCGATAAAGCACTTTTTTATGGTAATGCAGAATTACTCTTAGCCCAAAAATTAAAAGATAGCGCATCGATTGCCCTGGCTTATAGTGATATTGGGAATACGTACACTCGTGTAAACAATTTAAAAGAAGCTTTAAATTACCATCTAAAATCCCTAGCCTTAAGGGATAAATTAGGATTAAAGGCCAAAGCTGCTGGATCTATTTCTAATATCTCAATCATCTATAAACAACTTGGCAATTATAAAGAAGCATTGGATTACATGCATCGATCTTTAAAAATTTACGAAGAAGCAGGCGATGAAGTTAAGCAAGCTTTAGTGCTGGGGAATATTAGCAACGTTTATATGAATTATGAAAAATATGCTGCTGCCAAAGAAAGCTATGATAAGGTAATCGATTTAGCAAAAAAGAATAAAACAACTTCATTATTAGCGAGCGGTTATTCTGGTTTAATGAAATATAATTTTCAACTGAAGAAGTATGATCAAGCATTAAGAAGTGGAAAAATGGCCGCCAAATATTTAGATGATTTAAATATGAAAAGTGATTTGGCAGCTGTCTACAACACAATTGGTCAGGTTTATTACGAAAAAGGAAATTATACAGAAGCAATAAAATACAATAACAACTCTTTACGATTTAGAGAGTTTATGAAAGATAAATTAGGGATTGCATCGTGTTACAAAAACTTAGGGGCTTGTTATGCAAAACTTAAAGATTATCCCAAAGCAGAGCAATATATTAACAAAAGTATAACGATTTTTAAAGAGCTGAATTCTAAAGATTATTTAAGAGAAGCATATACAATTCTAGCTAATGTCTTTGAAGAAAAACAAGATTACATTAACTCGCTAAAATTTTTTAAGGAAGGTGCTGCGATGAAGGACAGTATCTATAATAAACAAACTACAGATAAAATAAGCGAACTGCAGATAACTTATCAGACCGAGAAAAAGATTCAACAAATTGCCTTACTTAATAAAGAGAACAAAATCCAAAAACTGTTGCTTTTAAAACGAAATATCTTTTTGAGTTTAGCAATTGGAGTATTGGTAATTACATTATTGTTTGGGTTTTTGCTTTTCAAAAGCATTAAATTGAAACAAGCCTCACGTTTACAGGCAGAAGTGATATTACAGCAAGATTTGGCCACTAAAGCGGTTTTAAATGCAGAAGAGAATGAGAGGA
Organism: Pedobacter boryungensis; assembly: GCF_013204825.1. Taxonomy (GTDB): domain Bacteria; phylum Bacteroidota; class Bacteroidia; order Sphingobacteriales; family Sphingobacteriaceae; genus Pedobacter; species Pedobacter boryungensis. The sequence continues at coordinate 440,242 of NZ_JABMKV010000002.1, forward strand.
GACGGATTTCAGGAGAGTTACATGATGGTTTAGGGCAAATGTTTTCAGCTGTAAAAATGAACTTATCTGCTTTAACAGACGATTTGACATTTAAAAATGAGAGTAGCAAAGAAATGTTTGGAAAAACATTGAATTTGGTAGACGAAAGCTGCAAAGAGGTAAGATTAATTTCGCACCAGATGGCACCAAACGTATTACTAAAATCTGGTTTAGCAACTGCTGTGAGGGATTTCATCAGTAAAATTGATGCCCGTAAACTGAAAATTAATTTAGAAACATTCGGACTGCAACAACGGCTGGATCAAAATGTAGAAACAGTATTATACCGAGTAATCCAAGAAACAGTTAATAATGTCATTAAGCATTCTGGAGCAAATAGTTTAGATATTCAACTTACAAAAGACGAAGAAGGGATCAATGCCATGATTGAAGATAATGGAAAAGGGTTTGACACAGCATCCCTAGAAAAATTTGAAGGAATAGGTTTAAAGAATATACGGAGTAGAGTGGAATACCTAAAAGGTTCAGTAGATTTTTCTTCTACACTACATTCCGGAACACTTGTCGCTATTCATATTCCTTTGTAAATTAGTAAGATGGAACCGTATAGAAACCATACCACAATAAAATAGATAATGGAAAATATGCTCTCAACAAATTTATTCATTGTAGACGATCATCAATTAGTAGTTGATGGTTTACGGTCTTTGCTTAACAACGAAGAAAATTATACTATTGTTGGCTGTAGTAATCAGCCAAAAGAAGTAATGGAAAGGCTTGACGAATTAAGCGTAAATATTCTTCTTACGGATATCAATATGCCAGAAATGTCTGGTGTGGAGTTGACTAGATATGTAAAGAAAAAACACCCACATATTAAAGTCCTTGCATTGTCGATGTTTGGCGAACGACAAGTGATTAAAGAAATGATTGACGCAGGAATATCAGGATATATCCTTAAAAATACGGGGAAACAAGAATTATTAGAGGCATTAGATAAATTAGCTAAAGGTCAAACTTTTTTTGGCGAGGAAGTAACGCGTGAGTTAATGAAATCTTTTAGAAATAATGATGAAGAATCTCACCTCACCAATAGAGAAATTGAAATTATACGATTGATAGAATGCGAGCATAGCAACAAAAAAATCGCAGATATGTTATTTATTAGCGAACGTACTGTTGAAACGCACCGTAAAAATATTTTTAGAAAAACCTGCACTCAAAGCATCGTAGGATTATTAAAGTATGCATATGAGCATAAAATAATTTAAGCTATACCTGCTATTGGGTAGATAAATATACCCTAGCTCAGGTATTGTAGAGCGTAGTGATTTTTTCAATTTTTGCTTAATAAAATTAATCAAAATGAAAAAATTTACAATTATCCTAGTAGCATTTGCAATGCTCAGTACAGTATTTGTTTCTTGTAAAAAAGATGAAGAAACAGTTAAAGCAGCAGGTTCTGCAAGTGCATCATTAACAGTTGGAAGTGCAGCCGCTGTAACATGGACAGCAACTGCAGCTACAGCAGTAAAATCTGGAACGAGTTATACCATTACTGCCACAGGCACAAATAGTACGAATTTGGTAATCAAAGTTGACAATGTCACAGCGGCAGGCACCTATACCTTAACAACAGCTCCAAGAACTGCCTCATTTACAACAGGCGGGAAAACTTACTCAACTACAAACAATGGCGGTGGAAACGTGATCATCACTTCATTAACAGGGGATAAAATTGAAGGAACTTTCTTAGCAGAGATGTTCGATGGAACAACATCCACAGCTGTTTATTGCAGTTTAGGAAGTGGAAAATTCTCTGCTTCTTTTTAAAAGAAGTAACGATTTTAAACCAGAACGCTATGAATACAAAAACATGTGCTAAAGTAATTGACATTTTGAGTAGGCGTGAGGTTGAAATTGTTAAATTAATAACTCAAGAATACAGTAATGAAGATATTGCGACTTATTTAGCGATAAGTAAACGAACGGTGGAAACACATCGTAAAAACATCTTCAAAAAAACAAAAGTTAAAAGTGTGGTTGGTTTGGTGATGTTAGCGATTAAAAGCAAGTTAATTTCAGCATAGAAATAGTTAACTTTATAAAGTTTACAAAAAAGATACAGTTAAAAGCTGTATCTTTTTTGTTTATTTGAGAAATTGGTATCATATTGGATAATGATTTATAAGAATGAATTTTAAAATAGTTAAAGAGATGTTGAGAAGAGTATTGATGATTACGTTTACAGCCGCAGCATTGGCATGTAGCGCTTCGCCTAAACCTCAAAAAATGGTAGATGGCGTACAAAATATTAAACCAGATGATCAACAAAGCCTGGTGCTTAGGCAAGTAGTTTCATTAATTGAGGGATATAACTATAAACAAATAAAGCTGAATGATTCTATCTCATCTATTATTCTAGATCGATATATCAAAGCATTAGATCCTTCAAAATATTATTTTTTAGCAAGTGATATTGCTGAATTCGAAAAAAATAGAACAACATTAGATGATGATTTTAAAAATGGAGATTTAAGTGCGCCGTTTTATATTTTCAATGTTTATTTAAAAAGATATAATGAACGCATCGATTACTCTATCTCTCAAATAAAAAATAAATACGATTTTAATCAGAATGATACTTATGTGTATGATAGAGAAAAAATGCCATGGGTTAGCAACGCAACTGCATTGGATGATATTTGGAAAAAAAGAGTTAAGTATGAACTAATTAACCTTAAAATTGCTGGGACAGATCAGGCAAAAAATGTTGAGACATTAACCAAACGTTATCAAAGTTTAAAATCTCAAGCTGCTAAATTCAATAACCAAGATGTGTTTCAAATTTTAATGGATTCATTTACGGAAGCTATTGATCCACACACTAATTATTTTAATCCAAGAAACGCTGAGGTTTTCAACCAAGAAATGGCTCGTTCATTAGAAGGAATTGGTGCAACTTTACAATTGGAAAATGAAGTAACTAAAATTGTAACCATTGTGCCAGGAAGTCCTGCTTTTAAAAGCAAACAACTAAATGCAGGTGATAAAATTATCGCAGTAGCTCAAGGTGCAAATGGAGAGTTTGAAGATGTAATTGGATGGAGAATAGATAATACCGTATCTAAAATCAAAGGCCCTAAAGGAACTACTGTTAAATTAAAAGTAATTCCAAGCGGACAAGAACTTTCATCTAAGCCAATTATTGTAACCTTAGTTAGAGATAAAATTATTTTGGCAGATCAGTCTGCTAAAAAATCGGTCAAAACTATTCAATCAGATGGTAAACCATATAAAATAGGAATTATTGAAGTTCCAGCCTTTTATGCGGATTTTAAAGCGGCAAATGCAGGCGATAAAAATTATAAAAGCACCACTAGAGATGTCCGTTTATTAATAGATACCTTAAAAAACATGGATAAAGTTGATGCCATTGTAATGGATTTACGTTCAAATGGTGGTGGTTCTTTAAATGAGGCAATAGATTTAACAGGATTGTTTATTGATAAAGGTCCAGTTGTACAAACAAGGGAATTTAATAATACCATAAAAGTTAACGATGATAAAAATGCTGGCGCTGCTTGGACTGGTCCATTTGGTGTAATGGTAGATAGGTTAAGCGCCTCTGCTTCAGAAATTTTTGCCGGCGCTATACAAGATTACGGACGTGGTATAGTAATGGGTACTCAAACTTATGGTAAAGGAACGGTTCAACGTACTATTGATCTTAACGAAATGATTGATCCAACAATTTTGCAAAAAATGGCTACAGTTCTAGCGGCTACAAAAGCAAAAGTTGTAGGTCAAAAAATTCAAAACCCTGGTTCAACAAGCGTAACCATTGTAGATAAAGATGGCATTCCTCAGCTTGGTCAATTGAACTTAACAATGGGTAAGTTTTATCGCATCAACGGAAATAGTACACAACATAAAGGAGTTATTCCAGATGTAACTTTCCCATCAATATATCCATTGGATAAAATTGGAGAAGATACAGAACCATCAGCTTTACCATTTGATATGATTAAACCATCAAATTATATAGCTGTTTCTGATTTGACAGGAATTAAAGCGAATTTGGTAAAACTACATAATGAAAGAATGACAGGTTCTTTAGATTATAAAGCATTAGTAGATGATATTGCAGAAGCTAAAAAACGCGATGGCGAAACTTCAATTACATTAAATGAAGCAAAATTAAAAGCAGAACGTGATCAATTAGAGAGTAAAGGTTTAGCTCGCTTAAATCAAATAAGAGCTGCAAGAGGATTAGCTCCCGTTAAAAAGGGAGATAAAACTGTGAAAGAAGAAGCATATGATTTTGTAGAAGAAGAAAGCCTAAAAATTATGATTGATCTAATGAAGATGACAGATGGATCAAAAACAGCTAGTGTTTCTCAAAATTTTAATAAATAGAAACTAACTTCATAAAAAAAGTCCAGGTCATTTACCTGGACTTTTTTTTATTAAACTAGAAAGTGATTATTTTTTAGTTTTTTCAATTTGCATAGACATCATTTCTTTCATTGTTTTGTTCATTCCTTCTGTACTACCATCTAAGAAAATTACATTACCATCGCTGTTTTCTGCAAAGTGCTTAATAGATTCTGTCCACATGGTGAATAAAATTACGGAAATATCTAAATTAGCTTGCTCCATTTCCTGAGCTGCTTTCGTCATACCATGTGCTACTTCAGCTCTAAACAATGCAATACCTTGACCACGTAATTGAGCAGCTTCACGCTCTGCAGCAGCAGCAATTTTAATCGCATTACCATCAGCCTCTGCGCCTTTAGTTTTAGTAATTAACAAAGCTTGCCCCTCATTTTCTGCAGCAGCTTTTAAATTGTTTGAAGCCACGACTCTACTCATAGAGCGCATGATTTCTTCATCAAAAGTTATATCATTCAATTGAAGATCTTGTAAGTGATATCCCCAGCTTTCTAAAACCTGATCGATTTGATGTTTTACATGTTCTACAATTTCGTTTCGTTGTGCTAATACATTGGCTTGTTTTTGTGTCGCAACGTAAGCTCTTATTGAACCTTCAATGGTACGAATTAAAGCCTGCATTAAGTTACTAGCATCAACAAACTTAAATGCCACATTTTTAATCGTTTCTTCATCATGGTTTAGGACAGAATAAAGTAACATTGCTTTAAAATAAACATTAGCCTGATCTTGTGTAACTGCCTGAAATGAAAGCTCAACTGAACGGTTTTGAATAGAAATCTTCGAATGAATTTGCTCTATTAGTGGAATTTTTAAGCTCAGCCCTGGTCTTAATTGCCTGCGATATTTTCCAAAAACAGTAATTACCGCAATTGTGCCTTGTTTCACGGTTACAAATGAACTAAATAGGACTACTAGTCCAAAGAATAGTAAAATGTATGGAATGTAATTCATAGTATAATTTGGTTTAAATAAAGCTCAATATTACTGATTTTCTATGTAGATTTATTTAAATATTTTTTAATCAATTGTTTATGAAACTAAATTTAGGTTTACCACTAATAGGTCTTGCCTTGCTAATGGCCTGTAAAAACAAAGGTACCGAGACAAGTGAGCGTACTGTCTTTTTGGATAAAGCCGGGATGGACACTACTGTTAATCCGGGAGATAATTTTTTTGAATATGCTAACGGAAAATGGATGAAAAATACTGTTATTCCTGACGATCAAAGTGGTTGGGGCAGTTTTTATACTTTGTACGAAGACAATTTAAAGAAATTAAAAGGGATTATTGAAGATGCAGAAAAGAGTAATTCTGCAAAAGGAAGTATACAACAAAAAGTTGGCGATTATTACGCCAGTGGAATGGATACTACGACTATTGAGAAACTTGGTGCTGAACCTTTAAAACCAGTTTTAGCAAAAATTGATGCGGCAAAAAATTATCAAGAATTAGTTAGTTTATTAGCTGAGTTGGCTAAAACTGATGAAGCCGGCTTACTAGGGTTGAATGTTGGGGCAGATGAAAAAAATAGTGTTAAAAATATCGCATCATTTTATCAATCTGGATTATCCTTGCCAGAAAAAGATTACTATTTTAAAACAGATAGTGCTTCTAAAGCGGCTAGAGCTGGATTTGTTACCTACGCTAGTACATTATTTAAATTAACGGGAGTTGATACCGCAACCGCTACAAAAAATGCAAATGCCATTTTAGCACTGGAAACAGAAATAGCGAAATCTCATCGTAGCCCACAGGAACTTAGAGATCCGCAAAAAAATTATAACAAAATGAGCCTCGCACAATTGTCCCAATTAGCACCGAACTTAAATGTGCCCGCACTTTTTAATGCAATGAAAATTAAGACTGATAGTGTTAATGTAGGACAACCAGATTATTTTAAAACTTTAAGTGCGTTATTAGCTAGTCAACCATTAGATGTTTGGAAAACAAAGTTCAAGTATAACTATATGTCTAGAAATGCTGGTTTATTAAGTAAAGCTTTTGTGGATGCATCTTTCAATTTTAATAAAATTTTTAACGGGCAAAAAAAACAATCAGAGCGTTGGAAAAGATTGGTTAGTGGAATTGATGCTAATTTAGGCGATTTGCTAGGGCAATTATATGTAGAGAAATACTTTACGCCAGAAGCTAAACAACGTATGGATGAATTGGTGAATAACTTGCAAAAAGTATTTGCAACGCGTATTGACAAATTAGATTGGATGAGCGCCGAAACAAAAGCAAAAGCAACTGAAAAGTTAAATATCTTTTTAAAGAAAATCGGATATACAACAAAATGGAAAAACTTTGATGATGTAACTATTAACAAGGGCGATTATTTAGGTAATGCCCGTAGTGCAAGAACACATAGCTATAATGAAATGATAAATAAAGTTGGAAAACCAGTAGATAAAACAGAATGGGGAATGACTCCGCCAACTGTAAATGCATACTATAACCCAACATTTAATGAAATCGTTTTTCCTGCTGGAATTTTACAGTTTCCATTTTTTGATGCTAATGCGGATGATGCAATTAATTACGGTGCAATTGGTGCAGTAATTGGCCATGAAATGACTCATGGTTTTGATGATCAAGGTCGACAATATGATGCTGTAGGTAATATGAAAGATTGGTGGACAAAAGCTGATGCGGATAAATTTAAAGTCAAAGCTGATAAAGTTGCAGCAATGTACAGTGGATTTACCTTATTAGATAATCAACATGTAAATGGTAATTTAACATTAGGAGAAAATCTTGCGGATATTGGTGGGTTAGCAATTGCATATGATGCATTTAAATTAACAGAACAAGGTAAAGAGGCCACTAAAAAGATTGATGGTTTTACACCTGATCAACGTTTCTTTTTAAGCTTTGCACAAGTTTGGAGAATTAAAGATAGAGATGAAAACATGCGTGTACGTATAAAAGTAGATCCACATTCGCCAGAAATGTTTAGGGTAAATGGCCCAGTTTATAGTATGGAAGCATTTTATAAGGCATTTAACATACCAAAAACTGCTAAAATGTATATAGCTCCAGAAAATAGGCTCGGAGTTTGGTAAACAAATTGATAAGTTAATTTTTAAAGCAGTATCATTAATTTGATGCTGCTTTTTTTATAAAACAAAAATCATTTAATGCTGTTATATGATGATAAAATCTAAAACTTATGAATGTAAAACGTACTTTCGGAACTATCCTAACTATTCTAGGAATTATTGGATTAATTTATGCTGGCTGGGGATTTGTACAACATAGTGATGGCGGTCGCGAATTAATTGTAGTGGGAATTATTGGTATTATTTTCTTCGTGTCAGGTATTGGCTTGGTAAGGAATACAAAGGACGAAGCATAAATTAATTTCCCTTAAAAGTATTTCTATATAGATGCCTTCATAATGGTTGATTTATTGTTAGTTATCATGCTTATCACAACATGTTACTACAATATGCTCATATGATGTATTCTTGCTAGATAAAATAAAATCGGTTCTAAATCTATTATAGATTTAGAACTAATTTTAAGGATTAGTCTATTATCTTTCGGCTTAATTCCTTAAAATTATTCTATTTGTATCTTTAAATAAGAGGTTATTGCCTGGAAAATCTGCATTGCTTAAAGCTTTAATTTTAAGAAATGCAGTATGAGTTTCATCAACTGTTAATCTATTAATCTTATCCTGTTTTACTGAAATTACATCGGCATATAAAAAATCGCCACTTGAGTTTATTTTTAGTTGAAGTAATGGAGCAAAACCATTTGGACCTTTTAAGCTAAACATACCATAAGTACAAAAATTACCTAAGCTATACGCTATAAATTTGTTTTTATAAACCTCAACAGCTCTGGTAACGTGTGGCCCATGACCTAAAACTACATCTGCTCCAGCATCAATTACCCCATGTGCAAAAGCATAAACATTTCCACGATTTTCTTTAAAAAAGATTTCCGTTTTTCGAGTTAAATGCTCAAAATTTGCGCCTTCACCGCCTCCATGAAAAGAAACAATTACAATATCTGCTTGCTTTTTAAGAGCGGAAACTAGCATTTTTGCACTATCAATATTTTTAATGGATACTGTATTTTCATTAGGTGCAAAAGCACAAAATGCATATTTAACACTATCTATTTCAAAAATTTCAAATGGTTTATTTAATTGACCAGCATAATGTATCTGCAAAGAATCTAAAATTCTTGCAGTATTTTTTCTCCCTTTTGCGTTAAAATCCCCAACATGATTGTTTGCAATGCTTAAAACATTAAAACCAGCTTTTTTATAAATATCTGCATAGCGATCGGGCATTCTAAACGCATAGCAGTTATTTGGATTGATACCTTTACATTTATCAGAATTACCTGAATTTAAAAAGCAACCTTCTAAGTTCCCAAAAACTATATCTCCTTTTAGAAATGAATCGACTGCTTTAAAGCTATGAATTGCATCGTCAGGTGGTAAATTAAGCTTACTTGGGAAAGCAGAGCCCAACATCATATCACCTACTGCAACAATACTAATCGTGTCTTTTATTTTCCTAACTTTTAAACTGCTATCAGCCTTATTTTTTGGTGTTGTCGTTGTAGTTTTATTTCGGCAACTCATTGAAAAATAAGCAACAACTATCATTAAAAAAGCTATACTAAAAAATTTATTCATTGCTTTATTCATAAAAAATCCCTCCCGATTTAACGGAAAGGATTATATATTTTGTGTTAACTGCAAGCAGATATTTATTCCTCTACAAAATCTTTCTTCGTCGCCTCTAATATTCTTCCACCCTTATAAAAAATACGAGAATAGTACGGTTCATTTAAATTGCTAATTACAACACCTCTGGAAGACGATGCATGTGCAAAGCGATTATCACCTAAATAAACACCAACATGAGAAATTGTACGGCCATTACTTCTAAAGAAAACTAGGTCGCCTTCTTTTAACTCATCTTTGGATAATGGATTTACTGTGCTAAAAATATCACGAGAGTTACGTAAGATAGTTGTATTAAATACTTTATCATAAATAGTTTTCGCGAAAGCTGAGCAATCAATTCCCTTTTTTGTATTTCCTGCGAAGCGGTAAGGAGTACCAATCCACTCGTAAATAAATTTATATAGCTTTAAATTAGAGGTCGCATCTACAGCCACACCCATTACCTGTGAAAAATATTGCGAGGCTAAATTATCTGGGTCTTCTAATTTGTTGGTTTCTTTTGTCTTGGTTTGAGCAAATACAGTAGATAAACTGCAAATGACAATAAGGGTAGAAAACAAAAACTTTTTAATCATGTTATACTGTTAAGTTTGGGTAAATGACACTTACACTTAAACGTACACCACTAGGGCTTATTGTTAGGGGAGCAAAAATAGATTATTTGCAAATGTTATCCAAATGTATTTCAGTTTAAACTGAAAGTTATTAACATTTTATATCTTTTTTGTTAAAAAATGATTATCAGAATGATTATTTCAAATAATTTGATTTGATGAACTGTTAATAATTTATTAAAACAAAATGCCAACTCTCAACAAAATATTATTTTTCTATTAATTTTATGTAATTCTAAAATTTAATGTGATTGTAGCAAAGGGAAAAATTTTAGTTATACATATCCTTATTTTGCAGTAAAATAAATAATAGATAATCTCGAGAACAAAGCTGAAATCTAGCCGATTAACTACTACATACGGATAATTTTACATTAATTCTTATCAGAAATTGCATAAAAAAAATTAGATTTGCTCTCACAAACAAAAAAATCAATACCTCAACATGAGTGCAGTAGAAATAAATAAGGATACCTATTTGAAGTGGTTTGAGTCGATGTTGCTGATGCGCAAATTCGAAGAAAAAACTGGACAACTATACGGACAGCAAAAAATTCGTGGTTTTTGTCATTTATATATTGGTCAAGAAGCGGTGGTTGCTGGTGCAATTTCTGCAATGGGACCAGATGATTCTATGATTACAGCTTACCGTGATCACGCACATGCATTGGCTTTAGGTGTTAGTGCAAATAGTATCATGGCCGAGATGTATGGTAAAATTACTGGCTGTTCAAAAGGTAAAGGTGGTTCTATGCACATATTTAGCAAAGAACATAATTTTTATGGGGGTCACGGAATTGTTGGGGGTCAAATTCCATTAGGTGCAGGTATCGCATTTGCGGAAAAATATAAAGGCACTAAAAATGTAAATATTTGTTACATGGGTGATGGAGCTGTTCGTCAAGGTGCTTTAAACGAAGCATTTAATATGGCGATGTTGTGGAAATTACCTGTAATTTTTGTTTGCGAAAACAACGGTTATGCGATGGGTACTTCTGTAGAACGTACTACAAACATGACAGATATTTATAAAATTGGTTTAGGTTTCGATATGCCATGTGCTCCTGTAGATGGTATGGATCCTGTTGCGGTGCACAATGCAATGGACGAAGCAATTCAACGTGCTCGTAATGGCGAAGGACCAACTTTCTTAGAGATGAGAACGTACCGTTATAGAGGTCATTCAATGTCAGATCCAGCTAAATATCGTACTAAAGATGAGTTGGAAGAATACAAAGCTAAAGATCCAATCGAGCAAGTAAGAGAAGTAATTTTGAAAGAGAAATATGCTGATGATGCTTGGATTACCTCAATTGAAGAAAAAGTAAAAGAGATTGTAGATGAATCAGTGAAATTTGCTGAAGAATCGCCGTGGCCAGATGCATCAGAATTGTACAAAGATGTGTACATGCAATCAGACTATCCTTATCAAGAAAATTAATAAACGCATTTCAATAGATATATATAAATGGCTGATATAGTAAAAATGCCCAAAATGAGCGATACCATGACCGAAGGGGTAATGGCGAAGTGGCATAAAAAAGTGGGCGATAAAGTTAAAAGCGGTGATGTTTTAGCCGAAGTGGAGACTGATAAAGCTACGATGGATTTAGAATCTTACTGGGATGGAACGTTATTATTTGTTGGCGTTGAAGAAGGTAAAGCTGTTCCAGTTGACGCTGTGATTGCAGTAATTGGTAAAGAAGGCGAAGACTACAAAGCTGCTTTGGAAGCAGAATCAGGAAATCAGAAGGCTGAAAGTCCGAAAGAAGAAGCTCCTAAATCAGAAGAGAAAAAAGAAGAAGCTCCTGTTCAAGGCGGTGGTTTAAGCGAAGAAGAATTAGCTAAAAAAGGTGTAACGGTAATTCGTATGCCTTTATTAAGTGATACAATGACTGAAGGCGTTATCGCCGAATGGCATAAAAAAGTTGGTGATAAAGTAAAAGATGATGATATTTTAGCTGATGTAGAAACCGATAAGGCAACTATGGAAGTGATGGGTTATGCAACTGGAACTTTATTGCACATTGGCGTAGAAAAAGGTTCTGCAGCAAAAGTAAATGGTATTATTGCTATCGTTGGCCCAGAAGGTACTGATGTTTCTGGTATTTTAGCTGGGGGTGATGCTCCTGCAGCAAAATCTGAGAGTAAAGATTCAGAAAAATCGGAAGGTTTAAAAACTGAAGCACCTAAGGAAGAAGAAAAAGCTCAAGTTGTATCAAATGCAAATGGTGGTCGTATAATTGCATCGCCACTGGCTAAGAAAATTGCAAAAGATAAAGGAATTGATTTAGCACAGGTTTCTGGGAGCGCAGAAGGTGGACGTATCATTAAAAAAGATATCGAAAACTATAAGCCTGCAGTTGCTTCGCAACAGTCAGAAAGCTCAAAGTCAGAAAGTCCGAAAGCTGCTGCGGCTACTCCAGTAATTCCAACTTATGTTGGAGAAGTTAAATTTACTGAGCAACCAGTATCGCAAATGCGTAAAGTAATTGCTAAACGTTTAGCGGAAAGCCTATTTACTGCTCCACATTTCTATTTAACTGTAAGTATAGATATGGATGGCGCAATGGCTGCTCGTACTGCAATTAATGCAGTTGCTCCTGTAAAAGTTTCGTTTAACGATATCGTAATTAAAGCAGTTGCTATCGCCTTGAAAAAACACCCAGCTGTTAACTCATCATGGGGTGGCGATAAAATCCGTTTCAATGAGCATACTAACATTGGTGTTGCTATGGCTGTTGAAGATGGTTTATTAGTACCTGTTGTTCGTTTTGCTGACGGTAAATCACTATCTCACATTTCTGCAGAAGTAAAAGATTTTGGCGCTAAAGCAAAAGCTAAAAAATTACAACCAGCAGATTGGGAAGGTTCAACATTTACAGTTTCTAACTTAGGTATGTTTGGTATTGATGAATTTACATCTATTATCAATTCTCCAGACGGAGCCATTCTATCTGTTGGTGCTATACAAGCGGTTCCTGTTGTTAAGAATGGTGCCGTTGTACCTGGTAATGTAATGAAGTTAACTTTAGGTTGTGATCACCGTGTGGTAGATGGAGCAACTGGAGCTCAATTCTTACAAACCTTAAAAGGATTATTAGAAGAACCAATTCGATTATTAGCATAATCACTTGTCATCCTTAGCTTGTCAAAGGATCTCATTATAAACTTAAAGCTACCTCAAAAGGGTAGCTTTTTTATTTCGGTGTTATTTAAAAATAACATTATCTTAGATAAAGCATTTAATTTCAGCGTATATGAATAATGGACTTAACCAGCCAATTCAATTAAACCAGCGTACAATAATAGTTGATGTACTCAGAGGTTGGGCACTATTTGGTGTTGTACTCATGAATTATTTCGATTTCTTCACACTTGGCAGAGATTGGACAACTTATAAACCAGATCTTTTTACTAATATTCTTTTTTATATAACAAGTATTATTTTCTCTGCTAAATCATGGACATTACTAAGTTTGCTTTTTGGTTATGGCTTTGCTGTTCTTATGAATAATATTAAAGAAAAAGGACATAATCCATATAGTTTTTTTGCTGGAAGAATGTTTTGGTTATTGGTATTAGCATTAATTAATAGTGCTTTGTTTTTTGGCGATATATTAAAGGATTATGCGGTGCTAGGTTTGTTGTTGCTGTGTTTTTATCGTGCATCTGCAAAGACTGCATTTATCACTAGTTTAATTTTATTACTAGCAATCCCTGCACTCAGTAGCTACATCTATTCTTTAAATAATACCAATTGGGCAGAACTACCTAAATTATTTCCGTTATATAAGAGTAATAACCCCATAGACGTTTTAGGTTTTGGCCTACAGGCAACCTATTTAGCGCAAATAATTAGCAAGCCCTATTTATATACTGTTCACGTAGTTATGTTCTGCTGTTTTTTATGGGGATTTTCTTTGTATAAAATCAACTTCTTTAATGAGTTGAATACCAAGAAAAAATGGATTAAAACTACATTTTGGACTAGTTTAATCATTGCGATTTTGTTAACAGGATTTTCAATGTTGGACACAAACATGAAATGGAATGTTTCAAAATATTATAATATCAGGTATTGGATAATTTTGAGCTCTATGCTTTTTATCGCAACCTCAATTTGTTGGCTTTATATATCAGGTAAGCTAAAAAATGCATTTGCAAGCATGGCTATTATGGGTAAAATGACATTAACAAATTACATGACCCAAAACTTAATAGGCTTACTTGTTTTCTCTGGTTTTGGTTTCGGTATTTGGAATACAAAACCGCTTTGGTTTTATCTAATATTAGCCATAGTAGTTTATATTGTACAAGTTTACTTTAGCAAATGGTGGTTATCGAGATATAATTATGGTCCAATAGAATGGATTTGGCGTCAATTGAGTTATCGCAAACGCCTTCAACTTAAAAAATAAATCACCAAATAAATTAAGAAAAAGTGTCTTAATTCCTTGCTCTTTGTTCAATAATCTTTTTTGTACTTTTGCGCCATGTCTATTACCAAGCCCAGTTTACCAAAAGGAACAAGAGATTTTTCGCCACAAGAAATGGTGAAACGCAACTATATTTTTGATACCATTAAAGCTGTTTTCAAAAAATATGGTTATGCAGAAATTCAAACTCCAAGTATGGAGAACTTGCAAACTTTAACTGGTAAATATGGTGATGAAGGGGATAAATTGATTTTCAAAATTCTTAATTCTGGAGAATTCTTGAATGATCCAAAAAAGAAATCGTTTGACTTTGCACAGGATGAAAACAGCAATAAACTGGTGAGTCTAATCTCTGAAAAAGCTTTACGTTACGACTTAACAGTACCTTTCGCACGTTATGTAGTAATGCACCAAAGTGAAATTTCATTTCCCTTTAAACGTTTTCAAGTACAACCTGTTTGGCGAGCAGATAGACCACAAAAAGGTAGATACAGAGAATTTTATCAATGTGATGCAGATGTGGTTGGTTCTCCATCATTAATAAATGAGGCGGAGTTTATTTTAATTTACCATGAAGCTTTAAAAAATTTAGGTTTAAAAGATTTCGATATTAAAATCAATAACCGAAAAATTTTATCAGGTATAGCCGAAATTATTGGTAAACCAGCATTAATTGTAGATATGACTGTTGCAATTGATAAGCTAGATAAAATAGGTTTTGATGGCGTTACTAAGGAATTATTAGAACGTGGTTTTAGCAATACGGATATAGAAAAATTAGAACCTGTAATCATGTTAAAAGGTTCGAATACTGAAAAGCTGGAAAGTTTAAAAACTGTTTTGGCAAGTTCTGAAATTGGTTTAAAAGGAATTGTAGAGATTGAAACTGTTTTCGACTATGTTAGTAAACTCACAACCGAAAATTCACAGCTGAAAGCCGCTATTGAGCTAGATATAACTCTAGCTCGTGGTTTAAATTATTATACAGGCTGTATTTTCGAAGTTAAAACCAATGAGGTTGCAATGGGAAGTATTGGTGGTGGCGGTCGTTATGATGACTTAACGGGTATGTTTGGTTTAAAAGATTTAACTGGTGTAGGAATTTCATTTGGTGCAGATCGAATTTACGATGTGCTAGAAGAACTCAACTTATTTCCGGCATCTGCTGCACAGGGTACCAAAGTGCTAATTAGTAATTTTGATGAAGCCGCAGAGATGTATGCTCTGCCAATTATACAGGAATTAAGAGCTGCTAATATTTCTGCAGAGTTATATCCAGCTGCAGCGAAACTTAAAAAGCAAATGAGTTATGCAGATGCTAAAAATATCCCATATGTGATTTTAATTGGCGGGGATGAAATGAATAGCGGATTACTAACCTTAAAAGATATGGAAAGCGGAGATCAGCAAAAGTTGGATATCGCTGCCATTATAGCAAAACTTAAATAATTAAGAATTTCTTCCAACCTTAAGTAAAAGTGGAAAATGAATAGCCATTTGCTCATTATTTCCCCACGCTTTTCTTAAATCTTCATAAACTAAAGCCATTGGATTTTCTCCGTTTGCTTTAATGTAATGTTGTAGTGAAGACCATGTTTCTAGGTAACCAATTAATTGCTCAAAATTCCATTCCGTTAAAATTTCTAATACAGGACTTTCTATCTCTTTAAATGGAAAAGGAATATTTAAGTAGTTGTCCTCAATATGTCTTCTTTCCTCATCCCAATATTTGCCTAAAATATCTTCATATAAATAATGCACAACTTTATCTACTTCTGGATTTATGTGCATAATGCCATAACCAATGGCGGCAAATATTCCACCCGGCTTTAAAACACGCTTTACTTCTGTAAAAAAGGTATCAAACTTAAACCAATGAATTGCCTGTGCAACAGTAATTAAATCAAAGTGATGATCTGCAAATTCCGTTTGCTCGGCGGATTCAACTTTGTAGTTAATGTTAGCTAATTGTGGTGCATTAATTAGTTGTTTCTCACTTATATCTGTGGCCTCAACATAATTAAATTTTTTAGCAAGTTCTACAGCAACCTGACCATTCCCTGTAGCACAATCCCAAG
Source organism: Pedobacter boryungensis (assembly GCF_013204825.1). Taxonomy (GTDB): domain Bacteria; phylum Bacteroidota; class Bacteroidia; order Sphingobacteriales; family Sphingobacteriaceae; genus Pedobacter; species Pedobacter boryungensis. Next base: position 456,542 of record NZ_JABMKV010000002.1, read on the forward strand.
CAAATTCAGTGTGTTCTACTTGAGAAAAAAGGAAATCATAAAGTTTCTCAGGATACTTTGGTCTAAACTTAGCATATTGTGCAGATTGGGTGGAGAAATTATCTTTCATTATTCATGAATTTAGTTAAGTTACTTAAAGCTGTGGTTTGAATTTTATTTTTCAAAAACCCTGTCCACCCTAACAACATTCCGCTTAATCCTAAAGCTTGTTTTGCCCAAGTATAAAAGTTAAAATTATCTACATGCTTAACTATTTTCCCATTTTCGAATTCAAAACTTGCATCAATTCGGTTTATTACTTTTTTACCAGTTGCTGAAAATGTATAATAAGCGTCCCAATGTGCTTTACCTGTAGTTTCATCAGCAGATATATTGTTAAATTCTAATCTTAAATCTTTACCCTTTAAAATTAACATTTCCCACATTGCTTTAACTTGCTCTGCATTTAGATTTTTAAAAATGGCATCACTAAAAATGGCATTATCTGCATAACAAGCTTGCATGCCTTTATAATCCTTATTTTTAAAACAGGTATAAAAAGTGTTAATGAGTTGTTCGTTTGCGTTCATTAGCTTTAGTTTTCTTAAATGTAGGAAAATATTGCTGAACGAACTTAGCCTAGACTAAATCAAGAATTACAAATAGGTTTTTCCTGCAAGAATACCTTCAATTTTATCTAAAAGGTCATCTATATCAAAAGGTTTAGCTAAAAATCCATTTGGTTTATGTGAGCCATGTTGAATATTTTGAGCAGTGTATTTTGCTGAAATCATAAGCACTGGAATGTCAGCAGTTTTTTCGTTCGTGCGAATTTGCGTAAGTAATTCCCTACCATCAGCATCAGGAAGCATAATGTCGAGTATCATTAAATCTGGTTGGAAAGCATGAATATGGTCCATCATATTCGCACTTTTATTTAGGCCAGAAACTTTGTAAGCTTCACTTTGTAGAATTAAAGTTATCACATCTAAAATAGCATGATTATCTTCTATAACTAAGATGTTTTTGTACGATTTAGAATTTTTTGCCAATGCGGTAGTATGTTTTAATATCTTACAAAGATATTTATTGCAATGATATTTTAAACTAAAATTATTTAGAGAAAATATGAGTAAATTTATTGTCAGAATTTGATACATGCAAACATATATGCTATAAATTACCTTTCTTTATTAAAAACAATTCGATATGAAAAGAAATGCAACAGCCGTTTGGAATGGCACAGGAAAAGACGGAAAAGGAACATTGACCACACAAAGTGGAACATTAAATCAGACACAATATTCTTTCAAAAGTCGCTTTGAAGAAGGTGTGGGTACAAACCCTGAAGAGTTAGTTGCTGCGGCACATTCGGGTTGTTTTACCATGAAGTTGAGTTTTAATATTTCTGCAGAAAATATTACACCCGAAGAAATTACAACCAAAGCTACAGTTAATCTTAATCCAGAAAAAGGAGAAATTGTGGATATACATTTGGAGGTAAAAGTTAAAGCAACAGGGTTGTCACAAAGTAAATTTGATGAGCTTGTTGCCGATGCAAAAGCAAATTGTCCAATTTCTAAGTTGTTAAACACTACAATAACTATAGAGGCTGAACTTTTATAAAGTTCTTTTTCTTTAATTTGAAAACGCTGTTTCAATTTTTGGAACAGCGTTTTTATTTCACAGTTTTTAACATTAAAGCGAATTAAATATTATTAACTTTGAATCTCACTAAATGTGAGGTAATTAGATTTTATGAAGAAAACCATCCTTTTAATTGCACTATTATTTGTAAGTACAGTTTCATTCTCTCAAAATGTTTTAAGCCTGTTTGGTAAAGCTAATGAGTTTTTCACCTTATTAGAAGAAGGAAAATTTGATACAGCTCATGCCTATTTCGCAGAAAGTGAACAAGCTAAAGTTTCTGTCGAAAATTTAAAACAACTATGGGGTTCTGTAAAAACAAAATTGGGGAAAACAGAGTCTTTAGAGGCGATTCAAAGTAAAGTACAGGGACAATATTATGTTGTAATTGTAAACGGTAAATTTGAAAAGGATGAGCAAGATTTTATGCTAGCTTTCGATAAAAGTGAAAAATTAGTTGGACTTTTTATGGCCCCAAAAGCGGTAACATATGCCAAGCCTAGTTACGCTGCTGATACCACTTTATACCAAGAAAAATCAGTTTATCTTCAAACGTCAGGTCATCAACTTGCGGCAATAATTACTACGCCTAAAAATGTAAAAAATTTCCCCGTAATTGTTCTTGTACATGGTTCTGGACCTAGTGATATGGATGAAACTGTAGGTCCAAATAAACCTCTAAAAGATTTAGCTTTAGGGCTTGCTTCAAAAGGAATTGGTTCTGTACGTTATGTGAAAAGAACGTTAATTTATCCAAATGATTTTAGAGGTGTATTTACAGTTAAAGAAGAAGTAATGGATGATGCTTTAGCGGCAGTTGCATTGGCTAAAACCATTTCTGGTGCAGACACAAAAAGCATTTATTTATTAGGACATAGTTTAGGTGGAATGCTAGCTCCTCGTTTGGCTACCATGGCTCCAGACTTAAAAGGAATTATATTAGCAGCCGCTCCTGCTAGAAAATTAACGGACATTATTTTAGACCAAAATAAATATATGTTTGAACTTGCAAAAGACACTACGCAAGCTGCCAAAGATAAAATGCAAGAAGTAATTGGTGAAATAGGGAAGAGTAGAATTTCACAATTGGGAACTATGAAAGCAGACTCGCTTGTGATAGGTTTACCAGCATCTTATTGGGTTGATTTAAATTCTTATGATCAAGTTGCTGTTGCCAAAAAATTAAAGCAGCGTATTCTTGTTTTTCAAGGAGGAAATGATTTTCAAGTTTCTGAGGTTGATTATAATTTGTGGAATACAGCTTTGGGTAAAAAATCAAACGCAATTTTAAAGTTGTATCCAGAATTAAATCATTTGTTAAGCCCGCAAACAGAGAAAGGCACAACAGCACAATATCAAACGCCAGTTAATGTTTCAGAAAAGCTAATCGATGATATCGCGGCATGGATTAAGGCTAAATAACAATTAGTAAAGCGCTTATTATAATTTTCCTTAAAAAAGCGTACCTTTGCACAAAAATTGTTTTACTGAGTGTTGCGCTTTAAAAATTTGCAATTATTTCATAAACAATAACATATAAAAAGGTTTATGAAAAAAGTTGGAGATTACAGAAAAATATTAGGTGTTACTAAGGCTACAGAGTTAAAAGAAATCAAGAGTATTTACAGAGGCTTGATGAAAGATTGGCACCCTGATAAGTTTAGTGCTGATGCAGATAAACACACAGAAGCTGAAGAAAAAAGTAAAGAGATTATCGAAGCGTATAATTTTTTATTAAGTATTGCACCTGAAACTTTGGAGCATTCAAAAGAAGAATATATCCAAACTACTACATTATCAAATATTCAAGATTTTCAATATAAAGACCAAATTTTAAGAATTGATTTTTTTGATGGTAGCGGCTACGAATACTTTGACGTACCAAGAGCAATGTATATTAAATTAGTAAACGCAGACTCTCCGGGTAGATTCGCAAGAAGACATATTTTTAATGCATTCCCATATCGTAATGTGAGTAAATTGGCAACTGCCTAATAATTTATATTAAGGAATTAAGAAAATTACATTCAATTATCTTAATTCTTTAATGTTTAACTTTTCCATACTCCAACCAATTCTTCACTTCGTAATTATAAGCTAAAATAGTAGGCACGTTTATGCTATCTATTTGTTTCCAATCCAGAAGTTCATCAATAAAATAAGGTTCCTCAAAACCTGATGCAATGCAAGCCTGAGTATAGAATTCTTTTCTAGAAGGATGATGTGGAGTTACCCCATGGTATGTTTTTCCAAATGCTTCTTGATTAATTATAGCTTCAGTCAGTCCAATACAATCAGATAAATGAATTAAATTTATTGGAGCTAAACCATTAGAAATATCTTTTTTACCAGCAAAATGCTTTGCCAAATTCCTATTTGGACCAATCAATCCCCCAAAGCGAATAATAGTTGTTGTGAATGAAGGATTACTCTTTAAAATATTTTCTGCTTGTAATAATGTTTTGCCCGAAGCTGTTTGTGGTTCAGGAATTATCGTTTCATCTACAATAAAATTTCCATCTTGATAAACCCCAGTAGAGCTAATGAAAATAATTTGTTCCACCCTAGCTTTTTCAGCTGCCAGAGCAATCGCATCTATTTTTGTAATAAATGAATCTAACTCTGGGGAATTGCTCTTTGGTGGAATGGCAATACATAAAATAGCACAGTTAAAAAAATCTGCATCATATGCAATTTCTTTTTCTGATAGATTAATTAAAAACGGTTTTATTCCAACTTCATTCAGTAGGGTTAATTTATTACTGCTTGTGGTAGATCCATTAACAGTAAAACCATTTTCAATTAACTTTTTTGCTAAAGCCAAGCCATACCAACCACAGCCTAAAATGCTGATTTTCTTTTTTTGTTCTGAATGATTAGTTGTCATCAAATTCAATTTAGAGCAAGATAGGCTAATGGATCATAAAGAATGTCACCTTAAAAATAAATTTCTAAAAGAATTAGTTTTATGCTGTAAATTTCGAGTGGCACTGTTGTTGTGTAGTCTTATTTGATTTCATGTCTAATAATTAATTACGATGAATAAAATAGTTTTGATTTGCCTTTTGGCCGTTGGTTTATCTTCTTGTAGTATTAATAAACAAGCTCAACAAATTAAAGCATTAGAACAATGTGAATATAAGTTAGTCAATGCATCAAATATCACAATTGCAGGTACAGATGTTAAAAAATTGATTGATGAAAAATCTGTTAATCTGGTGAGCATCCCTGCTTTTGCATTAGGATATTTGAGGAAAGATATTCCATTAAGAGCAAATTTAAATCTTGAAATTAGTAATCCATCAGGTGCTTTAGCAGCAATTAATAATTTCGAATATATCATTCTAATTAATCGACAAGAAATTGCAAACGGTTCAGTAGACCAAAGAGTTAGTATTGATGCAGGTCAAAAAATTACTGTTCCTGTGCAATTAAATGCGAATATTTATCAATTTATTGCAAATGGAAAAGTTTTAGATGATATCACGGCATTTTTAACTAGCGCAAGTAAAGGCACAGAAAAGAAAGGTATGGTTACGCTAAAAATTAAACCATCAATACTAGTTGGAAATAATTTGGTTAAATATCCAGGTTATATAACCATTGATAAAGAAGTAAGTAGTAAAATCTTACTATAAAACTTCGCTCATCACATTTATTGGGGCTTTCGTCACATTTCATAAAATCATCCTTCGGGTAATTGTTATTTTGGATAACCAAATGCTAATCCAGCCTACGAAATAATCGTAACAAAGTTGTTAAATCATAATTTTTATCAACTAATTTTTTAGGTTTGATGTAACATTATAAAAAATTTGGTGTCTTTTAGCTGTTATCCCATTTTATGAAAAGAATTTTATTAGCCCTCGCTTTAATCTTATTTACTAATTTCTTGTTTGCTCAAAAAGGAAGTATTTCAGGAGTTTTATTAGATAGTACAAACCAAAAACTAACGTTAAATTATGCTACTATCTCCGTTTTCAAGGGTGCAGATACAGTTTTAACCACCTATAAATTATCTGATGATAAAGGCACATTTAAAATTTCTAATCTTGAGGCCGGAATAAAATATCGCTTAGTAGTTAATGCTTGGATGTACAATGTTTTACGTAAGGAAGTAACATTATTGCCAAGTGCACTGAATGTAGATTTAGGCAAATTATTGCTTTCAGGAAAAACAAATAACTTAAATGAAGTTGTAATTAATTCGGAAAGACCACCCATAATTGTTCGAAAAGATACAATTGAATTTAACGCAGAGTCTTTTAAAACTTTGCCAACCGCCGTAGTTGAAGATTTATTAAAAAAATTACCAGGAGTAGCAATTTCATCTGATGGTTCGATACAAGTAAATGGTAAAGCCGTAAGTAAAATTTTGGTAGATGGGAAAGAGTTTTTTGGTGGTGACCAACAAATGGCGACTAAAAATTTACCAGCAAATATTATTGATAAAATTCAGGTAAGTGATGATAAAGAAGCAAAGCGGAGAGACCCAGATCTATTAGCAGGGAATACACCGCAAGTCATTAATTTAAAACTGAAAAAAGCAATTAAAAAAGGCGCTTTTGGAAAGTTATATGCTGGTGGTGGGCCAAATGATTTATTTGAAGCTGGTGGTATTATGAACTTCTTTAGAGATACAACACAAGTAAGTGTCTTGGCATATGGCAATAATATTAATAAACCAGGTTTTAGTATTGGAGATGTTTCTCGTATTGGAGGATTTAGCCGAGCTGGTATAAATTCTATCATGATTAATAGTGAAGGAGGATTTGAATTAAATAATATTGGTTTTGGAGGGACTTCTACTGGTGTGCAGCAATCTTTGGGCGCTGGAGCGAATTTTAATACATTAACCAAAAATGGAATAAAGATTAATGGAAAATACTTCTTTGGACAAGCTAAAACTTTAATCGATCAACAGATTTATGTTGACCAAAATTTAGGAACTGAAAAGCTTTATACAAGTACGATTTCTAATCTAAAAAACAAAAGCTATAATCATAATTTTGGGGCAAGAGCAGAATGGAAAATCGATAGTTTAACAGAGCTTTCATTTGAACCGACTGTTACACTAAATATTTTAAGAAACCTAGGAGTAACTCAAACAGAGAATAAAAATACAACCAATCAGTTAGTTAACAATGGTTTAAATAATTCTCGTTTAAATGGAGATAACGCAGATTATTCTTTGCTGACTAGTTTATGGAAAGATTTTAAGAAGTCGGGGCGATCACTAAATACAAGTGTTAGTCTCACCAAAAAAGATAATTTAAACGATAATTTTAATAATTCTAATAACAATTTTTATTTGCCAGCGCCATCAACATTAAGTTTAGATCAGTTAAGGGATAATAATATTAGAAATTTTGGGGTGTATTTAAGTGCGAATTATAACGAGCCAATTAGTAAAAAATTAAGGTTGAGCTTGGCTGTAGGCGCAAATTATTTGGATAATGAAAATGCGCTTACCACTTTTTATAAAAACCCACTTAATCAGGCATATGATGTTGAGGTTCCAAATTTATCTGAGACAGTAACACAAAGTGGATATAAAACCAACACAAGAACAAGTTTACGATGGAAAGCAACAAAAGACTTGAGTATACAACCAGGTTTTGTATTTAATACCATCGATTTAAAAAATAATTTTAGTTCATATCCATCATTTGAGCAACATTATCAATTTATAGCACCATCATTAAACATTACTTACAAAGCATTTAATTTAAGTTATTCGCCATCATTTAGAGAGCCAGATGTAAAATACATTCAGCCAATTACAAATAATACTGATCCTTTATTTGAGCAAAAAGGTAATCCGAATTTATTACCAGCGAAGTCTTATCAAGTCAACTTAAACATTTACAAGTACGATACAAAACGTTCCCTTAATTACAACCTAAATTCGAATGGAAGTGTGCAGAATAATGCTGTAATTATGGCTAGAACTATTTCTCCAACAGGCGTTCAAACAAATACTCCAATTAATGCTGATGGGATTTGGCGTTTTTATTTGGGCGGAAATATTAACAAAGATTTTAAACAAGGAACAAAGCAATTTACTTTTGGAACAGGATTTTATTCTAACTACACACGCAACATTGTACAGATAAATGATGTAAGGAGTTATGCTAAAATTTTCACTATCGCACCGAGAATTAGTGGTAGAATTAACCTAAGCGACAAGTTTGAATTAGGAGAGTCATATAGCGTTGCCTATAACAAAAGTACATATGATGATGCATTTTATAGAGATTTGAATTTTTATACTCACAATAGTGAAACCGAATTAATTGTTCGCTTACCAAAGAAAATGGTATGGGAAACAACTTATAAAATTCAACACAACACACAAGAAACCGCTGGCTATAATAACAATGTAGAAATTTGGAATGCCGCTCTTACTTTATTGTTTATGAAAAACGATAGAGCTCAATTAAAATTTGCGGTGAACGATATTCTAAATACAAATACACGCAGATATATTTCCATTAGCGACAATTCAATTCGTGATACACGTACCAATAACTTAGGCAGACATGGATTAGTTACTTTAACCTACAACATCCAAAACTTTGGTGGTAAAGTAGGTGGTAAGGATACGTTTTTTAGATTTTAAACTATAATTATTGGGGTTTATATTGGGTAATCTGCTTTGCCATTCCTTTAAATAAAACTAAATGAAATGGAAACATCGTGTACCAATATATTCTTCCCCATAAACCATTAGGTCTAAATGTTGCAATTTGTGATAAATAAGATTTGCCATGATACTGCACTACTTTTAATTCGAGCCATGCTTCTCCTGGAACTTTCATTTCAGCATAAAGTAATAAACGTTTACTGGTTTTATCTGCCAACAATACCCGCCAAAAATCTAAAACATCGCCAGCTTGTAAACTTGTGTTACTGGTTCTTCCACGTCTAGTGCCCACTCCGCCAAACATTTTATCTAAAAAGCCACGCAAACTCCAAAGCCAATCTAAATAATACCATCCCCTGCTACCTCCAATGCCCCAAATATTTTCGAAGACTTCTTCAGCTTTGCGCTCAAAGGGCATTTTTACTTTATATTCTACAGTGCCGTTTTGGGGTACCTTAACTTGATCCATAAAATAAGTTTCTAAATAACCTCTGTTTAATGCGTCTTTCCAGCTACTTACAATAGAGTTTTGTTCAATTTTTTCGAAAGCTAATTTCAGCGCTTCTTTATAACTTAAGCACTTTTTGGGTACTGCATTTTTAATGTTATCATTTTGGCAAATCACCTCTACTTTCATGCTATCAACTAAACTTCTAGCTAAAGAATAGGGTACCGCAGTAACTAAATTAAGCCACAAAGACGATAATTTTGGCGTTAATACAGGTACAGTTAAAATATATCTTTTTAGGTTTCTTGATTCTCCATATTGCAAAAGCATTTGCTTGTAAGTTAAAATATCTGGACCACCAATGTCAAAAATCTGATTGTAAGCTTTATCATTACCTAAAACTCCACATAAATATTCGAGCACATCTCTAATAGCTATGGGCTGACATTTAGTACTTACCCATTTTGGAGCTACCATTACAGGGAGTTTTTCTGTTAAATCTCTAATAATTTCGAAAGAGGCTGAACCAGAGCCAATGATGATTGCGGCCCTTAAAATTGTATAATCAATTCCTGAATTTTTCAATTCTTCCTCTACTGCAAGTCGAGAACTTAAATGCTTAGAGAGTTCATCATCATTAACAATACCAGTAAGATAGATGATTTGCTTGCATTGAGTGCGCTTAATCGCTTTTACAAAATTTTGAGCTGATTGCTGTTCCAAATCTGCAAAATCAGCTCCGCTACCCGTCATAGAATGAACTAAATAATAGCTTGCTTCAATATCAAGTGGTATATTTTCTAGGCTTTTAGGATTTAATAAATCGCCTGTAATGATTTGTACTTTATTGCCAAAATCACTTTCAAGAGCAAACCTACGTGGATCACGAACCATGCAAACCACATCGTGCCCATTTTCTAATAATACAGGGAGTAAGCGTGTGCCGATATATCCATTGGCGCCAGTAAGTAGAATTTTCATGTTTGTGAATGAATAATTATATACGTAACAGCCAAGCTAAGCGATTTGTTATTTCCTTTTTACGTGTGGTTTATAAGTATCAGTTTTTACAGTTGCGTTTAATTCATGAAGAATATTATACAAACCAAAATTAGTACGGTTAATGTAAATGAAATGCTTTACTCCACGAGCTTGTTTGAACTCTGGCATTTTACTAATCTTTTCGCCGTACGAATACAAATCTTCAAAAAACTGTTTCTGACTAAAGTCAAATGTATTGGTTACATAAGGTTTAGCAAAAAGAGAGATCATTTCTTTATAAGCTTTATAATAGAATTCGATTTGGTCGGGTGTGTCATTTGGTAAAATCATCTCCAACTGACGGAAGGCTTTTATGGTTTCTTCTTTATTTTCGAATAAATCTGTAGATGTTAAAGAGAAAAACGGTTCATAAAAATCATCTGGCATTTCTTTGATGCAACCAAAGTCTATTGCACCAAGTTTTTCATCTTTAGTTATTAAGAAATTTCCCGGATGAGGATCTGCATGGACTTTTCTCAATTCATGCTGCTGAAAATTATAAAAATCCCATAGGGCTTGCCCAATTTTATTTTTTAATTCTTGACAAGGATTGGTGTTTAAAAATTCTTTTAAATGTTGACCTTCAATCCAATCCATTGTGATAATTCTATTGCTAGAAAGTTGTGGATAGTAATCTGGGAAAACTATATTATTTAAGTTCTTACAAGCTTCGGCAAATTCTACAGAACTTCGTACTTCACGTTCATAATCTGTTTCTTCCAATAAACGTTCTTCTACCTCTTTCATGTATATACTCAGTTCCTTTTCGCTCATTCCTAATAAACGAAAAGCAATAGGTTTCACCATTTTTAAATCTGATGAAATGCTATCGCCAACCCCTGGATATTGAATTTTAACTGCTAACTTTTTGCCGTTTAATTGTGCTTCATGCACTTGACCAATTGAGGCCGCATGTGTAGATTTGATATTAAATTTATCATAAATTTTTTCAGGCGTTTTACCGAAACTCTTGGTAAATGTGCGTACAATTAGCGGTCCAGATAAAGGGGGTGCGTTGTATTGAGATTGCGTAAATTTATCTACATAAGCTCTTGGCAGGATATTTTTATCCATACTAAGCATTTGAGCAACTTTTAACGCAGAACCTTTTAATTCACTTAAAGAACTATAAATGTCCGAAGCATTATCTTCATTGAGTTCATCGCGACTTAAGTCTGGATTGAACAGCTTTTTACTATAATGTTTGATGTAATTGCCACCAATCTGGAAACCTGTTTTCACAAATTTTGCAGAACGCTCTACTTTGGTGGTAGGCATGCTTTCTTGTGCTTTCATTTGGTCTTAAAATCCCATCTTTTCTTTAAGCTTTCCGTTTTGGGAAAGAAATTTTCCGTATTCAAATAAGTTATCAATTGGCGAACGCTGAAATAAGTCGAAAGTAACTTGAATACCTTTTTCTATTGCTTCGTCAGTTTTTTCAAAACCTTTACTGTCATCATCAATCCAAAAATTAAGAATAAATGCATATTGAACCCAAAGTGCGTTTTTATAACGCTTACTTAAGAATTTGCGATCAGCAAGTTCGCCACTTTCCAGGCCTTCGTTTATGATCTGTTCTGCAAAGTTTTCGAAAATTGGCTTTACACCACTCAAAACCTCAGGGGTACTTAATCTATTTCCGTGAGCTTTTAAACTATACTTTACAAAGCTCCGATTTGCCTTTAAGAATTCTATATAACTGTAAAAAAATGAGAGTATTTTTTCTCTAGATGAATATTGCGCCCACAATTCTTGCGTTTGGATTTCATTTATCGCTTCTACAAGCAGTTCAACCCAAATCATCTTTTCAATGCTTTCAAAAGAAGCATAAAAAGTATAAAAATCAGCTTCTGTAATTTTCAATTTTTTAACGAAACTGTAAACCGATTTCGGTTTTTCATCGTGTGTTAAAACAAAATCGATGTATGCCTTTTTAATTTGAGCTGCTGTTGCCATTTTCTTTTTATTTAAAAACGTAAAAAATGTAAGTTTGGTTTCTGAAACCACTCAAAATTAAGACTTTATTTATCACTTATTTGCAATAATTAAGCTTGATGTTAAAGGAGAATTCGGTGATTTTAATTTGTTATTTAGTAATCACTAATCCTAAACCTACAGCTAAGAAGCCAACAACAATGCTGGCAAGTGTGTATGCTATTAATGTGAGATAATTATTATTTTGTAATAAGGAAATATTCTCTGCAGCGAATGTAGAAAAAGTGGTGTAGCCCCCACAAAAACCAGTTATAAATAATAATCTTAAATTTTGATTAGAAGAAATATTTTGTCCAAAAGAACCAATCAGAAGCCCAATTATAAAACAACCTAAAACATTAGTAATAAATGTTGCTAATGGAAAAGTATTGGTATAATATTTTGCTGTTAATATAGAAGTAAGGTATCGGAAAATACTTCCTAACCCGCCACCAAAACCTACTAATAAAAGTTGTTTCATCATTTTATTTCAATCCTAATCGGTGTTCCCTTAAGGTATCTTTTGCAATATCGTAACCAGCATCCGCATGGCGGATCACACCCATAGCTGGATCGTTGTGTAAAACGCGTTTAATTCGAATTGCTGCATCTTCTGTTCCATCTGCAACGATAACCATTCCTGCATGTATAGAATAACCGATGCCAACACCACCACCATGATGTAAAGAAACCCAACTAGCTCCACCAGCAGTATTAATTAATGCGTTCAAAATTGGCCAGTCTGCAACTGCGTCAGAGCCATCAAGCATAGCCTCAGTTTCACGATTTGGAGAGGCAACAGAACCTGTATCTAAATGATCACGACCAATTACAATTGGGGCTTTTACTTTTCCATCAGCTACTAATTTGTTAAATGCTAACCCAGCTTTTTCTCTCTCACCCTGACCTAACCAACAAATACGGGCAGGTAAACCCTGAAAAGCAATTCTTTCTTGCGCCATGGTAATCCATTGGCGTAAACTTTCATTTTCTGGGAATAGTTCTAGAATTAATTTATCAGTTTCATAAATATCTTGTGGATCTCCACTTAAAGCTGCCCATCTAAATGGACCTTTTCCTTCGCAAAATAAAGGACGGATGTAGGCAGGTACAAATCCAGGGAAATCAAATGCATTTTTAACGCCAACTTCTAATGCCCTACCGCGTAGATTATTTCCATAATCGAAAGTTATTGCCCCACGTTTTTGTAACTCCAACATTTGTTGCACATGTTTTGCCATGGTAGCATACGAACGTTTTATATATTCATCAGGGTTTTCTTTTCTTAATGCGTTTGCTTGTTCAACAGATAATCCTTCTGGGAAATAACCAATTAAAGGATCGTGAGCCGAAGTTTGATCAGTTAAAGTATCTGGAACGATGTTTCGGTCTAACAAACGTTGTAAAAGTTCTACAGCATTACAAACTACACCGATTGAAATTGCTTTATTTTCCTTTTTGTAAGTTAATGCTTTATCAATTGCTTGATCGATATCGTAAGAAATTTCATCAATATATCTAGTTTCTAAACGCTTTTTAATACGCCATTCTTCTACATCTGCCGCTAGGCAAACACCTTGATTCATGGTAATGGCTAAAGGTTGTGCACCACCCATGCCGCCTAAACCAGCAGTAACATTTAACGTTCCTTTTAAATTGCTTTGAAAATGTTTTTTGGCAAGTGCTGAATAAGTTTCGTAAGTACCTTGTACAATTCCTTGTGAGCCGATGTAAATCCACGAACCAGCCGTCATTTGACCATACATCATCAATCCTTTATCTTCTAATTCGTCAAAATGTTGTTGAGTTGCCCATTTTGGTACTAATTGTGAATTAGAAATTAACACTCTTGGCGCATCTTTATGGGTAGGTAAAACGCCAACTGGTTTGCCCGACTGGATGAGTAAAGTTTCATCATCCTCTAAGTTTTTTAACGCTTTAATAATTAAAACTAATGCTTCTTTGTTACGAGCAGCTTTGCCTCTTCCTCCATACACAATTAAATCTTCTGGACGTTCGGCAACATCTGGGTCTAAGTTATTTAACAGCATTCTTAATGCCGCTTCTTGTACCCAACCTTTACAAGTTAATGTACTTCCAGTAGGTGTTTGCTTAATTTTAAGGTTTAAACTTTCTTCAATATTAGTCGTCATATCAAGGCAATGTTACAATACCAAATGTAGGAAATTTATGTTATTTGCTTAGGTTTGTCATGAAATTGAAAAATAAGCGCATATATATCCAAAAACTTTTAGCAGTAGCTATGCTGTGGGTGTTTTCCCTTGCCATAACTCCTTGGAGCGCTTTACATCATCACGCACAAGTTGTGGATACAATAGCTGAAAAACATTGTACCCATAAGCTACATATAAAAACACAGCAGGACACTTGTTTAATCTGCGCTGCTCATTTCGAAAAAAACTATACCATTAATACTACTACGCACATTACTTATTTAACAAGTAAGTTGATGCCAAAAAATATTGCCGTAGTAACAAGTTCTTATGCAGAGCTTATTTCCACCTCACTTAGAGGTCCACCAAATTTGTCGTAATATCTACAAATTGAATTAGCGAAAGCTAAATAATCCACTTATTATTTAATTATATGATGAATAGCTATTAGTTAAACTATGCGCTGTTTAATCCTTAAAAATATATTATGATGAACAAGATACGCCTAATAATGGTTGTACTATTTGCCTGTTTTACTGTGCCATTGTTTGCTACAGAATTAACAGAAGTTAAAGGAAAAGTTACCGATGCCAATACTAAAGAGCCTCTTTCTGGTGCTACAATTTACATTTCAGATTTAAAAGCAACCACTACCACAAACGCTAGTGGAGAATTTACATTTACAAATATTCCTGTTAAAGGAAAATTCTTGGTAGAAGTGAGATACCTAGGTTATAAAACAACATCTAAACAAGTCGATTTGGCTGAGAATAGTCAAATTACATTTGAATTGGAACAATCTGTTATTGAAAGTGCAGAGGTGGTAATTACCGGAACGCCATATAGTTCGAATAATAAAACTAACAGTTTGGCTGTGGTTTCTGTAAACAGAGAAAAATTAGCGCAGGCTGGAGGCACAAATATTATAGATGCAATAGCAAAAGTGCCAGGTATTTCTCAGGTAACAACTGGGGGTGCAATTTCAAAACCATCTATTCGAGGTTTGGGTTATAATCGCGTGTTAACTATTGTTGATGGTGCAAGAGAAGAAGCACAACAATGGGGAGATGAACATGGTGTTGAAGTTGATCAATTTTCGGCCAACAGAATTGAAGTTTTAAAAGGCCCTGCAAGTTTATTGTATGGCTCTGATGCATTAGGTGGAGTAATTAATATTATTGATGATTTAGTGCCTGCATCTGGAGATTTTAATGGGAACTTTACCACTAGTTATAATACAAACAATGGTTTAACAGCATCTTCATTAATGTTACAGGGCAATACCAATGGTTTTGTTTATCGTGGACGGGCATCATACAAAAATGCATATGGTTTCAGTTACGGCGATAAAACAGTTCCAAATTCTGGGTTTAACGAAACTAACTTCAGTGGAATGTTAGGTTTAAATAAAACGTGGGGTTATGCACATTTAAGTCTATCAAAGTTTAATACAAACGTTGGTTTGGTAGAAAATGGCCCAAATGCCAATGGTGATTATGAAGACGAAAATGGTGCAATAATCACTAACGATGAAGCGCAAACCAGAAAGCTTAACCTTCCTTTTCAAAATATTAATCATTATAGGGCTGCTATAAATAGTAATGTTCTTTTAGGTGGTGGGCAATTGAAAACTACATTGGCTTTTCAGCGAAATATTCGTAAAGAATTTGAAGAAAGCGCAATAGAACCAGGCTTAAATTTGGGATTGAATTCTTATACTTATGATGTAAAGTATTCTTTCGCTAATAGTGGCGTTTGGGAACCAACCGTTGGTGTACAGGGAATGCATCAAACTAATTTAAATAGGGGAGATGAGTTTTTAATTCCAGATTATACAAGTGATAATATTGGTGCATTTGCCTATTTGAAACGTAATTTTACAAAGGGAGCAATTAATGCAGGTGTTCGCTACGATTATAAAAATGTGGATGGCGATGATTTAACTTCCGATGGAAATCAAGTTTTTACAGCATTTAATAATAAATTTTCTAACATATCTGGATCAATCGGTTTTGCATTTGAAATTGCTAAAAACTTAAACTTGAAAGGAAATGCTGGATCGGGATTTAGAGCGCCAAATATTGCAGAGTTAGGCGCAAACGGCCGTCATGAAGGTACATTTAGATACGAGATTGGAAATAGCAATCTAAAACAAGAAACCAGTTTGCAGTTCGATTTAGGCTTAGAATACAATGCTGAAAAAGTAACCATTGGTTTAAATGCATATAGCAATCGTATTTACAATTATATCTATCCTGGTAATTTTAATAACGAAACTCATCCCTTTTTAGAAGAAGATGGCACGACAACTACATTGCCATTATATCGGTATGTGCAAACAGATGCAGAATTGTTGGGTGGTGAGGCTTCTGTAGATTTTCATTTAATTAAATCTCTGCATTTTGAAAACACCTTTGCTTATGTAAAAGGCACTAATAAAGCAAATAATACAGCCTTACCTTTTATTCCAGCTGCAAGTTTAAATAATGAATTGCGTTTTGAACCAACTATTAAAGGATTGAAAGATAGTTTTATCAAAGTTGGATTAACTAATGTATTTAAACAAGATCGCTTTGATAGTTTTGAAACTGAAACAGATGGCTACACTTTGTTAGATGCTGGCATTGGAACTTCTTTGAAAGTTAAAAATGGTAAAATTAATTTGTGGATTACAGGACAAAACCTAGGTAATAAGTTATATTATAATCACTTAAGCAGATATAAACCTGCAGGAATTTATAATTCGGGACGTAATGTAAGTTTTGGAATTAGTGTTCCTTTACTGTAGTTGGGTAATACTAATTGGCTCTCTTGCCTAAATAATAGCCGCAAATTTGCAGATTTTTTAATCAGCGCATTTGCGGCTTTTTCATGTCAAAAATTGTCGTCTATAGCGCAATGAGGGCTTTTTTTGAAAATTTCTAACTGAGATTCTTCGCCATCCCTAAATGATAATTAAAAATAATTTCAAAATAATTTGGTGCTTTCAAAATAACATTATACTTTAGTGTATTATTTAACTAATACAGTAGAATATGATTAAAATTAACAACCTGAATTTTGGTTACCGCAAAAATCAACTGTTATTCAAAAATATGAGCATGCAATTAAGTACTGGACATATTTATGGATTACTAGGAAAGAATGGAGCGGGTAAATCAACCTTATTAAAAAACATAGCCGGACTAGTTTACGCAGATAGCGGATCGATGGACGTAATGGGTTACGATCCCTCAAAAAGACAACCTGCATTATTAGCAGAAATTTGTTTTATCCCTGAAGAATTTTATTTGCCATCAGTAAAAATTGATGCGTTTGTAAAAGCAAATGCTGGCTTTTATCCAAATTTTGATCATCCGTACTTTACGGCTCTTTTAGCAGAGTTTGATATCCCAGTAGCACAAAAATTAATCGACATGTCTTATGGCCAAAAGAAAAAAGTGATCATCGCCTTTGGTTTAGCTACACAAGCTAAATTGGTAATTATGGATGAACCAACCAATGGTTTAGACATTCCTTCAAAGGCGCAGTTCCGTAAAATTATGGCGTCGGCTTTAACAGATGATCGTTGCATTATCATCTCAACACACCAAGTGAGGGATTTAGATAATTTAATTGATACCGTAATTATGCTAGATGAAAACAAAGTAGCATTAAAAGCATCGGTTGAAGAAATTACCAATAAACTTTGCTTTAAACGTGTTAAAGAAATAGATGATAAAGTAATTTATGCAGAGCCTTCTTTAGCGGGTTATAATGCTGTATTACAAAACTTCCATGATGAAGATAGTAAACTAGATCTTGAACTTTTGTTTAATGCGGTATTGGCAGAAAAAAATAAATTAAAACCAATTTTTAACTAAAATCTTAACACACATGAACAACACATTTAGCATACAACGTTTTGGTCTTTTGTTAAAGAGACAGTGGCTAGAATTTGGTAAAATTTACCTAATTACTTTAGCGGTTGCACTTGGGGTTATTATCACCTTTTACAGTTTTGCAACTTGGAACACTATCTTCGAACAGCGTCTTTTTTCTGAAAGGTTATTGAATTTTAGAGAACCATTATTTTTAATCTTCGGCTTTCTATTTATCACGGTCATTGCAAGTAGTTACTTTGCTCATTTGGGCCAAAAATCAAAAGCAATTATAGATTTAATGATACCAGCATCTACTTTTGAGAAGTTTTTAACTGGTGTTCTATTTACTGCTGTATTAAGTACAGTTAGTTTTTTAGTAATTTTCTACTTAACCGATCTTGCATTTGTAAGTAAGCTAAGAAGTATTTTTCATAATGTAGATACAGCAACTTCTTTTAGAGATTCTTACGGTAAAGTAGTAGAAACTAGAGATAATTTGGCTTTCTTTTTTACTAGAAATTATCCTAAGGAATTTACATCGGTATTCTTACTTACACCGGTTTTTGTAACGAGCATATTCTTATTAGGTTCCATTTATTTTAATAAGTTCCACTATATTAAAACAGCTATTTCAGTAATGATTTTCTCAGGCATATGGACCTATATTATTGTAAAAACTGGACAAACAATGTTTGATAATAAAATTCCAATAAATACAGGTAATGGAGAGAATATCTCAAAAGGTTTAATAGAATTAGGCATGTTTTCACTTCTACTTTTATTAACGGCAATTTTTTGGGTGATAACTTACGTACGCCTTAAAGAAAAACAGGTTTAATTATAAATGGTATCGATATGGAATTTAGAGATAATAAGGCAATATACCTTCAAATAGCAGAGTACGTTTGTGAGCACATTTTGCTCGGAAAATGGAAAGGTGATGAAAAAGTTCCCTCTGTTAGGGAAATGGCCGTCGAGCTAGAGGTTAACCCAAATACAGTAATGCGTACCTACGAATTACTTCAAACTAAGAACATAATTAACAACAAAAGAGGAATTGGTTTTTTTGTAGACGACGATGCGATAGCAAATGTAAAAAGTTATAGAAAAGCGCAATTTATGGACGACGAACTTCCGGTAGTTTTTAGAAATATGTATTTATTAAACAT
Organism: Pedobacter boryungensis; assembly: GCF_013204825.1. GTDB lineage: Bacteria > Bacteroidota > Bacteroidia > Sphingobacteriales > Sphingobacteriaceae > Pedobacter > Pedobacter boryungensis. The sequence continues at coordinate 475,483 of NZ_JABMKV010000002.1, forward strand.
AGGGTTTGACGAATTACAAGATCGCTATAACACTTTTGTTAAAGAAAATTTTAATTCATAAATAATGAAAACAAGTAATAAAATATTAATCGCTTTTGCGGTAGCACTGATTTTAATTCCGGTTTTGGGAATGGTAATTGTGTCTGCAACACAATATAAAACAGGTAGTTATAAAGATATTGCAGATCAAAAGATAGAAAACTTTAGTACACCTACTAAGAATATGACAAGTATAGCTCTTGCCTCTCCATTTGAAACTGTAAATATTGCAGATGGTAAAGGGTTGGCAATCACTATCCATCTCATAAAAGATGAAAAGTTTGGCATCAAAATCCAAAATAAATTTAAAGATTTAGTAGTAGCAACTGTAGATGCAAGTGGTCAATTACAACTCAATATTAAAGATCAAGTTGAAACAGAAGAAAACAGAATTAGGTACACAAATATCTACGTGTATGGACCTAACTTGAAATCATTAAATGTAACCAACTTAAATGATTTAAATGTAACGAGCACAGCTGATAGCTTAACATTAAATACTAAAAAGATGAGCTCATTATCCTTTGAATCTGGAACGCACATCAAACAATTAAATTTAAAAACAATTGATGTAGAGAGACTAAGCTTTAATGAAGATGATATTAAATCTATCAACTTAGATTTAGAGCATACAAATCTTTACATAGGGGAAAACTCATTTGAAAATGCAGCTATTACTACACGTGGAAACTGCGAAGTTGAAATTGGTAACGACTATAATAATGCTAAAAAACAGACTATTTCAAATCTAGTATTAAATACGAATGGAGTCGCAACGGTAAAAGTGCAAAATACTACCATTGCAAACTGTTCAGGTAAATTATCTGATGAAACTCAGGTACAAATGCCTGCGGCTAATTTAAATCAGATGTATAAAAAATAAACTACTCGTCATTGCGACCAAGCGAGGCAATCTTAAAGTGATTGCTTAACCTATAGTTCTAAGGTTGCTTCGTGTCTCGCAATGACGATTAAATAGTTGATGTTCTCATAAACTCAACACTAGCTTTAATATCACTTGCTAAAAGCCTATCCGCCTCATTGAATGAAACAAGTTCACGATATTTATTCACCAATTTTTCAATTTTAACTGATGATTTTTCTGGTAATCTTAATTCTAATGCTTGGCTTGCTGTTAGTAATTCTATAGCCAAAATTCGCTCTACATTTTCTACAACTCGAAGACATTTCGTAGCGGCATTTGCCCCCATACTTACATGATCTTCTTGCCCATTGCTACTTACAATACTATCAACAGATGCAGGCGTACACAATTGTTTATTTTCACTTGCAATAGATGCTGCGGTGTATTGTGTAATCATTAAGCCTGAATTTAATCCAGCGTTTTTAACTAAAAATGGAGGCAATCCTCTAGTTCCAGAAATTAGCTGAAAAGTTCTGCGCTCTGAAATTGAACCTAATTCGGCCAATGCCAAACATAAAAAATCTAAAGTTAATGCCAACGGTTGCCCATGGAAATTCCCTGCAGAAATAATTAAATCCTCATCTGGAAAAACATTAGGGTTATCCGTTACAGAATTCATTTCTGTTTCGAAGACAGACTGAATATAATTGATGCTATCCTTACTCGCACCATGAACTTGGGGCACACAACGGAAAGAATATGGATCTTGCGTTTGCTTACCTTTTCTGGCTATTAATGTACTTCCTTCGAGCCAATTTTTAATAGCTTTAGCCGTTTCAAGTTGCCCTTGATGTGGTCTAATAACGTGACTTAAATTTAGGAAAGGATCAATTCTACAATCAAAAGCATCAATAGATATTGCTGCAATTGCATCAGCCCATGCTGAAAGTTTTTGTGCTTTTAATAAACAAAACGTGCCATAAGCACTCATAAATTGAGTGCCGTTAATTAGTGCTAAGCCTTCTTTACTTTGCAAGGTTAGTGCTTTCCAATTTAATTTTTTATTTAATTCAGCACTGCTAATTTTTTCATTTTGATACCAAACCTCACCTTCACCAATTAAAGGCAAAGCTAAATGTGCAAGGGGAGCTAAATCTCCTGATGCACCTAGTGAACCCTGCGTATAAATTACTGGTAAAATATCATGATTGTAAAATTCTACCAAACGTTGTACAGTACTTAAAGCAACAGCAGAATGGCCATAACTTAAAGACTGTATTTTAAGTAAAAGCATTAATTTTACTATTTCTTTAGGCACTTCTTGTCCTGTTCCGCAAGCATGAGATAGCAATAAATTATGCTGAAGTTGCGTGAGGTTTACGGCTTCAATTTTTACGTTTTGTAAATAACCAAATCCAGTATTAATCCCATAAATAGGATCTGCATTTGTATTTAATTTATTATCTAAATATTTTCTGCATTTTTCAATCCGATCAATTGCTAATGCAGATAAACTAATGCTTTTTTTTTCCTGAATGATGTTTTCAATAACGGTTAAAGACAATTGCTCTGAACCGATTTGGTAATCTGTCATTTATTTATATTTGGTGGCTCAAAAATAGGAATAATTTGTAAGTCTAGAGACTTGAGACAAATGACTTAAGTTCAGAAACTAATCTTCTAAAATTTCTAACTGCGCAATAATGTCTTCTTCAGTTATCGGATAAGGGACATCATGAACTATATTTTGATAGACAGCTTCGAACAAACCATTATAATCTCCTCTTTCCGAAAGTACAAATTCTGTTGTCCTACCTCCATCTTCTGTAACTAAAGTAAGCTTACCTGCATCTGCTGGATTTTCAACTCCGTATTTTTCATCGGTAGGTTTTATTCCTTTTAGTAATTGTGCTTCCTGTACATCGGCATGATTTTTACTAAAAGAACCCATTATTCCATTTAATACAAAGGCAGATTGTATATCTGCTACTAACATACTCGCTGTTAAAAACACATTTAATTCGTTAGGGTAACTTAATTGTATCGCAAAATAATCATCCACTTTTGTGTCAACACGATTTTTTGTTAATACTTTGTGATATGAATTAGGTTTGCCAAATAAAGCAATCGCTTGGTCTAAAAGGTGAGGACCAAGATCATAAGATAATCCACTTGCTGGGTAAGGTTCTTCTTTAAAAAACTTAGGACTGATTTCATTTCTGTAGCGATCATAACGGAAATGAACCTCTACCAATTTGCCCAGTTTACCACTTTCTATAACTTGCTTTACCGAATTAAACCCGCTATCATATCTGCGATTTTGATAAACCAAGGCTTTTTTGCCTAAGCTTTTAGCTAATGCAAATAACTCTTTGGCTTGTGCACTAGTCGCCGTAAAAGGTTTTTCTACTAAAATATGTTTCCCAGCTTGTACAGCTTGTTTGGCATAATCGTAATGTGTGAAATTTGGGGTGTTGATAATCACTAATTCAATAGAATCATCAGCTATCAACTCCTCAATACTGTTATAACTAATCACCGATGGATAATCTTTAACAGCTTGTTTTTGGTTACGTTCGGTAACTCCAACAAAGTTGAAACCAGGATGTGTACTCACAAATGGGGCATGAAATACCTTGCCAGACATGCCATAAGCCAAAAGGCCAGTATTGATTTTACGGTTCATAACACAAAGCTAAAAATTTGACGTATATGTGCGTTATTGTCTAAGGCATAAAGCTGCTATAAATGTATATTTGCAACATGAAGCCAGCAGAGATACATGTCAAATGGAAAACGCTACAACAAAAAATTGCTGAGGAATTTGATTCGGATGTGCCAGACCTAAAGGTTATTTTGTTTTTAATTGGCGTACAGGAATTAGGTAAAGGGCCTGGTAAATATAGCAAAAGGCAAAAAGAAGAGTTAATGCATATTGCTACTTGTCGTTTGTTAAGTGAAATGGGTTTTTATGAATTAGAAGGATTAGATCAAGATGGTTGGCCCCATTGGAAATTAATTAAACCAATTCCATCGTATGCATTAATGGAACAAGAATTATTACTTAAAAGTCTTGCCATTACGTATTTCGAAGATATCTATTCTTAGGGTCTAAGTGAGTTGACATTTAGAGCGAAGCGAAGAATCTATGGTTGTATTCGCGAATGAGATTCCTCCAAAGTCGGAAATGACAATAACATAAAATGGTAAATTAAAAACCCTGAAGTAACTGAATACAACAGGGTTTTACATTTATAGGTAGATATAAATTTTAATTATTTGCCTTGAGAGGCAGCTTCTTTTTTCAATTGATCATTTGCAACAATTACAATCTCAACTCTACGGTTAGCAGCTCTACCTTCTTCAGTTGCGTTATCTGCAATTGGTTCAGCAAAACCTTTACCAATAGTAATTAAACGAGATGATGGTACACCTTGAGAAACAGCATACGCTTTAACAGCAGCAGCTCTTTTTTCAGATAAACCCATGTTGTATTGTTCAGTACCACGGCTATCAGTATGACCAATAACTTTAATATCGGTACCTGGATATTGATTTAATGAACTTGCTAAAGATTGGATATTTTGTTTAGCAGCATCTTTTAAAGCAAACTTATCAAAGTCGAATAAAATACCACTATCAAATTTTACAATAATACCTTCACCTTCACGAATAACTTCTGCATTAGGTATTGCATTTTGTATTTCTGCAGCTTGTTTATCCATACGTTTACCGATAAAACCACCAGCAGTACCACCTACCGCGGCCCCAATAATAGCGCCAACAGCCGTATTACCTGCTTTTTTACCAATTATACCACCAATAACACCACCAGCAGCAGCACCAATACCTGCGCCTTTTTGTGTGTTAGTTAAACTGTCGCAACTTTGAAAAGTCATTGCACCTAATGATAAGGCAATACTTAATGTAGCTATTTTGAATTTTGAAGTCATCATTTTAGTTATATTTTTAGTTAATAAAATGAGATATTCAAAGGTAATGCCAATCATAACTTAGTTTTAGATTAAACTATGAATAATAATTTTATCGACTGTATTACTGTGTTTTAACTTATAACGCTACACAATTTAAATTAATTGATACAAAAATAAATGGTCAACTTGATCCCACAACTTGGGTATCAAATTGACCATAATACTATACAATTGTTACAAAGTTTATTCAGAGAAATAGGCTTCTAATTCCTTTAATGAATTTTCATCTGTATGAAAATCTTTAATGACTAATCCTTTTTCTAATAAAATAATACGATCACAAACATCAGTTACATGATTTAAGTCATGACTTGAAATTAATGTGGTTAAGCGATGTGTGCTCTTTAAAGATTTAATCAAACTCTTAAGCCTAATCTGAGTAGTTGGATCTAAATTAGCAAATGGCTCATCTAATACTAAAAGCTCGGGCTTTTGCATCAGTGCTGCTGCAATTCCTATTTTATTTTGGTTTCCTTTAGAGAAATCTCTAATGTATTTACCGCGATTTAAAATCTCACCATTAAAAAACTCTTCATACTGCTTTAAGTAATCGGCAACATGGGCTACACTTAAATTATGCAGGCTTCCTATAAAAGTGAAGTATTCTTCAGGTGTTAAATAATCTATTAAAAAACCTTCATCTAAATAAGAGGCTGTATAATCTTTCCAATGGTCGTTTTCAGAAACATTTTGATCTTTTGATAATACTTCGCCACTATCAGGTCTAATTAAGTCAAGCAACATTCTAAAAAGAGTAGTTTTACCAGCTCCATTATTTCCAACCAAACCAATAGTTTCGCCTTCACGAATATTAAGGTTATTGATGTCTACTACGGTTCTGCCTCCGTAAGTTTTCTTTAATTGTTTAAATGTTAACATATCTTATTCTCTAAAGCCTTCGGCTATTTTATAACGTTGTTTTTCAAATCTTTTAACTAATAGGTTAATCCAGAAATTACGCATTAAAAGAGTAATTAAACCAAACAATGCAATTGCGGCTAAACCATAATAAGGTTTATTCATTATCCCGAATGGAACGTAAATTAGAATTGGAATTAAAATAAAAGGTAATCCTAAAATCCACTGCGTGGCACCTACACCTTGCCAATTAAAACTTGCGCTTTTGGTAATATCTAAGCGTTTATAATTTAATGTAGCAAAATATAATACAATTACTGTAGCAAAGCCGATATTATATAAATAGGCTGCTAAATGAAGTAAAAGTAATTTATAACTCATGAAACCATAAAAACTAGCTAGTATGGTAATAATGGTACAACTAATGGTAAACAGTAAAAATTTAGCTTTAATGAAATTTTTAAAATCAATTTTATTCACTAATAATCCATCAAAGTGAGTGCTTTGCCAAGCAAACATAAATTGACCGTAAGATATAATTGATATACCAGTCATAAACACAGCTGCAAAAAGCATTTTCCCAAATTCATCCTTAGCAATCATTGGGGCCTTGTAAAAAATAAAGCCGTAAGCTAAGAAAGCTAAACCCATAAAAATAGAACCTCTAGAGCGTTTATGACGAAGAATTAATTTCAATTCCAACGCGGCTAATTCTCCCACTCTTCCAAAACGATTAAGGAAGGCATAATCTGTACTTACTTTCTTTTCATCTTTAGTACTCAATTCCTCTGTATATAAATTTTCACGGAGGTATTTAGAATTAATTACAAAAATCAGCACTGCGGCTAAAGTAAAAATTAATGCTAAAAATGGATATTTAGCGATGGTGACAAATATGAAATTTGAAGCATTTCTCACCGAAATAATTTGGTAATAATCTAGAGCGGCTAATGCGGCAACCAACCCTATTATTGCAATAAAATAGGCAAAACTATTAATGGATTTACGTTTGAAATATAAAACCAAATAATTATTAAATATGACTAGGGAAATAATAGACAGCACATACATTAACGAGGTTAGTGCCCCGAAAGTGCCTCCAATTTTAATCACACTAAAAGGAATAAATATAAAAAGTGGTAGTAGATTGAAGAATGAAAAGAGCGATTTGATATTTAAAAAATTAACTATCGTTTTTTTAGGAATATTTAAATGCAAATAAGGTACGATACTTAGTGTTGGCAGTTCTTGCATTTGTGTACGAACAGCAAGATCAAACAAGGAGTAGTACAAAATGAAGCCATTAAAAACTGTAATTACATTTTGCCCCGGAAAAGCTTTTCCAATAAAAAAAGCCATCCCGAAACCAGCTACAATAGCAATGGCTAAAAAGTAAAGCATAAAAAAACCAAGTAGAATTTGAGCGGCAATACTGCCAGCTTTGTTTCGGCTGCGCCAAAAATCTTTCCATTGGTGGTTTAAAAAAATAGATAGCATATTAATAGTTGTATTTGTTTTTCCAATTTTGTTTTAGTTTTTCTCTTAACTTTTCTTCTGCCGGATTTTTACCGGGATCATATAATTTAGTTCCACTCAATTCTTCAGGCATATACTCCTGTGGAGAGAAATTACCTTCATAACTATGCGAATATTGGTAATCTTTTCCATACCCTATGTTTTTCATCAACTTTGTTGGTGCATTTCGAATATGTAATGGGACTGGCAAATTACCAGTTTGTTTCACTAAAGCCTGTGCTTTATTTATAGCTTCATAACTTGCATTGCTTTTAACGCTTGATGCTAAGTAAGTTACGCATTGTGAAAGTATTATTCTAGCTTCTGGATAACCAATTACATTTACTGCCGTAAAACAATTATTTGCTAATAATAGTGCATTTGGATTGGCATTACCGATGTCTTCAGATGATAAAATTAATAACCTACGAGCAATAAATAAAGGATCTTCACCACCTTCAATCATTCTGGCTAGCCAATAAACCGCTGCATTTGGATCGCTACCACGAATGGATTTAATAAAAGCCGAAATGATATCATAATGCTGTTCCCCAGCTTTATCATATAATGCTAAATTTTGTTGCGCATGGGCAAGTACACGCTCATTAGTTAATTCAATTTTACTGCCACCAATACCGTTAATAGCAATTTCTAAAACGTTTAATAACTTGCGAGCATCGCCGCCAGATAAACGAATTAAAGCTTCGTGCTCTTTAATTTTGATGTTTTTTTCTTTCAAAACAACATCTTTCTCAATAGCAGTTTGCAGTAATCCAACTAACTCATTTTCACTTAATGCCTGTAAAATATAAACCTGACAACGCGATAGTAAAGCGGATATGACTTCAAAACTCGGGTTTTCTGTTGTGGCACCAATTAAAGTAACTAAACCACGCTCTACTGCACCCAATAAACTATCTTGTTGACTTTTGCTAAATCGATGAATCTCATCGATAAATAAGATGGGTAAACCTAAAAAGCTGTCTTTTAAAGCTGCTGCTTTATCAATTACATCTCTAATATCTTTAACGCCAGAATTAATAGCGCTTAGGTTAAAAAATGGTCGATCTAAACTTTGAGAAATAATATAAGCTAAAGTAGTTTTGCCCACTCCTGGAGGCCCCCAGAAAATCATGGAAGGTAGTTGACCACTTTCTATTGCTTTGCGTAAAACTGCGTCTTTGCCAACCAAATGTCTTTGCCCCACGTATTCATCCAGATTTTGAGGACGCATCCGTTCGGCTAGTGGTGGTAGGTTTTGCATAGTTAAAGGTAAGAAATTTATGAATGCACATTAAAAATCATAACAGCTAAATATCATATTAGTTTAGAAACGATAAATAATATTATTTTTGATTATCAATCTGCTCATCATGACATATCTGAATAAGAATATTAATCTAAAAGAAATTGCGAAGGAAAAACATGAAGAATATGTAAAAGCGTGGCCTTTCCCAAATATTGTGATAGATGATTTTTTTGATGAAGATTTTTTGACAAAGGTATTGCATGAGTTTCCAGACCTTTCGATTAAAAAAAATATTAATGTTTTTGACAATGTAAATGAAAAGAAATTGGGTGCAAAAGGGGAATCGGATTTTGGAGCAAATACTAAGTTACTTTGCCATTATCTTAATTCTCAACCAGTTTTAGAGTTTTTGCAAGAACTTACTGGAATAAAGGAAGTTTTACTGCCAGATCCGTATTTTTATGGAGGTGGGTATCATGAAATCAAACCTGGGGGATATTTGAAAATCCATGCGGATTTTAACAAACACAACACAACAAACTTAGATAGAAGAATTAATCTGTTGGTTTATTTGAATAAGGATTGGGAAGAAAGTTACGGTGGGTTTTTTGAACTTTGGGATGAAAGTATGGAAAGTGCCCAAAGAAAGTTATTGCCGATATTTAATCGTGTCGCAATATTTTCTACTACAGACTTTTCTTACCATGGACATCCGGATCCACTTACTTGCCCACCAAATAGGAGTAGAAAATCAATTGCATTATACTATTATACTAATGGACGACCTGCTATTGAATTAAATGATGATGGTCATAGCACCCTATTTGTAGGTAGAAAAGGTAAATTAAATGATGTAGCTCCACCAAAAATGCTAGTGCCAAAATTAGTAAGTGCGGTAAAAAACATTACCCCACCTATTATTTTCAATCTTTTAAAAAGGCTAATTAAGTAAACTACCCAACACTTGGCTTTGGTTTCTTCTTAAAAAACTTCTTTTTCTTAACGCGAGGCTTATGTTCAGCAGTAGCTGGTTCATCTTTTGGTGCTTCGCCTAAACTTTCAGGCAAAGGCATTCTATCTATTTGCCGCTCAATTAACTTCTCAATGTTGGCAAGCTTGCGTTTATCTTTATTGTTAACTAAAGTGATGGCCGTTCCTGTTGTTTCTGCTCTTGCTGTTCTACCAATTCTGTGTATATAGTCTTCAGGATCTTGAGGTGCATCGTAATTTATCACTAAGTCAATGCCGGTTACATCAATACCTCTGCTCAAAACATCGGTGCCAATTAACACATCTAGTTTGCTATTTTTAAAATCGAGCATAATTGCCTCACGATCTTTTTGATCTAAGTCGCTATGAAAAGCAGCGGCTTTTAAGCCTATTTTCTTGAAAACCTTACCCAACTCTTTTACTTTTTCTTTTCGCCCTGCAAAAACAATAATACGTTTATAATTGGCAGATTTAAGTATTTCCGTTAGTAAAGGAACTTTCTGATCATCAAAAACTAGATACACTTGCTGATTAATACCTTCTGCAGGTTTTGATATTGCCAAACTTATCTGCTCAGGTTCATTTAATAAAGTGGCTGCCAGTTTTCTAATTTTTGGAGGCATGGTAGCCGAAAACAATACAGTTTGTCGTTTTTGTGGTAAGTAGCCAACAATTTTCATAATGTCATCATAAAAACCCATGTCTAACATTCTATCAGCTTCATCTAAAACTAAATATTCTAATTTATCCATCTTTAAAACACCAGATGATAAATGAGAAATTAACCTGCCAGGTGTAGCAATAATAATATCAACTCCCTCACGCATTGAGCGTTTTTGCTGTTCGTAAGCTACGCCATCACCGCCGCCATAAACCGTTAATGAACTAATATTGGTAAAATAGGAAAGTGCTTCAACCTGTAAATCTATCTGCTGAGCTAATTCTCTAGTTGGTGTTAATATGAGTACTTCGTTGTGGCGTTCGTGTTTTTGTGTTAACAAATTCATTATTGGCAATAAAAAAGCACCCGTTTTGCCAGTACCAGTTTGCGCACAGGCAATTAAATCTTTTTTAGCTAAAATAAGCGGAATAGCTTGCTGTTGTATAGGCGTGGCGTTTTTAAAACCCATTGCCAATAAACCCTCTAAAAGCTCAGGGTTAAAATTAAAGTCTTTGAAATTCAATGTTTATATGGTAAATATAGGGTGTAATTTACCTTAAATTAAGGCGAAAAACAAATTTGTCAATTTAAGTGCCTGTCATAAAAGTATTTGTTTTGTTGGCATAATTAAAATTGGGAGATGGGAGCAATGATAAAGTTTTTAAGTTACTATTTGTAGTTGCTAGGTTATTGCTTGCAGTTGCTAGGTTACTGCTTGTAGTTGTTAGGTTACTGCTCGTAGTTGTTAGCTTACTATTCGTAGTTGCTAGGTTACAGCTTGTAGTTGTTGGTCTCATGGTTATTAAAGGAAAAAAGCAGTTGATTAAAACTTCAACTGCTTTAAATGGTTCGAATTTACACCCTTACATGGGTAAAGGTTAATCCAGATATTTGCTTGTATTGTGAGCTGGTAGGGCCAAATACTGATTTGATATAGAGCTTTACATCTGATGCAGTAGCTACCAGACCTGTTTCTTTGTTGTATAGCACTTCATTGCGGGCAATTCTGGCATTGCTTAAACCCGTATTCTGGTTAACTACACTGTCGTTTTTAGCTTTAAGGTCATTGTATTGGGCTGTTAGTGTAGCTACCTTTAATTCGGTTTCGTTGGGTGTGTATTGTGGGATAGATGCTAATAGCTGGATTTGTTTATAGAAGTTATCTAATAGGTTATCGTAACTTAATTGAGCGGTTGAAATTTGGTTTACTACTTTTCCTTCGGATAATAGGGTTTTTTTTTCTTCTTCGCTTAGTATAGCCGTTGCTCTTTTGCCTTGTAGTTTTCTGTGGTTAGTTGTTGCATTATCTATAACTTGTTGTGGGGTATCGGTTGCTTTTAGGGAGTTGATGATTTTTGTGCTAAGCTTACTTAGTGGTTCGAAAGCAATTTCGCGAATGGCTACTGCGTTGCTGTGGGCTGGCAAGAGTTGATTGATGTTGTTAATGGTGTCTTTTGCTTGTTTGGCTTTTGCTTGTAGGTTGCCTAAATGGATGGCAATTTTGGATGGGTTGTAGGTTGCACCGTATGCTTTTACAAAGGAGATTAGTGTTTGGAAGTTTGCTTCGTTTTTGGCGTGGCCTGTTTCATTGGTTGAACTCATAATTTTTATTTTTAATGGTTAATAGTATTATTAATTAAAATCAAGGTATGAATTAACAGGGTTTAAGTTTATAGTCTTTTTGGGGGGGAGATGATCGCAAAGCGCAGGAGTTGTTGGCTTGTAAGAAGCTATAAGCTCGCACTAGCTGAGTGGTTTTGGCTTCCGTTCCGTTGGCTTCAGCCAACGGCAATGAAACAAAAGAAGCCAACGGCAATGAATTTTATGGTTATGTTTTATGTTCTTTAAACCTGATAGGAACAACAAAGGATTCTCGATTTATCGAGAATCCTTTGTATTAACGGTTGTTAAAATTTTATTTATGGTGTGCCTGCCCTTCACAGGATTTAAACCTGTTGAATAAATTTAATATTTCTTGTTTATTATGTATTTGAAACTCTCATTTTAAATGATAAGCCCTTACGAAATCATGTTTTACCACTTCAGACAACATGTATTATTTTAAATTTAATTTTTTGCTATCTTCCTCAAACTTTTTAAAAATATCCAAATATTTCTTAGGTTTTTTTTCAACTACAATTTTCATCTCATGAAAAAACTCCCTTCTAGGCACTGCTATATCTGGCAATAATACTCCTTTTGGTATCTCATTACATATTCCAAGAATTTTAAAAAGTTTGCTTTTGTTTTGTTTATCAAACTTTTCTGAGAGTGAAAAGGGAATATCTTTCATGCTTTTATCGTAATACCTATAGATCGAATCCACCTGTCCTATTTCAAGTTTCATGGCATATTTTTCTATTTTTATATTCCCTTTTTCGATAACAGCTAAAGGTTTACCGATGTCGGAATCAAAATTCTTGGCACTACTGCTTTTTTTATAAAACGACAATGTCTCCCATAAACTGTCGGCATTAAAAGGCTTGCCCGAGTCAGTATTGATTTTTTCAAAATCATATTCAATTCCACTTTTCTGATTTTTCTTTTTGATAAACACTGTATGCAAGGTATCAATGCTTTTCACCTTTTCATCTATGCTTTCCCCGTTGCTATTTTTTATATACTCCAAGTTTAAATGATGTAAAGGTTGTATATACAGTTCCATGTCATTGTAAAAAACTAAGCGAGCGCTATTATTTATAGTAAGCATCATACCGTCAGGTTGCAAACCCATCCCGCTTGATCTTATATTTAGAATGATTAATTTGTCCTTTTGCATGGAACAAGAACTCACAAATAAGAATAATATTATACATAGGCTTTTTATCATGGCAATGTGCTATTGGCTTTTTACAAAGTTAACATCCCAATTAGCATAATTCTCCAAATATGCTGATTCGTATCCATTTCTTCGGGTGACATACTAGTGTGAGAAATGCTAGAAACAAGCCATCTTGTACCAATAATCTCAGGTTCAATTTTTATCTTCTCATGGCTTTTGAATTTTAAATCCGCACTATTAACCTTGTAACAATACCAAGATACATTAACGATCTTCTGTTCACTTGAACTCTCTTCTATTGTTGCACCTATCGGCGTATCATCAGCTTCCACAATCCACAATTTTATTAATTTAACGTTTTAATTTTTGCTGTCTTTTTTAAATTTCCAATAATCTCTGTATATATAAGTAATATTTACACCTAATTTTAGTTCAAGTTGTTTCATCGTTAAAACGGGGCTATTCTTAAATACCAATTTCTTTTAGAAATTCTAATAATTCTGAATTTTTAAAGATATTTCGATTTAAATCATTTATGGGATGGATATTCGCTTCTATCTCTTGAATTGTGCCCGTTACAGTAAAATTTTTCTTCATACTTGTTGTAACTGATTTTGTTTTATTCAGTTTTTCTGCACATAGCTCAAGAGGGTTATTTGCAATCATTTCATTTAAATCTTGAATAGATAGCTCATTTTTCAATACTTGACTAGCCACATACTTTTGTTTCTCTACATCTTCAATTTCTAGCAATACTTTTATGTATGACCATGAAACGGTTTGTATTAACTCTATAGGAGGAAGTGTATCTTCTCCATGTTGCTTTACAAATTTAATGCTATAATATAATTCATCCTTCTTAAAAAGATACGGCCAATTTTGGTAAATTTCTTGAACGTGATGGTTATCTAAAATAGATGTTATAGGTATATTGAATAATTTAGATAGCCGGATTATTTCAACACCAATTTCCCAAAACATTAAGTTAAATTTCATATTTAACTCATGGTTATATTCTGATTGAAACTCTAATATCTCTCTATAGATATTAATGATAATATTATGGTTAACCTGTGTCTCTTTTGAAATTATATTGAAGTTTTTATGGTAGTCAAGTTGGGGTTCAAATAATTTGCGAAAAATATAACTGTTTTTTTTGCTGAAATATAATTCAACCTTATTTCTGTAAATTATATTAGTATTTTCAAACACGGATATATATTCATCAATGTTAAATTGCTTTACTTCTTCAAAAGCTTTTTCAGAGATTTTTTTGCTTAGCTCTGTGGGGGTTAAAGATTCTGCATGAATAAGTTCCATATAAAATATCCATGCATTCTCATCTTCTAGATTTAGAAAATAAGGGATATATTCCCAGTCCATAAGTGCTGCAGCATATCTTATTTTTTCAGATGTACATTTTCTAGCGAATTCACCTATTACATAAAGGTTTTTAATGCCTAAATAATCGCCAAAAATGGGGTGCAAATTTTCGGCAATATTATTAATAATAATATTCCTTTCCTCAAAATTATGATTACTTAGTTTATGGTTTATTAACACTCCTATATCACGAAACAAAGAACTTACACCTAAATTAATAGATGTAGAAAAACGGCCTAATTTTTCTATAGTAAGATGCCTTAGCATACTGCTTAGTGCATCTTGCAATGTAGTGTTTCTCTTTTCTTTTTTAGACATGTTATTTAATAGCTTATTCTCATTGGTAGATTAAAAATTGGTAAAAGGGCCAATAAATTTTGTGTGTACTCTATTAACGTATGGTTTAGTATTAGATAATCCAGTATTTGCATATGTGTATCTTACTAATGCATTATAATTCCATTCAAGTGTGGCTGTTATTTCTAATGGGTTATGTATAGTAACCCATTTACCTGTTGTAGTTGGCTGAACATTTCTTGTAACCTGTCCTTTTTGTGGATGATTGTAGACTTCATTAGCCGGATATCCAACAATGTCAGTCATTGTAATCCAGAGAATTTTACGAGATATAAACATACGTTGCCCAGTCCAGGTAGCCTCGAACTTTATTAATGTTGGCAACGCTGTTGAAGAACTTGAAGCATTCCCATCAGGTACATCCCCAACAGGTATGGTATAATCATCTTCATCATATTCAGTTTCATAAAACTCTACCTTTCCACCAATATTTATTGAATAATCTTCATCTGAGGGATTGTTTCCACCACCACCATCTCCACCTCCAGTAGTGGAACAAGTTCTATTAAGATAAGTCCAAACTTCACCAATCTTGTTTCCATTGCCATCATAAATAGGTTCAATCCAATACCAATCGGTACAGGTAGGCATCAATAAAAAAGTAAAATAATTTAAGTACCTCATAATTAATATCCAAATCGAGATAGTAGCCAAACTCTGCTCCTTGCTGTAACAGGGCTAGAAGTTTTGATAATAATTGGCCTATTATTTTGAGTTATTGTCCTCTTTTCTTTAACAGATAATTCCATTTGAGTATATTCACTAGCACTCAAGTCGCTTGCAAACAATTTGTTATGTCCGATAGAAATTTATTCACAAATCCACAATTGTCTTAATTATTTCAAATTTTTTCTTTGGTGTTCGAATTTTTCAAAAAGTTTGATAAATGATTTTTTGTTATTTATTTCTACGCGTCTAATTTCATCTGTTATATCGGTTCTTTTGACAAATTTTTGGGCAGAATAATAATTTTTGACTTGAAGAAATTGAACAAATCTAGTTTTATACAATTTACTATTTTTTTGTCTATCTAATAATTTTGAAAAGGAGAAGTCCAAATCTTTCATCCCTTTATCAAAACTCCTGTAGATTGTGTCGGTACCATTTTTAGTATTATCTAAAAATACTTCCAAGGTCTTATCTTTTGTTTTAATGATTTTATATGGTATTCCTAAATCCACACTAAATATTTTTAGATTTATACTATCAATATTTATTAATTCTAGTAACGAGTCTAACTTAAAATTTGAACCATTTAATGAATTTAGTGAGTCATAACGAAGACCTTCTTTATCTTTATTCTTAATTACAAAGTAATTATAGGTAGTATCATTGCTTGGGGTAAATTCATTTAAGATGGTATCTCCTTTCATTGAACTCTTCTTAAGTATGTAAGATGTAGAAGGGACGCCATATAGTCTGTAGTTCTTATAAAACCCTATAATTAAGGTAGTCATGCTAATTTCAGTTGTTCCATCTGAAATATAGTCTTTGAATTCTGAATTATATCTAATAACCTTTAATGAAGAAATATCACTTCCATCGTTGCAGGAATAGATTAGAATAAAAATGAAAATGAGTGTCAGGATTTTAATCATAATTAATATCCTATGAGCTCATAAATCCCCCAAGCCCTAGCGGCATTTATATCGGGAGAATAGCGTGTCCGTAAAATTCCCTTCCAATAATAAGTACGCTTATCCTTAAAGTTTAATTTCATTTTCGCCCAAGCTGAATTCATTGTGGTTTCTCCTTGTGACCAATTTAAAATAGGGCTTATTCCTTGTCCCTCAATTGATCCTTCTGGAGACATACTTGTATGGGTTATATCTGCAACTAACCACTGCGTTCCCATGATAGGAGGCTCTATTTTTACCTTTTCATAGCTTTTAAATCTCAAATTTTTGCCATTAACCTTATAACAATACCAAGATACATTAACTATCTTCTGTTCACTTGAACTCTCTTCTATTGTTGCGCCTATCGGCGTATCATCAGCTTCCCCAAATTCAACGATCGGTTCTGGTTCGTTTTCACTACCACTTCCACCATCTCCACCTCCAGTAGTGGAGCAAGTTCTATTAAGATAGGTCCAAACTTCACCTATAATATTCCCATTGCCATCATAGATAGGCTCAACCCAATACCAATCTGTACAGGTAGGCTCATCACTCATACCGCCACCTCCTTCGTCCGACATCACTTTTCCATTGATTTTTAGTGTTGCGGTTTTCGCTGGAGAAGACACATTGTTCAGACCCTTAAACAGTTGGTTGATTTCTGCAACTGATCGTTGCTCTTTGAAATAGCCTTTTTGCGCATTATAGACCATTTGTGCTTTGTAGTCTCCACTACTTTTACTGATGAGCATTAAATAGCTCCCTTTGACCTCTCCACTGGCTGATTTAATAGTGACTGGAGCACCTAGAACTTGTATGCCGTCATCTAGCGTAAAGGTTTTGGCTTCGGCCCAATTTACTTCACGCTTAACATGTAATACTTCGTTTTTACTTGACCTTAAAGTGTAGGTAGCTTCTTCCTTGGTTTTTAAATACCATTCTTTGGCGTCGTCTATTGGATTTTCAATGGATGTGTCTTTTTTACATGATAGTGCAAAAATGTTAAAAAAGATACTATTAAAAGTATCCTTGATAAGTTTAATTTTTTCATAGTTGGTAGTTTAATTTGGTTAATTATCTTATACTAAGATTAATAATTATTTCTAGAAAACCTAATACTGATGAGAAATTTGTAAGTAAATTAGCGAAATTACTGCTGTTGCCTAGGCGTTCAGGATTATTAATATCCAAGGGGGTTTAGTATTAATTGTTATATTGAACCCGCATTTATTGTTTATAGATTAAACACAAAAAAGGCTTTCTGATTTTACTCAAAAAGCCTTTTTAAAAATGTTATAAAACTTGTTTATTTATGGTGTGCCTGCCCTTCACGGATCACCCGTTCACAGGACTTTTTTATCGTTAATTAATCCTCTTTTTTGATTAAACAAGCTAGCAAGAATTTGGTTTTAATCCGATAGAAATTTATCCACAAATTCACAATTGTGTTAATTATCTTTTTGTATCAGCATAGCCAAATACTTTTTGCAATAAGCTAGTACTACGAGCACTAATGTTATCTCTAATTTTTAATTCTTCTTGCGCCACTTGAATAAACATTCCATCAATTGCTTTTTGTGCAACGTAACTAGATAAATCTGTGTTTACAGGTTTTACTAATGGTATTTTATTATAAGCTAAGGCAGCATCGCTCCAATATCTGGTGGCTCCAACTTTACTTAAACTTGTAGCAATAACAGGTCTAAATTTCTCCATCAGCTGTGCAGTAGTTACGCGTTTAAAATATTGAGTTGCGGCATCCTTATTTCCTAGCAAGATGTTGGTTGCATCAGCAATCGTCATTTGTTTAATAGCAGATAAAAAAATCGGCTTTGCTTCTTTAGCAGCATCTTCTGCAGCACGGTTAATGCTTAAAATTACGTTATCTGCCAATGAATTTAATCCCACGCTTCGTAACGTTTTTTCTACTTTTTGTGCTTCTGGAGGAAATAAGATTTTGACAGCCAAATTGCCTAAGAAACCATCTTTTGCCGACAACTGATCTGCTCCCTGCGATGTTCCAATTTCTAAAGCTTGTTTAAGACCTTGTCCAATTTCTAATGTTGTTGGCGTGCCGCCGGTTGGTATTTGCTTTAAAATGTTGCCAATATTTTGTTGGCTTTGCACATCGCAACCGCTTGAACAAACTAGTAGTAATCCAATTAAGTAAAGGTTAATTTTTTTCATCTTTTCCATAGTATATATAATTTGAAACGGAACAGATTGCAATTAACCAATATTTATTTGATGGTTTGTTCGCTACCGTTTTCTATCTCTGCAACACTAAGCAAATCCTTTGCCATTAATTGGGCAGACTTAGCTAATCTTAAAAACTCTGATCTGTATCCTTCTTTATCTTTACCCATAGCACCCTCTGCTAATGTAATTACTTGAGCAAAGCTGCTATTCTGTTTATATTCAGATTGACGAAGTAACATGCCAAATTCGGCAATAGCTGCTGCAAACCTAAAGTTTACAGTAGTACTTACACTTTGGTTATCATTGATAGATTTTTGCATGCTTTTACTTGTATTTTCATCTGGTAATTTATAGCGAAGCTTAATGGTTAGCATTTCATCACCTGTATAATTGTTTGTAGATTTTGCAGTTTTTTGATATTTCAAATCATCAACTTTGTTTGCAAATGAGCTTTTTACACCTATAGGGATAATTTCATACAAGGCGGTAACTGTATGCCCAGAACCCATTTCACCAGCATCTTTTTTGTCGTCGTTAAAATCTTCATCTTTTAACATTCTGTTTTCGTAGCCAATTAATCGGTAAGCTTGCACTTTTGCCGGATTAAACTCTATTTGCAGTTTCACATCTTTTGCTACTGTAAATAAAGTTCCGCCGAACTCATTAACTAATACTTTTCTGGCTTCATTAATATTATCAATGTAAGCATAATTTCCATTGCCCTTATTGGCCAGAATTTCCATTTTACTGTCTTTATAATTTCCCATTCCGTAACCTAAAACAGTTAGAAATATCCCGCTTTTACGTTTTTCCTCAATTAAGCGTTCCATTTCATTATCGCTACTTATGCCTACATTAAAATCTCCATCAGTAGCTAAGATTATTCTGTTATTACCACCTTTTATAAAGTTTTCGCCAGCAACTTTGTAAGCCAGTTGCAAACCTGCCCCGCCAGCAGTAGAACCACCAGCGCTTAATTTATTTAAAGCGTCTTTTATGCTTGCTTTTGCATCGCCACTAGTAGAAGGTAACACTAAACCAGATTGACCAGCATAGACTACAATGGCAACTTTGTCTTTATCTCGCAGCTGATCTGTTAATAATTTAAGCGATGAAATCAATAGAGGTAATTTGTTTGCACTACTCATAGAGCCAGAAACGTCTATTAAAAACACAAGGTTAGATGCTGGAAGATTATCTGTAGCAATGGTTTTTGCTTTTAGTCCAATTTGTACTAATCTATGTTTTGGGTTCCAAGGAGCTGGTGCTAGTTCAGTTTGAATATTTATAGGGTCGTTTCCAGTTGGTTGAGCATAATTGTAATCGAAATAATTTATCATTTCTTCAATGCGAACAGCATCTTTGGGTGGCAAAGTTCCATTATTAATAAATCGACGAACATTACTATATGATGCTGCATCCACGTCGATAGAAAAAGTAGAGAGTGCATCTTTCAAAGGGTTCTTAAATCCATTTTCTGTTATTCCTGCATAACTTTCTGTATCGAAATTAGGGGCACTCATTATTTGAACTCCTGCAACTCTACTCTGTAAACTATATGCCTGTTGCTTTGCCTTCGAAGCTTTATTGTAAGCAACTTCTTGTTGAGCTTGTGCTGCGCCAACCATAACAACTTCATTTAATGTTTTGGTATCAGCTTTAAGTTTAATTGTTAAATTATTGCTTTTCCCTAATTTGAGCGTTTGCGTTTCGAAACCAATAGATGAAACCACTACTTTTGTGTCAGTTTCGGGGATATTTATAGAAAATTTACCCACTTTATCTGTACTTGCCGTTGTATTACTAGGCAAGCTCTTTAGGTATACTCCAAGAATTGGAAGGTTATCATCATTGCTAATTACTACTCCAGTAATTGTTCTAATTGTAGCAGCTTTAAATCCTACTAGGATAAGAAGTGCTAAAATGGGTAATATAAATTTTTTCATGAGTTTTGGTTTTAATAGGAGATGTAATGTTTATCAGATTTCCATATTCTTATCGGAAAATATTTTTTATACTTGAACAACATTTAGCCGAATACCCGATTTGAAGTTTATAAAAAATACCGCTAAGATTAATGAACAAGATGATTCTGCGCTCATTACCGCTTATAAGAAAAGTGGCGATTTAGCGGTATTGGGTACCCTTTACAACAAATACATGCATTTGGTTTTTGGTGTTTGCTATAATTATTTTAAAGATGAGGAGCAAAGTAAGGATGCGGTAATGCAGATATTCGAAGAGTTGGTTACAAAGTTAAAAATGCATGAAGTGCAGAACTTTAAAAGTTGGCTGCATGTATTGTCTCGTAATCATTGTTTAATGGCCTTGCGTAAATCTGCAAAAAACCCAATGGTTGCAATGGAAGATAATTTTGTGGAAAATGGTGATTTTGTGCATCTTGATATCGACAACGCAAAAGAAACGCAGTTGACTGTGATGGAAAAGTGCATGGAAACCTTACCTGAAGAGCAGCGGAAAAGTGTAGATTTGTTTTATTTACAAGAGAAGTGTTATAAGGAAGTTGCCGAAATAACAGGCTACGATATGCTTAAAGTGAAGAGTTATATCCAGAATGGGAAGAGAAATTTGAAAATTTGTATAGAAAAAAACAGTGAGCTATAACGAGTGGTTAGATAATGATGTGTTAGAAGATTACCTAGATGGTAAACTTGATGCTAAAACTATGTATAAGGTAGAGCGACTTTCGCTTGAAGATCCTTTTGTGGCTGAAGCATTGGCAGGATTAAGTGAATCGCCGAGGCGTAACCAATCTTTATCGTTATTACAAAAACAACTACAAGAACGTATTGCACAAAAACCTATTGAGAAAAAACGCTGGACGATTACTTCGCAACGTTTGAGCATAGGTGCTGCAGCTGCTGTATTATTTGTTACTGCAAGTGTTTTATTTTGGATGAAAGAAAGCTCTCAGCCTAAGATAAATAGCAACGCTCCAAAAAATGTGCAAATAAAAGTAGCGCCAGAAGTACCAAGTAAAGCAGTTGAACCAACTCCATTACCAAATCTGGAAGCAGATAAAGCTGTTGTTGTTGCCAAAGTAAATTCTAAAACAAAAAATAATATTCCAGCAATTGCTACAAAACCAAGTGTTACAGTAGCGTCAGCGGCACCACAACAGCCTATTTTATCTGATGAGGTTGCGCAAGCAGAAGCTAGACAAGAAAGTATAGCTAAAGTTATGGCTGCCGAGAAAAGGGAACAAGAAAGTAAAGCGATTGTTGCTTCTTCTTTAGCTAGTAAAGTTGCTGGAGTACAAATTAATGCTGCAAGTAGTAAATCAATTAATGGTAGAGTAGTTTCACTAGAAGATGGGTTGCCCATTCCTGGAGCAGCTGTTAAATTAACTAATGGCAATGCAAGTACAACTACAGATGTTAATGGAGAATTTACACTTTCAGTAGATAGTGGTGTTCATAACCAGAAGCTGGATATTCGTTATATTGGGTACAATAGTAAGAATGTATCGGCAAGCGTAAATCAAAATCTTGTTGTAGCATTGGAACCAGATACTAAGAGTTTAAGTGAAGTTGTGGTTACAAGATCTAATCCTACAAAAGCTAAAAGATCATCCGTTAATTCCATAAAAGTAACACCGCAACCTGAGGGTGGATGGGATAATTTTGAGCTATTCCTTAAAAATAATAACAGATTATTTAAAGGAGAAGTATCCACTAAATCGGTAACACTTAGTTTTGAAATTTTAAATGAACGGCCTAGTCAAATTAAAATTGTTAAAGGTTTAACTAAAGCAGAAAATGAAGAAGCTATTCGTTTAGTAAGTGCTGGTCCAAATTGGGTAATACCTGCAAACTCATCAACCAAAATGCAATTGGTGATTAAATTTTAATTTCTTATTTCAACTCTACAAGATGTACAAAGTTCCTTATTTTGAAGAAAAGGATGCTGATAAAGTATTAGCTTTCATGCAAGCGCATTCTTTTATTACATTAATTGGTTATGATAATGTTTATCCTGTTGCTACGCAAATTCCAGTTCATATTTATAAAGATGAGCAAGGTATTCGTCTAGTTGGTCATATTATGAAAAAAACAGATCATTATGAAGCGTACGCCAAAAATGAAAATGTATTAGCACTTTTTACTGGTGCACATACTTATATAAGTGCTTCGGTTTATGAAAATCCGGCTGTTGCCTCTACTTGGAATTATATTTCGGTGCAAGCTAAAGGCAAGATTAGGTTAATGGACAAAGATGAAACTAGAAAGGTAATCGAAAATTTAACAAATAGTTACGAAAATCCCTCAACAAGCCCGGCTGCTTTTCATAAAATGGATGAAGAGTATATCGAAAGAAACTTAAAAGCGATTAGTGGTTTTGAAATACTAGTTGAGGAAATTAACAGCTTATTTAAATTAAGCCAAAATCATTCAGCAGTAAATCAGGCAAAAATTATCGAGCATTTATCGGAGAGCAACGATCAAAACGCGATTATAGTTGCTCAACAAATGAAAGCAAATTGTTAGTGGATAAAGGCGCTTAACAAATAATAAATTAAAGCTGCTAAAATTGCAGATACTGGAATAGTTAATACCCAAGCCCAAATCAGCTTTACTGTCACACCCCATTTTACAGCAGAAACACCTTTTGTTAAACCAGAGCCAATAATAGAACCTGTAATCGTGTGTGTTGTACTTACTGGAATTTTTAAATGTTCTGTAAAATATAATGTTAATGCACCAGCAGTTTCTGCAGTTACACCTTCAAATGGAGTTACTTTAGTGATTTTAGAACCCATCGTTTTTACGATCTTCCAACCCCCACTTAACGTTCCAGCTGCAATTGCGCTGTAACAAGCTAAAGGAATCCAGCTTGGCATATGACCTGCAATTTCTTCTCCGTTTGCTGCTTTTGATGGCAAGGCTACGTGTAACCATGTTGGCAAAGCTTCCATAGCAACACCACTGGTATGAATATAAACCACGACTGCTGCGGCGATAATACCCATTACTTTTTGAGAATCGTTACCACCATGTCCTAAACTAAATGATGCAGATGAAAGTAATTGCATCTTTCTTAACCAAGCAGTAGATTGAGTTTGATTTAAACTGCTAAATATTAAACAAAAGAAGCTAATAGAGAATACAATGAATAAGACCAATAGCCACTTAATGTTATGTGGTTCAAGTACTACACTCAGAAAGTGAGAATCAAATCTTGGATGTTTAATTTCTCCATAAAATAACATTTGGCTATAAATATACCATGCAGTTAACGCCATTAATGTTAATGTGAAAACCTTAGGCCAAACACTTTTTTTAGAAGAATGTAAGAGCCAAATGGATATAAAATAGGAGATAATAGCGCCAATAAATGGTGCAATAACTATAAATAGAATAATAATCAGAACTCCTGTCGGCATTTCACCTGCTTTACCTTCTTTGTACCAGTTTACAGCACTAAAGCCTGCATGAGCTATTGCCGCTCCAGCAAAACCCCCAATTAAGGTGTGTGATGAACTTGATGGAATACCAAACCACCAAGTGAATAAATTCCAAATAATTGCAGCAATAACACCAGCCAAAATAACAACCAAGTTAATTTCCATGGTGTTAGCTGTTTTTGCAACGGTATCTGCTACACCAAAACCAAAAACCCAATAGGCTAAAAAGTTAAAAAATGCGGCCCAAACTACAGCCTGAAAAGGAGTTAATACCTTTGTAGCTACAATGGTTGCAATTGCATTTGCAGCATCATGAAAACCATTAATATAGTCGAAAATTAAGGCTAAAGCGATGATAACAAAAAGGAGGGTTAAAGTCATGTTTTAAGCGTTTTTAACCAAAATAGATTCCAATACATTCGCTGCGTCTTCACATTTATCGGTAGCGATTTCCAATGTTTGTAAAATCTCTTTTTGTTTAATCAATTCTATTGCATTAGTTTCAAATTCGAATAAGCGGGCAATTGCTAAATTACACACATAATCTGCCTGATTTTCGGCACTATTAATTCTAACGCAAGCATCGGCAATAACGCGAATATTTTTAAAACTTCTTAATTCTTTAATCGCTTTTTCAAGGTCACCACACATTTCTACTAAAAGCTCGGCTAGTTTTACCATTGCATCGCCAATATTGGTTACATTATATAGCTCAATATTTCCTGCAGAAGCATGGATATAATCTGCGATGTCATCAATTGCACTTGCTAAAGAGTGAATATCTTCTCTATCAAACGGAGTGATAAAGTTTTTACTCAACTCGATAAAAATAGTGTGGGTAATATCATCACCAACATGCTCAAGTCGTTCAACTTCTTTAATTGCTTCTTTTCTTTTCTCTAAATCGTTAGTAGTTACCACAATTAAAAGCGCTTCAGCAATTTTCAAAACGTTTGCTCCTGCTTGCTCAAAAAGAGGCTGAAATTTTTTGTCTTTAGGTGTAAAGAAGCTAAAAATACTATTCATGTTAAATTAAATATGGTGCAAAGCTAAAGGTACAATGTTAAGTTAATGTTAAGTCGTTTAACTATTTTAATAAAACTAATTGCTTTTTTGTAAAGTGAAGGCAAAGGTTGTTCCTATGTTTGGTGTACTTCTGACAGAAATAGTTTGTTCGTGCGCCTCTAAAATATGCTTTACAATAGCTAATCCTAATCCTGTGCCACCTTCTTTACGAGAACGATGCGAATCAATTCTATAAAAACGTTCAAATAAACGTGTTAAGTGTTTTTCTTCAATTCCAATACCATCATCAGTTACTTCAATTAAAAATTGGTCATGCAATTCAAAGATTTTAATCGCTGTAGATCCATTTTCATTACCATATTTAATAGAATTTTGGATGAGATTAATCATCACTTGTCTTATTTTCTCTTTATCAGCATTAACCAAAGTTGGTGCAGTGTATTTATCTTTAAAAGAAAGCTTAATCTTATGCGTTAATGCTCTGTCTTCCAGGCTATCCATTACTTCTTTGGCTAAAGCAACGAAATCAAATTTTTCATAATTAATGGGGATTTCACCGGTTTCAAGTTTAGAAATGGAATCTAAATCATTAATTAAATAGCTTAATCGTTCTACATTATTTTCTGCTTTTTTAAGAAACTTCATTGCCATTTCCGGATCATCAGTTATGCAATCTTGTAAAGTTTCTATATATCCTTGGATAGCAAAAAGAGGGGTTTTAAACTCGTGAGATACATTTGATAAGAATTCTCTTCTAAATTGTTCTTGTTTTTTTAAGAGGTCAATTTCTCGTTTTTTTGCACCAGCCCATTCTTTCACCTCTTGCTCAACATCGTTAATTGGATCTGAACTTTTATACTCACCAATCGCTTCTTTTAAGTCTTTGCCTAATTTTAAATTATGAATGAGCTTGTAAATGAGCTTAATTTTAGTGTAAATATATTTTTCTAAAAGATAATAGAACACTAAAAAACTGGTAACAAATGAAATTCCAAAGGAAATTAACAAATAATACCAGCTGCCTTGAAAATGAAAATTAACTAAACCGATAGAAAGCCCAACTGCTAAAGCAGTAATTAAAACAAGTACACTTAACTTCATACAGCTAATTTACAGTTTATATGTTAAGTAATTGTTAGCTCATAGGAAATCGATTTATATCTGCTTTTCGGTTAAATACTTCCAATATCTTTTAGGTACATGTTGTACGTGTAGTTTTGTGTTTTTTCTAGATTCAATATTTGTACTCTTAAAATAGTCTTTCCATAAATTTGCGTACAAAATTTCTTTTTCATCTAATTGATTGGATTTTGGATTTTTAAAAGCTTGAGAATTGATATTCATTGTCATTTCTTCTACTTTATTCAAATCATAAAACAAACCATAATGTCTTTTTAAATCATAAATTATCCATTGTTGATCGGCATAGCGATTTTTAAAATGATTAGCAATTAAGGGTAAAACGTTAAAATCAGGGTCTATACCGCAATAAAAAACGCCATCGGAGGTGTGTTGAAATCTAATAAAAGACTCCATTCTATGTTTTTCTCTTTCTACGCTTCTTGCTGTTTTTGAGACTTTTAAAACAAATTCATTTCCGTAATTTTTTTCAGCACCAGCTGGATTTAGAAAAATATAAGTCGCAAAATGAAAGAGTGCATCAAAAACTTCTGGGAGTTCTGATAGATATGCACAATAGAATTTACGTAGCCATTCTCTACTCAATTTTTTCTGTAATCCATTCCAAACCCGATCTGCTTTTGCTCTATTAGTTTCAACTAAAAAGGTTTCAAAGAAAATACCAGGTTGATGAGTTTTTTCAGTTCCTAAATTTACGAATCCTGGTTTGCGCTCAAACCATTCAAAAACAGCTGTGAGCAATCCTTCTAAGCTTCCATCGAAAATATAAATCATTAAAATAGAATGAGTTGATTAGTGTCTGTTTTTAAATATTTACTCTGACTTTCTGCTAGTATAAAAGCTTTAATTTGTGTAGCCTGGAAATCTTTTAATTGAAACGAGGTATCAGCGCATTTTATAAAATGTTTTGCTCTACTATAAGCTACACCAATATTCTTTAGTTGATAAATGTGCAGTTTTCCAAACTTACGGGTTTGCACTATTTTATTTGCTGAGGTTACGCCAATTCCAGGAATGCGCAAAATCATTCGATAGTCAGCGGTATTAATATCGACAGGGAAATGCTGTAAATTTCTTAATGCCCAGCTCAATTTAGGGTCAATATCAATATCTAAATGCGGATTGGCATCGTTTAAAATCTCATGAACTTTAAACCCGTAAAAACGCATTAGCCAATCTGTTTGATATAACCTGTTTTCTCGGAGTAAAGGCGGTTGCGTGCCTAATATCGGCATTCTAGTATCATTACTAATTGGAATATAGCCTGAGTAATATACTCGCCTCAAAGCGAAATTTTTATAAAATGAATCGGCAGTATACATGATCTCTTTATCAGTTTCTGCTGTTGCGCCAACTACCATTTGTGTGCTTTGACCTGCGGGAACAAACTTCGGAACACTTTTAATCAGTTTTTTTTCATCCTTAAATTGAACAATTTGTTTCTGAACAAAGTCTAATGGCTTAATAACATCTTGGTGACTTTTTTCTGGAGCAAGCAATTTTAAGCCGGTTTCAGTGGGCATTTCTAAGTTGATACTCATTCTATCTGCATAGAGCCCAGCTTCTTTAATTAATTCGTCGCTTGCGCCAGGTATGGTTTTAAGGTGGATGTAGCCATTGTAATTTTGCTCTAATCGAAGCTTTTTCACTACTCTTAAAAGGCGTTCCATGGTAAAATCTGCATTTTTAAAGATCCCAGAACTTAAAAATAAACCTTCAATAAAATTGCGACGATAGAAGTTCATTGTCAATTCTACCACTTCATCTACAGTGAAAGCAGCCCGTTCTATATCGTTACTTTTTCTAGATACGCAATAAGCGCAATCGAAAATACAATGATTGGTTAGGAGAATTTTTAAAAGGGAAACACAACGGCCATCTTCTGTATAGGTATGGCAAATACCAGAGTGATGACCATTGCCAACACCTTTATTGGTGTTTTTTCTGTCGCTACCGCTAGATGAACAAGAAACATCATATTTAGCGGCATCAGCAAGAATATTTAATTTTTCTCCTAATCGTTCTGACATGAGCTTTGTATTTACTAACAAAAATAGTAAATGCAGCTAAAAATATTAGCTTTTTAGAAATAAATCAAAGCGCTTTTAAGAGTGAAGATCATTTACGGCCTTCCCACTCTGAGTAAAATTGATCTAAATACGTAAGCATAAAGTCATGACGTTGTGACGCCATAGCTTTTCCTGTTTGCGTTTTCATCAAATCTTTAAGTAAAAGTAATTTCTCGTAGAAATGATTTAGGGTTGGAGCAGTTGTGTTTTTATATTCTTCCTTGCTCATAGAAAGATTTGGTTTAATTTCAGGATTATATAAAACCCTATTTTTATAACCTCCATAAGTAAAAGCTCTAGCAATACCGATAGCGCCAATCGCATCTAAACGATCTGCATCTTGTACAATGTCTAATTCTTTAGATTTAAAAGAAATCTCTCCCAAGCTTGCTTTGTACGATAAGTTTCTGATAATTTCTTGCGCATGGTGTACGATTTCATTATCTAAACCAATACTTTTTAGAAAATCACCTGCTTTTTGAGGACCAATTTCTTCGTCGCCGTTGTTAAACTTACTATCTGCGATATCATGTAATAGAGCTGCTAAAGCAACAATCAGTTCATCACCTTTTTCGGTTGCATTAATGGTTTGTGCAGTTTTGTAAACTCGCTCAATATGAAACCAATCGTGGCCAGTTTCTGCATTAGTTAATGTAATTTTAACAAAGTTGATGGTTTGTTCAATGATCTGCTGCATAAAGAAAAATTATGCCGCAAGGTATTCTGAATTTAATTGAAAACCACTCTATGTTGAAAAATTGCTACGCAAAAGGGCTAAGTTTTTTAAATTTATCCTGATCAAAATATAAGAGCTGAGTTACTTCTACCTCCAAAATTAAGGCAATGTGAAAAAGCCTATCTAAAGTTATTTTAGTATAGCCCAATTCAATTTTACTATACGCATTTTGCGATATTTCTAACTTTGCAGCTAAATAATCTTGCGTATAATTTCGAAATTCTCTTACTTTTCTAATATTACCCGCCACAGCTTGCATTTCTGCTTTTACCTTGTCTTTCATCTAATTAGTATAGGTTGATACTTACATAAACGAAAAAGTGGTAGGAAGAGTTTTAATAAATTTTTTCGGAACGAGATCTAGTTTAATTTTGCTTTTGGTCTCTCGTCTTCTGGTCGTCTTGTGCCATCGTACAATTCGTATTCTAGCATACGGCAATCTAGCTTTCCATTATAGAATTCTATTTTTTTATCAGCTTTAAGACCAATTTTCTTCGCTAGGTCTGGATTTCCTGTAAAGATGTATCCAAAATATCCTTTGCAATTCTTTTTCATGAAATCGCCAATGCGCTTATAAGTTAGTTCTAGTTTGCTATGTACGCCCAAACGCTCGCCATATTCTGGATTAAAAACTACCACCCCTTTACCGCCTTCTGGAACTGGAGTTTCTTCAAAATCACAAACTTCAAAAGTAATTAAAGTATCTACGCCAGCTGTTTTAGCATTTCTACGAGTTACATCAACTGCATCTTCAGAAATATCAGTAGCAATTATTTGTATGTCAATGTTTTTAATGATTTGATCTTTCAAAATTCTTCGCTCAGCAAAAAATACTTCCTCATCATATCCTAAAATATGCATAAAACCATAGTTCATTCTATATAAACCTGGTCTTCGGTTAGTTGCCAATAATGCGGCTTCAATTGCTAATGTTCCAGAACCACACATCGGATTTATAAAAGGAGATTTTTGATCCCATTGTGTTGCCATAATCGTACTGGCCGCCAAAGCCTCCAACATGGGTGCTTTTCCAGGTATTTTACGGTAACCATGTTTAGCGAGAGTTTCGCCGCTGGTGTCTATAAAAACATCAACCTCATCATCTTTCCAATATAAATGTATAACGGTTTTATTGGCGTCAGAACCTGAGTTTGGACGAATATTTTTCTTTTCCCTAAAACGATCTACAATGGCATCTTTAACTTTTAAGTTGGCAAAAAGAGGAGTGGTAATTGTCGGATTATCTACATTCGATGTTACAGAGAAATAACCAGCAAAATCAATCAATTCTTCCCATTTCATTGCAGCTAATGCTGTATACAATTCTTCGGGTGTGTTAGCTTTAAAGCTATTAATGCAATATAAAATCTGACTTGCGCATCGTAAGTTCAAATTCAATTTTATACATTCTGTTAAAGTAATATTTAACTCAACACCTGTTGGAAAAGCCCTTACAATTTCATAACCTAACTCGGTAACTTCATCTTGTAAATAAGGCGAGAGCCTTTTATTGCAGGTAATAATTACCTTACTTTTGGTTTGGAAAACTTGCATCATATTGCAAGCAAAGTTACCAATAAAAATAGACAATTAATTTTTGAACTAGATTTGTATAGTTCTGCACAAATTATCGTTATTCTATATTATTTAACTCAAAGTTGTGTGGAAAACTTGATGCAGATTTATCAATAAAATTTTAGAGATTTGGTTTGATAGTATAATTATAAGTTTTGATATGGAAATTAAAGGCAAGGTACACGAAATAGGTGCATTACAACAGGTAAGTGAGACGTTTAAAAAACGCGATTTAATTATAGAATACGCAGAAAATCCAACATATCCAGAATATATTAGATTTGAAGCTTTACAAGATAAAACGGCTTTGTTCGATACGCTAAAACCAGGTGATGAAGTAGAAGTTTCTTTCAATTTACGCGGTCGCCCGTGGACAAACAAAGAAGGAGTAACTTCATATTTTAATAGCTTAGTGGTTTGGCGTTTGACAGCTTTAACTAATACAGCGGGTGCTGCTGCGGCTCCACAATATGCTGCTCCAGTAGATATTAA
Source organism: Pedobacter boryungensis (assembly GCF_013204825.1). Classification (GTDB taxonomy): domain Bacteria; phylum Bacteroidota; class Bacteroidia; order Sphingobacteriales; family Sphingobacteriaceae; genus Pedobacter; species Pedobacter boryungensis. The sequence goes on from NZ_JABMKV010000002.1 coordinate 506,458, forward strand.
TACTCCAGCGGGAGAAGAAGATGATCTTCCGTTCTAAAAATCTTTTTTAAGAAAACAAGTTGTTAAGTGACCGTCCTCTAATAGAGGACGGTTTTTTTATGTTTAAGCCTTTGGTTGTTACTGTGTTAAAAAGTGTTAAAACACGGTTTTTTGGCAATTAATCATTTATTTTTGAATAGTTTAAATGAAGAAAAGAAGTCTTTGGTTAATAACAGCCCTAATGACCCTAGCATTGTTAGGTGTATTTGTAATGCAATTGTATTACATCAAGGAGTCTTACAAGCTAAATTCTAAACTTTTTGAACAAAATGTTAATCAAGCATTAAATGCTGTGGTTAATAAGATACAAAAGCAGAATGTAGCAGGACATATTGGTAGGAAGGACTCTGAGATTAGATTACAAAGAGAAAGAGATATTAAAAGACAAACCGATACTATAGTTGCATTTAAAGTAAAATTTAAAGAGAATGAAAACCTAAGAAAGTTTAAGCAAAAGCAACAAGAAATAGATTATTTAAACTTCCAGGACAGTACTATAAGGGCAACTTTTGTTAGTCCTTTAATGATTACTGAAGCCGAATATAAGATTTATTCTAATCCGAAAACCAGTATAAATAGTTTAGGTTTTGACATTGAAGACACTAAGGATGTTAATGGCAATCTGATTTCGAGAAATATTATTCCTCGTTTACCCCGACTAAGGAAAGATTTACAACAAGGTAGAATTCCCGACACCATTAGATACCTAGCATTTAGTCCGGAAAATTTATTGCCTAGATTTGTTTCCTTCCCAAGTAAAGACCCAGATTTGATAACCAAATTTAAGATTGAGGATGCAAAAGCAAATCGTAAATATCAGATGGAATTAAGTCGGTTATATGCAGACACAGTCAATATTTTTAATTTTAATAGTATTAACCTTGTTCAAGATGTTGCAAAAGAAATGCAGAACAAGGACGTCCCTTTAGAAAAGAGATTACCTTCGAAGGAGGTTCTAGATACTTTAATCACTAAAGAATTACTAGGAAAAAATATTACTATACCTTTTGATTATTGGATTACGTCGACAAGATCAAAGCGAAATATTATCTTTCAAAATATTTCTAATTCCTTTCCAACATCACCAGATAAAAATACTTATAACCATATTTTATTTAGTAATGACGTTGCTACAAAAGATGCAGGAATTCTACATCTTCGGTTTCCAAAACAGAACTCTCTAATATTTAGCAACATGTTTGTCTCTATGGCGTCATCAGCTGGATTGCTTCTGGTGCTCATTTTTATTTTCACTTATACCATTTACGCTATTATTAGACAGAAAAAACTGTCGGAAATGAAAACGGATTTTATTAATAATATGACGCATGAATTTAAAACTCCTGTTGCTACCATAATGATAGCCAGCGAAGCTTTAAAAGACCCTGAAGTTGTGGAAGATAAAAGCAGAATCGGCCGTTTGGCAAATATTATTTATGATGAAAATGTTAGACTAGGGAACCATATTGAACGTGTGTTGAGTGTGGCAAGATTAGAGAAAAAGGAAATTAAACTAGAATTTAACCCTGTCAAAATAAATGATCTAATTGCTGCTGTAATAGATAGTATGGACCTCCAGCTGCAAAAAAGAAAAGCAGTTGTTAACCTTAATCTAAATGCAACTGCAGATGTAATTATGGGCGATGAGTTGCATCTATCGAATGTAATTTACAATCTAATTGATAATGCAAATAAATATAGTATTAGCGAACCTCAGATTGAAGTAACTACTAAAAACGATGTCAAAAACTTGTATATTGAAGTAAGTGATAAAGGAATTGGAATGACAAAAGACCAAACTAAACGCATTTTCGATCAGTTTTACAGAGTCCCAACCGGCAATTTGCACGATGTAAAAGGATTTGGATTGGGCTTAAATTATGTACAGGACATTATTAACGAGATGAACGGAACAATAAAAGTACATAGTGAAAAAGATAAAGGAACTACATTTGAAGTGTGCTTGCCACTTAACCAAAGCAATTAAATAGATATGAAAAAAATCTTATTAGTAGAGGATGATCCTAATTTGGGCATGTTATTACAAGATTACCTACAGTTAAAAGGTAAGTTTGAGGTGGTTTTGTGTACAGATGGCGAAGAAGGAATAAAGGCCTTTGCTAAGCAAAATTTTGATCTATGCATTTTAGATGTAATGATGCCTAAAAAGGATGGATTTACATTGGGCAAGGAAATTAGAAAAACGAACCAACAAGTGCCCATTATTTTTGCAACTGCTAAAGCCATGATGGAAGATAAAGCCTCTGCTTATGATTTGGGTGGTGATGATTATATTACTAAACCTTTCCGTATTGAGGAGTTGCTTTTGCGAATTAATGCTTTACTAAAAAGAGCATCGGCGAAAGAAAGTACTACAAATGAACCCGTCCAAACTAATTTTGAAATAGGTCAATATACTTTTGATTATACGACACAACTTATACATTTTAATGGCCAGCAACAAAAATTATCTACCAAAGAGGCTGAACTTTTGCAATTGCTTTGCCTAAAGAAAAACACTGTTTTAACTAGGGAAGAAGCATTGTTGAGCATTTGGCATGACGACAATTACTTTAACGGCAGAAGTATGGATGTGTTCTTAAGCAAGCTCCGTAAATATTTAAAAGAAGATCCTAAGGTTGAGATTTTAAATGTACATGGTAAAGGGTATAAATTGCTTGTGAACTAGGATTTTCAGCAATAGTTGCTGAAAATAGATACTCTTTATGTAAAAAATGGCAGACTCCATCTATGAAGCCTGCCATTTATTTTGGGGTTATTTATTGTTATAATAGAAAAGCTTTAAAGGCATCTTTTGCATAATCTCCCCAATCTTTTAATGCCGCTTGTAGGGTAGCTATTAAGCCAGCATTGGTTGTCGCTTTCCCTTTTACAGGCGCTTTCAACTTATCTTCTGTTACAGATTGATCATTTACATTTGTAGCGAACCAAGTCGTGTGTTCATAAGGTAAAGCCACACCTAGAATCATTCCAGGTAAGCCAGAAAATGATTCAGGACCACCAGAAACTGGAATTTCATCCGTATAAAATGCGACAACATAAATAGAGTCCATAATTATAGCATTTGCTCTACGGCAATCGTAACCTGCAATATTTCTGGTTTCATTTGTAATTTTCCAGTTTATTTTGCGTGTACTATCCTTTACCAAATAGGTTTCTTCATATACTTTTTTCTGACTGATACTTGTACCAATAGCAGTATTTGTGAATATGGTATTGTTTTGTTGTGCTGCCGGATAATCTCCAAAATAATTGTTTTGTGCAAGTACTGCTTCCTCGGGTTTAAATAAAGTTTGATCTTTGCTAAAAGTTAAGGTGCTCTTTAAGCTTTTAAATTGAGTATTTGTTTTTTGAAATTCCTCAAACATTCTTGGATAATAAGAACTATTAGGATATTTTTTTATTTCCGCTTTTATTAGCGCATACATGTTAACACGCTTTTCAAATTCTATCACACCTTGTGTGGCAAAGCGAGCATTTTGTGCTTTAGCAGCGTTCGCTATAACTAACAATAAGCAAATAGCGATATATTGATTAATTTTTAACTTCATGATTTTATTTTTTAATGCCTGCCATTTTGCTGAAATCCCATGTTGCTGAGAACATAAAATAACGTTTAATAGTAGTGTAGCTTGTTTGAGTAATGTTATTTGCATTTGCATATCTGCTAAACCCTCTATTTTGGTTTAACAAATCATTTCCTTTAATAGACAGTTTTAAGTTTTCGCTTTTAAAGAATGACTTTACAATAGAGGAATTTAAAATCAACTGTGTAAAATCTTCATTAAAGGATTGTGTTTTACCTGTATATTCAAAATTGGCATCAGATTTTAACTGAACTTTTCCTGGTAAGAAAATAGTAAATGAGCCACTGCCATAAAAAGAGTAACCGTTATTATTTACATCTGGCTGTAACGATGATTTTTGTTGGTTGTAGCTTGGTCCTCCGTATAATTGGAAATCATATTTTTTCTCTTTCGATTTGTATAAGCTTAAATTGGCAGAATAAGAAACAGAAGTTGAAGTGTTCAATTTAGTAAGTGGTGCCCCATTAACTATGCTAGTTACGTAATTGTAATTTGTTCTACCATAAATATTTAAACTCAATCCTCCATTGATATCTAGTCCTTTAATTTTTCTATTGTAATCAATGTAAGCACTATAATTTATAGGTGTTTTGTCGGTTAAGTTTACGGCTTTAATAATTGATCTTCCATCAACATCTGTTGTAACATTATTTACAATTTGATTGTTAGTGAAACCAAATCTTCCATTCAAATAAATGCCTCGACTTGTTAATATTTTGTATGAATTGTAGTTAATACTGAAATTACTATTGTACGAAGGCTTTAAATCCGGATTGCCTTCTGGAATATTAAAGTCGTCTGTGTTTACTCTTACTGGTTGCAGTTGCTCTACAGAAGGCTGATTTGTATAGCCGTTATAGTTAAATCTTAATGATTTTTGAGCAGAGAATTTATATTGATAAGAAGCTTGAGGAATCCAGTTTAAAAAACTACGATTATATTTTGCATTGGTATAAGCTTCAAATTGATCAAATTTAACAGCGCTTAACTTTGTTCCAGCAGTAATTATTGTTTTATTCTTTTTGTAGTTAAGTACTGCTCCACCTTGATTTATATATTGATTAGCTTCAAAATCATTACTAAACTGAGTGTCTAAAACATCATATCTTCCTGGTGTAGATGTGTTAAAGGATTTCTTATCAGCTGTGCTATTATTTAAACTGAAACCATAATTTAACACTAATGCTAATGATTTTGTTACGGGTTCGTTATAAGTAAAATTGGTGCTAAAAATTGAACTTTTTGTTTCATTTGTTTTAAACTGATCGACAATTTTTGAGCTTTTTGGTGTTCCATCTGCATTAAAAACTTCATTATCCGATTTTAAGAAGCCTTCATTATTTACCTCGTTTATTTTGCCACTTACATTAACTGAATAATTTCTGCCTAATTTCTTTAATTTTTTGGTGTAAAAGGCCGACATATTGAAAGCGCTTTCATCGCCATCATTATCAACAGTTCTGGTGCTTGTATTTAAAAGGGAGTTATCTTCTCTTCTAGCTGCTGTTTGATAATCACTTTTCGTAGTGTTATTTTTTAAGGTGCCGTCTACCATAATTTTTAAGTTCGATGTAGTATCTAGCTTAATCTGGTAGGTAACATCTAATTTTTGCCTAAAAACATAATTGTCCGTTAACTGGTTTGTATTAGAATTGATAATTCCATCTATTAAATTGTTTTGATTTAAAATGTTTTTAGTCCCTTTAACCCCTAATGAGCCTATTTTATAATTTGTGTTTATTGTTTGTTTATCATCATTAAATTTAGTGTCATAATGTGCACCACCAGTTCTCGCAATAGGAATTCCCTCTCCGTAATAGCCACCACCATAAGAGTCTAAATCATCGCCGCCACTACTGATGTACATTCCTCCATCAATAAACTCTACGTTATCGCTCCCACTTGCGCCATATTTACCTCTATCTTCCCAACCCAACCCAATTTTCCCTGTGTTACTCATTATGCCATAAGCAGAGAACTTTTGCTTTGCTTTAAACTTATTAAACATAACTTGGCCTTCATAAAAATCATCGGTAGCTATGCCACCATCTACTTTTCCGAAATATCCATTCTTTTTATCTTCTTTTAGTTTAATATTTAATGTGGTGGTTTTCTGACCATCATCAACGCCAGTAAATGCTGCTTGGTCGCTCGACTTATCAAAAAGCTGAACTTTATCTACCATATCGGCTCTTAAATTCTTGGTTGCTAGAGTAGGATCATCTCCAAAAAATTCCTCTCCATCCACTAATACTTTTGAAACAGTTTTGCCTTGAGCTGTAATTTTCCCATCCTTATCAATCTGCATTCCTGGGAATTTCTTTAATAGATCTTCTACTTTATCGTTTGGCTGTATAGTATAACTCGCAGCGTTAAATTCTGTAGTATCCCCCTTAATTTTTATAGCAGCAGCTTGACCTTTAATAATCACCTCGTTTAGTAACCTAGCTTTGGTTTTCATATTGATTTGCTTAAAATCAATTTCTCTTTTTGCAGAATCTAAACTAAAAGGAATTACATAATCTGCATATTCAGGATAAGTAATCATCATTAAAAAATTTCCCTTTTTTAACGGAGTAATTGAAAATGCGCCAGTAGCAGATGCTCTAGAATATTTAACTAATATAGAATCTTTAGCATTTAATATACTAATTGTTGCATTGTGAAGTTTGCTATTATTAGCAGTATCGGCGATAACTCCTTTAACTGAGTAAGAATTTTGCGCAAAAATTGCCGTACAGAAGCATAAGGAAAGCACGAGGGCTAGACTTAACGATTTCATTTCTAAGTTTGTTTGGTAAGCCTAAGGTATAACTAAATCTTTAATACTAAAAATTTAGTTAAAGAATTTTAACATTAAATAACAATATTAAACATTTATTAAAAATTTTATATCAATTGGATTTTAACGCTTAGATTAGACTATGAAACTACCATCTTTACAAACGCTATGGCAAGGAACCAACCGAGTTTCTTCGCGATTCCCGCTGCAGTTTTTAATAGCTATTATTTCTACAGGGATATGGTGGTGTTTAACTGATTTAGATTATAAAGAACAAGAGTACACGCATAATTTAGTCACAGCTTTAGCTGTTTGTAATTTAGCTTTAACCCTTTTATTAGCAGCAGATTTATTTTGTGAGGTTCATCATTATTCAAATCTTAAAAAGTGGATAGTAAGAATCGTTGTGCTTGCAATTTCCATAACTCTATATTTTTTACTTAATCCGTGGGCTTATTTAATAGATGTGTATAGAATATTTCTATTAGCCTTTGCCTTTCATTTGTTGGTTGCCTTTACGCCTTTTATTGGTAAATCCAATCTTAATGGTTTTTGGCAATATAATAAAACACTTTTTCTTCGATTCTTAACCGCTGCCTTTTATGCTGCTGTTTTATATGCAGGTTTATCTATCGCTTTATTAGCAATTGATGGCTTATTTGATGTAGATATCAATTATCGCACTTACATGAAACTTTTGGCAGTAGTAAGTGCAGGATTTACAACAATTTTCTTTTTAGCAGGAATACCAGATAATTTTGAAGCACTAAACGAAGAACATTCTTATCCAAAAGGATTAAAGATTTTCACTCAATATGTGCTAATTCCTTTAATGACAATTTATTTAGGTATTCTTTTGGTTTATGAAGTAAAAATCATTTTTCAGTGGACTTTACCAAAAGGCCTGGTTTCTACATTAATCTTAGGTTATGCAGTATTCGGAATTTTATCATTGCTTTTAATTTATCCAATAAAAGATAGAGAAGGCAATGGGTGGATGAGACTGTTTTCTAAGTTCTTTTATTTAATGATGATTCCATTAATTGTTCTTCTATTACTTGCTATTGGTAAAAGAGTTTTTAGTTATGGAGTTACAGAATCTAGATATATTTTAATTGTTTTAGGGGTTTGGCTAACCGCAGTTACAACTTATTTCTTAATCAGCAAAAAACAAAATATTAAAGTCATTCCAATTAGCCTTTGTATTTTGGCATTGTTGGGAACTTATGGGCCACAAAGTGCATTTTCTGTTTCAAAGTATTCTCAAGTTTCTAGATTGAGAATGTTAATGAAAAGTGCAGATAAAAAGGAAATTGCAGAAAGATCAGAAGTAGTAAGGTATTTAGTAGATAGACACGGACTTACTTCCCTACAAAGTTTTACTAATGCAGATTTAAAAGATATAGAAACCAAGATTAATGCAAGAGTAAAATCTAAAGGAGTTTACGATTATGAAATAAAAAATCAAAAAATTGATACGGCATTTAAGTTATTAAAAGTTAAAGATGTAAGATATGAAGATGATAACGAACAGGTTAACTTTATTAGTAAGGAAAAAGGTGTGATATCCGTTACTGGTTATGATGCGATTTTTTCGTTTAACGAGTATGCAGATTCCTCAAAAGTATTTGATGGAACTGTTTTCAAATTGGATCAAAATCCTGAAAAGAAAAGAAGTGGCAATAACAATAGATTAACAGTTACAGTTGGTAAAGAAAATCCATTTGAATTTAATCTAAAAGCTATGGCTAATGAAGCATACAATCAGTATAAAATGGATAAACTTATAAAAGTAGATTACAACAACTACGAATATCCCTCAGAAAAAATGCAACTTATTCATCAAACCAAACGTTATACGATTAAACTTGTAGTGACAAATATGAGTGGTTATTTTGATAACGATAAAAAGGATTTCGATTGGTTTAATTTTCAAGGTTTTATATTAGTTAAAAAAAATTAGAAATAGTTTATCACAGTTTTACACATCCTATAATATTGCCGAATGAAAACTCTATATTGTACGGCCTGTGATTAAAGAATAAAATGTTACAACCTATAGAAGAACTACAACCAGCCCAGCTTGCGGCAAAGTTTATTAATTTAACCTCAAGACATATTTTTTTAACAGGTAAAGCCGGTACAGGTAAAACTACTTTTCTTAGAAATTTAATTTCCTTAACACATAAAAAGGCTGTCATAGTTGCACCAACTGGTATTGCAGCTATTAATGCGGCTGGCGTAACAATTCATTCTCTTTTTCAGCTGCCATTTGGTACTTTTTTACCAAGATTAGCCCCCACCAATACTGTTGCGGTATATCAACATTATCATACGCCAAAATCTATTATCAAGCATTTAAATATGAATGCAACTAAGCGCCGTATTTTACTTGATTTAGAATTATTAATTATTGATGAAGTTAGCATGTTGCGGGCAGATTTACTAGATGCAATTGATATGGTTTTACGTTACATCCGTAAAAATAATTCGAGTTTTGGTGGGGTTCAAGTACTTTTTATTGGCGATTTACATCAGTTACCACCAGTTGTTAAAAATGACGAATGGAATTTGTTAAGCGCATTTTATAAGAGTGCTTTTTTCTTTGATGCATTAGTACTAGAAAAAGATAAACCGGTTTATATAGAATTAGAGAAAATTTATCGTCAAGCGGATGAAACATTTATTAATTTGTTAAATAATCTGCGCAATAACCAGGTTACTGAACAAGATATCGCTCTGCTTAAAACTTATTACAAAGAAAATTATGAGCCCGAGCTTACTGATAATTACATCACATTAACTACACATAATAACAAGGCTGATACATTAAATAAAAGTAGCTTGAATAGGTTAGCGGGCAAGTCGTTTTTATACCACGCAACTATTGAAAAGGAATTTAATGAAAGTGCTTATCCAGCAGAAAAGACTTTGGAACTAAAAGTTGGCGCACAAGTAATGTTTATTAAAAACGATCCAACTGGTGAGCAAAGGTTTTTTAATGGAAAAATTGCTGTGGTTACTAAATTAAGTAATGATTCTATTGAAGTAAAAACCGATGGCTCGAAGCAAAATTTAATCATCGAGAAATATACTTGGAAAAACATAAAATACACCGCAAACAAAGTAAACAATGAAATAGAGGAAGAAATTGCTGGGACATTTACACAATTCCCATTAAAATTGGCTTGGGCCATTACGGTTCATAAAAGTCAGGGTTTAACTTTTGATAAAGCGATTGTTGATATTGGAGATGCATTTGCACCAGGACAAATTTATGTAGCACTCTCTCGTTTGCGTTCGCTTGATGGTCTAATCTTAACTTCTTTAATATCTGGTAAGGGAATCAGGCAGGACCAAAATGTGACTTATTTCGCGAGAACAAAGCAACAGCAAGAAGATCTAGTTGTTCAGATTAAAAAGGAAAGCGATGCGTTTTTAAAATACTCATTGCTGCAAAGTTTCAATTTTACAGTACTTGATAATTATGTTTTTGAACATGTTTTTAGTTATACGAAAGATGAAAAACGATCTACGAAGCAAACACATTTAGCTTGGGTGGTGAAGCTGCAACAAGATTTAATTGCTTTAAAAGTAAATGCAGACAAGTTTTTAAAACAAATAGAAAGGTTGTTTATCATCGGCAATACCGAAAGTTTAAATTTACTGTTAGAAAGAACGGAAGCTGCAGTAAACTATTTTAATCCTCAGTTAGAGGAAATGAGCAATTCTATTTTCGAATTAATGGAAATAGTTAAAACCGAAAAACAGACTAAAGAGTATTTGGTTGAGTTATTAGCGATGGAAGCCATGTTTTACGAGCAGTTTAAAAAAATCCGTAAGGCAAAAGCAATGTTGGCGGCAGCAAATAATGGTGTCGAATTAACAAAGGAAGAAGTATTGGCTTTGTACAAAAGTGCAAAAAGAGAAGAGCAAATTAGAACAGCTTATACCTTGCCAAATAAGAAGGAATTTAATCCGATAGAAGAAGACGAGTTTAGTAAGCCAAAGGCGATGCGAAAATCGAAAACGTCGACACTACCTAAAGAAGACACAAAAGAAATTACATTGGCTTTATTTAAAGAAGGCAAAACAATTGCAGAAATTGCAAGTGAGCGTAAAATGTCCGTCGGCACAATTGAAGGACATTTAGCTCATTTTGTGGCAAAACAAGAGGTAAAAGCAGGTGATCTTATTCCTGCGAAGAAATTGGATGAAATTACTACTGCAATTGGTAAACTAAAATCTATCAGAATGAATGATATTCGTGAGCATTTAGGTAAATCTTATGCTTTTGGAGAAATCAAAATCGCAATAGCGGCGTATTTAGCAGAAGGAAATTAGAAATTAAGCTTTCCTTCAAAAACCTGTTCTGCCGGACCGCATAAAAATACATTCGTAAATTTCGAACCGTCGTAATCAAAGTTAATTTGCAATTTACCACCTAAAACTTCAATTGGAGTTTCAATATGTCCTGGTTGTTTTTGTTGTGCCATTGCCATAGCTACGGCAGTAACACCCGTGCCACATGCATACGTTTCATCTTCGACACCACGCTCAAATGTCCGTACAAATAAATGATTGCCTTTGTCTTCTACAAAGTTTACGTTAATACCATTTAATTTATAAGTGTCGTTGTTGCGAATATTTTTACCTTCTGTAAATACATCTAGCTCAGCTAAATTTTGAACCTCTCGTATATAATGTGGAGACCCTGTATTTAACACAAAAGCACTTCCATCAGTTTTAATGGTGTCAACATCAATCATTTGCAACTCCACCCAATTTCCTTCTGCTGTAATTTTGGCATAATGTGGGCCATCTACTGCCAAAAAATTAGTTTCATTTTCAATTATTCCTAAAAATTTGGCAAACGCAACAATACAACGACCGCCATTTCCACACATGCTTCCTATGTTCCCATCTGAATTGTAATACACCATTTCAAAATCGTAGTTTTCATGATTAGTTAAGAACATCAAACCATCAGCGCCAATACCAAAACGACGGTCACAAAGTTGGGCTATGAGTTTATTATCAATGTTTTTTAGTTCACTAACGCGATGATCAATTAAAATAAAATCATTACCTGCACCTTGATATTTATAGAATTTTATGTTCATTATTTCTTCATTTTGGCATATAATATTTGTGGGTCTTAAATTTTAAACCAGTAACTTAAATTGATTTAACATTTTTTAACACAAAATTAGATGTGTTTACTATACAAATATCGTTTATATGGTATTAAATTTGAATAAATCATTCGAAAAAAAGAATAATAAAATATATAACAAATGAAAAAAATAGGATTAATAGTGTTGGCTGCATTTTTAGGAGGTGCAGTTGCGATTGGCGCTTATAAACTATTAGAGCGCAACAACGATAACTTTTCATTAACAGAGAAGCAAAATATGATGTTTGCCAATAATCCAATTAAAGTTGGATCATCAGGTGCAGTAGATTTTGTTCAAGCTGCTGCTGCAGTTTCTCCAGCAGTTGTTCATATTAAAACGACATACGGAAATAATTCGTCCGATGATAACAGTGGTAGTGGAATGGATGATATGCTAGAACAATTTTTTGGTAATGGTGGAAGAAGATCACGTGTACCAAGAGCCGCATCAGGTTCAGGTGTAATTTTAACGGCCGATGGATATATTGTAACTAATAATCACGTAGTTGAGAATGCAGATAAAATTGAAGTTATTTTATCAAATAGACGTAAAGTAACAGCAAAAGTTATTGGTAGAGATCCCAATACAGATTTAGCATTAATTAAAGTTGATGTAAATGGTTTACCTTTTGTTAAAATGGGAAATTCTGATAATGTGCAAGTTGGAGAGTGGGTTTTAGCTGTAGGTTTTCCTCTAGATTTACAAACTACGGTTACTGCAGGTATTGTAAGTGCAAAAGCACGTAATATTGGCATTTTAAATAGAACCCAGCAACAGCCAACTCGCGAAGAGTACGAGGAATATCAAAGAACCGGTAAAATGCCAGAGCGTCCAGCAAATAATTCAATTGAATCTTACATTCAAACAGATGCTGCAATTAACCCTGGAAATAGTGGTGGTGCATTAGTTAATGCAAATGGAGAGTTAGTAGGTATCAACGCTGCAATTGCTTCAGAAACTGGAAGAAATGAAGGATATGGATTTGCAATTCCTGTGAATTTGGCAAAAAAAATATTAGAAGATTTTAAAGAATATGGCACCGTAAAACGTGGTTATATTGGTGTTACTTTCCAAGCTTTAGATGCTGATGCTGCTGAAAAACTAAACGTTAAAGATATCAATGGTTTATATGTAAGTAGCGTATTGCCAGGTGGTGGTGCAGCCTCTGCAGGAATAAAAGAGGGCGATATCATTAAAAAAGTAGAAGGTGTAGAAATTTATGACTCACCAGATTTACAAGAAAAAGTAGGTCGTATGCGCCCTGGTGATAAAATTGCTTTAACTGTTTTAAAAGCAGATGGTTCTACAAAAAATGTAAGCGTAACGTTAAAGCCCGAAAGCAGTGTGTCATTAGCATCAAAAAATGTAGAAAACAAAGCAACTGGAGCCACAATTAACAAATTAGGAGCAAGTTTTGCACCAGCTTCAGCAGCATTAAAAGCTAAATTTGGTGTGAAAGATGGCGTAGTAGTTACTAATGTAGAGCAAGGGAAGTTGTTCGATTATTGGGATGTAAATAAAGGATTATTAATTACAAAAGTAAATGGCAAACCAGTAAATAGCGCAGCTGATATTGAAAAGGCATTGCCAACATCTCCAAATGGAAAAACAACTATTTCTGGTTTTAACGAAAATGGTGGTTCATATACCATTTCATTTAATTAAAATTAATATACATGTTATGAAAAAAGGAGTGGCATTCGTCACTCCTTTTTTATGCGCTTATTTTAAGATAAGCCCTTCATTGAGTGAGAATTTCAACTATTTTTCACTTAGTTTTTTTAGAACGTTTCTAAATAGCTTCTTTATTGCTTTTTTATGTCGAGCATTCCTATTTTAAATCATATTTTAAATACTTTTGCACTAACTGAATAAAAAAATAAAAGCTAATGGGTAGTATCGCAAATGCTTTTTCCTCATCAATAGGAAAAAAACTAATAATGGGGCTTACGGGCCTTTTTCTAATTTCTTTTTTAGTCGTACACTGTTTTTTAAACTCTTTCGTTTTTTTTGATAATACAGGAGTGTTGTTTAACGAAGGTGCACACTTTATGGCAACTAACTGGATTATTCGTGCTATGGAAGTTGTATTAATGGCAGGGTTGTTATTGCACATTGTACAAGGAGCAAGATTAACCTTTCAAAATCAAGCAGCAAGACCAGTAAAATATGCTTATAACGACGGCAATGCTAATAGTAAGTGGTATTCTCGTTCTATGGGTTTATTGGGTACGTTGTTATTAATTTTCTTAATTGTTCACTTAGCTCAATTCTGGACAGTTTCTCGTTTTACTGGTATTCCTACTGTTGATGCGAATGGACATGAAGATTTGTACGCAGTAATGAAAGGGACTTTCTCAAATATTTGGTTTGTAGTTTTATATGTATTAGCTATGATTTCTTTAGCTTATCATTTATTGCATGGTTTTGCTTCTACTTTCCAAACATTAGGTTGGAATCACAAAAAGTATACTCCAATTATCAAATCATTGGGTGTTTGGTTTTCTATTTTGATCCCATTAATTTTTGCAGCAATGCCAATTTGGATCTATTTAGGTCTATAAAATAATTTTGAACGAATAAAGCTATATATAATGTCAGCAATAAATTCAAATATACCAGAGGGAGAATTAACCGCAAAGTGGACGAAATTTAAATCGTCTGTACCTTTAGTTAATCCTTCTAATAAAAGAAGTTTAGAAATAATTGTAGTTGGTTCTGGTTTAGCTGGAGCTTCTGCAGCTGCAACTTTAGCCGAAATGGGCTATAAAGTAAAATGTTTTTGTTTTCAAGATTCACCTCGTAGAGCGCACTCTATTGCAGCTCAAGGTGGTATTAATGCAGCAAAAAATTATCAGAATGATGGCGATAGTACATATCGTTTATTTTATGATACCATTAAAGGTGGAGATTATAGAGCACGTGAAGCTAATGTACATCGTTTAGCAGAAGTAAGCGCAAATATTATCGATCAATGTGTGGCTCAAGGTGTTCCTTTGGCTCGTGAATATGGTGGCTTGTTAGATAATCGTTCATTCGGTGGTACACAAGTTCAACGTACTTTTTATGCGGCAGGTCAAACTGGTCAACAATTATTATTAGGTGCATATTCTGCTTTGGAGCGCCAAATAGGAATGGGTAAAGTAGAAATGTTTACTCGCCATGAAATGCTAGAAGTAGTTAAGATTGAAGGTAAAGCTCGTGGTATCATTGCTCGTAACTTAATTACTGGAGAATTAGAACGTCACTTTGGTCATGCTGTAGTTTTAGGAACAGGTGGTTATGGAAACGTATTTTATTTGTCTACCAATGCAATGGGTAGTAACGTAACTGCAGCTTGGAAAGCGAATAAACAAGGCGCTTTTTTTGCAAATCCTTGCTATACTCAAATTCACCCAACGTGTATTCCAGTTTCTGGAGATCATCAATCTAAATTAACCCTAATGTCAGAGTCTTTACGTAATGACGGACGTATTTGGGTGCCAAAAATGAAAGATGATACACGTAAGCCTCAAGATATTCCTGAAGAAGAAAGAGACTATTATTTAGAGCGTCGTTACCCTGCTTTCGGTAACTTGGTGCCACGTGATGTGGCTTCTCGTGCAGCAAAAGAAAGATGTGATGCAGGTTATGGAGTTGGCGCATCTAAATTAGCTGTCTATTTAGATTTTAAAGCAAATACAGAACGTTACGGTAGAATAGAAGCTTCAAAAGCTGGTAATCATAATCCTGATAAGGAAATATGCATGCGTTTAGGTTTAGAAGTGATTAAAGAAAAATACGGTAACCTGTTCGATATGTATGCACAAATTACAGGTGAAAATCCTTACGAAACACCAATGCGTATTTATCCTGCAGTTCACTATACAATGGGTGGTTTATGGGTTGATTATAACTTAATGACAACCGTTCCAGGTTTGTATTGTACTGGTGAGGCAAATTTCTCTGATCATGGTGCAAATCGTTTAGGTGCATCGGCGTTAATGCAAGGTTTGGCAGACGGTTATTTTGTTTTACCTTACACTATCGGCGCTTATTTATCGAAAGAAATTTCTGTTAAAGCAATTCCAACAGATCATCCAGCATTTGCTGAAGCCGAGGCTAAGGCAAAAGGAATTTTAGATACTTTAATTGGTATTAAAGGAACCAAGTCTGTTGATTATTTCCACAAAAAATTAGGTTTAATAATGTGGGAAAAATGTGGAATGGCTCGTAATGCAGAAGGTTTAAGATCAGCTATTGCTGAAATACAACAATTGAAAAAAGACTTTTGGAGTGATGTACGTGTGCCAGGATCGGCAGACGAATATAATCCAGAATTAGAAAAAGCTGGTCGCGTTGCCGATTTCATCGAATTAGGAGAATTGATGTGCATGGATGCATTAAATCGTAATGAAAGCTGCGGTGGCCACTTCCGTGAAGAATATCAAACTGAAGAAGGAGAGGCATTACGTGATGATGAAAATTATGCTTACGTAGCAGCTTGGGAAAATAAAGGTGATGGAACTTTTGAGCTTCATAAAGAAGAATTGAAGTTCGAAAATATTAAAATAGCACAAAGAAGTTATAAATAGTAAAAGTACACCCTACTTTTTACTTAAATCTCTATACAATGAGTACAGGAAATATGAACTTAACGCTAAAAGTTTGGCGTCAGAAAAACACAAAAGACAAAGGAAAAATGGTAGACTATAAAGTGTCTAATATTTCTCCAGATATGTCTTTTTTAGAGATGTTTGATGTTTTAAATGAAGATTTAATTACCAAAGGTGATGAGCCAATTGTTTTTGATCATGATTGTCGCGAAGGTATTTGCGGAATGTGCTCAATGTTTATCAATGGCCGCCCACATGGACCGAAAGATGCCGTAACAACTTGTCAGTTGCATATGCGTTCTTTTAAAGATGGAGATACAATTGTAGTTGAACCATGGAGAGCAAAAGCATTCCCGGTAATTAAAGATTTAACTGTAGATAGATCTGCATTTGACCGTGTAATTGCAGCAGGTGGGTTTATCTCTGTAAATACAGGAAATGCACAAGATGCTAACAATTTGCCAATTCCGAAAGCTCAAGCAGATGCGGCATTTGAGGCTGCGGCTTGTATTGGTTGTGGTGCTTGTGTAGCTACGTGTAAAAATGCATCAGCTATGTTATTTGTTTCAGCTAAAATTTCTCAATTGGCATTATTGCCACAAGGACAGCCAGAAAGATATAAACGTGTACAGAATATGGTTGCACAAATGGATGCTGAAGGTTTTGGTAATTGCACAAACACTGGGGCTTGCGAAGCAGAATGTCCTAAAGGAATTTCTTTAGAGAATATTGCTCGTATGAATAGAGATTATTATTCTGCTAAGTTTGTGAGCGAAGAAGAAGGATAATCAGTTAGCAATTCGAAGTTAGCAGTTTGTAATTCATAACTGAAAACTGCCAATCGAAAACTAATTTGTTTTTATTCTATAAAATTACTAGATTTAAATATCCGAGACACAGGAGATTTAATAAAACGAAAAACCCCGACCAATTAGGCTGGGGTTTTTTGTGGAGTATTATATCTGTTGGTTTATTTAGGTAATTTAAATTTAATTGGAACATTGTACTTAACGCGAACTGGTTTTCCATTATGCATACCTGGCATCCATCTTTTTGATAATTTTATTACTCTTATAGCTTCTTCATCAAGTCCAGCACCAAGTTTACTATTCACTTTAATATCAGTCAAGTACCCATCTTCTGCAATAGTAAAAGAAACATAAACATTTCCTTCTACTTTAGCATCAATCGCAGATTTGGGATATTTGATATTTTCTGTTATAAATTCATAGAATTTTGCAATTCCTCCTGGGTATAAAGGAGGATTTTCGATACTTAAAAGGTCGTATACTTTACCTTCTTTAACAGGCCCAACTCTATCAGCAACTGGTGAATCTGCTTTAGGATTAGGCTTTTTACTAGGAATACTGAATTTAACTGGAATATTATACTTTACCCTAACTACTTTACCATTTTGCATTCCAGGATTCCATCTTTTGGATAATCTAAGCACTCTAATCGCTTCCTCATCTGTTCCACCACCTAGTTTACGATCAACTTTTAGATCATTTAAGGAGCCATCTTTTTCAACCATAAAAGAAATATAAACAGTTCCTTGTATATTGTCATCTTTAGCTTGTTGGGGATATTTTATATTTTCTCCCAAAAACTTGTAAAAACTTGCCATTCCACCTGGGTATGAAGGAGGGTTTTCCATAGAAACGAAGTTATAAACTGTGTTGTCTTCTACTTGAGCTGCAGCTTTATTTTGGCAAAAGCTGAGCAGTAACACCGCTATTAGCGATGAGAAAATTAGTTTTTTCATATAATTTTAGTTTTTTATGTGGATTTATTTATTTGACTTTTTCTTAGGTATGTAGTCTTTAGTAGAAATAATAATTACTCCATTTTTTGCCTGGTTACCATATACTGCCGTAGCTGATACATCTTTCAAAATATTTATGGTTGCAATTTTATTAGGATCAATTCCTTTCATTCCATCATATCCAATAATTTCATCATTTAATATAAACTAAAGGTTTTTTAGCCTCATTAGTCAAATCATTTTTAATGCTGAATTTAGCGTTAGAGCCATAATCTATCACTTTGACATCGTTGTTCGTCAAATAATCTTTAGTAGAAATAATAATTGCTCCATTTTTTGCCGATTCTCCATATTGAGCTATAGCAGAAGCATTTTTCAAAATATTTACGGTTGCAATTTTATTTGGATCTATTGTATTGATCGAACCGTATTCAATAACTTTGCCGTTCAATACAAATAATGGTTTTGCTTCATCTGTTCTAGAGCCGCCAGTAATATTTACAGAACTGTAACCTACAACTTTGATTGAATCGATTTTTCCTTTTATAGTACTAGTTTCTTGCGCACTTGCGTATTGAAATGAGCAGAATAAGCCCAGTACTACATAAATTAACTTTTTCATATGTTTAATTTAATTTTGGTTGATTAATGTTGTTGAGTAGATTTTGCTTTTTTAGATGTAATAAGAATAACGCCATTTTCGCCACTTTTTCCATATAAAGCACTACCACTTGCTCCCTTTAGTATACTTATTTCTGCTATTGTTTTAGGATCTAAATCTTTTATGGTACTTGTTTCTCTTATTTCTCCATCTAAAATTATTAGTGGAGGAGTTTTATCATTAGGTATACTTTTTAATACGATAGTTGAACTTGTTTCTCGCTTTTTTGCATTTAAAGAGAATCTAATAGGAATATTATATTTAACTCTAACTGGTCTGCCGTTTTGCATTCCAGGGTTCCATCTTTTAGATAGTTTCAAAACTCTGACGGCTTCCTCATCTATACCGTAACCTAGTTTTCGATCTACTTTAATATCGTTTAATGAACCATCTTTTTCCACTGTGAAAGAAACATATACGTTGCCTTCGATCTCATTATCACTAGCTAATAACGGATATTTGATGTTTTTGCCTAAGAAATTGTAAAACTCACTAACTCCACCTGGATAACTCGGTGGATTTTCCATTGCAACAAAACTGTATACATTGTTATCTTGTATTTCGTCTTTAGAAGCAAGGCCTGTTATCAGCATACCTTGCAAAACTTGATAGTCTTCTGGAAGTTTTACATCTGCATTTTTAAACTGCGAATCTGCTCCCTCAAGCTTAAAAGTAACTCTTAAACAATAATTCCCATCTTTCTGGAAAAAGTCATCATAATTTGATATTTGTTGAATAACTTCTTCATCACAACCACCACCCAATTCGTTTTGCACTACCAAATCAGTTACTCTGCCACGGTTAACGGCAAAATTAACTATTAAATTTCCTTGTATTTTTTTCTTAACAGCTTCAGCAGGGTACTTTATACCGTCAGCTAAGAATTTATAAAAACCATTCCAAGAGTTTGATTTTTCTTTTTCTAAATTATCTTTACTAATAGGCGAAGGGACTACAGTGTTTTTGGTTACTAAATCTTGAACCTCAACCTGATCTAATTTAAGTGCAGAATTTAAATTTACTACACTTAATGGCTCTTTTATTACTTGGTTGACTACCGAACTTGCATCATTTAACGGAATTTGATCAGCCACTGCTATAATTTGATTGTTTTTACGAATGGTAGCAGAAGATAAAACGAGTGTTAAGGCAAACAAGGGCACAAATAAACCATATTTTAAAATTGCGGTTTTTTTTGAACGCTGTTTATGCAACATGAAAATCCTCTTTTTTATTAATGATTTAGTCAAAAAGCCATTCATTAATGTACTAGGTTGTACTCCAAATGCCTGGCTCAATAATAAAAGTGCGTAAGTTTCTTTGTCGCCTTGAAATTTAGCAGCAGCCTCGTCAGCTAAATATTCATGTATGTTTTTAATTGATTTTTTGTAGAAATAAATAACAGGATTAAACCAAGTAATTATGGCCAAAATTTCAAAGAAAAGTACATCGATGGTATGTAGTTGTTTTATATGAATATCTTCATGTAAATCAACAGTAGCCCTTTCTGGTAAATTTTCGGCAACAGATTTTCGATTGAAAAAAGAAAAAGCATCGTTTGCATTAGCTCTACTAAATAACGTGTTAATCGCAAATAATTGATACACGAAATATAACAAGTAACTAAATACCCCTATAATATAAATAATTACAATTAGTCGCCCCCAATCGTATTGGTCTTGTGTTTGAGGTAAAATTGCGTAATTACTTACAACGGTATTTATCTCGCTTACACTGATATATAATTTATCGCTAACTACTTTTTGGCTAAATAGCTCGAACCTTAAAAAAGGTATAGCTAACGAGAAGATTCCAGATGAAACAAGGTATATTCTATTTAATACAAAATAGGTCTCCTTATCTAAAAGCAACTTATAGAAGCAATAAAATATAATCAAGTAAATATTTACTTGTAAGAGATAATGCGCCCAACTCATTTTGGTTTGTTTTTGAATTTGTTGATCATTTTTAGAATTTCATCTACATCACTTAAATCCAATTTTTCTTCTTTTACGAAAAAAGAGAACATGCTTTCTACTGAGTTTTCGAAGTAATTACCAAGCAGTTTTTCTGTAGCATGGCGTTTATATTCTTCACGGGTAATTAAGGGATGATATTTATGAGCTTTCCCAAAAGCTTCATGCCCAATAAACCCTTTTACTTCTAAAATTCTAATAATAGTTGAAACAGTATTGTATGCTGGTTTTGGTTCTGGTAAATAATCCATTACTTCTTTCACAAAAGAATTTTCTAGTTGCCATACAATTTGCATAATCTGTTCTTCTGCCTTTGTTAAGTCCTTTATTTCCATGATAATTGTTATTTTAGGGTGTTTGAGCTTTTATTTAAATATTCTAACCGTTATTAAGCCCTAACATATAAATAATATAATATAAACTTAAAACTAATATTTTAGTTTTCAAAATATTTCATTAATTATTTTCTATATTATTGAAAAAAATTTATCTATATGAAAATAGCCTTTCATGGTGCAGCCCGTAACGTTACAGGGAGCAAACACTTAATTACGTTAAATAACGAGAAAAAAATTTTACTAGATTGTGGCATGTTTCAGGGTATGGGGCGAGAAACAGATGAACTCAATAAAAATTTTGGGTTTAATGCTGCTGAAATTGATATTTTGGTTCTTTCTCATGCGCATATAGATCATAGCGGGTTAATACCGCGTTTAATTGCACAAGGTTTTAAAGGTGTAATTTATGGTACATCAGCTACTAAAGAATTAACTAAGATATTGTTGTTAGATTCTGCTAAAATTCAAGCTGGCGATTTAAAATATAAAAATAAAAAGCTTCAACAACGCGGTTTACCATTGGAAGAGGCTTTGTACGAAGAAGAAGATGTGTTAAAAGCCATGGATTATTTTGTAGCTGTTGATTATCATACAGAAACAAGATTGATGGAAGGTGTTACGGTACAATTTATAGATGCTGGACATATTATTGGTAGTGCATCAGTACATTTAACTATTGTAGAAGAAGGAAAAACTACAAAATTAAGCTTTAGTGGAGATGTCGGTCAATACGGTGATTTGTTACTAAAATCTCCACAAGAGTTTCCACAAGCTGATTACATTTTATTAGAATCTACCTATGGTGATAAACTGCATAAAGATGCACAACCAACGAAGGAGGCTTTATTAGCGGTAATTTTAAAAACCTGTGTACAGAAAAAAGGCAAGGTTATTATCCCAGCATTTAGCGTTGGAAGAACTCAAGAGATTTTATACATTTTAAACAATTTGGGTTTAGAGGGGAAATTGCCTGATGTTAAAGTTTATGTAGATAGCCCATTATCAGCGAAAGCTACACAAATAGTGGAGAATCATGCCGAAGGATATAATAAAGATGTTTTAGCTGTTTTAAAAGTTGATGATGAGCCATTTGATTTTAAAAATTTACATTATGTAGAAGATGCAGAAGAATCTAAAGCTTTAAATACTAATCAAGATCCTTGCATAATTATTTCTGCATCTGGGATGGCCGAAGCAGGAAGGGTGAAACATCACATTAAAAATAATATAAGCGATAGTAAGAATACAATATTAATGGTTGGATATTGTGAACCAAGATCTTTAGGAGGTCAATTAAAAAATGGTGCGAAAGAAGTAAGTATTTACGGCGAACAATTTCAGGTTGTTGCTGAAATTCAAAGCATACAATCTATGAGTGCGCATGGCGATTATGAAGATTTACTTCGATTTATGTCTTGCCAAGATGCCGCAAAAGTAAAAAAAGTTTTTTTAGTGCATGGCGATTATGATGTGCAACAAATATTTGCACAAAAACTAATTGCAAAAGGTTTTTTGAATGTAGAAATTCCAGATCGGCACCAAGAGTTTGACTTGAGTTAAATCAATATCAAATTGTAATTAACTTATTTTTTATGCCATAAACCACTAAACCGGTTCTTGATTTTATATTCAGCTTTGCAAAAAGTGATTCTCTATAATTGTCTACTGTTCGTGGGCTGATATTCATCTCTGATGCGATTTCCTTATAGGTTAATTCAGTACTACAATATTGAAGAAAAATTAATTCTTTTTCAGAAAATACGGGCTTGGCATCTTCATTTTTTAATGAAATCAATAATCTGCCAGATACCAAATCGTTGATGTAAAATCCTTTTTCAGCAATGGTTTTAATTGCAGTTAGCAATTCAGAAGGTTTTGATTCTTTTAATAGATAACCACCTGCTCCAGCTTTTAACATTCCAATAATAGCTTTTTCATCCTCAAACATGCTTAAAGCTATCACATGTGTATTTGGATAATTTTCTTTTATCCATTTGGTGGTCGCATATCCATCCATCATGGGCATATTAATATCCATGAGAACAGCTTGAACTTCCTTAAAAGTTTTAATTTTCTCTTGTAAATCTAAACCGTTTTGAGCTTCGATTACTACATTGATTTCCTCAAATTCAGATAGTAAGTTTGCAAGTCCAGAACGAAATAAAGTATGATCATCTACAACAGCTATGTCAATAGTTTCTAGCATAATTTTTATGGATAAGGAATTTCAATCTTAGTTATAGTTCCATTATTTTGCTTTGATTGTATGTTTATTTTGCCATCAATCATTTTTATTCTATTATGAATTGAAGATAAACCAATGCCTTTATTTTTAGTTTTTGCTGCTTCATAATCAAAACCGATGCCGTTGTCTTTCACGATTAAATTAAGCAAATCATTAATTATAAACACCTCTATTTCTATATGTGAGGCCTGTGCATGTTTAATGATATTATTAATAATTTCTTGAAGTAATCGTAAAACAATAAGGTCTTTATTTGGCGATGAAATTTCAAAGTCTAATAATTCGTTTTTAACTTTTATTTTATAAGTGCCTATCTTTTTTAATCGATCAATTTCTTGTTTAATAGCTTTACCCAAACCAGTTTGCACTATAAATTCACCATTCATCAGCTTTGCTAAACCTCTTAATTCTTTAATGGAGCTATTTACTAAGTCAATGGATTCAGAGATTTTTTTATCCAATTTTTGTGGTTCTTCTAAATTAATTGAACTTAAAGTAAGCGCAGTTAAGCTTAATAATTGGCCAATATTATCATGCAAATCCGATGCAATGGTCTGCATGGTTTGTTCTTGTACTTCTATTTGTGTTTTGAGTAGTTCCGATTCAAATTCCAATTGCATATTGCGCTTCTCTTCTAAATCCTTTTTTTTACGCACATTATAAACCCCTATATAAATTAGTAGGAATAATGGAGCCAACAAAAAAATAAAAGTTGCTAATATGATGATAACAATAACTTCCGTTGACGTGAATTGCATATATAAGAATAAATCCAAATGCTATATAATAGTAAATTTAAAATAAGCATTACGTAAATTAAAATAGTATAAGATTTAGGAAAATCTTGGTATAAAAAGTAAATAAACAAGTTATAGATTGTACTACCAAAATAATAGAATAATACACCAGAAACCCACCAAAATTGTGCATTAGTATTGAGGTCTATTGGATCTTTTTGTTTAATAAGTAAATAGAAATAAACTAAACATACAACTACAAAAACAACGGATTCTAAATTTATAGTTAAGCTATTAAATTTCAGAAAACCATGATTATAAATCTCAATTATATAGGTAATTGTAAATGTAATTATAGGGATAGAGCAGATCATTAATGCTTTATTGGTGAGTTTATTTAAAGCCGCATACAGCCCGTAAGAGATGTATGCAGCTTCAAAAATTATAAAAATATTATACAACCATGCATTATTAAGATGAAAGCCTTTAGACATTGAAAAGCCTATTGTTTCTATAATTACTACAATTGCTAAATAACCTCTTGTAAGTATAGAGAATAATGAACCGTCCTTTTTTAAAAAGATTATTGCAGTAATTAGGCAAGATAGCTCAATAATAATGTTGACTACTGAAATCATGGGCAATTGTTATCAGGATCATTAGGGTCTATGATGTCACTAGTGCAATCACAACCAGTATCAGGAGGGCAAAGCGCACCTCTATTTTTAGGTTCTGAAAAAAGTGCGTTTTCCATGTAATCTTGCATTGGTCTTCCATTCTCATTTTTTGTTGACACAAAAATCACAGTATTGCGATCTACATAGGTGCCAGGAATTTTTGGTTCCCCTTGAGGTAAATTAGAATTAACATTATCAATTACAGCTTTAGTATACCTCCCAAAATAAACTCTTACACCATCTGCATGGGGCTCGTTTGCAATTGTGTCCATTAAGTTTTTCATTTGTTGAATAGGAAACCAAACTGAACGTGTATAACCAGATTTGCCTCTTTCTGCTTTTTTAAAAGCACTAACCATTTGTTGTGCCCATTCAATGTCGGACATGTCGTTTTGTTTTTGAATACTCATGTTGTAAATAGTTTTGATTAAAGTTGGATTTATTATTTCTAAAATTCATTAATTATCAGCGTATTAGCAACCGTAAAATCGCTTTATCCCAATACCGTAAAAACACCTTATTAAAAAGGGCAATTAAGCGTTGAAATAGGCAATATTACTAGGGTAAATTTGGCTGTATTAAAAATTAAATCATCCTAAAACGCAATCATTAACTAAAAATCATGAAAAATTACTCTTTCAAAATCGCAATTCTAGTCTTTACAGTAATCTTGTTTTCAAAGTGCAAACCTGAAGAAGAGATTAAATCTTCTGCTTGTACATTTACTGATGCAGAATCAAAAGCTTATTATAACAAAGCTGTCACGTTTGGTAACAGCCCAACACGCAGTAACTGCAACATTCTAAAAACAGCTTCGCTTGATTTAATTAAAAAGTTTGAAAAATGTGATGCAGCAACAAAATCCCAAATCACCCAGTTAACACAGCAATGGAAAAGTATTGATTGTAATACTTTCTAGCATAGCTATAGAAAATTGACTTATGACTTTAGATATATCCTATAAAGCGGAACATATTACTCAAAGAGAACTAGAAGTATTGTATATGGTTTGCATGGGTTATAACAGTAAGCAAATTGCCGAACAGCTTTTTATTAGCGAACTTACAGTGCAAACTCATCGTCGTAATATGGTTAAAAGATTAGGTTTAAGGAACTCTCATCAACTTATAGTGTGGGCTTTTAAAGAGAGAATGCTTTCAGTATAAGAATACCCATTTTTAGGTATTGTATCATTAAGTTATACTTTCTATTTTGGTAATAATTAACTCATTTAAAGTTAACTCTTTAATAGTAATCGTATGAAAAAAGTTACTTTCACTTTATTGTGTTTAATCTTTTCTTTAGGCTTCGCTTTTGCTCAGAATGATGTAATATCAATTGATTTAAAAGGAACAAAGTATACAGTTAGTAAGAAAATCCCAAAGGAAATTATTGGAGAATATTTATATGAAAAGAAAGGTGAGCCGAAAGTTGTATTAAATGCAGATGGAACTGGATCTTTTCAACCGCATATGGTTCCGCCAATTTCAATTAAATATTGGATTGACTGCGATGCAAAAGGTGTAATCAGGAAAACAGAAGGAATTAATGGAAGATACCAATACACCTTACTGATACAGTATTTAGATGGAAAAAATGGTAATTATCCAGTAAATGGTTACGATTTAATGGCAGTAACTGTAATAACTGATGAGGGTTGGGCTGTAATTTATGGAGAACGATATAAGCCGTTAAACAAATAGGTAGTAGTAAAAAAGCCTCCAATCTGGAGGCTTTTTTTATTTCTGAATTACTATTTCTTACGTGGTAATTTTTCTGCTCTTTCTGACGTATGATAAACAAAAGAAGCTACAATAGTTGCTGCTTGTTTCAAATCATCTTCCACTAAACGATCATACGTATCCATATTTGAGTGGTGCGTACGTGTGTTATAATCCATAGGCTCTTGAATAAATTGAAAGCCAGGTAAACCAACACCATCATACGATTGGTGATCTGTACCACCAGTATTGCTGATTGTAATAGTTTTTGCACCTAAGTCATCAAACGGCGTTAACCAAGATTGGAAAATATCTTTTACAGCAGCATTACCTTGTAAATATACACCACGAATTTTTCCAGTTCCATTATCTAAATTATAATAAGCGCTTAATTTTTCATGTTCTGGTTTTATAACTGCTTCTTTTGCTTCAGTTGCTGGTCTGCCATTAAATGCCGGCGCAGCGTTAGTAGCAGCAGTACCAAAGTGTTCAGCAACATATCCTCTAGAACCAAATAAACCTTGTTCTTCAGAGCTCCACAATGCAATACGAATCGTACGTTTTGGTTTAAAATCAATTGCTTTTAAAATACGCATAGCTTCAATCATTACAGCAGAACCTGCAGCATTATCAGTAGCGCCAGTGCCCGCATGCCATGAATCATAATGACCACCAAGCATTACCACTTCGTCTTTTAATTTAGGATCAGTTCCAGGAATTTCGCCAATTACATTATATCCTTTTGGATCTTTATCATAAAATGAAGTTTTGATATCGGCTTCCATTTCTACTTTTTCTCCTCCACGTAATAAACGTAAAATATGTAAATAATCTTCACCAGCTACTTCTAATTCAGCAGAAACAGGTTTTGCATCTAATTTGTAAGAAGCACCATTACTGGTAAAGAAAGTTCCATAACTACCTCTAGCTTGTGTTAGTTTTAATCCGATTTTTTCTGCTAACAACATGCTATCAATTGCTGCACGCATAGCGAATTGTCTCATCATTGCAGCTCTTTGATTATTAGCAGGACCAGCTGCAGCAGCACGTTGAGGTCTTGCGCCAGCAGCTTGTGGTTGAGCAGAAGCCATTTCTGTCAATTGCTCATCTGTATATCTTAATAACTCAGGTTTGTCGTTGCTACGAATAACAGTACCTTGATCTAGAATTACAATTTTACCAGCTAATTTGCCTTTATATTTTGCTAAATCAGTAATTGTATCTGCTTTAACTAAAACAACATCCGATTTAATTAAGCCATTTGTACCTGGAGTCCATGCTTTTGGTGAAGCAATAATGGCGTGGTAATAAGGCAATGTTGTAGCTGCATAAAATTTATCTACTTGCCAACCTTTACCAAAATCTCCCCATGCCTCTAAATGAACATTTTTTAAGCCCATTTCTTTCATGTATTTAACCGCCCAGTCTTGTGCCCTTTTTAAACCAGGTGAATTAGATAAACGTGGTCCAGATACATCTGTGATATGGAAGGCTATATCCATTGCTTTAGATTTATCTAAGCCTTCGGTTCTAATTTTTTGGACAATAGCTGTGTTTACAGGTTCTTGCGCAAATGCAGAAAAGCATAAGCCTAGGGCTAATGCACTAAAAGTAAATTTTTTCATCATATTAAATAATTAGTTAGGTATCATTACTGTTTGTGAATTTACAGTTATTGATAAATAATTGTACCTTTCTATTCACATTTTTACATGTCCTATTATGATTACAAAGAAGTACTTAGTCCTTTTATTAGTTGTTATTCTTTCCTCAGGAAAGTCGATTGCGCAAAAAACAATAACTAGAGATGCGGATATTACCACAATGGTGAATGAAATATCGGCTAAAAATTTAGAGCAAACTATTAGAAAATTGGTTTCTTTTCAAACTAGGCATACTTTGAGCGATACCTTAAGTAAAACTACAGGGATTGGTGCTGCTAGAAATTGGATTAAAAGTGAATTCGAAAAATATAGTTTAGCTGGCGGTGGTAAGCTCCAAGTTTCTTTTGACACTTTTACTCAAGCTGCTGATGGTAGAAGGATTACAGCTCCTGTTGTACTTAAAAATGTAATTGCGGTTTTGCCTGGAACAGATCCGAACGATAAAAGAATGTTACTTGTCTCTGGCCATTATGATTCTAGAGTTACTGATGTGATGAATATTAAAGATTTCGCTCCAGGAGCAAATGATGATGCATCTGGAGTGGCTGCTATGTTAGAAATGTGCCGAGTTATGAGCAAGCAGAAATTTAGCTGTACATTAGTTTTTATAGCTATGGTAGGCGAAGAACAAGGCTTATATGGTGCAACTAATTTGGCTAAGAGGGCTAAAGAAGAGGGTTGGAATGTACATTTATTGATGAATAATGATATTGTTGGAAATTCTTATGGTATGGAAACTGATTTAAAGGACAATAAAAGTGTGCGTGTTTTCAGCGAAGGAGTTTCTGCATTAGAAACACCAGCTCAGGCTGCAGCTAGACAATCGGCCGGAACTGAAAATGATGGAAAAGCTCGTCAGGCGGCTAGATACATTAAAGAAGTTGCAGAGCGATATGTTGATCAATTAGAGGTAAAGCTAATTTATAGGAGAGATCGTTATTTGCGTGGTGGAGATCATACTCCGTTTTCTCAACAAGGTTTTGCCGCAGTGCGGATAACTGAAATGAATGAAGATTTTAATCGTCAACATCAGGATGTACGAACAGAAAATGGATTTAAATATGGTGATTTGCCCGAATATGTAGATTATAATTATCTGCAAAAAGTTACTCAAATGAACTTATCAGTGTTGGCAAATTTAGGTCTGTCTACTCAAGAACCAGAAAATGTTGTCGTATTTACTTCAGGATTAACCAATAAAACTTCATTAAAATGGGATGCGCCTAAAGGTAAAATCCCAACAGGTTATTATGTCGTAATGCGTGAAACTACAAGTCCATTTTGGGAGAAAAAATTCTTTGTAAAAGAAAATTCAGCTGTATTGCCTTACTCCAAAGACAATTATTATTTTGGTGTTCAATCCGTAGATGAAAATGGTCATGAAAGCTTGGTCATCATTCCGAAAGCTGGAAGATAAAACAATTAATTTCTGTTCCCAGTTTTGGCTTGTCGTACGCCTTGATTTTCTTTTAGGTTTAGTTTATATACAAAAGTTAAACGATAACGAGCTGCATTAGGACTATTAACTTGTGAAAGTGAATAATTACTACCTGTTGTTGTGGTTTCAAATTTTTTAAGATTAAATAGATTTGTTACATCAAATAATAAAGTTGCTTTATCTTTTAAGAATATTTTGCCAGCTCCAAAGTCCAAATTATGAATGCTAGCGGTTCTACTTTGTGCATTACTTTGAGCACTTGTAAAATTATATCGCCCTTGCAAACTTAATTTTTTTGGCAGTTTTAATTGTGCACTTATCCTACTGGTTAGAATTCTTCCCTTATAATTGAAATCTTGATTAACATAAAATCCTTTTTGATTAAAATAATAAGCATTCATTTCTATACTAAATTGTAAAAATTGATATGGATTGTAAAGCGTTGAAAGTTCAAATCCGCCACGTGTTTCTCCATCAATATTTATAGGTGTAGTAATAAATATTCCATTAGGATTTCTGTAAGTATAATCTTGAAGAATGTTTTTATTGTTTTGATAATACAAAGAAGGATTGAATGTTAGTTTACCCCAGTTTTTTAAAAATCCTAGCTCAAATACATCTGCATAAGAAGGAGCCAAATTCGGATTACCTACGTATTGCGCATTGAAATCAGTCAATTCATTAAAAGGATACAATGAAAAGAGAGAAGGTCTATTAATTCTTTTGCTATAGCTGGCTTGTAAAGAAGCACTTTCACTGAATGGATATGTTAAATTTAGTGTTGGGAAGAATCGCATGTAATTTTTACTGCTATTAAATGCCCCAGCTTTATCTTCTAATTCTATTTTTGTTAACTCTGTTCTCAATCCAAGTTGATATGTTATTTTATTCCATTTGTTACTAAATTGTGCATAAGCACTTCCAATTAGCTCATTATACACAAGCTGATTGTTAATGCCGTCAAGTATTTGCCACTCGTTATTGTTTTGTTGTTCGGCTATAAAAGCGCTAGTCACGCTTCTTTTTTCGGCCTTAATGCCAAACTCTAAATTTGAAACACTATCTAAAGGATGTACATAATCTGTTTGTAACATAAAATCTTTACTAGCACCGAGCGAACTCGTTCTAATACCTGAGAAATTAGTAACTATTGGAACTGTTTTTTGAGTAAATAAATTCCAGTCTTTATCGCTATTCCAAAAATCGTATTGTATATCAATTGTGTATTTCTTGTGAGGCACATTGAATGTTTTAGTATAATTAAACTCTAGCTGATTGTAATTCCTTTTCTCCCAAGATTCTCCAGTACGTATTAATGTACTATCTAGTATTTGCCCTTTCTTTGTGTAATCGTATTGCAAACTCGTTTTATCGTGGTCATTTGTGGTCTTGTTTAAAAATGCAGCTGTAATGGTATTGTGATTATTAAGTATAAAATCTCCACCAAAATATGCCATCTTCGCGTCGTCATGTCGATCTTCATCTTGCCTTTTATGAAGCAAATTGATAGTTCCTAAATCATTTGTAGATTGATTAGAAATATATAATCCATCATAATCAGAATAACGCAAACCGAAGGTAGAGAACAAGTTGATTTTGGATGATTTATAATTTAGACTTGGCGTAATTTTGGTTTCGTTAGGAATTCCGGCAACTAAACTTAACTGCCCATTTAGACCAGATTTTTTATTTTTCTTTAAAACAATATTAATTATTCCTGCAGAACCAGCTGCGTCATAACGTGATGAAGGATTAGTAATTACTTCTACTCTTTCTATTTGATCTGCGGGCAATTGATCTAAAGCGTTTCCTTGAGTAAATCCAGAACGTCTACCATCAATTAATATCAAAACGTTGCTATTTCCTCTTAAACTCACACTTCCAGTTGGGCTTACACTTACCGATGGTACACCATTAAGTACATCTAATGAAGAACCAGTTTGAGACAGGACGTCCTTTCCAACTAGAAAAATTTTCTTATCTAGCTTTAAACTGACTGAAGGTTGTTCGCCAATTATCGAAACTTCTTTTAATAAAGCTGCATCTGGTTTAAGAGTAATCGATCCTAAATTGATTGATAAATTAGATTTACTTATAGTTTTAACTAAAGTTTCATATCCTATTAACGAAAACTCTATTGTTGCATTATCCATTGGTGTAAACGCTAATTTGAACTCTCCTTTTTCATCTGTAATCGTTGCAATAATTAATTTGGCTGAAGCATCCTTTACTCGTACCGTGGCATACATAAGGGGCGCATTGGAGGTTTGATCGTTCACTGTTCCATATACGTTTACTGATTGTTGAGATTTACCAATAACCGAACTAAATAAGATGATGATAAAGAAGAAGAATTTTTTCATGGCACAAGTTTACACGGCAGTGATTACTTACGAATAGAAAACCATGTCAACTGCTCTATGTCCTTTTGAAATGCGTTTTTCTGAACTGGCTATATGTTATCTTTGATGTATGAAGAATTATCTTTTTCTTTTTTTAGCGGTATGTTTTCTTACCTCTTGTAAACCAGATATTAGCTATAAGGATTATCCTCCAGTTTTTAAACTAGGCGATGATCCATCTTGGGCTAAGAAAAATATTGATGATGCTAATTGGGCACCCGAACGTGGCAATATTGGAAAGAATATTTTTTGGGTAAGAACTAAGATCGAATTAACTAAAAAACCAATTGGGCAATTGGGATTAAAGATTGAAGCTTTTGGTGCTTTTAATGTGTATTGGGATGGAAAATTTATAGGCAAAAATGGAGAGATAATTAGTAGCAAAGCTGAAGTTCCAGGTAATGCTACAAGTTATTTTAGTATACCAGATTCATTAGCCCAAACAGGAAGTCATCTTTTAGCACTTAGAATTTCCCAATCTTATTTAACAGATGTTCAACGTAGTGTAGGTGTTGGTTTAAGTAGTTATGAAAATTTACTTAAACGGCCGTTAATTATTACATCATTTATGAATTTGATAGCTGGAGCTTTTTTAATTGCATCCCTTTATTATCTTTTTTTATATATCAATAGCCGAACCAGACAGTATACTGTTTTAATTTTTGCTGTGATTTGTTTTCTGTTTTTCGCATTGCTGATTTTAGAATACATCAAATACTATATAGAAATACCTTATACGCATTTCTTCTTACGATTGGAGTTTATAGGTTGGATAACTTTTGCACTCGCTATGTTAGTGCCCTTATATTTTGCAATCCAATTTATGTTTAAATGGAAAAAAACAGTAATGAGTTTACTCGTTATAACATTGTTATTAATCTATAGTTTAAACTTTGGACATTACGATATCACCGCTATTTACTATAGCTTAACTATGTGGATTTTCTCTTTGATCATCGTTTTTAATGCCATCTATCAAAAAGAAAAAGGGGCAATAATCGTGTTGATAGGCTTGCTTTTAAGAGTGCTAATTAATCAATATTTATATTATGATTTTAGCTTATTTATAAGTTTTTGTATTATCGTTTTGTGTATGCTTTATCTTAATACCATTCAAATGAAGATGATAGAAGAAGAATATCAATCCTCGCTTTTATTTTCTTCTAAGCTACAGTTAGAGTTAATCAAAAAGAATATTCAACCACATTTTATAAAGAATACACTTACTTCTTTAATGGATTGGGTAGAAGAATCGCCTAAACAAGGAACAGCTTTTATTCAGGCGTTGGCCGATGAATTTGATATTATTAATAGCATATCTGAACAGGTTCTAATTCCGATAAGACAAGAGATTGAACTTTGTAAAAAGCACTTATCTGTTATGCAATTTCGTAAAGAAATAAACTATAAATGGGAAGAAAGTGGTATAAATGAAGATGAATTAATACCCCCAGCATTATTTCATACACTTTTAGAAAATGGAATTACACACAGTAGTCCATTAGAAGATGGCAGCATGAAGTTTAAACTATCATATTTATCAACTGCAGATTACAAACAATATGTTTTTGAAACGTTTGCCAAAAATAGAGTTAAAGTTAAACCTAGAGCAGGTGGCAATGGATTTATTTACATCAAAGCCCGACTTACAGAAAGTTATGGTGATAGTTGGGAATTTACTTCGAATGAAAATAATCAAGGCTGGATTTCAGTTATTAAAATTTATACCAAATGATAATATTGATAATTGAGGATGAGGCAAGAATAGCTAAGAGATTACAAAGAATGACAGCCAGTTTTTTCGAGCAAAATTCTGTAATTTCTATTTGTGATTCTGTTCAGAAAGGAATGAACTATATCGAGAATAACGATATTGATCTTTTATTACTTGACTTAAATCTAAACGGAGAAAATGGATTTGATTTATTGGAATCTGTAGTTTCAAGATCCTTTCATACCATTATTGTTTCTGCTTATACTGATAAAGCTATTATGGCATTTGAATATGGAGTATTAGATTTTGTGCCTAAACCATTTGATGAACACAGATTAAATCAAGCATTTAAAAGGATTAAAAATAAGGTTAAGACAAATGATGAATCACTTAAATTTTTAGCTATCAAAAAAGCAGGAAATATCAAGCTAATAGACATTGAAGATTTGCTTTACATTAAAGGTGCTGGGATTTATAGTGAGTTACATTTACGGAATGGAAATCAAGAATTACACGATAAATCTTTAGAAACTTTAGCGCAGCTTCTACCAAGTACTTTTAATCGAATTCATAAATCATATTTGGTTTCTTTAACATTGGCCGAAAAAATAATCGTTCAGCCTGGAAGCAAATATGGATTGCTCATAAAAAATGGCGAACTGCTGCCAATTGGAAGATCTAAATATAAAGAGCTTAAAGGAAAGATAATCTAAGAGCTATAAAACAAGAAAGGGTAGCATCCACCACCCTTAATTAACTAAAAACTAAAATCTTATTTGATATTTCTTTTTGATAAGATGAAATATCCTATGATGAAAAGTGCGATAGCAAAAATTACACTTACCCAAATTTCTTGTGTAAATATTGGGAAATCCTCAATTTTTGCACCCTTTGCTCTTGTGACTCTCAATGCTAAAGTTGGATCGCTATATGGAATAAGATAAGCGTGTTTCCAACCTACGTTAGCGGTTATGATACCCGCAATAGTTCCTACAAAACCAATTCCCATTGGTTTAAGAAAATCAGACCAAATTAAGCTTAATATAAATTGGAGTGATAAAATACCAAGTGAAGCTAAAAATAACTTACTGTAAAACTTTACTAAGATTAATAATGGGTTATAATCGTTGAAGGTATATTTTGGTACCAATAATTGTAGTAAATGCCCTGACGCAAAGGTTAACGTCGCGAATAAAAAAAGACAAATAAACAATAAGGTTAATGCATACAAATATTTCGCAGCATAAATAGAGAACTTGTTTAATGGTTGAGAAAAAAGCGTTTTCCATGTATCGTTTTTATGCTCTATGTTGTTTACAGAAAAAGCCATAAACATCACATAAAACGGTAAAATAAGCATTCCCATTACATTTAGTGCTGCACCACTATACTGTGCCCATAATATTAAGCCTGGATAGTTGCTTTTTAAAACTCTATCAGAACTAGAATAAAAGCCAAATGCAATAAGACCACAAATAAGTATTGGTAAAATAATAGCTGCCCAGAAAGCAAGTGTTTTACGAGATTTATAAAACTCTGAAAAATATGAAATGTATAGTGAGCGCATGTTATTGATTTTTAGTTAATTGATTGGTGTCAATGAGCTCGCAGGCTCGGTTAATTTTTTGAAGTAATGTCTAAAAATAAATTTTCAAGGTCTTTTCTTTCCTTACCAATAGAAAAAACAGTAATGCCATTTTGAACCAATAATGTATTCATGTTTCCCATATCGGCTTTTGTTTTAAAAGTTACAGATATGGTTTGTTCATTTTGCTGAACAATTTCTGCACCTGCATTTACTAAAGTAGCGATGGCTTTTTCTTGGTTATTAGTTTCAATTTTTACCGAAGGCTTGCTTAAATCCTGCAATTCATTTATTGTGCCTTGAAATAATAATTGACCTTTATTAATAATACCAACATGAGTTGCAGTTCTTTCAATTTCAGCTAATAAATGGCTAGAGACTAAAATGGTTTTGCCATGTTTAGTAGTTAAATCAATCATCAAGTTTCTAATCTCAATAATTCCATTAGGATCTAAACCATTAGTAGGCTCATCTAACAATAGTAATTCGGGATCAGATATTAAAGCCAAAGCTATACCCAAACGTTGTTTCATACCTAAAGAATACTGAGCCGCTTTTTTGTTAGCTGCATCAGTTAGCCCAACAATATTTAACATGTCGGTGTATTTGCTTTTCTTAATTCCTAAAAGAATACAACGGTTAACTAAATTTTCTTTACCTGTTAAGTGACCATAAATTGCAGGTTGCTCTACCAAAGCGCCCATGCGTTTTAAGCTGGCAATGCGATTAGCATTAATCTCTTTTCCGAAAATAAAAACCTGATCAGAAGGAGATTGTAGTAAGTTTAATAAAATTTTTATGGTGGTTGTTTTTCCAGCGCCATTTGGGCCAAGAAAACCATAAATACTTCCTTTTGGTACTTGTAGCGATAAATCTTTAACAACGGTTTGTGAACCGAAGTTATACGTTAAGCCTACCGTTTCTATAGCGAAATTGCTCATGGCTTATTTTAAAATTGCAGTGGTTGCTTTAACAATTGTGTTTGTTGGAGTATTGTTTTTTAAAGCAACTTCCTCATCTTGATTAGTATTTGTGCTTGTTGCAAAAGCTAATACCATCATGATAAATACTGGGAATAATAAAAGTAAGAATGGCGATACGTTTGATAACTTTTTCATGGTTCTTCTATTTTAAGTTGTGTTGTTTCGTTTTGTTGAAACAAATAGAATAATTAAAAAAATACTGCTAAAATGTTTTAGACCAAGGGCATATTATTATAGATAAACGGTTAAAAAGAATAGTTTTGTAACTGGTTGTTTGATTTAGCCTTTTGGTAGAAAAAAAATGCCAGTTCGTCGAAAGTGATAGCTTAAAATAAATGAAATATTTACTTTGGATATAAATAGAGGCATATTAAAATAATACTCGCATGAGAAGTAAAGGCGCAATAATTGTAAATCTTATTTTTTGGATGCTAATCATTACGATGATTGCTTTTGGAATTATTAATAGTTCGTACAAGCCAACTTGGTTTGAGTTATTGGTAGAATTTGGTTATTACGGGATTATAAACGTTTCTTTATTTTATATCAACTCCCTGATATTGATTCCTGATATTATAAAGAAGCGACAAAAAACTTGGTTGTATCTGTTTTTGCTTTTAGGATTAATTGTAGTCGCTGTTGTTATTAAATTAGGAATTGCCGTGATGTATCCTGAAATTATTTTAGAACATATGGGGCCTGGCAAGAAAAAAGTCATGCAATCGTATGATCATTATCTGATCCAATCACTTTTTATTTCAGGTTTTTTTGTGGTGATAAGTTCTCTGTTAAAGTTCGCTACAGATTGGTTTTCTAATGAGCGTATTCAGCGTAATTTAGAAAGTGAAAAAAAAGACATGGAGTTGCAGTTTTTAAAATCTCAACTTAATCCACATTTTCTATTTAATTCATTAAATAATATTTATTCGCTGGCATACCAAAAATCAGAAAAAACTGCAGATGCTATCTTAAAGCTATCTGAAATTATGCGTTATATGATTTATGAAAGTAACGATAGTTGGGTAGACTTAAGTAAGGAAGTTGAATATGTAAAAAGCTTTGTAGAATTACAAAAATTAAGGTTTAAAGATGGAGCGGCGGTAGAAATTACTATTAATGGAGAGATAGATGGGCAACAAATTGTGCCTCTTATTTTAATTTCTTTTGTAGAAAATGCATTTAAACATGGTGTCGCAAACGACCATGAAGATCCTATCAAAATAAACATTATTGCAAACCAAAAAATACTTCATTTTAGTGTAAGCAATAAAAAAAGTAAAACCAATAAAGACGCCATGGGCGGTGTTGGATTAAATAATGTAGAAAGAAGATTGCAATTACTTTATCCCGATAGGTATAAATTAAATATTGTAAATTCGGCTACACATTACACCACTGAATTGATGCTTGACTTATGATATTAAAATGTATTGCTGTTGATGACGAGCCCTTAGCGCTCGATATTATTGAAGATTATGTATCTAAAGTACCTTTTTTAGAGCTCGTTAAACGCACTGAAAATGCTATTGAAGCATTACAGTTAGTGCAGGCAGGCGGTATTGATTTAGTGTTTTTAGATATTCAAATGCCAGATTTAACTGGAATACAATTTCTAAAGATAGCTAGTGGTAAAGCGAATTATATTTTAACAACTGCATATTCGCAATATGCTTTAGAAAGTTACGATTTAAATGTATCTGACTATTTATTAAAACCAATTGCTTTTGATCGTTTTTATAAAGCTGTAGAGAAAGTTCGCAATCAATTATTAAAATCTGAACCTGTGGCTGCCGTTGCTGCTCCAGAGCCCGTTGCTCCTCAAAATAACAACCATAATAATGCGCCAGTTCAAGATTTTATTTTCGTAAAGACAGAACATAAAATTCAAAAAATTCAATTAGATGATATTTTATATATTGAAGGATTGAAGGATTACATTTCTATTTTCACTAAGACTGAACGTGTAATTACGCTCCAGAATATGAAAAAGATGGAAGAAACTTTACCTAAGGGCGAGTTTATCAGAGTGCACAAATCATATATTATCGCATTAGATAAAATTGAAAGTATTGAGCGTAGTCGGATATTAATCGCTGGTAAAATTATCCCGATAGGAGATACCTATAGAGATGAATTTTTTAAATTGATTGACGGCAAGAATATTTAATTTGTCATTCTGAGCGAAGCGAAGAATCTCAGTAAAGAGATCTCTCTGAAGTGGGAAAACAATAGCTAATTTGTGGCTATAGGTTTAACATCGTAACCTAGGTTTTGCAAACCTTTAATTAACCCCTCGTCACCAAGTAAATGACCTGCGCCAACGGCAATAAATAACGAATTAGCTCGCATTAATTGTGGAAGCTTATCTAACCATCTATTATTCCTATTTTTCAATAAATCGGTCATAAACTCTTTCGAATCCTCATCCTCCTCTTTAAAAAACTCATTTAGTTTTTCCATGTCCTGAGCTATGTAATATTGATAAAGTTCCTTTACTTTTAGCTTATTTTTATCATTTTCCTTTATCGCTTTTAACAAGGCTTTTTTCTGTTTCTCTAAATCAGTATTAAATAAAAGTTCTCCTTGAAATTCTGCGGTTTCTAAACCAATTATTTTTTTGTTATTTTCTTTTGCAAAGATTTGAAAACTATCGTCTAATCCTTTTTCAGGTAAACCCTTTTCTGAAGCATTAAATAAAGTGATGAACATAGAAATCATTACGGGTTTGTAATTGTTCAAACCTTTCAAATTAAAATTGGGCATTTTCTCTTTAAAGAAATCTTCCACCTTTTTATACTCATCTTTGCTTAATAAATGATCTAACGTATTGCCTTTCATCGTAAAATAATTGGAAAGTTTAATCGCAACACTATCGTTCATTACTATTTCTCCAACTACAGCATCAACAGATTTTAATTTTTCATTCACTACTTTCATCGTATCTACAAAATCTTTCCCTATTAAATGATAGGTGCCAAATAAGTATGATGGTTTTTTTAAATCTTTACCAGAAATTTCCCACAGCAAAGTATTTTCTGCCTTTTTTGTTTGAGCATGTACATTCAGGGAGATACTTAAAAAGCAGATGAAAAAGTACTTGATTACGCTCATGAAATTATGGGTTGATTTAATTTTTCTCTAATAGAATTTTCCACAGCTAAGGTTATTTCTTCTGCATTTTTATCCGTTTGATCTATTGGTTTTAAAACCGTCCATTTAATCGGGTTTGCAATGCTTAATGGGAATTTACCATAACGTACAATTTTCCACGAATTTTCAATGGCAACAGGAACAACTAAAGAATTTGGCGCTGCTTTTAATAAGGTAGCAATTCCTCCTATCTGAAACGTTTTTAGTTTGCCGTCTTTTGCTCTGGTTCCTTCTGCAAATATTACTGCCGACCAGTTATTTTCTTTCATCCTACGGCCCAACTTTATAATTTCAGCAACAGCCTGTTTGCGGTCGTTACGATCAATGTTTGCACCACCGCCATATTTTAAATTAAATGAAATGGAAGGAATGCCTTTTGTTAATTCTATTTTAGAAATAAATTTAGGCTGATATCTTCTCAAATACCAAATTAAACCAGGAATATCATACATGCTTTGATGATTTGCCACGAAAATAATTGGTCGATCAGTTGGTAAATGCTGATGATTGGTAAACGTAACGGAGTTTAATAAAAACCAATTGCAGTAGGTTAAAAAAAAGTTCATTACATCTACAGAAACCTTATGTGCTTTATACCCAAAAAAGCGATAGAAAATCCATTGTACAGGATGGAAAATGCCAAGCAATAAAAAGAAAGAAAAATAAAATATTGGTGTAAATATGTAACCTAGTAATTTTTTCATTGTTAATTAATATAGGGATAAAAATGAACCTTATCAATATATGCTTTCGCTGGTAATGTAGCTTCTTCTATTTTTCCACCCCAATTTACAGATTTCGTGACCCACAAATTAAAAACCACCTGCATGGCTTTATTAGGAATTGCTGTTGTAGTAGAATGTACAATTTTACCATCTATTTCCCATTTAATTTCATTAGGGCTCCATATAATTGCATAATCATGAAATTCTTTGGTGGTGTTAAAATTAAGTCTTATCAGTTTATCATGAGATGTTTTATCAATCCAATTATTTAATGTGATTTCATTTGGAGATTTCCCACTAATTTCAAAATCTATTTCTTGATTCTCTTCATCTGCTTGATATAGGAAAAATGCAGTGATACATCCTAAAGCATCAGTAGCTTTAATCCTTGCCTCAAATCTACCATACAAATACTCTTTTTTTGATCTTATTTCTGCAGCAGAATATTCCTTTTTATGAATTTTCTCTTTCTTTAAGGATAAAACCAATTCGTCATTTTTTATAGCAACATTCTTTGCAGAAAAGTAAGCTAAGTTATTTTCGAACGTATGATTTTCAATCGTCCAATTGGTTTTTAAATCAGTAGTAAAATCATCTACAAAATTTTCTCTTGTCATTTTTGATAAAGGCCCACAACCACTTATTAAAAGTATGAATAACAAATAAAGTAGAAATCTTTTATGCATTAAACTTTACCTTCCTGTATTAGTATTTTGGTTTTTAAAATAGCGGCTACGCTAATGCTATCTGTAATTTTACCATTCATTACCATTTCATAAGCTTCCTGAAAAGGCATTTTGCGAATAATTAATTCTTCAGTTTCTTCTGGAGATGAATCTCCCAATTGTAAATCTTGGGCTAAGTAAATGATGGCTAACTCATCACTTACAGAATTCGATAAATGCATACGTTGAATTTCGGTATAGTGTTTTGCAATTAGCCCAGTTTCTTCGGCGAGCTCTCTCTTCGCACTTGCAATTGGATCCGAATTTAAAGCTCCGCCACCTTCTACAATTTCCCAACTATATTCTTTTATCGGAAAACGATATTGCCCAACAAGCCATGTGTTTAAATCAGCATCTAAAGGTAAAATGCCAATGGCGATATTTTTGAAATGCACTTCTCCATAAATTCCAGCCCCACCAGCTGGGTTTAGCACTTGATGTTCCGTTAAAGAAATCCAGTTATTATCGTAAATTTTTCGACTCTCCAAAACTCTCCAAGGGTTGCTAGTGCTCATAAGCGCAAGATACGGAGCTTTCAATACTAATGCAACGGTATTCACCTTATGCAGATTAAATGTCTTGAAATGTCCGAATATGTCTAAATATGTCAGTATAAAAAAGGTTTTGTTCTAGTGTTGTTCGAGGTTTGCCCTATGTTTGTTCTTCTCAAAGGGCATTTCTCAGGAGAAACGTAGGAGCATCCTAGGAGCAATGTGGGAGAAAACTAGGAGAATTCGATATATTAAGCCATTATAGGATTTTCTAAAAACTATGGTTTAGTAGACGGTGGTGGCGGAACTACAACCTTATTCACTTTTACTTTCGTAAAACGATAATTTAAGCTGAACGTAACGTTGCTCGAATTGTTAGTAGAGTAACTCTGAGAAGTAAAATTTGTACCCGAATTAAATGAGTTGTTATTCTTTCTGCCGAAAGGGTCGTTAGTACTAATGCGAGCACTTAGCGTGTTTTTAAAGAATGATTTTCGAGCGCCAAAACTACTATTGATAGAGCCTTTATTTCGCCCTTGAGCATTAATATTATTAGCATAATTTAAGTTAGATTCGAATGCAGTTTTGTAAGGCAATTGCATCGAAAATCCTAAAGATGACCTTAAACTTAATCCATCTCTATTTAAAGCCGAGTTTAATTTCGAATTGTAATTGCTTTGAATTACGCTAAAGTTTCCATTGGCAGAAATTTTGTTTGTTGGCCTGAAATTGCCAATTAACATTAATGCTAAAGCGTTATTTGTTCCAACATTATCGAAGGTACTTTCTGAAACACCATTCTTTTTAACTGTGCGATATCTTTCAATAACACCACGACTAGTAGAATAAGAAATGCGTGGAGTAAATGACCATTTCTTTCCAAAAGCACCGAAGCTAAAATCCATTTGATGCGTATAAGCTGGTGATAAATCTGGATTACCAAAAGAAATATTTAAAGTGTCGGCATTATTTACCTGCGGATTTAATGCGTATTCTCTTGGTCTGTTGATACGTACACTATACGTTGCCCCAAAATTATAACGCTTTTTAAAAAAGTGATTTAAAGATACATTTGGAAACAAACTTAAATAAGGACTAACATGGTAACTTGTTCCCGTAGAAAGATCGAAATTTACATCAGTATATTCTGCTCTTAAACCTGTTTTTAAACCCCAACCATTTTTACGGTAATTATAAGAAGCATAACCAGAAAGTATGTTTTCGTTATAAAAGAATTTGTTGGTTAAATTTTTATTTGTGACAAGTTCTTGTGTTTGGTAATTGAAATTTTGGACTAATAAATCGTTATCATTTTTGCGGTAATTATAAGCAATACCAAATTCTAACTGATCTCTTTTGTTAAATACAGGTTTATCATAATCTAAATTAAAATTCAACCCACTATTGCTAATTTCATTATCGTTTTGCTGCAAGCTTGGGTTCAAATTAACTGGAAATGCATAAGTCCGATTATATGAACGTAAATCGTTGTTGGCATTTGTGTTTAGCGTAACGCCCATTGTAAGTTTACCACCAGTTGTATCTGTCTGTAAATTATAGTCGGCATTAAACACAAAATTATTGCTGTTACCATCTCCAAGATTTACTTGATTACGCAAACGCGTTGGTACTAAGGCTTCATTTATGTAATAAAAATCATTTCCAGAATTACTATTACTGTTGTTAATGTTGTAATTGGTAGAAAGTCGTAAGTTTTGCTTTGGTGTAATATCCCAATCCAAACCTAACCTAAAATTGCCACCATTACTCTTATTGCGATTGTTATTATATTGATTATAATAAAAAGTAGTATCTGGAAAAAAGTTGGTTCGATAACTTTCGCCAGCTCCTTTGCCAATATTTTCTCGATAAGCAGCACTACCATTTAAGTTGTAGTTTTTGCCACGGTAAGATGCATTGGCATTGGTGTTTTTATTGCCTTGTATACCTGCGGTTATGCCAACATTTCCATTAAAGCCAACTTTAAAACCTTTCTTCATCACAATATTCAAAATACCTTCCCCATCACCAGAGTATTTAGAGGGAGGATTAGTCATCACCTCAATCTTTTCGATAGCATCAGAAGGTAATACATTTAATAAATCTGCGATGTTTGACGTCATGTAATCAGAAGGTTTGCCATCGATAAAAACACGTGTGCTGCGTTTACCAGAAATAGTAGCATTCCCATCAATATCAACTTGTACCATTGGCACATTTTTAAGTACATCGGTAGCCGTACTTCCTTCCGCTAAAACAGATGAACCAACGTTATACGTAATTACATCTGCACCAAATTCAACCAATGGTTTTTGAGCCGATATTACTACCTCATTTAAA
Source organism: Pedobacter boryungensis (assembly GCF_013204825.1). Taxonomy (GTDB): domain Bacteria; phylum Bacteroidota; class Bacteroidia; order Sphingobacteriales; family Sphingobacteriaceae; genus Pedobacter; species Pedobacter boryungensis. The sequence continues at coordinate 549,996 of NZ_JABMKV010000002.1, forward strand.
TTGCTTTGTTCGCTGCTTAATTTTAGATTACCTAAATTTTTATCAAAATCTTTATCGGTGATACTAATATCATTAACAAAAAGAGCAGCAAAACCAACATAGCTAACTTTTACTTTGTAGTTTCCAGTTTTAAGATTGTTAAATCTGAAATAACCATTTTCATCAGTTTGTATTGTTAATAGGGGCTGTTCAGCCGCCGATTCAAAAATAGAAACTACAGCATAGGGGATAGGCAATGCACCAACTTCTTCAATAACCTTACCTCTAATCACACCATTTTCAGCTGCTTTAGCGCTGAAGGAAAATAAACTCAGTAACGTAGCGGCAAAAAAATAGAGTAACAGTCTTTTCAAGATTGAGCTAAATGAAATAGTTAAATAAGTTAGTTTAGTAAGCGAATAATATTTACAGTTAAAATACAAATAACAACTTTTAATAATAGAACTTTGAGTTATTATTTTCCTCTTAATCTTTAGTAAATTCGTTTTCCTTATAGGAAGACAAAGTTCGGAGTTGAAGGTTTAAAAAACGAGGAGTAACTATTTTATTACAGCGCTATTATGCTCAATTACAGTACTATTTTTGATAAAGGAATGACTTACTCGGTTTATCGTGAATTTGTTCATTCACTTCTGATAGATGATAAAACAACAGGTACAGACCATTCTCCTGAAATGTTGCATTACACCAAAATGAACGATCATCGGATGAACCGCATTGAGAAATCTACAATTTTAACACAAGATTTATCTGCGACAATATCTAATATAAAAAGCAACTACAATTTCTTGGTAATAAGCGAAGGTTGGTGTGGCGATGCAGCTCAAATATTGCCAGTAATTAATAAAATTGTAGAAGAGTCAAAGGGAAAATTTCAAATGAAAATTGTTTTGAGAGATGAAAACCTAGAATTAATAGATAATTATCTCACTAATGGTGGAAGAGCGATTCCGGTTTTGTTAATATTAGATGAAAACAAAAATCCCATCTTACCAAAGTGGGGACCAAGACCCCAAGTCCTACAAAAACTACTAAAACAATGGAAAGAAGAAAGCGATGATATGGGTTTAATTGCCGAGCAATTACATGGGTGGTATGCAAAAGATAAAACTCAAGCCATACAAGCAGAATTAACAGAATTATTAAGGCAATTAGCTTAAAATATTTTAAACTAAAATTAATCTACAGAAACAGTTAACCCTTCCTGCTGTAAAATTTTACGGTAAACCTCCATTTCGATAAAAGAACCCTCAAGTACTGCACACTTGCCTTTATTGTGTACTTCCCAAGCAATCTTTTCACCTTGCGTTTCGCTGTAATCTAAGTATTTCATCATACACCAAATTACATGTTCAAAGGTATTTACATCATCGTTCCATAAAATTAAACGATGAACTGTTTTTAAAGAGGTAAGAATCTCTTCTAATGTAAATGTTTCTTCCTTTGTTTCTGTCGACATGGTACAAAAATAAGTAAAAGTAGCAAGTATTCCGTATAATGTACATAATCATCATGCAATAAGCCAAGTATCATTATACCAACCACTAGGTACTAATCACTATATTTGTTCCTCAAACCAAATTGTATGCAAAGTTCAAAAATCGCCGGCATCGGTTATTATGTGCCTAAAAACGTATATACAAATACCGATTTATCTCGCTTTATGGATACCAATGATGAGTGGATTCAAGAACGTACCGGTATAAAAGAGCGCCGCTTTGCAGATAGATTAGAAGAAACCACCACCACAATGGGTGTAGAAGCGGCAAAAATTGCAATAGAAAGAGCAGGTATTACTGCTCAAGATGTTGACTTCATTATTTTCGCTACACTTAGTCCAGATTATTATTTTCCAGGTTGCGGCGTATTATTACAACGCGAAATGAAAATGAAAGAAGTCGGCGCATTAGATATTCGCAATCAATGTTCAGGTTTTATATATGCCCTATCTGTTGCAGATCAGTTTATCAAAACAGGCATGTACAAAAACATCTTAGTAGTAGGTAGTGAAAAACATTCCTTTGCAATGGATTTCGAAACCCGTAGCCGAAACGTTTCTGTAATATTTGGCGATGGAGCAGGAGCTGTGGTATTACAACCTGCACAAAAAGAAGGACAAGGAATTTTAAGCACACATTTGCATAGCGATGGCGCAGATGCAGAAATCTTAGCTATGTTCTATCCAGGTGCACATGCCAATAAATGGATGAAAAATAAACCCGCTTATCCCGATCAAGAATTGGGCGGTTTATTTATGACAACAGAACAATTAGAAAGTGGAGCAGCATTACCTTACATGGATGGACCCGCAGTATTTAAAAAAGCAGTTGTTAAATTTCCAGAAGTGATTAAAGAGGCCCTCAAAGCAAACAATTTAAGCGAAAAAGATATCGATTTATTAGTGCCACACCAAGCCAACCTGCGCATTAGCCAATATGTGCAACAGCTTTTGGGCTTAACCGACGATAAAGTATTTAATAACATTCAAAAATACGGCAATACCACCGCTGCATCAGTGCCAATTGCACTATGCGAAGCATGGGAAGCAGGAAAAATTAAAGAAGGCGACTTAGTTTGCCTAGCCGCTTTCGGCTCTGGCTTTACATGGGCAAGCGCTTTAATTAGATGGTAAGGCCCCACCAACCTCCCCAAAGGGGAGGCTTTTAAAAGTTTCATATCTAAATACTAACTACTATGTTTAAACTAGGTGATTTTGTTCGTTTTGTAGACGAAAAGAGAGAAGGATACGTAACACGAGTTATCGATGCTCAAACATTAGGCGTAACAGATACCGATGGATTTGAAATTCCAGTTGCAATCTCAAACCTAACCCATGTGCATGGACACACTTCTGCCCCAACAGCGCAAAACACAAATAAACAAGCAATAATTGTTGATGATGAATTTAAAGAAAATGGAATTTTCCTTGCTGTGGCAGAAGATTCAAAAGCAAACTCAGTCGTACATTTCACCCTCATCAACAATACCTCTTACCAACTCTTATTAAGTTTAAAAACCGATAAAAAAGGAATATATAAAGGAGAATTTGCTAGCGTAATACAAGCAAAAACAAACACACAAATTTACAGCGCCAACCTTAGCGATTTAGAAATTTGGCCAGAGTTCATCTTCCAAGCACTGTATTTTACCACGGCAAACCTAAAACCCATCGCACCCCTAAACCTAACCAAAAAGTTTAAAGCAAAAGACTTTAGTGGAAGCAAAAAACAAGTTCCAGAAATAAATAAATACGCATGGCTGATACAATTAGACGAACCCGTACCCTTAATTGATGCGCAAAAACTAAAAGAAAGTTTGTTCAGAGGAGAAAACGAAAAACCAAAAGTTTTAAAGCCAGCAACCGAAATAGATTTACACATCGAAAAACTAAGAAACGATCATCTGTTCTTAAGCCAATCAGAAATTATTGATATTCAATTAGCCTATTTTCAGCAAATGCTCGATGCCGCAATTGTGCACCAAATGCCATCAATAATATTTATTCATGGTGTAGGCAACGGCACATTAAGACACCACATTCATAAAACAATTAGCAAACATCCACAAGTAAAAACCTTTATGGATGCACGTAAAGAAAAATTTGGATTTGGAGCTACAGAGGTAATATTTAAAGTTTAAACCCCAAACTGACGCAAGTGATGATCTGTATGTTTCCATAGCAAAACATCCCACTGCTGCGTACTCATTTTGCCAAAAATCGGATGTTTAATTGCAAGATTATCTTTTTGAGCATTGAACTTATGAATTAAATTAATGAGGTTTTCCTTTTCGGCATCCAAATTTGGGTCAAAACCAACAATAAAACTTTTATGAGTTGGTAAGTTATGCTCAAAAGGTTCTTCCTTCATTAATTTCTTTTTAATGATTGGTCCTAAAATCATAAAAATCAAATTGCTATTCAATTTCAATTCGCCAATTCCTACTTTAATAGGTGCTTGGGCATGCAACAACATTTGTGATGCAGACATTTTACCCCATTGCTTTTCGCTAGTTGCTGTAATAGATTGAATGCGATTGATAATTTCTTCACGATCGTCGGTATTGAATAAAGATTTCATTTGAATAGTATTTATGTCAATTCTTTAGCTCCCTTTAGCAGATCTAGTCATTTGCTCCAACATATCCCACATTTCAGATGGGATAGCTTCTAAACCATTCATCTGTCCAGCACCTTGCAACCATTCACCACCATCAATAGTAATCACTTCGCCATTAATATAACCAGCAAAATCACTAATTAAAAAAGCAGCTAAATTGGCTAACTCTTGGTTTTCGCCCACTCTTTTTAAAGGCACACGCTTTTTAAAATCGAATTTTTCAGCTAAATCTCCCGGCAACAATCTATCCCAAGCACCCTTAGTAGGAAAAGGCCCAGGGGCGATGGCATTTGTACGAATACCATATTTACCCCATTCTACAGCTAAAGATCTGGTTAGTGCAAGTACGCCACCCTTAGCACAAGCAGACGGAACAACATAAGCCGAACCCGTAAAAGCATAAGTAGTTACAATATTTAAAATGCTCGCAGGTTGTTTAGCTGCAATCCAATGTTTCCCAAAAGCTAAGGTGCAGTTTACCGTACCTTTTAAAACAATATCTATAATACTGGAAAAAGCATTAGCTGATAACCTTTCAGTTGGAGAAATAAAATTACCTGCAGCATTGTTCAGTAATCCATCAACCTTACCAAACTTTTGGATGGTTTGTGCCAATACAGCTTCAACCTGTTCATAATCTCTCACATCGCACTGCACCGCTAAAACCTGACCGCCTGTTTCTGCAGCCATTTCATCAGCAGTCTTTTGTAATACGTCTAACTTTCGACTAGTAATTACCAAATTGGCGCCCAACTTTAAGAAGTAAGTTCCCATAGCACGACCTAATCCAGTACCACCACCAGTTACCACTATGGTTTTGCCTTTAAGCGCATCGTCTTTTAACATCGGTTCGTTGTACATAATTTAAGGAGAGAATTTTGAATGATTGAATTTTGAGTGATTGAAATTTGCTAACAGCAAACCGTTAAGATTTCTTTTGTAAACTATCAAGTATGGTTTTTAAAATAGCTCTAGTATTTGGCGACCACCATTGCTTCAACATAACCTCTAAATCTGCACTTTGATCGGCGCTAGTGCTTGCTATCAATTCCCTTCTAATATTTAATTTACTTTGCGACCAAGTGTTCCTTTCAAAGCTCATATATTTTCTAACGCTACGCTCTGCTGCGGTCAATATACTTTCAGGTTTTACCAATTCATCTACCAAACCAATAGCCAATGCCTCTTCAGGGTTAAAGAGTTTACCTTCTAATAAACTTCGAGTGGCATCAGCTTTACCCAGCCAAAATGAATATAAATTAAAAATGCTATGCGGGACTATAATCCCTACAGGAACTTCATTTAAACCTATAATATATTTCCCTTCGGCCATTACACGAGCATCACAAGCTAAAGCAATTACACAACCACCAGCAGGACTATGACCATTTATAGCCGCCACTAAAGGCTTATTAAAAGAAGTAATTTTGGAAACGAAATTTAAAAATAGATGCCAGAAACTTTTAGCTTCCTCTTCGTTATAATTGTATAGTTCTATTAAATCTAAACCTGCCGAAAAGAAATGCTCTTTACCAGTAATTATGGCGCCACCAATATTAGCATCGCTTTCTATATTGGTAAGCATATCAGTTAATTCCACAACCATTTCCCTATTTAAGGAATTTGATTTAGGTCTGTTCAGAGTAATAATAGCTAAACGATCTTTTATGGTGACTTCAATTGTTTTCATAAGGGTTGGTTATTTTACTTCGTAAGTATAGACTTTTCTGGCCAGATTGCCATTAGAATCTATTCCTTCTATTACAATTCTATAAGTTCCAGATTGGTCTGTATTGTAATAATTTAGTTTTGCTTTTCCAGTAGGATCAGATACTAAATGTGGGTTCCAATATACAGTCGATCTAAAATCTGGTTTAGGATCTGGAGTTGCTTCGTACTTCGGTGAATAGAATTGCCTTACTTGATAATATCCTTTCGGAGCATAAGTAACTATTCCTGGCGAATACCTAGCGTAATTACCTTCGGTTCCAGCACCTCTTTTAGTAGTAACTACAATTACACCACTAGCACCACCACTACCATAAATTGCAGTATTGCCAATACTTTTTAAAACTTCAATACTTTCTACATCTTGTACAATAATGTCATCTAATGAGAAATCGCTCCCCATATTAATTCCATCTAAAACTATGCTCATGGCACCTCCATTTGCACGTGTAGAATAAGCTTTGCCATCACGGATCATAATACCTGCAACTCTTCCTTGTAAATACATAGAAAGAGAGAAAGCGGTTTCTAAATCTTTTGCTGTCGCTACAAAATCTGCACGACCAGCGCCATTTAAATTTGAGGAGTTTGGTGCAGGATTTTTCTTTTCAACAATGTTAACTGTTTTAAGCGTGATTGTTTTATTTAGAAAACCTCTTTTAGTTTGCTCATCAAAATATTTAGTGCTTTGTGCTAAATAAGGCATTAGAGTTTCATTCACATTCACCTCAACATCACCTGTGTTTTTATTTATAGTAACTACTTGATCAGGTACGATGTCTAGGTCTATTTGTGTGTTTTTGTTGTTTTTATCAGTTCGAGCTTGCACAACAAATTTAATATTCTCTGTAAAATCAATTTGATCAAAACTAAAGCGCCCATTTGTATCACTTAGGGTATCAATAACAAAGAAACCGTTCGTATTAGAAAATAGAACAACTTTCCCCTTAGCTACTGGTTTACCTCCTTTGGTAATTTTACCACTTATTTTAAGGTGTTTTTCTGGTTGATAAGTTATTGCTGGAAATTGATTATTAATAATATTTTTCCAATTTATTTTTCTCCAACCTTGTGTAAGTAACAGATTATCTAATTCATTGCGAGTTTTTAAATCATTTTTTAAGAAATAATGATTTGGTTTTTCTACATATCCAGTTAAATCTGATGTTAGTAAAAGGTTAGTTAAAATGTTACTCTCATTCTCTAAATCTGGAGCAACTGCCGCTGTATTTGTGATGGCTACCGAGAAACTTCCCTGTATTGGTTTTGCATTATTGGTTGTAGTTAAAGTTAAATCTACATTCCCTCTTTTACTATAGGTTGGTTTTAAATTCTCAACATTTATGTCAATTTTATCATGAGAATTATTGATAAAAGCTAAACGTTCTGCAATTGGCAAATTATCAGCAGAAAATAAGGTAAGTTGTACAAGACCAGATGGAAATTCTAATTTAGGTACACTTACTGAAATTAATTGTTTTTCTGTGGAAAGCTTCGTCACAAAATATACATCACCATTGTGTTGACCTACCAATCTAAGGTCGCCTTTATTCATTAAATCAGTAGTTAACATGACCTTGATACTCATTTTAACACTGTCTGTATTATTCACAGAAAGTACATAACCACTAGTTTGTGCTTTGGGTAAGGCAATCGTTTTTTCAGATCCGTTAGCAAGTTTTATTTTTGCCGTATAGGTTTTGCCTGCAAGAGGATTTAAGATAAAAGATCCCATGCCTAAATAAGCGGTTTCAAATTTTAGAATTTCATTGTTCTCGTTATCTAAAATTCTGCCACTGACATTTTCTCCTAATCCATTTGCATTAATCGATTTGATAGCAACTTTGCTTGGCAAGCCGTCCACTAAATTTCCTCCTTCTGGAAAAAACTGAATATCAACATCAGTTGAGGTGGATTTAATGGGGATAGTTTTCACAACAGTTTGTTTATCAGCCATTGTAATAGTTGCAGTAATTTTACCAGATTTATATAAATTAGGCTGATTATTTACAATAGGTATGTTAATTTCTCCATTTTCATTAGTCGTTGCCTTTCCTTTGGCAATATTTCTAGAATTTAATTGCACCTCATAGCTCACTAAACTATTTGCATACGGTTTGCCATCATGGTCTGTAAATTGAATTGTACTGTTTACTTTTTCGGTATTGTTTTCGGTACTATATTGATTGCTAGTTTTAGTGAAAACCTTATTAGCCCAACTATTACCAATTTTAATGGTTTTATCAAAGAAGAATTCTGGGCCTGCATTTCTCATCCATTGGGTGTACGCTCTAATTCTATAATTTCCCTCTCCTAAAGAATCTGTCAATTTAAAATCGCCCCATGAAATCCCGCTTTGCAAGGGTAATTTGATTTGTCTTTTTACAGAATCTTTCTCATTAATTAATTCCACATATAAAATACTGCTAAGGGTTGAGGGAAGAGCAGTTTTACTATCAACAACATATGCTTTAAACCATATATCATCACCTATGGCATAATAAGGTTTATCGAGATGTAGGTAAACTTTTTCTTGAGGAAACTTTTTAGTGAATTCTTCCAGCTTTTTAAGCAGGTCAGTAAATGGATCATCGTCTGTGATAAAGGCAGAAAAACTGAATAATGAAAGTAGCGTAATAGCTAAGATGATAAGTTTTTGTTTCATAGTGTAGATAAATAAAGCCTTAAGTTACAAAAACCTAAGGCTTTATTAAAATATGTAATTAAAAATTTAGTTGATAACCTAAAATGTGTTTTTCCACATCATGCTTTCTACAGGTTTAGTGGTTTTATTATTGTATTTAGCATCATTTTTAGTGTTGTACATATTCTCTATACTGCCATCAACCAAAAAATAAATAAGTTGACCAATTGGCATACCTGCATAAATACGAACAGGTTGGGCGCAAGAAATTTCTAAAGTCCAAGTGTTGCAAAAACCAACATCGCCTTTGCCAGCTGTAGCATGTATATCTATACCCAAACGACCCGTACTACTTTTACCTTCTAAAAATGGAACATGAGCATGAGTTTCAGTATATTCTAAAGTTACGCCTAAGTATAAAGTGCCAGGTTGTAATACAAAACCTTCTTTTGGTATTTCGAAATGGTCTATTTTATTGTGGGCTTTAGCGTCTAAAACGCGATCTTTATACGTAGCCAAATACTTGCCTAAATGCACATCGTAAGAATTGGTGCCGAGGCAATTTAAATTAAAAGGTTCTATGATGATGGTGCCTTTATCAATTTCTTCTAGTATGCGTTTATCTGAGAGGATCATTTTATGAAGTATTTTGGACTAAATTATGATTAATTTAAGATACTTTTGCATTGATTTTCTAAATAAGAGATGCCAGTAGTTTTTAATAAAAGAATTGATGATCAAACCGTACTTGCAGTATGGAAGATTGAGGAAACTGAAGAACAGTTGCTCTCTGGTTTGCAACTTAAACAACATGAACTAGATGTCATTGCTTCTTTAAGTAATGGAAAAAGAGCATTACATTGGTTAAGTACACGTTTATTGCTGCGGACCATGCTTAACACAGCAGATTACATAGATTGCCAAATGGATGATCATGGCAAACCTTACCTCGTTAATTCTGAAGCTTTTATTTCCTTAAGTCATTCGTATGATTATGCTGCGGTTATTATTAGTAAAGAAAAACAGGTTGGTGTTGATATTGAATTGATTAAAATGAAAATCAAGAGCATTAAGCATAAATTTTTATCTGATGTAGAGCTTGCACAAAAACAAATTGGAGATAACACTTGTGGTTTGTATGTAGCTTGGTGCGCCAAAGAAGCCATTTACAAATGGCATGGAAAGAAAGGCTTAGAGTTTAAACAACATATCCATATAAAGCCTTTTAAATTGAAAGATGAAGGTTCATTGCAAGTACTTGTAGAGTTGCCAAACGGAACTAGAGAATTAACTGTAAACTACTTTAAAACGAAAGATGGTTACATGTTAGGATATGTAGTTGCTTAATAAATTAAAATGAACAAAAAAGTTAAATATATAGATTGGGGTTTAACTGATTATCAAAATGCTTGGACAAAACAAGAAGAGATTTTTGAAAAAACAGTCGCTTTAAAAGGGAAAAACAGAACTGAAAATACTGAAATTGAAACACCAAATTACCTTGTTTTTTGCGAGCACCCACATGTATATACTTTAGGTAAAAGCGGACATCCAGAAAATTTATTATTGGATGAAGACGATTTAAAAAATAAACAAGCAACTTATTATAAAATTAATCGTGGAGGTGATATTACTTATCATGGTCCAGGTCAAATTGTAGGTTATCCGATTTTAGATTTGGATAATTTTTTTACAGATATCCATTTATATCTCAGAACACTAGAAGAAGCGGTAATTTTAACGCTTGCCGATTACGGAATTACAGCAGGTCGCTATCCTGGTTATACAGGAGTTTGGTTAGATGCTGATAATGAAAAGGCTCGAAAAATTTGTGCCTTAGGTGTGCGCTGCAGTAGATGGGTAACCATGCATGGTTTTGCGTTTAATGTAAATACAGATTTGGCTTATTTCAAAAATATTGTTCCTTGCGGGATAGATGATAAAGATGTTACTTCTTTGGAGAGAGAGCTAGGTAGAAAATTAGAGATGGAAGAAGTGAAAGAAAAGCTTAAAAACCATATTGCCAATTTATTTAAAATGGAATTAATTTAATCGATTAAAATCCCAATTCTAAAAATTTCCGTAAATTAAAAGATGAAATTTAGCTTTGGTTTCCTGTCTTTATGTTTATTATTGGCCTGTAATAAAACTGCAGAAACGGCAATGATACAAAATCCAACTCCTACGAATAATTCGTCCTTAAATTACCTAGCCTTAGGCGATTCTTATACCATTGGTGAAGCTGTTTCGCAAAAAGAAAGTTTCCCTTATCAAGTTACTGCACAACTAAATGAACAAGGGCTAAAATTCGGAGCACCAAAAATTATTGCAAAAACTGGGTGGACAACTGATGAACTTCAAGCTGCTATCAAAGCTGAAAAAATTACAGGAACTTATGATGTGGTTACTTTATTAATTGGTGTTAACAATCAGTACCGGGGAAATTCACAAACTACTTATCGAAAAGAATTTGCAGCGTTATTGCAAACGGCTATCAGTTTTGCGGGCGGAAATAAAAAACACGTTTTTGTAGTATCTATTCCCGATTGGGGTGTAACTCCTTTTGGAAAGGGGAGCGGAAGAAATACAACAACCATTGCGCAAGAAATTGATGCATTTAATGCGATCTGTAAAGAAGAAACTTTAGGAATGAGTGTTAAATATATCGATATCACACCTGGTTCTAGAAATGCTGCAACAGATGCTTCTTTAGTAGCTACTGATGGTTTACATCCCTCTAGGAAAATGTATAGCGAATGGGCAGTTAAAATCTCGAATGCTATTGCTTCGAATTTTAAATAATTAAACAGCTCTTGAAGTAAGCTGATTATAATCCATTAGTACGGTACTTAAAAATTCCAATTCATTCATCCCGCTAGGTACAGTTATGCCTAAATGAGCAGAAACTTTGGCCGCCATGTGATAAATTAAATCGTGGTTTCGAGTTTTGTAATATGTATTTAAAACTTCGTGAACAAGTTCTATGTCTCGATCTGTCATCTGATTTACACCGTCAAAAACTGGATTGTATTCTTCGGCAACTGGATGAAAAGCAATATGCTGAAATTGTGTTCTTGGAACTGTTTTAATTAATGTTGTACCCGCAACAATATCTCCAATACGCTGCTTATTTTCCGTAACGGCTACACAAATTAATCCTCCTACCCATGATGTTAAAGGGAAATCGACAATTCTAAAAACCCATCGTATAAAATACTGACCAAGGCTTGCTTGTGCGCCATTTAAACTGATTACTTTTATTTTTACTAACCTTTTTCCAATGCTTTGGCCATTCATAAAAACCTCACACAGCAAATCATAAAATACATAGCCAACTCCATAAATAATAAGCATTATGGTATCAAATAAACCAGAACCTGATAGCCCTGTCATGGAAAATAAGATGAGGAAAATTAAAAAGATGGCAATAAATAAACCCATGTCAATTAACCAGCCTGCAAAACGTTCACCTAAACCGGCAACGGGATAATCAATATCAATATGTTGACTAGTATTTACTTTTACGGTTTCCATGGTCTCAAATATAATAGGGATTTTTATTTTTTATTGACTAATTAAAATTTTGTTTTATTTTAACAGAAATTTAACCGGGGAAATTAATTTTATGAGAGAAGCGCTGTTTGTGAAGCAGAATTCCGATAAATGGAAGAGCTACGAAGTTTTGCAAACGAATAACCCCGATGAATTAGCCCATCGTTTTATTGATATTACAAACGATTTGGCATATGCAAAAACCTTCTATCCCAAATCTCAAACAACAAACTATTTGAACGGTATTGCATCCGTTTTACATCAAGCTATTTATAAAAACAAAAAAGAGGAAAAAGGTCGTTTTGCTCGCTATTGGAAATATGAATTGCCTTTGTTGTTTTATCAATACCGCAAGCAAATAGTTTACTCTTTTATTTTTTTTATTATCGCAGCTAGTATTGGTGCGCTATCTGCTAAGTACGATGATCGTTTTGTTCGCTTAATTATGGGAGATAGTTATGTGAACATGACAAATGAAAATATTGCAAAGGGAGATCCTTTTGGGGTTTATAAGAAAACTGGAGAGTTTCAAATGTTTTTTCAAATTGCCGCAAACAACGTTTGGGTTTCGTTATTAATGTTTGTGAGCGGTATACTTTTAGCTATTGGGCCAGTATTTTTTCTACTCAGAAACGGCATAATGCTTGGTGCATTTGAATATTATTTTTTTAGCAAAGGCTTAGGTACGCAATCTATTTTAGTAATCTGGATTCACGGAACTTTAGAAATATTAGCCATCATTATTGCAGGCGGTGCCGGATTAGTTTTAGGGCACGGATTGCTTTTTCCAAAAACACACACCCGTTTATTTGCTTTTAAAAATAGCGCAAAAGATGCCACAAAAATAGCTTTAGGCATTATTCCTATCATTTTATTAGCGGCATTTTTCGAAAGCTTTATTACCCGTCATACCGAAATGCCAATTTGGTTAAGCATAAGCATTTTAGCTGGCTCCTTAATTTTTATGGTATGGTATGTAATCATTTATCCAATACAACTATATAAACGCAATCAAACTAGTTACGATGAAAGATAAAATAGAATTTAAAAAAATAAGAGAATTTGGGGATATTATAGGAGATACTTTTGTCTTCATTAAGCAGAATTTTAAGCCTTTGATGGCAGCTTTTTTCTCGTTAACAGGGATTTTTATTTTGGGTGGAATGATAAGTGCAATAATTGCTCAGTTGCAACTAGTAGATTTAGCACAAGGTGAGGGCTATACGGGCGGGCCTTTTGCCAAAATGTATAACATGGGTTTTAGTTATATTTTAATGATCATTTTTTTGATTTTAAGCTACACCTCTATGTATGTTTCAGTTTTAAGCTTTGTTGCACTTTATATAGAAAAAGGAAATGTACCACCTACTGTTGCTGAAGTATGGGTTTACTTTAAATATTACTTTTTTAGAATGTTAGGTAGTGGGGTTTTAATGTCGATTTTCTTAGGATTATGTTTTATATGTTGCATAATTCCTGGTATATATGTTTTCCCAGCAGTAACATTATTTTATGCAGTAATGATTTTAGAGAATGGGAATTTTTCTCACGCATTTGAACGATCTTTTAAACTGTTAAAAAATGAATGGTGGATAACCGCTGCTACTATCCTTGTGGTGTATGTTATATTTTATGCTTGCAGTTTGATTGTACAAATTCCTTCATTTATCATTGCAATAGTAGGGGCATTTACACATGCTGAGCAGCCCATTACAAGAACATACGCCTTTGTTTCTTCAATATTTCAACAAATTGCTTATATATTTATGATTATTCCAATCATCAGTTCAACGTTTATTTATTATAATTTGGTAGAACGAAAAGAAAGTCTTGGCTTATTAAATAGAATTGATGGTTTGGGTCAGAACTCAAACCAGGCCGAAACTCCTGAAGAATATTAAATGCGCTCAATACTGGTTTTTCTTATCTTTTTTATTTGGGCAAATACTGTTCAAGCTACTGCTGTAGAAAAGCCAGTTGTTAAACCAGTAATTAAAAAAGGTTTTGTTTTAAAAACAGATAGCAGTACTATAGATTTAAGGAAATTTGATGAAACTGCTGTTAAAAAGTATAGTAAGCAAAAGGAATTTATTTACGATGATGTTGCACCGCAAAGTTTAAGCTTATGGGATCGTTTTTGGAGATGGTTTTGGCGTCTAATTAATAAGATTTTCAGTGGAGGAATTACCGGCAGCATTATTAAATACATTTTAATAGCTGTTGTAATTGCTATTGTTGTGTTTGTGGTTATCAAATTAATTGGCATAGATTATAAATTTCTAATAGGGAAATCTAAAACTGTTACTGTGCCATTTGAAGAAAGTTTAGAAAATATCCATGAAATTGATTTCGACGAACAAATTGATTTCGCTTTACAAAATAAAAATTATCGTCTTGCGGTACGACTTCTTTATTTAAAAACATTAAAAAAATTGAGCGATAAAGAACTCATTAACTGGCAGCCAGAGAAAACTAATCAGGCTTATGTTTTAGAGTTGGAAAACGAAAATTATAAACAAGAGTTTAATGTATTAACTAATCAATTCGAATACATTTGGTATGGTGAATTTTTCATAGATAAACTAGATTTCGATTCAATTAATCAATCCTTTTTACAGTTTAATCAAAAAATGATATGAACAGTGGGTTGAGAAGGTACTTAATGATTGGTGGCATTTTAATAGTGGGATATTTGGTTATCCAATATTTTAAACCAAAACCAACTAACTGGGCTCCAACTTATCTTTCCGAAGATAAAATCCCGTTTGGAACTTACATTTTACGTCAAAGAATTAATGACATTTTGCCGAATACCACTATAAAAACAGTGCAATCTGCAGTTTATAATAACCTAAAAGAAAAGCCAAATGGCCAATCGAATTATTTTATTATTGCCTCAAATTTAAAAGTAGATAAACTGGATTACCTAGAAATGGTAAAGTATATGCAAAGTGGAAATAACATTTTTATTGCCGCTTTCCAAATACAAGGAGTTTTATTGGACAAGTTAAAATTGCAAATTACCTCCGATTTTAACTTTCAAAATAAACGTAAATATCCAATCAACTTTGTGAATCCATCCTTAAAAAGAGAATTAGATTATTATTTTGATAAAGGAATAAGCGGACAATATTTTTCAAAAGTAGACTCGACAAGAGCCATTGTTTTAGGCAAAAAGCAAGATGAATTTGCGAATTTCATACAATATAAGTTTGGAAAAGGTTCTTTGTTTATACTCCCAAATCCACAATTATTAACTAATTATAGCTTATTAAGGGAAGATGGTTTAGATTATGCAGCCAAAGCGCTTTCTTATTTGCCAAAGGCCGAGACTTTAATTTGGGATGAACATTTTACTAGGCCAAACACAAAGGACAGCTCAGTTTTAAGAGTGCTTTTTAAATACGATGAATTGAGATGGGCGTATTACATTGCGTTATTTAGTTTAGTTGCCTTTATAGTATTTGAGATCAAAAGAAGACAGCGGATTATTCCTGTAGTAGAACGTTTGAAAAATACTTCTGTAGAATTTGTAGAAGTAGTAGGAAGAGTTTACTACCAGCAACGCAACAATAGAGACATTGCAGAGAAAAAGGTTAACTATTTATTAGAGTACATCCGAACAAAGTATCGTTTAAAAACTAGTGATTTAGACCAAGAATTTAAAGCATCGCTGATTAACATTTCTAGTGTATCAGCAGATATAATCGATGAACTATTTGAAGAAATAACATATCTTAAAGCGGGGCAAATGGTAAAAGACCAGCAGCTAATCCGCTTAAATAAATTAATTGAACAATTTTATAAACAAGACCAATAAATATGGAACAGGAAATGTTTAATCAACGAACCGATTTAAGCCAATTGAGTGCTGCAGTAGATCAAATTAGGCAATCTTTAAGCCATGTAATTATTGGTCAGAAAGATACAATAGATCTTTTAATTGCAGGTTTATTGGCAGACGGACATCTTTTGTTAGAAGGTGTACCAGGGGTAGCGAAAACCTTAAGTGCTAAACTCGTAGCGAAATGTATTTCGGCAACATTTTCGAGGATACAATTTACGCCAGATTTAATGCCGTCGGATGTATTAGGTACAGCAGTATTTAGTCCTAAAACAGCAGAATTTCAATTTAGGCAAGGGCCTATTTTTGGTAATATTATTTTGGTAGATGAGATTAATCGTGCACCTGCCAAAACCCAATCTGCTTTGTTCGAAGCAATGGAAGAACGTCAAATTACGGTGGATGGAAACACCTATAAGTTGGAAGAACCTTTTATGGTTTTGGCAACTCAAAATCCAATAGAACAAGAAGGTACATATCGTTTGCCAGAAGCTCAGTTGGACCGTTTTCTGTTTAAAATCGAAGTTAAATATCCTTCCTTAGCAGAAGAAATAGAAATTTTAACTAGCCAACATCAACAAAAAACAGAAGATCAATTAAAAGAAATTAAAGCTGTTTTATCGGTTGAGCAAATTAAAACGTTAAGAGCAACAATTAAATCATTATTTGTTGAACCTAAATTGCTGGCTTACGTTGCGCAAATTACGCATGAAACTCGACACAATAAATCATTGTATTTGGGAGCATCTCCAAGAGCATCTTTGGCTATAGTAAATGGAGCAAAAGCTATTGCTGCAATGGCTGGGCGTGATTTTGTAACGCCAGATGATATTATAAAAGTAGCTGCGCCAGTGTTAGCTCATCGCATTATGCTAAGCCCAGAAAAGGAAATGGAAGGATTAACTACGGCAGATGTAGTTGCTCAGATCATTAAAAAGATAGAAGTGCCGAGATAGTATGTCGATGCGACGAAAATCAAAAAATGAAAAGTTTTTTTAGAAAATATTATACAGATCTGTTTTTAGGTAAACGATTATTCATCGCCCTTGGTGTATGTGTAGTGTTGTTTCTATTTTCTTTTTTTATGCCATTTTTAGGCGATTTACCTTATATCCTTTTTGGTATAGTATTAATCTTAGTTGGGCTAGATCTCTTTTTATTGTATGCAAATGATAAAGGAGTCTTTCTTCGCAGAGATGTGCCAGAAAGATTAAGCAATGGCGATGATAATGAACTCAAAATCTATATCGAAAACTTTTATCCTTTTCAAGTAAGTGTAGGAATTATCGATGAAATTCCGTTCCAGTTCCAAAAACGTGATCTGTGGTTTACAGCGGATTTATCTTCGCGAGAGCAAAAAATAATTACCTACACGTTAAGGCCAACTAAACGTGGTGAATATAATTTTGGCTTAACACGATTATATGTTCAATCTCCCTTAGCGTTAATTAGTCGCCGGTTTAACGTTGGTGAAGATAAATTGGTGCCAGTTTATCCTTCTTTTTTAAAGTTGAGGCAATATGAATTAATGGCTGTTTCAAATCGTTTAACCGATATTGGGATAAAGAAAATGAGGAGAATTGGTCATAGTATGGAGTTTGATCAAGTTAAAAATTATGTTGCTGGTGATGATTACAGAACCGTAAACTGGAAAGCTACAGCTCGCAAAGGAGATTTAATGGTAAACTCTTTTACAGATGAAAAAGCACAACATATTTATTGCGTAATTGATAAGTCGAGAGCAATGAAAATGCCTTTTGAAGGGTTAAGCTTACTCGACTACGCCATTAACGCCAGCTTAATTTTAAGTAATGTAGCTTTAGTAAAACAAGATAAAGCTGGGCTAATTACCATTGCGGAAAAAACAGGTAGTTTAGTGCCCGCAGATCGCCGACCAACACAGCTAAACAAAATTATGGAGGTGTTGTATAAAGAGAAAACTCGCTATCTGGAAACCGATATGGAGGCTTTGTATATTAGTGTTAGGGCAGTTTTGAAACAACGTAGTCTAGTCGTTTTTTTTACCAATTTCGAAAGCATGTCGGCACTAGAAAGACAATTGCCCTTTTTAAAACGCATTGCTAAATTTCATTTGTTGTTAGTGGTATTTTTTGAGAATACAACATTGAAATCATTAAGTGAAGAACCTGCACAAGATATAGAGGGTATTTACATTAAAACCATTGCAGAAAAATTTGCTTTCGAAAAGAAATTAATGGTTAAAGAATTAACCAAGCATGGTATTTTAAGTTTGCTAACTCCACCTCAAAAATTAACAGTTAATGTGGTGAACAGATATTTAGCAATTAAAGCAAAACAACAAATTTAGTTTAATTAGTTGTATCCATTCGAAGGAAAAGATTTGCGACTGGAATATAGATAAGAGTATTTATTCGTAAAGTAAGTAAGGTTTAACTTTTTCTTGAAATGCGGATACAGTACACAAATTATTTATAGTACTTTCAAAATCCGATAAGGGTAGCTCAAATAAATCTTCACTATTTGCAATACCTAAAAGTTTATCCAGGTGTTTAGTGCCATCGGGATTAGCATTAGTTAAGTAGGGTTGCCATTTAAAATGCAAGGGATGGCTATCTTTAATGAGCTTAATCAGCAATAGACCAGTCTTTACGGCATCAAATTCATTATAGTTTTTCGGAGAAATATAAAGCCCATTGCAAATTTCGCCAGCAAATTTCGCTTCTTTAGGAATGGTAGTAATAGCTTCTATGTGTAAAACATCTTCTAGCTGTTTTTGTATTTCTGAAGCATGCATTAGCCAAGGTGCAGCAACCATTTGAAAGGATAGATTTGTCCCTCGTCCTTCGGTTAAATTTGTAGCTTCGAGCATTCCTAGTCCGGGGTATAAAATTGCGGCATTAAAGCTATTAATGGCTGGAGATGTAGGTGTGAAATTTATCCCCCAGTTGGGGAAAAAGTCACTTCTGCTTAATTGCTCACACTTAATAACTGTAACTGAAGCATTAATGTTTTTTATATCGTTAAAGTACAATGCTAATTCGCCCAAAGTACAGCTGTGGCGTAAAGGAATGTCCCACCGACCAATAAACGATGAACAATTTAGCTCATCTAACATTGGACCTTCAATTTGAGCTAGATCTAAACCAATGGGATTGGGTCTGTCTAAAATTATAAGTGGTTTATTATATTCTTTACAGGCTTCAATTAGGTAAGTTAAAGTCCACAAATAGGTGTAAAATCTGGCGCCAATGTCTGGAATATCAAATAGAACAAGGTCTACATCTGCTAAATCAGTAGCATTTGGTTTTAATTTTTCACTGTATAAACTGATGATGGGTAATTTTGTTGCCACATCAAAACCATCGGGCATTTTCTCGCCATCGGCACCTTTAGTGTTAAAACCATGTTCTGGAGAGAATAGTTTAACAATATTAAAACCAGCTTTGATCAATGCTAAATGCGATGGAATATCGTTTTCAGTTGTAGCAGCATTATTGGTAACAAGGGCAATTTTTTGTTTTCGCCAATCGGGACGTTCAGCAAGTAAAATGCTTATTCCGAATTTAATCATTGCTTTTGGTTAACATTCTGGCAAACTTAATGGAATATTGGTCGCCAATCCGCCATCAGAAGTTTCTTTATATTTAGAGTTCATATCTAAAGCAGTTTCCCACATGGTATTTACTACGGCATCTAAACTTACTTTAGCCTTATCAGGATTACTTTGTAATGCCAACTGACTTGCTGTTATCGCTTTGATGGCACCCATCGTATTTCGTTCTATACATGGAATTTGTACTAGCCCACCAATTGGATCGCAGGTTAATCCTAAATGATGCTCCATTGCTATTTCTGCAGCCATTAAAACCTGTCGTTGAGAACCACCTAAACATTCTGTTAACGCAGCAGCGGCCATAGCAGATGATACGCCAATTTCTGCCTGACAACCTCCCATAGCTGCTGAGATTGTGGCGCCTTTTTTAAAAATACTTCCAACTTCAGATGCGCAAGCTATAAATTGAATTATCTTTTCTTCCTCATAACCATCGCAAAAAGCAATATAATATTGTAAAACTGCTGGTATAACTCCCGCTGCTCCATTTGTTGGCGCTGTAACTACTCTTCCAAAAGCAGCATTTTCTTCGTTAACAGCTAAAGCGAAGCAGCTTACCCAGTCTAGAATATAATTAAAACCATTACCACCGTTTCTAATAGCGGCTACCCAACTATCGTAATCCGTATAAGTTTGTCCGTTAATTAATCGTTTATTTAAAGCTGATGCTCTGCGGGCAACATTTAATCCGCCAGGTAAAAAACCACCAGTATGACAACCGCGATAAATACATTCTTTAATTACTTGAAAATGCTTTAAAATACCTTTTTTAGTTTCAGCTTCTGGTCGCCAGGCTGCCTCGTTTTCTAACACTACTCCGCTTACTTTTAAGCCTGTAGATAAGCACCAGTGTAAAAGTTCACTTGCTTTTTCTACTGGAAATGGAAGATCTACCTGGTCTTTTTCACTACCATTTTCACCTTCTTTAACAACAAAACCACCGCCAATTGAATAATAGGTTTCCGTAAAGGCTTTGCCTGTACTTAAAAATGCTTGGAAGGTGACTGCATTCGGGTGAAAAGGTAAACTTTCTGTAAAGAGGAACATCAAATCATCTGTGTAAGAGAATTCGATGGTTTTTTCGCCCCCTAAAAGTAATTTCTGACTAATTTTAATTTCTTCAACGGTGCTATCAATTGCGTTTACATCAAAAGTTACGGGATCGCCACCAGCTAAACCCAATAAAATGGCGATATCAGTTCCATGTCCTTTACCTGTTTTGGCCAAAGAACCATATAAAAGTATTTTTACTTGCTCAACTTCATTTAATAAATCTTGCTTTTTTAAGGAAGTTGTAAATTGTTGTGCAGCTCGCCACGGCCCTAAAGTGTGGGAACTCGAGGGACCAATACCTATTTTGAATATGTCGAAAACTGAAATCTGTTCGTTTTGCATCGTTAACAAAGCTATATACTTTTAATGATATTTGTGTATTTTGTGATACGAAGTTTAAAATCGTTTTATGAAAAAAATACCAGCTTTAATTTATTTCCTTTTCATCAGTTTTTTAACTTTTGCACAAATCTATCAACCACCTACAGATGCCAAAGTTGCGGCTAAATTATCTCAATGGGGAGGTAAAAAATTTGGGCTCTTTATGCATTGGGGTATTTATAGTATTCCTGGGATTGTAGAATCGTGGAGTATTAATTCTGAGGATGCATCTTGGATACCTCGTGACAGCACCCTTAATTATGAAAAATATAAAAAGTGGTATTTCGATCTCAATAAACAATTTAATCCTGTAAATTTTGACCCCACTATTTGGGCGGGTTATGCTAAAAAAGCAGGAATGCAGTATGTGGTGTTTACGACTAAACATCACGATGGTTTTGCAATGTTCAATACTAAACAATCTAATTACAAAATTACAGGGGCTGATGTTCCTTTTTCTTCAAATCCAAAAGCGAATATTGTTAAAGAAGTTTTCTCGGCTTTTAGAAATGAAGGATTTATGATTGGTGCTTATTTTTCTAAACCAGATTGGCATAGCGAATATTATTGGTGGCCACGTTATGCGACTCCAGATCGTAATAACAATTACGATATTCGTTTGCATCCACAACGTTGGCAACAGTTTAAACAATTTACTTATAATCAAATAGAAGAATTGATGAGCGATTATGGTAAAGTTGATATTTTATGGCTTGATGGCGGTTGGGTAAGACCGAAGGCAACGGTTAATGAAGAGGTTTTGTCTTGGGGTGCGCCTATCCCGGCTTGGGATCAAGATATTGACATGCCAAAAATCGCCAAGATGGCTAGGGCAAAACAACCAGGATTAATCATGGTAGATAGAACAGTACATGGCGAATATGAAAACTACCAAACCCCTGAGCAAAAAATTCCTGAAAAGCCATTAAATTATCCTTGGGAGACCTGTATGACAATGGGTGATGCTTGGGGGTATGTGCCAAACGACAACTATAAAAGTGCCAATACGCTAGTTCATTTATTAGTAGATATTGTTGCTAAAGGCGGCAATTTTTTATTAGATGTTGGTCCAAAGCCTGATGGAACTTTTCCTGAAATTGTTTTGCAGCGCTTAACCGAGATTGGGCAATGGATGGATATCAATAAGGAATCCATTTATGAAACTGAGCCAATTGCTCCTTATAAATCTGAGAATGTCTGTTTTACAAAAGGTAAAAGGGGGAATATTTATGCGCTGTATTTGATTAATGAAAAAAGTGTAGTTCCTGCTAAAATTATGCTTAAATCATTGCCTAAAATACCTAAAAGGGTTTCCTTATTAGGGGTTAAAAGTGTTGTAAAATGGAAACAGATTGGTAATGATTTTGAAATTGTTTTGCCAAAAGATACAAAGGGTTTGAAACATGCTTTGGTTTTTAAATTTGATTAGTATGATATATTCAGTAGCTTAAAGGCAATATTAATTTAGTAATGAACCTAAAATGGAAATTCAAAGTAGTAATATAAATTTAGAATATTGTAGAGCGAATTCAGGGAAGCGATTGGCAAACTATCTTATCGATGGTACTGTTTATTACATCATTATTGTTTTTATAAGTTTTATTATAGAGATGTTAATTCCATATAGTGTTTCTGAGATGAACATCAATAGGATAGAAGAGAGATTGGTTGGACTGGTTCTGTATGGTTTAGTTATGTTTCTGATTGAAGCTGCTTTTCAAGGGAAATCGTTAGGTAAGTTAATTACAGGAACCAAAGCAGTTAAGAATGACGGTGGTACGTTAAATATGAAAGATGCATTTATTAGAAACTTTATTAGAGCAATACCTTTTAATGCACTGAGTGCTTTAGGAACACCTTGTAGACCATGGCATGATAGTCTATCAAATACAATAGTTGTAGACGAAAAAGTGCTAAATCTTCAACTAAGGAAGGAAAAGTTTTTTGAGAACCTCAAAAATCAAAGACAATAATTTCCGTTATTTCATTTGAAGCTGAATTACTATTTATCCTTGGCATTAATTAGTTTATTCATTACTTCTATCGTTTTAGCTTGCGCCGCAATTGTTCCTTCTTGTAAAGTAATAATTTGATGTAAACGTTCTATTTCGGTAAGTTGATTATATTCAGTTTGGTTTTTTACTTCTTGTTCTGTGACAGTTGAAGCACCATTTTCTTCTGTATTTGTATATGCTTTTGTTGGCCGACCTTCGCCTGTAATAATCCAATTGGGATTTAGTTCATCGCATTTTGTGAATATCAAATCATAATTAATTGTATTCCTTGTGTACCAATTAGCGAGTGTGTTTGTTCCTAGACCTAGAAATCTTGCTAACTGTGCATCTGATTTAAATTTATAGTGAAATTTTATTCTGCTTAAAATCAGTGATTTGTCGATTTTATCCTTCATTTTGTGAATTTAAAACTCTTTTGGTATTGTATTGCTCATTTATTGTGAGTAAACTTGTATTATTATTATAAATGTAATAGAAAAAATTAAATTGATGAATAGAATTTAAACAAAGTAAGATATGGAAGAGACAAATACAACACAAACAAATACATTAGTAAATGCTGAAATCTCTGAAAATATCTTACATGAGTTTAAGGTTTTTATAAAAACAGTTCCTGCAAAGAGATTAAATAGGAATTTAAGAAAAATGTTAGCTGATTATCTTTTTTATAATATGGACGCTTTGCCAATAGATTTTAAAGATTTATTAACTGATTTATATTGGTTGCATGAATTGTTAGATGAAATTGAGGGAAAAGAATTCATTTAAAAATCAAATGCAATAATCTTATGATCTTGCAACATTCTATCTACAAATTTTTTATGGTTTTTGGGACTGCCTACTGCTACCCACGTACCACTAATTATACCGTTTGCTAATTCTTGTTTGCCTCTGTGAAGTTTCAGTTTTGAAGTTCTGATATATTCCTCATAAGCATCTAAGCTTTCATTTTCATATTTTTTAACTATTCGGTATGTTCTTTTAGTAAAGCGTCTTTCTACGAAATTCTCTACATACGGAAAAATAAGTAGAGCAAGTAGTACCACTATCGTTACACCTATTGCTTGTTCGTGATAGCCAGATCCAACGGCCATGCCTATTGCTGCTACAATCCAAATTACACAGGCAGTTGTTAAACCTTTTACTTGATTATCCTCCTTAAATATTACTCCAGCACCTAAAAAACCAATTCCAGTCACAATATTAGAGGCTATACGATCTTGACTATTCAACCCTATTTTAACTGATAAAATAGTGAATAGCGTTGAACCCAAACCAATCATAATCATGGTTTTTAGACCAGCTTGTTTGCTTCTAAATTCTCGTTCTACGCCAATTAATCCACAAAGTAGTGTGGCTATTAAAAACTTATTGACTTCACTTTGTGTGATAAAATGACTGCTATCAAAAAAACTTTGCATATGTATTGGGTTATAACGTAATAGTTAAATAACGCTGATTAGGAGTGTTAAGTTTGCCTAGTAAAAGTTAGAGCAGCGTAATCCATTGTATTTTTTAGTGCGTGTACTATTTGGCCAGTATTTTTCGTAACCTATGCTTGCTTCTGTTGTACCACTGGTATTTGTATAATTTAATTTAGAAGTGGTTGCATCATGACTTAAGCCTACTCTTATTTTTTCAGTATCGCTACGTTTTAGAAAGATATCTATAATTAAAGAAAATACCAGGGCATCTGATCCACCTTCTTGATTGGTACGGTACCAAATGCCGGTATTGAAGCCTTTGTATTTGAATTGAGCGCCTGCACTTATGGAACTTACGTTGCCTTGTTTGTAATAAACAACGGATGGGATTAGAAAGGCACCTTCATCTTCGGTATAATCGTAATTGTAACTTAAAGGCATTTTAAAGCTGGCATTTATGGACATACGCATGGGTAGCTTAGCTTGTGTACCACTAAAAGATTCATCTGGTTTATTGATATGATATACTGATGCACCTAACATTGCATTGCGATATACAAAATTTACTCCAACCGCAGGATCAAAGAAAAAGCGGTTTGAAACATCTGGTAATTGTGCCGATGATATGCTGCCAGGTATGTAACCCAATCTTCTGTCAATTTGATCTCCAAAAACCAATTTACTCCAATCAATTGAACGATTGGTAAAACCAGCTTGTATACCAAAAGATGCTAGAAAATCATCACCCCCTACACTATAGGAATATGTTGCTGCAATATTGTTTTTGGTTAAATATGCTGTGCCTTCGCTGCTTCTGTTGAATGATAAGCCAACACCGCCGGCTAATTTTGGAACGGCCACATCTACTGAGGCATTGATATAAGATAAATCTCCACCCAATGAGCTCCATTGATTTCTATAAATCATGTTTAATCTAATATCTCCATCAAATTGACCAGTTAGTGATGGATTTAAATAGATAGGAGCATTAAAAAACTGAGAGAATAGATGATCTTGAGCTTTTAGTATATTACAGCTTAAGGTTATTAATAAAATCCCTATGGCAATTCTTTTCATCATCTTATTAAATATATAGAGCCAGTTCGTTTAGGAGGCGAGCTATCGTACGTCATTCCCTTCCACTCTGAGCCGTTTATAAATTCTATGTCTATTTTCCAGAAATAAATTCCTTGCGGCTGCGGTGTGTTTTTATATGTTCCATCCCAACCTTCTACTGGTTTGCCATCATTTAACTGAGTGGTTTCCCAAAGTACTTGACCCCATTTATTAAATACAGACATGTGCCAAGATTTAATACCAGAACCTATTGCCATGAATTTTTGTAATTGTGTACTTGTGCTACCAGGTATGAATGAATTTGGTACAAACATATAACCAGGTACACCTATTATTTGCACTTGCTTTTGGATGCTATCTACACAACCATATTCATTGTATGTTCTCATGGTTACCATATATTTTCCGGTATCAGCATAAGTATGCGTTGGATCTCTTTGTAAAGAAGCATCACCGTCACCAAAAGTCCATTTATATGTTTTAGGAGAGTTTGTACTCTCATCAGTAAACTTAAATGTGTAGGTTGGAATGCTAATTACTGGTGCTGGTGAGACAGAAAAATCTGCTTTTGGTGGTCCAACAATTCTAATGTAATCGGTAAGGGTTGCTGTATTTGGACAGCCTAAATTATTATAGGTAGTTAGCTTTACTGTGTAGTAGGCGGCTGGTCCATTGTAAATATGGCTTGGTGCTACATCTCGAGAAGTGCTTCCATCACCAAATTCCCACAAGTAACTTATACCATCTGTACTATTGTTGGTGAATTTAACATTTAATCCGGCACAACCCACTAATATATCGCCATGAAATTCTGCCTTTGGTTGTGGAAGAACTGTAATGGTTTCGGTAGTGCTAGCATTAGAACAACCATTGGTGGCATCTAGCCTAACAGTATAGGTTCCAGGTTGTGTAAAAATATGGGTAACGGTTTCCGGGGCAGATAGTGTAGTTGCAGTTGCTCCATCACCAAAAGTGTAGGTGAATGAATTTGCCCCTGAAGTATTGTTGAAGAAATGTACTGTTAAGGGAGCGCAGCCACGTAACTCATTACTATTTACCACTAACTCAGGGGTAATTGTATTTGGTGAAACCTGTATCGAATATTGAGATACATCTGAACTGCAATCGTTTTGGGCAGTCATGGTAACGATATAAGTTTTAATGCTATTGCCTGTTGTATAGATGTGAGAAACCGAGTTTTTATTGTTGGTAGTTATGAGAGCACTTCCATCGCCAAAATCATAAGTATAGGTATTTGTTCCACCTGGAGAGGTATTACTAAAGTTTACTGTAAAAGGCGAGCAGCCAACAACTTTATCAGGAGAAAAGACTGAAATTGGATTTGCTTTTATAAACACAGTTGATGAAGTAGAACTAGAACCACAAGGTGTTGTAGCTGTTAATGTAATGGTATAGGTAATATCTTTTCCAGTCGGATCTACTAAAAATCTTATTGGCGGTGGGCTTGCTAGGTTAGATGTTGTACCATTGCCAAAATCCCATAGAAATGTTACTCCAGTTAACGATGTGGAAGTATTGGTAAAGGTAACGTCTAATGGACCGCAACCTTCTGTTGCTGTTTGTCTATAAGACGATGTAATAGTTTGCCTTGTGCTAAACGTATGTTTCATTTCGTCTTGAACACAGCCCAAGCTACTCGTTACAACTAATTTAATTTCTACACTACTATTATCTGTATTTATAGTATAACCTGCACTTGGGAAATTAACTCCTGTTCCAATCTGTGTTCCGTTTGCAAACCATGTGTACGTTGCATTACGAGTTGGATATGGTACTGCTTTAACGTTATTGCCATCAATTTTAAAAGGAACACAACCTACATCGGCAGTAAAAGTAAATTCTGCTTTTGCATTGAGGTTAACCGTAATTTTTACCACATTACTTATGCTTTGTTGGCTACCTGTACAGGCACCGCTACTAACTAAACGACGGTATACTGTTGTTTGTGTAATAGCAGGTGGAGAATAATTAGGTGAATTACCAGCTGGTGCCAAGCTCCAAGTTGTTCCATTATCTATACTTTGCTCCCATTGGTAAGTATAGTTTGTTCCATCTCCTCCCGTTGGTTGTGTGCCTGTAAGTTGAGTAGGAGTTGTAGTGATACAAATGGTTTGATCGCCAGCAATTGTATTTGTCGCAATTGGGGGTAAAACCGTTATTGCAATAGGGTTGCTAGGAGTTGAGCATGTTCCACTATTTACGATACGACGATACGATAAACTAGTAGAAACGGTTAGTGTAAGATCGCGGTTAGTTTGACCGTTAATTGTGTTCCAAGTTGTGCCACCATCTGCGCTGCTTTGCCATATGTAAGTATAGATATTATTTCCACCAGTTGGTGCACTACCTACTAAGGTGATGGTTTGACCGTTACATACTATAGTTGTTGGAGTAGAAATAATATTGTTTTGCAATGCTGATAAATTGGTAATGGTTACCTCGTCACTTGTTGCAGGACATGGTGCCAACCCAGAAACCGTCCAACGGAAAATATAAGTTTGACCACCAACTAAGCCAGTTACTCTAGTGTCAAATTGATTGGCTGTAAATAATACTCCGGTTTGTCCAGAAATTAAGGTCCATACCCCAGTATTTGGAGAAGGGTTATTTCCAGCAAGGGTAGTTGTATTCTCATTACATAGAACTTGATCCATACCGGCACTTGCTGCTACTGCGCCTTGATTTACAGTTATTATAGAAACGCTAGAGTTTGCAGGTGCGCATGCTCCACTTTGTACAACCGCTCTATATTGAGTTGTAGCATTTAAATTGTTATATGTTAATGTAGTTGTGGTATTTGTTATTGGTGACCATGTAACTCCATTATCTGTAGAACTTTCCCATCTTATTACATTCCCAATTTGACCGCTCAATGTAATTGTACCTGTATTACTGCCAGCACATACAGGTGCATCACCAGACGTAGTACCCCCAACAGACACAGGATTAACGGTTATTAAAACATCATCAGAGGTTGGTGTGCAACTCGCAGATCCAGTTATTGTCCATCTAAAGGCATAGGTATTGCCAGGTTGTAAACCACGAGCAGTTGTATTGTACAAGGTTTCATCATCAAAAGTAACTCCCCCAATGTTAGAAATCTCAGTCCATTTCCCCGTGCCTACATCAGGTCGATTTCCTTTCAAGGCATAATCATTAGCATTGCAAATACTTTCATCTACTCCTGCATTTGGAGGAGTAGGTTGGGGTTCAACAGTTATGGTAATTGGTACTGGTGTTCCAGGACATCCATTGGCAGAAATAGGAGTGATGGTATAGGTTACTGTGCCAGTCGCATTGCCTATGTTTGTTAAAATTTGGTTTATCCTAGCTGTTGTAGTAGGAGTAGCGTTAGGTGTATTTCCGGTTACTCCTCCTGTTGCACTAGTTGTCCATGTGTATTTTGTTGTAGGTCCAAGGTTAGAAGTTAACGTAATTCCAGCACCTTGTCCACTACAAATAGTTGGATTTGCAGCAGTTGGCGTAACAATTGGATTTGGAGTTACTGTAACTGTGAATGTAAAAGGATTGCCTACACAGCCGTTTGCAGTGGGAGTAATGGTGTATGTTACGGTTGCATTAACATTAGGGTCGCTATTTGTAAGTACATCCGAAATAGTTAAGCCGCTCCCATTGTTGAAACCGCTCGCATTTGTATTCCCTGATGCTGTCCAAGTAAAACTAGCTCCAGCAGTTGTAGAAGTGATGTTATAGTTTACATTATTTCCTGTACAAATAGTTTTAGCATTCGCACTGCTTACAATTACGTCCTTTCTAATCGAGATAATTATATCATTATCTATTTGATTACACGGAGCTGGTAAAGAAGTTGTAGCTCTTAAAGTTAATGTTACCTGACCTGCATTTCTCTCAGTAGTTGTTGGCGTATAAGTAGCATTTATTGCATTTCTATTAGGTAGGAAAACTCCATTACCACCTACCCAAACTACATTTGTAGTAGTGCCTGTAACACTTCCATTTAAATTTACTAATGGATCATTATAACAAATAATTTGATCAATACCTGCATCTACAACTGGTGCACTTGTAAAGGAAATAGTTTGACTTCGTGTAAGCGTACCACAAGAATTAGTATGGGTAACAGTTACAGTATAAGTGGTATAATCAGAAAATTGAATGGATGGATACTTTGTGTTAGCATTTGTTCCACCTGTGAAAGTATAAGCCCCTCCTGTAACTGTCCATGTATATGTTGTTGGTAAATCAACCTGTGTACCTGTAAATGAAGTTTTGGTTGGCCCATTTGTAGTTGGGTTAAAATCGTATGTGCTTATATTACAAAGAGCAGCATTAGGAGATAAACTTATGGTAGGTGGGCCATTCACTATAACAGTTTGTGATGTAGAAGATACTGTGCCACATGATGCTGTTGAAACAGATAAAACCACTTGATAAATGCCAGGTGTTGTAAAGTTGAATTCTGGCTCGGCGCTGTTTGCGTTTGTTCCGTTTGAAAATGTAACAGCAGGTGATACCGACCATGAATATGTATTATTTGGATTACAAATATTATCTATAATAGATGTATTTGTTGGTTTTAAAATACTTGGAACACAAACTGTTGCACCATTATTTCCATTAAAGTTAAAACTTGGCACAGGTGGGTCTTGAATACAAATGGTTCTTATTTCTTCAGATGGTGTACAAATTCCAACATTATTCTTTGCTATTAATTTAACTTGATAAACTCCGTGTGTCGTGAAAGTGTGTGTGAAATTTTGTGATACCGCTGTTAATATGCCATTTACATACCATTCATATAACATTGTTGTACTACAATTAGAGTTATTACCTGCTACGGTATTATTGGTAAAAGTAACGGGCTGATTTGTACAGGCAGTTGGTAAGCTTGGGTTTATTCGTGCAATTGGCTTAATAAATATTTTAGCAAAAGTTGTTGCTGAATTCGGGTCTGCTGAACAGAAGGGATTTATCGTACTGATACTTACATTAAATGCATTTTGGACAATATTACCATTGCCTAAATTGATTGCAGGTTGACCGCATGAGGTTGCCATAAAATTATGGGAAATAACCCCATTTTGATTAATTAACTGACAATGGGTAAATACATCAGAAGATGTCCCATCACCCCAATTGATGCTATATCTAGATCCTGGATAATTATTTCCAATCCCAGTTGTTGTATTAATATTTACTGAATAAGAAACCATAGCGCCAAGTCCAGTAGTAGGATCAATACATCCAAAGCCATCGCCTGTTGATTCTATACTGACTTTAGAGGAACTATTAAGAAGTAAATATGATTTTATTGATTTAATAGTTTCCCCAAGAACAACACGAGATCCTTCTAGAACTGCTGTGTAATATGAATTATTGATATTAGTTATTTGAAAGCCAACTGGACCAGGAGCATAATTTTGAGTTGTATTTGAAAGCTCATTTTTAACAGTCAAATTTAAACTGGTCCATGAACTATGACTGTTATTTGTTAATATGATAGATTGATTATCACTAATTGAGCTTCCGCAGTAACCGTAGGTATCTATTCCAAGCACTTGATCTGCTTGAGACGGTGTTACTGCAGCGTTCTGAACTGCAATCGCTCTAATGCGTATCGTTCCTGGATAAGTTACAATCGTATTGTTTCCTGAAACTTTAATCCTTAGTTTATAATTATCACTTGGGAGTAGAGGAGGCAATGTAGGAATGACTCCATTTATAAAGGTGGAATAAAACCCATTATATTCCCCAATTTTCTGTTCAGTTAGAAAACTTCCTGTTGCATCAGAAATAAAAAGTTCAAATCTATTGTTTATCGGTAAGCAATTGCCTGTAGTAGGAACAATTATGGGGACTGTAATATTACTCCCATAACCATATGGCCCTGGGTCTACTGTGCCAATCGTGATTTGTGCAAACGCAGGAAACGCAAGCGCACAAAAAAAGCTGATAAGCAGTATACGGGCTAATTTCACGATAAAACAAATAGGGTATCGTAAATATAAAAAATTAACTATAATTTTTGAGCACAAAAAAACCCTTAGAGCATATTGCTCTAAGGGTTTTTATTAGTGTGAATTGGAGGGATTACATCATTCCACCCATACCGCCACCACCCATTGGAGGGTGAGCACCAGCTGCACCAGCTTCTTCTGGTTCATCAGCTAAAACAACTTCTGTAGTTAATAACATTGCTGCAATAGATGCTGCATTTTCTAATGCTACACGAGAAACTTTAGTTGGATCTATAACACCAGCACCAATTAAGTTTTCATAAACATCGGTACGAGCATTATAACCATAATCTGCAGTACCTTCTTTTACTTTTTGTACAACGATAGAACCTTCAATACCTGCATTTTCACAGATTTGACGTAATGGCTCTTCGATAGCACGTTTTACGATAGCGATACCGGTGTTTTCATCTTCGTTAGCACCTTTTAAATAAGATAAAGAAGCAACAGCACGGATGAAAGCAACACCACCACCAGCAACAATACCTTCTTCTACAGCTGCACGAGTTGCATGTAAAGCATCATCAACACGGTCTTTTTTCTCTTTCATTTCAACTTCTGAAGCAGCACCAACATAAAGTACAGCAACACCACCAGAAAGTTTAGCTAAACGCTCTTGTAATTTTTCTTTATCGTAATCTGAAGTAGTAGTCTCAATTTGAGCTTTAATTTGTCCAACACGAGCTTTAATATCTTCTGATTGACCAGCACCGTTAATTACAGTTGTATTGTCTTTGTCAACAACAACTTTCTCAGCAGAACCTAAATATGTTAAATCTGCGTTTTCTAATTTATAACCTCTTTCTTCTGAGATCACGATACCGCCAGTTAAGATAGCGATGTCTTCTAACATTGCTTTTCTTCTATCGCCAAAACCTGGAGCTTTAACAGCAACAACTTTCAAAGAACCACGGATTTTGTTAACTACCAAAGTAGCTAAAGCTTCGCCATCTAAGTCTTCTGAAATAATTACTAAAGGTTTACCAGTTTGAACAGTTTTTTCTAAAACAGGCAACAATTCTTTCATGTTGCTGATTTTTTTGTCATAGATTAAAATGTAAGGGCTTTCTAATTCCGCTTCCATTTTATCCGCATTAGTTACAAAGTATGGAGATAAATAACCTCTGTCAAATTGCATACCTTCTACTGTTTTAACTTCAGTTTCAGTACCTTTTGCTTCTTCAACAGTAATTACACCATCTTTACCAACTTTGCTCATTGCTTCAGCAATTAACGAACCGATAACGTCGTCGTTATTAGCAGAAATTGAAGCAACTTGTTTAATTTTATTATTGTCATCACCAACTGCTTGAGATTGAGTTTTCAAGTTTTCAACTACTGCAGTAACCGCTTTATCAATACCACGTTTTAAATCCATTGGATTTGCACCAGCAGCTACGTTTTTAATACCTGCAGTTACAATAGCTTGCGCTAAAACAGTAGCTGTAGTAGTTCCATCACCTGCAATATCTGCAGTTTTAGAAGCCACTTCTTTAACCATTTGAGCACCCATATTTTCGATTGGGTCTTTTAATTCGATTTCTTTTGCTACAGTTACACCATCTTTAGTGATTGCTGGTGAACCAAATTTCTTATCGATAATTACGTTACGACCTTTTGGTCCTAAAGTTACTTTTACTGCATTTGCTAAAATGTCAACACCTCTTTTCAAGGCGTCTCTCGCTTCAACGTTATATTTTACTTGCTTTGCCATTTTTACTCTTTGTTTGAATGTTTGAATGTTGGAAGGCTGAAATGTTAATCCAACGGTTAATGATTTACGCTAACATTGCAACATTAAAACGTCGCAACATTGCAGCGTTTTTAAAGTGTTCCTAAAATATCAGAATCTCTCATGATTAAATACTCTGTACCTTCTATAGTAACTTCAGTGCCACCATATTTGCTGTATAAAACTTGATCACCCACTTTAACGCTTAAAGGGATTAAATTTCCAGTTTGATCAGCATATTTTCCTGGTCCAACAGCAACAACAATACCTTGCTGAGGTTTTTCTTTAGCAGTATCAGGGATATAGATACCAGAAGCCGTTTTTTCTTCTGCAGCAGCAGCTTCAACAACTACTCTGTCTGCATTAGGTTTAAAGTTTAAAGCCATAAATACTTTTATTTTTAGTTTTCTGTAAATTAAATTAATTCGTAATGTAATACGATGAAAAGGAATAAACAGTTTTTATGCCAATACGTTTTTACTTGTCAAATTTACATTTGATGTCAGTTATTAGATTTTAGGATATAATTTCGGGTGTCAGACTGGCAGAAAATAAAAAACTCCTTAGCGTAAGCTTAAGAGTTTTTACTTAAAAGATTAATCAACAAACTTTACTATTACATTATTTTGTAATGACATCTTTTTATTTCGGCAATTCTATTATTTTTTGAAATATTGATTGTATCACTAAGAAGTGCACTTTTTTCTTAACTATAACCTGTATTTGCAAGAAAGATAAAGCAACATATTAAAATTATTTTAAATCCCACTTTTTACTTGATAATTAAAACTTACTCTCGATAACTGTCCGATCTTGTTCATGCCCTCGATTACCACACGATAATTGCCCTTTGCCTTGGTATTAAAAAAGCTGATGTCGTAAATCCCTTTTTCTTCTTTTATAATGTTCGGATCCCAAAATACCGTTGTCCGGTAATCAGCAGGAATGTTATTCCCATCTTGGTTATACTGTGGAACATAGAACTTCCTAGCCGTATAAAAACCTTTGGGCTGGATGTTAGCATAATTAAAATCAACTCTCGCGGGTTTTTTTGAGGAGTAGCCGGGCCCTCTTTTGGTGGTCACTAATATAATGGCGATGTCATTAGGGTCATAGAGCGCAACTTTACCAGGGCTGGTTAACACCTCAACAGCCTGTACATCCATTGCCATGATATTACTAAGATCACTATCAGAATATCGGGTACCGTTAACATATAAAGCCATTGCTTTGGTGTTTGCCCAACCCCTGTAGTTCCTTATCAAATAAGCTTTTCCTCTAATAATTTTAACACCATGAATCATGTTGCCCAGTGCCAGGTCCAAGAGTGAGTAGTATGGTGGTAGTTCATCTGCGGTAATGGTCTGATCTGCATTTCCAGGACCATTTAAGTTGGCTGAGTTCTCGAAGTGCTTTTGGCGTTTTTCGGTGGTGATCGTTACCGTATTAAGCTGTATGGTCTTCTTCAAAAAACCCATTTGTTCCATTCCGCGGAATAAGGGCTCGCTTTGTCCCACATATTTCTTTAAAGTACTGTTCACATTCGGGTCCATCTCTGCTGGAGTTCTGTTATAGGTCATGGCCTGGTTAATTTGCTCATCAACCCTAAGCTCTAAAAAAGAACCCTTCTTTAAAGGACTGGCCTGAACCAGGAACCGCAGACTGTCTTTAAAAACCAGCTGATCGAAATTGAATTTCCCTTCTTTGTCAGTGAGTGTATCTCGTACAATATTCCCTCCGTTCTTGGACATCAGGAATACAGGTATCTTTGACAGCACTTTCTTTCCGTTTACCACTTTGCCAGATACGGCAATTGCTGTCTCGGGCTTAAAACTGATCGTTGGTGTATTGTTCTCAATTACGTCTTGCCAGCTAAACCTTCTCCATCCCTGAGTCATCATTAGGTTATCGAGCTCTCTATTGGTTTGTTGGTCATCGTTGAGGAAATAATGATTGGGCTTTTCGATATACCCTACAAGGTCGCCAGTAAGCAACAAGGAAGTAAGGATGTTTCCTTCGCTATTCAAATCGGGGGCTACAAGGTCGCTGTTGGTAACTGATACAGAAAAACTACCGCCAAGTTCACCGGCGGTAAATTTGATATGCGATTTTCCACTTGGGGCATGCGATAACCCTGAAGTATCTATCTTCAGTTCTAGGATATCGGAAGGCTGTTTGATGAATACCAAGCGTTCTGCAACGGGTTTGTTATCTGGCGAAAAAATAGTGATCTGTGTAATGCCGGCAGTGAATTTCTTCTTTGGTAAGGTAGCTACCAATGTTTGACTATTCAATTTTCCGCTTAAAACAAAGCGGATGTTTCCTGCCTGTTGACCTACGATTTTGATCTCACCACCATTAGCAAGGGCTGTACTAGCCGTTACCCTAACGCTTAGGTTGGTAGCGTCCATGTTGTTTACCGATAGCGTATACCCTTGGGCAGATACCGCTGGTAACTGCACTTTCTTTTGCGAACCATCTGTAAACCTAACATCGGCAAAATATTTCTTATCTGCCTGTAACTGTGTAACAAAGCTGCCCATGCCAATATAATCGGTACGAAAACTGGTAATAAGGGTACCCGATTCATCCACTACATTGCCCGTAACATCTATTCCATGACCTTTAGGGTCAGTAGCTTTAATGGCTATTCGCTGTGGATGATCCTCTACTAGCTGTCCGCCTT
This sequence comes from Pedobacter boryungensis, assembly GCF_013204825.1. Classification (GTDB taxonomy): domain Bacteria; phylum Bacteroidota; class Bacteroidia; order Sphingobacteriales; family Sphingobacteriaceae; genus Pedobacter; species Pedobacter boryungensis. The sequence goes on from NZ_JABMKV010000002.1 coordinate 585,865, forward strand.
CAGGAAAGAACTGAACATCCGAATTGGTGGCAAAGGAACTAATGGCAATGGTTTTGGAAACGGTCTTGTTGCGATCTATACTTATCTCTAGTTTGATGGTGCCAGCCTTAGTTGTGCTATTTGGGCTTGAGAAAGCAATTTCTACATTCCCTGCTGCATCTGTTCTGGCCCAGCCTTTGTCAACCACCGTAACTCCAGAAAAGACTTCATAGCCTACGCTCTTGTTCTGGTAAGGTTTTTCATTTTGATCATTTAAGCGGATGCTTGCAATTGTCTTTTCAATGTTTTTATCTTTTCTATAACTGAAATTGGTATTCACAAAGACATTGTTCGACCAACTTTTCCCTATTTTGATGTTTTTTTCGAAAAAGAAATCGCTGGAAAAGTTTCTCATATAGGGAGTATATGCCCTGATGCGGTAGTTGCCCTCTATAAGCGAATCGGGTAGACTGAAATCGCCCCAGCCAGCTCCTTTATTCAGTGGAAGTTTGATAGATGCTTTAATCCGATTCATCTCGTCTATCAGCTCAATGTCCAGCATCCCACTCAGTTGCGAGGGTTCTTGGCTTTTGGTATTCAACACGTAAGCCTTCAGCCAAATATCATCACCTACGGCATAATAGGGCTTATCAAATTGAATGTACACTTTTTCCTGTGGATAGGTGGAGGTAAAGGTTTCGAACCTTTTCAGTAGTTCTAAGAATGGATCGATGTCTTTTCTAAAACTTAGGGTGATCACCCCAATCAAAAGTAGTAAACAGAGCTTGATTGTTAATTTCATAAGGTTATGATGGCTTACATTGAAGATAGTTAAAATTAATATATTAGCGATGGTTTTTTCTATTCATTGATTGGCAATTTTTTTAAATGAGATCTACATTCTTTCTGTTCATAGCTATTATATGTTTTTTAAACGCAAGAGCACAGCAATCATTTACTATAAGTGGTACTGTTGAAGATTTAAAAGGTAGAAAATTACCTGGAGCAGGGGTGTATATTAGCGGTAGTAGATTTGCTACATCTACAAACAACAATGGTAGTTATAGCCTCACCTTAACACCAGGGAGCTATGAATTAGGAGTGAAAATGATAGGGTTTGAAACTAAGGTCGTTAAAATTGTGATTAGCAGTCAATCTGAGAAAATGGATTTTAAGTTGGTCGAGCAAATAACAAACTTAGCAGAAGTAACCATTAGTAACCGTCCTGCTAATTCAAAATATGTAAGTCAATTTACCGAGCTATTTATAGGTACAACACCTAATGCGCAATTATGCCATATTTCTAATCCAGAAGTTCTTGTTTTTGATTATGACCGAGTTCGATCAAAATTAAGTGCTCATACAACAGATTTTCTGGTCATTGAAAATAAAGCGCTTGGTTACAGAATTAAATATATTGTTGAAACGTTTGTATATGATGAAGAAAAAAAGAGCATTTCGTATAAAGGATCTTCATACTTCGAAGAATTAGAGGGCACAGTAATTGAGCAAAAAAAATGGAATTTAAACAGATTAATGACCTACTATGGTTCTCCTCGTCATTTTTTTACGAATTTATATCGCGGAGAGGTTGAAAAAGATGGTTTTTTTATCGCAAAGATTACCAATAAGCCTAATGCAGACAGACCACCTGATAGCTTAATCAAATCGAATATTAAACGACTTATGTTAAGTAAGCAAACAGAATCAGGTTTGGTTGATTTTTCGAAAGGAGATTCTTTAAGTTATTGGATGAAGCAAAAAGAAAAACCATTATTTTCTGCCGAATTGGTAGCGAAACAAATTTTAACAGATACTTTAGTGCATGATGCTGGAAATCAATTAAAAAAGATAAGTTTTAAAGATCAACTATATGTAGTCTATAAAAAAGACAGAGAAGATCCACTATATAAGAATAGCCTCAATCCCTTTTTAATAAAGGTGTTAAATATGCCGAAAACTCAAATGTCAATGATCATGATGCTAGAAGATGAGGCTACTTTCTCTTCAAATGGAAATCTAGCAAATCCACAATCCATGTTCTTTTCTGGTTATTGGGGTTGGAAAAATGTAGCGGACTCTTTGCCAAGCGATTATATACCAGTTGCTATGTAAATACAGAACAAAGATATCAGCTCTTTCACTACCTAAATTTTAGACAGAAAAAGATCTAATTTTTCCTTATACGTGAATCTTCCATTTTTTCAATGAATGCATTAGGATGCTGCATATACAAACTAATATTTGTGCTCATTGAATAAAGTCCGAAATCAATAAGCGAAGTTTCTACAATTCCACCTCCAGGATTTACAGCAGAAATTTTGAAAGCTCCCGATTTCCATAATAATTTATAGCGCCCCTTATTATCAGATGTTGTATATGAAACGACCTTGTCATTCTCATCAATAATTCGGACTATAGTTCCTTTTGCTATAGTCTTATCATCACAATACCTAGTTACACCTTGTATAGTTACACTATCTTCAGCGCTGTTTTTTCGAGCAAACTTAAAGTCGTGCAGGATAGTATATCGAGCACAATCAAAGTTGTCATTTGATTGCTTGTTAAATAAAGAGCAAGAAGATAATAACAGCAAAAGTAACATTGATATCTTATTCATGGCAATGTTTATCTATTTCTGCTTTATAATAACACCATCAGTAGTAGGAGCAGTTTGTGGCATCAATTCCACCTTAATGGTTTGATATCTATTTTCTGACAGAACTTCTATGATATATAAATCGTACTCGTCATTAAAATATCGAAAATGCCCATTAACTAAATTTAATAATTCCTTTAAACTGATATATTTAAAACAAGGTTTCTTAGACTCAATTTTAGGCTTGGGATTTTTTTTGTCAACCCAACAAGAAAATTCGAGGTAATTATAGTATGGTGCTTTATAACTACTTTTAAAAATAAATGAATAGTGAAATGGGCTTGTCCATTTAATTTCTAAAATCTTATCACTTGATTTTGCTGTGTTTATTATTGTAGTATCAGCGAGAAAATATAACTTCTTTACATTTCCTTGCGAAAAGGCATGGTGAACAAGAAATATAAATAACCAACTTAGAAATATTTTTTTCATAGTAAAGCGCCTTGTCAAACTGGTGGAAAGCAAAAACTTCTTTAGATTTTTTACTTAGAGATTAAATTATATAAGGAGCTATAGTTTTTATAAGTACCCATTTATCAGACTGTTTGATAAAAAAATAAACCTTTACCTCATAAACTTCAATTGAAGAATTTTTCTGACAAATTAAAAATGCTTTTTTATTATCTTCTGAAAATATTATTGGACTAAGACTGTAACTAAAATTTAAATTACTCTTAATAGTCATATTGTCTATGAATAGATTTAATCGCCTCGTGTGAATTTTCTTGAATCTCCTCAATAAACCCAAAGTATCTACATCTTTAATGAAACCCCAACCATTTTCTGTAACGTATTTTTTAACACTAAGAGATGTGGAGTTCTTTCCTAAAAATTCACTTATATATGATAACATATCCCCATTTACCGTAAATGTTTTTGGTAAGTCTTTTTTCAATATCATATTTTTCTCAATTTCCTTAAACGTAATCGCGTATAATTCTAGGTTATCTTTCCCATCAAATGAAACTACTTGAGAATAAGAGAGCTTACTAAATAATAAAAACAATATGATTATACTAATTTTCACAGCGTTTTTATTCTAAAATCGGTGTATAAGTCCATTTAAGGTTTAGCTTTTTTCCCTCTTTGGATTTCAATATCAATTCCTTATTTGATTTTTTCAATATATCATAATATATCACAGTTTGTTTTTGAAAATTTTGGGCACCTTGCTCATTTAGAAACACATTTAAAACAACATTATTTCCCATGATTTTAGAAATGGGGATTTCAACAGAATTATATCCAATGCTTCCTATCACAACAGATTTGAAAATTTTAGAATCATATAGTGATAGCTGTGCTTTTCCTATTGTATCAGTAATGTATAATGCTACCATTTTGTTTTCAAAATTATTTAAGGCGCAAAATGCCGAAGGAAAGGGTTTGTTATTATTCGCTATGTCAAAAACTTTTATTGAAAATTGAAGAATTGAAGGATTATTAATTTTACTTAGTTTTAGTACATATTTCGAACTATCAATGGTTTTTGAATTTTCAAAATTTAATATAAGCTTTCCATTCTCAATTTTATAAGTACCATAGCCTTCTGTTCTTCCAATATTATCGTCAAGGTATATTTGATAAAAGTTATTGCCATTAAAAGTTATTTTAATTTCATTATTAAGCAATTTTTGTTGATAAGTTCCACTTAATACTTGAGCATTGATTTGCGATGTAAAAAGAAATAAACCTATTATAAAATATAAGATTCTCATACTACGTTTTACTATTCTACTTTGCTATACTTTGCCAACTTAACAAGATTCATTTTGTACCTCTTGCCGGGCAATACTTCCACAATATATAAGTTATACTTTTGGTCAAAAGCGTTTTGATGCTTTTCTATAAGTGCCATTAGTTCTTGCCAACTTAAATAATTGTGAATAGGTTTTGCATAAAAAATTTCTTCTTTGCTGCCCCTCTGTGTATTGATATAAAAGAACATTAGATTTTGTTTAAAAGGAGGAAGACATTTGCAAAAAAACTCGTATTTCTTTTCATATAAGGTAAAAGGGACACTTTTGTTTATATTCAATAGTCTTTGGTCTTTAGGTATATTGACAGTGTCAGCCAAAAAATAGAGATTTTTGTCTTCTTGTGCTTTTAAATCCTTATGAACTATAGAAAGTAAAATTAAGGTTAACAAAAATGATATTGAGTTTAAGAATTTTTTCATTGGATTAAGGGCAATTGTTGGGTAATCTGTTGGCAATTGGTGTATTAATTAGATTATTTCTATTAAAAGTGTTTAACTCTACTGATGTAATGTTATACTTAGTTAAAATATTATTATAAGTTTGTTGCAAAGTATTTTTATAAATATTGAACAAATCGATACCATTATAATTTGTTAAAAGAGGGTCATTAGGACGGTCACCCGCATTATCCATACCATATAAAGCAGCCATACGATATTCATTATCTGTATAGGCATTGCCATTTATCGATTTCAAAATTTCTACTGTCTTTTCAAAATAATTGTTCAATAGAATAGAGTGATCAATAAAATTACCCATTTGCATCTCTCCATCAAGGAGGGCTCCATAATTAATTATACCCATAGACCATGTTAATCCTTCTCCTATAGGTGGAGCAATATTGTATTGGCCATTTTTGATATAATAATGAGTATATGCATGCCCTAATTCATGAATAGCTGTCACTTGGAGAAATAATTGGGATGCATTTGCCATAGCAAATGTATTAAAGTTAATGGTAGAATTCCATGAAGTATTAATGTACTCTGTTTCTCCTAGGCTATATTTATTATTAGGCCCCCAGGTTTGACTAGAGAAACCAAAAGTTAATTCTGGCAGACCCTTAAAATTAACGTTTCCAATTCCAGGCACATATACACTCTGAAATGGCTGTATTAATTTTCCGTAAGAGCTATTAGCCAAAAGTTTATTCAGTACTTCTTTTACCATGCATGGATAATATTTCTGAAGAGAATCTTGTTTTGTTTCAATAGCTGGCGGGCACTCCGTTATTCCTGTAGTTCCACCCATACAGGTTTTGCAATCTGTACTCCTGTAAGCTGTGCCATTTACTACGCCCGCACAATCCACTACTCCTGTGCCACTGCCATTTCCAGTACCATCTCCATTAGTAGATGAACATGTTTTGTAAAGATATGTTTCTGTAGTATACGCTATCGTACCATCAGAATACCAAAAAGTCTCTACCAGGTACCAATATGTACATTGTGGCTCATCGCTCATGCCACCACCACCTTCGTCTGACATCAGTTCGCCATTCCTGTTTACCGATAGGGATTTTCCGTTCAAAGATATTTTATTAAGGCTTTTATAAAGCTGCCCAATTTCGGCAGTAGAGAAACCGGCTTTAAAATAGTTGCCTTTTTCGTTGTAAGCTATCTGAGATTTAAATGATTCACCAGCCCTGCTTATCAATAACATATAGCTTCCCTGTGCATTGCCCTGTGCCATTTTTATGGACATGGGTACGCTAACAATCTCGGTGCCATCATCAAGTTTATGGGCCCTTGCCTCATCCCATTGTATCACTTGCTCAACTTTCAATATAATACCTTTATTTGATTTAAGAACTGATGTCTCTTTCGCATTAGATCCCATATACCATTTCTTTGCACTGCTTAATAAGCTTTCTGGTTTTTCTTCTTTTTTGCAAGAATTTACTAGTAGTAACAGGCTTGATAGGCCAAAAATTAACAGGTAGTTAATTTTTTTAATAAAGAGCTTAAATAGTTTCTCCATAGTTGGTTTGTGTTTATCTGTTATTAAAGATATTTAAAATCTATAATAAACACATGAAATCTATAATAGTCTTTTAGGGGGATATGAAGAAAAAAGGCATAAAAAAACTCCTTAGCAATTAAACTAAGGAGTTTCTATTTCCGGTTAAGAAAAATTATTTTTTAGTGCTATCTCCAGTTTTAGGAGTTGCAGCTGGAGTAGTAGTCGCAGCAGGTGTAGTTGTTGCAGGTGCACCGCCTCCTAATACTGATGGAGTTGCAGCTTTATTAATTTGCTCATCTATTTTAGAACCTGTTCCCGTAGAACCGTTACCAGATTTACCTACAGTTGTAATCGCTAATGATGCAACTACAATTAAGGTTAACAATACCCAAGTTCCTTTTTCTAAAACATCGCCTGTGCGTTGCACACCAAACATGTTACTGCCAGATCCACCAGTTGCTAAACCACCACCTTTTGGGTTTTGTATTAAAACGAAAAAGCCCATTGCGATGCAAAAAATAATTAATAAAATGATTAATAAGGTTACCATACTATGTTATGTTGTTAAATTTTCTTTTCTAAAGACTGAATAAGGTCGGCAAAGTAACGGCTTTTTTCTGGAAACTTCAAACTTAATTTTTCATAAGTGTCTATCGCCTTGTGATAAAGCATTTGCTCGATATAAATAGCGGCCAAAGTTTCAGAAACTAAATCGTAATTATCTTCAGCACTTTTCTTGGCTTTATTTTCATTGTTAATTTGCTCTGGTTTCGGTGCTCTAATTTGTGGTTCGTTCTTAATAAATGAATCAATAATTTCTAAACCTTTTGCGGCTACTTGTCGGTTTTGTGGGCCTTTATTGGCTTCATCGGCAACATTAAATGGAGTTTGAATATGAAAAATATGCTCCACATATTGTTGTTGTAATTCGCCAGGAGCAGCTGGAGCTGGATTATCGTTCTTTTTAGGGGTAACGTAAGGTTGAAATATTTGGTCGTGTTCTTTACGTGTTTTTGCTAGCCACCATAAAAAAGTATAGGGAAGTTTGTCGTCATCGTATTTACTTACCGTTTGTGCTTCTGCTTCCTGATTATATTCTTCTGGCATTGCAACATTTACAGGCTCTGTTTTAAGATTTTCGACAGCTTGCTCTGTGCTAAAACTTTTTTCAAATGCGAAAAAATCTGTAGCAACAATACTTTCAATAGCTAATTCATCTGGAACGGCTTCTGCTAAAGGTTCTTCATTTTCACTTTCTTTTGCTGTTGCTTGAGCTACAAATTCTGAAGAATCTACTTCAACAATCTCATCGAAAACTTCTTGTTCATCGGTTTTACTTTCTGTTGTAGGAATAGTTTGGATCTCAGCAATTTCATCAAAAGTTTCCTGATCATCTGTTAAATTGTCTTCAATTGGAGTAGGTTCAATCAACTCAATATCTTCTGCAGGTTCAATTTGTTCATTATCAATTTCATCTGCATTAAATGAAGATGAAAAAACAGTAGCTAAAGTTTCAGGCTGATAAATTACACGATGCACTAAACTGCCACCATTATAGAGTGCTGCGGTAGCTAAGCTATTGGAATGATTGGCTTCAAGTGCATTGGCTTTTGCGAGCAATAAATGCAAAGGCTGATAATATGGATATTTTTTAACCAGCGTAGTCAACATACCAGCATGCGCTTGCGTTACCATGGCTGGCTTTGCAAGTAAATCTGCTAGTTGTTCTTTCGTGCTTAAATCGATCTCCATGCCGCTAAGTTAATAATTGAAAGTTCAATTTCTTTACCATTGTGCAAAAGCACGGTTAAAAATATTATCGGTCAGTTTTGCATTAACCTTTTTAATGAGTGCCTGCTCTTGCGATTGTAAAGATTGACCAGCTAAAGAGAAATCTTCGAAAGCAGTAAAGCTCTCATCAAAACTTTTGCTCAGCGTTCCTTCAGTTTTAGTGTTATTAGTGTATTTAACCTGAACAGTAATAGTTAATCTATTTGCACCTGCAATTGGCCTAGCATTATCTTGTATCGCAATAGGTTTAATGTCGTAACCCGTAATTCTGCCTTCGAAAGTAGCATCAGCTTCGTTTTGTGTAATGCTCAGCTTACTTTGTGTACGAATTCGCTCCTTTAAATCTTCAGTAAATAATTGACTCATATTTGGAACAACCAATGGTGCATTGTTTTCGAAGAATTCAACTCTTATCGTTTTTAATCCTTCTGTAGAAGCGCCATTAAATTTATAACCACATCCGCTGAGGGCGATAACTACTAAAATGAATAGTGCTTTTTTCATCTGTATCTACTTTTTAATGGTGATGAAGCTATCATAATTTATCATGCCACGGTGTGCTTTTGAAAATCATGATGGTTCATGCTTTATAAATTTAATTCTTTGATTTTACGGTACAATGTACGTTCGGAAATTCCCAACTCTTGTGCGGCAAATTTGCGTTTGCCTTTGTGTTTTTTGAGCGCTTTTTTAATTAAATCCGATTCTTTATCAATTAAGGATAATGATTCTTCTACTTCTTCCGCATCATGCGCATAATTGTACTCAGTTGGTACATTTTGCGAAGGATGTTTAATGGTTAAAGTAGGTTCGCTATGATTAGGAAGATCTACTTCTTGGTACAGTTGACTGATGTATTGCGGATTATCTGCCATGATATGTGAAGTATTACCTCCATTCTGGATAATCTCAGCAACCAATTTCTTCAATTCCATCATGTCCTTTTTCATATCAAAAAGAACCTTGTACAAAATATCTCTCTCCGAAAAATCTTCTTTGCTACTTCCGTTTATCGCCATTGGCAAATTACTCGTTTGCTCATTCGGAATATAGTTTAACAAAGCTTGCGCACTAACATTTCTGTCTTTCTCTAAAACGCAAATCTGCTCTGCAATATTTTTTAATTGACGAACATTACCTGGCCAACTGTAATTACTTAAAATTTGGATAGCTTCAGGTTCTAATTGAATACCAGGACTACGGTATTTATCACTAAAATCTGCTGCAAACTTGCGGAAAAGCAGATAGATATCTTCTTTACGCTCATGCAAAGCAGGAATACGCAATGGAACTGTATTTAAACGATAGTATAAATCTTCACGGAATTTGCCAGATTTTACACGATTATAAACATCCACATTTGTGGCTGCAATAATTCGCACATCTGTTTTTTGAACTTTAGATGAACCTACACGTAAATACTCACCACTTTCTAAAATACGTAATAAACGAGCTTGCGTTCCCAGTGGTAATTCGGCAACTTCATCTAAAAAAATAGTACCACCGTTGGCAACTTCAAAATAACCCTTACGAGCTTCATGAGCGCCAGTAAACGAACCTTTTTCGTGTCCAAATAATTCTGAATCAATAGTACCCTCTGGAATGGCACCACAGTTTACTGCAATAAAAGCACCATGTTTGCGGGTGCTCATTTGATGAATTATGTGAGAAAAGACTTCTTTACCACTACCACTTTCACCAGTAATTAATACTGACATATCGGTTGGTGCAACTTGTCTGGCTGTATCTATAGCCCGGTTTAACAGCGGCGAACCACCAATTATTCCGAACCTATTTTTAATATCTTGTATATCCATTTAGTGTCTAGTAGTTCCTTAAATATTAAACTATTCTTCCCAACAAAGTGGCAGATGTACAACGTTCAATATAAACATTTGCATAATCGCCAGGTTTTACAGAGTCGGTAACAGGAAAAACAACCATCGCGTTTTCATCATTACGACCTCTATATTCTTTGTCGGATTTTTTAGAAAAACCTTCGATTAAAACTTTAACTGTTTTACCTACAAAATCTTCTAAACAGGCCAGTGAATCTTCTTGTTGTTTTTTAAAGATCTCTGCCAAACGACGAGCTTTTACGTCTTCAGGAACATCATCTTTATATTTACGAGCAGCTAAAGTTCCAGGTCTTTCTGAATAAGAGAAAGTGTAAGCAAAATTATACCTTGCATAATCCATTATACTCAAGGTATCTCGATGTTCTTCTTCAGTTTCAGTACAGAAGCCTGCAATAATATCCGCCGAGATGGCGCAACCTGGAATAATACGACGAATAGCATCAATTCTATTCATGTACCATTCGCGAGTATAAGTACGATTCATTAGCGCCAAAATTCTCGAGTTGCCCGACTGAACTGGCAAGTGAATGTAATTACAAATGTTATCGTATTTAGCGATGGTGTATAATACTTCATCGGTAATATCTTTTGGATGAGAAGTAGAAAAACGAACTCTCAATTCTGGGCTAATTTCTGCAACTAAAGCTAATAATTGTGCGAAGTTCATCGATCCTTCTTCATTAACTTCATTTTCATTTCTACGCGTTGCAGGTAAATCAGTTTTATTGGTTAAAGCTTCTAACAATGCATCGCCAGTTAAGGTGTTCATTTCGTCTGCCAAATCATCAATAGCAACTTTTTCTGCTTTAGGCTTATTCCAATGATATGAATCTACGTTTTGCCCTAATAAAGTAACTTCACGGTAGCCGTTTTCAAATAATTCTCTTGCTTCATTAATGATAGAAAAAGGATCTCTGCTACGCTCACGGCCGCGAGTAAATGGTACTACACAAAATGAACACATATTATCGCAACCACGCATAATGGTTACAAAAGCTGTAATTCCGTTACTGTTTAAACGAACAGGACTTACATCTGCATAAGTTTCTTCACGAGATAAAATTACATTTACCGCTTTATGTCCTTCTTCAACCTGACTAATTAGCCCTGGCAAATCACGATAAGCATCCGGTCCAACCACAACGTCAACTAACTTTTCTTCTTCTAAAAATTTAGCCTTTAACCGTTCGGCCATGCAGCCCAAAACACCTACAATTAATTTCGGATTTCTTCTTTTTTCTACACCAAATTGCGATAAACGATTACGCACACGTTGCTCTGCATTTTCGCGAATAGAACAGGTGTTTATAAAAATCACATCAGCCTGATGATAATCTCCAGTCGTTTCAAAACCTGTATCAGATAAGATGGAAGCAACAATTTCACTATCTGCGAAATTCATTTGGCAACCATAACTTTCAATGTACAGTTTTCTTCCATCGCCTTTTTGTGGAGTTTCTAATACTAAAGCCTCTCCTTGGCGTTCTTCATCATGTTTCTTATCCGTAAGCTGTAAATCAATCATCAAATATTCAAATTTTATGGGTTTCAAAAATACTAAATTTAATTTGTAAATGACAAATTGTCAGCATCAAAAATATCTCTCCTTACAAATTTCAAACAAAACAACTCCGTTTTAAGTTATTAGGTAAATCATTTTATGCCAGCCAAAAAACGCAACACAAAGAAAATACTTGGATGGGTTGGAGGCATTTTCCTTCTCCTTGTTCTTTTAATTGGTGGAATAGCTATTTATTTAAGCGCCAAATGGAAACCATTGTTAACTGAGAAGATTAAAGAAGGTGTATATAATAGCTCAAATCACTTATACCAAGTAGATTTTAAAGACATTCATTTAAATATAGTTACTGGAAATGTAGTATTGGATAGTATTTCGCTAATGCCTGATACAAATGTGTTTAATCAGTTGAAAGCAGTAAGAAAAGCGCCTACGCATTTATTTAGAGTAAAATTAGCGCATTTAAAATTGAGTAGAATTGGAATCTTAACAGCTTATTTCGACAAAAAGATAAAAATAAATACCATTCAATTGGATCATCCATCCATTGATATGATTTATCATAAAGTGCCAAAAAAAATAGACACAACTGAAGTCGAAAAAACACTTTACCAACAAATTTCTAAGTCAATAAAATCGATTAGAATAGGAGGGATTAATGTGATAGATGCTGATTTCGATTATTATAGTGGATTGAAAAAGCTGAATGGGGTAAAACATCTCACCATAAACGTAAAAGATATTTTAGTCGATTCACTTTCTCAGTACGATACTACTCGTGTTTTTCATGCAAAAAATATTGGCTTCGAATCAATTGGTTACAAAAGCACTACGAAAGATAAAATGTACACCATTACGGTAGATACAGTTCGTGGTTCATTAAGTAAAAAAACACTTAATGTATTGGGTGTAAAACTTACGCCTTTGTATCCTGATTTAACGTTTAGCCGTAAATACAATACTCAAAAGGATAGATATGATATAAAGTTTACTGAAATTAATTTAACTGGTGTAGATTTTATAGCCTTAAATAATGATGGAAATTTACATGCAAAACGATTAACCATAGGACCGGGGAAAGTTGCGGTATTTTTAAACAGAGAATTACCACCATCAAATATTGATAAAGGGAGAAACTATCCACATAATGCTTTAAAAAGGTTGTCGATTGAAACTTTAATAGATACGCTAAGTATGCACAAAGTTGATATTGATTATACAGAATATAACCCCAAAACTAAAGAAAGAGGAACGTTACACTTAACAGATTTAGGGGGAAAAATCTTAAACATCACTAATGATTCGTTAAGGTTAGTGAAAAAAAACCATGCATATGCCGATTTAACTACTCATGTGATGGGTACAGGAAAACTGAATGTTAAAATCGACTTTAATTTAACAGATAAAGCAGCATCGTTTAGTTATGTTGGTCATGTAAGTCCATTTAATTTAAAAGTATTAAACCCACTTTCTAAATCGTTAGGCTTGGTTAGCATTGAAGATGGTAATGTTAAAAGCGTAGATTTTGCAATTTCTGCTAATGAAAGAGGGAGTTCTGGGACAGTTAAATTTGCGTATAACGATCTTAAAATTAATTTGTTGAAGGAAGATGAAAATGGCGTAAAAGAAAAGAAAGGACTATTGTCTTTTCTAGCAAATACCATTTTAATTAAAAATGATAATCCGACTAAAGGCGAAGCCCTCAGAACAAGCAATGTTACTTTTGTACGTGTGCCACAAGCTTCATTTTTTAATCTAATGTGGAAAAGCGTTTTTATAGGCATAAGGGAAACTGTGGGAATTGGTGTGGTACCTATAAAGCCAATGGAAAAACCAATTTCTAGTAAGAAGGCTGAACGTCTAAAAAAGCGAGCAGAGCGCAGAGCCGAGCGAGAAAAGAATCAATAGAATTTTTTGAAAATTAACGAGAAAGAAGATTCACTTAGTGCATTTTCTTTAAAGTATAATTTTTACGCACATTCACTATTTAATTATTAAAATATGATAGGGAAATAACAGGAATTATCCAAGGTCAATGACACTGTTTACACCCTGTTTGCACCCTGTTATCACCTTGTTAATACCCTGTAAAATCGGGCGCAGTTGCGAAGCTTTAATAAGGGTGATTTGACAAGGCTTTGGTATTAACTATAACGATAATCTTAATGCATTTAAAATAGTATTAAGTGACATCATTTCTTAAATGCCCATATTTTTACTATATTGGAACACACAAAAATGAAATCCAATATGGCTGAAAAAGCACCAAGAAAATTTAAAGTTTTAAAATGGTTTGTTGGAATTGTACTGTTCATTTCTTTAATTTTAGTTGGCGCATCTTGGTATATCAGTGTAAAGTTTAAACCTTTAATTAGGCGAGAAATAACTGAACTGGTGCAAAAATCTACTCATGGTTTGTACCGTATAGAATTTTCACAAATACACACCAATTTTATTACGGGTTCTGCTACAATTAGTGATGTAAATATTACGCCAGATACAAATGTTTTTAAATTGTTGGTGGCAGCAAAAAATGCACCTAATAATCTGTATTACATTAGGTTAAAAAAACTTTCCATTAATAGATTTCATCCTTATGGTATCTATTTCAATAAAAAAATTGATATCAGTTTACTGTTGTTCGATAATCCAGATATCACAATGGTAAATAAGCATTTTGATTTTAATGACAACCGTCCACCTAGACCGCGAAAGTCACCGTATGATTACATTAAAAAATTATTTAAATCTTTAAGAGTTGAAGTAGTAGATTTTAAAAATGTGAGATTTAAATATGTGAACAACAATGAGCTTTTGCCCGAAGTAGATTCTGTTTCAAATCTTAATGTAACCTTAAAAGATTGGTTAATTGATTCACTTTCTGCACAAGATACAACAAGACTATACCTGCTAAAAGATGTCAATGTAAATCTTAGAAATTATACTTATGCTACACCCGATAGCATGTACCACATTAATGTTAATCAACTAGATTTTAACGCATCTAGCGGAAAAGTAAACATTAAACAATTCGGATTAGTTCCTCGTTACAGCGAAAACAATTTTGCAAAAGTTGCAGGTTACGCTCGTGATCGTTTTAACATTCAACTGAATAATATCAGCCTTGATGGCATTGATTTACCCGCTTATATCCAAAAAAGAGAATTAATTGCAAATCAGATGAATATAGCTGACGGAGGGGTTGCGGTTTTCAATAACAATACTTTTCCAAAATTGGAGAAAATAAAAACCGGAAGATTTCCTCATCAGCTTTTGCAGCAATTAAAAACACAGTTAACGGTAAAGAAAATAAAATTGAGTAATATCAATGTTAGTTATACGGAGTTTGATAAGGGCAGTCAGCAAAGAGGAAAAATAAGTTTTGAAAACACATCTGGAACCATAACAAATGCAACCAATGCAGTAAAAGTGAAAACAGTAAACCCGATCATGCAAGCTGATTTGCTTAGTTATGTAATGGGACACGGGAAATTAAACATCAACTTTAAGTTTGATCTAAATTCGCCAGTTGGAGCATTTACCTATAAAGGCGCAATTACCAATTTAGATGGGCGACAGCTCAACCAAATTACTAAACCTTTGGGCATGGTACAGGTAAATAAAGGGATAATTAAAAGTTTAGCTTTTGATATCAAAGCAAATCAAGATGTTGCTAAAGGAAAAGTCGATTTTGCTTTTAATGATCTTTCGGTTGCATTGTTAAAAAAAGAAGAAGGAAAGACAAGATTAGTTAAACAAGGGTTATTGTCTATTTTGGCTAATGCATTGGTTATTTATTCTGATAACCCTAGTAAAGATGGCAAGTTTACCTCTGCGCCCATTAATTTTACCAGGCAACCTACAGGATCTTTCTTCAATTTTATTTGGAAAACACTTTATCAGGGTGTTAAATATAGTGTTGGAGTTACGCCGCAAAAAGAAGCAGAAATTAAAGCGCAAGTAGCCAAGTTTGAAAAAATGAAAGAAGATAGAGATGAGCGGAGAAGGCGTAGAGAAATACGAATAAAGAAAAGGGAAAGAGAACAGCGTTAAATTAAAAATCCCTTACATATTTTAAAATGTAAGGGATTTTTATTTATAGATCCTTCGACGAGCTCAGGATGACAAAATTATACGATCCAGTTCCAGCCAAATCTATCTTCAGTTAAACCATTTCTAATGTCATTTAATTCTTTTGCAAGACTTGTAGAAACTGTACGGGTGCTCACATCACTTAATTTGTGCAATTCACCTTCGTAACCTATTTCGCCAATTTGGGTAACTGTAGCTGCGGTACCCACTGCAAATGCTTCTGTTAATTTTCCGTTTTTAGCACCTTCAATAATCTCTGCAATCGTTACTTTTCTTTCTTCGACAGTAATTCCTTTGTCTTTTGCTAAAGCAATAATTGTATCACGTGTTACGCCATTTAAAATGGTTTCACTTACTGCGGCAGTAATTAATTTGTCATCTAAAACAAACATCACATTGGCTGCACCAGATTCTTCAATTAATGTATGTGTAGCAGAATCTGTCCATAATAGCTGATCAAACCCTTCTTTTTGCGCTTCTGCAAATGGATATAACGAACGAGCATAATTGCCTGCGGTTTTGGCATAACCAACACCACCTTCATTTGCACGAGTATATTTTGTTTCGATTTTAACTTTTAAAGCTTTGGTATAATATGGGCCAGTTGGCGTAGCCAGTAAAACGAATTTATAGGTGTCGCTTGCTCTCACACCTAAAGAAGAATCGGTAGCAAACATTACTGGTCTCAAGTACAATGAGTAATTTTCTTGCGTTGGTACCCAACCTTTATCAATATTAATTAAAGCAGAGATAGCTTGCATAAAAATCTCTTCCGGGATAGTAGGCATCGCCATGCGATCAGCAGAAATATTAAAACGCTCAAAGTTTTTGTTGGCTCTAAACACACTAACATCACCATTTGGTAAACGATATGCTTTCATACCTTCAAAAATTGCTTGTCCGTAATGTAAAGCAGAAATTGCAGGACTCATTGGAATTGGTCCATAAGGTAAAATCTGCAAATTCTTCCATTCTCCATCTTCAAAATCGGCCATAAACATATGGTCTGTAAAAATTTTTCCGAATGGGATGTCTTTAAATTCTGTTTCAGCTAATCTAGGATTGCTGGTTTCAGTAACCTTAATTTGTAAAGTATCTATCACTGCCTTAAGTATTAAATTAAGCTGCAAAATTAAGAAAAAAATGGCTCTAAACCCAAATTAATCTTATTTCCGAAGTGTTTGCAATACACTAAGCACCCATCCTTTTCCCCATTCTTCCATTTGCTCAGTAGTCCATAAAAACGGATAAAAAATGCGCTTTTGAAAACGGGGAGGCAAATACTTTTGCCAATTTGTTCCGCCTGTTGCAGCAATATCAGTTGGGTCTTTCTCTAAATAACGCACAGCGGATTTATAGTGAGATAATGGCCATTCCACGTTTACATACAAATCTAATTTTCGCAATTCTTCTCCCAACTCGCTTACATCTTCTCCTTTTGCTTTTAATTGATGATACAAAGCAGAGAAATTGCTGTTTTCACGCTCTTTTGCCAAGGCTAAAAACTGAGCTGCGTATTTTTTGATGAATTGTTTTAAGGTTAAGGTTTGTTTACCGCTAGCTAATTCAGTTGCGCCAAACTTCCAATAAATGAATTCAAATCTTTGCTCAATTGTTGCGTTTCTTAATGCTTCACGCTGACTTTTATCTATCAGTTGTGTAAAATCTGTAGCGTTAATTTCAATCATTCTATATTGGCCCGATTGAAAACCACTTGCAGGTAATAATGACATTCGGAATTTTAAGAATTGTTCTTTTTCCATTCCATTTACCATCACCTCAAATGAACTGGTTAAGGCATTAAAATAAGCGTTAATTCGTTTTAAACGTTGGGTAAAGAATGCGGCTGTTAATTCTTGGTGTGTGGATATTTGGTTGCATTCGTGTAAGCAAAGTTTAAAGTACAGCTCCGTAATCTGATGATACATGATGAAAATTTCTTCATCAGGGAAAGGTGTTTTTGGGCTTTGCAAACTTAGCAAGGTATCTAAGTGAATATAATCCCAATAGGTTAAAAAATCTGCATACAATAAGCCATCTAAATAAGCGGACATATCTTGGCCCATTGCTTCGTATTTTTCTTGAAGCTTGTTTATTTTGTCTTTTATTTCTGGTGTAAAATCCATGGTAGTTAAATTTGGTACTTTGCCAATCTTTTACAGATTGACAAAGTTTATTGATATAGTTTACTTATGATTCAAATATTGACAATCTAAAAAAAGAAATATCAATGTAATTTAACTAATCAATTAACTTGGTCTAGATATAATTAGACTAATGAAAGAAGTTGATTTCCAAGTTTTAAAATCCATGTGCACAGTTATTACTTTATCAATCTACTGAAGATTGACAAAGTTCTAATTAAAAATCATCAATTATAAAATTATAATTTAATAAATGTTTTCCTACGTTGTGAAAGTTTAGATATTCTTGTTCATTTCCAAACCACTTAATTACTTCGGTTTTCATTAATCGGGTAGGTTTGTTGCTAATTATCCCTTTATACGAGCTCCATTTCCAGTCTTTAAAATCATTAATAAGATTATGCTTCTGTGGATTGCAGTGGATATAATAAATTAAATGTGCTAAATAGTTATCGTCATTTACCAATGCTCTTTTAAAAGGAGTTTGAAAAAGTGTGCCAGATCTATTTTGCTGTTTGTTAAAAGCTAGGGCATAACTCTGAAAAAACACTCGAAACTGTTTGCTTACTATAGAATGAACATCAGTTGCATCATCAATTTTATTTATAAATCTATACTTACTCAAATTTTCATTAACCCTAATTAAAAGATGAAAATGATTATCTAATAAACAATAAGCATAGACATCGGCAACATCTGAAAGATAAAGTCGTAATTTTTGTAAGAAGAATTCCTTATTCCCATCATTAAAAAACATTGGTTTTTTATCAATTGTACGATTGTAGATGTGATAAAATCGACCTTCTTCAAACCTGGTATAATAATGTTCTTCTTTAGCCATATTGAAAAATTGGTTTGCTTAATTGTCAATCTTTCACAGATTGACAAAGTTTTATTAACTAATGCAGCAAAATGCTTCAAACTTTGACAATCTAAGAAAAAGATTGTCAAAGTAGATATATCCTAATACAACACTCTAAATTTAATGGTATGATCTATCTTTTTTAAAGATTTGAATAATTGTTTATCGTATTCGGCATTGATATCTGTTATGGCATATCCCAAAGTGGAGTTTGTCATTAAAAATTGTCCAACAATGTTGATATTATGCTTTGCAAAAATAGTGTTAATCTGCGCCATAATACCAGGAACATTTTTGTGAATGTGAATTAAGCGATGTGATTTATCAATAGCTGGTAATTGCAAATTGGGAAAATTAGTGCTCATGTAAGTTGTTCCCTTATTCATAAAATCTATTACACGTTTTGGAATAAAGGAAGCGCTTCTTGGATTACTTTTTGGATCATCAAAAACTACAATCCCCATATCGGTGCAAGTTTGAAAAGAGAATTTATTTTTGGCGCTCCCTAAATAACCAACGGTTTTAAGTTTAACAGCTCGTTCTAATTTATCATTTTCTATTTTTTCACCATCAGCTAATAAGATCATCCCAACATCAGCAACATATTTTTCTTCAAAAGAAGATTTATGTCGAATAGAAAAGCCATCTTTTTTAAGTAGCGCAATACTTTCAGTCGGAACATTACCAATGACCAAGCACAAAATTCTGTTTTTAGGGTAGGAGATCGCCCTTGGCAAATTATTTACATACAAAAACTCATCAAAGCTAGGAGTAACGTGATCGGCTTTTGAAACAATACTTTCTCGAGCAATATTTTCAGTAAAGGCAAAAAACTTTTTAATTAATCCACTTTCTCTAAGTTGAAAATCCGAATACCCATCACCTATTCCATACAAATCTCCCTTTAAATCCATTTGGCGCATTAGCTTGACTTTTCCACCTTCTTCACTTAATGGATTTGCATGGTCGTAATCTATAATCTTTCCATCACCTGTGGTTACAAAAGTGTTGGCATAGATATTTTCTTTCTTAATGTGATATTGACTTACAACGGGTGTGATAAATTCTTTAAATCCGCCAGAAACAATTAAAACTTCATCTGCATGTTTTTTGAAAAACGCAGCATTACGAGAAAACGAAGCCGAAACTTTCTTTTTCAACCGTGTAATTAATTGCTTTAAATGATCTTCGTTAGCTTCTAACAATTGAACACGTTTTGCTAAACTTTCAGAGAAAGAAAGTTTACCTTCCATAGCTAAATTGGTATAATCTTCAATTTTCTTAAAAATCGCTTCCTTATCTGGATGTTTGTTTAACGAAATACGGGCCAGTTCATCTAATGCTTCTACTTGGGTAAAAGTGCTATCAAAATCAATAATGTAAAAATTCTGCTGTTTCATCTAAAATTATTTCAAAGCTTGGCAAACTTCCAGAATGCTCTCTTTTAAAGGTTTAAAATTAATATTAATCGCTTTTTTAACTTTGTCATTGCTGTAATAACTTAAATTAAAGCTACTTCTAGCCGCATCTCGCGTTAAGGCTGGTGCTTTTTGCGTAAATAGTGCAGCTAGTTTTGCCGCTCTCCAAGCAATGCCGAGCATCCAAGGTTTTGCTTCAATTTTTGGAGGTTTAATTCCAAATCCTTTAGCAATTTCTGCAAAAAAATCTTTGTAATTTAAATTATCAGCAGATAAGGTATATCGTTCGGCGGTAATTTCGCTCTGCATTAAAAGTATCATTGCTTTTGCAACATCTGCTACATCAACAATTCCTGTTGCACCATCAGTGTAAAATTTTAAGCCATCTTTTACCAATTTAAAAATTGCACCACTACCTTCAAAACCAGCATTTTTACCAATAATTACCGCCGGATTCACAATAACGGCATCTAATCCTTCGGCTATGCCACGCCAAACTTCCATTTCACCTTCGTATTTAGAAATAGCATAGGCATGAACTTTCGAATCGTATTCCCAAAAATCTTTCTCGGTAACTTGATCACCTTTTTTTGCATTTCCCAAAGCCGCGATAGAACTTACATGTACCAATCGAGCTTGATGCTCAGCACAAAGATTTACAATATTTGAAGTTCCCTCAATATTAATTTTTAGCAATTTAGCTTTATCCTTAGGGTCGAAAGATATAAAAGCAGCGCAGTGATAAACTTGAGTAACGTTTTCAAAAGCATCTGCTAAACTTTCTGTCTCGTTGATATCAGCTACAAACCACTCTATCAATTTATTTTCTTTTAAAGAATCTGGAATAATTGAGGTAGTTCTTTTTAGTGCTCGGACATTTAAATTTTGAGCCGTTAGCTGTGTAATTAATTCTGCTCCTAAAAACCCTGTAGCGCCAGTTACCAGTATCATATCATTTTTTTTAGATAGCTCATTAATATATGCGCCCAAAAATAGATATTTGATGCCAAACATTTATATCGCTTTTATGTCTTTATCAGATTTTTTTTCGCCTATTAACCCCGATAAGTTTAGCCCTAAACAGGGATTTTTAACTAGTCAGCTGGGATTAAAGGCTAATTTTTATACCGATCGTTTTCCTGATTTGGAAGAAAACACCTATGATATTGCCATTTTTGGAGTGAAAGATGATAGAGGAGCGGTAAATAATAATGGCTGTGCCTTAGGTGCAGATCATTTTAGATCTCAATTTTATGCCTTAAACGAAGGTGCTTTTACGAGTAAAATAATCGATTTAGGAAATATTATTGCAGGTAAAGAAATATCGGATACTTATTTCGCAGTAAAGACCGTAGTAGCTGAGCTGATAAAATTGAATGTTTTACCTGTAATTATTGGCGGAGGTCAGGATATTACGTATGCTCAATACATGGCATATGAAAGTTTAGAGCAAAAGGTAGATTTAGTGGTTGTCGATTCTAAATTTGATTTAGATGAAGACGAGCATGAAGGAATTGCAACTGGTTCTAATTCGTATTTGAGTAAAATATTTTTACACCAACCTAATTATTTATTCAACTTTAGCAATGTTGGTTATCAAACATATTTTGTAAATCAGGATAGCTTAAAAGTAATGGATAAGTTGTATTTTGATGTACATCGCTTAGGAGAATTTTTATCGGATATTTCATTGACGGAACCAATTATCCGTAATGCGAACATGATGAGTTTTGATATTGGAGCTGTCCGTTCTGCAGATGCTGGAGCAAATATAAATGCTGGTCCGAATGGTTTTTATGGTGAAGATATTTGCAGAATTACACGTTATGCGGGGATGAATGATAAATTAACTTCAATCGGTTTTTACGAGTTTAACCCAGCGTATGATCGCAATGGTCAAACAGCAATGCTTTTAGCCCAAATGGTTTGGTATTTTGTAGATGGATTTTACAATCGAAAACAAGATTTTCCTTTAACGCCAAAATCTCAATATATTATTTACCGAACAAGTTTGAAAGATGGCTCTGGTGAAATGAATTTTGTTAAGAGTAAACGCTCAGATCGTTGGTGGATGCAGGTGCCATATCCAACTGGAATTTCTAAAAATGAAAGATATCACCTTGTGCCATGCCGTTACGAAGATTACAATACTGCTGTAAATGGTGAAATGCCAGATTTATGGTGGAGAACCTACCAAAAGCTAGGATAATTTTACAAATAGAATTCGCTTTAAAAAAAATCGTTTACTATTTTTGATAAATCACCCCCCTAAAACCTATTGATAATGAAAAAAATAATTTTATCTGCCTTTTGCCTATTGCCACTAGGCTTAATGGCGCAAGATTTTACTGTAAAAGGTAAAGTTGGTAACTTAAATCAACCAGCCAAAGCATTTTTGGTTTATCGTGTTGGCTCAAACAGCATCACAGATTCTGCAACGTTAGTAAATGGAGCTTTCGAATTTAAAGGCACGATAGATGGCCCGACCTCGGCATCTATACGAGTTAAACATGATGCTACACCAGTTGATCCTAAAAAAAGAGTTCCATCTGATGTGATTTCTCTTTATTTAGAAAAAACTACAATTAATGTTAACGCGACGGATTCAATTAAATATGCTAAAATAACTGGATCAAAGGTAAACGATGACTATGCTAGGTTTAGAGGTTTATTTAAACAAATGGATGCTGATGTAGCTGTTTTAATGAAAGAGTACAACGGATATACCACTGAGCAGAAAAAAGATACAGTGTTCATGAAACCTTTTATGGACAAGTACAATGCTGCAAATAAAGAGAGAGATCCATTGACTAAGAAATTTGCATCTGAAAACCTAGATTCATACATAGGTTTAGTTGCCTTTAGAAGTTCAATGGGATATGATATTGATCCAAAGGTTGTTGAGCCAGAATTTTTAAAATATTCGCCAGCAATTAGAGCGACTAAATTTGGTAAAGATATTCAGATGGTAATTGATGGAGCTAAGAAAACTCAGATTGGAATGGTAACTGATTTTACACAAAACGATCCAAATGGTAAACCAGTTAAGTTATCTGATTTTAAAGGTAAATATGTTTTAGTAGATTTTTGGGCTTCTTGGTGCGGACCATGTAGACAAGAAAATCCTAATGTAGTTGCGGCATTTAACAAATGGAAAGACAAGAACTTTACTGTGTTAGGTGTTTCTTTAGATCAGCCAGGAAAAAAAGATGCTTGGTTAAAAGCAATTGCTGATGACGGCCTAACTTGGACTCATGTTTCAGATTTGAAATGGTGGGATAATGAAGTTTCTAAAAGCTATGGTATAAGCGCTATTCCATTTAATTTTATGGTAGATCCGACTGGAAAAATTGTTGCTAGAAACATTACTGGTGAAGCTTTACAGAAAAAACTAGAAGAGCTTTTAGGCACTAAATCAAAATAGATAAATGATTAAATAAACAAGAAAGGCTTCGAGATATTCGAAGCCTTTCTTGTTATTAGGATTTGCTCTACATTAAATCAAATCCTATATCTTCTCTAAAATATTTACCATCAAAATATATACGGCCAGCATCTGCAGTAGCTCGTTGTAATGCATTAAACTGATCATCTTGTAAACTCGTAATGGCAATCACTCTACCGCCATTTGTTTTAACATTACCACCTTCTAAAGTAGTGCCGGCGTGGAAAGCTAAAGAATCACGCAGGTTTTCAATTCCAGAAATTGTTTTCCCTTTTTCGTATTCACCAGGATAACCACCTGCAACAATCATAATAGTTGCTGCACTTTTCTCGCTGATGTTCAATTGGTAATCAGCTAATTTCTTATCCGCACATGCGATAAATAATTCAACTAAATCGCTTTCTATCCTAGGAATAACACTTTCTGTTTCTGGGTCACCCATGCGACAATTGTATTCAATTACGTAAGGTTTATTGCCAACTTTAATCAATCCGAAGAAAATAAAACCAGTATAATCAATGTTGTCTTTTAATAAACCATCAATTGTTGGCTGAATAATTTCTTCCTTTACTTGAGTCATAAATGCCTCATCAGCAAATGGGACTGGAGAAACTGAACCCATTCCACCAGTATTTAATCCTGTGTCACCTTGTCCAATTCTTTTGTAGTCTTTCGCTTCTGGCAAAATCACATAGTTTCTTCCGTCAGTCAACACAAAAACTGAAAGTTCAATACCTGTTAGAAATTCTTCAATTACAACAGTACTACCAGCGTTACCGAACTTTCCGCCTAGCATTAATTTTAATTCTTCTTGCGCTTCTGCAACATTATCTAAAATTAAAACTCCCTTTCCGGCAGCTAAACCATCAGCCTTTAATACAATTGGTGTAGCATGGTTTTGTAAATATGCTAATCCATCTGCCAAGGTTTCATTTGTAAAAGATTTAGAAGCTGCAGTAGGAATACCATGACGTTCCATAAATTGCTTAGAAAAATCTTTACTCCCTTCTAAAATTGCTCCTTCTTTTTTTGGTCCGATAACAGGGATATGAGCTAATTGTTCATCATTCGTAAAAAAATCATGAATACCATTTACCAAAGGCTCTTCTGGTCCAACTACTAAAAGACTAATATTTTCATTTAGAGCAAAAGTTTTTACAGCCTCAAAATCATTTGGGTTTAGTGTTACATTTTTACCGTAAGCACCAGTGCCAGCATTACCAGGAGCAATAAATAGTTTTGAGCAGTGAGCAGATTGGCTGATTTTCCAGGCGAAAGCACATTCTCTTCCGCCAGAACCTAATAATAAAATATTCATGAGAGCAAAGATATTGCTTTGGATTAAAAGCGCAGTAAATAAATCGGCTAATTCCTAAATACTTGCAATTAACTAATTAGATTTCTGTATGTAAAAGATTAAAATTAGATTTGCCGCAAGAATGAACTAGCCATGTGCCAAATAGAATGCATTAATACATGGCGTACTCCATCTAACAATTAAAAACAATAGAATCTATAGATGAAACACGTTGTTGCCATATCACTCGTATTTTTTAGCCTTACTCATCTCGCAAAAGCGGAAGATGTAGGGAGGTTAAAACTATTAACCGAAAGGTATTGTAACAAAACTCAAAATGATTCTCAAGTTGTTAATTCTGATGTTAATCAGCTTAATGATCATAGAAATCCATTCTTATTATCTTATAGTGAATTAACTTTAATTGGTTTATTACCAGAAATTAAAGTTGCTAAACGCGTTAACTATAATCACATCGTTGCCGATTTAACGATAAGGAAAAAGCCTAAAAACAATAGCCCCTAGTTAATTCCTCTTTACTATATCTCCCAATCTCATCAGATTAGGGAAGGAATTTATATGCCTCAACTGCCAAGTTGACTTAATTTAAGCAATGGCTTGGTTGTTGCAAATCGAATAATTTAGAATAATATAAAACACAATCATAAAACATGTTAGGATTTTTAGCCAAGATATTTGGGAGCAAATCAGAAAGAGATATTAAAGCATTACAGCCTTTAGTACAACAAATTAATGAAGAATACGCAAAACTTTCGTCTTTAAGTAACGACGAATTACGCCATAAAACTGTTGAGTTTAAAGCAACTATAGCTGATGCATTAGCCGATATAGATGCGAAAATTGCAGATACTAAGCTTAAAGCAGAATCACAAGATTTAGCATTACATGAAAAAACCGCTCTATACGATGAGGTGGATGCACTTGTTAAGGAACGCGATGTAGAATTAGAAAAAGTGTTGTTGCAAATTATGCCATCTGCTTTCGCAGTGGTAAAAGATACTTCTCGCCGTTTAAGCGAAAACGAACAATTAGAAGTTACCGCAACTCAATTTGATAGAGATTATGCAGCTCGCAAAAGCAATGTGAAAATTGTTGGCGATAAAGCTTATTGGGCTAACAAATGGGATGCATCTGGAACGGAAGTAGTTTGGAATATGGTTCACTACGATGTACAGTTGATAGGTGGTATGGTTTTAAATAGTGGCAAAATCGCCGAGATGGCAACTGGTGAGGGTAAAACCTTGGTAAGTACATTGCCTGCCTATTTAAATGCATTAGCTGGACAAGGTGTTCACATTGTAACAGTGAATGATTATTTAGCTCGTCGTGATAGTGAATGGAACGGACCATTATTTGAGTTCCACGGTCTAACTGTAGATTGTATAGATAAGCACGAGCCAAACTCACAAGAACGTAGAAATGCTTATTTAGCAGATATCACTTACGGAACAAACAACGAATTTGGTTTCGATTATTTACGTGATAACATGTCTCAAACGCCAGATCAATTGGTGCAGCGCAAATTGCACTTTGCCATGGTAGATGAGGTCGATTCAGTATTAATTGATGATGCTCGTACACCATTAATTATTTCAGGCCCAGTTCCTTTTGGAGATCAACACGAATTCCACGAGTTAAAACCACGTATCGAGCGTTTGGTAAATGCACAAAAAACGTATGTTTCATCAGCATTAAATGAAGCAAAAAAATTAATTAATGAGGGCAAAGTAGGAACTGAAGAGGGTGAAGGTGGTTTAGCATTATTACGTGCTCACCGTGGTTTGCCAAAAAGTAAAGCCTTAATTAAGTTTTTAAGTGAAGGAAGTGTTAGACAAACTTTATTGAAAACTGAAAATCATTATATGGCTGATCAGTCTAAGAATATGCCTAAGGTAGATTCGGAGCTGTTCTTCTATATTGATGAGAAAAATAACCAAGTTGAATTAACAGAAAAAGGTATTGAGTTAATTACTCAACAAGGTGAAGACCCTAACTTTTTCGTTTTACCAGATGTAGGTACAGCAATTGCTGAGATCGAAAAATCTGATTTAACTAGTGAACAAAAAATTGCTCAAAAAGATGCCTTGATGCGTGATTATTCTGTAAAAGCAGAGCGTATTCATTCAGTAAATCAGTTGTTAAAAGCTTATACTTTATTTGAAATTGATGTAGAGTATATCATCGATGAAGGTAAAATTAAAATTGTAGATGAGCAGACTGGTCGTATTATGGATGGTCGCCGTTACTCTGATGGTTTGCATCAAGCAATTGAGGCTAAAGAGAATGTTAAAGTAGAAGATGCTTCACAAACTTACGCAACAGTAACCTTGCAAAACTTCTTCCGTATGTACCACAAATTGTGCGGTATGACGGGTACAGCAACTACAGAAGCTGGCGAGTTTTGGTCAATTTATAAATTAGATGTGGTAGAAATTCCTACCAACCGCGTAATGGCTCGTAAAGATGAGCAGGATTATGTGTACCGTACTATTCGTGAAAAATATAATGCAGTTGCAGAAGAAATCGTAAAATTAACTGAAGCTGGTCGCCCTGTATTGGTAGGTACAACATCAGTTGAGATTTCTGAATTATTAAGTCGTATGCTTAAGCTTCGCGGAATAAAACACAATGTGTTAAATGCCAAAATGCACCAAAAAGAAGCAGATATTGTTGCAGAAGCTGGTCAGGCTGGAACGGTTACTATTGCAACAAACATGGCTGGTCGTGGTACAGATATTAAATTGGGCCCAGGCGTTAAAGAAGCTGGAGGTTTAGCAATTGTAGGTACAGAACGTCATGAATCTCGTCGTGTTGATAGACAGTTACGTGGTCGTGCTGGTCGTCAGGGAGATCCAGGAACTTCGCAATTCTTCGTATCATTAGAAGATAACTTAATGCGTTTATTTGGTTCGGAGCGTATTTCTAATATCATGGTGAAAATGGGAATTGAGGATGGAGAAGTAATTCAACATTCAATGATTACCAATTCGATCGAGCGAGCTCAGAAAAAAGTAGAAGAAAATAACTTCGGCGTTCGTAAACGTTTGTTAGAATATGATGATGTAATGAACTCACAACGTACAGTTATTTACGCTAAACGTCGCAATGCTTTATTTGGCGATCGCTTAGATGTAGATATGAACAACATGGTGTTTGATGTTGCTGAAGATATTGTAACAGAATACAAAGAGGAAGGTAATTACGAAGGTTTTAGATTAGAAGTAATTAAAAATTTCTCAGCAGATACTGCAATTTCAGAACAAGATTTTAATTCGAAAAATATCCATGCTTTAACGGATACATTATTCGAAGAGGTTACTGCTTTTTATGCTCGTAAATCTGAAGGAATTATCAATCAGTCTATGCAAGTGTTAAAACAAGTTTATGCAGAGCGAGGACAACAAATTGAACAAGTTGTGGTGCCATTTACAGATGGAATTAGACATATACAAGTTCCTGTTAACTTGCAAAAAGCAATTGATAACAACGGTCGTGAAGTAACAAAAGCATTCGAAAAAACCATTATTCTTGCTTTAATTGATGATAGTTGGAAAGAGCATTTACGTGAAATGGATGAGTTAAAACAGTCTGTACAAAATGCTGTCTATGAGCAAAAAGATCCATTAATTATTTATAAAATGGAAGCCTTCAACTTGTTCAAAAGCATGTTAAATGTGGTAAATAAAGAAGTTGTAAGTTTCTTATATAAGGGTGGTATTCCAGTTCAACAAGAGGTTGATGATGTTAGAGAAGCTCCAGCAGCTAAAAAACAACCAAAATTACAAACCACTAAACAAGAATATGGCTCAGAACAACCAGGTGTTGAATTTGGCGATACTCGTGAGTCAGTTCCACAACAACCAATTCGTAAGGAAGCTACAGTTGGTAGAAATGAGCCTTGTCCTTGTGGTAGTGGCAAAAAATATAAAAACTGCCATGGTGTAAACGGATAATTTGTAATACCAGATAAGAATGCCGAATTTTGTAAAAAGTTCGGCATTCTTTTTATACTACCTGCTCGTCATTCTAAGAAGATTGACAAAGCAATCTATCTTAATAACTATGATGAAAATTTATCTATCTATTATTTTTCTACTGTGCATTCAGTCTTCTTTTGCTCAGACTAAAGGCGAAGTTACGGTTGTTAAAGATCCTTTAATAGATAGCCTAATTGCAAAACGGATCGAGTTAAATAGAGCAAAACCAACAACTACTAATCCTACAAGCAAGGCAATAGTGTCTGATATGGGTTACAGAGTACAAGTTTTTTACGGTTCTGATCGGCGAGAAGCATTTAATGAACAAAGTAAATTTAAAGCACTTTTTCCTCAACACAGAACATACATTACGTATAAAGAACCTAATTATTATTTACGCGTAGGCGATTTTAGAACTCGAATGGATGCCCAACGTTTATTAAATGAGTTGAGACCAAATTTTCCCACACTATTTATTTTCAGAGAAAAAATAAATGCACCAGAACTAGATGATGTAAATAAATAGCCTAGCAAACAGATCTATGAAACAGAAGATACAAGAACTATCCGCTAAAATATATAACGACGTTGTTGGTTATCGCCATCATATTCATGCAAATCCAGAACTCTCTTTTAAAGAATTTCAAACTTCTTTGTTTATCAAAGAAAAGTTAACCAAATGGGGCATTGAATTTACCGATATGGCAAATACGGGAGTTGTTGGTTTAATCAAAGGCAAAATTCCGTCAGACAATATCATCGCCTTGCGTGCTGATATGGATGCTTTACCTATTCATGAAGCAAATGATAAGCCTTATCGTTCTAAAAATCAAGGTGTAATGCATGCATGCGGACATGATGTACATAGCTCCTCACTTTTAGGTACGGCCTATATTTTAAATCAATTGAAAGATGAGTTTGCAGGTACGATAAAACTAGTTTTTCAGCCAGCAGAAGAAGTTTTGCCAGGTGGTGCAAGCATCATGATAAAGGAAGGAGTGCTCGAAAATCCAAAGCCTCAAGCGATAGTTGGCCAACACGTTATGCCACTAATCGAAACTGGCAAAGTTGGTTTCCGTTCTGGTATTTACATGGCATCAACAGATGAATTGTATGTAACTGTTCATGGAAAAGGTGGTCATGGTGCACAACCACATCAAAATATAGATCCAGTTTTAATTACGGCTCACATCATCGTAGCATTACAGCAAATAGTTAGTCGTAATGCAGACCCTCGTTTACCTTCAGTACTTTCTTTTGGTAAAGTAAATGCGAATGGCGCAACTAACATCATTCCTAATGAGGTAAAATTAGAAGGAACCTTTAGAACGCTAAACGAAGATTGGAGAAATGAAGCGCATAAGCTGATGAAGAAAATGGCAGAAGGCATTGCAGAAAGCATGGGTGGAAGTTGTGAATTTACAATCATGCGTGGATATCCTTTTTTAATTAACGAAGAAAAGCTAACCGATAATGCTCGTACTTTTGCTGAAGATTATTTAGGCAAAGAAAACGTTATCGATTTGGATATTTGGATGGCAGCAGAAGATTTTGCCTATTATTCGCAAGTGACTGACGCATGTTTTTATCGTTTAGGAACAGGTAATGCCGAAAAGGGAACTACTTATTCAGTTCATACGCCAAACTTTGACATTGATGAAGATGCTTTAAAAACTTCAACAGGATTAATGGCCTATATTGCGCTAAAACAGCTTGGAAATTAATTAAGGACTTGCAATTTTAATAATTTATTAAAGGGGCAAGATTTTTGTATTTAACTCACTATGAAAAAAATAGTTCTATTATTAGCCTTATCTATTCTCTTTTTAAAAGCTAATAGTCAAGAAATTCCGCGTTTTAATCCAGATACCATCAAAACTATTCAATTAGATTCTGTAGTAGTAATTAAAGCGCAGCGTTTAAATGTAGAACGATTTATCAATGCAATTATCAACGATACTAGTTTTTATCAGGCATTTCGCAATATGAAAAAGTATACTTTCATAGCCGAAAATAGAATTTACACTTATGATAAAAATAACAAAGTTGATGGGAAGGTATATCGGAAAATCAGGCATAATAACGATGGCCCTTACAAAATGGAATATTTGGTAAAGGAAGATAACGGTAAGATTTACAAGAAGAATGGTAAATACCAATTGTATACGGTAGAAATGTTTGATTACATTTTCATGAATGCCTACAACACAGATTTTGTACCGAATGCACCTAGTAGTGATGGTAAAGGTGGCTCGAATGAAAGTTATAAGGATAAATTAAAAACATTAATTTTCAATCCTGGTCGACCAATTAAGGGATTGCCATTTATAGGAAGTAAAACTCAAATATTTACTGCCAATATGCGTCAGTATTATGATTATACTTTTTATAGCGGCACTTATTTAGATTCAATTCCTGTATACCGATTTAAAATTTCTGTAAAACCAGATTTAAGTAGCTGGACAAAAGATGGCTTAATGATTAAAGAATTGGTAACCATTTTTGATAAAAGAAATTTCGAGATATTGGGTCGTTATGTCGACATGAAATACAGTAATATGTTGTTTGATTTCGATGTGCAAATGAATATCGAAATGAGCTATTTTGATGAAGTTAAACTGCCTACCAAAATTACCTATCAAGGTAACTGGGATTATCCTTTTAAGAAAGAAGAAAGAGCTAGTTTCTTAGTTGTGCACAAAGATTATAAATTAGCCAGAGGCAAATAAACGAGGTACTTAAATATTGGATTGTTAAAATGCTAATTACAGTTCTAACAATTTAATTATCTTTAACTCTCAAAACCCTCATTTATGCAATCACTTTATCGCACTAAAACAAAGTTGTTATTAGCCATTGCGCTATTTTCAACTAGTAGCTTACATGCTCAAATCTTAACCTCCAAGCAAATAGATAGCGTAGCTGAAAAAACGCTAAGTACATTCAATGTACCTGGAATTGCAGTTGCTGTTATTAAAGATGGAAAAGTTATTCATGCTAAAGGTTACGGTGTTCGTTCGATCAAAACAAATTTAAAAGTTGATGAAAACACGCTTTTTGGAGTGGCATCAAACACTAAAGCATTTACAGCTGCGGCTTTAGGTATGTTGATTGATGAGAAAAAATTAACATGGGATACGAAGGTAATAGATGTTATCCCTGAATTTAAAATGTACGACCCTTACGTAACCAGCGAATTTACAGTAAGAGATTTGTTAACGCACCGTAGTGGTTTGGGTTTAGGTGCAGGCGATTTAATGATTTGGCCAGATTCATCAACAGTAGATAAAAAACAATTGATTCATAATCTTCGCTACTTGAAGCCTGTTTCTTCTTTCCGCACAAAATACGATTATGATAATTTAATGTATATCGTAGCTGGTGATGTTGTGGCAAGAGTTTCTGGAATGACCTATGAAGATTTTATAGAAAGCAGAATTATAAAACCTTTGGGCATGTCAAAAACTGCAGCATCGTGGTATCGCTTAAAAGATAAATCTAATGTAATTGATGGTCATGCACCTTATGAAGACAAATTATTACCAGTTGGGTTAAGTTTTGGTGAAATAGCTAATGCTGCTGGCGGAATTTATTCAAGTGTAACTGATATGAGTAAATGGGTTATTGCGATGATTAATGGAGGTAAATACGGCGATAACTTAGATAAAAAATTATTTAGTCCTGCGGTAGCTCGAGAACTTTGGACGCCACAAACGATTATTGCTGGTGGTAACCCGAGTAGTTTTAGTAGCTATGGATTAGGCTGGTTTTTGAGCTCGGTAAATGGAAAATTTCAAGCAACACATACTGGCGGTTTATCCGGAATAGTTACTCAGGTTACTATTTTACCAGAACTTAAATTAGGGATTATCGTTTTGACTAATCAGCAATCTGGTGCTGCATTTAATTCTATAACCAACTCTATAAAAGATGGTTACTTAGATATTAAAGGCATGAATAGAATTAAAACGTATAATGATAATAGATTAAGAAACGAGAAAGAAGCAAAGGAAATTGTCGATAAAATTTGGGCAGATATAGCGACAGCACAAAAAGCTAATAATGCAAAACCTGAGATTAAAAATTACTTGGGTACATTTAAAGATGCATGGTTTGGAGAAGTGACCATTAGCGAAGTAAATGGCAAAATGCATTTTCAAGCAAAAAATTCACCAAAATTAAGAGGCGATATGACTTATTATAAAGGCAATACGTTTATAGTAAAATGGTACGATAGGAGTTTAGATGCAGATGCTTTTGTAAACTTTAGTTTGAACAATAATGCAACGGCGGATGGATTTAAATTAGAAGCAATTTCTCCACTAACAGATTTTAGCTTTGATTTTCAAGATTTAGATTTTAAAATAATCAAATAAGACAATGAATAAATACATTAAATCAGCAAGTACAGTAGCACTAATTGCTATTTTATTTTTATCAATGGCGATGAAAGCTAAACCTAAAAAAGTAATTTTCTTTGGCGATTCAATTACACAAGCAGGAGTTCAAGGTAATGGTTATATCAACTTATTAAAAAAGACTCTAGATCCAAATCAATATGAGTTAATTGGAGCTGGTATTGGTGGAAATAAAGTTTATGATCTTTACTTAAGATTGGAAGATGATGTGCTAAATAAAAAGCCTGATTTGGTTATTATATATGTAGGTATAAATGATGTTTGGCATAAGTTAGGAGCGCATACAGGAACCGATTATGATAAATATTTAAAGTTCTATCAAGCCCTAATTAATAAAATTCAAGCGAACGGAAGTAAGATTGTAATGTGCACACCTTCAGTTATTGGCGAAAAGAAAAACGATGCAAACGAAGTGGATGCGGATTTAAATAAATATGCTGCTGGCATTAGAGAATTAGCTGCAAAAAATAATATTCCACTTTGCGATTTAAGAAAAGCTTTTACAGCATACGAAGAAAAGAACAATACTGCCGATATAGAAAAGGGCGTTTTAACTGTCGATAAAGTACACTTAAATGATGTAGGTAATCAATTAGTTGCCGATACCATGTTGCCTTTTATAAAATAATGTTACAAGTTATAGGGTATGATTACAAGTCTGTTTCATGCCCTTAGCACGCACTTGTAACCCATAACTACTATGATAAACCGCGAAACGATAGACAAAATAATGGATACTGCCAGAATAGAAGAGGTAGTAGGCGATTTTGTACATTTAAAAAAACGTGGGACAAGTTTAATTGGTAATTGCCCTTTTCATGGGGAAAAAACACCATCATTTCATGTTTCGGTAACCAAAGGAATTTATAAATGCTTTGGTTGTGGTAAAGGCGGAGACTCCGTTCGCTTTATTATGGAGCATGAGAAATACTCCTATCCAGAAGCACTTAAGTTTTTAGCTCAAAAATACAACATCGAGGTTGAAGAAACCGTTGAAACTGTACAAGACCTGGAGGCCCAAAACGCGAAAGAAAGCTTATACATTGTCTCGCAATTTGCGGCTACTTTTTTTGAAGATCAATTATGGAATAATTCAGAAGGTAAGGCAATTGGATTAAGTTATTTTAAAGAGCGTGGCTTTAGAGAAGATATCATCAAGAAGTTTAACCTAGGCTATTCGCCAGATGTTTGGGATGCACTAACTCAAGATGCTGTTAAAAATAAACATGCAGAAGAATACTTAGAAAAAACAGGTTTATCTATCAGAAATGATAAAGGTAAATTGTACGATAGGTTTAGAGGAAGAGTAATGTTCCCCATCCACAATTTTACAGGTAGGGTAATAGGTTTTGGCGGACGAACGTTAAAAACTGATAAAAATGTTCCGAAATATGTAAATTCTCCAGAAAGTGAAATATATCATAAATCAAACGTACTGTATGGGCTTTTTCACGCTAAAAAAGCAATTAGAGATTTAGATAATTGTTATTTGGTAGAAGGTTATGCAGATGTACTTTCTGTGCATCAGGCTTATATAGAAAATGTAGTTGCCTCTTCAGGAACGTCTTTAACAATTGAGCAAATACGTTTAATTGGTCGTTTTACACAAAATGTAACTATTCTTTATGATGGAGATGCAGCAGGTATAAAAGCATCTTTACGTGGATTGGATATGATTTTGGAGGAAGGATTAAATGTAAAAGTGGTTTCTTTCCCTGCTGGAGATGATCCTGATTCCTATATGCACAAAGTTGGTGCGGGTGAGTTTAAAACGTATATAGAAAATAATCGTCAAGATTTTATTCTGTATAAGGCAAATATTCTTTTAGCAGAGGCTGGTAATGATCCGATAAAAAGAGCTGGAATTATTAGAGATATTGTAGAAAGTATCGCTAAAATCCCCGATAATATTAAAGCATCAGTTTTTATTCGTGAGTGCAGTAGTTTGTTGGCCATTGAAGAGCGAGTTTTGTTAAGTGAATTGAACACAATGCGAGCTGCGAAGTTCAAAAAGGCATCATCTCCGCAAGCAAGACCAGCTCAATATGAAGATATGCCACCAGCAGATCTGATGGCGGATAATGAACCTCAGGTAACGGCTACTGCTACAACAAATGACGACCTGCAAGAACAAGAAATTGTACGTTTATTATTAGCTTTTGGACATGAATTAGTCAGTTGGGATAAGATAGATAACATGTACATTGGCTCTTTTATCATGCAAAATTTAACAGATGTTACATTTGAAAACGCACTTTGTAAAAAAATTATCGACCATTATAGAACTGAAATTGAAAATGGACAATTACCAACTGCAAATCAGTTTATAAAAAGTGAGGATAGAGAAGTTGCTGATTTAGCCATTACACTTTCTACTTCGCCATACACGTTAAGCGAAAATTGGTATAACAAACATAATATATACGTTCGTGATGAGACCATAAACCTAAAAGCAACCATTTTAGGGGGATTATATCATCTTAAAAAGAGAAAAGTAGATCGAATTTTATTAGACTTATTAAAAGAAATAAAAATGGAAAGCGATGCTGCTAATCAAGAAATTTTGATGCAACGTTATGCTTTTATTAAAAATGTAGAAAAGGAAATTTCTAGATTTCTAGGTTCTGTAATTGTAAAATAATGGCAACTCATAATGATTTAGGTGTTAAAGGAGAAACCATTGCAAAAGAATATCTAGAAAAAATCGGCTACGAGATTTTAGATGTAAATTGGGTTCATGGAAAAGCAGAAGTAGATTTGGTGGCATATTTAAACAGACAAATCATTTTTGTAGAAGTAAAAACCCGGAGCTCAGTAGCTTTTGGTTTCCCCGAAGATTTTGTAAGCAATGCCAAGCAAAAGCAACTAGAATTAGCCGCAAATGAATATATAGAATTGATGAATCATCAAGACGAAATACGTTTTGATATAATCTCTGTTCTTTTTGATAAACAAAATAACCACACTATAAAACATATTGAAGATGCATTCTGGCCAGAAGATTAGTCAAATCAAAAACTTATTATCTATTGCAATCATTGTCACTTTTTTAAGCGCTTGTAAAAATTCATCGACTTATCGAAGCTTTATTTCTCCAGAAGTTGGGCAAAATGTTTCTTCGGGAAGTGAATTTGAAGTTAAAATTCTATTTGGTAAAGAGAAAAAAGTAGATTCTGTAGTGTACGTTATAGATACTGTAAAAGTTGCTTCAAAAACAGACACTACAGTCATCAAGTTGAAAACGGAAGGTTTAAAATTGGGTAGCCATTTGTTAACGGCTAAGATTTACGGTGAAGGAGACCCTGAAGAGCTAACTGCAAATATTAATATTTTAGCGGCTAAAGCTCCAATAACATATACTTACAAAATAGTTAAGACTTTACCACACGATACCTCATCTTATGTAGAGGGTTTAGAATATCACGATGGTTTCTTTTATGAAAGTGCTGGAGATTATGGGCATTCTAGTCTACGTAAAGTAGAACCATCTACCGGAAAAGTTTTGCAATTTACACCTGTAGATAAGAAATATTTCGCAGAAGGGATTACGGTAATAGGCGATAAAATTATCCAGCTTACCTATCAGGAAAAAACAGGTTTTGTATATGATAAGGCAACATTGAGAAAGATTTCAGAATTTTCTTACACTACAGGAAGAGAAGGTTGGGGTTTAGCTTTTGATGGCCAAAAAGTATTGAATACAGATGGTTCTAATACTATTTTCTTTTTAGATCCAAATAAGTACAATAAAATCGGATCAATAGATGTTTACGACAATAAAGGTCCAATTGAAAAGCTAAATGAACTTGAGTTTATAGATGGTAAGATTTATTCGAATGTTTATACTACCAATACTATTTTAATCATTAACCCAGAAAATGGCGCAGTTGAAGGAAAAATAGATTTAACTGGTATTTTCCCTTTAGATTATTTTAAAACTGATTATGAAAAAGGGAATAATGTACTAAACGGCATTGCTTGGGATTCTAAAGGAAAGCGACTGTTTGTAACAGGTAAAAAGTGGCCAAAAATATTTGAGATAAAATTGGTTGAAATTCCGACGAAATAGTGTTAATCTTTAGTTTTGTTTTCTCTTAAATATCCACTGTACATAATCGACTGCTTATTGTTGCTAATTACGGTTAAAGTGGCATAACCATTAGTGCTTATTGCAAATGACATGCTCACATTGTCTTTTACATCTTTTGTATTAATGCTTACATCCCAACCACCTTTTTTAGTTTTTGTAGCATTATATGTGAATTTTTTAGCTGTAAACTTATATCCATTTTCATCAGGATTCATAGAAGCCGAATACGATCTTCCATAGTAAGGCAAATAAGAAACTATGCTATCTTTAGTAATACGTACATCATAGGAACTTCCATTAAGGTTAATACTTCCTCCGCTAGTGTTGCCAGGCATTTTCCGCAATACATCATTAATAGCTGCACTATTTGTAGGCATGGCTGAAGTAGCAACGAAGGTGTAATTTTTTTCTTCAACAATTCTTAAAGTTGTTGCTTTATCTGTTTGTGCACTAGCTTTAAAGCTAATAAATGCCAAAATTGCAAGTGCTATTGTTTTAATCGTTTTCATAGCAATAAATCTATATATCAATTAAACAAAATAATGAGGTGAAAGTTTAATTGAAAACGACAACTAAAAGTGATTAGTATAAATACACTAGACAATAAGAATGATCAAGGAGAGAAAATTGCAACCCTCCCTGACCAACCTTAAAACTATGATATAGTAGCTGTTAGCACAGTTCCGGTAATAGAAGTGGCATAAACTTTTAATGCTGTTGTTGCGCCTCCATCGTTAGGTTGTGCAAGTACCGCTCCTGATGAACTATATTGAGAACTATGTAAACTACATTGAATAAGATTGCTGGCTTGTACCCAATTTAATGTACCCCCTTGGTGAGGGCAAACAGCTTGTGTGGCTACAAAAGATGAAGTTGAGTTTCCAGCAGCAAGACGAACAAATAACACGCCTCCTGTAGAAACAAAAGAGCCTACAGACGTTAATTGTGAGTTTAAGTCTACATTAACTTTAGTTCCAACAGTGCCACCACCGCCGCCTCCGCCACCTCCTCCAGGTGTTGGACTAGGGTCATTTGATTTACTTCCGCCGCAGCTAGAAAGGCAACTTCCTGTGCATATCAAGGCCACACCAAGCCCTAAGGATTTGATAAATTCATTACGTTCCATAATTTTCTTTTTTAGTAAATGGTTGATTTAGTATCTGGATTCTTGTTTTTGAATAAGCTGAAGTTCCTAGAGATGGTGAACCCAAAACGTACACCACCATCAGTCCATGATTTTCTGGTATTTCCGATATAATTATTTTCTACAATATATTCTGAATTCATGAAATTGAGGGAGAAAATATGACCACCAGTTTCAATTTCTAATCCTACACCGAGGGGGTTATAAAATACAATGGGTAAATCTTTAGGCCTCGATAAACCATTAACAAGCGTATAATCTGCTACAAAGGAGAGACGTTTGGTTAGCTTTATTCTTCCAGCGAAGCCAAGTGAAAATAAATTTTTAGGATCATCTGGGCCTGTTGTTACTGAACGAATTAATAAGGTAGGCATCGCTTGCAGCGACAATCTCGATGAAAATTTCCGAGAAAAAATAGGTTGAATAAGATAAGTTAATCTATCAGAATAGTTATCGAATTCATTTGTCGCAAACGGCTCTCTTGCCACCAGACCAATTTGTGCTAGAAAGGTGAGGTTAATCGGCATACCTCCATCGCTTTTTTGTTGAAGCAATTTCTGTTTTACATATAAATCATAAAGTTCATCATGTTTACTTCTTCCAAACCCAATGGTTAATTTATCAGTAATGCCATAATCTAATCCAATAAATAGATCTGTAGCAACATCTAAACCGTATAAAGTATGCGCACTACCAAATTGTCCACCAATATCTCCAAAATGATGGCGAATTCGAAGATCCAAATCATGCTTTTTTTGTGTTTCTGTAGAATGCGATAAAACAACATGCGTTGATTTAAAAGTTGCTTCTACTTTATTAAACTTAGATGTGCTACCTAAGGTATTAAGTAGCGAATCTGCTTGTTGCGCACTCGCTCTTAAAGCGATGACAATTAAGATTAGAAACAAATAAATAAATAGTTTAGGCTTATTCATAATTACTTATTTAGAGGGTTTAATGTGCCTTGAAAGGTTACTTTTATAGTCTCAGCAATTTTGGTAAAAACTATACTAGGAATTTTAATTTCATGTGCAGCACAGACTACTTCGAAGGTTGAACTTAATGTCGGAATTCCATTTTTAATGATAATTCTTCCAGCAATTGTTCTAGACTTATCTACACCATGAACCGTAAGTACACCTTTGGCAAAAACTGGATATTCACCATCTTTTTTCCAATCTACTTTTGGCTCAATTATTCCTTTAAACTTAGCTGCAGGATATTTTTCGCTTTCCATGTAGTTTTCATTAAAATGTTCCTGCATCATTTTCTTATCAAATTCTAAACTTTTAATGGGAATTTGGATTGCTAATTCTTGATTTTGTACCACCAACACTGCCGTTCCTGCATTACTAACTGCTTTAATATCTTCTACCGGAGTAGATGAAAAAATGCTAGTTTTAACGTTTTTACCAACGTAAGTTTGTGCGCTCGCAGAAATTATGAATGCGAAATAAAGCAGCAACAACAAAATCAGACTATTATTTTTTATTGAAATCATAACGTAGTTTTAATGATACACCACTAGATTTTAAAGGCACATTTCCTTCTCCAATTCCTGTTAAAGGAATTTTAACATAAGGTTCAATACCAAAACCTAATTTTTTATTTAATTTAATATTGTAGGTAGCGGATAAATCTATTACACTTAAAAAGTGCTGATTCTCATTTGTTTTTTCAGTAATTCTATCTTTTCGGCCAGATGCCGCAGTATATTTAAAAACATAATCTTCTTTTAACATCAAATAGCTAGACAAACCTGCGTTAAGATCAATGCTATTTTTCTGATGATTTGCTACAGTGTAAGATGCTCTTAATGGAATTTCTAAAACCTTACAAGCTGCATTAATTTGTGTAATAGTGGCTGCTACTGCAGGATTATTAAATGTATAATTATAGTTGTTTGCAGTATAATTTTTAGAGCCGTAGATGATACCAGTTTGTACACTCAATTTTTTTGTTAAACCTACGCCAACCCCAATTCCAAAAGCTAATCCGCTTTTGCCACCAACAAGAGCGTTTGTAGAACTAAAATCTGGTCCCACGCTTATTGCTAGACTAATAGGGATTTTACGTTTAACTTTAATATCTCTTATAGTTTTAGTGTTATTCGCATTCTCCTCTAGAGTTTTGGTCTCTGTAGCAGCAGTTTGTGCAATTATGTTTTCTTGTTTGCTAGTTAGTGGTTGTAGTGGAGTAAAAACATCTTTAGCATTTACAGCTACTACATCTTTTTGTATAGCAGAACTATCAACGGGTTTAATAATTACATTTTGTGAAATTAATGGAGTAGATTCTTTTTCTTTTTTGAAATGTAATGGTATTGTAGGATTAGCATATTTCACATAATTGCTCGTTTCGTCAATAGCATTACTTTGATTTTTAGCAATTCCTGTTTCATTTTTTGCTATTGGATCTGGTTTGCTGTCTAAATCTTCAGGTTTTTTAGTTTCATGGTTTTTTACAGCAATTGCATCGTTTTTAATTTCAGTTTTACGATTAGTTAAATAAAATCCCAACCCAAAAGAAAGAAAAAGTAATATGATGCTAGCATTTCTATAAAATACCAATCGATCTCTTTTTCGTAACTTCTTCTCCATCTTCAACCATGATTCTTCCTCAAACTCAGGATACTCTTCAGTTATCCTAGTTTTAAAGGCTTGATCAAAGTCTTCATCATTCAACTCTTTCATTTCTTAATAATTAATTTTTTGTTTGCTGGGCTCAGGTGCTTCAGCTATCATTTTTTTTAAATTTTCTCTAGCTTTAAATAAGTTAGATTTTGAAGTACCCACAGAGATCGAAAGCATACTCGAAATTTCTTCATGTGAATAGCCATCTATTGCGAATAAATTAAAAACCGTTCTGTAAGCATAAGATAGTTTTTGAACTAACTTAATGAGATCATTATAATGTAAATGGGAGAGAATGTTTTCACTATCTTCCACTTCATGTTTATCGTTTAGTTCTTCCATTTCTAATTTTTTTATTCGGCTTCTGTAATAATCAATTGATGTATTGATCATGATTGTACTTAACCAGGCTTTAAAAGAACGCTCCTTATCATATCGATGGATATTCATAAAAACCTTCATAAAACCATCGTTTACCATTTCAACAGCTTCATCTTTATTTTTCGAGTAACGCAAACAAATCCTCATGGCATACCCATAATAAAGCCGATAAAGTTCTTTCTGACTTCGTCGATCTTTTTTTATACAGCCATTAATTAGTTCAGGTGTCAACAAAATAATTTCAGTCTAGATTTGTTCAGTTATAAGTAGTTACGGCGGTTAATTCTTAAAGGTTGCCTATGCTTAAGAAATTTATGAATAAAAATTATCGTATAAAGAAAAATCGCCATTTAATTGATTATTTCAACTAAATGGCGATTAAAATCTTGGAACTAGCCCCAATGAACCAGTGAACCAATAAACTATTTTATCTCCAATCTTTATATAAATTTATTAGCCCATTTGTAGAAGAATCATGTGTGCTAACTGGCTGATTGTCTTTTAATTCTGGTTGTATTTTTTGCGCTAACTGTTTGCCCAATTCAACTCCCCATTGGTCAAAGCTGAAAATATTCCAAATTACTCCTTGCACAAATATCTTATGTTCGTATAAGGCAATTAAGCTTCCTAAGCTATATGGAGTTACTTTTTTTAATAAAATGGAATTAGTAGGCCTATTCCCATCAAATACTTTAAAAGGAGCTAGCTCTTTGATTTGACTTTCTGATTTTCCAGAATTTTTCAATTCTTTGATCACTTCTTCCTCACTCTTGCCATTCATTAAAGCTTCAGTTTGGGCAAAGAAATTAGATAATAAGATATTATGATGATCTCCTAAAGGATTTAAACTTTGTGCAGGGGCGATGAAATCACAAGGAATTAATCGAGTACCTTGATGAATGAGTTGATAAAAAGCATGCTGACCATTTGTTCCAGGTTCTCCCCAAATTACAGGTCCAGTTTCGTAATCTACAGCGTTGCCATTACGGTCTACATGTTTGCCGTTGCTTTCCATATCTCCTTGTTGAAAATAGGCTGCAAAGCGATGTAGGTATTGGTCATAAGGTAAAATAGCATGCGTTTCTGCATTGAAAAAATTGATATACCAAACACCTAATAAACCTAAAATTACAGGAATGTTTTGCTCAAAAGATGTGTTTTCAAAATGCTGATCGCTGGCATGTGCACCCGCTAATAATTGTTTAAAATTATCAAAACCTATACCTAACGAAATAGAAAGTCCAATGGCGCTCCATAACGAATAACGACCGCCAACCCAATCCCAAAATTCGAACATATTTTCCGTATCAATTCCGAATGCTGCAACATCTTTAGCATTTGTACTCAAAGCAGCAAAATGTTTAGCAATATCTTCGGTTTTAGCGCCACTATTTAAAAACCATTCTCTAGCACTATGTGCGTTTGTCATGGTTTCTTGCGTAGTAAATGTTTTTGAAGCCACTAAAAATAAGGTAGTTTCAGGATTTACACTTTTTAAGGTTTCTGCTAAATGAGTTCCATCAATATTAGAAACGAAATGCATATTTAAACGTGTTTTATACGCTTTTAATGCTTCGGTCACCATTACCGGACCTAAATCTGAACCACCAATTCCAATGTTCACAATATCTGTAATTGCTTTGCCAGTATATCCTTTCCATTCTTCAAAAATAATCGCATTGCTAAATTTTTGCATCTTGGCTAAAACAGCATTTACATCAGGCATTACATCTTTCCCGTCAACCAAAATGGCTTTATTACTTTGGTTGCGCAGGGCGATATGTAATACAGGTCTACCTTCAGTCTGATTAATTTTATCGCCATTAAACATCGCTTTTATAGCCTCATCTAATTTGC
Organism: Pedobacter boryungensis; assembly: GCF_013204825.1. Taxonomy (GTDB): domain Bacteria; phylum Bacteroidota; class Bacteroidia; order Sphingobacteriales; family Sphingobacteriaceae; genus Pedobacter; species Pedobacter boryungensis. Next base: position 629,173 of record NZ_JABMKV010000002.1, read on the forward strand.
ATTCGCGGGCCAGTTGAATAAGCAATGCTAATGTGGTATCGTTAATTCTGTTTTTAGAAAAATCTACTAAAATATCTTCAAATAAAATGGAGAATTTCTTAAAACGCTCATCATCTTCTGCAAATAAGCTCTTTAAGTTGGTTTCGTTAATGTCTATAAAATGATCTGCTAAATATTTATAAGCAGAAGTGGTTGTAAAATTAATAGTAGGAAACATAAGAATGCGGTTTTTAATTTAGTTGTAAACACCTATACAAAGCAACTAAAAAATTAAACATTATGTTTGAAAATTTATAAATCTTACTAAAAGAACATAGTGTACACCTAAACAGTTTGTTATATTTGTGCTATGACTAAAGAACAAATTCAGGATTTAAGGGACAGAGTAACGTCGCTGAGGAGGTATCTTTGACGTTGAAAACCGACTAGAAGATATTCGCATTGAGCAAGAACTCACCTTGCAACCAAATTTTTGGGATGACCCGAAAAAAGCTGAGAAACACATTGCCGAAATTAATTCTAAAAAAGTATGGACAGATGGCTGGCAAAAAGCCAACGCTACTGTCGAAGACTTAGAAGTATTATATGAGTTTTTCCAAAATGGCGATGCTACCGAACAAGAACTTCAGGAACAATTTGATATAAGTTTAAAAGAAGTTGAAGATTTGGAATTGAAGAATATGCTCAAAACCAAACAAGATTCATTAAACGCAGTTGTTCAAATTACGGCAGGCGCAGGCGGAACAGAAAGTTGCGATTGGGCGTACATGCTTATGCGAATGTACTTGATGTGGGCCGAAAAAAATGGCTATAAAGTAACTGAACAAGATTATCAAGAAGGAGAGGTTGCAGGAATTAAATCGGTAACGATAGAAATTGCTGGGCAGTTTGCCTATGGTTACCTAAAAGGAGAAAATGGTGTGCATCGCTTAGTGCGTATATCTCCATTCGATTCAAATGCTCGTCGACATACTTCATTTGCCTCTGTGTATGTTTACCCATTAGTGGATGATACAATACAAATTGATATTAATCCGGCAGATGTAGAATTTGAAACGTTTAGAGCAGGCGGTGCAGGTGGACAAAACGTAAACAAAGTAGAAACCGCAGTGCGTTTATACCATAAACCTTCTGGAATAATCATCAAAAATCAAGAATCGAGATCGCAGTTACAGAATAAAGAAAATGCTTTACGTTTATTGAAATCGCAGTTGTACGAAATAGAACAACGCAAGCGTGATGAAGAAACAGCATTGATAGAAGGTTCAAAAAAGAAAATTGAATGGGGATCTCAAATTAGAAGTTACGTGCTAGACGATAGACGTGTAAAAGATCATCGCACAAATTATCAAACTTCAAACCCACAAGCAGTGCTTGATGGAGATATAAATGAATTTCTTAAAGCGTATTTAATGGAGTTTTAAGAGTATTTAGTAGTTAGTATAAAGTAATTAGGCATAATAACAATCCAACAATATTTTATACTTTTAAATTGTAATCAATTATTCAATGAAGAAGCTATTCATTTTTGTATTTTCTCTTTTTATCGTAATGGAAGTAAACGCACAACAAGTAATTCCACTGTACAATGGTGCAATTCCTGGAGCAAAAACTCCACCTGCAGATTATAAAGAGACCACGGTAACAGGCGACGATGGAGTGAAGAGAGTGAGTAAAGTTACAGATCCATCATTGACTGCCTATATCCCTGCAAAACCAAATGGTACAGCTGTGATTATTTGTCCAGGTGGTGGATATGGAATTTTAGCCATTGATAAAGAAGGAAATAATGTAGCTAAAAAATTCAATGAAGTTGGAATAACAGCTTTTGTATTAAAATACCGCTTGCCTAGCGATATAATTATGGATGATAAATCGATGGGGCCATTACAAGATGCATTGCAGGCTATTTATTTAATACGTAAAAATGCAAATGTATGGGGAATAGATCCTACTAAAATTGGTGTAATGGGTTTTTCTGCTGGTGGACATTTAGCAGCTAGTTTAAGTGTTCATTACAACGACATGAAAGTTCAAAACCAAGAAAATATTAGTCTAAGACCTAACTTCTCTGTGTTAATCTATCCTGTTATCAATTTTGGGAATTATGCACACGCTGGTTCTGTAAAAAACTTAGTGGGTGAACAACCTACAGATGCTCAGCGACGTTATTTTTCTGCAGAAATGCATGTTGATGCACAAACTCCACCAACTTTTTTAGTTCATGCTAATAACGATGGTTCTGTACCGGTAAAAAATAGTTTAGCCTATGATGAAGCTTTAGCAAAGCATAAAGTACTATCAGAAATGCACATTTACCAAGCTGGTGGACATGGCTTTGGCTTAAATAATACCACTACAAAAGAAAATTGGTTTGAAACATTGAAAAATTGGATGCGGACTAACAACCTGCTGTAAGCATAAACTGTGATTGCTAAAAACAAAATCTTCGCAATTATTGGAAGTACAAGAGCAGATTCGTCCAATCTTAGGCTAGTTGCTAAAATAAAAACACTTTCAACAGCTATTTTCGATTTGACGATTTTCGATGGTAATGCAAGTCTCCCACATTTCAATCCAGATCTTGATCATGAAAATCCACCAGAAAGTATAGTTAATTTCCGGAACAAGATTGCTGAAGCAGATGGAATATTGATTTGCACACCAGAATATATTTTCAGCTTACCTGGAAGTTTAAAAAATGCAATTGAATGGTGTGTTTCTACAACAGTTTTTTCTCATAAACCAGTTGGCTTAATTACAGCATCAGCATCTGGAGATAAGGCACAAGAAGAATTACGTTTAATCATGCAAACACTAGAGGCTAGATTTAACGATGATACTACATTACTTATTAAAGGGGTCAAAGGAAAAATTAACGATCAGTTGGAAATTGCAGACTCGGAAATGTCAGCCAACTTATTAAAATTTATACATGCATTTCACGATTTAATAAATCACTAAACTACTCCGATAAAATTTCCTGTAATTCTTTTAATTCCTCTACTTTTTCTGCAGCACCCAAATTTTCGTAGGCCGAAATAAGATTGCGAATAATACGACGAATAATTTCTGTATTGCTACATGGTGAATAAAACCCAGGTTGGGGTTCTAAATTAAGTTGACGTAAAAACTGATCTACATCATGTTTGCCGAAAATTGCACCTTTATTAAAAGCATTAATGTAAAAAAGCACACCGTATTCCTTTTCAGCATTGCTTTCATCTATATAACCTAAAATAAAATGCTGTGGTAAATTCACACCATAAACAGGAATATCTAGTTTTTGCGCAAGCGTAGCGTAAATAATAGCTAAGGATATTTGATTTCCTTTTTTACTTTCTAGAACCTGATTTAAATAGGAGTTTTGTGGATCGTGATGGTTTTTAGTGTTTCCGCCAAAGCCATACTGATTATAAAACACATGATTAATGAGCTTAATCTTTTCAATAGAACTCATTTCATATTGCAAACCTATCCAAATCTCTCGCTTTATTTCTTCAATCTGGTTAATGATCGCTTGCTCATCTAAATCTGGATATTGATAGCGATTAATAATTAAAGCACCCTGCAGTAAATCAAATGCACCACTTTGATACCATAAATTAAGATCTTCTTTAACGTTATTAAACTGGATCGTATGAACGATATTCTCGATACGCTCTTGCAGTAAAGTATCTAACGATTGCTCCCAAGCGCTTTCCAAATAAGTGATTACCTCATTACCGTAACTTAACAGGCGCTGTTGCACATGCTGATAGATTTCCTCATCGGGATCATCTAATAATTTAACTAAAGCATCTATTTCTGCAAGATTTTCCATTAAAAATGCAAATTACAATTTTCTGTTTACCTATTTTTGCGATTATGGTTTTTCAATTTTTTGTCGATTATCTCCAACATCGTTTTACTGCTAAGAGCAGACACGGTACGCATTCGCCCTTTGTTTATAAGCTCACTGATGAGGTAATTTACGACTTTTCTGCAAAAAAAGTATATAACAGCATTGAAGATCAACGAAAAAAACTTTTAAATGACGATAGGCTAATTACAGTAACTGATTTAGGTGCAGGATCACATTTAAATAAAAATAGAACAAAAAAAGTAAGTCAAATAGCCAAAAATGCTTTAAAAACTTCACGTTTGGCACAACTGATTTATCGTTTAGTCGAAAACCAAAAACCACAAAACATAATTGAGTTAGGCACCTGTTTAGGAATTACAACTTCGTATTTAGCAAAAGCAGCACCAGAAGCAAATATACTTACTATAGAAGGTTGTCCAGAAACTGCAGCAATAGCCTATCAAAACTTTAATGAACTTGGCTTAAACAATATCGAGTTACAAGTAGGTAATTTTAACGATTTATTGCCAAAGGCAATAAATGAAGCTGAAAAATTAGATTTTGTATATATAGACGGCAATCATACTAAAGAAGCAACGCTGAATTACTTTAATTGGTGTTTACCGAAAACCTACGAAAATTCACTCCTTATTTTTGATGATATCTACTGGAGCAAAGGCATGAAAGAAGCTTGGGAAGAAATTAAAAACCATCCTCAAGTTGCTATAACCATCGATTTATTTTGGATTGGATTAGTATATTTCAAAAGGGGACAAGCCAAAGAACATTTTAAGATAAAGTTTTAAGCTACAACTTCTTCTAAAATTATTCCTTATTGATAATTAATACAGAATATAAGTTTTTATTTAGCTAAGTAAAAAACACCTCTTACCGTACGCCCAAACGAATCTACAAGTCCTTGACTAGCATAAATTAATGTATGTTCATCGACTTTAATTATGGTATATGTGAACGTTTCAAGATTGTCGTCTGTTTTAAAAGAGAAGTTTTTTTGGTCTCTAATACCCCAAGTAAAAATCCTATCTGAAATTGCTTCATTTAAATGAACAAAATGTTCTAAGCCATTTCCAGCATCTTTAAATTCTATATAACAATCTCTTAAGCTGTAGTCTTCTTCTCCTAATTTTACCCAAGTATTATTTTTGGAATCAAAAGTCTCTCCTTGATTTTTCATCCATTTCCATTTGCCAATAAGCGCCTCTTTTAAAGGCTTGGAAGGTACATTAGGAGTTATAGGGTTTTTTTTACAGGCAGTTAAAGTGAATGCTGCAAGAGTGAGCACTAATATTAATTTTTTCATGTGGGATATTTTTGCAAAAAAACACATATATGTTTATATGTTAAGCATTTATACCCCAAAAGACTAGTTTTTATGGTTGTTTTGAAAAGCATGCTGTAAATATGAGCTATGTAACTAGTCTGTTTAATCGGTTTGGAATGACGATCGACTAAATATTTTTGAGAATTGGTAACCAGAATTTAGCATATAATATTACTGTTTTAAATTATTTAGCTGTTAATCAGTTAATTACATATTATAACTTATTTTTTAGTTGTATAACTGAAAAATAAGTTATAGCTTTAGTCTATGGAAGAATTAACTAAGGCAGAAGAGCGCATCATGCAAGTTTTATGGAAACTGCAAACTGCATTTGTAAAAGATATCATCGACGAATTGGAGGAGGAACCTAAACCACCATACAATACCATTTCATCAATTGTTAGGCTTTTGGAAAAGAAGGGATATGTAAGCTATAAAGCATACGGCAAAACCTACGAGTATTTTCCAGCCATTAGTAAAGAAGATTATACCAAAACCACGTTTTCTAAATTATTTTCAGGGTATTTCGATAATTCGCCTACAAGCCTATTATCATTCATGGTAAAAGAGGAAAAATTAAGTGAAAGCGATATAGAAGAACTAAAAGCTTTAATCAACAAAAAATCATAGGTATGGAATGGCTGATCTATCTTTTTAAAGTAAGTGTATGCTCTGGATTGTTCTTTGCCTTTTACCTGCTTTTTTTACGCAAACTAACTTTTTTTAGAGCAAATCGTTTTTATTTGTTAGCAGCATTAGTCTTAAGCTTTACTATTCCGGCATTAAATTTTAATCTAGAACGAGCAGCTCCTGAAATCGTTAACCGGGTGGTTTTCCCACAAGAAAATTTGACTGCAGTAAATACTCAGATTGCAGCTCCGGTAGTAACTCAACAGATAGATTGGCAATTCTTATTGATCTCAACGTATAAATTACTTGTTGTGGTTTTATTGCTCATTACTACATGGCGGCTTTTCCAATTACTAAGTTTTACAAGGCGACCAACTCGAGAAATTAATGGGCTAAAATTAGTTTCTAAAACGGATGGCTTTACCAATTGCTCTTTTTTCAACTATGTTTTTATTGACCAAGATAGCCTAACCGATAAAGAATTAGCGCTTTTGCTAAAACACGAAGAAGTACATGCCAAGCAATATCATTCATTTGATAAGTTATTGCTTATGATCACAAAGGCAGTATTATGGTTTAATCCAATTATTTATTTATACGATAAGGCATTAGAACAAACACATGAATATGAAGCGGATGAGGTGACGTCTCAAGATTTTGGGACAGCACCTTATGCTAACCTTTTATTAAAATTAGCCGTGGCTAGAGGGAATATGCCACTCATTCACAACTTCGTGAAAAGCCCCCTAAAAGAAAGAATAAAAATGTTATATAATTCAAAATCAAAAGACATGAAAAAATTAAGGTATGTATTGGCAATGCCAATAGGTTTGGTATTAGTTTGGGGTTTAGCTGTAAATGTGGTGTATGCTCAAACAAAAGAAACTGAAGTAAAAGAAGTGAGAATAGTAGGTAAAACAGAACCTGTAACGGTAAAGGAAGTAAGAGTTACAGAGGTGCCAATCAAGGTAAGGGGTGTGCAGGTAAATCCTAATACTAGTGTCTCTGGCAAAGTAGTGGCTATTACCGAAAAAAGAAATGATGTAGCTGCGGTTACAGTAACTGGAGTACAGGCAATAAATGGACAAATAGTGGGTACTGGAAAGGTGAATGCTATAAGTGTTGCTGGTGTAGAGGAAAGACCAATTGCCAGCAGAGCTGTGGGTGTTATGGCTACAGGAAGTAGAAATTCAGTTAATGCAGTAACGATATCAGGAGTAAAAAGTATCAATTCAACAAATACTAGAGGAATAGTAAGTGGTAACCAAGTGTTTGCTACAGTAACAGAACAGCCAATAGCTACTAGAACTAGAAGGACAAGTAAGGAAGAAGAAACCTTTTATGAAAGATATACAGCAATAGATAGAAATGGTGAAGCACATGATGTTGCAACAATAAAAACATTAAAAGGTAGCTCTGCTTCTGTAGAAATTCCTAGAAATGGAAAAGTAATGATTTACATAAATGGAGTTCCTTACACCGAAAGCCAAGCCGCAAACCTTAAAAAACCAGCAATTGAAACCTATAATATGGTTTCAGCATGTGAAAAAGGAGCTGAAGACTTTGCTAATAAATATCCTAATCTAGTTGGGAAATATGATGCAGTTCTAGAATTAAAATCTAATTAATCGCTATCTATGGAATGGTTTAACTATCTCTTAAAAGTAAGTGCTTGTACTACCTTATTCTTTGCCTTTTACCTACTGGTTTTAAGGAAGCTGACCTTTTTTAAAATTAATCGATTTTATTTACTAGGTAGTTTGTTGCTCAGCTTTGTTATTCCTGCTTTGCAATTTAAGATAGAAAAAGAGGTAGAGCAAAGTGCATTAATTGAACAAACTACTACTTTGTCAGATGTAGACTTAGCAGGAACTAGCTTTAGTACACCAATTGTGGTTGGCTCAGGCACTGGAGATATTGAGGTTGAACCTTTCGATTGGTATGCTCTACTTCCTTACGTGTACACTGCGGTTGTAATGGGTTTTTTAGCTGTAGCCGCATGGCGATTATTTCAATTGTACAAACATACCAGAACAAAAGCCCACGAAATAAACGGACTAAAATTAGTAGCAAAAAGTGCTGGATTTACCAACTGCTCTTTCTTTAATTATGTATTTATTGATCAAAATAGTTTAACAGAAGCAGAACTAAAGGTATTACTCCAACACGAAGAAGTACATGCAAGGCAACTTCATTCGATAGATAAAATTTTGTTAATGATAGCTAAAGCAGTGTTATGGTTTAATCCGATTGTTTATTTATACGATAAAGCATTAGAGCAAGCGCATGAATATGAAGCAGATGAAACTACATCCTTAAACTTCGGAGCTGAACACTACGCTCATCTGTTATTGAAATTAGCCGTTAGTAAAAATACAATGCCGCTCATTCACAATTTTGTGAAAAGCCCCATTAAAGAAAGAATTAAAATGTTGTTTCACTCAAAATCTAAAAACATGAAAAAATTAATGTACTTATTAGCATTGCCAATTGGATTGGGGTTGCTATGGGGTTTTACGGTAGATGTAGTTGAGGTTCCTACCAAAACTGCAAATGAATTTACTTTAATTCTTGATGCCGGCCATGGCGGCAAAGAAATTGGAGCCAATATAAATGGATATAAAGAAAAAGATATCGCATTAGCATTTACAAAAAAGATTAAAGCGTTGGCAGAAGCTAAGGGAATTAAAGTAGTAACTACCCGTGCTGATGACGAGAGTTTAAGCTTAGCTGATAGATTAAAACCACAAGGAGATTTCCTACTTTCTATTCATGTAAATAGTGAACCAATTGCTACTGGTGGTTCAAAAAATGGAATTGAAATGTATACCCCTACTTCAGATAATAAGTTAAACTGGTTTAAATCAACCAGCATGACTTATAATTTGTATAAAAATCTGACAACTGTAGAAGGTATCAAAACAGGTAATAAACCATTCCAGAAAAAACTATTTCTACTACAAAATTCAAACGCTGCAGGATTAGTGCTAGAAATGGGTTATTTAACCAACAAACAAGATTTAAAAACGATTACCAATGAAGCTAAGCAAGATGAATTAGCTACGGCCATAGTAAATGCTATTCTACAATATAAAACATATTTAAAAACAGATCAGGAGATAGAAAGGAATTTAAAAGGAGGAACATTACCAGAACCACCTAAACCTAATCAACAAAATGTGCCGTTGATTAAAAAAACAAGCATGAACTATAAAGATGGTAAAACAGGAGAGAAAATAGTGATCACTGCTAACGGTAAAACTTTCCCAATCATCTATACATCCCTTGCCGGACAAACGAAAGTATATTTTTACATCAACCAAAAAGTATACAGCGAAGCAGAAGCGATGCAGTTTACCCCAGCCTTTATTGCCAAACTAAGTGATAAAAGCGGTATAGGAAATATAAAAAGCACGTATGAAGTTCCTGGTGTAGAAAATACAATGGATAACTATGTCGTATGGTTTGGTGTAGAGCCAAAATTATCAGCTTATGCAGTTAAAAATAAAGACATTTATGAAAAGTACAATGGTAAAACTGTTGATGGAAAAGTAATTGATTATACCTATTCTCCAGTTTCAAAAGTAATGGATGGTTTTATTGTAAAAACAACCACAGGTGAGACTTTAAAAGCAAATGTTGAAGAGAAGTTTGCAAAACAAACGCAAGCTATGGTAACCAAAGGCGATAAAGTTTCTATAAAAATATATAATGCTAATTACAACGAAAATATAGCATTCCCAGTAGTATTTAGTTATAAATTAATGAAAGGAGATAAGGTTTTATTTGATAGATGGCCTAAAACTGCAAGTACATTAGTAAATGATGCTACTGTTAATGTGGTGCAAAACGAACAAGGTAAAATTTATCCTAAGCCAATGGTATATAAAGCTTTAAGTATTACCAATGATACTAAAAATAATATCTCTTATTTAAAAAAAGGAATTATGGAGATTGGAGAAAACAAACTAGAAGGAGAAGAAATTGCTTTTGATAAAAGAAAGGAAACGATTACTGCAAAAAACGGAAAACTTACATTAAAAGGTGGTACAGAGGTTGCAGAAAAGTATATCATTTACGATATAAAAAAAGGAACATACATTACAAATAAAACACCTGGAAATACTATTCAAGTTAATTCGGATGCTTACGAATTAATTTCGAGACTAAAGGCTAATAATGATTCTTTAAAAATGAATACTATAATGAATAAGACTCTTATAGTAAGCGGTAATGTAAAGTTAAATATCGATAAGTTTTTATTTAATGCCAAGGTATTTACCGTAGATAAAAATTCTGATGTCATAGTTGCTCATGTAGCAACTTTAACAACTCCAGAAGGTTATCAAATAAGTGGAGATAAAATTGAATACAATACACTACTTAAAAAATATACTGTAACACAACCAGTTGGCAGTGTGTATTAAAACTGGTAATTTATCAGTTTTTGTCATTCAGAGCGAAGCGAAGAATCTCAAAAACTTACCACACCAATTTATTCAAGAGATTTCTCCAAAGTCGGAATGACAATTAGTTAAAGGGCTGTCAAACCATATAAATTAATTTTTCATTCCGACTTTGCTCTATGTTCCTATGTGGTAAATCTTATTGGCCAGGCTGATAGCTTCTTTCTACATGTTTAAGCACATCTTCTTTATAAAAAAGCACATCTTTAAATTGTCCTTTGGTATACATTAAAGCCTGATCGTTGAAATGTTTTGAAGTGGGATCTCCACTATTTCCACCAGCTAGAATAGATTTTGCTTTAATCCGTTTGCCAAACTCAACTGCACAAACAAAACTATTGCCACTATATCCATAACGTTTATTTGTTTTAAAAGGGTTACTCACAAATGATCCTAATTGACCCCACATTGCGGAACCGAAACCTACAGGGATGCTGGGCGAATTGTCATCAAATTTTTCGTTAATAGCACCAGTCAATCGCTGGTATCGATTTACTTCCCCCCAAGCAATTTGCCATTTACCAAAACGCTTGGTTAAATCGGCAAGCGTAGCTTTTAATGGGTCTAATAATTCATTTGGCCGTGCTACTTTTGCAAATGCCGTGGTTGCTTCTACCTGATCTTTATCCCCAGGATTAATGTAAACTTTGCGAATGGCAGAGTTTAATCTAGGCGCCCACTCCATGGCTAAAGTAGTGGCTTCAGAATTTTCTCCAGATCTATAATCCCACGTTTTTAAAATAGCAATAGGCGCTTTTAATTCTTCTAATAAAGGATCGCTTTGTGGCAATTGATGATATGCTTTTAATAATGCAGGAATGAGTACTTCAAAACCAGGCATGTAACTATCGTAACCAGTTGCAATAACTTTATCTAGGGTGTATTTCATTGGTCGACTTAATAATTTTACTGCCGCTACACCTCTAAAATTTTCTCCATCCGGTGCCATATAGCTTGGGTAATTTGCTTTAATTGGACTGGATTTGCCTGCCGAACTAAATGGAGTAGAATTACAGTTTTGTAGCCAGCCATTTGGTGGATTATACACATGAACCATATCTTTCACATTGTGTAATCCTTTCCAAGCCGTTGCCGATGTAGAACCATCAACAACCTCAGTCCAATTATATATTGTATTTCTTACAGGAATAAAATTACCATGCCAGTAGGCAATATTTCCTTGCGCATCTGCATAAACCGTATTATTAGATGCATTTGCTTTTAAGTCCATTGCCTTTTGATAATCTTCAAAACTTTTAGCTTTAGTACGTACCCAACTTTGCACTAAACTTTGTGTATTTCTGTTTTTAGATTTTAAGCTAATCCATTTGCCGTCTCTGACCGCCATAACTGGTCCATTATTGGTAAAATAGGCGTTAAAATTTTTAGTTCTTAAAGTTTCTCCTTCACGATAGCGGATGGTTACTTTTTTCTCCATTACAGGGAATTTCTTTTTATCGTATTCATAAACTAAACCCTTATCCGTTTTACTTATTTTCTCAGCATACATATCGGCAATATCAACATTGTTAGACGTATGCATCCAGCCACAATGTTCATTAAAGCCTTGGTAAACGAAAAACTGACCCCAAGTTACAGCACCATATGCATTTAAACCTTCTTCGCTTTGCATTTGTACTTCTGGTCTAAAATAAAAGGTAGTATGCGGATTGATATATAAAATTGCATTACCAGATTCAGTCATTGATGGTGCAAAAGCAAAACCATTTGATCCACTATGTTGATCTTTTATCACAGGAACATAAGCCGTTGGCGAATAATCTCCTGTATAAAATTTCTTTAATTCTTCGATGGTTAAATCAGCAGTATTAATCGCACCAATACTTCCATCAGTCCATAGTAACGCGTACCAAGGTTTAAATCTAGTTAGTAGGGCAGGTTTAACTTGTGGATTTTTGTATAAATAATAGTTTATACCTGCAGCATAAGCATCCAATAATTTTTTAAGCCAAGGTTGGGCTTTTTGATAATCAGCTATAGCTTCAGTCGAATCTATTAATAAACGAATTTGCAAATCATTAAAAAGGCTTCGTTCCCCATTAATTTCAGCTAATCTCCCTAATTTTTCAATGTAGTTAAGTTCTACACGCTTAAAATCATCCTCACATTGCGCATACAAAAGTCCAAAAACTGCATCAGCATCTGTTTTGCCATATACATGTGGAATTCCCCAATTATCTCTAATAATAGTCACATTTTTAGCTCGAGCCTGATAAGCGGCAATTTCGGTAGGAGTAAATTTCTGAGCGAAAACAGAAAGGGGAAGTAAAAACAGTAATACTAATTTTTTCATGACCAAGAAGTAAAATATAATGAGAGAACCCTAAATTGAGAAATATTTTTGATTTAATAGTGGTTCGTTATAATCGGCTTTAAATTAATTGATTATGCAGGAAATTTTCATTTGTATTAGTATAGATAAATATCGAAATTAGTTTCAAATCTAAATTCATGCGCCACAATACAACAGTTGAAGACCATTTAAAAAATAAAGTAGAATGCACTTCTTGCGGATCAGTATTAACGGGCAAGTATTGTAGCACATGTGGTGAGAAAAGATTTGAACTTCATGATCTAGCTTTGAAGCATTATGCTGAAGAATCAATTGAAGGGATAACCCATTTTGATAATAAGTTTTTTAAATCGGTAAAACTGTTAGTGACGAGGCCGGGGTTGTTGGCATTAGATTTTTGCAGAGGTAAAAGAGTGCCGTTTATGCGTCCATTTGCTTTATTCTTTGTCTGCAATATCATTTATTTTTTACTAATTGGACAAAACAACCTGTTTTCAACACCGTTAACTAGTTTTTATAATTTTTATCCCTTTACAGAATTTCATTCAAAAGAGATTATAGATCAAGTAGCTCCAACAAATGAAAAGTTTAAAGTTGTTGCTACAATTTTTAATCAAAAGATGGGTATAGAATCAAAAGCCTTTTTAGTGGTTTTTATTCCCTTATTGGCCATTGGTGGTTTTTTAGTATTTAGAAGAAGATATCTCTCTGAACATTTAGTTTTTAGCACCTATCTTTTTTCGTTCTTACTTTTGTTTTACACTTTTTTAGGCTCCTGTATCACAAACCCTTACTACTATTTTTTTGTAAAAGGGAATTACGATAGCACCTATGATTTGGTTAGTGCGTTAACAGCATGGGTCATTTTTGGCGTATATTGTTTTTTTGCCTCAAGAAGATTTTATAATGCTTCCATAATCCGATCAGTTATCGGATCTGTAGTCATTATGTTTTTATTTTTAGCAGGGTTATACGGCTATAGAATATTGCTTTTCTTTAAAATTATACATTCAATTGGAGTTTAAACCAGTTAAAAAGCCTCTGCTAAACTAATATACATTCCACTTTGGCGTTTTTCATTTGCTTTTTTCTCCCCAATTCCATAATCCAAACGAACACTTAACCCTTTGGCAGTATCAAAGAAATATCTTCCGCCTACACCATAATTAGGCTTTAAATCATCAAAAGATAAATTGCCGTTAGAGAATACTTTTCCTCCGCCAGCAAAAGCAACAATACCAAATCTGTTCATAAAACGATAACGCAATTCCGCTTGTGCCGCTACTAAATTCTCATCCCGATAGCGCCCAGTATAATAACCACGCATAATTTCATCATTACCTAACTGCGGTAAAAGATAAAATGGAGTTTGTGTGCCCTGCACAGTATGATATAAGCCTTGTATGCCCAATACTACTTTTGGTGCTAACGACCAAAAATTACGCACATTTACCTTTATTTGGCTGCCTGTAAAATGGCTGCTACCAAAAACATCTGGTGCATATTGATAAGTTATTCTGCCAAAAAACCCTTTTGTTGGGTAATTATTAGAGTTTCTCGTGTCATAACTTTGAGATAAACCAACATACGCAACCGAACCACCAGTTCTATCGTGTAAAGCAGGCGATGAACTGTAAATTCCACCAGTAATTTTATCGGTAAAACTATAGTTTTCAAACCCTAAAGAAATTCCAGTATAAGCGTGTTTAATAAATGTTTTCTCTGCATCTAAAAGGATTTTTATTTGCTGTTGCACCAGCTTATCTTCATCACTTTTTTGCGTGTTATTTCCTATGCCATAAAAGTTAAAAGGTGTTTTTTTAAAGCGTACTTCACCAATAAAATGATAAAGATTTCCCTTTGTCCATGCATCACCTTTTAACGTTAAATTATATGTCTTTTTCGTAGAGTAAGAAGCTGTTCCAGAGAAATTAGAACTTCTATTAGTTGTATCTTTTCTATCCATATAAAATGAATACAGTGCACCTAGGCCAAATTCAAAACCAGTTTCCTGCGCATAACCTAATACAGGTATCGGCATAAAGCTAGCCTTACGAGTAGTATCTTTTTCGTTCGATAATAACTTTTGAATTAGTTTTTTTTGAGCCCAAAGAGGATTAGTCAAAACAGTCAGTACGCAAAAAATCAATATTTTTTTCATCGCCACAAAGTAAAGGAATTATTGCTTAAAAGTTTAATAGCGTATTTGGATATAATAAGCAGTTTGATTGCAATTTATAGTTTGAGATGGATGTCACTCAACTTCTTAAAAATTCATTTTCAACTTCACTGTTAAGACGGGGTTTGGTCGGAGTTTGGTCGGGGTTTGGTCGGACTTGTGACAATTGTACCCGACTAAAGTCCGTATCAACTGCGAATTAAACTGGAGCTTAAATAATCCAATTAGAGTTCTCCTTGGTCATAGTATCATTGCCTATTAATAGAACCACTCTTTAATCTAATTTAACTAATAGTTAATAGTGCGGCCAGACCAAAAAATCGCAATAGAAAATTATCAATTTCACTTTAACCTAAAATCTGTACTTTTGCAGCAAACAATAAAAATATACAGATGAGTACGACAAGAGGACCGATATCGAAATTTATGGAGACTAACTATCTTCATTTTAACGCTGCGGCGATGATGGATGCAGCTAAAGGTTATGAAACCCATTTAGAAGAAGGTGGAAAAATGATGATTACCCTTGCAGGCGCAATGAGTACGGCAGAGTTGGGCATTTCTTTAGCGGAAATGATTAGACAAGATAAAGTGGCTATTATTTCATGTACAGGTGCAAACTTAGAGGAAGATATTATGAACCTTGTTGCGCACTCACACTATAAACGTGTTCCAAACTATCGTGATTTAAGTCCGCAAGATGAGTGGGACTTATTAGAAAATCATTACAACCGTGTAACGGATACCTGTATTCCAGAAGAAGAGGCATTTCGTCGTTTGCAAAAACATATTCACAAAATTTGGAAAGATGCTGATGCTTCAGGCGAGCGTTATTTTCCGCATGAGTTTATGTACAAAATGCTGTTAAGTGGAGATTTAGAGCAATACTATGAAATTGACCCTAAAAATTCATGGATGTTGGCAGCTGCCGAAAAGAATTTGCCAATTGTAGTGCCAGGATGGGAAGATTCGACGATGGGAAATATCTTCGCATCTTACGTGATGAAAAATGAATTGAAAGCTACCACCATGAAAAGTGGTATTGAATATATGGGTTATCTAGCAGATTGGTATATCGCAAACTCGGCTGGCAAAGGAATTGGCTTTTTCCAAATTGGTGGCGGTATAGCAGGAGATTTCCCAATTTGTGTGGTTCCGATGTTGTATCAAGATATGGAAATGGAGAATATTCCATTCTGGAGTTATTTCTGTCAGATATCTGATTCCACTACTTCTTATGGTTCTTATTCGGGCGCTGTGCCAAATGAAAAGATCACTTGGGGTAAATTAGATATTCATACGCCTAAATTTATTGTAGAATCTGATGCTACGATTGTAGCTCCATTGATATTTGCTTGGATATTAAAAATGTAATTTAAAATCCAAATTTTTTTCAAAAAGATAAGCGCAAGAGAATCAGCAGTATTTTAAAAATTGCTGATTTTTTATTGTTTAAAGGGGAAAATACAATAATTTAGAATGATTATAAATTGTATTTCACTGTCATTAATATGTCATTGGTATCTTAATAAATTTTACTTTTGTTCAAATCTTTCTGAATGGCTTAATCAAATCATCATCTAGATTTAAAATTAATTTCAAAAAATAGCATAAAATACTCATTATGAGGAATATCTCATTAATTCTTAAGAAAGTTTGGAAGTCGGCATTTATTTTTGCCTCTTTATCTTTTTTAATTGTAACTGTAACACAGGCACAAGATGTAGTAGCTGGTAGAACATTGTTTAAAGCAAAATGTGCTTCTTGCCATGCTTTAGATCATGATGCTACAGGTCCGGCACTTACTCCAAAGGTGAATGAATTGGATGAAACCTTTTTGCTTGCGTGGATTAAAAACAACGTTGCTTTAAGAGCTTCTGGAAACGCACAAGCAATAGAGGCTGCAAAGTTTTCTCCTTCGGAGATGACGGCATTCCCTACGTTAAAAGATGAAGAAATTAAAAACGTCATCGCTTACGCAAAAGCAGGAGAGCCTAAGAAAGCTGCAGAAGCTGGTGCTGCTGTTAAAGACGAAGGCACTTCAAGTCTTTCTATTGTTGGTGTAATTGCCATCATTATCCTTTCTATTATTGTATTGGTGGTTTTAGGCCGTGCAGTAAAAATGTTAGAGCGCTTAATTCTACAAAAACAAGGTATAGAAATTGTTGAAGAAGAAAATGTATCTCTTGCTACAGGAGTTAGAGCATTATTTAAAAACAAGAAATTTGTTGCCTTCTTTGTATTGTGTTTAATCATTGTATTAGGCTCATTCGGTTGGATGGGTATGTGGGAAACAGGTGTACACACAGGTTATCAACCAGTACAGCCAATTAAATTCTCACACGAATTACATGCTGGTATCAATCAAATCGATTGTCAATACTGTCACTCTGGTGCATTTAAATCAAAAAACTCTACTATTCCTTCACTTAACGTTTGTATGAACTGTCACAAAAACGTACAAGCTAGAACAGAGGATGGTCAGATTTCACCAGAAATTCAGAAGATATACAATGCTTTAGGTTACGATGCTGATAAACAGACTTACGATAAAACTAAAGAAAAACCAATTGAGTGGGTTCGTGTTCACAACTTGCCAGATTTTGCATATTTCAATCACTCACAACACGTAGTAGTTGGTGAAGCAGCAATTCGTAAAGAAAAAGGTATCAATCCAAAAGACCCAGTATGTTTCGCTTGCCATGGTCCTGTTAATACAATGGAAGAAATTTATCAATATTCTCCATTAACAATGAAATGGTGTATCAATTGCCATAAAGATGCAGATATCTCTGGTAAGAAAAATGATGCTTTCTATGCGAACATTATTGCAGCGCATGAGAAAATTAAAAAAGGCGAAAAAATTACTCCAGCCATGTTAGGTGGTTTAGAGTGTGGTAAATGCCATTATTAATTAATAGAGTTTAGTAAAGAACGTTCGATAAACAGTAATAGAGCTTAAATGGAAAGCAATAAAAAATACTGGAAAGGCTTAGAGGAGCTTAAAAACACTCCCGATTTTGTTCAAAACAACAAAAACGAATTTGCAGAGCCACTTCCAATAGAAGATGTTTTAAGTGAAGCAGGATTAAGTACCGTTACCCCACGCCGTGACTTTTTAAAAGCCTTAGGTTTTGGTTTAGGTGCGGTAACCTTAGCAGCTTGTCAAACAACACCTGTACACAAATCAATTCCTTATTTAATTAGACCGGAAGAGGTTGTGCCAGGTATCCCTAACTATTATGTTTCGACTTTTAAAGGTCAAAGCGTATTGGTTAAAACAGTAGTTGGTAGACCGATTAAAATAGAGGTTAATCCAAATGCTGGTGTATTTAGCACAGGTACAGATGCACAAGCGCAAGCTTCTGTGTTAGATTTGTATGATGTATCTAAATTAAAAACGCCTTTGCTTAAAAAAGCAGAAACAACTTGGAGTAAATTAGATGAGTTTGTAAAAGGCGAATTAAATAAAGCACAAGCATCAGGTAAAAAAATCCGTATTGTTTCATCTAGCTTAAATAGCCCATCGGCTAAAGCAGTTGTTGCAGATTTTGCGGTTAAATATCCTACATCAAAACTTGTACAATACGATGCGGTATCTTATACAGGTATCATCAAAGCAAATGAGAATAGCTTTGGTAAAGCAGTATTGCCAAAATATAACTTCGATAAAGCAGACTTAATTGTAAGTTTTGCTGCAGATTTCTTAGGAACTTGGATTAGTGGAGAAGAGTTCACTGCGCAATATGTTGCAAACAGAAATCATAAATCGTTAGAAAAAGGTAAAATGTCTCGCCACTTTCAGTTTGAAACTGGTATGAGCTTAACAGGTACTAACGCTGATACACGTATTCCGATTAAATTATCTGAAGAAGGTCCGGCATTAATTACCTTATACAATGCAATTACAGGTAGCAATTTAGCTGGCGGAACATTAGGAAATAATACCAATGCCGATAAAGCTTTAAAATTAGTTGCCAAAGAATTACTACAAAACAAAGGAAAATCTGTAGTAGTTTCTGGTTCTAACGACGTTTCTACTCAAACTTTAGTAAATGCCATTAACTCTGCTATTGGTAGTTATGGTACAACTATCGATTTAGATAATCCAAATAAACGTTACGAAGGTAATGATGCAGAATTTGCAGAATTAATTAATGAAATGAACAGAGGAGAAGTTGCTGCGGTATTCTTCTTAAATTCAAACCCTGTTTATGATTCAACTAATTCAAAAGCATTTGCTGAAGCCTTAGCTAAAGTAGCTTTAAAAGTTTCTTTCTCAGATAGAGTTGATGAAACTTCAGATAACTGTGATGTTGTTGCCATTACACCTAACTATTTAGAGTCATGGGGTGATGCAAATACATACGAAGGTTTCTATTCTATCGTACAGCCAACAATCAATCCTGTTTTCAATTCTCGTCAAGCAGAACAAAGTTTATTAATTTGGTCTGATGCTGCTGTTCAAGATTACTACCAATATGTACGTAACAATTGGGAGAAAAACATTTTACCTAGTGTAGGTAAAACTTGGAATGATGTATTACAAAGTGGTGTAGTTATGGCAGCGCCAAAAACTGCAGGTGCTTATAACTTCGCTCTTTCTTTAGATGCTGTTGCTACTTCAATTGCAAATAGCAGCAAAGCTTTAGCTAAAGGAAACGGAAAAGATACGTTAGAATTACATGTATACGAAAGCATTCCGATGCGTGATGGTAAACATGCTAACAATGCATTCTTACAAGAGTTACCTGATCCAGTTTCTAAAGTAACTTGGGATAACTATTTAGCGCTTTCACCTAAACAAGCTGAAGCATCAGGTTACAAAGAATTTGATGTAGTTACCATCAAGGATGAAAAAGGAACATCAATTGATTTACCTGTATTAATTCAACCAGGTCAGGCAATGGGTACTGCTTCTGTAGCTTTAGGTTACGGACGTACTAAAGTGGGTAAAGCTGGTGATAATGTAGGTAAAAATGCCTTCCCTTTTGTACAGTTTAGTAACGGTACTTTAAGTTATGCAACTACAGTTAAATTAACTGGAACTGGCATGACAGAAGAATTGGCGCAAACACAAACGCACTATTCATTTGAAGGTAGAAATATTATTCGCGAAGCAAGTTTAAAAGATTACTTAAAAGATCCAGCTGCTGG
This sequence comes from Pedobacter boryungensis, assembly GCF_013204825.1. Lineage (GTDB taxonomy): Bacteria > Bacteroidota > Bacteroidia > Sphingobacteriales > Sphingobacteriaceae > Pedobacter > Pedobacter boryungensis. The sequence continues at coordinate 649,105 of NZ_JABMKV010000002.1, forward strand.
TTCTGGTAATCACCATAAACATAAAGTTTACGATTTATGGACTACAGATAAATACGAGAAATTAGGTAATGACTGGGTAATGGCAATCGATTTGAATGCTTGTACTGGTTGTGGTTCTTGTATTGTTGCTTGTAATGTAGAAAACAACATTCCAGTTGTAGGTAAAGATGAAGTTCGTAGACGTAGAGAAATGCACTGGTTGCGTATCGATCGTTATTACAGCTTTAACGATGAGAAAACTGGCGAAAATGTAACTGAAGAAAAAGAAATCGCTCACATGAGCAATTTAGATAATGTTTCAGTTGTTCACCAACCAATGTTATGCCAACACTGTGATCACGCACCATGCGAAACAGTTTGTCCGGTATTAGCAACTGTACACTCATCAGATGGTTTAAACCACATGGCTTACAACCGTTGTGTTGGTACACGTTATTGTGCAAACAACTGTCCATATAAAGTTCGTCGTTTCAACTGGTTTAACTACTGGAATGATTCACGTTTCGATAACTACTTAAACAATGAATTTACACAATTGGTATTAAATCCAGATGTTACTACACGTTCTCGTGGGGTAATGGAGAAATGCTCTATGTGTATTCAACGTATCCAAGCTGGTAAATTAACTGCCAAAATGGAAAAACGTGCACTAAAAGACGGAGATATCAAAATGGCTTGTCAACAAGCTTGTTCGGCTAACGCGATTATCTTCGGTGATAAAAACGATCCAAATTCAGAGGTATCGAAATTATTGCGCAGTGAACGTACCTACTACGTTTTAGAAGAAATCAACGTACAACCAGGTATTGGTTATATGACGAAAATTAGAAATATAGATTCAGAAACTAAAGAAGTACACGCTTAAGCCGTACTTACAGCAATATAAATTATGTCAGGACATAACGAATCAATTTTAAGAGAACCATTAATTACCGGTAAAGACATTACGTATGCTCAAATTACGAATGATATTTTACTGCCGGTAGAAAACAAGCCTAACAGGGCTTGGTGGATTGGCTTTATCATCGCACTTTGTGGTGCTACACTTTGGGTAGTTGCCGTGAGTTATACTTTTTGGTTCGGTATCGGATCATGGGGTTTAAATAAAACAGTTGGATGGGCTTGGGATATCACCGGTTTCGTATGGTGGGTAGGTATTGGTCACGCAGGAACGCTAATTTCTGCAGTATTACTACTCTTCCGTCAAAATTGGCGTAACTCTATTAACCGTTCTGCAGAGGCGATGACTATTTTCGCCGTTATCTGCGCCGCAACATACGTAGTATCGCACATGGGTCGTCCATGGTTAGCGTATTGGGTATTACCATTACCAAATCAGTTTGGTTCACTTTGGGTAAACTTTAACTCTCCGTTAGTATGGGATATGTTTGCCATCTCTACTTATTTCTCAGTATCATTATTGTTTTGGTATACAGGTTTATTGCCTGATATCGCAACCATTAGAGATAGAGCAATAGGTATGCGTAGAAAAGTATATACCATCCTTTCTTTCGGTTGGACTGGTAATGTGAAAACTTGGCAACGTTTTGAGGCGGTGTCTCTAATCTTAGCAGGTATTTCAACACCACTTGTACTTTCGGTACACACTATTGTATCTATGGACTTTGCAACCTCTGTAATTCCAGGATGGCACACTACCATTTTCCCTCCATACTTTGTGGCTGGGGCGATTTTCTCTGGCTTTGCGATGGTGTTAACCTTATTATTGGTTGCACGTAAAGTATTAGGTTTAGAAAATTATATCACCATGTTCCACATCGAATCGATGAACAAGATTATCATCTTAACAGGTTCAATTGTAGGTGTGGCTTACTTAACTGAGTTCTTTATCGCTTGGTACTCTGGTTCAGAGTATGAGCAATACGCCTTCATAAACCGTTCTACTGGTCCTTACTGGTGGGCATATTGGATGATGATGACTTGTAACGTAATCTCTCCGCAGTTGTTATGGTTCAAAAAAATCCGTACCAGCATTGCAGCTACTTGGATTTTATCTATCGTGGTAAACATCGGTATGTGGTTTGAGCGTTTCGTAATTATTGTAACCTCTTTACACCGTGATTATTTACCATCAAGTTGGGCAATGTTTTATCCAACATGGGTTGATGTAAGTGTATTTGTAGGATCAATTGGAGTATTCTTTACTTTATTCTTATTGTTCTTAAGAGTATTACCTTCTATCGCGATAGCAGAGGTGAAATTATTGTTGAAGAGTGCGAGTGAGCAATCTAAAATGGAATTAATCAAAGACGGTCACTTGGATAAAGAACAAGTAGCTGAGTATATAGAGTCTTTAGATAAATTTGATAGTGTTAAACAAGAAGAATACGCAAAAATATAACAATGAGTAATATCAAATATATTTTAGGCAGTTTTGGCGATCCTGATGAAATGATGCATGGCATCGAAAAATTGCAGGAAAATAACATCAAGATACATGATGTATATACGCCTATGCCTATCCACGGCATCGAAGCAAAATTAGGAGTAAAAAGATCTAGGTTAGATATAGCTGCATTCTTTTTCGGTATTACCGGAACGATAACTATGTTAACCGGGGTTTATTTAGCTACAGTAGTAGATTGGCCGATTAACATTGGTGGTAAAACCCACTTTGCTTTACCAGATTTTATTCCAATAACTTTTGAGTTAACGATTTTATTTTGTGCTTTTGGCCTAGTAGGATCATACTATGCTTCTACTCATTTATTTCCGGGAAGAGCACCAAGAGTAATGGATTTACGTGCAACTGATGATCGTTTTATCATCGCTATAGATGCAAAACAAAATACTGAGCACACTAAAATTGACGAACTATTAAAAGGTGCTGGTGCTTTAGAAGTAAAGCATAATGAAAGGAAGTATGTTAGCTATGAATAAGAAGAATATAGTTTACGCCGCATTTATACTACTTGCTTCTGTGGCGATGCTTTCGGCTTGTAGAGATAAACGCAGTACAGGCTTAGAGTATGCAAGAAATATGTATGATCCAATTGCTTACAATCAGGATCAACCAAACAAAAACTTTGCAAATGGAGCTACTGCACAAACTCCACCAGCAAATACAGATCCAATTGGATTTGTAAGATATGAGTACGCTAATACAAAGGAAGGTTATGAAGCTTCTGCAGCATTAGTGAACCCTTTACCTTTAACAGAAAAGAATTTAGTAGAAGGTAAACACTTCTTTACTGTATTCTGCGCTCCATGCCATGGTGAAAAAGGCGATGGTCAAGGTCATATCGTAAAACTAGATAAAGGTATTTCTGGAGTTCCAGCATATCATGGAGCTGATGCAGTTTCATCACGTGGTGGATTAATGAAAGATATGCCAGCTGGTAAAATTTATCATACTATTATGTATGGTTTAAATGCAATGGGATCTCATGCTTCACAACTTACACCAGACGAAAGATGGAAAGTAGTGATGTATGTTCAACAATTACAAAAAATAAAATAAGAAAAGCAGATTTAAATGGGAACTCATCATTATAATTTAAGTGAACAATTTGAGTTTACAGGGAAAGTAAAAACGCTGAGCATTATCGGTATCGTAATTGGTATTGGAGCAATTGCTTACGGTTTTATGAGCGACGCTCACGAGCGTACATTCGCTAACCTGTTACTAATGGCATATTACTTTGCATGTGTATGTATGTCTGGGGCTTTCTTTTTAGCCGTTCAATATGTAGCTCAGGCAGGTTGGTCTGCATCTATTTTACGTGTACCTCAAGCAATGGCAAAAGTTTTGCCTTTAGCTGTGATTATCTTATTGGTTGTTGTAGGCTTAGGTTTATATACACACAACTTGTATCACCATTGGAATGCACCAGGTATTACTGATCCTAATTCTGCTAACTATGATAAGTTGATTGATGGTAAATCGGCATTCTTAAATGTGCCTTTTTTCATGGCAAGACAGGTTATCTTTTTAGGAGTATATAGCATCTTTGCTGTGCTTTTAGCAAAATGGTCTAACAACGAAGATTTAGAGGGTGGATTAAATTCATACCGTAAAAGCTTTAAATACTCATGTATATTTTTAGTAATTTATGGTTTTACTACACCAATATTTGCTTTTGATACCATCATGTCGTTAGAAGCGCATTGGTTCTCAACTATGTTTGGTTGGTACAACTTCGCTGCAATGTGGGTAAGTAGTTTAGCTACCATTGCTGTAATTATTATCTTATTAAAGAAAGCTGGTTATATGAGCTGGGTTAACAATAGCCACTTACATAACTTAGGTCAGTTTATCTTTGGTTTCTCTATTTTCTGGACTTATGTATGGTTTGCTCAATTCTTATTGATTTACTATGCAAACATGTCTGAGGAAACTGTATACTTCTACAAACGATTTAATAACTATGAAGCTTGGTTCTACATCAATTTAATATTGAATTTCCTTTCTCCTTTATTATTATTAATGGATCGTGATAACAAGAGAAGTGAAAATATATTATTAGCTGTATCGATTGTGGTTCTTTGTGGACACTGGGTAGATTACTATCAAATGATTATGCCAGGTGTATTTGAATTTGGACCTAAGGTAGTTGATGGAAAGCCAGGTAGCGGATTTGGAATTATAGAAATAGGAACAGCATTAGGTTTCTTAGGCTTATTTACATTCACAGTGTTAAGTTCACTAAGTAAAAAAGCATTAATCCCTAAAAACCATCCGTTTTTACAAGAAAGTTTAAACCATCATCTATAATAGATTAGGTTTAGGAGTATATAAATTAATATTATAAAAGTACAGCGTACTACTTTTAAGAAAATGAGTTTAAAAAAATTAATAAGTAATAAAACAATGGCGGCTTTAGCAGTAATTTTTACTGCGTTTGCAAGCACCAATGCTTTTGCCCAAGAAGCAGCCGCAGCCGCTACAGCAAAACCTGTAGATATGGGTCCGATTTATAAATCGACATTATTCTATGTATTGCTATTCTTGCTATTGTGCTTATTCATTGCCATAGTTGGTAAAGCAATGAAGGTTTATGAATTAACTCGCGAGAGTGAAGGTAAATCTGAAGGAATTAACTGGGATTTAGTGAATGGGGTTATATTCGTCGTATTCCTACTTGTAGGTTTGTACGGTGTGTATTGGGAATATACGGTTCATGGAAATATGATTTTACCTGAAGCTGCATCTGAGCATGGTAAAAAAATTGATGAAATGTTTAATATTACGCTAATATTAACCACCATCGTATTTATAGCTACGCATATTGTTTTATTTACGTTTGCCTATATCTATAGACATCAAAAAGATAAGAAAGCATATTACTATCCACATAATAATGTTTTAGAGCGTGTTTGGACTGTTATTCCTGCGTTTGTATTAACTATTTTGGTATTGATGGGCTTTATTACTTGGAGATCGATTTTTTATAAGATTGAAGATCCTAAAAATAAGCCATTGAGCATTGAAGTAACTTCTTCTCAATTCCAATGGGATGTTCGTTATCCAGGAGCAGATGGTATTGTTGGTTTAAAGAACTATAAATTAATTACCTCTATTAATAATTTGGGTATCGATTTTAACGATAAAAACAACTTAGATGATCAAGTTGCTGATGAAATTGTACTTCCAGTAAACAAACCAGTTCGTTTTATTTTAACAAGTAAAGACGTTATACATAGTTTTTATATGCCTCACTTTAGAGTTCAATTAAATACTGTACCTGGTATGACTTCTTATTTCGAATTTACGCCTACTATTACTACAGCTGAAATGAAGGCTAAAACGAACGATCCTAATTTTAACTATTTATTGCTTTGCGCAAAAATTTGTGGTACTAACCACTATAACATGCAAAAACCAGTTAGAGTTGTTTCGCAAAAAGAATATGAGGAATGGGTGGTTAAACAAGCAACTTATTTAACTAACGATTTGAGAAAGACTTTCAAATTACCTTTACTTGCTGATCCGGCTGAAAAACCTGCCGCAGCTGATTCAACAGCAAAAGATACGACTGCAAAAACAAATCAATTAGCTTTAAAAAAATAATAATACTGGAGAGCCCTTATTATGTCAACTATATCACTACAAGATACACACCACCACGATAATCATGATGATCACGGTCATGAGCATCACCAAGATACGTTCTTAACTAAATACGTATTTAGTCAGGATCATAAAATGATTGCCAAACAGTTTCTAATAACTGGTATTATTATGGCTGTTATTGCTATGGGTTTGTCTATTTTATTTAGATTACAATTAGCATGGCCAGATAAAAGCTTCCCAATTTTAGAAACATTTTTAGGTAAATGGGCTGAAGGTGGTAGAATTAGACCAGACTTTTACTTGGCGCTAGTTACTATACATGGTACCATTATGGTATTCTTTGTGTTAACAGCAGGGTTAAGTGGAACTTTTAGTAACTTATTAATCCCATTACAAGTGGGTGCTAGAGATATGGCATCGCCATTCTTGAATATGCTTTCTTATTGGTTTTTCTTTACTGCTTGTGTAATCATGATGGGATCATTCTTTATACAAACAGGTCCTGCAAGTGCTGGTTGGACAGTATATCCGCCATTATCGGCTATACCAAAAGCAATACCAGGGTCTGGATTGGGTATGACCATGTGGTTAATTAGTATGGTGCTTTTCGTAGCTTCATCGCTAATGGGTGGTATTAACTATGTAAGTACAATCTTAAACATGCGTACTAAAGGGATGGATCTTTGGAAAATGCCTTTAACAATTTGGGCGTTTTTCTTAACAGCTATCTTGGGTATTTTATCATTCCCTGTATTAGTAGCAGGTGTTGTATTATTGGTATTTGACCGTAGTTTTGGTACAAGTTTCTACCTATCAGATATTGTTTTCGGTACACAAATTTTACCTAACGAAGGGGGCTCGCCAATTTTATGGCAACACTTATTTTGGTTCTTAGGTCACCCAGAGGTGTATATTGTAATTATGCCAGCAATGGGTATCTCATCAGAAATTATTTCTGTAAACTCGAGAAAACCAATTTTTGGTTATCATGCAATGATTTATTCATTAATTGGTATTACTGTATTATCATTTATCGTTTGGGGTCACCATATGTTCGTAACTGGTATGAATCCTTTACTAGGTGGTGTATTTATGATCACTACTTTGATTATTGCGGTACCATCAGCAGTAAAAACATTTAACTGGTTGGCTACCTTATGGAGAGGTAATATTAGATTTACACCAGCGATGTTATTTGCTATTGGTATGGTTTCATTCTTTATCTCTGGTGGTTTAACTGGTATTTGGTTGGGTAATGCAGCATTAGATATTAACTTACACGATACCTATTTCGTAGTAGCTCACTTCCACTTGGTAATGGGTTCTGCAGCGATATTTGGTATGCTTGCAGGTGTTTATCACTGGTTCCCAAGAATGTTCGGTCGTTTAATGGACAAAAAATTAGGTTATTTACACTTCTGGATTACATTCACTTGTGCTTATTTAGTATTCTTCCCATTACACTTTTTAGGATTAGATGGAGTACCGCGTCGTTATTACGCATTTACTGAATTTGCTTTCATGGAGAAATGGTTAACTGTGAATGTATTGGTAACTTGGTCGGCTATTATAGCTGGTTTAGCTCAAGTAGCATTCTTATTTAACTTCTTTTATTCGATATTTAAAGGTAAAAAATCATCACAAAACCCTTGGGGTGCAAATACATTAGAATGGACTGCCCCAGTTGAGCGCTTACATGGTAACTGGCCAGGAGAAATTCCAACAGTATATCGTTGGCCATATGACTATAGTAAGCCAGGTGCGGAAGAAGACTTTATTCCTCAAACTGTTCCTTTCTCTCAAACTATGAGCTCTAACTTGCCACATGATTTTGAAGGAAACACTGAAGCTGAAAAAATTCAGGCGGAATGGGAGTTAAATAACAAACCCGCTAAAGACACAGAATAGCAGGTATTATTCTGTATAATAATATAGATAAGGTATCTGCTGAAGTAATTTAACTTGCAACAGATGCCTTTTTTTAATCTATCACACATCAATGATTGCTAAATCTGAAAATAGATTTATTAGATTAAACTTTATTAGTATTGTGGTAACACTACTAGTTATTTTGGCTGGTGGAATTGTTCGCAGCACTGGCTCTGGTATGGGCTGTCCTGATTGGCCAAAATGCTTTGATCAATATATACCACCAACTTCGGTATCACAATTACCAGCTAATTATAAAGAAAAATATGTAGCACAACGTTTAGCAAAAAACGAACGTTTTGCTAAAACGCTAGAAAAAATAGGTAAAGCAGATTTAGCGGATAGTATTAGACATGATACTTCTATTGCCCAACCCGAAGCATTTAATGTGGCGAATACTTGGACAGAGTATGCCAATAGATTAGTAGGTGTGGTAGCAGGCTTTTGCCTTATTCTATTGGTAATTTATTCTTTCTCTTTTAAAAAATCAGCTAAAAGAATAATCGTATTAAGTATTTTAAATTTATTACTGATTGGTTTTCAAGGATGGTTGGGTGCAATTGTAGTATCCACTAATTTAACACAGTGGGTAGTAACAGCACATATGTTAATTGCATTAGTAATTTTGGGTATTTTAATTTATACCTACAATTATGCTAAAATGTTGCATAAAGATCGTAGCGTAATTATGTATCGCATTTTATGGTTAAAGGGATTTTTGGCCTTTACAATTATCGTTACCATTATACAAATCATTTTAGGTACAGAGGTGCGTGAGAGTATAGATGCAGTAGCCAAATCATTGCAATTTAATGGACGAAATACATGGGTTGGTAGAGTGGGTTCAATATTTTCATACCATAGAGATTTAGCAATTTTAGTGACGGTATGTAATTTTATCGTATACAAAATGGTGATTGATCGTTTTAGTGGAAAAGGTTGGCCTTTATTAACTGCTAATTATATCATGATTACCTTAGTGGTGCAAATTGCTTCAGGTTTCTTATTGTCCTATTTGTCGTTACCACCATACGCACAAGCCATACATATTTTATTTGCTACAGTATTATTTAGCCTACAATATTATTTATATCTATTAGTTTACCGTACAGCTACTTATAAACCCAATTAAATTGAAACAGTTTTTTTCAGATTTCTCAAAATTAATCAAGTTCAGACTTACCTTTTTGGTAGTGTTTTCTGCTTCGGTTACATTTTTGATTGGGTCTAAAATTCAGATTGACAGAAATATTGCAGAAGGAATTAACTGGACAAATTGGTTAATTCTTATTGTAGGTGGATTTTTGGTTACTGCTTCGGCAAATTGTTTCAATGAGATTATTGAAAAGGATTTGGATAAGTTGATGAGTAGAACCAAAGATAGACCAATGCCAGCAGGTAGAATGACTACAGGACAAGGATTGGTACTAGGTTTAATTATGGGGATGGCAGGTACCTCACTATTGGTGAAATTAAATCCTGAAACCGGTTTGCTTTCTGTTTTCTCTATATTGTTGTACGCTTTTGCTTATACGCCTTTAAAACGTAAATCGCCAATTGCTGTATTTGTAGGCGCAATTCCAGGAGCCTTGCCACCACTAATCGGATATATTGCTGCTATCGGTGGACAATCAGAGATTGGGTATGTTCCTGTGGATTATCAGATTGCATTAATTCTATTTCTAATTCAATTTGTATGGCAATTCCCTCATTTTTGGTCTATTGCATGGGTATTGGATGATGATTATAAAAAGGCTGGTTTTAGATTATTGCCAACCAAAAAACGAGATAAAACAAGTGCTGTATTTACCTTTGTAAGTACATTGATTTTAATACCTGTAAGTTTATTGCCAACCATTTATGGCTTTGGTGGTTATTACATTGCTGGTGTTTCTATAGTTGCTGGGCTTGTTTTTAGCTACTTTGCTTATCAGATGATGGTAAAAATGGATTTGCCTAGTGCAAGAAAGGTGATGTTCTGTTCTTTTATTTACATCCCGTTAGTACAAGTGGTTTTATTATTTAATTTAATAGTTTAACAATATTAAAATGGTGCATACTTTGCAACAACAAGAATTTAAGTTTGATGCCAAACCCAAAAAGTTTGTGGTATGGTTATTTGTGGTTTCGTCTACCATTATGTTTGGTGGATGGACAAGTTATTACATTGTATTTGCAGCGTCTAAAGGTAAGGGTCATGGGTTAGTATTGCCAGATGCCTTTATGTACAGTACTGCAGTATTAGTAGTTAGCAGTGTTACACTTTTCTTAGCCTCGAGAGCTTTAAGAAATGGGAATAAAAAATCACAGCAATTATTTTTATGGATCACCTTTGCATTGGGGTTAATTTTTGCCTATTTGCAATTTCAGGGTTGGACAGGATTATATCGTAGTGGAGCTGTCTTAATTAACAATAATGCAGCTATTTCCCTAATATATGTTGTATCAGGGTTCCACTTATTACACATTTTTGCAGGTATTTGCTTTATCTTAAATACGCTAATTGGTTCTTATAAAGAGATTCCAACTGAGAAAGCGGTTTATCGTCAAGAAATTACCTCTATTTTTTGGCATTTTATAGATATATTATGGATATATCTGTATGTTTTTTTACTTTTGAACAGTTAGATTTTTTAACAAACTATTATACTATTACTAAATGGATTCATTATCGAAATTAGACCAAGTTAAAACCACTCCATGGGCTGGCGGACATTCTCCCTGGAACGTAGAATATGGTAAAATAATGATGTGGTTTTTCTTATTATCAGATGCCTTTACTTTCTCATCATTATTGGTTTATTATGGTGCACAACGTTTTACTAAATTCACTTGGCCAGCACCAGACAAGGTTTTTCAATCTATACCAGGTATAACAGATAGTGGTGCTCCACTAGTATTTGTGGGTATTATGACTTTTATTTTGATTATGAGTTCGGTAACTATGGTACTAGCGGTAGAAGCTGGTCATCGCCGTGCTAAAAAAGAAGTAATTGGTTGGATGATTGCTACCATTATAGGTGGTTTCATGTTCTTAGGCTGTCAGGCTATTGAATGGACACACTTACATCATGAAGGTTTCTGGTGGGGAACAATTCCATCTGCTGAAGAACTAACTCATTTCTTTAATGGGCCTGTTTCTACCGTTGCAGCACAACAATTTGCAAACTTATTCTTTACCATTACTGGTTTCCACGGTTTCCACGTATTTAGTGGTGTGGTGATCAATATCATCATTTTATGTATGACAATTAACGGTACTTTCGAGAAACGTGGTCATTATTTAATGGTTGAAAAAGTAGGTTTATATTGGCACTTTGTAGATTTAGTTTGGGTGTTTGTATTTACATTCTTCTATCTAGTTTAATTATTCTTTAAAAAAAATATTATGTCAGAACAACACATACATACTACAGATGAGCATGCACACGGTGAGCATGAAGGAATGACGAAGAAAAAAATCTGGAAGGTTTTCGGTATTTTATTGATGATTACAGTGATTGAGTTTATCATCGCTTTATGGGCAATTCCTCAGGGTCATCTTACACAACACACAGGTAATTATATTTATATCGTTTTAACATTGCTTAAAGCATTTTATATTGTTGCTTATTTTATGCACTTAAAGTTCGAAAAATTAGGATTACAATTGGCGCTTTCAGTTTCTTTTGTATTCATTATTTATTTCATAACATTAATGCTAATTGAAGGTGGTTACCTTCATATTCACATGCCAAAGGTTTAATGTAACTCGAAATGGATAAAGATTATTTATTCATTAAAGGCTCCATCCGACTATTGAAAGAAAAAAACTAACGGATGAAATATAATCCAATAAAAAAAATATTAATCCTGGTCACCATATTAGCGGTACCAGGATTTTTATATTATTTACTTCAAGAAAAGGGTAAAAACAGATATAAACCCTTAGCTATATACGGCGCAAAACAAGTCGCTTCAACTTTTCATTCGGTAAGAGGAAAACAGATACCAGATACCATTTACCATACGATAGAAAATTTTAAGTTAGTTAACCAGAAAGGTGATTCAGTAAGTTGGAAAAATTACGAAGGTAAAATTATCCTTGCTCATCTTTTTTATACTAATGGCGGGAATTATGGAATTGATGTTGCCAATACCGCTTTAAAAACCCTCAATAAAGAGTACACGAAGAATACCATGGTTCATTTTGTTGGTTTAACTATGGATGCTGAGCATGACCAACCTTTTGTTTTGGCCGATTATGCGAAAAAGCTAAATGCGAAAGCTAGTAAGTGGGATTTATTAACGGGAGACAGCACAACCATACATCGCTTTATTAAAAACGGATTATTATTGGATGCATTGAAAGTAACTGAAAACGGGCAAACTAAATTTACCTTTAGCAATATGTTTGTATTGTTAGATCCACAGCATAGAATAAGAGGATATTACGAAGCTACAAATCAAGAAGCATTATCAAAACTAGACGATGAAATTAAAGTATTGATTGCTGAAGAGTTAAGAAGTATGGACGATGGTAGATAGTCAAAATAAAAAGCATTTGACTAAACAAACAAGAAATAAAATGAATACATCAGTAGAACAAAAATATAATAAATGGATAATTGTATTATCTGTTGCGATACCACTAGTTGTTGCCTTGCTTTTTGGGGTTAATTTGAGAAAGCTTGGTTACGATGTACAACCACTTTCTTTTTTGCCACCAATTTATGCTACCATTAATGGGATAACGGCTGTTGTGTTGGTTATTGCAGTTTGGGCAATTAAGAATGGTAAGAGAAAATTACACGAAAATTTAATGAAGTTTGCGATTTGTCTTTCTGTTCTGTTTTTAGGCATGTACGTTGCCTACCACATGACCTCGGATTCTACTAAATTTGGCGGTGAAGGCGCTATCAAATATATCTACTATTTTATTTTAATTACGCATATCTGTTTATCGGTAATTATTATTCCTTTTGTATTAGTGACGTATGTGAGAGCCTTAGCCCAACGTTTTGATAGACATAAAAAGATTGCAAAAATCACGTTTCCAATGTGGTTATATGTAGCGGTAACAGGAGTAATTGTATATCTCATGATATCGCCATATTATAATTTTTAAAACAATTTAACGTTAGAATAGGTATATTTGTCAGATGAAAAAAGGTATAGTTTTTCTATTTATTATCCTATTGAGTTTTTCGTTTAGCCCAGCAGTTAAGGCGCAATGTTCTATGTGTACCATAAATGCAGAGCAAGGCACTAAAAATGGAAATACGCAAGGAAAGGGGCTAAACTCTGGTATTATTTATCTTTTAGCAATTCCTTATCTTTTAATGACAGGGATTGGAGTGCTATGGTATAGAAATTATCGTAAGAAGATGATATCTACACCTCTTAATCACTAATTTCTTTCATTAGGTCTTTTCTTACCATGGGTCATTCTTTACAGAAAACGCCTAAACTCTATGCAATCCTAACAGGAAAATGTCCTCATTGCAGAAGGGGAGCAATATTTACTGGAAGTATGTATGGTTTCAATGTTCAGCGTACTAACTATAAATGTGCACATTGCGGACAAAGATTTGAAATAGAACCGGGTTACTTTTACGCAGCCATGTATGTAAGTTATGCAATGAATATGGCTGAAATGATTAGTATGGGCTTTTTAACCTATTACTTATCTAACGGCAAATTGGATTTCGATTCTGTATGGTTATATGTAGGTGTCATTTTCCTTGGATCACTTTTTTTATCTCCCCTAAATTATCGATATTCACGTATAATTTTACTGCATTTACTATCGCCTAAAATTAAATACAATGCTAATTTTGATAAGTCATGATTAAACCTAAAACCTTATCTTTTTTAACTGAACTTAGTGAGAATAACAATCGTGAATGGTTTGCAGAAAACAAGTATCTGTATGAAGAAGCAAAAGCAGATTTATTCCCTTTCATCGCGAAGTTGATTAAAGAACTTGCAGCAATCGACCCTCAGTTTTCTGCAGATACAGAGCCTAAAAAAGCTTTGATGCGCATTTACCGCGATGTACGATTTAGTAAGAACAAAGATCCTTATAAAAAGAATTACGGTATTGCATTTGATGTAAAAGGGTATGGCCCAAATACAGCAGCTTATTATCTCCATTTGCAACCTGGCAATTGTTTTTTTGGTGTAGGTTTTTGGCAGCCAGAGTCTTCGGTATTAAAAATGATTAGAGAAGAAATTGATTATAATACTTCTGAATTTTTAGACGTTATTAACGCAAAAGAATTTAAAAATATATACAAACTTAGCCAAGAAGATAAACTGAAAAAAGCACCAAAGGGATATGAAATCACACATCCTGAAATTGAATTATTAAAGCTGAAAAGTTTTATCGCAATTTATTCAATACCAGATGCAGAGTTTTTTAAGCCAACAATCGTGGATAAGTTAATAACTGCTTTTAAAACTATTCAACCATTTGTTCTATTTTTGAGAAAAGCCACTACTGCATAATTACAGTTAGTGGTTTATAAATACTATAAACACACAAATTCGCATAATGAAAAACACTTTTCTAGCAATAGCTCTCTTTTTAATCGTTTCAACTATTAGTTCTTGCGTAATATTATCGCCTAAAAAGTATAAAACTTTATTGGCAAAACAAGATTCGTTAAATACAGGTTGGACAGAATCTCAACTTAAAAATGAAAGTTTAGAACAATTAATTGCTCGTTTAAAAACAGATACTACAAACTTAAGTGGCCAGTTAAATGACTTAAAATCTCAGTATGCAGAAATGGATGCTAATTACAATAAATTACGTAACAATAGCTCTTCAGAGATTAATAAGCTTTCTGCTGATTTACAGAAACGTGAACAACGTTTAAAGGAGGTAGAAGAAGTGTTGCGCAAACGCGATGAGGCAACGAACCAATTGAAGGCAAAATTACAGACGGCTTTATTAGGTTTCACCAAAAATGGATTAACTGTTGAGATTAAAAATGGTAAGGTATATGTTTCATTAACTGATAAATTATTATTCCCTTCTGGTAGTATTATTATTGATGAAAAAGGTAAACAAGCATTAACGCAGTTGGCTTCGGTACTTAAACAGCAGCCTGAAATTAATATTGCTGTAGAAGGTCATACTGATTCTCAAAAAATCACTAATCTTGGTCAGATAAAAGATAATTGGGATTTAAGTGTGCTTAGATCTACGTCGGTTGTTCGATTTTTAACGGATGAGCAAAAAGTGGAAAGTGTAAGAATGACAGCCACTGGTAAGGGAGAGTTCCAGCCCTTAAGTTCAAATACCACCGCAGAAGGTCGAAGCAAAAATCGTAGGATAGAAATTGTATTGTCACCTAAATTAGATGAATTGTACGATTTGATAAAACAATAATTTATCATTTAGAATGTAGTGAAGAATTTAATTCTTCACTACATAATGTATAAGATTAAAACGGACTTTCAAGAGATTTAAAGTCACTAAGAATTAAGTCCTTATCAGATAATAGAAATTCGTTGGCATTCACATGTTCGCTCCAATTTATATTTAAAGTTGGGTCGTTCCATATTACGCCAATTTCAGAATTTTTATCGTAATAATTAGTTACTTTATAAGTGAAAATGGTATTATCTTCTAATGTAAGAAAACCATGTAAAAAACCTGGCGGAACCCACAATTGCTTATGGTTTTCACCGCTTAATTCAATTGCGAAATGTTCGCCGTAGGTAGATGAATTTTTACGAATATCAACCGCAACATCTAATACACTTCCTTGAATAACACGGACTAACTTGCCTTGCGCAAAAGGAGGTGCTTGCGCATGCAAGCCTCGTAAAGTTCCTTTTTGAGAAAAAGACTGATTGTCCTGTACAAATACTGCATTTATATCTGCTTCAGAAAATAATTTTGCGCTATAGCTTTCGTAAAAATAACCACGTGGATCTTTCCAGATTTTGGGTTCAATAACAAAAAGGTCTTTTATGGGAGTTTCTATAATATTCATATTAGGCTACAAATTCCATTAATGTGCGAAAAGCAACAAATCTATTCTCGAATTTACGTTGTAAGTCTGCTTGTAAAGCTGGAGCATAATTTTGTTGGTAATCTGCGTAATCTTCTGCTGTTTCTGCAACATATTGTGTGCAATACGTTTTACCTTCATTTGGTGAATCTAGCACTTTCAATAAACGATTGGAAACAAATTTTCCAGTTGCCATTACTTCTGGAATATGGATTTCTAACATCCATTGCAACCACTCTTCTGCAGCTGCCTCTTCTATAATTACGGTTACATTGTATAATAACATAGTACAAATATATAATTAAGTGCCTACATTATCACCACGGATATTTCTAAAACGTTTCCTGGCCTCTGCATTAAACATACTTCCAGGATAATCATTCATTAATTGCTGGTATAATTTTTTTGCCTCCTCTGGATTATTGAGTTTCTTTTCTAAAATATCGGCCAATGTAAATAAAGCATCGTCAATCCAAATGCTACTGGTTTGGGTTGTAATTAATTCTTTCAATGTTATAACCGCTTTATTTATCTCATTAGTTTTTACATAAATTTTAGCTTTCGCCATTAAGATATCATCCATTAAACTATTATTTGGATATGAGATATCAATGCTATCTAATTTGCTCAAAGCTTGATCTGATAGGTTCATGAATTGAAGCATTTCTGCATCAGCATACATTTTGAGTGCTAAACTGTCATTCTTACTTTGTAGATTGTCTGATAATAATAGACTTAAATTTAAAGCATCATTTGCAATTAGTTGTGTAGTAGACGCTTTTAAAACATCAGCTTGAGATTTAGCATAGTCAAAATCACCAACATAAAAATTAACTCTAGCAGAGCGATAACGAGCTTCATTTCCAATTGGCTGATTCTCGAATTGTTTAGCCACTTGTTCATATACTAAAATGGCTTCCCAAGGTTGTTTGGTTAAAATATAAATATCACCTAAATCTATTTTTATCTGACCAATATCTGCATTAGAGATCCCTTTTACTTGTAGTCCTTCTTCTAAAGTTGCTTCTGCTTTCTTTAAGTCGTTAAGATAATAAGCTTGCAAATAAGCCAATTTTTTTAATGCAAAAAGAGTTTGTGGGGTTTTACCATATTTCGTTAAAATTTCCTGGTATTCAGTTGCTAAAACTTGGATTGCTTGTCTATCAATTTTTCCAGCAACTGCCAGTTCATACTTCGCATTAATTAATTCAATTTTAGCTGGGATATATAATTCATTCTCTGGCCCTTTGGTTAAAATATATTCATAAGCTTTTATAGCAGTCGAAAAAGCTTTGTTAGCAGTAAAAGTATCTGCCGAATTAAACAATAACAATCCATCTCCTTTTGTGCGTTTATCTTGCGCAATTAATTGCCTCAGCGCCATTTCATAATCCTGTTGCTGTATGTATTGCCATGTGAGCAACTCGGTGTAAACCTCTGTTTGCGGATCTTTTTGTATTTTTTTGAGTAGTGCAGTTTGCAGTAATTGATAATCTATATTATCTTCAAATACAGATGATAGCACATTTTCTGCTTGGGATAATAACTGCGGATTGCTTGGTAGAGCATTTAGATATTCCTCGATTAACATTTTTTTATCTTTCTTAAAGCGATAAATACTAAGCAAATCATATACAAATAGTTGTTGGTCACCAAATGATTTCCTGCCTTGTAAAAGAGCTAGAATTGCCATGTCATAGGCTTCAAACCGATAGAAACTATTAGCTAATTCTCTAAATTTATATTCGTCTTTTGGCGTGTTGTTTATGGCATCAAGAAATGATTTATTTGCTTCCGCAATACGCCCATTTTCTTGGTAAACTCTACCTAAAGCAATCGCATATTGTGTTTTTGTAGGGTTTTGTTTAATCAGTTTTTTAAGAAGATTTTCTGCTTCATTGTATTTTTTTATTTTAATGAGAGATGTAAAATAAAGCTCAAAATAGCTGTCGTTTTTCGTAGCATTGAACAACTTCTCAAGTAAAACTGCAGCTTTCTCATACTCTGCTTGCTGATAATATTGATATGCCAAAGCTTCATCTACATTATCTTGTGCATGTAGCAGTAAGGAAGAAAAGGTTAGTAAACTAAGTATGAGAAACTTCTTCATTAAAATGGATAAACGTAAGTTTAAATTTAAGCGTTAGAACGCTGGTTAGCTTAATTGCTAAAATAACGAAAATTGTTAAAGCGTATTCTAAATGTTACTCATATTTTATTTGAATAAAGTACAATGTTGCTACATTGAGACTTCGAAGGGTATTTTGAAGGATAAGTAACAATGTTACTATTTAATGCCTTTGGCGAATAGGTTGCTTATTTTTGTATTCGATTTAACTATGATGATGATCTGGAAGAGATATGTTTTGATAATGCTTGTTGCATCCTTCTTTGCCTGTAAGCAAGGAAATAAAGTTGCAATTATTCCTGTTAATGATTTTTTTAAATCGCAGGATAGAGCAACTTATCATGTTTCTCCTGATGGTAAAAGTTTGTCTTATTTAAAGTTACAAGGCAAAAAGCAAAATCTTTTTGTTGAAGATATTGCAACTGGAAAAGTTGTTCAACTAACACATTTGCGTGATAAAAACATCAACTTTTATTCTTGGGTAAGTAATAAGGAGTTAATTTATTATAAAGAAAAAGCTGGAGAACGTTTTCAGTCAGACCTCTATATTATTAATCAAGATGGCACAAATGAGCGGCTGCTAGGCAATAATGAGAAAAGTAGAATTAGAGTTTTGGAAGATCAGTTGATTGATGATAAATTTTTATTAGTGCTTTCTAATAAAAGAGATTCTACAGTTTCTGATGTTTACCGCTTAAATGTTAGGGATGGGAAAATGGAAATGGCTGCACAAAATCCGGGTAATATTACCAATTGGGTAACAGATTCTCGAGGTAAACTTCGCATGGCCGTTTCAAGTGATGGCGTAAATGAAACTGTGTTGTACCGAGAAAACGAAGAACAGAAATTTAAGCCAATCCTTACCAACAATTTTAAAACAAAGTTATTTCCCGTTGCATTTTCTGAAGATAAACCAAATATTGTTTATGCGATCTCTAATGTAAATAGAGATAAAAATGCCTTAATCGAATTAGATTGTACTACTGGAAAGGAAAAAAGTGTACTCTTTGCTAACGATACCTTAAATGTAGTTAATGCACAATATTCAAGGCAAAAGGGAAAAATGGCTTACGTTGTCTATGAAAATTGGAAGAAAGAAAAACATTATTTAGATAATGATGCAAAGGTTCTTTATCAAAAGCTAGATGAGCTATTGCCAAAAACAGAATCGAGAATAATTGACAGAGATAAAAATGAAAATGTATTTGTAGTAAGAACATTTACAGATAGAAATCCTGGTTCTTATTATTTGTATATCGTTAATACTGGGACGTTAAAAAAGTTGAGCGATATTAATTCTGCAATTAATGAAGATGAAATGTGCGAAATGAAGCCCATTAGTTATATTGCAAGGGATGGGTTAAAGATAAATGGTTATTTAACGCTACCATTAAATTCTAATGCTAAGAATTTGCCTGTTGTAGTAATGCCGCACAACGGCCCAGGTCAGCGCAATACATGGGGTTTTAACGCTGAAGTTCAATTTCTTGCTAATAGAGGTTATGCAGTTTTACAAGTAAACTATCGTGGTTCTACGGGTTATGGAAAGGACTTTTATGCTGCAGGGTTTAAACAATGGGGTGCTAAAATACAAGATGACGTTGATAATGGTGTATTATGGTTAATTAATAAAAAGATTGCTAATCCTCAAAAAATAGCAATTTATGGCAGCGGTTTTGGCGGCTATATTGCATTAAATGGCGCTATTAAAAGTCCAAAATTATATAAATGTGCAGCATCGAATTCTGGAGTGCTTAATTTATTCAGCTATTTGAAATCAATTCCACCGTATTTTAAATCGAATTTGCAGATGTTTTATGATATTTTAGGTAATCCAGATACTGATGTAGATTACATGCGCCAAGCTTCACCCGTCTTCCATGCTGATAAAATTAATATTCCTATCTTTATTACTCAAAATATTAAAGACCCTCGCATTAACTCAAGTGATGCAATACAGTTCGTTAAAGAATTAAAAAAACGCAATGTATCAGTAACTTATTTTGAAAATGACGAAACGCCTTTTCCTATGAACCGCGAAGAAAGTCGCCAAAGGGTTTACACAGCTTTGGAACAATTTTTAGAAAGTAATTTAAAGAAGAAATAATCCGCAAATCAAAAATGATTTCAGAAAAGGATAGTGGTTATCGCAAGAATTTTTCACTGATAGTAACGTTTATTGTCTTAATTTCTATCTTATTTATCCTTTCTCTTTTTTTAGCGTTTAATTTTAGTAAAAAGAACATAGAAAACGACTTTGTTTCGGCAAAAGCTAATGTGCTCGAAGAAAGTATAAAACCATACAATGATTTCTTTTTAAATAAACTACCCGAAATTTCATATTACAATGGTTATTTAGATTCGGCAACTGCTTCTAAATTTGTAGATACAGTATTATTACAATACCCTTTTGTATCTAAAGTGATATTTTACGATACGCAGGTAAGAAATGTGAAATACGAAGAAAATGGGCTTAATATTGGCGATTTTTCCATTGGAATGAAAAGTGCATATCAGTTTGGAAGTCTAGTGCCTAAAGATTCGATTAAGCTTTTTGGAGAAAATGAAGTTCGTAAAAATGTGAGCTTGGATGATTTTACAGCACTTTCTATAAAACTCATCAATTTTATTCAAAAATTAGATACAACAAAGGTTCCAAGCCAAGAGGAGCTGTTTAGTAATTTCACAAATACACGCTCTAATCACATCGATTATTTCAATATACCAAGTCATGAGTTGCTGAAAACGTATAAAAAAATGGTGAGTACTAAACTCCAATCTGATCCTGTGTATGAACAAGATATGCTTTCTTTTGAGTTAGACCCTTACAAGATTAAGATTAAAAATTCCAGACCTTTATTATATCAGAACATTAGGATTGAACCTATTACTTACGATCCTTTAGATACTTCGTCAGAATACGTTACGGGAGAAATTACTTTGGGAGGAGCATTTTCAGACTATAAACTTTATTTCATTTCCTCTAAATCTTTCGTAAAAAAAGAGATCTTCAGCTATTTTTTACCAATTGCTGCTTTATTGTTACTTGTTTATGGCGTTTTAGTATTAGTTGCTTTTTTAATTTATCGAAACTTAAATATCAATCATAAAATGTTTAAGCTACAATATGATTTCGTGACTAATTTAACACATGAATTTAAAACACCTGTAAGTGTAATTAAGATTGCTGGAAATAATATTAAAAGTGCAGCTAGTTTAACCGAACGTGAGCAGCAACTGTATGGTAAAATATTAGACGAGGAAGCTGATAAGCTGAACGGTTTGATGAATAAATTGCTAGCATTTACACAAATAGAAAATAAGGCAATTACCTTAAATCAGGATGAGATTAATATGCTCGACTTTATTGAAAGTACAATAGATGTACACCAATTAAAGCATCCGGATTTTGAATTTACCTATGAGGTTTCTGGCTTTAAAACATTTATAACAGATCCAGTTTTATTGGGTAGTTTGTTCGATAATTTAGTAGAAAATTCTTACAAATATTCTCCGTCAGATCGTAAAAAATTGCACATTAGTGCTCGATTAATAAAAGATAGAGTTGTACTTCGATTTAAAGACGCTGGGATAGGTATTCCATCATCAGAAATAAATAATATCTTTAAAAAGTTTTATCGTATTCAGAACCGATATAATCAAAATGGGAGTGTGGGTTTGGGTTTGGCTTTTTGTAAGGAACTTGTTAACTTTATGAACGGCGAAATTTCAGTGAAAAGTGTTGTAGATAAAGGAACAGAATTTAAAATTGTATTGCCTTATAATAATTAATCGTTGCAAATTTGAAACGTTGTAATATAACAACCTTAGAAAAAAAATATGTCTAAAGGAATTAAAATACTGATAGTTGAGGATGATGAAAATTTACGTTTTTTAGTAGTTCATCGCTTACAAGCAGAAGGATATCAAGTGTTAGAAAATAGCGATGGTACAACTGCTATAGAAACGATTATGGCAGAAAAGCCAGAAATTGTGCTGTTAGATTGGATGTTGCCAGGGAAAGAGGGTGCAGAAGTTTGCGAAGAGGTGCGTAAACAAGGATACGAAGGTTTGGTGATTATGATGACTGCAAAAGCACAAGATGTAGATAAAATTGATGCCTATAATTTTGGTGCTTCAGATTATGTGACCAAGCCTTTTAATATGGATGTTTTGGTAGCGATGTTAGAAAGTAAAGTTAAATTCTTACTCAACAACGATCGTTCTGAAATTCATCGTTTTGGTAACATGGAACATCATCCTAATATTCATACCTTATATCGTGATGGTAAAAAAATTGAGCTTACTATTTTAGAAAATCGAATATTATTATACTTTTTGCGTAATCCAAATAAAGTAATTAATCGTGATGAATTGATGTTAGTGGTTTGGGGTTACAACTCTGATGTGAATACCCGCACACTTGATATGCATATTGTTAGATTGCGTAAAAAAATAGAACTTAATCCAGATAATCCTCAATTATTACAAACAGTACGCGGTATAGGATATCGCTTTAATGCTGGATAACATTTGTCCTGAATTTCTTTCCAAGTCGTATCATAGGGATGAAATTCAGGATTTTTTATGCCTTCATTTTTAAATGGGTACTATCGAGCTCAAGAAATGTATAGTAAACAGAATTACCCATTGCAAAAGCATTGTTCCATCTAAGTAAAAGAAATAATAATATTCATTTCTTTTAAAGTTCGATTTAAAAATCAACCACCCTGTTAAGAAAATAGTTAAAGCTAAGCCTATTACATCTAAATTGATATTCTTAGTGAAAAGAACGAGCAAAATTAAATAGGCTCCTAGTAAGGCTTGACAGAAAATCCATGCTTTTTTTTCGCCTAACATTACCGGAATAGTTTTCAACTCATAAAGTTTATCCTGAAAAAGATCACGAATATCAAAAGGGATGGTAATTGCACAAATAAACAAAAAACGCTTAGCTACCAACAATAAAGTTTCTCCCAATGGGATAACTACATTACGGTTATTTTCGAGTTCTACAATTGGTAAGAGCACACAACTTACCGACCAAACGAAAGCAATTAAAAACAATTTGATTCCTGGCAAGTTTCTTAATCCTATCTTTTTTTGATTTAAGCTTAAAAAGGGAAAATTATAAGCAACTGATATTAACCCAACAAAAGCCATTAATAGTTTTGCCTGAAAACTTAAATACAATAAACCTAATGGAATTATGCAGAGTATAGCAATTAGCGTTATAGATATAATTAATCGGTGATGGGAAAAAATCCAGCGAACTCTTTTAAAAGGTGATTTTTGTGGTTCTTTGGGCTTGGATAACAACATACTTAAGTTGTAGATCAACAAGGTAGAGAAGAAAACAAAGGCTAAAACATAGATGTCTGGTGGAAGCTTTAGGAGATAATAGGTTACTAAGCCCTGAGCAACGGCGCAAATGGCAATGAAAAGATTGCTAAAAAGCAGAAAATCTAATACAGAAAAGAATGCTTTTTTTAACATAGTATAATATCAAATTAGCAATCTATTATTTTGCTAATTAAGATCGCTTTAATTCAAATATCGTAATTTCTGGTAAAACTCCTACACGTCCAGGATATCCTAAAAAGCCATACCCGACATTTACATAAAGTTGTTGTTGTTTCTCTCTGTAAAGTCCTGCCCATTCTTTATAGATATACTGCACAGGGCTCCACTGAAATTCTTTTAATCTAACGCCGAACTGCATGCCGTGTGTATGGCCGCTAAACATCGCATCAACATCTTGATATTTTTCTAAAACTTCACCACGCCAATGTGATGGGTCATGAGAAAGGAGTAATTTAACAGGTAAATCTTCGGTGTTTTTATGTGCTAGCTCCATTTTACCGTATTTAGGAAAACGCCCCATTCCCCAATTTTCTATGCCTAAAATTCCAATTTCTTCCCCATCAACTTTTAAACGTCTGTTTTCATTCATTAATAAATCGTAACCCATTAATTTATGAGTGGTAATCATATCCTGCAAATTTTTCACCTTGGCAGGAGAACTTTCTTTGCCAAAATAGTAATCTCCATAATCGTGATTACCTAATGTAGAATACACACCTAGCGGTGCTTTAACTTTTGAAAAGATATCTTGATAATCCTTTACTTCATTTGTTAAGTTGTTCACTAAATCACCTGTAAAAAAAATAAAATCTGGTTTTTCTGCCATCAGCATTTCTACACCACCTTTTACCGCTGTTTTATTGTAAAAACTGCCAGAATGGATATCTGATATTTGTCCTAATTTAATACCATCAAAAGCTTTTGGTAAATTAGGAAGGACCAATTTTACACGCTTTACTTTGTAATCGTATGCGCCAGAAATAATACCCCAACTTAAAGAGCTTAATGGAACTGCAGCTGCTAAAAGACCGGCTTTAACTAAAAAAGAAGAGCGACTAATAGGTTCGCCAATTGGTTGTTTAGCTGTTTGGTTGTTTGGTTGATTCGTTTTAGGTAATCTAAATAATTTGATAAAAAATCTTCTTAAATCATCAATTAATAGAAATGGAAGCATGAAAACTTTTCCTACACTTAATAGGAAAAAAGCAACCAAAATAATTGCTCTTATCGTTAAAAATAAATTGAGATAAATTGCTGCAAAAACACCAACTATCAATGAAAGATTAATCGTCCACCAAACAATGGTAAAATTTCTTTTAGTTTTAAGCGACCATTTTTTAAAAACGCTAATGATAGCTTTGTAACAATAATAATCTAGTAAAAGAACTATTAGGCAAAGTATAGTTAAAAATCCTGTTCTTCCCATTTATGGTATAATTTATTTTTTAGTTAGATGATCGTAAAGATGATTTGTTTCATGTTCTATTATGGGCACACTGTCATTTTGACTCTGTGGGGAATCCTTGGAATTGGTAACCAAAGTTCAAAAGATTTCTCTATGTCGCTGCGCTCCAGTCGAAATGACAGTTCGGATGATTTGTTGTAATCACTAATTACCTAAAATCATCCTCGTCTTCATCTGTTAAATCTACATTAAAAAGACTATCAAACATATCAGAGAAACCAAAGCCACCTGTTAAATAGTTTTTGCTTAGTTGTGAAAATTCTGCTAAACCATGCAATACAAATTCCATCAATAAAAGCGTTTGGTTCTCACTTAATTTAGGATGAAACTTCTGAACTAATTCATGCAATCCTTCAACATTCATTAGTTTCTTTTTGTAATCGTCAAACTTCAAATCATCGCCAATGTCTATCGTATTACCTTCTGTAAACCATTCGGTAATTTTGGTAAACGGATTAGCTGTTTTGCTTTTCTTAGCCCTTTCTGGATCTGGAAAATAACGAGCAAATAAATGTTTAATTGCTTTCCCAATTAATGTATGTGCAACTTTAGCGGGGCCTTCTAATTCGCCTTCGTAAACTAATTCTATTTTACCAGTAACCGCTGGAATAATTCCACTTAAATCGGCCAAACGCACAAAAGTTGATTTTTCATGATTAATGAGCATTCTTCGCTCTGCGTTACTAATTAAATTCTCATAAGCTGAGATCGTTAGCCTGGCCGAAACTCCAGATTTTTGATCGATAAATTCACTTTTACGTGCTTCAAAAGCCACTTGTTCAATTAAATCTTTAAGTAGGCCATCAACTTCAATTAAACGTTGCTCTTCAGTTAATTTTGCTTCCTGAAAAGTGATTTTTCGAGAAATTTCTACTGTTTTTGGATAATGCGTTAAAATTTGGCTTTCAATTCTGTCTTTTAAAGGCGTTACAATGCTGCCACGATTGGTATAATCTTCTGGATTTGCAGTAAATACAAATTGAACATCTAACGGTAAACGTAATTTAAAACCACGAATTTGAATGTCTTTTTCTTGTAGCATATTAAATAAAGCTACTTGAATACGAGCTTGCAAGTCGGGTAATTCATTAATTACAAAAATTCCGCGATGTGCTCTTGGAATTAAACCAAAATGGATTACGCGTTCATCGTTATATGTTAACTTTAAGGTTGCTGCTTTGATCGGATCTACATCGCCAATTAAATCTGCAACCGTAACATCTGGTGTAGCCAATTTTTCTGTATAACGTTCGCTTCGGTGCAGCCATAAAATAGGAGTGTTATCTCCTTTTTGTTCAATCTCGTTTTTAGCAAACCATGAGATCGGATTTAATGGATCGTCGAAAATTTCGCTTCCTGCAACGTAAGGAATATATTCGTCTAATAAATTTACCATTAAACGGGCAATTC
This sequence comes from Pedobacter boryungensis, assembly GCF_013204825.1. Taxonomy (GTDB): domain Bacteria; phylum Bacteroidota; class Bacteroidia; order Sphingobacteriales; family Sphingobacteriaceae; genus Pedobacter; species Pedobacter boryungensis. The sequence continues at coordinate 675,441 of NZ_JABMKV010000002.1, forward strand.
TAGTTTTCGCCTGACCGCGTAACCCTAATAACAAAACATTATGTCGTGATAGAATAGCAGTTTGCAATTCTGGGATAACGGTTTCGTCGTAACCAAGTATTCCCTCAAAACCAAGCTCTTTTTGTTGAAGCTGTGTAATTAAGTTTTTTCTTAATTCATCTTTAACGCTAAGTGAAATATAATTGGTGGCCTTTAATTCGCCTAATGTTTTTGCTTGCATATTTTTTATTTAGTCAGTAAGTCCGAAAGTCAGTAAAGTCCGCAAGTTTGAAGTTTTGATTTTTATCTTCCCCACTTTCAGCTAAAACCTTCGAACTATCTAAAAGTTTTTCTTCTGTTTTTAATATAATCTTCAAAGATGTATTCACCTAAACCAGTTAATGAACTATAAAAAGCTCTACCACCATTTATTTGAGTGAACTGTCTTACAAATTGTTGTAAGTACGGATCTTGAGCAATCATAAATGTTGTTATTGGGATATTTAAACGTTTACATTGTGCTGCCATATTTAAAGTTTTGCCAATTACTTTTCTGTCCAAACCCATACTATTTTTATAATATCGACCATTCTCCTTCAAACAGGTTGGTTTCCCATCGGTAATCATAAAAATTTGTTTGTTGTGGGTTTTTCTGCGACGCAATAAATCTGTCGCTAATTCTAATCCTGCTAAGGTATTTGTATGATAGGGACCAACTTGTAAATAAGGCAAATCTTTTATAGTAATTGGCCAAGCGTCATTTCCAAAAACTACAATATCTAAGGTATCTTTTGGATATTTTGTTTTAATCAGCTCGGCTAGTGCCATTGCCGTTTTTTTTGCAGGAGTAATCCTGTCTTCACCATATAAAATCATAGAATGAGAAATATCTATCATTAATACAGTTGAGGTTAATGTTTTGTAATCTTTTTCTTCAACCTCTAAATCCTTTTCTGTAAGTGTGAAATTACCAATACCATGATTTATTTGCGCATTTTGAATTGATGCAGTCATGTCAATTTGGTCTAAACTATCGCCGAAGTTATATTCGCGGCGGTCGGCATTTTTTTCTTCTCCAATGCCCGAAATATTACTATTGTGATTTCCTTTTCCAGCCTTTTTTAACTTGCCAAATATTTCTTCTAAGGCAGATTTTCGAATAGTCTGTTCAGTTTTTGCAGTAATTTTTACTTCACCATTTTTCTCTTTGAGATAACCTTTTTCTTTTAAATCATCAATAAAATCGCCCATGGCATAATCGTTATTGGTGAATTTGTATTGCTTATCAAGTTCATTCATCCAAGCTAAAGTTTCTCCAGCATCGCCAGCAGTGTAATTTAGTAATTCGGTAAAAAGCTTAAGCAATTCATCGAAACCACCTTTTGGCAACTTATTCGGTAAAAACTTAGAAAATTGAAATCCTCTCATGAGTTATATAAACGTAGTATCGAAGGTAAAAGTTTGAGAATGAATTAATGTTATGGACTTGTAAAAATACCTTACTATATTTAAAGATGAAACAGATTATAAAATTGATACTCGTACTAACTTGTTTATTTTCTTTCCAAGTTCAAGCGCAAAAAATTAACGATAAACAAGCTATTTTAAACCTTTTAGAAAAGCAACGAACAGAATGGAATAAAGGTAATGTTGAAGCTTTTATGCAAGGGTATTGGAAAAACGATAGTTTATTGTTTGTAGGAAAGAGCGGGGCAACGTATGGTTGGCAAAAAACATTGGATAACTACAAAAAGGGTTATCCCAATAAGGCGGCAATGGGTTTTTTAACCTTTGGAATAAAAAAAGTTGACCTTCTAACCAAAGATAGAGCTTTTGTTTTGGGAAGTTGGAATGTGAAACAGGAAAAAAATGAACTTAAAGGATATTTCACACTTCTATTGCGGAAGATAAACGGTGTTTGGAAAATTGTGGTAGATCATTCAAGTTAATCTATTGGGAAATAAAAAAGGTCGAAACATTTATTGCTTCGACCTTTAAAGTATCTGTATAAAAGTTATTTTGGATTGCCGTTTTTTAAAGCTCTTTCGGCACGTTTAATAGCTAATTTTTCTCTCCATTGTGCATATGGAGCTTTAAAAGCCATTTTTAATAAGCTATCTACTCCACCTTTAACGGCTAAATTGAAAACACTTGCAGCTTTTCTACTAAGAGATGCATCCCAAGCTCTTAAACTTAGCGAGAAAGAACCATCTAAATATTTCATCCAATGCCACATTCCTGTAGGCATAAATAAAGTGTCGCCATGCTCTAAAAAAACTTCATAGCCTTCTACGCCTTTTAACGCTGGGAATTTCTCAAAATCAGGATTTGCAACATCATAATCTTCTAGGGCATAAGTTGCATTTGGAATACAGTATAAACGTTTCTTCCATTTATTGTCAAATAGAATGATGTGTTTTCGTCCGCCAAAATGAGTATGGAAAAGATGTGGTAAATCTATATCGTAATGTAAAAAAGTAACAGAATTAGAACCGCCAAAAAACATAGCTGGCATGCTTTCTATAAAACCGCCCATTAAATCTTTAGGAATTTTAATGTCGTTAATTAAACTTGGAACATGCTTAAACAAATTAAAAAAGAAGATACGTAATTCGGTAGGTTCTCTTTTAATCAGATCCAAATAATCGCCAAACTTCATGCTAGCAATTGAAGCATTAATTGGTTTAGTAGGGTCGGCCTTAGAATTATCCACTAGGTTAACTTCAATATTTCCGCCAATTTCCTTTAAATAATCGGTTGTCCATTTTTCACGGGCTGGCCAATCTTTAGTCAATCCTTTAATAATTAATGGTTTTCCGGCATCGAGATAGTTTTTTTTAAAATCTTCTCTGCTTATGGTTTCAACGGTGTCAACTGGTTTTAAAATAAAGCTCATAATGTGCAATAAAGTAAATTTTAGGCGAAAAAAATCGTTTAATTATTTCACCAACACAAAAGTGTAAATTAAAATTTAAAAAAAATATGATTAATCTCACAAATGTTAAGCCTATGATAATTCAATGTAAATAAAAAAGCGCTCTGAATATCAGAACGCCCTCGTATTAAACATTTACCTAAAAAGATTGAATATTTATTTTGGCATTAAAACGGTATCAATTACATGGATAACACCATTACTTTGAAAAACGTCTTTGATAGTAACTTTAGCCATTCCACCTTTTTCATCTTTAAGCATTAAATTTTTACCTTCCATCCAAGCCCACAATTTTCCACCTTGTACTGTTGTCAATTCTGCTTTACCACCGCCAGCTTTAATTGCAGCAGCAATTTCTTTACTTCCCATTTTACCTGCAACTACGTGATAAGTTAAAATGGTGGTTAAAGTCGCTTTGTTCTCTGGTTTTACCAGCATATCTACTGTTCCTGCAGGTAATTTTGCAAATGCATCATTTGTTGGTGCAAAAACTGTAAACGGACCAGCGCTTTTTAAAGTTTCAACTAAACCTGCAGCGCCAACAGCAGCAACTAGGGTAGTATGGTCTTTTGAATTCAAGGCATTTTCAACAATGTTTTTTGTTGGATACATTTCGGCGCCACCAACCATTGGATTTTTCTGTGCGTTAACTTGAGTTGTGAATGCTATTGTTATTACAGCAATCGCAGATAGGAATATTCTTTTCATAATTTTTTAATTTGATATGAAAGCAGATACGCAGAATAAAAACCTATGGATTGAAGTAAATTCAATTAAAGATTTAAAATGTTGATTTTTAACTAATTAAAATTTAAAATCGCATTAAGTCACTTTAGCTTTGCGGATAATTTTAGAAAATAAACGTGGAAAAAAACGTTTCAATAATATTCCTTTTACTTCTTTACCACCAATATATACCTCTTCTTTTTTGGCTTCGATTGCTTTAATGATTTGTTCGGCACAAACTTCAGGGAGCATCCCATTTTCTTGGGCATCGTCCATGCTTCCTTGAGCTGTACCATTTGCCGTTAGAGCATTGATGGTAACTTTTGTCTTAATAAAACCTGGGCAAGCCAACATGATATGCACGTTTGGATTGTCAATTTCTATGCGTAGTGAATCGAAATAACCATGTAAAGCATGTTTTGATGCAGCGTATGCAGAGCGAAAACGAGTGCCGAATTTTCCTACTAAACTGCTTACGCAAACAATACTTCCACTTCCTTGTGTTAACATTTGAGGTAAAACGGCTTTACTTAAAATTACAGTACCCCAAAAATTAACATCCATTAAGCGTTTCTCGGTTTCTAAATTAGTTTCTATTGCTAAACTCCTCTGACTAATTCCGCCGCTATTAATTAAAATATCAATTTTTCCGAAGATTTTTAAAGCCTCTCCAGCCTTGCCTTTTAAAGATAGATTGTCAGCTAAATCAAGTGATAAAACGTGTACATTAATTTGATCTTTACAATTAGATTTAACTCTAAAAAGCTCGTCGCGGTTGCGTGATGAGATAATTAATTTAGCTCCCATTTTATTGTATGCATATACTAATGCTTCGCCAATACCAGATGAAGCTCCGGTAATCCATACAATTTTATTTTTCATCTGCATTGCCAGTAGAATTTTTTAATGCATCATTTTCTATCACCTTTTCTTCCATCGATTTTTCAGTGATTATCTGTTCTTTTTTAGAAGGAGTGTTTAAGAATTTTTGATCGAATTCTGGCCTTAAAGTTCCCATCCATCTATCCCAAAATAAAAAATACAAACCATAATTACCTTTAAAGAATTGATGATGCATGTTATGAGCAGTTCCGGTACTGATCCATCTACCTATCCAACTTTTGTGAAATTTTGGCGAAAATAATTCATATCCTAAGTGCCCATAAACATTGTACACAAATACGATAGTGAAAAATACAGCCAAATGTATTTGATGCACTGGCATTATAAAAATAATAACCACAAATATGCCAGTTTCTACGACTGCCTCTAAGGGATGAAAGGAATAAGCGGTCCAAGGAGTTGGACTAGTAGATTTATGGTGAATTAAATGGAAAAGTTTAAATAATTTTGGGTGATGCATGATGCGGTGTGTCCAATAAAAATAAGCATCGTGAATAAGTAGCATTAATGGAAAAGCTAAAATAAAATAAACCCAACCATGATCACTAATGTGCTGATAAAGCTGAGTGTAAGGTCTTATTTTATCATTTTCTAAAAATATTACTGGTAAGGCGCCAAAAATTACAATTGTGATAATAGAATAAAAGACGTCTCTTTTGTGGTCGGACATCTTTGGCATTTTCTTCTGCAAACGTCTTCCACTAAATCTCTCATGAAATAGTACATAGAAAATTAAAAAAGCAATTCCAGCAATTAAAAAATAACGGGTCCCTACGTCAAAAATATATTTCAGGAAATTTTCAGGGGTCATAACAGTAAATAATAGAGGATGTTGAACAAAAATAAGGAAAATCGATTAGATTAGTATTCGTCTGTTGCAAAAAGTTCCGATGCAATACCGTCTGCGAATAATTTGCCATCATGAGTCAAATTGATGATAGAATTATTTACAGCCAGCTGACCTTTTTCAATAAATGGTTTGATTTGTCGGAGTGTTAAATCAGTATAATTTTTGCCAAAATCGGCAGTTATTTTTTGTAAATCCACTCCCCACATAGTGCGAATTGAGGTCATGATATATTCGTTGAAACGATCTACCTGAGTTAATTCTTCGATCTCTTCAGCTAATTTTTGTGAGCTTAATGCGCTTAAATATTTTGCATTGTTAGCCACATTAATGTATCTGTTCTGTCCATCAAAACCATGTGCCGAAGGCCCAATGCCTAAATATGATACACCTTTCCAATAATTTGTGTTATGAACTGCATACTTGCCAGGTAAACTGTAATTTGAAATTTCATAATGCTCAAAATTATGATCAGTCAATTGCTTTGTTAAGCATAAAAACTGAGCAGCACTCTGTTCATCATTTATAGGTGTTTGTTTTCCTCTTTGTATCGAGTTAGCTAAAGCGGTACGTGCTTCAACAGTAAGAGAATAAGCAGAAATATGTGGGGTTTTTAAGGATAAAATAGTTTGAATATTGGTAAGCAACTTTTCGTCGGTAAGCAATGGATAGCCATAGATTAAATCTATACTTAAATTTTCAAATCCTGCATCTTGACTTCTCTTGATACAATTTATAGCTTCATCTGCACTATGTGCTCTGTTCATCCAAACTAAATCTTCATTAAAAAAAGATTGAATCCCAATACTAAATCTATTGATCGGAAGCTGACGTAATTCACCTATTTTTTTTGCATCAAGATCATCTGGGTTGGCTTCGATAGTTATTTCGGCATCGGAAGATATGGAAAAGCATTCTGTAAGTGTATCGAAAATTTTTTGGAAGGAAGCTGCAGATAAGACGGATGGAGTACCTCCACCAAAATAAATAGTCTCAATTTGCTCTGTTATGCGATTTTTTTTAAGTCTTATTTCTGTGCAAATTGCTGCTGTCATTTCATCAACATATTTAAATGAGGTAGAAAAGTGGAAATCACAATAGGTGCAAGCCTTTTTACAGAAAGGAATATGGATATAAATACCAGCCATTTTACAAAGATAAATTAATTTAAGGGTGCAACTATTATTATGCATCAAGATTTAAAACAGGCTCTATTGTGGAAACAAAATAATAAAGCAGTAAATTTGTGACAATTGGGCGCAGTTATATAGTTGTTTATTTACAATGTTTAAAAAAGTTTTTTTACTTAATCTATTGTTTTTTAGTAGTTTATTGCTGTCCATTAAAGCGCAACAATTACCGCTAACAGCTGATAGCATTTCTAATATTACGGTAGTAACAGATAGTTTAGATTCCACCCAAAATGTAGTAGTAGCTGAAGATACAATTACCCCACACAGTTTAAGAGCACTCGATTCTTTAACCAAGGCGCTTATCGCAGATAGTTTAAAAAAGAGCTTTAGCTATCCAAAACTTGATTTCAAGGTTTTGATGGAAAATTTTTTGCGCAACTCTGTAAATAGTGATCCAAGACAACAGGGTGATATTTTGGTTAAGGGCGATATTTGGATACTAGCCTTTATTGCTTTTTTATTAGTTCTATTCGCGATCTTAAAAAATGTCTTTTCTAAACAGTTAATGGGAATTATATTATCTTTTTTTAGCAATAGAGCTTTAGGAAATTTAAATAAGGAAGATAATCTCTTTACATCTTGGCCTTTTTTGTTGCTTTTTGTTCAATTTGGTTTCACAATTGGAATGTTTTTTTATCTAGTAGCCCAATATCAAAAGCTAGATTATGTTAGGAATGGCTTCCAATTCTTTGTAACAATTTCGGTAGTTATTATTGTTTTATATGTGTTAAAGATCTTATTGCTGCGAGTGCTTGGCTATATATTTAATATTCAAAAACCGGTTCACGAATATGTTTCTATATTATATTTAAGTTATTTTAATGCTTCTTTATTGTTCACTCCCTTAGTTATTGCATTTGCTCTTTCTCCAATAAAATATGGCTCATTTTATATTGCAACAGCAATTATTTTGATAGTCGTTATCTTTGTTTTTCAATTTATTAGAGCAGGTGTAAATATTTTATCTCACTATAGGTTTTCAAAAGTCTATTTATTTTTGTACTTTTGCACCCTCGAAATTTGCCCTATATTAATATTAATCAAGGCAATAGGATTTTAAAGAGGTAATTAGTTAAAATGCAGGAAAAGAAAGAAGATAGGTTACGTAAAGTTAAAAGTATACTGATCACTTTACCAAAGCCCGAAACAGAAAAATCACCTTATTTTGATCTGGCTAAAAAGTACAATTTGAAAATCGACTTTCGGTCATTTATTCATGTTGAAGGAGTTCCAGCCAGAGATTTTAGAAAAGACAAAATTAACTTAGCAGAATTTACTGCCGTAGTTTTTACAAGTCGTAATGCTGTTGATCATTTTTTTAGAATATGTGAAGAAATGAGATACGAAGTTCCGGCAGATCTTAAATATTTCTGTATTTCTGAATCTACAGCCTTATATCTTCAAAAATATATTCAATATAGAAAACGTAAAATTTTCTTTGGCAAACAAACTGCATCTGATTTAGCAGAAGTTTTGAAAAAACATGCCGGAGAGAAATTTTTATATCCTTGTTCTGATGTTGCTACAGAAGATACCATGAATTTCTTGCAAAAAAATGGGTATGATGTTACTCCTGCAGTTTTATTTAAAACGGTAGTTAGTGATTTATCAGATTTGGCAGAAGTTTTCTACGATGTAATTGCTTTTTTCAGTCCATCAAGTATACAGTCTCTTTATACCAATTTTCCGGACTTTAAGCAAAATAATACTCGCATTGCTGCATTTGGTTCAAATACTAACAAAGCGGCAGCAGATGCTGGTCAAATAGTAGATATTGCTGCACCAAGTCCTGAAGCTCCATCTATGATTATGGCAATAGAAAATTATATAAAAAAATCTAATAAGTAATTTTTCATAACATGTGCCGTTACTTCAACAATATTTGAAGAATTTCTGCGGCTAAAAACAATTTTCTTCACCTTAAATCTTAGTTAAGATTATGCTTAATTAAAATTAAACAACTTATTATTAGGTTGTTATATTTTCAATTAATATAGCGGGGTGCTGTGTATTTATTTGTGTAAATAATTGTTTATTTCAAGGATTTTCGATAAAATTGCTAACAAATAACAAGATATTGCTTTAACGAATTTTATGAGAAAAATATACTTTCTTGGTTTTTTGATCATCTCTAGTTTACTTTTTAGCTGTAAAAGTGGACAGCAGGGAGAACTAGTTGGCGCATACAACAAAAAATTTAAGAATAAAACAATTCCTTATGGGATGGTTTTTATCCCCCCAGGAAGAACTTTAATTGGTATGACTGATGAAGATATTAGCTTTTATCAAGGTACGCCTAGTCGAATGACGTCATTCCCTGCTTTTTACATGGATCAAACTGAAATTACAAATGCAGAATATAGACAATTTGTAAATTGGGTAAGAGATTCTGTAGCAGTAACTACTTTAGGGCAATCTGGTGCGCCAAATCTATATATGCCACAACCGGCAGCTGCAGCAGGAACTACAGTGTCTGGTCAAAGAAATATTAATTGGAAAGCGATAGGGAAAAGTGGTGTTCTTTGGGGAAAAAATAGTGCATATAAAGCTAGATTACAAAATATGTACTATTCTGGAAATGATGCTTTGCCAGGAAAAAATGAATTTGATATCCGTAAATTCAGATATGCTTACAGTTATTTAGATCATGATTTAGAAGCAGCAGGAAGAAATGATCCAAGTAAAAGCAGACAAGATTTTATACAAACATATACTGATAATCCTACACCAGGTAAAACAAATGAGCATCCTTCGGTTAGTGTATACCCAGATACCTTGGTTTGGAAATTGGATTTTTCTTATGCGCAAAATGATCCAATGGTTGATTCATATTTTAACCACCCATCTTATGATGGATATCCGGTAGTTGGTGTAACTTGGGAACAAGCAACGGCTTTCTGTAATTGGAGAACAGTTTTATATAAAAATATAGCATCTGCTAGAAAACAGCCGGAAAATGTAAGATTAAAATACCGCCTACCAACAGACCAAGAGTTTGAATATGCCGCTAGAGGTGGAAGAACTCAAACTAAATATCCTTGGGGAGGGCCATATATTAAAAATACTAAAGGATGTTTACAAGCAAACTTTAAAGTAGGTAGAGGTAATTATACCGATGATGGTGGATTATACACTGTGGATGCTAGAGCTTATATTCCAAATGATTACGGTTTGTATAATATGGCTGGTAATGTAGCCGAGTGGACAGTAACAGCTTATAACAGATCTGCAACAAGTTTATTGTCAGATTTTAGTCCTAATTATGTGAATACAGCTAAGGGGGCTAAAGTAGTGAGAGGTGGTTCATGGAAAGATATAGGTTTCTTTTTGCAAAATTCTGTAGGTACATACGAGTATCAAGATAAAGCAAGATCGTATATCGGTTTCCGTTGTGTATCAGATTATCCTGGTAACGCATTAAATTAAAAATTCAACAAGCAACAAATAAAACTTTAAACAAATTATGGCAGCAAGAAAACAACCGGGTTGGTTACATGTGGCAATTTCCTGGGGAGCGAGTATAGTAATTATCGGTGCATTATGTAAAATTATTCACTTTGGTGGATCATGGGCCAATATAATCATTGGAGTTGGTTTGGGAGTAGAAGCATTATTATTCTTCTTAACAGGATTTTTTCCGCCAGAACCGGAATTACCTTGGGAGCGTGTTTACCCAGAATTAAATATGGGCTTTGCTGGTGAATTACCAAAAGCTACTGCAAGACCAGTAGTTTCTGCAGGTTCTTCTTCAACAGCAGCGTTGGATAGTATGTTAAATAATGCTAAAATTGGTCCAGAATTAATCGAAAGTTTAGGTAATGGCTTACGTACGTTTGGTGATAAAGTAGCTACAATTTCTAATGTGAGTGATGCTGCAATTGCAACAAACGAATTCACTGGAAAAGTAAAAACAGCTTCATCTAGCTTTGATAATTTAAGTAATGCGTTTGAGAAAGCTACTTCACAATTAGTTGAAATGGGAGAGAGTAATGTTGATTCTAGAGCTTATCATGATCAAGTAAATAATTTAGCTAAGAATTTATCAGCCTTAAATGCTGTATATGAATTAGAATTACAAGATTCAAGTGCTCATTTAAAATCGATGAATAAGTTTTACCAAAACTTATCTTTAACAATGGGTAATTTCAATGAATCAATGGAAGACTCTAAACAGTTTAAAGAAGAAGTAGGTAAACTGGCTAAAAACTTAGCGTCATTAAATGCAATTTATGGCAATATGTTAACAGCTATGAACCAACCACGTACATAATTAGTTTCTATTATTTAAATCAGTAAACAAAAATCTAATTTAACATGGCTGGAGGAAAAGAAACGACAAGGCAGAAGATGATCAATATCATGTATTTGGTATTGTTAGCTATGCTTGCTTTAAACGTTTCAGATGCAATCTTAAATGCTTTTAAGAACATTAACGATAGTTTAGATGCCTCAAAAACAAATGTAAGCTCTGGCTTGGATCAAACATTTAGTGCATTTGAAGAAACAGAATTAAAAAATAAACCCGAGCGTGCTCAACCACTTTGGGACAGAGCCCAAAAAGTAAAAGCTTACGCTGAAGATTTGAATAAAGAAATTCAAAGACTTAAAGATGAGTTTAGAGAAAAAGGTGAAGGAATTGATCCTGAAACTGGAGATTTGGTGCTGAGAGACAATTTAGATATTGCTCAAAACATCATGATCAATAAAAAAGAAGGAGCAAAGCTAAAAGCAAAAATCAACGAAACTAGAGCGAAACTAATTTCATTATTAGATAAAAAAGATAGAGAAAACGTATCATTTTCTTTAGAAGCGAAAGATCCTTTAAAAGCAGTAAATGGAAAAAAATGGGAAGATGTTAATTTTGGAGAAGGAACTCCATTAACAGCTGCAAACACCATTTTAACTAAACTACAAGCAGATTTAAAAAATGCAGAGTCGGAAGTAGTTCGAAAGATTTTTGGTAAAATGAGCGAAACTACAATTATCATGGACGCGTTTACAGCTGTTGCAGTACCTTCTAGTAGCTATGTAATTCAAGGTCAACCTTATAAAGCTGATATTTTCTTAACTGCAAGAGATACGAAATCGAATCCTGAAATTTCTGTAGGAGGTAATTCATTAGGAGTAGTAAAAGGTATAGCAACCTATACAGGTGGTACCGGGTCAGTAGGTGAATTTACATGGAAAGGAACAATTCGTGTTAAGAAAACAGATGGTACTTATGCAACATATTACACTGAACCAATGAAATACCAAGTTGCAAAACCATCTGCAACTGTTTCTTCAACTAACTTAAATGTAATTTACGCAGGTATTCCTAATCCATTTTCAATTTCTGCTCCTGGATTTTCGTTAGAAAGCATAAAAGCTAATATTTCTGCAGGTTCAATGACAGGGGGGGCTGGTAGATATACCATTAATGTTCCAGGAAGTTTAATTGGTAATGAGGTTACTATTAGTGTATCTGGCAATAGCAATGGGAAATCGCTAAGCTTAGGTACGAATAAATTTAGAGTAAAAGGAATTCCTAATCCAGTGGCAAAATTTGCTGGTAAAATGGGTGGGGTTATTTCTGGAAATACAATTGCAAGAGAAAGTCAAGTTTCAGCAGCTATTGAAAATTTCGAATTCGATGTTAAAGTAAGGGTTACTAAGTTTAGTGTAACAGTTGTTAGACCACGCCAAGATGCTCAGGTTTATTATTGTTCAGGAGATAATTTTAGTGCACAAGCTAAATCTGCATTGTCGAATTTACCCTTTAAATCGGTTGTTTATATCGATAATATTGTTGCTCAAATGCCAGATGGACGTACACCTACATTAAATTCAATGGTATTTACCGTAAACTAAAAATTATGAAGAAAATATTTTTTCTATTTATATTTCTTTTAAGTATTGGATTTGTATATGCGCAAAATCCAACTACCCCTCCCGTAACTGCGGATAAAAAAGTAGTACCTAAAAAGAAGGGTCCAAAAAAGGATGGCTTTATTTATAGGGAAGAAAGCGTAGCTGATACAGTAGTGCCTTATGCACCCGTAAATAAAGAAGATGTAGTTTATACAAAGCGTGTATGGAGAGAAATAGACCTTCGTGATCGTGGAAATTCTGTATTGGCTTCTCCTAAAGTGAACTTATTAGGTGTTATTTATGATGCAGTTAGCAATGGAGAATTAGATCTATATTCTAGTGAGGATGAAGATTTTAAAGGTGAACCTTTAGGGCAGAAAAAAGGTAATGATCCAAAGGTTACGAATAGTTCTGCAGCAGATACAGCTTTTTTAGGTGTTAATCCAGGTACAAATGAAATCAACAGAGCAAACAATGAGTTCTTTGTTGCAAGTTTTACCACATTAAGAATTAAAGAGGATTGGATATTAGATATTAAACGAGGAATTTTCGAGCCGCGGATAATTGGTATTGCGCCAGTTAGAATTGATGTTAAAACACAAGTAGATAACAATGGAAATCCAGTTCCTGATCCTACAACTGGTAAACCAAGAGCAGATACATTAAAAACTGTAGCTGGCTGGCTATATTTTGATGATTTAAGAGAAATTTTAGTGAAACACAAAGTAGCGAATAATCAGAATGATAACTCTGGAATTAACTTCGATGATGTATTTACTAGAAGATTATTTTTTAGCAATATCACTAAAGTCTCTAATGCTGCAGATAATAGAATTGAAGATATTTTATTTAATCCTAAAGAAAGACTTTTAGAGTCTGAACGTATTAAAAAGGCAATGGCCGATTTTGAACAAGGTCTTTGGGAATATTAGAAAAGAAGTCTCGATCATTCGGGGCTTTTTTATGCCTTAAAATATTCACTTAAGGCAAGGATTTGCTTCTTATTCAGAAGTTGAGCTAATTCTTCTTCTGATGCTTCTTTTATTTTTTTGACAGATTTAAATTTTACTAAAAGTTTATCTGCAGTACTTTTTCCAATTCCCGGAATTACTTCGAGTTCTGTTTTAAGGGTACCTTGATCTCTTTTTTTACGATGGAAAGTGATGCCAAAACGATGGGCTTCATCTCGTAATTGTTGAATTATTTTTAAGGTTTCAGATTTTTTATCAAGATACAATGGTAAGCTATCTCCAGGATAATATAATTCTTCTAAACGCTTCGCAATACCAATAACTGTTACTTTTTTGTCTATGCCTAATTTCTTTAAACTGCTAACAGCAGATGATAATTGGCCTTTACCACCATCTATAATTATTAATTGAGGTAATGGCTGTTGCTCCTCTAACATTCGTCTGTAACGTCTGTATACGGCTTCTTCCATGGTTGCAAAATCATTCGGACCTTCTACAGTTTTAACATTAAAATGTCGATAGTCTTTTTTACTAGGCTTAGCATCCTTAAATACTACAATTGCTGAAACAGGATATTTACCTTGAAAATTTGAGTTATCAAAACATTCAATATGTTGAGGAACTTGGGTAAGCCTTAAATCCTTTTGCATCTGACTTAAAATACGATCTGTTCTTAAATCAGGGTTTAATTTTTCATATTGATTTAATTTTTCACGCTTAAAGAACAATACATTCTTTTCAGACAATTCTAATAGTTTCTTCTTTTCACCAAGCTTTGGTACTGTGAATTTTAAATTTTTATCTAATAAAGAAATGTTGAATGGAACAATAATCTCTCTGGATGTACTATTAAATTTGGTTCTAAATTCGGTAATTGCAATCGTTAATAATTCCTCATCTGTCTCATCTAAGCGTTTTTTAATCTCTATAGTTTGTGTTTGGATAATGCTTCCATTTACTACTTTTAAATAATTTACGAACGCATAACGTTCATCAGATGCAATACTTACCACATCTGTATTTGTAATGGCGCTATTAACAACAGTAGATTTGCTTTGATATTTTTCTAAAATCAATAATTTCTTTTGATAAGAATGGGCAAGCTCAAAATTCAAATCTTCCGAAGCTTTTTTAACTACTTGTTTTACATCTCTAATTACATTGCCAATTTTACCATTTAAAATAGCTGTAATTTCTTCAATGTTTTGATCGTAATCTGCTTTGCTTTGATAATTTTGGCAAGGACCTTTGCAATTTCCTATCTGATATTCTAAGCAAACTTTAAATTTTCCATCATTAATATTTTGTGGAGTTAGGGGAAGATTGCAGGTTCTTAATGTATAAGTTTCCTTTATCAAATCTAAAATGGTGTGCATCATTCCGACAGATGCGTAGGGTCCAAAATACGTAGACCCATCTTTAATCATTTTTCGTGTCCAATAAATACGAGGAAAATCTTCTTTTTTAATGATAATCCATGGATAGGTCTTATCATCTTTCAGCATAATATTATAACGAGGCTGATGTTTTTTGATCAGGTTATTTTCCAATAACCATGCATCAATTTCAGTATCAACTATGGTAAAGCTTATTCGTCTTATTTTGGAAACAAGAACTTTAGTTTTGCCATTAACCTGCTTATCTTGATTAAAATAAGAGCCAACTCGATTGCGTAAATCCTTCGCTTTGCCAATATAAATAAGCAAACCTTCCTCATCAAAATACTGGTAAACTCCAGGTTTATGCGGAATATCGGCCAATGCCTTTTTATAGTCGAAAGCACTCATTTATAATGTAGGGATGATTTAATAAAACTAGAAACCTAATTTTTTATCGAGTTCAGTTGTGTCCTGCTCAGGTTGTTGATATTGGTTACAGTCATAAACAATGGAAACACCATTTTTAGGAGGTTCAAAATCAGCTTTGCTTATTTTTAAATTTGGATTTGCATATACTCGTTTCATAAAACCAGCATAAATTGGTAGGGCCGAATTTGCACCCTCGCCGTCTCTTGTGCTCGTAAAATGGAATGCTCTGTCTTCACATCCTGTCCAAATACCAGCTACTAAATCTGGTGTAATGGCCATAAACCAACCATCTGAATTATTTTGAGTTGTTCCTGTTTTTCCACCAGTTGGAGCATTTATTCCGTATTTATAACTTAGTCTCGAACCTGTACCCCCAGTAATTACACCTCTTAGCATCCTGGTCATTACGTAAGCTACTTCTTCGTTCATAGCTACTTTTATTGTTGGTTTGCTATCATAAAGCACTACACCATTTTTATCTTCGATTTTTAAAATATAGGTAGGTTGTGTCCAAACTCCTTTATTGGCAAAAACGCCATAAGCACCTACCATGTCATAAATTGATGCATCAAAAACGCCTAAAGCTATAGATGGTACGATTGGAACATCTGATGTTATACCCATTTTTTTGGCTTCGGTAGCTACAGCGGTTGGCCCTACTTGTTTCATTAAATAGGCTGCAATGTAGTTTTGAGAGTATGCCAATGCCTTTTGTAAGGTAATTGCCCCAGGTAAAGTTCCAGAAGACCGAGGAGTCCAATCCGGACTACCGGGATTTGAAATAGTAACTGGTTCATTTTGCACGGTAAAACAAGGCGAATATCCATTTTCTATAGCAACAGCGTAGGTAAATGGTTTTGCTGTTGAACCAACCTGACGTGTACCCATTTTTACTTGATCGTATTTAAAGTGCTCGAAATTAATTCCGCCTACCCAAGCTTTAATGTAACCTGTTTTGGGATCCATTGCCATCATCGCATTGCGCAATAATAATTTATAGTATTTCACAGAATCAATAGGTTTCATTAATGTATCTATATCACCTTTCCATGTGAAAATCGTTAATCTGGTTCGTGTATTGAAATCAGCTTTAATTTCTTCATCAGATTTTCCTTCTAATTTCAGCGCTTTGTATCGATCTGAGCGTCTCATCCCCTGATCAATTTGTAATTCCATTCCTTTAAAAGGATTTCTTCCTTTCCAACTATTTGTAAATTGCTGTTGCAAAATTTTCATGTATTCTTTTTGTGCTTGTTCAGCATAAACCTGCATATCGTAATTGATAGTTGTAGTTATTTTGAGGCCATCTCTATCTAAATCATATGGAATGCCATTATTTGTAATAGAGCGCTCTTCTAAAATTTTTCTTACTTCTGATTTTAAAACAGCTCTAAAATAAGGCGCAACACCATCATTTGTTGTAGCAGCATTAAAATGCAAATCAAGTGGTTTCCCTTTTTCTGCTTCAAATTGTTCTTCCGTCAACAAATCTGCTTTAACCATTAATGCCATCACTGTATTCCTTCTGGTTAATGATCTTTCTGGGTTTTTAGTAGGTGAATATCGAGTAATACCTCTTTGTATCCCAACTAAAACTGCAGCTTGAGGAACTGTTAATTTATCAGGAGTTGTATTAAAATAAACTCTTGCGGCAGATTTTATACCATAAGCTTGATTACCAAAATCAACTGTATTTAAATACATAGTGATAATTTCTTCCTTAGTATAATTACGTTCTAATTTTACTGCAATTACCCATTCTTGAAATTTTTGGATTATTCTTTTGAAGTAATTTTTTTGTCTACCTTCTTCAGAAAATAAGTTTAGCGCTAATTGTTGAGTAATTGTACTTCCACCTTGTTTTTTACCCATTAATGCATAAGCAAAAATGGTAAATGTACGCTTAAAGTCTATACCAGAATGAGAGCGAAAACGGACATCTTCTGTTGCAATTAATGCATTTACAACATTTGGAGATATTTCGCTATAGTTAACATTAGAACGATTTTTAACAAAATAAGTTCCTATTACTTTTCCATCTTCTGAAAGAATTTCTGTGGCTTCATTGCTTTTTGGGTGCTCAATTGCTCTAAAGGAAGGAATATCTCCGAATAGCCCAAATCCTATTGAAACAATAAATAAAGCGAAAAACACCATGCCGCCAATGAGTAATTTCCAAAGTCTGTGGTTATACTTTTTTATGTTTTCTGGTGTTAGGGATGTATTCATTTTATTACTGGTTGTTCTTGAAAAACTCAATATACCTATTTAAAAGTTCTCTGTTCTTAATTTTGTCGAAGTTCTCTTTACTAATATAAAAACCTTTATAAGTAGTAGCGGGAACTTTCATGATTTTTGTTAGTTGTGGCGTAATACTTTCTGCATAAGTTTTCACCTCATCTAAGGATGCAAAAGTACCTACAAAAATTAATTGATCTTCATCAAGTTCTAATAATTGATGTTTTAATGCTGTACCAGCATAATTACCTCTATTAAATTGACCAATACCAAAACGAGATGAACTTACACTCAAGCTCATATCATTAACGCTAACTACGTAATAATATATATTTGATTCTGCTTTGCTGAAAAGATTATCTACAGGTTTAACGGTTGGCTCATTTTTAATTTCTTGGGATTTTGTGTTAACTGGTACACTTGGAGTAGTGATTGCAACTGGCGTAGTAACTGGAGTAATAGGCTTAATTACTTCAGGTTCTGGTTTAGTTAAAGTAGTTTCTGGTTTATTTACTACGACAACTGTATTTTCTCGTTGCGAAATAAAGCGAGGTTCAGTCGGATCAAAATCGATTAATGCAATTTTTCTTGCTTTAAATGCTGGTAAATTAGCTTGGATGTAGTTTATATGATCCAAAACGAGTGGATTGATCAATTTATCATCTGGATATTTAGTGATAATAGTATTAAATGCAATTAATAAACTATCTACATTTTGTGTGCGACCAATGGCGATTGCTTTTAAATAATCATATTGTGCTTGTAATGAATTCCCTGGAAATCGCTGATTAGTTTCGTTTACCGCTGCAATTACTGTAGGAAAATCTTTTTGCTCATAGCGATCAAAAATGGTATTGTAAATTTTATTTATTTCTAAATCTAAAGCATTTTGTTTAGCCGAAAAATTAGGGTCTACTATTGTCTTTGCATAGACCGAATTCGGATAAATAGCTAATACCTTGTTTTTATATAGGTCCGATTTAGCTTGATCTGTTTTTGCATAAACAAGATATAAGCTATAATAAACTGCTTCTAGATGATTGTTTTGAGGATATCTAGACAATAGTTCTTCGTAAACTTTAGCTGCTTCTTCTTCATCTTGCAGAACCTGTTGGTAAAAGCCTGCAATTTCAAAATAGGCATCTATTATTTTTTGGTCAGATTTAACCATTTGATCTGCTGTTAAAGGCAGTAGAGCTGTATATTCTTTAATTCGTGATTCTTTATCTGCATTTGCAGCAAGCATATTTGTAGAATTATTCGAATTATCAATAATAGCCGACTGATTTTGCTGATTAACCTGAGCAGATGATTTTACACTTTGTCTCCAATTATCCTCTAAACTTCTATTTCCCCAACGCTTTTTGAAATCGGTAAAACCTCTACTAATTGCATTAGTGTTGCTAAAATAAAACTTATCGCTATTTTGCGTTTTTGTAGGGTCATCAAATTTTACAACTTTACCATTATCAATTGTTTTTGTAGTGTTATTAACTTCTTTTTTAGGTTCAAATAATTCGTTTAGTTTCTTTTCACGAGCCTGTTCTGGTAAATGAGCTATAAATTGCAATGTATCTTCATCTGCAATTAATTGGTAGCGTTTAGTTAAATACTCTAAATTTTCTGCTTTTTTCAATATGCCTTCATAACCCTGATAATTTTTAGGCAAAGTAGTTACTGCACTATCATAATATAGCTTGGCATTCACATAGTTGCTTAGATTTTTAAAGTTAAGGTCGGCAAGTTTTAAATACGATAATCCCTTTTGATATTGATTTGTTATACTTTTTTGAGCAGATAATTTATAATACTCCTCTGCTTTTTTATACTCCTTATCTGAGAAATAATCTTCAGCTACCTCATAATAAATCTGATCAGTATAATCGAAATTTTTATCATCCTTTAATAATTTAAGCAATTGCTGTTTACGATTGGAAGTTTGAGAATTCAAAATGTCATTAATACGAATTTTACTCAGCTTTGCGTTAAAATACATTTCAAAAGGTGCGTTGCTATTCTCAACCTTAGTATAATTACGTAAGCTGGCATCGTATTCTTTATTATATTCATAGAGTTGAGCTAAAATGTAAGGCCATCTAGTTCTACTTTGTATTTTATTAGTTTCTTTTATCGCTTGCTCTAAATAGCTAGTGGCCCCTTTGTAATCTTGCTGATAAATATTCATTTGTGCTAGCGTAGCTAATGGTTCAGCTTTTTCACTTTTAACCGAATCTAATGTTGCTTTAACGGTATCTAACGTAAGTTCAGCTTTTTCATAATTATTCAGTTGCATTAAACTACGAGCTTTCCATGTCATAGCACTTAAAAAAACATTTTTATTGCTTCTATAAGTTTTGGCAGTATAATCAAAATATTCTACGGCAGTAAAATAGTTGCCTTTATAGAAATTTGTTTTACCTAAAAGGATGTACGCTTCGTCTATATAATTACTAAAGTTTTTTTCGCTAATAATTGTTTGCGCCTTTTGCGTAATCTCATCTAATGATTTAACATTACTAGGAGTAGTTGAAATATTTAGATAATCAGACGTTTCGGGAGCAATATAAACAGCTAAAAAATTATCATAATTATCTTTGTAAGTTTGAGAAAGATCATCCTGATAAGTTGTTAATAAAACATTTGAGTTATAAATATAGTTATAACGAGCAGAGAGGTTTTGTAGACTTCTGTTTGTTGCATTATCTTTTTGCGTAGAGCAACCAATAATGGCTATGCTTAAGCATGAGAAGATAATTTTTGCACTTAGTTTTGCGTAGTTGTTCAAGGAATTTAAGAATTGCGTATAACTTTACAAGATAACAGAATGTATGCAAAAATATTTTATTTGCTCTTAAATTTTTAATATTTGAGCTTATATTTTTAAAGGAGACGACTTATTATGGCAAACTTTGGAAATAATGATGAAGGTAAACAGGTTAGTAATTTCGCCAAATATACAGGTATAGCATTTCAGATGTTAGCAACAATCGGCGTATTTGCTTTTGTAGGGTATAAAATTGATGAGCATAGTGGGAGCACCAAATCAATTTATACCGCAATGCTAGGTTTGTTAGGTGTTATTATATCTTTATATATGGTAATTAGATCTTTAACTAAAAAGTAAACCAAATTTAGTCTGTAAAGAATAAAGTCAACACTTTTTCCGAATTGCTTAATAGTTCTACAATCTCAGCCAAATATCAATGCATTCTTCTACCTTTGCATAAAATTTAAGGGTTTGAGTTTACAACGTTTTATTCTATACTTCGTCTTATATACGGTGATGTTAGCTGGTATAGCCCTGGCAATGCCGTTAATTTTTCCTACTGTCAAACTATTAACCAATAAATTTTGGCTAGTTTTTGGCTTTTTAGGCGGGATCACTTTTATCGCCTACATTGTGGCTTTTTTGGGGATTAAACGAAATCCAGAAACAGGCATTTTAGCCATTATGGGGTCGATCGCTATAAAGATGCTTTTTTCTATGGCTTTCGTACTGATTTACAGTCTAAACCATAAAGGAAAGGACGTTGTTTTTGTGTTGAATTTTTTTTCTTTATATTTATTGTTCACCTTCTTTGAAATATACTGTTTGTTACGTAACTTGCGCCACCAAAATAAATAGTAAAAATCTGCGAGTAAATGGATTGTAGCCACGTTTTTGAGTTTAAGTTTAATAGGTTAATTGTTGTTTTTACGCTTTTTTCGATGTTTTTGTTGGTTTCTCTTGGTGCAAAAGCACAAGTAGATACTCTACATAAAGTTGAAGAGACACATGGTGAAACGGCGGAAAAGAAAAAGTTTGAGATTGGTAAATTTGCCCTGCATCACATTGCTGATTCGCATAGCTGGCATGTAATTGGTGAAACCTATATTGGATTGCCAATTGTTCTATTTGCTGATGGAAAAGTTGTGACTTTTAATGATAATGATTTTAATCATGATAATGATGCAAAAGTTGTAGTTGAAAAAGACGGACAACGTTTTGTGAAAATGCATGAGAAAATTTATTTTGCATCTGCAACTGCAAATGAGCACGGTCAGTATGTAGAGCTGAATGAAAAACATCACCCAGAGAATAAACGTCCTTTAGATTTCTCATTGACTAAAAATACTTGCACTTTGTTGCTTTCGGTAGTTTTATTATTAGTGGTTTTTATTAGTGTAGGTAATAGCTATAAAAAACGCCATGGTAAATCTCCTAAGGGATTACAATCATGGGTAGAGCCAATCATTCTTTTTGTACGTGACGATATTGCTAAGCCAAACTTGGGTCATAAATATGAGCGTTTTATGCCTTATTTATTAACGGTTTTCTTTTTTATCTGGTTTAACAACATGTTGGGCTTGGTTCCATTTTTACCAGGAGGTGCAAATTTAACAGGTAATATTGCGGTAACTATGGTGTTAGCAGTAATCACTTTCTTGGTTACGGTATTTAATGGAAACAAGCACTATTGGAAACATATTTTCTGGATGCCGGGCGTACCAGTGCCAATGAAAATCTTTTTAATGCCTTTAGAGTTGATCGGTATTTTTACCAAACCAATTGCATTGATGATACGATTATTTGCGAACATTACTGCAGGTCACATTTTGGTGCTATCATTAATTTGCTTAATCTTCGTATTTAACAGTATTTGGGTGTCTGCAGCTTCTATTCCGTTTGCAATATTTATTGGCGGTATAGAGCTTATGGTTGCATTTATCCAAGCATTTATATTTACTATTCTATCTGCCTTATTTATTGGTATGGCAGTAGAAGAACACCATTAATTTTAATATTTTTTAAACAATTTAATATATAAAATCATGATTACAGGAAGTATTGCTGCAGTAGGTGCGGGATTAGCTGCGATTGGCGCTGGTCTAGGTATCGGTCGTATTGGTGGTTCTGCTATGGACGGTATTGCTCGTCAACCAGAAGCTGCCTCAAAAATTCAAACTGCGATGTTGATCGCTGCTGCCTTCGTTGAGGCTGTTGCGTTATTCGCGGTTGTTGTTGCTTTAATGTAATAACAAAAAGTAAGTGCCTTGCAAAAGATTGTTTTGTAAGGCGCTTATTTATTCAATGAACACAAAAAAATTATAATATATACTGAAATGGATTTATTAATACCTGAAGTTGGTTTAGTTGTATTTCAAACAATAGCTTTTTTATTGTTAATGTTTCTTTTGGGCAAATTTGCTTGGAAACCAGTAATGGCTGCCATTAAAGAACGTGAGCAATTCATTGATGATTCTTTGAATAAAGCAGAATTAGCTAATCAAGAAATGGCTAGATTGGCAGCTCAAAATGAAGATTTGATGAAACAAGCTCGTGCTGAGCGTGATGAAATTCTGAAAGAGGCTAAAAAACTAAAAGATAATATTGTTAATGAAGCTAAAACATCTGCTCAAACAGAAGGTGCTAAATTGATTGAAAAAGCTCGTATTGAGATTGAAAATCAAAAGAAAGCAGCATTGGCTGAATTAAAAGGTCAGGTTTCTACTTTATCATTAGATATTGCTGAACGGGTTTTACGCAGTCAGTTAGATGATAAAGCAAAACAACAGGATTTGGTTAACAGCCTGTTAAAAGATGTTGAATTAAACTAAGTTATTAAAGTATAAAGTTAAAAGTCAAAATAAATCATTTGAACTTTAACTTAAACTCAAAGATATGTCAAGTAAAGCAGCAAGCAGATATGCAAAATCGTTAATTGATCTTTCTACAGAGCAAAATGCGCTAGAAGAAATGAAAAACGATATGGTGTTATTTGAGGAAATTGTAGATAACAATAGTGAACTAGAAGCTATTTTAAAAAACCCAATTGTTCCTTTAGATAAGAAACTTGGGATTTTAAATAATGTTTTTGGTGGCAAGGTTCATAAAATTACTGAAAGCTTTTTAAAGCTTGTTGTAAATAAAGGTCGTGCTGCGATATTGTTTGAAACTTCTAAACAATTTATTAGCCAATATCAATTAATTAAAGGAATTGTTACTGCTGAGGTAACATCTGCTATTGCATTAATTGATGCGACTAGAGCTGAAATAGTAAGCTTAGTTAAAAGGGAAGTAGGTGCTAAAGAGGTGATTATTAAAGAAAAAGTTGACGAAAAGTTAATTGGTGGTTTTATTTTAAAAGTTGGCGATAAGCAGTTTGATGCTAGTATAGCTAGTGGTTTAAATAAACTGAAAAAGGAATTTGCACAAGGTATAGCTTAATTGCTATAAAAAGCAAGCGAAGTAATACTAACGCTAATATATAAACCCGATTGACAGCGATAGCTCTTGAGCTGAAAGCTAAAGACTACAGCAGAAAGCGGGACTAGAATAACAAAAGAGTACAAGATTTATATTTTCAAAAAGAAATCAAAAATAAAATTATGGTAGAGGTAAGACCAGACGAAGTTTCGGCAATTATCAGACAACAATTGTCAGGCTTTAAATCGGAAGCTGAATTGGAAGAAGTTGGTACCGTTTTACAAGTGGGTGATGGTATTGCTCGTGTTTACGGTTTAACTAAAGTTCAAAGTGGTGAGCTAGTTGAATTTGCAAACGGATTGCAAGGTATCGTTTTAAACCTTGAAGAAGATAACGTTGGTGTGGTTTTATTAGGCCCATCAGACGAGATTAAAGAAGGTGATACTATTAAACGTACCAAAAAAATTGCTTCTATTAAAGTTGGTGAAGGTATGTTAGGTCGTGTTGTTAACACACTTGGTGAGCCTATTGACGGTAAAGGGCCAATTTTAGGCGAGACTTACGAAATGCCTTTGGAGCGTAAAGCACCAGGTGTAATTTATCGTCAGCCAGTTACTGAACCTTTACAAACAGGTATTAAAGCAATTGATGCAATGATTCCAATCGGTCGTGGTCAACGTGAGTTGGTTATTGGTGATCGTCAAATTGGTAAAACTGCAGTTTGTATCGATACCATTATCAATCAGAAAGAGTTTTATGATGCAGGAAATCCTGTGTTCTGTATATATGTAGCTTGTGGACAAAAAGCAAGTACAGTAGCGAACGTGGTACGTACATTAGAAGAAAATGGTGCAATGCCTTACACTGTAGTTGTTGCTGCATCTGCTGCTGAACCTGCTCCATTACAGTTTTACGCTCCATTTGCAGGTGCTGCAATTGGTGAGTTTTTCCGTGATACTGGTCGTCCAGCATTAATTGTTTATGATGATTTATCTAAACAAGCAGTTGCTTACCGTGAGGTGTCATTATTATTACGTCGTCCACCGGGTCGTGAGGCTTATCCAGGTGATGTGTTTTATTTGCACAGTCGTTTATTAGAACGTGCTGCAAAAATCAACGCAAACGATGAGATTGCTAAGAACATGAATGATTTACCAGAATCGTTAAAGGGAATTGTTAAAGGTGGTGGTTCATTAACTGCTTTACCAATTATCGAAACTCAAGCTGGTGACGTTTCTGCATATATTCCAACTAACGTAATCTCAATTACTGATGGTCAGATTTTCTTAGAGTCGAATTTATTCAACTCTGGTGTACGCCCGGCAATTAACGTAGGTATTTCGGTATCACGTGTAGGTGGTAATGCACAAATTAAATCAATGAAAAAAGTAGCTGGTACGTTAAAATTAGATCAGGCTCAATACCGTGAGTTAGAGGCTTTCTCTAAATTCGGTTCTGATTTAGATGCGGCTACTAAATCTGTTTTAGATAAAGGTGCTCGTAACGTAGAGATGTTGAAACAAGCTCAATTCTCTCCATTTACTGTTGAGAAACAAGTTGCGATTGTTTATTTGGGTACTAAAAACTTAATGCGTTCGGTTCCTGTAAACAAAGTAAAAGAATTTGAAGCGGAGTTTTTACAAGCACTAGAATTACGTCATCCAGAAGCTTTAGCTTCTTTAAAAGCTGGTAAGTTAGATGATGCAATTGAAGTGTTAGAAAGAGTTGCAAAAGAGATTTCAAGTAAATACTAAGAAGTTTAAAGTTGAAAGTAGAGAGTTTAAGCTTTTTACTTTTAACTTCAGACTTTACACTTATAAAGAATGGCTAATTTAAAAGAAGTAAGAATTCGTATATCATCGGTACAATCTACCCAGCAGATTACAAAAGCTATGAAAATGGTTTCGGCTGCGAAGTTAAAACGTGCTACCAATGCTATTGTAGCTTTACGCCCTTATGCTACTAAATTGAAAGAGATTTTAGGAAATCTTTCTGCCAGTTTAGAAGGTGCTTCATCTCCTTTTAGTCAGGAACGTGAGCCGAATAAGGTATTAATTGTTGTAGTATCATCAAACCGTGGTTTGGCTGGTGCTTTTAACATGAATGTAATTAAAACTGCGAATATTTTAATTGCCGAAAAATATAGCGAACAGCTTAAAAATGGTAATGTAAGTATAGTTGCTATTGGTAAAAAAGCGCAAGATTTTTACGAAAAACGTAATTATAAAGTAGTTGGAAACAATAACGAAGTTTACTCGGCTTTAACATTCGAAAACGTAACTAAAATTACCGATGCTATTATGGCTGGTTTTGAAAAGGAAGAGTTTGATAGAGTAGAATTGGTTTATAACCGTTTTAAAAATGCTGCAGTGCAGATTTTAACTACTGAACAATTATTACCACTACCTAAAGCAGAAACGAATGACGCAGTAAAAGCATCGAACGTTGATTACATTTTAGAGCCAAATCAAGAAGAAATTGTAAAACAGTTGATTCCTAAATCGATTAAAACACAATTATATAAAGCAGTATTAGATTCTCACGCTTCTGAACATGGTGCTCGTATGACATCAATGGATAAAGCAACAGAAAATGCTGGTGACTTGATTAAATCATTAAAATTAGCGTATAACCAAGCTCGTCAGGCGGCAATTACAACGGAGTTGACAGAGATTGTGAGCGGTGCAGCAGCATTGAACGGGTAATTACATTAATTAGTTGTTTATATCTTCATTTAAACTAAGCCCTTTATCCGTTAGATAAAGGGCTTTAGGCTAAAATAAAGTCTTAATTTTATTAAATTTTTATATCTTTATTATTAAGCGTTTTAAAATTTACTCTACCTACACTTGTAGGTAGTTTGTATTGAAGAGCTATAGGGTACTTACTTTGTTGTTTCCGAATTTGATCTATCCTTAATAGATCAAAGCTTTTTAATTGTAAAGTTTATCTTCTATATAAGATTATTAACTTAATTTAATTATATGAAAAATATATCTATATTATTTTTAGTTGTTTTCTTATTTGCATGTAAAGATGAAAATAATACTCCTATTGAAAGTTCAAAACCTTATGACTTGGAAGTAGTGTCTTCGACTCTAACCTCAATTAAGATATCATGGAAGGATTTAACATCAGTGTCAGGTTTCAATGTATATAGAAAAACAGGTAGTTCTAATTATGTAAAGATTACATCAATTGCCTTTCCAATTAAAAGCTATTCTGATACTCAATTAACCCCTGGTACATTATATACCTATAAAGTTACTGCTGTTACTGCTGACGGAGCGGAAAGTTTGCCAACAAACGAATTAACAGTTTCAACTGTAATAAACACTGTGATAACTGGCTTTAGTATTCCATCAAAGAATTTTGGTGATGCTCCTTTTAGTATTTTACCTCCAATAAGCAATAGTCCTGAGCCTTTCTTTTATATTTCAGGAAATGAAAATGTGGCGAAGATTTTGGGTAATGTTATTACCATTATTGGCCCCGGTTCATCTATAATATCGGTTAATCAGAAAGCTACTAGTAATTATAGCATAGGAACAATTTCTACTATATTTACAGTTAATGGAGCCTCTCCAACCTTAAGTAATTTTATTGTAGTTACTAAGTTCAACTACGATCCAACAAGATTTCCAGAAGAAATTATTCCTCCAACTAGCAACAGTACCGGGAAATTCTCGTACACAAGTAGCGATACATCAATTGCTTCAATTGGCACACTACAATGTGGACTTGGCTGTTCCATACCTACTTTAGAAATAAAAAAAGCAGGTACTGTTACGATAACTGCTAATCAAGCTGCTCAAGGCGCCTATTCATCTGGAACAATTTCCAAAACGATTACGCTTACAAATTAAGTTTGCTGTTGTAAATTACTTCTATAAAGCATTAATCTATTAGCTTTGTTATAAATTAAATGAAGTAATATGAAGAAGTTGTTTTTTATAAGCGTTTTTTATCTATTGTCTGCTTTATCGTTTGCTCAAAAAAGCCCTGAAAGAGATTATACAAATGCAGTTTTATGGCAACAGTACAGTGGTGAATATAGAGCCTTATCTTTTCAGGCTTATAATTTTGCTCGTTTATCCTTAAAGGAAGCACTGTGGAATCAGGCGAATGCCAAACCGAATTGTGTAATTGTAGATGCTGATGAAACCATTTTAGATAATTCTGCTTTCCAAGGGCATGAAATGAAAAATGGAGTAAGTTATGTACAAAAGGATTGGACGCAATGGACTTCTTTAGCACAGGCTGATACAGTTCCTGGGGCTTTAGCATTTTTGAAATTTGCAGCTAGTAAAAATGTAGAAACTTTTTATGTAACTAATAGAGAAGCCGCGGATCATGATGGCACATTAAAGAACCTGCAAAAATTTGGATTTCCTTATGCCGATGAAGCGCATTTATTGTTAAAAACTACTACATCAGATAAAGAACCACGGAGACAAAAAATACTTGAAAAATATAATATCTTATTGTTGTGTGGAGATAATTTGAGCGATTTTTCAAACGTGTTTTATCGCGAAGGAAAAGATACAAAAGAGCAAGTTAATCTATTGCAAAACCTATTTGGAACTCGCTTTATAGTATTACCAAATCCTATGTATGGGGATTGGGAAAAGCTATTGTACAAGGGTGATAAATTAAATGAAGCGGATAAAGCAAAACAAAGATTTAATCAGCTGAAAAGTTATTAAAATGTATGCTGATTTTACCTAATTAATATTATTTTTGTAGCAGAAAAATTTTTAAAAGAAAAACGATGGAACAATTTGAAGAAAGAGAACAAAGCATGAAGTCTGCTAATCAAGTTTCGATATATAAATCATTACTAGTTGGAATTTTAATTGGAGTTGTGGGTGTTTTTGGCCGCTTTGCCTTTGATTCAATGGCACTTTCAATTGCATGTTGGGTTATCTTATTAATTGGTACAATCTGGAGCTTTAAAGCTGTTTTTAAGATTTTAGACGCAAAATAAATAGACTATTTTATATGTATTAATCCTCTTTGGTAATAACCGGAGAGGATTTTTTATTGGGTATTATTTCTGTTACTCATAAGAATTTAAGGTTACTTCTGCATCCTATTGGCATTAAGCAATACCGGCCGGTACAAATAAATTAAACAAATTTTAATGCTGAAATTGCTATGGGCGAACCCTATCAATTGGCACTAGAGTTTGACACCTTAAACAATAGAAATAATGAAAAGATATTTATTTTGTGTCGCTATTATCATAGCTATGTTTGGCTGCAACTCTGAGAAGAAAAATGATTATGCCAGCTCAGAAAATTTAGTAGTATCTGATACTACAGCATCTGTTGATACAACTTCGATTGCAAAAATCATAAAGACTGCAGATATGCGGTTTCGTGTTAAAGATGTCCAAGGAACAAAGGAACAGTTAAGTGCCAGTATAAAAGCACGAGGAGGAACAATTGCTGAATTTTCTATCGAAAGCTCAATTCAAGAGCGTGATAAAGTAAAATACAGTGTAGATTCATTGAAAGAAATCACCTCTTGTCGTAAAGAAGGATTTGTCATTGCAAAAATTCCTTCAGAAAAATTGGATGATTTTACAAACTCGGTTGCAAAAATGGCTGTGTTTGTTGATCATCAAGCGATGAAGATGGATGATCAGAGTATCGCATATTTGGCTAATAAGCTGAAAGCTCAAAACAGAGTTGATGCAATGAATGCTATCAATAAAACCGCAACTAGAAAAGGAAATAACATAGAAACATCATTGTATATTAAAGATGATTATGTTGATAAGAAAATAGAAAATATGAGCATAGATAATCGTGTAAGGTATAGTACAATTACCCTTAATTTTTATCAAGACAATACTGTAAATGCCATAATTGTTGGGAATGACAATTTATATGATTATCGTCCTGGTTTTTTTCAACGTTTAGGTTTAAATATAATTGATGGTTGGATATATTTTAAGGAGTTTTTGTTGGGGTTATCACGCTTATGGGCAATAATTGCTCTAGGTCTTGTAATATTTTTTGGAGTTAGATATTTAATTAGAAAGCGAAAAGTCTAATCATTTTATGATGAAGTAATCTTAGAGATAGGGTTACTTCATCATAATTTACATCAATAATGCGAAGTTTTTATTTCACTCTTTTCTTATTATCCTTTACAAAAGCATCCCAACCAGAATAAGATTTGCCTGTGTTTGATGTATTAATTTTTTGAAACGAATGACAAACTGCAACAGCTAGACCATCGGTAGCATCTAAAAATTCTGGAGTTTCATGAAAGCCTAATAATCGTTGTAACATGGCAGCAACTTGCTCTTTACTTGCAGTTCCTTTACCTGTTATAGATTGTTTAATTTTTCGAGGAGCATATTCGGTAACCGAGATATTTCTTGATAAAGCAGCAGCCATTGCAATTCCTTGAGCTCTGCCAAGTTTTAACATTACTTGAATGTTTTTACCATAAAAAGGAGCTTCAATAGCTAATACATCTGGTTTATATTCGTCAATTAATGCAATTGTTTTTTCGAAAATGCGTTGAAGTTTTAAAAAGTGATCATCTAAATGATTCATTTTTACAATGCCCATGCCAAGCAATTCAATTTTATTTCCCTTTTCTAACACGATACCGTAACCCATAATGGCTGTACCTGGGTCGATACCCATGATAACTCGTTCCTTTTTTTCAACCAACATACAACAATATTAAGCATATTTGCACAATCAAAAAGCAAAAATTTGACACCTCAATACAAAAAAATATTTTCCATCAGTATTAAAATCGCGATTGTAGTTTTTGCATTTTGGTTTATCTATGTAAAACTTATTGCTAATAACGACTTAAAGAAATTTATATCATTATTAAATGCAATGCCTAGATTTCAAATCTGGACAATACTTTCTATTGTTGTTGCTCTAATGCTTTTAAATTGGGGTTTAGAAGCTGTAAAATGGAAAAGATTAATTAAACAAGTCGAACCAATTAATATATGGCTGGCTATAGAATCAGTTTTTTGCGGATTAACTTGGGCCGTTTTTACCCCGAATCGATTGGGAGAATATGGCGGTAGAGTATTTTTTCTTTCCCCAAAAAGAAGGATAGTTGGAGTGGTAGCGATGGCAGTAGGTAATATTGGTCAGCTAGTATTAACCAACTTTTTTGGAGCAATTGCTGTGTGTATTTTTATTTACAGATTTACGCCAATAGATCATCGCTTGTTTTTGGCGGTTTGTGCAATAGCTATGGGTTTTTGCTTGTTTTTTATCATTTTCTTCTTCAACATTAAATGGTTAAATGGCATTTTGTTATCCATGCGTTTTACAAGAAAATATAAAAAATTCTATTCTATTTTGGCTCGTTATAAAAAAGCAGAATTATTAAAAATTTTACTTTTTTGTTTTGCCCGTTATTTAGTTTTTAGCACTCAATATTTCATCATGTTTTTATGGCTTATTCCAGAGCTTCATTTCTTAGACATCATGATGCTTGTGAGTATTTTATTTTTTGTCCAATCGTCATTACCCTCGTTAGATTTACTAGATATCGGCATTAGAAGTGTTACAGCATTATTTTTCTTTAAGTTTGTAACACAGCAAAATACAGCAGTTGTAGCATGTATTGCAAGTATTTGGCTCATCAATATTATAATTCCTGCTATATTAGGGTCGTATTTTGTTTTTAAACTCAATTTCTTTGGAAGTAATCAGCGGACTTAGTTATTTTACCATTTTCTTAACCCTAATTTATGTGCTTGTAGTTGGCACATTTATAAGAGGCTGGACAAGAATTATTCTGTATAAACGAAATGATAAAGTTGCAAAAACAAAAGTTTCGATATTAATCGCTGCTCGTAATGAAGAAGATAAAATAGGAAAAACTATTAATGATCTTTTAGCTCAAGATTATGATAAAAGTCTCACAGAAATTATTGTAATAGATGATCATTCTACTGACAAAACTGCTCAAATCATAGCCTCTTATTCAGATCAAGGTATAAAACTAATACAACTCAATGAGGCGAATGCTTTAAACTCTTATAAGAAAAAGGCAATACAAACTGCTATAGGTGAAGCAACCGGTGCACTTATTATTACTACAGATGCAGACTGCAGAATGGGCCCAAATTGGTTAAAGACCATTGTTAATTATTATGAAACTAATAATTACAAGATGATTTCGGCTCCTGTAGCATATTTTGAAGAAAAAAGTTTTTTTGAAAGAATACAGACTTTAGAATTTTCTTATTTGATTGGATTAGGCGCCTCAACTATTGGTAATAATAATCCAAGTACCTGTAATGGTGCAAATCTGGCTTACGAACGAAAAGCATTTTTTGACGTTGGTGGTTTTAAAGGTATCGATGATTTAGCATCTGGAGATGATGAGTTATTACTACACAAAATGGCTGCTCTTTATGAAGGAAAAATTGGGTTTTTAAAAAATAAAGACGCCATAGTTTACACTCATGCCAAGCCTACATTAATTGAATTTATACAACAACGAAAACGTTGGGCATCAAAAAGCACTCGCTATAAAGACAAATTAGTTATTGTATTGGGCATAAGTATTTGGTTATTTAATCTCAGTATTATTATAAATGCGCTATTAGCTATTGTTTTTCCTGCTGGAGAAAGTTTATGGTTTTTACTTTTTCAATTAATTTGTAAAATTGGAATAGAATTGATTTTTTTAAATAATGTAACCAACTTCTTTAAACGGAAACAATTGTTAGTTTTACTACCAATAATGAATATTCTGCATATTATTTACTTCGTTTATATTGGTATTGCTGGTAACTTTGGTAAATACAATTGGAAAGACCGAATGGTTAAATAGGTAAGATGAATACTAACAGCCCTTCAGAGAAAATATGGAATAGATTTAAACGCAATAAACTTGCGTTTGGCGGATTGATATTTATCATTTTATTAATGGTGATGGGTATTTTAGGTTATTTAATTACACCAGATCAAACTCCTTATGCTAACACGATGCATTTGCAGATTGCTAATAAAAAACCAGGTAGATCTTTCAATTTCCTAATCATTAGCAGAAATAACAGTATTAAAAAGGTTAACCTTTTTGAGAAAATGTTGTACGGACAGGAAGCTAATTTTAAAAGCATACCCATAACTTCTTATCGACAGGTTGGCGTTAAAGTTTATGCCAGAGAGTATATAGGCGATGATGAACAGGCAGAAGAAATTGCTTATCCTCTAGTTTCTGGTGCAAATCGTTACGCACAAACCTTTTATTTAGGTACAGATATTTACGGAAGAGATTTACTGAGTAGATTAATTTTAGGTATTCGAGTTTCGCTTTCAGTAGGTTTAATGGCGGTATTAATCTCCCTATTTATTGGCGTTACCTTAGGTGCAATTGCTGGTTATTTTGGCGGTAAAACCGATGCAAGTATCAGTTGGTTTATGAATGTAATTTGGGCATTACCTTCCTTATTGCTCGTTATTGCTATTTCTTTTGCATTAGGCAAGGGCTTTTGGCAAATATTCATCGCCGTTGGTTTATCTACATGGGTAGATGTTGCACGTTTAGTGCGAGGACAGGTGATGGCATTAAAGGAAGTAGAATTTGTAGAAGCTGCCAAAGCATTGGGTTTTTCTACAAGTCGCACCATTGCAAAACATATTTTACCTAATATAGCCGGACCAATTTTAGTTGTCGCATCAGCCAACTTTGCATCAGCCATTCTATTAGAAACCGGATTAAGCTTTTTAGGTTTTGGTGCACAACCCCCAATGCCAAGTTGGGGTACCATGATAAAAGAACACTACGGCTACATTATTATGGATGCAGCCTATTTAGCTATTTTACCTGGTTTGGCAATTATGCTTACGGTTTATGCGTTTAATTTATTAGCGATTGGTTTGCGAGATGCTTTTGATGTAAAAGGTCAGAATACTTCTGTTTGAGTAAAGCCAATCATCTATCTCATGAATCTGTTTAATCTATTTTTTAACTTTGTGTAGTGTTATTAAACTGTTACCATTTAGAACTAATTGAAGCCGGGTGCGATGAAGCTGGGAGAGGGTGTCTAGCCGGTCCAGTGTTTGCTGCCGCCGTAATTTTGCGTAAAGATTTCTATTTAGAGGGATTAAATGATTCGAAACAATTAACACACGAGCAACGTGACCAGCTTAGACCTATTATTGAAAGAGAGGCATTGTCTTGGGCTGTTGCAGCAGTTGATCATGAAGAAATAGATCGAATTAATATATTGAATGCATCTTTTTTAGCTATGCACAGGGCGATAGAAAAATTGATGATTATTCCGCAACATTTGATTATTGATGGGAATAGGTTTAAGGCTTTTTCAGATATTCCGCATTGTTGTATTGTAAAAGGTGATGGAAAATACCTTAACATAGCTGCGGCTTCAATTTTAGCAAAAACACATCGCGATGAATATATGGCCAACCTTCATTCGGAATATCCAATGTATAATTGGAAACAAAATAAAGGATATCCAACCATTGAGCATCGAAAAGCTGTTATTGAAACTGGCTTGTCGCCATATCACCGTAAAACTTTTAATGTAAGCGACCCTCAAACCAGTCTTTCTTTTGAAGCAATGGTATAATTCGTAGATTTATGGTGTGAAAGTACTCATTTTAACAAATCGTGTTCCTTTTCCACCAAATAGTGGTTATCCAATTGTGGTGTATAACACCATTAAAGGTTTGTTAAACTTAAACGTAGATGTTTCATTATTTAGCATTAATGCCTCAAAACATAGGGTTGATGTTGATGATATTTACGATCCTGTATTTGAGAAAATCAACTTTCATTCGTTTAATGTAGATACGGAAGTAAATATTTGGGGTGCTTTTTTTAACATTTTCTCTAATCAATCTTATAATGTTTCTCGTTTTTATGATGAAGATGCGGCTAAGCTTTTAGAGAATGTTTTGCGTGAACATGAGTTCGATATTATTCAGTTTGAGGGCTTATTTGTTGTTCCTTATTTAGATCTTGTTAAGGAGTATAGTAAAGCAAAGCTGATTTATAGGGCGCATAATATAGAGTTTGATGTGTGGGAACGTTTAGCTGCTAGGGAACAATTTACTCCTCGAAGAAAATATTTGGAGTTTTTATCTAGAAGGTTAAAGGTTTACGAAACTGAACAAATTAATCGTTTTCATCAGGTGTTTGCTATTAGTGATCCTGATAGACAAAATATTTTAAAATTGGGTTGTCAGACGCGATTAGATGTTTTTCCGGTAGCGATAGATGTAGAAAAATACCTAGTTGATATTAAGAAAACGAGTTTCCCAACGTTGTTCCATTTAGGTGCAATGGATTGGCGGCCAAATAAGGAAGGATTAGAGTGGTTTTTGGATGAAATTTGGCCAGATATAGAAAAACTGAGTGGTGAATTGCGCTTTTATATTGCTGGCAAACATATGCAAAAGCAATTTTTCGACTATGATTCGGATAATTTAATTGTTGAGGGAGAGGTTTTTGATGCAGTTGAGTTTATGAATTCCAAGGCGATTATGATTGTGCCTTTGTTGTCTGGTAGTGGAATGCGGGTGAAAATTATAGAGGGGATGGCAATGCAAAAGTGTATTATCGCTACCACTATGGCTGCCGAAGGGATTAACTGTATGCATGGAAAGGATATTTTAATTGCCGATACTCCTGATGAATTTTACCGTTCGATTTTACAATGCATTACTCAGCCTAACCGTTGGAGGGAAATTGGTAAGCATGCTCGCAAAACTGCTGAGAGAGACCATGATATTAATGGTAATGCAAAACGGATGCTTGACATTTATGAAATTTTGGTTAGTAACCTCAGTCGATAATTAAATCCTGATTTTATTAGAGATGTCGTCATTGCGAGGCACGAATCAATCTTAAAGAGATAGGTTATAAACTTTCTCACGTTGTAGGATTGCTTCGTGCCTCGCAATGACGATATGCCTAGGCATAATGCGCCAATCCTGTTTATGGATTGGCTTTTTTTATGTCGCTTATAGTTTGGGTTATTTCTTTTATTTGTTTAAAAGGCATGGAAGCTAGTAATTCTTGCACATTGCTTTGAACTTGGGCTCTTTTGAGGTTAAATAGTGGGTGATTTTCTGGGTAGATTTGATCTTTGTCTGGTGACCAGACTAGGAGGTCGTTAGGTTCGCAGATTAAGAGTTTACAAAGTAACTCTATGTGATCTAGTCTAAGAACACGAGGTTTTCCTTGTATTAGATCTGTAGCGGAATGTCTGGAAATGCCTGCTTTAACTAAATAAGTGTAAGGTCTTTCGATACCTCTGGCCTTTAAAACAGGGCCTACATTTAATGATAACATACGATTTGTTTTAAAATAGCAATACATTTTACTATTAGTAATGTATATGTTAGTTATCATGATTACTACTAAACTAATAATAGTTGCTGGGATGATTAGTTTTAAATATACTATTTTAAAATTGTAATTGCTATTGGTTTTTTTATAGGTACAGTTGATTTAAGTTGGGTTGCAGTTGACTTATGTGGGGTTATAAGTGATTTATACAGAATTGCAGTTAATACCTACGGAGCTGTAGTTAATTTCTATGGAATTGAAGTTGACATCTATGGGTATGAAGTTAATTTAAATGGGGTTGAAGTTGATTTATACTGGGTATAAGTTGTGTTATGCTGGGGCAAAGTTGATAAAAGTGGGGAATAAGTAGGTTGTTTTTAGTTTTACTATAATTTTTGGCTTATCTAGGCTTATTGTTAACACTCAATGTCTTAACGAAGCTGATTTTTATAAGCTGTGGCAATGTTATTGTTTTTTGTGCTAGCGCAAAAGTTTGTAGCTGATTGGCTGTTTCTTTTGGATAGGCCGTGGCACTTTGCTTGCCTCGGCTCTTGACAGCCGAAGGGTCAATTCACTTTTTCCTTGATGAAAAAGTAACCAAAAAATCAAGGCTGTGTATCATCTCTCGGATTAAGCTAACCAAACTTTTTTTGGGGCGACAGAAAAAGGTTTCGATGAAGGATCGAAACTGCTTTCTGTCTTGGGTAGTGGTTTGTGAATGTTGGTGGTGAAGTTTGATTGCTTTCTCCTTCGGGATGCTACAAGGCCGTATGACGTTCTTGGGATTAGGCTGTGGTTTAGGAGGGGGTGCATGGGTCGTTAGCATGACGAAACCGTGCGTTAAGTTCTGATTAGACGTTTGAATTAAAGAGCCTAGTATAATTATTAAGACCTTATGTACGTTTAAAACCAATAACATTGTTATTTGAAACTCTTCCAAGTGCTCTATTTTTCAAATCTTCAAACTCTTCATTTGTAATTGCATTTCTATCTTTTAGCCAAACAAGGTTTTGAAGTTGAGGTTCAATGGGAAAGTCGTGATCAATATTTCCATATTTCTCTTTTATGTATCTATTTATTTGCACAGATAATTCTTCGATAAATTCGGTTACGGTTTCTTTATTTGGTGAATTTTCAAATAGAATTACAAAT
The DNA here is from genome assembly GCF_013204825.1 of Pedobacter boryungensis. Taxonomy (GTDB): domain Bacteria; phylum Bacteroidota; class Bacteroidia; order Sphingobacteriales; family Sphingobacteriaceae; genus Pedobacter; species Pedobacter boryungensis. The sequence goes on from NZ_JABMKV010000002.1 coordinate 712,551, forward strand.
TGTTGAAGACTTTGTTTATTTGCTGCTGGAATTAATATTTCTCTTCTTCTACCAACATAAGCAGAAAACCCCATGATTATTGTAAATAAGAAAAGTATAGTAAGCGCCCCATAGGTAAATTCTGTATCATCTTTTAAAAGAAGAGCCACAAAGTTTACGAATAAAACAATTGTCATAATCGGAGTTAAGATAAGTGGTATCCAGCTTGTTTCTTGTTGCTTTAATAATCTTTGTGGATATATATCTTCATAAGGTACTGTAACCTCACTACCATTTTTTAAACTATTCACACGATAAATAAGTCCATGCTCTGCGAATTCGCACTCTCGTGTAATGAATAATCGCCTTTGTTTTAAAATTTTATTTTGCATTAGTTTTAAGTGATGTAGTTAGGCATTTCGAAGATATAAAATATTGCGGATGAAATTTGTATTTCGGTTTGCAACAGAAGTTATTAGTACGATATTCGTCTTCTAAACCCGATAGTAATGGGCACGAGCGTAGCGAAGTAAAACGGATAGCGGGGCTGGTGTTGCTATGAAAGAGTGACTTTCGTTTTCAAATTTTACTTTACTGTGCTTAGGCTCTGCATGGCTGATGTTTGAAATTTACAGGTTAGAGGTCCTTCGCTGCGCTCTGGAGGACAAGAGCAAGCTCTGGATGATAAAATAGTCTAAAAAGATTGGGCTATTCTTAGTATTTTTGGGCATCAATATTTATATAAATGAAGAATACTGCATTAACAGAGAAACATATTTCATTAGGTGCTAAGATGGTTCCTTTTGCTGGTTACAACATGCCTGTACAATATGAGGGCATTAATATAGAGCATGCAACGGTTAGAAATGGGGTTGGTGTTTTTGATGTGAGCCACATGGGTGAGTTTATTTTAAAGGGTGAGGGTGCTTTGGATTTGATACAACGTGTTACGAGTAATGATGCGTCGAAATTGCATGATGGTAAGGTGCAATATTCTTGCTTGCCAAATGAGGATGGTGGTATTGTTGATGATTTATTGGTGTACCGTATTGATGATAAAACCTATATGTTGGTTGTGAATGCGAGTAATATTGATAAGGATTGGGAGTGGATTATGAAGTATAATACTGCTAATGTTGAAATGCATAACATTTCTGACAAGACTTCTTTATTGGCTGTTCAAGGCCCGAAAGCGGCAGATGCTTTACAGAGTTTAACGTATTTGGATTTGGCTTCGATGGAGTATTATACTTTTAAGAAGGGCACTTTTGCTGGGATTGAGAATGTGGTGGTTTCTGCTACGGGTTATACTGGTGCTGGTGGTTTTGAGATTTATTTTGATAATGAGCACGCGGATAAAATGTGGGATGCCATTTTTGCAGCTGGTGCTGAGTTTGGTATTAAACCGATTGGTTTGGCTGCTCGTGATACGTTGCGTTTGGAAATGGGTTTCTGTTTGTATGGTAATGATATTGATGATACAACATCACCAATTGAAGCTGGTTTGGGTTGGATTACTAAATTCACTAAATCGTTTACTAATTCTGAGGCTTTGTTAGCTCAAAAGGAAGCTGGTGTTACGCGTAAGTTAATTGGCTTTGAAATGATTGATAGAGGTATTCCACGTCATGATTACCAAATTATGGATGCTGACGGGAATGTGATTGGTAAGGTTACTTCGGGTACGCAATCTCCTTCGTTGCAAAAGGCAATTGGAATGGGTTATATAACTAAGGAGTTTGCTAAGGAGGGTACAGAAATCTTTATCGACATTAGAAATAGCAAAATAAAAGCTAAAGTTGTTAAGTTTCCATTTTATAAATAGATTTTTAGTAGTTAGTATTTAGTAATTAGACATGGTTCTAGCATTAAATACTACCTATTTTGCATTAAAAATATGGCTAGAACTATTGAAGTCTGCTTAACTCCTGCTCTGCTTAACTTATATGCTATTGAAGATAGTATTGTTGTTGTTATTGATATACTTAGGGCAACATCGTCGATTACTTATGGGATAGATAATGGTGCAGAGGCTATTATTCCGGTGGCTAATGTTGAAGAGTGTTTGGCTTATGCTGATAAGGGTTTTCTATTAGCTGCTGAGCGCAATGGTGAGGTTGTTGAGGGATATGATTTCGGAAATTCGCCATTTTCTTATACTAAGGAAAAGGTTGGTGGTAAAACGGTGGTGCTGACGACTACAAATGGTACTAAGGCTATGCATATGGCACGGGAAAGGGCTTATCAGGTTGTGGTTGGCTCTTTTTTAAATATTACTGCTTTATGTGATTGGCTAAAAACCCAGGATAAAAATGTGTTGTTGCTTTGTGCTGGTTGGAAAGATAATTTCAATTTAGAGGATACTTTGTTTGCGGGTGCTGTGGTAAATGTTTTGCGCAATGATTTTAAGCATAGTGATGATGCTTGCGTTGTTGCAGAGGATATGTATTTAATGGCTAAGGATGATTTGAGAACTTATTTGCATAAATCGTCGCACAGTCATAGATTGGCGGCCTTGAATATTGAGGAAGATGTACAATTTTGTTTAAAACTTGATGTTTGTAAAGCTATTCCGGTTTTGCGAGGGGATAGGTTGGTGGCTTTAACACTCTAGCTTTTTAAATATTTAGGTGTTTATTAACTCCTGGAAACTCTCACTGGTTTTGATTGTCTTTAACGCTTCTTCGTAAGCTACCCAATAAATGCTTTCAGCTTTTTTCATATCGAATGTGCTAATTTCTCCCATCCCTTTGGGTTCGATGAGCAAATCGCAAAACTTAGCTTTACGCTCCATATCGTGATTAATGGACATTATCCCCGCTCGTTGCATTAAGTTAGAGATCTTGGTGATTTTATCTACTGGTTTTAAATGATTGCATGATGAACCGATAATGTAATCGCAGTTGTTAAGCAAAGGCTCTACTGGGAAGTTGTTTAAAATACCTCCATCTACAAACATTTGGTTCTCGATCATGATTGGTCTAAAAATACCAGGGATGCAACTTGATGCTAGTATTGCTCTTATTAATGGACCTTTTGTGAAATAAACTAGGTTTCCTTCGCTAAAGTTAGTGGCGCAAATTGTTAAGGGAATTTTGAGGTCTTCTATTTTATCGTGAGGGAAATGTTCGGTTAACACATCTCTCATATTTTCGATGTTAATTAAACCTAAAGAGCCTATAGCGGGGCGGATAAATCGTAAAAGTTTAGTTCGCATGAAAATATTTAAGCCTTCTTCTGGATCTATACCGGCAGCATAGAAAGCGCCTGCAATGGAACCTGCACTTGTACCACTTACATGACTGAATTTGATGCCAGCATTGATAAAAGCTTTTAAAATTCCTAAATGTGCAATACCTCTAATGCCTCCTCCAGATAATACAATTCCGATTTTCTTTTTTGGTTTTTTTTCTGTCATTGGTTTATTGGTGTCATTAGTTCACTGGTGTCAATTGTTTATTAGTTACATTATTTAACAAGCTTGGTATACAGATGGTAACTTGGAAATGTTAACTGAAAACTGTTTACTGAGTTTCTTTAGGTTTATATTTGGCTTTGGTTAATATTTTTTGAGCGTCTGTTTCGGCCATTAATTGTTGTAGGGTGATAGTTGGATTTTCTGTCATGTACTTTCTTACAATTTGCCAACCTAGCCAAACGCCTAATTTTGGCGCTGATGATCTTTTTTCTCCTAAGCCAGGTGTAAATGGACCATCAGTTAAAAATGTTTGTATTTTTTGATTATCGCTTTGATACAATAAATCATTTTCTAAAAAGAAACCCCAAATGTTGCCTTCGTAATTTTTACACCATGCTAATTGTTTTCCTGTGTAGCCAATTTTAACTGTGTCGGCTGTGGTTTCTGGTAAAATTTGATCCATGAAGTAGAGAATTTTACCGTTATAGATCATTTTTGCTAACAAGGTTTGATCTTCATCACGCTCTGGAAATAGTTCTTCCCTCGCATATACTTCGGATACTCTGGGTACAATGTATTGTGGTTCAAATCTTCTGGATTGGTACATAGGAATGCTTTGTACAATAGCGCCGTAAAATTTACTGTCTCTGCCTAAAAACATATCTAAACCAATACTCATGTAATCATCGCCAGTTGTAATTTGGTATGCAAAGCCAGATAAATGAGAAATAAAGTGAGGAACTTTTGCTTTGGGATAATAATATTTGATGTACTTAAAACTCTGGGTCAAATCTTTTTCTACAGAATTTAAATTCGGATAAACGCTATCTACTTCATTATTTAAATCTGTATAAGCTTGATCTTTGTATAAACCCATTAAAACATCTTTTCCGGTTAAATTGGGATTTCCTACCATTCTGTGTATAAAATCATCATAAAAGAAACCGTATTTCTGCTTTAATAAATTATCGGTTTGTTGTACATCTTTATTTTTACCTCGATATAAGTCTTGATCAAACCGTTGTATTTTTATATCCAACTTGATGTTGCTGATATCTGGTTTTTTATCCTGCTTGCAAGAAAAAATTAGCACTACACAGAGAAAAAATAGATAAATTTGTGCCGAAGGCATCCCTTTTGAAAGATGTTTTACGTTATACCTCATGAATAACAAATATAACCACAAGTAACATGAAAAAAACAGTAACCGCAATACTATTCCTATTTTTTACATTGAATCTTTATGCTCAACAAAATGCTGCACCTTATTATGGTTTTAGGCTTGGGTTAACTGCACATCCAAACTTTGGTTATATAAAGGCCGAAAATGGCAAAGGCAATGGTGTAAGTTTGGGTTTTTCGTACGGCTTAATTGGTGATTTTAATTTTGCTGAGAACTATAGCTTTTCTACCGGAATAACGATTACCACTATTAATGGAAAAAGCACAGAAATAGATGCTTTACCTTATTATGCCAAGGTGAGTAGCACAACACCTGTAAGTTATGATTTGAAGTATAAAATGCAGTATGTTGAAGTTCCGTTAACTATTAAATTAAAAACAGACAATATTGGTAATATCCGGTGGTTTGGTCAGTTTGGTTTATCGAATGATATCAAAATAGGTGCTAAACAAGATGCAGAATCAAATGGAACTGAATTAGCAGACGATATAAATTCATCAGACTGGACACGATTTTACAGAGCAGGATTAATTATTGGCGGTGGTGCAGAATTTAATGTGAATGGCAAAACTAGTATTATGACAGGAATTACGTTAAATAATGGTTTTACTAATATCTCGACTGGGAAAAACAATATCCGTAATCATTATGTTGCTTTAAATTTAGGCGTATTCTTTTAGTAAATTACTCTACTTACATTATTAATGAAAATAGCACTGGCACAACTTAATTATCACATTGGTAATTTTGAATTAAATACACAGCGAATTATAGAAAATATAAATCTTGCAAAAGCTAAAGGCGCAGATCTGGTTGTGTTTGCGGAGTTGGCGATTTGCGGATATCCACCACGTGATTTTTTAGAGTTTACGGACTTTATTTTATTGTGTGAAGAAGCTGCTCAGCAAGTAGCGAAACATTGTGTCGATATTGCTTGTATTATTGGCTTGCCTATTAAAAATGATATTTTAGAGGGCAAAGATTTATATAATGCCGCTTATTTTATTGAGAATGGAAAGGTAAAGGTAGTCACGAAAAAAGCCTTATTGCCAACGTATGATGTTTTTGATGAATATCGTTATTTTGAACCAAACACTCAGTTTGAATGTATAGAGTTTAAAGGGAAAAAAATTGCATTAACTATTTGTGAGGATCTTTGGAACATAAATGATAATCCATTGTATGTTTCTTGTCCGATGGATGAATTGATTAAGCAGTCGCCTGATGTGATGATTAATATTGCTGCGTCTCCATTTAATTATCGTCATGATGAAGATCGAATTCAAGTATTAGCTGATAATGCTAGAAAGTATAATTTGCCTTTGTTTTATGTAAACCAGGTTGGTGCGCAAACGGAAATCATTTTTGATGGAGGATCTTTAGTATTTGACGAAACTGGAGAAGTGAAAGCAGAAATGAAATATTTTGAAGAAGATCTTCAGGTATTTGATTTGGATGAAATACAAAATGTAAAGAATAAATATCCCGCAGCGGAAAGAGCGAGTGACATTAGCCAAATTCACGATGCGTTGATTATGGGAATTCAAGATTATTTTAAAAAATCGGGATTTAGCAAAGCAGTTTTAGGTCTTTCTGGTGGAATAGATTCTGCAATTGTTTGCGCATTAGCTTGTCGTGCTTTAGGAGCAGAAAATGTTATGGCTGTGTTAATGCCGTCGAAATATTCATCAGATCATTCTATAAAAGATGCCTTAGATTTAGTAAATGCTACAGGTTGCAAACACGAAATTATAGCTATAAAAGAAGCCGCTACTGCATTTGATAGTATGTTGGCTAAGCCTTTTACAGGTTTGGAGCACAACTTAACGGAAGAAAATATTCAGGCACGTTGTCGTGGAATTGTATTAATGGCCATGTCTAATAAATTTGGATATATTTTGCTTAATACCTCTAATAAAAGCGAGTGTGCAGTTGGTTATGGCACTTTATATGGAGATATGTGTGGTGCAATTGGTGTAATTGGCGATGTGTACAAAACACAGATTTTTGAATTGGCACGCTATATCAATAAAGATGGGGAGGTTATTCCAGAGAATACGATTGTAAAACCACCTTCGGCAGAATTAAGACCAGATCAGAAGGATTCTGATTCTTTGCCAGATTATGGTGTTCTTGACCAAATTCTATTTCAGCATATCGAATTACAGAAGGGCTCAAAAGCAATTATAGCGCAAGGTTTTGATGAAGCTCTAGTGCATAGGGTTCTTAAAATGGTAAATCAAGCAGAGTTTAAACGTTACCAAACACCACCAATTTTAAGGGTTTCACCTAAAGCATTTGGCATGGGTAGAAGGATGCCTATTGTTGGAAAGTATATGGCTTAAGTAGTTTGTTTAATTGTTTTCTTTTTTAGGGATTGGATAAATAATATGGCTATGCCAATCATGATAGATACATCGGCTAAATTGAAAATGCCAGTTCTGAAGATGCCAAAATCTATATGGAGAAAATCTGTAACAGAGCCAAATACAATGCGATCATATACGTTGCCAATTCCACCGCCTATTAAAAAGCATAAGCCTATTTGCATTTCTCGTGATAAATTATTTTTATTAAGTAAATAAAATAAACCATAACCTAATACTAAAACTGGCAAAATGCTCAATAAAATAATGCGGACGGCTTCTGGTAAATTGTTTCCCGCACTTAAAAATGCACCAGTATTTTCTACTTTGGTTAAGATAAAATGATTTTTAATAATGCTGATATTCTCATCATAATCAATTTTCTGTCTTACAATACTTTTTGAAACTTGATCGCACCCAATATTTAATGCAACTATAGCTAAAAGCAAAATTAATCTTAGTGAGTTTTTCTTTTGCATGGTTATGCGGTAAGGTTTATTTTTTTACCCATTTTTTGTAAGGAATAACTAACGCCAATACAACTGCTAATACTGAAAATAATTTTGCTAATATATCTCCACTACTAACGTAAGTTGTTATCGAATCGTTTAGATTGATATCAGCTTTTAAAGCAGCTCGCGTCCACCATTTAGATTGTTGAACTATATCGCCGCGTTGATTAATAAAACCAGAAATACCCGTGTTTGCGGAGCGAACAACCCATCTACGTGTTTCGATGGCTCTTAATTTTGCATATAATAGGTGTTGTTCCTTACCAGAAGTATTTCCCCACCATCCATCATTTGTAATTATAGCAATGAATTGAGCTCCATTTTTTACAGATTCACCGATCCAATTGCCCCAAATAGATTCGTAGCAAATTACAGGAGCAACGCCTATTCCGCTTTGCGAATAAAAAACTGCCGGGTGTGCTTGCCAGCCATATCCAGAGGTGCTGCCGCCTAAATTCTCGAACACTGGAGCCAAAAAAGAAAACACTTTAGGGAAAGGCATTTTCTCTACGCCAGGTACTAATTTAGATTTATGGTAAACATCGATTGTTGCAGAGTTTTCTATTTGTAAAGCAGAATTAAAACTATCATAATACATTCCACTTTGAGTATGTTTTTTGGCTGAGATGGTCTCTTTGGTCGCGTACCATTTTACACTCTCAATTCCAGTTATAAGCGTTCCGTTTTTATATTTACTTAAAAATTGTTGTGCTTGTAAAAAGTCTGGATTGCTTCGAATTTTATCTTCATCTATGTAATTAGAAATAGCAGTTTCTGGCCAAATAAAATACTCAGTGTTTACTTGTCCAACAGAATCTGATAAATGAATAAGCGTTTGTAGGTGTTTATCTGCAGCTGCTGTCTCGTATTTTTCATAAGGATCAATATTGGGTTGAACCACTACAACATTAACTGGAACTGATTTTTCTTTATAAGTTGAATAGGTATACAATGAAAATGCGATAGGTAATGCGATTATCAATGCCCAGCTTAAGGTTGGCTTTAGCTTACTACTATTATTTTTCCAGGCTTTGTAAGCTTCAAATGCTAAAATATTACTTACTAAAATCCACAATGAACCGCCGTACACGCCTGTGTATTCGTACCATTGCGCTAATTGATGCATACCTGCAAATCCATTACCTAATGTCATCCATGGAAAAGCTAAATCCCAACTTTGGTGTAAGAATTCCATGGCAATGTAAAAGGAAACTAATCCTACATATGCAACATTGGCACTCACTTTCGTTTTTAATTGATAATACAGCCAAAATGCAAAAGTCATTAATAAAGCTCCTAAACCATACGGAATAAGTGATACCAATAAAGAAATAACTGCGCCAATAAAACCAGTATTAGAAGCACTTATCGCATTATAAACCCAATAAATACTCGCTGTATTCCACGTTAAAAAGGTCAAGCCAGCGGTTAAAAAAATGCGCTTGCCCGATTTAGATTGTTGCTGTTTTGCTATGTCATTTACGGCAATAAACAAAGGTACCAAGCCGACAAGTAATAACGGAGCTAGCCAAATATGAGGTGGCCAGGCCAGCCATAATAGTAGTGCACTTAATAGGGCAAGTAGATAGTTTTTCTTTAACATTGTCAATTACAAACTATCTAAAATATTTGCCTTTTTACTTTCGTATTCTTCTTGGGTGATTAACTGTTTATCGTATAATGTTTTCAGTTTTCTCAGTTTCAAAGTCGTTTCATCTTCTGGTTCTTCAAGTTGTACTTGCGGAATTACAACTGCTTCCTCAATTTCGATTGGTGTTTCGAATGTGCTTTGAGGAGTTTGCGGTACATTGATAGAAGAAGCGGAAGCACGATTTTCTTCTAATTTTTGTTGTCTTGTTAATTCTTTAAATGCTTCCAATTGCTCATTTGCCGCTTGATGTAATTTTCTAGCCTGTATTTTAGGAATAAACTCAGTCACAATATTTTCACCATGCTGCGGCACGCAAATAAATTTAGAACCAAAAAATTCTTCCTTAAAAGAAACCTCTTTAATGTTTTTCCAAGAAATGTCTTTGAAATTCATCGTTAAACCTAAATTTCCAGGCTCACAATAAAAAATGCGTTTATTGCTAATTGCAATACTATCTGGCAACAAATTTACAGCAGGTTTTTTTTGTACTGCTAAGTATAAAAGTTCTTCTCCACTGGTTAACAAATCATTTAATTTCCCAATTACTTTTTCTACAGCTTTTGGATCTTGTTCATCACTTAAAAATCTATCTATTGAAATCATTCTTTATCTTTTTTATGGTATTTATTCTTGTTTTTTATTCCTTTATCTTTTTCTACTTTCCCAGCAACACAAATTACGAATTCTCCTTTTAATATATTGTTTTCGAAATGTGATTTTATTTCTATAACGGTGCCACGAACAGTTTCTTCGTAAATTTTGGTCAATTCTCTACTTACAGATGCCTGTCTATCTTCACCTAAAAACGCTGCAAATTCTTCTAATGTTTTTAATAATCGATGCGGACTTTCATAAAAAATCATGGTTCGTTCTTCCTCAGCCAATAACTTCAAACGCGTTTGTCGCCCTTTCTTAACAGGAAGAAATCCTTCAAAAACAAATTGATCGCTTGGTAAACCCGAATTAACTAAAGCTGGTACAAAGGCTGTCGCCCCAGGCAAACAATTCACTTCTATTTCGTTTTTTAATGCTTCTCTAACTAAGAAAAAACCAGGATCGGAAATTGCGGGAGTACCTGCATCAGATACTAGAGCTACATTTTTACCTTCTTTTAAAAATTTGATAATTTCAGATGTTGCTTTATGCTCATTATGCTGGTGATGAGAATATGCTTTTTTATCAATACCAAAATGTTTCAGCATTGGTGCACTTGTACGGGTGTCTTCGGCCAAAATTATATCTGCTTCTTTCAAAATACGGATAGCCCTAAAGGTCATGTCCTCTAAATTTCCGATTGGTGTTGGTACGAGATAAAGTTTGCCTTCCATTTTTTTGTAATTTTTTTGGTTGCAGGTTACAGGTTATGTTTGAGTTGGAAAAACACACAACTCGTACTGATAACTCGTAACTCTTATTATCTTTGTGAAAAAATAAAATAATGCTGCAAGTTAACTATATCCGCGAAAATAGAGAGAAAGTTTTAGAGCGCTTAAATGTGCGTAATTTTAAACAACCCGAATTGGTAGATCAAATCATTTTCATTGATGAAGAACGTCGCCAAACTCAAAATTCGTTAGATAATCTTTCTGCAGCAGCAAATGCCGCCGCTAAACAAATTGGTGAATTAATGCGCTCTGGCAAAAAAGAAAAAGCGGAAGCGATAAAATCCCAAACTGCTTCTCAAAAAGAAAGTATTAAAACGCTTGGTGAAAAACTGACCGAACTAGAGCAAAATCAATTTAATTTACTTGTTCAATTACCTAATTTACCTCACGATTTGGTAAAACCTGGTACTACTCCAGAAGAAAATGAAGTAGTTTTAGTTCATGGTGAGCCAGCAAAATTACCTGTAGATGCAAAACCTCACTGGGAGTTGACGGCAAAATATGATATTATTGATTTTGAACTTGGTGTAAAAATAACTGGCGCAGGTTTCCCTGTTTATAAAGGAAAGGGAGCTCGTTTACAACGTGCTTTAATTAATTTTTTCTTAGATGAAGCTATTGCGGCTGGTTATAGAGAAATGCAAGTTCCTCATATGGTAAACGCAGCTTCTGGTTTTGGAACTGGTCAATTACCAGATAAAGAAGGACAAATGTATCATTCGACAGTTGATGATTTGTACTTAATACCAACAGCGGAAGTTCCAGTTACAAATTTATATCGTGATGTAATTTTAAAGGAAGAAGATTTACCAATTAAAAATACAGCTTATACGCCTTGTTTTAGAAGAGAGGCTGGTTCTTACGGTTCTCATGTACGTGGCCTAAATCGCTTGCATCAATTTGATAAAGTAGAATTGGTACAAGTTACTCACCCCGATAAATCTTACGAAACACTTGAAGAAATGAGTGCCTATGTTCAAGGGTTATTGCAAAAATTAGGATTACATTATCGTGTATTACGTTTGTGTGGCGGCGATATGGGTTTTGGTTCAGCTATGACGTATGATATGGAAACATGGAGTGCTTCTCAAGAACGTTGGCTAGAAGTTTCTTCTGTTTCAAATGTGGAAACTTTCCAAAGTAACCGTTCAAAAATCCGTTTTAAAGGTAAGGAAGGTAAAACTCAATTAGCGCACACCTTAAATGGAAGTGCTTTGGCTTTACCGAGAATTGTAGCCTCAATTTTAGAAAATTATCAGACAGAAAAAGGTATCGTTATTCCAGAAATATTGAGAAAATATACCGGATTTGATATTATAGATTAAAATTATCGCATTACGTATAAGGGCATTGTAAGATTGCTTCGTGCCTCGCAATGACGAAACTGCTTAAAATGAAAAAGTCCCTCAATAAATCGGGGGACTTTTTCTATATATAGGATTGTGTAAATTCTTATAAAATTAAAATCAACAATAAAATGATGATGATAATTGCACCAACTGAAAGATAAACACCACCAGACATAGCACGAGCTTTATCTTTCATTTCTTTCAATTCTTTACGTAATTCTCTTTTCTCTGTTCTAGTTAAGTTAGATTTATCCATTTTGCGGATTTCTTCAACTCTGTTTACAATTTTTTCAAACTGTACTTTTTGTTCAGCAGTCATTTCTGCTTTTGGGTCTTTTTTGTTGTCAGCTGCCGAAGCAGTATTAGCACTAATTCCCAATGTGAAAATTAGAACAAGAGAGTAAATAAATTTTTTCATGTGATTTTGATTTAAAGGTTAATTAATTAGTAAGATAACAAAAAACCTACCAATATGTTTGGTAGGTCTTAAAAACGCTATTAAATTTAAAAAAAATTACCTATTTAATTTCAAAAACTGCGTTTACAGTAAAATTTAGCTTTATTTTTTTGAAATCAATTTCTTGAGCAGGCGCAGCATCAGCCATTTCTGCTTTCATCATGTAATTTCTGTATATAGGTTGTATTACATTATCGCCACCATCTTGTATTTCTAATACACTACCCAACTTTTCACCTAGCGCAGTTACCATATAATTGGCCTTATCTCTAGCCGCTAATAATGCTTTTATTTTAAGCTCTTTTTTTAGCGTTTCCATTTTGCTATAATCATAGCTTTCTATGTTTGTACTAGCAATGCCTTTTGCGTCAATCGCATTTATAATCTCATTAAATTTGTTTAAATCACTTACTTTTAAACGGTATTGTTTGCTCGCTAAAAAATCAGGATTTTTCTTTTTCTCAGTTGCAAAATTATAGCTCGATACATTGTTAATCATCAAATCCTCTTTAGCAATTCCTGCTTTTAAAACCGCATTATACAATTGATTTTCTAACTCAGTAATCTCTACTCTTTTTTTACTGTTGTTATCTTTAAAATACTCTTTTAAAGAAATACCGATATAAATAATATCTGGTGTAACTTCGGTTTCTGCCGAACCGCTTACATTAATCTTCTTTCTTAAATCTACTTGTTGAGCCATGGCACTTACACTAAATAAGGCAACAATGGCTAGGGCTATTAAATTTTTCATGTTATAATATTTAATTTGTGTGTTATACAAATCAGATGTAAAAACCGTACCAATTCCACAGACTTAATTTTATTTTTAATTTTTAAATAACTAAGATGCAGATCATCAGTATCTTAAAATAGATATGCTTTTTTTTGAAAAGGGTAGGTAGCACTACTATTTTAGGATAGTCCTTCTTTCCACTAAATCTTCTCGCAAAAGCTCAAAGGATATCGTTTCAATAAGGTTTATGAAACAATGTTCCTCATTCTAATGAACAACAAAGTGCTTCAAGGATAAACGTAAAGCTATCAGAATAAGAGCGAAAGAATTAATCTGGCCTATCTACCTGATACACAAAATTTAATTTAACAGGCTCACCATAATAGGCAACTTCCAACTCTCCAATTTTTTTAGCGCCTAATTTTTCTGTAGCCTTTTGCGAACGGAAATTAGTTTCGCCAATGTGTAAAATTATTTTGTCTACAAATTGAAAAGCATACGCAAACATTAAGTTCTTTAACGCTTTATTATGTCCTTTTCCCCAATAATCTCGTCCAATGAAAGTATAACCAACAGCTATCGAGCTATTTTCTTCATCTAAATCATAATACCTAGAGCTACCAATAATTCTATCGGTTTCTTTTTCATACACTAAAAAAGCACCTTTAGATTCCATGGCACCTTTAAAGAAATTTTGAAATACTTCTCTTTGATATCGATTTTTGTTTGGATGTTGTTCCCAGATCAAAGGATCAGATGCTACAGCATACAACTTTTCAAAATCATCTTCTTGTAAAGGAACAATCTTGATCAATTCATTTTCAAGTGTGGGTTGTAAATTGAAATCCATACTTATTTGCTGAGTTTTTTAATTGGTTTTAATAACAATTTCTTAAACTCAACTTCAGCACCTTCAGCTTGTAAGGCAATTTGTCCTTTATCTACTGTGCAGTTTGTTCCTTCATTAACTAAAACACCATTTACCCAAACTTTAACAGCATTATTAAAACATTCAATTACCATCGTGTTCCATTCGCCTAAAGGTTTTTCACTTCCATCTGTTAGGTTTTTAATTCTGCGTAGTTTATTTCCGTTAACACCCCAATTTTCCTTTGGCCCACGACGAGCTTCCATATCTGGAACAGTAATATCTTCTTCAATACACCAAAAATCACCTGCATCTTGATGTTGCATTTGCACTTCTAATGATTTTGGAAACATTCCGTACAATGCTCTTGGAGTAGAAGCATGAATTAAAACGCCACAATTTCCAGGTTTTCCCGCAAAGCGATATTCAACTTCTAAACGATAATTTTGATAAATAGCATCCGTAATTAAATGACCACGTGGATCGCCTAAACTAACTAACATTCCATTCCTTACTATAAAAGCATCTGGGGTTTTTGGATCTTTATCTTTAGCTGGTACATCAGCATGCCAGCCGCTTAGAGTTTTTCCGTCAAAAAGACTTTTTTGTTGAGCAAATGCTGAAGAAATAGATAATGAAATTACGATAGCAACAAGGATGAGCTTGAATTTTTGCATGATTTTTATAGTTGGTCTTCTCAAATATAATCATCTAAATTAAAAAAGCCATTTAGGTATTAAACTAAATGGCTTTGATATATTGAGTTTTATTTTGATTAATCCTCTACAGTTTCATTATTTATTCCAACCTCATCTTTCACTTCTTCTTTAAAATAACGTTTTTGGAATATTAAAATCGCAATTACACCAACAGAAATTGCCGCATCTGCTAAATTAAATACCGGACGGAAGAACTCAAATGACTCGTTTCCCCATATCGGAAACCAAGATGGAAAAGTTCCTTTAACGATTGGGAAATAAAGCATATCAACTACTCTTCCATGGAAAAGGGTTTCATATTTATAAATTACTCCATAAAATACTGAATCAATAATATTGCCTAATGCTCCAGCAAAAATTAAAGCTACATTTAAAATTAAGCCACGGTGATATTTGCGTTTAATTAGATAATGCAATCCATATCCAATTCCAATTACTGCAAGCACTCTAAATAAGGATAAAGCTAGTTTGCCGAATTCACCACCAAACTCTAATCCAAATGCCATACCGTTATTTTCGGTAAAATGGATAATAAACCAATCGCCAATAATTTTAAATTCCTGACCTAAAAACATGTGTGTTTTAATCCAAGTTTTTAAAACCTGATCAGCAATTAAAACCAGAAAAATAAGTAGTAAGGGTTTTGTATAGCCTTTCATTAACCTTGTTTCAATTTAGCTTCCATACTCAATGTAGCGTGGGGTACAGCACGTAAGCGTTCTTTTTGTATCAATTTTCCAGTTTCTCTGCAGATACCGTACGTTTTATTTTCGATGCGGACCAAAGCAGCTTCTAAATTATCAATAAACTTTTTTTGACGAGCTGCTAATTGATTGATTTGTTCTTTTTCTAAAGTTGCAGAACCATCTTCTAATGTTTTATAAGCACCAGAAGTATCTTCTGTGCCGTGAGAATTTGGGTTGCTTAACGATGAGGTAAGTGAAAGAAACTCTTCTCTTGAACTTTTTAGTTTTCCTTGGATCAGCTCTTTAAACTCTTGTAGTTCGCTATCAGAGTAGCGGGTTTTTTCAGTTTTTTCCATATTATTTATTGTTTTGCAATCGAAATTTGTAGTTCAACATCTTCGATTACTATTTTGTTTCCATTATCTATGTTTTCGGAGAGAATTAAATCATCAGCTAATATTTCTGCGCAAATGTAGGCTTTGTTTTGCATTACTGCATCTCCCAATATATTATCCTGTTGTAAATTTACCGTAATGCGATCTGTAACCTCAAAATTTAACTCTTTTCTTAGGTTTTGAATACGATTAATTAATTCACGAGATAATCCTTCCTGTTTTAACTCTGTTGTAATACTTACATCTAAAGCAACAGTTAAATTGCCTAAATTGGTTACTTGCCAACCTGGAATATCCTCTGCTATAATTTCTACATCACTTAAAACAATACTGTAGCTTGTGTTAGGTATTGAAATAGAACCTTCTTTTTCAAATTTGGCTAATTCCTCTTGTGATATATTTTGAATAGCTTCAGTTACCAATTTCATATCCTTACCAACTTTTGCTCCTAAAGCTTTAAAGTTTGGTTTGATTTTCTTTTTGATTAGTCCAGCTGTATCTGTAATGAAATCTATTTCTTTGATATTGGTTTCTGATAAAATTAAATCTTTTACCAGCTCAACCTTTACTTGGAAATTATCATCCAATACAGGAATTAAAACTTTTGCCAATGGCTGACGAACATTGATGCCCATTTTCTTTCTCAATGATAAAACCATCGATGAAATATTTTGAGCCAATTCCATTCTTTCATTTAAATCATAGTCGATTAAAGTCTCATCAACTTCATTCCAAATCGTTAAATGAACAGATTTTGCAGTATGAACTGTCGGATTTGCCTCGGTTAATCGGATATATAACCAATCTGCAAAGAACGGTGCAACTGGACTCATGATTTGCGAAATGGTCATTAAACAAGTAAACAAAGTTTCGTAAGCGGCTTTTTTGTCTTCTGTCATTTCACCTTTCCAGAAACGGCGGCGAGATAAACGGATATACCAATTACTTAAATGTTCATCAACAAAAGTTTGAATTGCTCTAGCTGCTTTTGTAGGTTCATAAGCTGCATAACTTTCATCAACTTCTTTAATCAAGGTTTGAAGTAATGATAAAATCCAACGGTCTAGTTCGCTTCTTTGTGCAATTGGAGTTTGATTTTCTAAATCGATTTCAAACTTGTCGATATTTGCATAAAGCGCAAAGAATGAATATGTATTGTAAAGCGTTCCGAAAAATTTACGGCGAACCTCATCTAATCCATCTAAGCTAAATTTCAAGTTGTCCCAAGGTGAAGCATTTGAAATCATATACCAACGTGTTGCATCAGCACTATAAATATCAATTGTACTAAATGGGTCAACAGCATTGCCCAAACGTTTAGACATTTTATTGCCATTTTTATCTAACACTAATCCGTTAGAAACCACATTTTTATAAGCAACACCTAAGTTATTTACGTGTTTATTGATGGTTTTAATTTCATCGCTGCTTTCGCTTAACATTACAGCAATAGCGTGTAAAGTAAAGAACCAACCACGAGTTTGGTCAACACCTTCAGCTATAAAATCTGCTGGATAAGCGTTTTCAAATTCTTCTTTATTTTCAAAAGGGAAGTGCCATTGTGCATAAGGCATTGCACCGCTATCAAACCAAACATCAATAAGATCTAGTTCGCGGGTCATTTTTTCACCTTTGGTTGAAGTTAAAATTACATCATCAACATAAGGGCGGTGCATATCTTTTAGCTCGAATTCTGCGGGCATAAAGCCAGCATCGATAGATTTTTTGATTTCTGCATTTAGCTCTGCTATAGAACCGATACATTTTTCTTCCAAACCATCCGCTGTGCGCCAAATTGGTAAAGGTGTGCCCCAATAACGCGAACGAGATAAATTCCAGTCCACCAAGTTTTCTAACCAGTTGCCAAAACGACCTGTTCCAGTTGCTTCAGGTTTCCAGTTGATGGTTTTATTCAACTCTACCATTTTCTCTTTTACAGCTGTAGTTTTGATAAACCAACTATCCAATGGATAATATAAAACTGGTTTATCTGTACGCCAGCAATGTGGGTAGGTGTGAACGTATTTTTCTACTTTAAAGGCTTTATTTTCTTCTTTTAATTGAATGGCAAGTTCTACATCTACAGATTTTTCGGGAGCTTCGCCTTCGTTATAATATTCGTTTTTAACGTATTTACCTCCGTAATTACCACCTAAAGAAGCGATAAATTTTCCTTGTAAATCTACCAAAGGAACAGCATTGCCCTTGTCATCTAAAACCAACATTGGTGGAACTTCTGGCGTTGCCAATTTAGCAACTCGAGCATCGTCTGCACCAAAAGTAGGAGCAGTGTGCACAATACCAGTTCCATCTTCTGTAGTTACGAAATCGCCTGAAATTACTCTAAAAGCATTTTCTGGATTTTGGTATGGCAATGCATAAGGTAATAATTGTTCGTATTTGATGCCGACTAAATCTGCCCCCATAAACTCACCTAATATTGCATATGGGATTTTTTTGTCTTCAGCTTTGTAATTAGTAAAATCTTCATCGCCTTCGGCTAAAAAGTATTTGCCAGCAAATTGTTTACCAACTAAAGCTTTTGCCAAGATAACTTGGATTGGCTCAAACGTATATTGATTAAAAGTTTTAACTAAAACATAGTCTATTTTTGGACCGACAGTTAGAGCGGTATTACTTGGTAAAGTCCAAGGTGTGGTTGTCCAGGCTAGAAAGTGAACTGCTCCAAAACCTTTTAAAGCTTGGGGTAAAGTTTCATCAATAGCTTTAAATTGAGCAACAATAGTTGTATCACTTACATCGCGATAAGTTCCAGGTTGGTTCAGTTCGTGAGAACTTAATCCTGTTCCTGCAGCAGGCGAATAAGGTTGTACGGTATATCCTTTGTATAATAATCCTTTTTCGTAGAACGATTTTAAGATCCACCAAAGAGTTTCAATATATTCATTGTGATAGGTAACGTAAGGATTTTGTAAATCAACCCAATAACCCATTTTTTCGGTTAGGTCGTTCCATACGTCTGTATAACGCATTACCTCTTCTTTACAAGCAGAATTGTATTCTTCTACAGAGATTTTTTTTCCAATATCGTCTTTAGTAATGCCTAATTTTTTCTCAACTGCAAGTTCAATCGGAAGTCCATGGGTATCCCATCCGCCTTTGCGTTTAACTTGGTAACCTTTAAGTGTTTTATAACGACAAAAAATATCTTTAATAGCACGAGCCATTACGTGGTGAATACCAGGCATTCCGTTTGCAGAAGGCGGTCCTTCGTAAAAAGTAAAAGGCTTAGCTTTTGAGCGAGTTGAAATGCTTTTTTCAAATATCATTTCCTCTTTCCAAAACTTAAGTATTTCTTCTCCTATTTTAGCTAGTTCTAAAGTTTTAAATTCCCTATACATCAATCAAGTATCTCCAAAAATTAAAGGATGCAAAGCTAAGGTTTTAGAATGAATTTTGGTAGTTTTGAAGTCAATTTGTTTTATGGAAAAAAGACTAAAAACCGGACTAATATTTATGGTTGCTGCAGTGGTGCTGATGCCTGCTGCAATTTTGCTTAAAAACAGTAATCAAGAATTAACAATTGCTGTTTTAATTTTTACCATGTTGTTAGAACTTATTGGGTTGATATTTGTTATTATGAGCATAGTTAGAAGAAAAAGAATCTAATATCTCATCACAATGATAAAAGTATTGAAATTACGAAAAGCTGTAATTGCCATTATTCTTGGCATAATAGCATTAGTTGTAGCTCAAATTATGAGTAGCAAACGTGTAACAGGAAGTAGTTATGTGCTTGGTCTTTCTGGGTTTCTTTTAATTATTGGAGCATTACTTTTTCTATATCCAATTCTATTTGCTAAAAAAATAGATAATGACGGAAAGGTAGTTGAACTTACGCCGGTTGAAAAAGATCCACTGGAGGGAGAGAGTGTAGTTTAGCTTATTTAATGTGAGTTAAATTTTTCCAATCTTCTGCTGACATTTCAAACTTTATTTCACCTTTTCCGTGTGTTCCAATTACTTTCCAACCAGCTTTTTTATAGAATTTTTCAGCTCTAGTATTTGGTGAAGTTCCAAGCCAAACATTAAAGCTTCTTTGAGTGAAATACCAATCTAACATCATATCATGAAGTTTTCTTCCAATCCCTTGTCCTTCAAATTCAGGAAGTAAAAATAATGCCCAAATGTTATTTTCTTTTAAATCTACGATTGAAAAACCTACAATTTTATTGTTAATTTCACATACCCATCCTTTGCCTCTATTTAAGATATAATCTTCAACATCAACATCAGGTACTAAATTAGGATTAGATAAAACATTTTCTTTAACCGAATTTCTAACGAATTGGATTTGTTTAATGTCTTGTATGGTCGCTTCCCTAAAAATCATTCTTAATGGTCAATTTTTTCTTCATTTCTTGCTGCTTCTTCTGCAGGAATTAGTTTACGAGCTTTTTTTGCATCTAACCACAACATTAATGCTGGCAGGAGAGTTAAATTAAAAATCAAAGCCACAATTAGAGTGATAGAAAGCAATAATCCTAAAACGACAGTTCCGCCAAATGTAGATGCGGTGAAAATGCCGAATCCAAAGAATAAAATTAGAGCAATGTGTGTCATACTTACTCCAGTTTCTCTAATTGTATCTGAAACCACTTTCGCAACACTATAATTTGTCAATGTTAATTCCTGCTGGTATCGAGTTAAAAAGTAAATAGTTTGGTCGGAAGCTAAGCCAAAGGCGATGGTAAAGATTAATATTGTTGATGGCTTAAGCGGGATGTGAAAATATCCCATTAGTCCAGCTGTAATGACCAAAGGAACAATATTTGGCAATAGGGAAATAAACATAATGCCAAGGCTTTTAAATTGCGCCAATCGCAGTAGAGAAATTAAAACAATTGCTAATCCGATACTTTCAAATAAATGTTTTAACAAATAATCTGTTCCTTTTGAAAAGATAATACTTGACCCTGTTAACTCTATATTATAACGTTTAGGTGATAAAATAGAATCAATTCTCGGTTTAAGTTCTACTAGTACGGCATCTAAACGTTTAGAACCAATATCGGCCATTTGAAAACTTACACGAGCAGTTTGTTTATCTTTATCTACAAAATTGGTTAACATGTTTCCATTGCCTTTACCAGAGTTGGCCGCGTAAGCTAGAATGAAATTTTTCTCTATATCAGTTGGTAGACGATAAAATGCAGAATCTCCATTATAGAATGCTTGAGAAGCATATTTTAATCCAGTATTTAAAGAAATAGAACGTGAAAACTCTGGGTAAGAAGCAATCATCCGTTCCATTTTATCAATTTTATTTAGAGTGGAGATGCTTAAAATTCCATTTTTCCTTTTGGTATCAACACTAATTTCTAATGGTAAAATTCCTTCAAAATTCTTTTCAAAAAACTTTAAGTCAGTTAAAATTTGCGAACTTTTAGGTAAGTCATCTACTACATAACCATTGATGTTTATTTTATAAATTCCAATAAATGATATCGCTGTTAAAATAATTGTCACAACATAAATTAATAGACTTTTTTGTTGGACTAATGCATCAGTTTTTGCCAATAAATGATCTAAAAAATTAGGGATATGTTTTGCATTTGCTTTCCCTTTTGGTATTGGTAAATAGCTGAAAATAATTGGAATTAAGCATAAGCACATTAGCCAGGTGAACATCACATTTAAAGCGGCTACACTTCCAAATTGCATTAATAATTCGCTGCCAGTAAAGTATAAAACCCCAAAGCCAATAGCTGCGGTTACGTTTGCAATTAATGTTGTAACGGCTATTCTTTCAATAGTTATAGCAAGTGCTTTTTGTTTATCGCCATGCTTTTTGAGCTCGTTATGGTACTTATTTAATAACAATATACTATTAGGGATACCAATAATGACAATCAATGGTGGGATTAAACCTGTTAAAATAGTAATCTCATAACCGAATAATACTAATGTTCCAATACTCCATATTACACCCATAACCACTACCAAAATAGGGAAGAATACAGCGTAAAAACTTCTAAAAAAGATTAATAATATTAAGGCTGAAACTAAAATTGATAAACCTAAGAAAAGTACAAATTCATTAGAAACTAATTTGCTTGTTGCAGTCCTAATAAATGGTAAACCAGATTTATGAACTTCAATACTTGTACTTTTTGCAAATGCATCTGCTTTTGCTTCAATCTCTTTTAATATTGGATTTCTATTAACAGAGTTTAAAATTTTTGGATCAAAAGTAATGGCCATTAACGTAGAGTTACTTTCTTTGTTAAGTAACAATCCGCTATAAAAAGGCATTCCTTGTATTTTGTTTTTCAACGAATCCATTTCTGCATCCGTTTTAACCAAACCGCTCGGAATTGGACTAACTACAAATTTTTGATTTATAGTGTCTTTTTGTAATTCAAACAGTTTTCCAATAGAAAGAACTCCTTTTATTCCTTTTAATTTTTGGATTTCATCTGATAATTGTATCCACTTATTATAATTTTCCTTTTTATAAATGTTTGGACTTTGAACTCCTAAAACCATTACGCTTCCATCTTCTCCAAATGTCTTTTTAAAAGCGTTATACTTGATAAAAACAGAATCTGTTAATGGTAAAATTTTGCTTCCAGCATAAGAAAGTTTTAAATTTCGAGCATGCCAAGCCATAAAAATGGTTGCAACAAGAAAAAAAAGGATAATAGGAATTCGGTTTTGAAGTATAGCTCTAGAGAGTTTAGCCCACATAATCAACTGCGTTTAAAAAGTAAAGAAAGTATAAAAATGCCTTAAATGCAAAATCTACACCTATAATTTCGCTTTAGGTTAACATACAAAAATCGCTATTGTTTTGTATTGAAATAGATCATTTAACAATTTTGATGTATTTTAGCATGATCATGGAAAGGTTTTTAAAAAGTTTTTTTTATGCATTTAAAGGTTTAGCATATGCTTTTAAAACACAACTAAATTTTAAAATGCATTGCTTTTCTGGGGCTTTGATCATAGCATTAGGATTATATCTCAAACTATCAATTATAGAATGGTTGTGGATTAGTTTAGCAATTGCATTGGTTTTTATTGTCGAACTAATTAATACAGCTATGGAGGTTTTAGTAGATTTAGTTTCACCGCAGCAACACCCAAAAGCTGGGACAATTAAAGATATTGCTGCAGCCGCAGTTTTAGTCACGGCTTTGCTTGCGTTAAGTATCGGATTACTTATTTTTGTTCCTAAGTTAATCTGATAAATGCTACACAAAACCCGTGGAATTGTTTTAAAAACTACATTGTATAGTGAGAGTAGCGTTATTGTTCAAGTTTTTACAGATAAATTTGGGATACAATCTTACTTAATTAATGGAGTAAAAAAGGCAAAAGCAAAAATACCCATGAATGTTTTGCAGCCTTTACATTTATTGGATATGGTGGTGTATCATAAAATGAATACTCAAATTCAGCGTGTAGCTGAAGCTAGGCCATCACCAGTTTTTCGCTCAATCCCTTATGATGTAATCAAGAATACTATAATTCAGTTTTTGAATGAGGTGCTGTACAAAAGTATAAGGCAGCAAAATACAGATGAAAATCTTTTCGACTTTATTTATAACGCGGTGAGTTGGTTTGATGAAACTACTGAAGCGAGCATAAATTTTCATTTGGCTTTTTTGCTGAAACTGTCACGATTTTTAGGTTTTGCACCCCATGCTCAAACCCGTAACGATCAAAAATATTTCGATTTGCAAGAAGGAGATTTTACATCTATACCTCCAATTCATCCATATTTTATAAATAAAACTGAGGCAGATTATTTTTTATTGCTATTTACCACGTCATTTGAAAGATTAAATGAAATAAAAATCGATAACAAAATTAGACGATTAATTTTAGATAAAATATTGGTTTACTATACGTTACATACGGCTTCTTTTGGCCAAATTAAATCTCATCAAATATTGGAAGATGTTCTTTCATAAAAAAAATGAAATTATTTTTGCAAAACAGTTAGAAGACACTATATTTGCAATCCCAAAACGAAGGAACATTTATTAAGTTTTGAAGTAAAGGGAAAGAAAGGGAGCTTAGCTCAGCTGGTTCAGAGCACCTCGTTTACACCGAGGGGGTCGGGGGTTCGAACCCCTCAGCTCCCACCAAAAGCCTTAGAGAAATCTGAGGCTTTTTTGCTTTAAAAGCATATATTTATTAAAAATTCTTTTTATACTCATGGATAGTGCTCGCAAAAGAAGAGTTGTTTCTCTTATTATTATAGTTGTAATCTTAATAATTGTTGCTAAAGCTTGTAATTTTAGTTTTAGAGATATATTTCCAGGTAATAGCTAATATCTTTTAGCTAAAAAATGTTAACCCTTAGTTAATATCTGCGCCTGATTTTAATTTTCTTTTTCTATTTTTAAATCCATGAACTATAAACTAGGGATAGCATGGGTATTTTTACTAATCAGTCTTAAATCGGCAGCGCAACAAAAGCACGAAACTTATACACAAAAATTAGAAGGCACAAAACTTTCATTTGATATGCAAGCCATAGCAGGTGGAAGTTTTTTAATGGGTAGTAAAAATGGCAATGCCGATGAAAAACCAATTCATAAAGTAAAACTCGATCCTTTTTGGATGAGCCAAGTTGAGGTGACTTGGGATATTTTTGAACCTTTTCTCTACAAAGATTACGAAGTAAATAATACTACAAATGTTTCTGCCCAAGTTGATGCCGTTACGCGACCAACAAAACCATATTTAGATATGACTTTTGGAATGGGAAAGCAAAATCATCCGGCATTGGCTATGACTCAATATAATGCTATACAATTTTGCAAATGGTTATACGCTAGAACAGGGATTTTTTATCGCCTACCAACGGAGGCAGAGTGGGAATATGCCTGCAAAGCAGGAAGTAATGAAGATTATTACTTTGGTAACGACAGTAAAAAGTTAAATGAGTACGCCTGGTTTAATTTAAATAGTGAAAAGAAGACGCATGAAGTAGGGTTAAAAAAACCTAACGCTTGGGGTTTGTATGACATGCTTGGAAATGTTGCAGAGTGGACATACGATGAATATAGACCTGATTTTTATGCGAGCTCTGGTCAAGCGGAAATTAAAAACCCTGTAGCAATTGCTGATAAGTTATACCCATTAGTTATTCGTGGGGGCTCATATGAAGATGACGCAAAAGCACTTCGCTCTGCAACTAGAAGAGCATCTGATCCAGCTTGGAAACAAATCGACCCACAAATTCCTAAAAGCAATTGGTGGTTTCCTGAAGCCCCTTTTATTGGTATACGTTTAGTACGACCGCTTAATACTCCTACAAAAGAAGAAATTGACGCCTATTATAATCGACCTCCAATAGCAGATTACTAACCAAATATAACACCTGATAAAACCAAAACTAATGAACGACAACAACAAAACACACAATGAACGCAGAGAATTCTTAAAAGCTTCTGCACTTGTAGCTGGCGGCGTAATGATGAGCGGCTATTCTTGGGCTGGTATGCCTTCTTCTAATGATGACACTATTAAAATTGCCTTAATAGGTTGTGGAGATAGAGGAACGGGTGCCGCTTTTCAGGCTTTAAGCACCAAGTTTAATTTGAAATTAGTAGCAATGGCTGATGCTTTTCAAGATCGTCTTGATAATAGCTATAAAGCAATCTCAACTAAATTTGGGGCTAAAGTTGATGTGCCAAAAGAGCGTCAATTTGTGGGCTTTGATGGTTATAAACAAGCTATCGCATTGGCGGATGTTGTTTTATTGGTAACTCCTCCAGGTTTCAGGCCTATTCATTTTGAAGAAGCTATTAAACAAGGAAAGCATGTTTTTATGGAAAAGCCTGTTGCAGTAGATTCTCCAGGAATTAGAAAAGTTTTGGCTGCAGCAGAATTAGCAAAACAGAAAAAATTAAATGTGGTTGTTGGTTTACAGCGTAGATATCAAACTAATTATAGAGAAACGTTAAAAAGAATACAAGATGGTGCAATTGGCGATATAGTTTCTGGTCAGGTGTATTGGAATAGCGGTGGTGTTTGGGTAAGACCACGAATAGCAAGTCAAACGGAAATGGAATATCAAATGCGCAATTGGTATTACTTTAATTGGCTATGTGGAGATCATATTGTAGAGCAACATGTACATAATATAGATATCGCGAATTGGGTTAAAAATGCATATCCAGTTTCTATTCAGGGTACTGGAAGTAGAGCATGGAGAACTGGTAAAAATTACGGAGAAATTTACGACAACCATGCGGTTGAACTTACGTATGCAGATGGCTCGGTAATTTACAGCCAATGCAGACACTTTGAAGGCACAAATAATCGTGTTGATGAAAGTTTTCAAGGCACAAAAGGTAGGGTTTATCTTTCGGCCAATAATTCTGGAATTTTATGGGATCATAAAGGGAAAGAATTGTTTAGTCATAATACAAAAGGTAATGCTAATCCATACCAAACTGAGCATGACGAATTATTTGCGGCAATTACTAATAATGAGTATAAATTTTGGGATGCTGAACGAGCGGCTAAAAGTTGTTTCACAGCCATAGTTGGACGTTATGCTACGTATTCGGGAGAAGTTATTAAATGGGATGATGCTTTAAAAGCTGAAAATAGTCTTTTTCCAGAACAGTTAAGTTGGGATGCTAAACCAAAAGTTTTGCCAGATGCAAACGGACTTTATCCGGTAGCTATGCCAGGTAAAACAAAAGTGTTAGGTCAATCTTAATTTAATGCAATCACATTTAAAGTACTTTTTAGGACTAACATTTATTTTTTTGTCAGCAGCAAATTATTTGCCTTTGCGTGAATTTAAAATAAATGGTTATGCACAAGGAACAAGTTATTCGATTAGCTATTTTGCTGCAGATAGCTTAGTTACCCAAACGCAAGTAGATAGTATTTTAAATGTGATTGATTTATCAATGTCACTATACAAACCTAATTCAGCTATTAATAAATTCAACTTAGCAGAAAATGGAATAACGTTGGATTCTCATTTTGCGAAAGTAGTCAAGCGATCGTTCGATATTTTTAAAGATAGCAATGGACTGTTCGATATTACGGTTGCGCCATTGGTTCAGTATTGGGGTTTTGGACCCGCATCATTAAAAGATAAACCAAATACGCAAACTATCGAAAACATTATGCAATGCGTTGGGATGGATAAAATTGAGCTCACAAAAAATTACTTATCCAAAAAGAAAGCATGTGTAAGTATAGATTTAAATGGTATTGCTCAAGGTTATTCTGTAGATGTGGTAGCAGATTTTATACTTGCCAAAGGGATTAACGTATTTGTTGTTGAAATTGGTGGAGAGTTACGGGTAAAAGGACCAAAACCAGATGGAAAACCAATACGAATTGGTATTGAAGGGCCAAGTGAAACTCCAGCTGCAGAACCTAAGATTAAACATATCATGTCGTTTACAGAAGGTGCAGTAACTACATCAGGCAATTACCGCAAATATTTAACGAATGGCTCAAAGAAGATTTCACATTTGATTAATCCTAAAACAGGTTATCCCTTAGCGAACGAAATGATAAGTGCAACGGTTTATGCACCAGATGCAATTACTGCTGATGGTTACGACAACGTATTGATGGGAATGACCATAAAAGAAGCTTTATCTTTTGTATCTGCACATAAAAACTTGGAAGCATACCTTATTTACACTAAACCCGATGGTAAAATTGCCGATACGCTCACTACTGGTTTTAAAAAGATGATGATCAAGTAAATGTTATTTAATGTTAATTTCGTAATCGTTATATCTCAATTTTCTATTTTTAAGCCGTATGATATTTATAGAGAATGAACACATAAAAGTATCCTTTGCTGCAAAAGGCGCAGAGTTACAAAGCATTTTAGGTACAGATAGTTTAACCGAATATATGTGGAGTGGCGATGCTAATTTTTGGGGAAAGTTTAGCCCTGTTTTATTTCCAATAGTTGGTGCATTAAAAGAGAATAGTTATCAGTTTGAAGGTAAAACCTACGAGTTGTCTCGACATGGGTTTGCTAGAGACATGGAATTTGAATACCATCACATCAGTGAACAGGAAATTCTTTTTACCCTCACACATAGTGATGAAACCTTAAAAATTTACCCTTTTGAGTTTACCTTAAGTTTGCGATATAAACTATCAGGTGCAAGTTTATCTTGTACTTATGAAGTTGTTAATCCTGCTGAAAAGGAATTACTTTTTTCCATTGGTGGTCATCCAGCGTTTGCTGTACCTTTAAACAAGCAAGGTGCTTATACCGATTACTTTTTACAGTTTAACAAGGATGCTGAATTAACCTATCATCACATTGTGGATAATTTAATATCACCTAAAAAATCGGTTTTAACATTAGATGAGGGTAAACTTACATTGCAGCATGAATTGTTTTATGAGGATGCTTTAGTTTTTAAAAGTTTAAAAAGTGATCGCATTTCCATCTTAAATACTAAAAATTACAACGGTTTAGAATTCAATTTTAAAGATTTCCCATGCTTTGGCGTTTGGGCAGCGAAAGATGCAGATTTTGTATGTTTAGAACCATGGTGTGGCATTGCCGATGGCATAGATCATAATCAGCAATTAAAAGATAAAGAAGGTATAATTAGCTTAGCTCCCAAACAACATTGGGAAAGAATATGGCAAGTTACTTGCTTTTAACCTAAACTTTCCATAATGGATTCGAGAAGAGATTTTATAAAAAAAGCGGCCTTATTATCAGGTGCATTTGGTTTGCCTAACGTAATTCCGATGTCTATACAAAAGGCGATGGCAATTAATGCCGAGCCGGGTAGCACATTTTATGATGCAGAGCATATCGTTTTTTTGATGCAAGAAAATCGTTCGTTCGATCACATGTTTGGCAAAATGAAAGGTGTGCGAGGTTTTAATGATCCGAGAGCAAAAACACTTCCTAATCAGAATAAAGTATGGTTGCAAAGCGATGAAAAGGGAAAAACCTATGCGCCATTTCATGTAGATATTAATAAAACTAAAATTACATGGCAAGGCGGATTGGCACATTCATGGCCAGATCAAGTTGCTGCAAGAAATAAAGGGAAATACGATAAATGGGTGCCTGTAAAATCGTTAATGACTTTAGGATATTATAAGCGAGAAGATATTCCTTTTTATTACGCAATGGCTGATGCGTTTACCATTTGCGATCATCATTTTTGTTCATCGTTAACAGGTACCACGCCAAATAGGCTTTTCTTTTGGACGGGGACAATTCGTCCAGAGCAAAATGGAAATTCAGTTGCAGTGGTGAATAATTCGCAGGCTGAATCGCAAGATAATGTGTTTGTAGATTGGCAAACTTTTCCTGAATTATTAGAAGATAATGGAGTTTCTTGGAAGGTTTATCAAAATGAATTATGGACTGCAAAACTAACTAATTTAGATAAGGACGGAGAAATTGACGATTGGTTGGGTAACTATGGCGATAATCCGTTAGAATACATTACACGTCATCATGTTAAATTATCGGCTTATTTCCGCAAAAATGGAGATAAAACAAATCACCCTGAGCTAACAGTTGATGAAGTTTTAGCAAAGTATAATCAACTCTCGCAACGCGAAAAAAATTTAATTGATAAAGCGTTTACCACCAATATTGATAACCCTGATTATTTAAAATTAGCACCATTTACTTTTACAAATGATGAAGGTAAAACGGAAACGCTAAACATTCCGAAGGAAGATATTTTTGAGCAGTTTAGAAAGGATGTTGATACTGGGAAATTGCCAACTGTTTCGTGGTTAGTTGCTCCTCAACGATTTTCAGATCATACTAGTTCGCCATTGTATGGTACGTGGTATGTTTCGGAAGCGATAGATATTTTAACTAAAAATCCAGAGGTGTGGAAGAAAACGATTTTCATTTTAACATATGATGAAAATGACGGGTATTTTGATCATTTGTCACCTTTTGTGCCGCCAAAACCAGAAGATTTATCGACAGGGAAAGTAAGTGAGGGGTTAGAAACGTGGGCCGATTATGAATTTAAAAAGGATAGTCCGATAGGTTTAGGATACCGAGTACCAATGATGATAGCCTCGCCTTGGAGTAAGGGTGGTTATGTGAACTCGCAGGTTTTCGACCATACTTCTTCTTTACTATTTTTAGAGAATTTCTTGAGCAATAAAACGGGTAAGAAAATCAAAAGTGATACGATTAGTCCGTGGCGGAGGGCGATTTGTGGAGATTTAACATCGGTATTTAGACCATATACTGGTGAGACTATCAATACTCCAGCAAGGCTGAAAAGAGAAAAAGTAATAGGCGATATTCAAAATGCAAAATCTAAGCCTGCTCAAGTAACGCCAACAGCATTAGCAAAGGAAGAGATTGATAAAATAAATTCTTTGCCGCCATTTCATAAAGATGCATCTGAATTTGCACCTGTACAAGAAAAAGGTACAAAGCTTGCTTGTGCATTGCCTTATCAATTACAGGTTGATTCACTTATTAATATCGATAACATTGAACTAGATTTTACATCGCTTAAAACTTCATTTGGACAGAAATTGGCAAATGTGGGTGCGCCATTTAGTGTTTACACGCCAAGTAGCTACTTAAAAGAAGCTGGCAAAACCTGGAATTATGCGGTAAAAGCTGGCGGTTGGTTAAGAGATAGTTGGAAGATTGCTGACTTTAAGGATGGGATTTATAATCTTGTTGTTAATGGGCCAAATGGTTTTTTCCGTCATTTTAAAGGAGATAAGCACGATCCACTGTTAAGTCTAGAGTGCACCTATGAACAGAATGGTGTATTAAAAAAAGCAACAGGCAATATTCAGCTTTTGCTCGAGAATATTGAAATGTCGGCTTTGCAAATTCAAATTACAGACGATGTTTATAAAGCCAATTCTAAAAATATCACCATTGCTGCAAACAGTAAAAAGACCGTTACCCTTAATTTGCAAAAAAGTCTGGGTTGGTACGATTTTAAAGTTGAAGTAAAGGGTAAAGCAAATTTTAGTAAGCATTATGCAGGCCATGTAGAAACTGGAGAAGATTCTATAACAGATCCTTTTATGGGTGGTGTGTTGTAAGCGCTAAAGAATTACCGTTTTGCAGGTGTTAGGTTTCCTTTTTACATTGGTAGTTTTCTTTTTTACATTGTTAGGTTTCCTTTTTACATTGGTAGTTTTCTTTTTTACATTGCTAGGTTTCTTTTTGACATCGTTAGATTTCTTTTTTACATCGTTAGTTTTCCTTTTTACATAGGTAGATTTCTTTTTGACATAGCTAATTTTCCTTTTTACATTGGTAGATTTCTTTTTTACATTGTCAGTTTTCTTTTTTACATAGCCAAGTTTCTTTTTTGCATTGCTAGTTTTCTTTTTTACAATGGCGGTTTTCTTTTTTACATAGATAGATCTCTTTTTTACATTGCTAGTTTTCTTTTTGCTGGTAGGTGAATTTGTGATAAACCACTAACTTTGTACTATGCAACCTACTATAAGACCAATTAAGCAGAGTGATGATGTTGCGTTAAGCAAACTCATTAAAAGTGTTTTAACGGAATTTAAAGCGAATAAACCTGGTACGGCTTTCTTTGATGAAGGCACAAATCATTTATCGACTGTGTTTGAAAATGATAAGTCTGTTTATTGGGTGATTGAAGAAAATGGAGACGTGATTGGCGGTGGCGGTATTTTTCCGACGGCAAACTTACCAGAAGGAACATGTGAACTAGTGAAACTTTATTTGTATCCTGAAGCTAGAGGGAGAGGTTTAGGCAAAGCTGTTATGGATAAATGTTTTGCGTCTGCTATAGCATTAGGGTATGAGAATATTTATTTAGAATCTATGCCAGAGTTAAATCAGGCTGTAAGTATGTACGAACGGTTAGGTTTTGAGAAATTATGTAGCTCGTTAGGTAATTCGGGGCATTTTGGTTGTGATATTTGGATGGTGAAAAAATTGTAAAAACTTGCCCTTGCATTAGGATTCCCAATCGAGTTGGGAATGACGGTTGAGATGATAAGGTGATATCATCTAATCGCTAATTCTTTCTAATAGATTCCTCGTGCCTCGGAATGACAAATTTTGTTTTATAATGCATTAATATTCCCAATCGAGTTGGGAATGACGGCTATGTGGGAATGGCAAATCTGGTTATTATCATGATTATTCTAACAACAAATCTTCTTCTTCATCGCCTAAGCTCAATTGGATATTATCATTACCAGAAATTCCTTCAATGGAGCCACGAATATGTGCAGCGTTTAAAAGTACTTTTTCTAGCTGTTTTTCTCTGCTTTTCCATAGGCGTTCCATGGCATCTCGTTCTCGCTGAATAGATAGTTTCATGCTCATAAAACCTTCGCGGATAGCTTTCCATTGTTCAGAAAATTCATTTCCATTAAGGTAATCGTACAACATGTGCATTTTATCGCCCTTGTTTTCTTGTGTTTTAGTTGCGCCAAATAGTTTTATAATTCCATCTCTCAGGATATAAGAAACTGCTTTAACTTCATCAAAGGAACAAATCCATACGCCATCTTTTTCTCCGAAACAATCCATCCCCTTTGGGTAACATTGGGTAACAATTACAGCAACATCTACGCCCATGCTGCGCATATCTTTTTTCAATTTCTCAATCCATTCCATCGAAAAATCCTTAGTTCGTTTGCTTTCGTAAATAATTTTACCACATTCTTGTCCGAATTGGTTGCGCACATTATGTACACAATCTGCCCCTCGAACACCCTTGCCAACTTCCTCAATTAAATCAAATGGAAAAGTATTTCGAAGCAATTCTTCCAGGATTAATTCCTGTACTTCACCTTGTAATTGCATAGAACCCTGCTCGGCTTTACGCTTCATTTCTTCGGCCAGTTTCTTTTGGTCGTCTAGTTGTTTTTCTAATTCCTTAACGCGGAGCTGATGTTCGGTATCTTTCAAATTGTTCTTTTCCAATTCTTGCTTGCGCACTTGGGCAACTAATTCTTCGCGTTGTTCTTGTAGCTTACGTTGGATGTTTAACTCCAATTCTGCTTCGCGATTTTTTATTTCTTGTTCCTTTTTTAAAAATTCAATTTCTTTAGCACGAGCAAGTTTCAGCTTTTCTTCGTTCTCTTTATTGGCCTCTTCGAACATTTTCAGTTTATTCTCGAAATCTGCGCTTATCGTTTTACGTAAATTTTCGGCCATTGATGTTTGCAAAGCAGCCTTTTCTTGTGCTAATTTTTGCTCGAAAGCTAGTTCTTGTTGCTTTTTTTGCGTGTTGTAAAGTTCTTCTTGTTGTTTTTTTTGAATTTCAAATGCTTGGGATTTTTTCAGGAATTCTTCCTCTTTTTGCTTTTTGTAGCTTAACATTTCTTGCCTCATTCCTTGTTTAAGGTCTTCGGTAATTGCTGCTTCAAGCGGAAAAATATGATTACAACTAGGACATTTGATTTCTGTAGACATTTGCTATGATTTTATTGATGCTAAATTTTAGGCGAACTCAAAAATACAGAAATAATGGATAGGTTTTTACAGCCTAATGTCTATTTTTGGTTTACAATAAAACCTCCATGTTTAGGTCGATAATTAACGCATACAAAACCTCTTTTTCTGGATTAAGTAAAGAAACCTGGCTATTAAGTTCGGTAATTTTATTGAATCGTTGCGGGTATATGGCGGTTCCATTTATGGGTTTGTATGTTACGCAAGCACTGCATCGCCCTGCGTCTGATGCTGGCATTATTATTTCTTTATTTGGTATAGGTTCTATTTTGGGTGCAACAGCAGGGGGTAAGTTAACCGATATGTTTGGGTTTAGACCGGTCCAAATTTTTTCATCCCTAATTGGTGGTGCGCTTTTTTTAGTGTTTTCGCAGGTGAGCCACTTTAATACACTATGTGTGTTAGCCGTATTAATTAGCTTTTTTTACGATGCTTTTCGACCAGCAAATTTTACAGCTATTGCTGCGTATGCAGCAGAAGGAAAAGAAACTCGTTCATATTCTTTGAACCGTTTAGCTACGAATATAGGTTGGGCTGTTGGGGTGAGTATGGGTGGTATTATTGCTTCTTTTAATTATAAATTGCTATTTATTGTAGATGGAACTGTAAGTATTTTAGTCGCCGTAGCTATTTTTATGTTTTTGCCTACTGTTAAAGGTTTTAGAAAGGCAACGATTGAAAAAATGAAGGGAATTGTGGTACGCAAGCCTTGGCAGGATGCGTTGTTTGTGAAATTTATTTTGCTCACTACTGTTTTTGCAACATGTTTCTTTTTAATGTTTAGGGTGGTGCCTGTGTTTTTTAAAGAGGTTTGGCATTTAGACGAGGCATTAATTGGGTTAATTTTAGGTGTGAATGGAGTTTTAATTGCACTGTTTGAAATGATCATGATTAGTAAGATCGAAAATAAACGACCGGCAGTTTTTTATATTGTAATAGGGGTTTTAATTGTCGGACTTTCTTTTGCCGTGTTAATGCTGCCAAAATTTTTGCCAGTTGTTGTGGCTTTATTAAGTGTAATTTGTTTCACATTTGGTGAGATGTTTGCAATTCCATTTATTAATACTTTTGTTATTAAACGTAGCAACGAATTTAACCGCGGACAGTATGCTGCGGGCTATACGGTTGGCTGGTCTATTGCACAAGTAATTGGTCCTACTGGTGGATTTTATTTAGCTGAAAAACTCGGTTATAATGCACTTTGGATAGGTATTACAATCTTACTTTTAGTTTGCGCTTATGGGTATAGCGCTTTAAATTATAAGGAAGAATTAAAAAATTAAATTAATCAAACAATCATTGCACTTTTTTGTTCATCTTAGCATATGAAGAAACGGATACACATTTTAGAAGATGATAAGGATATAGGTTACATCATCGAATTTTTATTGAAAGATGAGGGATACGATTTACAGCTTTCCTCTACATTTGCAGAAATGAAAAAGAAGTTAAAAGATTCAATTCCTGATCTTTTCATTTTAGACGTAATGCTTCCAGATGGAAATGGTATTGAAATTTGTCACGATTTAAAGAATGACATTTTCACTAAACATATTCCGGTTATTGTGATGTCGGCTAATATTAGAAGCAAACAAATGAGTGAAATGGCTGCGCCAGATGATTACATTAGCAAACCATTTGACTTAGACGATATCGAAAATAGGATTAAGAGATTAATAGATAAAAAAGCAGTGTCATAAGCTTTTAAAGGGATGAACCAGGTGTGAAAATCTGTGTTCATCTTTTTTTGCCTAAAATTATTGGGTAAATTGCCAAGGTAAACGATCTATTTTATCTCCAATTAGCTGCACGCTTTCTGCAGTAAGTTCTTCTTTTGCGTATTCTTCCATCATCCAGCCGCCATCTTTCTTTCTAATAAAACCAATAGGTTTATTATCTACCGTTACTCGGTACAAATTTTTTTCTATAGGTTTTACTTTTACCAATCTTTCTCCAAGGCTATATACCAGATGCTCTTCCATTCGGTAAAACTAAATTTTTATTTTAAACTATTTAGAAAAGGATTTCAACAACCTTTTGCTATTTTGCAGCCCTCAATTTTAGCAATGGAAGTCGAAGAAAATCTATATTACGTTAATCAAGTTTTCGAAAAAGTCTCAACCTTTCCAAAGGGATTAATAGAAACACAATTTGAAAAGTGTACTTTCATTAGCTGCGATTTTACCGAAGCAGATTTCTCAGGTTGTGATTTTATTAAATGCACTTTTGATGGCTGCAATTTAAGTATGATTAAATTTGGGTCAATTGGTTTTGATAAAGTGCAGTTTACGAATTGCAAATTGATTGGCGTAGATTTTTCGCACACTAAAGATTTTTTGTTTGGTGTAGATTTTACGAATTGCATTTTAGACTATGCAGCTTTTATGAAAAAGAAAAATCGTAAATGCCATTTTATTAATTGTTCATTAAAAGGAACTGATTTTTCAGAGGCAGACTTAACTTCAGCGGTATTTGAACGTTGTGATTTAAGTGCTGCGGTTTTTATGCGAAGCATTTTAAATAACGCCAACTTTACGTCAGCTATTAACTTTACCATAGATCCCGAAAAAAATCTGCTCAGAAAAGCAAAATTCTCAGCAGATGGTTTAGCAGGTTTGCTTACTACTTATGGCATCGTTGTTGAAGAGAGCTAGTAGAGATCTGATACTAAAAACTAATCGTCATCGTTTCAACCTACGTATTTAATATAAAATTTACATGAATAACTTTAAAAAATTAATTCCACTCGTATTATTAGCAGCATTGCCTTTTGTATCCTTTGGACAAAAGATTAATTGGCAAAACCTTGATCTTAAAAAGGATTCTATTTTTGGGATCAGTACTGAAAAAGCTTACACAGATTTACTTAAAGGGAAAAAATCTACCCCTGTATTAGTTGCCGTTTTAGATGGTGGTGTAGATTTAAACCATGAAGATTTAAAAAGAGTAATATGGACTAACAAAAAGGAAATTGCTGGTAACGGTGTTGATGATGACAAAAATGGTTATGTTGACGATTTACATGGCTGGAACTTTTTGGGTGGTAAAAATGGATCGATAGAATTTGAAGCCTTGGAACTTACTCGTTTAGTACGTAGAGATAATGCTCGTTTTGCAGGTGTAACTGCAGCAAATGTTCCTGAAAAAGATAAAACAGCTTATGAAACATTTATCAAGAATAGAACAGAAGTAGAAAAAGAATTAGCTACAGCAAAAAGTAATTTGGCTGGTATTTCTGGTTTTAAATTCGTTTTGGATGCTGTTGTGAAAAAAATTGGCAAAGAAAATCCAACTAAAGCCGATTTCGAAGCATTTAAATCTGAAGATGCACAAGCAATGAGAGTGAGAGAAGCTGTGCTTAATGTATTAAATGAGATGGATTTCAAAACTTTTTACGAAACTCAAATTGCTGAAGGGGTAAAATATTATACTACTCAGGTTAATTATAATTACAATGTTGATTATGATCCGAGAGCTATTGTGGGTGATAATCCTAATGATAGTAAAGAACGTTTTTATGGAAATAATGATATTAAAGGCCCAGATGCTTTACATGGTTCGCATGTTGCTGGTATAATTGGCGCAGACCGTACCAACAAAATTGGTGTTATGGGTGTAGCCGATAATATTATGATTATGGGTGTGCGCAATACACCGAATGGCGATGAAAGAGATAAAGATGTGGCGAATGCCATCCGCTATGCGGCTGATAATGGTGCAAAAGTAATAAACATGAGTTTTGGTAAAGGTTACTCATGGGATAAAGCGGCGGTAGATGAAGCTGTAAAATATGCTGTGAGTAAAGATGTATTGTTAGTTCATGCAGCAGGTAATGAAAATGCTGATATTGATGTAGAAAGTAATTTTCCTAATCAAAAATATTTAGATGGTGGTGTAGCAAGCTCTTGGCTTACTGTTGGTGCATCTGGACCAAAAGATGATGAAACGTTAAAAGCAGCATTTTCAAATTATGGTAAAACATCGGTTGATGTTTTTGCGCCTGGTGTTCGTATCACTTCTACTGTACCAGATAATAAATACATTGAAGAAGACGGAACGAGTATGGCAGCACCAGTTGTAACAGGCTTAGCCGCATTAATTCGTTCGTATTATCCAAAGCTTACTGCAATGCAAGTAAAAGAGATTATCATGAAATCTGTAGTGAAAGTTAATCACAACGTTTCAACAATGAAAGGTGCAGAAACAGT
Organism: Pedobacter boryungensis; assembly: GCF_013204825.1. Lineage (GTDB taxonomy): Bacteria > Bacteroidota > Bacteroidia > Sphingobacteriales > Sphingobacteriaceae > Pedobacter > Pedobacter boryungensis. Next base: position 749,909 of record NZ_JABMKV010000002.1, read on the forward strand.
AAGTATTCCTTTTGCAGATTTATGTGTAACTGGTGGAATTGTAAATGCATATAACGCGTTAAAATTGGCAGCAACTTATAAGTAGAACTTTTCAACTGAATAGTATTTAGCCTCGATAATTTATCGGGGCTTTTTTGTTTATTTCTATTAAAAAAGCAATAAATTACTATGCATGCAGAATAAATTTAAAATCGGTTGTTGCAGAAAAGATAATTTATTAGATTTGAGAAACGGCAACACTAGTCAAGTTAAAAAGTCATCCCATGTCTACAACCATAACCAGAGTATTTGATCTTTTAAAGTATAACCTCGATAATTTTCCTAAACCAGAATTTATTAGTGGTAAAACCAATGGGAAATGGACAAAATACAGTACTCAAGAGTTTTGTGAAGTAACTGATAACCTTAGTCGCGGATTAACTACAATAGGTATTGGCAAGGGAAGTAGAGTTGCTGTAATGTCGCATAATAGACCAGAATGGAACATTTGTGATTTCGCAATTATGCAGTTGGGGGCTTATCAAATCCCCTTATATCCCACTTTAGCAGAGCATGATGTTAAGTTTATTATAGAGAATGCAGATATTACAGTAGTGTTTGTGAGCGATGAAGCAATTTATCATAAAGTAAAAGCTGTTGCTAAAGATTTAAAACACCCTATTAAAATTTACTCATTTAACAAAGTTGAGGGTGCTGAAAACTGGCAAGGGCTGATTGACACTGGAAAATCCAGTTCACAAATAGATTTAGAAAGTTATAGAGAAGCTGTAACAAGCGAAGATATTTTAACTTTAATTTATACTTCTGGTACAACTGGTACACCAAAGGGAGTAATGCTTACACATAATAATTTAGTACTAAATTTCGAGAAATCTGCTATTATTTTTCCTAAAGAAGTAAAAACTGCCCTTAGCTTTTTGCCTTTATCACACATCTTCGAAAGAATGATTTCTTACTTGTATGTGTATTCTGGAGTTTCTATCTATTATGCCGAAAGCATGGATACCATTGTTGCCGATATTCAAGAAGTTAAACCAAATGCGTTTTCTACCGTACCTCGATTACTAGAAAAAGTGTATGATAAAATTATGGAAAAGGGCAAAGACTTAACAGGAATTAAAAGAGGAATTTTCTTTTGGTCGCTTGCTTTAGCCGAAAAATATGATTTTAAAAATGGGTGGTGGTATAATTTTCAATTAGACATTGCTCGTAAATTGGTGTTCAAAAAATGGCAAGAAGCATTAGGTGGTCGCATTGTGGTGTTGGCATCTGGTGGTGCAGCATTAAATCCGAGATTGGCTCGTATATTTTGGGCAGCAGGAATGCCCGTTTTTGAAGGATATGGCTTAACAGAAACTTCGCCAGTAATTACAGTTAATCATTTTGGTGCAACCATGTTTGGTACGGTTGGCCCAGTGATAGAGGGAGTTGAAATTAAAATTGCAGAGGACGGAGAGATCTTAACGCGTGGTCATCATATTATGAAAGGTTATTATTTAAGAGATGATTTAACCGCAGAAAGCATAGATAAAGATGGCTGGTTCCATACAGGAGATATTGGGGAAATTTTAGAAGGAAAATTCTTAAAAATCACCGATCGTAAAAAAGAAATTTTTAAAACTGCCGGAGGAAAATACATCGCTCCTCAAATGCTAGAAAATAGATATAAAGAATCGCCATTAATTGAGCAAATAATGGTGTTGGGTGAAAACAGAAAATTCCCATCTGCATTAATTGTGCCTGCTTTCCCTGCTTTAAAAACATGGTGTGATAAGAAAGGAATAACCTATACTACCAATGAAGAAATGATTTGTAATGATCAAGTAATTGATAAATTTAATCGCATAATTGCTACATTAGGAACTGAATTTGGCAAATGGGAGCAAGTAAAACGTTTCGCATTATTGCCAAAAGAATTTAGTATTGATGGTGGTGAACTTACACCAAAGTTGAGCTTTAAACGAAAAGTTATTTTAGAAAAAAATAAAGACATTATCGAAAAGATTTATAAAGATGCAGAGAATTACAAAGTATAGATTAAAAATTACAGGATTTACCTGTGCAGTGTTTGTAGCAAGCATGTTGTTAAGTTGTGTTGGTGGTCAGCTGGGTAAAAACAACAGTGGTGAATTTAGAAATGGAATGGTCGTTTCTGCAAATGAAATCGCTTCGGAAGTTGGTGTTGAAATTCTAAAAAAAGGCGGTAATGCAGTTGATGCTGCTGTAGCTGTTCAATTTGCATTAGCTGTTGTTTATCCAAATGCAGGTAATATTGGAGGCGGTGGTTTTATGGTATATCGCTCTGCAAAAGGCGAAATCAACTCATTAGATTTTAGAGAAAAAGCAAGTGCAAGTGCAGGTCGAGATATGTATTTGGACGCTTCCGGAAATCCAATAGTTGATAAAAGCTTACATGGACAATTAGCTGCTGGCGTACCAGGTTCTGTAGCGGGTATGGCCGAAGCGCACCAAAAATATGGTCATTTAAAGTGGGAAGATTTACTTGCTCCAGCTATACGTTTAGCACAAGATGGTTTCAAATTATCTGCAAGACAGGCCAGAGAATTAAACGGATTAAAAGGAACATTTACAAAGTTAAATCCTTTAGGTACGGCATTGATCAAAGAAACTAAATGGGTAGAAGGTGATGTTTTAGTCCAAACAGAATTAGCAAATACATTAAAGTTAATCGCAAGTAAAGGTAGAAGTGGTTTTTACGAAGGTGCAGTAGCCGATTCAATTGTTGCCGAAATGCAACGTGGCGGGGGAATTATTACAAAACAAGATCTTGCATCTTACAAAGCAATTTGGCGTAAACCTGTTACCGGAGAATATAGAGGGTACGAAGTTGTAACTATGCCGCCACCTTCTAGCGGAGGAATTGCCTTAATCCAATTGCTAAAATCTGTTGAACCTTATCCTTTAACAAAATGGGGTTTCAATTCAGATTCAACTGTACAGTTAATGGTTGAGGCAGAACGTAGGGTTTATGCTGATCGAGCTGCACATTTGGGAGATCCAGATTTTTATCCTGTTCCTCAAACAAAGTTGATAGAAAATGGATACATAAAACAACGCATGAGTACATTTAATTGGCAAAAAGCAAGTACAAGTGCAGAAATTAGTGCTGGCGAAATTGCACCAAAAGAACATGAAGAAACTACTCATTTTTCCATTGTAGATAGAGATGGTAATGCGGTTGCAATTACTACGACTTTAAATGGTTCGTATGGGGCGGGTGTGGTTGTTAAGGGTGCTGGCTTTCTATTAAATAACGAAATGGATGATTTTTCTGTGAAACCTGGAGTACCTAACATGTATGGACTGGTTGGCGGAGAAGCAAATGCAATTGCACCTAATAAACGGATGTTAAGTTCTATGACGCCTGCAATTTTATCAAAAGATGGCGAATTATTTATGGTAGTAGGTACGCCCGGTGGTTCAACTATCATTACCTCTGTATTTCAAACTATTTTAAATGTGATCGATTTTAACATGTCGATGCAAAGTGCTGTCAATGCAAAGAAATTCCATCATCAATGGTTACCGGATGAGGTAGCAGTAGAAGATAAAGCAATAGATAGTTTAACAACAGAAAAACTAAAAGCTAAAGGCTATAAATTTGTTAATCGAGGTGCAATTGGTAGAGTAGATGCGATTCTTAAAACAAAATGGGGTTATTATCAAGGCGGAGCAGACCCAAGAGGAGATGATAAAACGGTTGGTTGGTAAATTGATAATAAAGCAATAGACTCTCTTTATAACTAAATAATCATGCGTAAAATCTTATTTCCGCTTCTCATTTTATCATTAATTAGCTCAATATTAAGTGCTCAAAGTAATGAAGCAAGTTTAGTTGCCCCGTTTATAAATCAGTATCAGGCAGATGAAACTATGCTGGGCCGTAAATATACATTAAAACGTTCTGAGGAATATTTTCAAAAAATGGAACGCTTTTACGAAGAGTGGCTGACAAAACTAAAGACATTGCCTTTTGCTAAACTTAATGTAAATGAACGCGTAGATTATACTTTGCTTAAACGAGATATCAACGCAGATTCTAGAGCCTTGCAAGAAGCATATACAGAATTCAAAAACACAAATTTTACTATTCCCTTCGCAAAAGCTATGATAGATTTTGAACAAAAAAGAAGGGTAGGGAAACAGCAAAATGGTAAACAAACAGAAGAGATTTTCAATACACTAAAAAATGATGTAGATAATACAACCAAAGCATTACGCAATCAGCAACTTAATATAAGTCCTGTTCAAGCAAATTGGGCTCAGCAAACGGTTAATCAATATTTAACGGTTTTTACAGAAGCCTATAAGTTTTACGATGGCTACGATCCTCAATTTACAAAAGCTACTAAAAGCAGTTATCCAAATGTGGTGAATGCATTAAAAGAGTATGCTGCAGAATTAGGTAAAATCGCAAAACTATCAAATACAAAAGATGATGGTAGCGGAATTGTAGGTATTCCTATCGGAAGAAATGCTTTGTTAGCTAATTTAAAAGATGAAATGATTGCTTATACGCCAGAGCAAATAGAAGCTATCGCAATGCGAGAATTTGCATGGTGCGATGCAGAAATGTTAAAGGCATCTCAACAAATGGGTTTTGGTAACGATTGGAAAAAAGCATTAGAAAAAGTAAAAACAGATTATCCAGAATTAGGGAAACAACCCGAGCTAGTTTACGAATTGGCTAACGAAGCAATTGATTTCGTAGAAAAAAATAAGCTCATAAAAATTCCAGTTATGGCCAAAGAAGGTTGGCGAATGAGAATGTTAAGTCCACAGGAACAACAATTTGCACCTTTCTTTTTGGGAGGAGAATCAGTTTTAATCGCTTATCCGACAGAAGACATGAGTGAGGATGCAAAAATGATGACCTTGAGAGGGAATAACAGACATTTTTCTAGAGCTGTTGTTTTTCATGAATTAATACCTGGTCATAATTTGCAATATTATATGCAAAGCAGGTATAAACCCTATCGAAGAGGTTTTAGTACTCCTTTCTGGACAGAGGGCTGGTCATTATATTGGGAAATGTTATTGTGGGATAAAAATTTTGCGAAAACACCAGAAGATAAAATTGGAATGTTGTTTTGGAGAATGCATCGCTGTGCTAGAATTATTTTTTCTATGAATTATCATTTAAGCAAATGGACACCAAAACAATGCATAGATTTTTTAGTAGAACGTGTTGGATTTGAAAGAGCAAATGCTGAAGCAGAAGTACGTCGTTCATTTACTGGGGGATATGGGCCACTTTATCAAATAGGATATATGCTTGGTGGATTAGAATTTAGAGCATTACATAAAGAATTGGTAGAAAGTGGTAAAATGACAGACATTCAGTTTCACGATCGCATTTTAAAAGAAAATAATATGCCAGTGGAAATGGTGAGAGCAATTTTAACACAACAATTATTGCCTGAAGACTTCACTACCAAATGGAAATTTGCGGGTTTAATCCCTTAAAATCAAACAAAAAAGGTATTCATTTGTTTGCCTCCATCCCAACACTTTTGCCTAATCTTTGTATAGCAAACCACACACTTTTTAACATTTTTTAACATCTCGAATAGTCTAATAGAAATGTGTTAAGTACTTGTAAATAAAGACAATAAAGTAAACATATTAATTTTTAACCCAGCTTTGGTATAGCGATTGACTATTGGAACGTAAATGTCAAAACGCTTATTAAAATTAATATTATGAAACTTAATTTATTAAAATGTTTACCAGTTGCCTTAGCTGGTTTATTTATTGGTAGTGCTGCACAAGCACAAACTTCAACATCTACAATGGAACCTTTTAGAACATGGTCTATTGGAGTTAATGCAGGTGTAATTTCACCAATCTCACCACTTGGTGGACAAAACGATTATTCTAACTGGGAATCGAGTTTTGGATATGGTTTGTATATTAAAAAACAAATTACACCATATTTCTCTTTACGTTTAGATGGAAACAGAGGTAGCGCCAAAGGTGATAACAATGAGCCTTATAATAGTGGGGGTGTAAATGTTAGTCCGTTTAAATCATTTTCAACAGATTTAAATTATTCAGGTAGTTTAAATGCTGTAGTTAATATGTTTAATTGGAGCATGTTTAAACAACAAAATAATGCACAGTTATATGGATCTGTAGGTGGTGGTTTTGCAAATTATACTACAACTACGGTTAGCTCTGGTGGTGCAACAGTAGAGAATGAAACAGTAAATAGAATGATTATCCCAGTAGGCTTAGGCGCTAAATTTCGTTTAGCAGACGCAATAAATCTTGATTTAGGTTGGACCATTAGCTTTGTTGATGGTGATACTTTTGACGGTTATGCAAGAGGTGGTAACGATAAATATAATTACGCTTACGCTGGTTTAGAATTTGCTTTAGGTAAAGGAAAACAATTAGCTTTTTATAGCCCAACAGCAGCAACTTATGACGAAGCTTTAGCTGCTAAAAACATTGCTAATGGTTTAAAATCAGATTTAGATGCTCAAAAAGCAGAAAATGCTAGATTACGTTCAGAAATGGGCGATTTATTAAAAGATAGTGATGGTGATGGAGTAGCAGATAAATTAGATAAATGTCCTGGAACTCCTGCAGGTACAGTAGTTGATGGTTCTGGTTGTCCGTTAAAAGTACCAGCTCCACAGGTAACTGAAAAAGTAATTGTTACAGAAGCCGATCGTAAAGTTGTTGCGGATGCAATTAAAAACTTAGAATTCGATTTAGGTAAAGCAACTATACGTTCAAGATCTTATCCTACTTTAAATAGAGTAGCAGCATTATTAATGGAGAAAAACTTTAGCTTAAAATTAGCTGGTCATACAGATAATACAGGTTCAAATGAATTAAATATGCGTTTATCTAAAGATAGAGCAGAATCTGTAAAAGCTTATTTAGTATCACAAGGTGCTAATGCAAGTAGAATCGAAGCTACAGGTTATGGAGAAGATCAACCAATTGCAACCAACAAAACTGCAGCTGGTCGTCAACAAAATCGTAGAGTAGAATTTACTTTATACTAAAAAAAATCATCCCCCATATAAAAGCGTTTCGAGCAATCGAAGCGCTTTTTTGTTTTAATCCAAATGATCTTTACTAACGTTTTATCATTTCGAAGACGCGGAATATCTTTAAAAACTATCTTGCACTGAATAATTTCTTAAAATGTTTTGAAAAACAATGTCAGCGCTTTTGGCAAATTCAGTCCTTCTTTTCGTTTTACTTCGCTACGCTTCGTGCTCACTTCAATAAGGTTTATGTGGAAAAAGCAATGGTTCTTTTGAAAATTTGCAACCCCTTATAGTAGCACAATCATAATTTAATAGCCCTGATTGAAGCAATATACTTTTTGCGGTCATCTTGAGCTCTGCGAAGGGGCAAAAAGATTTAGCGTAAAGCAGGAACGAGTTTTAATTATAGCTGCCAAATTGCGCTTCTAAAAACTAAACTTCGACAAATTCTTCCAGACGCCTAAAACTTTGTCAAAAGTTAAATGGAGCAAAAAATTATTTTCAAATTCTACTTGCATTCTAAATTCTTATTATATAAATTTGTTATGCAAGCATAGTAATTAATGAAGCAGAAAGAAACAGTAGATTATTTTTTAAAGGTAGTGTGGCAAAACATTTCCAACACTTATAACCAAATTGCCGGTGGCTTTGGAATTACACAAGCTATAGGATATGTGCTCATCAACATTGAGGCCGAAGGAACAGCAGTTTCAGCACTTGCAGCTTTGCTTGGTGTTAAAGCTACAAGTTTATCGCGAATGTTAAATAATATGGAAGAACTAGGTTTAATTTACCGCGAAACCTCTACGGGTGATAAGCGTTCGGTTAAAGTATTTTTAACCCCATTTGGCATTGAGAAAAGAAAATTGGCCAGTAATGTGGTGATCAAGTTTAACGAATATTTAAATGATAAATTAAGTTCGAAAGAAAAAGATCAATTGATATCAACCTTAGATAAAGTGAACCAATTAACCTTGGCTTACACAACTATAAAAGAGAATGATGAAAAGAATAAATAAAGTAGCTGTATTGGGATCGGGCATTATGGGTTCTCGTATCGCCTGCCATTTTGCCAACATTGGTGTAGAGGTTTTGCTTTTAGATATTGCTCCAAAAGAGTTGAGTGCCGAAGAACAGGCAAAAGGATTGGCTTTAACTCATCCAGCAGTAAAAAATCGTATTGTAAATGCAGCTTTGCAAACAGCTGTTAAAACTAATCCATCTCCAATTTATTCGCAAAGTGTTTTAAAAAGAATTAGCACGGGTAATTTTGAAGATGATATGGCTAAAATTGGCAATTACGACTGGATTATTGAGGTCGTAGTTGAAAATTTGGGGATTAAACAAAAGGTATTTGAGCAAGTTGAGCAATTTCGTAAGCCAGGTACCTTGGTTACTTCAAACACTTCGGGTATTCCGATACACATGATGGCCGAAGGTAGAAGTGAGGATTTTAAAGCTAACTTCTGCGGAACACACTTTTTTAATCCACCACGCTATTTAAGGTTGTTGGAAATTATTCCTACACCTTATACTAAACCAGAATTGGTAGATTTCTTAATGCATTATGGTGATAAGTTTTTAGGTAAAACGACTGTTTTATGTAAAGATACACCTGCATTTATTGCTAATCGAGTTGGGGTCTATTCTATCATGTCGCTATTACATTTGGTAGAGAAAATGGATTTAACTGTTGAAGAAGTAGATAAGTTTACTGGTCCAGCTTTGGGCAGACCAAAATCTGCTACTTTTCGTACAACCGATGTCGTAGGATTAGATACCATGATCAAAGTATCAAAAGGATTGTATGATAACTGCCCTGATGATAAAGCCCACGATTTGTTTAAACTTCCAGATTATGTGCAAAAAATGGAAGCTAACAATTGGTTAGGAGATAAAACCAAGCAAGGTTTCTACAAAAAGACAAAAACGCCTGAAGGTAAAACAGAAATATTAGCGTTGGATTTGAAAACGCTCGAATATCGCCCGCAACAGAAAGTGAAATCTGCTACTTTAGAAATGACAAAAACCATTGAAAAAGTTGCAGACAGAATGAAAATTTTTGCAGCTGGAAAAGATAAAGCGGCTGAATTATTTAGAGCATCTTTCTTTGGTTTGTTCGAATACGTTTCAGACCGAATTCCAGAAATTTCTGAGGAATTGTATCGTATAGATGATGCAATGCGTGCTGGTTTTGGTTGGGATTTAGGCCCGTTTGAAGTTTGGGATGCTGTTGGTGTTCAAGCTTCAATAGATGGAATGAAACAATATGGTCATACGCCAGCAAATTGGGTTACAGAAATGTTGTCGGCTGGACATACTTCATTCTATAAAGTGGAAGATGGTATTAAAAAGTATTACGATATCCCTTCAAAAGCCTACAAAACAATTCCAGGAGCTGATGAATTTATCATTCTGGATAATTTAAGAGCTAATAAAGTGCTTTGGAAAAATAGCGGCGCTTCAATTATCGATTTAGGCGATGGTATTTTAAATGTAGAATTCCACTCTAAAATGAACACAATTGGTGGTGATACTTTATCTGCTATTAACAAAGCGATAGACATGGCTGAGAAAGATTATCGCGGTGTGGTAATTGGTAATGATGGTGCGAACTTTTCGGCAGGTGCCAACGTTGGAATGATTTTCATGATGGCTGTTGAACAAGAATGGGAGGAGTTAAATATGGCTGTTCGCCTATTCCAAAATACATCGATGCGCATTCGTTACTCTTCAATTCCAGTAGTTGTTGCTCCGCATAATTTAACCTTAGGCGGTGGTTGCGAATTTAGTTTACATGCTGATTTTGTACAGTTGAATGCGGAAACTTACATGGGATTGGTTGAATTTGGAGTGGGTGTTATTCCTGGCGGTGGCGGAAGTAAGGAATTTGCTTTGCGTGCATCAGATGAATACAAAGTCGACCAAATTGTTCAGAATACAATGAAAGATCGATTTTTAACTATCGGAATGGCTAAAGTTTCCACTTCAGCAATTGAGGCGTTTGAATTGGGCTATTTGCAAAAAGACAAATATGCAATTACTATGAATAGAAGTAGATTAATTGCCGATGCAAAAGCTAAAGCAATTGAATTGGCGGATGCAGGTTACACTAAGCCAGTGCAACGAAAAGACATTAAAGTTTTGGGTAAACAAGGTTTAGGAATTGTTTATGCAGGTGCAAACACCATGTATTCTGGTAATTACATTTCAGAACATGATAAAAAAATATCCGAAAAATTAGGATGGGTAATGTGTGGTGGAGATCTTTCATCGCCAACAGAAGTTACAGAACAATATTTATTGGATTTAGAAAGAGAAGCCTTTTTATCGCTTTGTGGAGAACGCAAAACTTTAGAGCGAATACAGAGTATAGTAACGAAAGGCAAACCTTTAAGGAATTAATTAAAAGAAATAAAGATTAAGACCTAAAGTTTATAAGAATTAAATAAGATAAATCGATTGAGAAGTATGATCCTACTGCTTAATCCATAATCAAAAATAAAATGCAAGAAGCATATATAATAGCAGGACTTAGAACAGCTGTAGGTAAAGCACCTCGTGGTGTATTTCGTTTTACAAGAGCTGATGAACTGGCAGCGAATGTAATTAGAGAGTTGGTGGCCTCAGTTCCAAATTTGGATAAGGAGCAAATTGACGATGTAATTGTCGGTAATGCAACTCCAGAAGCAGAGCAAGGTTTAAATATTGCACGGATGATATCGCTGATGGGATTAGATACTGACAAAGTTCCAGGAGTAACAATCAACCGTTATTGCGCATCAGGTTTAGATACCATTGCGACTGCGGTTGCTAAAATTAAAGCAGGCATGGCAGATTGCATTGTAGCAGGTGGAGTAGAGGTGATGTCGGGGATGCCCTTTGGGGGATGGAAATTAGTTCCAAACCCAGATGTTGCAAAAACAAATCCAGATTGGTACTGGGGAATGGGCTTAACGGCTGAAGCAGTTGCTAAAGAATACAATGTAAACAGAGAGGATCAGGATGAGTTTTCTTTTAACTCGCATCAAAAAGCCATTGAAGCCATTAAAAATGGACATCTAAAAGCTGGAGTTTTGCCAATTACAATCAATGAAAACTACTTAGATGCAAATATGAAAAAGCAAACTCGCTCTTATGTTGTAGATACAGACGAGGGGCCGAGGGCAGATACTACCGTTGCAGCTTTAGCTAAATTAAAGCCAGTTTTTGCTGCTAATGGTGTAATTACTGCTGGAAATTCTTCACAAACATCAGATGGAGCGGCTTTTGTATTGGTCGTATCTGAAAAGAAAATGAAAGAATTAGGTGCTGAACCAATTGCTCGTTTAGTAAGTTATGGTGTTGCAGGTGTTCCGCCTCGCATTATGGGTGTTGGGCCGATCGAAGCCATTCCGAAAGCATTAAAACAAGCTGGGATGAAACAAGATGATATCGATTTAATTGAACTAAATGAAGCTTTTGCTTCTCAATCATTAGCTATTATCAGAACATTAGGCTTAGATCAAAGTAAAATCAATGTAAATGGTGGAGCCATAGCTTTAGGTCACCCACTAGGTTGTACTGGTGCTAAATTATCTGTTCAATTATTTAACGAATTAAAAAGACAAGATAAAAAATACGGAATGGTAACCATGTGCGTAGGCACAGGACAGGGTGCGGCTGGTATTTTTGAAATATTTTAAGAAATATGCAGGAAGCTAGGATTTAATTCTTAACTCCTTAATCATTTAAAAAATGGAAACTACAGACAAAAAAACAATTAAAGGTGGCGAGTTCTTAATTACTGAAACCACTTACCAGGATGTATTTATTCCTGAAGAATTTGATGAGGAGCAACAGATGATTGCACAGACTTGTCGAGACTTTTTAACTGCAGAGATTAATCCAATTTTGGATAGAATTGATAGCCAGGAAGAAGGTTTAATGCCATCTTTGATGGATAAAGCAGGTGAGCTAGGAATTTTAGGAGTTTCTATTCCTGAAGAATATGGCGGTTTTGGAAAAAACTTTAACACCTCAATGTTGGTGGCTGATGTTTGTGGCGCTGGTCATTCTTTTGCGGTAGCCTTATCTGCACATACGGGTATTGGCACACTTCCAATTTTATATTATGGTAATGAAGCACAAAAAGCTAAATACATTCCTAAGTTAGGTACAGGTGAATGGAAAGCTTCTTACTGTTTAACTGAACCAAATTCTGGTTCGGATGCTAATTCTGGTAAAACAAAAGCCAAGTTGACAGATGATGGAAAACATTATGTGATCAATGGACAAAAGATGTGGATTACCAATGGTGGATTTGCTGATATCTTTATCGTTTTCGCAAAAATTGATGATGACAAAAATCTAACAGCATTTATCGTTGAGAAAGATTTTGGTGGCATCACTATGAATCCAGAAGAACACAAAATGGGAATTAAAGGCTCATCAACTCGTCAAGTGTTTTTTAACGATTGCCATGTGCCAGTAGAAAACATGCTTTCTGATAGAGAGAATGGATTTAAGATTGCTGTAAATATTTTAAATATTGGACGTATAAAATTATCTGCAGCTGCTATTGGCGGAAGTAGAGAAGTTTTAAATCATGCAGTAAATTATTCAAATGAACGTATTCAATTTGATAGACCAATTTCTAAATACGGTGCAATAAGATTTAAAATCGCCGAGATGGCATCTAAAATTTATGCTGTAGAATCTGCAAATTATAGAGCCGGTCAAAATATCGATGATGCTTATGATGAATTAGTGGCAGGTGGTATGGATGAAGGTAAAGCTAAGCTAAAATCAACTGAGCAATTTGCTGTAGAATGTGCCATTCTTAAAGTTTGGGGTTCTGAAGTATTGGACTATGTGACGGATGAAGGTGTGCAAATCTATGGTGGAATGGGTTTTAGTGCCGATGCACCAATGGATAGATCTTATCGTGATGCTCGTATCAACAGAATTTTTGAAGGTACAAATGAAATCAATCGACTTTTAACAGTTGATATGATGTTGAAACGTGCTATGAAGGGGGAATTAGATTTGATGACTCCTGCAACCGCAGTAGCAGCAGAGCTGATGTCTATCCCTGATTTTGGCGAAGAAGACACTACTCGGTTCGCTGCAGAAAAGAAGATCATTCAAAATTTAAAGAAAGCGACATTAATGGTAGCAGGAGCTGCGGTTCAAAAATTGATGATGAGCTTATCTAAAGAGCAAGAGATTTTAATGAACATTGCTGATATGGCAAGTTATGTTTACATCGCTGAATCTGCTATGCTTAGAACAGAAAAATTAGTCTCACTCCGTGGGGAAGAAGCTTGTAAAGGGCAGTTAGATATGATGAAAATCTATTTTGTGGAAGCAGTTGATGGAGTACAAAAAGCAGGAAAAGAAGCCTTATGGGCATTTGCAGAAGGTGATGAGCAAAGAATGATGTTGGTAGGACTACGTAGATTTACAAAAATGGAACCATTTAATGTAAAACAAGCTCGTCAGAATGTTGCACAACAAATTATCGATGCGAATAAATATATTTTCTAAGAGATAAGTATAAGAGTGTAAGGTTTAGAGTTTAAGCGTTTAGCTAAAACTCTAAACCTTTTTCGTTTTAATGATAAATTGTACTTTCAGCATTAATTCTCAACCTTTTGGAATGTTAAAATTGGTTAAAAATTGCGCCATCGCGAATAAAAGCTTATTTTTGTACAATTATGTTAAAAACGAAAATTCTACTAAGTCTTTTTTTAATCGTTGGAACTTTATCATCGTGTAAAAAAGACAATTATAATGCTGAAAAACAAGCTAAAATAGACGACGGCTTAATTGTTGATTTTTTAGCAAAAAATAGCATTGTTGCTGTAAAACATAGTTCAGGTTTATATTATCAGGTTTTAAATGCAGGTTCTGGAAATGAGGTAACGGCATCCAATACTGTAACTGTTAATTATCAGGGTAAACTTTTAAATGGAGTTGAATTTGATAAATCGACGGCACCAGTTTCTTTTTCGTTGGCCGGTAATTTAATTCAAGGTTGGAAAATTGGTGTTCCTTTAATTAAAAAAGGTGGCAAAATAAGACTGATTATACCTTCAGCCTTAGCTTATAAAAATTCATCTCCAGGGGCTGGGATTCCTGAAAATGCTGTTTTAGATTTTACAATTGACTTAATAGATGTACAATAACATGCAAATGAGCAAAAAACTAACTATATATTCTTTCGCCTTATTAGGTGTATTGGTGCTATTTAATTCTTGTAAAAAGGAATATGAATCTATCGAAAGCATCGATGAAGCTAAAATTCAGGCTTATATAAAGCAGAATAACTTGACTATGACTAAAGATCCATCTGGTTTTTATTATCAAGTTGTTAGTCAGGGGGCTGGAGATGCTATGTTGAACAAAGATTCTGTTTTATATGATTTTAATATCAAATCTTTAGCCGGTGTAGAATATCAGAAAAATAGTGCCATTAGTAACTTTGGAAATTATTTAGGATACATTACACCTTCACCGTATAGAATTGCATTAACTAATTTAAAGAGAGGAAGTTCTGTTAAGGTAATTTTCCCATCTTACTTAGCTTTTGGAAAAAATGGAAGTGGTAATATCCCTTCAAATGAAGTACTAATTTCAGAAATATCAACTTATACACAAAAAACACAATGGGAATTGGATGATATTAAAATAAAAGCATTTCTAACTACAAAAGGAATTGCTGCTACTAAAGATCCATCAAGAGTTTATTATCAAGTTTTAACAGCAGGAACAGGAACTGATGCAATAAACCAAAATTCTACGTTAGTAGTTAAGTATACAGGAAGACTATTAGATGGAACTGTTTTTGACTCAAACACTTCATATTCTACCACTTTAAATGGAGTAATAGTAGGCTGGGGAAAAATTCTGCCATTATTTAAAAGTGGTGCAAAAATTAGGATATTTATTCCTTCTGATCTTGCATATAGTTCAATTGGCAATGGTTTGATCCCTGCTAATGCATCATTAGATTTTGATATAGAAATAGTGAGTGTAACCAATTAACTCAAACTAAAAACATTTAAAGCCGTTAAGATTTTATTCTTAATGGCTTTTTTTATGCCAATGCTTTTTTAAACTCCTTTAAAACTCTATCTCGAGCAAAGGTATGTTCTACTATTGGAATAGGTAGAATAGCTAATTTATATGCTGGAGCCCACTTAAAAACATATTCCATTTTAGAGTCGAATTTTTTAAGCTGTAATTCTGGATTAAAAACTCTGAAATAAGGGGCTGCATCATTGCCAGAGCCACATGCCCATTGCCAACCCCCAACATTACTAGCTAGTTCATAATCTAAAAGTTTATCGGCAAAATATGCCTCTCCCCAACGCCAATCAATTAGTAAATGTTTGCATAAAAAGCTAGCAACAACCATACGTATACGGTTGTGCATAAAACCAGTTTGATTGAGTTGTCGCATACCTGCATCCACTAAAGGATATCCGGTTTTTCCTTCACACCATGCTTTAAATTCTGCTTCATTATTTCTCCATTTGATATTGTCATAAGCGGGTTTAAAGGCTTTGTTCGTAATGTGTGGGAAATGCCAAAGTATCATCATGTAAAAATCTCTCCATGCTAATTCCGATAACCATTTTTCCGCATTATGTGCAATAGCTTTTGCTGCTGCTTTTCTAATACTAACAGTACCAAACCTTAAATGTAAACCGATATGTGTGGTTGCGTCTGCTGCCGGATAATCTCTTTTTTTCTCATAACTAGCTAATTTTTCTTCAAAATTCAGTGTAGGAAATTGTTGAGAAGATAATTCAAATCCCATTTCTTCCAATGTTGGAAATGATAACTTATGAGTTGGAAAAAAATTGTGTATGTACTTTTCTGAAGGATAAGGTTTTAGGTAAAAATCATTTAGTTTGTTATTCCAGACCTTAAAGTATGGTGTAAATACGGTGTAAGGTTTTTGATCCGCTTTAACAATTTCACTCTTCTCAAAAATAACCTGATCTTTAAAGCTATGAAAGATAATCCCTTCACTTCTTAAAAACTCTGCAAGCGTATCATCACGTCTAGTAGCATAAGGTTCATAATCATGATTTGTATAAACAGCTTTAACATTATATGTTTTTAAAACTTCAGCCCAAACCTTTTCAGGAATCCCATATTTAACAATAAGAGAAGTATTTTTTTGTATTAATTTTCCTTGTAAGCTTTCTAATGTCTGATAAATGAAAGTAACCCTAGCGTCTTTTTTGTTTTCAAGTTTATCTAAAATATGTTTATCAAAAATAAAGAGTAACAATACAGGGTGAGACCCTTTCAATGCATGGTAAAGCGCTGCATTATCTTCTAATCTTAAATCTCTTCTTAGCCAGCAAATGCTAATTTCTTTCTTTTCTAAATGATGGTGATTGCTATTTTTATTTTGTGCCATTAATTTACGTTTATTCCACTTAGCTATTTGTATAAATAGAATTAAGTGCATCATCTAAGTGTACATAGTCAAATTTGTAACCTGTATCTAAAAGTTTTTGTACCATCGTATTACTACTCATTAAAGGTAAAATACTCATTTCTCCAAGAATTGTGTTTAAAACAAATTTAGGTACATGAACTGGCCAAACAGGTCTGTTTAATTTTTTAGCAATCGTTTTTGTGAAGGATTTATTGGTAACTGGAAAAGGAGCACAAGCATTATATGCACCAACCATTTGGCTGTCTTCTACGGCTTTGGTGAAAATTTTAATAATATCATTTAAATGTATCCATGGCATCCATTGTTTGCCACTACCTAAAGGAGCTCCAAAGAAAAATTTGATTGGTTTTTCCATAGCTTTTAACACTCCACCATCCTTACTTAAAATTAATCCTATCCTAATTTTAACTACTCTAATTCCTAATTTTTTGCCTTGGTTAGCGGCATCTTCCCATTTTACACAACATTGTGATAAGAAATCATTTCCACTATCACTTTTTTCTGTCAAAACTTCATCGCCTCTATCTCCATAAAAACCTACTGCAGAAGCAGAAATAAACGTGCTAACTGGTGCTTTTGTTTCTTGAATGGTTTTGTATAAAAGTTGAGCAGACATCACCCGGCTATCAATAATTTCTTGCTTACGTTTATTTGTCCACTTTTTATCTGCAATGCCCTCACCGGCTAAGTTTATAACAGTATCAATTCTTTTAAGTGCATCTGGATCTATAGTTTGGTTATACACATCCCACAAAAACACATTAACATCTTTTATACTAATTTGTCGCCTGGATAAAATAGAGATTTTATGTCCTTGTGCTTGCAAAGCAGGAATAAGTTTTTTTCCAATTAAACCACTTGCTCCAGTGATGAGAATGTTTTTTGCCATAATTAACAAACGGTTATTTTAACTTTTGGTTTTCACAAGATAGTACAATAGATAAGAAAACCCACCAACAAATGCCAAATGTGTTGGTGGTATGTAAAAAATAGAATGTTTAAACGAGTAATTGCTACAAAATTTGCAAATTGCAAGTCAATATAAAAGGCTACGGATATGAGCAAAAAGATTTTAGTTTGGTTTAGGAATGATTTACGCTTGCATGATAATGAAATGCTGGTAGAAGCCATAGCTAAGTCTGACGAAATTTTGCCTGTTTATTTTTTCGATCCACGGCAATTTGAACTCACACGTTATCATAGCATTAAAACTGGAGCAATCCGAGCTCAATTCTTGCTTGAAAGTGTAGCTGCCTTACGTCAATCATTTCAGCAGCATGGTGGTGATATTCTAGTTTTGAAAGGAAAACCTGAAGATTTTTTACCAAATCTTGTGAACCAATATGAAATTGCAGAAGTTTATCACCATAGGGAAGTGGCAAGCGAAGAAACCGTGGTCTCAACTAAAGTAGAAGATTTATTATGGAAGCAGAAAGTAAATCTGAAACATTTTATTGGTCATACACTTTATAATAAAGAAGATTTACCTTTTCCAATAAAAGATATACCTGATGTATTTACTCAGTTTAAAAAGAAAACTGAACGTGATGCGATAGTTAAACCCTGTTTTTTAACACCTGATAAAATCGACTTTGTTAATGTTGAAGATTGGGGTGTTTTACCTGAATTAAACGAACTTATAGTACATGAAGATTTAGATGGTTTAATGCAAAATATTGAATTTAGGGGAGGTGAACAACAAGCTTTCGAGCATTTGCATGATTTTCTACATACTGGAGAAGATATGGCTTTAGCAAATGCGTCTTTAAAAAAGAATGAAATTATTTCTAAGCTTTCCCCTTGGCTCGCTTTAGGTTGTTTATCTCCTAGGGAGGTATATTGGAAAATGAAAGAAGCAGAAGCTAATTATGGATTGAAGCCATATTTTAATCAAATAGTGCTTGGTCTTTTATGGCGTGATTATTACCGTTTTATGTTTAAAAAACATGGAAATACTTTCTTTAGACCAGAAGGGTTCTCAAAAGATGCTAAGGTAATTACTTTAGCAGATAGCAGTTTGTTAGATTCTTGGAAAACTGGAACTACAGGGCATCCATTGGTTGATGCAATAATGAATGAATTAAACGCAACTGGTTACATCAATAATGCTTCACGTCAATTAGTAGCAACCTATTTAATTTATGAGTTAAAAGTAAATTGGGTAATGGGTGCTGCTTATTTAGAAGAAAAATTAATCGATTATTCGCCTGCAAGCAATTGGGGCAATTGGGCTACTGTTGCTGGAGTTGGTAACGATCAACGTTTAACCACAAGTTTTGATTTCGAAAAGCAGCTTAAAGTTGTAGACCCAAAAGGAGTTTATGCACAAAGTGTAAGGGCGTAATCTACTTTTTGCCAACTTCATAAGTGGATAAAATTAACAGTTGATATTACAGGTTCAAAAAAACCGTTTTTTATTTGATTAAATTGTTAAGATTGTTGCCATTTTTGGTGGTAAAATCCTAATTTTGCATTACTTATCGTAAAAAAATACTAATGGATAACTTATCTTATCTCAATGGCGCCAATGCCGAATATATCGAGTCCTTATATCAAAGCTATAAAGAAGACAGAAATTCGGTAGAATTTGGATGGCAGAAATTTTTTGAAGGCTTTGATTTTGGAAGGGGTTCTGATGCTGCACATGTAAGCAATGAAGCTCCAGAACATTTTTTGAAAGAAATTAATGTTTTAAATTTGATTAATGGGTATCGTCAACGCGGACATTTGTTTACCAAAACAAATCCGGTAAGAGAAAGACGTAAACATTTACCAACACTCGCTATAGAAAACTTTGGTTTAGCAGAAGCTGATTTAAACACTGTATTTAATTCTGCAGTTGAAACAGGAATTGGTGCACCTGCAAAGTTAAGTGATATAGTTGCTTTCTTGGAACAAACCTATTGCAGATCTATTGGAGCTGAATATTTATATGTACGTACTCCAGAAATCTTAAAGTGGATCGAAACCAAAATGGAAAGCGATCGCAATACACCTAAGTTTTCTATTGATGAAAAAAAACGCATCCTTACCAAATTAAATGAAGCGGTTAGTTTTGAGAATTTTTTGGGCACCAAATTTTTGGGACAAAAACGTTTCTCTTTAGAAGGAGCCGAAGCATTAATACCTGCACTAGATTCTGTAATCGAAAAAGGCGCAGAATTAGGTATCGAAGAGTTTGTAATTGGAATGGCTCACCGTGGTCGTTTAAATGTGCTGGCGAATATTATGCAAAAGACCTATAAGGATATTTTTGCAGAGTTTGAAGGCAAGGGATATAGTGCAGAATCTCCTTTTGGTGGCGATGTGAAATATCACTTAGGTTATTCTACCGATGTAACAACAAATAGTGGACAAAATGTTCACTTGAGTTTATGTCCAAACCCATCGCATTTAGAAACTGTAAATGGTGTGGTAGAAGGGATGTCGCGTTCTAAAATCGACTTCAAATATGCAGGAGACAATAGCCGTTTAGCACCAATATTAATACACGGCGATGCTTCAGTAGCTGGTCAGGGTATTGTATACGAAGTTATACAAATGGCAGGTTTAGAAGGTTATAAAACTGGTGGGACTATCCATTTGGTAATTAATAATCAAATCGGTTTTACTACAAATTATAAAGACGCTCGTTCAAGTACATATTGTACAGATATTGCTAAGGTAACTTTATCACCAGTTTTCCATGTAAATGGAGATGATGTAGAAGCTTTAGTTTATGCTATTAATTTAGCAATGGAATACCGTCAGAAATATAAAAATGATGTATTTATTGATATTTTATGCTACCGCAGATTTGGACACAACGAAGCGGACGAGCCGAAATTCACTCAACCATTATTATATAAAGCGATAGAAAAACACGCAAATCCTCGTGATATTTATATCGATAAATTAACTAAAACAGGCGAGTTAGAAGCTGGTTTAGCTAAAGAAATGGAGAAACAATTTAAAGGCCTTTTACAAGAGCGTTTAAATGAAGCTAAAGAAATTACATCAACATACCATGATGTTAAATTTGGTGGTGCATGGGCAGAGATGCGTATTGCCACGGCTAAAGATTTCGAAGTATCTCCAAATACAGCAGTTAAAAAAGAAACCTTATTGGAAGTTGCTAAACGCATTTCTTCTTTGCCTGCAGATAAAAAGTTCTTCAAAAAAATTGAAAAATTATTTGATGAACGTAATAAAATGGCAACTACCACTCATGTATTTGATTGGGCAATGGGCGAACAGTTAGCTTACGGAACCTTATTAGCCGAAGGTAAGAGGGTTCGTTTAAGTGGGCAAGATGTAAAGAGAGGTACTTTTTCTCATCGCCATGCGGTATTAACTTTAGAAGATAGTGAAGAAGAATACACACCATTATTAAATGTTTCTGAGCAACAAGCACAATTTGATATTTACAATTCGCATTTATCTGAATATGGTGTTTTAGGTTTCGAATATGGTTATGCAATGGCAAACCCGAATGCATTAACGATTTGGGAGGCGCAATTTGGAGATTTCTTTAACGGTGCTCAAATTGTGGTTGATCAATATGTTGCAAGTGCAGAAACAAAATGGCAAAGAGAAAATGGATTGGTGATGTTATTACCACACGGATATGAAGGACAAGGACCTGAACATTCGTCAGCAAGAATTGAACGTTTTATGGAACTTTGTGCGGATTACAATATGCAAGTAACAAATTGTACTACACCTGCAAACTTCTTCCATGCCTTACGTCGTCAATTTAAACGCGATTTCCGTAAACCATTAGTTGTATTTACACCTAAAAGCTTATTACGTCATCCGCTTTGCGTTAGTCCATTAGCTGATTTTACAGATGGTAAATTTAAAGAAGTAATAGATGATGCAAATGTAAAACCTGCAGATGTGAAACGTGTCGTATTTTGCAGTGGTAAAATCTATTATGATTTATTGGAAACTCAAAAAGAAAATAAAAAAGGTGATGTAGCTTTGGTACGTGTTGAACAGTTATATCCAACTCCAGTTGATCAAATGGAAGCAGTTTATAAACGTTACAAAAATGCTAACGATACAGTTTGGGTTCAAGAAGAACCGGAAAATATGGGAGCTTGGCCTTATTTGTTACGCAGACTGAGAAAAACTTCATTGAGCGAAATAGATGTAATTTCTAGAAGAGAAAGTAGCAGTACTGCTACTGGTTATATGAAACAACATACCAATCAGCAGGCATACATTGTTTCAACAGCTTTTGATGTTCCGATAACTGAAAAAGTGAAAGAAACGGTAGCAAAAGCGACTAAAAAATTAGTAAATATAGATTAAAAGAGATTTGAGAAATGAGATGTGAGTTTTGAGAAGGTTATGTAACTTGCAATATTCAAACTTTACAACATTTCAACTTTACAACATACAATAAATTATGGGTTTAGAAATAAAAGTTCCGCCAGTTGGCGAATCGATTACAGAGGTAGTTTTATCACGTTGGGTTAAAAACGACGGAGATTTTGTTGAAATGGACGAAATCATTGCTGAATTAGAATCTGATAAAGCTACGTTTGAGCTAACTGCAGAAAAAGCGGGAACTTTAAAAACTGTAGCAAGTGAAGGCGATACATTGCCAATTGGCGCAGTAGTTTGTTCTATAGAAGAAGGTGGTGCTGCGGCTCCTGCTAAAGAAGCAGCGAAAGCTGAAGCTCCAGTTGTTGCTGATAAAGTTGCAACTCCTGTTGCAGAAAAAACTGGCGATAGCTATGCTTCAGGAACTCCATCGCCGGCGGCAGGAAAAATTTTAGCTGAAAAAGGTATTGATGCAAGTGCAGTAAAAGGTACTGGTGTTGATGGAAGAATTACTAAGGAAGATGCTTTAAAGTCTGAAAATGCTAAGTCGGGAAGTCCGAAAGTTGAAGCAGCTAAAGTAGCAGCTCCAGTTGCTGCAGTTGCAGGTTCTAGAGGTGAACGCAGAGAAAAGATGTCGCCATTGCGTAAAACTGTAGCTAAACGTTTGGTAACTGTGAAAAATGAGACGGCCATGTTAACCACCTTCAATGAGGTAAACATGAAACCAATCATGGATTTGCGAGCAAAATATAAAGATCAATTTAAAGAGAAATTTGGCGTAGGCTTAGGCTTTATGAGTTTCTTTACTAAAGCGGTTTGTGAAGCAGCTAAAGATTTTCCAGCAGTAAATGCTCGTATTGAGGGTGAAGAGGTGGTTTATAATGATTTTGTAGATGTTTCTATAGCAGTTTCTGCTCCGAAGGGATTAGTGGTTCCAATTATTAGAAATGCAGAAAGCATGTCTCTAGCTCAAATTGAGAAAACTGTAATTGAATTAGCTACTAAAGCAAGAGATAGCAAATTGACAATTGAAGAAATGACTGGCGGAACATTTACCATCACCAATGGTGGTGTATTTGGATCGATGATGTCTACACCAATTATTAATGCGCCACAATCTGCTATTTTAGGAATGCATAATATTATCGAACGTCCTATTGCGGAAAATAAAGAAGTGGTAATTCGTCCAATGATGTACATCGCTTTATCTTATGACCATAGAATTATTGATGGACGTGAATCGGTAGGATTCTTGGTAAGAGTTAAACAATTGTTAGAAGATCCGGCTAGATTATTATTAGGCGTGTAATTTTAAATAACATATTTAGCCCTAATGCTTACACATTAGGGCTTTTTTTTGAACTTTATTCTGAATTTAATGAAAAAAATAGGATTAGCTGTATTGCTTTTTATGTCTATTGGTAAATTATCAGCGCAAACACAACTTCAAAACTCTGGCTGGTTTGCCATTTTTAACACTACTAAATTTAATGCAAAGTGGGGGCTAGCTTTTGATGCGCAGTTTCGTAGTTCTGATAACTGGGAATATTTAAGAAATGTACTCATAAGACCAGGTATAACTTATTACATCAATAATAAAAACAATATAACTGCTGGTTATTTATATACAACTACAGATACTCGTTTAATAGGGACATCAAATAACATTTTAACAGAAAATAGAATTTGGGAGCAGTATATCTTCACACATAAATTAAAATCTGTTTTTGTATCTCACAGAGCAAGATTAGAACAACGATTTATAGAACAAGCCAATAGCGATGAAATATTTACACAACGTTTTCGCTATTTTATAAGACTAATGCAACCTTTACAAGCTAATTCAGCGGCATTCGAGAAAGGCGTTTTTGTTGCCTTACAAAATGAGGTTTTTTTAAATGTTCAAAATAAAGAGTTGCTAAATAACAGTTTGTTTGATCAAAATAGATTTTATTTAGCTGGTGGGTATCGCTTTTCTAAAAATGTTGATATTGAGGCTGGGTACTTAAATCAATATAGCAATGGATTAGTAAAAAATACTTCAAATCGTGTTGCTCAATTGGCATTATATACACGTTTTTAAAAGATTAATTTCTTTTAAGCTATAAACAAAAAAAAGCTCTCCGACTTTAATCAGAGAGCTTAGCTTTTATGTGTGTTAAAAGCGTTTATATTTTTCGAACTCTACCAGAGCCTATTACTGTTTGATCTACACTTGGATTACCACTATAATTTACGCTGCCTGAGCCACTTATTACAGCGTTAATTTTGTCGTTAGCATTTACATTTACAGAACCAGATCCGCTAATTGTTGTAGAAAGTGTGCCTACTGAAAATCCAGTTTTGGCTAACGACCCTGAGCCGCTAAGCGTTACATTTGCTCTACCTGCCTTTCCAGAAATATTTAAATTTCCAGAACCACTAATTACGCCATTAAAATTATCTACCTCTATATTAGCAGATATATTACCAGATCCGCTTAATGTTGCTGCAAAGCCTGCACCTTTTATTGATCCTACTAAACTCATCTTGCCAGAGCCACTCATAGTTAGGCTTTTAATTACTTTTGCACTAACATAAGCCGTAATTTTTTTGTTTTCGTATTTGTGGCTCCAACTTGTCCAACTATTTTGAGGTCTGATTATTAGAACATTGCCTTTTACTTCTGTAATTAAAGTTGCAATGGCATCTGCATCTCCTTCAAATCTTAAACCTTCTGAGTTACCCAAGGTAACGACTACATTTATTGGTCCGCCGGCAGCAACACCATTAAAGTTTTTTACTTCTCTATCTTGTTTTGAAAACTTAGATAAACCAATAACGATTGGATAGTTTGCCAAAACAGGTTGTAGGCTCATAGTGGCTAGTACCAAAATGAAACTTAATGTGATAAATATTTTTTTCATGTCTAGTTTTTATTATTAGACGTTAATTATTTCTTAAACGTTGCATGCATTTGTGAAATTTTTATTCGCCTTTTTTTGTATTTACATAAAAATTTGGTTCAGTTTTAAAGTTATCCATATTTACTGACGCATCAATTTTACTTGTTTTCCAATCGTTAGTTGGTTTAATCAAGGTATATTCATCTGCTTTTAACGAAACTTTTATAGGCATATCAAATCCTTTAACATCTGTTATCCAACGATAAGACAATACACCGTTGTTAATTTTATATTCTAATACAGGGATTTTTGAATAACGTAGATACTGGTCAAATACTTTGTCTAATTTTAATCCGCTTTGCTTGGCGATGTAATTTTCTACTTCTGCAGATGTTACAGTTTTATGATAGTAAACTTTATTTAGGTCTCTTAAAATTCCTCTAAACTTTTCATCATTATCTATTAACTGACGAATTGTATGAATTAAATTTGCTCCCTTTGGATACATATCTCCACTACCTTCTTTGTTCACATTATATGGACCGATAATTGGTTCTCTATTACCAATACCTTTTCTAATGCCAATTATGTAAGCCTCTCCAGCTTTTTTGCCTTGAGTAGATTCAGTAAATAAGGTTTCCGAATAATTTGTAAAACCTTCGTGTAACCACATATCTGCTAAATCTTTACTGGTAATATTATTCCCGAACCATTCATGCCCGCTTTCATGCACAGTTATAAAATCCCATTTTAAACCTAGTCCTGTACCTGATAAATCTCTGCCTAAATATCCTTTTTTAAACTGGTTACCATACGCAACTGCACTTTGATGTTCCATACCTAAATGTGGTGCTTGCACCAATTTATAACCATCTTTATACCAAGGATATGGCCCAAACCAATATTCGAATGATTTAAGCATTGGTTTTACATCCGCATCCCAATGTGGACGAGCTACCGCACTATCTTCTTTTAACGACCAAAAATCTATTGTTAATGGACCATTTTCTCCAGCATAAGTATCAGTCCAATGTGCGTATTTGCCAATTTGAAATGATACATCATAATTGTTAATTGGGTTTGCCACAAACCAATTGTGCTGTTTATAGCCATCTGGTTTATTTACTACGCTACGCAAACGTCCGTTAGAAACTTCATCTAAATCTTTTGGTGCAGATATACTGATGAGCATACTATCTACTTCATCGCTTTGATGGTCTTTTGTTGGCCACCATACGCTAGCACCCAAACCCTGACAAGCTACAGAAACGAAAGGATTACCACTTTTATCTTTTTTGAAAATAAAGCCACCATCCCAAGGTGGATTACGTGCAATAGGTGGATTACCATTATACCACACTTTGAAACTTTCTTTACTGCCTTTTTTAACCGTTTTTGGGAAGGTGATAAATACAGCATTGAATTCACGAGTGTATGGTAATTCGGTTCCTTTATATACAACCTTCTCTATTTTTAAATTAGCAAATAAATCGAATTGAAGTTTGGTAAAATCTTGTGTAGCAGTAAAAGCAAATTCATTACTCCCACTTACCGATTTATCATCTAAATTAATTTTTACATCTAAGTGGTAATAATTAATGTCGTAACAAGTGCGTAGAGGAGTAAGCATTCCTCTTAAAGTATCTGCTCTAGTGTAGGTTTCTTTAGCTACCCCAAGCTGAGCTTTGGTACTTAAGCTTAGTAACACTAGGACTAGCATTGTGAGAATTTTTGTTTTCATCAGTTTTACTTATTTATGGTTTTAAAACATTTACAGTTATAAATGAACTGTTATGAGTATCGTGGTAAATTTTATGTGTTGCTTTTTGAAAATCTTTAGGCTCTGCCTGATAGATATCCATAAATTTTTGAGGATTTCTATCTGCTAATGGGAACCATGAATTTTGAATTTGTATCATAATACGATGTCCTTTTTTAAACGTATGGGCAACATCTGGAAGTGGATAATTTACTTTTGTAATTGCACCAGGTACAAATGGTTCAGGTTTTTCGAAGCTGTTACGGTATTTTCCTCTCATAATTTCTCCTCTAACTAACATTTCATAACCTCCCATTATTAAATTTTTAGGATTGGGAACTGGATTTGGTGCATCTTCTGGATATACATCAATTAGTTTTACCACATAATCTGCATCGGTACCTGTGGTAGAAACGACTAAATTTGCTAATACAGGCCCTGTTAAGGTAATATCCTCTGTCAAAACATCAGTTTGATAAGTTTTAACATCAGGTCTACGAGCTGCGAAACGCTGATCATCTATCATATATTCACGTGTTCGTCTGGCCTGAACCCCATCTTGATAAGGAACTGGATTTGCAGGATCGCTCACATATTCATCCCAGCTATCTGTTCTTCCAACTTTTTCAAATGCTAACTTCCCGTTAGGTTGCAAATACAAATTTTTGCTCTCGGTATCTGCAGGTGGCCAGCTACTAAACCTTTTCCACTGATTACTTCCTGTTACAAAAATATTAGCTTCAGCAGGATTAAAACTACCTTCTCCTTTTAGGTAATATTTAAAGAAAGGTAGTTCGAAGTTTTCTTGGTAATAGGTGCTAGTAGGTTGACCAAATTCTATATCGCCAAAACTATTTCCTGTGCTGCGTACCCAACCGCCGTGAAACCAAGGTCCAGCTACTAAAATATTATTCGCTGTAGGATTTTGCTTTTCAATTGCTTTGTAAGTAGCGAAAGTTCCATAGGCATCTTCTGCATCAAAAAAACCACCTACAACCATCACCGCAGGTTTTACATTGGTTAAATGTGGTAATATTAATCTGGCTTTCCAGAACGTATCCAAGTTTGAATGTTTAAATAAATCGTTCCAAAATTTAATGCTATCTGCAAAATATTTGTCTTTTAAATTTTTTACTGAACCAGCTTCTAAATAGAAACGATAGTTATCTTGTATAGGAAATTTGAAACCTTTAGGGCCTTTATCTGGTGTAATAGGTTTAGGACGAGGAACACCAAAGGTTGTCATGAAGCTAAATGCATCCATTAAAAACAAAGTGCCACGGTGGTGAAAATCATCTCCCATAAACCAATCCGTTACAGGTGCTTGTGGAGAAACTGCTTTTAAAGCAGGGTGTGCATTTGGTAATGATGTTGTAGAATAAAAACCAGGATAGGAAATTCCAGAAATCCCTACTTTGCCATTATTATTTTGTACGTTTTTAATTAACCAATCGATGGTGTCATACGTATCCGTACTTTCATCTATTGCTTTATTTCCTTTGCTAGTGGTTTGCGGTCTAACATCTTCAAAATTTCCTTCGCTCATCCATTTCCCACGTACATCTTGATAAACAAAAATAAAGCCTTCTCTCATCATACCCGGAAAATTACCCAAGCTTGTTTTGTATTTGTCTTCACCATAAGGTGAAACTGTATACGGAGTACGATTTAGTAGAATGGGATATTTTTTACTTTGATCTTTTGGCATATAGATCGAGGTAAATAATTTAACTCCATCACGCATCTGTATTTGTCGTTCTATTTTGGTATAATGACTTTTTACATAAGCCGAATCTGTTTCTTGTGCAGAAACTGAGCATGAAAATGAAATGATAAAAAGAACTAAGAATAGTTTTAAATTGGTCATAGCGGTGAGAATAGGTTATAAAGTATAAATATAAAAAAAATGCAATTCTTGTAGTAGCAAGTATCAATATTGTGATGTGATAAGCTTAAATGAATTAGTGATTGAATAGGAATTACATCATCTAACTTTACAACCTACCAACATTTCAACTTTACAACAATAAAACTAATCCGTAACTTAGCCGCATAAATTTTAAAAAGATATGCAATACGATGTAGTTGTTATTGGCTCGGGTCCGGGCGGTTATGTAGGTGCCATCCGTTGTGCACAATTAGGCTTAAAGACAGCCGTGGTAGAAAAATATAAAACCTATGGCGGTACCTGCTTAAATGTGGGCTGTATTCCTTCAAAAGCTTTATTAGATTCTTCAGAGCACTTTCATAATGCGGCACATACATTTAAAACACATGGTATTAATTTAAAAGATTTAAAGGTTGATATGAAACAAATGATTGCCCGTAAGGACGATGTTGTTTCACAAAATACTACTGGTATCACCTATCTTTTTAAGAAAAATAAAATTGATGCTTTTGAAGGTGTGGGTTCATTTGTAGATAAAAACACTATTCTGGTTACTAAAGCAGATGGAACAACAGAAACCCTTTCAGCTAAAAATGTAATCATTGCAACAGGATCTAAACCCACTGCATTACCATTTTTACCCATCGATAAAAAGCGCATTATTACTTCTACTGAAGCCTTGAATATTAAGGAAGTACCTAAAACTATGGTTGTAATTGGTGGTGGTGTAATTGGTTTGGAGTTAGGTTCAGTATATGCTCGTTTAGGTACAAAAGTTTCTGTAATCGAATTTATGCCTTCAATTATTGCAACAATGGATGCTGGCTTAGGTAAAGAATTACAACGTGTATTGAAGAAATCTTTAGGCATGGAATTCTTTATGGGCCATAAAGTAACTGGAGCTACAACTAAAGGGGAAACCGTTACAGTAACTGCTGATAACGCAAAAGGAGAAGCTGTTAAATTTGAAGCTGATTATTGTATTGTTGCAGTAGGTAGAACAGCATATAGCGAAGGTTTAGGTTTAGATAAAATCGGAATTAATGTTGAAGAAAGAGGTAAGAAAATTCCAGTAAATGCACATTTAGAAACTTCGGTTCCGGGAGTTTATGCAATTGGTGATATAATTACTGGTGCAATGTTAGCTCACAAAGCAGAAGATGAAGGAATTTATGTAGCAGAAACTATTGCTGGACAAAAACCTCATATCAATTATAATTTAATTCCAGGTGTGGTTTACACTTGGCCAGAAGTTGCATCGGTTGGTCAAACTGAAGAACAATTAAAAGCTGCAGGTGTAAAATACAAAGCTGGTTCGTTCCCATTCAAAGCAAGTGGAAGAGCAAAAGCTAGTATGGATACTGATGGTTTTGTTAAAGTTTTAGCAGACGAAGCTACCGACGAAGTGTTAGGTGTACATATGATTGGTCCACGTGCAGCAGATATGATCGCAGAAGCTGTAGTTGCGATGGAATTCCGTGCGTCTGCAGAGGATATTGCAAGGATTTGCCATGCACACCCAACTTATACAGAAGCACTAAAAGAAGCTGCAATGGCAGCAACTGAGAATAGAGCGATACATATTTAGGAAGTGAGGAAAGATTTTTAGTCTGAAAGTAGTAAGATATAATAATGAAAAGCCAGCAAGTGATTGCTGGCTTTTTTATGGTCATCATTTAACAGAAAGATAACTTCTAGCAAATATAATATTGAGCTTGTGCCAATATTTTTGCGATTAGATAAACAGATAAAAAATGACCTTAAAAACTAAATTATTCGCTACTCTTGCATTTTCTGCAATTGCTTTTGGCGCTTGTAAAAAGAACAACCCATTAATCCCTATTAATCAAGAAACAGAAGCTATTGTGCCAGAAAAAATCGATAGTTTTTCTGAAACTGCAATGATTGATTTAGGTGGAGCAACGGCTTCAGAAATATCAGCTTACGATCCATCTACCAAAAAGGTATTTGTAGTAAGTAATGATGGCGGTACAAAAGTAGAAGTTGTAGATTTAAGTGCTTATCCAACAGTTACCAAAACTAAAACATTAATCTATCCTGATAACGCAGGCATAAATAGCGTTGCAGTTAGTAACGGATTATTAGCTATTGCTTTAAACGGGACAACTACTACAGCTAATGGAGATATTATTGTTTTAAAGACCTCAGATTTATCTGAAGTAAAAAAGATCAGTGTTGGGGCTATGCCAGATATGGTAACTTTTAGTCCAGATGGTAATTACATCATTTCTGCAAATGAAGGTGAGCCTAACGATGCGTATACAATTGATCCAGTAGGTTCTATTTCTATCATCGATATCAAAAATAATTATACAGTTAAAACATTAGATTTTGCTGGTTTTGAAGTTGATAAAGCTAAGCTTGTAGCCGCTGGCTTAAGAATTTATGGTCCAAATGCAAGTTTTGCTCAAGATATTGAACCAGAATATGTTGCAGTTGCTGCAGATTCAAAAAAGGCATTTGTAACCTTACAAGAGAACAATGCAGTTGCAGAAGTGGATATTATTGCCGGGAAAATCACTAAAATAGTCCCATTAGGATTAAAGGATCTTAGTTTAGCACAAAATGCTTTTGATACTTCTGAAGAAGATAAAAAATATAATCCAAAAACTTGGCCTATAAAAGCATACTATTTGCCCGATGCAATTTCTTATTTTTCAGCTAATGATAATAATTATATCGCTCTAGCTAATGAAGGTGATACTCGAGCTTGGACTGGTTATAATGAAGAAACAACTGTAAAAAAGGTAACGCTTAATCCTCTTAAATTTCCAGATGCTGCAACCTTGCAACAAGATGATAATATGGGTAAACTACTTATTACAAGTGCTAAAGGTAAAAACGCTGATGGGCAGTACGATGAATTATTTGCTTTAGGAGGCAGAAGTGTTACTATTTTAAATGCTGCTACTGGGCAATTAGTTGCAGAGATAGGTAAAGACTTAGAGCAACGTGTTGCTGATGCAGGTAAATATCTAGATAGTAGATCGAGTAAGAAAGGTGTAGAAGTAGAGGGTGTAACGGTTGCCAAGGTAAATGGTAAAACCTTAGCCTTTATTGGCATGGAACGTTCGTATATGGTTGCTATTTATGATGTTAGTATTCCAAGCAAGCCTGTATTTGTACAACTTTTTCAAACAGGCGAAGAACCCGAAGGCTTGATGTTTGTAAAACCAAAGGATAGTCCAAATGGAAGAAGTATGTTGATTGTATCAAGTGAAAAAGATGGCACAGTAAGGTTTTACCAGCCTAATAAGATATAATTAGGAAAGACTGAAATTTAGAAAGTAAAAAGGAGTCCTGTGAGCAGCATCATAGGACTCCTTTGTTAATATGGGTTTCATAGTAACGCATTAATATTATGCTACGTTATTGTGAGGCACAATCCTTTCCAACATTTTACGAGCAATCTTAAAGCATTATTCAGGATAATTTGAAATCATTACTTTATAAATTATTATTCAAAATCACCTTAACAAGGGAAATCATTATATCCAAATGATAAAAACCTCTTTCTATTCCCAATAGATTTAAAGAACTTTGCACTACTCAATAGTTCTTCTTTTTTAAATCGAAAATATGCCCGAAATTATCGAAACTTCTGTTTTACAAAATCCTTTTCAAAATCATCCTTACAGTAAGAAAAGAGTAAGACTTGCCGTTTCTTTATTTTATTTCGGACAAGGTGTTTGCTTCGCTTCATGGGCTAGTAGAATTCCAGATTTAAAATCAGCTATGCATCTTTCTGATGCGCAATTAGGAAGCATTTTACTAGCCTTACCCTTAGGGCAATTAGTAACCATGCCTATTTCAGGTAGGTTAACAACTATTTTTGGGAGTAGAAGAATGTTAACTATTGCCACTCCTTTGTATGCTTTTGCATTAACTATTTTGGCATTGGCAACTGCCGGATGGCAATTAGCTATATTTTTATTTTTATTTGGAGTAGCAGGCAACCTATGTAACATCGCTTTAAATACCCAGGGTGTTGCTGGTGAAACTTATTATGGTAAACCCATAATGACTTCTTTTCATGGGGCATGGAGTATTGGGGGATTTACAGGGGCTTTAATAGGCTTGTTAATGATTAATTTACATCTTAATCCCTATATCCATTTTTGTATCATTGCTGTTTTGGCTTGGACACATATTGTCATTAATTATCGTTATCTACTAGGTTGGCAGAAACCTAAAGAAACTGAAAAAACAAAACTATTTACAAAGCCTCAAGGGGTACTTGTTCAATTGGGGATTATAGGTTTTTGTAGTATGGCAACAGAAGGCGCTATGTTCGATTGGAGCGGTGTATATTTCAAAGAAATTGTTAAGGCACCTCATGCTTTGATAATTCTCGGTTATACTTCTTTTATGATTATGATGGCCACCGGGCGCTTTTTAGGTGATAAAGTCATTGCTCGTTATGGTAGAAAAAAAATGATACAGACTAGTGGTGTGATTATTTCAACAGGGATGTTTATTTCTGTTGTTTTTCCTTTCATTATTCCAGCAACGGTAGGTTTTATGTTGGTAGGTATTGGCGTCTCTGGAATTGTACCAATGGTATATAGTATAGCAGGTAGCAACACTAAAGTCTCTCCAGGTATTGCGTTAGCTATGGTTTCAGGGGTCAGTTATTTTGGTTTTTTAATGGGGCCTCCGTTAATAGGATATATTTCCGCTCTTTCAAGTTTGCGTTATTCTTATGCTGTAATTGGTTGTTTTGGTTTGTTAATTTCTATGCTGGTAACTAAAATTAGCGCAATAAAGTAACCCTCTAAAATATCACAATTCATTACAGGTATACTATAAGTCTACCTTAAAATGTAGCATATTAAATTTGCTAAAGTCTTTGATAATCAATAAATTGTATTGAAACATTCAATTAGTTGCTAGTTTGCGTAATAAAAATTTACGTAATTAAACAAATGTGTTTAGTTGTTTGGCTGAAAATCTTTTGAGTTTGCATCATGACAAATGATCTAGAAATTTTTAAGAAAAAACTGGGCAAACAAATAGCAAAACTAAGAGAAAATAAAGGTTTAACTCAATCACAATTATCTGCCCTTATCAATAAAGATTTTCAAAGTATCAGTAGAATAGAAAATGGCCGAGTAAATGCTTCTGGATATATATTGAAAGAGATTGCAGATGCATTAGAAGTTGACATGAATAAGCTATTCGATTTTTAATACTAGCCTAATCGGGATCTGTAAACCTAAATTGTTTTTGAATAGCTAATTTATGATGTTGATTAATATTAGCCGTTAATAATTCCAAGTCAAACTCCTGATTTGTTCCACAATCTAGCATATGAAAATAGACCGAGGGTTTTAAACTTTCGAAATACTCTATCAAATTACTACTCCATACTAACTGACAATTTCCATTTATTCGTTTTACAATTTCAGCAATACCGGGCTTAATTACAATATTTCTTACGTGGTTAGATTCAAGATTTCCCTGTGGGAACATTAAAAATATATTGCCAGGTGTATTTAGTACTTCGGCAGCATAATTTAAACTTTCACTTACAGTAATAGTACCTGGAGCAATAGAAAAGCAACCCAAACGCGTTAACCATTTATGTTGCGCCAATTGTTTTTCTAATACCATAATATAAAATCCTTTTAGGTTGGGCTCTTGTTTGTAAATGGATTTTAAGCACACATAGCCCGCCCAGAAACCATCCCAAAAGCTAAAATGATTGCACATTAATATGTATGAGTGATTTTTTAAAATTGTTGCTTCATTAATTTTCATTTTATTAAATCGCCAACTAAAAAGCCACGATAAAAATTTACCAACTAGTATTAAATATTTAATTCGAATAGGATTGGCCTTAATTATCATACATTAACTTATAAATTTTATCAGGCAAATTTTTATTCACCATATCATGATCTTCATCTAACGTTGTTTTATGAGCAAAATTCAATTTTGAAATCATCTCATCAGCTAAATGCTGTGGATACATTTTATCTCTTTGTCCAAAAAGGAAAAAGCATTTTACATTATGCTCATTTAATGACGTTATTAAATCTATCTCTTTTACTTGTAAATAGCGCAAGTAAGTAACATTAGCATAAAAAGCGAATCGCAAATCTTTAGTAGCCATTTCTGATTTTAATATGCCATGACTTTTTTCATCTATTATTCGCAATGTTTTGCAGAAATTAAGTACAACTTTAATCCCGTTTTCACTTAAAAAAAGTTTACGGAATGCATAATTTGCTATTTTATTTTTCGACATCACCTGAAATGGTGGAAAAACCTTTAAAAAAGCTGGTGCCAAAATAAAAAGCTGATCAATTCTTTGAGCTTCTTTTTCGGCTAATACAGACGCATAATGCGAACCTAAGGAATAGCCAATAACACAAAACCTATCAATTCCTTGCATTGCACAAAAAGACGTGATTAACTCACAAAAATCAGTTTTTGAAATGCCATTTTTTACCTGTTGTATTGATTGATCATGTAATGTAGTTTCTTTATGAAAGAAAAGATCAAAACCATAAAAAGTGTATTCATTCCCTAATTTCTCTTTTAACACAGAAAATTGTTTTCCATGCATTCCATATCCATGAAAACATAACATAGTTTTAGGTCCATTTCCAAAACGGTAATAATGTAAATTAACCAATGGATGATTAAAGAAATGAGAGGTCATAGAGAGCGTTGAATGTTATTTTTTTAAAAGTACATAAAAAAATAAAATGCAGAATATTTGTCACTTTAAAATCAGTTGTGTGAAATACCATCCATCTATGTCTCGCATTTTTGTTATTGATAACCGAATGACTTAACTTTGTAGCACATTTAAAAACAATAAATTATGTCATCAGTAGAGACAACTTACGTTCCTTATAAAGTTAAGGATATTTCACTGGCAGAATGGGGCCGTAAAGAAATCGGATTAGCCGAAGCAGAAATGCCAGGTTTAATGAGTTTACGTAAAGAATTCGGACCATCTAAACCATTAGCAGGTGCTCGTATTGCAGGCTGCTTACACATGACCATTCAAACTGCAGTTTTAATAGAAACTTTAGTAGAATTAGGTGCAGAAGTTACTTGGTCATCTTGCAACATTTTCTCAACACAAGACCATGCTGCTGCGGCAATTGCTGCTGCAGGTATTCAAGTTTATGCTTGGAAAGGTTTAAATGAAACTGATTTCGATTGGTGTATTGAGCAAACTTTACATTTCGGACCAGATCGTCAACCATTAAATATGATTTTAGATGATGGTGGTGATTTAACTAATATGGTTTTTGATAGATATCCTGAGCTAATCGCAGCTATAAAAGGTTTATCAGAAGAAACTACCACAGGTGTACACCGTTTGTATGAAAGAATGAAAAACGGGACATTGCATTTACCAGCAATTAACGTTAACGATTCAGTAACTAAATCTAAATTCGATAACAAATACGGATGTAGAGAATCATTAGTAGACGCAATTCGTCGTGCAACTGATGTAATGATGGCAGGTAAAGTTGCTGTTGTTTGTGGTTATGGTGATGTGGGTAAAGGTTCAGCTGAATCTTTAAGTTCACAAGGAGTACGCGTTATCGTGACCGAAATTGACCCGATTTGTGCTTTACAAGCGGCAATGGAAGGTTATGAAGTTAAAAAATTGGCTACTGCAATTAAAGAAGCTGATATCGTAGTAACTACAACTGGTAACTGTGATATCGTTCGCGAACAACATTTCCGTGCATTAAAAGATAAAGCGATAGTATGTAACATCGGTCACTTCGATAATGAAATTGACATGGCTTGGTTAAATGCAAATTATGGCAATACTAAAGTTGAAATCAAACCTCAAGTAGATAAATATACTATCGACGGAAAAGATGTAATTATCTTAGCCGAAGGTCGTTTAGTAAACTTAGGTTGTGCAACTGGTCACCCAAGTTTTGTAATGAGTAACTCGTTTACAAACCAAACTTTAGCTCAATTAGAACTGTGGACTAACCCAGGTAAATACGAAAACAAAGTTTATGTGTTACCTAAACACCTAGATGAAAAAGTTGCTCGTTTGCACTTAGAAAAAATTGGTGTAGAATTAGACGTTTTAGATCAACACCAGGCAGATTATATCGGTGTTCCAGTTGAAGGCCCTTTCAAACCAGAAACTTATAGGTACTAGAAAAGTCGGAGTTAAAAGTCGAAAGTTTAGTCTTTTGCTCCTTAATCTTTTATCCAAAAGGGATGTGCAAATTGCATATCCCTTTTTTATTTGCGCTATCGTCATTGCGCTATATGAAACAATCTTAAAACGATATTTTAGAAAACGTATATCAGCAATTCTTCGGTCAATGCAGCCCTGCTTTCCGCTTTACTCCATTTCATTTCGTGTTCGCTCCAATCAGGTTTATTATACAAATCCATCTTTTCATAGGCCAACCAGCACCTCTAAAGTGCAAAATTAATCCTTACAATCAGTCTGTTTAAATACAAACCTTCCTTTGTCATAATCAATCGGCACAGAATTCAAGAAAAATCCAGATCCCCACAAAATATAAATCTCGCCAACACCCATTGTTAGCGTGTGTTCATTTTTCAATAAAGCAATTGGATTTCTATACCACTTATCTATCCCATTTAATCTAAATGTATAATCACCCTTTAAAGTATCACCATTCATTAAGCCCTTAATTAATCCTTTATAATGCTTTTCATTATGGTAATTAAATATCATTTCGCCCAAAATATGTTTTCTATCTGCAGTATCAATTTTTAGCCAAGCCGTATCAGTCTTATCAATCGCTATATAGCAAACTGCAAATTTTTTATCAATTTTTGTTTTAATTGGCCTTTTTTCCTTACAACTAAAGAAAAAGAGAATTATTAAGACAGCAACAAAAGGAATTAGTCTATTTATTTTCATATCATTTAATTATTTTAATTCATGATGCTAAAATTGTACAGTTTACACACATCAATATAAGAATTATAAAAGAAATAATTCAACTTCTTATTTTACAAAACCCTGAATTTCTATACTTCTAAAACCCATAAATTTGGACAAAAACAATATCATGAAAAAATTAATTTTCACCCTCGTTATAGGCTTTATCGGTTTCGCTGCAAACGCCCAAACTAAAGTTAAACAACCCCAAAAAATTGATAATAAAACTGTAGAAATTGCCTGCGGCGAATGTCAATTTAAAATGAAAGGTAAAGATTGTGAATTAGCCATTAGAATAGATGGGAAACCTTATTTCGTTGATGGAAAAGGAATAGATGATTTTGGCGACGCACATGGCAAACATGGTTTTTGCAATGCGATCAGCAAGGCAGAAGTTACAGGCGAAATTGTAAACAATCGATTTAAAGCAAAAACAATAATCCTTCTTCCTGAAAAGAAAAAAGGCGAATAATATTACGATAAGTCGAAGATGATTAATTTAAATTCTGCGTATTCACTTTAGTTCTTTTTCTAAACCTTGCTTTAAATCAAATAAC
Source organism: Pedobacter boryungensis (assembly GCF_013204825.1). GTDB lineage: Bacteria > Bacteroidota > Bacteroidia > Sphingobacteriales > Sphingobacteriaceae > Pedobacter > Pedobacter boryungensis. The sequence goes on from NZ_JABMKV010000002.1 coordinate 787,728, forward strand.
AACCACTGCTTTTGCTTAATATCAATCTGTTTTGCCTTAAGTAGTTTAAGAAAATCATGCACGCCGATTTCTTCATTTCCATTTCCATGGATGAGAACTATGCTGCCTGCATTAGCTTGTTGTCCCTTAGCTAGCCAAGCATCGCTACCAACAGGGATAAGCCCATAGGCAATCGTTTTTTCTACAATTTGCTGATCTGAAACCAAGCCCGGAAACCTAAAAAATGCAGACGGAGTTAATCCATATTTAAGCATTAACATTTCATTTGCTAAAATTTCTGAGTCTAAATTTGTCCCAGGTGCAAGCAGAAAGTTTTCGCTTAAAGGCAAGCTGTTTACCTCATGATTATAAGAATGATTAATCCAAGTAATGTCAATTTCATTTTGGATCATTAAATTTTTCAGCCAATTTAAATCTTCTTCGTGTTTAAGCATCCACTTCCCAGAAACTGAAATTGCTAAAGGAACAGGTTGTTCAATTCTTTTAAATTCATTGATTAAGGATTGAAAGATAATTCGATCCAAACCTTTATGAGAAGGGCACAGGTCAATTGTTAATGTTATTCCTTTTTCCTTAGGGATAGCGTGATCAATTCCTGCGTTTTGCAATTTTTTATCACTTTGCAAAGCTAAGTCGATTGCTTTCACATACGCTGATTTTTTAAAAATAGCCTGAACGTTACCCCATGCTAAGTTAGATAGCGTGTAGTTGCGAGCTAAATCTATTGTTGTATTTAAAGTTTGTGGATTAACCAATAAGAGGTATTTCTCCTGATCACTTACAAAGCTTCTAATCGCAATTTTCTTTTCGGCTCCTTTTGTTGCTAACGCGTAGTTTATCTTATAACGTTTAATATGATCAAAATTTTGGGACGAAACATTAATTGATAAACCCATTAAAAATAAACAAGCTATTAATTTCATATACAAAGATAAGCAGTGGTTTTGTTTTGTCCTCTGATTTAAGCGTTGAGCTTTACACTTTAAGCTTTCCGCTTAAAAAGCTATCTTTGCATCATGACAAAACTATCAGTCAACATTAATAAAATAGCGACTTTACGTAACAGTCGTGGGGGTAATAACCCAGATTTAGTTAAAGTAGCCTTAGATTGCGAGCGTTTTGGCGCACAAGGAATTACTGTACATCCACGTCCAGACGAAAGACATATCCGGTATCAAGATACATTTGATTTAAAAGCAGTAATTGCAACGGAATTTAACATTGAAGGAAATTGTCGTGAGCAGAAATTCATCGATTTAGTATTAGCGAACAAACCTGCACAAGTAACTTTAGTGCCTGATGTTTTAGGTCAAATTACTTCAAATCATGGTTGGGATACCATAAAAGAGCAAGCCTACTTAAAAGAAATGGTTTCGCTTTTTCAAAAGGCAGGCATTCGCGTTTCTATTTTTGTAGATCCAGTAATCGAAATGGTAGAAGGTGCTTTAGCAACAGGAACTGACAGAATTGAATTATATACTGAGGCTTATGCAAGCGAATATGCCGCAAATAAGGAAAAAGCAATTGAGCCTTACATTGCAGCTGCAAAAAAAGCAAATGAATTAGGTTTAGGTATTAATGCCGGTCACGATTTAGATTTGAACAACCTTCAATATTTTGCCAAAAACATTCCTAATTTATTAGAAGTTTCAATAGGCCATGCCTTAATTAGTGATGCACTATACTTAGGTCTGGAAAACACAATTCAACTTTATTTAAAACAATTAATATAAATCATCGTCATTGCGATGCCAATTTTTCATTGGCAGAAGCAATCTTTCCTGAAGATAGATTGCCACGTCGTTTCACTCCTCGCAATGACGCTTTAATATAATAACATGTTAAAAGGTATTATCCTTGTTCTTTTTGGTGCCTGCAGTTTCGGCGTCCTTTCTACTTTTGTAAAGCTGGCTTATTCCGAAGGTTATTCTTTAGGCGATGTAACTGGTACACAAGCACTATTTGGAGCAATTGTATTATGGCTCCTTTATTTTATTCAAACTAAAACGCAAGCTAAAGAGAAAGAAAAGCCAGTTATCAAAACACATTGGCTTAAATTAATTGGCGCTGGCTTTTTTACAGGATTGGTAAGTCTTACATATTATCAATGTGTAAAATTGGCTCCTGCATCTGTTGCCATCATTTTATTAATGCAATTTGTGTGGATTAGCGTTTTGTTAGAATTGTTCATCTATAAAAAGAAACCAAGCAGAAATCAAATTTTAGCTGTGTTACTCGTATTAGTAGGAACAGTTTTAGCAAGTGGCTTAACAGAAACAAAAATATCAGGCTTTAATATGTTGGGCATTGGATACGGCATGTTGGCTGCGCTTTTTTACGCTACATTCTTAATGCTTAACGGGAAGTTGGGTAATGAATATCCACCATTAAAAAAGAGTGCATTAATGATTACAGGAGCATGCTTACTAATATTTGTAATTCTTCCTCCTACATTTTTAATCAATGATGCTTTAGCGGGGAGCTTATTAAAATGGGGAATAATTTTAGCCATCTTTGGTACGGTTATTCCGCCACTTTGTTTTTCATCCGGCATACCAAAAGCCGGACTTACGTTAAGTTCTATTTTAAGTTCAGTAGAATTGCCTGTTGCAGTTAGCATGTCTGCATTGGTACTACATGAAGATGTTAGCTGGATCCGTTGGTTAGGTGTGCTTATTATTTTGAGTGCGATGATTTTGCCAAATTTGGAAAATATAAAAAAGGGGAATATCTTTAATAAATCATGATAACATCATTACCTTAAAACAAATTATAAAATGAAAAACCAACTTTTAATTCTATTGAGCTTATTTGTTTTCGCCTTTGGCGGATGTAAAAATATTGCCACTATAAATGCTGATGAGGCTGGCGAAGTAATTACGGATTATTTAAAGGCAAATCCAGAATATAAAACTACACGTTTTAGTTTTGGTGAAATGAAATTTAATAGCGACAATGAAATGAAAGAGTTAGCTAAATATAAAACTTTGGCTAATGAAGGTTATGTATCATTGAATTTAAAAGAAGCTAAAAAGAAATTCCTTTCTAAAGATAGCAGTTTTGTTTACTTGATCACACTAACCGATAAAGCCAGCGATTTAGTATTAAAACAAGACGAAAATAAAGCGACTGTTAAAGTTGTCAATTACGAATTAGCTAGTGAGAAACCTGTAGACTTTAACAGAGTAAATGATAACAATGCTAAAGTAACGGTATCCCTTAAAAAGGTAAACACTCCATTTGCGCCTTTCGATAAAAATCAAGAGAACAACAGCAATTTTATTACTAAAACCTACCGTTTAAAATTGAGTAAAGACGAAGGTTGGAAAGTAAACAAGTAGAATTAAGCTTCTAAACCTCTACAGTCATCTTATGAGTTGCTAAATGTCTTGGATCTAATGGATCACAATAGGTGTTCTATTTATTAATTTTTTAAAAATTTAAACAAACGTTTGATCTGATCTCCTACTAAAATTATAGGCTTTACGCCCTAGAAAACACGGTTCGTCAATCATTTTTTACACGATTTTAACAAGACAATTTTGTACCTTTGAGGCAACTTATTTTTTAAAACTTCATGAGTTTAAACATCCATTACCAAGAAGACTTTCAAGACCGTCATATTGCACCTAATAAGGAAGATACTACGGCAATGCTACACACTATTGGTGTAAAATCTATTGATGAACTGATTGAACAAACCATTCCTCAGAAAATCCGATTAAAGCAACCGTTAAATCTGCCAAAGGCAAAATCTGAAATCGAATATTTAACCAGTTTAAAGCAAACTGCCTCCTTAAATAAAGTTTTCAAATCTTACATTGGACAAGGTTATTACGACACTTTAACGCCAGGTGTTATTTTGCGTAACGTAATGGAAAATCCAGGATGGTACACTCAATACACACCTTACCAAGCAGAAATTGCACAAGGTCGTTTGCAAGCTTTATTAAACTTCCAAACTATGGTTATTGATTTAACCGGAATGGAAATTGCCAACGCTTCTTTGTTAGATGAAGGTACTGCAGCTGCAGAAGCGATGTTTATGCAGTTTAGTCTACGTAAAAATCAACAAGCTACCAAATACTTTGTATCTGATTTAGTTTTTGCACAAACCATAGACATTTTAAAAACTCGAGCCAATCCTTTTGGAATTGAATTGGTAATTGGAAACTATGAAGAATTTACTGCAACTGAAGAGTTCTTTGGTGCAATAGTTCAATATCCGGCAAGTAATGGAGAAGTATTTGATTACACTAGCTTTGCAGAAACACTACATACTAAAAATATAAAATTAACTGTTATTGCAGATTTACTCAGCTTAACCTTATTAACTCCTCCTGGAGAATGGGGAGCTGATGTAGTTGTAGGTACAACGCAACGTTTTGGAGTTCCAATGGGTTTTGGTGGTCCGCATGCTGCATATTTTGCTACAAAAGACGAGTATAAACGTTCTATTCCGGGACGTATTATAGGCGTAACTATTGATAGCAATAACAATTACGCTTTACGTATGGCTTTACAAACTCGCGAACAACACATTCGTAGAGATAAAGCCACCTCAAATATTTGTACTGCACAAGCTTTATTAGCTATAATGGCAGGTTTTTATGCTGCTTATCATGGTCCAAAAGGATTAAAATTAATTGCAGAGCGTACACATGGATTATCTGTAACACTAGCAAAATCTTTATCAGAAATAGGATATAACGTTTTAAGTAAATCTTATTTCGATACCATTCAATTAGATTTAGGCGATTTAACAAATTCTATTCACAAAGAATGTCTAGATAATAATATCAACCTAAATTATAACGGGAACATTGTTAGCATCGCTTTTGATGAAACAACAACATTTGAAGATGTGAAATTATTGGTTCGCATTTTCTCTAAGGTTAAGGCAATTTCTTCAGATAATTTAACTGTTGTTGAAAATGTTGAAACTATAATTCCAGCAAGCCTACAACGTACATCTGAATATTTGACGCATCCTATTTTCAACTCACATCACTCTGAGCATGAAATGTTGCGTTATATCAAATCTTTAGAAACTAAAGATCTATCGCTTTGTCATTCTATGATTGCTTTAGGCTCATGTACCATGAAATTAAATGCAACTAGCGAAATGATCCCTGTTACTTGGCCTGAGTTTGGTAAAGTGCATCCATTTGCACCAGCAGATCAAGTATTAGGTTATTATACGGTTTTTGATGAATTGGATAAATGGTTAAGCGAAATCACTGGTTTTGCTGCTATGAGTTTACAGCCAAATGCTGGAGCGCAAGGTGAATATGCTGGTTTAATGGTTATTCGTGCTTATCACCAAGATAGAGGTGATTTCCACCGTAATATTGCGTTAATTCCTGCGTCTGCTCACGGTACAAATCCTGCTTCAGCGGCAATGGCCGGAATGAAAATTATTGTTGTAAAATCATTAGAAAATGGAAACATTGATGTTGATGATTTAAAAGCAAAAGCGGCAGAGCATGCTGCAAATCTTTCATGTTTAATGGTTACTTATCCATCAACACATGGTGTTTTTGAAGAAAGCATTATAGATATCTGTAACATTATTCATGAAAACGGTGGACAGGTTTATATGGATGGTGCTAATATGAACGCACAAGTTGGTTTAACAAGTCCGGCTAATATTGGTGCCGATGTTTGCCATTTGAACTTACACAAAACATTCTGTATTCCACATGGTGGAGGTGGTCCTGGTATGGGGCCAATTGGTGTAGCTGCGCACTTGGTAAAATATTTGCCTGGTCATGCTGTTGTGAATATCAACAATGAAAAATCTATCCCTGCTGTATCTTCAGCACCTTGGGGTTCTGCTTCAATTTTAATTATTTCTCATGCTTACATCGCAATGATGGGTGGAGAAGGATTAACAGATGCTACTAGATATGCGATTTTGAATGCTAACTATATGAAAGCTCGTTTAGAAGCTCATTATCCAGTATTGTATTCAGGCAGTCAAGGCCGTTGTGCACACGAAATGATTTTAGATTGTAGAGGCTTTAAAAACTTCGGTATCGAAGTGGTTGATATTGCTAAACGTTTAATGGATTATGGTTTCCATGCGCCAACGGTTTCTTTCCCTGTTGCTGGAACGTTAATGGTTGAGCCTACAGAAAGTGAGCCTAAACATGAATTAGATCGTTTTTGCGATGCACTAATTGCAATTAGAAATGAAATTACTGCTGTAGAAAAAGGCGAATTAGATAAGGTTGATAATCCATTGAAGAACGCACCACACACTGCTGCTGTAGTTACTGCTAACGAGTGGGAGCATGGCTATAGCCGTCAAACTGCTGCTTTCCCTTTACCTTATGTGGCTGCTTATAAATTCTGGCCATCAGTGGGTAGAGTAAACGATAGTCATGGCGATAGATCATTAATCTGTGCTTGCCCGCCATTAGAAAGCTATATGGAAGAAGAAGTAACAGTTTAACTCAAAGCTTCGTCATTTCGACCGTAGTGGAGAAATCTTATTAAAAAAAATAGCTCGAATTAATATTCGGGCTATTTTTTTTAATAGATATAGCTATTCATTTATACTTTGCACTACTTGCATTAACATAAAAAATCCCTTTAATCTTTTCGACTAAAGGGATTTTTTATGTGTGTTATATATTTTATTCAGCTGCTGGCTCTTCTGCTGTTTTGGCAGAATGATCAGCTTCTACAGATTTTTTCTTAAACCATCCTTTTATAGCTCTCGAATTTTTATCCATTACGATATACATACAAGGAACTAGAATTAACGTTAAGAAAGTCGCGAAACTTAATCCGAAAATCATTGTCCATGAAAGTGGCCCCCAGAAAGCTACGTTGTCTCCACCAAAATATATGTGTGGATTTAACTCCGTAAACATTTTCACGAAATCAATATTTAAACCAACTGCTAAAGGAATTAAGCCTAACATGGTTGCAGTTGCAGTTAATAATACCGGTGTCATACGTGTACGGCCAGCCTCAATAACTGCATCTTTAACGGTAAAACCTTGGCTAATCAGCAGTTCAGTAAACTCTACCAATAAGATACCATTACGAACCACAATACCCACTAAAGCAACAATACCTAACATCGACATCATTACAGAGAAAGGCATATTGAAAATAATACAGCCTCCTAACACACCAATAAAACTAAATAACACCTCAACTAAAATGATAATAGGTTTGCTAATCGAGTTAAATTGAGTAACTAATATGATAAGGATTGTACCAATTGCAATAAAGAATGCCATTCCTAAGAATCCCATGGTTTCTGCCTGTTCTTCTTGATCTCCCGCCATTTTTATTTCAACCCCTGTAGGTGTTTTAAATTGTGCTACTTCTTGCGCAACATTCTGTACTACCTGATTTGCATTGGCATCACTTAAAACATTTGATGAAAGAATGATAATACGCTTTTGCTGTTTACGCTTAATACCTCCATAAGTGTTTACATATCGGATGTTTACAAAAGAGGAGATCGGAACTTGTCTAATCTGACCACCCATAGCCATATCACGATAGGTCATCTTCATGTTCCTCAAAACTTCAAGATTATTCTTTTGGTCATCACGAGCACGAACATTAATCTCGTAATCTTCTTTATCATCTCTAAATTTAGACAATTCACGTCCATAAAGTGCTGCACGAAGATCCATTGCAATCTGTCCAGAGTAAATACCTTCTCTGTTTGCTCTTTCCCTATCGATATCAAATATAACCTCTGGCTTATTGTTCTGGAAATCTGACTTTAATTCCTCTACTCCAGCAATATTCTTACTCACCAAGTATTTTTTCAATCTTTCAGAGGTGTGAACGATGGAATCCAAGTTGTCACCAGTGATCTCAATACTAATTGGTTTAGCTGTTGGTGGACCGCCTTGTTCTTGGGCTACCGAAATCTCAGCTCCAGGAATGCCCTTCACTGCATTTCTGATCTTATCTAAATACGCGGCTGTATTTACCCCGTTTCTTTTGCCAAATTCTACAAAGGCAACAGTTACTTTTCCTTTATTTGGATATTCTCCTTGATCTTCATCTTGTGGATCTGTTACACCTTTGGTAACATTTGAAATGATAGATGTTACTACTGGATCTATTTTTCCATCTTTAGAAAGAACACCTGTAACACGTTGTTCAACTTTTCTAACCACCTCGTTCGTATAGGCTTGATCAGTTCCTACAGGAAGACCAACATATACATACACAAAGTTTGGATCACCTGATGGGAAGAATATAACCTTCTGACGTCCTGCAATTACCAAAACACCAAAAAGGATAATCGTACCGAAAAATAATCCGAAGGTACCCCAAATTAATTTTTTAGGATGATCTACGGCCCAGTGCAATAATTTAACATATTTACTTTGGAAAGCTGGCCAAATTTTATTTTGAAAAGTCTTAACCCAATTTTCTAAGAAATAATGGTTTAGTAAGTATAATATAATGATAAATACCATGAAATTACCAAAACCAAAGCTGCCAGCCAATGCACCAATAGCATAGGCTACAATCGCAGCAATGCCCAAAATAAGTGTTATTTTCTTTGTTCTCTTATCAAATGTTGGCTTTTTGTTAGCAGAATGATCATCATGTTCCATAAAATCAACCGCAAAAACAGGATTGATGATATAGGCTACGATTAATGATGCGAACAAGGTTACAATTAATGTTAATGGCAAGAAATACATGAATTTTCCGATAATTCCTGGCCAAAATAGTAAAGGGAAGAAAGGTGCTAAAGTGGTTAATGTACCAGAAAATACGGGTACGAATACCTCTCCAGCAGCCATTTTAGCCGCTTTTACAATCGGAACTTTACCATTATCGAAAATACGGTGTGTATTCTCAATTACTACAATCGCATCATCTACCACAATACCCAATCCCAATAGGAAGGAGAAGAGCACAATCATGTTCATCGTAAAGTTGAATCCCATAATTCCACCTAATAAAGGCATGAACAGGAAGGCGATGAACATTGATAATGGAACTGATAATGCTACGAATATGGCATTTTTTACACCCATGAAAAACATGAGGATAATAGTTACTAGAATAAAACCGATAATAATGGTGTTAATCAAATCGTGTAAAGTAACACGGGTTTGATCAGATTGATCACCAGTTATTTTAATGTCCAAAGTTTTTGGCAACGATTTATCCTTCATCTCCGTTAAAATCTGATTGATTTTATCAGATGCTTCGATTAGATTTTGACCTGAACGTTTTTTAACGTTTAAGGTAATTACGTTCTTTCCATATAAACGTGCATAACTGGTCTGTTCTTTAAACGCATCCTTAACTTCAGCGATATCTCTTAAATACACAACTGCTCCTGTAGGAGTTTTAATTACCAGATTAGCAATTTCCTCAGCACTTTTGAAATCCTTTTTAATATTTAAAGTACGACGTAGTCCGTCCATTTTTACCGTACCACCAGATGCAGTTAAATTTTCATAACCAACTGCATTTTGGATGTCTGTAAAAGAAACCTGGGCAGCAGCCATTTTATTCATGTCTACGTTGATCTGAATTTCAGGATCTAAAGCACCAACTAAATCAACTCCTGAAATTTCTGGCAAAGCCTCTATGCGGTCTTGGATATCATCTGCATAGTCTTTTAATTTTTTAAGATCGAAATTACCTGAGATATTGATATACATTACCGGTAAATCAGACATGTTAAAATCCATAACAGTCGGATCATCTGGGATGTCATTTGGTAAATCTGTCTTGGCTTTATCAACCGCATCTTTTACACGCTGTTTTGCATCTTTTATATCTACATCAGTACCAAATTCTGCAGTAATAATTGAGAAATCCTGATAAGAATTAGAGGTCACTTTTTTTAGGCCCTGTGTGCCTTTGATTTGTTTTTCTAGCTGCTTGGTCACTAGGTTCTCCATGTTTTCAGGAGAAGTACCAGGATAAACAGTTTGTACGAAAATTTTAGGAACAATTACTTCCGGAAAATTCTCTTTAGGAGTTGAATTATAGGCAAATAATCCAGCTAATGTAATCATAATCGTGATGATATAAATAGCCGTTTTATTGTCTATTGCCCAACTTGATGGGCCAAACTCTTTGTTTACGTCTTTCATTTTATTTTGAATGTTAGAGACTAATTAGCTGATTAATATTTAACTGGATCACCTTCGTTGATGTCATCAATTCCGGTAGTTACAACTTTGTCGCCTTCGGTTAAACCTGATAAAATCTCAGTTTTTCCATCAATTGTTCTTCCAGCTTTTATTGTTGTACGTTTCGCTTTTCCATCTACTACTGTAATTACATATTGGCCATTTTCTGCATTTTGAATGGCACTAACTGGAACTACAATCGCCTTTGGATTTTTATAGTCGACAACTTTTAACACGACGATCATATTAGCCCGATATTTCGCATTCGATGGTAATTTAACTTCGATATTGAAACTACGAGAAGCAGGATCGATAACCTTAGCGGCAAAGCTTACCTTGGTTACTAAGCTATCTGGAATATCTGGGAAGATTACTTTTACATCATCACCTTGGCTAATTTTTCCTAAGTATGATTCTGCAACCTGTGCTTTAGCTTTCAAGATATTTCCGTTCACAATTCGAATACCAGTCATACCTGGAGCTACAGCCTGACCAACTTTTAGGTCCATCTGCTCAACACTTCCACTAATTGGAGCTTTGATTTTATACATTGCTTGTTGAGAACGCAAAACATTCATTTGACGCTCTAACCCTTCTTTTTGAGTTTTTGCATTTAAGTATTGAACTTCAGTACCGATTTTTTGATCCCAAAGATTTTTTTGGCGGTTAAATAGATTTGTCGCCAAATCAATTTGTGTCTGCAACTGAGCCATGCTCTGACGAAGTACATTGTCGTCAATTTGAGCTAAAACTTGTCCCTTACTCACGTTTTGACCAATACTAACGTATACTCTGGTTACTACACCTTGCGCTTCAGGATTAACCTGAACATTCTGTTCAGCATCAACCTTGCCCTGAATTTCTACATAGTTATTAAAGGTAGTCTGCTTAACGTCGAAAACGGTTACATCTTTCGTAGATACAGAGTCTTTGCCACCAACAGTGCTTTCTAATTTTGCAATTTTGGCGTCTAATTCTGTACGTTGTTTTTTAAGATCCGCTAATTCAGCCTTTGGATCTTTTTTTTCAGAAGAACATGCTGCTAAAAATGCGATTGCTGCTATAAATAATATTCTTTTCATTATAAATTGTTTGTAAGGTTAGTAGTTAATGTTTCCTAAAGCTTTATCTAGATTTACTTTGTTAATTAGCATATCGTATAAAGCGTTGATATAATTATTTTGAGCTTCTTTTAATGAAGTTTCGGCAGTGGTTACCTCTAAACTTGAGCCAACACCCTGATCGTATTTAATTTTAGTCACACGTAGAACTTCTTTAGCTAATTCCATATTTCTTTTTTGGTTTTCTAAAGATTTTTGACCGTTTAAATAGGTGGTTTGCGCTTGTGCAACCTCTAAATCAATTGAGTTTTTCAAATTGATAAGGTTGTTGTCGGTTTTTAGAGATTCTAGTTTTGCATTTCTAACATCATACAGTTTCTGACCACCCGATAGGATAGGAATAGAAAGTTTAAGGCCAACTAACGAGGTAGGGAAACTTTTATCATATAAAGAACTAAAGTTATCTCCTTGGAAACTTCTAGAATAATTACCAAAAGCAGCTAAAGTAGGTAAAAATGCACTTTTATATCTTTTTACATCTAATTCATTTAGTTTCTTTTGCGTTTGTAATAAAGAGTATTCAATGCGTCTTTGATAAACTGTACCATCATTTAAAATCGGAGTCTGATCAGTATTAACAGAAGTTATTTTATCGAGTAAGGTAATGTTGCTATTTATCGTTAAACCCATTTGAAATTTCAATAGGTTTAAATTCAAGGCTAATAATCTGATTACATTTTCTCTTTCTGTCATTAGGTTATTGTTCAATACACTTAACCTATCCACATCAATTTTCTCTACAAAGCCATTCTTTAGCATTTGCTCTGTATCGTTTAACGATTTTTTTAAACGTTCAAGGTTGGCATCAATCAAGGTAAGTTGTTCGTTGCTTATCAAAACAGAATAATAGGCCTTGGTGACTGCAACTGCAGTTTCAATTCGAGTACGGGCAGTGTTTTTTGTACTTAATTCCTTATACGTTTTGGACGCTTTTAACCCAACCAAATAACTGCCATCAAATAATAGTTGTGTAGCATTTATACCTACAGTCGAATTATATTTAACACCAAACTTAACTGGAATAGTAGCTCCAGGAGCAGCATCTTTATCAAAAAAGATGGCAGGAACTAAGCTAGTTGCAACATTTAAAAAATCATTAAAATCTGCGCTGGCACTAACTTGTGGTAAACCAATTCCAATTGTCTTTTTAACTGTATTGATTGCAATTTGCTCATCAATTTTAGCATTTTTAATACTTGTTTGATGAGTTAAAGAATAGTTGATCGCATCTTGTAAGGTAAAACTTGCCGTGGTGTCCTTTTCCTGAGCCATGGCTGGAAAAGCCAAACTCAAACTAAAAAGTAAAATGTAAAGTTGTTTTTTCATAAATGATTATACTTGGGACAATTGTTGTTTGTAATAATTAATTTTTTCTAATCCTTTTTGATTGCAAATACCATAAAGGAAATGTTCTGTTATTTCTATCATTACTTGTGCAATGGTATATTTACCTTTGGTGTAATGATCGTGTTGACTAAAAATTAGTTCCACGTGATCTAATCTCAATTGTGTTAAAATCTCTTTATTAAGATCTTCGCGGTAAATACCTTCTGCTATACCTCTTTCTAGATTTTTTAAAATAGCATTGCTCATGCTCTTTTCTTTAAAGTTTTTAAAATATAACCAAGCTTTTGGATGATATTTCTGTAGATCATAAAACAATTTAGGATTCATGTTTCCCAGCAATTCATGCATACTTGATAAAGAGAAAAATATTTCATGAACCGCATCCTTCGCCTTATCCACAAATTGGTTATTTGCACAATCCTGATTGGCTAGCTTATCTTCAATTAAGATGTTTACTAATTCATCTTTATCTCTAAAATGCTGATAAATGGTTTTTTTAGACATGCCTAAGTGTTTGGCAATATCATCCATTGTTACACTTTTAAAGCCGTACTGACAAAAAAGCTTATCCGCTTCAGCAATTATGTATTCTTTAACTTCCAAATTTTGCTCCTCTTAATTAGTTAAAAATTAGCCCCAAACTTTAATCATCAATAATCTTATCTCTTCTGCTAGGGTTAGCTCTGTACTATTAGTATCCATACTCTCTCAAATGAGGAGCAAAACTATGGAAACTTTTTTTAATTCCAAAGTTTCCTGATTAATATTTTTATCTCTTCGATGAGCGTTTGCTCTGTTTGTGTTGTTTCCATAGTACAAAAGAACATAAATATTAAAAGCAGAAACAGGGATAATCGGTGAATGGAGGATTTGAGTAGGTGAAATTCTGAGGATGATCTTTAAATAGATTAAATACACTAATGAAATATTTTTTTATTCTATCTTCGATTAACAAAATCAAAAAAGGACAAATCGTTTTATGAAAAAAGGAAGAATAGAGGCATTTAGCGATGGGGTTATTGCCATTATTATTACAATTATGGTGTTGGAGTTAAAAGTTCCTCATGATAAAAGTAGTTTAAAAGATTTGACGCCATTATGGCCCGTATTTTCGAGCTATATCTTGAGTTTTATTTATGTCGGCATTTATTGGAATAATCATCATCATATGTTTATGGTGGTAAATAAAGTAAATGGAGCCATACTTTGGGCAAACCTACACTTGTTATTTTGGCTTTCTATGATACCTTTTACCACAAGTTGGATGGGAGAAAATCATTTTGCGCCTGCGCCTATCGCCTTATATGGTTTTGTTTTATTAATGAATGGGATTGCCTATTCAATTTTAGCTTCACTATTAGTTAAACATCATGGACAAGATTCACTATTGGCAAGAGCCTTAGGGAATGATTTTAAGGGCAAACTTTCGGTAGCTTGTTACATTATTTCCATACCATGTGCTTTTGTAAACGTATGGATTTCTGGAGCATTGTATGTTTTGGTAGCTATGATGTGGCTAATTCCCGACAAACGGATAGAAAAGGTAATTCACGAAGACAGTTTAAAACCTTAAAGAAATTAAAAGCATAAAATTTATCTAGTACATTTGTGCTTTAAAATAAATCCATGTCAGTTTTACAAGAAAATGTATCCTTAAAAACATATAATACTTTTGGTATTGATGTTAATGCAAATTATTTTGTTGAAGTTAAAAGTGTTGATGACTTAAGGGAGATTTTTAAAAATTCGATTGCTAAAACAAAGAAATTACTGGTTTTAGGTGGTGGAAGTAATATGCTTTTCACAAAAGATTTTGATGGCATTGTACTAAAAATTAGTATTCAGGGTATTACGTATCAAACACAAGGTGATGATGTGATGGTTACTGCTGGAGGTGGTGTAGTATGGAACGATTTGGTGACTTATTGCGTTGAAAATAATTTCGCCGGACTAGAAAACTTAACTTTAATACCAGGTACAGTTGGTGCTTCTCCAATTCAAAATATTGGTGCTTATGGTGTAGAATTAAAAGATGTTTTTACTTCTTGTACTGCATTTGAAATTGCCACTGGTGAAATGAGAACATTTAGCTATGCAGATTGCAATTTTGGCTATAGAGATAGCGTATTCAAAAATGAACTCAAAAATAAATACATCATAACATCAGTTCAATTTCATTTAAATAAGCAGGCAAAGCTGCAAACTCATTACGGAGCAATTACAACAGAGCTCGAAAAAAGAAATATTTCGTCGCCAACTATTGCCGACGTTTCTAATGTTGTAGCCGCAATAAGGATAAGTAAATTGCCAGATCCTAAAACAATTGGTAACGCTGGGAGTTTCTTTAAAAACCCTGTAATAGAAAAGGAAGTATTTGATGAATTAGTCGAAAAATTTCCTGATGTAGTAAATTATCCAGCACCAAATGGAAAAATAAAGCTGGCTGCAGGTTGGTTAATAGAACAGTGTGGCTTTAAAGGTATTGTTGTAGGCGAAACAGGTACTTGGAAAAATCAAGCATTAGTATTAGTAAATCATGGTCATGCCAGCGGACAAGAAGTGTACACTTTTTCAGAACAAATAATTAATACTGTATATACCAAGTTTGCTGTAAAACTAGAGCGAGAAGTAAATATTCTATAACATCTTGCTTTTTGCCTATTCAGATAGGGTTTCTGCATAAAATAAACTTCATTTTTCTTTTTGGTATCATAGTTGTATAGTCTTTAGTAATTACAAACAGTTGGCTCGAACCACTTCAGCTTCTGTTTCTTTTTTAAAACTTAAAACTAAAAAACTATGACACAGCTACAATTTAACCACCAATTGCACGACTATTCTGGTTCGTTACAGTCATTCGCTTTAAATTTTACGAAAGATGTAGAGGATGCCAATGATTTGGTACAAGATACGATGCTTAAAGCGGTTACCTATTATAGTAAATTTAAAGAGGGAACTAATTTAAAAGGTTGGTTATTTACAATTATGCGCAATACGTTTATCAATAACTACAGACGTATGGTAAAAACTAATACCTTAATTACACAAAGCGAAGATATTTCTTCGGCTAACTTGCATTATAGCGCTACAAGAAATGAAGTAGAAAGCAAATTTGTAATGGGCGATATTCATAAAGCCTTAGCAACATTGCAACCAGAATATTATGTTCCATTTATCAAATATTTTGAAGGTTTTAAATACCACGAAATTGCTGATGAATTAAATATTCCAATTGGTACGGTAAAAACACGTATCCATGTAGCCCGAGGAATATTAAAAAAATATTTAAAGACTTATGCAAAAGATCTTGCAACTGCAGAAGCATAATACTTTAATAATCTACCAATGAAAAACAGAAAAAGGCTCCTATATGGAGCCTTTTTTTTATTTGCAACAAATATTTATACTGTGTAAGCCGCTTCAAAATCATACTTTTGAAAATCTAAAATTTAACACAGGTATAAATGAACTATATTTTTTTGTTGCTAAATCTATTTTTATTCCTTATCCCCATATTTTTTTCTTTTGATAAAAAAGCTTTTCCAATTGAAAAATTGAAATCTATCATTGCAGGCACTTTAATATCAGGAATTATTTTTTCTGCTATAGCCGTATTTTTTGTGATTTTTAAAGTTTGGACTTTTAATCCTGCTTATTTAATAGGGGTTTACTATAGAGAACTTCCCTTAGAGCAATATCTTTTTTCGTTTACTTTCAGCTTTGCTGGATTAGCTATTTATCATTACCTCAATGCTAAGTTTCCAAATAATCAGTTACAAAAGTTTAGTTTATCCGTTAGTAATTTAATGTTAGGAGTTTGCGTAGCATTTCTGTTTTTCGCTTATGCAAAATGGTATACGGTAATTACTTTTTCTGTATTGCTACTCTTGTTATTGTACATCGAGTATTTAAATAAATTAAGGTTTATGTATCGATTTTACAGGGCCTATTTGGTTTGTTTGATACCATTTTATATCTGTTTTGGTATCCTATGCAATTTGCCCATTATCCAATATCAAGCAGCAGAAAGCATTAAGCTGAATGTATCAAATATTCCGCTAGAAAATCACTTCTATATCATGGGCATGCTTTTGTTGGCTATTTATTTGAATGAATTTTTCGAAAAAAGGGAAGCAGCTAAATAATGGATTTGCCTATTTATAGCAAACAGCAACTCGCTTTGCGTAACGGACAGGACAAGCCTGAGATTTGGATTGCTTACAAAGGATTAATTTATGATGTAGGCAGCAGCCGATTATGGAAAAATGGCAAGCATTATGAGCATTGGGCTGGTCAGGATTTAACTGATGAATTACCTGATGCCCCACATACCGAAACTGTTTTCGAAAAATTTGAAGTGATAGGAGTGCTGAAGTAAACCGCTTAACGTCAAAAACATACAAACATTTCTCTTCTTATTCCGTTTTTAATTTAGTTCCCAAGGAGTTTTATTAAATGAATACATCATGGAATATGTTGTTAAGCAAAATATCAAAATTAACGCTAAGCCTGCTCAGGTTTGGGATGCGTTAACCGACCCTAAAAAAACAAAGAAATATTTTTTTAATGCAAAGGTTCTTTCGAAATGGAAAGAAGGAAGTAGCATCACATTTAAGGGTAGGATGTTTTTGATCATCAAATTCGAAATGACTGGAAAGATTTTAGAAATTAAACCTGAAAAGCTTCTAAAATATACGCTTAGAAACGGAAGTGATAAAAAAAGCAATTCATTTTCTACTGTGACGGATAAGCTGACCTACAGTAAAGGAGTTACAACCCTTTCTATTACAGATGATGTAGGGAAAGGAGAAGGTGCCGAGAAAAGATATAAACGCTCAACTAAAGGCTGGAAGAAAGTATTAAAAGGCTTAAAGAAATTAGTAGAAGAAGGAAATTAAAAATGCCTCTTTAATAACCTGCACTCTGAACATGATTATTATAGTTTTACCTGCACTAATAGCCTTTAGGCTAGGGGTTATGTAATCCTTTGTTTCCTGATCAAATATTTCTGATTTAATCATTAAAATAAGTTTAACGCCTGTTCGTAATTAACTATTAGTTAAAAAATAGTTCGGTAGGTTTTACCAAGGAATTTACAAGGTGAACAACTCTGTTTTCACCTTGTTTGTACCCTGTGATCACCCTGTTAACACCCTGTTAAAATAAAAGAAAAAACCCATGCAAATTAGGCATGGGTTTTAGCTGTAATTAACTATTAGTTAATTCTATTTAATCTTGAATAATTTCGAAGCTACTTAAGTTTACAAATTGTTGTAAGCGAGCAGCAATTGTAGCTTTATCTAATTCCAATAAACGCTCAGTTCCAAATTTCTCCACGCAGAAGGATGCTAGAGCAGAACCATAAATTAAGGCGTTTTTCATGTTATTGAAATTCACTGTACCTACTTGTGCTAAATACCCAATAAAACCACCTGCAAAAGTATCGCCTGCGCCTGTTGGGTCAAACACATCAGCTAAAGGTAGGGCAGGAGCAGAAAATATTTTATCCTCATGGAATAACAAGGCCCCGTGTTCTCCTTTTTTGATGATCAAATATTTTGGTCCCATCGTTAAGATTTTATTTGCCGCTTTAACTAATGAATACTCGCCAGATAATTGACGAGCTTCAGAATCATTAATTGTTAAAACATCAACCATTTTAATGGTTTCCAATAGGTCGTCCATCATGATATCCATCCAAAAATTCATGGTATCTAATACAATTAGTTTAGGACGGTTTTTTAATCTTTTAATAACTGTTTGCTGAATTTGAGGTGTAAGATTGCCCAGCATTAAGTATTCACAATCTTGGTAACTTTCTGGAATGATGGGATCGAAATTTTCCAATACATTTAATTCAGTAATCAAGGTATCACGACTATTCATATCATTGTGATATTTTCCGCTCCAGAAAAATGATTTTTCGCCAGCTTTAATCTGTAAACCTTCCGTATCTACACCATGTTGATTAAGGATGTTAATGTTGTCTTTTCCGAAATCATCACCAACAACTGCAACAATTTTTGTTTGATTATAAAAGTAAGAAGCGGCTAAACTTGCGTAAGTTGCGGCACCACCAACAATTTTATCCGTTTTTCCGAATGGTGTTTCAATGGCATCAAAAGCCACAGTACCTATGATTATCAGGCTCATATATATCTTATTAAAATTATTTTAAATTTTTTCTCTGCAAATATTGCATAAATAATTTAAAAGCCCTAATATTGCATTCCCAAAACGAACAAGGCATTATGTTCTTAACATGAGCTCAAAGGCGTTTTAGGAATAACCAGTACTCCTTCTTAGCTCAGCTGGTTAGAGCATCTGACTGTTAATCAGAGGGTCGCTGGTTCGAGCCCAGCAGAGGGAGCAAATGCCTTTCACGATATCGTGAAGGGCATTTCTGTTTTTAGCTGATTTTCAAATCGTTGCATACGATAAGTAGAGGTCGATTTTTGGTTCGAGCCCAGTGTCCGCACCTATACTGTGCAAAGCCTCTAAAAAAGTTAAATTTGCTTAACTAATACTTTCTTAGCGAACAGATTATAATTTATATTCTCTGTTTTTTTGGTTCGATGCTATTAAATTCTACAGGATTACAAGTTTTGCTAGCATTGTATAGTTTAAATGCTTGTTCTGAAAAAAAATAAATTAAGTCGATATACTTTTCTGCGTCCTCTTCAGTAAGGTTATTTTTTTTCTTTGCTTTGAAGTCTTCGATTATCTTTTTAGCGGTAAGGATCTTTTGATTTGATTTTCCATTATGGTTGGTTTTGATGAACGATGCCATAAAGTTGTTGTGGTTTAAGGATGTCTATATCTAACAATTTAGCGACAGATCGTTATTAATGCTACGCATTATGTAAAAGAAATATTAAATTGAAAAGCTTATTGCGTACATTTATTATTGACTTAACTACTCCTTATATATAATTTTAATCCATTCCTGAAATTTTTGATTTATTTTAGAATGGGTTGTCATAAACCATTGTAAGACATCTGTGTTTTCCATTATTTCATCCATGCTAACCAATAGGTCTTCTTTTGCTTTAGGGTGTGTTATTTGATTTCTTCTTTTGGATTGTTTAATAAGTTTTTCAAATTGATGAGTACTATAATCGGGACTTTCAGCATCAAATACTTCTGCAAATAAATTTAACGTAAATCTTAACGAAGGTATGAAGCTATGGAATTGATCCTTAGTTTCTATTTGACCTTTCCGATTTATGTCAACCCTTTTTTCATTTAATAATGCTAGTTTTTGCCAATCTAAGCTATCACCACTATTTTCAATTTTGATTTTTATAATCTCTTTTGTTACGTACAAATAGGTCTCAATTATAACAAATGTATTTCTTATGATAAGTCTTCTAATAAAGGGGCTTTCTAAATATTCTTTTGTCATAAACTGATTTATGCCCTCTAGTTCTTCCATCGTGGTTCCCCAAAGGAGTAATATCTTATTTATTCTTAATTGAAGTTCATTATATACTCTCATATAGCGTAAAGTTTCCTTTCATATTTTTGGTAAGTTAAGTATATAAAGCCAAATCAACTTTGTCCAAAATATTTTAAAGACTGTGAATCAATAACCGATTTGTGCATTTGCAAAAAAATAAAATATTACTTCTATTCAAATGTATTCTCAATATTATTTGAAAATATTTTTTCTGACGCATTAATCTTTATATCTTTGTACTAACAGAACCCGTCTGCATACCATAAGAACTGCATTCGGGTCATTTTTTTTCTAAAGTGGCCAATAACAAACCAGCATTTAGCATACCCGATCAAATTAATCTGCTTAAACAGCGAGGGATGTTATTTAAAGACGAAGCCGCAGCTCATCATTTTTTTGCCAATATCAGCTATTACCGTCTTAAAGGTTATTGGTGGGATATGCAGGATGATTTACAGAATCATATTTTTAAAAAAAGCACCTATTTCGAAGATATATTAGACAGGTATAACTTTGATAGGCATTTAAGACTTATTCTTTTCGACGCAATTGAACGCATTGAAATTGCTCTTAGGACAAAAATGATTTATGTTCTATCCATGAAATTTGGTGGACTATGGTATCTGGATGCCTCAATTTTTCAAAGTGCAACACTAGAAATTAAAGGCAATACCAAGACATTGCATTTGCACACGCTAGATGAGCTTCAAAAAGAATTTAATCGTAGTCAGGAAATATTTATCAAAGATCAAAAGTATAGATTTCCTGGGCAAGATGCTGATGCATGGAAAATATTGGAAGTAGCTTCATTGGGCACCTTATCAAAGCTCTATAAAAGTTTAAATCACCAATTACCCGAAAAAGCACAAATCGCAAATGAAATGGGCCTAAACTTGCATAATGAACTATCTAGTTGGCTGGAAGCAATTACTTATCTAAGAAATATAATAGCACACCATTCTAGACTTTGGAGTAGGAGTATGGTTAAGACTCCACTAATGCTAAATAATCCCTCTGGCGCTTGGTTTAATAATGGTCTAACGCCTGTTCAGATTAAAAAACCTTTCCTTCTCATTTCTTGTTTAGTTTATCTATGTAACGAAGTTACTCCAGGACACCAGATCAAAAGTAAAATTTTATCGCTTTTTAATGAATTCCCGTCTGTTCAAGTTTATAAACTTGGATTTGTAAATAATTGGAAAAATACGCCAATTTGGAGCTAAAGTGATTTTGTCTTGTGAGATAAGCCCAAAGTTTCATTTGCTTTTAGAAAATTAACAAAAGATAAATACTTTTAAATTATCCTAAAGGAATCTTAATCAATCCTTAAAATTCTCATCAAATCATCAAGCAAATTTCTTGAAAAGTACACAGTCTCGGGAGCAGATTGAAAGCCTTACAGCAATGTAAGGCTTTTTTGTTTTAGTAGTTTTATAATAGGCTCTTGCGATTTTTTAAGGTCTTGAATGGAAAATTATTTCTTCTTGTTAAAAAGATAAGTTAAAGCCCCAGTAGACCATAATGCCGCTAAAATAAGTACAGGCTGAAAAAACAATCTAATAAGTCTAGCTCGATCCGTATCAAGTCCAAATGCATCTGTGTGGTTCAAATATTGAGCAATATTTCCCGGGAAAATTAACACATAGAATATGGCAAGGGCTATGCCCACCCTAACTTTTTGTTTTGTCCAAAATATCATAGCTAAACCCAAAGTAATTTCTACTATCCCAGAGAGTAATACTACCGCATCCTTACTTATCGGAATCCAATTGGGTACCTGAGCCTGAAATGCATCTCGTTGAAAAGTAAAATGACCAATTGCAGCCAAGATCATAAAAACCCCTAAAAGAATTCTGAGTATGTTTTGAAAGACGTTGGTTTCAATATTTTTCATTTATAAATATAACTATTGTGAAGTTTAATACTGCCAAATTTGAAAGATAATAGCATCTACCTTCAAAAACTCTAAATTTATTTTTTGTAATTTGCGCTGCGCTCATAAATTTTCTCTGAAATCAATGCGGCAATCCAATAAAATTATAAACTCCATTCGTCTACACTTAAAAAATTCATTTGATCGCATCGGTAATGAGCGATTTAAAAAGAACCTTTTACAAGCGGTACCTTTTTGGATTGCATCAATGATTGCTGGATTAGCTGCGGTTGCCTATGCAAAATTATTTGTCATGGCAGAGGATGTTGCACTTTGGGTTTTCCATTACAATAGTTGGCTGCTATTTGCATTAACTCCACTTTGTTTTGTAGTTGCATGGTTGTTAGTGTGGAAATTTGCACCTTATGCTAAAGGTAGCGGTATCCCTCAGGTGATGGCGGGCATTACCATTTCAGCTCCTAAAACGCACAATTTGGTTAGTCGGCTGCTTAGTCTTAAAGTTTTGGTAATTAAAGTGCTATCGAGCTTAGTGATGGCATTAGGAGGAGGAGCAATAGGTAGGGAAGGACCCACCATTCAAATCTCCGCATCAATATTTCGATCGGTCAATTCAATATTGCCAAATTGGTGGCCTAAAGTAGCCAAAAGAAATATGCTTGTAACTGGCGCCGCTGCAGGCCTAGCTGCTGCTTTTAATACACCATTGGGTGGAATTGTGTTCGCTATCGAAGAGCTTACAAAGACTCATTTCAGTTTTTTCAAGACAGCCATTTTCTCTTCTGTAATTATTGCCGGATTAACAGCTCAAGCTATATTAGGCCCTTATCTTTATCTAGGTTATCCTAAAATTGACAATACTTCAGGGTATATTTTCTTTGGTGTTCTTTTGGTAGCCTTAATTTCTGGACTTCTCGGCAGTTTAATGGGTAAATTAATTTTATTGGTGCTGAGGTGGAAAGCAAGGTTAAAATCATTACGTGCCAATATGATTTATGTAGTAAGTTGTGCAGCGGTTTTAGTTGTACTTGCTATTCTTTTCGGGACAAATGCTTTGGGTTCTGGTAAACAAGTGATGGAAACTGTATTATTCACTCCAGATCGTCATGCGCATTGGTACATTCCCATTTTAAGAATATGTAGTTCGATGGTATCCTTTACTACTGGTGCTGCTGGAGGGATTTTTGCCCCTGCGTTAGCTGCTGGTGCTTCTGTGGGATCTGTTGTTTCGGGTTGGTTTAATCTTTCAGAAACCAATACCAATCTTTTAATATTAGCCGGAATGGTGGGTTTTTTAACAGGAGTAACACGTTCGCCATTTACATCTGCAATTTTAGTATTAGAAATGACGAATCGTCAAACAGCTATATTTAGCTTAATTCTTGCAGGAATGGTAGCCAGTTTGGTCTCGATGTTGGTAGATAAACATTCTTTATACGATCATTTGAAAGTTCAATATGTAAAGGAACTCGAAGAAATCGAAAGAAATGAAAAAAAGGATTTAATTGTACAGTAAAATCTATTGAGCATTTAGCCAATGCCATGATCCGAATTTATCAGGATCGAAAAAATCAGGGTTTAAATCTACATTTATTTTAAAGTCATGATATTCTTCTGTTTGGACTACTTTGCCGTTTACAAAGATCTTTACATTTCCTTCGTGCCATATCTTACCAATTTTTTGATGGTCTTCAAATTGACATTCTAAGCGAGATTTTTCACTTTGTTGGATCATCCTTACCAAATAATGATTTTTTGCATCGTACCATAATTGGCTTTTTGTCGTATCCTGACTGGCCACTCCAATAATATCAATTGCTTTTCCTTTCCAGGTGCTTTTAAAGCCTTTACTTAGGTCGAAACCTTCCTTAGCTAGCTTTTGATTCACCTGATCTAAGGTTTCAAAATACATTCCTCCCAACAGATACACTAAAATATTTGGATTAACTGCAGGTTTAAGTTTCTTCGACTGTCTGAAATTGTAGGTTGTATCACCTCTATAAATTATGGCGTTTCCATCTTTAGGGTCTCCAAGATCAATTCGGAATAGATTAGGGAAAATACCAGCCTCATACCAGATTTGGCTTCGATTAAGTGTATCGGCCCTATAAAAACCAGTCTTCTGATTAAATGTGATCGTCTTTGGCCATTTTCCGTAGAATTGAGCATGGATCTCTTTAAACTTTGGAGTGATTTGAGCAAATGCTGAAGTAGTTAGTGCGAATGCTATAATAAAACAGCTTTTGGCTTTTAGATTTAAGTTCATCATATACGTTAATATGAGATAAAGTTTTGAATAGTCAGTTAAAGTTAAACAATAATTAATCGTTTTTTCTCAATGTAATTAAACCTAAAATTGGGCCTAAGGCTAATAACATATAAATGTATTGTGCATTGCTCTCCGTTTTTAAAACATCAATGAGTTGGATGCTAATGATTGTAATGGCAAAGCCGATGCAGTTAACAATGGTTAAAGAAGAGCCTTTATACTCGGCGACTGCATTTTGTGCGACTAAGGTAGAGAATAAGGGAGAGTCTGCAATTACCACCATACCCCATATAAACATAAATACTATAAAAACGATTGCAGAACTGTTTAAAACAAATAATGGAGAGGCTAAACAACAAAGGCAAGATAAACCTAAAGAAACCGTAGCAACTTTCTTTACACCAAATTTATTCGAAATCATTCCTCCAATTACACAGGCAATACCTCCCACTGCAATAATTAAAAAAGAGAAAAGCGGAACATTAAATGTATGATTGGGGTGTTGATGGTTATAGGCTAGCAAAATAGCAGGAACAAATACCCAAAAAGCATAAAGTTCCCACATGTGTCCAAAATATCCAAAGGTAACAGCTCTAAATTTTCTTTCTCCAAAACCTTTTATAAATGAGTTTAAACTCAGTTTTTGACCAACAGCTCTAAATGGCCCATCAGGAACCAAAATTCGTATTGCAAAACCTCCAAGTATTGCAAGCAGAGAAGTACACAACACAATGGAATGCCAAGGAATACTGTTTATGCTTTTTAAGAGATGAGGAAAAGCAGTCCCTAAAACTAAAGCTCCAACTAAAAAGCCTAAAGATTTTCCTAGGCCTTTTTGAAAATGGTCTGCTGCTATTTTCATTCCCACTGGGTAAATACCAGCAAGGAAAAATCCTGTAATAAACCTGAGGCTCATTAATTGAGTAACGCTTAGACCATCAAAATTGATGCAAAGGTTGATTATGGCTGCGATGATGGCACAAGTAAAGAAAATTTTAGAAGGAGAAAAACGATCTGAAATACTTAGCAGTGCAAAAACTAAAGTGCCTATAATAAAACCAAATTGAACGGCACTAGTGAGATGAGCTAAATAAGAAGAGGGAAAATGCAACTGTTTAACCAAGTCGTTGATAATGGCATTACCAGCAAACCATAGTGAAGTGCAAAAGAATTGTGCGATGACTATTATGGGTAGAATTATTTTCTTTGGCTGTAAAACGGTGGATTGCATTGTTATAGATTACAAGATAAAGATAGGATGTTTAATGCTATCCTCATTAATGCAAAATAAAAAAGCCTCTCAGTTTCCCGAGAGGCTTTTTTATTAAATGGTATGCTTAATAGAAAGCAGTATAAAGCGCAACTAATAAACCTATAATTAAAACTGCTCCAACTGCAAAGCCAGTAGTGGTTTTAAACATTTTAGTATCTATCTCTAAACTGTTAGGCGTAACTCCTTTTTTATTTTCGTATACGCTAATGATGTACATACCAATGGCACAAAATGCAAAAACGATCAGCATTCTATCCATAAAAGGAATTTCGAAAACACCTGCGCCGTTTTTAACCGCCCAACCAAAGTTATATAACGGTGATAAATCGAACATATTTGGCGTGAACTTTAAGAAGACAGAGATTAGGAAACCTCCAATGGTTGCAAATAGAGCTGCATTTGAAGTGGTTTTTTTCCAAAAGAAACCAAAAATAAACATGGCGAAAATACCAGGAGATACAAAACCTGTATACTCTTGAATATATTGGAATCCTTGTTTTCCTTCTCCCATTAAAGCATCACCAACTATAAATGATAATAGAACAGCGAGCAACATAGATACGATAACTGCTATTTTACCTACATTAACTAATCTAGTTTCTGATGCCTGAGGTTCGAAAGCTTTTTTATAAATATCTAAAGTAAAAATGGTAGCAATGCTATTTGCTTTACCTGCTAACGAAGCTACAATAGCTGCAGTAAGTGCTGCAAAAGATAAACCTTTTAAACCTGCTGGTAACAAAGTTAATAACGCTGGATAAGCTTTGTTTGGATCTTGTACACCTGAAGAGGTTAATAAATCGCCAGAGTTAATTACCCCAACATCATTTTTAATGATATAATAAACGGCAATACCTGGTAAAACAACTATTACAGGCATTAACATTTTTAAAAACGCCGCAAATAATAATCCTGCTCTAGCAGTAGGTAACGATGCTCCTAAAGCACGTTGGGTAATGTACTGGTTACAGCCCCAATAACTTAAGTTTGCAATCCACATCCCTCCAATTAATACACTTAACCCAGGTAAATCTATATAGTTAGGATTGTCTTTTTTAAAGATTAAATGGAAGTGTTCTGATGCACCATCTTTCAACATAGAGAAGCCACTTAAGATCCCTTTTCCTCCCGAAATAAGATTTAAAGCAATATAGGTTGCTACCAATCCTCCAAGAACTAAGAAAAATACTTGTATTACATCTGTGTAACCAATTACTTTCATCCCGCCAAGCGTAATGAAAATGGCAAAAATAGCTAAGGCCAAAATGCAGACAGTAATGCTTAGTCCTGATATTCCACTAATGGCTAAGGCTCCTAAGTATAAAATAGACATTAAGTTTACAACAATATAAAGCATTAGCCAAAAAACAGCCATAATCATAGCTACTTTAGAATTGTACCTTTGACTCAGGAATTGAGGCATTGTAAAAATTTTGTTCTTTAAGTAGACAGGCATGAAGAAAACGGCTACAATTATTAAAGTCGCTGCAGCCATCCATTCGTAAGCAGAAATAGCCAGGCCAAGTTTAAAACCCGAACCACTCATGCCAATCATTTGTTCGGCAGAAATGTTAGAGGCAATTAAAGATGCACCAATTGCCCACCATGTTAAAGAACCTTCGGCAAGAAAATAGTCTTTTGAACCCCCAGAGGCAGATTTTTTCTTATTGTAGATGTACAAACCATACGCGGCTACGATTACGAAGTAAATTAGAAATACAATGTAATCCTTCGTGTCTAATAAGTTATTTTTCATTCATTTGTGTTTATTTGATTTGAATTTTAAATGTAATAAATTGAAAAATAAAGTTCATGATTTAGAAAATATATTTTGATGTAATTTAAGCTAAAGTGTATGCTATATATGCTTATATGACAGCAAGTAGCAATTATTTCAAACCTCCTTATTAAAGTATTTTTGTAACTAGGTAAAAAATGATATTTTTATCAGTAGATGAAGGGAACGATTATACTTATTGCATTATTTTTTTTAAGCGAAAGTAAGGGCGTTATAAATTGGTTGCAAAATCATTTATTGTCGTGTCCATTTAAACAAACTTTAGGTATAGATTGCCCAGGTTGTGGTATACAACGTTCAATTTTAGAATTATTTCAGGGTAATTTGATAGCCTCTTTTAAGCTTTATCCAGCTACAATACCTATCATCACCTTATTTATTTATACTATTTTCCATTTAAAATTTGATTTCAAAAACGGAGCGATTTTTATTAAAATGCTTTATATTGGTATCACTTTAATTATTGTAATCAATTATATTTATAAAATATTTACTCATCAATTAATCTAACACTATGTCTGAAGAACAATTAGAACCACAAGAAACCCCACAACCTCAACCTAATCCGCAACCAAGTAATCAAAATCCTTTTCCGCCACAAAATGGAGGTTTTGGTTACGGAATGCAACAAACTTTGCCTAATTCAACTGTTGTTTTAGTATTGGGGATCCTTTCCATCGTATTTTGCTGCTGCTACGGTATACTTGGATTAATACCTGCAATTATTGCATTGGTGTTGAGTAAAAAAGATAGAACGCTTTACGAAATGAATCCAGCTTTATATACTTTAAGCTCTTATAAAAATTTGAATGCTGGTAGAGTTTGTGCCATCATTGGTTTAATTTTAAACATTCTTTCTTTATTATATTTCGCAGTGATCATCATTATGTTTGGTACAGGCATATTGAGTGATCCTCAAAAATTACAAGAAATGATGAAGGGTATGCAATAGTATTTCCAATTCAACAAAAAAAAGCAACTTGTGATAATATGCAAGTTGCTTTTTTGTTGTCTGTAAGTCAGCAAATTGTTATTTTATGTTGTACTAATTTTTAGCGCATCATATTTGTTATCTTTGCATATTATTAATAAAAAGAGAAAAGAATGTATCCAGAATATTTAGTAGAACCTATGCGTGCTGAGTTGACTAATGTAGGTTTTGAAGAATTAAAAACAGCAGAAGAAGTAGATAGCGCAATTAAAGGCGAAGGAACTGTTTTTGTGGTTGTAAACTCTGTATGTGGTTGTGCGGCAGCAAATGCTCGTCCAGCAGCAAAAATTGCAGCTTCTAATGAAAAACACCCTAGTAAACTAGTAACCGTTTTTGCGGGTATGGAAAAAGATGCGGTTGATAGAGCAAGATCTTACATGATGCCTTTTCCACCTTCATCGCCTGCAATGGCATTATTTAAGGATGGTAAATTGGTACATATGATAGAGCGTCATCAAATTGAAGGTCGCCCTGCACAAATGATAGCTGACAGCTTAATTGGTGCATTTGAGCAATATTGCTAGTTTAAGAAGATAAAAAAATTAAGGAGCAAGAATAAGGACAACTGTCTGATTTCTTGCTCTTTTCTGTTAAAGGAAATTCATGTTTTCTTAAAAATCTTTATTGAGTAACTTTTCTAATTCGCCAAAAGAAACGTTCATGCGAACACGACCTTGTTTGGCGTAGGCAATTTCACCCGTTTCTTCTGACACAATAACCGCAACGGCATCAGCTGTTTCAGATACGCCAATACCAGCTCTGTGACGCAAGCCAAATTGAGGAGGTAATTTATCATTATCAGTTAACGGCAAAATACAACTTGCACTTTTAATTTTATTTTCGGCAATCACGACAGCGCCGTCATGTAGTGGACTATGTTTTTGAAATATACTTTCTAATAAACGTTTAGATATTTTTGAATCGATAATTTCACAGCTATTGGTGAAAAGTTCATTATCGTAAAACTTAACAAATACAATTAATGCGCCTGTACGTGTTTTTTTCATGCTTTTGCAAGCATCAATAATGGGTTTAATTCGGATTAAATTATCCCGTTCTAGGTTTTTACTGCCAAACAAATAACCCCACCAGGCTTTGTTTTTTTGAAGAAAGGTGTTTTTACCAATATGTAGTAAGAATCTTCGAATTTCTGGTTGAAAAATAACAATAAGCGCCATAATACCCACGCTCATGAATTTATTAATAATAGCCGACAACAAATTCATGTGCAGGCCTTTTACCACATAATAAAAAATAAGAATAATGAACATGCCTAACAGCAAATTCACCGCTAATGTATTTCGTATTAGGCTGTAAATGTAATAGATCAAGATAGCCACTAGGACAATATCTATCCCATCAACCCAAGTAATTTTAAGAAAGTCAAAGTCAAGGCTTTTCATTGAGCACAAGTTAGTTATTTTAAGCCTCTCCATCAACAAAGAGCAAACTATAAAAGCTAAAAATCTAAAATTATTAAGGGTTTTTTATTCTTTCGATTAAAGTGATGCACTCTATTGCTTCTTTAACATCGTGAACTCTTAAAATCTTAGCTCCCTTAAGCAAAGCTGATGTATTTAAAACTGTGGTTCCGTTTAACGCATCAACAGATTTATTGTTTAACACTTTTGTCACCATAGATTTTCTAGAAAAACCTACTAAAATTGGCAATTCAAAAGAATTTAGTCGTTCCATATTTTGCAAAAGCTCGTAATTATGGCTTATCGTTTTTGCAAATCCAAAACCTGGATCGATAATGATATCTTTCACGCCCAAATTGCTTAAAACTGCTAATTTCTCTGAGAAATAAGTGCTTACTTCTTCAACTAGGTTATGGTAAGTGGGGTTTTCTTGCATGTTTTGCGGCGTACCTTTCATGTGCATCATCACATAAGGCACTTGTAATTTTGCTACTGTTTGGAACATTTTTTCATCTAAATTCCCAGCCGAAATATCATTAATGATATGTGCGCCAGCTAAAATAGATTCTTCAGCTACTTTAGCTCTAAAAGTATCAATAGAAACAAAAACATCTGGAAATTCTTTTGTAATTGCCTCAACTACTGGGACAAGTCGATTTAACTCTTCATCAATTGAGATATCTACAGCGCCAGGTCTGGAAGAATATGCTCCGATGTCTATGAACTTAGCACCTTCGTTTAAAAATTTTTCTGTTGTTTTTAAAGCATCATCAACACCTTTAATTCTGCTGTTGGCGTAAAATGAATCGGGAGTTAAATTTAAGATGGCCATCACAGCTGGGCTACTTAAATCTATCAGTTTGCCTTTGCTATTTAGTATTACTTTTCGGTTTAAAAATGTATCTTTAGCCATCATTTAATACAAAAATAGGTATTATGATAGCTTTAAACTAAATATTTTAATTGTTTTGGCAGTAAACACATCACAAGAGTACGACAACGTTATAGCGGTATGTAAATCGCTTTTTTTAAAGAAGACAAAAGATTATGGCACAGCGTGGCGTATCCTTAGAGCAGCGTCTATAACCGACCAAATTTTTATCAAGGCACAGCGTATTCGTACTTTAGAAGAAAAGAAAGTATCGAAAGTAGGAGAGGACATTACTTCTGAATATATTGGTATTGTAAATTACTGTGTAATTGCAATGCTACAACTAGAATTAAGCGAAAACGATCCTAACGAAATGGAGGTGCAAGAGGTTGAAAGTTTATTCGATAAACGTGTGAATGAAACTAAAGACTTAATGTTTGCCAAAAACCACGATTATGGAGAGGCTTGGAGAGATATGCGAATTAGTTCGTTAACTGATTTAATTCTGATGAAAATATTAAGGGTTAAACAAATTGAAGATAATTTAGGTCAAACTGTAGCTTCCGAAGGTGTAAAAGCAAATTATCAAGATATGTTGAATTACGCTGTTTTTGCATTGATAAAATTAGGAGTAAAATAATATTAGCCAATTAGCATTATACTATGTCGAAAATAGCATTAAACTTTTCTCGTTGGTTTGTTGGAGTTTTATTCATCTTTTCTGGCTTAATCAAAGCAAATGATCCACTTGGCTTTGGTTATAAACTACAAGAATACTTTGAAGTTTTTCATCTGAATTTTTTAAGCAATTGGGCTACGGGGATAGCTATCATTTTATGCGTTTTAGAAATTGTTTTAGGTGCACTTCTCTTATTTGGTTTTTGGCGTAATCAAGTAACTAAGGGCTTATTGGCACTCATTATTTTCTTCACTTTTCTCACGTTTGTTTCGGCAGCATTTAAAGTGGTTACCTCTTGCGGCTGCTTCGGCGATGCTATTCCACTTACACCTTGGCAATCTTTTACAAAAGATTTAATCCTATTGGTGATGATCGTCTATTTATTCATTCACCGCAATAAAATAGAACCTATTACCACCAATTTGGCTTGGCAAAAGAGATTAGCATCCATAGTGTTAATTGCATCCTTGCTTTTTGGATTGTTTACTTATAACTTTTTGCCAATTTTAGATTTCTTGCCCTATAAAATAGGTTCGAGCATTCCTGAATCTATGAAAATTCCTGATGGAGCAACTCCTGATGAATTTCTAATTATGTATCAGCTTAAAAATAAAGCAACTGGCGAAACTAAAACCTTGAGCGACAAAGATTATTTAAAGTTGGAGGTTTGGAAAGATAATAATTGGGAAGTAGTTGGTAACCCAGAAAAGAAATTGGTTAAAAAAGGGTATGATGTAAAAATTAAAGATTTGCTGATAGCAGATGCTTCGGGAACGGATTATACCAAAGAATTGATAGAAAATCCTTATTATAATTTAGTTGTGGTTGCCTACGATTTAAAAAATACCAATGAGCATGCCATTGCTGAAACGAATGCATTAGCCTTAAACGCTGCAGATCAGTTTAATATTAGAACCGTTTTGTTAACTTCTAATTCGGCAAAAGATGCAGACGCGTTTAGCAAAAAGATGAAACTTTTTATGGAAGTTTTCTATGCTGATGCTGTTCCTTTAAAAAGTATGGTAAGGGCAAATCCGGGTGTACTATTATTAAAGAATGGCGTGATTGTCGGTAAATGGCATTATCACAGTTTGCCATCGTTTAACGAATTATCTGAAAAATACTTTACAAAATAAATGGGAGCTTACGCGATTAGAAAATTGTTATATGGCTTGGCAGTAATGGCAGGAGTTATTTTAGTGGTTTTTGTGCTATTTAACATTTTGCCAGGAGATCCGGCCAGAATGACGATGGGTCAACGATCTGATGTGCAGTCGTTAGAGGCAGTGCGTAAAGAGTTTGGCTTAGATCGTTCAAAACCTGTTCAATTCTTTTTGTATGTGAATGATTTATCACCAATTAGCATTCATCCAAACACAACTGAAAATCAAGAAAAATATCATTTCCAAAAGTTATTTAGTGTAGGTAAAGATGTCATCGTATTAAAAGTTCCTTATTTGCGCAGATCATATCAAACTAAGAGAGATGTAACTACTATACTTTCGGAAACTGTACCTAATACTTTTGTGTTGGCTTTAACTGCAATGATATTTGCTACTATAATTGGGGTTTTATTAGGCGTTGTTTCTGCTGTTCATCAAGGTACGTGGATTGATAATGCGGCGAACTCTTTTGCAATATTAGGTATTTCTGCACCTTCTTTTTTCGCAGGGATTATTATTGCTTGGCTATTTGGATTTGTATTAGCAGATTATACAGGTTTAAATATGAGTGGCAGCTTATACAGTTATGATCCTTTTAAAGGAGAAGTTATTTCATGGAAAAACCTGTGGTTACCAATGATTACTTTGGGTTTGCGCCCGCTAGCTATCATTGTGCAACTAACCCGCAGTGCGATGTTGGATGTATTAGCGCAAGATTATATTCGTACCGCAAGAGCAAAGGGTCTAGGTCGCAACGCGATTATATACAAACACGCTTTGAAAAATGCATTAAATCCTGTAATTACTGCGATTTCAGGATGGTTTGCCTCTTTATTGGCAGGGTCATTCTTTGTAGAATATATTTTTGGCTACAATGGTTTAGGTCGAACAACAGTTACGGCGTTAGAGATGTCGGATTTTCCAGTAGTAATGGGTTCTATTTTATTTATTGCTTTTGTATTTGTAGTGGTAAATATATTGGTCGATTTGCTGTATGCATGGGTAGATCCAAGGGTTAAATTAGCGTAATATGTTACTAAAAAAGATGTTAAATTATACTGCTAAAGCCGATGCGATTTTAATAGCGGACTTAATTAAAGTGGCCCTTCCAGAAGCAAACAAGTTATTTAGTCATGTTTTAACAGCCCAACACATTTGGCTAAAGAGAGTTTTAAACCAAACACCAGATTTTGGCGTATGGGAAATAAAAAGTGTAGAGGATTTCCAAGCTATTAGTGAGCATAATTTAAAACTAGCTGAAGACATACTTCAACATGTTTCCCTTGAAAAAGATATCACCTATAAAAATGGTGCGGGTGATGAATTTACGAACAAAGTAGAAGATATTTTGCTGCATATCTGTAATCATTCTACCTATCACAGAGCGCAAATATCAACCATGTTAAGAGTGAGTGGTTATACTCCACCAATCACTGATTACATTATGTTAAAAAGAACGAACCAAATATGATTGTTTTTTTGGTGGGCTTTATGGGCTGCGGTAAAAGTACCAAAGCAAAACAGCTAGCAAATAGATTAAATTGCTCAGTAATAGACTTAGATGCTGAAATTGTGGAGAAGGAAGGTAAATCCATTGCTGATTATTTTGCTAAAAATGGCGAAGCTGCTTTTAGAGTGTTAGAAAGTGAAACATTAAAATCCTTTCCTTATCCAGAAACATGCGTTGTTGCAACAGGAGGAGGTTTACCTTGCTTTTTTGATAATATGGAGTGGATGAATGCGAATGGTAAAACTGTTTATTTACACATGACACCACCTCAATTGGTATCTAGACTTCATAACAGAGAGAAGAGGCCATTGCTAAAAGGTATGGATGACGAGCAGTTATTGTCTTTTATTCAAATGAAGTTAGCAGAACGAGATTATTATTATACCCAAGCTAAACTTGTTGTAAATGCATTTGATTTAGACCCTGCACTTTTGGAAGAGCAGTTAAAAGCTAAATAGTATATTTTAGATAGCTTTAGTGAGCTGTTTACAGTAACTATGAAGTTGTAAGTTTCAATCAATTACTTATTTTTGCCGCTTAAATTACTCAGATGAATATAAGTAGTGCAAAGCTTGAGGATGTTAAAGAACTAGAAAGACTTATTAACTCGGCCTATCGTGGTGAGGAGTCTAAAAAAGGCTGGACAACTGAAGCTGAAATACTAGATGGCATTCGCGTAGATGAAGCTGCATTGACACTATTGCTTACTCAACCAAAAGTAACAATACTGAAAATAAGTGATTTGAATAATAAGATATTAGGTTCAGTTTGCTTAGAAGTGAAATTACAAGGATTGTACCTTGGTATGTTTGCCGTATCACCTGTCACTCAAGGTAATGGTATAGGTAAGGCACTCTTAATGGCTGCAGAAGATCACGCTCTTCAAAATAATTGTGCTAAAATTATTATTTCTGTTATTAGCACCCGAGTTGAATTAATAGCTTGGTACAGCCGCCATGGTTATATAGCTACTGGAAATTCCATAGCATTTGATGAAATAGAAGGTAGGTTTGGTGATCCAAAAGTATCTGCAATTAGTTTAATAGAAATGGAAAAGGTGATCAATGCTTAGACTTTTGGTTAAATTTGTTTGAAATACTTCAAAAAACTAAGCTCAACAAACCATTATTCACTATTTTCCTTCTTGCTCAAACTGCTCTTCGATATATTTAATTTTTGTTTTGCCATGTGGAGTTGGTTCACCGTAATCGTTAATGTTTACAAAAACAATTTTATCTATAGTTAAAATGCTTTTTCTGGTAATTTTATTTCGCACTTCGCAACACATGGTGATGGATGTATTTCCAAAAGATGTAGCAGTTATTCCTAATTCAATAATATCGCCAAGTTTGCCAGAACTTACAAAGTTAATTTCAGACATGTACTTAGTGACTACTCTTGGATTCTCTAACTGAACAATTGCATATATAGCAGCTTCTTCATCAATCCATTTTAATAAACTACCACCAAATAATCCTCCATTAGGATTTAGATCTTCGGGTTTTATCCATTTACGCGTATGAAAATTCATAGTATTTGCTTTTATGCTAAGTTAACAATACGTAGCACAGAAAGTCTCATATGAATGCAACAAGCTTAATTTCTTTCCCTTTTAGAAATTCCATTAAATCCAATTATGGAATCGGGAAGTTCAGATAATTTCATTTCAATATTTTTGTTCGGTATAAAAGTTCGGTAGGTGAAATCTTTATATGATTTAATTGGAATCTCAATAATTGTATAAGCTCTGGTTGCTAAAGTCGAATCGCCAATAAGTTTTCGAGGGCCTTCACCAATGCAACCTGTATTTAATAAACGTAAGCTACCATCCCTGGCTGGATAATAAGCATGTTGGTGTCCACTGACGTATAAGTTTACATTGTTCCTTTTAAAGAAATCTACCGTTTCTTTTGTGGATGCTAAAACTTCACCTGGTTTATTCTTGCTATCTACAATGGCATAAATAGGTAAATGCCCCAGCAGTATTCTTAATTTTGCTTTTTTCGCTTTTTCTGAACTTAATTGCTTTTCCATCCATTTGTACACTTCAGCCTGAATAGTAGAACTAGCTGCATCCCAACTGATGAAGAAGACATCGTTTTTGGTATAACTATAATAAAATGGGAAGTTCTCTTTGTCAATAAAGTTTAAACCTAACTCCTCTTGATGATCATTCCAAAACTTTTGAGTAGCTGCTCTATCTTTTTTGAAATTTGCTGATGCATCGTGATTTCCAACTGTAAAGGCAAAAGGAACTTTCATTGCTTTGATGGGCGAGAATACATTTGCCCCAAAACTCTGCCACATATCAGTTAAATTCTGTTCAGTTAAGGAAGCTTTTTGTCCAGCTACCATATCTCCTGCACATAGAATTAGATCAGGTTTAATGCTATCAATTGCCTTAAGTGCAGCAGCAACGTCAGGATGATACACGGTAGAACCGTATCCAGAATTTAAGTCGCTGATGACTGCAATTTTGAAGAATTTATTTTTAATTGCTTCTTTAACAAAAGTAGCTTGATATTCAGTTATCGGTCTTCCTATTAAAAATAGACCTATTGTAAGAACAAAAGCTACTGCTAATTTCATTATTTTAATTCATCTAAATAAGCTTGAACCTGTTTCTCTACTGCTAAAGTCGCTACTTTGATAGAAGAACCCACTCGTGTGGTTTTTGCATCAACAGGCATTGTTCCAATTGTTGCTAAAGCATCTGTATACCACTTGCCCCAAACTTCTATAATGTGTTTTTCGTCAGCAGCAGACTTGCCTTCAGCGATTGCTTTTTTACTTAATTCGAATTCTGTTTTTAATCGTGTTAATGCATCATGTTTAACTTGATTAACTGTAGTGCTTGCTGTATTTTCATTTGCAGTAACTAATGTATAAGCAGCTGTTAAGGCACTAACACCAACATTTTTCATCGTAGTGGCAGATACTTTATCAATCCTGTCGTTATCTGTATGGTAAAATACATCTGTAAAATGCCACATTAATAAACCTGGTATTTTATTCTGTAAAAAAGGAGTATGATCGCTCCCACCTTCAAACGGATTAAAGTTTACTGTCCAGTTAGCAAACTTACCTTGAGTTTTACAGATATCGAAAATAAAATCGTTGTAATAATGAGGGAAAAGATCTTTTTCTTTCACATCACCTGCTCCCCATTCAGTGTGTTTATCAGCTCCACGAGTCCAAATTGCAGAAGGATCAGGCATTTTCTCGATTAAAAAAGAACCGCCAGTTTTTTTAGTATCCTCGCCAACCATATCTAAGCTCATTCCCCATAAAATTCCGGTAGCACGTTCTTTATCATCAGTAATGTATCTTCTTGTCGATACAATTTCATCGCCCCATAAAAAAGTTAAGGTGCGTTGTGGTTTTAACTGACCACTTTTAACCAAATTTGCAGTTACACGAGCCATTTCTGCTAAAGTTCCTACACCAGTAGCATTATCATTTGCACCAGGTTCTTGTACGTGTGCGCTGTATACAAAACGTTCATTTGGTTTTACGCTACCTTTTACGTTTGCAACGATGGTTAATTCATCAGATTCATAAATTTTAGTTTCAATATTAACTTTTAAAGTTACAGCGCCCTTTAAGCAAGCGGCTTTTAGTTTTTCTTTAACACCATATGATAAAAGCAAAGACCACACACCCGCATTCGCTGGCATACTGCCAAATGAGATGGAGGTTTGATATTTTTCTGGCTGATTATATTTAGGTACAGAATAGCCCATTACGCCAATTGCACCAGCTTTTGCAGCAGTATTAATTAATCTTCCTGCAGCTGCATCAGCAAATAAGATTTTTCCTTTTAGGTCTTTTCCTTCTAAATCAGCAGCTGCTCCTTTGCCTACAAAAATCACTTCTGCAGTTACACCGCCAGCAGGAGTTGATGGACAATTTATAGGGATCATATTGCGGTTGGTTTGAAACGCAATAAGTGGTTGATTTTCGCCAACTATGCTTACACTTGCATTTACTGGTTCCCAAGTACTACGTTTCATTGGGCGTTTTTCTATGCGGTAGGTTAATGGAGCTTCAAACTCATTTGCTTTTTCTTCTATATAGCCAGCTTTTTTTAATATTTCTTCCACACGGTGGATACTTGCATTAAAACCAGTATTGCCAGGTATACGAAAATATTTTTCGACAAACGAAGTAGTTTCGTATGCATTTTTTTCTTTAAAAGCCGCACGAGTTAACTTAAAATAGGTATCGGTTTGGGTTTGAGAAAATGCGCTCAGTGATAAGAGTGTTAATACAAAAAGAAAGATTTTTTTCATCGGTATAAATTTGTTTTCAGTTGTGATGAATCTATCAAAACCTGATAGATTCATGCTTGTTTTCTAGAACCGAAAGGTAATCAGTTATCCTGAAAATAAATCATGAATGAAATAAAATCTATGTGACAAAAGAAAAGTACTTCAATTTTATTGCATATAGATAAGCTAAGTGTATTAAACCTAGGAGTGTATGTGTTAAGATAAGAGTAAGTTATCTTTTATTCTTAATCTGATGGTCTACTGAGAGCGGGCCAGAACCAACTATCCAAAATAAAATGAGTAGACACAATACAATTAGTGATAACCATAACTCGGAGTTCAGAGCAGAAAATCCGTTAGCAATGTTTACAAATACAATAGCACAAATTAAAATTGGAATTTGAATAACTACTGCAAAGCGTGTTACTAAACCAATAATAATTAAAATGCCGCCTACTAAATGTGCAAAGGCCACAATGTGAATAGCAACACTTGCCATCATTCCTGAAAAACCAAAAATGCTATTGTTAATTAAGATTTCTTGCTGGGCGCCCGTATCGCTGATGAGCGCAATACCTTTACTAAATATGATCAGGCCTAATACAATTCTAACTATATCTAGCCATTTTGCGTGATGGGCATCACCCCAGTGCTCAACTTTTTGGATAACATTCATGACAAACCTCCTTTTAAGCTACATGAAGTTAACAATCTAAATCTAGATTTGCAAAATATTTTGGAGAAATTGGAGTATAGCGTTTTACATAAAGTCTAACTTAGTGTGTTGATTTTCTTGCTTTTATAAAATCATCCATTGCATGTTCTACACCTTCTATATCTTTTGAAGTAATTGAAGAACCGATCACATGGTTGCCAGCATTTGGAATAGCAATTTTTTGTTTATCCCTTACAGGCGTTCCTAATTCATCAAACATTTTTAGCATGGCATCTACTTTTACAACAGGATCTTGCTCAGCATCGTTTTTATAGTAATAAAGAAGCAACACAGGTTGTTTTACTTTTTTGAATAGCGATGTAGTCATGCTACTTTCTAGCATTTCTTCTAGTTGAACTACAGATTCAAGACGATAATGAGTATACCAGTATTTTTTATATTCTGGACTTCTACCATCTACCGTTCGTTCATTTCCTCCAGTTACTTTACGAGCAATTTGTAACCCCCATGGATTATTTAAGAGCCAAGCTTTGTTGTCATTTATTGCAATATTTGGCGACATCAATACTAAACTATTTATTTCTGGATAGGTTGCGGCTAGCTGTAAGGCCAAACTTCCACCAGTAGATGTACCTACCAGTATTACTTTTTTACCTAATTTTTTGCCAATAGCATATGCTTCCTTGCCTGTCTCCCAAAGGCGATCTGCTGTAAAATACTGCATGGGTGCAACGGTATCAATTCCATGATCTGCTAAACGAGCTAAATATAAGTTGGCATGTAAAGCCTTAGCCAAGTAGGTATAAGCCGGATTTCCTTCTTGTTTAGATGCTGAAAAACCATGTAAATAAACAATAGCATATTCCGTTTGTTGTCGAGTGCTGTCTGCCCAAACAATTTCGGCTTCATTACCTGGCTTAATTTTGTGTTTAGCTTCTTGCGACGCAACGTATGTAGGCAGTGCCACCAACTCGGGAATTATAGGAAGTTTAACCTTGTAGAGGGGTGTAGTTGGCTTTGGGCCAACTAAATAAATAACGACTATTGTTATTAGAAGGATAAATAGTGCACTTAGGAATATTTTCATGTTAATAGTTTGATTAAAAATACGCTTTTAATGGAATTTAAGTAAGTTTGCAGACACATTTTTAGCTGAATGCCAGGAATAAATCAGATAAAACTACCTATAGCCGCAGAGATTGATGCATTTGAAGCAAAGTTCAAAGATTCTATGCACAGTGAGGCGCCGCTATTAAATAGAATTACACATTACATTGTAAAAAGAAAAGGCAAACAAATGCGACCTATGTTTGTGTTTTTTGCTGCGAAACTTTGCGGTGGAATTTTAGAATCTACTCATCGCGGCGCTGCATTAGTAGAGCTTTTACATACTGCAACTTTGGTGCATGATGATGTAGTTGACAATGCTTATGAACGGCGTGGATTTTTCTCTATTAATGCACTTTGGAAAAATAAGATCGCGGTTTTGGTAGGCGATTATTTATTAGCAAAGGGTTTGTTGCTTTCTGTAAACAATAGTGAGTTTGCTTTGTTGAAAATTGTATCAGAAGCAGTACAGCAAATGAGCGAGGGTGAATTGCTGCAGATCGAAAAAGTTAGACGAATGGATATTAGTGAAGAATTGTATTTTGAGGTTATTCGTCAAAAAACAGCTTCCTTAATTGCATCATGTTGTGCGTGTGGCGCTGCATCTGCAGGTGCTGATGCAGAAACGATTGAAAAAATGCGCTTGTTTGGAGAGAAAGTTGGAATTGCTTTTCAAATTAAAGATGATACATTTGATTTTGGTACGGATGATGTAGGTAAACCTTTAGGGATTGATATTAAAGAAAAGAAAGTTACACTACCTTTAATTTATGCTTTAAATAGAGCCGAAAAGGCAGAACGCAAAAGAATAATAAACTTGGTTAAGAACCACCAAGATGATCCTAAAAAGATACAAGAGGTAATTGATTTTGTAAATAGTAAGGATGGTGTGCATTATGCGAATGAAAAAATGTTAACCTACCAGCAAGAAGCTTTTGATATTTTATATCAATTTGAGGAAAGTGATGCAAGAACAGGTTTAGAACAATTAGTAAGGTATACAACGGAACGTAAAAAATAATGTCGAACGAATTATTATTCATTGGTGGTTTCTTAGTCTTCATAGTGCTGATTCTAGCTTTAGACTTAGGCTTATTCAGTAAAAAAGATCATATCATTAGCTTAAAGCAAGCAGGTATCATGAGTTTTATCATGGTAATGCTGGCATTGGGTTTTTACTTTTTATTGATTTTAGAAGGGCAAGAGCTACATGGCATTCATAATTATGCAAAGCTGGAGCAAATTGTAAAAGCACATCAGCATCAGATTACATTAATACCTGGAAACTTTGAAGAGAGCTTGAAAATATATAAGCAAAATCTGGGTATAGAGTTTTTAACGGGTTATGTAATTGAGTATGCACTTTCTGTTGATAATATATTTGTAATTGTACTTATTTTTTCAGCCTTTGCAGTTCCTGAAAAATATTATCACCGTGTTTTATTTTGGGGTATTTTGGGAGCAATCGTAATGCGTTTCATCTTCATTTTTGTAGGTGCAGCCTTAATTACTAAATTCTCTTGGATATTATATGTATTTGGAGCATTCTTAATATTTACGGGTATACGGATGTTTTTTTCGAAAGAGGGCGATGATAAGATTGATACTGAAAAACATCCAGTAGTTAAATTTGCTTCGAGATTTTTTTCAATTCATCCACGTTATGAAGGAAATAATTTCTTCCATAAAATAAATGGAAAAACATTATTAACACCTTTATTTTTAGTGCTATTAATTGTTGAATTTACAGATCTAATCTTTGCAGTAGACTCGATACCTGCAATTTTTGCGGTGACTAAAGATGCTTATATCGTGTTCTTCTCCAATATCTTTGCTATTATGGGCTTAAGATCAATGTTCTTTTTATTGATCAATATTATTCATAAATTCCATTATCTTAAAACTGGTTTAGCAGTGCTATTAACGTTTATTGGTATAAAAATGCTTGCTCACGATTATTTAAAAGCTTGGGGCTTTACTACCGAACATTCTTTATTAATCATACTCTTTATTTTAACAGCAAGTGTAGTTGCTTCATTAGTTTTTCCAAAACGG
Organism: Pedobacter boryungensis; assembly: GCF_013204825.1. Lineage (GTDB taxonomy): Bacteria > Bacteroidota > Bacteroidia > Sphingobacteriales > Sphingobacteriaceae > Pedobacter > Pedobacter boryungensis. Next base: position 829,775 of record NZ_JABMKV010000002.1, read on the forward strand.
AAACGAGTTCATGCTGATTAATTTATTCAAAACGAATTTATAAATTTTTAAACTCATCTATTTAGGTGAGTTTTTTTGTTTTGCATTATCCAGTAATTTTTAAGATTGAAGGAAAAACACCCTATATCTTGTTTCTTTTAAATTAATTCCTCAAATATTGATATATAATCAGTAATGATTGTCTTCATATGCCATCCCTCAAAAGACGATTTTTTAAAGAAAATAGACTAAGTACTTTTGAAATGTTAATTCTAAATCATTACAATTTCGAATTTTTACAATTAAATGCAGTTATAGCCAGTTATGCCAAACTGAACCTTTAGCTGAATAGATATTAAGATTTTAGGAAAGGAGTTTCCTGATTAACAAGTAGAGAGGATAGGGTCTGGCAATGAAAAACGCTGGGCCCTTTTTTAATTCTAAAATTTTATAAGCAATACTTTATCTTCCACTTAAAAACCTTAATTTCATCAAAAAATTAGATTGATGAAGAATTTCTTTTTAGTAGCACTAACAAGCTTATGTTTATCCGCAAGTGCGCAGGATAATTTCGAACCTGTTTTTAAACAGATTAATACCGAAGTACAAAATAATTCAAAAGCTTATAGCACGTTAAAGGATGCTTCAATAACTATTGGTCATCGTTTAACAGGTTCTGCAAATGGCGCAAAAGCTGAAGAATATGCTTATAATTTATTGAAATCTTATGGATGTGATGTTAAATATCAACCTTTTGAGGTAGAAAGTTGGGATAGAAGAACACTTGCTGTTAAAATAGGCAATTCTGCTAATGAGTTATTACCAATGAAGGCTGTAACATTAGCGCATTCACCAGTATCTGCAAAAGTGACTTCGGATATTATTGATGTGGGCAATGGGTTGGAAGCAGATTATCAATCTTTAGGAGATAAAGTGAAAGGTAAAATTGCTTTAATCTACTTAGGGGTATTACCTGGATCTCCAAAGGGAACTGCTTCACTTCATCGTTCTGAGAAAACAGCTATTGCAACAAAATATGGTGCAGTTGGTGTGATTATCATTAATACAGTAAAGGATGGAGTTTTATTAACAGGTACAGCTTCGGTAACTGGTAAATTAATTCCCATTCCTGCAGTATGTATTGGCTTGGAGAATGGAATGGCACTAAAGGAAAAATTGAAAACTGTTAATCAAATAGCTTCAATTGAAATGACTAATTTTTCAGGAGTGATTAAAGCTCGTAATGTAGTTGCTACTTTTAAAGGAAATGAATTGCCTAACGAAAAAATTGTTGTTGGTGGTCACTTAGATAGTTGGGATTTAGCTACAGGCGCTATTGATAATGGAATTGGATCTTTTTCTGTAATTGATATGGCTCGTACATTTAAGAAGTTAAATCTTAAAACCAAAAGAACAGTTGAGTTTGTTTTATTTATGGGCGAAGAGCAAGGTTTGCTAGGTTCAAAGGCTTACATTGCACAAGCTAAGCAAAATGGTTCTTTAGATAAAGTTAGCTTTATGTTGAACTATGATATGACCAATGATCCAAAAGGGTTTTCAACTTCGAGAAAAGAAATGGAGCCATTGTTTAAAAGCTGGGGTGCTGAGGTAGCTCAGATTGATACAAATTTTAAAAACTTATTTCAAGCTGGTGCTGGTTTACATAGCGATCATCAGCCGTTTATGTTGGAAGGAATACCAACTGGCGGTGGGGCAGGAGGCAGATTACCAAATAATTCTGGTCCTTATTATCATTCTGATGGAGATGTGTTTAAATTAGTTGACGAGCAAGAGTTAAAAAATACTGTGCGTTATTCAGCTATGCTTACTTACGCTTTAGCAAATACGCCAAAAATTCCTGTTAGCAAACAGAATGAAAAAGATTTAGAAGCATTTTTAGAAAGTCAGAATTTAAAAGAACCACTTAAAATTGCTGGCGAGTGGAGATGGAAAGACTAGTTGGTTTGTTATTTAGATAATTAGTTTTTAGGTATTGACCCTTAAAAACAAAATAACTAACAAAAATTAGCTATTAATGTAGCTTTCTAATTGAGAAATGGTCTGTTTTTGATCGGCGATAATAAATTTTACTACGTCACCAATAGAAACCATTCCAGCTACTTTTTCTGCTTCAATAACGGGTAAATGCCTAATGTGTTTATCCGTCATTATTTGCATGCACAGCTCTATGCTATCGGCAGGATTTACTGTAATTGGAGCAGTAGTCATTGCATCGTTAATCAATGTATCTTTTGAGGATTTGCCATGTAAAATAATTTTCCTCGCATAATCTCGTTCTGTAAAAATACCTAACAAGGTAACGTCTTCCATGATCAATAATGCACTAATATTTTTATCTGTCATTATTTTTAGCGCATCTAAAACTGAAGTTGTAGGAAGCACACTATAAATTTGAACAGGTTTGGTATTAAGAATTTGCTGTACAGTTTTCATAATTGTTTGTTTATTAGCTACTTAAATTTAGCTAAAAAAACTTTAATTCCAAATAAGAAAACTTAAACTAAAACATTGAATAGCTTAAATATTAATGATTTTACGTTGAGCTGCTTTCCAACTTAAATATTTTTCCAAATCTTTAGCAACTTGTTTATACACAAAACTTAAAATAAGCGCATCATCCACAAACCCCAACCCCGTAATAAAATCTGGAATAAGATCTAATGGCGAAATGAAATACAATAAACAGGCAACAATTGCAATGATTGATCTTTTTGGAATAGTCGTATAACTTCCATTCGCATAAGCTTTTGCAACCTCAAACAGTAAAACTAACTGATCCCAGATATTTGTTAAAGTTCCTTTATGCTTATTGGCTTTTTTTAAACCTTCTTGTACTTTTTTAAGCGTACTATTTTTATCTAATAGAATTTGTTTTGCACTTTTTTTTAAGATATTAAACCTGCTGGTGAGTTTATTTAAATCCATAGCTATTCTTTTGTATTATAGCTACAATAAGCATACCTAATTAAAGCATTTTTAATATTTCATCTACATACTTGCGCTCATTTGCTAAGCGAGGAACTTTGTGTTGGCCACCTAATTTCCCAACTGCCTTAAGCCATTTGTAAAAAGTATCTGTAGGAGCATTATGTACTTTTGGGCGACGCAATGCCATGTCTTTAAAGCGTTTTGCGTCATAATCTGAATTTACTTCACGTAATGTTTGATCTAAAATGTCTATAAACTTTTCGAAATCTCTAGGTTGTGTTTCAAATTCAATAATCCATTCGTGACCACCAACATCTTCGCCATTAAAATAAATAGGACAAGCTGTATAATCTTTAACTTTTGCTCCAGTTTCATTGCAAGCTTTCGTTAGTGCATTTTCTGCATTGTCAATAATTACTTCTTCACCAAATGCATTAATAAAGTGTTTTGTACGACCTGTAATTTTAATTCTGAAAGGAGAGATAGAAGTAAATTGTATAGTATCTCCAATTAAATATCGCCATAAACCTGCATTGGTAGTAATAATAATAGCGTAGTTTTTATGGAGTTCTACTTGTTCTAATGTTAAGGTTTTTGGGTTTTCGTCTTCAATATTTTCTAAAGGAAGAAATTCATAAAATATACCATAATCGAGCATAAGTAATAGTTCTTCAGAATCATCCTGATCTTGTATGCCGAAAAAACCTTCAGAAGCATTATACGTTTCCAAATAATACATATCCTTAGAAGGAATTAACTCTTTAAACTGTTCACGATAAGGAGTAAAATTTACTGCACCATGAAAATAGAGTTCTAGGTTTGGCCAAACTTCTAATAGATTCTTTTTGCCAGTTAATTCTAATACTTTTTTTGCTAAAACGATTGTCCATGTTGGTACACCAGAAATGCTAGTTACGTTTTCTTTAATGGTGGCTTCGGCCATTTTATCCATTTTATCTTCGTAATTATCCATTAACGCAATAGAAATATCAGGCGTTCTATAATACTCTGCCCACATCGGTAAATTTTTTATGAGCACAGCCGATAAATCTCCATAATGGATATCTTCGCAAAGCTGATTAATTTGATGACTTCCTCCTAAAACTAAGCCTTTACCTGTAAACATTTGAGTATTTGGGCGATTATTACAGTAGATGGAAATCATATCTTTTCCGCCTTTGTAATGACATTCTTCTAGCGCTTCTTCAGATACTGGAATAAATTTGCTTCTATCGCTAGTAGTGCCAGATGACTTAGCAAACCATTTAATCTCTGATGGCCAGAGGATATTTTGTTCACCTTTGAGCATGCGCTCGATGTAAGGTTTTAAAGTGTCATAATTTTGGATAGGTACACGTTCCTTAAACTGACCAATCGTTAGAATAGATTTATAATCGTATAACTTACCCCATTCTGTATTTTGAGCGCTAGAAATTAAAGTGTGTAACCACTCTTCTTGTACATCTAATGGATACTTTTTAAAAAGCTCAATCTGGTGAATGCGCTTTTTCATATACCACGTAAAAATAGAATTTACAATTGCCATGTGAGATCCTAAGATTATAAATTTTTTCTACGCAGTACAAAATTTGAGCCTAAATATACTTTCCGAACCATTTCATTAGCGGCTAGTACTTCGGGTGTGCCAGATTCTAAAATCTTTCCTTCAAAAAGCAAATAAGCTCTATCTGTAATAGATAATGTTTCTTGCACATTATGATCTGTAATCAGGATTCCTATGTTCTTTTTCTTCAATTTGGCTACAATCGTTTGTATTTCTTCAACAGCAATTGGATCAACTCCTGCAAAAGGCTCATCCAATAAAATGAAGTTAGGGTTGGCCGCCAAAGCACGAGCAATTTCCGTTCTACGACGTTCGCCTCCAGAAAGTAAATCGCCACGATTTTTTCTTACTTTATGTAAACTAAATTCGTTAATTAATTCTTCTAGTTTTTCGTGTCTTTCTTCTTTATTTAGACTGGTCATCTCTAAAATGGCCATAATATTGTCTTCAACCGTTAATTTCCTAAATACACTAGCTTCTTGTGCCAAATAACCAATTCCTTTTTGCGCTCTTCGGTACATTGGGTCTTTCGTAATATCTAAACCCTCAAGTAAAATAGTGCCTTCATTTGGTTTAATTAAACCAACAATCATGTAAAAAGAAGTCGTTTTTCCAGCACCATTCGGTCCTAATAAACCTACGATCTCTCCCTGACTTACTTCAAAAGATACATGGTTTACAACTGTACGTTGCTTATATTTTTTAACTAGATTTTCGGCTCTTAAAATCATTTATATTTTAGTTTTTGGGGTAGTTAGTTTTTTGGCTGCTTTAGTCTTTTAATTCACAACTTTTAACTTTCAACCTTCTATCTTTATTCCTTTTATATTTAGCTGCAAGCGCTTTTTATCTTTCCAAACATTTTCTTCAATTGTATAACATACAGAAAAGGTTTTATTCGGTTCTAATTTAGCTTCAAATTCTCCTAAACCAAAAGCGATGCCTTCAAAAATAGCTGAATTTTGTTGTTTTATGCTCAACTTTAAATGATTTGTGCCAACAATTTGCGCTGGACCAACCAGATTAACGCCTTTGCTTACAAATACTGGAGACATATTTTGAGGCCCAAATGGTGCCATCTGACTTAATATGCGATAATATTTAGCGTCAATTTGGTTTAAATTAATTTCGCAGTCAATTTTTATTTCAGGAATGAGCAGATTAGGACTAATTGTCGAGGCAACTACACTTTCAAATTTTTCAGAGAATGGAATTAAGTTTTCAGGTTTAATGGTTAAGCCAGCAGCATACTTATGACCACCAAATTGTTCTAATAAATCACTACAAGAAAGCAATGCCTCATATAAATCGTAACCTACAACAGAACGGGCAGAACCTGTATAGTTGCCATTAGATTCTGTTAATACAATAGTTGGTCGGTAATATTTTTCGGTTAAACGAGATGCAACAATACCAATTACACCCTTATTCCAGTTCTGCTGATAAACTACAGTAGTCTTTCTATTGATCAACAATTCGCTTTCTTCAATAATTGCTAGTGCTTCTAAGGTAATATTCTGATCAAAAGATTTGCGTTCTGTATTTTGCGAATTGATAAATAGACTTTGCTCATCAGCCAATACAGTCTCATCACTTAGTAAAACCTTCACAGCGTCTTTTGCATCGCCCATACGGCCTGCAGCATTAATTCGTGGTGCTAATAAAAATACAACATCTGTAATAGAATAGCTATCGTTTTTACCAGCAATTTGCATTAAAGCTTTTAAACCACAGCAAGGATTTTCATTTAATTTTATCAATCCATAATGAGCCATTACCCTATTTTCATCAACAATGGGAACAATATCTGCAGCAATACTTACCATGCATAAATCTAAATATTGCTCATAATTTTGGTCGGGTAAATCGTTTGCTTGAGAATAGGCTTGTGCCAATTTAAAACCAATTCCACAGCCAGATAATTCTTTAAAAGGATAATCGCAATCAGCTCGTTTGGGATCCAGTACGGCAATTGCATTTGGCAATTCTTCTCCTGGTAAATGGTGATCGCAAATAATAAAATCAACACCCAAAGAATTTGCATAGGCAATTTTATCAACTGATCTAATCCCGCAATCTAAAGCAATAATTAACGTAAAACCGTTCTCTTTAGCAAAATCAATACCTCTAGTAGAAATCCCATAACCCTCTAAATGCCTGTCGGGAATATAGTATGCAATTTCACTAGTAAACTGACTAAAGAAACTGTAAGTTAACGCAACTGAAGTAGTTCCATCTACATCATAATCACCATAAACTAATATCCTTTCATTATTTTGCAAAGCCGATGTAATTCTTACAATAGCTTTTTCCATATCCTTCATTAAAAAAGGATCATGTAACTGCGTAAGTGTAGGTCTAAAAAAGTAACGAGCATCCTCAAAATTCGAAATGCCTCTTTGAACTAATAATTGAGCTAAAGAGTAGTCTATATTTAACTCTTGGGCAAGTGTTTTACACGTTTCTACATCACATTGGTCTATCTGAGCCCATCTTTTTTCCATCTAGTTCTTCTTATTATTCGATAATCCCTATGACTGTAAGTTCATCTAGGTTCCATATATTTGTCCTATCGCTCGTAAATATATCATTTAATTTCTTTCCAAAAAACAACCCATGTCTTTGCAAGTACACACATTACACGAAGGTTCTTATTCAGTTGATATTACCAAGAAATTTCTACCGTTCGATCCCACCAAAGATAATCCAAAAGATAGGCCTGCATCGTTATTTATTCATGTACAACCATTTTTGGTGAAACTTGAAAACGAGTTGATTTTATTTGATACAGGTTTAGGTTATAGCAATGCTGATGGAAAGTTACATTTACATGAAAACATTAAAAAAGCAGGTTTTAAGCCAGAAGATGTTACTATGGTATTAATGTCACATTTGCATTTCGATCATTCTGGTGGTATGGTTCATCACTTAAATGATAAAATGGAACTTAGTTTCCCAGATGCTACTTATGTAATACAAAGAGGAGAGTGGGAAACTGCATTTACAAGCACATCATCTTCTTATCATACAGAAATATTTGATTTTTTGCAGCGTAACGCCCAACTGAAGTTTGTAGAAGGCTCAGGTAAATTGACAGATGAGATTAGCTACGAATTAACTGGGGCTCACTGTCCATATCACCAAGTTTTTTTAATAGATGATGGGGAGGATAAAGTGTTTTTTGGCGGTGATGTTTTACCAGAACCTGAAGAATTGTTAAGGAAATTCATCGCCAAATATGATTTTGATGGACGAAAAGCAATGGAACTCAGAGAAGAATTCGGACAAAAAGCTGCTGCTGAAAATTGGAAGTGTTTGTTTTATCATTCTAAAACAAAAACTCAAGCTTTTATCGAATTAACAGAAGATCGCTTTAAAATAGTTTAGTATTCAAGCTCTTTTATTAATTCTTTTAAACGCTCTATAGAAAGTGGTTTTGAAATAAAGCCTTTTACCGTGCTATAACTTTTGGTTTTTTCGATATCATTCTCATATACCGAAGAAGAGAGAATATATAAATCTACACGTTGTTCAATACCTAAAGCTTGATATGCTTCTACAAACTCCCATCCATTCATAACTGGCATATTGATATCTATTAAAATAAGATGAGGTAAGGGCTGATTCGCCGAAATAACATCATTTAAATAATCAATGGCTTGCTGCCCATTATTTTTGGATACCATATTAATAGCATATCCCGTCTTTTCTACAATTTTTTTGATGATAAAAATATTAATATCATCGTCATCTATAACCAATAAATTGATCTTAGTGTCTAACATTTAGCTCCTCAGTGTACTGTAAAAAAGCGTTTCTTTACATGGTTAAAGGTATATATTGGAAATCGAAATAACAATAGCTATAAATAAAAAGACCCAACGTTTCCATTGGGTCTTTTCATCTAGTTATTCGAATTATTTTTTAGCAACTAATTTTACAGCTATAGTGAATTCGTCATAAATAAAATTATCACCAATATTAGAGAAAACTGATTTAGACTTAAATTGGATACCATATTTAGTTCTGTCAATTACAATTTTATCTGCAGTTGCAGTAACTGATTTATCTGCATTCCAAACTACAGTAGCAGGGAATGTAATAGAATTAGTAACGGATTTAATAGTTAAATCTCCAGTGATATTTACATTAGCACCATTTCCCTCTACCTTTTTAATCACAAAGTTTGCAGCAGGAAATTTATCAGCCCCAAAAAAGTCATCTGCTTTTAAGTGTTTTTCTAAGCCACCATTTTTATCAGCATCTTTTATTGTAGTCATGTTTGCAATAAAGCCACCACCTGTTAATTTTTTGCCGTTAAAATTTAAGTTACCAGAAGTTAAATCTACAGTACCATTATGAGAACCTGCAAATTTTTTACCTTCCCATGTGATGCTAGATTTAGTAAGGTCTACTTTATAAACATCATCTTTTGCTGTAAAAGCAATTAATGAAAAGCCAGCTATAACTGCTAGTAATAAGATTGAAGTGATTTTTAATTTCATTATTAATTTTTTTAAGTTTTTGTAAAGGTATTTAATAAATCGTGAAAGTTTCATTGATGTATGTTAAGATTTTACAAATCTTACACAAACGTTTGAGATTGCTTGATTCGTCATTTATTGTGTTTAAACTATAATTAGACGCATTTTAATGTGTGAAATTTGCTTTAAAAAACAATCATGTTGCTTACATTAGCCAACTTGATACCATCATTCAGTCAACCAAAACACACAAATACCAAATATTAATCATGAACCTAAAACTTAGTAAAACCATTTTTAGGGTTGCCACTTTAACGGCAACTTCTATAATTATGCTGCTGCTATCTAAAGAAGATGTACAAGCAATCCCAACATCAAATTCCATATCAGCATTCAGAGATGGTTCTAAAATTACCGAAGCAAAAATTATCAATCCAACAACTGTTGAAATTCTCTACGACGATAATAAACGCTTAACCGTAGATTTTTATGGAGAGAATATTTTCAGAATGTTTCAAGATAATAACGGTGGTGTAATTAGAAATCCAGAAGCTAAACCAGCTGCACAAATTTTAGTAAATAATCCACGTAAGCCAGTTTCAAAACTTACTTTAAAAGATGAGAGTGGGCAAATTTTTATCTCAACAGCAAAAATTACGCTCTTACTGGATAAAAATACAAACCTATTTAAAGTAATAAATACACAAACTCAAGCTGTAGTGGCAGAAGAGACAGAACCTATTCAGTTCGAAAAAAATAGAGTTACACTTACTTTAAAGGAAAACCCAGACGAATACTTTTATGGTGGAGGCGTACAAAATGGCCGTTTTTCGCATAAAGGAAAATCAATTGCTATAGAAAATCAAAATAGTTGGACTGATGGTGGTGTAGCTTCCCCAACGCCTTATTATTGGAGTACTAAAGGATATGGTATAATGTGGTACACTTTTAAACAAGGTAGATATGATTATGGTGCAAAGACCAAAGGAACTGTTAAACTTTTTCATGAAACAGATTATTTGGATTTATTTTTCATGGTGGGTGATGGTGCTGTACCTTTATTAAATGATTTTTATCAATTAACTGGGAACCCAGTACTGTTGCCTAAATTCGGATTTTACGAAGGGCATTTAAACGCTTTTAATCGTGATTATTGGAAAGAAGATCCGACAGGAATTTTATTTGAAGATGGTAAAAGCTATAAAGAAAGCCAAAAAGACAACGGAGGAATTAAAGAATCACTGAATGGCGAAAAAAATAATTATCAATTCTCTGCCCGTGGTGTAATAGACAGATACAAAAATCACGATATGCCATTAGGCTGGATTTTACCAAATGATGGTTACGGTGCTGGTTATGGTCAAACACAAACCTTAGATGGTAACATTCAAAACCTTAAAAGTTTTGGCGATTATGCTCGCAAAAATGGCGTAGAAATTGGTTTATGGACACAGTCAGATTTACATCCAAAATCAGAGGTTAGTCCTTTATTACAACGCGATATTTTAAAAGAAGTAAGAGATGCTGGCGTAAGAGTCCTTAAAACTGATGTGGCATGGGTTGGTGCAGGATATTCTTTTGGGTTAAATGGAGTAGCAGATGTTGGTCAAACCATTCCGTATTATGGAAATGATAGTCGACCATTTATTATCTCATTAGATGGTTGGGCAGGCACACAACGTTATGCAACAATTTGGTCTGGTGATCAAACCGGTGGTGCATGGGAATATATTCGTTTTCACATTCCAACCTATATAGGTTCAGGTTTATCTGGTCAACCTAATATCACATCAGATATGGACGGTATTTTTGGTGGTAAAAATGTACCTGTAAACATTAGAGATTTCCAATGGAAAACATTTACACCAATGCAATTAAATATGGATGGTTGGGGCTCAAGTCAAAAATATCCACACGCACAAGGAGAACCAGCTGCCTCAATTAATCGTAATTATTTAAAACTTAAGTCTGAGTTATTACCCTATAGTTACAGCATTGCAAAAGAAGCAGTAAATGGTTTGCCAATTATTAGAGCAGTGTTTTTAACTAATCCTAATGCCTTTACATTAGGCACTGCGACGCAATATGAATATTTATACGGACCTAATTTTTTAGTGGCACCAATTTATCAAGCTACACAAGCAGATGAAAAGGGAAATGACATCCGTAATAATATCTACTTGCCAGAAGGAACTTGGATAGATTACTTTTCAGGAGAAAAATACACGGGAAACACGGTTATCAATAGCTTTAATGCGCCAATTTGGAAACTACCAGTTTTCGTAAAAAGTGGAGCAATTATCCCAATGGTAAATGCAAATAACAATGTTTCTGAAATTAATAACGGAGCACGTAGTTATGAGATTTATCCATCTGGCACTAGCTCTTTTACAGCTTACGATGATGATGGAAAAACTGAAGCCTACAAATTAGGCAAAGGCGCAACTACCTTAATTACATCATCGGTAGAAAAAAACAATGCTACTATAACCATCGACCCAACACTGGGTTATTTTGATGGTTTCGTAAAAGAGAAATCAACTTCGTTAATCGTAAATGTAACAGAGCAACCTCAAAAAGTTGCGGCAACCGTTGGTGGTAAAAGTGTAAAATTAGTAGCTGCAAAATCTGCTGATGAATTTGCGAACTTACAAAATGGATATTTTTACGATGCCACACCAAACTTAAATCGATTTGCAACCAAAGGCAGCGAATTCGAAAAAGTAGCCATGACTAAAAATCCACAGCTCTTGGTAAAATTAGCATCAACAGATATCAGCAAAAATACAATTGCGGTCCAAATAAAAGGTATTGTTTTCGCACCAGTAGATAAAAGCCGTATTTCATCTGGCACATTAACAGCACCAACATTAGCGCAAGTTTCAAAAAGCAATACAGCAGCTTTTACTTTAAAACCATCTTGGAAAGCAGTAAGTAATGCAGATTTTTATGAAATTGATTTTAATAATATGGTGTATACCACTATTAGGGATACTACATTTTTATTCGACGGCTTAAAACCAGAAACTCCTTATACATTCAAATTAAGAGCGGTTAATAAAGATGGCTATTCTAATTGGGTAGATATTAAAGCTACCACAACCGTAAATCCACTACAATTTGCAATTAAAGGAATTAAAGGAGAAACCACAGCCGAAAATCAAGGCGGAGCAGGAATTAACAAGTTATTTGATTTTGATGAAGACAATGGCTGGCATACCAAATGGGGGCAAAATTCATTGCCTTTTGATATGGTTATCGATTTAAAAAGTACTAATCAAGTAGAAAAATTAAACTATTTGCCACGCACAGGTGGCGGCAATGGTGTTTTGCTAAAAGGAACCATTTATTACAGTAACAATAAAACGAATTGGACGGAAGCTGGTAAATTTGATTGGGCAAGGAATGGCGATACAAAAACATTCAGTTTTGTTAATCACCCCACTATACGTTACATTAAAATTGCAGTTACTGATGGTGTAGGTGGTTTTGGATCGGGTAGAGAATTATACGTGTTTAAAGTGCCCGGAACAGAGAGTTTTATTCCAGGCGATATTAATAACGATAAATTAATTGATGGAAATGATATCACATCATACACCAATTACACTGGTTTGCGCAAAGGTGATGGAGATTTTGACGGCTATATTAGCAACGGTGATATTAACAAAAACGATTTGATAGATGCCTATGATATTTCAAATGTAGCTGTACAATTAGATGGTGGTGTAGAAATAGATAGAAATGAAAAACTGGCAGGAAGTATCACCTTAACTACTCAAAAATCAAGCTATAATGAAGGTGAAACAGTAGAAATAACCGTAAAAGGAGTAAGTTTAAACAGCGTAAACGCATTGAGTTTTGGTTTGCCTTACAATCCGCAAGACTTTGAATTTATAAGTGTACAGCCATTAGCCGTTAAGGATATGGAAAACCTAACCTATGATAGATTACATACCAATGGTAAAAAAGCACTATATCCAACATTCGTAAACATAGGCGATAAACAAACCCTAAAAGGAAACACAGATTTGTTTGTAATTAAATTAAAAGCAAAACGTAAAGTAACATTTACTTTAAAAGCTGTTGATGGTTTATTGGTTGATAAAGCGTTGAATAGTTTAGGGTTTTAAGTGTTTGATGCATTTTGAACAAACTAAAAAAGCTTCCCGAATTTCGGGAAGCTTTTTTTTAAAGAAACTAGTCTTTGCAAAGGAGGTTTTTACCGATTGTGGCAAACTTTCTCATGCTTAAAACCTGCAGAAAACATTAATTATGTAATAGAAGCGGTATTTAATTTATGATAATACACGTAAGAAATGGCTAAAATACCCAAGAATATTAATGGAAAAAATGTTTGAAAATTAATACCATCTACTGCGCCGTGACTAATGCTCGCAAATATGAAATCGAACCCAAATCCTGCATATGCCCATTCTTTAAAACGATTTGGCACTTTAGGAATCATTAAAATTAAGGTGCCCAAAACTTTAAAAACCACTAAGGCATTTCCAAAATATTCAGGATAGCCTAAATGTCTAATTCCCTCTTTTGCCAATTCAGTTTGTGAGGTCAAAGCTGGCATAACACCTTCCATTAAAAAGATAATGGTAGTTGAGATCCAAAAAATTGTTTTTTCTTTTTTCATCTGATTTAATTTTTAGTTAAGCTAAGGTATCAAGAAGACGAAAAGTAATGGCGCTATAAAAAAGACAATCTGTGGGGTGAAATGCGACACGCAAAGATAATCTGAACTGCGTCAATTATAGAATTGAAAAACTAATCATATTTGTTTAGTCAATTGCTTTTTAGTACATTTGATTTAGACAAAGTGGGTGGTCTATTGGTTAATAGTAAAAGTTGATAGCCACCTGCTTTGTTTTCAATATAAGAAGGGAAAAATTTTTGAGTAAGAATGCTTAAAATGAAAAATTCCCTTGCTTCACACGAACGAAGTCAAGGGAATTAAATCACATTGTTAATAATTAGAACAGTTTAGCAAAAACGGGTTGATGAATTTCTACAAGTTGGTAAGCAATATTTATTTCTAATATGCCACTTGCTTTGTATCCACTATGTCCTCCAGAACTTGCGCTTAATGTACTTTTATGCCAAATTATTTTTCCTTGTTCACTGTCATTGCTATTTCTAGCTTTATTCAGAATAATAGGCAATCTATTTTCGATAGCAAAACTGGTGTTAAAAATTAGTAGTGGTTTTGCTCTTGCATCTATGGCTTTAAGATAAGACAATTGATTATTGCTTAGCTCAAAGTGATTATCCATCCAATAGTCAAAACAATTAAGAACTAAATCGGCTTCGATTTTTAAAACCTCATCACTTAAACTATAGAGGTCATGTTGCAAGGCCAGAAAGCCCGCGTTGGTAAATGGAAATTTTTTCATTGTAAATTAGGTTAATAGTAAGCCATTAAATTAAAATCAACATCAAAATTTTTTAAAATAGAAATAAGATTTCTTGCTGAACGATGTCATTATTTTTGATAACTGATGTTTCACAATAATTAAATAACTAATAGTTAATCTTATTTACAGATTAGAATGGTTTGCCTTAATTAATTTTTAATATTATTTCCTGCCTAATGCTAATCCTTTCGCGATTGTACTTGTTTTAAACGCTTCCAAAAACTTTTATATATTGGTATAGCTATTTGCTTAATTTTTAGGCAATGCTTCAGATTTTTTAAACGTCTAAATCTAAATTATCGATTTTACTAATCTTTTACATCTACCTTTTATACAGCTAACATGAAGAAATCACCTTGGTATAGAGCTGCTGGCGCAGTTAAATACCCTAACTATGTTATAAAATTACCATTTGCATTTTTGTCTTCGCACTTGCTTATTGTCTATGAAGAAAAACATACGTATGCAGTTATTTTTACAAATCCATATTATTATAGTGCATTATTAATTAATGCTGTAATGGCTTATATATTAATTTCAGTAGTTTTTAGAATTACCAGCCTTTTAGATTATTATTATCCTTGGGGCAGAAGTTATAAAATAAGAATGCCTAGACAGTTGTTAGGCGGAGTGCTTTTCCCGATTTTACCAGCAATTATATTGGCAACACTATATTTTGCTTACTATGAAATTAACATTTTGAATACTGTTTATTTTAGTAGGTATTTGCAACAAATTGTGTTCATGCTCATTATATTAAATGCATATTTATTTTACCACTGGCATATACTCAGCAAACAAAAAAGCATACCTAAAGCACTTTTAGAAAATTATGTAAATGAACCAATTGCGAAAGAAACTTTTACGCAAATCGCCTGTGTTTTTATTGAAGATAAAAACTGTTTCGCCTATAATTTACAAGGAGAAAAAATTATCTGGAATGATACTTTAATTAAAAGTATCAACTATTTACCTAGAAGCCAATTTTATATGATAAAACGTTCTTTTATTGTGAATAGGGCTGTCATTAACAAAGTGAATGTTGTTAATTCTAGAAAGACAACAATTAAATTGAAGTCTCCCTTAAATTTAGAAGTTGATGTTAGTCAGCGGGAAAATGCTGACTTTAAAAAATGGATGTTAAGGAGTTTTTCTTAATGAGAAATGCCCATCTCCCATCATGCAAAGGATATTTCCTAGTATGCAAAGGACTTTTCCTATCACGCAAAGGACTTTTTCCGTCACGCAAAGGGCTTTTCTCATCACGCAAAGAGCATTTCCCATCACGCAAAGGATATTTCTCGTTACCCAAAGGGCTTTTCCTATCATGCAAAAGACATTTCCCGTTACGCAAAGCCCTTTTCCTATTGGGAAAAACCAAAAAACACAGACGAAAAAAGCCAATCGCTAAGATTAAGAGTTAGATCTTTTAAATAGCTTTAGAAAGCCCGACTTAGGCAAACAATTTCTTAGCGATATCTTCTGTCGAAACCCATCTAGCTCAAGCGTCCAACTTGCTAGAGTTCATCAGAATCAGCATTCATATCGCCTGTTGACTTTATCTATTTGCCAATATTGATTGGTACACCCACCTTTAAGCCAACTGCAAATTTAGAATGAAGCGATTCATTGGTTCTTGTAGCATAGTGTACCGATTTATTGAGGTTAGTCCAACTTACATAAGGAATAATAGAAAGTAAATTCTTACTATCCTTATCACTTGAAGGTAAATTATAGATGATTCCTAATTCTGCTGGAAATTGATGGTCATTAACCCATGGTTCTCCATACGCATAACTAATTTTCGTATATAAACCTGGTACGAATTTAGATTTAGCCAAACAAAAATAGGCTTCTAAGAAAACATCAAGTCCAAAACCGTTTAAGTAATTTCCTCTATACGCAACACCTGTTGTCTCATCTGTTATAGTCTCATTACCTATCTTAATAATTTGCTCTGAAGTCTTATAGCTAAACTTATCAATATCTGCTAAGGAGTTGGTTCTTTTTGGGGTAATGCCACCAGAAACGAAAATAAATCTCCCAGGGTTTTTCTGGTATTTAAAGAGGTAATTGAAAGACATCTTTAAGTCTAATGTTAAGCTATGCCTAGAAGAAATGCTGCCTAAGCTAGCATCGTATAAATGGAATGCCGTATTACCTACAATTGGGCTAATGTTTATCCATTTAAGACTTACTGTATTGTAAATGTCCTTAAACATTCTCATTTCTGTATCCGATAATGAGTCTTTTGCCAGCTCTATGGTTTTAAGTGCGTCCCTATAATTTTTTTGAAATAGCATTCCGTAGGAAGTGGTGATGGTATCACTAAGAGGAGTATTATTTACTGGATCTTTCTTTCCTAAATTTTTCCAGCGGTCTACAAAAGATTTTAAAGCAAGATTAACATCTGGTTGTGTAATACCATAGCTAGCCAACACTTTAAGCAGCAGTACTTTTTCTTGTGTTAAATTGTAGTTTGCTAAATCAGTTTTTTTAGTTTCTGCATATATTTTGGAAAAGGTAGCCAAGTTCGGACTGTCAAAAAACCGCTGATCATTTAATGCCTTATGAATAGCAGCAATTCGGGTATAATAATTTATTCTTTTTAAGCTGTCTAATAAAGCGAAATCACTTAACCTATTTCCCATTTCGGCCGTTGCCGGACTTTTATCTGTCTTACCAGGAAAGGTTGCACTATTGTATTTGGTTAA
The DNA here is from genome assembly GCF_013204825.1 of Pedobacter boryungensis. Classification (GTDB taxonomy): domain Bacteria; phylum Bacteroidota; class Bacteroidia; order Sphingobacteriales; family Sphingobacteriaceae; genus Pedobacter; species Pedobacter boryungensis. Next base: position 846,891 of record NZ_JABMKV010000002.1, read on the forward strand.
AAAGTTAAAACCTAAACTAGCTTTTACATAACCATTAAGTTTATTGCTAGAAAAAATATCAGCCACATCCTCTACTACACCGCCCGAAATTTCTAAGTTAAGGATAAACGTTTTGTTTTTGCTGTTCACTAAATTTCCAGAAAGTGTGATACTGGGTTTAACGGTTTCAAATTTTAAACCAGTAACTGGGGTTTGACTTCCTAAAATGGTAAATCCATAGGTATCGGCTAAAAATCTATTGAATGTGTAAGGAGATAATAGTTTCTTTTTTAAAGGAAGTGGATTGTACGGTAGGGTGTCCAATTCTTTTTCTTTAGCCTTCACTTTTTCTCTTTCGCTTTGTTGTGCATAAACGTTGGTTAAAACAAAACAGCTGAATAGAGTTAGGGTTACTATTTTAAATGATTTCATATGATGGAGCATTAATTTGATGAACACTAAATTATTCTATAAAGTAATAGCAATCAATACCTATATTCAGGTATTCTTATCTTAACGTATTCATTTTCTTTGTATTACGAGTTGGTTGCTATGCTGTATAATAGTTAAAACAGACGTGCATATACTGCCGCATTACGATCCCGTATCGAGTACGGGATGACGGTATAAAAAATAAAGTTAAATGGAATGATTGCTGTGTAATTTAATGCGCTTCATGATTTCTAAGCAAGCTCTGCCATTATGATAAGGACATTTCCAAAAGCCAGCTTTGTCTTCACCTTGTAGTAGTGAATAATCATCGTTTATACCCCAATACCATTCGCCATTCTTTATATCTTTAAGGTAGTTTTTAATAAACTCCCAACTTTGTAGAGAATGCTTTAGGTATTTTTCATCTCCGTTTAATTGAAAGGCATTAAAAAAACCAACCATTGCTTCTGCTTGTGGCCACCAGTGCATTTCCTTTATCCAATGTTGTGTTGCCGTATCGTATTCATACCAAAGGCCACCATTTTTGGCTAAACCTTTTTCTGTAGCCTCACTGAGCTGCAAGGCAATCGTTTTAACTATTTCAATTTCTGTTTCATCAGCTATACTTTCTGCAGCTTCTTGTAATAGCCATGCTGCTTCAATGTCGTGTCCAAAAGAGGTGATAGTGGATTTTACTTCCCAGTTGGCCGTAAAAAATAAATGTAGGTGATGTGTTTTTTGATCAATAATATGTTGCTTAAAATTAGCTAGCAATTTACTAATTGCAGCTTTTAACGTGTCATTTGGCCAAACGGTATACAAGTTTGCATAAGCTTCTATTACATGCAAATGGGTATTCATTGATTTTTGCTCATTCTGATCTTTATCGCTCAAGCGAAGATCTTCTTGCGATTTCCACTCTATTGAAAAGGCTTCCAAATACCCTAAATAAATAGGATCGAAACTGTATTTCTCTATCAATGCAAATGTACCTTGCGCTAATGACAAGGCTTTCGTGTTTGCTGTAATTTTATAATATTCAACCAATGCATAAATAGCAAAAGCTTGTCCGTAAATTTGCTTTTTCCCATCTAATTGTTCACCAGTATAGGTTACCGACCAATAGAAACCACCGTTTTTAGTGTCTAAAAAATGTGTGTTCAAATACTCGAACGCTCTATTTGCCATACTTAAATAAGCAGATTCTTTTGTCGACAGATAAGCTGAAGAAAACGTATACAGTATTCTGGTATTTAAAACTAAGCTCTTTGGGGCATGAGGAATTGAAACATTGTAATTGTCAATCTTTCCATAAAAACCACCATTTTCTTCATCAACGGTATAGATTATCCACCACTGCAATAGCTCGTGTAATTCATGCTCAACTTCTTTGGCAAATGTGGTTAGTATGGGTAAATTCATTTAATGCTAATGAGCAGATTCTCCATTCAAATGTACATGCTTATCTGTTAAACTTTTATTCTGATCGATAATGTTGATCATTGTTTCAACTGATGCTGCAGAACGTAAACCATCTGCTGGATTATTCATTACATAATCTGTAAGTTGTTGAATTGTGCTGGTAGCTACATGCATACGTGTGTCTGAAGAAGCATAATAAATGTATACAGTTCCATCGGTATCTGCAATCCATCCATTGCTGAAAACCACATTTGAAACATCGCCAACACGTTCCTGACCTTCTGGAGCTAAAAAATAACCGGCAGGTTTGTGGGTTACTTTAGTTAAGTCGTTCAAATCGGTCATGAACATATACAACACATAGCGTAGACCCGCAGCTGTATTTCGTACACCATGCGCTAAATGTAACCAACCTTGAGGTGTTTTGATGGGAGCAGGGCCAAGGCCATTTTTTGCTTCGTAAACAGTATGGTATACTTTCTTATCGATCACAATTTCTTCTGTAATGGTTGCATTTTCTATGGTTGAAGAAAGACCAAAGCCAATCCCGCCGCCATTCCCTGCTTCTACAAAACCATCTTGCGGACGTGTATAAAAAGCATATTTTCCGTGTACAAACTCTGGATGCAAAACAACATTACGTTGCTGCGGTGAGGGTGTTTTAAGATCGGCTAAACGTTCCCATTTTACTAAATCTTTGGTTCGGGCAATTCCGCATTGTGCAATAGCCGCCGATTGATCTCCTTCGCTTGCTGATTGATCTCTTCGTTCGGTGCAAAATAATCCATATACCCACCCATCCTCATGGTCAACTAATCGAATATCATAAACATTGGTATCTGGAATAGCTGTTTCTGGCATCACTAAAGGATACTCCCAGAAACGAAAATTGTCAATCCCGTTAGGACTTTCAGCTACTGCGAAAAAAGATTTTCGATCGGTGCCTTCTACTCGTGCGACTAAAACATAACCGTCTTTCCATTTAATAGCTCCAGCATTGAGTACTGCATTTATGCCAAACCGTTCTATTAAATTAGGATTAGTTAGTGGGTTTAAGTCATATTTCCAATTGAATGGGACATGAGCAGCAGTTAAAACAGCATTTTTATAGCGATTGAATACACCATTTCCAGGTTCAATCATTTTATTAGGTACTTTAATCAGTTCTTCTTGATGTAAAGCCATTTGGGCAATACGTTGTTCGAAAGTAGTTTTCATTAGTATAGTTTGTTTTTTAAAGGATCGTGTTTTCTTAATCTTCTAATCTGTTCCACCACGTTCTTTTTAAAATGAAAATGATGATGGCTAATACAGCAATAGTTATCCATAAAGGGTTATACATTCCTGTTATTAAATACATAGGGAAAATGGTAAGGCAAAGTTGTGCCAGGATGCCTAGTGCGACATTAAACATGTCTAATTTAAAATTCTTATTGGCTTCAAAAGCGGGATCTTCTTCGACTACTATAGCATGTATAGGTTTCCAAAAACCCCATGGTCTTACGGTTTTATAAAATGATGTTAACACTTTTTCATCTGTTGGAGGCGCAGTATAGGTTCCAATTAAACACCCTATTATTGACAATACAAAAAGCAATGGCCACCAGTATAAAGGTAATCCGGTAGTTACGTACGGCATTAATAAAGCTGAGCCAACGCCAACCGCCATACCCCAGAAAAAGCCGTTGGCATTAAAGCGCCACCAATACCATTTTAAACAATTTGCTGCAACATACCCACCATATAAACCACCTACTATCCATTGTAGAATGTTGTTGACGTCTTTAGCTAAAAACCCGAAGAATATACCTACAATCACTACAACAATACCCACGATATAATTCATCGACATGATCTTTTTAGTAGGGGCATTTGGATTAATGTATTTTAAATAAATATCATTGACGATGTAGGCCTGAGCGGCATTTAGTGTTCCGCTGAAAGTGCCCATAAACGCACCAAGTAATCCGGTTAGCACTAAGCCCAATACACCTACTGGTAAAAAGTTATTAATTGTTGCTGGAAGAATACGTTCGAAATCTGTTACCCCATCAGGTCCTTTTAGGTACAATTGATTGTAGTACAACAAGGCTAAAACAGTTAGTCCTGTAATCATAGAATAACGAATAGGCAACAAAATAATACTCACAAATCCTGTCATTTTACTTGCTTCTTTAGGACTACGTGTACTCAATACTTTTTGCATATCGTAATTTGGTGCAGGACCAGCAAGAGAGGCAAAAATGCCTTTCATCAACATCATCATAAAGAAAATACCGAACAAACTAAAGCCATCATCTGCAATCTTTTTATTCGCATCTGCGGCAATCTTACTCCAATCTAGGTTTAACTTCCAGCTAAAGAAAGGGTCATTCCATCCCTTTGGTACGTTTAAGGTTTGTCCATTTAAGTGTTGTACCGCAATAATGCCAATAGCAACACAAGCAATCGTCATGATTAGATATTTAATTGCATCGCCTAAAACGATACTGTGCATACCGCCGATAATAGAATAGAACATGGCAAAGAGTGTAAATACAATACCGTAGAAATGCGGTACATACTTATCTGTTACATGAAAAGGAACATAATCCTTTACCATTTCCCATGGGATGAAAACTTGTACAAACTTGCCTAGTCCTACAAAACCATACGCTAAAAAACCTAAACAACTAATTAAAGCGAAAGCAATAACAATGATATGTGAACTTTTTACCCCTTTACCAGTTAACCCAAATCTTGTTTTTAACCATTCGGCACCTGTTGTTGCATTTGATCTTCTTAACCACTTAGATAAGAACATCATCATAAAAACTTGATTGAAAACAGGCCATAACCACGGAATCCAAATGCTTTTAAAACCGTACACAAAACAAAGTGCAACCATCCACATGGTGCCGCTTATGTCAAACATATCGCTGGCATCGCTTAACCCTAACATATACCAAGGCAGCTTTTTGCCGCCCATGAGGTAGCTTTCTTTATCTTGCTTTGCTTTATTTCTCATATAAAAACCTATGAGAACCATGGTAAGCAAGTAAGCAACTAGAATTAGAATATCTATAAGTTGTAGTTTCATGTGTGCGTTAATGTAATTGATATAATTTCTTTGCGCCTACTTTCTTTTCGAATAAGATGCGGTCTGTTTGGTAAAATTTCTTGAAATCGTTTTCAGAGATTTGCCCTTTAAATGGTGCGTAATAATGCATCTTTTTCATAGATGGGACATAGCCTGCGTTGCGCCACACCAATACATAAGAAAGTTCAAAACCGTTGATGGCGGGTAATAAAGTTTCTGTCCACCAGGTTGCATCTGGAACGGCTTCATATCCAGTTTCTGCAAATGCAGCTAATTTGTTTTTCTGTCTAGCAATTTTTGAAAGGATGTCTAATTCATATCGAACAGTATCTACAAATGCTTTTTTATCTTGATTTTCAAATTGATATAAATCGAAACTCACTACATCCACTACATCATCTCCAGGATAGCGCTCTAAAAATTCTTTTTCATTTGCAAAACCATTGGTGTTATATACAATGATGAGGTTGTGCAATTTTTTCTTGTTCCGTAAATAATCAACGGTAAAGCGCCAAGCTTTTTTTAGTTCGGCAGGAGAGGAGGTGTTTTTACCCCACCAAAACCAATCGCCAGTTAGCTCATGAAAAGGACGAAAAAGAATAGGAATAGGCTCATTTTTACTTCCTTTTAGACTCCCTATAAATTTTGCCGCTTTATTCAGCCAAGAAACATACAGTAAATGTTTTGAACCTCCAGGTAAAATAGATGCCACTGAATTTTTAGTGGTGTCCCAAGAAGAACCGCCCGTTAAGGGATTATCGAAGTGCCAACTTAAGGTTATTGCAGCTCCTTTTTTATATCCATATTGAATATATTTTTTCATGTTGTTGAAAGGAACGCCATCAATGTTTTTTAATGAATCATGTTCAATTCTAGCCATATCCCAGCCATATACAGCAGGATAATCATTTACGATATCTTTGATATCGCTTTTGTCAGCCACGTATTTCCAGTTTACGCCATAAGCTAAATCATCCTGATGCCCAAATAACGTATACCGTTTACTTAATTTGTGTAGATTTTTATACAGCGCTACTGTTTCTTTTGTAGCGAGTTTATCACTTAAGGATTGAGCATACGTTGCAATACTTCCCAAAAAAAGTAAACTGCTAAAAATGCTTGTTAAAATAATCCTGTTTAGTTTCATATAGGGGAACTGCTATTTTTGTGGTAGAACTTGTTTAATTGTGTTGCCAATTTCATGACCGTTTTCAAATTTCACTCCCAAAAATGCAGCAATAGTTTGCGCAAATTGATTTTGATAGAGTTGCCCTTTAGTTTTAATCTCTCCCAGTGGCTTTGTATCTGGCCCCATCACCGCAAAGAATATCTCATTGCTATGCTCAACCGTATAATAATGATGTTGCCAATTGTCTACATACCCTCTGCCATGATCTTCTGTAATAATAAAAGTAGTGTTGTCTTTATAAAAAGGATCACTTTGCATATAGTTCCAAAGGTCTTCGATCATTTTATCATTGTAATTGGCGGCATCTAAATAATAATCATATTTTCCACTGTGTGCTAAGGCATCTGTTTCTATAAAACTTAATTGTAATACCCGAGGGTGATTTAATTTTACATATTCTTTAGCAAAGGAATAGGTGATGCCATCGTGTCTTTCGCCCATCCCGTAATCTTTTGGTAACCACCATTGCAAATCATTTAATGTTTTTTGAACATCGCTTAATTTGTCGCCTTTCATATTAGTGTAGCCAGAATTAATAGGCAAACCTGATCTTTCTTGATTTAAAATTTTATTAAAAGCATCCCACGAGGTGAATGTGGCGACTTTACCTTTAAATGCTGGTATTTTATTTAAAAACTCTAATACGTTGATATTGTGATTTGCAGGATGCGAATTGGAGTTAATTAAATTGTCTGCATAGCCTGTAAATATTTCGTTGTAACCTGGATAAGAAAACCAATACTTATTGGTCACATTTACAAAATTGCCATAATTCCTGTTGCCATAAATTTGACCTTTTGCAGCTATTGTACCCCAAAAGAAGGGCATTAGTTTTGCCCTTCTTTCTTGTTCGGTTTTACCCCAATATTTTTTAACTCGCCACGTAGAATCTTGAGATGTAAATTTCTTTCCAAATAGATTACTTGAGTCGGCACCATTAAATAGGTCTTTCCATCGGTAGCCATCAAATGTAATAATGACTACATTTTTTGTTTTTTGTGCTACTGCAATATTAAAACTGCAAAGTAAACCTAGAATAACTAACTTTTTTAAACTCATTTATTCTTAATTAATAGAAACCAACATCATCAATATAAATTGTACCTGCAAAACCACTAAATTCTTGAAAAGTAAGGTATTCGATGATAGCTGGATTTCCGATATTGATTAAAGGAATTTGATATTCAGTCCATTTCCCTTCATTTAGAATTACATCATACGTACCTGAAGTTAAACTTAAATTAGATGATGATAGCCTAACTTTTTTACCTTGTGTACCCGGACCGCCATACATAGATATTTTCACGAAAGTATAACCTGCAGTTGGGAATTTGGCTACTAATCTAAATCTTACCGCAGAAAATGCTTTGTGTACCACTTTTATCGATGTAGTGCCTCTTCTTACAATTTCGGTATTGGCGAGGTCTAGAGAAGTGAAAGAGTAAGAAGTGTTTGTCCACACATTTTTTAGTCCATCATCATAAATAAAATGTTTCAGCCCGAAGGTTTTATCAGTAGTTACTGTGCCCACTGGTGTGGTAACCACAACTGCACCATAAGTAGTATTTGCAGGTACTTTTACTTTAATTTCTGTTTGAGTGCTAGAAACAACTGTTGCATTAACGCCATTAATAGTAACGCCTGTAACTCCTTTAAAATAATTGCCATTAATGGTCATATCATCGCCTGGATTTCCTGCTGCAGGATCAAATCCTGTAATGGTTGGAGGCGGTTGTTTAATTTGGAAATTTAGGGTCGCCGTACCATATTTTGTCGTAACTGTAATTGGGTTATTGATTGGGTCTGTTAACTGAGCTGGGATTTTAACCGTTATGGTATTGTCATCACCATAAATTAACGAATCTTTAGCTAACGTACCATTAAAATCGACTTTAGAGGTGGTACTCAAGTTAGTTCCTTTAATGACAATCCATTCTCCATATCCAATGGAGGTTAATGCTGTATTCCTATCAGTTAGATTAGTTACTGCGCTTAACGTAGGAGGTGAAGTGTCTACTACTTTATCCTTTTTACAAGCTCCTAAAATCACTATCACACAGAGAATGAGGAGACTTATTAATAACGATTTTTTCATATTCATAAATTTAAGTTATGATTTAAATACCTATTTAATTACCAGTCTAGATTATTATGACCAGCAATAGCTTTGTTAGAGTTTAATTCGTTTAATGGTAGCGGTAATAATAAATTCTTTCTGGCACGAACCTTTGAAATATTGTTTTGTCCTGTTCCTATTTTATTCATTACTTGAAGATAAATTCCCCAGCGGATTAAGTCGAAACGTCTGATTCCTTCTAAATTAAGTTCACGAGCCCGTTCTGCTAATACATAACTTCGGAATTGTTCTGGAGTCATTCCAGCTGGAGCATAAGCTGCTGGAACGGGTACTGGCGGAGTTCCCGTAGTTGGATAAGAACGAAAGCGAACAGTGTTCAATGCGTCATAAGCTGCAGTTGTAGCGCCATTTACTTCGTTTTCAGCCTCTGCATACATTAGCAAAACTTCTGCATACCTTAACAAAGGGAAAAAAGCATCGCTATTTGCTACGGTTGGATCTGCAACGGCACTATATTTAATAGTATAAGCTCTTTCTGAAGTGGCAGAATTACTATTATTGTAAGTTACGCCATTTACTACTTTATAAAGAGCAGATTGGGCAAACGGATAAAAAATATTGGTTCCTTGTAAGGTGGTATAGTTGTGCGTAATTCCATCCAATACCCTTTTATCCTCAATATCGTAATCGTTATAATGATTATTGGTAGTCCAAACAGCTCCTTGTCCAAATGTAGAACGAGCAGGGAAATAAGCACTTAAATTATTAATAAAGGCCGTTCCAGCAAGTGATTGTAATTCCCACATTTGCTCTTTGCTGTTTCTTCCGGCAATACTCCATAAGTCTTTCCAACTAGGTGTTAATGAATATGTGTTACTCGTGATTACTTCTCCGGCTTTATCTCTTGCTAAGGTATAAAGTGCTTTAGAGTCCATTCCTTCATGACCTGCTACTACATTTTTTGCGTAAGTATAATAACCATTATCAGTTCCGCCACGTACTGTAACGTTGCCTGTTGCTGCACCAGAAGCCATTGTTAAATACGTTTTAGCTAAAAAAGCTTTGGCTACGCCTTGATTAACTCTTCCAGCTTCACCGGCTTTAGGATGGCCTAAGGGGAATAGATTAGTTTCGGCAGATTTGAAATCACTAATGACCACATCATAGGTTTCTTTAACAGTAGCACGAGGTACATTTACTTGTGGATTTTCTGCAGATAATGCTTTTAAACGGATAGGTACACCGCCATATAATTGTACCAGTTGAAAATAAGCCCATCCTCTTAAAAAGTAAGCTTCTCCCAAAATCCTTTTCTTTATATCTGCATCCATATTGGTGATGGAAGGAACATTTTCTAACACCGTATTTGCTCTCGCGATAATGGTGTAACATCCAATCCAAGGTGCTTGCCAACCAAAATAGGCTTGTGGATTTCCAGCTCCGGTTGTCCCTAAAAACCAGTCGGCTCCAGATACATGATCATCATCTAAAATAGTGATATTCCAAAACGGTTGTAAGTATAAATCGTAAGTATACAATTCGGCATATACCCCATTAATTGCTGCTTTTGCATCACTTTCGTTTTTATAAAAATTCTCTGGTGAATAAAAAGAATAGGGAGTTTCTTGTAATGCTTTTTTGCAAGAGCTGAGGCTAAGTACGCTTAAGCCAGTCACAAATGCTATAAAATATGTTGAAATCGCTTTCATATTATATTTTTAATAAGGTTAAAAATTGCAACGTAAAGAAAGATTATAAGTTCTAGAGTTTGGATAACCACCAAGGTCTACACCAAATAAAGCAGGGTTATCGCCATAGCTATTAATCTCAGGATCGTAACCAGAATAATTGGTAAATGTATAGAGGTTGTTAACGCCTAAAGAAACTTTTAAATTAGAAATCGTTTTAGATTTTAATGGAACGTTATATCCAAAAGTGATGTTTTTAATCCTCACAAAACTTCCGTCTTCTACAAACCTTCTGCTAAACAATAGGTTTCTAAAAAACTGACGCATAATTTTTGGTCCAGTTGCATTGCTATTGTCTTTGCCTTCTGCCCAAGCTCCATCAGACATTTCTTGAGTGATATTCTTGTTGGTACCCAAGTTGCCGCTAAATCTAGTATTCATATTAATGATGTCATTTCCTTGTACACCATTAATGAATACACTTAAATCAAATCTTTTGTATTTAAAATTATTGGTAAAACCGAATGTATAATCAGGATTTACATCCCCAATAAATGTTCTGTCGCTTTGCGCAATTGAAGTTCTATCGTTATCTAAATTTTTATATTTAACTTCTCCAATCGTTCTTAAAATAATAGCATCGCCTAATCCACTGTACGCAGGATCGCTTCTTACTTCTGCTTCATTATCATAATATCCATCTTCAACATAGCCGTATAATGCACCAATTGGCTTCCCAACAGTTTGAATAAATGGCGCATCTCCAGTTGAAATATTTCGGCCATATTGTTCAGTTACATCTGGACTTAGGCTTAAAATTTTATTTCGGTTAAATGAAATATTGAAATTAGAGTTCCATTCAAAGTCTTTGTTTTTTAAGACAACACCATTTAATGTTAATTCTAAACCTTTGTTCTCAATTGATCCTGAATTAACCAATTTCGTCTGAAAACCAGTTGAAGAAGGAATAATTAAATTTTGCAATAGATCGTCGGTTATCTTTTTGTATAGATCTACATGAAAATTTAACCTGTTTTTAAATAGGCCTAAGTCTAAACCTAAATTATACGAGGTTGTAGTTTCCCATTTCAATTTTTCATTGGCAGGTCCGGCATACAAATCATTAGCTAAACCAGTTTGAACTGAGCCGCCAAACGGATAATTGTATACGCTCAATTTTGCTAATGAAGCATATGAACCAATTCCTTGATTACCTGTCTGGCCATAACTAATACGTAATTTCAAATCACTAATGGCTTTAACATTTTTCATGAACTCTTCATTCGATATTTTCCATGCAGCAGCGGCTGATGAAAAACCTGCCCATTTATTATCCTTTCCAAATTTACTAGAGCCATCTTGACGATAAGAAAAGGTTAATAAATAGCGATCATCATAATTATAATTTGCTCGACCTAAAAATGAAATTAAAGTAGATTGATAACGATAGGTAATAATTGGAAGAACAACCTCTCCGGCAGCAAGATTTTCATTTTCTAATGCATCATTTGGAAAAGTTTTGGCTTCCGCTCTTTTACTATTTCCATTAGTGCGTTCAAAAGTGCCTGCACCAACTATGTTTAAGCTATGTTTGTCAATTTTTTTGTTATACGTAAGAATGCTTTCTGCTACGCCACTATTCCAAACGTTATCAGATTTTAAACCCCAACCTTTTACAGCAAATCCTTCGTACACACTTCTTGGATAATATTGGTCTCTAGTACTGCCAGCATAACTAAATCCAATGTTCTGTCTAAATTTGAAATCCTTTAAGAAAGTTGCTTCCAAATAGTTAGAAGTGAAAATATTTAATCCTTTTACTCTATTTAAAACATCATTTACATAAATGTAAGGGTTTGTAATAAAAGCATCGCCGACCCCATCATATGCTATTGGCTGTGATAAGGTAGAAGGAAATGTTAATGCCGAACGGATAACTCCTGCACTTGCAGCATCAGATTTATCGGTTCCTGTTTTCACGCCATTGTTAATTGTCCTAGCTATAGAAGTACTTGTTCCTACTTTAAATGTTTTGCTAACGTTTCTATTTAAATTTAAGCCTAAACTAAACCTGTTATAATCAGAATTTGAGATAGTGCCTTCTTGATCTAGGTAACTAAAAGTTAAACTATGACTACCGGCATCACTCCCTCCAGAAACATTGATAGAATAGTTCTGATATAAACCACGGCGAAAAATTTGATCTTGCCAGTTATTTTTATCTCCTATATAATCTTGTGGACCTTTATCGTAATAAGTTTGTCCTGGATTTAATGGGTCGGGAATGGTTTCTCCTCTATAGGGTAGTGTATAAGCTGTACCTGTATATTTGTTTGAATTCGTATACGCTAAATTTTGATATGCTGCATATTCTGAGGCATTAAGCACATCTAATTTTCTAGATACTTCTGCTTGTCCGAAAGTAAAATTAGCTTCTATTCTATCTTTGCCGCTTTTTCCTTTTCTTGTTGTGATTAATACCACGCCATTAGCACCGCGTGAACCATAAATTGCTGTTGCTGATGCATCTTTAAGGATATCAATGCTTTCAATATCATCTGGATTTAAAAAAGACATTGCGTTTAAAGTTTGTTTCTCATCATCTCCAATGGATAGTGGGGTAGAGCCACTGCTATTGTTATTAAAAGGAACACCATCAATTACATAAAGAGGTTCTGTACCTCCTAAAAATGAGTTCGACCCTCTAACGCGAATACTTAATCCAGCACCTGGCGCACCATCATTTTGTGTTACATTTACACCAGCAATTTTTCCTTGTAAAGCTTGTAAAACATTAGTGGGGGCATCTTTAATTAAGTCTTCTCGTTCAATTCTTGATACTGATCCAGTAAGGTCTGATTTTTTAACAGTTCCATAACCAACAATCACAACATCAGAAAGAGTAGTGCTCTTAGATTTTAAAACAACGTTGAAAGAAGTTTTAGTTCCAATAGCAATTTGTTGTCCTTCCATTCCTAAAAATGTAACGACTAAAATTTGCGCAGAAGAAGGAATATTTAACGAGAAATTACCATTACCATCAGTAATAGTGGATACTTTAGTGTTCTTAATACTAACAGAAACACCTGGAAGTGTTAATCCATTTTCATCAGATACTTTGCCTGAGATCTTTTTATCTTGAGCAAAACAAGTCGTGATAGATAACAGGCATACAAGTATTGCCAATAAATTAGTAGATAGTTTATTAAGCATAAGCATTTTATTTGGTTTATATCAAAAGTAGTGTTCAATGCGTTGCGATAAATAATACTATTTTATCCATTTATAATATTTTTATCTCTTTAGTGTTCGTTTTACTCAAAATAACTATCATTTAATTTGGCTTATAATCTTTTAATTAGCAATTTAACTATAGTTGTTATATATTTGAATATTGATATTATTTTATCTTATTTATTGATATTATTTAATCATTTTACTGTGCATTCAACGATAATAAAAGAAATTACTCCACTTACCAATAGCGATTGTTTCACCATTTTTGAAAGAAAGAAACAAGATTTTGATTTTCCATTGCATTATCATGAAGAGATGGAATTGAATTTTATTTCTAATGCTAGCGGGGCACGTAGAGTTGTTGGTGATCATATTGAGGAAATTGGGGATATCGAATTGGTTTTAGTTGGTTCTAATTTACCACATGTTTGGGAAACCTATAAGTTAAACGGTAAAGAAATTCATGAAGTAACCATTCAATTTCACAAAGATTTATTTGATGAAAAATTTCTGCGCAGAAATCAATTGCGTGTAATTAGAGAACTATTTGAAAAATCGAAATGCGGTATTTTATTTTCTAAAGAAACAGCACAAGCGATTGGTCCGCGATTGGTGAAACTAAATAAGAAACATGGTTTCGATTCTGTATTGGAATTGATGTCCATTTTACATGATCTTTCTACTTCCAGAAACATGCGTACGCTTTCTGATTCTACATTTAGTAATGCTGAATTTTCTTATACCAGTAGGCGGGTAGAAAAAGTGATGGAATATATTAATGTCAATTTTGATAAACAAGTGAGCCTTGCCGAGGTTGCAAGAATAGCAAACATGACTGAAGTTTCATTTAGCCGATTTTTTAAAAGCCGCACAGGGATCAGTTTTATTGATAGTTTAATCGAAATCCGATTGGGTCATGCGTCAAGAAAATTAATCGACACCACGGAAGCTGTTGCCGAAGTCGCTTACAATTGCGGTTTTAATAACATCTCTAACTTTAATAGAATATTTAAAAAGAAAAAAGGATGCACACCTAAAGAGTTTAGGGAAAATCTTTCTGGTCATAGAGTTTTCGTTTAGTCGTATGAAATTATTATTTTCAATTTTATTGCTAACAATTTGTAGCAGCTTTACTGTAAATCATAAAGAGCAGTTTTTCGCTGCAGATAACCCTTATATACAATATACGGGCAGAGTAGATTTTACAAACTCAGCAAAACCAAAACTTTGGGCTTCTGGTGTCTATGTTCAAGTAAAATTTAGGGGTACTTCGTGTTCACTTCAAATTAATGATGAAATGATATGGGGTAAAGTTCTTAATTACTTAGAAATAAGGATAGATGATCAGCCGGCTTATCGGATTCAATTAAAAGGAAAAGAGAATACGCTAGTGTTAGCTGAAAATTTAACAAAAGGAGATCATGTAGTTACCATTTGTAAAAATTCAGAAGCTGAAAATGGGTATGTAGAAATTGTAGGTTTTACATGCGAAAAATTACTACCTCTACCTGCAAAGCAAAAAAGAAAAATGGAATTTATTGGCGATTCAATTACCTGTGGTGCAGGTAGCGATGAAAGTGTAATTGCTTGCGGTAAAGGAGAATGGCATGATCAGCACAATGCTTGGTTTGCCTATGGGCCAACTACCGCTCGAAACTTAAATGCACAATGGCATTTATCGTCTGTTTCGGGTATCGGATTAATGCATAGTTGTTGCGACAAAAAAATAGTGATGCCACAGGTTTTTGATAAGGTTAGCATGGCAAGAGATACTATAAAATGGGATTTCAGTAAATACCAACCAGATGTGGTAACTGTATGTTTAGGGCAAAATGATGGTGTACAAGACTCGACCAAATTTTGCAATGCTTATGTGAAATTTGCTAAAACACTACGAGGTTATTATCCTAAAGCAAAGCTGATTTTTTTAACTAGTCCAATGGCGAATAAAGAATTGAAAACGGCATTAGTAAAGTATATCAATGCTGTTAAAAAGACCTTAAATGATAATGGGGAGCATAATATTGGCTCTTATTTCTTTACTAAACAAGCCAATAAAGGCTGCGGTGGCCATCCTTCTTTAGCAGAACATAAAGAGATTGCAGATGAACTTACGGCTTATGTTAAGAAAACAATGAAATGGTAAAATTAAGAATTAAGATCTCTTTAATTTTTTTGAGTTTAAGCATAAATTTAAATGCGCAAGAACTCTTTAAAATGAAGGGTAATGTGAAATCTAGACTCATCAGTTTCGAAAACTTAAGTGGCGCTAGTAGCAATGGCGGTAAGGAAAATAATGGTGCAAAAGGTCATGCGACAGAGACTATTTTACCAGGAGCTACTCGAACAATTGTTAATTATAATGGCAACGGAATAGTGCAAAGAATGTGGTATACAATTAGTGAGCGAAGTCCAGAAGTATTACGTTCAATTAGATTACAAATATTTTGGGACGGTGCTACAAAACCTGCAGTTGATGTTCCATTTGGTGATTTTTTTGGCATTGGTTTAGGTCAGAAAAAACCGTTTGAATCTGCCTTTTTCAGTGATCCGGAAGGAAAATCATTCAATTGCTTTATCCCAATGCCATTTCACAAGCAGGTAAAAATTCTTTTCATTAATGAAAGTAAATTAAATGTAAACCTGTTTTTTGATGTCGATATTCTAGAAACCCCACCACATACTGCAGATGTATTGTATTTTCATGCTTATTGGAATAGAAAAATTACTAGTGAGTTGGGGGAAGATTTTGAGATCTTGCCTACTATAAAAGGAAAAGGTAGATTTTTAGGAACAAATGTTGGCGTAATTACCGATTCTGTTTATCGTGGTACATGGTGGGGTGAAGGAGAAGTGAAAATGTATATTGATGAAGATACTAAGTACCCAACTATCAATGGAACAGGAACAGAAGATTACGTTGGCGCTGCTTGGGGTTTAGGAACTTTTAATCATCAATTTCAAGGATGTTTAGTGGCGGACAATAAATTGGGATATTTTGCATTTTATAGATACCATGTCCCTGATGAGATTTATTTTAACAGCGGTATTAAGGTGACGATACAAGAACTTGGTGGTACTAGTTTAGAGATAGCAAGAAAGTTATATACATCAGGAGCCAGAATTAAACCTGTTATTGCTAATTCTAAAACTGGATATTTAAAACTAAATACAATTAATCCCCTCCCTATACTTACAGATGAACAGTTTAGACCAGGTGGTGTGTTGTTTTACAGAGTTGATGATTATTCTGCAACAAGTTATTTTTACTTGGATAAACCTACTCATGATTTACCAAGTTTACAACCAATTGAAATACGTACTTATAACTTAAAAACTATAAATTAAATTAATTTATGAAGACTTTAAAACTAATTGCCTTATTCCTTTTCGTATTTGTTACTGCGCAAGCACAACAGAAAGATCAGTTTTACAATGAAATTCAGAACTTTAAAAAACAAGATAGCATTAAATTTCCCCCAAAAAATGCAGTGCTTTTTATAGGAAGTTCAACCTTTACCAAATGGAAAGATGCACAAACGTATTTTCCAGATCATCTAATTTTAAATCGTGGTTTTGGCGGTTCTTCTTTGCCAAATGTGATTAATTACATTGGTGATGTAGTTTATCCTTACCACCCCAAACAAGTGGTGATCTATTGCGGAGAAAACGATTTTACAGGAAATGCAACCGCACAAATAGTAGTAGACCGAGTTAAAAACTTAATAGATTTAATTCGAGCAAAATACCCGAGAGTTCCTATCGCTTATATTTCTATTAAACCAAGTCCATCAAGAGAAAAGTATTGGCCGTTAATGGTAGAAGCAAATCAAAAGATAGCGGAAATGATTAAGGGCATAAGGCGTGCCGATTATATCAATACTTATGATGCTATGTTTAACGCAGATGGTACAATAATGAAAGATATTTTTCTTGCAGATAACCTGCATATGAACGCCAAAGGATATGCCATTTGGGCAAAAATTATGGAACCCTATTTAAAGTAAGATTATAAATTCATCTTTATTTTCTATTTTTGCTAGGTGAAAAACTTAGGTGTCTTTTATTTAATCTTTGTGGTATTGCTTTCGGTACTCCCATGTAGCGATGAATTAGAAGGACAAGAATTTACCCAACAAATTATTGTTAAAATAGATCATGATAAAGCCAAAGGTAGTGCAGAGAGCTGTTCGCCTATTTGCCTATGTTCGTGTTGCGGGCAAAGTGTGATCGAACCTCAGTTTATAGCATTTCAATCAGAAAATGGAGCTTTTATAGTAGAAAATCAAACTTCTACACATGATTTTTCTCTGGAGCAAAGAGCGAAAAACATCTGGCAACCGCCAAAATTGAGTTAAACTAAAATCACATGTTCAGCTTTCTCTAAGCAAATTTTAAATTTACGGCATTACATAATGCTGATGAACTGCATTGTTATGCAATGCGCACTCAATTTATATCATTAATATTCAAGATGAAAAAAATCATATTTACAGCACTAGCATTATTTATTACAGTCCTTACTTTTGGACAAAACACCTGGAAAGCCCACATTATTGATAGTGAAACTAAAGAGCCCTTATCTAGTGCAACCGCCTTTTTAAAGGGAACAAATATTGGGGTAAAGGCAGATAATGATGGTCTCCTTACATTGAGCTCTATTCCAGATGGAATTCAAACCATCTATATTAAATTAGTGGGATACGAAGAAAAGATAATTACGTTAAAGTTCCCTGTTGCACAAACTGAAATACCTACAATTTCATTAAAAGCGACAGCAGATGAATTGGAAACCATAACTATTTCTTCCACACGTAGTTCAAGAAGTATACAAGATATTCCAACTCGGGTTGAATTTATTGCAGGAGAAGAACTGGAAGAAAAAGCAAACATGAAACCTGGCGATATCCGAATGATGTTAAGTGAAAGTACAGGTATTCAAACACAACAAACTTCTGCAACATCAGCTAATGCTGCCATTCGTATACAAGGTTTGGATGGGAGATATACGCAAATTTTAAAAGATGGGTTTCCATTATATGCTGGTGCCGCAAGTGGCTTAGGTTTGTTGCAAATTCCTCCATTAGATTTAAAACAAGTAGAATTAATTAAAGGGTCCGCATCAACTTTATATGGAGGCGGAGCAATTGCTGGTTTAGTTAACTTAATTTCAAAAACTCCAAATCAGGAAAGAGAATTAAATTTTCATTTCGATGGAACAGATGCGCTAGGCTTAAGTCTAAATGGTTTTTACAGTAAACGTAATGAGAAATTAGGCACTACTTTATTTGCTGCTTATCAGAATAATGCTGCCTATGATCCTGCAAAAATCGATTTATCGGCAATTCCGAAATCGGAACGTTTTACTTTTAATCCTAAATTATTTGTCTATCCGAATGCTAAAACAACTCTTATTTTAGGCGTAAATACAACTTTTGAAAATCGCATTGGCGGAGATATGCACTACATAAAAGGGAATGCTGATGCGATACATACTTATTTTGAACAAAATAAAACGCAACGAATTAGTACTCAATTTTCATTAGATCATGATTTAGGTAAATGCGGGCATTTTACGGTTAAAAATAGCTTGGGTTATTTTAATAGAGTATTAAATACACCTGGCTATGAATTTAATGGCATTCAATATTCAACTTTTACTGAAGCCAATTATGCAAATCACGGAGAGGAAATGGAATGGGTAGGAGGTTTAAATTTATGGACAGATCGTTTTAAAGAACGAGGAGTAAGTTCTTCAATGTTGCGAAATTATAATCAAAATACTTTTGGCGCTTTTTTGCAAAATACTTGGAAAGCCAATCCTTGGTTGCATATAGAAACAGGATTGAGGGTAGATCATGTGAGTGATTATGGTTTTGCTTTCTTGCCTAGAATATCAACTCTGTTTAAAATTAATCCTAAACTTACTTCTCGTTTAGGCGGAGGCTTGGGGTATAAAGCACCAACCATTTTTACAGAAGATAGCGAAAGAATTCAATACAAAAATGTATTACCAATTGATGAAAATACAAATCAATTGGAGAAAAGTTATGGTGCTAATTGGGACATCAATTATCGTACTGCCCTTTTTAACCAAACTGTATCTTTTACTATAAATCATCTTTTTTTCTTTACACATCTAAAAAATCCATTGCAATTATTACCTGTTAACGATGGAAATTATCGGTTCGTAAATGTGAAGGGAAATATAGAAAGTAAGGGTACAGAAACAAATGTAAAGTTGGGCTACAAAGATTTTAAATTGTTTTTAGGTTATACCTATACCGATGCACATCAACATCAAAATGGAATTAAAATGGAAAATACATTAACAGCTAAACATCGAGTTAATGCAGTTTTAATGTATGAATTAGAAGATGAATGGAAAATTGGTTTAGAAGCTTATTCTTTTAGCAAACAATTATTAAGTGATGGTTCTATGGGGAAAAGTTATGTAACCACAGGGTTTATGGCCGAAAAAATTTGGGGTCGGTTTTCTATCTATATCAACTTTGAGAATTTTTTAGATGTGAGACAGACAAACTTTGATTCTATTTATACCGGTACATTATCCAGCCCACAATTTAGAGACATTTACGCTCCGCTCGATGGTTTTATAATGAATGGGGGAATAAAATTTAAGTTGTAAGTGAACTGAAAAAAGCCTTGTTTAATTAAGCAGGGCTTTTTCTATTTTTGATAAAAGCATATCAATTTCGAAAGGTTTAGCTAAGAAATCATCAGCGCCAGCAATTTCGGCAGAATGTTTTAAATCGTTACTTGCTGAAATTAATATAACTGGAATATGTTTAGTGCTCTCTTGACTTTTCAGTTTTTTACACAACTCTCTACCATCCGAACCAGACATCCAAATATCTAAAACATAAACATCTGGAAGTTCGTTTTGAGAAGTCAGTACAGTATTGCCGTTTAGTGTAGCATTTACAATATAACCTTCCATTTCTAGCATCATTCCAACTGCATCTAAAATACCGGGGTCATCGTCAGCAACAGTAATTATTTTTGGTTTATTCATCTTTAAATTATACACAAAAATCGAGCCTGTAATATTATTTTAAGCGATAGGGCGTTGAATTGGAATAGAGAACCAAAATTTAGAACCCTCACCTTCTTTACTACTCACCCAAATCTTTCCCCCTTCACGTTTAATAATCTCAGAAGAAATATAAAGCCCTAGTCCTAAGCCTGGAAATGTGTGTTGCATACTGCCGCTAACGCGATAAAATTGTTCAAACACCTTATTCAAATTAGTTTCGGCTATGCCAATACCAAAATCTTCTACACAAAGTACAACGTTATCGTTTTCTATCATGGTATGTACAACAATCTTTTCCGAATTTGGTGAGTATTTGATAGCATTAGTCAATAAATTTGTAACCACTTGACTAATCCTTTCTCTATCTGCATAAACTAATCCAACCTCTTCTAAATTTTCTATTATTTGATGCTTTTCTGTAGCTCGTTGCAATTCTTCTACTTCCGACCTAACCATTTCATTAAAATCGAAATGAGTAAGGTTGTATTGCAACTTGCCGGAATTTACTTTAGTTACATCTAATAAGTCTCCAATTAAATTAGTAAGGCGATTAAGCTGTAAATCCATCTTTTTCATTAGACCGGCTTCCATTACATCTCCCTTTTTCAATAAAATTCGTTCTAATACTTGGGCATAAGCTTTAATACTAGTTACTGGGGTTTTTAATTCATGGCTGGCAATTCCAATAAAGTCGTCTTTTTGTTGTTGTAATTGTTTGGTTTCTGTGATATCAAAAGATACCCCAATAAAAGTTAGCGGAATTCCTTTTTCATCATACTGAGCTTTTCCAGATTCTTTTATCCAATGGATTGAATCATCTGACCAACGAATTTGATATTCGGCCTGATAAATAGTTCCCTCTAAAATGGCATTATTTATTGCCTTAACAACATTCTCTTTAAAATCTGGTTCAATAAAATCAAGTAACTCAGCGTAGGTTAGCTTCTTTTTAGGTAAAAGACCATAATTTTTATTGAATTGATCAGAAAATCTGATTTTATTTGTTTTGATATCTAATTCATAAGAGCCGAATCTTCCGGCTTCTAATGCTATTTCTAATCGCTGATTTATCCTTATGAGTTCTTCTTTAGCATTTCGTTGTTGGGTAATGTCCATAACAGTACCCAACATCCTAAGTGCTTTGCCATCTCCATCATAATAAATTTTTCCTTGAACCCTTATCCAATGAATAGATTTATCTTCCCAAATAACACGCACTTCGTAATATATCTGCCCAATATCTAAGGCTCGTCTATGCGCATTTAACCTTATTTCATGGTCATCTGGATGTATAACACTTACATAACTAGCTCTTGGAACATGATGTTTATAACCAAAAATTTCATCAAAACGTTCAGATGTATTCATTTCTCCTGTACGAAGATCAAGATCAAAAGTGCCCAGTCCTGCAGCAGCAGTCGATAATCTAGCCCGTTCTTCAGCATCTTGGATTTTACGTTTGCTTTCGAGCATTTCAGTTACATCAATTGCAACAACCATAATTCTGTTAATGCTTCCATCTGCATCTTTCAGAGGTTCATAAACATAGTTGATGTAAACCGTTTGCCTTTGACCATTTTTAATTAAATTAATGGGTTGTTCGTTGCCATGATGAGCAATGCCAGTTTTCATTATGTTTTTTAGGATATTATCAAATCCTAAGGTTTTAGATTCCGGTAGGGCTTCCCACAAGGTTTTTCCAGCGAAATCGCTCCTGCTTTTTCCTGCAATATTTAAATAAGCATCATTCACTAATTCTACAAAGAGTTGCTCTCCATTTAAAATAATCATTCCTACTGGAGCCTGTAAAATTAACTTACGAAAATTTTCCTCACTTTCTTTAAAAGCATTTTGAGCAGCTACTTCATCAGTAATATCTTGTAATGTTCCGTTTAAACGGTAGGCAATGTTTTGATCATTAAACAGTGCTTTTCCTTTTGCTTTTACAAGTCTCTCTTTTCCGGTTTTTGAATTGATGATGGTATATATTTCGGTATAATTACCTCCAGATGGATAATCAACAGCTTTTGAAATGGCTTCATTTACTTTTTTCCTATCACTTTCTGCAATAGAATTTAGCGCAACAGATAAGTCAATTTCCGTATCTGAAGCAATTCCAAACCAATGTCTTAATCGAGCATTACAAGTAAATTTATTAGTAAGTGGATTATAATCCCAAGTGCCTAATTCAGCAGCATTTAAAGCAAACTCAAGTTCGTCTTTACTCTCACTTAAAGCCTTTAAACTTTTTACTTTTGGTGTACTTTCTGTACAGGTTACAAAAACTCCTGCAGATTCTCCAGTTTCATCATAAGCTGGGCTATAGCTAAAAGTCCAATAAACTTCTTCGAGTTTGCCATTGCGATGAATTGGAATTAATTGATCTTCGCTCCATGTGGCCTCTCCACCAGAAAGCACTTGATCTATTAAGGGCTTAATAACTTCCCAAATTTCTGGCCACACTTCAATACCAGGTTTACCCATAGCTCTAGGATGTTTTCCTTCTATACCTAAGCTGGGTCGATAAGCGTCATTGTAAAAGCAAATTAAATCTGGTCCCCAAAATAAAAACATTGGGAATTTTGAGTTTAGCAGAATACCGAGCGTAGTACGTAAACTTTGGGGCCATGTTTCAATAGGTCCAAGAGGATTTTTAGCCCAATCTATGGAACGGATTAATGTACCACATTCTCCACCTTTGCTAATGAAACCTAAATTCATACTTTGTCAAAAAAGTTCACTGTAAATTAAGAATTTATACCTCCAATAAACAAATTATTTATTTTTTTGTTCGATTGATTTTAAGAAACAACCTTTTAGTTTTTTATAAAGGAGTAATAATTTTTTGAGCAAGAATACAAGGGATTATTGCTGCTTTTTCCTTTGCGATGTAGGCTTCTTTACCTAATTTTCTTAGCATACGATAGTGAGAACTTATGGCACTTAAAAATGTAGGACTTTCAATATAGGGTAGATTAAATTCCAAAGCAGTACTTTTAACTATTTTGCCAATAGCTGGATAATGGATATGACATATTTTTGGGAAAAGATGGTGTTCTACCTGTCTATTTAAACCCCCAAATATAAAACCAGCAAGTTTACTATCGACTGCAAAATTAGCTGTGGTCATCATTTGATGTGCAGCCCAAGCTTCTTCTATATTTCCTTCAATATTAGGATGAGGGAAACTTGTACCTTCTACTACGTGTGCCAATTGAAAAACTAAGCCTAGCACTAAACCCTGTGCAAATTGCATAGCTAAAAAACCAATAATAAATTGCCACCATGTAATATCTAAAACAATAAGTGGCAAAATTATAAACAAGAAATAATATAAGAATTTGAAGAAAAACAGATTAAAATATTCAATTTTTGGATGGTTTGCTACTTGACACCCAATTTTTGTTTGAAAGAATTTCTTATAATCTTTTCTGAAAACCCACGATAGCATAGCTAAACTATATAATCCGAAAGCATACAGATGCTGATAGCGTTGTAATTTATTTACAGGTTCATTTTCGCAAAAGCGGATTAGACCTGGTGCTACATCAATGTCTTCATCATGTCCTGAAATATTGGTGTAGGTATGGTGTACAATATTATGGCAAATGCTCCAAACATAAGCGCTTGCACCAATTAAACTAAATAGAAAACTAAATGATTTATTGATGATTGGCTTATCAGAAAAAGCTTTGTGAATAGCATCATGGCAAATATTAAAGCCAACAAAAGCGCCAAACATACCTAATAAAATAGCCATGCCTAACATTATTAAGGGATTAAATCCACCTAATAAAATTAGAAAATATAACGTAATGAATGTCCCCAAAAAGAAAACAGCTTTAAACCACATCGCTCCATTGGCATGCACACTTATTTGCTGTTCATCAAAATGTTCATCAACACGTTTACGTAAGGTGGCATAGAAGGTGGATTTGTTGGTATTCGTAAACTTGACTTTCTTTGTCATATTTTATGTAAAGTGTAGTATGGGCAGTTTTATAATTTTAGCTAATGTAGTTTAATTACTGAGTTATGTCACATAAATAGTAGTTTAATTTTAGCTGGTTATTCCTTATTTACGCAAATACTCAATCAAAAGATGTAATTCGAGATTTAAATTATTTTATAGTAGGGGAAATCATGTGTTGAGTGGGGATATCGATTACAACAAGTGTTCCTTCGCCGAGTTGCCTTTCAATACTTATTTTAACATTATCGTAATCTATTCTATTAGATAGTGAAGTAATTCTTTTCGCATCACA
This sequence comes from Pedobacter boryungensis, assembly GCF_013204825.1. Lineage (GTDB taxonomy): Bacteria > Bacteroidota > Bacteroidia > Sphingobacteriales > Sphingobacteriaceae > Pedobacter > Pedobacter boryungensis. The sequence continues at coordinate 871,316 of NZ_JABMKV010000002.1, forward strand.
CTCTTCTCTATCATTCGTTATTTCCTTCCAATTATCTTCTATATATACATTAATTGAGTCGGGATGTTCTATCAATTGAAAAATAGCATTTGTAGCTTTGGTGTGCTTTACAATATTTTGAAAAAGTTTTTGCACAAGCTGATAAAAAGCAATTTGAAAATCTTCTGAATATTTAGAAAGATCATCAAATCCATAAATTAGATGTTCAATATAAATTTTGCCAGATGTATTAATGACTTTTATTAATTGCTCAATGCAAATAATTAAGCCATATTTACGAATAACGACTGGCATTAATTGTTGATTCATTTTACTGAATTTTTTTAAACGACTATTTAAATGAAAATTACAGTTAATTTTATAGAGCTAAATACCTAATATTAAGTATTTTTGAATTCAAATATAACCCATGGCATGAAAAAATTGATTTTCCCATTATTGTTTGCAATAGTCGCTTTGCTTTTTAGTTGTAAAAAATCGGGAACGTTCCCAGAACCCGATCCAATACCAACTCCACCAACCGTTCCAGTAACACCAACTTATCCTTTACCAAGTGCGGCCAAAGATGGCGTGGTATTTATCAATGGCGGTACATCAGCAATTGTAACTTTATATGCACCTTCAAAATCATCAGTTTATTTAATTGGCGATTTTAATGATTGGCAAACTTTACCTGCCTACCAAATGAAATTAGCACCTGATAATACAACTTGGTGGGTTCAAATTGACAACCTAAATCCGAATACAGAATACACCTATCAGTTTTTTGTAGATGGAACCTTGAAAGTAGCCGATCCTTACTGCGAGAAGGTTTTAGATCCTAACAATGATAGTTATATTTCATCAGTAACTTATCCTAATCTAAAAGCATATCCAACTGGAAAAACAACTGGGATTGTAAGTGTTATGCAAGCTAACCAACCAACTTATACATGGAAAAATGGAAGTTTTACACGTCCAGCAAAAGATAATTTAGTAGTATATGAATTATTGATTCGCGATTTTACAACCGAACATAGTTATGCATCTACACTCCAAAAATTAGATTATTTAAAAGATCTTGGAATTAACGCAATCGAATTAATGCCTGTAACAGAGTTTGAAGGCAATTTAAGTTGGGGCTATAATGTGTCTTATTATTTTGCGCCTGATAAATATTATGGTACCAAAACTGCGCTACAAAACTTTATAGATGAATGTCACGGTAAAGGGATTGCTGTAATTATGGATATGGTATTAAATCATTCTTTTGGTCAATCCCCAATGGTCCAATTATATTTTGATGGGAATAAACCAACTTCAAATAGTCCGTGGTTTAATGTTGATGCGAAACATCCTTATAATGTTGGGTATGATTTTAATCACGAAAGTGCAGCGACTAAATATTTTGTTAAAAATGTGGTTAAATTTTGGATGCAACAATATAAAATTGATGGTTTCAGATTTGATTTATCGAAAGGATTCACGCAAAATTATTCAACAAATGATGCAGGTTTTGCTGCTTACGATGCAAGTCGAATTGCGATTTGGAAAGAATACAACAACTACATTAAAAGTATAGATCCGAATAATTTTTATGTGATTTTGGAGCATTTTGCTGATGCCAGCGAAGAAAAAGTATTAGCAGATGACGGGATGATGTTGTGGAATAATTTAAATTACAACATGAACGAAGCAACAATGGGCTGGATAGGAACTTCTGATTTTTCTTGGGCATTTTTTAATAAACATGGCTTTAGTAAGTCAGAAAATTTAGTCGATTATATAGAAAGTCATGATGAAGAGCGCTTGAACTTTAAAAATATTACCTACGGTAATGTGGTTAGTGGTTATTCTGTTAAAGATTTAACTACCGCTTTAAAGCGGGAAGAAATGGCTGCAGCATTTTTATTTGCGATTCCAGGGCCTAAGATGATTTGGCAATTTGGCGAACTTGGATATGATATAAGCATAGATTTTAATGGTCGCACAGGTGATAAACCAATTAAATGGGAATATTTTAATGATAGCCGTAGAAAAGCTTTATATGATGTTTACAGTAAATTCATCAAATTGAAAAAGAATAATACTATTTTTACTAGCCCAACTTTTACCTATAGTGTTAATGGTGGAATAAAATATATCAAATTAACTAACGGTACAAATACAGTAGTGGTGGTAGGTAATTTTGATGTAACTAACCAAACTGCAAATATTGATTTTGGGACAACAGGAACTTGGATTGATGCAACTAGCGGTTCAGCTATTAATTTAGCTAGTACTTCCTATGTTGCAACTTTGGCTCCTGGAGAATACCATATTTATAGTAAACAAGCTTTAAATTAATTTGAAATGCTCATTAAGAAGTTATTATTTGTAGTCGTACTATTTTTTTTAGGAGCATCGGCTGATGCTCAAGACACTACTCAAAAAGTAATCCTTAATAGAGTAAATGGTGTTGAACAACAGAAAAAACCATACGTAATTTTGATTTCTATCGATGCATTTAGATGGGATTTAGCCGATAAATACAATGCTAAAAACTTAATTAAATTAAGAGAAAGTGGCGTACAGGCAGAATTTTTGAAACCTTCTTTTCCTTCTCTAACATTCCCAAACCATTATAGTATCGTAACAGGTTTGTACCCTGCACATCATGGTGTAGTAGATAATATTTTTTACGATAAAGCGAGAAACGTTATTTACAAAAAGTCTGATAAATTAATGGCAGCTGATAGCTCATGGTATGGAGGCAAACCACTTTGGGTAATAGCAGAGCAACAAAAAATGTTAAGCGCTATTTTTTATTGGCCAGGTTCAGAAATTTCTATGGATGGTATAAAACCAACCTATTTATATAATTATAGCGAAATTATACCAGTAGATAAACGCGTGACTGTTGTAAAAGATTGGCTGAAATTACCTGATGAAAAAAGACCACATTTCATCGCCTTATATTTCCCTCAAGTAGATCAGGCAGCACATAAATATAAACCAGATTCAGAAGAAACAAGAAAAGCAGTACAATTAGTAGACGATGCCGTTGGCAAATTAGTTGATGCTGCTAAATCGACTGGTTTAGATGTTAATTTTATCCTTGTATCAGATCACGGAATGTCTGCAATTGATAATGTAAATACTATCCCTTTGCCTAAAGCGATAGATTTAGCGCATTTTAAAGTTACGCCTGGCAATGCGTTATTGCATGTATTCGCAAATGATAAAGCATTTATTAAACCAACTTACAAAGCATTAAAAGTTGGGGCAAAAGACTACGATGTATATTTAAGTAAAAATATTCCTAAAACATGGCATTACAATAAGGAGGAAGATATTTATAACAGAGTTGGTGATATTTTACTAGTCCCACATTTGCCAAAAGTATTTAATATAAATGGTGTAAAACCAGATATTGGTCAGCATGGTTTCGATCCAGCAATAGCCGATATGCATGCAATTTTTTATGCATGGGGACCAAATTTTAAACAGAATTTAAAAATTCCTTCTTTTGAGAATGTGAACATTTATCCGCTAATTGCAAAAATTTTAGGATTAACCTATACTCAAAAAATTGATGGCAGTGCAAAGGTGTTATCACCAATTTTAAAATAAACATATTGTCATTCAGAGCGTAGCGAAGAATCTCATTTGATAAATTCTATTATGAGATTCCTCCCAAGTCGGAATGACAGCTAGAATGCGTAACAATTTCGTGTTCGTTGCTAATTATGGAGTTCAATTTTTGATATTTATAACCACCAACCAAACCAAACTAAAAACTCCATGAAGAAATTTTTTATCTCAACGCTTATCGCATTAAGTTTTGTGAGTTTTGCACAAGCTCAACAACGCACTCAAGGTCAAAATGGACCAAAACCAACTCCAAGCGGAACGCCAGCGGCAACTCCTGCTAAGGAAGAACCAAAAATTAATACAAATATCGTTTCAAGAACAATTGTTCCAGAAAGTTCTGTAGTCACAAATCATACGGTAAGCATTAGAGGAAAATCTGTTCCTTATAAAGCCACAACAGGCACTTTACCAGTATGGGATGAAGATGGAAAGCCAATTGCAGGGTTATTTTATACTTATTATGAACGTTCAGATGTTCAAAATAGAGAAAGCAGACCTTTAGTTATTTCCTTTAATGGCGGCCCAGGCTCTGCTTCAGTTTGGATGCACATTGCTTATACTGGTCCTGTGGTTTTAAATATAGATGACGAAGGATATCCAGTTCAGCCTTATGGTTATAAAGACAATAGTTCTTCTATTTTAGATGTTGCAGATATTGTTTACATCGATCCAGTAAATACAGGTTATTCTCGTGCAACAAGCAAAGATGTTCCAGGCAGTAAATTCTTTGGCGTAAGAGCAGATATTAAATACTTGGCCGAATGGTTAAATACATTTGTAACTCGTAACAATCGTTGGGCATCACCTAAATTTTTAATCGGCGAAAGTTATGGAACTACAAGGGTTTCCGGTTTAGCATTAGAATTACAAAGTAATCAGTGGATGTACCTAAATGGTGTTATTTTAGTATCACCTACAGAATTGGGAATGGAAAGAGGAACGGTATTAGACGCCGCTTTGCGTTTGCCATATTTCGCTGCAACTGCATGGTACCACAAAAAATTACCTACCGATTTACAGAGCAAAAAGCTAACTGATATGTTGCCTGAAGTAGAAAACTTCACAGTTAATGAACTTATTCCTGCCATAACAAAGGGTGGTTTTTTACCAACAGCGGATAAACAAAAAATTGCTACAAAAATGGCAAGATTTTCAGGAATATCTGAAAAAGTAATTATGCAAAATAACTTAGATGTATCGACTAATTTGTTTTGGAAAGAATTATTACGCGATCAAGGATTTACCGTAGGACGGTTAGATTCGAGATATAAGGGAATTGACAAGGCTGATGCTGGTGATGGACCGGATTACAATGCAGAATTAACATCGTGGTTGCACTCATTTACACCAGCCATAAACATGTACATTCGCAACGAACTCAATTATAAAACAGATTTAAAATATAATATGTTCGGGTCAGTTTACCCATGGGATAATACTGGCGATCGTACCGGAGAAAATTTACGTGCTGCAATGGCGCAAAATCCGTACTTACATGTGCTAGTTCAATCTGGATATTTTGATGGTGCTTGCGATTATTTTAATGCCAAATATAATATGTGGCAAATGGACCCAAGTGGTAAATTAAAAGATAGAATGAGTTGGGAAGGTTATGAAAGTGGACACATGATGTATTTACGTAAACCAGATTTAAAAATGGGTAACGATCACATTAGAGAGTTTATAGAAAAAGCATTGCCAAAACCTGGTGTTCCTGCCAAGTTTTAGAAAAATATATTTAGCCGCAGATTTACAATTTATAATCTACAAATCTGCGGCTAAATAATGTAAAAAATTCCTGCGATAAATAAAGTCAGTCCTGCTTTATGCTAACTCTTTTTTTACAAAAAAGTATACCGCTTCAATCAGGGCTAAAAACTTAAAACAGCGCTCTTAAACCAAAAATAGCACCAAAAAGCCTGCGAAAATTAAACCCGATAGTACGAATGCCATTCTTCATGGCAGTAGGGATAGCGGGGCAACTGTAGCCATAAATTGCTGAAATTGATTTTCGCTAAAATTTTACAAGATATAGCTAAATAAAATCTGTTATATAACAAACTAAAAATAATTACTTAGTTTTGTAACCCGCTTATGGAACAGATAAAAACATCATTCGATTTCGAAAAGCCTTTAGCTGATTTAATGCAGCAAATTGAAAAGGTAAAGCAAGTTGCCGATAAAACTAAAGTAGATATGTCTGCAACTTTAGCAGAACTTGACGAAAAAGTAGACGCAACCAGTAAAAAACTGTACAATAACTTAACTGGATGGCAAAAAGTGCAAATGTCTCGCCATGCAGAAAGACCGCAAACTTTGGATTATATTTCCATGATCTGCGATGATTTCATCGAAATGCATGGTGATAGAACTGTAAAGGATGATAAGGCAATTATTGGAGGTTTTGCAACTATTGATGGTCAAACTGTGATGATTATCGGTCATCAAAAAGGAAAAAATACCAAAGAACGCCAGTACCGTAATTTTGGTATGGCAAATCCAGAAGGCTATAGAAAAGCCTTACGTTTAATGCGATTGGCAGAAAAATTTAATAAACCAGTAATTTCTTTTATAGATACGATGGGTGCTTATCCAGGTTTAGAAGCAGAAGAACGCGGACAAGGAGAAGCAATTGCTCGTAATTTATTGGAAATGTCTGTATTAAAAGTGCCAATATTGTGTTTTGTAGTAGGAGAGGGTGCATCGGGTGGAGCTTTAGGTATTGGAATAGGGGATAAAGTATATATGTTAGAGCACACTTGGTATTCGGTAATTTCACCAGAGTCTTGTTCTTCTATTTTATGGAGAAGCTGGGATTTTAAAGAAAAAGCAGCTGAGTGTTTGAAGCTAACATCAGATGATATGTACAAAAACCAATTAATAGATGGCGTTGTAAAAGAACCATTAGGTGGTGCACATCAAAATCCTGAGCTAATGGCTCAGACTCTTAAAGGACAAATTGTAAAAGATTTAGAAGAATTGAAAAAAGTAAATGCCGATAAACTAATTGAAACCAGAATTGAGAAGTTCTGTTCAATGGGAGTGGTAGTCGAAAACTAATTTTTTTCTACATCATTAAAAAGCCATCATGTTTTAAACGTGATGGCTTTTTAATTTTAAACCCTTCGTATTTCGAAGAAGTTTTATCGAATATCATCTTATTGCTGCGGTGCAGGACCAAAGAATTGACTAAATCTGTTATACAGTGCGTCGTATTGTTTATTTAATTGATCTGCAAGTTTTTGTTGCTTGTATTGAGTAGCTACCTTAACCATCGGTTCTAATCCATACATTAATCCAATTTGTAAATTTTGACCGCCAATTAATTGATTTTTACTTTTCGAAACATCTGCTAAATACGAAATCTCTTTCTGTATATAATCTGCTGATTTTTTAAGCAAATTATTTGCCTTTTCAGTCTCACCTAAAATATATAAGTTTTGGGCCATAGTTGGCACACCCATCATTGTACGCAAATTATAAATTTTGGTAGGCATTACTTCATCATACTTACGCACTACTTTTTTAGCATCCTCAAGTCTACCAGCTTTAATTAGCTCAGTAATTAAACTGTTAAACATATTATTAAAAATAGAAATGTCATCAGATGATTGTTCATCTAAATAAGATGCATTTTTAATATTTCCCCATTTAAATTTATTCATGATGTGTGAATACATCGGGTCTAAATTGATAGGTTGCTCACCAGTATTGGCAATACTATCTTGCTTTAAGGGTAATAAACGCAAAGCTAATCCTTCACTATATAAATAATTATCTAAACCATTAAATTGTTCGGAGGGAACAGTACTACAGAAATAAACAGGTCTTTTCCAGTTGTTGTGAGCTAAAATGTCCATCATAGCTAGCGTACCCTTGGTCACAATACCCTTGTTAAATTTCCATTCCATTACAGGAGTAATATTTGACATCGCAGATGCTGGTAAAGTACCTGAACTAATCACATCTTGTGGATTTACTGTTAATTTCCAATTTTTTGTTGGAATAAAATTGGTTTTACTACCATCAATCAACGGAACTTTATCTTCTGGATTATCTGATAATAAAAGATCTACAATTTGTTTCAATTCTACTGAACCTTGAATTTGGAACTCTTTATAATACATCACATCTCTTACCCCTGAAATATATTGAGATGGTTTCATGGTAATGGGCAATGGCTCTGATTGATGTACTTTTCTTCTCATTCCATTGATGTACCAATCTGTGTCGAACAGACTTAAATTCACCAAGCGTATATCAGGACGAACACCTTCAACTTCTTGAATATACCATAATGGGTAGGTATCATTATCTCCATAAGTAAATAGAATGGCATTTGGTGCGCAGGATTCCATATAGCTTACAGCAATATCATGTGCAACCATTTTTGTAGAACGATTATGATCATTCCAACCCTGACTAGCCATTAAAACCGGAGCACAAAGTAAAGCAATTGCAGTAGCTCCAATTGCAGCATTTTTTGCGCTTAATTTTTTAAATACCCATTCTTTTATAGCTAATACTCCTAGTCCTATCCAAATCGCAAAAGCATAAAACGAACCTACATACGCATAATCCCTTTCTCTAGGCTCCATTGGTTTTTGGTTTAGATATAAAACAATTGCTAAACCAGTAAAGAAAAACAATAAACCTATAATGCCACCATCCTCTGGTTTGCGTTTAAAATGCCAAATCGCACCTAATAACCCTAAAATTAATGGTAAGAAGAAAAATCTATTGTAAGCAGTACTTTCTTTAATAGATGGAGGCAAATTAGTTTGATCTCCTAAATTTAAAGCATCAATAGGTTTAATTCCACTTAATGATCTTCCTTCATATAAACTTCCCTGACCTTGTATATCATTTTGACGACCAACAAAATTCCACATGAAATAACGCATATACATTAACCCAACTTGATAACGAGCAAAAAAACCAACATTATCAAAAAAGGAAGGGAAATGTGTTTGATCAAAACCCATCATGTCTTGATAATATTTCACATGTCTTTCGTCATCACTATACATTCTTGGAAACAAGACTTCGTGCTGTAAACGTTTAATACTATCTGGGAAATTCTCATTTTCGCCATAAATATGATCAGATTTGATGCCAGCTACTTCATATTTAGTTTCACCTTTTCTATAAATTTTACCGCCTGGGATATTAAGAGGATTGCTGCCGTCATCATTATATTTAGGAATTGAATTGTAATTTGGCCCAACCAATAACGGTCTATCTCCATATTGTTCTCTGTTTAGATAACTTAAAAATGAAAATGCATTATCTGGGTCGCTGTTATTTAAATTAGGTTTAGCTTGAGCTCTAATTACAATCATCGCAAAAGAACCATAACCAAAAATTACCAACACAGTTGATAATAAAGCCAAGTTTAAAATCTTTTTCTGGTGTTTAATAGAATAACGGATACCCCAAACTAAACCGCCAATTAGTAAAATTGCAAAGAAAAGTACACCAGTACCAAAACCTAGGCCTAAAGTGTTTACAAAGAAAAGATCGAAATAAGCACCAGCTGAAACAAGATATTGGATAATACCGTATTGGATAATAGCTAATATAACAACGCCAATTCCAAAGGTTTTAAGGATGCCTGCAGTACTTGGTTTGGCTGTTTTTTTGAAATAATAAACAAAAGCAATAGCAGGTATAGTTAACAAATTCAATAAGTGAATACCAATGGAAAGCCCCATAATGTAGGCAATAAAAAGTAACCATCTATCTGCTCTAGGTTCGTCGGCAATGGCTTCCCATTTTAAAATAGCCCAAAAAACTATTGCTGTAAATAATGATGAAAGCGCATAAACCTCTGATTCTACCGCCGAGAACCAAAAGCTATCAGAAAAAGTATAGGCTAATGCACCAACAGCTCCAGCGCCCATTATACTGATTAAATTGCCTGTGCTAATTTCTTCATTTGCTTTTATTAGGACTTTTTTAGCAAGAGCTGTAATTGTCCAAAACAAAAATAAAATAGTAGCTCCACTGGCAATTGCCGAACCTAAATTCATAAAATAAGCAACTTTAGTTACATCGCCCATAGCGAACATAGAAAAGAAGCGTTGAATCATTAAGAATAAGGGTGCGCCTGGTTGATGCACTACTTGCATTTTTAATGCCGAAGCAATGAATTCTCCACAATCCCAAAAACTTACTGATGGTTCTAAAGTTAAAATGTAGGTTAAAGTGGCTATAAAGAAACAAATCCAGCCGACTACGTTGTTTATTTTTGAATAGTTCATTGTATAAATGGATAAAAATAAATGCCTTAATACATAAAAATGCTGCCGAAAATAAAGAAATAGATTCATATAAATACAAATACTTAAGGTCTTTTAACAAAAATTAACCCTTTTTTAACGTACTAAATGAGCTTTTGAAATTATTTTAAATTTTTTTGATTTGGGACTTGCAGCTATAAAAAATAAGCGTAAATTTGCATTCCATTTCAGAACAACGATATGGGAAATGATTGTCCGATAGTATAAGGGTAGTACAACGGTTTTTGGTACCGTTTGTCTTGGTTCGAATCCAGGTCGGACAACAAATTTTTTTCGGATTGTGAATAAAACCGCAATCCGATTTTTTTTAACCAGCATTGATACCCGCGAAATCATGCCATTGCAATTTAACCCAGTTAAAATTTTTGCCGGAAGCGGTACAAAAGATTTAGCGCAAAAAATTGCCGAAGCTTACGGCAAACCACTAGGAGATGTAACTTTAAGTCGGTTTAGCGATGGTGAGTTTCAACCTTCTTTTGATGAATCAATTAGGGGATGTGATGTTTTCTTAGTACAATCTACTTATCAGCCAAGTGATAATTTAATGGAACTATTGCTAATGGTTGATGCCGCTAAAAGAGCATCAGCGCATTATATCACAGCAGTTGTACCTTATTATGGTTTAGCCCGTCAGGATAGAAAAGATAAACCCCGTGTGGCAATTGGGGCAAAGTTGGTTGCTAATTTATTAAAGTCTGCAGGTATTCATCGCATTATGACAATGGATTTGCATGCGGCTCAGATACAGGGTTTCTTTGATATTCCGGTAGATCACTTAGATGGATCGGTTATTTTTGTTCCTTATATCAAAAGCTTAGGCTTAAAAAACTTAACCATTGCTTCGCCAGATATGGGCGGATCATACAGAGCTCGTACTTTTGCAAAGTTTTTTAATGCAGAGGTTGTAATTTGTGATAAACGTCGTTTACGTGCTAATGAAATCGAATCAATGTCGATTATCGGAGATGTAACTGGACAAGATATTGTACTGATGGATGATATTTGCGATACCGCAGGAACCTTAGCTAAAGCAGCGGCTTTAATTATGGAAAATGGCGCAAATAGTGTGAGAGCAGTTTGTACCCATGCTGTTTTGTCTGGCAAAGCGTATGAAACTATAGAAAACTCGATGTTAGAGGAATTGATTGTAACAGATACTATCCCTTTAAAACAAGAGAGTGCTAAAATTAAGGTGTTGAGTACCGCTAAATTATTTGCAAAAGCAATTGCTAATGTAAATGAGCATGGCTCGATAAGTGACCTGTTTAGGGTTTAATTAAGAATTTTAACAATATTAACAATAAATAAATATAAAATGAAAACAATCGCAATTAGCGGTTCTCCAAGAGAGAACGTAGGGAAACGCGATGCTAAAGAGCTTCGCTATGAAGGTAAAGTTCCTGCAGTATTGTATGGTGGTAAAGAGCAAGTGCACTTTGCTGTATTAAGTACCGATTTAAACGAAGCTATTTACACTCCAGAAGCTAACTTTTTAGAAATCACTATTGGTGGTACTAAAACTAAAGCTATCATTAAAGAAGCTCAATTTCATCCATTAACTGATTTATTATTACACGTAGATTTTCTTCAATTATTTGACGAAAAAGAAATTGTAATGGAAATCCCTGTTAAATTAACTGGAACTTCTCCAGGTGTTAAAATGGGTGGTAAGTTAGTTCAAAAACTACGTAAGTTACGTGTTAAATCTTTACCTAAAAACATGCCTCAAGTAGTTGAAGTAAGTATTGCTAAAATGGAAGTTGGAAACTTATTCCGCGTTCGTGATTTGCAAAAAGGTGATTATGTTGTAACTAACACTCCTGAAGATACAATTGTTTCTGTAGGTATGTCTAGAGCATTAAAACAAGCAGAAACTGAAGCAGCTAAAGGTAAATAATTAAGGATTTAAATCCCTTGGTTTACAAGATAAAGCGGTAAAGAAGAAATTCTTTACCGCTTTTGCTTTTGTGTAAACTGTAGGTAATCGTAAGAACTGAAAACTGGTAACTGAAAACTACCAACTAAATTTTATCTTTACAGAATGAAATATCTGATCGTTGGCTTAGGAAATATTGGTCCAGAATACGCTAACACCCGACATAATATTGGTTTTAATATTGCTGATGAATTAGTAAAAGATTTAAACGGAAGTTTTGAGCTTTTACGATTAGCTTATTATGCAGAAGTAAGTTTTAAGGGTAAAAAGTTGCATGTTATAAAACCTACTACATTTATGAATTTAAGCGGTAAAGCTGTTAATTACTGGATGAAGGATTTGAAAATTGCCCCTGAAAATGTATTGGTTTTGGTAGATGATTTGGCTTTACCTTTAGGGAAGCTGAGGATGAAGTTACAAGGCGGAAGTGCTGGACATAATGGTTTAAAAAGCATCGAAGAAGTTTGTGGCGGACAAAATTATGCCCGCTTAAGATTTGGTATCAGTGATAATTTTAGAAAAGGCCAACAAGCTGATTATGTGTTGGGTTTATTCGATAAAGATGAACAAAAAGAATTACCAACCTTAATAAATAGGGGCGTAACGATGATTAAAAGTTTTGTCACCATTGGCCCGGCACAAACCATGACCTTGTTTAATAAATAATACGCTATTTCAGATAGATTTTAATTTTTTGGTGTAAAATAGCAGGTTTAAATGGTTTACTTAAAATATCATTTGCTCCAGCTTTTACAGAAGTTTCTTTATCAGTTTCGAGTACGCCGGCAGTAAATGTAATAATTGGTATATTTTCCTTTCCTTCAATAAAACCAGTCCTAATTTTCTCCGTTACTTCTAGTCCATTCATACCAGGCATATAGGTGTCCATTAAAATTACATCATAGTCATTTGTTTTAAGTATTTCCAAAACATCTAAGCCATTTCCTACTACGTCAGACTTTACTTCCCATCCATCTAATACCTTAAGCAATACAAACTTATTGATTATATTATCTTCCGCAACTAGAACTTTTAATCCTTTTAACGATGACAAAATTTCAGTTTCATTTGTATTATCTCCATCCTTTTTTGTTTTATCTTCAGCCATAAATTCATACCATTTTGTAAAACTAAACGTACTCCCTTCGCCTTCTTTACTTGTTAATTCAAGTGTTCCACCTTTTAATTCTACTAATTTTTTCACAATAGCTAGACCTAATCCCGTACCTCCATGTTGGGCAATGGTATGGTCTTCAATTTGCTCAAATTTATCAAATATTTTAGCTTGATCTGCTGGTGAAATGCCTATTCCGGAATCGATAACAGAAAAACGAATTTGTACTGTATTTGTTTTCTTGCCTAAAACTTCTGCTTTAAGTTTAATCTCTCCTTTTTGAGTAAATTTAACTGCATTGCTTAATAAATTCATGAAAATTTGGTTCAATCGAAGCGAATCAGCAATAATTATTTCAGGTAAATCATCAGGAATTTCTAATTTTAAGTCAAGCTTTTTTTCTTTCGCTCGAATGTCTAAAAGATTTGTAGCTTGAGTTAAAATGAGTCTTATATCTGTTTTAGCATAATTAATTCTGAATTTCCCTGCTTCTATTTTAGAAATATCCAAAATATCATTAATTACTCCAAGTAATGATTCAGATGAGACTTCTAAAAGACCTAACATCTCTTTTTGATTATTATCCAGCTCAGTTTTCTTTAGGAGGTTTATTAAACCAATGATTCCATTTATTGGGGTACGAATTTCGTGGCTCATATTTGCCATGAAATTTTCTTTAGCTTTTTTACTCAGCTCAGCTTCATTTTTAGCCTTGATAAGCTCTTTTTGAAATTTTTCTAGCTGTTGATTTTTATTTTTTATTTCTCGCTGAGTGCGAATAAGTTCTATAAATGAGTCAACTTTTGCTGCAGTTACATAAGGGTCAAGTGGTTTATATAGGTAATCAATTGCGCCAGCGTTTAATCCTTTAAGTGCATATTTAACTTCAAGAGATATGGCGGTTACAAAAATTACCATAATATCTTGGGTTTTAGCATTGCTTTTCAATATCTCTACCAATTCAAAGCCATTCATACCTGGCATTTGTACATCTACAAGAGCAAGAGCAATATCTTTTTCCCAACAAATTCTTAAGGCTTCGTTAGGCGAGGTTGTGGATATAATATTGATATCCTGCTGATCTAAAACTGCTTCTAATGCAATTATATTCTCAGGTTTATCATCTACAATTAAAAGATTGACTTTGTTCATTTTAACTTATTTAATTAATTTTTTGGTAGATATTATTTTTTTTATCTATTATTTTAAATTTCTTCAAGAGCTCATTGTCTCTAATACTTTCTTTTGTACCAAGACATAAAAAACCAAAGTTTGCTAAACTATTATAAAATAACCTGATTACACTTGATTGAAGTTCAGTGTTAAAGTAGATCAGTACATTTCTGCAGCAGATCATTTGAAATTCATTAAAAGGGCCATCGCAAACTAAATTATGCATGGAAAAGAAAATATTCTTTTTAAGTTTTCTACTCATTGAAGCAGCATCATATTTAGCTGTATAGTAATTTGTTAAGGGATTTTCCGATCCAATTTGAATATAGTTTTCAGAATAACTTTTCATCTTTTTGAGATCATAAATTCCTTCCTTTGCTTTCGTCAATACATCATGATTAATGTCTGTTCCATACAAGAAACTTCGTTCGTATAGTTTTTCTTCAGAAAGTAAAATAGACAATGAATAGATTTCTTCTCCAGTTGAACACCCAGCACTCCAGATTTTAATATGCTGATATGATTTTAAATAAGGGAAGACTTTTTCTTTAATGGATTTGAAGAAGGGCGGATCTCTAAACATTTCAGTAACATTAACTGTAACCTCTGTTAAGAAATAATCGAAATAAGTAGTGTCATTTATGAGTAGATTACTTAGGTTAAAATAATCTAACTTTTGTAAATCCATTATACGATTTACACGTCGCTTAAGCGACGCCATCGTATAATTGCTAAAATCAAAGCCATATACTTTTTTAATCAGAAAAATTAGCGCCTGTAATTCTTCATCAGAAATACTTTCTGCAGTTTTCTTAGGTATATTTTTCATTTATATTAGCTTAACCAAACACGAAGCATTGATAGCAGTTTATCTACATCAACAGGTTTAGAAACATAATCATTTGCTCCTGCTTCAATGCATTTTTCACGATCGTACTTCATCGCTTTTGCAGTTAGTGCGATTACTGGCAGGTTTGCAAGTTTCTTTTGTTCTCTAATTTTACGCATCGCTTCATATCCATCCATTTCAGGCATCATAATATCCATCAATACTAAATTAATTTCAGGATGTTCTTCCAATTTTTGTAATGCCTCTACACCATTGTTTGCAATGATTATTTTTATATCATAGGCCTGTAATGCACTTGATAACGCAAAGATATTTCGCATATCATCATCTGCAATTAAGATTATTTTCTCTTTTAAAGCTTTCTCTAATGTAGTTGCTGCAGGTTTTTTTGTTATAGTGTTTTGCGTTCTATTTGAAACAGTAGGTGGACTTTGTAATTTGTTAATGAACAAACTCACTTCATCCAATAATCTATCATTAGATTTGTTTGTTTTTAATACCATAGCTTCGGTATACTGCATGATATGAGCCATTTCATTTCTATCCAGTTCCATTGCTGTATTGATAATTACAGGAATGTGTTTTAACTCTTCTTTCATTTTAATCTGATCTAAAAGATCAAATCCATTTATATCCGGAAGTTTTAAATCTAGAATTATACAATCAAAATGATGATTTTCCAAAAGGCTTAATGCATCCTTACCTGTAAAGGCTTGCGCCACTTTTGCACCCTTTAGCTCCAATTGTTCGGTTAAATGGTTGTTTTGTAAGACTTGATCCTCAATCACCAACACATTTTTAAAATCGTATAGATGTTGAACACTTAGTAAATCCAAGGCCGCGTCTAATTTTTCTTTTTCAATTGGCTTTTTTAAAAATCCAATCGCACCTTCTTTTTTTGCTTTCGTTTCTTTCTCATCGCCTGCCGACATCATATGAACAGGAATATGTTGAGTGGCGGGGTTTGACTTTAATTTTTTAAGGATAGTCCACCCATCCATAACTGGCAACATTACGTCTAAAACAATCGCATCTGGTAATAGATCTGTTGCCATTTCCAATCCTTTATCACCACTGTGTGCCAAAGTGGGATGAAATCCTTTTTCTAACGCATACGTTTTTAAGATATCGGCAAACTCAATATCATCTTCTATAATTAATAAGCTGTTGTTCTTATTTGCAGTTAAAATCGGACTTGAATCAATTTCTGTTTTAATAGGTTGAATATTTTGAGCTACTTCTGATAAATCTATAGCCTCTGTAGTTTCGGTATTTAAATCTTGAATAATAAATAAAGTGAATGTACTGCCCACACCTTGCTCACTTTCTACCTGAATTTCTCCTCCCAGTAAACTTGCTAATTCTTTACTAATAGATAGACCAAGGCCAGTTCCACCAAATTTTCTACTAGTTGATCCATCTTCTTGCTGAAATGCTTCAAAAATTACCTTTTGTTTATCTTTAGAAATGCCAATTCCAGTATCACTAACAGCAAAAGATAAGTATTTCTCTGTACTGTTTTTTGAATTACTATCGTTTTTAAGCTGATTTGAATGAGCCAACCCTATTGTTAAACTAATTTTTCCTTGCTCAGGGGTAAATTTGAAAGCGTTTGATAATAGGTTTTTAAGAACTTGCTCTAATCTAGTTTGATCTGATGTGAAATCAGCTGGCAAATCTGTACTCAAATTAATTTTAAAATCAATTTTTTTGTGATTTGCTAATTCTGTAAACAATGATTCAAGGTTGTTTTTGATTTCAACAGGCCTAATTTTTTCGACATGCAAATCAATATTCCCTGATTCTATTTTGGATAAATCTAAAATATCATTAATTAAATTTAAAAGATCATTACCTGCATTGTGGATTACTCCTGCATATTTTATTTGTTCTTCCGACAAATTATTAGGCTTGTTTTCTTTTAATATTCTAGCTAAGATTAGAATACTATTTAATGGCGTCCTGAGCTCATGGCTCATATTTGCTAAAAATTCAGATTTGTATTTACTACTTAATTCTAATTCCTCGGCTTTAATGCTAATCGCTTCTTTAGCTTCATTTATTAAAATATTTCTTTCTTCTAATAACTGTGCTTTTTCTTCTAATTCAGCATTTGTTTGTTGTAACTCTTCTTGTTGTACTCTAAGTTCTTCTTCAGATGCTTGCAGTGCATCTGTTTTATACATTAGTTCCTCATTTGTTGTACGTAGTTCTTCTTGCTGACTTGCTAACTCTTCTGCTTGTTGTTGAGTTTGTTCGAACAAATCTCTTAATTGCAAATGTGCTAATGCACTGTGTAATGCTATACCTATATTTTCTGCAATATTGCTAATTAATTGAAGTTTGTTTTCTTGAGGTTTTATTAAAAATCCCAACTCTGCCACTGCAATTGTTTTATTCTCGAAAATAATTGGGACTAAAAATATATAAGAAGGAGGGGTATCACCTAATGCAGAGTTTACTTTGATGTAGTCTTTGGGGATATCATTAATGAATTTTGATTTCTTTTCTAAAGCTGTTTGACCAACTAAACCTTCGCCAAATTTGATTTGATTTTTTTGCCTACTCTGATAAGCGTAAGATCCAGTTAAGTATAGGATTTTTCTTTTATCATCTACTAAATATAAGGCTCCAATTACCGCATCAATATAGTTCCCAATTTTTGAAATGATATTGGAAGAAAGCTCGTCGATTTCTTGCTCTCCCTGCATAGCTTCGTTAATCTCAGCAGCGCCAGTTAAAAGCCAGTTATGATGTTCATTTAATGCAGAAACTTGTGCTAATTCTGCATTGGTAATTAAAATTTGGCGTTCTGTTTCTTTTTGTTGATCGAACGTACGCCTGATATAAGAAAGTAGAAATAAAATTAATACGAAAATTATTAAAGAGCTTGATAAAACAATAGCAA
This sequence comes from Pedobacter boryungensis, assembly GCF_013204825.1. Lineage (GTDB taxonomy): Bacteria > Bacteroidota > Bacteroidia > Sphingobacteriales > Sphingobacteriaceae > Pedobacter > Pedobacter boryungensis. The sequence continues at coordinate 889,211 of NZ_JABMKV010000002.1, forward strand.
TGGTTTGTTGACTTTTTTCTTCATTATTCTTTTTACGTTGCTGTAATAAAGCTAATTCTGTATTAATAAATTTTTCGGTAATTCGTAAAAAATTTAGTTTAGCTATTTGACCTCTATCAGTTAAAATCTCATTGCGTCCAGCTTCAAAACTAATAGTCTCAGCTTTTTGCATGGCATTTTTCATATTCTCAACCTTTAGTCTTGCATAGTATTCAATACTATCAACCTTGAAAGATTGCTCTGGATTATCTCTTACAAGTGTTTTTAGAGCATCTACGTTTTTTAAAACTTGGTCTATACTCTTATTATATGGACTTTTATAGGTTGCTCTTTGCGTAAGAATAAATCCTCTCAATCCAGTTTCTGCATTGATTAACTCTGTCTTTGTATTTTCGGCAGTACTGATAACCTTATACGTATGCTCAATCCAGTTAGAGCTTTCATTAAAAGATTTTATGCTTAAATATGATACTAAAGCAGCTATAAAGACAAATACAAGCGAAACCGCAAAGCCAGTTAATACTTGTTGCTTGAATGAGAGTTTAAACATTTTAATGGAATAATGATAGTTACTTATAAAGCACTAAGATAGTATTTTAGCCAAATGTTGACCAAAGATATTCGCTTTCCTAAAAATAAAAGTTTAAACAGTTAGTTTTTGTTAATTTAATTTAAGATTTGGCAGATAAGTTGTGCCAATTGGAAGTGGTACTTTGCCTATCCAAACCTGTGAACGGTCATATTTAGTAATTTTATCTTTTGCAATAATAAATGCTCGATGTGTACGAATAAATAGTTTGTTTGGTAAAAGTTCTGTTAGCTCATTTATGGTAATTCTTGAGCTTAGCAATTTATCATTTAACAAATGAATTTGTGTGTAATTTCCAGAAGCTTCGATATACAAAATGTCGGATAAAAGCACCTTTATTTGTTCGTAGCCATCTTTTATAAAAATAAAATTTGCTTTGCTCTCTGGTGCTTGATTACGTAAGTCCAATAACTCTTTTGCCTTATTACAAGCTTTTAAAAATCTTGATAATGAAAAAGGTTTTAACAAATAATCAACAGCGTCAAGTTCAAAACTTTGTACGGCATGCTCACTATAAGCTGTAGTAAAAATTACCATCGGAGGTTTGCTCAAAGCTTTTAAAAAATCAATACCATTAATATCTGGCATTTTAATATCTAAAAAGATTAAATCAACTTTGTTTTGCTGTAAATAAGTAATGGCCTCAAAAGCGTTAGTGAATTGAGCATTTAAATCTATAAAAGGCACCTTGCTAGCGTGAGCTGCAACTATATCTAAAGCGATGGGTTCATCGTCTATTGCAATTGCAATCATTTACGTATAAAATTTTCAGTGTTAAAATACAAATACTTTATTTATAAACAATTTTGGAAGTCATTTTTTAATGGCAATTGTTTATAACTGAATAGTTAAATGAATAAAAAACTCTTTGGCACTTTCGCGAACAATTAATTCATGTTTTTTAGGATATAATAACGCTAAACGCTGTTTCACATTTGCTAAACCAATGCCACTTTTCAATTTTTCTGGATCGTTATCAGGTTTTATATGAATGCTATTATGAACATCAAAATAAAGTGTCTTCTCTTTGGTTTGTAATGTTATTTTAATATGTGAGGGTTGTTGAAGGCTAATGCCATGCTTAAATGCATTTTCTACAAAAGGAATTAATAACATTGGTGCAATCTTCAAGTTGCTCAATTGCTCATCAATTTGTGTTTCAATAACAATATCTGCTGATCTTGATGTTCTTAATTTTTGTAGTGAGATATAGTTTTCTAAATAATCGACATCTCTAGTTAAGGAAATTTCATCCTGCACGTTTTCATGCAGCATAAAGCGCATCATATCGCCTAATTTTTGAATTCCTTCTCCAGTTCTTTCTGCATTTTCTTGCAATGCAGTTCCATAAAGTGTGTTTAATGCATTAAATAAGAAGTGAGGATTAATTTGAGATTGTAAAAAACTTAAGGACGCATCAGACTTTCCTAATTCGGTTCTTAGAGATGTTAATTCGTTATTACTTGCTAAACGCCTTTTATATACATACCAGGCTAATGGCGCACTAATAATTAATTGTGTTGGTAAATGAAATAAAAACACAATAAAAATACCTTCAGGTCTTGTATAAAAAAAGAACATTGAAATGAAGCTCATCGGCACTGCTAAAAAAATGCTGATAAAAAATACTTGCCAAAAAAACGATTTAAACTTTTTTCCCTGAGTATAAATGTAAGGAAGCAAATAATAGAGAGAATAAATGATTATACCAATGGTTGAAAAAATGACAAGAGTCCAAATAATTATTATTTCAAAGGGAGATCTTGTGGTCAGCCATAATAACATTCCAACAAGCCAAAATGCTAGTCCCAAACCAACATCTAGCCTCATTTGATTTTGGCTTTGTGTATTCCTATCCTTATTTTCAAGCATGTAAATGACGAAAGCTTTAGCACAAACATAGGATGATATTAAAATAATTAACCAAATTGAATAGCTAAAACTGCTAAAGAAAATACGATTATAGGCTTGTTGCAATGAATCATACTGAACCAATAAGTAGGCGTCCGTATAGGTGGTGCATACGCCATTAACTAGGCCAATAAATACAATACAAAATAAAATTAATGAGTAATTAAGAATTTCATTTTTTCTTTGAATAAGAGCTGGGATGATGCAAAAATTGAGCAGTAAAAAGGTGAAATAAATAATAGATATCCGAAAAATTCCTGGGATAAAGTAGTTTGAAAAAAAGGAGTAATTAACTTTTGCTTCTTTAAAAGAATAGTAATCAAAATCGTGATTTCTATTACTTGTATTAGATATGATTATGACAATAGCAAATGCATATAAGATTGTTGCTATCCAAAATTCTGCTTTTTGTAAATCTTTTAATTTCATAATTGTGAGTTTGATAGCGCAATTTTAACAACTGCAAATCTATCAAATATAAAAATGTGATAAACCAATAAAAAAATGTGATGAACTGTAAGTTTTTATAAGAAAGTGTATTAATATTGATGATTTACTTTTAGACTTATAACTTAGGCCTATAATTTACAACTCAAAAATGGTAGTATACGGCATTCCAAATTGCAATACAGTTAAAAAAGCACAAGATTGGTTAAAAGAAAATCAGCATGATTTCGAATTTCATGATTTTAAAAAGAAAGGAATATCTGCAAAGAAATTAACAGAGTGGTTTAACACATTTGGTTGGGAGAAAGTAATTAACAAAAATGGATTAACTTTTAAGAAATTAAGTAAAGAAGAACAGTTAGCGATTAATTCGGCTGATAAAGCGATTGTTTATTTAATGCAAAATACAAGTGCCATTAAACGTCCAATTGTTGAGCAAAATGGTAAAGCCATTTTAATTGGTTTTGTTGAAGATACCTATAAAGAAAAACTAAAGTAGTTTTTGGCTGTTCATCAATTGGTCCATTCTGTTAAATATTGTTAAATAGAAAAGCTTAAGCTAAAAGAGCTTTAAATTTGAGTATGCTTAAAAAGTTAATTTTAATACTATTTCTTGTTGCTCCAATTAAAATATGGGCTCAAAATAACACCTTAACAGGAAATATTTTTGACAATGAAAATAGGGCAACTAGTTTAGAAGGGGCATCTATAAAAAATCTAAGTACTAGAGCTTTAGTGTTAACAAATAAAGACGGTCATTTTGCAATCCCTGCAAAAATAGGTGATTTAATCTCTTTTGGCATGGTGGGTTATCAAACCGATACTGTCTATTTAACTAATCTTTTTCCTAAAAATATATATCTGCGTGTACAAGTAAATAGTTTAAATACAGTTGATATTAATTCTACTAAATTGTCGCCAATGTTGGGCAATCTAGGTAATCCAGATAATAAACCTCCAACGCGTCAATTAGATTATTCAAAAGAAAAAGGAGGTTTACGCCTTAATTTAGGATATGGCAAATGGCGAAAAGAAAAATTGAAAATCCAAGAGCTAAACGAGCAAGAAAATTATCAAGAGGAGATTACCAAAAATTTTAATGAGCAAACGATCAAAAGTACGTTGAAGTTTGAAGGAGCGGATATTAAAAATTTTATAGATTTATTTCGTCCAACTGTTGATCAAGTCAAAGCAGAGAGACCATTTAATTATTCATACTACATCGTAAAAGCATATCATGCTTGGTTAAAATTGCCTTTAGATCAAAGAAAGCTCCCTTCGCTAATTAAGCCTAAAACTTCTAATTAATAAAAAATTAGCGGCGTAACAATATTGAATATATATTTGAATTTATTCAATTAGAAATTACCTTTAACAAAAAACAATTAACATGCTTAAATTTATAACTAAACCCTTTTTATGTGCGGTGGTTATTAGTGCGTGTAGCCTTACCAGCTTTGCACAACAATCAACAACTCCACCCACAACAAATTATGTTCCTGCAGATGCATTCGGGCCATTGTTCTATACACAAAATGGAAACGAATTTCGCTCTGCAAACGGTGCGCCTAGTGCTAAATACTGGCAAAACAGAGTAGATTACAATATTACCGCTAGTCTTGATGAAACCAAAAATATGGTTAGTGGAACAGTAACACTTACTTACAAAAACAATAGCCCAGATAAATTACCATATTTGTGGTTGCAATTAGATCAAAATACTTTTAAAGAAACTTCTCGTGGGTATGCAGTTACACCTGCACGTAGTCGTTATGGCGCCCAAGGCGAGAAATTTGATGGTGGTTACAAAATTCAAAACATTAGTGTTTCTCAAAAAGCTGCTGCGGTTAAATTCACTTCAATAGTAGAAGATACACGCATGCAAATCCGTTTAGATCAGCCAATGGCTGCCAATGGCGATGTAATTACCATTAAAATGGATTATTCTTATATTCTTCCAAAAGAAGGTTCGGACAGAACAGGTCATTTAACTACAAAAAATGGAGAAATTTTTGCTATTGCACAATGGTTTCCACGTATGTGTGTATATGATGATGTGTTAGGGTGGAATACATTGCCTTATTGGGGTGGTGGCGAGTTTTATTGCGAGTATGGTGACATAACTTATGCTATTACTGCACCGGCAAGTCATATTGTAATGGGTTCTGGAGAGTTATTAAATCCACAAGAAGTATTTACAGCAGAACAATTAAAAAGATGGAATGCTGCAAAAGCAAGTGATGCAACAGTTCATATTCGTTCAGAAGCGGAGGTTTTAGATCCTAAATCTCGCCCTGCAAAAGATAAATTAACTTGGAAGTTTAAAATTACTAATGCTCGTGATGCAGCTTGGGCTTCTTCAAAAGCATTCGTGTTAGATGCAGCACGCATCAATTTCCCTAGCGGAAGAAAAGGTTTAGCAGTTTCTGCACATCCAGTAGAAAGTAATGGGATAGATAGTTATGGTCGTGGAGTAGAATATGTTAAATCTACAATTGAGCATTATTCAAAAATGTGGTATGAGTTTCCATATCCAATGGCAGTTAACGTAGCTACTAATATTGGTGGTATGGAGTATCCTGGTATTGTTTTTTGCGGTTGGACTGCTAAAAAAGGTGGTGCTTGGGGTGTAATTGACCACGAGTTTGGTCACTCATGGTTCCCTATGATTGTGGGCTCAAACGAACGTAAATACGGTTGGATGGATGAAGGTTTCAATACATTCATTAACGGTATTTCTTCACAGAATTTTAACAATGGCGAGTACAAACAACGCCCAGCAGATATGAACCGAATTGGGAAAGCTAATATTGGTAATCCACGTTACGAAAACATTATGCAAATGCCTGATGGAATGGCAGAAGCTAATATTGGGATTAACTTATACAGCAAACCAGGATGGGGTTTAGATATTTTAAGAAACCAAATTTTAGGTAAAGATCGTTTTGATTATGCCTTTAGACAATACATTAAAAACTGGGCGTTTAAACATCCTACACCTTTTGACTTCTTCCGTTCAATGGAAAATGGAGCTGGCGAAGATTTAGCTTGGTTCTGGAGAAGCTGGTTCTTAAACAGTTGGAAAAATGATCAAGGTTTAGGAGATGTTAAACCAGTAATGAAAGATGGAAAATTAACAGGTTATACTATTCAAGTGAAAAACTTGGAGAAAATGCCAATGCCGATTATATTACAAATTAAATCGAAAAGTGGTAAAACCGAAATTGTTAAAGTTCCAGTTGATGTTTGGATGAAAAATACAACTTGGTTGGTACGCTATCCTACAACAGAAGAAATTACTGAAGTAACATTGGATCCTGAAAAAGTATTGCCAGATGGAAATCCAGATAATAACAAATGGACTTCTGAAGGAACTGCTGCTGTTTCAACAACTCCACCAGCTAATTTAGATGTATTTTTAGGCACTTACTCTTCTCCGGATATACCAGTTAAAATTGTAATTACTAAAGCTGATAATAAGTTAATGGCTCAAATTGGAACAAATCCAGCATTTCCTATAACTTTTTCAAGCGGTACTAAATTTGTTCAAGAAGCAAATGACTTAGAATTTGATTTTAATACAACGAAAAATGAACTTACGTTAGGGGCACAGGGTCAAAGCTTTGTGTTAACAAAAGCTAAATAAAAAATATTAAGCTTTGTAGAGAGGTGTGAGGATTAGGCAACTAATTCTTGCACCTTTTTACTTTTTATAGTAGTGTTTCTGCTTTCAGCTTAAACTATTACCTTTGTTCAAATGGCATTACAAGAACAAAAAAATAATCCGCTACATGGTTTAACACTCGAGTTTATCGTAAAGCAATTGTTTTTCCATTATGGTTGGGAGGAACTAGGAAAACTGGTTAACATTGCTTGTTTCAAAAATGATCCATCTTTAAAATCAAGCCTTAAATTTTTGCGTAAAACCGATTGGGCAAGAAAAAAAGTCGAAAAACTTTACCTAAATACCTTCCATTAATTGACTAAATTGCAATGAAGTTTCAATCGAAAATAATTTTGTTTTTATTATGCCTACTATCTTTTGGTTTTAAAATCGAAAAGAAAAAAACGGCTAAAAAACCTGTTGTTCTTGTGTTTTCTCTAACAAAAGGATATCATCATGCATCGATAACAGATGGAATTAATGCTATTCAAAAACTAGGTGCAACAAATAGATTTACGGTAGATACAACAACAAACGTAAATTTATTCACTGCAGAAAATTTGAAAAAATATAAAGCACTTGTGTTTTTAAGTCCTACAGGCAGTAATATTTTTACTGATGAACAAAAAGCAGCTCTTAAGAAGTACATAAATAATGGAGGTGGTTTTGTTGGCATTCATGCAGCATCAGATTGTAATTTTGAATGGGAGTGGTATGGTAAAATGGTAGGTGGGTTCTTTGATAGTCACCCGAAAATTCAAGAAGCAAAATTGAATATTATTGAGGCCAAAAATAAAATGGTTAAAGATTTGCCTCAACCATGGTCACATAAAGATGAATGGTATAATTTTAAATCTTTTAATACTTCAGTTAACGTATTAATTAAAGTAGATGAAACTTCATACCAAGGGGGAACTATGAAAAATGATCATCCTATCAGTTGGTACCATAATTTTGAAGGAGGAAAAGTGTTTTATACCGCACTTGGTCATACCAAAGAGTGTTATACAGACTCTTTATTTTTGCAGCATTTGCTTGCGGGTATAAAATGGGTAATGAAATAACCAATAAATTTTATTTTTGAGTAATGATTAACTTCACAGAAACTTCATTTTAGATATTGAATTTAGTATTGTTAAACGATTTTAATAATCACTAAATCATAAAAAAAATGAAAGCAATTAAAGTTTTAATGATCGCCTTGGTAGCAGCATTTACAGTAAACACAGTAAGTGCGCAAACCACTCCAGCTAAACCAGCCGCAAAAACAGAAAAACCTGCAGCTAAACATGTGAAAAAAACACATAAAGGGCATAGAAAACATGCCGCTAAAAAAGTTAATGCAGTTAAAAAATAATTAATGTTAACAGCAATTAAAAGCCCCTTGGTACAGTCTGCCAAAGGGCTTTTTCTTTTACTTAGAAAATTTTAAAATAGAAATATCAATATTCATTAAATCTTCATCTTGTATATAGAATTTAGCAGTGTTAAATAATTATAACAATCACTAAATCATAAAAAAATGAAAGCAATTAAAGTTCTAATGATCGCCCTAGTAGCAGCATTTACAGTTAACACAGTAAGTGCACAAACTGCACCAGCTAAAGCAGCTAAACAAACTGTAAAAGCAGCTAAACCAGCTAAAGTTGAGAAAAAAGCAGATACTACATCGGCAAAAAAAGCTGTTAAAAAAGCAAAAAAAGAAGCTAAAAAAGCAGCGACTAAAAAATAGTCAATAATTAAGTTTTGTTTATAAAACTCTCTAGTATGGATATGCTAGGGAGTTTTTTTATAATCGATAATTTTCTGCAAGTTTTTTTGGAGCGATATTACAATAAGCAGTTGTTAAGGCATCGGTAAACAAATCAACCCTAACTTTATTCAAAATGAAGAAAGTTGCTCCTTTTTGGCCCCACTTATTAGTCACCGCAAAAATAATACTCGGATCAAATGCAGAGAAAACCGATTGATCTATTGGTGATACCATAAGGCAAGCCTGATTTTTCTTTACATCATACGTAGCAAATATTTTTTTACCTACACGAAAAGAAATTTTATCAAAATGAGGCTGTTCACTAGTTTCTGGGAATGATAAAGCAATTTCTCGCATTGTTTCTAAAGTAACCATAATTAAAATTAGGTATTAATTTAAAGAGTTTAACTTTGTAATGAAAATTAAGTTATGATTAGAATAAATGATGAAACTTCTGAAGAAATACTTCAAGCTATTAAAGTTGGCGATTTAGTAACAGATGGTTTTAGTAAAACAAGTTTGGTAGAAAGTATTGAAACAACCGATGATGGGTTGTATAAAATTTATGAATTCCATCTAATTACTGGAAGAATAATCAAAACAAAAAGATAATCACACTTAAAAGACACTAAACTGAGTACTTAAGTTGTGAATCAATAATTTACATCATTTAGCTCATCTACATCTTTCTTAAAAAATATCATACAAGCCCTTGATTATCACAAATTAAGTTCCTACTTTTGCAGTCCCTTAATGTGGCCTTGTTGTAGGCTGGCCATTATGGGAGTTTTTAAATAAAAATAGAAAAAACAAAAAGCAAGAAATGCCAACCATTCAACAATTAGTTAGAAAAGGTAGAGTAGCACTGGAGTTCAAGAGTAAGTCTCCAGCGTTGGACAGCTGTCCACAGCGAAGAGGTGTATGTACACGTGTATATACTACTACCCCTAAAAAACCAAACTCAGCAATGCGTAAAGTTGCCCGTGTACGTTTAACCAATGGAAAAGAGGTGAATGCCTATATTCCTGGAGAAGGCCACAACTTACAAGAGCACTCAATCGTGTTAATTCGTGGTGGTCGTGTTAAAGATTTACCAGGTGTACGTTATCACATCATTCGTGGTGCATTAGATACGTCAGGTGTAGCTGGTCGTAACCAACGTCGTAGTAAATATGGTACTAAGCGTCCTAAACCAGGACAAGCGGCTGCAGCACCAACTAAAGGAAAGAAAAAATAATTAGGAGGAAACAGAAATGAGAAAATCAAAACCAAAAAAGAGAATTATTCTTCCTGATCCTAAATTTAACGATGTTCAGGTTACAAGATTTGTAAACAATATGATGTTTGACGGTAAAAAATCTATCGCTTACTCTATTTTTTATGATGCAGTTGAAATCGCTGAGAAAAAAACAAGCGAGAACGGATTAGAAGTATTTAAACGTGCTTTAACTAACATTATGCCAGCAGTAGAGGTTAAATCTCGCCGTGTTGGTGGTGCAAACTTCCAAGTACCTACAGAGGTAAGACCAGACCGTAAAATTGCTTTAGGCATGAAATGGTTAATTTCTTACGCTCGTAAACGTGGGGAAAAAACCATGAAAGAAAAATTAGCAGGTGAAATCGTTTCAGCAGCTAAAGGCGAAGGTGCAGCAGTTAAAAAGAAAGAAGATACGCATAAAATGGCTGAAGCTAACAAAGCGTTCTCACACTTTAGATTCTAATAAGATTATAATGTCAAGAGATTTAAAATTTACAAGAAATATCGGAATCGCTGCTCACATTGATGCGGGTAAAACTACAACAACTGAGCGTATTCTTTATTATGCTGGTGTTAGTCACAAAATTGGAGAGGTACACGAAGGTGCTGCAACAATGGACTGGATGGCACAAGAGCAAGAACGTGGTATTACCATTACTTCTGCTGCAACGACAGTTAATTGGAACTATAGAGGTAGCAAATACCACATTAATATTATCGATACACCTGGACACGTTGATTTTACCGTTGAGGTAAATCGTTCACTACGTGTGTTAGATGGTCTAGTGTTTTTGTTTTCAGCTGTTGATGGTGTTGAGCCTCAATCTGAAACTAACTGGCGTTTAGCTAACAACTATAATGTTGCTCGTATCGGTTTCGTTAACAAAATGGACCGTTCTGGAGCAGACTTCTTAAAAGTTGTTAAACAAGTTAAAGATATGTTAGGTAGTAATGCAGTTCCATTGCAATTACCTATCGGTTCTGAAGATTCATTTAAAGGCGTAGTTGATTTGATCAACAATCGTGGTATTGTTTGGAATGAGCATGATAAAGGAATGACCTTTACAGAAGTGCCAATTCCTGATGATATGTTAGATGAGGTTGCTGAATGGAGAGAGAAATTACTAGAATCAGTTGCTGATTATGATGAGACTTTGATGGAGAAATTCTTCGAAGATCCAAATTCAATCACTGAGCGTGAAATTTTAGATGCTTTACGTGCAGCAGTTTTAGATGCTAAAATTGTTCCTATGGTTTGTGGTTCGTCTTTCAAAAATAAAGGTGTACAAACTATGCTAGATTATGTGATGGAATTATTGCCTTCACCATTAGATAGCGAAGGTGTAACTGGAACAAATCCTAATACTGATCAAGAAGTATTATTAAAACCTTCTGAAAAAGAACCTTTTGCAGCTTTAGCGTTTAAAATTGCAACAGATCCTTTTGTAGGTCGTTTGTGCTTTATCCGTGTTTATTCAGGTAACCTAGAAGCAGGTTCTTACGTTTATAATACACGTTCTGAAAACAAAGAACGTATTTCTCGTATCTTCCAAATGCATGCAAACAAGCAAAACCCAATTCCTAATGTAGGTGCTGGTGATATTGCTGCTGTTGTAGGTTTTAAAGATATCAAAACTGGAGATACACTTTGTGATGAGAAAAACCCAATCATCCTTGAATCAATGAACTTCCCTGAGCCAGTAATTGGTTTAGCAATTGAGCCTAAAACTCAAGCAGACGTTGATAAATTAGGTATGGCTTTAGGTAAATTAGCTGAGGAAGATCCTACATTTAGAGTTCAAACTGATGAGGAAACTGGTCAAACAGTTATCTCGGGTATGGGTGAGCTTCACTTAGATATTTTAATTGACCGTTTAAAACGTGAATTTAAAGTAGAGGTTAACCAAGGTGCACCACAAGTAGCTTATAAAGAGGCAATTTTTGGCACAACTGAGCATCGTGAAACTTATAAAAAACAATCAGGTGGTCGTGGTAAATTTGCTGATATCAAAGTTGTTATCTCTCCAATTGATGCAGATTATGAAAAAGGCGGTTTACAGTTTGTGAATGAGATCGTAGGTGGTGCAATTCCTCGTGAATTTATTCCTTCGGTTGAAAAAGGTTTTGCATCTGCAATGTCAAATGGTGTATTAGCTGGTTATCCACTACCTGATATGAAAGTTCGTTTAATTGATGGTTCATTCCACGCAGTCGATTCAGATGCTTTGTCATTTGAGTTAGCAGCTAGAATGGCATACCGTGAGGCTTTGCCAAAATGTAAGCCTACTTTGATGGAGCCAATTATGAAAATCGAGATCTTAACTCCTGAAGAAAACATGGGTGATGTTATCGGTGACATGAACCGTCGTCGTGGTCAATTACAAGGTATGGATACACGTAATGGTGCTCAAGTAATTAAAGCATTGGTTCCACTTTCAGAAATGTTTGGTTATGTAACTCAATTACGTACAATTACTTCTGGCCGTGCAACTTCAACAATGGAATTTGATCATTATGAAGCAGCGCCTAAAAACGTACAAGATGAAGTAATTGCCAAATCAAAAGGTAAAGTTAAGTCAGAAGACTAATAAAAATAAACCGATCCCTTGTTATTAATAGCTCTAACAAGGGATCATAATTAAAAATATAATGAGCCAAAGAATTAGAATCAAATTAAAATCTTACGATTATAACTTGGTAGATAAATCTGCTGAGAAAATCGTTAAAACTGTAAAACCTACGGGTGCAGTAGTTAGCGGGCCAATTCCGTTGCCAACAGAAAAGAAAATCTTCACTGTTTTGCGTTCACCACACGTAAACAAAAAAGCACGTGAGCAATTTCAATTATGTGCATATAAACGTCTTCTAGATATTTATAGCTCTAACTCTAAAACTGTTGATGCGTTGATGAAACTTGAATTACCTAGCGGTGTTGAAGTAGAAATCAAAGTTTAATGATTTTATAGAATTAAAAAAAGACCCTTAGAATTTCTAAGGGTCTTTTTTTATGAATTATTTTTTGTGTTAAATTACTTTCCTTTACTTTTCATTTCTTCAATGACATTGCGTTCATCTTGGAGCTCTCGTGCTAATTTACGTTGTTGTTCATTTGTTTTTACCTTATATGCTTGATATTCAGTAGAAATTTCATCGTAAAGTTGTGTTCTATGCTTAGCTTCTAAAATGTTTTTTGCAGAACGAGCAATTACAATAAACAAAGATATAGCTAAAATGATGATGATAGACCAAACAATAATATTGTAAGTTCCTTTAGTAAAAGAAATACCTAAAAAAGCAATTTCATCAGCTTTGGCAGTTGTATCGTTTAAGGTGTTTTCTTTACCGCTAATTTCAGTTTTTAAACTTGAAATTTTTTTTTCTTGCTCAATAACCTTCGCTTTTGCGTTCTTTAACTCTGTGCGTTCTTTACGTAAGGTGTCAGTTACACTTTGCCAAACTGTTGATAATCGATAAGGATTGATCAATTTATATCCATTTAAGCTTTTCGATCTAGACAACATAAATAAATATTGTCCTTTTAAACTCGGATCAGTGTTTTTAGCAGTGTCTAATGCCTTTGTGTAAACTCGTTGTGTTTTAACAGGTGTTTTAATTGGAGTTTGTGCCCAAATATTTTGAGCAAAGATTCCTAAAATTAGAATGGCAGTAATAGAAAGTAATCTTTGTTTCATATTAGTAATATCGTTGTTAACTTTAACAAGTATAATCAAAAAATATTGTGTTTACCTAATTTGCAGCACCTCGAAATATACGCCTTATTTACTCTATTCATAAGCTTAAAGCCTATTAAGCACATCTTTTTGGTAGTTTACTTAATGCAAATTATTCTAGGTTAAGCGAATTAAGGCGGGTATATTTGCCAGCATGTCGGTATTGCTTTTTACCATTATTGTTTTAATTGGTGCTTTCCTTGCAGGATTATTGGGCTCCCTAACGGGTCTTGGCGGAGGTGTAATTATTATACCCTTGCTTACTTTGGGTTTAGGAGTTGATATTCATTATGCAATTGGTGCTTCAATCATCTCGGTCATCGCAACATCTTCAGGTTCTGCTGCCGCTTATGTGAAGGAAGGAATTACTAATGTAAGGATTGGGATGTTTTTAGAGATAGCAACAACAGCAAGTGCGATAGCTGGTGTAATCATCGCTACCTATATAAAAGCCGACTATATCATTGTTATTTTTGGCTTCATCTTATTGTTTTCTGCTTTTATGATGCTTCGCAAAAAAGTAGACCACTCTAATAATGAAAAAACAAGTATTCTTGCTAATTACTTTAAATTAAATGGTAGTTATCCAACTGAAAATGGACCAAAACAATATGCAGTTCATCATGTTGTAGGCGGTTTTGCTATGATGTTTATTGCAGGTACGCTTTCAGGTCTTCTAGGGATTGGCTCAGGTGCACTAAAAGTAATAGGAATGGATAACATCATGAAAATACCTTTTAAGGTCTCCACTACTACTAGTAACTTCATGATTGGTGTTACGGCGTCAGCAAGTGCATTAGTTTACTTACATAAAGGACAAATCGATCCAGCTATTGCAATGCCAGTAACTATTGGAGTAATTACGGGAGCTACTATTGGTGCAAAAATTTTAATCAGGACTAAAACCGATAAATTGAAAGTAATATTTGCTATTGTGGTAACTTTCTTAGCCCTTCAAATGATTTATAAAGGATTAACAGGTGGAGCATGAGTAGACAAATTAAACATTATTTAGGCGATAAAGATGTACAGGTTATACTAGGTACACTTTTGCGTGTAGGTGTAATAGTTTCTACTAGCGTTGTATTAATTGGTGGAATTATTTTTTTATTGAGCCATACTCATCAAGCTATTTCCTATACAGATTTTAAACCTGAAGAGGCAAAATTTTCTTCGGTAGCTGAAATATTTAAGGGGCTTAAAGCACTCGATGGGCTTGCGATTATCCAGTTTGGAGTTTTGCTGCTTATCTTTACGCCAATAGCCAGAGTAGTTTTTTCTATTTTCAGCTTCTTAATGGAAAAAGATTACATGTATGTACTTATTGGAATAATAGTATTGTGTGTGATTATCACCAGTTTATACCTTGACGTGGCCCATTAGCTGTGTTTTTAGGCTATCTCATTGTGTGCTAGAAAAATAATTGAAATTATTTACAATTATTTTTAGCTAACTATTTGAAAATTAAGAATTCTTTCCTATTTTTGCCGTCCCTTAGCGGGGAATGTATATCCACCTTGAACGAAGCCCTACTGCTTCGATGGGTGTTAAATTTAAAATAGAAAATGTCAGGTATTATTGGAAAAAAAGTAGGAATGACCAGCATTTTTGATGCCGAAGGAAAAAATATTCCTTGTACGGTGATCGAAGCTGGACCTTGTGTGGTAACACAAGTTAAGACCGAAGAGAAAGATGGTTACGTATCAGTTCAACTAGGATACGATGAAGCCAAAGCAAAAAACACTACCCAGCCTTTAAAAGGTCACTTTGCGAAAGCAAACACAACTCCAAAACGTAAATTGGTAGAATTTGAACAGTTTGAAGCATCACTTAGTTTAGGTGATACAGTTACTGTTGATATTTTTGCTGAAGGCGATTTTGTTGATGTTGTTGGTACTTCAAAAGGTAAAGGTTTTCAGGGTGTAGTAAAACGTCACGGTTTTGGTGGTGTGGGTGGTCAAACTCACGGTCAACATAACAGATTGCGTGCTCCAGGTTCATTGGGTGCTGCATCTTATCCAGCTCGCGTATTTAAAGGAATGCGTATGGCAGGAAGAACTGGTGGAGACAGAGTGAAAATTCAAAACTTACAAGTATTGAAAGTTTATGCTGAGCAAAACCTAGTTGTAGTTAGTGGTTCCATTCCAGGAGCTAAAGGTTCTTACGTAATCTTAGATAAGTAAGCAGATGGAAGTAAAAGTAGTAAACATAACAGGAAAAGAGACAGGTGCCAAGGTGCAACTTCCTGAGTCGGTATTTGGAATTACTCCAAGCGATCACGCGATTTATTTAGATGTAAAACAGTATTTGGCTAATCAACGTCAAGGAACTCATAAATCTAAACAACGTAACGAAATTGCAGGTTCAACCCGTAAATTATATAAACAAAAAGGTACTGGCGGTGCACGTGCCGGAAGCATTAAATCTCCATTGTTCAATGGTGGTGGTCGTGTTTTTGGTCCACAACCAAGAGACTACAGTTTTAAATTAAACAAGAAATTGAAATCATTAGCACGTAAATCAGCTTTATCATATAAAGCAATTGATAACAGCGTTGTGGTTTTAGAAGATTTCACGTTTGATAACATTAAAACTAAAAACTATATCAATTTAGTTAATGCATTGAATTTAGCTGGAGAGAAAACGTTATTAGTTTTACCTGCACAAAATAACAATATCTATTTATCAAGCAGAAATATTCAGAAAGCAAAAGTAACTACTGCTGATCAGTTAAATACTTATGATGTATTAAACGCTGGTAAACTTTTGTTAACTGCAGATTCGCTTAAAACATTGGAGGAGGCATTTGCCAAGTAATATGGAAATTTTACAAAAACCAATATTAACCGAAAAAGCTTCTGCATTAACTGAAAAAGCTAACCGTTTTACTTTCAGGGTAGATCATAGAGCTAACAAGTTGCAGATTAAATCGGCCATCGAAAAAATGTATGGAGTGAACATTATTGCCTTAAACACTATGGTGGTTGTAGGTAAAATGAAATCAAGAAATACTAAAGGTGGTTTAGTGTCGGGACGTAGCCCGAAATATAAAAAAGCTATTGTAACATTGAAAGATGGCGAAACAATAGATTATTACGCGAATATTTAATAAGAATTGAATAATTTATAACTATGGGCTTAAGAAAATTTAAACCAGTCACTCCGGGAACCCGTTTTAGGGTAGGCGCAAGCTTTTCGGAGATTACAGCAACCAAGCCCGAAAAATCATTGGTTGTATCTTCTAAGAAATCGGGAGGTCGTAACAATACAGGAAAGATGACAATGCGCTACATGGGCGGTGGTCACAAAAAATCTTATCGTTTAATTGATTTTAAACGTGATAAGTTTGATATCCCTGCAACAGTAGCTACTGTTGAGTACGATCCAAACCGTACAGCTCGTATTGCTTTGTTGCATTACGCAGATGGTGAGAAGCGTTACATTATTGCTCCTGAGGGATTGCAAGTAGGACAGACAGTGCTTTCGGGTGACAAAGCTACTCCAGAAGTAGGTAACACTTTGAAATTGGCAAATATCCCTTTGGGATCTATTGTACACAATTTAGAAATTCATCCTGGTAAAGGTGCTCAATTGGCACGTAGCGCAGGTGCTTATGCACAGCTTGCAGCTAGAGATGGTAAATATGCAACTATTAAAATGCCATCAGGCGAAGTAAGATCTATCTTAGTTACCTGTTTAGCAACAATCGGTGCAGTTTCTAACTCTGATCACGCTAATGAAGTATTAGGTAAAGCAGGACGTAGCCGTTGGTTAGGTCGTCGCCCTAGAACTCGTCCAGTAGCGATGAACCCAGTAGATCACCCAATGGGTGGTGGTGAAGGTCGCTCTTCAGGAGGTCAACCTCGTTCAAGAAACGGAGTTTACTCTAAAGGCTTCAAAACCCGTACACTGAAAAAATACTCAAATCGTTTCATCATAGAGAAAAGGAAGAAATAATGGCTCGTTCGATAAAAAAAGGACCTTATATTGACCATAACGTAGAGAAGAAAGTAGTCTCTATGAATGATTCAGGCAAAAAGTCTGTGATCAAAACTTGGTCTCGCAGATCAATGATCTCACCAGATTTTGTGGGTCATACATTTGCAGTACACAACGGAAATAAATTTATTCCGGTATACGTAACAGAAAACATGGTTGGTCACAAACTAGGAGAATTTGCTCCAACCAGAACATTTAGAGGGCACTCTGATAAGAAAAAATAATTAAGAGATGGAAGCACTAGCGAAATTAAACAATTGTCCAACCTCACCACGTAAAATGCGTTTGGTTGTAGATCTAATCAGAGGTGAGCGTGTTGAGAAAGCATTAAGCATTTTGAAATTTACCAATAAAGAAGCAGCAATAAGAGTTGAGAAACTTTTATTATCAGCAATCAAAAATTGGGAATCTAAAAATGAAGGTTCTCGCCCTGAAGAAAACCAATTATACGTGAAAACGATAATGGTAGGCGGTGGTCGTCAATTAAAAAGATTAAGACCAGCTCCTCAAGGTCGTGGTTATAGAATACGTAAG
This sequence comes from Pedobacter boryungensis, assembly GCF_013204825.1. Taxonomy (GTDB): domain Bacteria; phylum Bacteroidota; class Bacteroidia; order Sphingobacteriales; family Sphingobacteriaceae; genus Pedobacter; species Pedobacter boryungensis. The sequence goes on from NZ_JABMKV010000002.1 coordinate 907,097, forward strand.
CGTTCAAACCATGTTACTTTGGTAGTAGATAGTAAAAACGTTGAAACTCAAACTAATTCATAAACATGGGACAAAAAGCAAATCCAATAGGCGCCAGATTAGGAATCATCAGAGGATGGGATTCTAATTGGTTCGGAGGCAACAACTATGCTGATAAATTAGTTGAAGACGAACAAATAAGAAAATACCTTTCAGCTCGTATTGCAAAAGGTGGAGTAGCTAAAGTTGTAATTGAACGTACGTTAAAACGTATCACTGTTACTATTCACACAGCTCGTCCAGGTATTGTAATAGGTAAAGCAGGTCAAGAGGTTGATAAAATCAAAGAAGAGTTAAAGAAATTGACTAAAAAGGAAATTCAAATTAACATCTTTGAAATTAAACGTCCTGAACTTGATGCACAATTAGTTGCAGAAGGTGTTGCAAAACAACTTGAGGCTAGAATCTCATTCCGTAGAGCAATGAAATCTACTATCGCATCAACAATGCGTATGGGTGCAGAAGGTATCAAAATAATGACTTCAGGTCGTTTAGGTGGTGCCGAGATGGCTCGTAGCGAACAGTATAAAGAAGGAAGAATTCCTTTACATACTTTCCGTGCAGACATTGATTACGCATTAGCAGAAGCTTTAACTACTTATGGTAAAATAGGTGTTAAAGTTTGGATCTGTAAAGGTGAAGTTTACGGTAAACGTGATCTTTCTCCAAACATCGGTGCTGCGAGCAATGCTCCAGGCAAAGGTGGCGACAGACCTCAAGGTGCTTTCGGTGGTCGTGATGGCGGTAGAGATAATAGAGGCGGTGGAGACAGAAGAAATGACAAACGCCCAGGCGGTGGTCGTCCAGGTCAAGGCGGAGCCGGAAGAGATAATAAAGGTGGTGGTGCCAACAGAGGCCCACGCAAATAGTTAACAAGATCGTTTAACGATAATATTAAAATAAAATGTTACAGCCAAAAAGAACGAAGTTCAGAAAGATGCAAAAAGGCAGAATGAAAGGTTTAGCAACTCGTGGTGCTGAATTATCATTCGGATCTTTCGGGATTAAATCTTTAGAGGCAACTTGGATTACAAGTCGCCAGATAGAAGCAGCCCGTATTGCGGTAACTCGTTTCATGAAACGTGAAGGTCAAGTTTGGATTAGAATATTCCCGGATAAACCGGTAACTAAAAAGCCAGCTGAGGTACGTATGGGTAAAGGTAAAGGTGCTCCAGAATATTGGGTAGCTGTTGTTAGACCCGGACGTATAATTTTTGAAGCAGAAGGTGTTCCAATGGAAATTGCCAAAGAAGCATTAAGACTTGCAGCTCAAAAATTACCTATTCAAACAAAATTTGTAGTACGTAGAGATTACGTAGAAGCATAAAAAAGTTTTGGGATCAATGTTGTAAATAACTTGTTGTTATAACCGCTAGACCCGAACATAAAAATTAATAAAATGAAGAACTCAGAAATCATAGGGCTTTCAAAAGAAGAACTAGTAGCTAAGATTGCAGAAGAAAGAGAAAACTTAGTAAAGTTAAAATTTGCACATACAATTTCGGCTATAGAAAATCCTACCCGTATTACTAAGGTAAGAAAAGACATTGCCCGATTAAACACTGAATTGACTAAGCTTAATGCTCAGTCTGCAACTGAAACTAAATAACTTTAGAGTCGAAATGGAAAGACAATTAAGAAAAACAAGAACCGGGTTGGTGGTAAGCAACAAAATGGATAAATCTGTTGTTGTGGCGGTTGAACGTAAAGTGAAACACCCGATCTATGGTAAGTTTGTTAAGAAAACTACCAAATTTATGGCTCATGACGAAAAGAACGAATGTGGTATCGGTGATACTGTATTAATTCAAGAAACTCGTCCGCTGAGTAAAAACAAGAACTGGAGATTGGTACAAATTTTAGAAAGAGCTAAATAAGATGGTACAACAGGAATCACGATTAAACGTAGCCGATAATAGCGGCGCAAAACAAGTACTGGTTATCCGTGTACTTGGTGGAACTGGCAAAAGATATGCTTCTATAGGTGACAAAATTGTTGTTACAGTAAAAAGCGCTTTGCCATCTGGTAACATTAAAAAAGGAACAGTTTCTAAAGCAGTTGTAGTAAGAACTAAAAAAGAAATCAGACGTAAGGATGGTTCTTATATTCGTTTTGATGACAATGCAGCAGTATTGTTAAATGCACAAGACGAGCCACGTGGTACACGTATTTTTGGCCCGGTTGCGAGAGAACTACGTGAGAAACAATTCATGAAAATTGTATCATTAGCACCGGAGGTATTATAATATGAAAAATCAAGTAACACAAGCCAAAGTAAAAATCCGTAAAGGAGATTTAGTAAAGGTGATAGCTGGCGATTCAAAAGGCCAACAAGGTAAAGTACAAGAAGTATTGGTTGCCAAAAGTAGAGTTGTTGTTGAAGGTATTAACCTTGTATCAAAACATACTAAACCAAATGCTGCTACACCAAATGGTGGTATAATTAAAAAAGAAGCTGCTCTTCATATTTCTAACGTTCAGTTGGTTGATCCAAAATCTGGTAAAACTACTCGTGTTGGTCGTAAATTAAACGCTGACGGAAAATTAGTTAGAGTTGCTAAAATTTCAGGGGAGGAAATCAAATAATGGCATACGTACCAAGATTAAAAAGTAAATATAAAGAGGAAATTGTAACTGCTCTTAAAGATAAGTTCAATTACAAAAGCATCATGCAAGTTCCTAAATTAGAGAAAATTGCGATTAACCAAGGTGTTGGCCGTTATTCTGTAACTGATAAGAAAGTTATGGATAGCTCTATCTTAGAAATGAGTACGATCGCTGGTCAACAAGCTGTTGGAGCAAAATCTAAAAAAGATATCTCAAACTTTAAATTACGTAAAGGTATGCCAGTAGGTGTAAGAGTAACATTACGTGATAATAACATGTATGAGTTTTTAGATCGATTAATTTCAGTAGCTTTGCCTCGTATCCGTGATTTCAAAGGTATCAATGATAAAGGATTTGACGGAAAAGGTAATTATACATTAGGTATTACTGAGCAAATCATTTTCCCAGAGATCAACATTGATAAAATCAACAAGATTTTAGGTATGGACATTACCTTTGTAACGTCTGCTACTACTGATGTTGAAGCATTGGAACTTTTAAAACAATTTGGATTACCATTTAAAAATCAAAAAACAGAGCAATAATGGCAAAAGAAGGTGTAAAAGCTCGCGAAGTTAAGCGTCAAAAATTGGTTGCTAAATATGCAGATAAACGTGCTGAATTAAAAGCAGCAGGTGATTTCGCAGGATTAGATAAATTACCTAAAAATTCATCGGCAGTGCGTTTGCACAACCGTTGCAAATTAACAGGTCGTCCTCGTGGATATATGCGTACTTTTGGTATCTCAAGAGTAACTTTCCGTGAAATGGCTTTAGACGGTAAAATACCAGGAGTTAGAAAAGCTAGCTGGTAATTACTGAGTTATAAATTTTGAGTTATAAGTTGTAAGTTGTATTTTTGCAACCCTTACAACTTATAGCTCATTATATATATAGCTAAAAATAGAATTTTAACCGATAGCAGGTCCCAAAGTCAGGTGGCAAAAAGGATACCACTATCACAAATAAATAATAATGAATACAGATCCAATCGCAGATTATCTGACACGAGTGAGAAATGCTATCAAAGCTAATCACAGAATTGTAGAAATTCCTGCATCAAACCTTAAAAAAGAAATTACAAAAGTTCTTTTTGACAAAGGTTACATCGCAAACTACAAGTTTGAAGACACGAATGCTCAAGGCGTAATTAAAATCGCTTTAAAGTACAATGCAATTACTAAAATCTCGGCTATCCGTACGTTAACTCGTATTAGTAAACCAGGTTTACGTCAATATGCTGGTGTAGAAAACATGCCAAGAGTATTAAATGGTTTAGGTATAGCAATCTTATCTACTTCTAAAGGTGTAATGACCGATAAAGAAGCAGCCAAATTAAATATTGGTGGTGAGGTATTGTGTCACGTTTATTAATTAAAGGAGGATAGCACAATGTCAAGAATAGGAAAAAATCCAATTAACGTACCTGCTGGTGTAACTATAACTGTTTCTAATGATAATTTAGTAACCGTTAAAGGTCCAAAAGGAGAGTTATCTCAACAAGTAGATACAGATATTATAGTTAAGCAAGAAGATAATGTTTTAACTGTTAGTCGTCCAACTGAACAAAAAAGACATAAAGCCCTTCACGGGTTATATCGTTCTTTAATTAACAACATGGTTGTTGGTGTTACAGAAGGTTATAAAATAGAACAAGAATTAGTGGGTGTGGGTTACCGTGCTACTAACCAAGGTAATACTTTGGATCTAGTTTTAGGTTATTCTCACCACTATGTATTCCAATTGCCACAAGAGATTAAAGTAACCACCACATCTGAAAAAGGTCAGACTCCTAAAATTATTTTAGAGAGTATTGATAAACAATTGATAGGTCAAGTAGCAGCAAAAATCCGTTCGTTACGTGCACCAGAGCCATATAAAGGTAAAGGTATCAAGTTTGTTGGTGAAGTGTTAAGAAGAAAAGCAGGTAAATCAGCTTCTAAAAAATAATTAAAATGGCAGGAAAAAAATTATCTCGTAGAGATCGTATCAAAAAAGGTATCAGAAAAAGACTTACTGGATCTGAGAGCCGTCCACGTTTATCAGTTTATAGAAGCAATAAAGGTATTTATGCTCAAATCATTAACGATGTAACTGGTAATACTATAGTTTCAGCATCTTCTTTATCTAAAGATTTTACTGGTAAAGGAAACAAATCTGATCAGTCTGTAGCAGTAGGCAAATTAGTTGCCGAAAAAGCAATCGCAGCTGGTGTTAAAGAAGTTGTTTTTGACAGAAATGGTTACTTATACCATGGTCGTGTTAAATCGTTGGCAGAGGGTGCTCGCGAAGCTGGTTTAGTATTTTAATCTAAGAAATAGGATAAGATGTCAACTATCAATATAAAAAGAGTTAAGACTAGCGAAATCGAATTGAAAGATCGTTTAGTTAGCATACAACGTGTTGCCAAAGTAACCAAAGGTGGTCGTACTTTCAGCTTCTCAGCCATTGTGGTTGTTGGAGATGAGCAAGGGGTTGTTGGTTATGGTTTAGGTAAGGCCAAAGAGGTTACTGAAGCTATTGCTAAAGGAATTGATGATGCAAAAAAGAACTTAGTTAAAGTTCCAATTTTGCACGGTACTGTTCCTCACGAGCAAATCGGTAAATTCTCTGGAGGTTTTGTTTTAATCAAACCAGCTGCAGTAGGTACCGGAGTAATTGCTGGTGGTGCAATGCGTGCAGTATTAGAAAGTGCTGGTATACATAACGTATTAGCAAAGTCAAAAGGTTCATCAAATCCACACAACGTGGTAAAAGCAACAGTAGATGCTTTAACTAAAATGCGTGATGCTTATACAGTAGCTCAGCACCGTGGTGTAGATTTAAATAAAGTTTTTAACGGATAATATCATGGCTAAAATTAAAATTACCCAAGTAAAAAGCATTATCGATAGAAGCGAACGCCAAAAAAGAACGATGAAAGCTTTAGGTTTAACTAAAATGAACCAAAGTGTAGAAGTTGAGGCTAACGCTGCCATTATTGGGATGGTAAGAAAAGTTAATCACTTAGTAGCTATTGAGACTATCTAAGAATTAAAGACTGATTGAATGACGGAATGCATAGCTATTCTATCATTCAATCATTTTTATTTCAATAATTATTTATTTACCGTTGTCCCTGATTAGTGAAAGCGAAGGGCAACACAACAAGTTTAAAAATGAACTTAAGTAATTTAAAACCTGCAAAAGGGTCTATTAAAAAAATTAAAAGAATTGGTCGTGGTCAAGGTTCTGGTCGTGGTGGTACATCTACTCGTGGTCATAAAGGAGCTGGTTCACGTTCTGGTCACTCAACTAAAATTGGTTTTGAAGGTGGTCAAATGCCATTGCAACGTCGTGTACCTAAAGTAGGTTTCAAACCTATCAATCGTACTGAATATGTTGGTGTTAACTTAGACGTATTACAAGGTTTAGCAGAGAAATTCAATTTAACTAGTATAGATTTTGCTGCTATCCAAGAGCATGGTTTAGCTTCAAAAAATGACTTAGTAAAAATCTTAGGTCGTGGTGAAGTTAAAGCTAAATTAGAAGTTACAGCTCACGCTTTTTCTGCAACTGCACAAAAAGCCATCGAAGCTGCTGGAGGCTCAATCGTAAAATTGTAATTAATGAAGAAGCTATTTACTACTTTCAGTAATATTTGGAAAATACAAGAATTAAAAGAGCGTATTCTTTTTACGCTAATGATTCTTGTTATTTACAGGTTCGTTTGTCAAGTGGTTCTACCAGGCGTAGACCCAGCTCAGTTGGTGAATACTCAAAAAACAGGCATTTTAGGTTTGTTAGATATGTTTGCAGGTGGTGCTTTTTCTAAAGTATCAATTCTTGCATTAGGTGTAATGCCATATATCTCAGCATCTATCGTTGTTCAGTTATTAGGTATTGCAGTTCCTTCTTTCCAAAAAATGCAAAAAGAAGGTGAGAGTGGCAGAAAAAAATTAACTCAAATTACTCGTTACTTAACTGTAGCTATTACAGCGGTTCAAGCTGTTGGGTATGTTAAAACACAAGTTCCTTTAGAGGCCATATTGATAGATCATACTATGTTCTATGTGCTTTCTGGATTTGTTTTAACTGCAGGAACGTTATTTGTAATGTGGTTAGGAGAGAAAATAACCGATAAAGGTATAGGTAATGGTACATCATTAATTATTATGGTGGGTATTATTGCTCGTTTGCCGTTAGCATTGAAACAAGAGATTGAATCAAGGTTTACTGGTAATGAAGGCGGTATGATTATGCTTGTGCTGGAAATAGTTGCTTTATTTGCTGTTGTGATGTTCACTATTCTTATTGTGCAGGGTGTGCGTAAAGTGCCTGTACAGTATGCTAAAAGAATTGTTGGTAACAGACAAGTTGGTGGTGTAAGACAATATATTCCATTAAAAGTAAATGCAGCTGGTGTTATGCCAATCATTTTTGCGCAAGCATTAATGTTTATTCCTAACGCTTTAATTGGTTTATTCCCTAAATTGACAGATAGTTGGTTGCATCAGTATACTGATATCACTTCATTAACATACAGCTTAACTTTTGCATTTTTAATCATTGCATTTACCTTCTTTTATACGGCAATTACAGTTAATCCAACTCAAATGTCTGATGATATGAAAAAGAATGGTGGATTTATTCCTGGTATTAAACCAGGTTTAGCTACGTCTTCTTTTATAGATGATGTAATTTCTAAGATTACTTTCCCTGGATCGTTGTTCTTAGCTATTATTGCTATTCTTCCTTCATTTGCGGTTAAAGTTGGAATACAACAAGAATTTGCTCATTTCTTTGGAGGTACTTCTCTATTAATTTTAGTAGGTGTAGTATTAGATACTTTGCAACAAATTGAAAGTTATCTATTAATGCGTCATTACGATGGATTAATGAAAACAGGTAGAGTTACTGGTCGTACAGGAATTCCTGCAGCAGGCGGTAGCAATGCTGTGCTGTAAAAAATAACATGTCAAAAATTTATTATAAATCTCCGGAGGAGATAGAATTAATAAGAGAAAGTTCTTTACTTGTTTCAAAAACATTGGCTGAAGTAGCTAAGGTCATTGCGCCTGGAGTTACAACACTTGCGTTAGATAAGTTGGCTTTTGAGTTTATTAAAGATCACGGTGCAATACCAGCTTTTTTAAACTATGGGGGTTTTCCTAATTCATTATGTATATCACCTAATGAGCAAGTTGTACATGGTTTTCCAAATGAATATGTAATCAAAGAGGGAGATTTAATTTCTGTTGATTGCGGTGTAATCAAAAATAATTTCTTCGGAGATTCTGCTTACACATTTTCTATTGGCGAGGTTGATGCTGAAAAGCAAAAGCTAACCAAGGTAACTCAAGAGTGTTTAAGCTTAGCTATAGAGAAAGCGGTTGTTGGTATGCGGATTGGTGATATAGCTTTTGCTGTACAAAACCATGCAGAGAATAATGGCTATGGGGTAGTTAGAGAACTTGTTGGACATGGTGTTGGGGTAAAGCTGCATGAAAAACCAGAGGTACCTAATTATGGTAAAAGAGGCAGCGGAATTAAGTTGGAAGAAGGTATGGTCATTGCCATTGAACCAATGATTAATGCAGGAACAGCTGCAGTGAAATTTTGGTCTGATGGATGGACAGTAACAACTAAGGATAATAAACCTTCAGCACATTTTGAACATACGGTTGCAATCAAAAAGGGGAAAGCAGATGTTTTATCGACCTTTTCACTTATTGAAGAAGTTTTAAAAGAAAAAAAGTAAAAAATTAAAAATTTTTATTTAATTTTGCAACCCTGTTTAGTAGCAGCTAATTAAGTAAAAATCAATATAATATGGCTAAACAAGCCTCAATTGAACAAGACGGAGTAATAAGAGAAGCATTATCGAATGCCATGTTTCGAGTTGAACTTGAAAATGGTCATGAGATTATTGCTCATATTTCAGGAAAAATGAGGATGCACTACATCAAAATTTTACCTGGAGATAAAGTTAAATTAGAGATGTCACCTTACGATTTATCAAAGGGTAGGATCACTTATAGATATAAATAAATATTATAATGAAAGTTAGGTCATCAATTAAAAAACGTAGCGCTGATTGTAAGATTATTCGCCGTAAAGGAAAACTTTACGTGATTAACAAGAAAAATCCTAAATACAAACAACGTCAAGGGTAATTAAAAAATATTGTAATGTACCGCACAACGGTGGCCCGCCGTTCGGAATTACTTAAAAACAACAAATAAATATGGCAAGGATTTCAGGTATTGATTTACCAAGAAACAAAAGAGGTGAGATCGGATTAACCTATATCTACGGAATAGGTAAAACTACTGCTCAGAATATTTTAACTGAAGCAGGTATCGATTTCAACAAAAAAGTACAAGATTGGTCAGATGATGAATTATCTGCTATCCGTACAATCATTAACGATGGTATTAAAGTAGAAGGTGCATTGCGTTCAGAAGTTCAATTGAACATCAAACGTTTAATGGATATCGGTTGTTACCGTGGTTTACGTCACAGAAAAGGTTTACCTGTTCGTGGTCAACGTACGAAAAACAATTCTCGTACTCGTAAAGGAAAGAGAAAAACGGTTGCTAATAAGAAAAAAGCTACTAAATAATAACTGATAAGTGACCGTAAGGTTTCTTGGAATAAATAAATTAAAATAGTTAATGGGTCCTGATTATTCGTTAATCAAGTAATTCACTAACTGATAATTAAAGCAAAATGGCTAAAAGTAAAAAAGTTACCAAAAAACGTATTGTTGTAATTGAGTCTGTAGGTCAGGCACACATCAATGCTACGTTCAACAACATCATTGTTACTTTAACAAACAACAACGGTCAAACTATTTCATGGTCGTCTGCAGGTAAAATGGGATTTAAGGGTTCAAAAAAGAACACTCCATATGCTGCTGGTCAAGCTGCATCTGATTGCGGTAAAGTAGCATTTGATTTAGGTCTACGTAAAGTAGAAGTATTTGTTAAAGGTCCAGGCTCAGGCCGTGAGTCTGCAATCAGAACTTTGCAAGTTGCAGGTATCGAAGTGACTTCTATTAAAGATATCACTCCGCTTCCACACAATGGATGTCGTCCTCCTAAGAAAAGAAGAGTTTAATTAATCATTTTTAAAGCTAAGAGTCTCCCGATTTAAGTTGGGAAGATACTTTAAAATCAAAAACAACAATGGCAAGATATACAGGACCAAAGTCCAAAATAGCCCGTAAGTTCAGAGAGCCAATTTTTGGCCCTGATAAAGTATTAGACAGAAAAAACTATCCTCCAGGTCAACATGGCGCTTCAAAAAGAAGAGGAAAGCAATCTGAGTACGCAGTTCAGTTAATGGAAAAGCAAAAAGTAAAATATACTTATGGTGTATTAGAAAAACAATTCCGTAACTTATTTACTAAAGCTTCATCTCGCGAAGGTATCACTGGTGATAATTTATTGCAATTATTAGAGGCACGTTTAGATAATACCGTTTATAGATTAGGTATTGCTCCAACTCGTTCAGGTGCACGTCAATTGGTTAGCCACAAACATGTAACTGTTAATGGCGAGGTAGTAAATATTCCATCATATCAATTAAGAGCTGGTGACGTTATTGCAGTACGTGATAAATCTAAATCATTAGAAGCAATTACAAATTCTGTAGCAGGAAGAATGATCAATAAATTTAATTGGTTAGATTGGAATGCAAGCGAGTTAACAGGTAAGTTTTTAGCTTATCCTAACCGTGATGAGATCCCAGAAAACATTAAAGAGAATTTAATCGTCGAGTTGTACTCGAAGTAATAAATTTAGTTAAAGCCTTAATGGCTTTAACTTTTTTACGTTACACAAAATTAATAACGATCTAAAAACATTATAAATGGCAATTTTAGCATTTCAGAAACCCGATAAGGTAATCATGCAGAAGTCAACTGATTTCGATGGTCAATTTGAATTTCGTCCTTTAGAGCCCGGTTTCGGTGTAACAATTGGTAACGCCTTAAGAAGAATTTTACTTTCTTCTTTAGAAGGTTTTGCTATTACAAGTATTCGTTTTTCAGGCGTTTCTCACGAATTTTCTACCATGAAAGGTGTTGTAGAAGATTTAACAGAAATTATCCTAAACTTAAAACAAGTTCGTTTTAAAAAAGTAGGCGACTCTGGAGATTCAGAAAAAGTTTTCATCATTGTAAACGGTCAAGATCAATTCTTAGCTGGTGATATTACAAAATTCTCTAACAATTTTGAGGTTTTAAACCCTGATTTTGTAATCTGTAACATGGAGAAATCAGTTACTTTAGAAGTAGAATTAACTATTAATAAAGGACGTGGTTATGTTCCAGCTGAAGAGAATAAAATTACTGATACAGTAGTTGGCGTAATTGCAATTGACTCGATTTTCACTCCAATGAAAAATGTAAAATACACGATTGAGAACTATCGTGTTGAGCAAAAAACAGATTACGAGAAATTAATTTTAGATATTTCTACTGATGGATCTATCCATCCAGAAGAAGCTTTAAAAGAAGCAGCTAAAATTTTGATTCAACACTTTATGTTATTCTCTGATGAGAATTTAGTTTTAGAATCTCAAGCTAAAGAAGAAACTAAAGAAGTTGATGAGGAAATTTTACACATGCGTAAAATCCTTAAAACAGAATTGGTAGATTTAGATCTTTCAGTTCGTGCTTTAAACTGCTTAAAAGCAGCGGATATTCGTACTTTAGCTGATTTAGTTTCTTACGATGTTGCTGATATGTTAAAATTCAGAAACTTCGGTAAAAAATCTTTAACTGAAATTCAAGAATTGGTAAAATCTAAACAATTATCGTTTGGAATGAACCTTTCTAAATTCAAGTTAGACGAAGAATAAAAACAGTTTTCAGTTTTAAGTTTGCAGTTGTGAAATTGTACTTGAGGCTCGGAATATAATATTAATTAAATATTCACTGTGTATAATTCCCTCAGATTAAGTTCAAAGAGACGGTATACACTTTACAAAACAAAAAATGAGACACGGTAAAAAACACAACCATTTAGGTAGAACTACATCGCACAGAAAAGCGATGTTGGCTAACATGGCTTCATCATTAATTAAGCACAAGAGAATTTCAACTACTTTAGCGAAAGCAAAAGCTTTACGTGTGTATGTTGAGCCAATCATTACAAAATCTAAAAACGATACTACACATTCTCGTCGTATTGTATTCTCTTACTTGCAAGATAAAGAAACAGTAACTGAATTGTTTCGTGATGTAGCTGCGAAAGTTGCTAATCGTCCAGGTGGTTATACTCGTATTATCAAATTAAACAATCGTTTAGGTGATAATGCTGAAATGGCATTAATTGAGTTAGTCGATTATAACGAAGTTTACGGTCAAGATACTGCAGCTGCAGAGAAGAAAACTACACGTAGAGGTAGAAGCAAATCGGCTAAGGCTGCTGCGCCTGCTACTGAGGCAAAAGCTCCAAAAGCTGAAGCTGTAGTTGAAGAGGCTGAAGTTGTTGAAGAAGCAGTTCCGGCTGTTGAAGAAACCCCTGCAACTGAAGAAGCTACTCCAGAAGCAAATGCTGATGAAGAAACTCCAAAAGCATAGTTAAAACTTAACTAAAATATAAAACCCTCTTGATTTTACGTCAAGAGGGTTTTTTGTTGAAATACAAAATTGTTATATTTTTATATTTTCCATTCCATATTGTTTTAAAACGTCAGCTGGAACCCCTGTCCATTGATTTGGAACATTGCCCACGTATCCAATATCTTTAACACCCATTTCAGTAGTGTAAAAACCAGAAGCAGTAAGACTTCTCATTCTATTAAAAAAAGCAACACCAGCTTGCATTTCTGGTTTAGCTTTTGATGGATAGGCAATTTCATCAATTATACTAATCTGTTCTTTTGAAGAAGCTTCTATAAAAGGTTTTTCATATCTATTGAAACATTGAATATCCAACCATTTTAAACCACCACGCATTGGTATTTGATGCTCTGGCATATCCTTTACAATAAATTCAATAAATTCTGGGACTTTTGCCTCAGAGGCACTTCCTGAAACACTATCTTTCGGGATAATTATATCAGCCAAAACAGTTATAGTAGCCATTTCATGCTTAGTGAAAAATGTTTCTGATTTTAATTTTTTATCTCTATCTCTTTCCCATTGCTCTCGTCCTGCTTCTTTTGAATTGTCCTCTGCTGAAGTCTCAGTATTTGTGCCAGGTTGTTTACATGCTTCGATCAGTACAGTTGTACTTAATGCCGTAAGGCCAATCGCTTTTAAGGAATCGCGTCTATTCATGATTAAATATTTTGTTTTTTCTTTTCTGCTAAAATATATTCTGCTGTTCTCATGGCTAGTGCAAGAATAGTCCATGTTGCATTTTTATCACCTTGTTGTACAAATGGACCAGCATCTACCACAAATAAATTCTTACAATCGTGTGCCTGACAATATTTATTTAATGCTGATTTTTTAGGGTCATCTCCCATTCGAATTGTTCCAACTTCGTGAATGATTTTACCAGGTGCTTCTAATCCATAATTTGTTTCTGGACCTTCAATTTTGGAAGTTACAACTGCACCCATTTCCTTCATTATTGATAAGAAGGTTTCTTGCATATGCTTAGCTTGCAAAATTTCTTCTTTTGCCCATTTGTAATGGAATCTTAACACTGGAATCCCATATTTATCAACTACGTTAGGATCAATTTCACAATAATTATCTTCTCTGGCAATTGCAGTTCCACGACCAGCCATGCCAACGCCTGTACCGTAAAAACGACGATAATCATCTTTTAAGGCCGAACCATACCCGCCAGCTTCTTTCATTTTACCATTTCTATCTGGAACCATTCCATTTTGAGTTGGTACTCCTCCACCAAAACCATAAGAAGGCATTCGCATTCCACCACCATATTCGATATGGTAGCCACGAGGGAAATCTAATTTTTTATTATCTAACCACCACGGAGAGTAAATGTGAACACTACCCACACCATCTTCATTATATCTTTTTCTATCTAATAATTGAGGAAGAAAACCTGAAACGCTTGCACCAGTAGAATCATGCAAGTATTTTCCAACTACTCCGCTATTATTTGCTAAGCCATTTGGATGTTGTGACGATTTTGAATTCAGTAAAATTCTAGCTGATTCGCAAGCACTAGCACCTAAAATAATTAACTTTCCATTTACTTGATATTCTTGTAAATCTTTTCTATTTACGTAAGATACACCTTTTGCTGTACCATCTTTATCTGTAATTACCTCTCTAACCATAGCGTCAGTAATTACAGTTAAATTACCAGTATTTACTGCCGGAATGACCAAACATGAGGATGCAGAAAAATCACCGTACACTTTGCAACTTCTTCCACATTGGCCACAGTAAAAACAAGGTGCACGATCTTTATTTCCTTTAATTTCTTCAGTCATAACTGCACCACGACCTGTAATTACTTGAACACCAGCTTTTTCTGCACCTTTTTTAATAAAAAGTTCATTAAGTCTTGGTTTAGGTGGCTTCATGAAAATCCCATCAGGCTCATTTTCTATTCCTTCTACAGTTCCATAAATTCCTATCATACGATCAACTTTATCGTAAAATGGTTTTACATCAGCATATGTAATTGGCCAAGGATCGGTTAAACCATCTGTTGGTTTAAAATCTATTGGACCCATTCGTAAAGAAATCCTTCCCCAATGGTTTGTACGTCCACCTAGCATTCGCGATCTAAACCATTCGAATTCTGTTTTATCTTTAGTTGTGTAAGGTTCACCGTCTAATTGCCAGCCACCGTAAGAAGCATCAAAATCTCCAAAAGGTCGCGTTGTTCCAGCACCGCGACGGGGAGATTCCCATGGCCATTTCATTTGGTGGGCATCAATTCTTGGATCGAAATATTGACCAGCTTCAAGCATCAAAACTTTTTGTCCTGCATTTGCTAAAACATATGCTGCCATTCCTCCACCAGCTCCAGAGCCAACAATTATGGCGTCATAAACTGTAGATGATTTTTTTATTTGAAAGTCACTCATTATAAATGGTTAGAAATTTAACGATATCCTAATTTAAGCTTAATTTTGGCAAATGAAAATGTTACATCTGCTATTTTAATAAAATCGATGTAACAAATTAATCTAAAGTTATGAGCAACAGTGAAATATTAGCAAAATTTAGGAATCTTTTAAAGGAAATTATTGCTGATGGCAGCTTTGTAAAACTCTCTCTTGGTAACTATCAGGGTAATGATAAAGAATTAAAAAATCTTTATGTGAAAAAGGTGAAAATCAAGAGGCATGATATGCTTTCTTTTAATTATCGTTATAAAACTAGAGATATTTTTAAAAACCATGCAATTGAAGATGGACTTAATTTAATTTACAATTTATTAAGTAACGATTTTAAGATTTGTACTTTATTTTCTGTCAATAAAGAAATAATAATTGAGCATGATAAGAAAGGTATAATAAAAATTAGACAAAGAGATTTAAATACAAATCTGCAACCAAATTTGAATCATAATAAAGAGAAAAAACGCATTATCAAATCCCAGGGAAATGCTTATTTGCATTCGTTAAAGATTACTGATGAAGAAGGAAATGTTTTTAAAAATGCACAAGATAAATACAAACAGATTAATCAATATATAGAGATTTTAAGTTCTTTAATTAAGGAATTACCTGCAGGAACCATAAAAAATGTAGTTGATATGGGCTCTGGTAAAGGATATTTAACTTTTGCTTTGTATGATTATCTACATCAACAACTAAATTTAAAAGCTAATGTTACGGGCGTTGAGTTTAGAGATGATTTGGTAAAGTTATGTAATGATATTGCTCAAGAATCTAAATTTGATCAACTAAATTTTGTTGAAGGAACGATTGAAGATTATCAAGTAAAAGATATTAATCTATTAATTGCCTTGCATGCTTGTGATACAGCAACCGACGATGCAATTTATAAAGGAATAAATGCTGGTGCAGAATTAATTGTGGTCGCTCCTTGTTGCCATAAACAGATTAGAAGAGAAATAGAAAAGAACAAAGTTAAAAATGATGTTTCCTTTTTAACCAAATATGGAATTTTTCTAGAACGCCAAGCTGAAATGATTACTGATGGCATTAGGGCTTTAATTTTAGAATATTATGGCTACAAAACCAAAGTATTCGAGTTTATTTCTGATGCGCATACACCAAAGAATGTGTTAGTGGTAGGAGTGAAGCACAAGGAAAAAGTAGCAAAGAATAAAGAAGAGATATTACAAAAAATTAAAGAGACCAAAGCTTATTTCGGGATTGATTACCATCATTTAGAAAGATTGCTCAATCTTAAATCGTAAATCACTGTCATCATTAATATTTGAATATGGCTTCTGCCAACGTGTCAGCCATTTTTACTTGTCTTTTTTACATTTTAACAGGCTTTTTACTATTATTTCTGCCAAAACCTAATTGGCACATTGCTTGTTATTAAGCATGTAAACATTAAAAATTTAAAGAAATATATAATAAAATGGGAAAAATAATTGGTATAGACTTAGGAACAACAAACTCTTGCGTTTCTGTAATGGAAGGTAACGAACCTGTAGTTATAGCCAACAGTGAGGGTAAGCGTACTACGCCATCTATTGTTGCTTTTGCAGAAAATGGCGAGCGTAAAGTAGGTGAACCTGCTAAACGTCAGGCGATAACGAACCCTACAAAAACAATTTATTCTATTAAACGCTTTATGGGCAGCAGTTATGCTGAAGTTGCTAAAGAAATTGCTAGAGTACCTTATAAAGTAGTTAAAGGTGATAACAATACGCCTCGTGTAGAAATAGACGATCGTAAATATACACCACAAGAAATTTCTGCTATCATTTTGCAAAAAATGAAGAAAACTGCTGAAGATTTCTTAGGACAAGAAGTTACAGAAGCAGTTATTACAGTACCAGCTTACTTTAATGATGCACAACGTCAGGCTACTAAAGAAGCAGGAGAAATTGCTGGTTTAAGTGTAAAGCGTATTATTAACGAACCAACTGCAGCTGCTTTAGCTTATGGTTTAGATAAAGCACACAAAGACATGAAAATTGTTGTGTTTGACTGTGGTGGTGGTACGCATGACGTTTCTGTTTTAGAATTAGGTGATGGAGTTTTTGAAGTTAAATCTACTGATGGTGATACACACTTAGGTGGTGATGACTTTGACCACGTAATTATTGATTGGTTAGCTGCTGAATTTAAAAACGAAAACGGAATGGATTTAAGTCAAGATCCAATGGCGTTACAACGTTTAAAAGAAGCTGCTGAAAAAGCAAAAATTGAATTATCAAGTACAACTTCTACAGAAGTTAACTTACCTTATATTACTGCTGATGCTAGTGGACCAAAACACTTAGTTAGAACGTTAAGTCGTGCTAAATTTGAGCAATTAGCTGGCGATTTAATTAAACGTACAATCGACCCTTGTAAATCTGCTTTGAAAAATGCTGGTTTAAAAGTTACTGATATCGACGAAATTATCTTAGTAGGTGGTTCAACTCGTATTCCTGCAATTCAAGATGCTGTTAAGTCTTTCTTTGGTAAAGATCCAAGTAAAGGTGTAAACCCTGATGAAGTTGTAGCAATTGGTGCTGCTATTCAAGGTGGTGTTTTAACAGGTGAAGTTAAAGATGTATTGTTATTAGATGTTACTCCACTTTCTTTAGGTATTGAAACTATGGGTGGTGTAATGACGAAATTGATCGAAGCAAATACAACTATCCCTTCTAAAAAAGCAGAAACTTTCTCTACAGCTGCTGATAATCAGCCTTCAGTAGAAATCCATATTTTACAAGGTGAGCGTCCAATGGCTGCTCAAAACCGTACAATTGGTCGCTTCATTTTAGACGGAATTCCACCTGCACCTCGTGGCGTGCCTCAAGTAGAAGTTGCTTTTGACATTGATGCTAACGGTATTTTACACGTAAGTGCTAAAGATAAAGCTACTGGTAAAGAGCAGAAAATCCGTATCGAAGCTTCTTCTGGTTTAACTGATGAAGAGATCAAGAAAATGAAAGAAGAAGCTGAAGCTAATGCAGAAGCAGATGCTAAGCAAAAAGAAGAAGCTGATAAAATTAATGGTGCTGATGCCTTGATTTTCTCTACTGAGAAACAATTAAAAGAGTTTGGTGATAAATTATCTGATGATAAAAAAGCACCGATCGAAGCTGGTTTAGAGAAATTAAAAGCAGCTCATTTGTCTCGTAACTTTGCAGATATTGATGCAGCTCAAGAAGAATTGCAAAATGCTTGGAACGTAGCTTCAGAAGAAATGTATAAAGCCGGTCAAGATGGTCAACCACAAGAAGGAGCTCCACAGGCTGATGCACAACAAGGTGGCGATACAGTTACTGATGTGGATTTTGAAGAAGTAAAAGACGACGAGAAGAAATAAGTCTTGAGTCAAAAGTCCTAAGGCGTGATTCTTAGGTTCATAAAAAAAGCGTCGCTGATTAATTTCAGTGACGCTTTTTTTATGGACGTTCGCCATACGAGGCAAGATTAAAACTGTATTTCTTATTGGTATTATTGTATGTTTGATATTACTTCTTACGCTTCAAACTAGGTTTATGTATAAACTCTAATTCTTTCTTTTTACCGAAGTATCTATTTAAGAGCATAATTGCTGGCCAAATTAGCATTGGGCTAAATCTACTCAACATGTTTAAATGATTTTCCCGAGGTAGTAAAAAATTTAGGAGTGCGCCAATAATAAAAATAGAAGGAACAACTAATGTTCTCCAACGAGCTAATTGCCTAGTTTTAAGATCTTCAAATCCTTCAGAAATCCTTCCTCTATGTTTTATAATGTAAGATAATAGAGCATAATTTAAGAGCCCTGTTGCCGCAACATTTGCACAATAGAAATAAAAGGGCAACGAATAAATAGTTTGTTCACTATAATAAGCTGAACTAAATGGCATTAATATAATGGTGAAAAGAAAGAAAAAGTTTAGCCAAATCAATTTATCATCGTAATCTTTAATAAAAGAAAATAACCGATGATGTGAGCGCCAGTAAATAGCAATCACAAAGAAACTAATAATAAAACCAACAAATAAGGGTATTAATTCAGACAATTGATTTAACATGTCAATACCAGTCATTCCCTTATGAATATGAGGAGGTTTAATCTCTATAATAAGAAGTGTAATTGCAATAGCAAAAACAGCATCCGTAAAGAGAATCATCCTTTCAATTTGAAATTCTTTCTTTAATTCTTTATTAACTTGCGACATATATCAGAAACTTAAGATAAACACTCATCAATTATACCCTGCAAAATCTTTTCATTTTCAAATAACTCACTTAAAAGTTTAAACTGATTCTTTGCTCTATCCAAATTTTGTGTAGCATATGTAATCGGATAATAGATGTTTCCATTTAAATAATCAGTTAAAAAACGCAAGGCCTGCATGTAAACAATATATTTCCCTGAAAATAAAATCAATTCCTTTTCCGTAGGAGTTAAAATGGTGGACATTTCAGCTAAATAACCTTTAACAGTAGCCTCAAAATAGGGTAATCTGATTTTTACTTTGTTAAGATCAGTTTCGTTTTCAGAAAAAGCACAAATGTAGGTGCGGATCATATCTCCCAAATCGGAGATGAATTTACCTGGCATTAAAGTATCCAAATCAATAACACAAACACCAATATTAGTAGAAGCATTTAATAATACATTACTAATTTTTGTATCGTGGTGCATTACACGATCTGGGAATTCTTTACTATGTTCAAAAGACCGAAAATAATCTACTATAAAATGATAATGTAAAGCAGTTTCAATTATTTCTTTAGGATTGGCTTTTAAATTAATTGTAGCTTCGTTTAATGCAAAAGTGAATTGCTCATAACGCCAAGCCAAATCATGAAAGCCAGGAATAGTAATAGTTAAAGCTGAAGTATTAAACTCATTTAACAGTCTACTTAATTTGCCAAATTGCTTTGCTGCTTCGTAAGCTTGTTTAGTATCGCTTAAAGTATCAAAAGCTAATGTATTATCTACAAATGGAAGTAAGCGCCAATACTCATTGTTATAATGGGCCATTAAGTCGCCATTTAAGGTAGTAATTGGAGCAGGAAAAAGATATTCTGGACTATGCGTCTTTAAATAATCAGCTACTATTTTAATGTTATTTGCAATAGCAGATGGATCTTTAAAAATCTCTGCATTAACATTTTGAAGGATATATTTTTTATTGTCTTTTAAAGATGAAAGTAAATAGGTGCGGTTAATATGTCCCGAACCTATTTGTTGTAAAGATACGTTGTCCGCTGTAAATCCGTAAGCTTCTATTATTTCTTTAGCAATACTTAGCTCCATAAACTTTCAGGATACATGCCATCTTTTATTAACTGATCTATGCTATTTTGCACAAAGGGCTTATCTTCTTTATAGGTAACACCAAACCATTGGTTAGAAGTTGGCACCACTTTAAAAGTTGCAGTATTGCTTTTAACTAAATTTTCTCCAATTAATGGAATAAAAAATTCTGCCTTTGGATTATTTTTGTTTTCAAGGGCAAAAACTTTAAATAAATCTTCTGTTATCTTGAAAACAGCAGGAGTAAAGCCCCAAAAATTCATAGAAACGGGTGTTTCATAGGCTAACGGATATTCTTTCTCATTCTCCTCATATACTATAGTGCCATCTTTTTCATAAACTTTGGTACGCTCTATAATCTCTTCTAAATTTCCGCTTGCATCAACTTTGCAAACTCCACGTGATACAGCACCAAAGTCCGATAATGTTTTACCAATCTGATATCCAATAATAGAATAATTACTATCAGTAGCCTCGGCATTTAAAAAATGAACCATTTTTTCGTATGCGTCAAAACCATAAAAATCATCAGCATTAATTACACAAAAGGGTTCCTTTACTACTTTTCTGCCCGATAAAATAGCATGCGCTGTACCCCAAGGTTTTTCTCTATAAATTTCCTCTTCAATACCGAATTGTTTTAAATCGAAGTTCTGAAAAACATAGTCTACTTCAATTCTACCTTTAAGTTTAGGGTCAAAAATAGCTTTAAAATTATCTACAAACTCCTCTTTAATAATAAATACCACTTTACCAAAACCAGCTTTAATAGCATCGTAAATAGAATAATCGATAATGGTTTCGCCATTGGGTCCAAAACCATCAATTTGTTTCATGCTTCCATAACGACTAGCCATACCAGCCGCTAATATTAATAAAGTAGGTTTCATCTATTGAAAAATATAGTTGTTAAATAATATAGTTGTTAAATAATAGTAGTTTAAGTGGGCTAAAGATAATATTAAAAGCCAAATAAACTACCGCCAGTCCTTGGTTTTTTGCCAGTTAGCATCCCAAATAAACCACGTACAATTTCTTTCCCAATTTGACGAGTTATTGTGGCTCCCATCACTTGTTCTACAATACTTTTTTCTCCTGGTTTAGGTTTGCTTTCAGCTTCTACACGTTTTTGTTCTTCGGCAGCGGCTTTTACTTCATTATCTTCCGCTAGTTTTTTATTTACTCTATCGGTTAACATTTCAAAAGCACTTACAGGATCAATTGTTTTCTGGTATTTAGTAAACAAGGGACTAGCTTGCATCAGGTTTTCACAGTCTATAGGGGCCATTGGCCCCATTACAGCTCTTGGTGGTGTAAGCATGGTGGCTGCAACTTCTGTTGGAATACCTTTTTCATTTAATACTGTAACTAAAGCCTGTCCAGTACCTAACCCAGTTAGTACTTTATCAATCTCATAAAAGTCGGATTTAGGATAGGTATTTACAGTTTTTTTCAATGCATCTACATCATTAGGTGTAAATGCTCTCAAAGCATGTTGCACTCTATTTCCTAACTGCGCCAATACACTTTCCGGAACATCCATTGGCGATTGCGTGCAAAAGAAAACACCAATTCCTTTAGAGCGAATTAACCTGATAATGGTATTTACCTGCTCTAAAAATGCTTTCGGTGCATCGTTAAACAGCAAGTGTGCTTCATCAAAAAAGAAAATCAATTTAGGCTTATCCAAATCGCCAGCCTCAGGCATTGCATGATAAATTTCGGCTAATAAACTTAACAGAAACGTAGAATATAAAACGGGCTGATTTTGAACATCGGAAATATTTAAAAGAGAAATAACACCTTTGCCATCTACACGATTGAATAGATCCTCAATATCGTAAGATGTTTCTCCAAACATGCCACCTAAACCTTGTTGTTCTATCGCTACAATTTTTCTTAAAATAGTGCTCGAAGTTGCGGTAGAAATAGAGCCGTAGCTGCTTTTAATTTCTGAAGCACCCGTTCCTTCAGATAAATAACCTAAAAGTTTTTTTAAGTCATTTAAATCTACAATAGGCATTTTATTATCATCGGCGTATTTAAACAGCACTGCTAAAACACCTGTTTGAGTATCATTAAGCTCTAAGATTTTGGCTAACAATACAGGGCCAAATTCAGTTACGGTAGCTCGCATTTGTGCACCCAGTTTACCGCTTAGCGAATATAATTCAACCGGAAATCCACTAGGCGAGAAGGGTTTGTTTAATTGTGAGGCTCTTTCTTCAATTTTTGGGTTAGTAGTTCCAGGTTGATTTAAACCAGAAAGATCTCCCTTTACGTCTAACATAAAAACTGGTACTCCAGCGTCGGACAGTTGCTCGGCTAACAATTGCAGGGTTCTGGTTTTACCTGTTCCTGTAGCTCCTGCAATTAAACCATGACGGTTCATCATTCTTAGAGGCAAATTTACCTCCGCTTCACCTAATACCTCGCCATCTAGAATTCCTGCACCTAAATATATAGATGCACTCGTTGGTGCATATGAGGCTTTTATTTTTTCGATGTATAATGATTTTTTATCGCTCATAATGTAAATGTTTGTACGCTTAATTTAAGAAAGAAAATAGGTTAAACTAAAAATAATTGACTTTTTTACCCATATAGCAGGACCTCGGAATTACATTAATTATACTTCTCCTTTAATTTATCAACTATTTTTTGACCAAGCTTCATGCCCCATTGCTGCCCAACTTGCATAGATTCTTGAGTAATGAAAGGGGTTTCTTTGGCAAATTTTTTTCCTATTGGCGATTGATAGAATGCAATTAATTCATTGATATCAGCAAGGGTTAAATGTTTTTCATATACAGGAGCCAACATGTCAACTAAATCGGTCATTGAGGTTTTAACCATCTCTGTACCCATTTCTGTCCAAAATTCTTCAGGTGCATTAGATTTTTGGGTCTTAAAAGCAGTTACCATCTGGTCAATTACAACTTTATAGGTGTTTTCTGCGCCAGATACAACCATCATTTTTTTTACTGCATTTTTGTATTCTGTATTTGTTTGACTAAAACATACGCTTGTAGATAGGATAAAAAATACAAGGAGGGTTAAAATTTTTTTCATGAGCTTTTTGTTTTTAGGGTTAATTTTTATCTGATTATAAAGCTATTTATTTTTAATAGAGTTTACTATTTTCCGAAAAAGAAAGTAAGTATTTCATAGGAATCGTAGTCCTGCTTTGCGTTACAATCTTTTTTATATGTATCAGGCAAGTCAAAGGCCAAGCATCTGCAACAAAAAAGTATTTTCACTGCAATCAGGTTTAAATAACTCAAAACAGCGCAATGGACTTACCTCTTACCAGCGAGTTGGTAACTAAGCACTGCAAGTTTGTTATAAAAACAAAAAGGTCTAAGTTAATCTTAGACCCTTATCTACTTTGTCTAGTTCTTACTTAAACTCTCTAAAATCTTGATCTGCTTTAATGTTTAATAAGCTTTCGTAAATTAAGCTAATTACATTATCGACATCTTCTTTATGCACCATTTCTACAGTGGTATGCATATAGCGCAAGGGCAATGAAATTAATGCAGAGGGTACTCCGCCGTTTGAATAGGCAAAAGCATCGGTATCTGTACCTGTAGAACGAGATGAAGCCTGACGTTGAAAAGGAATATCGTTTTTCTCGGCCGTTTTAATTAATAATTTATTGAGGTTGGTTTGTACCGCAGGCGCATAAGAAACTACTGGTCCTTTGCCGCATGCTAAATCACCCTGTGTAATTTTATTAATCATTGGTGTTGTGGTGTCGTGAGTTACATCAGTTACTATAGCAACATTAGGTTTAATGCGTTGTGCAATCATTTCGGCACCGCGTAAACCAATTTCTTCTTGTACCGAGTTTACAATATATAAGCCAAAAGGAAGTTTTTTCTTGTTCTCTTTTAACAAACGGGCTACTTCGGCAATCATAAAACCACCTGCACGGTTATCTAATGCTCTACCTACATAATAGCGATCGTTTAAAATCATAAATTCATCTTCGTAAGTAATTACGCATCCTACATGAATACCTAGTTTTTCTACTTCTTCTTTAGTAGTGCAACCACAATCTAAAAAGATGTTTTTTAGCTCTGGTGCTTGTTCTTTTTCTCCATGACGTGTATGAATTGCTGGCCAACCGAAAACAGCTTTGACTAATCCTTGGTCGGTATGAATATTTACGCGTTTTGATGGGGCAATTTGATGGTCTGAACCACCATTGCGGATAACGTAAATTAAACCATCGGCTGTAATGTAATTTACATACCATGAAATTTCGTCAGCATGTGCTTCTATAACTACTTTGTAAGCTGCTTTTGGATTAATTACACCAACAGCGGTACCATAGTTATCTATAAAATGTTCGTCTACATAAGGTTTTAAATAATCTAACCATAGTTTTTGCCCTTCCCACTCGTAACCAGTTGGAGCTGCATTGTTGATGTATTTCTCGAAAAATTGTATAGATTTTTTAGTAACTACTGGTACGTGTTTCTTTTTATTATCTTCTTCTTTTTTCTTTGCCATAATTTTATTTTAATTATCGTTTAAATAGATGCTGCACTAAATTGAGCATTGATGAAACGTTTATAAGTTTAACTCCATCACAACGAAATCAAAGCCATCTGCTGTGTAGGTTTTATTTGTTTCGTGGAAGCCAAATTTAACATAAAATTCTTTCGCATTTACCCTAGCATTGCACCAGAGTTTTGTCAGTTTTTGAATTTTACAGAAATCAATTAAGTATTCCATTAATTGCTTGCCCAAACCTTCTCCTTGCAAATCTGGTAAAACCGCTAGTTTACGAAACTGACCAACATCACCCTGTGTAAATAGTGAAACTACACCAGATAATTCATAGTCTACATAAATGCCAAAATGTATGCCGTCGAAATCGTTTTCGAGTTTTACAAAATCATAAGGGTGCTCGGGATACATGGCAATATGACGAATACGCCAAGTAAGCGATGGAAATATTTGTTCGACTACTGCCATTTAAAATTACAATGGAATATTTCCGTGTTTTTTACGAGGATTATTCACCACTTTATTTTCTAGCATTTTAAAGGCTTTAATTAACTTAATGCGTGTTTGCGATGGTTCAATCACTTCATCAACAAAGCCACGTTCGGCTGCACGGTATGGATTAGCAAAAATTTCTGAATACAATTTTTCTTTTTCTAACCATTTATCTTGAGGATTTTGTGCTGCTGTAATTTCTCGTTTAAAAATGATCTCTGCAGCTCCTTTGGCACCCATTACGGCAATTTCTGCTGATGGCCATGCGTAATTCATATCTGCACCAATGTGTTTGGAGTTCATCACATCGTAGGCGCCACCATAAGCTTTACGTGTAATAACAGTGATACGTGGCACAGTAGCTTCGCTAAAGGCGTATAGTAATTTTGCTCCATTGTTAATGATGCCATTCCATTCCTGATCCGTTCCGGGTAAGAAACCAGGCACATCTTCAAAAACTAACAGCGGAATATTAAAACTATCGCAAAAGCGTACAAAACGAGCTGCTTTTACCGAGGCATGGTTATCTAAAACTCCTGCTAAGTAGGCTGGCTGATTTGCTACGATACCTAAACTTCTACCAGCTAAACGGGCAAAACCTACCACCATGTTTTCGGCATAGTCTTTATGTACTTCTAAGAAGCTATCGGTATCTGTAACTGCGGAAATTATGTCGCGAACATCATACGGCTGTGAAACATTTTGAGGCAATACTTCATTTAAGCTAGGGCGATCTTCGTCAGCAATTTCATAAGGTAAACTTGGAGGAAGCTCTTCGCAGTTTTGAGGAACATAACTTAATAACTTTTTAACATGGCTAATGGCATCGAGCTCATTTGCACATGCAAAATGTGTAACTCCAGATTTTGTTGCATGTGTTGTTGCTCCGCCAAGTTCTTCAGAACTTACTTCTTCATGTGTAACGGTTTTCACTACGTTTGGTCCTGTTACAAACATATACGAAGTGTTTTCGACCATTAAAATGAAATCGGTTATGGCAGGAGAATATACCGCACCACCTGCACAAGGTCCCATAATTGCAGATAACTGGGGAATAACACCCGAAGCTTGAACGTTGCGGTAAAATATGTCGGCGTAACCGCCTAAAGAAACTACACCTTCTTGAATTCGGGCACCACCACTATCGTTTAAACCAATAATAGGAGCGCCGTTTTTCATAGCCATTTCCATTACTTTACAAATTTTTTCTGCATGTGTTTCTGAGAGTGAACCACCGAAAACTGTAAAATCTTGAGAAAAAATATAGGTTAGTCTGCCGTTAATAGTTCCATAACCGGTAATTACACCATCGCCTAAATATTTTTCTTGCTCCATTCCAAAATCGGTGCTGCGGTGTGTAACCAGCATTCCAATTTCCTCAAAAGAGCCTTCATCTAATAAAAAATGAATACGTTCACGAGCAGTTAATTTTCCTTTTTTGTGTTGGCTATCTATTCGAGTTTGTCCGCCGCCAAGGTGCGCACTTTTTATTTTATCTTGAAGGATTTCAATTTTGTTTTTCATCTCAAAGTATCAATTTTTTAAAAATAAACATTACCAACGATATTGCAAACGTGTTGTAAATACATCGTCTTTTAAATCTCCTTGATAAGCTGTTAAAGTTGTGCCATCGTTAACTACACGCTCATTATATACTGTGAATTTTAATCTGGCATTTAAAGCACATGTAATTCCGTATCCAAAAGTGCTATATTTAATATCTCCAGCAGTAGTGTTATTGCCGGCAAAGCCGATTGCATTTTCTTTAATCTTGGTATTAGGGTCATATACATCATAAGACAATAAAGCGGTGAATTTGCTTTTCGCAATTTGTTGGGTGAACCAAAAATAATAGCCGTTAAAATGACGGAGATATAGGTTTGTTAAAGGTTGTGTAGCAAAACTTTGGCTTGCATAAGGACCTGCAAGGCTAGTCGAATTAGCAACCCCTGGTTGTGTTCCTTTTACATATTCAGTTTTGAAAGTTGTGGTACCGAAAAAGCCATCATATTGTAGTTGTAAATTTGCGCCGTAATAATTGCGGTTTAAATTTTTATTTACATTTTCTGGTTTTACATTAGCCACAAACCCATTGCCATTATCAGTAAAATAAGTATCAGTATTGCTGCGTACGGTTCCTTTATAAATTGATGCTCCAAATCCTATATGCAATTGTTTATTGGCTAAACTATCAAATTTAAAATTTAAACTACCGATGAGATCTTTCCTAGAATCATAATCTCTAGCCGTAAGACCGCTACCGTTTACTATGGCGAAATCTGCTGTTAAAAATTTTGCGATTTTTTTAGAGTTGAACGTAAGCATGGCTCCCAAATCTCTTTCTCTCGGCATAATGGTTTGAAACACTCTTGCTCGTTCTGGGAAATCTCTGTAGCCAGATGAATATACAATTGAATATCCAAAAGGGCGATTGAACAATCCAGCAGTTAAAGTTAATGCAGAAATTTCTGGAGTATGCAATTGAATAAATGCATCCATTAAATTTACGCCATTTTGTGTTGCGTCTATTTGAAATACAATATTGGAGAATTTATCCACTCGGTCAATTTTTAATCTACCCCTACGAATCATAAAGCGACTATCGCTATTGGTAGAAAAATCTCCGCCTGAAAAAGAAGTAATCCCACTAGATTGTGCTTTTTGAAATTGCGTTTGTAGATATCCAGTTATTTTTATGTCATGCAGATCATAAGATGATGGGGCATTATTGCTTTGCGCCCGTGTTAAAAACGGACAAAATAGTAGTAAAAAGTAAAGCGTTTTTCTCATGAAATCAACATTGTTTTGAGGGGGTTAAATTACGGTTAATCAATTTGTTTTCTGCACAGATTTGAATTTTTAAGCACTAGAATTATAGGTTTAATTATGAAAATCTAATTTTAAATTACATTTTAATTACTATTTTATTTGATGCTTTGCATGTTTTGGAGCTATTTTTGGGGAGAACTGGAAAATTTAACGCATTTATGTTTTTAAGAAAATATCGTATACTTATTGTGATAGCCTTCATGGGCATCTTTACAACAAAGATGGTAATTTCTGGAGCACCTGTATTTTTCGCTCATTTCGATAAATATTTTATGAATGCTGTGATTATGCAACTAGAAGCAGAAAATCACGGAGATGATGCAGGAAAAGCAAACGTTAAATTTTCAGATCATAAATTGATGTTTCAACGTTATGATTTAACATATGTGCCGGTTTTAATAGATTATGGTGTAACCAATAGTTTTATTGAGCATTCTCGGCGTTATGTAGATCCTTATCATCCCTCTGTTCCAACACCGCCTCCCAACTTTTCATAATTTTATTTTCATCAGTTGTGCGAAAAATGTTTTCGCATTGCGATGATATGTCTTAAAATTATTAAAATTTAATAGGTTTTTATGGAAAATAGAAATTCGACCTCTTCTAGGTTCGAAGTAAAAAAATATATCTTAAAAAAGAATTTAAAGAAAGACTTGCCTTCAAGTGTAGTTGTCTTTTTAGTAGCATTACCACTATGTTTAGGTATTGCTTTAGCATCTGGCGCACCCCTATTTGCGGGTTTAATTGCAGGTATAGTTGGTGGTGTAGTAGTTGGTTTTGTAAGTGGTTCGCAATTAAGTGTAAGCGGGCCTGCTGCGGGTTTAACGGTTATTGTTTTAGGAGCTATCGCCCAGTTGGGCAGTTATCAAATCTTTTTACTTGCAGTGGTTTTGGCAGGTGCTTTTCAATTGGTGCTCGGTCTTATTAAGGCCGGCACTATTGGAAATTATTTCCCATCTAGTGTAATAGAAGGGATGCTTGCAGCTATTGGTTTAATTCTCATTTTAAAACAATTGCCCCATGCATTAGGTGTGGACAGCGATTTTTTAGGTGATGAAGAATTTTTTCAAGGCGATAATCAAAACACATTTTCTGCAATAAGTAATGCTGCTAGTCATTTTAGTTTAGCAGCAATTGTTATTAGTGTGCTGTCTATTTTAATTTTGGTGTTTTGGCCAAAAATTAAGAAAGTAAATGTAATACCCGCACCATTATTGGTTGTAGCTTTAGGTATTACTTTAAGCTTAGCTTTTCAACAGACTAATTTTGCATTAAAGGCCCAACAAATGGTAAATATTCCAGTAATAAATGGGTGGGGCGAATTTGCAAACTTGTTTAGTATGCCAGATTTTTCTCAAATTGGGAATAAGCAGGTTTGGATTGTAGCTGGTACAATTGCAATTGTAGCAAGTTTAGAAACACTTTTAGGCGTAGAAGCGGTTGATAAAATTGATCCGATTAAACGCGTAACTCCAACCAATAGAGAGTTAATTGCCCAAGGAACTGGTAATATGATTAGTGGAATGTTAGGTGGTTTGCCAATGACATCTGTAATTGTAAGAAGTTCGGCAAACGTAAACTCTGGTGCTAGAACTAAAATGTCGTCTATATTACATGGGGGATGGCTTTTGCTGTCACTATTATTTATACCTTCCTTAATTAATATGATACCGCTAGCATGTCTGGCGGCCATTCTTTTGGTAACAGGTTATAAATTGACACGTATTTCTTTATTTAAACACATGTACCATAAAGGATGGAATCAATTTATTCCTTTTGTTGTAACTGTAATCGCAGTTGTATTTACCGATTTATTAAAAGGAGTAGCTGTTGGAATGGCTTTTTCTATATTTTATTTACTACGAACAAATATGCGTAATCCTTTCTTCTATAAAGTGCAAGAAGAGGGCAATAAAAAGAATATTAGAATTAAATTAGCGGAAGAAGTTTCATTTTTAAATAAAGCGGCAATTCAGGTATTATTAACAGGAATACCAAAAGAAACCAATGTAATTATAGATGGTTCTAATGCTCGATATATAGATCCCGATGTACTAGAAACTATTTTTAATTACAAGCATAATGCATATACTAAAGGCATTATCGTAACTTTAGAGCACATCAAAAGTCATTATGTTGTGCCAAAATTAAATAACAAAATTGTAGAAGAAATTAAGAATTAGATATAATGAAGGCACATACTTTAGAAACACAAGCAACAATTACCCCAGAAAGAGCATTTGAAATTTTAAAGGAGGGTAATGGTAGGTTTGTACAGAATTTAAAAGCTAACAGAGATTTACTTGCACAAGTAAATGATACTAGAGCCGGTCAATGGCCATTCGCTGTAATATTGAGTTGTATAGATAGTCGTACCTCTGCAGAATTGATTTTTGATCAAGGCTTAGGTGATATTTTTAGTGTGAGAATTGCAGGGAATTTTGTAAATCAAGATATTTTAGGATCTATGGAATTTGGCTGTAATGTAGCAGGGTCTAAATTAATTGTTGTTTTAGGGCACTCAAAATGCGGTGCTTTAAAAGGAGGATTAGATGCTGCTGCAATTCGCGAAACAGGAATGGAAAATCTAACGCATTTAGTAGATCATTTTAACCCAATTATTGAAGAAATTATTACAGAAGGGGAAGAACGCTCTTCTAAAAATGATGATTTGTTAGAAAGGTTGAATATACAAAACGTAAGACAAACCATTATAGATATTCGTAATCAAAGTACTACATTAAATCAATTGGAAAAAGATGGTAAAATAAAAATAGTTGGTGCCAATTATAATGTAGAAACGGGTATTGTAAGCTGGTTATAGTAGTAACTCCCTATATAAATAACAAAGCCTTCATGATATTTAGAAGGCTTTGTTGTTTATTTGTATTGCTATTAAATATGTTAAGAGGTTAATAACTAAAATTATGTGCGCAAAAACAATAGAAACAAAAGATATAACATATGACAATCTGTTACAAGGTAATGCCGATTGGGTTGAGGATATGATAAAAACTGACCCTACTTACTTCGATAAATTATCTGCTGGACAAAATCCGCCAGTTTTATGGATAGGTTGTTCTGATAGTAGGGTACCTGCAAATCAAATTACTAATACTTTACCTGGCGATATTTTTGTACATAGAAATATCGCAAATGTGGTGGTTCACACAGACATGAATATGTTAAGCGTATTAGATTATTCAGTAAATGTTTTAAAAGTAAAACATGTTATTGTTTGTGGTCATTATGGTTGCGGTGGTGTTAATGCAGCTTTAGGAAACAAACAAGTTGGCATTATCGATAACTGGTTAAGAAATATTAGAGATGTATATCGCATGCATGAAAGAGAGATGTCGACCATAAAAGATCCAGAACAAAGATCTAATAGAATGGTTGAGCTAAATGCCATTGAGGGTGCAGCAAATGTTATGAATACTTCTATTGTCCAAAATGCTTGGGCAAGTGGGCAAGAACTTTCAATTCACGCTTGGGTTTACAGTTTAAAAACAGGCTTAATTAAAGATTTAAAAGTAAGCAGTCACAGTCTTGATGATGTTTCACCAGCTTTTAAAGTAGGTCTTTAAGTATGTAATAAATAGAAAATCCCAAGCTTAGGCTTGGGATTTTTTTTAAAAGACTATCAGTTTCTAAAAACTGTTGGTATTATGAATGGCTAATCATCTTCTCAGCAATTTACTCAGCTAAAAATGGATATCTATAATCTTTAGGTGGATCGAAAGTTTCTTTAATTGTTCTTGGTGAAACCCAACGTAATAAGTTAATCATCGAGCCAGCTTTATCATTCGTGCCGCTTCCTCTTGCACCACCAAATGGCTGCTGACCAACTACTGCACCTGTACATTTATCATTAATGTAAAAGTTACCAGCCGCGTTACGTAAACGATGTGTAGCTTTTTCTAATGCGTATCTATCCTGACCAATTACAGCGCCGGTTAAAGCATAAATAGAAGTGCTGTCAATAATATCTAAAGTTTTATCAAAATCTTTATCATCATATACATATACTGTTAAAACCGGACCGAATAACTCTTCGCACATCGTGGTATATTTCGGATCATCTACCACTAAAACAGTTGGTTCTATGAAATAACCTTTGCTATTATCATAATTTCCACCAGCAATAATTTCTACACCTTTATCTTTTTTAGCAGCATCAATATATTTTGCTAAACTGTTAAATGATTTCTCATCGATAACTGCATTGATAAAATTGCTGAAATCTTCTGTGCCCCCCATTTTAAAAGTAGCCAAATCGCGAAGCATAAATTTCTTAACTTCTGGCCAAATACTTTTTGCAATGTAAACTCTACTTGCTGCAGAACATTTTTGTCCTTGATATTCGAAAGCTCCACGAATAATCGCTGTGCTAGAAACTTCAGCATCTGCAGAACCATGAATTAAGATAAAATCCTTTCCACCTGTTTCGCCAACAATTCTTGGATAGGTTTTAAATTTATGAATATTGTTTCCAATCGTTTTCCATATATCCTGAAAAACTCCTGTTGAACCTGTAAAATGAATACCAGCAAAATCTGGATGAGAGAAAATAACATCGCCTGCATCTGGACCAGAAGCGTATACTAAGTTAATTACGCCATCAGGTAATCCCGCTTCGCGGAAAATTTGCATTAAAACATTAGCAGCAAAAATTTGTGTGTTTGCAGGTTTCCATACCACTACATTCCCCATCATCGCTACCGATGTAGGTAAATTCCCTGCTATTGCGGTAAAATTAAATGGAGTTAACGCAAACACAAACCCTTCTAATGGACGTTGTTCCAACCTATTCCAGCTACCACGAGGAGAAACTGGGGGTTGTTGTTTGTAAATTTCAGACATATAACTTACGTTAAAACGTAAGAAATCAATCAATTCACAAGCTGAATCAATTTCTGCTTGATAGGCATTTTTGCTTTGCCCCAACATTGTTGCAGCATTTAATTTATAACGATAAGGACCAGCTATTAAATCTGCGGCTTTTAAAAATATTGCAGCTCTATGCTCCCAAGCTAAGTTCTCCCAATCTGCTTTCGCAGCTAATGCAGCATCAATTGCCATAGTTACATGGTTCTTGTTTCCTTTGCTATAATTAGCCAAAACATGTTGATGATCGTGAGGAGGAGTAATTTTTCCTTTTTGTTCGGTATAAACTTCTTCTCCGCCAATGTACATTGGAATATCAATCACTTTTGAGCGACTATCAGCCAATGCTTCTTTTAATAATTCGCGTTCTTTGCTGCCTGGTGCATACCCTAAAATGGTCTCATTAACAGGTGCTGGTACGTTAAAAAATCCTTTAAGCATAAATTAAATTCTTGTTTGCACAAAGATAGTTTTTTTGACTAAAGCCTATGTGTGTTGCATGTCAAAAATATTAGCCAAAGTAAACCGATTTTGCATACGATATAAAGTCTTGCTGTTGTTTTTTAAATTATCCTTATTTTTGAGATCGAACATGATAAATTTCTTACGCCTTTTCCTCTTTCCCTTTGCTGTTATTTATGGTTTTGTGATCCTGTTAAGGAATAAACTATACGATTGGGGTATCTTAAAATCTACCAAGTTCAATTTGCCAGTGATTTGTATTGGTAATTTAGTGGTTGGCGGATCGGGTAAAACTCCTACAACAGAGTATATAGTTAAATTATTATCTGATTATAAAGTTGCAGTTTTAAGTAGAGGTTATGGTAGGGAAACGAAAGGTTTTGTACTGGCGGATAAAAATTCAACTGCAAAAACCATAGGTGATGAACCGATGCAATATTTTCGAAAATTTCCAACTGTTACAGTAGCTGTTTGCGAGGATAGAGTGAAAGGAATTAATTTATTACAAGATAATCACGATGTGATTTTATTAGATGATGCCTACCAGCATAGAGCTGTAAAAGCTGGGTTTAATATTTTGCTTTTTGAGTTTGATAAATTAATGAAGATGCAATTTCTTCTCCCAATGGGAAATTTAAGAGAGCCTTTACGCAATTATAATAGAGCAAATGCGGTATTAATTACCAAAAGTCCTAATCCTGTAAATATGGTTGATCAGGTAGAAGTGAGAAGAAAAATTGATACTACTTTAGACCAACGTGTTTCTTTCTCATCTATTAAATATGGAGAGTTAACGCATTTGTTTACATTAGAAAATATATCAAATATTACAGGTTTCGAGATTTTCTTACTTACAGGAATTGCGAATCCAAAGCCATTATTAACACATTTAAGTCAGTGTGCAAAGCATATTCATTCTTTTGAGCACCCAGATCATCATGATTTTAGTCAGCAAAATATAAATGAACTTATAGCTGCGTTTAAAAAGCATCCAGCTAAAGAAAAAATTATAATCACAACAGAAAAGGATAGTCAACGTTTATTAGGTGATAATTTAAAAGATTTACTGTTAAATTTGCCAATATACTACCTTCCAATTGAAATAGAATTGGCCCCAAAAGATAAATTTACCTTTGATAAAAATATACTAGATTATGTTGCAAGTACTAAAAGAATCAGTTGAATACCTTAAAAGGAAAATAGGAGAATTTGAACCCGAAGTAGGAATTGTTTTAGGTACAGGTCTTGGCGGACTGGTAAAAGATATTGAGATTATTCATAGCATTATGTACTCCAGCATTCCCAATTTCCCAATCTCTACTTTAGAATTTCACTCAGGGAAATTAATTTTCGGAACACTAGAGGGTAAAAAAGTAGTGGCCATGCAAGGCAGATTGCATTATTACGAAGGCTATTCGATGCAACAAATTACTTTTCCAATTCGGGTATTAAAAGCATTGGGCATTAAACATTTATTTGTTTCAAATGCTGCGGGTTCTTTAAACAAGGATTTCAAAAAAGGTGATTTGATGATTATCAGCGATCATATTAATTTGCAACCAGAAAGTCCACTGCGTGGAATTAATGATTCGGATTTAGGTCCACGTTTTCCAGACATGAGCCAGCCATATAATCGCCCATTAATTGCACAGGGATTAAAAATTGCTGAAACAGAAAAAATAACTTGTCATCAAGGAGTGTATGTTGCAGTAACAGGACCTAATTTGGAAACTAAAGCAGAATACAAGTATTTACGTATAATTGGCGGCGATGCAGTTGGAATGAGTACAGTGCCTGAAGTAATTGTAGCAAACCATATGGGCTTGCCTGTTTTCGCGATTTCTGTATTAACTGATGAAGGTTTTCCAGAAGAATTGTTGCCATTTAGCTTAGAAGAGATTTTAGAAACTGCGGCACAAGCAGAACCAAAAATGACACATATTCTTAGCCAGCTTATCTCTAATTTATAATGCAGAAAATTAGCATATCCATTCTTTTTTGTTGCTTCATTTTATGTTGTGCAAACGCATTTGCACAAGATTTAAAGACAAAGGTTACTAATAATAAAGAATTAGACTCTTTACGAAAAAAAGAAGAGGGTGGTACTGATTCGGTCGTTTTTAGTTCTAAATACATTAGATATACCACGCATAAACTTACTAAGGATAGTATCCAAACGTTACCAATAGATACTGGTTTAACTGGCATACAAAATTTTAGCGTGTTAGCTCAACCTCGTCGTCCAACAGTTGGAACTGGCGTGATGGGTTTAGCTGCAACATCTTTACTTTTCGAACCTTCAAAAACAATTGGATTTGATGCAGGATTTCATGCTTTGGATTTTTATATCTTAAATCACGAAGATGTTAAGTTTTACCAAGCCCGTACACCTTTTACTAGTTTATATTATGTAAATGGATCTGATAAGGAACAAGTTTTAAAAATTACACATTCACAAAACATCAAAAGAAACTGGAATTTTGGTGCCAATTTTAACAGAATAGGAGCGAATGGATTTTATACTCATCAACGTGGAGATGATTTAAATGCAGCAATTTTTACATGGTATCAATCACCAAATAAACGTTATAATTTATGGCTAGATGGCGTGTTTAATACATTGAAAGCCCAAGAAAATGGTTCTATTGTAAAAGAAAATATCTTTACAGAAACTGGAACAAGATTGGTTGATAAACAAGCAGAATCAGTTCGATTAAACTCTGCTAAACAGCTTTGGCGTAAAAACTCTTTTATGCTGAAACAAAGCTATTTTGTTGGTCGTATAGACAGTACAGGTAAAAGTTCTACACAAAGCATTTTGCCAACAAATAAAATAACTTATACTTTAACCTATACCAATAATTCCTATTCATTTAAAAAAGATGAAGCTGATGATTTTAAAGTTTTACCTAAAGGTATTGTAGACGCGGTTTTTACTAACGATTCTACAAGTGTAAAACACATTCAAAACGAATTTATCTATAGCTTTTTTTTAAGAGCAAAGGGAAATTCGATCATTAAAAATGAATTGAAAATTGATGCAGGTATTCGACATGATTTTTATAAATATGCACAATATCGAATATTGAGAGATAAAACTAATTATTCTAAATACCCTAATTCATTTCAAAATATTAGTTTGTTAGGTAACTTGGGTTATAGATTTAGTAATAGAGTAGATTTCAATTTAGATGTTCAACAAATTTTTCAGGGAGAAAATACAGGTGATTTCTTATATGAAGCTAAAAGTAATTTGCTGTTAAGTAAAACAGCTGGACGAATTGTTTTAGGGGCTTACCTTCAAAATAAATCTCCTGAAGAAATTTACAACAGATATGAGGGTAATCATTACAGCTGGGATAAAAACTTCGATCGAACCAAAACTGCTAACCTATCTTTTAATTATATTAATGAACGTTTTAATATAGATGCTTCAGCTGCTTATTATTTAGTTTCCAATTACCTTTATTTTATTAAAAGTGGAACAAATAGTATAGAGCCCACTCAAGAAACAGGTGATATTAACATGCTTAAATTAAGTTTAGGTAAACGATTTACTTATAAAACTTACCATTTGGATGCTTATGTAGCCTATCAAAAAACAGATAGCAAGAATATTTTAAGAACACCAGAAGTATACACGTTTAATAGTATCTATAAAGAGCAAACGTTCTTCAAAAGACTTAAAACACAAATTGGATTTGATATTAGATATAATACACCTTTTGTGGCTTCATCATATTCTCCAGCTGCGAGTCAATTTTATAATGGAGATAACCTCACCTTTGGTTCTAAACCAGTTGTTGATATTTGGGTAAAAGCAGGTTTACGCAGAGCTAATCTATTTCTTAAATACGATTATGTGAATCAGGGATTATTTAGCAATGGTTTTTATACAGTTAACCGTTACCCAATGCCAGATCGATTATTGAAATTTGGTGTAAGCTGGAATTTCTACGACTAATTCTAAAATCTTTATTGATAAATTTATTTTCGGACTTCGGACTTTCTGACCTTTTAGGTTTTCTGTGGTTTTTTCTTTGCTGCTGGAAATAACACATTATTGAGAATTAACCGATAACCAGGAGAATTTGGATGTAAACTTAAATCAGTGGGTGGGTCATTCACTTGGTGTTGGTAATCTTCCGGATCATGACCTCCATAAAAAGTAAATTGACCTTTGCCAATTTCGCCATGCAAATAACGAACTTCATTACCGCCCTTGTTTTCTCCCAATACTGTAATGCTAGGTTTTACTAAACTCTTTCTAAAAGCAGTAGTTTGCCCCATAAAACCTTTAATAACTTTGTCATGATCTTGCGTTAACATGGTTGGAACTAAATCCCATTTTGCAGAAAAATCGAACAAAGTAAAATAGTCATTGCTTTCTATAAAATTACGCGTTTGAGTGACATCAATATCCGAAAACTCATAGCGTTCAGGGTTCATATCAATTTTAAAATCTTTAAATGCAACGCTGTTCGCATAATTAAGTTTAGATTGTGCGTTGGCATCAGTGCCATCGCCATCAAACATACTTTCTGCAATATCAATTCCTTCTGCAGCAAGTGCAATATCGAAACTATCAGTGCCAGAGCACATCGCAAATAGAAATCCGCCGCCAGCACAAAACTCTTTAATACGTTTTGCAACTGCCAATTTCATCTCAGAAACCTTTTTAAAACCATTTCTTTTTGCTGCAGCCTCTTGGTTCTTTACATCTTCTCTGTACCATGTTGCATTTCTAAATGAAGACCAAAACCTTCCATACTGACCAGTAAAATCTTCGTGATGCAAATGCAGCCAATCATAACCTGTTAATTTGTCTTTTAAAACCTCATCATCGTAAATAATATCGTAAGGAATTTCAGCATAAGTTAAAACTAAGGTTACCGCATCGTCCCAAGGTAACTTGCTTTTTGGAGAGTAAACGGCAATTTTCGGAGTTTTCTCCAATTTTACCATTTCCATATTTACATCAGGATTATTGATTTCGTTCAAGATCGCGTTCACTTTTCCATCTGCTAAAATTTCATAAGAAACACCCCTTATTTTACACTCATCTTCAACAGCTTTTACATATTTTACTAAAAAACTACCACCTCTATAATTTAAAAGCCAATCAACTTCAGCTTGTTGCTTTATACTCCAATAAGCAATCCCATAAGCTTTTAGATGGTTTTTCTGATTTTCATCCATATAAATTAATATAGAAGATGCTTTCCCAATAACAGAAAAAAGAAGAATGATAAATAAGAAAATATATTTTTTCAAAATCATAATTGGACCAGCTACACGAATGTATATTTTTTGATGACCATTCTAAAATTATTATGCTGAATTAACGTTAAAATCCATTCTTTCATATAGAATTATAATTTCTTGACAGGATTTATACTGTATTAGTTAGTGCTTTCGTTTCAATTTGCTAAATTTGCCCTTCAACAAAATTATTATCGGTTCATATTCACAATTACAGCGAATAAAAATCATAATAGTTTTGTTATTATTAAAACACTAATCCAACGAAAATTATACGATGAGTAAAGCAATAATAAAAACTGAAAAAGGTGACATGACTGTTGAGTTTTATGATAATGATGCTCCTAAAGCAGTTGCCAATTTTAAAAAGTTAGCCAGTGAAGGCTTTTATGACGGAATTACATTTCACCGTGTAATCCCTAATTTTGTGGTTCAAGGCGGATGTCCTAACTCAAAAGATCCTGCAAAAGCGCATTTAGCTGGTACAGGTGGTCCTGGATATAAAATTGATTGTGAATTAGATGGCGAAAATCAATATCACGATCGCGGTGTGCTTTCTATGGCTCATGCAGGAAGAAACACTGGCGGATCTCAATTCTTTATTTGCCACAGCAGAGCAAATACTGCTCATTTAGATCGTAACCATACTTGTTTTGGTAAGGTTATAGAAAATGTTGATATTGTTGACGATATTAAACAAGGTGATAAAATTTTATCGATCGAAGTACTAGAAGGTTAATCTAAAAATATATGAATTTAAGAGGAATTGTAGCCGTTTCTGGCAGACCAGGTTTATTTAAACTTGTTGGACAAAATAAAGCGGGCTACGTTTTAGAAAGTTTAGATGCACAAAAATTAAAAATTGTAGCTAATATTTCTACAACAAAATTAGCTTCTTTGGAAGATATAACCATTTATGGTGAAGATGAAGAATTAAAATTGACAGATGTTTTAGCAACTATTGCGGCAACAAAAACTGCAGTACCAGATGCTAAAGCTGATGGACCAACGTTAAAAAAGTTTTTTTTAGAAGTTGCACCAGGACATGACCAAGAGAAAGTTTATACTTCTGATATGAAGAAAATTTTAACTTGGTATCACTCCTTAAAAGATATGCCCCTGTTCACTGAAGCAGCTCCTAACACAGAAGTAGAAGGCGCAAAAGCAGATGATAAACTTGAGGCAAAAGCGAAAGCAGCACCAAAAGCTAAACCATCTAATGCTAAGGCACCAACTGCAAAATCATCAGCGCCAGCTAAAAAGGCAAATATGACAAGCAAAAAAGGTGTTTAATTAGTATAAATTACTTTTTAATAAAGAAAAGCCAGTTTGAAAGAACTGGCTTTTTTAGTTAATAAGATACCACAATATAATTACCATAATTAACGAAATGATGATGGCAATATTCATGTATTTACGTTCTTTGGAAGTATCTGTTTTAAATTTGTATTTTCGTTTATAATCGCTGGGTAACATAATAATTCTCCTTTCTTTAATGATGAAAGATGGTGAGCTTTTCCATAAATAATATTATTTGCAATAGGTTGCCAGCATCCTTTTAGCATCATTATTTCCTAAAGCTACTGCTTTCTTAAAATCTGCGCAAGCTTCTTTATTTTGGTGAATACTTATCCTCGCTAATCCTCTATTCATATATGAATTTTGATTAGTTGGATTAATTTCTATCGCTCTAGAGAAATCGGAAATGGCACCATTAAAATCTTTTTGATAGCCTAGTAAAACTCCTCTCTGAAAATAAGGCTCTTCAAAAGATGGATCTATTTTAATAGCCTTACTGTAATCAAGAATTGCCTCTTTAAACTTACTTAAATCTTTATTTGCATTTCCCCTAATTAAATAAGCCGAAGGATAGCCGTCTTTTATGCTAATAGATTTGTCAATGTCCAAAATAGCTCCTTTAAAATCTTTTAAAACATATTTACTCATTCCTCTAACAAAATAGAGAAGTTCGTTTGCTGTATCTATTTTTAGTGCTGCAGTAAAATCAACTATTGCACCTTTATGATTATTTAGATCTTTTTTTGTTAAACCTCTATTAAAATAACTTCGCCAATTGGTAGAATCTATTTCGATAGCTTTGTTATAAGCTTCAATTGCACCAACATAATCTTTTTGAGCTTGCTTATCTACGCCCAAGTTAAAATAATCAATGCTATTAACTGGATTTGAATATTGAGCCTTACTACTAAAACAGAAAAATAAAGCTAAAACTGTTAGTGATAATTTAAGCATGGTGATAAGGTTCATTCTTTAAAATTGTAAAAGCCCTATACAATTGTTCTACAAAAAATAACCGTACCATTTGGTGCGAAAAAGTCATATCTGAAAGTGAAATGCTAGTATTAGCACGTTTATATATGCTTTCATCAAACCCATAAGGCCCCCCAATTATAAAAACCAAGTTTTGTACACTGCCAATCATTTGTTTGTTTAAATAAGTAGCAAATGAAACTGAGCTATGTTTTTTTCCTTTTTCATCTAATAAAACAACCACATCTGCGGGATTTAGTTGCTTTGCGATAAACTCGGACTCTTTATTTTTTTGCTGTGCTTCGGTTAAATTCTTAGTATTCTTAATATCAGGAATAATTAAAATAGTAAAATTGATATAATGTTTCAATCTATTTAAATACTTCTCAATACCTTCAATCAGGTATTTGTCTTCGGTTTTACCAATGGCTATTAATGTTATTTTCAATAGATAATATTTTTTTAAAGCTACGATTTCAAATTTACCTAATTATTTTGAACAGTAAATTTATGTTTTTGTGTTATTAATAGTTTTTGATTGTTATTGGAAATTGTTAATATTAACTTAACAGGAATGTTAGACCTTAGAGGGGTTTTAAGCAAATGAATATGCTAGCTAAAGATTTTGGAGACGATTTTTTATGGGGCGTTGCCACAGCAGCCAGTCAAATTGAAGGGGCAGCAACTACATATGGTAGGGGAGCATCCATTTGGGATACATTTAGCAAACGAAATGGTAAAATAAAAAAAAGCCATAATCCAGAAATAGCCTGCGATTTTTACCATCAATATAAAACAGATATTGCATTAGTTAAAACATTAGGATTTAAAATTTTCCGTTTTTCTATCTCTTGGTCACGTATTTTGCCAGAAGGAAGAGGCTCGATTAACGCAGAAGGAATACAATTTTATCATCATGTGATAGATGAATGTTTAAAACAAGGCATTACTCCTTATGTTACATTATACCATTGGGATTTACCTGAAACTTTAGCTAAACATGGGGGGTGGACAGCTTTTAGCATTAATGCAGATTTTATTGCTTTTGTAACCTTGTGTGCAAAAACATATGGTGATAAAGTTAAAAACTGGATTGTTATTAATGAACCTTTTGGATTCACCTCACTAGGTTACATGCTAGGCATTCATGCACCAGGTGAAACAGGATTAACTAATTTCTTTTCGGCTGTAAAACACACTGCGCTTGCACAAGCGGATGGTGGTAAAATTTTAAGAGCTGAAGTGGATAATGCAAATATTGGCACTACATTTTCCTGCTCAGAAATTATTCCTTACACGCAAAATGCATCAGATTTATTAGCTGCAAAACGTATAGATTGTTTAATGAATCGTTTATTTATCGAACCAACTTTGGGAATGGGTTTTCCAACAGCTGGTTGGGATGTATTGGAGAAATTTGCAGTAAGTCATTCTTTATGGCGCTATCAAGAAAGAATGACTTTCGATTTTGATTATATCGGATTGCAAAATTATTTCCCTTTGGTGATAAAATACAATGCATTCATACCTGTAATTCAGGCTTGGGAAGTAAAGGCAAAAAGTCGTAAAAAACCCCATACTGCAATGGGTTGGGAAATTAATGCAGAAAGTTTCTATAATATTATTAAACAGTTTGCCGCTTATCCGAAGGTAAAAAATATAATGATTACAGAAAATGGCGCTGCTTTTATTGATAAGTTAATTGCAGGAAGGGTACATGATGAGGACCGGATTGAGTATTTTAAATTGTATCTAGCAGCCATGCTTAAAGCTAAGAATGAAGGAATAAATATTACAGGTTATATGGCTTGGACGTTGATGGATAATTTTGAATGGGCAGAAGGATATGATGCCCGTTTTGGTTTAATATACAACGATTTTAAAACGCAAGAGCGAACTATTAAAGACTCAGGTTTATGGTG
The DNA here is from genome assembly GCF_013204825.1 of Pedobacter boryungensis. Lineage (GTDB taxonomy): Bacteria > Bacteroidota > Bacteroidia > Sphingobacteriales > Sphingobacteriaceae > Pedobacter > Pedobacter boryungensis. The sequence goes on from NZ_JABMKV010000002.1 coordinate 949,715, forward strand.
GAAAGATTTTTTAAGCGAAGGAAATAGAAAGTAGAATAGTGGAAATAACTTTTAACCTTGAACATTCAACTTTTAACTAATTTTGTGGCATGGAAGATAAAATTGTAGTATATAAAACTTTTGAAAACCCAATGGAAGCAAATATTGTATTAACCCGGCTAAAGGATGCTGGTTTTAATTCTTTCCTAACGGGAGAAAATACAGCACTGGTTTACCCTGTTTTTGATATTTCAGTAAGCGGTGTACAATTACACGTTTTTGAAAACGAAGTAGAAGCTATTGATAGATTATTAGCTGAAGAGATGAGGGAAGAATAATTTCAATTTACCTCTTTGTTTTTTTCTAAAGTATTAATATAATCATTTTTGCTCCACAATATAAAATGATATATGCTTCCTCTTGATGTTGAGTTAGAACTAATCCCAATTCTTATTACGAAATTCTTGCCAGCATAATCAGTAAAGGCGAATCCATCTTTTAAATTTGAGCCTATTTTTTTCATTCCATAAGATAGAGCCTTTGCTTTAATATTTTGGTACATAATTTTATTATGAACCTGTAATGAGACCCTATTTTCAACTTCAGAGCTGTAGTCAATATTTAGCCATAATTCTGCTTTCTCAGTTTCATAATTGTTAACGCTATAACCCCATTTCATAGTTCCAAAAGCCTCTTCTGTTTCTTCCGTTGATTCTATTAATTGCCAATTTTTATCAATGAGAAAATTGGTAATTGTACCCACATCTGACCGCTGTATTGTTAATAAATTATCAAAATTAATTTGACTATAGCAAAAATTAATTGTGCTTATAAAAATTAAAGGTATGAATAAAGCTTTTTTCATAAATGAATAATTATTATTATAGAGTTGTTTAAATAATGTATTAAGTTATTAAAGTTATGAAAATTAATTAGTCATTAAATACGAGAAACCGTAAAAAAAGCACAAAAAATCCCGTTAAGATTTTACCTAACGGGATTTTTCATTTATGATTAATTATCAAATATTACAATCTTGCAGCAGCTTCTCTTCTGATAATATTTAATGCTCCACCAGCTTTAAACCATTCAATTTGTTGTGCATTGTAACTGTGGTTAACGAAAATAGTTTCGCTAGTTCCATCTGCATGGTGTAAAACTATTTGTAAAGGCACATTAGGTGTAAAGGTGGTTAAACCAATAATATCCAACGTATCATCTTCACGAATTTTATCGTAATCGTTTTTGTCAGCAAAAGTTAAACCTAACATACCTTGTTTCTTCAAGTTTGTTTCGTGAATACGAGCAAAAGATTTAACCAATACAGCACGAACACCTAAATGACGAGGCTCCATTGCAGCATGTTCACGAGATGAACCTTCACCATAATTCTCATCGCCTACAACAACAGAACCTAAGCCTGCCGCTTTGTAAGCACGTTGAGTTGCTGGAACTGGACCATATTCGCCTGTTAATTCATTTTTAACATTATCAGTTTTGTCGTTAAAATAATTAACAGCACCAATTAACATGTTATTAGAAATGTTATCTAAATGACCACGGAATTTCAACCAAGGTCCTGCCATAGAAATATGATCAGTAGTACATTTTCCTTTTGCTTTAATTAATAACTTTAAGCCTTTTAAATCTGTTCCTTCCCAAGGTGTAAATGGATCCAATAACTGTAAACGATGTGAGGTTGGAGAAACTAAAACTTGTACTCCAGAACCATCAATAGCAGGAGCTTGGAAACCCGCATCTTCAACGGCGTAACCTTTTACAGGCAATTCATCACCAACTGGTGGATCTAATTTTACTTGTTCACCTTTATCATTTGTTAACGTATCTGTTAAAGGATTAAAGCCTAAATTACCTGCAATTGCAATAGCCGCAACAATTTCTGGAGAAGTTACGAATGCGTAAGTATTCGGATTACCATCGGCACGTTTAGCGAAGTTTCTATTGAACGAGTGTACGATTGTATTTTTTTCTGCTTTCTCAGCACCAACTCTATCCCACATTCCAATACATGGACCACAAGCATTAGTAAAAATTGTAGCGTTTAAATTTTCGAAGGTTCCTAATAAACCATCACGGTTTGCAGTATAACGCACTTGCTCAGAACCTGGATTTATACCAAATTCCGCTTTAGTAGTTAATCCTTTATCAATAGCTTGTTTTGCAATAGATGCAGCACGAGATAAATCTTCGTAAGATGAATTTGTACATGAACCAATTAAACCCCATTCTACTTTTAATGGCCATCCATTAGCAGCAGCAACTTCTTTCATTTGAGAAATAGGAGTAGCTAAATCTGGTGTAAAAGGACCATTCAAATAAGGTTCTAATTCATCTAAATTGATTTCTATTAATTGATCGAAATATTTTTCTGGCTCTGCATACACTTCAGCATCACCAGTTAAATGTTCTTTAATTTTATTTGCTTCATCAGCAACGTCGGCACGATTAGTTGCACGTAAATAACGTTCCATACTTTCATCATAACCAAATGTAGAAGTGGTTGCACCAACTTCCGCACCCATGTTACAGATTGTTCCTTTACCTGTACAGCTTAGATTCTCAGCTCCATCACCAAAATATTCTACAATAGCTCCTGTACCACCTTTTACAGTTAAAATACCAGCAACTTTTAAAATTACATCTTTAGCCGAAGTCCAACCATTTAGTTTACCTGTTAACTTAACACCTATTAATTTAGGGAATTTAAGCTCCCAAGGTAAGCCAGCCATCACATCACAAGCATCAGCACCACCAACACCAATAGCAACCATTCCTAAGCCACCTGCATTTACAGTATGACTATCGGTTCCAATCATCATTCCACCCGGGAAAGCATAATTTTCTAATACCACTTGGTGAATAATACCAGCACCTGGTTTCCAAAAACCAATGCCATATTTATTTGAAACAGAAGCCAAGAAATCAAAAACCTCTTTACTTTCTGTGTTAGCATGAGGTAAATCTATAGCAGCACCATCTTTAGCGGTAATTAAGTGATCGCAATGTACTGTAGAAGGAACTGCAACTTGTGGTCTACCTGCTTGCATAAATTGTAACAATGCCATTTGCGCTGTTGCATCTTGCATTGCAACTCTATCTGGTGCAAAATCTACATAATCGGTACCACGGATAAATGCTTTATTCGCATTTCCATCCCAAAGGTGTGTGTATAATATTTTTTCTGAAAGCGTTAAAGGTCTACCAACTACTTTACGAGCCGCATCTACACGACTGCTAAAGTTTGCATACACCTTTTTAATCATTTCTATATCAAAAGCCATTGATAACTTGGTTTTAAAGGTAATCTATTCGTCTAATTGAGAGCGAATTTACAAAAAAAATAGGCTTAATGGTATCATATCTATCTCCTAATTTTATTTAGCATTATTCTAAATAAATTGATGGCTTTACTAGATATAAAATGTTATTGTTCAAAACCGAACAGCTTTGTGCATTTACGAACAGTTATTTTGTTTGTTTAAAATATAAACAGCTGATAATTAGCTGTGTATATGGTTTTTAGTTTTTGGCATAAACTTCGCCTTTAGGCTCGATGTTAAAGCGTGCCAAATTGGTATCCTTTTTCACTTAAATATTTTAACACTTTTGGAAGGGTATAGTGTAAACGGTCAAAGGCTTTTAAACTATCGTGAAAAACCACGATCGAGCCATTTTGAGTGTTTTTGATAACGTTCTGGTAACATTTTTCTGGAGAGAGATTAAGGTCGAAATCGCCACTTAACACATCCCACATAATGATTTCTAGTCCAGAGTCATTAGTTCGTAGTTCTGAGTCTCGATATGATTTCAGACTTTTGACTTTAGACTTTAGACTTTTAATTTGAGATTTCTTAATTCTTCCATAAGGTGGGCGAAATAAGTTAGTTTGTGTAAGTTGTTGGCATTTTAAGATGTTTTGAATATAGGTTTCATCATCGGTTTTCCATCCTTTAAGGTGATTAAAAGTGTGGTTTCCAATAGCATGCCCCTCATTTTTTACTCGCTCAAATACCATAGGATGCTTACTAATATTATCTCCAATACAAAAGAAAGTGGCTTTTACATCAAAGCTTTTTAAAGTATTTAATACAAAGTCTGTAACATTGGGTATAGGTCCATCGTCAAAGGTTAAATAAACAATTTTTTCCGAGCGGGATTTGTTCCATGTTAAAGATGGATAGAACCATTTGAGTAATAGTGGAGATTTAACTAGGTACATACCCAAAAGTAATATTTAGGTTGCACTTAAGAAATTTAAAAAATCAATTAATTGTTTATTTATTATTGTGAAACTAATTTTTATGAAACAAGTTGCCAATTTTAGCTTTTTAACCAAGCTTACATTTATTTTATCTTTAATTATAACTGGGTTTAGCCAAAAAAGCTTTGCGCAAGAACTAATTACTATACAACAAGCAGTAGATAAAACACTAACTAACAATTTACAAGTTAAGCAGTCTATTTTTAGTGAAAGCTTATCTGATATTAATTTAAAGCAATCTAAATATGCGTTACTTCCTACCTTGGGTGCCAATTTATCTCAAGATATGCGTTGGGGCCGTAATAATCAGGGTGCATCTGGGGTTTATGAAAATACTCAGAACTATAGTTTAAATGGCGGCGCAAGTTCAAATGTTGATTTATTTAGTGGCTTAACAAAAATGAATCAGATCAAGCAAAACAAGGTATTGCTTGAAGCTAGTAAAACAAATACTAGTAAGGTGAAAAACGATTTAATTCTATCTGTTGTTACGTCGTATCTTCAAATTCTTTACAATAAGGATTTTTTAAAAGCCGCAAATGATCAATTGACAGTAGCCAAGCAACAATTAAATCAGCAACAACAATTATTAGATGTTGGTAACAAAACATTAGCAGATCTTTCACAAGCTAAATCTCAGGTTGCAACAGCTGAATTAAATGCTACAAATGCACAAAATGCTTTATCGATTTCTTATTTAACCTTAGCGCAATTAATGGATATTCCTTCTTCAACAGTTTATGAAGTGCAAGCTCCTGTTATCGACAATTTAAGCACTCCAAATGGGAAATACAATGCTGAAGAAATTTATGCCAATGCAAGTGCCATGTTTCCAGATATTAAATTAGCCGGTTTGAATACCGAAGCCGCAAAAATTGCTGTTAAAATTGCTAAAGGAAATTTGTTACCTACACTTTCATTTAATGCGAGCTATGGAACAGGTTATTTTTATAATTATAATTTTAATCCACTGTATCCAAATCCATCGTTTTCAAATCAGTTGAGTAATAACATCTCAAAAGGTATTGGTATGAGTTTGTCTATTCCTATATTTAATGGACTTCAGATAAAATCTAATTACAGAAGAGCTAAAATCAATTTGATGCAAACTGAAACTGAGGAGCAGTTGGCGAAAAATAACCTGAATAAAGTTATTTATCAAGCAGTTGCAGATTTGAAAGCGGCAGAAGGCCGTTATGCCTCTACAACCAATGCTTTTACAGCACAAAAAGATGCATATTATGTAATTGAACAACGCTATAACGTAGGTTTAGTAAATTCATTAGATTACAGTACTGCTTTAACAAATAAAAACAAAGCAGAAATAGATATGATACAAGCTAAATATGATTTAATATTTAGAGCTAAAGTGATTGATTATTACCTAGGCAAACAGATTACATTTTAATAAACAAAACAATACTTATACATAATTATGAAACTTAAACACATTTTAATTGGCGTTGGTGTACTACTTGTACTGTTAATAGTTGCAAAATTTACAGGCCTTATTGGTGGCGAACAAATTGAAAAGGTAACTGTAGAAAAAGCAGGCAGTAAAAAAGTAGTAGAAACAGTAACTGCGAGTGGAAAAATACAACCAGAAACAGAAGTTAAATTAAGTTCTGAAGTTTCTGGTGAGGTTACCCAGCTTTTGGTTAAAGAGGGCGATGTAGTTAAGAAAGGTCAATTACTTTGTAAAGTTAGACCAGACGTTTTGCAATCTGGTTATGAAAGAGCAGTTGCTTCATATAATTCTCAAAAAGCAAGCGTTGCAGCCTCTCAACAACAGCTGATACAAACACAAGCCAATTTTGCAAATGCAGAAGCTACTTACAAACGTAATGTAGAGTTGTACAATAAAAAGGTTATTTCTGCCGCAGAATTTGATGCTGCAAAAGCAGCATACTTAACTGCAAAAGCAAATTTAGCAAGCGCTAAAGAAAATGTGACTGGTGCAAGATTTGGTTTAGAGCAAAATGGAGCAAATGTTAAAGAAGCAGGTGCAAACTTAGCTAAAACTACTATTTATTCTCCAGTTGATGGTGTGGTTTCTAAATTATCTATTGAATTAGGTGATCGTATTTTGGGTACTTCACAAATGGCTGGTACAGAAATTATGCGTATATCTAACTTAACAACCATGGAAGTGAATGTGGATGTAAATGAAAATGATATTAACCGTGTGAATGTTGGCGATAGCGCTTCAGTGGAAGTTGATGCTTTTGCAGACAAGAAATTTAAAGGTGTAGTTACTGAAATTGCAAGTTCTTCAACTAGCGTTGGTACCGCAACTACTTCTGTAGATCAAGTGACTAACTTCTCTGTAAAAGTTCGTTTAATTGCAGATTCATATAGCACTGTTAAAGGAGGAGCGAAAGATTTACCATCTCCATTTAGACCAGGACTTTCTGCAACTGTTGATATTGAAAGCGAATCCGTAACTGGATTAGCAGTTCCAATTCAATCTGTATTTACTAGTGATAAGGATAAATCAACAGATCCAATGGCTAATGCTGGAAATGATCAAAATCAGGATAAACAAAAGAGCAAATTGACTGATAAAAAAGTAAAACAGTTTGTTTATTTATTCGATAGCAAAACTTCGACAGTTAAACAAGCTGAAGTAACGACTGGTATCCAAAACGATCAATTTATAATTGTTAAAACTGGATTGAAAGATGGACAAGAAATTGTTTCTGGCCCTTACTCTGCTATTCAAAACAAGTTAAAAGATGGTATGAAAGTAGAGAAAACCACTAAGGATAAGCTATTTACTGCTGAGAAGAAAAAGTAATATCCCAAAATCATAATAATTAAGTATTTTTGACGCTTAGGTAAGGTTTAAAATAAATGCTCGTTTGGCATTTATTTTAAACCTTTTGCCTTTTGGAATAATTTGCGCATAAGTATTTGCTCTTATTCTTAACTTAATAATTATGATACCTAAAATTGCAATGATTGGTGGCGGAAGTTGGGCTACCGCGATTATCAAAATGTTGTCGGATAATCTTTCTGAGAAAGAAATTTTTTGGTGGATGCGCAATGAAGAGGCGATAACGCATATTAAAGCATTTAAACACAACCCTAATTATCTAAGTTCTGTAGAAATTAAAGTGCCTCAAGAAAATATCTCATCAAATATTCGTGATATTATTGCAGCCGCTGATTACCTAATTTTAAATGTCCCAGCAGCTTTTTTAAAAGAGACTTTAAAAGATATTGGCCCTGAAGATTTAAAGGGGAAAAAAATAATTTCAGCTATAAAAGGAATTGTTCCAGATGAAAATTTAATTATCGGTGAATTTATCAATCAAAAATATAATATCTCACTAACTGATATTGTGGTAATAAGTGGACCTTGCCATGCTGAAGAAGTTGCATTGGAAAAACTCTCTTACTTAACTATAGCAAGTATGGATATAGATTTAGCCCAAAATTTCGCCGATTTATTAAGTACAAGATACATTAATACAAATGCATCCGATGATATTTTTGGAACAGAGTATGCTGCGGTTTTGAAAAATATTTATGCAGTAGCAAGCGGAATTTGTCATGGTGTAGGCTATGGAGATAATTTTCAGGCTGTGCTAATTTCTAATGCCATTAGAGAAATTAAACGTTTTGTAGATGCTGTACATCCAATTGATAGAGATATAATGGAATCAGCTTATTTGGGCGATTTAATGGTTACTGCATATTCGCAATTTAGCCGTAACCGAACATTTGGGAATATGATAGGGAAGGGTTATACTGTAAAATCGGCTCAATTGGAAATGAATATGGTTGCAGAGGGGTATTATGCAGCAAGCTGTATGCACTATATCAATCAGAAGTATAAAGTGGATATGCCTATTAGCAAAGCTGTTTACCATATTTTATATGAAAACCGTTCTCCAGCAACAGAAATGAGGTTTTTAACAGAAAAGTTAAATTAAGTAAGCAAATATTCTTTTTGTTTTTGAATAATAGATTTTGAAACAATAACTCATCCGCTATTGTTATCTATAAAAATCTAAGATTATGAAAACGAAAAAATATTTAATAGGAAGTTTAGCTGCTATGGCGATGATTGCGTCAGTGAGCTTTAGTGCGAGCGCACAGGAGAAAAAAACTGAAGCAGGAAAAGTATTACAAAAAACAGGAAAAGTAGCTAAAAGTGTTGGCAATAAAACTGCTGAAGTTGCCGTAAAAGGTACTGCAAAAGTTGTTGATGCAAAGTATAAAGGCAGAATGGCGCCAGATGGTTCTGATGTATATATTGATGGTAAAAATAATAAGTATTACATCAATAGTAAAGGGGCAAAAATTTATTTAAAAGCTAGTCAAATTAGAATTAGACCCGCTAATAAGTAATATTTTGTCATTCCGACTTTGGAGGAATCTCTAAATGAAATTCTTCCTTACACTCTGGATGAAAAATACTCAGGATTAATAAACAACAAAGCCTCGACAATTTGTCGAGGCTTTGTTGTTTATATAAGGTTGTACCTAATTAAGATCTACGTCTTCTTTCGCCACCACCTTCGCGTCTTCCGCTACCACCAGTGTTTCCACCTTTATCATCACGGCTACGGCCAGAGAAATCTCTGAAACCACCACCATTACCACCATCGCGTCTTCCGCTTCCACCGCTGCTTCTTCTATCGCCACCACTACTTCTTCTTTCTCCGCCGAAACCACCGCCTCCGCTTCTTCTTTCTCCACCGCCATAGCCACCACGTCTTCTTTCTCCACCACCTTCACCGCCTCTGCTACCCACTGGTGCATCACCGCTTTTTTCAATTCTTACTTCACGGTTGTTAAATTTAACATCCTTGAAGTTCGTAAATAAAGCATCAACGGTATCATTTTCTACTTCAATGAAAGAATAAACTCCTTTTAAATCTATTTTACCTACTGCTTTACCAGAAATTTTGCCATTATTACATACAAAACCTAATAAATCACCTCGTGTAAAATCATCTACAGAGCCCACGTTGATAAATAAACGAGTGTAATTGCTGTTATCGAAATTTCTTGAACCGCGTTCACCTCTTTCCCCACGTTCACCTCTTTCACTACGCTCATCTGGTGCATTTAAATCTGGTGCTTTAGAATAATAATCTAAAAAGCGATTAAATTCTAATGAAGCAAACTTTTTAATCACTTCTTCTTTGCTCAACTCTGCAAATTCATCCATAATTCTTGGAATGTATTGATCAATTTGCTCATTGTTTACTTCCACATTGTGAACTTTATGTACTAAAGCGAACAATTGTTTTTCGCAAACATCAAAACCTGTAGGTAATTCTGCTTTTGTAAATTGTTTACCAATAATTCTTTCAATTTGGCGAATTTTACCAATTTCTTTAGAGTTAACGATACAGATAGAGATACCAGTTTTACCAGCACGGCCTGTACGACCAGAGCGATGAGTATAACTTTCTATTTCATCAGGTAAAGAATAGTTAATTACGTGAGTTACATTGTTTACATCGATACCACGAGCAGCAACATCAGTAGCAATTAATAATTGCATGTTACGATCGCGGAAACGTTGCATCACTTTATCACGTTGTTGTTGAGATAAATCTCCGTGTAATGAATCTGCATTGTAACCATCTTTAATTAGATGCTCGGCAACATCTTGTGTATCCAATTTGGTTTTACAAAATACTACTGCAAAAATTTCAGGATTAAAATCTACAATTCGTTTTAGGGCAGCGTATTTATCACGAGCACGAACAATATAATATTCGTGTTCAATGTTTACGTTACCTGTATTTTTTGTGCCCATGGTTAATTCTACAGGATTTTCCATGTAGTTTCTTGCAATACGACGAACCTCAGGAGGCATTGTTGCAGAGAATAACCATGTTTTTTTATCGTCAGGTGTAGTCGATAAAATGTCGTTTATGTCTTCTTGGAAGCCCATGTTTAACATTTCGTCGGCTTCATCCAATACTACATATTTAACGCTAGAGAAATCGATGGCTTTACGGCCAATGATATCTAACATGCGGCCGGGCGTGGCCACTACGATTTGTACGCCATTGCGTATTTCACGTAGTTGTTGCATAATGTTTGCGCCACCGTAAACGGCAACTACATGTGCATTAGGCGTGTTTTTAGAGAAATTCTTGATGTCGTTTGCAATCTGCAGACATAGCTCACGCGTTGGGCACAAAATTAGGGCCTGCGGCTTATTGCTCTTAAAGTCTATTAATTCTAACAGCGGCAAACCAAATGCGGCTGTTTTTCCTGTTCCTGTTTGGGCCAAACCAACAAAGTCGTTACTACCTTCTAACAGTACAGGAATAGATTGCTCCTGAATAGGCGTAGGATTTTCAAAACCTAGCTCTTTTACGGCATTAACAACGTCATCACTTATCCCCAATTTACTAAATGGGTTTATCATTATAACATTTTTTAATTAAGCCGCAAAGGTACGGTTAATAATCCGTATTTCACAGTGTGTCAGGTAAATAGTTTTTGAAAGGAAATTATTGGTTTAGAGTGGGTTAGTGAAATTCTTTAAATATACTTTGTGTTTATTCCAAACCAACAAGCATATGTGCCAATATGGGTTCACATTTTTCTTTGCAACAAGCATAAAATTTTTTATGCTTCCAAGTAGCAGATTTAGGCGACAAACCCCACCAAAATTCTGTTAACGCTAGGGGCTTTAATTGATACTGAAAAGCATATTGCAATAATTTTGGCCCAGCACATTCACCAGCACCCGCCGGAGGATTTCTATAGCCTGCCTTACTGAAAATGTCTTTTAAACTTTTTTCTTCTCCAGCCTGATTTAAAAAATAATATTGATCAAATATTTTATTTTGTAATGCAATAGAATGTTGTTTTCTTTTGATTTTGAACTGATCTATTTGCTCTTTATTTAGCGTTTGTTCTGCTTTTAATTCTTTTATTTCCGCATTGATAGTATTCAATTCTTCCATTCCCTTATTTAGGAAGCTATTTGCTGTAAGTAAATCGAATATCGGCGGGACAAATTTAGAGTGGTTATTTGTACCTGCAAGTTTACCTGAGAATGCCGCTAGATATCCAATTTCTTTTTTAGAATTTTGAACAATTAAAACGCCAAACATTTTGCCTATTACAACTCCAGTTTCATCGTTTAAACCAAAATTATGATCCCATTCAGTTTGGTTTTGCAAATAATTTTGTAATTCTTCTGCTGCAATTAAACAAAGTGGATGAGGTTCATCACCTTGCAATAACATAAATTTTGTTGGCAAAGCAACCTTATCTATTGCTTGCACAAAATTGATGAAAAGGTTCGTCATCTACCTACCTCAATCTATCGGCGCTTCTTATCAGTTTATCATCATTATTAATGCCTCTTATAGCTAAAATGATAAAAAAGATGGCAATAACAGGTAAAAACATACCAGCGCTATAGTTTGCAGTTTCTAATCCCCCAGGAATTTTTTTAGCATATTGACTGCACCAAAAAGATAATCCAATAATTAAAACCACAGATGCAATACTTATTCTTTTTTGAGTTGTTCTGTTTTTAAAATTAAAAATATTGACAAAACACATAATGGCAACCGCTATAGTGCTAATAAATAACGGCATAAAAGATTCTATTTGTTTAGTTTGCATACCAGTTTTTTGATATAAACCGCTTGCAATAATTTGATAGTCCATTCCGCCAAAATTTGCAGTAACCATAGGGATAAAAAGTAAGCAGCAAATGGTTATGCCTGCTAATAAAAGCCATATCGATTGTATTCTTTGTATCATAGTTCTAAAATTATTTTAACAAACTTAGCAAAAACTTGTAGCTAAAAGCAAGTTTGCCATCTCTCTTCGGTCATAAAAAATAAAAACAAAAGAAATATATCAAATCAACAACACTAGCAAACTAGAAAAAACTATTTTTGTGGTATTGAGATATTTTATAGAATTAAGTTATGATGGTACAGATTTCCACGGTTGGCAAACACAACCTAACGGGATAACTGTGCAAGCGTGTTTAGATAAAGCATTAACAACATGTTTTAGGCAAGATATTATTTCATTAGGCTGTGGCAGAACTGATGCAGGTGTACATGCTACTCAGTTTTATGCACATTTTGATGTCTTCGATTTACCAGAAGTAACCGTTGTTAACTCGGTAACAAATGTTAATTCATTATTACCTTATACCATTGCCATAAAACGAATTTTTGCTGTAACTAATGAGGCTCATGCCCGTTTTGATGCTATTGCTAGAGCCTATAAATATCACCTTCATTTTGAGAAGGATCCTTTTAAGATAAACAAATCTTGGTTATATAAGGGCGAATTAGATTTCGAGAAAATGAACGAGGCCGCTCAATTATTATTGAATTTTACAGATTTCTCTTGTTTTAGTAAATCGAAAACACAAACATTTACCAATAACTGTAAAATCACACAAGCTGGTTTTGAGAAAATAGATGGAGGATTAATTTTTACCATTAAAGCCGATCGATTTTTAAGAAATATGGTAAGAGCGATTGTTGGAACTTTGATTTTGGTAGGCAAAGGTGATATTGATGTATTAGAGGTTACACAAATTATAGAAAGTAAAAGTAGAAGCAAAGCAGGACAATCTGTGCCAGCTTGTGGTTTATATTTAGTTGCAGTTGAATATCCATTTATTCAATCAAGAAAAAATTAAAAAAGAATGTCTAAAATAACTGGAGATGCATTTAATGTTGGCTTACTTAAAAGAGTTTTTGAGTATGTAAAACCGTATCGAAAAACATTTGTGTGGTCGGTGGTTTTAACACTTTCTTTAGCTATTATAACGCCTGTTAGACCATTTTTAATAGGTTATACGTTAGATAAGTTCATCCTTTTAGGAAACTATAAGGGTTTGGTGCAAATGACCATTTTAATGGTTGTTTTATTGCTTTTGCAAACCCTAATTCAATACAGTCAAACATTGCTAACCAATACTTTAGGGCAATCTGCTATTAAAGATTTAAGAATAAATGTATTTAACCACATTAGCCGTTTACGTCTTAAATATTTCGATCAAACACCAATTGGGCAATTAATAACCAGAACTGTTTCTGACCTAGAAACGATAGCCGATATTTTTTCTGAAGGATTAATTGCAATGGTTGGCGATTTATTGCAAGTTGTGGTAATTATTGCTTGTATGCTATGGATAGATTGGGAGTTAACGCTAATCGTTTTATTGCCTATTCCTTTTTTAATTGTGGCGACTCGTATTTTTCAGAAATCTATAAAAGTAGCCTTTCAAGAAATTAGAACAGAAGTTTCTAACCTTAATACCTATTTACAAGAACACATTAGCGGTATTTCTATCATCCAATATTTTGCAAGGGAAGACCAAGAATATGCTAAATTCAAAAAGATAAATTCTCGCTATCGCGATGCAAACATCCGCTCTAATTGGTATTATTCTATTTTCTTTCCAGTAGTTGAGCTAATTTCTGCTTTATCGCTAGGTTTATTGATTTGGTATGGGTCTAAAATGATTTTAGAAAAACCACTTGATGTTGAGCCTGGAACAATTACTACATTTATTATGTTCATCAACATGCTTTTTAGGCCAATTAGAGAGCTTGCCGATAAATTTAACACTTTGCAAATGGGTATGGTTGGTGCAGAACGTGTATTTAAAGTTTTAGATACTAAAGAAACTACCGAAAATAAAGGAACATACACTCCCGAAAAAATGCAGGGAGCAATTAGCTTCAATAAAGTATGGTTTAGTTATAATCAGGATGGAGAAGTTGAACAGGAAAACTATGTATTAAAAGATATTTCTTTCGAAGTTAAGGCTGGGCAAACAGTTGCTTTAGTAGGGGCAACAGGTGCAGGGAAATCATCAACTATTAATATTTTAAATCGTTTTTATGAAATACAAAAAGGCGAAATTAAAGTAGATGGTGTGCCAATTAAGGATTATGAATTAGGCTATTTACGTAGTCATATTGCAACGGTATTACAAGATGTTTTCCTGTTTTCTGATACGATTTTTAATAATATAACACTTAACAACCCTTCAATTTCATTTGATGAAGTAGTAGAGGCAGCCAAGAAAGTTGGAGCACATGATTTTATCGAACGCTTACCAGGGGGCTATCATTACAATGTGATGGAACGTGGTGCAACACTTTCTGCGGGACAAGCACAATTGATCTCATTTATCAGAGCCTTGGTTTATCAACCATCAATTTTGGTGCTGGATGAAGCTACTTCGTCGGTTGATACTGAAACAGAAATGCTCATACAAAGTGCTATAGAAAAATTAATGCAAGGCAGAACATCGATTGTAATTGCGCATCGTTTGTCCACCATTCAAAAAGCCAATTTAATTATTGTATTGGATAAAGGAGAGATTAAAGAAAAAGGGACACACCAACAACTGTTGAAACTTGATGGCTATTATAAACGTTTATACGATTTACAATTTTCATCTGTTGGCATTGCTAAAAATTAATCTATTTAATTAACTGATCTTCAATAATAGTTTTCGTTACTGTAGTACCGCTTGTTACCGTAGTTTCTGTAGCCAAACCAATACTCGTATTTCTAACAAAACTCAACTTTTGTGTATATGCAGGAGTTCCTGAAAAAGTAATGTTATCTCCAGTTGCATCAATGCTATATGTTCTGGTAGAAATAGGTGTTTTATTTTGTTTTACCACTTTTCCATCGGCACTAAAAACTAACGTGTCAATTGGGTTATATTTTACTGTATCTGGGTTGCCAGCAACGTTGTTTGTGTAAATAGTTTTAATGGTGTATTTAAGCGGCCACTTTCCAATAATTTGCTTTTGTACCAATTCTTGAGGATTAACTTCTGTTTTTTTACAACTATAAATCGTAAGTGCTAAGCCAGCTAAAAGAATACTAACAAGGTTCAATTTTTTCATGGTTAATCACAAAGATAGTTCATTTGTTGCATTCGTTTTTTAAAACGATATGTTTTTAACACAACGCTATCTTTTTTAAAATTTGTACGTCATTGCGAGGCACGAAGCAATCTTACAACAATAAACAGCAGAACTTTGCATTAAGATTGCTTCGTGCCTCGCAATGACGAGTTTGTGATAAAGAAATTTGTTTAAAATCGGAATGCCAATTTTACAATATTAGTTTGTAAAACAATACTATCTTATCCAATACAGATGTAATTTCTTAAAAAAATAGGATGTCAATAAAAAATGTTCCTATCTTCAATTCTTATTCAAATTAAATGAAGTCAATTTTATCTAATTTAACCTTTCAAGTTTTAGTAGCCATCACTTTAGGCGTTTTAGTTGGAGTTTTTTATCCCGCATTTGCACCTCATGCAGAGTTAATTAGCAAGAGTTTTATTAACATGATTAGCATGTTAATTGCCCCAATTATATTTTTCACCATTGTTTTAGGTATTGCCCACATGGGGGATATGAAAAAAGTTGGTCGGGTTGGGGGTAAAGCATTGCTTTATTTTGAAATCGTAACTACCCTTGCTATTATTATCGGTTTAGTAGTGGCTAATGTTTTAAAACCCGGAGTAAATGTACATGTACCGCCCGGCAATGTAGCTAAAATTGCTACCTACACCGCACAAGCTGGAGAAATTAATTGGCTAGAATTCATCGCTCATATTATTCCTAAAAATATTTTTGAAGCATTTACCAAAGGTGAAATTTTACAAATCTTATTTTTTGCTATTTTATTTGGGTATGGTTTAAGTAAAATGGGCGAAAAAGGCCATTCTTTGATTAGCAGCTTCGATAAAATTTCAAAAGTATTATTCAATATCATGAAAGTGGTAATGCGGTTTGCACCAATTGGCGCTTTCGGCGGAATGGCTTTTAGCGTTGGTAAGTATGGCTTAGGCACTTTATTGCCGATGGCGAAATTAATGGGTTCAGTTTATTTAACCTGCTTCTTATTTATTTTTGTGGTGCTAAATGGCATTTGTCGCTATTACAAATTTAGCTTGTGGCAATATTTAAAATACATCCGACAAGAAATATTAATTGTGTTAGGCACATCATCATCAGAATCTGTATTGCCAAGTATGATGAAAAAGATGGAAGATATTGGCTGCGATAAATCGGTGGTAGGTTTAGTTATCCCGACAGGATATTCATTTAACTTAGATGGTACAGCAATTTATTTGGCCATGGCGGTTATCTTTTTAACCCAAGTTTTTAACATCGATTTATCTATTGGCGAACAAATTTCTATTATGGCTGTGTTAATGGTTACTTCAAAAGGAGCAGCTGGTGTTACTGGAAGTGGATTTATTGTGCTAGCAAGTACGCTTACAGCTTTAAAAATTATGCCTGTAGAGCATATTGCTATTTTGTTAGGTGTTGATAGGTTTATGAGTGAAGCAAGAGCAATTACCAACATGATAGGCAACGGAATTGCAACCATCGTTATCGCAAAAAGTGAAAAGGAATTTGATGAGGGAAAATATTTAAAAGCGATTAGACCAGCCGCTATAGAAAGAGCAGAGGAAGATCATTTTTAAGAAAACTCTGTCATTCAGGGCGCAGCGAAGAATCTCAAAGATAGTAATTACCAAAGGTACTTAAACACCTACTTCTTCTCGTAAACAATTAAAATAACCAAATCATTATTGGTATTAGGCTCAATGCCATGAGAACTCCCCGGTCTAGTTAAAATAGCATCCCCGGCTTTAACTGGGAAAGTTTCACCATTCATTTTCATTTTGCCATTTCCGCTCAGTATATAATAAATCTCATCCTCTTTTTGCAAATGATAACCAATTGATGAACCTGGTTTTAAAACCCTTTTTCTGAAAACTGTTTTCAAGCCTTTAGCGTTTCCAAAAAAATTGTATCCAACCGTTTTCCCTCCACCATTATGAGTGCCCGGCTCTTCTTTAGCGACATCTACATCGTTTTGAAGAATGAATTTACTTGTGTCTATCATTTGTGATTTTGCAGTAGGATTAAAAGCAAATAGAAAGGTTGTAAAAAATAAAACAGCGTAAAAGCGAGTTGAGATTTTCATTGATTATGATTTTTAATAAAAATAGCAATTTGATTGCTTTTTGTCAAAGAGCATGTTTAAACAGATAAATATACCATTGCTTTTTTAACACAACTCGTGTTGTTCTATTGCACATCTTTTTCTCATCTTCTTCTTATCAGCATCGTAAATGAGTATAATAATGTTAAGTGTTGAGACGGACTTAGTTCGGAGTTTGGTCGGAGTTGGTTCGGACTTGTGACAATTGTACCCGAGCCTACCCCGTTTTAGCTTCGACTGATATATGAACTAAAAGCTAACTTGACATATTCTTGTTTTCAAACTTTCATAAGTCTATTAAATTTTTGACTTTGTCACAGTTATTTTGCGCTCTTTGTAAGTCATTAAAAGGTTTGAGTGGTTGCCCGTAAGCTTGTTTAATAAGCCCATGGGACTAACATAATTGGAATAAATATGGATATGATAAATTATCTGCCAATTGCATTTGACAATCCATTTCAATTACCTTAGATTTGCACACAAAAAATAGATATAATGAGTGTTTTAGTAAATAAAGATTCAAAAGTAATTGTTCAAGGCTTTACTGGTAACGAAGGTACGTACCATGCAGAACAAATGATAGCTTACGGTACAAACGTTGTTGGCGGGGTAACACCTGGTAAAGGCGGTCAAACGCATTTAGATAAACCTGTGTTTAACACAGTAAAAGATGCAGTTGATAAGGCTGGTGCTAACGTATCTATTATATTTGTACCCCCAGCTTTTGCTGCAGATGCAATTATGGAAGCTGCAGAAGCTGGTATTAAAGTAATTGTTTGTATTACAGAGGGTATCCCAACTAAGGATATGATTGCTGTAAAATCTTATATTAAAGGAAGAGATTGTCGTTTAATCGGACCGAATTGTCCAGGTGTAATTACTGCGGATGAAGCTAAAATTGGTATTATGCCAGGCTTTATCTTCAAAAAAGGTACAGTAGGTGTTGTTTCTAAATCTGGTACGTTAACTTACGAAGCAGTAGATCAAGTGGTAAAAGCTGGTTTAGGTATTACAACTGCAATTGGCATTGGTGGTGATCCAATTATTGGAACTACTACTAAAGAAGCGGTAGAATTGTTAATGAACGATCCAGAAACTGAAGGTATCATCATGATTGGTGAAATTGGTGGCGGTATGGAAGCGGAAGCTGCATTGTGGATTAAAGCAAATGGTACTAAACCAGTTGTAGGTTTCATCGCTGGTCAAACTGCGCCTCCAGGACGTAGAATGGGTCATGCTGGTGCAATTGTTGGCGGTGCCGATGATACTGCTGCTGCTAAAATGAAAATTATGGCTGAGTGTGGAATTACCGTAGTAGAAAGTCCTGCAGAAATAGGTGAAGCAATGGCCAAACTATTAAAAAAATAAAGACTGATCTTTAATCAATATTAAAAGCGTTTCAATTATGGAACGCTTTTTTTGTGCTCAAAACCTTACGTTGGTATGAAAAACAAAGTTGTACAATTTTTTATATTTGTATAAACGGCAAAATCCAAACATTAGCGCAAAACGTATATGTTTAAAAATATAACCCACATGAAACAAATAATCAATAAAACAGTAATGGCATTAAGTCTGTTGTTTCTAACAAGCTTAGGTGCTTGTGCACAGAAACAAGGAAAAGCAACGCCATCTAAAACCACCAAGAAAATGGAATATAACAAATTAACCAAAGAAGAAGAAGATGTAATTGTTCGTAAAGGAACAGAATATCCAGGTACGGGTAAATATGATAAGTTTAACGAAAAGGGTACATATACTTGCAAACGTTGCAATGCAGCTTTGTATAAATCAGACTCTAAATTTGATGCACATTGCGGATGGCCATCTTTCGATGATGAAATTAAAGGTGCAGTAAAACGTGTGCCAGATGCCGATGGACAACGTACGGAAATTGTTTGTGCAAATTGTGGTGCTCACTTAGGTCACGTATTTGTTGGGGAAGGTTTAACTTCAAAAAATACACGCCATTGTGTAAATTCAATCTCAATGAATTTTGTTCCTGACAAAAAGTAATTATTTTAATCGATTTTTAATGCTCAGATTTATCTGGGCATTTTTTTTGCTTATTGGCAGCTGAATAGATGAGTTTTTATGTAAATACAACTCATTTTGTATATTTGAATTTGCCTATGAGAAATAAAATGAAACTTTTGCTGTTCTTTTGCCTTGCCTCTTTGGCAGTAAAAGCTAAATCTTTACCAACAAAACATCCCGATACGGTTGTAAAAATGATTTACACATCTTATTACGCTAAAAAGTTTGAAGGTAGAAAAACATCTAGCGGCGAAAGATATAGAGGGGCTAAATTAACAGCAGCACATCTTACACTTCCCTTTGGTACATTGATTACTGTTAGAAACTTAGTGAATGGTAAAACAGTTACCGTTAGAGTGAACGATCGCGGGCCACATAGCAAGAAATTTTCATTAGATCTTTCCACTTCAGCAGCTAAAGCAATTGGTATTTATAGACTAGGTTATGCCAAGGTAGAAATCTCATATGTGTCTCCAAAATAATTTAATAATTCTTGTGTTATAACACATTTCTTAAAATTATTAACACTCCTTTTGATTCTCTAAGTCCTTAAAAAGAAATAATTAGCTTTTTTCTATGTTGTTTATGACCAAATTTTGATGAGAATTTCTGTTCAATTCAACAACATGTTAACAACTTTGTAACTCAAAAAATCGATCAACTTCTATATTTGTTAAAGAAAGTTCTTTAAAAGAAATCACTCCTATATTATTTTAAGTACTTAATATTTAGTTGTTTAAAAGGCGTTAAAAAATCAATGTTTTTTAAAATGTTTCACTAAGTACTCAAGATGTTGGCGGCGTGATTTTGATAAAGCTTTTTAGGTTAAGGGGTTAACAGTTTTTAAAGAATAAGGCGAATTTTTACCTGCACTAAAAAACGAATTAATCTATACTAGCAATTTCTAAACGTTAAAAAACTAAACTTATGCAGCAAGAACAAGAATTATTATTAAAAGAAAACAAAGATCGTTTTGTTCTACTCCCAATTAAATATCCGGCCATTTGGGAAATGTATAAAAAAAGTGAGGCGAGTTTTTGGACAGCGGAAGAAATTGATTTATCTGATGATCAAAAACATTGGGATAATTTAAATGATGGGGAAAGACATTTCATTTCTCACATTTTAGCTTTCTTTTCTGCTAGTGATGGTATTGTAAACGAAAACTTGGCTGTAAACTTTATGAGTGAAGTACAGTTGCCAGAAGCACGTTGTTTTTATGGTTTCCAAATTATGATGGAAAATATCCATGCTGAAACTTATGCACTGTTAATTGACACGTATATTAAAGATCCTAATGAAAAAGATCGTTTGTTCCATGCAATTGATACTGTTCCGGCAGTAAAAAGAAAAGCAGAATGGGCATTACGTTGGATTGAAAATGGAACTTTTGCAGAACGTTTAGTCGCTTTTGCTGCGGTTGAAGGAATTTTCTTTAGCGGTAGTTTTTGCTCTATTTTCTGGTTGAAAAAACGCGGTTTAATGCCTGGATTAACCTTTAGTAATGAGTTGATTTCTAGGGACGAAGGTATGCATTGTGAATTTGCTTGCCTGTTGTACAGTATGCTAGAAAATAAATTAGCCGAAAAACAAGTGCATGATATCATCCGCGATGCGGTAGAAATTGAAAAAGAATTTATTACCGATGCTTTGCCGGTTGCCTTAATTGGAATGAACGCTAAATTAATGAGCCAGTACATTGAGTTTGTAGCCGATAGATGGATTAGTGAATTAGGCTATAAAAAAATATATAATGCATCAAATCCATTCGATTTTATGGAGATGATTTCGCTACAAGGAAAAACAAATTTCTTTGAGAAAAGAGTAGGTGATTATCAAAAAAGTGGAGTATTAACTTCTACAGAAGATAAAGCAGCTGCATTTTCACTAGATGACGATTTTTAATTAGAGTTAAAGACAAAAGGTTAGGGCTTTGTCTGGTACTTGAAACCATATAATAAAAATAATTTAAAACCTGGTGCCGCTATTAATTTAATACGCACCATTAATACTTGATTAGGATGTTTGTAATAAAAAGAGATGGCCGCCAAGAAGCGGTAAAGTTTGATAAGATAACTGCTCGTATTGAGAAGTTGTGTTATGGTTTTAACGCAGAATTAGTAGACCCTATAGATGTTGCCAAAAAGGTAATTGAAGGATTGTACGATGGTGTTACTACTTCAGAACTTGATAATCTTGCGGCAGAAACGGCTGCGTCCCTAACTACAAAACACCCAGATTATGCTTTGTTAGCATCGCGTATTGCAGTGTCTAACTTGCATAAAAACACCGTTAAATCGTTCTCAAAAACGATGGAGATGTTGTATACTTATGTAGATCCTAAAACAGAAAAACCTTCATCGCTTATTGCAGAAGATGTTTGGGAAGTGATTAAAAACAACGCTGATATTTTAGATAGTACAATTATTTACGATAGAGATTTTGGTTTCGATTACTTCGGTTTCAAAACCTTAGAAAAATCGTATTTATTAAAAGTAAATGGGGTGATTGTTGAACGCCCACAACATTTATTTATGCGTGTGGCAGTTGGCATTCACAAAGAAGATATCGAAAGTGCCATCAAAACCTATAATTTAATGAGTGAGCGTTGGTTTACACATGCTACACCAACTTTATTTAACGCAGCAACTCCAAAACCTCAAATGTCATCATGTTTCTTATTAACTATGCAAGATGATAGTATTGAAGGTATTTATGATACATTAAAGCAAACTGCCAAAATTTCTCAAAGTGCTGGTGGTATTGGTTTAAGCATTCACAATATCCGCGCAACAGGAGCTTATATTGGTGGTACAAATGGCACAAGTAATGGTATTGTACCGATGTTAAAAGTATTTAACGATACCGCTCGTTATGTAGATCAAGGTGGAGGTAAACGTAAAGGTGCTTTTGCAATCTATTTAGAGCCTTGGCATGCTGATATTTTTGCTTTCTTAGACTTACGTAAAAATCATGGTAAGGAAGAAATGAGAGCTCGTGATTTATTCTATGCACTTTGGATTTGCGATTTGTTTATGCAACGTGTGGAAGACAATGGCGATTGGAGCTTATTCTCTCCAGATGAAGCACCAGGTTTAGCAGATTGTCATGGTGAAGAGTTTAATAAGTTATATACCAAATACGAACAAGAAGGTAGAGCTCGTAAAACGATAAAAGCACAAGAACTTTGGTTCGCTATTTTAGATGCTCAAATTGAAACTGGTACACCATATTTATTGTACAAAGATGCGGCGAATGGTAAATCAAATCAGCAAAATTTAGGTACAATCAAGTCGTCTAACTTATGTACAGAAATTATTGAGTATACCTCTAAAGACGAAGTTGCTGTTTGTAATTTAGCTTCATTAGCATTACCAAGATTTGTAATTAATGGCGAATTTGATCACCAAAAATTATATGATGTAACTTATCAAGCTACATTAAACTTGAATAAAATTATCGATCATAACTATTATCCAGTTATTGAAGCGCAAAACTCTAACTTCCGTCACCGTCCAGTTGGATTAGGTGTACAAGGTTTGGCAGATGCATTTATTTTAATGCGTTTACCATTTGAAAGTGATGCGGCTAAGGAATTAAATACCGATATTTTTGAAACCATTTATTTTGCTGCAATGACAGCATCGGCTGATTTAGCTGTTAAAAATGGCGCTTATGAAAGTTTTAAAGGTTCACCACTATCTAAAGGTAAATTCCAATTTGACCTTTGGAATGTAACTCCAAAAAGTAACCGTTGGGATTGGGAAAGTTTGCGCAAACGTGTAGTTAAAACTGGTGTATACAATTCATTATTAGTAGCACCAATGCCAACCGCATCTACTTCGCAAATTTTAGGAAACAATGAATGTTTCGAACCGTATACTTCAAATATTTATACACGTCGTGTATTAAGTGGAGAGTTTGTAGTAGTGAACAAACATTTATTAAAAGACTTAGTTTCATTAGGTTTATGGACGCCAGCAATGAAAGATAGAATTATTTTAGCGAACGGTTCAATTCAAGATATTGCAGAAATTCCAGATTACATTAAAGAATTGTACAAAACAGTTTGGGAGATTAAAATGCGTAATATCATCGATATGGCTGCCGATAGAGGTGCATATATCTGTCAATCGCAATCTCTAAACTTGTTTATTAATGCACCAAATACATCGAAATTAACGTCAATGCATTTCTACGCTTGGAAAAAAGGGTTGAAAACAGGTATGTACTATTTACGTACACAAGCTGCTTCTCAAGCTGTTAAATTCACGGTAGAAAACCAAGGAGGTAAAGCAATTGAAGCTGTAATTCCAGATACAATTCCTCAAGATCAAGTAGCTGAAGAAATCGTTGATGGACCAGTTTGCTCGATGGAAGAAGGCTGTATCAGCTGTTCAGGCTAGTTTTTAGTTTGCCAAATAAATATGAAGGAGTACAGATGGTAACATCTTGCTCCTTTTTTGTTTTACTTTGCGGTTAGATTTGTCTCTTTATCCTTAATTTAAAAGCTTATATCTTTGTGTAAAGAATGACTAAACACGAAATTATTCCATGTGATCGTTGCGGAACTGCTATTGAATGTAAGGCAAATTCGTATACAAAGTGCCAATGCAGCACAGTACAGCTCAACATTAATGAAGTACAATACATTAGTGAACTGTTTGATGGTTGCTTGTGTGCAAAATGTCTTTTTGAATTACAAGAAGAATATAGAGAAGGTTTAACTGCCAGTTAGTTGTAAACTCTCAAAAACCTACACCTTTTACCTTTTTACCCTCCACCTTTTTCCTTAACTTTGTAGTTCAAATTTATACAGATGAGTAAAGTAAAGGTTGGCTTAGTGCAGATGAGCTGTACAAAAGATAAACAAGAAAACTTAAACAAAGCGATAGCTAAGATTAGAGATGCAGCAGCAAAAGGAGCGCAAATTGTGTGCTTGCAAGAACTGTTTACCTCTTTGTATTTTTGTGATGTAGAGGATTATGATAACTTTGATTTAGCAGAGAAAATTCCTGGTCCATCTACAGATGCGTTGCAAGTAGTTGCTAAAGAATTAGGAGTGGTAATTGTTGCTTCATTATTCGAAAAAAGAGCTGAAGGATTATATCACAATACAACTGCGGTTTTAGATGCTGATGGAAGTTATTTAGGTAAATACCGCAAAATGCATATTCCTGATGATCCGGCTTTTTATGAGAAATTTTACTTTACACCTGGCGATTTAGGTTACAAAGTTTTCGAAACCAAATATGCTAAAATCGGTATTTTAATTTGTTGGGATCAATGGTATCCAGAAGCTTCTCGTATTACAGCTTTAATGGGTGCAGATATTATGTTTTATCCTACTGCAATTGGCTGGGCAACAGATCAGGATGAAGAAACTAATCAAGATCAATACAATGCTTGGCAAACTATTCAACGTTCTCATGCAGTAGCTAATGGAGTTCCTGTAGTAAGTGTAAACCGTGTAGGTTTTGAACAAGATGGAGCCATGAAGTTTTGGGGTGGTAGTTTCGCAACTAATGCACAAGGCAAATTGCTTTATTTAGCGTCGCACGATAAAGAAGAGACAGAGGTAGTGGAGTTAGATTTAAGTCAAAGTGATTATATGCGTAAGCATTGGCCATTTTTAAGAGATAGACGAATAGATTCTTATCAGCCAATCACAAAAAGATATATTGATGGGGATTAGTTTTTAGTCTGGGAAGTCAGTAAAGTCAGAAAGACCGAGAGTGGAGAAGTGAAACTTAAGATAAAGTTTGTAAGTTAGTAGAGCAAAGTCATCCCGATCTAAAACAAATAGATATGGCTTTTAAATTTGAAAAACTTAAAGTTTGGCAAAAAGCGCTAGACTTAACCGACGAAATTGATAAATTAACAAAGACTTTTCCAAAGGAAGAACTGTTTATTCTAACTTCACAAATTAAGAGAGCAGCAGATTCGATTCCTTTAAATATAGCTGAAGGAAGTACTGGACAAAGTAATGCAGAATTTACTAGATTTCTTCGTTATGCTTTGCGATCTGATATTGAAGTAGTAAGTTGCTTATATATCGGAAAACGTAGAAAATATATAACAGAAAAACACTTTTTAGAATTATATAAATCTTGTGAAGAGGTTTTGTTAATGATAAATGGTTTAATAAAGTCATTAAATAATAATGTCAGAACACCATAAAAGTAATACATCTAATCTTTCGGACTTTCAGACTTCCGGACTTTCCGACGTATCTAAAACGCCAAAGGCGCAGGGCTATCACTTTCCTGCAGAGTGGACTAAACATGAAGCTACTTGGTTAAGCTGGCCCCATAAAGAAGAATCTTGGCCAGGTAAGATTGAGACCATATATGAGCCTTATTGTCAATTTATAAAGATTGTTGCTACAGGCGAAAAAGTACGTATTAATGTAAGAGATGAAGCAATGAAAGCATCTGCTATTGCTCACTTACAAAAAGTTGATGCTGATTTATCTCAAATAGAATTTTATTTTAATGAGAGTAACGATGCTTGGTGCAGAGATCATGGACCTGCATTTGTAGTAAAGGGAAATAAAAAAGCAATAATTGATTGGGGTTACAATGCTTGGGGAGGAAAATATCCACCATTTGATTTGGATGATATAATACCGACAAAAATTGCAAAGCAGTTTAATCTCCCACTGTTTATGCCCGATATTGTAATGGAAGGTGGCTCTGTAGAATTTAACGGAGCAGGAACAATTTTAACAAGTACTGCTTGCTTGCTAAATGAAAATAGAAATCCTCATTTAAATAAAGAACAAATCGAAACGTATTTAAAGGAATTTTATGGCGCAGGGCAGGTATTGTGGGTAGGAGATGGAATTATTGGAGATGATACTGATGGCCATATCGACGATATTACTCGTTTTGTAAATGAAGATACTGTTTTAACGGTTTTAGAAAGTAATCCTTTGGATGAAAATCACATCCTATTACAAGAAAACTACCAAGCATTAAAGGAAATGAGATTGCCTGATGGAAGACCATTAAATATCATCAAATTGCCAATGCCTTCCCCAGTGATACACGAAGATACACGCTTGCCAGCATCTTACGCAAACTTTTATATCGCAAATGCTGCGGTTATTGTACCCACATTCAGAGACGTAAATGATAAAATTGCACTTGAAATTATTCAAAAAGCTTTTCCCGATAGACCAGTTGTTGGTATAGATTCTACCGATATTATTTGGGGATTAGGAAGTTTCCATTGTTTAAGTCAACAAGAACCAGCGGTTTAGTTTTAAAGGTTTTGTCATCCTGAGCCTGTCGAAGGACTATAAAGTGTTTCGACAAGCTCAACATGACTTGGTCTAAAAAAATGATTTTTACGTAATTTCCAATTATTAAAAACTTCTTATGCAAGCCATATATAACTACTTTGTTTATATTTTAGAATGTTCGGATAAGAGTTATTATGTAGGTGTAAAAAATGACTTGGAGATAAGGTTAGAACAGACAATAATGTTGAAAATCCAAGTTCTTATACTTTTTCTAGAAGACCAGTTGTATTAAAATATTATCATAGATTTGATTATATAAATCATGCTATAGAATTCGAGAAGCAAATAAAGGGTGAAGTAGAAACAAAAAGGAGGCTTTATTTAAGGAAGATTGGGATGAAATAACTAGATTATCAAACCTTAAAAACAAAAAATAGATTATATCTTTGGTCTTCGACAAGCTCAGACTGACATTAATTATAAACTAATGAAATTACTAGAAGGAAAAACAGCACTAATTACAGGTGCTTCAAAAGGAATAGGTCGCAAAATAGCCGAAAAATTTGCAGAACAAGGTGCTAATGTTGCTTTCACTTATTTATCATCTATAGAGAAAGGACAAGCTTTGGAACAAGAATTACAAAGTTTTGGAACAAAAGTTAAAGGCTATCGTTCTGATGCTTCTAAATTTGATGAAGCTGAACAATTGATAAATGACATTGTAGCAGAGTTCGGTACGATTGATATTGTAGTTAACAATGCAGGTATTACAAAAGACGGTTTGTTAATGCGGATGACAGAAGAAAATTGGGATGACGTAATGAATGTTAACCTTAAATCTATCTTTAACGTAACCAAAGCGGTTTCTAAAGTGATGATGAAAGCTCGCAAAGGTGTTTTCATTAACATGAGTTCTGTAGTAGGTGTAACAGGTAATGCTGGTCAGGCAAATTATGCAGCTTCAAAAGCAGGTATTATAGGTTTCACTAAATCTGTTGCTAAAGAATTAGGTTCTCGTAACATTCGTGCAAATGTGGTTGCTCCAGGTTTTATTCGTACCGAAATGACCGAAGTTTTAGATCCAGCAGTTGTGGCAGGTTGGGAAAAAGATATTCCATTAAAACGTGCTGGTGAAACAGAAGATATTGCTAACGTTTGTGTCTTTTTAGCATCAGATATGAGCGCTTATGTAACAGGACAAACATTATCTGTTTGCGGCGGAATGCTGTAAAAAGTTAAAATGAATTTAAAGTTGAAAGGTTGAAATGTTTTAGATTCAGAACATTTCAACCTTACAACATCTATAGCTACTTCACCACATAATTTCCGTTTACCTGATCAACTGGTACTAAGTTTTTATCTTTATCAAATACTGTATATCCCTTTTGTAAGGTCTGCCAAAAAATAGCTTGTTGAGGAAACTGAATACTATATTTTTTGAGGTTAGCATCAGTCATTTTAAACGGATAAATGTTCACGGGGATTTCTTCTTGTCCACCATTGCGAGCTTCAACTGCTAAAACATAAACTTCTTTAATCTTTTCATCTGTTAAAGGAATGCAACCCACAGTTACACAATTGCCATGAATGTAAATATCTCCACCAGTTTTATTGCCTTTTCCAGTTCTTATTGCATCAACTTTGTTGGGATAATCAATACCTAAAGATAAATGATAACTACTTTCTGGATTAAACACATTAATTTTATAAAAACCCTCTGGAGTTTGTAAATCACCTTCCATTACTTTTGGACCTAGTGTTCCAGAATGTTCACAAAAATCATAGGTTCTAAATAATTTATAACGGGTTTGATTCGATGTTTTTAACCAAACCTCCAATTTTCCTTCAGCTTTAAAAGCTGCTATATAGAGATTGAAATTTCCATAAAATCCTGCACTTTGTAAGTCAGATTGTAGTGATCTCCATTTTTCCGCATATGCATTTTTAACACGTTCAAATTTTAATTGATTTTGCTTAAAAGTACTTTGAGCAAATGCAGGTGTGGTCATCATAAAAATGAGCATTAACTTTATAACTATTTTCATTAGTGTATCTATTTTCGCTAACAAATTACGTTGATTTTTTTAGAAAATTAGCATCTTTACGTTTAAGCTTATGGATAATTTTTTTTCCGCTTCTTCAATTTTTGCTTTCATTAGCTGCCTTTTATTAGGTTGTTTATATGCTTGGCTTTTATATCGAAAAAATCAAAATCTTGAAAGGAATTTAAAATATACACTTACAGCCTTAAGGGTACTCACAATTGCAGCTATTGCATGGCTGTTTTTCGCACCTCTAGTAAAACTGATTTCCTATACGCCAGAAAAACCAATTATTGTTTTAGCACATGATAATTCTATTTCTGTTGCTCAAATTGAGCCAGTAGGATTTAATAAACGTAAATATCAACAAGATTTACAAGAATTAGCAAATCAACTTTCTACCAAATATGAAGTTAAAACATACAGTTTTAGTGACAGTGTTAAAAGTGGATTAAACTTTTCTGGAAATGGGAAATTAAGTAATGGATCATTATTGTTTAATCAATTAAATGATGAATTATTAAATAGAAATGTAGGTGCGGTAATTTTGGCAGGCGATGGTATTTTTAATCGTGGGGGTAATCCATTATATGAGTTAAATAAAATAAAAGCGCCTATTTACACCGTTGCATTAGGGGATACCATACCAAAACGAGATGTTTTAATTGCTAATGTAAGCTATAATAATTTAGTGTATTTAGATAACGAATTTACGTTGGAGGTACAGCTGCAGGCCTATGAAAGTAAAGGGGAAACAACTCAACTTTCGGTGTTAGAAAATGGGATTAAAATCAAAGAGCAAAGCGTATCAATAAACTCGAATAGCTTTGTGAAAGATGTGCAGGTAAAACTAAAGGCAAGTAAAATCGGGATACAAAAATACACCATTAATTTATCTCCCTTAAAAAATGAAATTACGACGAAAAACAATAGTCAAACTGTTTTTATAGAAGTAATTGATGCTCGACAAAAAGTTTTAATCGCTGCTGCGGCTCCTCATCCAGACATTACGGCTATAAAACAAGCTATTGAATTAAATAAACATTACGAAGTAACAGTTGCATTGGCAGATGAATTGAATACAGTCGATGCAAATAAATATAGTTTAGCCATTTTATATCAATTACCTAGTACTGTAAATACTAATACAGCTTTAGTTAATAAAATACAAGAAGCAAAATTACCTTTATGGTATATTATCGGTGCCCAAAGTAATATAAGTGCTTTTAATCAGGTGCAAAAAGAGCTTAATTTTAGTAGAATTAATGGCTCATTACAAGAGGTTTTTCCTTATCCTGATGCTAATTTTACAGCTTTTAATTTAGATGCAAATTCTTTAAAACAATTGAACGATTACGATCCATTGCAAATGCCGTTTGCAAGTTTAAATATAAATGGAAACTACACATCAGTTTTAAATCAACGCATTGGTAAGGTGAATACGCAAAATCCATTGTTATTTTTTATGGATGATAATGGTAAGAAAATAGGTTTTTTACTAGGTGAGGGGATATGGAAATGGAAATTGGAGGAAGCGAAAAATGAGCAAAGTCTTCCATTATTTAATGAATTGATTACTAAAACGGTTCAATATCTTTCTGTTAAGGATGATAAACGAAAATTTAAAGTGTACAGCACAAAAAGCACTTTTGATGAAAATGAAAATGTTGTATTAAACGCAACTTTATACAATGATGCTTACGAATCTGTAAACACACCAGATGTAAATGTTCAAGTTAAAAATAATGATGGTAAGACCTTTAATTACACATTTTCTAAATTCGGAATTGCTTATCGATTAGATGCGGGTACTTTGCCCCAGGGAAATTATACCTATGTTGCTAGTACTGCTTTAGGCGATAAGAAATATAAAGATTCTGGTGCTTTTTATGTAAATGCGTTAATCGTCGAATATCAACAAACCACCGCCAACCATCAATTATTATATACGATGGCAAAACAAAGCGGAGGTAAAATGATTATGCCAAGCAATTTGTTAAGTTTGGTTAATGAACTTGAAAAAAGTGGACAATTAAAAACGATAAGTTATGAAGATCGTAAATACGAGGAACTCATTAATTTGAAATGGTTATTTGGATTAATTGTACTTTTATTGAGCGTGGAATGGTTTTTAAGAAAACGTAATGGAGAAATATAATGGATGTTAGTACTACCTATCTCATCGAAATATTAGGGACAATCTCCTTTGCAATTTCGGGTTCTTTTGCGGCTATGCAAAGACGATTAGACCCATTTGGGGTACTAATAATTGCATTTGTAACATCTATTGGAGGAGGAACAGTTCGCGATTTACTACTTGGTGATACACCAGTTGCTTGGATGAGAGATGTAAATTATTGCTTGCTAATATTAGTAACTTCTTTACTCACTATATTTTTTAAAACACAAATTAAAAAATTTAAGGTTACCCTTTTCTTATTCGATTCATTAGGACTAGGCTTATTTACCATGGTTGGCGTGCAAAAAGGAATTGTTTTTGGATTAAGTCCAGGTATTTGTGTAGCGCTTGGAACAATTACGGGATGCTTTGGTGGTGTAATTCGTGATACCTTGCTAAATACTATTCCTTTAATTTTTAGAAAAGAGATTTATGCGACTGCTTGTATTTTAGGTGGTGTTCTTTACTTCGCGTTACTCTATTTTAATCTGAAAACAGATATTGCTAAAATAATGGTAATTGCCTTCATTTTTACCTTAAGGATAATTGTTGTGCGCTATAAATTAGCATTGCCAAAATTTGGGTATTAATTGTATAAAAACTCTTCCAGTTTACCTTTATGATTGGCGTCGTTTAATTGCCAAAGCTCTTTAGACCAACTCTTTTTGTCTTCTTGTTTGTCCAAATAGGGAAGAACTAAACGCATAGCTCCTAAAGCAAGTCCTTTTTGATCTTTAATAGTACTATTTTCCAATGTGAATTTGGTTAATCCAGCCATGTACATTAGCATCAAATCAGAATCAGTGTTAAAGTAATTTGTTTCTTTCTCGCCAAGAAAAAAAGTATAGTCAAGAGTGCCATTCATCCATTTAATTAAAAACTGACCAGCTTCTGTTCTAGAAGTGTTTTTTTTATTAATTGGCGTATCAAATAGGTAGGTAGTAACTTTTAATACTGTAGGTTCAGCATCTTTAAAATGAGCGTTTTTGTTTAACTTAATATGCTTTAAGTTGGGTAATTCTTGCGAATAAGAATAATAAATGCTTGTGAAAAACAATAAGAAAAATAAGCTAATTTTTTTCATAACACCCTTGCAGAGTTAATTTATATTCTTTTAATACGAATATAAAGTATTACAATGAAAATAGTTGTGAAATGTTTGATTAACCTGTTGGTTATTTTTTTGCGTCGTCTTTAACAATTACAAAGACATCTTCATTGTCCTTTTTCATGAAGTATTTTTCACGAGCGAATTTTTCTGCTGTCACTAAATTACTATCTAGCTCTTTCAAATCTTTTTTAACGGAAGCCGTTTCTTTTGTATAAAAATCTTTCTCTTCTTGTAATTTATGCACTTCTGCACGATATTCATATTGTGAAAGCATATCATTTTTATCAAAAAACAGCATCCATACGGCAAAAGCTACAATAGCTAAAAAGTATTTATTTCGCAAGAGTTCTAATAACCGTTTCATCAGCGCAAATATATAATTAAATAAAAACATCCGAAGGTTTTAAATCTTCGGATGTTTTGCAAATGTGTTTATCAACTTGTTAACATTGTCGACGTTATTTTAGCTCTCAAATGAGCTATCTTCGGCAATTATAGCAGGATATAAATTGAATGCTATTATTTTTTAGCGTATTTGAAATTTCTACCAATAAAGCGTGCTGCAGCACCTAATTCTTCTTCAATACGTAATAACTGATTGTATTTTGCAATCCTATCAGAACGCGAAGCAGAACCAGTTTTAATTTGTCCACAGTTTAAAGCAACAGCTAAATCTGCAATAGTAGTATCTTCAGTTTCACCACTTCTATGACTCATTACAGAGGTATATCCACTATTTTGAGCTAAACTTACCGCATTAATAGTTTCTGTTAAAGAACCAATTTGATTCACCTTTACTAGAATTGAGTTTGCAGTATCCGTATCAATACCAGTTTGTAAACGTTTAACGTTAGTTACAAATAAATCATCACCAACTAATTGAACCCTATTGCCAATTTTCTCAGTTAACGTTTTCCAGCCAGCCCAATCATTTTCATCCATACCATCCTCAATAGAAATAATAGGATATTTTACAGAAAGATCAGCTAAATATTGTGCTTGCTCTTCGCTTGAGCGAATGGCGCCTTTATCACCTTCAAATTTCGTGTAATCGTATTTTCCATCTTTGTAAAATTCAGATGAAGCACAATCTAGTGCTAAACAAATATCTGAACCTGGTTTGTAACCTGCTTTTTCAATCGCTTTCAAAACAGTTTCAATCGCATCTTCTGTACCTTCAAAAGTAGGAGCAAAACCACCTTCATCACCTACAGCAGTAGATAAACCTCGGTCGTGTAAAATCGCTTTTAAATTATGGAATACTTCAGTTCCCCAACGTAGTGCTTCAGAGAATGAAGGTGCACCAACAGGCATAATCATAAATTCTTGAAAAGCAATTGGAGCATCAGAGTGAGAACCACCATTAATAATATTCATCATTGGAATTGGTAATGTATTTGCATTTACACCACCAACATAACGATATAAAGGTTGTCTGCTTTCTGCAGCAGCAGCTTTTGCAACTGCTAAAGAAACACCTAAAATTGCATTTGCACCTAAATTTCCTTTATTTTCAGTTCCGTCCAAGTCAATCATTAACTTGTCGATTAAGTTTTGTTCAAAAACATCAACGCCTTGTAACGCTTGAGCAATTTTGGTATTTACATTTTCAACAGCTTTTAAAACACCTTTACCCATATAGGTTTTCTTGTCGCCATCACGCAATTCAACTGCCTCATGTTGACCAGTACTTGCTCCTGATGGAACTGCTGCACGACCCATTTGGCCATTTTCTGTAACTACTTCAACTTCTATTGTTGGATTTCCTCTAGAATCAAGGATTTGTCTTGCGTGGACATCAATTATTAAACTCATTTTATTTTGGTTTTGATTAAATAATCCCTTAGTGTAAAAAGTACAATTACCTAGGACATTTTCAAAGTTAAAATAATTTTTAAATTATAAGGAGGGTTACGCTTTATTTTTTAATAAATGGAAGAAAATCAAATGTATAGACAAAATTAATCCTACTTAATTGTCATCCATTTTATGTTTTGCATCAACCCAATACAGTAATTCATTTACAAAAACTGCAGCTCTTTTATCTGTTCCCACTGGATCACTTGGTATACCATTTTCATCAAATGTTTTTTCTACCGTAGCTACTGGAAACATTGCTGGAATTGTCAATGCTCCAATTTTCCATAAACTAAATTGTAAGGATGTAATGACTTGTGTACCAGCAAAGGCACCTGCAGAAACTGTTGCAATGGCAATAGGTTTGCGTTTCCATTCTGCATACAATAAATCAGTTACGTTTTTTAAACTAGCAGGATAACCACCATTATATTCTGGAGTTACAATAATTACACCATCTGCTTTAGTTATTTCTTCTGCAAAGGAAAGCATAGCTTCCGAAGGGTCAGAAATGAATCTTAATCGCTCTTCAAAAATTGGAAAATTATACGCTTTTAGGTCAATGATAGTGACGTTCGCTAACTTATTTTCTTCTAAATAATTTTTAAAATATAAAGCAACGCGATGGCTATTTCGGCCATGTCTAACGCTGGCAGATAAAATTGAAATATTTTTCATGGGAATAATTTTTAAGCCTAAGATACGATTAGGCTTTTAAAATTAAGATTCCCACTTGAAGGTTTTAACGGCTACAGCATAAATTCCGATCCCCCAAATTAACATGACTAGCAATTGGTGTTTCACATCCCAAAGGTTTGAACCTTCAAAAGCTACCTTACGCATTGCATCATTTAAATAGGTTAGGGGCAAAGCTCTGCTTATTGGCTGTAACCAAGTTGGAAATGCATCAATAGAAAAGAAAGTACCTGATAATAAAAATTGGGGTAACGTAATGATATTAGATATAGGAGGGATTGTACTTTCACTTTTTGCTAAACCAGAAACAACGAAACCGAAGCCCATAAATACAACTATACCCATTGTTGCTAAGACGAGCATATTTATCACAGTGACCGCCCCATTAATAAGGGTAAAGTTAAACGCAAAATGCCCGATTAAAATAATAAATAAAGCGCCTAATAAGGCAAAACCAATACGAGCCATACCTTCCCCCAATACAATGCTTGAGCGCTTTACTGGTGTAGCAAAGAAACGTTTAATCACTAAATTTTGACGTAAACTAAAGAACACGAAGGCAGTACCAAATACTCCTGTGCTCAATAAAGAGAAACCCAATTGTCCTGGCAAGATAAAATCTATTGTACGATATAAACGACCATTTACTGTACTTGCTCTAATTTCTGTAACGTTTGGCTTTAAATTCTGAGTGTTTAAATTATAAGAAAGCTCGTTTAAAACCGATTTTAAAATATTGCCTTTATCTAAAGATGCAGAGGTATATTTAACATTTGTAAAATAGGCTGGTAGGTGAGCAGGGTTTTTTTCTACATCAATTACTGCATCAAAATCTCCTTTCTCTAAACTTTTATTGATGCTTGCCAAATCTCCATTTTTAGTTAGCCTAATGACAGAAATTTTTTCTAATGCAGCTATAATTGGATTTTGTAAATCTGAACCTGGTGCTACAGCGACATCAATCTTGGTGCCTCCACCACCTAAAAACCCGAAGACAAGAATAAAAATTAAGGGAAAAGCTAAGGTGAAAACTACAGCAGATGGACTGCGCATAATTGATCTGAAACTTGCTTTTGCTAATGCTAAAGTGGCTTTTGTGTTACTATATGAAGTTTGCATTGTTTAAGATTGAAAGGTTAAAATACTGGAATGTTTGGGTTTGATTAATCTTCACGCCACTCTTTACCGGTTAAATTGATAAATACATCTTCCAAATTTGCTTTTTTTACTTCTTTTTTGCGCTCAAAACCACCTGCAATTAAATTATCTATCAATTGATCTGGCGTATCTAAAGCAATAATTTGCCCTCGTTCTACAAAAGCAACACGATCACATAACTGCTCTGCTTCATCCATATAATGAGTGGTAATTACGACTGTAGTTCCGTTGTTGCGAATTTCAGTAATCAAATCCCATAGATTTCTACGAGCTTGCGGATCTAAACCAGTTGTTGGTTCGTCCAAAAAGATAATTTTTGGTGAGTTGATAAGTGTAGTTGCAATAGAAAAACGTTGTTTTTGTCCGCCAGATAAAGCTTTATATTTTGCTTTAGCCTTATCTTGCAAGTTTACTTTAGCCAACATTTCCATTGGTTTAATGCTTACACCATATAAACCTGAAAATAATTCGAGCAACTCTACTAAATTCAAATTAGGGTAATAACCAGCGGCTTGTAATTGAACACCTATAATTCGTTTAATTGAATTTTGATCCTTATCAATAGAAAGTCCATCTACAGTTACCTCACCCGAAGTTTTAGGACGGAGCGTTTCAATAATTTCTAAGGTAGTTGTTTTGCCAGCTCCATTGGGGCCAAGTAGCCCAAAGATTTCGTTCTCATAAACATCAAAGGTTAAGCCTTGAACTGCTTTGAAATCATCGTAATTTTTTACCAGGTTCTTCACGCTGATAATGGCGTTTCTATTTTCCATGGGCATAAATGTAAGAAGGTTTAGATGAATAGAAAGTGAATTTTTATTAAAAACATAAAAATGTCGGTGAAATGATGTTTTTGACGGATAAAGGACAACGAAAAAGAGCAAAGACATAATCTTTGCTCTTCATTTATTCTTGTTGTTTAATAAGTTACCAAACTAAATCACCTTTGATTAAGCCAACAAAATCATCAAATAAATAGCGAGAATCATGCGGACCTGGCGAAGACTCTGGGTGATATTGTACAGAGAATGCTTTTTTACCTTTTACTCGAATACCTTCTATCGACTGATCGTTTAAGTTGATGTGTGTAATTTCTACTTTATCAGATTTTCTAACTTCTTCTGGAATAACACCAAAACCGTGATTTTGAGAAGTCACTTCACAATGATTTTTAATTATATTTTTAACAGGGTGGTTTAATCCACGATGTCCGTTAAACATTTTCATGGTTCCAATCCCGTTTGCTTCAGCTAATAACTGATGACCTAAACAAATCCCGAATAAAGGTTTATCTGCCGCTAAAATAGATTTAACTGTATCAATTGCATATTCCATTGCTGCTGGATCTCCAGGGCCATTTGAAATAAAATATCCATTTGCACCCCATTTGTCCATTTCATCAAATGTTGTTTTGGCTGGATATACTTTTACATAAATATCTCTATCATCAAAGTTTCGCAAAATGTTTTTCTTGATGCCTAAATCTAAAGCAGCAATTTTATAATTAGCATCTGGATTACCGTAATAATAAGGTTCTGTTGTAGAAACCTGAGAAGAGAGCTCCAATCCATCCATGTCTGGTACCTCGGCTAATCTCTTTTTCAATTCTTGTAAATCAGTAATTTCTGAAGAAATGATAGCATTCATTGCACCCTTATTACGAATGTGGCGAACCAGTGCACGAGTGTCAATTTCTGAAATACCAACAATATTCTCATTTTGGAAGTTGTCTTGTATTGATTCTGATGCTTCTTTTCTACTATAAAGAATGTTGTAATTCTTACAAACTAAACCAGCAATTTTTATAGATCCCGATTCGATTTCTTCTTTATGCATTCCATAATTACCAATATGTGCATTGGTAGTTACCATAATCTGACCAAAGTAAGAAGGATCTGTAAATACTTCTTGGTAGCCTGTCATGCCTGTATTAAAGCAAATTTCGCCAGTAGTAGTGCCTATTTTACCAGCTGCTTTGCCATAAAAAACGGTGCCATCGGCCAATAACAAAATCGCAGGTAACTTGGTGTAGTTAGTCATGTGTACAATAAATATGGAAGGTGAAAAAAGAGAAAAAAGAATGGAATTTCGTAACGGTTATGCCGTTTTTGTAAAAAGATAAAGAAATCTGATCGAACTCATTCATTTCAGGATACAAAGTTAGTTTTTTCAATGGTTTTTTCAATATATTTTTTGAAATTTTAATCTGTAAGAAACAATATTTACCACCTAAGACAGATTAGAACATTTAAAAAGAAATCTAGCCAAGTGAGCTCAGGTTTCTAAGATATCAAGTCCATTATTCCTAAAGGTTCTTTCTTCCTTTTACAATAATAAAACCTAATTTTGCTTTACAAAACAAAGAACATGTCTGTAAACAAAGAAATTAAGCGGATTACCACACACATTTTGCAAGAAATGAAACATCGTGGTGAAAAAATCGCGATGCTAACTGCTTATGATTATTCTATGGCAACTATTTTAGATGATGCCGGTTTAGATGTTTTATTAGTAGGCGACTCTGCATCTAATGTAATGGCTGGTCACGAAACTACTTTGCCAATTACCTTAGATCAAATGATTTATCATGCTCAAGGTGTTGTAAGAGGAGCTAGTCGTGCTTTTGTGGTAGTCGATTTACCTTTTGGTTCTTATCAAGGAAATTCAAAAGAAGCCTTAAATTCTGCTATTCGTATCATGAAAGAGTCTGGTGCACATGGTGTAAAATTGGAAGGTGGAGTTGAAGTAGTAGAGTCAATTCAACGAATCATTACTGCAGGCATTCCTGTAATGGGACATTTGGGTTTAACACCTCAATCTATTTATAAGTTTGGAACCTACACGGTTAGGGCTAAAGACGAAGAAGAAGCAAACAAGTTAAAAACTGATATCATCGCTTTGCAAAATGCAGGTTGTTTTGCAGTAGTGCTAGAGAAAATTCCGGCTAAGTTGGCTAAAGAAGTTACAGAGAGTGTAAATATTCCAACTATTGGTATTGGTGCTGGTCCAAGCTGCGATGGGCAGGTGTTAGTCGTAAATGATATGATTGGTTTAACTAAAGGATTTAAGCCTCGTTTCTTACGTCAGTATATTAATTTATACGATGGAATTTTAGGTGCAGCCCAATCGTATATTAAAGATGTAAAGGCAAAAGATTTCCCGAACGAAAAGGAGCAGTACTAAAAAATGTCCATTACAGAAGCAGATATTTTATACGAAGATAACCACTTGATAGCCGTTAATAAACGTGCTGGTGATATTGTGCAAGTGGATGAAACTGGCGATGAACCCCTGGACGAAAAGGTTAAGAAATTTTTAGCCGCTAAGTACAATAAGCCAAATGGTGCGTTTCTAGGTGTTATTCACCGCTTGGATAGACCAGTAAGTGGAGTAATTTTGTTTGCTAAAACCAGCAAAGCATTAGAACGTATGAATGCTGTTTTCAAAAACCGAGAAGTACGTAAAACCTATTTTGCAGTTGTACGGAATAAGCCTGCACGATTGGAAGGTAATTTAGTGCACTATCTCATTAAAAACCCACAAAAAAATTTAGTTGCGGCTTACAATAAAGAGGTGCCAGATAGCCAAAGATCTGAATTAGATTATAAACTGATAGGAGAAGTTGGTGGCTTCTATTTATTGCAGGTAAATCCGTTAACAGGTCGTTCACATCAAATTAGAGTACAGCTTTCTACAATGAATTGCCCAATTGTAGGTGATAATAAATACGGCTATCCTCGTGGGAGCAGAAAAGGAAGCATTTGTTTACATGCTAGACAATTGGAATTTATCCACCCTGTGCAAAAAGAACCAGTTAAAATATTTGCCAAACTTCCAGTTGATGGTTTTTGGGAACGTTTTGAAGGGTTTGAAGTAAGAAAGTAAAAATTTTAAATCGTCATTGCGAGGCACGAAGCAATCTTAAAGCATTTAATAGATGCCTATCTTTGTTAAAGATGCTTCATGCCTCGCAATAATACTGCCTAAAGTTTACTGACAATCTACTTTCGTAAAAACTATAGACTGGCCAAAGGTTAGCTTAGAAGTATCTTTAAACATCATTTTGCCATTTTTCCCTTCCACAACATCTCCAAAACCTTCTAACAATTGATCTCCTTTTTTTAGAAAAGCTACTTGTCTAACTGATTCTTTTCCTTCGGAGTTAAAAGTATATTCGGCTAGTAAAGTATCACCATGAAGTTCTCCCTCAACAATACCATTGTTTTTATCTTTCTCGTATAAATTATATCTTAATTCGCCCGTAGTAATGTTTCCACTAGTCATTACTTTTAATGTGGCGGTATCTTTATCTTTTATGTAAGAATAGCAAAATTGTTGTGTTCCGGCTTGTACATTTGTATCTAAAGCAACTGCATCATTTGCATTTTGTTCGGTTTTATTGCTTTGGCAAGCAACTATAAATCCGGCAAAGCCGATTAAAAGAAAAGCTAATTTTTTCATACTCGTTTTAAATTTCCAGTATTGATAACAGATATAAGAGATAAAGGTTTGATTTATCTAAGAGCTATTGAGGGAGTCTAAAATTATTACATGCATTACGATACCCAATCGAGTTGGGTATGACGTGATTATTGGTTAGCTACTTTGCAGGAAGGGTAACTAATGTTATAAAAGAGAAAGTCCCAGTAAAACCGGGACTAACTCAATCAATCAACAAAATAAAGACGTTAAACTACCATACAAAAGTGCCAACTGCACCACCTGGTAAAGAAGTAGTAACTAGTTTGCCATTATATTTAATGTTAAATGTTTGCCCACTTGTACTTGTATTGCTTACAATTAATACCCGTTTACCATCTGCGGTTTTAAAGGCAACGTTTGCTAAAGTGCTATTTAGCGTAGAACCAATTCGTACTGAACCCGGTCTAACAAACTTTGAGGCATGCGCAATAATATAATAAGCAACATTTCTGGTTACTGCTGGACTAATCGTTAATGCACCCAAACAAGTGGTACAACCGCCATCTGGTGTATGTGGATTGTAATTTGCATCTGCTGCTAAATTCCATTCTAACACATTTCTGCTCCAGTTACGCGTTGCGCCAATAATTAAAGTTGAAACATGCCACTTTAAATCTTCTGCAAAATTGCCTGGTCCGCCAACCCATTGCTCAGTGAAATAGATATTTTTATTTGGGTAGGCTTCGTGAACCTGACTAAGTGCCGAGATGTTGCCACCATATAAATGGAATGCAGAACCATCAACATAAGGATTCGCCGCAGGATCTGCTAAAATAGCCATTGGATAATCTGGACGATCGGCATTATGATCATACACAATAATTTTGGTAGTGATACCTGCTGTTTGAAATGCTGGACCTAAAGCTGTTTTAATAAAGATAGCCTGATCTGCTGCTTCCATGTACATGCTTGGCGTATTGCCTGGATGTAAAGGCTCGTTTTGAATGGTAATGGCATCAATTGGAATGCCTTGCGCTTTCATTGCCTGAATATATTTTACAAAGTAGGTTGCGTAAGATTGATAATAAGCTGGTTTTAAACTTCCACCTTTATAGGCATTGTTAGTTTTCATCCAGGTTGGTGCTGTCCACGGCGAACCTAATATTTTGATATTTGGGTTAATGGCTAAAATCTTTTTCAGGATAGGAACTAAATCTGTCATTTCTGCAGCAATAGAGAAATTATCTTGGTTGATATCCGTTTGCCCCGTTGGTCGTTCGTTGTAAGTAAAAACGTTAGCGCTTAAATCAGATGCACCAATGCTAATGCGCAAATAGCTCACGCCAATCGCCCCATCTTCAGTCGAAAACAATTCTTTCAGTAAAGCATCCTTTTCAGTACTGCCTAAACTATTCAATAAGGTTGCACTTCCACCAGTCAAGGTATAACCAAAACCATCAATTTGCTGAAAGACTTGAGCTTCATCTACTTCTAATGTAGTATAGCTGTTATTGGTAGCTGTAAAGTTCAGGGCAACGTTTTGTTTTTGTAGCAAAGCTGATTTATCTCCTGTGGTTAACCAAAAAGCTACATCGCTGGCAACGGGTGTGGTTACTGGTGGAATAGTAGGATTGCCATTATCGGTTGAAGTCTTGATAGCTTTTTTGCAGGCACAAGAAGCAAAGATGAGAGCGAATGAAATACAGGTGATAGAAAATAATCTCATGAAATTGTGAAGGTTAGATCGAGTTTATTGGTTTTTTAAATTAAACAACCGAAAACTAATCAATATAGTTGAATGATTAAAATTCTTTATTTGATCTCCTTTAGGATGCAATACGCTTCATGCACAAAAGTTTTATTGCAAATTGATTGTTTCTATATATTAAGAAAAGAGGTTTTTATTTATTCTTATTGTTATCTGATACGGTTAAATAACATAAAAATAATTTATCACTATTAATAGATCTTACTGGAAGTAGTGGTTA
This sequence comes from Pedobacter boryungensis, assembly GCF_013204825.1. Classification (GTDB taxonomy): domain Bacteria; phylum Bacteroidota; class Bacteroidia; order Sphingobacteriales; family Sphingobacteriaceae; genus Pedobacter; species Pedobacter boryungensis. Next base: position 991,723 of record NZ_JABMKV010000002.1, read on the forward strand.
TACTATAGTATAAGTTGTAAAAATTAACCCTTTCTAATCCTTATGTGTTGATTTTATGATAAAATAAGGCACCTAAAAGATGATTTTAAGGAAAAATGCTTTATCCTACATTTGTTCATGTTGAAAATTCGGTCAACGTTCGCGTTCTGCGAGAGAGTTAGGGATGATTTTTTTGGTTGACTGAATTTCAACATTTTTTTCAAATTGATAAATGATAACGATTTTTAAGTATTTATGGTTTGTAAATGTGTTGATGACATGTTTATTTGCTACGCTACTTTACTATGCTTTCGGACATTTTTTATTGACAAACATCCAATCTTATTTCCTGCTCGCTTTATTAATTTTGAATTGTATATTGCTTGTTTCCTGTTTTAAAATAAAAAAAAACAGAAAAATACTTGCTTACATGGCACTAATTATAGTTTCGTTGCCAAGTCTTTGTTGTGTAATCCTAGTAATGAAAGTGCTATTTCTATAGAACCGTATTATACATTATTCTCCATCATTCGTATATTCTAAAATATCTCCAGGCTGACAGTTTAAGACTTTACAGATGGCTTCTAAAGTAGAGAAACGAATAGCCTTTGCTTTTCCTGTTTTTAAAATGGATAAATTGGAAAGTGTTAAATCAACCTTTACTGAAAGTTCATTTAAAGACATCTTTCGTTTAGCCATCATCACATCTAAATTTACAATTATTGACATGGTTATATGATTAATTCGTTTTCTTGTTGTAATTCAATGCCTCTTGCAAATAATAAGGATATAAAATATAAGATGCCTGCAAAGAATAAAAAGGCATCTCCAAGCCCAATATGTTCGGTAAGATTTGGAAGATTTAATTTTAGGGCTATAAATTTACCTGCATAGCCTACAGCTACTTCACTTAACAGACCGACGAATAATGAAAAAATACTCATTCTCTTAATCAATTGACCAATGGTTTCGCTAAAAGGGCTAACCATATTAATTTTCAAGAAGATTTGAATTAAACAATAAAATAATAAGGCTTCTAATACTGTAATGGCTATCATACAGCCAACTAAAATAGAGTAGTCTATTATATCATAAGCGTGTAGGTGCGATAAATCTAAATTTAATGCTAAATTTTTTGCACCCATAGGGTTGATGTACATAGCCATAATATAATAGCATAAAAGCATACCTGCTTTTACACAAAGTCCAACAAAGGTAATCCAGGACAAAATGTTGAGGACTTTTAGAATAGTAGTGGATTGTGTTGTCATAATTATAAAATTTAAATTATATGACAAAGGTAAAATAATTATTGAATATCAATAAAAATAAATTGAAAAAGGATAAACGATATCGATGGTGTATTAAGATTGCTTAGTAATTCGCAATGACGAACACCAGTATGGACTTACTTAATTAACGTATTACGATTAAACGATCGAGTTGGGCTGATTCATTCCTAATAGATCATTCCAGTGAACGGCGATCACGAAGTGCTTAGATATCTAATCTTAAAGTGCATTAAGATACCAATCGAGTTGGGTATGACGACGCCTAGGAAAGATTGCCTCTCGTAATGATGATAAATTGCTAAGAGAGTAGGTCAGAAAATTTGTTCTTATTCTTCTCGTAAAATCTTTTCCATTTTACGGCCTTTTGCTAATTCATCTATGATTTTATCTAAATAGCGGATTTGTTGCGTTAAAGGATTTTTAATTTCTTCTATTCGATAGCCACATATTACTCCAGTAATGAGTTGTGCATTAGGATTTAGTTTAGCTTGCTGAAAGAATTTTTCGAACGTTACTTTTTCATCGATAAGTTCTTGTTGTTTTTTTGCATCGAAACCAGTTAACCATTCTATTACTTGTTGTAATTCTGCAATAGTCCTACCTTTCTTTTCAACTTTTGTAACGTAGTGTGGGTATACAGATGCGAAAGTTAGTTTTGCAATTTTCTGATCATGTTCTGGTGTAGCATTCATCTTATTAATGTTTAGCCACATTTTAAAATCTGCGGCATAATTACTGAAATTCGTTATTTCAATCGTTCTAAATGTCCTTTTCTTTTCACAATGTTTTTATAATCCCATTGTATTTCTATCGACTTTTTTAACCAACGTTTTACTTCTTCAGGTTTAATTTCGGAAAAATTGGTGTAAAAAATAGAAGCATCTTTAAACTTTTTACCGACTACATTTAAATTTTCTTCCTCAAAACCCGCTCCACTCCAAAACATAAGTCTTATTCCAGCCTTTTGTTTGCTATATCCAACAATTGGATTACCTTCTAAAAACCAAACAGGATGTGCATGCCAAATTTTACTTTCTGCTAAGCTAAGCTCCTTATTAATTAATTTAGCTAAGTGGTCACAAATTTCTCTTTCGCCTTCGGTTTTACTGTTGTTGTAGGTTGGAATTTCTTGGTTCATATTTTATCCTTATCAATCAACAGTATAATTCAATTCAGTTACGCCACAAGTAAACTGATGGGAGTTTAAGAGCTTCAGTTTTGTTTTCTCAGTAATACCTTTAAACAAAGGGATGCCTTGTCCAAGAATAATCGGGTTAACAAATAGCCAGTAGCCATCTATCAAGTTCTGTTCAATAAGTGAGTGCGTTGCCGTCGGACTACCAAAAAGTAAGATGTCGTTACCTGATTGTTTTTTTATTTCATTGATATGATCAGCAAGATTGTCGCTAATAATGGTAGTATTGTTTAGCTCTGCATCCTTCATAGTTTTTGATAAGACAACTTTGTGAACTTGACTATACCACTTTGAATGTTCAATATCGTGTTTGCTCGCTGTCGGGCTATCAGCTGCGGTAGGCCAGTAGCCTTCCATCATTTCATATGTCACTCGTCCATATAAGGCAGTATCTCCTTCGCCAATCCGATTACCAACGTAATCAAAAATTTCTTCATCAACTTTAATCCAATCCATTTCTCCATTCGGACCCGCTACAAAACCATCAAGGGATATGTGCATAAATGAAATTATTTTTCTCATGTGGTTTACGTTTAAGGTGTCTCGTAGTATTAATGCAATATAATTACAAAATTTGAATTTACATTTAATTCTCCTTTGCCCCAAAAACATTGGTACCTTTTCCTGTGGTGATTAAGCTAAATAAACTTTCTTGCATCAATGCTCCCCAAGCCCAAGAGCAATTCTCATAACATTCGAAAGTTGGCACTAAACCTTCATGTGTAAAACGAACCTGAGTTTTATTATTGATCTCCTTAATTTCAAAAACTATTTTTGTGCCTGTCCATTCGGTTTGATTTGAGAAACTTAGTTTACTGTCGGTAACCAACCAAACCACTTTTTCGTTAGGAATTAGCTCAACTAATTTTTGTCGCGAAAAGTGAACATCATTCATTTGGTAATCAAATTCATCACCTAAATTTTTTGTGCTTCCTTTTATTTCGCCTTGCCACCAGGCACCCACATTCATAATGGCATTAAATACTTCTGCAGGAGTTTGGTTGACAAAAAAAGTACTAGTGAAATTAGTAGATGATAATGCTTTTTCATCTTCCGTTTGCGGTTTGTCTTTACCATTTGGTTCACCTTTCCCAGTCGTGATTAACTTATACAAACTTTGATGAATGTAAGTGTTCCAAGCATTTTCGCAAATATCATAACACTCATAGGTTGGTACTAAGCCTACCTGCGTAAATTGAAGCTGAGTTTTATCGCCTATTTCAGTTATTTCAAAAACAATGGTGTTACCTTTCCATTCCTCTTTGTCTTTGGTAAAACTAAAATGGTTATCTAGTACTTCCCAAACTACTTTTTCATTTGGAACGAACTCCACTATTTTCAATTTGCACACATGTACATCTTGATAATGATACCTCCATTCTTCATTTAATTTTTGGGTATTTCCTTCAATTTCTTCGCTCCACCAACCGCGTACATTATTAACTGCATTAAATACTTCTTCGGGAGAATGGTCAACTACAATAGTTGTTGTAAAATTTGATGCTTTCATTGTTTGATTACTTTAATAAAACCAATTGACCTAAATGATATTGCAAATGAGAGGTTCTTGTAATGATGATATTTAACTTGTTGCGATGCGGTTCGTTAGCAAAGTCTTCGGCAGAAACAGCCGTATGTTTTTCAAACCATTGGTCTATTGTCAATGCATCGAACTTTTGCTTTAATACTTCACATTGCTTTGTCCAAAACGCTCGTAGCTCTGCTACTGATGGCATCGGCGTTGCAACGTTATCGGGAGATTTTATAAAAGGCTCAGCTAATGCTGGATATAATTTTTCGCCCATGTCTAATAAAATCAGCATATCATCGTGAACTGCAATAAGGTGACCTAATAAATAAATACCTCTGTTTTTACCTGGTGCAATTTGTTTTTGGAAGGTCTCGTCAGTTAAGGTGCTAATTAAAGCATCACCACTTTTTATCGATGCATTCCAACGGTCTAATACGATTTTAACGCTAGTTTCTGTTTGTGTCATTGTTGCCATATCAATCTTTATATAAATCTAACATCACAAATGTAATGTCTAAATATAAAGTAAATATGGTGTAAAATAGACTTTATGATGGGTTGATTTGGACAAGCAAAGATGATACCTTTGTATAAAATGATAGCAATGAAACAGCTTACAATTATTGTCCCTAATGGTGATAACAACCTGAGTAGTATTACGGGCGCTTATGAAATATTTACAAAAGCAAATTCATATGGTAAAGCTAAGGGTAAAAATGAATTGTTTAATATTCAGTTAGCTGGCATTGCTGAAAAGGTAGAATTTAATAATGGTTTATTTACGGTAAAGCCACATACCCATATATCAGCTATTGCTAAAACCGACCTGATCATTATTCCTTCCTTAAACCATAACTATGAAATGGCTTTAGCTGGAAATGATTTGCTCTTGGATTGGCTAGAGAAACAATATAAAAACGGTGCAGAAATCGCAACAATTTGCACAGGTGCGTTTATGCTAGCTGCATCTGGTTTGCTAGATGGAAAAAGTTGCTCTACGCATTGGTCGGTAACGGATAATTTTAGAGCAATGTTTCCTAAAGTTAATTTACAAATCGATAAGTTGATTACCGATGAAAAAGGGATTTATACCAATGGTGGTGCTTATTCCTTTTTGAATTTAATGCTGTATCTGGTTGAAAAATATTACGACAGAGAAACTGCCATTTATTGTTCTAAAGTTTTCCAAATAGAATTGGATCGGAATGCACAATCAGAATTTGCAATTTTTATAGGTCAAAAAACACATAGTGATGATGTGGTAAAAAGTGCGCAAGAATACATTGAAAATAACTTGCAGGAAAAAATCAGCATAGAGAATTTATCGGCTAAGTTTAATGTAGGCAGAAGGAATTTTGACCGCAGGTTTATTAAAGCAACAGGAAATACCCCCATAGAATATACACAAAGAGTGAAGATAGAAGTGGCTAAAAAGGCTTTTGAAACCAATCGAAAAACCGTAAGCGAAGTCATGTATGAGGTTGGTTATGCTGATATAAAAGCCTTTAGAGAAGTGTTTAGGAAAATTACAGGTATGTCTCCATTAGAATATAAAGGGAGATATTATAAGGAAACCTCATTGTATAAGTAGTTGCTTAAACTTTAATTTTTCAGTTAAACGATTGCCTAAACTCCAAGGGTGAAATGTTAGTCTTTGTCTTGAAAAGTTTGCTGAATGATTGTGGATGTTCAAAGCCCAATTCGTAAGCAATTTCGCTTATTGACAGTGCTGTCGTAGATATCTTTTCTTTCGCCTTCTCAATCAATTTATCGTGAATGTGTTGTTGTGTGCTTTGCCCTGTTAGCATTTTGAGTAAACCACTCAAATAATTTGGAGAAACATTTAACTCATCGGCAACATGCTGAACAGTTGGCAAACCTTTCGAAATTAAATCGCCACTGTTAAAGTAATCTGACAACAATGTTTCTAATCGATCAAGTATTTGATGATTGATCTTTTTTCTGGTAATGAATTGCCTTTGATAAAAACGCTCTGAATAGTTGAACAAGGTTTCAATTTGCGAAATGATGATCCGCTGGCTAAACTTGTCAATATTTGAATGGTATTCTTGTTTAATATTCTGAATAACGTTTAGAATTACATTTTCTTCTTTTTCAGAAAGCCACAATGCTTCTTTCACGGAATAATCAAAAAATCCATATTGTTTAATGGTTTTTGCAAGCGGAGTGTTCCAAAGAAAATCTGGGTGAATGAGCAACATCCACCCTGATCTTTTAATTTCTTCATCCTGACTATTGATGATTTTTAACACTTGATTTGGTGCCATGAAAAACAATACCCCTTCGTTAAAATCACAGGCTTGTTGACCATAGTACATTTTATTTACGCCTCTTTTTAGCGCAATGCTGTAATAATCAAATGTCAAATTTTCAATGTTATCACTTGGTGCTACATAGATTTGAGCATAATCTACCACACTAATTAAAGGGTGTTCGGGTTTAGGTAAACCTCTCAATTCATGAAACTCACTAATCGACTTTAATCTATGCACTTTCATACCTCAAAGATAATTGTTTTTTAAAAGGACTATTCCTATTAATGAGCACCCTGATTAAAAACCATTGCAAAATCTTTTGCGAAGTCAGTAAGTTTCACTTTGCCTAACGTTGGTTTGTTCTTGTTATAATCATCGTATAAAACGCCACTCATTCTGCCTTGGTTCATTGCTGCCAAACCTTCGGCGCCTTGCGAACTAAAACCCACTCGTTGTAAATTTGCAATAAAATCTTCATTCGAAATTACAACCCATTTTACATCGGATTTTCCAATGGCTTCACCTAAAATTGCGGCCACTTCATTTGGCGTCACTTCATCACTTGCAATGTAACGGATTTCTCTTCCATCAAATGGCAAGTCAATTTCTTCAGCAATCGTATCTGCAATATCTAATGGCGAAACCCAAGGTTCCTTAAATTCATCGCCGCCGTAGTTTTGAAAAATACTTCCTGCGTTTTTAATGGAAGGAATAAAAGCAAACATATTGTAATAAAAGCCAACAGGTCGCATAGTTTTGATGGAAACAGTGCTTGGCAGTTCTTTCAAAATATTTTCAACCCAATGGTGCGTGGCTAATAGTCCTACGCCTTGGTCGGTATGACCGCCTATGCTGCTCAGATGGATCACTTTTGTAACACCTGATTGCTGAATGGCTTGCGCATAATTCTTGGCAATGTCTAACCAATATCCAGTGATGTCAATGGTAGGGTCGAAGAAGTTAAAAGGTGGCTCCATCAAATAAACGATATCTGCACCTTTGAATGTGTTGGAAAGAAACTCTAGATCTTCAATCGTTCCGATGGCGGGTTTGGCACCCATCTTTTCAATTTCTTCTTGTTTATCGGTTTTACTGCTGATGATGGTTACCGAATGTCCTTTTGCAATCAATTGTATTGCAAGTGGTTTGCTGATATGCCCTAATGAGCCTGTTAATACTACTTTCATTTTTTATGCTATTTAGCTTGACTATACAAAATTGCACCGAAGTTGAAAAACAGACTTAGCCAAATCTACTTTTGTAGTAGCCAAAAATGAGGGGAATAGATTAGTCTATATATCCAAAAGCCTTCTGTGATAGTTTATTTGCCCAAGATGATAGGCTAAATGTGTTGTTAAGTGAATTAAGAAATATTCGGTGGAAGTTTTCGCTTCAAAAACTAAAATTGGAAATTCTTTGTCCAATTCTTCATCAGTTAATTTATCGAGTGAGGTAGCTACAATTTGCTGTGTTTGCGTTATGCTTTTAATGAGTTCGGCTCTGGGAATGTTTTTTAAAGAGAATTCTAGCGGCCTGTTTCTAACGTAATTTGTCTTTCCAATTTCGGCACCGATATAGGCATTCAAATTTCCAATTAAGTGTTGACAAAGGTTCCCTGCAGAATTCGCGATTTGTTGATCAACTATCCAAAGGTTAGCTTCGTTTTGGTATAAGTCGATTTCATTTTTTAATTTATTCAAATCTCTATCGAATAAAGATTTTAGTGATTCGATGATCATTGGGTTAGTTTTTGATTTTCTTTGAAGATAGTGCAGCAATAGTTACTTGGCTAATTTATAACACAAGTGGGACGCTTGCGCTAGATTGGGTTGCTATTATAAGATATTCGTAAATACTTTATTTATTTAAATATTCACGCCGAGTTTTCTTTCTAAGGGTGTTTTGTGGGTCATTTTTAAGTTTTATTAATATGTTATTTGCGTTTTTAATGGAATCCAAAAACGCACGTTCTGTTCCTAAGTATGTTTTTGTACAATGTTTATCAAGTTCAAAAAATACTTTTTTTGCCCAAACTGTGTCTTGAAGTAAATTATAAGAAAATTCTACGATACTTCCAACTTTATAACCCATTGATGATAAATTGGAATAAGCTTTTTCTATAAATTCAAAATGGCTATAAGGTCGATTGTATTCCTCATATAACTTATCTTTTTCCCTTTCAGGAGGGTCAATTCCTTTTACCTCGTAGGGGGAAACCTCTCTGTAAATGGACTGCTTTCCAGTTGTGTCAAATCTAGGGATGTCAGATAACCTTAAAACAGTATCTGGTTGTGATTCTGGTTTAGTGTCAGGTGTTGAACTATTACAAGATGAAATAACAATACACATAAATGTGCAGAATAAAATATTTTTATATTTCATTTTCTCGATCAGAGTTGTTTTTATCGGCTTTTCTTTCATTTTTTCGAATTATTGATTAAAGCTTTAGATAAGTTTCTTAATCCTTATTCTTGCTAGATTTTCGGTTTGATTATCTAATATTTGATGCGTGATTTCGCCAATTTTTGAGATGTCATCGCTTTTCCAATTCTGGTCTTTTAAAGATAAAACTCCATCTAAAAAATTATCCATATCATCAGATTCAAATAGGTTCATTGTCAACATATTATTAATGTGGTTGTACTTAATTATCCCTACAAACTGGTAATATCGTTTGATTTCATAAAAGTCTCGTTGCAATTTATTAATGGCGATATTAAGATTATGAACGCCTTGTTCTCCAAATACAGCCTCATAGTTATTCACTACATCTTCATTTGTGAAAACAATCCATTTTTTTAGTGCATCATGCTTTACAAGGTCGTGGGCAATTAATTCTATCATAAATAATTAATAATTTACAAGCGTTCTAAAACTTAGGTATTTATACTGCAAATTGTCGGTTATAATTACAGCTAACTAGTTTATATCTGCCATTATTTGCTCCAATACTGATAATGCTATTTGCATAAAGCCATAACATGGCTTATCATTTACTAATATAAAACAATACATCATCAAATAGATATTTGAATGATAAATTACAACTTCAACACCAAACCCGTATAATAATTAATCCTTGCGGCGGCATTAAAATATCTATTATTTGCTGCGTTTAAATCATTGCCTAAACTATAGCTTTGATTAAACAGATTGTTCACCCCAAAAGAAAGATCGAAAGCTACTTTACCAATTTTTAAATTCCTCATTCCAGCTTTTACATCAGCTAAGTGATACGGTTTTGCGAAAACTGTATTTGCATCATTCAATGGAATAGCAGCTGTATAATTGTGCTGTGCAAATAGATAAAAACCTTTGTCGAAATTAAACAGCAAACTGCTGACGATTGTGTACGTAGGTACGCCAGATAATTTATTTCCAGAATAATCTTGCAAAGCATTTTTAAAATCATCAAACCTAAAATGACTGTAGGTATAACTGCTTCTTAATTGTAAACCATTTATGAAGCCTTTTGCTGTGGGTTCAATTAGCCATGTAGCTACCTGAAATTCTGTACCCAATTGCTTTGTTCCACCTGCATTTATAAAATATTCTACATCGTTTGTGTTTAGTCGCCTTACTATCGCATCTTTTAAATTGAAATAGAATACAGTTGCATCTATATCAATTCGTTTATTGGTAGTTTGGTAACGAAGGCCACTTTCATAATTCCAACCAGCTTCTGCTTGTAAATTGGTATTGATGACATTATCTGAGGAACGAACTTCGGCCAGTGTAGGAGGTGAGTAACCTTTACTTGCGGATGCTCTTACTGTAAAGTTGCGATTAACTAAATAAGACGCAGCAAGTTTAGGCATCAACTGTTTTTTGAACGTTTTTTCTTTTTCAGCCAATGCCAAAGGGAAATAAGATTGGTAGTTGTATCCGTAAAAGTTTAAACTAGAACCAACCTCTACCAATAAACGCTGTTGGATATCGAAATTTAAACGTAAAAACGTAAAGCTTTGGTTGGCTTTTAGATGATCTGATGCAAGCAAAGTAGAAGGCGAGCCATTGGTATTTCCAAAATTGTTAATGTTCGTTTTGGTGCTTGCTGTTTCTAAGCCACCTTGTAAGGTATAGTTTAGATTTTTATTTGTTTTAGCGTATTCGATAAACGTTCTTAAACCTATGGTACTTTCTGTTCTTTTCTCGTAATTGGTAATAAATGGATTTTTAAAATCTGTGTGCGCAGTATACAAAGCAATTACATGCTTCAAGTTACTGGTGAAACTATAACTATTCGATAGTCCGCCAAAAAATGTTTTGTTAAAGATGCCTGCTTGTTGTTGCACTGCACCCGGTAAAGTAGGCGTTGCTGGTCGTGCAGCTTTTGGGTTGGCTGCTAATTGTGCAACGGTTAATCCGCCTGGGGTTTGGTAATCTAAATCGCTATACAACAAGAAAGCTTTTAACTGACCTTTTGTCAAATAGTCCCACTGTTGTGAAGTCTGAATATATTTTCGTTTTAATGCACTATTTTCTCGGTATCCATCGCTTTGCTGATAACCTTGAACAATGTTGAATTTGTAATTTTTAAATACCTGACTAAGATTTGCATTCTGATGAAACAGTCCGTAAGAACCAGCAGTTAAACCAACTTCAACTTGGTTGTTGTTTGCCAATGGCGATGTAATTAAAACAGCGCCACCTGTATTTGCACCAAATATGCTTGCTTGCGGACCTTTATAAATTTCCATGGCACTAATGGCGGTAGCATCTAGCGAGTTTAAGTAGCTATTGCCGCCTGCATCTGTAAAAGGAAAATCATCGATGTATATTTTGATATTCCTAATGCCAAATGGCGAACGCAACAAACTTCCACGAAGCGATAAACGGTAACTTCCGGGAGAACGTTCTTCCATGCGAACTCCGGGCGCTGTATTTATCAAACCAATTAGCGAAGAGGTAGATTGATTTTGAATTTGATTGCTATCTAAAATGCTAACTGTACCAACCGATCTGAGTAAGGGCTGCGGATTGTAATATCCTTTTACCGTTACCTCATTTAGCTTTTTAACGCTATCTGTTGGCTTAACTTGAGCAGCGACTGTAAAGGAAAATAGGGCAAGTAGAAGTGTAAGGGATAATTTTGACATAGCAGTTAAACTGCTGCAATTTAAAAATTAATTACGATTGCTGATGATTGGTGTTAGTGCTAACAATAAATAATTAAATGCAGTTTTTGGGTTCTATTCTTTTCTACTATGCTTTTCCTCCATGTTCGTCATCCTGAGCTTGTCGAAGGATCTTTATTTGTAGGCCACATGCGTCATTCCCGTGAAAACGGGAATCTTAAAGCGATAAAAAGAAATGATTAATGCATTAAGATGCCCAGTCAAGCTGAGCAAGACGATATGTTGCGCTATCGGCTGATGTCTTACCAGCAGAAATAGCTAATGCGATTAGTTAATTCGGTAGGCTACACCAAATCTGATTACTCGTGAATGGGCTTCCCATGGTCCACCACCAATCATGCCTTCCAAATAATTGCTTAAGCCATAAGAATAACCTGCATACACACAAAATTTCTGGTAGTTTGCTGTTAATTGAATGCGTGGTCTAAGATCTGTTTTTAAGTTTTTTCTATCTCCGTCTGTAGCATATACTGTTCCATCTGCTATTTTAGCTTCTCCTTTTTCTTGTGATTTTAAAATAAAGCCTATGTCCATTCCAGCGGTTAAGTCGAGCGTTGTTTTATATTTGCCAAAACGAAAACCGAAATTAGGGTGCAGGTTTAAAAATTGCGTAGTTAACTTACTTTCCCCGCTTGCTTTCACATATGAAGACCCTGTAGCATAGGTAGAAGCGAAATCAATGTCAATTTTACTGCTCATCGCTTCGTAGCCTAAGTCTAATCCGACTAAGAAATGATTAACGAAAATATGTTTAGCATTGGCTGATAAACCATATACAAAACCATTTTTTTCTCCGTAAGGATTGTTGGTGTAATTATTTTCACTACCTACAATTATAAAAGAAGTTTTGGCAGCAGAGCTTCCTCCAAAAGAAAATAAACCTGAGTTAAAGGCAACGGAAACTTCAGTTTGTGCAAATGCAACTGTTAAGAAAAATAAACTGAATGCGGTAAGTAAAATTTTTTTCATGATGAGTTATTTGGTTGGTTTCCAATGTATACGCATATAAGCTGTTAAACGCTACTAGGGACAAGAGATATTTCCAATCTTCAATGCATTGCACCCTTTTCTAAAGCTATTCTTGTTTTTCTTTAGGGTTTTTAAATAAGAAGTAAAGCGTCATTAAAAAAGTTAAAATATAGATTACCGCCATGGCAGGGCTTTCAAATGTGAAACTTTTAAAATCGAATTGTTTATAAATTGTTACGCCTAAAACGACAGCAATGATGATTAATGGAAATGATAATCCTTTTTTGTTGTTCATAAGTGATAAGGTTTAATTGATAATTTTTGCATTTGAATCTGCTTTTAGATTTGCTATTCGCTCTCGCCATTGTTGAAGTTCTTCGGGTGTTAGCCTTACCCAATCCGTTACTTCGCCCACAATTTTTAATGGTGCTGTACTGCGATAAGAACGTGTTGGATTACCTGGGAATTTTTTGTCGGTAACGTTTGGATCATTTTCAAAACTTCCTGTAGGCTCAACTAAGTAAACGCGATCTTCTCCATTGCCTTTGGCTAGGGCAGCAGCAAGTCCGGCACCATTAGGTAGGGCAGTAAAATAAATATGGTTCATAATCACTTCATCATAATAATTAGAGTTAAAACCAGCTGTAAGTAAATCTCCAGGTTTCAAATCTGCTTTTGTTCCATGATAAAAAGGGCCTATGTCTAAAATCTCAGCATCTTCAATTCTCTTACTTTCGTCTTTCATTCTTAATATATTAGGTTGATCAATTACTTTTTGCCAAGTTCTTCTGCTAAACCAACGAGTAGTCCTTCGGTGCCACGAATATAACACAGCTTATAGGTTTCTCCATATTTAACTATTTCACCTACCAGTTTTGCGCCTTTTTTGATCAACCTTGCTACCAGTTCCTCTAAGTCTTCCACGGTAAACATTACTCTTAAATAACCAAGAGAGTTTACAGGCGCAGTGCGATGATCTGAAATGGTGTGCGGACTTAGAAACCGTGAAAGTTCTAATCGACTGTGACCATCTGGTGTAATCATCATGGCAATTTCTACACTTTGATTGCCTAGCCCAGTCACACTACCTGCCCATTCTCCCTCTATCATAGCTCGGCCTTCAAGTTTTAAACCTATCTCTGTAAAAAAAGCAATCGCATCGTCTAATGACTCTACAACGATGCCCATGTTGTCCATTCGCAGTAATTTATTTTGTGCCATAGTCTTAATTAAATCTTTGCGTTAAGGTATAAAGTTTCCATCTAATATGCAGACTGTTTTTTTGTCAAACGACTAACAAGCAGTTTCTTTAATTCGCTGGATATTTTTCGTAGGCCAATTTGTAAATCTCTGGCTCCGAAAGTCCTTGTTGTCTAAGCTGGCCGCAGTAAGTGGCACGAAGTCCTGCTAAGTCATCAAAGGGATGGGATTCCAGAATGCTGTGATGTCTAGCGTTTTCCTTTTGTCTCCAACTATCATTAAGTTGACCCAATAATTCCTCCTGCTTTTGAAACATCATTCTTCTGGAATCTTTGTCCGCTATTCTATTTTTTAATTCATAGTCAGAAGCCATCGCAAAAGTCACATTAGCAAAAATCCAATAGAGTAAATCATCGATGTTGTTCGTTCCTTTCCTTTCGTATTCTTGCCCCCGCTCTGAGATAATGTAAAACATATAACCTAAATTGTCGACTTCAATATAAGGATGGGCGTCCCATTTTTGATTTCCGAAACTAGGTAGAAGATTTAGTGGAACATGGATTTTTAAAGCCAATTCCGTTACTATTTCCTCTATGTCGTTAAGTGAATACGTCATCAATAAGTTCTGTTTGTTATAAGTTGCCCAAAAATTCAGTTTTGTAAGGTTAGTTTCATCGTGATGTCCGTTTGTTCTTCTGTTCCAAGTATAAATGTATGTTTGGCAAACTCAACGAAGCCATTTTTCTTGTAGAAACTGATAGCTCTGGGATTTTCTTCCCAAACCCCTAACCAAATATAATTTATCCCTTTGCTACGGGCTACTTCAATTGCTTTATCATACAGCATTTGACCTACCTTCTTTCCATGAAATTCTTTTAACACATAAATCCTTTCAATTTCTATAGCATCATTATCTTTTAATTTTGTTTGAGATGGACCAGAATTAAGTTTTAAATAACCAATTATTCTTGTGTCAATTTTTGCCACATAAAACTCAGCATGCTCGTCACTCAGTTCAGCTGTAAGTTTATCGGTCGAAAAACTATTTTCCAAGTAGTTATTCATATTTTCTTCCGTATTACTTTCAGCATAGGTTTCGAAAAAAGTTTGCTTGCCAATTTGTTGTAATTGGTTAACGTCCTTAATCGTAATTTTTTCAATGCTAATGTTTTCCATTGTTTTTTGCTACGTAATTTAAGGTATTTACTGCGTCATTGCGAGGGACGAAGCAAACTTAAAGCATTATACAGGATATCCTACTATAGTTGTAATATTGCTTCGTTCCTCGTAATGACGACTACTGGATTAGTTCCTTAAAGAATGTTTTCAATTTTACATATTGAAGTAACATGATGGTTTTTCTATCCTTTACAAACTAGGCTTGCCCTACATAGGTTTATTTTTCTAATAAGTTAGGGATTTCGTCTAAACTGTAATAAATTTTCAAACCCCGCTCTTGTGCAATTCTCACATCGTTGTCGGCTCCTTTTGATGCTCCTTCAAGTCGAAGAACTGCGTCACATTTTTCAAGAAGGCGATGTGCAACAGGATATTGTATTTCATCCCATGCACTGTCTCCAATTTCTTTTGAACCAGCTAAGTGCATTAAGGGTAAAGCTACCCATTCACCAATTATAGGGATATGTCCTTTACGAAATAATGGCAAGGCAACCGATTCAAGTTTATCTAAATTCTTTTTTATCAAAATTGGATCGTCGTTAGTGCCTCCTCTATAAGGCCCTGCTATAAGTATCATCATAGTTTTAAAGTATGTTGTTCAGTTTTACATATTGAAGTAACATGATGGTTTTTCCATCTTTAATTTCTCCAGTTTCTATCATTTGCATTGCTTGGGCAATATCAAGTTCTAATACTTCAATATTTTCTTCTTCATGCTCAAGGCCGCCACTGTCTGTTACTTTCATTTCCTTTGCGTATTCGGCCACAAAAAAATACAAAATCTCTGTTACCGAACCTGGAGACATATAGGCTTCAAAAATTTTTCGTACTTCGGTAACTTTATAGCCTGTTTCCTCTTCGGTTTCTCTTCTAATACAATCTTCAGGGTTATCTTTATCTAACAAGCCTGCACAGGCTTCAATTAACATTCCAGATTCATTTCCATTCACAAAAGTTGGAAGTCTAAATTGTCTGGTTAGGATCACTGTTTTTTGTGCCTTGTTATACAGTAAAATGGTAGCTCCATTTCCCCTGTCGTAAGCTTCTCTGCTTTGAGTAAGTGTGGTGCCATCTTCTTTGGTGTACTCGTAGGTTATTTTTTTAAGCACATACCAATTGTCAGAAAGTACTTTAGTGTCTACTATTTTTACATTGTTTATCATGTGTTCATTGTTTATTTAATGTTCGCAAATGGTTAAGCCCTTTACAGTACTATTATAATTTCTTTCTTTTCCACGCAATTACCTTTATTCCTTCCGAATAATGTGCTGAGTCAGGTTTTCTTTCAGATAGATTAATTTCACCAATGGTATAGGTTACTTGTAGTTCTTTTATATTTACGCTTTTTAGTTCCCACTCTTTGTGATGAATGTCATAACGATAAATTTCACTGTCTTTATCAAGATATAGGCAATATCTTTCAGTCAACCACATAGCGAGGTCTGTTTTGCTTTTCAAATTGTCTCCAACATTAAACTCTGTATAAAGTTTAAAATGTTTTTTAGAATTTTCTGATTTATAAACTTTATCGTTTCTACTGATTTTTGATTTTTCATATGGAAGTCCTGAAATTGCTTTCGCTAAAAATGTAGAAATTATTTTCCCCGCTTCTATATTCAAGAAGTAAACACCTTTCTTGTTATTATTATCAATATAAGTCCTAATATTTATTTCATCGAAATCTGAAATCAAACTGACCGATGGAAAATATTTGGGTCTAATTTTTTCCATCGTAAAAGCAACCAATGAAATGTAGCATTTACCTTCAAAAGTGTCAATTGATAGATTTGAAGGGACACATTTTTTTAAAAGTTCAAAAGGAACTTCCCAATGTAAAAATAATGCCTTGTTCCACTCTTGATAGTAGGTCCAATTTCCTTTTGGCATGCCAAAAGGTCTGTGGAGTGTTTTATTTAATATTTCTTCTATACTTTCATTCATTGTGGCGGCTTATGATTAGACAAGTTTTTGGTTTTTGAGCTCTTTTATAGTGCTGAAGTTATGATAATATGAATTCATTTTTGAAGTGAATTCGCTGACAAACACATATTATTAACCATCAATTATTTTATAAGGGTTCACATAATCACTAAAGTTTTCGATAATCTCAGTTTGTTCTTCCTCATACCATTGTAGTCGGTAAACAATAGGTTTATTATCCCTTAAAACGTGAAGTGTAAGCCATCAGCATGTGCAAGAAAATTTGTTCCCTGATAAGTCCAAATCTCACCAATATCGTGAACAATTCCGTCGAAATCAATGAAGGTCTTTTTAACTTGGTAAACTTGCCCTATTTTAAGATGAAGTAAGTTGTTCATAAATTTTTGCTAAAAGAGAGTCGATTGGTAAACTTAGTCATTGTATTTTCTTTAAAAAATCATCTTTTAGGGTGCTAAGTCTATCATACTGATTAGTTTCTGTAGACTTAATGTGCTTAAATTGAGAGGTAAACTGTTTTCCCTTATGTTTATCGGTTTTTCTTCACGAGAGATGAAGATTTCTAGAGGAGAGAAGATCATTTCTCGTCGAGAAATGTCTTTCGACTTACGGTCGAAGCCCTTCGCATTTGAGTTAAAGCACTTTTCTAAACAGTAAAAGGCTATTTACTTTGGGAAGATGCTCTTTACGTAACGGTCGAAGCGCTTTTCTAAACGGTAAAAGGCTATTTACTTTGGGAAGATTCTCTTTGCGTAACGGTCGAAAGGCTTTCCATTACGGTCGAAGTGCTTTTCTAAACGGCAAAAGCCTATTAACTTTGGGAAAATGCTCTTTACATAACGGTCGAAAGGCTTTCCATTAGGGTAAATTGCTTTCGACTTTCAGTAAAAGAGCTTTACTCAATAGGAAAAGGTCGGTTCCTTATGCTAAATGCAGTTAAATCACATTAATTAACTTCGTGCATATCTTTTATTGCAGTGTGCCGTTAGTAACTGGTTGAAAACAATAGGTTTTTACCACACCGCCGATCTAAACATGAAAAACATGAAAATTGCTAAATTAATTATAGACTATTCGAAACTATCGGATGCAAATTTGAACCAAAGAGCACAAAATGTATTGGATGCCTTAACAGGAAATGCTAATTTTCCTATAACAACGCCAACCTTGATGGCATTTAATAAAACTCTAAGTACTTACAATACTCATTTAGCTAAAGCAGCTAATGGTGATAGAGAACTGATTGCCTTAAAAAATCAAACTAAATTGGCGTTAACCTTAGCGATGCGCCAATTAGCATTAGATATCTCCACTCAAGCCAACGGCGATAAAGCTAAATTGCTAAGTAGCGGTTTTGATATGGGAAGTACTGGTGAGGCTAGTGCTCCCTTAGAAAATCCAAGAGAGTTTACAATAAGCGATGGGGCTAACCCTGGAGAGCTTATTTTTTCGTGCAAAGGTGTAAAAAATGTATTGAGTTATATTTTTCAATATTCAGAAGAAATGCCTACTGCAGATACTCCATGGAAAATTCAACCTAACAGTTCACGTCAGTTTACGTTTGTGGGCTTAAAAAGTGGTGCACGTATTTATGGTCGTATTACGGCAGTTGGTAGGAGAGGACAAAAAGCAGAAAGTGATATTATTTCTAGAGTTGTGCAGTAAATGATTTGAGGCTTCGGCCCCGAATCATTTAAAAGTTGGTAAACTTGTATAGATCCTTCGACTATGCTCAGGATGACGGCTGAGGTTAATCGTCATACTGAGCGTAGTCAAGAATTATTTTTCTCGCAAGGAATATCCCTTTACTGATGCACGTATTTGATATGTACCTCTAAAAGGCTGTTAACCTTTCGGCTAAACCATCATTTTAAAACTTTGATAAAAGTTCATCTTCCTCGTCTGGTTTGCCGTATGCGTCCGCTTCCGTTAAATGTCCGTCTTGGTCGCTTATTCTTGTAAGCTTTTTACCTTGTTTAAACACTAATTGAAGTCCATGCTCTTGTTCCCAATCACACTCGCAAGCAATTTGAACATATATGTCTTGCTCTTTGTAAGGCCTTCTTGTTACATAAATCTCTGTTGGCTGAATAAAATTCCAAATTTCATTTTTATTCTTAATTTGTCTTAGTGGTTCATCCGCTTCATCATATTCCACTTCGTCCAAAAAGTCCATACAGTTTTGATAAGCTAATTCAGAAATTGAATCTCGGTCGACAGCAGTTAGTTTTAGAAAATTTGTCAATGCTTGGTCTGCTTCATCAACAAAAGTGTGGTCATCTTCAGGTTCAAAATCGGTAAAAGTAATCGTCAACTTCATGTTGTCGAAAAAGGGAATGGAGATTTCTTCACTTTTCCACCAATCGGGAAGACCTGTATCTTGTTTTAGTCTTCCAATAATCTTTGATATAACTTCTTTGCTCATTTTTATCTTGTTGTTTTTAAGCTGGTTACTAACGCTTAAATATACATATGTTTTTATATTCACTGCTAGCCAATAGTTACATTAATTGCTATTCAGCCCATTTTAATGACCTTTAAGTAAATATTGCCTGAATGGATTTTGCTATATAATGGTATAGAATTTAGTATTGATTATAACAAGCTAGACACTCTTGCTATTCATGGTTTCCGCTAAAAAAGGCAGTCATTATTTCCAATGCATTTTTGCTGTGCATTCTTTCCCCATTGTCAAGCGATTCTTGGGCCATTTGAGATGCTCTTTTTCGCATAACTGTTTCATAAGATGCAATCGCTTTTGCTATCGTTTCGTGTTCGTTACTTGATAAAACTTCAGACAACTCTAAGGCATCAAGCATTGCCATATTTACACCTTCGCCAGCAAACGGCGGCATTACATGAGCTGCATCTCCAAGCAGGGTGATATTTGATTGAGCTTCCCAAGTTTGATCTAAAGGCATACAATATATTGGTCGTGGAATAAATGGCACTGTTGTGTTTTCAAATAATTCATGCCAAATTGTGCTCCACTCTGGATAAGCTTTCTTAAACCAATTTAGTACTTGGTTGTGATCTTTAAAATCTAACCCACTTGTTGTAGCCCAATTTTCGGCTGCTTTGAAACTTGCATAAAACCCGATTTCTCCATTTGCTTTTTGCCCCATCAAAATATCTTTTTCGTTTCCGAAAGCCATTATTTTTCCTCCTCGAAGAATGGCAGAAACTTTTGGTACTACTTTTTCACCCTTATAGATGTTTCCTTCAAGCATCGTTATGCCAGAATAAAAAGGTTTAATATTCGTAATGTAGGGGCGAATTTTCGAATTTGCTCCATCTGCTGCAATTACAATATCTGCGTAAGTGCTTTTGCCATTTTTGAAATGCAACAACCAGCCCTCGCCTTGTTTATCCATGGATAAAAAGTGACTGTTCCAAACAATATTATCAGGGTGTAAAGAATTTATTAATAGTTTTCGGAGCACTCCTCGGTCTATTTCCGGACGAAAATATTGGTCGCCAAAGTTTTCTTCTTTTTTAGTTTCATGATCGGTAAAAACAATTTCGGCTTGATCGTTAGTGATCGTTGTTTTATCTGCGCCCGGCATATAGTTCTTTTTGAACTCCTCCAGCAAATCGGCTTTTCGAATAGCTGCCAAACCTGAATTTTCATGTAAATCGAGAGGGGAGCCTTGAACTCTTGCGTTTTTATCGACATCTCTTTCATATACTTTTACATTTACGTTTTGTAATTGTAAAAGTCTGGCTAGGGTAAGTCCGCCTGGACCACCGCCTACAATTGCTATTTGTTTATTTTGTATCAGCATAATTTTAAATTTATGCTACAAAATTAGTCTTCACCGTAGGCTAAGAATTGTAAAAATCGGTCGTTTTCATTTTTATAGAGTTCTTTCGGAGAAACGCCAGAAAATTGTTTAATTTCTTTAATAAAATGTGACTGATCGGTGAAATTGAGTTTTGGATAAAGATGACCGTTTTTGATAAATGGAAGCGAATATTGGAATCGAAGTATTTTGCAATATGCTTTTAAAGAAAGTCCAAACTGCTGATTGAAGTATCTATTCATTTGGCGTTCACTCCAATGTAGCTTTTCAGCAAGTTCTTTGATTGGCATTTCGCCATTTGAAGCGAAGATCAATTGAAATAATTCACGTTTGCGTTCATCTATTTTCTTTGGCAAAATAGATTTGATCTTGTTGCTTGCTTTTTCACAAAATCTTTCAAAATTATCCAAGTCATTGATAGTGACATCCCAAAAACCAGCAGGCAAAATTTTTCCTGTGTTGATGATGTCAGCTATTGGCTCATTAAAGATGTATTCTATAGCGAGTGGATTAAAACTCACCGAAAAGAAATTGACAACTTCTTGGTGAGTGTATTTGGGTTTTGTTTCTAATCCCAAAAGCGCTACGATCAATTGATTGTCCTTTGTTTTGGAGAAGATTAAATCTACTTTTCCATTTGGAATGATGACTGCTTGCTCTTGACTTGAGAAACCTTGCAGGCAAGTGAAAGCATACACAAAATCAGTAAGTGATTTATCAGGTTCGATGAGTTGAAAGTTTAATGCGTTTTTCATCGGTCGTAACATTTCGGGGCTTTGGAAATTTGGACGGTTACTTGAATTTATTATTATGCTATAACACAAAAATTCATCTGTTTAAATTTTCTGATTTTATCTCCTTAATAATTTTTGTTGTGAAATTGTTTTTTGAGCTGAAGGTCCAAGCCCAAGCTCTTCTATTTCTGAACAAACCTTGTCAAACTGAAAATTTGTCAATTCAATTTCTGTTAATATGTCAAGAATTGCAGAATTTGCCATTATCTCATCTTCGTCAGATTTTGCAACTTTTATATAGTTACTGAGTTCGTTATCTGTCAATATTTTTTTTATTGTTAAAAATTTTCTAAACGTTTCATAACGATAGTGTTCAGTGTTTTTGTCGTCACTTTTGTCAAATTCTTTCAATTGCTCATTTAACACTTGCTTCGTTAAAAGTCCAAGATCAATCCACAAATTTGTATATCCTAATTTTAAAAGTCTATCCATGTAAGGTATGTTTTAAATGGTTTCTACTTAAATATATAGAAGTTTATTTTTGTGTTTATTACTTATCCTCCCTTTTCACCAACAATACTTCGCCATTCTCTAAAGAAAGATAGCCTTGTTCATAACAAAAGAAATAAACCTGACCTTTTTGTGTGGCGTAACTATGGGTATGGTAATTAAAATCGAAACCCTTTCTTAGTAATGCTTCTCGTTTGACTTTAATTTTGCCATCAGGATTTTTGGTTTTAAGAATAGCTCTATTCTTTTTTAAAATCCGATTAACCTCATTTACAAAACTATTGTCTTCCGTTCTTTTAAGGTTGTTGTAGTTTGTGCGACATTGATCGTCGCAGAATTTTTTATCAGCCCTGCCATTAATAACAGCATTGCAGTCTAGACATAATCGTTCCATACTGTTTTTGTTTTTAATAGGGGTGATGGTTAAAACTACTGAAAAATAAAATGATAAAGAATTTTATCGCAATTTTAATGCTTAAATAAGGCCCTTGTCCTCTCTCTTAATTTTGGCAGACGTGTTTAACCGTTTATACACGGTTATAACTGTTTAAAATCCGACTACTTATCTCCACTCTTTTCAACTTTGTCCTGTCGGTAGTCGTGGTGACTATTGTTTGTTAAATAGTTAGAAACTTAATTTAAAGATCATGGAAAACGTAGTAAACAAAGTAGTATTAAGCGGTTGTGCAGGTAGCGATGCAGAAATTAAAGTAGTAGCAGGTAACACTAAACTAGCCCGTGTAAATATGGCCGTAAACGAACGTTATAAAAATGCTGCAGGTGAAGAAACGAAAAAAACACATTGGTTTTCATTAACCTTTTGGGGTGCTAAAGCAGATATAGCAGAGTTAAAGATTAAGAAAGGGACGTACTTTTCAATTGAAGGCAGATTACAAAATAACAATTATGAAGCAAAAGATGGTACTAAACGCTATAGCACAGAAATAGTGGTAGAAGAGGTGGTAATCAAAGAAGCGGAAATTGCGGGCTAGTGCTGGGTTTATAAATTGGGATGTTTGTCTGCTAATGAACAGCATACAAACATCCTCTTTTAGTATTCAATTATAGTTTAAAATATCAATCTCCAATTAAATACATTATCCACTTCACCAACCTTTTCGAAGTGGTTGTGTTCTAATATCCCAAATGATGCAGGGTTATCTTTTGCAGTTTGAGCAAATATAGACTTCACATTTTCCTGACTTTTTGCCCATTCAATCATGCGGCCAACACCTTCGGTCATATAACCTTTGCCTCTAAAATCTTCGTAGGTTCCATAACCAATTTCTATTTCGCCATTTTCATCAGGTTCACCCACAAAGCAGATATCACCAATCATTTTATTTTCCGTTTTTAAAATGAGTGTCCACAACGTAGAGAACAAATGGTTTTTACCTGTGTCAGCTACGTTTGGTAAAATGGTTTCTTCTAAAGCTTCTTTAAGTGCAGGAGAAATTATTTTGTGCGTAGGGTTTAGCTGCAACTCCTCTTCTAAGGAATTATCGTTCTTAATATATTTTACTAATTGGTCGTGAGTGAGCGGTTGTAAAATGAGGCGTTTGCTTTCGATCATAAGGTTTAGTTCCAAATTTCATTTTGATTGGTCAGGATTAGTGGAATGCCATCCGTAACCATAATGGTGTGTTCATGTTGTGCTACAAATCCGCCGCGGTTACCTACTAATGTCCAGCCGTCTTTTTCAGTATTGGCGATGGTAGACTTGGTTGATATAAATGTTTCTACAGCAACGGTTGTATTCTTTCTGAAACGTTCAAAGTTATAACGATCTTGAAAGTTGGCAATTTCATGTGGTTCTTCATGTAAACTTCTGCCTACACCATGGCCTGTTAAATTTTTAATTACGGTGTAACCAGATTTCTTTGCTTCAGTTTCAATCAGCCTTCCAATCTCAGAAATTTTAACGCCGCCTTTTATTTGGCCTATGGCTTTCTTCAAGATGTTTTTAGAAGCGGTCACTAACTTTTGGTATTGATAAATATCTTCGCCCAACACAAAAGAACCTCCATTGTCTGACCAGAAACCATCTAATTCTGCAGATACATCAATGTTCACTAAATCGCCTTCTTTAAATATCTTTTGTTCGCTCGGAATACCATGTGCAATTTCATTATTCACGCTAATACAAGTCCAACCAGGGAAGTCATAAGTTAAACGCGGAGCAGATTTTGCGCCGAGATCATTTAAAATGCTACCGCCAAAATCATCTAATTGTTTAGCACTCATGCCTGGTTTCACATAAGCTCGCATTTCTTTGAGCGTAATGGCTACAGCATCACTTATTTTTTGCATTCCTGCAAGTTCTTCGGCATTAGTTATCGACATAATTCTATTTATTAAGCAAAGATATGGCTTTTTCTAAAAGTTCATCCCTACCTTCTTGTATACCTTTAACGGTTGGCTTCACTACAATGTTTGGTATAATTCCAATTCTTTGTGTTTCTCTACCATCAGGATAATACACGCCAATTTGTGTATAGCTCGAACCTATTCCTCCGGGCAAGGTAATCGGCATACCTACACTACCATCTGCTCCTGCAGTTTGACTGCCTATTACCAAAGTGTTTGGTCGTGTACTTAATGCCATCACCGATAATTCGGCCAAGCTTTGCGTTTCTTCATTCACCAGAATAATGACTTGCCCTTTGTAATTGTCTGTTCTAGCTATTCCAATTCTGGCTTGTGCCATGTATTCATAAGACATGTAGGTAAATAATCCTGGAGTTTCGGTACTTCCTTGTGTATATCGGGCGATATCCATCGGCTTTGTAAATAAATATTTTCCAATGTCCCAAGCAAAATCTGTTGGTTTAGGATAGGTGCGCATATCAATAATTATCCCTTTAGCTTTCATGGCTAAAGGCATAACAGAATTTAAGCGTTTGCCTAACCTACCAGGATGAAAATAGGCAACGTCATTAATTATCTTAAAACCTGTATCGGTTGCTGCAGGTTTTTTATAATTGGTTCTGTTAAAAGGATAACATTTTAAAGTTGTAGTTGCAGATTGATTATTTCTAAGATAACTTACTTTCATCAAGGTATCGTTGGTCCTTAAAAGCAGTTGTGCCATTTTTCTTAATTTGGTTGGATAGTTTGATGCAGACATGTATGGCAATTTTTCTTTCATCAGCTGTGCTACCGGAACTGTATTAATGGTTTGTATTACATCGCCTCTCTTTAACGAATTGGTGCCAACTATTTCATCATTGCTGTAAGTAACAACAGGTTCATTATTCACAAAAACGATTTCGATATTTGGGGCCATTGTACCATAAAAAGTTCTAAAGGCATTGTCGAAAGGGGAAAGATCTGCGTGTGAATCGCTAATCTCTGCCACCAAAGCAGCTGCGGTAAGTTTATATGTTAATTCATCTTTAGCAGCTATAAATTTTGGTAAGTATTCTTTTAAGATGTTTCCCCAGGGTTTATCTGTTAAGTTTCTATAGGGAGCGAAATATTCTATGCTGCTCCAAAATCTAAATAAGGCTAACACTCTATAACCATCATCTGGGTATTTAAAACTACGGTAAGGATCTTCATTTTTAAATATGGCAACAGGCGTTTCGGCATCGTATAATTTTACATAATAACTTTCTTCCGTTCTATCTGCTATTTTGATTTGGTTAATCTGGTCGATTAATTTTTTGCTCAGTCCTGAAGTTGTTACCCAGTCGAAATTTGGTTTGTATTTGATAGCTGCTGCAGGAATTACTTTTGGAGTAAGGGTTTTAAATGGACCGAGACCATTTATCCAATTGGATAAAACTACATTTCGCTCTGCGTCGTTCTTTACAGCAAGAACTTTGGGAATAATCCTAAATAGTTCGAAATCCCAATTGTAATTTCCTTTAGCAACAGCCGGATGATGATATTTTAAAAAGCTCCATAGTTTACCCAGCACTGCCAAATTGGTAATTTGCATGGGTGTTAAGTTTTTCAAACTGAGGTTTGAACCTGCAGTAAACTCTTTATCTAAAGAAGCTTTAGGTTTTTCTTTTTCAGTCGGATTTACTGTTTGAGCTTTATTGGTAACCACAAAAAGCAAGAGGAGTAGGGTAAGGAGTTTTGTTTTCATCAAGTTCTTTTTATAAGTTGACGATCTTGTATATCAAATGGTTGCATCAATATAGCAATAGTTTTACGCATATGGTTTGTCCATCATCAAAACCAATTTAACATTACCATGTTATTAAATTCATTCGTTTATTTTATCTTTAGGCGATTTTAGCCAACCGGTCAAAAATCCAATCGAAATTAATATTAACAAGCAATATCATATGTCAAAGATTATCTATACCAAAACAGATGAAGCGCCAATGTTGGCTACCTATTCATTTTTACCAATTGTACAAGCTTTTACCTCTTCTGCAGGTATTGATGTAGAAACTAGAGATATTTCATTGGCAGGAAGAATTTTGGCAAATTTCCCAGAGTTTTTAAAAGACGATCAAAAAATTGGTGATGCCTTAGCTGAACTTGGTGCATTAGCTACTACGCCAGAAGCGAATATTATCAAATTACCAAATATTTCTGCTTCTATACCACAATTGGTAGATGCAATTACTGAATTGCAAGCACAAGGTTATGCGTTGCCAAACTATCCAGATAATGCGCAAACTGAAGAAGAAAAAGCAATCAAAGCTAAATATGGCAAAGTATTAGGTTCTGCTGTAAATCCAGTTTTACGTGAAGGAAATTCGGATAGAAGAGCACCAAAAGCAGTTAAGAATTATGCAAAAGTTAATCCACACTCAATGGGAGCATGGTCGGCAGATTCTAAAACAAGAGTAGCAAGCATGAGCGAGGGAGATTTTTATGGTTCAGAGAAATCTTTAACCGTAGCAGAAGCCACTCAATTTAAAATAGAATTTGTAGCCGAAGATGGTTCGGTAACAGAGTTAAAAGGCTTAGCTAATTTAAAAGCTGGTGAAGTAATTGATAGTTCTGCCTTAAGTCTTTCTGCATTAAAAGCATTTGTGGCGAAAGAAATTATAGCTACCAGAGCAGCCGGAACATTATTGTCTGCCCACTTAAAAGCAACGATGATGAAGGTTTCTGATCCGCTTATTTTTGGTGCTATTGTAGAAGTATATTTTGCAGATGTATTTACAAAATATGCTGATTTATTTAAGGAATTAAACATCGATACGAGCAATGGTTTAGGGGATGTGTACGCAAAAATTGCAGGTCATCCGAAACAAGCTGAAGTTGAGGCAGACTTAGCAAAAGCCATTGAAAATGGTCCGGCCTTAGCAATGGTAAATTCTGATAAAGGGATTACTAATTTGCACGTACCATCGGATGTGATTGTAGATGCTTCGATGCCTGCCATGATCCGTACTTCTGGTCAGATGTGGAATGCGGCTGGTAAACTTCAAGATACAACAGCTCTAATCCCTGATCGTTGTTATGCAGGTGTGTATACTGCAACAATAGACGATTGTAAAGCCAATGGTGCTTTTGATGTGACTACGATGGGTTCTGTTCCGAATGTAGGTTTAATGGCTCAAAAAGCTGAAGAATATGGTTCTCATGATAAAACTTTCCAAGCAAAAGCAAATGGTACTATTCGTGTAACAGATGCAAACGGAAAAGTTTTCTTCGATCAGAAAGTAGCAAAGGGCGATATTTTTAGAATGTGTCAGACTAAAGATGCACCAATTCAGGATTGGGTAAAGTTAGCGGTAAACAGAGCTCGTTTATCGGCTACACCAGCAGTTTTTTGGTTAGATGAAAATAGAGCACATGATAGAGAAATCATCGCTAAAGTGAAAAAATATTTAGCTGATCATGATACTAATGGGTTAGATATCCAAATTCTTGCTCCTGTAGAAGCGACTAAATATACTTTAGAAAGAATTAGAAAAGGACAAGATACAATTTCAGTTACAGGAAACGTATTACGTGACTACTTAACAGATTTATTCCCGATTTTAGAATTAGGTACATCTGCAAAAATGTTATCTATTGTTCCTTTAATGAATGGTGGTGGTTTATTCGAAACAGGCGCTGGTGGTTCTGCTCCAAAACATATTGAGCAGTTTATAGAAGAGGGATATTTACGTTGGGATTCGCTTGGTGAGTTCTTAGCTTTACAAGCTTCATTAGAGCATTTAGCGCAAACACAAAATAATGCAAAAGCTCAAGTTTTAGCTGATGCATTAGATGAAGCAAATGCGAAATTCTTAGCTACAGATAAGTCTCCAGGAAGAAAGCTAGGCACAATTGATAATCGTGGTTCGCATTTTTATTTGGCTTTATACTGGGCTGAGGCATTAGCAAACCAAACAAAAGATGCAGATTTGAAAGCGAGATTTACACCACTTGCAAAAGCATTAACAGAAAATGAATCTAAAATAGTTGATGAGTTAATTGGCGCACAAGGTAAGCCACAAAATATTGGTGGTTACTATCATCCAAATGATAGCTTGGCAAGTAAAGCGATGCGTCCAAGTGAAACATTGAATAGTACTTTGGCAAGTTTGTAATCTAATTGGCTTAACTAGTTTTAATAAAAAAGTCGCAGCATTTGCTGCGACTTTTTTATGGTCAATTCTTTCTTAATCTTTTAAGATGATATCAGATCAATTCATTCCGTTTTTAAGTGCTAATTAAAATTTTTATCTCCTTAAAAGATGATTTTTTAAGGTTTCTTGAATGACTAGGTTTGCCGATTAATTTAATCTTGTAATCTAGACAACAATGAGAAAGAATATTCTTTATAGTTTAATTGCCCTAATGGGTTTATTTACAGCTTGTAAAAAAGGAACTGATCCTAAGCCGGTTGATCCTATTGTAATTGCTGATCCATATAAGAATTCACGTCCAATAATGCTAACTAGCGATGATGGTACCTCATTGAAATATTATTATAATACTGAAAATCAAATTATTAAAGTAGAGTATTTTAACAAGCCTGGGGTTGTTTACAGTTCTCAGAAAAGCACTTACTCAAATGGTAGGCTTGTTCAAGTTTTATTAGAAAATGTTAATTCAATAAAATATGTAACTGATTATAAATATCAAGGCAATACAAATCTTATTGAGAGTACAAATTTTACTGCTACTGATTATCAAAACCCTGCCAGCCCAGTAGTTACTTTAACAAGTAGTCAAGAGTATAGCTACTTAGGTGGAAATATTTTCAAAATAACAACCAAAAATGTTGACAATGCTCCTACCATGATTAATACATTTACGTTTAGCTTAAAAGGTGGAAATCCATTTGTAACAACAGATTATATTCCACAATCAATAAATGGTATTCCAGCTTCTGATTCATATCATTCAACAATAGAATATTATAAAGATATAATAGATCCAGTTTATTATTTCTTTACAAATTCTACAATTGCAAGTAAGTTTATACAAAAAAATGGAACATTCAGTGCAAATAACAGCAGTTACAACCAAACTTATGAATTAGACGATTTGGGTAGATTAAAAACTGTAACAGCAGTAACATTAAATAATTCCATTACTCAAAGCGTCGTTAAAACTACTTATACCTACGAAAGTTATTAAATAGCAAGTTTATATCATCTACATATGTAAGTTCAAAAGCCCAAATGCAATGCAAATGGGCTTTTTTCATAGTTTAAAAAATCAATTTATAACCCTGTCCTCTAAAGTTTAAAATAGCTATTGAAGAATCTTGCTTTAGGTATTTTCTTAGTTTGGTTATAAATACATCCAAACTTCTACCAGAGAAATAATCATCATTTCCCCAATGTGTTAAGAGCAATTCTTGTCTTAAAACCATTTGTTCATGGCGGGTTTGTAGCACATTTAATATTTCTGCTTCACGGAAGGTTAGTTGCTTCTTTGAACCTTTGTAAACTAAAACTCCTTCTGGATAGTGGAATACATATTCTCCAATTGCAAATGGACCTGTTTTCTTTAACTCAATGGGACGAGTGTTTACAATTCCCAAAAGTGACCTTATTCTAATTATCAACTCCTCCATACTGAAGGGTTTTTTAAGGTAATCATTAGCCCCACTTTCAAATCCATTTACCACATCTGTAGGCAATGATTTTGAGGTTAAAAATAGGGCAGGCGTTGTTAGATCTTTACTTCTAATTTTTTTCAATAATGAAAATCCATCCCCATCTGGTAACATTACATCTAAAATTAATAAATCGAACTTAGTTGAAGAATGTGCCTGTAAACCTTCGGCAACTGTAGCTACATGCAATACATCAAAGCCTTTGCTTTCTAAACTTTCTTTAATAATTTCAGCAAGAGCAGGTTCATCTTCTACAAAAAGAATTTTTAAATTACTCATAAAGGCCATCCCAATTTTAATTCTGTTCCGTGTTGATTGCTCTGAAGGCTGTACCAACCCTTATGCTGTTCCATAATTTGTTTAACATAGTTTAGGCCCAATCCATAGCCTTTAACAGACTGCACGTGGTGTTGTTTAGCTCTATAGAATTTCTCAAAAACGAACGGCATGTCCGATTTATCTATTCCGGGACCGTTATCTTTAATCACTGTAACGAAATAGTCTGACTCTAGTAACAATGTGATGTCAATTTCTATCTCGTCTCGTCCGTATTTAATTGCATTGTCTATCACATTAGCTATCGCGTGTTGAAATTGTGATTTATCTGCAAGTATTTCAACTATGCCTGTGTTATTGTTTAGTGTAATTTTTACTTTCTTGGCAGTAAGGCTGTATATATCAATAATTTCATTTATAATGATTTCAATTTGGATTTTCTCTTTTTTAATTTCATCAATCCCTGTGTCGTAAAGTGATATTTTTAATATTTTATCAGTTAATTCACTAATGCGATTTAATTCATTCTTAGCATGTTTCAAATAGCGTGTTGCCTTCTCCTCGTCATCTCTTACAGCCTGTTGATTTAACGCTTCAATGGCGAGCATACTTGTTGCGAGAGGTGTTTTAAATTCATGTGTAATGTTACTAATGAAGTCGTTTTTTATGGCAGATAGTTTTTTCTCTTTTCTCAAACTTTTCAGTAAATAATAAAGACAGAAAGCAATTAACAATACTAAAAATATAGAGCTGAAAAGAATCAACCACATATTAGATAAGATGTAGGGAAATGGATCTTTGAATAAAACACGGATATAATTTTGCCCAGGATTATGATTATAGGTAGGGAGTGAATGTGTAATGATAGGATACTTTTTTAACAGTGATTGTTTAAAAGTGCTACTATTGGTTGTGCTGTCCTTTCTTTTGGCGTAAAAGTTATACTTTACAAAAATTGATTTATTAGCTAGATATTTATTTAGAATTGGGCGCAAATTAGCGGTATCAAATTCCATTTTGTTAGTAAGGTCTAGCATATACTTGCCCAACTCTTGCGTTCTGTAATATATTATATGATTATTGAGGTCTTCATTCCTAAGTAATTCCGAAAATCTCTGAGCAATAAGAGTGGTCATTTGTTTTTTATTCTCCTCTTTGATCATAGTATTTACGTCATGAAGAGAAAAGGAACTCGAAAATTTATCTTTTGGATTTTTTGTTTCGCCAACTGTATAAATAACCCTTTTATCTTTTTTGTCGAGCCTACTTGTAATGGTAAATAAAGCGGTG
The DNA here is from genome assembly GCF_013204825.1 of Pedobacter boryungensis. Classification (GTDB taxonomy): domain Bacteria; phylum Bacteroidota; class Bacteroidia; order Sphingobacteriales; family Sphingobacteriaceae; genus Pedobacter; species Pedobacter boryungensis. The sequence continues at coordinate 1,023,062 of NZ_JABMKV010000002.1, forward strand.
TCTAATAGTTTTCTCTTTAAAATGTTTTGAATGCTATCAGCTCTAAGGCTAAATTCTTTTTTAAAGGCATCTTCAAAAACTAGGTTTACCTCTTTTTCAAAATTTTGCTTGGTGATATTATAGTATTTGCTAATCCAGTAAACTTGCAGCCCTAAAAGGATAAGCATGGCTGTAAAGCAAAGTGCAGGAAGTAATTGATGTTTTTGCCGCATGATCAAATCTAATCATAAAGCTGTTTATTACGCTGCTGTTAACATAATATAACATTCGATAACATGTTGTTAACCCTCTTTTATTGGGACAATAATCACATTTGTATCAAAGAAAATAAATATGAAAAAAATAGTTAGTTATATATGTTTCCTGTTTCCAATTTTTGCTTTTGGTCAAGGTATGGTGTTAAAATCTGGAGATCAGTTTCCAAATATTTCGATTAATCAACTAATTAATGCGCCTGTTAAAAATATTAACCTAAGTGAAAGCAAGGATAAAAAGTTTTACATTCTAAATTTCTGGGGAACCTGGTGTAGTCCTTGCATACCAGAAATGGATGAATTAACTAAACTGCAAAAAGCCAATGCTAATAAGCTACAGGTAATCGCAATTTCTGACGATGATCCATTAAAACTTCAGAAATATCTTAAAAATAAACCTACCAGCATTTGGCTGTCAACTGATACCAGTTATTTGTTTTATACTTTATTCAATTTAGCTTCAGTAAGTCAATGTGCTATTGTAAACGCTGATAAGAAAATTGTAGCGGTAATGAAAACACACTCGATTACACAAGGATTATTAGATAGTTTATATTCAGGAAAGAGGATCGTGTCTAATGCTGATATTAAAGAAAAACCTATAAATACCTCATCAGATATTTTTGCTGTGGACTCTACACTAGCGTCAAATTTTACGGTACGAAGTTATATGATTGGTCAACAATCAATGGGAAAAAGATATGCAGGGAAGAGTGTTTTTGCAAAAAGAAGACGAAGCTTTATCAATACAGGAATAATTTCTTTGTATAAAGATGCCTACAATATCGTATCAAATAATCAAATTATTTATGAAGTGGATAAGAAAAAAATTGATAATTATAGTGATAAGAACACTTTGTATTGTGTAGATATTTTGGTTAGACCAGAAGAAAAGGACAGTCTGAATGTTATTCTCCAACAAAAATTAAATGCCGTTTTACCTGTTAAAGCTAGAATTGAATACAAAACTATCCCTGTGTATGTGATAACCGATAATGGTTTTAAGCTGCCAACTTCTACTAAAGAAACGAGTTATGGTTTTAGCGGTCGAGGATATGAGGGTGAGGCAGTTACCATTGTTGACTTTGCTAACGATTATTTGAGCAATGAACTTTCTTTGCCAGTTGTGGATGAAACCAATTTAAAAGGAAAGTTTGATATTAAAACTGCTATAGAAATGCGAACTCAAGAGAATGTAATTAAATCTATCGAAGCGCTGGGGTTAAAAATTGAAAAATTAGAGCGTAAAATGAGAATGATGGTATTATATTAATTTGAGCAATATTAGCCCAAACTAAATACATTATTTTAACAACTAATTAGTAATTGTTTTGAGCTTTAATCAAAACAATTACTTTGTGCATTTCGTTATATTTATAGAATTAATCGAAAAATTATGAGCACAAATTCAAATAACAATCCGCAAAAAGCCACAGATAAATTGCATCCAAGTGATCTTGGAGAAACAAAAGATTTTAACGATTTATCTTTTGATGAGGAAAAACAAAGTTACGAGCTAGATGTAAAAGGAGAGGATAAAGATTATGATCACCCTATGCCTTATGAAACTGTAGCTACAGGATCTGTAGATGATAATTCTACTTTCGACGAAGCTAATCCTTATGTAGGTGATGAGTATGCAACTGATGTGGAGAAAGTAAATGATAAATTAGATGAGCTTGGTATGCACGTTGATAATAATGGAGATAGTGTCTTGTTAAGTCCGGAAGATGAAATTTTATCTAGAACTCCAGAAGATGAAAGAGATGATTTAGATGAAGAAGGCTATCCTAAAAATGATGCGCCGAATGCGAATTAGTGGGTGACTAACAATTAAGGATTAATATCCAAATTGAAGCGTTTTCGCATTTCTTCCAGCTGTGGATTTTTCTCAATGAGGTAGCTATATTTATCTTTATTGGTGTAAATACGTTTCTTTTGGGTGTTCTCTGCTCTTCTCGAAACAATTTGTAAATCGAAATTTTTTAACGCAGTGCGAAGAAAGTTTAACAATTCAATTTTTTCATCTTGAAGTGTACTTTCCAAAGCTAAATTTTCTACCAATACTGTAATTTCCGTGCCATTTAAAATCGGATCATTATTCATTAAAGTATAGAGATGAATTTTGTCAGCATCTTTGGCTTTTTGTGTATAGATTTTCCAAAATTCTAAAAATTGCTCTTCAGTAAATTCTTGCTTTTCATTCCCAGTTGCATATTGCGGACCTTTATCTTCCTCGCCATTTGCAACACGTTCCAAATCTGTTAATGACGGAATTAGTGAAGTAATTTTGGTAGTATGTAAAGGTTGAATTTTAATAGATCCACTTAAGGGTTTATTAACCGAGGGTGTTTTAGGGATTTGTATAGGAATTTCTGTTGGTAAAGCAACATCTAAATGATCTGGTAAATCTTGCAAATCTTCCTGCTCAAGAAAATCTTTTAGATCATTAATCGTAGCGCTTTCAACTTTTAGCTTCTCACTGTCAACTTCCCGACTTCCCGACTTCTCAACTTCCTGACTTTCTAATTTGTTAGGAGTTTTTTTTTTATCCTGATCTAGGTCAGTTGCTCTTGGTTGTTGCGCTAATTGTATCACTGATGGAATGTGACACATTTTAATTAACGTTAACTCGACTTGCAAACGCTGATTTTTACTGTTCTTGTAAATTAAATCGCATTGGTTAGCCAAATTTAAAGCTGTTAAGATAAAACTAAGGTCAGTTAATTTACTTTGGGCTAAATATTTTTGCTTGATGTTTTCACTTACCTCTAACAATTGCAACGTTTGACTATCTTTCCCTACCAATAAATTTCTAAAGTGACTAGCCAAACCATTGATGAAGTTATTGCCGTCAAAACCATTATTTAAAACTTCATTAAATAATAATAAAGTCTGACTTACATCTCCACTGCTTAAAAAATCAACTAGTTTAAAATAGTAATCGTAATCTAAAATATTCAGGTTATCAATTACTGCCTTGTAGGTTAAATTTTTGTTGGTATAACTTACAATCTGATCAAACATAGAAAGCGCATCACGTAAACCACCGTCTGCCTTTTGAGCAATGATATGTAAACCATCGCTATCTACCGAGATATTTTCTCTTGTAGCAATTTTGTTTAAATGATTAGCAATGTCTTCTACTTGGATACGATTGAAATCAAAAATCTGGCAACGAGATAAAATCGTCGGTAAAATTTTATGTTTCTCTGTAGTTGCTAAAATAAAAATAGCGTAAGATGGAGGTTCTTCTAATGTTTTAAGGAATGCATTAAACGCATTTGCAGAAAGCATATGAACCTCATCAATAATATAAATTTTGTATTTCCCTGCTTGTGGTGGTATGCGTACTTGTTCAATCAAACTCCTAATGTCATCAACAGAGTTGTTAGAAGCGGCATCTAATTCATGGAAATTAAAAGAATGTCCAGTCTGAAAAGAAATGCAACTTTCGCAAGTTCCACATGCTTCTTGTTCAGGTGTCAGATTGGTACAGTTAATTGTTTTTGCTAAAATACGGGCACAAGTAGTTTTCCCAACGCCACGTGGACCGCAAAACAAAAATGCCTGAGCTAACTGATTATTTTTAATGGCATTTTGTAAAGTGCCCGTAATATGCTGTTGGCCAACTACAGTTTCGAACGTAGCTGGACGATATTTACGTGCCGAAACAATAAAATTTTCCATCGCAACGAAAATAGGAATTTTTGTTGGATGTTCGAATGATGAAATGCTTGAATGTTGAAAAGTTGAATTGAAAAGACGGAGTTGGAAAATCCGTTTAGTAAAAGCAATATCAGGCCTACCTAGTTTTAGGTATTTTTTAAAAATACGTAGTACTACGGATAAATTATTAAGGATAGATGCCGATTTTTGTATTCAAATAATACCTACTATGGAAAGACTAATTGCGTTTTTGAAATTAATGGGCGGATTTGCTGTTTACCTCTATAAATTAGCTAAATAAGACGGTCTAATTAGGTAGCAAGTACTTGTCTAAAGAATTAATTAGCATTTTCGGTCAACTTTGTAACTATGGGCATAACTTTTAAGTCTTAAAAGTAAAAACCCAAATATGAAAAGAAAATTACTATCTGCGTTGCTACTTTTAGTATTAAGTATAAGCGTAAATGCTCAGGTTGACACCGTAAATGCTATAAATAACAAGTTATTACTTCAAAATTTAAAAGAAGGAACCCATACTTATTTGGTTTATATGACTGACTCTTTAATGGCGAAGAGAAGTATTGGAGATATTTGGAAAAGAACAACTAAATTCACTACATTTCATCAACAACCAGTGGTAGAGTTTAAATGGGAATGGCTGCATGCTGATAGCACATTCGCTACTATCATTAACATCTGCGATCGTAAAACATTAGCGCCAATTTATCATTATGCAAATTATAAAGGGCGTGGCGTTTTTGCTCATGATTTTCGTGATGGTTTCATGATCCCAACAGACACTATTAAAAATAACATGGCAACTAAGAAAACGAAGGTAGCATTAACCATTCCAATTATAAGCTGGGAGCAAGATTTAGAAACCTATGCTTTATTGCCAATTAAAAAAGTAGGTCAGAAATTCGACATCTCATTTTTCGATCCAAATGAGGTCAAGCCAAGTTACCACACCTATGAGGTGGTGGGCAAAGAGGATTTGGCCATAAATAGTGAGATGAAGGTGAAATGTTGGTTGCTTAAAATTAAATACACACCAGATAGTTATGCTACATTTTGGTTAACTGAAAAGAATAAAGAAGTGGTTAAAATGCAAGAATATTTTAAGGGTAAGTATAGAGTTAAGGTGTTACAATATTAATTCAAAAGCATTCATTATCAGATTTCTAACTTTACAGCTTAAGGACTACATGTTTTCTTTATAACATTTTGATTTTAAGAATAATCTCACTACATTTGTGCCTCCTAAAAAATGGGCATTCCTTTGGAACAACCCGTCTTATAGGAAAATAAATTATAAATCACTTTAAAAAACAATGATGAATCAGTACGAAACTGTTATCGTTCTTACCCCGTTGTTGTCAGAAGATGTTGCGAAAGAGGCATTAGCTAAATTCAAAGGCATTATTACTGATAGCGGAGCCGAAATTATCGCAGAAGATAATTGGGGTTTGAGAAAATTAGCGTATCCGATTGAAAAAAAAGCAAGCGGATTTTTCCACCTTACAGAATACAAAGCTGAAGGGGAATTAATTAACAAGTTAGAGTTAGAATTGAAACGCGACGAGCGTGTTTTACGTTTCTTAACTGTAAGATTAGATCGCCATGCGATTGCTTATAGCGAGAAAAAACGCAGTGGAGCTTTTAACAAAAAACCTAAGAAAGAGGAGGCTGGAGCATAATGGCAAAGGATCAAATACAATATGTTACCGCTCCAAAAGTGGACGATAACAGAAAAAAATATTGCCGTTTTAGAAAAAATGGCATCAAATATATTGATTACAAAGACGCAAACTTCTTGTTAAAATTCATCAATGATCAAGGTAAAATTTTACCTCGCCGTTTAACTGGTACTTCATTGAAATTTCAACGTAAAGTGGCTCAAGCGGTTAAACGTGCACGTCACATCGGTTTGTTACCTTTCGTTACTGACCAATTAAAATAAGCGCAGAGAGATGGAAATTATTTTAAAGCAAGATATCAAATCACTAGGTGAGAAAGATGATATCGTTACAGTAAAACCAGGGTACGGTCGTAATTATCTAATTCCACAAGGTTTTGGACAATTGGCTACACCATCTGCTAAAAAAGTATTGGCAGAAAACTTAAAGCAAGCTGCTTTTAAACAAGATAAAATTAAAAAAGATGCTGAGGGCATTGCTGAACGTTTAACTGATGTTAAATTAAGCATTGGTGCTAAAGCTGGCGAAACAGGTAAGATTTTTGGTGCTGTAAACACTATTATGATTGCTGATGCATTAAAAGCTAAAGGTTTTGATGTAGATCGTCGTCGTATTACTTTCGAAACTGAACCTAAAATGGTTGGCGAATATGTTGCTAACTTAAACTTGCACAAAGAAGTGAAAGTTAAAGTTTCTTTCGAAGTTGTAGCTGAGTAAGCATTTGTCATCCTAAGGATGTCGAAGGATAACAAAAATAATTTAACCGTTCTTGAAACTCAAGAACGGTTTTTTTATGTTCCTTAATTCCCAATACTAACTCTTTATCCTTTTTATTACCTTTATCCCAATGGCAAAAAGAAAAGCAAAATCCACCAATTCAAAAAAACAATCTTTGCTAAAACGCATTAGCATAATTGCTGGTAAAGTGTTGTTATGGTTTTTTCTTGTAAGTGTAATTTGGGTCTTAGCTTATCGCTTTATCAATCCACCAACTACTTTATTAATGATACAGCGTAACTGGGAACGCAAAGCGGATAATAAACCAAGAAAAATGGCTCAAAAATGGGTTAAGTTCGAAGATATTTCTGATAATATGAAACGAGCTGCAGTATCTGCCGAAGATCAACTCTTTTTGCAACATATGGGTTTTGATATTAAAGCTATCGAAAAAGCATATGCAAGTAACGCTAAAGGCAAGAAGGTAAAAGGCGGAAGTACTATCTCACAGCAAACTGCTAAAAATGTGTTTCTTTGGCCAGGTAGATCATACATTAGAAAAGGTTTTGAAGCTTATTTTACGTTATTGATTGAATTATTGTGGAGTAAAGAGCGAATTTTAGAAGTGTATCTAAATGTAATAGAAATGGGAGACGGTATTTATGGAGCAGAAGCTGCCTCACAAGCATATTATGGTAAATCCTGTAGTAATTTATCTCGAAGTGAAGCATCCTTAATTGCAGCATGCTTTCCTAATCCACTACGATGGACACCTAAAAGACCAACAGGCTATATTAGACATCGTCAGTATTTGATTATGAGAAATATGAAAAGGTTAGGCCCACTAGACTTTTGATGTTAGATGGAAAAGATATGACTAATCGTGATCCTTATTCCATCGTACTTTTATTCCGCCTTTACCATCATCAACTGCTTTTAGATGTAAAACAATGCCTTTCATCCGAGCTTGTTCTTTAGCAGCCTTATCTGTTATATTTTCATCCTTTTTAGGATTTCTTAGAGGAATATCCATTGCAATATCAGTTCCTAAGCCTAAAGCATATATTCCTTTCATGTTAAAGTTTAATACACTGGTATTAAACTGCATAGGGCTAATTATAATTTTATCCCCGTTTAGCGTTAATATGCCATCTAAATTATCAATGGCTATATTAGAAAAATCTCTATTTGCAAATGCTAATTTCTGCACCTTTTCTAAAGGTTGAAAACCAATTAGTGCTGCGTTATTTAAATTAAAAATAACTTGTCCATACATAGATCTTGAAACGATATTTCCTTTATCAGTAATACTTCCAACTGCATTTACTTTTGCAGATAAATAACCTTTGATATTTTGATTAGTAATGGAAGTTTGTCCGAAATTCTCAAATGCATAGAAGAAATCCTTCACATTCACTTTGCTAATGATCGAATTAATGGTGAATTTATTGATAGTGCCAGACTGTTTTATATTTCCAGTTAAATTCAAATTTCCACCTGCATGACTAACATTAATTTTATTGAAATAAATTCCATCGCCTACCATAGAAACATTTGAATTTAAGTTATTAGCTACAAAGCGATTATAAATCGCTTTATTTACATTAAGTTGGATTTGAACTTTAGCTGCCTCCAAAACTGCACTTAACTGGTCTGAAACTTCTTTTATGGAATTTTTAGTCGTTGACTTTCTTTTTACTGATTTTCTTGTGCCTAAAAATGGCATAAATTCACTTAAATATAATTGCGGGCTATTTAATTTTAAATTTACTAGTATCTTTTCAGGAGCAGTATAATAGAAATTAAGGAAATTTTCAATTGAGCAATTCATATTCAGGACACTTTTTCCTAATTGAAATCTACTTCCAGTAATATTTAAGTCTTTTTGATTAAAATTGAGAACTAAAAAACTATTTACCAATTTCATATTGCGAGGTAAATAGGTAATGTCTGCATCTTTAATAGCAACATTTCCAGTTAATACAGGCTTGGTAAATCTAAAGTTATCAATATCTGCTTTACAGTACAATCTAACATCTGCAGTTCCTTTTTTAAAACTAAAAGTTTCTCCACCAAGAGAGCTATTTAATTTCTCTAAAGGAAATTGAGAGGTTACAAAACCCGTTGCAATGGGTTTAGCTAAATTGCTTATTAAAAAAGTATCAACTTTTAGTGGTGCATTGTAATAATCGCCAGTTAAATTATAAAATTTAATGGCAGAGTTTTCATCCCCTATGGCTTTATTGACTGTGTCCTTATTGGTAAATGTTCCTGTGAAATTGCATTTAGTAAGTTGCCCTGAAGGAATGGTTACTGTGTTGTCTTTAACAATCATTCGAACATTAATTAAAGGATCTTTCCCACTTTTACTACCATCATCTATAATGTGGCCAGTGACCGCAATGGGTTCATCAATTGCAAATTTCAAAAGTTTAGATGAAATATTAGGTGACAATAATAAGGCGATGTCTTTGTATAAAATTTTATCTACTCTAATATCAATAGAAAATGCAGAATCGTTTTTTGCGAGGTCTATTTTAGCACCAATAAAAAATTCATCTTCGCCAATGTTTAGTTTTTCTTGGTCAATAGTAACAACCTTACTTTTGTTGTTGTAATGTGCAATTAAAGTACCTTTTAATGTTTTGTCTTTCAAGAAACTTCCTTTTTTCGTGTTAAAAGCAAAACTTTTAATTGTTGTATTTAGTTTCAAATTTCCGTTCCATCCAGAGTCTGGATAATTTATTTTTCCTTCAAGGTCGTCTATTATAAAATGAAAAAGCTTAAATCGCTTTTGATTATCTACAATTAAATTAACGTTATTAAAATCAACTCGTTTGATCTCAAAAGCATTTGAAGATTTTTGTTCGGTAGGCTTTACATCTTTTTTAGATTTAAACATGCTCGTATTACTATATCCAGTACTATCAGTATACAAATAAACAGCAGCGTTATTAATCCCTATTTTGTTGATTTTGATGCTTCCCGTAAGAAGTGAAAAAATATTTAGAGAGACATCAATGTCTTTCGCATTCAATAGTTCGTGTTTATGCTTTATCCATAAACTATCTCTGAGTTGGACTTTTTTAAGAGAAACAGATACGCCTGGAAATCCCTTTAATAATGTAGTTTCCATACTCTCAACATCAATTTTACCATTTACATTGGCATTTAGTTGATTTAGGATTGTGCCCAAAATAGCTTTGTTATTATGATTGATGTAATAAGCCGCCCCTAGCCATACAAATATGATTAAGATAAATATAGAAGCAAGTATTTTAAGAGAAATTTTGAGCCAGCGAGACATAGATGGGGTTTGATGTTATTAAAGATAACAAATTAAACCTTTTAAAGTTTGTGTTGCTCATTAGGACGTGTAGTATTGACACCTACTGATTTTTCCTATGAAATAACGATTTGATTAACTTTCTAGCTGTTCTGCAAATATCGACTTATGCCAACTGTTTTCTAATGGAACTTCCCATTTCTCTTCATACTCTGCTAAAGTTTGCACCATGTTGTTAAATACGATAGTCTGTGGTCCAATTTTTTTGATGGTAATTAAAGTCTCAAAATCTTCTTTGGTATTTAAGTAGATCTGATCATTTAATTTATAAGCCATATTAAATCGATCAAATAAATCAACACCATATGTATTTTCAATCTCTTTAATGACGCGAACAGATGAATCTATAGAACAGCCAGTTGCTGAGGCTGAATCTTGATCTACAATTAAAACAATGAAAAAGTTGTAAGGGATTTCTGCTTTTGCTTTGAGCTGATGACCATGCGCTTTCCATTGGGCTGTAAAAACATCCAATTTTTGCTGTATTTCTTCAGCTTCCGCTGCTGTAAACTCACGATTACTTTGGTAAATCCAAACTTTAGAATGTGGAGAAAAAATCATGTTCCAAATTTATCATTTTATTTAATTTACTCTTCTAAAAACGTCCTTCTGATGAAAAAGTTTACATTGAACTTAAAAATTGTGTTTTCTTTTACTGTTTGCCTAGCTTTTTGTGTTTTTTCGGGATTTGACTTGCCTGAAAACAACACAGTTTTTATCCAAAATGTGCTCACAAAATATTACGATAAGGATGGACAAAATCAGGAAGTAAAGCGGTATGAAATAAATGTTACTAACACTGGTTTTTGTCGCTATAGGAAGGTTTTTGTGAATGGAAAGGAAGAATATTTTGCTTTTAATCTCTCACGTTTTAAAACAATGGATTATTACGGGACTTCCACTAAAGGTGATTTATATTTGCGCACCAAAAATGACGATGTAATTATTCAAACACGTAACGATAGTCGAGGAGAAATCGATTCTATGGGTACTTATGTTGTTATTCCGTTAAAAAATATTGATGTAGAAGAATTAAATGCGTTGGCAGAAAACTTTAAAAAGTTAAATCAGACTTTAGTAGCAAGTAATAAGTAAAACCTATAATCCATTTGCTTTTGCTGTAATTTCTGCAATATCTAAAACTTTAACTTCTTGGTCTTTATCCTTCAACTTAACACCATCACTTAACATCGTCATGCAGAAAGGGCAACCGGCCGCTATAATTTGTGGTTGAGTTTCTAAAGCTTCTTCAATTCTCTCTATGTTGATATCTTTATTTCCTCTTTCCGGTTCTTTAAACATTTGAGCGCCGCCAGCACCACAACAAAGTCCATTGCTTTTGCAACGTTTCATCTCCACCAATTGCGCATCTAAAACTTCTAATGCTTTACGTGGAGCTTCATAAATTCCATTTCCCCTACCTAAATAACACGGATCGTGATAGGTAATTTTACGGCCTTTGAAACTTTCGCCACCTTCTGCTTTGAGCTTACCTTCATTAATCAAGTCTTGTATTAATTGAGTATGGTGTATTACTTCGTATGTACCACCTAAACCAGGGTATTCATTTTTAATGGAATTAAAGCAATGAGGGCAGCCTGTTACAATTTTTTTGATGTTATAGCCATTCAATACCTCGATATTAGTCATGGCTTGCATTTGGAATAAGAATTCATTTCCTGCCCTTTTAGCCGGATCTCCAGTGCAGCTTTCTTCTGTTCCCAACACGGCATATTTAATGCCTACATGATGTAAAATCTTGCAAATATCACGTGTGATTTTTTGTGCTCTTTCATCGTAACTTCCAGCACATCCTACCCAGAATAATATTTCAGGCTCTTCGCCCATAGCCATTAATTCGGCCATTGTTGGTACTTTAAATTCCATTTTAGTATTTAGTTTTAGTGCCAAGTCGTTAAAACTTGAACTTCCTTAATCTTAATTATCCTTCTTGCGCCCAATTTAAACGATCTGCTGGAGAATATTTCCATGGCGCTCCATTATTTTCTACGTTTCCTAACATTGCATTAATACTTGCTGGAGCAACAGATTCTTCCATTACAGCAAATCTACGTAGCTCTACAATTATAGCTAATGGATCAATATTAATAGGACAAGCTTCTGTACAAGCGTTACAACTTGTACACGCCCAAATTTCTTCACGACTGATATAATCATCTAATAAAGATTTTCCATCTTGATGATCAGCACCATGTTTATCTATGTTTTTACCTACTTCTTCTAAACGATCGCGGGTATCCATCATAATTTTTCGAGGTGATAATAATTTGCCTGTAATGTTAGCTGGACACACTGAAGTACAACGACCACATTCTGTACAGGTGTAGGCATTCATTAAATTTACCCAAGTTAAATCATGTACATCTTTAGCTCCAAATTTACCAGGAGCAGTTTCTGCAGGCACAAAAGAAGGATCAAGCATTGCTTTTACTTCATTAGTAACGCTTGCCATATTTGTAAATTCGCCTTTTGGTTCCAAATTAGAAAAATACGTATTTGGAAATGCAAAAAGTATATGAAAATGTTTCGAATAGGGTAGATAATTAAGAAAAGCAAAAATTCCAACAATGTGAAACCACCAACATATTCTTTCAACCAAGATTAAACTACTTGCCGAGGTAGGTAATAAGCCTTGTAAATAAGCACTCACAGGAAATGCCCCAGCATTTATATAATGACCTTCCCCTAACGCCTGTAATTTAGCATCTGATGCATTCATGAGTAAGAATGCAGTCATTAATAAAATCTCTGTAATTAAGATATAATTAGCATCAGATTTTGGCCATGATTTCATCTCTACACCACTAAAGCGTTTTAATTTCAATACATTTCTTCTGATTAGAAAAACAGCACAAGCTAGCCAGACACCTAAAGCTAAGAGTTCAAATGAACCAATTAAAAAGTTGTAAAAACCGCCTAAGCCAGCAAATATGCGATGAGTACCAAAAATACCATCAATCATAATCTCTAAAACCTCAAGATTGATAATTACGAAACCTAAATAAACCACTAAATGCAATATAAAAGGTACTGGTCTAACTGCCATTTTGGTTTGACCGAAAGCAACTTTAAGCATGGTTGCAAATCTTTTTGCAGGCTGATCTGTACGATTTTGAGGTTTACCTATTTTAATATTGCGAATTACTTTACGGGCGTTGAAGGTAAATAATGCAACTCCTGCAAGTGTAAGAATTAAGAATATTATTTGTGATGCCATAGTTTATTTGCTGTAATGGTTTAGCTAAGTTAAAATATTTAGCATTAAAAAATTTATTATGCATGCATAAAATCAAAAATTTAGAATGGATATGAATAATTACAAGACTAAAACTTTAAATACCAATCTAATTAGATTTTTAAATTTCACTAAAAACCCTCTTAAAACAAAAAACCCCAGATTGCTCTGAGGTTTTAAAGTGGTATGGGCCGGGATCGAACCGGCGACACATGGATTTTCAGTCCATTGCTCTACCGACTGAGCTACCGTACCTACTTCCCGTTTGGGATTGCAAATGTAGTGTCTTTTTTTAAAGCTACCAACATTTTTTCATTTTTCTTTTCTTGTAAATTTTTTTAAATACTTTTTATGCTCTAAATCAATAGTTTACAATGTTCAAAAAACTAAAATCAGAATAAACAAATAGATTGAAAATTTTTATACCACTACTGGAGGAATGATTTCATCCTGTTCTGCTAATGATTTTACATTTGCTAAGGCTTTAGGCCACATTCCTGCAAACATTTCAATCATTGCTTTATTAGCTTCAGAATCATCCATTTCCATAAAGACGTATAATTCTGTTTTACCATCTACATCTTTTAATGTATAATTCTCTTTGGCGCCTGCCCATTTCTTTACCTCTTCACTTTCATAATCTTCAATACCGTTCATAATCATCCCCAAATGTTCAATTGACATGTATTCGTTCGGTATATTTTCAGCAATTCTAGAAACCATACCACTATTTTCGTTACCTAGAAATAAAGCTTTGCTTCCTTTTTTCCAATCGGTTTCTACTCTAGATCCTTTACCAAAAGCAGCAGTCCACATTGGATATGTTTTTTCACCCCAAAGTACATCCCATACTTTTTCTTTTGGCGCATTAATTTCAATTTTAAAGTCCATATTAAAAAGATTAAAATTATTTACTCATTTTGCTAAAGTCCATATGTAGCACATTCCATCTGTGTCCATCTAGATCAATAAAGCCACCCCCATACATCCAACCATCTTTTTCCCCACCGTTTGCATAAATTTTACCTCCAGCATCTTCTGCTTTTTGTAGCATTTGATCTACTTCCTGAGGGCTTTCTGCATCAATAGAGAATAACACTTCGGTACCTTTTGAAGTGTCTGAAATTTTATTTCCACAAAAACCTTCTATAACTGAATTAGTGAATAACATCATCACGAAATTTTTTTCTCCAATAAAAAAGGAAGCCATTGTCTCAGTAAAAGGAAATCTTTCGTTGGCTTTAAATCCTAATTTCTTAAAAAAATCTACAGATTTTGAAATATTGGCTACAGGTAAATTTACCCAAATATCTTTTGTCATAATTTTTCGTTTTAATTAATAAACTAAAGTTCAGTAATTAATACTTAAAACAAGAGGTGTGATAAGACATTTTAAAGGTGTAAAGACGACAGTTTTAGCCAAGTGCATTGTAGCAAGCTCGGCAACGAGGTTCGTAACTGTCTTTTTCTCCTAATAAAATCTTTGCATCATTAGCAACAGTACGATATGAATAAACTGCTGGACTACCGCAACGCATGCAAACTGCATTTACTTTGGTAACATGTTCTGCAATAGCTAACAGGGCAGGCATAGGGCCAAATGGCTTGCCTAAAAAATCCATGTCTAAACCAGCAATAATCACTCTAATTCCTTTTAGAGCAAGTTTGTTGCACACTTCAGGTAAGTTTTCGTCAAAAAATTGTGCTTCGTCTATACCCACCACTTGTGTGTTAGCGCCTAATAATAAAATAGCAGATGAACTATCTACAGGAGTAGATTGTATGGAGTTTAAATCATGAGAAACCACTGCAGTTTCATCATAGCGGGTATCAGTTTTAGGTTTAAATATTTCTACATTCAGCTTTGCAATTTGAGCTCTTTTAAGTCTTCTAATTAATTCTTCTGTTTTGCCTGAGAACATGGAGCCGCAAATTACTTCGATGCTTCCACAAAATTCTCCTCTTCTAAAATTTTGCTCGCTGAATAACATTTGTAAAGGTATTTTAGCCAAATATAAAAGAATTTTATAGTACTTTTGACTGTCATTTATTAACATAAATCGCCCATTTTTTCGTTTACACAGTTATGATGAAGCAAGAAGATCTTTTTAGGAAATTAGGATTGATATTAAATGAATTGAATGAACAATATCAATTTTTAGCACAAAACCCACAACAACTCAATGAGTTAGAATTGGAGCTTTTTCATGCCAATGCAAATTTCCTAGCAGACCATGTTCAAATCATCAAAAAAATAAGTCTAGGCCAACAAGCGCCTATTGCTTTAGCGCCTGCTAGTGAAAATCAAGAAATAGCTGAAAATATAACCGAAGCTGAAGGAGATAACATTCAGGATGAGCAACAAGTTGAGGAAATAACTTTTGAAGATCAAATTAAAGATTCGGAACCAATTATAGAAGAAAAGCAAACTCCGAATTTTGAAGAGATAGAAGCTGAGGTTTTTAAATTAGATGATGAACCTGCTAAATTTGAGTTTATTTTAAATGACCACTCTGAGTATGAAACAACTGAAGATGTAGGGGAAATGGACAATAGGCAATTTTCACTAGATAGTTTCATCCATGAAGAAAATTCAAACGCAGATGAAAAATTTGATTTTGAGGAGAAGAGTGTTGATGAAATTTTTAATAGGCCTTTAAGTGAGGAAGAAGAACGTATTTTAGCGCAAAAGAAAAAGCTCAGAGAAGATCCTATAGAAGAAATTATAGATACTGATGAAGATGAAATTGGGCCTGAACCATTTTTAGTCAAAAAAAATGAGGATTTTATCATAACACCGAATGATCTAAAACTAGAAGAAGCTCCAACCCTAGAAGTTACTTTAGACAAAAGTGAACTAGTAGAAGATCCAAATTTCAAACCAACATTAAATGATTTATTGGCAAACAGATCGGCAGCTAACTTAAATTCTACTTCGACAACAGGTATTACTGATTTAAAACAGGCAATTAACTTAAACGATAAATTACTTTATATTAAAGATTTATTTAATGGATATAATTTAGCTTATGCAGAAGCAATTGATTTAGCCAACAAACTACCAAATTTTGAAGCTGCAGATAATTTCTTTAAAAACAATTATGCTGTCAAAAATAATTGGGCAGAAAAGCAAACAACGGTTGATAAATTTTACGAATTGTTAAATCAACGTTTTAAATAAAACCCATTCTATTTGAATCGAGTTTTAAGAAAATAAATAACAAAATTGTAAAACTCCACAAAGATGATCCGCCGTAACTAATAAAAGGTAATGGAATGCCAATTACTGGCATTATACCAATAGCCATTCCTATATTAATAAATACGTGAAAGAAGAAGATGCAGGCAATACAATAGCCATAAATCCTAGAGAAAGACGAACGTTGTCGTTCCGCAATATTCACGATTCTTAAAAGTAAAAAAATATAAAGTCCAATTACGACGAAGCAACCTACGAAACCCCATTCTTCACCAATGGTTGAAAAAATAAAATCAGTACTTTGAGCAGGTACATATTTTAATTTTGTTTGTGTGCCTTGTAAAAATCCTCTCCCTGTAGCTTGTCCAGAACCTATCGCAATTTTGGATTGTATAACATTGTAGCCAGCACCTTTATTATCTTTCGATAAACCAAGGATTAATTCAATACGTGTACGTTGGTGCGGTTGTAAAACATTGTTAAACATAAATTTAGCAACAAATAGATATGCAACTGCAATTAATGTAATGATGCCAATACTAATCATCTTTTGCTGTCTTTTTCTATTTGTGTAAATAAATAAAGCACCAATTAATAAAATAGCAGAAATGAGTAGATAAGGAGATAAGAAAAGATTAAGAATAAAGAGTAAAACAGCTCCCCAGAATATAATTAATAAATTGCCAGGTAAGCCTTCTCTGTACAATGGAAACATAAAAGATAAAAATACCAACATAGAACCTGCGTCTGGCTGCAACATAATTAATGTCATTGGTAATATAATAATTGCAGCAGATATAAGAATTGGTTTTAAGGAATTAAGTTTAAGGTTAAAGGAGCTTATATATCTGGCCAAAAGTAAAGCTGTTCCAAATTTGGCAAACTCTGAAGGCTGTAATCTAAATGAACCTATGGGAATCCAAGCCTGATTACCACCAACATTTCTGCCTATTACTAACACAATTAATAATAGAACAATGGTTACACCATATATAACTGGAGCAAATACACTAAAAAATTTGGCATCAAATAAAAGAATGGATAAGCCTAATACTAAACCTGTAATGATAAAGATTAGTTGTTTTCCATATTCTGCGGCAAAACTAAAAGCTTCCGATTTATCAGGATTGAATTTTACAGAGTAGATGTTCAAAAAGCCAATAGCACACAATGCCACATAAATTAATATTGTTATCCAATCTACATTAAAGAAAAACCGATTACTTTGATGTTGCATTGTCTTTTGGTTTAATAGCTAATTTATTAGGTTGATTTTGAGCAACTTTTGTTTTTACTGGTATAGTCTTTTTCAGACTGTCAGTTTTTTTTAAACTATCTGGTTTACTAAGTGGCTTAATTAAGGGTTTGGTTGTAAATACAGGTAATAAATTAGCTTCTTTATACATTTCTATTGTACTGCCATTTATTCTTCTTCCTGATAGGGAATCTGTTAAATATTTTTCAGTTAAATAACTTGCAATTGGTGCTGCATATGCCCCACCATAACCACCATTTTCGACAATTACAGCAATGGCAATTTTTGGATTATCTCTAGGGGCAAAGCCAATAAATACGGAGTGATTTTTACCCCTGCTATTCTGCACTGTTCCTGTTTTTCCGCACATAATGATATTCTGCAATCTCGATTCTGTCGCTGTACCCCATGATTGGTTTACAGCATCTTCCATACCATCTATTACTGGCTCAAAATAACGAGGATCAATGCCTACTGAATGTTTTTCTTTATATCTGGGAGCAATGCTTTTTCCATTTCCAATAGCTTTAACTACATGCGGTTTTAAGTAATAGCCTCTATTGGCAATAATTGCCATGATATTTGCCATTTGTAGAGGTGTAGTGTTAATTTCTCCTTGGCCAATAGCTACAGACATAATAGAGGTATTACCCCAATATTTACCACGGTGTAATTTATCGTAATCTGCAGCTCTATATAACTTGTATGCTTTTTCCCCAGGGAAATCAATTCCTAATGTATCGCCAATGCCAAATTTTCTAACCTTATTTTGCCAATCTTCGTATGTGATATGTTGTTTAGCATACGAACTGCCATTTTTTGTCATCAGTTTTGCGAAAATATTATAAAAATAAGTATTGCATGAACGAGCAATTCCTCGACGTAGACTAATATTTCCATCAACGTGCTCACACTTAAATCTTCTATTTCCGGCAATGTAATATCCTGGGCAATTAAATGTTGTGTTGGGATCTACAACACCTTCACTTAATGCAATTAAAGCATCTAGAGGTTTGAAAGCTGAACCCGGACTATATCCGCCTTGAATTGGCCTCACCACAAAAGGTCGATTTGGATTGCCATAAATTTCTTGATAATTAGGACTGAATTTATTTCCCACTAATCTATTAGGATCATATCCAGGGCTGCTCACAAAAGCTAAAATTTCTCCTGTGCTGGGTTCTATTGCCACAATACTTCCAACTTTATTAGCTAATAATTCTTCCCCTAATTTTTGTATTCTGCTATCAATTGTTGAGGTTAATTGATCTCCAGAAATAGCCAACGAATCAAGCTTTCCATTTGCATAGCTCCCTTGCGCTACATTATGCGCATTATAAAGCATATTAGTAACGCCTTTTGTACCGCGTAATACAGTTTCATATTCTCTTTCAATGCCGCTTTTTCCGATATAATCTCCTGGTTTATAGTAACCTGCATGTTTTTCTATATCTGTTGGATTAACCTCTCTCATGAAACCTAAAAACTGAGCAGCAATACTATCTGGATAATATCTAATAGTTCTTTTTCTAACACTAAAACCCCTATAATTAAACATCTTCTCTTGTAAAGAAGCGTAAGTTTCTACAGGTATTAATTTTTGAAAGATTGTTTCTTGGTACCTGGATTGTACAATTGCTTTATGGAACTTTTCCCTGAACTGTACCATATCAATACCGATGATCTTACAAAGTGATAAGGTATCAAATGGTTTAACCTGATTTGGAGTAACTAATAAATCGTATGTGGGTTGGTTTTGTGCTAAAACGTTATTATGACGATCTAAAATTACCCCCCTAGCTGGATATGTATAGATTTTACGAAGTGCATTATTGTTAGCGCTTAAAAAATATTTATCGCTAATTACCTGCATATAAAAAAGCTTGCCTAAAAGAATTAGGGCAATCAAAACAAATAAACCTTGTATAATATATTTTCTATTAAACAATTGATCCATTAATTCGATTTTCTATTATGGAAGATAAACTCGACCAATAAAACTAAAAATAGTGTAAAAATAACACTTAAAGCACATCTGCCTAAAGTGTAAGAGAATTCACTTAATTTAAATGCTTCTAAAAAGAATACCACAAAGTGATGTACAAAAATACAAAGAATGGCATAGATGGAAAACCATTTAAAACCCATATTGCCAAGGGATGGTTCTGGTTCATCAAAGGCATCGCGGTTTACGCTGACAGAAATAAATAAAATCCTCACAAAAGCTAATGCCACACAGGCTGTTGTGTGTACACCTAAAGTATCATAAAAAGAATCTAATGTTAAGCCTGTACCAAAAGCAATAATGAAGAGTAATAAATTTGGTATTCCGAAAGGAAGAACCAAAATAAATAATATGTAAATAAAAGGAGTGGAGAGGTTATAAAAACTAAGATTGCGTAATAAGAAAACCTGCACAAATAAAAGTACAAACCATCTAAATATGTTGATGAAAATAGTTTTACTGTTCATTAGGAGTCTGAGTTTCTAAAGTCTTTTGTTCTTCTGCTAATCGATTTTTTATAATATAAACATATTGTAAAGTGCTAAAATCGTTAAAAAGATTAATTTCTAACGTCATAAAGCTATCTCCCGTGCTTATTTGAGTTTTACTTACTTTACCAACTTGTATGCCCTTAGGAAAACCACCAGCCCCTGAAGTCACAATTGTATCTCCAACGTTAACTTTAAAATGATTTGGTATTTCTTTCACATAGGCTTTTCTAAAATCGAAATTTCCGTCACCCCACACCAATGAACCAAATGCATTATTCTTTTTAAGATTTACACTTATTAGGGTTTCTTTGTGCAATAAAGATCTTATGGTAGCCAAATGTGGCGAAACATTTAAAATAAAGCCAACCACCCCATTGTTTGGTGATATAACAGCCATATCTTTTACAATACCATCATCACTACCTCTATTAATGGTAATGATATTATTGCGTTGGGTAATAGAGTTTTTAATTACTTTGGCAGAAAGTAAGGTGTATTGTTGTTGATTTACAGTGTCCTTAACAACAATAGTTTTATTGCTGTCAATATTTTTTAAAGAAATCAGTTCTGTTTTAAGTTTCGCATTTTCTACAGCAAGACTATCGTTAACTTGTCCTAAATTTAAATAGCGTTTTAAAACATTTAAGCGTTCATAAGCGCTACCTACCACTTCATTTGTAGAATTTAAAGTAACACTACGTTGAAACACATTGTTTTTTAAAGTAAGGACAATGCCAACAGTAAAGAAAATGATGAAATAGAAAAATGCGTTATATCTGTTTATGAAAATCCAAAGGTTACGCATTCTGGGTTATGAATTGCGAGTTATGAGTTATGAGTTTAGGCTTGTAACCTTTAACTCATAACCCGTAACTCAATTTATTGCATTAAAAATTTAAAATTACCAATGTTTTTTAAAGCGATACCAGTACCACGAACTACTGCACGAAGTGGATCTTCGGCAACGTGAACTGGTAATTTTGTTTTAGCCGCAACACGTTTATCTAAACCACGTAACAATGCACCACCGCCAGTTAAATAAATACCAGTTTGGTAAATATCAGCTGAAAGCTCTGGAGGTGTAATCTCTAGCGCTTTTAAAATTGCTTCTTCAATTTTAGAAATTGATTTATCTAAACAGTGCGCAATTTCAGTGTAAGAAACAGTAATTTGTTTTGGTACACCAGTCATTAAATCTCTTCCTTGTACTGCAAAATCTGCAGGTGGATCTGCTAACTCTGGCAAAGCTGCACCAACTTCAATTTTTATCTTTTCCGCAGTACGATCACCAATCATAATGTTGTGTTGGCGACGAATGTAATTTACAATATCGCTATCAAAATTATCTCCTGCAACACGAATTGATTGATCGCAAACAATACCCGATAAAGCGATAACCGCAATCTCAGTTGTACCACCACCAATATCGATAATCATATTTCCCATTGGTTCCTCTACGTCAATTCCGATACCTACAGCAGCTGCCATTGGTTCATGAATTAAGTAAACTTCTTTCGCGCCAGCAATTTCTGCACTATCTCTAACCGCACGTTTTTCAACCTCAGTAATCCCGCTTGGGATACAAATTACCATCCTTAATGATGGGAACATCCATCCTTTACCGCCATTTAACATGCGAATCATTCCTTTAATCATCGCTTCTGCAGCATTAAAATCTGCAATTACGCCATCTTTTAAAGGTCTAACTGTTCTAATATTATCGTGTGTTTTACCTTCCATTTGCATCGCCTGACGGCCAATTGCAATAATTTTGTTTGTTTGCCTATCAAAAGCAACTATCGAAGGTTCGTCAACTACTACTTTATCGTTATGTATGATGAGGGTGTTTGCGGTGCCTAAATCTATAGCAACCTCTTGTGTAAACCAATTAAATAAACCCATTTATATCTTGTAATTATTTTATTCTAGTTAATGTGTATTATATCAAATGTAAAAATAGTCTTTTTATTATATTTTAATTCAAAAAAACAGTGTGATATCTTAATTTATTTTTTCAAATTATTTGAAAATCAATAAACTACTTTTATCGGTTTTTTCAGTCCCGCTTTCCCTACTGCCATGAAGAATGGCATTCGTTCAATCACGTTTATTTTATTTAGGTATGTGCAAATAGTAAAGGTTGTAAAGTTTTTAAAAAGTAATCGCTTTAAGATTGCTTCGTTCCTCGCAATGACGAAGAACGAGTTTATTCTTTGCTCCTTATTCTTTAATCTTTCCGACTTTCGGTCTTCTTGACTTACCTACTTCTTAGTGCTTAAAATGTCTAACCCCCGTGGTAACCATGGCAATACCTTTTGCGTTACACATGTCGATAGAATCCTGATCTTTAATCGATCCGCCAGGTTGTAAAACAGCAATAATTCCAGCGTCAGCAGCCAATTCAACACAATCAGGGAAAGGGAAAAACGCATCCGACGCCATTACAGCGTCTTTTAAGCTAAATCCAAATGCTTCTGCTTTTACAACTGCTTGTTTCAAGGCATCAACTCTAGAAGTTTGTCCAACTCCACTTGAAATTAGTACATTGTCCTTAACAAAAACGATGGTATTTGATTTGGTGTGTTTTACAATTTTATTCGCAAAGATTAAATCTTGAATAGATGCTGCACTTGGAGCTTTTTCTGTAACGACTGTCATTTGATCAGCACCCTCAAGGCTTAAATCTTTATCTTGTTCAATTACGCCATTTAATAAAGTTTTAAATTGTTTTTTACTCAATTCAACCTCATTACGCTGTAAAATCACTCTATTTTTCTTTGCTTTAAATAATTCTACTGCTTCTGTTTGATAAGAAGGAGCGATTAAAACTTCAAAGAACAAGTTGTTGATTTCTTGCGCCGTTGCTAAATCAACCTCTTTGTTTGTAATTAAAACACCTCCAAAAGCAGAAACAGGATCGCAAGCTAAAGCATCTTTCCATGCTTCTAGAACAGTTGGTCTTGATGCTAAACCACAAGCGTTGGTGTGTTTTAAAATGGCGAAAGTTGGTTCTGTAAATTCATCAATCAAACTAACCGCTGCATCAACATCAACCAAATTATTATAGCTTAATTCTTTACCATTCAATTTAGTAAACATTTCATCAAGGTTACCATAAAATGTTCCTTGCTGATGTGGATTTTCGCCATAACGTAATGTTTGTGCCTGTTTGACACTTTGTTTAAAAACGTTTAGTGGTTCTTCTGCATTAAAATAATTGAAAATAGCTGTATCATAATGTGAAGAGGTATGAAAAGCTTTTTTAGCATACGATTTACGTTGAGCTAAAGTTGTAGCGCAGTCTTGAGCTTGTAATTCTTCTAATAAATTTCCGTAATCATCTTTAGATGCAATAATAACTACATCATTAAAGTTTTTCGCGGCAGCACGAATTAATGAAATACCACCAATATCTATTTTCTCAATAATTTCTGTATCTGTTCCGCCAGCTTTTACAGTCTCTTCGAACGGGTAAAGATCTACAATCACTAAATCAATTTCTGGAATTTCGTATTCAGCAATTTGATTTTGATCGCCAGTTAAATTTCTACGGTTCAAAATTCCACCAAAAACTTTCGGGTGTAATGTTTTTACACGACCACCCAAAATAGAAGGATAACCGGTTAAATCTTCAACAGCAGTTACTGGGAGGCCTAAATCCTTAATAAATTGCTCTGTACCACCTGTCGAAAATAGGGTTACGCCCTGTTGGGCTAAATATTGAACAAGAGGTGCTAAACCATCTTTGTAATAAACTGAAATTAAAGCGTTTTTAATCTTAACTGGTTGGCTCATTGAGGTATTATTTTAAGCCGCAAAGGTAAGGAAAACGAACGTTTTTTAAAGAGGGTTTTTTGAATAAAAATCAAGCTATAATGGAAGATGTAAAATGTATGAGGAAGGATGCGTTTTATTCAACTGATTTAGCCACTTATCTTTTGGACTTTCCGTCTTCCTGACTATTTTACTACTTCTTAATCTTCTTAATGATACTTTCTACAACACGTGGATAATGCAAGTGTTCTAATTGTTGTCCTTTAAATTTTACCATTTCTAAGTTGTCACCTTTGTCAATGCGATATTTTGCTTGGTAAATATATTCACCCTCATCATAATTTTCATTCACATAGTGGATCGTAATTCCACCTTCTGGTTCCTTAGCTTCTATTACGGCTTTATGTACAAAATCTCCATACATTCCTTTTCCACCAAATTTTGGTAAAATGGCAGGGTGTATATTTATAATTCGTCCAGGATATTCATGTAACAAATTTTTAGGGATTAACCATAAAAAGCCCGCCAATACAATTAAATCAATATCTAAATTTTTTAAGAGATCAATAATGTTGTCGGTTTTGTAGAATTCGTGTTTGTCAAAAATATGAGAAGGGATTTCAAAACTATCAGCACGTTGTAAAACATAGGCATCAGGATTGTTGGTTAACACTAAAGCAACTTCCACCTCTGTGTTGCGTTTAAAGTGTTCCATTAATTTTTGGGCATTCGACCCTGATCCTGAAGCAAAAATTGCGATGCGTTTTTTCACTAAGCTGATGTTTTTTTCAAAAATAGCATTTTACCCTTTTAATGAAAGAGTTTTTCAAATTTTAAATATATAAGTCGGTCATTTTAACTGATATGCAAGAAAAATTAATCAGCACTAAGCATCCATTTTTATATTGCAAACCTAATTTTTAAATAAATGGAATGAATTATAAAATTATTTTCAAAAGCATTTTGTATTTTAGAAACATAAACTCTATATTTGCAGTCCGAAAAATAGTTAACACAGAAGATATAAAAGGCTAAACAATAATGGCAAATCATAAATCGTCTTTAAAAAGAATTAGAGCAAACGCTACAAAACGTCTACGTAACAGATATCAAGCAAAAACTACACGTACATTCATCAAAAGATTACGTGCTGCTGAAGATAAAAAAACTGGTGCTGAGTTATTACCTAAAGTAATTTCTATGTTAGATCGTTTAGCTAAGAAAAATGTAATTCACAAAAATAAAGCTGCTAACAATAAATCTAAATTAACGAAATTCGTTAACGGTTTAAAATAGTAAGTATTTTTCTTGATATTGAAACGGGGTAATCACAAGTTATGCCGTTTTTTTATGTCTAAAAATTGATAGACTACAAAGATTAATTTCTATATTTAACTTATTCATCCCTAAAAATTTTTACGAACTATAATTAGAAATGGGATGGATAATTACGATCAAAAATTAGGGATTAAAGCTTGGGCAGAAGCAGATAGACCACGAGAGAAATTACTTTTACAAGGTAGAAGACAATTGACTGATGCAGAGCTTATTGCAATTTTAATTGGCTCTGGAAGTAGAACCGAGACTGCAGTAGATTTAAGTAAAAGAATACTCAGTTTTTATCAAAATGATTTAGCCAAACTGGCGAAATTAAGTGTTAAAGAACTTTCTAAATTTAAAGGAATTGGTGAAGCAAAAGCTATTGCTATTGTTGCCGCATTAGAACTAGGTAGGCGCCGGAAAGAAACAGAGGAGAATGGTCAAGTAAAAATCACTTCCTCAAAAGATGCTTATTTTATTCTTAAACAGCAGCTTACAGATCTGCCTCATGAAGAATTTTGGATTTTGTTACTTAGTAGAGCCAACTTTGTAATTGGTAAGCATTTTATTAGTAAGGGCGGACAAGCAGGAACTGTAGTTGATCCGAAAATTATTTTTAAAGTAGCGATAGAGCATAATGCCTCATCAATTGTATTGGCGCATAATCATCCTTCTGGGAATTTAACTGCCAGTGGAGCTGATATTAAAATTACAAAGCAATTAATTGAAGCTGGCAAAACCTTAGAAATTACAGTTTATGATCATCTCATTATTAGCGATCACTCTTTTTTAAGCATGGCAGATGAAGGATTAATTTGAAACACGCTAGGTTTATACTAACTTAACATTCTATTTGTAATTTAGTGATATGATGAAAAGAACATTTTTACTCCTATTAATATGTGTATCCATTACATCGATAACAAATGCACAGAAAAATCAGCCCATAAATATAATTTCGTATAATATCAGATTAAATGTAGCATCTGATGGAATTAACGCTTGGCCTAACAGAAAAGATAATGTTAAAGCGTTGGTCAAATTTTACGATGCTGATATTTTGTGTGTTCAGGAAGCTTTGCCAGAACAATTTGATGATTTGTTAGCCAAAACAGATTTTGATGTAGTAGGAGTTGGAAGAGATGATGGAAAACGAAAAGGTGAGTTTTCTGCTGTATATTTTAATAAAAATCGTTTCGTAAAAAAGGACGGCGGAACTTTTTGGTTATCACTTACTCCAGATGTACCTAGCAAAGGTTGGGATGCTGCTTTAAATAGAGTTTGTTCATGGGTAAAGTTGTATGATAAATCGAATAAAAGAGAGTTTATTGTTTTTAATACACATTATGATCACATTGGAGTACAGGCAAGAATTGAGTCGGCGAAGTTAATTAAAAGAAAAATTCAGGAAATTGCACCAAAATTACCTGTGGTTTTTACAGGAGATTTAAATGTAACTCCAGAAACTGAAGCGATTGCTACAATTAAATCATTTTTGACAGATGCCAAAGAAATTTCAATCGAACCACCTTACGGACCAAGTGGCACATTTAATGGGTTTAAGTGGGATAGTCCTTTAAAGGATAAAATTGACTACATCTTTGTAAATAAGACTTTTAAAGTGCAAAAATTCGCGGTATTATCTGACAGTAAAGATCAACGTTATTACTCGGATCATTTACCAGTTTTTGCAAGGTTGATGTTTTAATGGGAGTTTTGAGTTTGATAAATTTTCCTGTACAATTTACAATTTATGGGAAACTTTACCATTGGCATTACATTTTTGAAACTTTAGCCTTTATTATTGGCATACGAGTTTATTATTACCTAAAAAAAGATATTAAAGATCCAATTTCGGATGAGAATAGGCTTTGGATTATGCTAGGAGCGATGATTGGTGCTTTGATAGGCTCTCGATTAATTGCCATACTAGAAACTCCAAACCAATTAAAAGGCCTCACATTTATGACTTTGTATGCAAGCAAAACTATTGTCGGTGGTTTGCTAGGTGGTTTATTTGGAGTAGAAATTATTAAAAAATTTATTGGAGTAAAGGTAGCGTCTGGTGATTTATATGTTGTTCCAATTCTTGTTGCCCTATTTATTGGTAGGATTGGTTGTTTTTTAATGGGGGTTGATGAGCCTACCTATGGAATAAAGACTAATTTTTTTATGGGAATGGATTTAGGTGATGGTTTGAAAAGGCATCCAGTTGCACTTTATGAAATGATCTATTTGACTATACTTTTTATATTATTTCAAGCCATTAAAAATAAAAGATTAATAAATGGAGATCGGTTTAAACTCTTTATGGTTTTATACTTTTTATACAGATATTTAGTTGAGTATATCAAACCATACCAACCATTATTTTTTAATTTAAGCAGTATTCATTGGTCGGCGATTTTTATTATATTTTACTATTATAAATTCATCATTAGATTAATAAAAACAATTTTAACTTATAAGTAAACTATGGCCAATACCAGAGATTATATTTATTACGATTATACTAAAAGTTTGTGTCCAGTATGTTTACTGCTTTGTGATGCGAAGATTGTTTTTCAAGATACAAATGTTTATATGCTTAAGCATTGTAAAGTGCATGGCGATACTAAGGTGATGATTGCTGATGACATAGAATACTATAAGCAAATTAGAAACTATAATAAGCAATCTGAAATGCCTTTAAAGTTTAACACAAAAGTTCATTACGGTTGCCCTTATGATTGTGGTTTGTGTACAGATCATGAACAACATTCTTGTTTAACAGTAATTGAAGTAACAGATAGGTGTAACCTAGCTTGTCCAACCTGTTATGCAATGTCTTCTCCTAATTATGGCAGACATAGAACTTTGGAGGAAATTGAAAAGATGATGGATGTTGTAGTTGCTAATGAAGGTGAACCTGATGTAGTGCAACTTTCTGGTGGCGAACCAACAGTCCATCCACAATTCTTCGAAATTCTAGATATTGCAAAAACAAAGCCCATTAAACATTTAATGGTGAATACAAATGGAATTCGTATTGCTAAAGATGTCAACTTCGTTGAAAAATTGGCAAAATATATGCCTGATTTTGAAATCTATTTGCAGTTTGATAGTTTTAACGCAGATGTATTAACAAGGTTGAGAGGTGAAGATTTAACACAGGTAAGAAAAAAAGCAATTTATAATCTTAATAAATTTAATGTATCTACAACATTGGTTGTTACACTTCAAAATGGTTTAAATGACCATGAAATTGGTGACATTATTGAATATGCACTTAAACAAAGATGCGTTAGAGGTGTTACTTTTCAGCCCACTCAAGTTGCCGGCAGAAATGATAACTATAATGATCAAACTGGAAGAATTACTTTAACAGAAGTTCGGAGAAAAATCTACGAACAATATCCAACCTTTACTCCGCAAGATTTAATTCCGGTACCTTGCAATCCTGACGCATTATGTATGGCATACGCTTTAAAAATTGGTGATGAAGTAATTCCTATGACTCATTTAATTAATCCTGAAGATTTATTAAACAACTCTAAAAACACGATAGTTTTTGAGCACGATGAAAAATTAAAAGAGCATATGCTTAACTTGTTTAGCACAGGAGTTTCTGTAGATTGTGCAGAAGATACATTTGGCGAATTAATGTGCTGTTTACCTAGAGTAAAATCTGATAATTTGAGCTATGATAATTTATTTCGTATCATTATCATGAATTTTATGGATCCTTTAGACTTTGACGTTCGTGCTGTAAAGAAATCTTGTGTTCACATTGTAAGTGATAAGTATAAGATTGTTCCGTTCGAAACGATGAATATTTTTTATCGTGATCATAAAATAGATGCGATTAGAGAAAAATTAAATTTAAACTAGATTATGGAAGGTGTTGTTGTTTTAAGTTTATTGTATTGGATAGCGGCTGGAGTTGTATTTTTAATTAGTTTGATTCAACTTATTATTAAATCATCCAATAACAAGCCTCTAAAACCCGCATTAAGGCTGCTAATTATTTCTGTAATTATGTTAGTGATCGGTGTAGGAGCTTGCGCTGTAATATTAGGTGGTTTGGGTAGTATGCACTAACATTAAGTTCTAATGTTAGGAAAATAAGACATTTAAAGTGCAAAAATTCGCAGTATTATCTAATAGTAAAGATCAACGTTATTACTCGGATCATTTACCTGTTTTTGCAAAGCTGATGTTTTAAACAAGTTTTGTTTGATCTAATTAGATTTTTCTTCTTTGACTTTTTCCTTCTTTCTAATAAATGTCATTGTGTTTTTTCGTGTTTCCCTTAACCAATTCGTTTGTTTGTCGTTAACATGTTGAATTTTAATAGTATCAGGGCCTAAAGGTTTGATGAAATAGTATAAAATTAATGTACGAACACCGCTTCCTTTATCAGGAGTAGTTAATTTTAGTTGATCTAAATCTCCAGTTTTATAAATTTCATAACTTCCATCAGTTTGTAACTCATTTCCTTTACGTTCCAATATGCTTATAAACTTGTTGTCGACATCAAATTTGTAAGTCAATTTATTTTTCTTTTTTGGGCTTTCATATTCCCATGTACCCTTTATTGATTTATAGTTAATCACCTGTGCATTTGCCAAAGAAAAGTACAGACAAATAATGATTAGCATGCTGAGGAATTTCATCGTTATGTTATTAAGTTAACTTATGATTTATTATATACAAAACAAAGGCCATTTTGTTTGCTTTGTAGCTTTAGCTTTCCGCTATAAATAATATCTTTGCGTTTTACAAATTTGTTGGCTCAATATTTTTGATTTTATCTCAAATTTAACGTCACATCTTATATTATATAAAATGAAAATATCATATAGTTGGCTTAAACAATTTATACAAACTGATAAAACTCCACAAGAAATTTCTTTAATCTTAACCGATATAGGTTTAGAGGTAGAAAGCTTGGAAAAAGTTCAGCCCATTGTAGGTGGATTAGAAGGGTTAGTTATTGGTCATGTAGTAGAGTGTGTTCAGCACCCAAATGCAGATCGTTTACGTGTAACAAAAGTTGATGTAGGTACTGGCGAATTATTGCAAATTGTATGTGGTGCGCCAAATGTCGCTGCTAATCAGAAAGTAGTTGTAGCTACAGTTGGTACAACAGTTTATCCAAACGAAGGTGAACCGTTTAAAATAAATAAATCTAAAATTAGGGGAGAGGTTTCTGAAGGGATGATTTGTGCAGAAGATGAAATCGGTTTAGGTACATCTCACGATGGAATTATGGTTTTGCCAGAAAATACTGAAATCGGTATTGCTGCAAAGTCTTATTTCAAAATGGATGACGATTTTATGTTTGAAATTGGTTTAACACCAAACAGAGCAGATGCGGCGTCACATTTAGGCGTAGCTAGAGATTTAGCTGCTTATTTGCGAACTTCTTATCAACTACCAGATGTTTCAAATTTTAAAACTGAGAATGAAGATTTAAAAATTGAAGTTAAGGTTGAAGATACAGTAGCTTGTCCTCGTTATAGCAGTGTAAGCATTACGGGTGTAACTGTAAAATCATCGCCAGATTGGTTAAAAGATAAATTGAAAGTTATTGGTATTCGTCCAATTAATAATATTGTTGATATTACGAATTACGTGTTGCATGAATTGGGACAACCTTTACATGCATTTGATGCGGACCAAATTAAAGGCAAACAAGTTATTGTTAAAAAATGCCCAGAGGGAACTCCGTTTATAACGCTAGATGATGTAGAACGCAAACTTTCTGCAGATGATTTAATGATTTGCGATGCTGAAAAACCATTGTGTATTGCTGGTGTATTTGGTGGAAAAACTTCTGGAGTAAGCGACAAAACCACAAATATTTTCTTAGAAAGCGCTTATTTTAATTCAGTTTCAGTGCGTAAAACTTCTAAAAGACATAACCTAAAAACAGATGCATCTTTTAGATTTGAGCGTGGTACAGATCCAGAAATTACAGTTTTTGCATTAAAACGTGCTGCATTATTAATTCAAGAAATTGCAGGTGGAAAAATTTCTTCATCAATTTCAGATAACTATCCTGTAAAGTCAAATCCTTTTGATGTTGAAGTTAATTATTCAAATATTGTAAAACTAATTGGTCAGGATATTCCTGCTGCAGAAATTAAAGCAATTATTGTAGCATTAGGGATTGAAGTGGTTAAGGAAACCGAACAAGGTTTAAGTTTAAAAGTGCCAGCGTATAAAGTAGATGTAACTCGCGAATGCGATATTACTGAAGAAGTTTTGCGTATTTATGGTTACAACAATATTCATATTCCTACTAAAGTAAATGCATCTTTGGCTTATACAGCGAAGCCGAATAAAGAAAATGTACAAAATCTAATCGCAGATATGTTAACTGCAAATGGGTTTTTAGAAATTTGGTGTAATTCGCTAACTCGTTCGGCTTTTTCAAAAAATCCTGATGAGGCAGTACAAATTTTAAATCCGTTAAGTTCAGATTTAAATGTAATGCGCCAAAGTTTATTACAGCCTGCTTTAGAAAGTGTAGCATATAATCAGAATCGTAAAAATTCTGATTTAAAGCTTTATGAATTTGGTAAAACATATCATCACATTGATTCTAAATATGTAGAACGTCCACGTTTATTAATTTTAATTAGCGGCGCAAAACAAAGTGAACAATGGAACCACGCAACTACACCATCAACATTTTACAATTTGAAAGCAACAGTTGATGCGATAATTGGTCGTTTAGGTATCACTAATTATCAGGTTAATGAAGTCAAGGATGAAAACTTCACCTATGGCTTAACCTATTTTAGGGGAGATAAGACTTTGGTTTCTTTTGGAGCGGCAACAGCAGCAGATAGGAAACAAGCTGATTTAGATAAAGATGTATTTTATGCAGATTTTGACTGGGCTTTATTGTTAGATGTTATTCGTAAAAATAAGATTATAAACAAAGAAGTGTCAAAATATCCGGCAGTGCGAAGAGATTTATCAATGTTGGTTAATGAGCAAGTTACTTTTGATGAGTTGAAAGGAATTGCATTTAAAACAGAGAAAAAACTAATTAAAAACATACAGGTATTTGATGTGTATCAAGGTGATAAATTACCTGCTGGGAAAAAATCTTATGCGCTAAATTTCACTTTACAGGATGAAGAACAAACTTTAACCGATAAACAAATTGATGCCATTATGCAAAAGAT
This sequence comes from Pedobacter boryungensis, assembly GCF_013204825.1. Taxonomy (GTDB): domain Bacteria; phylum Bacteroidota; class Bacteroidia; order Sphingobacteriales; family Sphingobacteriaceae; genus Pedobacter; species Pedobacter boryungensis. Next base: position 1,055,226 of record NZ_JABMKV010000002.1, read on the forward strand.
TATAGTTAACTTAGCCCAAACTGCAAAAGCAGAAATAAGAAAATAATCTAAAAATAGGTAAATATAATTTTAATAATGTCTTCGGTTGCTGATCAATTAAATAATGTATTACAAAAAACGGCTCGTTTAATTGAGCTTTGTAGTGCGTTGCAAGAAGAAAATGATTTATTAAAATTAGAAAATCAGCAAACAAAAGAGGCATTAAATGCTGCAAAAATAAAGCATACAGATCTCGATGAAAAGTTAAGAGTACTTAAATTAGCAAAGAGTATTGAAGGAACAAGTGAAAAGACACTTGATATAAAGCAAAAAATTAACGAATTTGTGCGGGAGATTGATAAGTGTGTAGTGTTGCTTAAAAAATAGGTAACATAAATAATTGAAACTAAGCTAAAAATGGGAGAAATCTCGATTAAAATAACTATTTCTGACCGTATTTACCCTTTAAAGGTGAATATGGAAGAAGAGGAAATTGTAAGACGGGCGGCTAAGATTATTAATGAACGTATAAAAGACTACCAAGAAAATTATGCGGTTAGAGATAAACAAGATTTGCTTTCTATGGCGGTATTGCATTATGCAACAGCCGTTTTAAGAACAGAGCATAAAGTGCAGAACCAAGATACTGCAGTTGCCGAAAAAGTTGAGGAATTGGATAGTTTATTAAACGGATTTTTCGCTAAATAACGTTCTTTATAATTAGTTTGCTTAATGTTTTTCATTAAATAAACTATAATAGCTAATAAAATTTAGCCGTGGCTAAATTTTTATGTTTCAATATTTGCTAATTAATTTATTTATCAGCTTTGCTGGGAATAAAGGGTTAGGTGCATGCGACATAATAATTTAGTTACGGTTTTTTTATATAAAACAAAATGGAGATTTTAGGAATAACGGGATGCATACTTGCCAGCTTAGTTGTTGGTATTGTAATTGGTAGATACCTGTTGCGCAACTTGTTAAAACAGCAAGAAATAGCGGCACAAAGTAAAGCAAAGAAGATACTTAAAGATGCAGAAAGCAACGCAGAGATATTAAAGAAAGATAGATTACTTGAAGCAAAGGAAAAGTTTTTGCAAATGAAAGCAGAGCATGAGCAACAAGTAAATGCAAGAAATAATGAAGTGAACCAACGTGAGAATAGTGTTAAGCAAAAAGAGCAATCGCTTAACCAGAAGTTGGAAAACATGAATCGCAAAGAGCAAGAATTAGATGCACACAAAGTTAACTTAGAAAAACAAACTGCTATTGCAATTAAAAAACAGGAAGAAGTAGATGTTTTAAAAAATCAACACGTACAACAATTAGAAACTATTGCGGGTCTAAGTGCAGAGGAAGCGAAGAATCAATTGGTAGAGAACATGAAATCTGAAGCACGTTCTCAAGCTATGATGCAGGTAAAAGACATTGTAGATGAAGCTAAATTAACAGCAAGTAAAGAAGCAAAAAAAGTAGTAATTCAAACTATTCAGCGTACTGCTGCAGAGGCTGCAATAGAAAACTCAGTATCTATTTTCCATATTGATAGTGATGAAATTAAAGGACGTGTTATTGGTAGAGAGGGTAGGAATATACGTGCTTTAGAAGCAGCAACAGGAATAGAAATCATTGTAGATGATACACCTGAAGCAATTATTTTATCAGGATTTGATCCAGTTAGAAGAGAGATTGCTCGTTTGGCTTTACACCGTTTAGTAACAGATGGTCGTATCCACCCGGCTCGTATTGAAGAAGTGGTAGCTAAAACTAAAAAGCAAATTGAAGATGAAATTGTAGAAATTGGCGAGCGTACTGTTATTGATTTAGGCATTCACGGTTTACATCCAGAGTTAATTAGAATGGTTGGACGTATGCGTTATCGTTCTTCTTACGGACAAAATTTATTACACCACTCTCGTGAGGTTGCTAATTTCTGTGCTACAATGGCAGCAGAATTGGGTTTAAATGCAAAAATGGCTAAACGTGCTGGTTTACTACATGATATAGGTAAAGTACCAGATGATAATCCAGAATTACCACACGCAATTTTGGGTATGCAATTGGCTGAGAAATATAAAGAGCACCCAGAAATTTGTAACGCAATTGGAGCTCACCACGACGAGATAGAAATGACTTCTATGATTTCTCCAATTATTCAAGCGTGTGACTCGATTTCTGGAGCAAGACCTGGAGCAAGGCGTGAAGTTGTAGAAAGTTATATTAAACGTTTAAAAGAACTAGAAGAATTAGCGTTATCATATCCAGGAGTAGAAAAAACTTTTGCGATACAAGCGGGTAGAGAATTACGTGTAATTGTAGAAAGTGAAAGAATTACTGATGCACAAGCAGAATTATTAGCGGCAGATATTTCTAATCGTATTCAAACTGAAATGACTTATCCTGGTCAGATTAAGGTTACAGTAATTAGAGAAACAAGATCTGTAGCATTTGCTAAATAGAATTGTCATTCAGAGCTAAGCGAATAATCCTTTAAAAAAATCAAAGCGTTCCGAATTTCGGAACGCTTTTTTATCTTTATATAAATTCCGTTACTTTAATATTTAGGTCTTTATTGCAAATCAAATTCTGAAACAAGTTTAAATATCGGTTATAATCATTACCAAAAAATGGAACAAATAGAAAAACGTCCTGTAGATGTACTTTTTGATAAATATGCAGAAAGCCATCAAAACCACACCAATGAAACCATCCATTGGATTTGTGTACCACTAATTGTTTTTAGTTTATTAGGGTTGGTTTGGCAAATTCCTTTCCCTGAATTAAGCTTTTTGGGCCAATATAAAACCTTTTTTAACTGGGCGTCTTTCTTACTTGCCTTTTCATTGTACTATTATTTTACACTTTCACCTGTGCTATTTTTTATAATGATTTGGGTAGTAGGGTTGATGAGCTTTTTCATTGTAAAAATAGAACAGGCAGTGGGTTTAGGAAGCGGAACTGCCTATGGTATTTATGCTGCTATATTTGTACTAGCTTGGATTGGTCAATTTATCGGTCACAAAATAGAAGGGAAAAAGCCTTCATTTTTAGATGATGTTAAGTTTTTGTTAATTGGCCCAATTTGGTTATTGCATTTCATCTGCAAAAAAGTAGGCTTAAAATATTAATCCTCTTGGCATTTAACAATTTGTTAACCTGTGGGTAAACGAATAGTAATTTACAGCTAACATGTAGCTAACATTGTGGTAATAGTTTTGCCTAAACAAAAAATAGGCAAATTGAAATCACAATTAACTCTTAAAAAAGCACTATTAACCTTACTATTTGTAGTTATAAGTGCAACTGTTTTCGCTCAAGGAACAGGAAAAATCTCAGGTACAGTATCAGATAAAAAAACAGGCGAAACGCTTATTGGGGTTTCAGTTAAAATAGCTGGTACAACAAAAGCAGTAGGTACCGATGTAGATGGTAAATACATATTTCCTGGATTAGCGGAAGGTAAATACACTATTGAAATATCTTATATTGGATATTCAACAAAAAAAATCACAGATGTAGAAGTAAAAACTAATACAACTACTTCATTAAATGTGGTAATGGAAGAAGCGAATTCTCAAACCTTAAATCAAGTTGTGATTACAGCGAGCTTTAAGCAAGAATCTACAAATGCTTTATACGCTCAGCAAAAAAATAGCTCGGTAATATCCGATGGTATCTCAAGTGATCAAATTAAGAAATCACCAGATAAAAATACCTCAGAGGCATTAAGACGTGTAAGTGGTGCAACAATTCAAGATAATAAATTCGTAATTGTACGTGGTTTAAGCGATAGGTATAATACAGCAACATTAGATAATTCAACTTTACCAAGTACAGAGCCTAATAGAAAAGCCTTCTCATTTGATATCGTTCCCTCTAATTTAGTTGATAAAATTACTATTAGCAAAACAGCTACTCCAGATTTGCCAGCAGATTTTGCAGGTGGAGCCGTTCAAATTTCAACTAAAGATATTCCAGATCAAAACTTTTTATCTTTTGGTTTAGGTTATGGATATAATACACAATCTACTTTTAAAGATTTTTTAGGAACTGGTAAAAGTGCATTGAACTATTTAGGTTTCGATGATGGTTCTAAACAATTGGCTTCGAATTTCCCTTCTAGAAAGAAAATTGCGGCAGGATTAACAACTGCCAGAAATAATTCTTCCTTAAGATCTCTATCTAATGATTTTTCAATTCACAATTCATCAGCATTGCCATCTCAAAACTATCAGTTTAACCTGGGTAGGGTAAAACAATTTAAAAACAGCAATCGTTTTGGTGCCTTGTTTTCACTAACATATCGTAATTCTCAAAACATTAATCAAGATGTAGAGCGTCGTTTTTATGAATATGACTATAATGATAATCAATATAAATTCTCTACAAATTTAGGTGCATTAGCAAACTTTGCTTACAGTTTTGGAAAGAATAAAATCAGTTTCAAAAATATCTATAACAAAACTTATGATGATAACTATACGGAGCGTACGGGTATAGATAATAGTTCAACAACAGCTAATAAGTTTTATGCTTATGATATTCTTCAAAAATCGTTGTTGAAAAACACTTTAGAAGGGGATCACCAAATTGGAGGGAAGAACAGCAAATTAAAATGGACATTATCTTTAAGTAACGTAAAAAATAATCAGCCTAATCAGTTAAAGATCGTTTATGTAAAACCAGTTTCTGCAATAAATGATCCAACTGTTGCCTATCAAGCAAACGTAACATCGTTAGGAAAAGAAAACAGCCGTTTATTTACTGATTTAGATGAAAACATTTATTCTGGAGATGTAAATTACAGTACACCTTTTAAACTTTTTAAAGCTTCAACAACTTTCAAGGTTGGTGTAGGTGGACAATACAGAGAGCGTACTTTTACTGCTAGATTTTTAGGTGCGCAGTTATCAACTAATATTGATCCTGCATTATTTGAATCAATAAGGAAATTGCCAGTAGATCAGATATTTTCTCCAGAACTTTTCAGATCTGGTGTTTATAAATTGGCAGAAATTGGTTCTGATGCTGATAATTATGATGCAAACTCTTTAACAAGCTATGGCTATGCCATGCTAGATCAGAAATTTGGAGAAAAGGTTCGTGTAGTATATGGAGTTAGAGCTGAAAATTATCATATACAATTAAATACTACTAAAACACTAATTGATGATACGAAGTTAGATTTATTGCCATCAGTAAATTTTACCTATAGCATTAATCCTAAAAGTAATTTCAGAGCTTCCTATTATCGCACTTTAGCAAGACCAGAATTTAGAGAGTTAGCCCCATTTTCATTTTATGATTACGAACTATTGGCTAACCAAAGTGGTAATCCAGATTTAAAGAGAACTGCTATTGATAATGCTGATTTGAGATATGAAATATATCCTGGTTCTGGAGAAATTTTATCATTCTCTGTATTCTATAAAAAGTTTACTAATGCTATCGAGTCTTATCGTTATGATGTAAACTCTACGCCAGATATTTCTTATTTCAATACCGCCAAAGCAACAACCTATGGTGTAGAATTAGAAGCACGTAAAAATTTAGGGTTTATAAACGATAGCCAATCATTAAAAAATACGACGGCCTATGTTAATTTCTCATTGATCAAATCAGAAGTGAAAAATCCAGACGATCAAAAATATATAGATAAAACTCGTCCTATGGTTGGTCAATCTCCTTATGTAGTTAATGCAGGTTTACAACATACTGCCTTAAATAATAAATTAAATTTCAACCTATTATACAATAAAATTGGAAGAAGGATTATACAAGCAAGTGGAATTAATTTTCCAAGTACTTGGGAAGCGCCTAGAAATGTTTTCGATTTCCAAATGGGCTATAAGGTTTTAAAAGCTAAAGGAGAAATTAAGTTTAATGCAAGCGATATTTTAAGCGAACGCAGTACAATTTACTTTGATTATAACAAAAATAAAAAGTATGATAAGAATGGTGGAGATGAAACAATAACTTCTTATAAACCAGGAACTAATCTTTCATTGTCATTTACATATACATTTTAATAGGAGTTAACAAAATGTTAATCTATCCTTAACTACTTGGATAAATTAAATCAATCTATTTGCATTATAAATTTCATAAAAGAAAAAATTAAAAAAAGAGATGAAGAACAAATTTTTATTATTGGCATTATCAGTTTTGCTTTTTGCAACGTCATGTAAAAAAACTACAGTAGTAGATGACGAAACAGATCCAGTTACTCCGTCAAACACAGTAGAAGTAAGTGGTGAGATTAGTACAAACACTACATGGTCTGCAAGTAAAATATATTTATTAAAAGGTTTTGTTTATGTAAGCAATGGCGCAACCTTAACTATTGAGCCTGGTACAATTATTAAAGGAGATAAAGCAAGTAAAGCTACTTTAATTGTAACACGTGGTTCAAAAATTAACGCAACAGGTACAGCAGAAAAACCAATTGTATTTACATCAGCTTTGCCAGCTGGAGCACGTGATAAAGGTGATTGGGGCGGTATTATCCTTTTGGGTAAAGCGCCTACAAATCAAGGTACAGATGTAAAAATTGAAGGTGGACCAGTTGCACCTACAGGTAAAGATGAAAAAGTATACACATTTTTTGGTGGTACTGATGCTGCAGATAATTCGGGTACATTAAAATATGTTCGTATAGAATATGCAGGTGTAGAATATACTGTTAACAGCGAGATAAACGGTTTAACTTTAGGTGGTGTTGGTAATGGTACAACTTTAGATTATATACAAGTTTACAGATCTGGTGATGATGCTTTTGAATGGTTTGGTGGTACAGTAAATGCTAAACATTTATTAGCTATTGGTACATGGGATGATGATTTTGATACAGATTTTGGTTATTCAGGTAATGTTCAATTTGCTTTAGCGCAACGTGTACCACTAAAAGCGGATCAGTCTGGATCTAATGGTTTCGAGTCGGATAACAATGCTAATGGTACAGATGATCTTCCAAAAACTTCTGCTGTATTCTCAAACGTTTCAATTTTAGGCCCAATTCAAAAAGCTGGTTTAGCTATTGATGCAAACTATCAAAATGGTGCACAAATAAGACGTAACTCATCTATCAGTATTTTAAACTCTGTAATTTCAGGTTTCCCAGTAGGGCTTTATATTGATGATACTAAAGTTACTACCGCAGGCTCAACTTCAACTAACTATACAGCTGGTTCTTTAGTATTTGCAAACAATTTAGTTTATGGTACAAAAGGTTTGGAAGTAAATGTAAGTACAGCAGGTGTTGCAGCTGCAATTGAGGCAAAATTACGTTTAGAAAATACTTTCGATAAGAATTTGTTTGCGACAAATGCATTTACTGCTCCTTATATGTACGGTGCAGATCTTGGTACTCCAGGTAGTACGGTTGGTACAACTAATTTTACTGTTTTAGCAGGTTCTGCTGCAGCTAGTGGTGCAGCATTTACAAATGCAAAAGTTGCAGGTTCATTCTTCGATAAGGTAACTTATAAAGGTGCATTTGGAACTGATGACTGGACTGCTGGTTGGGCAAGTTTTAATCCACAGGCTTTAGCTTACACTACTCCTGGTGCTGTAAAATAATAAGAAATTTTAAATAGAAAAGCTGCTTCAACATTATGTTAAAGCAGCTTTTTTCGTTATTTAACTATTATGTAGCGAAAGTAGCTTGGCTTACGTATAGGTGATAAACAAAAAAACTATGAAGTCCCAAACTTTACTATTAAAATTTCCGATAAAAATCTTTATTATCTCAGAATTATTTATAACTATAGTATCTGCTTGTAAAAAAGATAATGTAAAAACTAACGATGCAATTTATCGAGAAATTGCTTGGAATTATTTAGATACAAATTCAAAAAGCACAATAATTACACCCTATAGAACTGCAGTAGTAGGGCGTGAAACTTATGATAATCAAGAGGTAGTTAGTGTAAGGTTTAATACCACGCAAGATACATTACTGGGGCCAATTATAGTTTATATCAATATTAAAAGTAAGAAAGTTTTAGGTATTGGGAGCCGATTTTAAATTATCTATTTAAAGGATCATAATGATAAACAACCTCATAAGGCTTGTTCTTTAAACTGGCAGATAATTCACCAACCCGTAAATTTTCTTTTTGTGGCGTGGGCTCGCAAACGGTATAAGATTTTCCATTATAAACTACAGGATTACCAATAGGCTTGTCAAATTGTACAGCCATTGTAATATGTGTAGGATAAAGTAAGGCTATCATTGGTAAGTTATAAATCTCTTTTACGAGATAAAAGAACAATGCTGCTCGGTCATCACAATCGCTATATTTTGTTAATAAAGTTTGCTCAGGTGATAAACGCTTTTCTTTTCCAAAATTCATTTCATCATCTTCATATAAAAAAGCATAGCGAGTAAAACGCATTAAATAATCCACACCGTTTTTTTTGCTCATTCCTTTTAAATTCTCTTTTAAAATGGGTATAAGAGATTGATAAGTTTCATGACTAAGTGGAATGTTGAAGTAAGATTCAAAATCTACAACAGGATAATTCGCGAAAATTGTTTCTACTTCAGTATTCAATTTAACTTTGAAATGGTAGTCTTTATGCTTGTAATTAAATGCGATTTGTTTTTCTACATAATCTTCAGGTTTAAAATCTGGCATTCGCGTAACTTTATAACTAAAAGCTTCTTTCGCATTTGCCTCAACAATTTCAACTGGTTTGTACGCATTTTCTCTTTGAAATAACTTACCATAATCATGGTAATTCAAACACATATATTTTTTATCATTAATCATGAAGAAGGGAATGTCTGAAATATCTTCATCATTGCGCACATAAAATATAATTTGATTATTCCCTATTGCAATTTTCGCATCATAGCCAGATTTCAACATTAAAAACCATTTATATAAGGTATAACGATTATAATTTGCAGCCTTAGGACTAATTTGTTGAGCTGCTTTTCTTATTAATTGATAATAAAGCCAATCGTTTAATTTATATTTTTCTTTATAAACTAATAATGATTTCACTACATCTTGGTAATGACTAGAGCTAATTTTGTTATAAAATGCGGTTACGGATTTGCTATTTAATTCTTGATTAAAACTAATGTTTACAGTAGAATCGGCTTCGAAATTGAATGTTCCATCATAAAATTCAAAACTATAGCGCTGAGCTTTTGCAAGAGCAAAAGAAAACACTAATGTGATGGTAATTAATGCTTTAAACAGAATATGTTTAAACGATTTTTTCAACTGTTAACATTTAGGATATATTAAATATACATAAAATTAACACATAGTAATTTACTTTATTGCGTGTAAAACATGAAATTTTCAGGAAAATGAGTTTTTCTTAAAAATCATGTTAAATAATCTTAAGATAATCTCGATTTTATAAAGACTTAACATACCTGATTTACTTTTGTACTGTTAAATGTCTGGTTAATATTTAACATTACAGTTTAGGTTAGTTGATAACAAAAAGCCCCGATGGATGTCAGGGCTTTTGTTTTATGTTTAGTTTTAGTTAGAAATTCTTTCCAATTTTCTCGAGCATTTCAGCTGGAATTTTATGTACATCGACCACTAAAAATCCATCCAAACAATCTGAAAATTTAGGATCTATATTAAAACAGATAATTTTTGCATTCAAATTCATGTACTGTCTTAATAACACTGGAATTTTAATGTGAGAATTTTCAATATCCCCAATTAAACCATCTAAATCCTTTAATGAATCGCTACTTTCTACTAACAAATCAGTGTCAATAGCAGTAAGATCTGCTTTAAATTTATTTTTCGGTTTTACATAATGAGCTAGCTCGTAATCGAAATGATTTTTGATAATATAATCTACAATAATGGATTTAGAAAGCTTAGAAAAACTATTGCTAATACTAACGGGGCCAAACATGTATCTGTATTGTGGATTTAAAACCAAATATTTTAAAATCCCTTTCCAAAGCAAAAATAAGGGTAATGGTTTTTGTTGATATTCTTTTCTTATCCATGAACGGCCCAACTCAATACCTTGTCTTAAAACAGGATAAAAAGGTTCTTTAATTTTAAATAGTTCTGATAAATAGAAACCTCTACGGCCCATTGTATTCAAAATTTCATCTCCCTTGCCAATCCGGTAAGCACCCACAATATTTTGTAAATCTTTATCCCAAATAAATAAGTGATTGTAATAAATATCGTAGTTATCTAAATCTATTTTTTTATTAGTCCCCTCACCAACTTCTCTAAATGTAATTTCACGTAAACGACCAATTTCTCTTAAAATATTGGGAATGTTAGAGGTTGGTGTAATATAAACTTCATAGTTTTTCTCTTCCCAAACTCTAAAGTCTTCTAGTTTTTCGACTTCTTTAAGGATTAAATTTCTATCAGTTTCTTCTACAATTTGTGCAGGTTTTTTCTTTCTTTTAAAAAGATTAATCGGATTAAATAATTTCTTTTCTTCTTCTAAACTTGTGCCAAGAGCATAAGTTCTAGCTCGTAAAAAATCGAGTAATTTGTTGGTATCCTTTTTATAAGAAATATCTTCAATTTTAATAGGTTTTCCAATTCTCACCTTAATTTTTAAGCCTTGTTTATTTAAAAATTCTGATGGTAATTTCGCTGTTCTTAAAGTTGGATGAATAAAACTTAAAATGTTAAATAACACTCCATTATTCCCATGAAAATAAATAGGCACAACTGGTAATTTGGCTCTGGCAATTAATTTTCCTACTACAGGATGCCATAATCTATCGGTAACTTCCTGGCTTTCTAAATTAAAAGTAGAAACCTCACCAGCAGGGAAAATTCCAATTGGAGTTCCGCTTTGTAGTAAATCAAAAGTAGCTTTTAAACCGCTGATACTGGATGAATGTTGTACATTCTCAAATGGATTTACCGCTACAAAAAACTCACTCAGATTAGGTATTTTTTTAAGGATGAAATTCACCATTACCTTAGCTTCTGGCCTAACCATGCACAAAAGTTTAACCAATGCTAAACCCTCTACACCTCCATAAGGATGATTCGCAATAGCAATAAAGCCTCCAGTTTTTGGTATATTCTTTAAATCGTCTTCGTCGAAATCTATGGTAACGCCAATAGTTTCTAATATTTTATCAACAAATTCTAACCCTGCAAAATGTTCATTTTTAGAAAATACTTTGTTGATATCGTTTAACTTCATTACTTCCATTAATAAAGCTGCAAGACCTGGAACGCCTAATTTGTCTATTTTAGTGGCTTTGGCAAACTCTTTTGTAGTAATAATCTTCATTTATAAGACGGTGTTTAATTTTATAAAGCAATATCAAAAATAAGATTTATATTTATAGTACCTATGCTATCTATGAAAACATCTTCATTTTCCTTAATTTTTTACATCGTTAACACAAATCAAGATGATTTCATCGGTATTAAAACAACATTAATAAACGATGAAAACTTGGTTAAATAATTATTTCGGCTTTACAAAGCGAGAGTACAATGGGCTATTGGCTTTAATGGTTTTTTTGTTATTAATAAGTGCGCTTCCTTATATATATACCACATTTTTGATTAAGCCCACTGTAATTTCAAATGAAGAACAGGCTGCAATACAAAAATTAATTTTGGTTAGTCAACAAGAGCCCAACTATTATGCGAAAATGCGTAGCCAAGTTGAAGACAGTGAAGTGAATCCAACGATCACACTTTTCAAATTCGACCCAAATGTTATTGATGTTGAAGATTGGCAAAAATTAGGTCTGTCTATAAAGCAGGCACAGTCAATTGTAAATTACAGAAATAAAGGAGGGAAATTTTATAAGCCTGAAGATTTGAAGAAAATGTATACAATATCTCCCAAAAAATATGAACAATTAGTACCTTATATAACAATTGAAAATACAAATACAAAGTACATAAAGCAGGAGTATGCGAAGCAAGCCCCATATATAAAAAAGGAGTTGGTTATTGTAGAAATTAATAGCGCAGATACTTTGCAATTAGATGAAATAAAAGGCATAGGGGCAGCATTTACTAGAAGGATTGCTAAATATCGTGACAAGCTAGGTGGATTTTATAAGAAAGAACAATTGCTTGAAGTTTTTGGCTTGGATAGTATTAAGTTTAACGAAATAAAAGATCAGATTAAAATAGACGCCAATAACCTTAAAAAGATAAATATTAATACCGCAGAATTTGATGATCTTAAAAATCATCCTTATCTAAAATACAAACAAATCAATGCAATAATTCAATACAGGAAACAGCATGGAAAATATAACGATATTGCCGATTTAAAGAAAGTAGCTATCTTAACGCCACAAATTATTCAAACAATAGCACCTTATCTTATTTTTTAAATGATCGAAGCAAAAATTAAACAAACCTTACGAGATGTGCCCGATTTTCCCAAACCTGGAATTATTTTTAAAGATATAACTCCAGTATTGCATGATCCAGTTTTATGTGGCGAAATTACACAAGCTCTAGCTTTACAGCTTAAAGATATTAAAATAGATGTGGTTGCAGGTATAGAGAGTCGTGGATTCTTATTTGGTTTGGCATTAGCTCAAGCATTAAAAGTTCCTTTTGTCCCCATTCGTAAAGCAGGAAAATTGCCGTATAAGACAATTCAGCAATCGTACGATTTAGAATATGGAAGTGCAACATTGGAAGTTCATGAAGACGCTTTTAAGCCAGGACAAAATGTACTAATTCATGATGATTTATTAGCTACTGGTGGAACAGTAGTTGCGGCCTCGAAATTAGTCAACTTATTAAAAGCTAATATAGCAGCATACTCTTTCTTGATTAGTTTAGATTTTTTAAATGGAAGTGAGCGATTAGCTGAATTTAGTTCAAATACTTTTTCTTTAGCAAGGTTTTAAACAAATCGTTAACTATAAAGCAATTTTTTTTATTTTTTTAGAGTAAAATTTTCTCGTTATTTCTTTAACAATAATTAAATGAATTGAGTTATTGAACCCAATACCAAAACATTCTACTTCTAAGCAAATATAAATAGGTTGATTCTATTATATTATTTGTTTATCATTGTTCCTAACCAAATATAAATCTTAAAGAGAAGTTTAAATCCAAACGCTTATTAGGCCTAAGATTTAAGCTTTTCTTTTTTTTAACCCTACCGATATGAATACAGGCTTTAGCTTTGAAGTAGCCGAAAATCAAGACACAATTAAAAAAATGGTAAGCGATTTTGCCGAAAGAAACATTCGTCAGAATGTAATGAAATGGGATGAAGCGCAACATTTTCCAGTAGAAATTTTTAAAAAACTCGGCGAGCTTGGTTTAATGGGTGTACTAGTGCCTGAAAACTATGGAGGTTCTGGATTAGGCTATCAAGAATATGTAGATGTTATTGTAGAAATCTCAAAAGTTTGCGGTTCAATCGGACTATCGTTAGCCGCACATAATTCTTTATGTACAGGTCATATTTTGGCTTTCGGTAACGAAGAACAAAAAATGAAGTGGTTGCCAAAATTAGCAACTGCCGAATGGATTGGTGCTTGGGGGTTAACAGAAGCAAATACAGGTTCTGATGCATTACGCATGCGTACAACAGCTGTTTTAGATGGTGATGAATATGTAGTTAACGGAGCTAAAAACTGGATTACTCATGGTAAATCTGGAGATGTGGCAGTAGTTATGGTTCGTACTGGTGAAGCTGGTAGCTCTAAAGGAATTTCGGCTATTGTGGTAGAGCGAGGTACGCCAGGTTTCTCTGCTGGTAAAAAAGAGAATAAATTAGGCATGCGTGCATCAGAAACTACAGAGATGGTTTTTGATAATTGCAGAGTTCCAAAAGAAAACCTTTTAGGAAACGAAGGCGATGGTTTTAAACAGGCTATGAAAGTATTAGACGGTGGTCGCATTTCGATTGCAGCATTGTCGTTAGGTATTGCGAAAGGAGCATATCTAGCAGCATTAGGTTATGCAAAAGAACGCCATCAATTTGGTGTGCCTATTTCAAGCTTCCAAGGCATTAGCTTTAAATTAGCAGATATGGCAACAGAAATTGAAGCTGCAGAACTATTAATTCGCCAAGCCGCAGATTTAAAAAATCGTCATTTACCAATGAGCAAAGAATCTGCAATGGCAAAATATTATGCTTCCGAAGTTGCAGTTAGATGCGCAACAGAAGCGGTTCAAATATTTGGCGGTTATGGTTATACCAAAGATTTTCCTGTAGAGAAATTTTATCGTGATAGTAAATTATGTACGATAGGGGAAGGAACTTCTGAAATACAAAAAATTGTGATTGCCAGAGAAATCTTAAAATAAAGTTAGAAACTGTTTAAATTTCTTTTGTGTAAAATACAAGTGTCATGTTGAGCTTAGCCTGCACTGAGCTTGCCGAAGTGTCGAAACCTCCTTCAATAAGCTTAGACTGACAAGTAAAATATAACATAGGGTTTAGTACGTTTTATTGAAAATAAATTAAAGGTTTACCCTCTTAATTTTTTGCTTTTTTCTCCTACATTCCTCCTAGTATGCTCCTTCATTTCTTCTGGGAAATGCGGTTTGAGAAGAACAAACCTAGGGTAAACCTAGGACAAGAGTAGAACAAAATAACTTTTATACTGACATTCTCGGACATTCATAGACATTTTCGGACATTAAAACTGCTGTAAGCCGAAACGTTAACAATTTAACCGTTTCTTAATTATCAGAAGATTTTTAAAAAAACTTTCTCAGTTCCAATATTTTACCTACATTTGCAACCCCAAGTAAAATGGGAATTTAAAAACAACGAGAGGAGGTATTTCAACGTTATGATTATTATTAACATTAAAGACGGCGAATCATTAGATAAAGCGCTTAAACGTTTCAAGAAAAAGTTTGAAAAAACTGGTGTATTGAGAGAATTACGTAGTCGTCAAGCATACGAGAAAAAATCCGTAGCTCGTCGTACAGAAATTAAACACGCTGTTTATATTCAGAATATGAACCAAGAAGGAACTTTATAGTTCTCAATTGTTTAAATAGATAAGAAACGTCCTGACAAAAGTTAGGACGTTTTTTTTTGGCAAAAAATAATTTTGTGCTTGCTATTTTTTGTATATTCACCATACGAATAACAAATAAGGCCTATGCTTATTAGCAGTTTCTTAACTTATCTACAAACCGAGAAGCGCTACTCTCCACACACTGTACTGTCATATAAGACAGACTTACTTCAATTTCAAGATTTTATATTAAAGACTTTTGAACTGGATCTTTCTAAGGTTCAAGCTCAACATGTACGTAGTTTTATAGTTGACCTGTTGGATGTTAAAATTTCAGAAAATGCTATTGGACGAAAAATATCTACACTTCGCAGCTTTTATAAATATTTGCTTCGCGAAAAAGAAATAAAATCAAATCCTATGCTTTTAATTAAAGCACCAAAAGTTCCTAAACGCTTGCCGGTTTTAATAGAGGAAGTTAAAATGGATAGTCTTTTAGATAGTGATTCGAGTTTTGATGATAGTTTTTCCGGACAACGAGATAAAATAGTTTTAGAAATATTATTTGGTACTGGTGTGCGATTAGCTGAATTATTACGTGTAAAAGAAAATGATATAAATTTTTATGAGGGAACAATTAAAGTGCTGGGTAAGAGAAATAAAGAACGAATTATCCCTTTGCATACCGAGTTAATTAAGCAGCTAAAGGATTACCTTGCTTTAAAAACAGTTGAAAAATTGAATAACAAAAGCACTACCTTAATCGTTACCAATACAGGAACTGCCGCATATCCTAAATTAATTTACAGAATCGTAAATCGTTATTTGACATTGATATCAACTCAAGATAAAAAAAGTCCACATGTATTAAGGCACTCATTTGCCAGTAGTTTGCTTAATAGGGGTGCCGATTTAAATGCAATAAAAGAATTATTGGGGCATGCAAGTTTGGCTGCAACCCAAGTATATACACACACTTCAGTAGAACGTTTAAAATCTATATATAAACAAGCCCATCCAAAGGCATAAAAAAGGAGGAAAAATGAAAATTAGAGTACAGTCGATCCATTTTAACGCGGACAAAAAATTATTAGAGTTTATTCAAAAGAAAGTAGATAAGTTAGATCAGTTTTTTGATCAGATTATTGGAGGTGAAGTTTATTTGAAGCTTGAAAATGTAGAAGATGAAGAAAATAAAATATCAGAGATAAAATTAATGGTTCCAGGAATTACGCTTTTTGCCAAAGAACAATGTAAATCTTTCGAAGAAGCTACAGATTTGGCTATAGAATCCCTAAAAAAACAAATTACTAAACATAAAAATAAAACTCGTGCAAAGTTAAGTGAGCACAAAGCAATATTAAACGCAGACGAAGTGTCTGATTATTAAGGTGATATTTTATATCGCATTTAAAGAAGATTTGGCGGGCAACAATCCGCCAATTTTTTTTTTAAAATATATTTTGTTCAAAGATTAATTTTTGTAGATTTGCATTCCATTTCGGAAGGGGCGTTGGCTCTTGAGAAATTGGAAGTTCTATGAAAGATTAAAATATTATCTAAAACGTTTGTTTTATTAAATTAACGAAAGATATAAGCCTCCTTAGCTCAGCTGGTAGAGCAACTGACTTGTAATCAGTAGGTCATTGGTTCGATCCCGATAGGAGGCTCTTTTAGTTTATAGACTTAGCGATAGGTGTTAAACTAAAAGCGGGGGGATACCAGAGTGGCCAAATGGGACAGACTGTAACTCTGTTGTCGCAAGACTTCGAAGGTTCGAATCCTTCTCCCCCCACAATCTGATTTTAGATTGTAGATTTAAAAATGACGATGTAAATCTTCAATTGTAAATTGAAAAGCGGAAGTAGCTCAGTTGGTAGAGCGATAGCCTTCCAAGCTATAGGTCGCGAGTTCGAACCTCGTCTTCCGCTCTTGGAAGTTCATTAGTTGAAATGGTTCAATAAATAACCAAATGAACAAATGAACTGATGAGCTAAAATAATAAGCCGACTTAGCTCAGCGGTAGAGCACTTCCTTGGTAAGGAAGAGGTCATGGGTTCAATTCCCATAGTTGGCTCTGGTAATAATAAAGAAAAACACTTTGTTAAATCTGTAACAACAGAATGAGCAAGGTTTTTTGTATTGAATTTGTATCAAACAATAAATAAATAAAAAAGTTAACCTACTAATAAGTATAAAAACATGGCAAAAGAAAAGTTTGACCGCAGCAAGCCGCACTTAAACATCGGCACTATCGGTCACGTTGACCACGGTAAAACAACCTTAACAGCAGCTATCACTAAATGTTTAGCTGATGCTGGTTTATCTGAGGCACGTTCATTCGAATCAATTGACTCTGCTCCAGAGGAAAAAGAAAGAGGTATCACGATTAATACAGCTCACGTTGAGTATTCAACAGCTAACCGTCACTACGCACACGTTGACTGTCCAGGTCACGCGGATTACGTGAAAAACATGGTTACTGGTGCTGCTCAAATGGACGGTGCAATTATCGTTGTTGCAGCTACAGATGGTCCAATGCCACAAACTCGCGAGCACATTCTATTAGCTCGTCAGGTAGGTGTACCTTCATTAGTTGTTTTCATGAACAAAGTTGATATGGTGGATGATCCAGAATTACTAGAACTAGTAGAAATGGAAGTTCGTGAATTATTATCTTTCTATGAATTCCCTGGTGATGATATTCCTGTAATTCAAGGTTCAGCTCTTGGTGGTTTAAATGGTGATCCAAAATGGGTAGCTAAAATTATGGAATTAATGGATGCTGTTGATAGCTATATTCCAATTCCTCCACGTTTGACTGATCTTCCATTCTTAATGCCTGTTGAAGATGTATTCTCGATCACTGGTCGTGGTACTGTAGCAACTGGTCGTATTGAGCGTGGTGTAATCAACTCTGGTGATCCAGTTGAAATCTTAGGTATGGGTGCTGAGAACTTAAAATCTACAGTAACTGGTGTTGAGATGTTCCGTAAAATTCTTGATTATGGTGAAGCAGGTGATAACGTAGGTTTATTGTTACGTGGTATTGAGAAAACTGATATCCGTCGTGGTATGGTAATCTGTAAACCAGGTTCAGTAACTCCTCACACAGATTTCAAAGCTGAGATCTATGTATTATCAAAAGCAGAAGGTGGACGTCACACTCCATTCTTTAACAAATACCGTCCACAATTCTATTTCCGTACTACAGACGTAACTGGTGAGATTTCATTAGCTGAAGGAACTGAAATGGTAATGCCAGGTGATAACGTTACAATTACTGTAAAGTTAATTAACGCAATCGCAATGGAAAAAGGTCTACGTTTCGCTATCCGTGAAGGTGGTAGAACTGTAGGTGCTGGTCAGGTAACTGAAATTTTAAAATAGTAACCGCAAGCCCTAAGGCTTAAGGATATATGATTGCAAAGTACTTAAGATTTTACCTTGAGTACTTTGCTTTCTAATTACGGGAATAGTTCAATGGTAGAATAGAGGTCTCCAAAACCTTTGATCAGGGTTCGAATCCTTGTTCCCGTGCATAAAAATTATAAATATGGCTAGTGTAGTTCAATTTATTAAAGAATCGTACGAAGAAATGACTCAGAAGGTAACTTGGCCTACTTGGGGTGAATTGCAAAATTCTGCAGTATTGGTTTTAGTCGCATCACTAATTATTGCTATAGTAATTTATGCAATGGATAATGGTGCTAACTATATATTATCAACTTTTTATAAATCACTTTAAATTATAGTACTAGATGAACGATCAGTTAAAGTGGTATGTAGTTAGAGCGGTAAGTGGTAAAGAGAAAAAAGTAAAACAGTATATCGATTCTGAAATTAGCCGTTTAGGTCTTTCTCATTTGGTTCCTCAAGTATTAATTCCTATGGAGAAATACTATCAAATGAAAGAAGGAAAGAAAATTGCAAAAGAACGTAATTTTTATCCTGGTTATGTTTTAATAGAAGCAGTTTTAGACGGAGAATTGGAACATATTATTAAAGGAATAAATAGTGTTATTGGATTTTTAGGTGATAAAGCTGGAAATGCAATTCCAATGCGTCAAGCAGAAGTTAACCGTATTTTAGGTAAGGTTGATGAAATGAGCCAGCAAGGTGAAACAATGAATATTGCTTACTATGTAGGTGAGAACATTAAAGTAATGGATGGTCCTTTCAACGGTTTTACTGGAGTAATTGAAGAGGTTAACGAAGAAAAGAAAAAATTAAAAGTAATGGTTAAAATCTTTGGGCGTAAAACACCATTAGAGCTTAACTACATGCAAGTAGAAAAAGAATAAGTTTTTTTACAAAATATATTTGAGGACTGCAAGATTATTCATATCTTTGCAGTCCTTTTGGTTTATGTGGATTTTTATATCCCATTCTCAAAAGGAACAAAATGTTACATGCTTCCAATATTTAACATTGAGTATTACAATTAACAAATCAGAAAATGGCAAAAGAAGTCGGTGCACTTGTTAAATTACAAATCAAAGGCGGAGCTGCAAACCCATCACCACCAGTAGGACCTGCATTAGGTGCTAAAGGTGTTAATATCATGGAGTTTTGTAAACAATTCAATGCTCGTACCCAAGATAAGCCAGGTAAAGTATTACCAGTTGTGATTACTGTATATGTGGACAAGTCTTTCGAATTCATCATCAAAACCCCTCCAGTTGCTATCCAATTATTGGAAGCTACTAAGTTACAGAGTGGTTCTGCTGAGCCCAACCGTAAGAAAGTTGGTTCGGTGACTTGGGATCAAGTTAAGTCAATTGCTGAAGATAAGATGACTGATTTAAATGCATTCACTATCGAATCTGCTATGAAAATGGTAGCAGGTACAGCACGCAGTATGGGAATCACCGTTAGTGGTGATGCACCCTGGACAAATTAATTAACAAAAAACAGTTTACAACAGTGGCGAAATTAACAAAAAATCAAAAACTGGCACACGCTAAACTAGAAATCGGCAAATCGTATTCTTTACAGGATGCGGCTGCTTTGGTAAAAGAAATCACTACAACTAAATTTGATGCATCGGTTGATATCGATGTGAGTTTAGGTGTTGATCCACGTAAGGCTAATCAAATGGTACGTGGTATTGCTACTTTACCTCATGGTACAGGTAAAACTGTACGTGTTTTAGTACTTTGTACTCCTGATAAGGAAGAAGAGGCTAAAGCTGCAGGAGCAGATTTCGTTGGTTTAGACGAATATGTGGCTAAGATTGAAGGTGGTTGGACAGATGTTGACATTATTATCACTACTCCTGCTTGTATGGCAAAAGTAGGTAAATTGGGCCGTGTTTTAGGACCAAGAAACCTTATGCCAAACCCAAAATCAGGTACAGTAACTAACGAAGTTGGTAAAGCTGTAACTGACGTAAAAGGCGGTAAGATTGATTTTAAAGTTGACAAAACTGGTATCATCCATGCTTCGATAGGAAAAGTATCATTCTCAGCAGAGAAAATATATGAAAATGCGTTAGAAGTACTTCAAACGATTTCAAAATTAAAACCTTCTGCTGCAAAAGGAACTTATTTTAAAAGCATTCACGTGTCTTCTACAATGAGTCCTGGAATTGCAATCGAAACTAAATCAGTAGCGGGGATCTAATTATGAACAGAGAAGAAAAACAAGAAGTAGTTTTAGCTCTACAAGAGAAAATGCAAGAGTATGGCAATTTTTATATTGCTGATACCTCAGGCTTATCTGTTGAGAAAGTAAATAACATCCGTCGCAAATGTTTCGAAAGCGGTATCGAAATGAAAGTTGCTAAAAATACATTAATCAAAATTGCGATTGATGGATTAGAAGGCGACTCATCTGAGATATTCACAGCATTAAAAGGTCAATCGGCTTTATTATTTTCAAAAGTAGGTAATGGTCCAGCAAAGCTGATCAAAGCCTTAAGAAAAGGTAAAGAAGAGAAACCAGTGCTTAAAGCAGCTTATATCGACTCAGCAATATTTGTTGGTGATAATCACCTAGATTCATTAGTAAGTCTTAAATCAAGAGAAGAGCTTATTGGCGATATCATAGGATTATTACAATCACCAGCTAAAAACGTTGTTTCGGCATTAAAATCAAGCGGTGGAAAACTAGCAGGTATAGTTAAAACACTACAAGAAAGAGGTTAACGAACACCTAAAGTTCGAATTAAAACAATATTATTTTACGTAAATTTTTAAAATCTTAATAAAATGGCAGATTTAAAAGCGTTTGCTGAGCAATTAGTAAACTTAACAGTTAAAGAAGTTAACGAATTAGCTCAAATCTTAAAAGACGAGTATGGTATCGAACCAGCTGCTGCGGCAGTTGCTGTTGCAGGTCCTGCTGCTGGTGGCGAAGCTGCTGCAGTTGAAGAAAAATCTACTTTCGATGTAATTTTGAAAGAAGCTGGTGGTCAGAAATTAGCAGTTGTAAAACTTGTTAAAGACTTAACTGGTTTAGGTTTGAAAGAAGCAAAAGACTTAGTTGATGGTGCACCAAAAGAATTAAAAGCTGGTGTTGCTAAAGACGAAGCTGAAGCTTTGAAAAAACAATTAGAAGAAGCTGGAGCTGTAGTTGAGATTAAGTAATCACTTAATTTTAACGAACCTTTAAGAAAAGACTCCGACTGTAAAGTCGGAGTCTATTCCTGTTTATAAACATTTCATCTTGTTTGGTTGGTGAAATGCTTCGAGGCAAACCAAGCAAATAGTTTATTCTTAAACTAAATTAAATTTAGTCCCTTGGCAAATAAAGTCGTAGACCAAAGAGTAAATTTTGCACGTAGTAAGCACATTATTGATTATCCAGATTTTCTGGATGTGCAGTTGCAATCATTTAGAGAATTTTTTCAGATAGAAACCACTTCAGATAACCGTCACACAGAAGGTTTATTTAAAGTATTTGCTGAAAATTTCCCAATCACTGATTCTAGAAACATATTCGTTTTAGAATTTTTAGATTATTTTATTGACCCACCACGTTATGACATTCCAGAATGTATTGATCGTGGGTTAACTTACAGTGTTCCGTTAAAAGCAAAGCTTAAACTTTCTTGTAACGATGCAGAACATGAGGATTTTGAAACTATCATTCAAGATGTATACTTAGGAACCATACCATATATGACTCCTAAAGGTACATTCGTGATTAACGGTGCAGAACGTGTAATTGTTTCTCAATTGCACAGATCTCCAGGTGTGTTTTTCGGTCAAAGCCGTCACACAAATGGAACTAAACTGTACTCTGCTCGTGTGATTCCTTTTAAAGGTTCTTGGATTGAGTTCGCTACAGACGTTAATAACGTAATGTATGCGTATATCGACCGTAAGAAAAAATTCCCGGTAACCACCTTATTACGTGCAATCGGTTATGATTCTGATAAAGACATCTTAGAATTATTTGATCTTGCTGACGAAGTAAAAGTTAGCAAATCTGGTTTGAAGAAGTATACAGGTCGTAAACTTGCTGCAAGAGTTTTAAGAAAATGGACTGAAGATTTTGTAGATGAGGATACAGGTGAAGTTGTTTCTATAGATCGTAATGAAGTTATCTTAGATAGGGATACCGTTCTTGAAGACGACCATATCGATATGATCATCGATGCAGGTGTTAAAACTATCATCTTGTCTAAAGAAGATGGTGCATCTCAAGCTGATTATACCATTATATACAATACTTTACAAAAAGATACTTCAAACTCTGAAAAAGAGGCTGTTGAAAACATCTATCGTGCTTTGCGTAACGCAGAACCACCTGATGAAGAAACTGCAAGAGGTATCATTGAGCGTTTATTTTTCTCTGATAAACGTTATGACTTAGGTGATGTAGGTAGATACCGTATCAACCGTAAGTTAAAAATGGATACTCCAGATCATGTGAAAGTATTAACTAAAGCAGATATTATCGCTATTGTTAAATACTTGATCAAATTGATCAACTCTAAAGAAGAAGTGGATGATATTGATCACTTGTCTAACCGTCGTGTTCGTACAGTAGGTGAGCAATTATATGCGCAATTCGGTGTTGGTTTAGCTCGTATGGCTAGAACTATCCGTGAGCGTATGAACATTCGTGATAATGAGGTGTTTACACCAACTGATTTGATTAATGCCCGTACTTTATCGTCGGTTATTAACTCATTCTTTGGTACAAACCAATTATCTCAGTTTATGGATCAAACCAATCCTTTGGCAGAGATTACACACAAACGTCGTTTGTCAGCTTTAGGCCCAGGTGGTTTATCACGTGAGCGTGCTGGTTTCGAGGTTCGTGACGTTCACTATACTCACTATGGTCGTTTATGTACCATTGAAACTCCAGAGGGACCAAACATTGGTTTGATTTCATCACTATGTGTACACGCTAAAATTAACAATTTAGGTTTCATCGAAACTCCTTATAAAATTGTTGAGAATGGTGTTGTGGCAGTAGAAAAAGATGTAATTTATCTTTCGGCTGAGGATGAGGATGGTAAAACTATTGCTCAGGCTAATGCTGAATATGATGATAAAGGTAACTTTACAACTGCAAGAGTTAAAGCACGTTATGAGGGTGACTTCCCAATTATTGAGCCTGAGAAATTAGACTTAATGGATATTGCTCCTAACCAAATTACCTCTATCGCAGCTTCATTAATTCCTTTCTTGGAACATGATGATGCGAACAGGGCTTTGATGGGATCGAACATGCAACGTCAGGCAGTGCCTTTATTACGTCCAGAAGCTCCAATTGTTGGTACAGGTTTGGAAGGTCGCGTTGCTCGTGACTCAAGAACTTTGATCAATGCAGAAGGTGATGGTGTTGTAGAATATGTAGATGCTAACGAAATCACTATTAAATATGTACGTAACGATGGAGATCGTTTGGTATCTTTTGAAGGTGATAGCAAAACTTATAAATTAACTAAGTTCAAAAAAACCAACCAGAATACTTGTATCAACTTAAAACCTATCGTTAAAAAAGGCGAGAAAGTTAGCAAAGGACAAGTTTTATGTGAAGGTTATGCAACTGAAAATGGAGAGTTAGCATTAGGAAGAAACTTAAAAGTAGCTTTCATGCCTTGGCAAGGATATAACTTTGAGGATGCGATTGTAATTAACGAGCGTATTGTTAGAGATGATATCTTTACCTCTTTACACATTGAAGAGTTTGAATTAGAAGTACGTGATACTAAACGTGGTGAAGAGGAGTTAACTCCAGATATCCCTAACGTTTCTGAAGAAGCTACTAAAGATTTAGATGAAAACGGTATCATCCGTATTGGTGCTGAAGTAAAAGAAGGTGATATCCTTATTGGTAAAATTACACCAAAAGGTGAGTCTGACCCTTCTCCAGAAGAGAAATTACTTCGTGCAATCTTTGGTGATAAAGCTGGTGATGTTAAAGATGCTTCATTAAAAACTCCACCTTCAATTAAAGGTGTGGTAATTGATACTAAATTGTTCTCAAGAGCTAAGAAAACTACTAAAGCAGAAGAAAAATCAGCAATTGAGAAATTAGATAAAAGATATAATTTAGCTACAGAGAACCTTAAAAACGAATTAGTTGATAAATTATTCCAAATCGTAAACGGTAAAACATCTCAAGGTGTATTCAATGTTTACAAGGAAATGTTAATCGCTAAAGGAGCTAAGTTTACTCAGAAAATATTAGCAGACCTAGAGTATGCTCATATTAATCCATACAAATGGACAACTGATGATGATAAAAACGATCAAATCAAGTTGTTGTTACATAACTATGGTATTCGTGTAAACGAAGAATTAGGTGCTTATAAACGCGATAAATTTGCAATTAGTGTTGGTGATGAGTTACCATCAGGAATTGTTCAAATGGCGAAAGTTTATGTAGCTAAAAAACGTAAATTAAAAGTAGGTGATAAGATGGCGGGTCGTCACGGTAACAAGGGTATTGTTGCTCGTATTGTACGTGATGAAGATATGCCATTCTTAGAAGATGGAACACCAGTTGATATTGTGTTGAACCCACTAGGTGTACCTTCACGTATGAACTTGGGTCAGATCTACGAAACTGTATTAGCTTGGGCCGGTAAAGAATTGGGCGTTAAATTTGCAACTCCAATTTTTGATGGTGCTAAATCTGATGAGGTTGAAGAGTGGATTGCTAAGGCAGGTGTACCAGCTTCTGGTAGAACTTACTTACACAATGGTTTAACTGGTGAGAAATTTGATCAACCAACAACAGTGGGTATTATTTATATGCTTAAACTGGGTCACATGGTTGATGATAAGATGCACGCTCGTTCTATCGGACCATACTCATTAATTACACAACAACCATTGGGTGGTAAAGCTCAATTCGGTGGTCAGCGTTTTGGTGAGATGGAGGTTTGGGCATTAGAGGCATTTGGTGCAGCTAATATTCTTCAAGAGATCTTAACAGTTAAATCTGATGATGTTATTGGAAGAGCCAAAACTTACGAAGCCATCGTTAAAGGCGAAAACCTACCAACTCCAGGTGTACCAGAATCATTTAATGTATTGGTACATGAGTTACGCGGATTAGGTTTAGATATTACGTTAGACTAACGTTGAAAAGTTGTAAGGTTGGAATGTTGAAAGGTTAGCCTAAACATTCCAACTTTTTAAACCTTCCAACATTTAAACACATTAGTATGTCTTACAAAAAGGATAATAAATTAAAAAGCAATTTCACCTCGATTACCATTAGCTTGGCATCGCCTGAGAATATTTTAGAGCGTTCAAGTGGTGAGGTGTTAAAACCTGAGACTATCAATTATCGTACTTACAAACCTGAACGCGATGGTTTGTTTTGCGAGCGTATTTTTGGTCCAGTAAAAGATTACGAATGTCACTGTGGTAAATACAAACGTATCCGTTATAAAGGTATTGTTTGCGACCGTTGTGGTGTTGAGGTAACTGAGAAAAAAGTACGTAGAGAGCGTATGGGTCACATCAATTTGGTGGTACCTGTAGCGCATATCTGGTATTTCCGTTCTTTACCTAACAAAATCGGTTATCTTTTAGGTTTACCTACCAAAAGACTAGATTTGATCATTTATTACGAACGTTATGTAGTAATTCAAGCTGGTTTAATGGCAGAACAAGGTATCAACTATATGGACTTCTTAACTGAGGAAGAATATTTAGATATCTTAGATAAATTACCTAAAGAAAATCAATATTTAGACGATAAAGACCCTAATAAATTTGTTGCCAAAATGGGAGCAGAAGCGTTAGAAGATTTATTAAAACGTATTGATTTAGATAGCTTATCTTACAATTTACGTCACCAAGCTGCTAACGAAACTTCTCAACAACGTAAAAACGAGGCTTTAAAACGCCTTCAAGTTGTAGAAGCTTTCCGTGGTGCTAGAACTCGTATTGAGAATAACCCAGAGTGGATGATTATTAAAATCGTTCCAGTTATTCCACCAGAATTACGTCCTTTAGTGCCTCTAGAAGGTGGTCGTTTTGCAACTTCAGATTTGAACGATTTATATCGTCGTGTAATTATCCGTAATAACCGTTTAAAACGTTTGATCGAGATTAAAGCACCAGAAGTTATTTTACGTAACGAAAAACGTATGTTACAGGAAGCTGTAGATTCGTTATTCGATAACTCACGTAAAGTAAATGCTGTTAAAACTGAAGGTAACAGAGCATTAAAATCGTTATCAGATATTTTAAAAGGTAAACAAGGTCGTTTCCGTCAAAACTTACTAGGTAAACGTGTAGATTATTCTGCTCGTTCGGTAATTGTTGTAGGACCAAACCTTAAATTGCATGAGTGTGGTTTACCTAAAGATATGGCTGCTGAGCTATTCAAACCGTTTATCATTCGTAAGATGATTGAGCGTGGAATAGTGAAAACAGTTAAGTCTGCTAAGAAAATCGTAGATAGAAAGGATCCATTAGTTTGGGATATTCTTGAAAACGTATTGAAAGGACACCCAGTATTACTAAACCGTGCTCCTACTTTGCACAGGCTAGGTATTCAGTCTTTCCAACCTAAATTAGTAGAAGGAAAAGCAATTCAATTACACCCGTTAGTTTGTACTGCATTTAACGCGGATTTTGACGGTGACCAGATGGCTGTGCATTTACCTTTAGGTCATGCCGCAATTTTGGAAGCCCAAGTATTGATGCTAGCTGCACACAACATCTTAAACCCTGCAAATGGTACACCAATTACTGTTCCATCTCAGGATATGGTTTTGGGTCTTTATTATATTACTAAAGGCCGTAGAACTGATGCAAACCGTGTAGTTAAAGGACAAGATTCATCATTCTATTCTCCGGAAGAAGTAATTATTGCTTACAACGAAAAGAAAATTGATTTACACGCTTTCATTAAAGTGAAAGTTAATGTAAAACAAGAGGATGGAACGATTGTAAATAAATTAACTGAAACTACTGTTGGTAGAGTTTTATTCAACCAAATGGTGCCAGAAGAAGTGGGTTATATCAACGAACTATTAACCAAAAAATCTTTAAGAGATATTATTGGTGAAGTAGTAAAAATGACTGGTATGGCTCGTTCTGCAAGATTCCTTGATGATATCAAAGAGCTTGGATTTAAAATGGCTTTCCAAGGTGGATTATCATTTAACTTGCAAGATGTTAATATTCCAGTAGAGAAACATACTTTACTAGAACAAGCAGCTGGCGAAGTTGAAGAGGTAAGAAACAACTACAACATGGGTTTCATTACCAACAACGAGCGTTACAACCAAATTATCGATATCTGGACACGTATCAACAACCGTTTAACTACGTTTGTAATGAACCAATTGTCTAGCGATAACCAAGGTTTCAACTCTGTTTATATGATGCTTGACTCTGGAGCCCGTGGTTCTAAGGAGCAAATTCGTCAGTTAGCAGGTATGCGTGGTTTGATGGCTAAGCCTCAAAAATCTGGTTCAGGTGGTGAGATTATCGAAAACCCAATCTTATCTAACTTTAAAGAAGGATTATCGGTATTAGAATACTTTATCTCTACTCACGGTGCTCGTAAAGGATTGGCGGATACAGCGTTAAAAACAGCTGATGCGGGTTACTTAACTCGTCGTTTACATGACGTTGCACAAGATATGATTGTTAATGCGGTAGATTGTGGTACTTTAAGAGGTATGTACACTACAGCATTAAAAGATAATGAAGATGTTGTTGAACCATTATATGAACGTATTTTAGGACGTACTTCTTTACATGATGTTTATCACCCATTAACTGGCGATTTATTAGTTGGTGCAGGTGCAGATATTGAAGAAGATATTGCTAAAGCGATCGAAGAATCTCCATTAGAAGGTATTGAAATTCGTTCGGTATTAACTTGCGAGAATAAACGTGGTGTTTGTGCTTTATGTTACGGACGTAACTTGGCATCTGGTAAACGTGTTCAAAGAGGTGAGGCTGTAGGTGTAATTGCTGCACAGTCAATCGGTGAGCCGGGTACACAGTTAACACTTCGTACATTCCACGTGGGTGGTACGGCATCTAACATTGCCAACGAATCTCAAATCAACGCTAAATTTGATGGAGTTATCGAATTTGAAAACTTACGTACGGTAGAAACTCAAACAGAAGAAGGCAAAGTTGATATTGTACTAGGTCGTTCTGGAGAGTTTAAAATTACTGAGCCAGGTACTGGTAAGGTAATCGTAACTAATAACGTTCCTTATGGTGCATTCTTATATGTGAAAGAAGGAGATAAAATCTCTAAAGGCGATAAGATTTGTTCGTGGGATCCATATAACGCGGTTATTATCTCAGAATTTGCAGGTAAAATCGAGTTTGATGCGATTGTTGAAGGCGTAACTTTCCGTGAAGAATCTGATGAACAAACAGGTCACCGTGAGAAAGTAATTATCGATACACGTGATAAAACTAAAAATCCATCTATCAGAGTAGTAGATAAAAAAGGTGAACTAATTAGAGCGTATAACATTCCAGTAGGTGCCCACATTGCAATTGATGAAGGTGATTCTATTCAAACTGGTCAAATCTTAGTTAAAATTCCTCGTGCAACAGGTAAAACTCGAGATATTACGGGTGGTTTACCACGTGTAACTGAGTTATTTGAAGCACGTAATCCATCTAACCCAGCTGTAGTAACTGAGATTGATGGTGTGGTAACTTTAGGTGGTGTTAAACGTGGTAATCGCGAAATGACTATCGAAAGTAAAGATGGAGAAGTTAAAAAATATCTAGTTCCATTGTCTAAACACATTTTGGTACAAGATAATGACTTTGTGAAAGCAGGTATGCCATTATCTGATGGATCGATTTCTCCAGCTGATATTTTAGCAATTAAAGGTCCAGCAGCTGTACAAGAGTACTTAGTAAATGGTATCCAAGAGGTTTACCGTTTACAAGGTGTGAAAATTAACGATAAACACTTTGAAGTAATTGTACACCAAATGATGCAGAAAGTTCATATCGAAGATCCGGGTGATACTCGTTTCTTAGAAAATGATTCTGTTGATAGATGGGACTTCCAAGTTGAGAACGATGAAATCTATGACAAAAAAGTTGTTGTAGATGCAGGTGACTCTGAAGTAATAAAACCAGGTCAGATTCTTTCTCTACGTAAATTAAGAGATGAAAATTCTCAATTAAAACGTAAAGATTTGAAACAAATTGAAGTACGCGATGCACAACCTGCAACAGCGAGTTCAATCTTACAAGGTATTACTAGAGCTTCATTAGGTACCAAATCGTTTATCTCTGCAGCATCATTCCAGGAAACTACTAAAGTACTGAATGAAGCAGCTATCGCAGGTAAACGTGATAACATGTTAGGCTTAAAAGAAAACGTTATCGTTGGTCACTTGATTCCTTCAGGTACTGGTGTTCGTGGATATGAGCGTATCATTGTTGGTTCTCAAGAAGAATACGATAAATTATTAGCTTCTAAAGCGGAAGAAGAAGTAGAAGCATAATTAGTCATAAATTTCTGAAAGGAAATGTAAATAAAATCCCTAGTGTTAATTCGCTAGGGATTTTTTTGTACCCAATAACCCTTAGTTAAATATGCCGTGTTTGTGGTATATATT
The DNA here is from genome assembly GCF_013204825.1 of Pedobacter boryungensis. Lineage (GTDB taxonomy): Bacteria > Bacteroidota > Bacteroidia > Sphingobacteriales > Sphingobacteriaceae > Pedobacter > Pedobacter boryungensis. The sequence continues at coordinate 1,085,183 of NZ_JABMKV010000002.1, forward strand.
AATTGTTTTTTTGAATGGATATTTACAAAATCAAAATCACAAACAATGAAAAATAATTTTCTTAAAGGCTTACTATTATTTATTATCGCTACTAGTTTAATTTCTTGCAAGAAGAGTGAAACAGTAGAGCCTAAGCAAACTCAGCAGCTGGTAAAAGTTAGTAATTGGAATCCATCAACTGGTGTAGAATCAACAAGTATGGAATTTATATATGATGCTAAAGGAACTTTAACAAGTTTAGTTTATGGAGGAACAACTTTTACTACAAGCTATAATTCGGCAAACAAGTTAGCATCACTTACTGGAACATACAAACAAAACGTTACAGTTACCTATACGCTAGAATATAATTCTACAGGTCAGCTGATAAAAGTTACTAATTCAGATGGAACAAATAGCAATACTAAAATAATTACTTATAATTCTTCAGGTAAGATTAGTAAAATTGGAATTACATATTCAAATACTGCTGTTACACCATACAATGCAGACTATACTTGGATTGGTGATAATCTTGCTACTGCTAGTTCAGGAACTTATACTTCAACTTATACCGCTTATGATGATAAATTGAATCCTTTTAGTTTAGCTGAAGGAGTTGCTATCATTTTTTATGGTAACCCAGCTTCTAAAAATAATGCAACAGAAATCAAAACCTTAAATGGTGCAATTATTAACGTTCAAAAAAGAAGTTATGAGTACAATACTGTTGGTTATGCAACAAGTATGAAGCTATTGGATGGAAGTAATGAAGGAATGAGATTCTATTTTAATAAATAATTTATACGATAATTGAAATTGACTAGCACTTTAGAGATAAAGTGCTAGTTTTGTTTTATGGAAGAACAACAAAACGAAAACCAATTAAATATAGAGCTATCCGAAGAAATTGCTGAAGGTATATTTTCAAACTTAGCCATCATAACTCATTCTAATACAGAGTTTGTGTTAGATTTTATAAGAGTAATGCCAGGAGTACCAAAAGCGAAAGTGAAATCTAGAATTATTTTAACGCCTGAGCATGCGAAAAGATTAGTTCATGCAATGTTAGATAATGTTGAAAAATTTGAAGCAATAAACGGAAGAATAAAAACACAAGAAGAGCCTCCAGGTTTTCCTATGAATTTTGGCGGACCAACGGCGCAAGCATAATAAGTTAAAGGTTTTAAGTTGAAAGTTATACGTTGGGTTGCTTAATTTTTAATTTATCTTCTATAAGTTGAATTACTTCTTGAACTTGATGTGGCTCAAACCAAGTTGTGTTTTCATCTCGTCTAAACCATGTAAGTTGACGTTTAGCAAACCTGCGTGTGTTTTGTTTAATCATTGCAACTGCAGAAGATAATTCGATTTTTCCATCTAAATAATCGAACAACTCAGAGTAACCTACAGTGTTTAATGCATTGTATTGACGGTAAGGAAACAAGCCTTCAACTTCTGCAAGTTGACCTGCTTCCATCATTAAATCTACACGATGATTAATGCGTTCGTAAAGTAAAGCTCTATCTGTATTTAGGCCGATTTTGATTATATTGAATGGCCTTTCTTTTTTATTTGCCGTTAAAAAAGAACTCAATTTTTGGCCTGTAGAAAGCACAACTTCTAAACCTCTAATCATGCGTTGAGGATTAGATTGATCTACTTTAGCAAAATATTCAGGGTCTAATTCTTGAAGTTGCATTCTAATTGCTTCAATGCCTTCATCTGCCAGTTTTTTATTTAATTTTTCACGAATTGTTAAGTCAATTTCGGGTAAATCATCTAATCCTTTGCAAATCGCATCAATATATAAACCAGAACCGCCAACCAAGATTAAGATATTATGCTTTTTAAAAAGTTCTTGTATTAATTGAAGGGCTTGGACTTCAAAATCTCCAGTGCTAAATAGTGTTTCTATGCTATGAGAATCAATAAAATGATGTGGGGCAATAGCCAATTCCTCTTTTGAGGGCTTAGCCGTACCAATATTCATTTCCTTAAAAAATTGGCGTGAATCTGCAGAAATAATTTCGCTATGGTAAAACTTGGCAAGCTCAATAGCTAATGCAGTTTTACCGATGGCAGTTGGCCCAACTACTACAATTAAAGTTTTTTGTGGCATAGGACCTTTTTTGTTATGCTGTCTTTATTTTCAGCATTTTTTTGATTACGGATCCTGAAATAAATTCAGGATCACGCATTAATAGAAATTAATAATCTTCTTCCTTCCCGCTACCGTATTCCTCGTCCGCAAAATCATCACCATCTGCAAAGTCATCTTTTTCTTCCTCTTCTTCACTATCATCATCACCTTCTTCAGCGTTGATACCTCTGCCGCCCATTGCTTCCAATTCTTCAGTATCTTCAGGAACGAAGTCCATTTCATTTAAGAAGTCAAAATCGGTTGAAGCAGCAGCACTACTTACCGCAAAACCACCTGCATTTTTTTCAATAATTTTAGGAGCTTCACCTATGCTTTTTACTAAAAATGGATATTCAATATTCGGATCGTTTTCTAGAATAATTTTAATCAATTCTACATGAAAATCAAAAGGACGTTCGAAGTTGTAGATGTAATAAAATTTTTGATGTGGATCTTCAATAAAACTACTCAATTTGGCATTTTCCATTAAGGTAACACCGTTATTTATTTTACGTTCATTAGGTAATAAAGCAATTTCATCACCTTTAATCCAGTTATCAGTACTTACATAAAATGACGAAGATTTATCGGCGTTATAGCCAGTAGAACGATGAATTGCTCTGTGTAAATCTTCAAACGTTTGAGTGGTTTTAATATCGATTTCTCTTACTATGTCGTCAAAATCTTCAAAAGAAATTTTAAATCTATAAATTGCCATTTTCAGTATACTGTTTCTATCTGTAAAATTAAGAAATAAAAAATAATTTTAGGATTTTAAAGCTATCTAGTAATTGGTTTTAAACCTAATTCGCTAGCTTTCTTTAACATAAAGTTAAACGCCTCTTCGTAATTGTTTGTTATTTCACCTTCTAAAATAGCTTCTCGAATTGCATTTTTTAGTATTCCAACCTCCCTACCAGCATTTAAATTGAATGTTTCCATAATGTCGTTTCCAGAAATAGGGGGTTGCCAGTTTCGAAGTTGATCACGCTCTTCAACATCTTTTAGTTTTTGTTTAACTAGCTCAAAATTATTTCTGTATTTTTTAATCTTATACTCGTTTTTGGTAGTTATATCCGCATTACATAAAAGCATTAGGCTTTCAATTTCCTCTCCAGCTTCAAAAAGTAACCTCCGCACTGCAGAATCGGTCACTTTTTCTTGTGCTAAAACAATTGGGCGTAAATGAAGTTGAACTAATTTTTGCACAAACTTCATTTTTTCATTTAATGGAAGTTTTAATTGTGCAAAAATTTGAGGAACCATCCTCGCTCCTTTATCTTCATGACCATGAAAAGTCCAGCCGTGCCCTTCTTCAAATCTTTTAGTTGGCGGTTTAGCAATATCGTGTAAAATGGCTGCCCAACGTAGCCAGAGATCATCTGTTGTTTCGCAAATGTTATCTAATACTTGTAGAGTGTGATAAAAATTATCTTTATGGCCTTTTCCTTTTATAACTTCTACTCCATATAAAGCAGCCATTTGTGGAAAAATGAGATGTAATAAACCAGTATCGAATAAATAGTTAAAACCAATTGATGGAGTTTTGGCTAAAATAATTTTATTCAACTCATCTGTAATTCGTTCTTTTGATACAATACTTATTCTCTCTTTCTGAGATTTAATCGCTTCAATTGCTTTTTCATCAATATTAAAATTTAATTGAGTCGCAAAGCGGATGGCTCTCATCATGCGAAGCGGATCATCAGAAAAAGTAATTTTAGGATCTAATGGTGTACGAATTAATTTCTGTTCTAAATCTGCTAAGCCATTAAATGGATCGATTAAACTGCCATAATTAGATTTATTAAGAGATATTGCCAGTGCATTAATCGTGAAATCTCTTCGCAACTGATCATCTTCTAAAGTGCCGTTTTCTACAATTGGTTTACGAGAATTAGACCGATATGATTCTTGTCTAGCCCCAACAAATTCAATTTCCAAATCGTTATACTTTAGCATAGCAGTGCCGAAGTTCTTAAATACTGCGACCTTAGTTTTTAAATGTAGACCAACTCTTTCGGCAAACTCAATCCCATTGCCAACTATTACAATGTCAATATCTTTTGATGATCGATTTAAAAATAAATCACGTACAAATCCTCCAATAACATAAGTTTCTGTATTGGTTTGATCAGCAATAGTAGCTAAAACTTTAAATATTGGATTTTGTAGATGTTGCTGCATGATTAGGTATATCGCGATACTGATTTATTCAGCATCTTTTAATAGGCAGACTCTGAATAAATTTAGGGGCGATTTGGTTTAAAAATTTATGCAAAAATAGTAAAATTACTTACGTATAAATTCAAATTGGCCAGACGGGCCTAACTTAATAATAGTTGAGGGTTTTTTTGGACTTCGATTTTCCTGTTCTAAGTCTACAATATAATCAACGGCATCTTTAACCTCATCACTAATTTCATCGAAAAATTTAGGTGTAGGTTGGCCGCTAATATTGGCGGAAGTAGAAACAATAGGTTTGCGAAAACGCTGAATTAACTGCTCGCAGAAATCATGTTTTACAACTCTAATTCCTACAGTGCCATCCAGATTAATTACATTTTTAGCTAAGTTTTTTGCACCAGAAAAAACAATAGTTAATGGATTTTCAGCATATTCAATTAACTCATAAGCAACATCTGGAATTTCAGTCACATAGCTTTGCAATTTATTGTCGTTTTCTAAAAGAACAATTAGGCTTTTATCTGAAGCACGACCTTTAATTTCATTTATTTTGGCCACAGCTTCTTCATTTGTAGCATCGCAACCCAGCCCCCAAACTGTATCAGTAGGGTAGAGAATTACTCCTCCATTTTTTAAAATCTCTAAAGCTTTATTAACTTCTTCTCTAAGCATCTAAATATTGATTTAAACCTTTTGGTGTGAAAATTATTCCAGATTTAACGGTGTTTTCTAATAGTTCTCTGTTTTTTTGATCTTGTTTTTTGGAAGTTTCTTCTTTATGATAAATGTGATAAGCAATACCGCCAAATTTAAGTTGTAGTTTCTGCTTGCCAGCATTCAATAATCGGATAGTAAGTTCACTATCTTCATGACCCCATCCAGAGAAATCTTCATTATAACCGTTTGTTAATATTAAATCTTCTCTCCAAAAAGACATATTCGCACCTCTTGCAAAATATTTTGGATGGCTATTTCTATATCCAGCGGCAATAAAATTAGAGAGCGCTAAAAAACGAATACCATCTTTTCTTCTTTTAATATCATTAGCGAAAATATTTACATCTGTGTTTTTGCTGGACAAAATCTTCTCAGATATTTCAGGACCTAATAATACCCTACCACCCTGAATGAATGCATTCTTTTTAGCTAATCCTAAATGATCTTTAATAAAATGATGATGAAGAATAATATCTCCATCAATTTGAATAATATAATCTCCGGTACTTTTTGCAAATGCCTTATTCAGAATAGATGTTTTTTGAAAACCATTGTCTTCTTGCCAAAGGTGGATGATTGGTACTTTACTTTTTTCGGTGAGTTTTTTAATTTCTAACCTAGTTTGCTCTGTGGATCCATCATCGGCAATAATTATTTCATCAGGTAACCTACTTTGCTTAAATGCACTTAAAACAGCAAGTTCTAAAGCTTGTGGCCAATTATAAGTTGCAATGATTAAGGATACCTTCATTTTGCAAATTTAATGGAGTTTGTTAAAAAGGTAAATGCTGGAAATAGTCTTTTTTTATGACCAAAGATAATTTTGCTATGATTTATTAAAAATTTGAAAAAGTGCCAATCAATTTTAGAAGTTGGCGCTTGTTCATGTTGTTGTGCATGTGCAATAAATTCATCAAGAAATAAGCGGCTCTCTGAACTTAAATTTTGTATTTGCTTAAACAATAATAATCTTGATAGTAATGTTAAAGGGTTTTTTATTCTTTTTTTACTGAAAAATGCATTGTCCCCGTGTTTCCTATGATGAACTAGATATCTTTTAACCGCTTTAATTTCGCCTAACGTAGTTGCATTTAGTGCTAGCCACCAATCGTATGGCATAAAATCTGGAATGGGTATAGCTTGTTGTAAAATTGATTTTCTGAACATGATATTATGTCCACTCAATTGATTTAGCAGAAATAATTTTCTACTATCGCTTCCTTCAAAAAGTTTATAACGCTTCAACTGACCTGAAAAGTGGTGTAAATTCCCATTTTTAAGGGTAATTGAAGCGCCGTGTGCTAGCGTTACATGTTGATCTGCAAATAATTCGACTAAAGAACTTAATTTGTCTTTCATCCAAACATCATCCTGATCTGCAATAGCAATTAAATCTCCGCTACACAAAGAAATAGCTTTTTCAAAATTTTTGTCGAAACCAAGATTCTCCTCATTTAAGTAAAGTTTAAATAAAGAAGGATATTTCCCCTGCCAATCTTCTAGAATTTTAAAAGTATGATCAGATGACCGGTCATCAACTACAATAATTTCATGTAAAGGATAATCTTGCGCTAAAATTGTTTCCAATTGCTCATCAATGTATTTTGCACCATTATAAGTGCACATTGCAATTGATATCGGTACAATTTCAGATCCTTTACTTAAAATCATTAAACAGCTACATTATTTTCTCTTAATGCATCATTAAGTGAAGTTTTTTTATCGGTTGATTCTTTACGTTTTCCAATAATTAATGCACATGGAACTTGAAAATCTCCAGCAGGGAATTTCTTAGTATATGAACCAGGAATTACTACCGAACGAGCAGGAACAACACCTTTATACTCAATTGGTTTTTCGCCAGTTACATCTATAATTTTTGTAGATGCAGTTAAAACAACGTTTGCGCCTAAAACCACTTCTTTTTCTAATTTAACACCTTCAACAACTATAGCTCTTGATCCAAGGAAACAATCATCTTCGATAATAACTGGTGATGCTTGAACAGGTTCTAATACACCGCCAATACCCACTCCACCACTTAAATGTACACGTTTACCAATTTGAGCACACGAACCAACGGTTGCCCAAGTATCTACCATCGTGTCTTCATCAATGTAAGCGCCAATATTTACATAAGAAGGCATCATGATTACACCTTTTGCTAAATAAGCACCATAACGAGCACTAGCCATAGGTACAACTCGAACACCTTGATCTTTATAATTGGTTTTCAAATCCATTTTATCATGGTATACGAAAGGACCAACTTTAATTTCTTTCATTTCATTAATAGGGAAATATAAAATCACAGCTTTTTTGATCCATTCATTAATTCCCCAACTATTTAAAACAGGTTCAGCTACACGCAATGTACCTCTATCTAATCTTAAAATTACCTCTTCAATTGCTTCACAGTAGTTATTATAGGCTAACAAAGATCTGTCTTCCCAAGCGGCTTCTATTAATTTCTTTAAATCTTCAATCATTGTATTTTTATTTTTTTTACAAAATAAGTCAATTTTATGTATTGAGCATTGTATTTTTGATTTTTTATGACAGAGAAAGAGAAATTAAGGATTGATAAATACTTGTGGGCAATAAGATTGTTTAAAACCCGTAGTTTAGCAACTGAAGCGTGTAAAGCGGGTCGTGTAAAATTGAATGGTCAAAATCTTAAACCGTCTAGTATTGTTAAAGTTGGAGAGGTTTATCAAGTATCAAAAGGAATAGAGAAAAAAATAATAGAAGTTGTAGAGCTTTTATATAACAGGGTTGAAGCCAAAATAGCAGTAACTAAGTACAAAGATCTCACTCCTGAGGAAGAAACTCATGCTTTTAAGTCTGTATTTCATGCCCCAAGTTTAAAAAGAGATCGTGGAACGGGAAGACCAACCAAAAAAGATAGACGCGAAACGGATGATTTAATAGATGGAATGTTCGAGGAGTAGAGCCAGAAAGTTAAGAAGGTTAGAAGTCCGAAAAGTCTGGGAGTGAAGTTATATTCGATTATAGATGGCAATTTTATTTTTCTGACTTTAAAACTCTTAACCGATACGCCATCATCGCTGTTTTACCTAATTTTTGTATTAATTTGTAATTTGCAACTGCACCAACCGCTGCGCCAACAACAGGAAGTAATTGCGCCATCTTAGCTAAATCTATGTAATCTCTGTATTCTTGTTGAAACGTTTGCCAATCAAACTGATCTGCACTTTCTGGTAATACAATTAGTTTTTCATCCCAATTCTGCATTTGTTTAAATACATTCTGTGTACCTATTTGGCTAGAAAATGCCAACTGAAAAATATGGAGAATGTAGAGTCTTTCACGGTAGTCTTTTACATCAAACCCATACAATGAAGCAATTTCAAAAAGCATTTTAATTTTTATGCCAATTAAGATTGGAAAATCGGCCATGCTCATTAAAAATCCTCCAGCACCAGTTATTCCACCTTCGGCTGCACCAGTTTTACTATAACTTTCAATTTTTGCTTTTACTAAGGCTTCTCGGTGAATTAAACTCATGTCGATAGCTGGCATAGCCGATGTTGTATATGTAGAGCCAAATAAAACAGCCTTAACCATTTGCTTAATGGCTGTTGTAATTGCGCTATGAACTTTTGTGGGAATGTAACTATTAATTTTAGTTTGAACCTTGGTGGCTAAATTTCCAAGTAATGAAGGTTTTTTCATTAACTCCATTTTCCAAAACTGAAGTTCGTAACTCACTTGTTCTTCGTAACGCTGCATGGGTATTAATGTACAAAAAAAATGCCCCGATTATTCGGGGCATTTTTTATCTATAAAATCCTAAGTTAACTTAGCATGATAATCTATTTTTTATCTTTTGAATAAGCTTCATTTAAACCAACAATTACAGCGCTAGTTACATCTAAGCTTTCATCAGCAAATAAAATTGCGCTATTACCTTTAGAGTAAGTTAAAACCATTTTATATCCTTTAGTTTTAGCATATCCTTTTAAATATTCTGCCACTTTGTTGTATAAAGCTTCTTGTTCTTTAGCTTGCTCATTTTGTAAAGCAGCACCTGCATTTTGTTGGTAAGCTTGTAGTTCTTGTTGTTTACGTTGTAATCTTTGTTCTGTAGAAGCTCTTTGATCAGCAGGTAACGTATTTTGTGTTTGTTGATACTGTTGCACTTCTCTTTGGAAAGCTTGAGTTTTTGAAGCTAAATCACTTTCAGCAGCTTTACCTTTAACTTCCATTTTAGCTTTAAGGTCTTTAAAATATTCGTATTTAGTTAACAATGAATCAGAGTTAACATAAACAATTTTTTCATCAGCAGATACTGTTGCAGTTTTCGTAGTTGATGCATCCGTTTTAGTTTCCTTATTTCCACAAGCAGTTAGTACCGAAACTATTGCTATTGCAGTAGCTAAACTGCTTACTTTTAATGTAGTTACTTTCATTCTATTTTAATAAATTTTAGCAAATATAAAAATCAAAACGGACTATCCTAAAAACATACGTTTTTTAATCAATTTTTATCAGATTTTAACACCCAAATAGTTATCCACAATGTGGCTTAAGTGGTAAAAAATGGTTATTTTTGATTCTTTATGTATTAAATAAAATTATGAGCGAAGAAAAAGATCCAAACTCAAATTATGGTGCCGATAATATACAGGTTTTAGAAGGTTTAGAGGCTGTTCGTAAGCGCCCTTCCATGTATATCGGTGATACCGGAATTAAAGGGTTACACCACTTAGTTTACGAAGTTGTAGATAACTCAATCGATGAGGCATTAGCTGGTCATGCTGATACCATATATGTAAATATTCTAAAAGATAATTCAATTAGGGTAGAAGATAATGGTCGTGGTATTCCAACTGGGATAAATAAAAAAGAAAATAAATCTGCACTAGAAATCGTAATGACGGTTTTACACGCTGGTGGTAAATTTGATAAAGACACTTATAAAGTTTCTGGTGGTTTACATGGTGTTGGTGTTAGTTGTGTTAATGCATTATCTACACATTTAAGAGCAGAAGTACACCGCGAAGGTGAAATTTGGGTTCAGGAATACAACATTGGTAAGCCTTTATACGATGTAAAAAAAATTGGAACTACTGAAAAGCGAGGGACCATTGTAACTTTTACTCCAGATGAAACCATTTTTACGCAAACCACAGAATATCGTTACGATACTTTGGCATCGCGTTTACGTGAATTGGCATTTTTAAATAAAGGCATAAGTTTAACGTTAACAGATGAACGTGAAACTAATGAAGATGGAACTTTCCTTTCTGAAGTATTTAAATCTGAAGGCGGATTAAAGGAGTTTGTTCAGTTTTTGGATGGTACCCGACCGTCTTTAATTCCAGAACCAATTTATTTAGAAGGAATTAAAAATGGAATTCCAGTGGAATTGGCTATGCAGTACAATGATAGCTACTCAGAAAATGTCCATTCGTATGTAAATAACATTAATACCCACGAAGGCGGAACTCACATTGCAGGTTTTAGACGTGGTTTGACTCGTACTTTAAAAGCATACGCTGATAAAGAAGGATTATTGAAAAATGTAAAATTTGAAATTACTGGTGATGATTTCCGTGAGGGATTAACTGCTGTTGTTTCTGTAAAGGTTGCAGAACCTCAATTTGAAGGGCAAACTAAAACCAAGCTAGGTAACTCTGAGGTAATGGGAGCGGTAGATATTGCTGTTGGGGAGGCCTTAGGTAATTACCTTGAAGAAAATCCGCGAGAAGGTCGCATGATTGTTAACAAGGTAATCTTAGCGGCAACTGCAAGGGCTGCTGCTCGTAAAGCTCGCGAGATGGTGCAACGTAAGAGTGTAATGGGTGGTTCTGGTTTACCAGGAAAACTTGCCGATTGCTCTGATAGTGATCCAGAAAAATGCGAATTATACCTAGTGGAGGGAGATTCGGCTGGTGGTACCGCTAAGCAAGGTCGCGATCGTAATTTCCAAGCTATATTGCCATTAAAAGGAAAAATCCTTAACGTGGAAAAAGCTATGGAGCATAAAATTTACGAAAACGATGAGATTAAAAACATGTTTACCGCTTTAGGTGTAAGTATTGGAACTCCAGAAGATGATAAAGCATTAAATTTAACTAAACTTCGTTACCATAAAATTGTGATCATGACGGATGCTGATATCGACGGATCACACATTACGACGTTGATTTTAACATTCTTCTTCCGTTATATGAAAGCATTAATTGAAGCTGGTTATGTTTATATTGCTGCTCCACCGCTTTATCAAGTTAAAAAAGGTAAGGATTTTGAATATTGCTGGAATGATCAGCAACGTGATGCTGCTGTTCAACGTTTAAAAGGCGCTGGTAAAGAAGAAAGTGTACATATTCAACGCTATAAAGGTTTGGGTGAGATGAACGCTGAACAATTATGGGAAACTACGCTTGATCCAGCTAGACGTACTTTATTGAAAGCTACAATAGAAAATGCAGCAGAATGCGATCATACTTTTTCTATGCTAATGGGCGATGAAGTTGCTCCACGTAGAGAATTTATTGAGCGTAATGCAAAGTATGCAAAGATTGACGCATAATCTTAGTCTGAAGTTAATAGTCGGAAAAGTCCGAAAGATGACACGACAAAAAACCCCTTCAAGTTAATTCTTGAAGGGTTTTTTTATTTTATTAGTTTAAAACTCTAAACTTAACAAGCTTTCTGACTTTCTGTCTATCTTGTCTTTCCGACTTAGCTAATTTCCTTTTTCCGATTTTTCTTTCAGAGACTTTAAGCCATCTTCGAAATCTTTGCCCATCATTTTGTCCATAAATAAACCCATCCATTTGTTCATGGTGCCTACACTTTCGCCGCTAATAGTCCAGGTTGCTTTATTGCCATTACCTTCTTTAGCAATATCAAAACGAACTGTTGATGAACTTTCCATCGGTTTAATAAATTTCATTTCTTCTACAACCGATTGATTTGCCATAGCTTCAGTCAATTTCATTTGGCCAGTACCAACTTTATCACCTACCCATTCATACAAATGACCAGGTTGACCTGGATTTCCAGTGATGGTAACTTTAGCTGTTGGTTCCATTTTAGTCCATGGATTCCACTTTAAAAACTCATTAAAATCTGCAACATTCTTATAAATTACACTATCAGGTGCATTAATAGTCGTGGTGCGACTAACAGAATAGGTTTTAGGCAAAAACATTCCGCCTACGAAAAAAATAATTACTAATGCGACAATGATGCCGAGTAGAACTTTTAAAACTTTCATATTTTATTTGTTTGGTTTACTTAAAGTTAATCATAAACCAATTGAAAAAACAAGTGTTATTTTTTAGCAGGAGCGCCTTTTAAATTTAAGTCTTGCAATTCTTCTCTAATTTTTCTCATGAATGATATTCCTGGGTCGGTTTTTTGAGAAAAATAATAAGGATTGGTTTCTCTCCATAAAGAGGTGTTTTTAAACCAAGTATGTTCATAATGACCAATCAAATATTGAATGTTATACTTTTTTGTTAAATAACGAACTAATTTTTCGTTGGCAGAAAGCTGCGCTTGAGTTAATGGATAATTGTCGCTTCCCACATTTTCAATTCCAATGGCACAATAATTTAAGCCAATTACATGTCGAGCAAAAACGGTATCTGGTAATAACTGATAAATAGAACCATCACGATCTACTAAATAATGTGAAGAGACATTTAAGCTGCTAGCATTTACTAATGCTTTGCGTGAATTAGGTAAAATGGATTTATTAAAGGTGGCATATGTCCCCATCAAACTTCTAGAGGCTGTCCAATGCAAGACTATCATTTTGGGCGTAATTGTTGGCGTTTGTTGGATGAGATTATGTCTTCTTTTCAAATAATCTAAAGAAAGTTGAGCTCTCGTGTCATCAAAGGTGATTGGCTTTTGGATAATCTCAATTTGTTGTGCAAAACTTGTAATTGAGCTAAGAAATAAAAGAATTGGAAGTAGCTTTTTAAAAATGTGCATCAACGAAGTGAAATTACTTATATAATCTTAATACTCTTTTCTGGTAATCAATTTTGGCGTTAAATTCCGTTAAAATATCACCGCCAATAATCGCAGAAATTGAAGGGTGTCCTAAAAGCAAATAAGTGTCTGTTACACTTTGTAAATCTAGCGCAACGGCGTGGTATTGCTTTAAAATCAAACTGCCAATTTTAAGTTTAGGAATAAAGCCTTGTAATGTTGTGGCGGCACTAAAAATTGTAGCTGCCTGGGTATCATCACTTATGGTGAGCTCTTGAATGTGCTTTTCCATTAAACCTTTATCAAAAACAGATCTTGAAGCGCCAGTATCTAATACAGCAAACAATTTTTCTCCAAAAACAACAATTTCCACCAAAAGGTGGAAACCGTTGTCTTGTAAATTAATTAAGGTTAAAGGAACAGTAATTGTTCTCATATTTTCTGTTGTCATTCCGAGTAACGAGGAATATGATTAGAGATACTTCGTTTCGCTCTGCATGACAAAATAAATTTATACTAATTTCATTTCGGCCAGTACATTATTCATATTACGTACTGCATCAGCACTTTTATTGAATGTAGCTTGTTCTGTTTCGTTTAATTTATAATCAATGATTTTTTCCCAACCATTACGGCCAACAATCACTGGAACACCTAAACAAATATCCTTCTGACCGTATTCGCCATCTAAGGCAACACAACAGGTAAATAATTTCTTCTCATCACGTACAATGGCTTCTACTAATGCAGCACCAGCAGCACCTGGGGCATACCAAGCAGATGTACCCAATAATCCAGTTAAGGTTGCGCCACCAACCATTGTATCGGCAGCAACTTTGGCTAAGGTAGCCTCATCTAGTAATTCGCTAACAGGTAAACTTTGGTAGGTTGCATAGCGGGTTAATGGAATCATTGTTGTGTCACCGTGCCCACCAATTACAAATCCTTGTAAATCGTTAGAATTACAGTTTAATGCAACACTTAAATAATACTTGAAACGAGCGCTATCTAATGTTCCACCCATACCAATTATGCGATTTTTAGGTAATCCTAAAGATTTCAATGCCAAATAAGTCATCGTATCCATTGGGTTACTAATTACAACAATAATTGCATCTGGAGAGTATTTTAAAATATTTTCAGCAACACCTTTTACAATACCAGCATTAATACCAATTAGCTCTTCACGAGTCATTCCCGGTTTACGTGGTAATCCTGATGTAATTACAGCAACAGCAGAACCTGCAGTCTGACTATAATCATTTGTTACACCTTTAATTTTAGTATCAAAACCCAACAAAGTAGCAGTTTGCATCATGTCAATTGCTTTACCTTCGGCAAAACCTTCTTTAATATCTAGCAATACTAATTCTTCTGCTAATTCTTTTCTTGCAATGTTATCTGCACAAGTGGCGCCAACAGCACCTGCACCTACTACCGTTATTTTCATTTTATGTTATATTTTGGAGTTTTAGTTGAAAATTGTTTTACACGCCCAAGATATAGATTTGCTTCAGCTTACCCAAATGCTTTGCTATTTTTTAAAACTTTATTACAAAGAAATGGTTAAATAATAAACGATTAAAAATGGAAAATCAAGCTGTAAAAGTGATAGATTATTCAGCATTTGCTGGAAAATGGTATTCTTTATATTCTATTCCTACATTAATGGATAAGAATTGGAAGCAAACAACCGAAACTTATACCTTAATTGATGACGAACATTTCGACGTTTATACCACCTACCACAAAGAAGGAAAGCCTGAAGAAAAATCAATTACTTCAAAGTTGTTTTTTGATAAAGAAAAACCAGATGGTGAGATGAAGGCGCAATTTTTTTGGCCCTTTAAAATCGGATATTGGGTAATTGAATTGGCGGATGATTACAGTTATGTAGTAGTTGGTCACCCAGATGAGAAATATCTTTTTATTATGGCTCGAGAACCAAAAATGGATCCAACTTTATTAAAAGATATTATAGAAAGATGTAGGCAAATGGGATATGACACAGGAAGTCTAGTAAGTCAAGAGCATGATTAAGTAGTTCTTTTGTCATTATATTCTTAGAATGAAAATTGGGCATAATAATGGTTTCTGTTTCAGAAAATATATAAAAAAATGAAAATATTATTTGTTTTAACATCACATAGCGAACTTGGTAATACAGGTAAAAAAACTGGGTTCTGGATTGAAGAATTTGCGGCACCTTATTATGTTTTAGCAGATGCTGGCGCTGAAATCACTATAGCATCACCAAAAGGTGGACAGCCACCTATCGATCCAAAAAGCGATGAGCCAGATGCACAAACTGAAGCTACCAAGAGATTTAAGAATGATGCAGAATTAAAAGAAAAATTGAGTAAATCGGTAAAATTGTCTGAAATTAATGAGCTAGATTTTGAAGCTGTTTTTTATCCAGGTGGTCATGGGCCGTTATGGGATTTGGCAAATGATGAAAAGTCAATAGCCCTTATTCAAGAATTTTTAAGTGCACAGAAACCTGTTGCTTTGGTTTGTCATGCTCCTGGTGTTTTAATTAACGTGAAAGATGCCAATGGTGAAGCTTTAGTTAAAAATAAACAAGTTACTGGTTTCTCAAATACAGAAGAAGCAGCAGTACAACTTACTGATGTAGTTCCATTCTTGTTAGAAGACGAGTTTAAAAAATTAGGCGGAAATTACAGTAAAGGGCCAGATTGGGGATCGTATGTTAAAAAGGATGGTTTACTGATTACTGGGCAAAATCCAGGTTCGTCTGAAGAAGCGGCTAACTTGTTATTGGATACTTTGAAAAAATAGCATAACTATTCTTTAAAGATTAAAGGTTGGGAAATTAAAACTTCTTAGCCTTTTTTTATGCATTCTTATTTCTTTATTATGAATGTTGCTGTTCCATATAATTGCTTGTTGATTTTTCTCACTTACCATTATTTTCATTGTGGATGTTGATAATTTGCTGACAAGTTAACAAGGGAATTTCTCTATTTTTGATCTCCACCAATTCCCAACTATGTACCTGATTTTTGATACTGAAACGACTGGCTTGCCACGTAATTACAATGAACCTATTACCGATATCGATAATTGGCCACGTTGTATCCAAATTGCTTGGCAATTGCACGATGACATGGGGAAACTGATTGAGCATCAAAACTATTTGGTAAAACCAGAAGGGTTTAACATTCCGTATGATGCTGAGCGAATTCATGGAATTTCTACGGAATTGGCCCAAGATCAGGGAATTGAATTAGTAGAAGTTTTAGAAAAATTTAACATCGCCCTTGGCAAAGCAAAATTTGTAGTTGGCCAAAATATAGGATTTGATGTAAATATAATGGGTTGCGAATTTCATCGTTTGGGCGTGCCAAGTCCTATGACAGAAATGCCGGTTTTAGATACCTGTACTGAGATTACCGCTAATTTGCTAAAATTACCTGGCGGAAGAAATGGGCGATTTAAGTTGCCAACTTTAACAGAGTTACATCATTATCTGTTCGGTGTTCCATTTGCTGAAGCACATAATGCCACAGCAGATGTTGAGGCAACTACACGTTGCTTTTTAGAATTGATTAAAAAAGAGATTTTTAAACTTGAAGAATTACAAGTTGAGGCTGATTATTTTCAACGTTTTAAAGAACTTAATGAAGGTCCGATTGGTTCGTTTGGCATACAACACGCCAATTTAAAAACTGAATCCGATAAAATTAGAAAACGTCAACACGCTACAGAACCTGGTGGCATTTCTAAGCAAACTTTAGCCGGCAATAAACAAGAATTAGCAAGTGCAAATTTTATACACCTGCACAACCATACCCAGTTTTCAGTATTGCAAAGCACCATTAGTGTACCCGATTTGGTAAAAGCTGCAGCAGTACAAAATATGCCTGCTGTTGCATTAACCGATCATGCGAATATGATGGGCGCTTTCCACTTTGTGAGTGCGGTAAGTAAACATAATAAAGAGGCTAAATCTAAAAATGAAGAGGCTTTAGCTAAGGGCGAAAGCCCAACTGCTCAAGTCATAAAGCCAATTGTTGGTGTTGAATTTTTTGTTTGTGGTAATCATTTAGATAAAACCCGACAAGACAATGGGTATCAGGTGGTGTTGTTAGCAAAAAATAAAAAAGGCTATCACAATCTAGCCAAAATGTCATCAATTGCATATACCAAAGGCTTTTACTACGTTCCTCGTATCGATAGAAAAATAATTGAACAGTATAAAAGCGACATCATTGTGCTATCTGGTAATTTATATGGGGAGATTGCCAGTAAGCTCCTAAATATGGGGGAGAAGCAAGCTGAAGAAGCTTTAATTTGGTGGAAGGAACAATTTAATGATGACTTTTATGTAGAGTTAATGCGTCACGGTCAGGAGAATGAAGATCGTGTGAATACAGATTTAGTTGCTTTAGCTAATAAACATTCTGTTAAGTTAGTGGCAACTAACAATACGTATTATATTAACAAAAAAGATGCAAATGCACACGATATTTTGTTGTGTGTAAAAGATGCTGAAAAACAAGCAACACCAATTGGTCGTGGTCGCGGATACCGTTACGGCTTGCCAAATCAAGAGTATTATTTTAAATCTGCAGAGGAGATGAAAGCGCTTTTTGCAGATTTACCTGATGCAATTTTAAATACACAAGAAATTGCAGATAAAATTGAAGCGTACGAATTGGCTCGTGAAGTTTTACTGCCAAAATTTGATATCCCAGCAGAGTTTTTGGTTGAAGAAGATCAAGCAGATGGTGGTAAACGTGGTGAAAATAAATATTTACGACATTTAAGTTACGAAGGTGCTAAAAAGAGATATGGTGAATTAACCGAAGAAATTATTGAGCGCCTAGATTTTGAATTAGCTACCATTGAAAAAACTGGTTATCCAGGATATTTCTTAATTGTACAAGATTTTATTGCGGAAGCTCGCAGAAGAGATGTTTCTGTTGGTCCCGGTCGTGGTTCGGCAGCGGGTTCTGTAGTTGCTTATTGTTTATGGATTACCAATATTGATCCTTTAAAATACGATTTGCTATTTGAGCGTTTCCTAAATCCAGATCGTGTTTCCATGCCCGATATTGATATTGACTTTGACGATGAGGGTCGTGGTCGTGTAATGGAATATGTAATTGATAAATATGGCTCAAGTCAAGTAGCTCAAATCATTACCTATGGAACAATGGCTGCAAAGTCATCTATTCGTGATACCGCTCGAGTTTTAGATTTGCCACTTTTTGAGGCAGATAAAATCGCGAAGTTGATACCAAATATGAAGCTGGCTAAGATTTTTAATTTAGATGAAAAGTCTTTAAAATCCGCTTTGCGACCAGATGAGTATGAAAAAATTATAGAGTTAAAAGCTTTAGCTGCTGCCAAAAATTTAAGTGCAGAAACGATTGAACAAGCTATAATTTTAGAAGGATCTTTAAGAAATACTGGTATCCACGCTTGTGGAGTAATTATTACACCAGATGATATTACCAACTTCGTTCCTGTAGCTACGGCAAAGGATTCGGATTTATATGTGACCCAGTTTGATAACTCTGTGGTAGAGAGTGCTGGATTACTAAAAATGGACTTTTTGGGGTTAAAAACTTTAACCCTAATTAAGGATACTGTTAAACTCGTAAAGAAAAGACATGGTATTGATTTAGATCCAGATAGTTTTCCAATAGATGATGTAAAAACTTACGAACTTTTTCAACGTGGCGAAACGGTCGGCATTTTCCAGTACGAGAGTGCTGGTATGCAAAAGTACATGAAAGAGTTAAAGCCAACTGTTTTTGGTGACTTAATCGCGATGAATGCCTTGTACCGTCCAGGCCCTATTGCTTATATTCCGAGTTTCGTAAAACGAAAAAATGGTGAAGAGGAAATCAAATACGATTTGGAAGCTTGTGAGGAATTACTAAAAGAAACCTACGGAATTACAGTTTACCAAGAGCAGGTAATGCTTTTGTCGCAAAAGTTAGCAGATTTTACCAAGGGAGAGGCCGATGTGTTGCGTAAGGCAATGGGTAAAAAACAGCGTGATGTTTTGGATAAAATGAAGCCTAAATTTATTAAGCAGGCTGCAGAAAAAGGTCACGATGCTACTATATTAGAAAAAATTTGGAAGGATTGGGAAGCTTTTGCAGAATATGCATTTAATAAATCTCACTCTACTTGTTACGCTTGGATTGCTTATCAAACTGCTTATTTAAAGGCAAATTATCCTGCAGAATATATGGCTGCGGTACTTTCCAATAACATGAGCGATATTAAACAGGTAGCTTTCTTTATGGAAGAATGTAGACAAATGGGCGTTACGGTATTAGGCCCAGATGTAAATGAATCTGATTTAAAATTCTCTGTAAATGCCAAAGGCGAAGTTCGTTTCGGTATGTCGGCAGTAAAAGGCGTAGGTGAGAAAGCGGTAGAAAGTATTATCGAAGAGCGAGCAGAAAATGGTCCTTATACTTCAGTTTTTGATTTTGCCAAACGTTCAAACACACGTATTGTAAATAAAAAAGCTTACGAAAGTTTTGTGTATAGTGGAGCTTTTGATGCCTATGGCTTTCATAGGGCGCAATATTTTTATATTGGTCCAAACGATAAAATGAATGGAATCGAAAAGCTAATTAAATATGCCAACGATTTCCAGAATAACCAAAATACCTCTCAATCATCATTATTTGGTGGTTCAAAAGCCGATTTAATTTTAGAACCAACTTTTCCTGTTTCTCCAGAATGGGGATTGATTGATCGATTGAAGTATGAAAAGGATGCTATTGGAATTTTCTTATCAGGACATCCTTTAGATGATTATCGCTTTGAGTTAAATCATTTTTGCCAGCATTCTGTGAAACATTTAGCCATCGTTAATAAAATTAGAAGTGGCGATACCAACGAAGAGATTTTAACGGAGTTTGAGGCTTTAAAAAATAGAGATTTAGTGGTAGGAGGATTAGTAGTTCTCGCTTCTCAACGAATTACTAAAACAGGAAAGCCTTTTGGAACTTTCATTTTTGAAGATTATGATGATAGTTGTGAAATTGCTTTATTTGGAGATGATTTCTTGAAATTTAAACAGTTTTTAACAGAAGGATATTTCTTGCAAATTAGAGGTAGAGTAGGAGAACGCTTTAGAAAAGAAGGAGATTGGGAGTTTAAAGTTACATCGATAGATTTATTATCAGAATTGCGTGATAAACTAACCAAATGCATTACGATACAAGTTCCTATTGAAGAAATTAACGATGATTTGATGCAAAAAATTGATGTGATTTTGCAAGAAAACAAAGAAAATAGCGAGCGCCATAATTGTAAGTTAAACTTTGAAGTTTATGATAGAGAGCAGAATTTAAAATTAGAACTTCCTTCTAAATCACTAAAAATAAACCCTAACAATCAGTTTTTAGAACAATTAACCAAACTGAATGTTGTAAATTATAAACTAAACTAACCGTCATTGCGAGGTACGAAGCAATCTTAAAGCGATAGTAAATTTGCTAACCCAAAGTAGTAGGATTGCTTCGTACCTCGCAATGACGAGAAATAAGTTGAATTAGTTTAGCAAACCGTCATTGCGAGGAACGAAGCAATCTTAAAGCGATTATTAAATTGATAACGCAAACGTAGTAAGATTGCTTCGTGTCTCAAATGAAAAGATGATAAGTTGAATTAGTTTAGCAAAACGTCATTGCGAGGAACGAAGCAATCTTAAAGCGATAGTATATTTGCTAACCCAAATTAGTAAGATTGCTTCGTGCCTCGCAATGACGAGAGAAAATAAGTTGTAAAATTGTCAAATTGACAGCAACCTATTGATGGCATTACAATTGATAATATATTTGTATATAAATTTAAAAATAAGTTATGGCTTTAGAAATAACAGATGCGAACTTCGAGGAAGTTGTATTAAAATCAGATAAACCAGTATTAGTAGATTTTTGGGCAGAATGGTGTGGTCCATGTCGTATGGTTGGTCCAATTGTAGATGAAATTGGAAAAGAATACGAAGGTAAAGCATTAGTTGGAAAAGTGAATGTTGATAACAACCCTCAAATTTCAACGCAATTTGGTATCCGCAATATCCCTGCTTTATTGTTCTTTAAAAATGGTGAAGTTGTTGATAAACAAGTTGGCGCAGTGCCTAAATCAGTATTAGCTGGTAAATTAGACAAGCAATTATAAGCCTACTCGTTATTGCGAGTAAGATGTTGTCCCGCTTAGGGAAGCAATCCATATATTTAAATCCGATCTCCTTGAGTTCGGATTTTTTATTTTCAGAAATTTTTTGTTCTTTTAAGTAAATCCCAATATTATGAAAAATCTTAAATTTCCATTTTTAACGCTACTCTCTGCAAGTTTTTTAATTAGTTGTGTAAATGAAGCAGACGTTTCTGCACAAACCTCAGTTGAAAAAGGAAAACCTACTGCAGATTATAAGCCTGCATTTGAAGGACAAACAAGAATTAAGGCAGTTAAAACTAAAACGCCTTATACGGCAACAATCATAAACAGTAAATTAGATAGACCTTGGGCTATTTCTGCAATGCCAGATGGACGTTTCCTTATCACACAGAAAAGTGGTAACATGGTTATCTTACTGGCAAATGGTACGTTATCTAAAACAATCTCCGGATTGCCAAAAGTAGATGATTCTGGTCAAGGTGGACTTTTAGATGTAACCTTAGCGCCAGATTTTGCGAAAAACAGAATGGTGTATTGGGCTTATTCAGAACCGCAAAGCAAAGGTGCTTTATTGGCAATTGCAAAAGGCAAATTAGCTGCAAATGAAACTTCAATTGAAAATCAAGTGATTATTTATAGGGCAACACCAGCGCATACTGGCAAATTGCAATACGGCTCAAGAATAGTTTTTGATAAAAATGGAAATCTTTTCGTAAGTACCGGAGAACGCTCTGATAAAGAAATTAGAGTGCAGGCGCAGTATTTAAATTCTTCTTTAGGTAAAATTCTTCATCTTACCACATCAGGCAAGGCAGTGCCAAATGGACCTTTTGCTAATCAAGCAGATGCCAGACCAGAGATTTATTCTTATGGGCATCGTAATCCAGATGGCTTAGCAATTGATCCCCAAACCGGCAACTTATGGGAAGCAGAATTTGGCCCTAAAGGAGGTGATGAAATTAATTTAATTAAACCTGGCAAAAATTACGGTTGGCCAATTATAACTTACGGAACAGAATATAGTGGACAAAAAGTAGGAGATGGCATTCAGCAAAAAGCTGGTATGGAACAACCTGTTTATTATTGGAACCCAGTTATTTCTCCCGGAAGCATTGCATTTTACAATAGCAACCATATTGCTGAATGGAAAGGAAATTTATTTGTAGGTGCTTTAAGTGGCTCTCATATTATTCGTTTAGTACTTAAAAACAATAAAGTAGTTGGCGAAGAAAGATTATTGGAAGATAAAGGAGAGCGTTTTAGAGACTTGGTAGAGGGGAAAGATGGTGCTTTATATGCGGTAACCGATGGGGGTAACTTGTTTAAAATAAATAAGAAGTAAGATTTTTATCACGGATATAAAGAAATAGGCACGAATTTAAATGTGCAACCTTTATATCCGTGGTAAATTAAGCTTAGTCCTTAGGCTCCCATAATTCTACTTTATTTCCTTCGGCGTCAAGAATGTGTACAAATTTGCCATAATCATAAGTTTCTATTTTATCTACAATGGTTACACCTTCTTTTTTTAATTCTTCTACAAGCGCTTCTAAATTTTCTACCCTGTAGTTAATCATAAATTCTCTGGCAGATGGCTCAAAGTATTTTGTGTTTTCTGCAAATGGAGTCCATTGGGTTTGCGCTTTCTTTGTGCTATCTGCACCTTCAAACCATTCGAAAGTTGCTCCATAAGGGTTCGTGTCTAAACCCAAATGTTTTTCATACCATGCTGTCATTTTTTTTGGGTCTTTGCATTTGAAAAAAATGCCGCCAATACCTGTTACTTTTTTCATTCTTGTTTTTTTATTTTCTGATAATATAGTTTTAAATGCAAAGCCTGAGCAAAATGCTACAGCTATAAGTAAAGTTATAAAAATAGTTTTTTTCATTGGTTATAAGTAAGTTGTCTAACCGACATGATAAATTTAGTAAAATTTAGTGGTGAAATTATAGTAGAAATAAACTCTTGCTTGCAGCTTGTTTTAGTTGTAATGGTTAACACACCACGTCTTTGCGAAGCTGATTTTTCATCAGCTGTGCAATCTCATTTAGCATGAAGTAAAAGTTATAGCGTATCCTAAGATTATTAAATGATATGGGTTGTGATCTGTTGTGCATTGGCAACATCTCATTGTAGTTGTACAATGGCATTTTATTCATGAACATTTTGCTTTTGTTCATGAACATTTTGCTTTTGTTCATGAACATTTTGTTTTTGTTCATAAGCATTTTGCTTTTGTTCATAAGCATTTTGTTTTTGTTCATGAACATTTTGCTTTTGTTCATAAGCATTTTGCTTTTGTTCATGAACATTTTACTTTTGTTCATGAACAATGGCTCATTGTCGTTATACAATGGTTCATTGTTGTTGTACAATGGTTCATTGTTGTTTTACCAAGGCTTATTGTTGTTATACAATGGTTCATTGTTGTTATACAATGACTTATTGTTGTTAAACAAAATCTAATTACGAATAAAAAAAAGCAGTTTTTACTTCTTTCTCTGCTTTAGTTGAAAAACATTTCCTTCAGGGTCTTGTCCATCACAAAGCCAATAATCATAATTATCAAATGTCTTTACTTCCCTCATAGCAACATTTTTGTCAATAAGGATTTGTCTTATGTCGTTAATATCTTGTTGGATTTCAAAGACAATTTTTGCGTTGTTGTCAAACTTATATCCGTCTTCAATTTTGTTGATATATTCTTCACCGATTTTATGAAGCCCAACATGACCATTCCCTGCCCGAAAAAGAACCCAAACCGATTGGTCATCTTCTACAATTTCAGTCCAAGTATATCAGCGTAGAAAGATTTTAATTTGTCAATATTTTTAACATAGAAAATTATGGTGTCCAAATTGAGTTTCATAATATTATTTTTTGTCTGTTTAAATTTTTAGAGGTAGAGATTATAGTGAGAGTTTAAGAATTAGGGGTGAACATAACGTTTTGGCTTTGCGAGTGACGGTTTTCACCACAAATGTATATACGGAGCACTGAACCGCCACTTTTGCCAGACGCCTGTTAGTGGCAGTATTTTTCATTTTGTTCAATTTAGCCTAACTTTCTTTATGATATGAATACCACCAATGCTATATGCCAAGTCAATAGAAATAGGTTTGCCTTTCAAATAAAAATTACCATTTTGAAAAGGTGTTATTCTGTTGTCAATTAGGAAAAAGTAGTCTTCTCTTTTTGTCAAGATGTCCAAGTTGTTGGGAGTAAGTTCAACTTGTTCAACATACTCAACTAAACCTAATTCGTTCAATTCAGGAATTGTTACTTTTTGTCCGTTCATTTCACATACGTGTTTTTCACCAAGTCCTGGCATACCAAACCAAGGCATTGCTTGTCCAACCTGTAAAGAAATGTTTGAAGTGTCGCTGCCAAAAAGAAAATGTTTTGTTTTAAAAGTTTCAAACTCTGGTGGAAGAGATTTTTTAGGAAAAGGTTCTTCTGACTTCCAAAAGTACATTACTTTATTCTGCCATTCTGGGTCGTTACGGTCTGTGCAAACTAAGTTGTCTGTCCAATAGTGCATATAAAGTTGTCCTGTCCGAAGTAAAATTGTTGATTTGTCAATTTTATCTTTTTGCTCATCTGTCAAAGGTCTAATAACTTTAAATACAATATCGTCACCAGTTGAAATAAAAGTGTCGCCTTTTTGAAGTTGAACAGTTTTTGTCGCTTGTTGCGAAGTATCAGAGTTTGTCTTCCTTCCAAATATTTTGTTAAATAATCCCATATAATTGTCTGTTACTATAATATTGTCACCAACGTTTTCGGGCTTTGCGAAGGTGGCTATTTTCACCACAAACGTTGATGCGGAGTACCAAACTTTGATTAACCACAAAACTGTCTGCGAAGCACTGAACCGCCACTTTTGCCAAATGCCTGTTAGTGGCTGCCGTTCTTGTCCCACGCTTCATAAATTGTCTGTTTAAATAGTTCATCAAGTCTTACTGTGTCAGGTTGCTCACTTTGTCCTAACGATTTTACATAGTCATTGTAAAACGTAATTTTCTTTTCAAGGAAGTCGTTAAGAATTTGAATTTTCGGTTCTTCATTTAGTTCCTCACCTGCCATTTTTCTTTTCAGTAAGTTTTCAATTTCTGTTTTAACGTTTTGGTCTGTCACTTGGCTGTCGAGAAGTTTGCTAAATTCCATTGGAGCCATTGTGTTTGTCTGTATAATCCAGTCGCAAGCAAGTATTGGTCTTAATACATAAAAGTATTTTTTCACTCTCACGTTGTCCTTTTGCAAATATTCTCTGTAATTACCTTCTGCCATATGTAGGTAATGATGAAGGCAAGATTTAGGATTGAAAAATTCTTTTGTCAAGTCGCGTAGTTTGTCTGCGGTAGAAAACTGTTGTAAATAAACAATTGGACTTCTTAACCACTCTAACATAGGTGGATTTGATTTTCTGAAAAGTCGTAAAGCTTTTTTTAATTCCCAGCCAGCTAGGTCAATGTCGTTAGGTAAAATTTCTTCTTGATTATCTTTCTTGTCGTCAATTTTTAAATACCAGTCAAGTCTATGAATGTAAATATATCTAACATCCCAATCGCTGTCAGTCGATGCAAAACCCCAAGCACGGCTTCCACTTTCAACAGCATACAAGATTTTGATGTCGTGTTGCAGTTCAAGTCTTAAAAGCTCTTTTTTTATTTCTTCTGTCATTGTTTACTGTGTGTCGTCATACGATTGCCACTAACTTGTATATAAGTCTGACAAAGCCAGATCTATCCATTTATAAACGAATATAGCCGTTTAATCTCCGACTAATAAATTTACTTATTAAAATCTATAATTATTGAATTGCAGGTGCTGCATAATCCCAAAAGCTTTTTGCTGTGTTAGCTAAACCTGATTGCAGCGAGCACGAACGTAGGGAGTAAAGCGAAAAGCAGGACTACAGTTTCCGAAGAGTACTGGCTTTGATTTTCAAAATGTTTTAATTGCGATCTATAATAAAGATGCTGAAACAAGTTAAGCATGACGGTTTGATGTAAGCCCAATAATTATTAGTTTTACTAGATGCAGCACATCAATTATCAGAACGAGGGAAGTTTGGGCGATTTGGAGCTTTTGGCCCGACAAGTGGTTGAGGGGTTTATTACGGGTTTGCATAAAAGTCCTTTCCATGGGTTTTCTGTTGAGTTTGCTGAACATCGATTATACAATACTGGTGATAGCGTAAAAAACATAGATTGGAAGCTATTCGCCAAAACAGATAAGCTTTTTAGCAAGCGTTATGAGGAGGAAACAAATTTGCGCTGTCAGTTTGTGCTAGATACTTCTTCATCTATGTATTTTCCTAATGATGCCTATAACAAGCTGACGTTTTCGGTTCAATGTACTGCTGCGTTAATTTATTTGTTAAAGAAACAACGTGATGCTTTTGGGTTGAGTTTATTTACTGATGCTTTGAGTTTAAATACGCTAGCTAAGTCGACAGGTACACACCAAAAGTATTTGTTTTCGCAATTGGAACAGGTTTTGGCATCGCCTCAACTCAATGTAAAAACTAATTTGGCTTTGGCTTTGCATCAAATAGCTGAATTAATTCATAAACGTTCGTTGGTGGTTGTGTTTAGCGATATGCTGAATACGGTGCATGATGAAGCTCAGATTTCTGCTTTGTTTTCGTCGTTACAACACTTAAAATTTAATAAACATGAGGTTGTTATTTTTAATGTGACTGATAAAAGTAAGGAGGTAGATTTCGATTTTGCTAATCGCCCTCATCAATTTGTAGATATGGAAACGGGTGCAGTTTTAAAAGCGCATACTGCTAAAGTTAAAAATGCCTATTTAGAGCAAATGAATAGTTATCGGCAGATGCTATTGTTAAAATGTGCACAATATAAAATTGATATGATTGATGCAGATATAAATGCTGGGTTTAATCAGGTTTTGCAAGCGTATTTAATTAAACGACAGAAGATGGGGTAATTTGGTTCAATTGTTCATTAGCTCAATGGTTCATTTCTTTAATCGTGCGTCATTGCCAGCTCGACTGGCAATCGTAAAGCGGTGAAAGGTTACGGTTGCATTAAGATTCCCAATCGAGTTGGGAATGACGAGGAGATTGCCACGTCGCTGTGCTCCTCGCAATGACGTGGGGGATTATAAAAAAAACCTTCCTATATTTTTCAATACAGGAAGGTTCAGATAAGGGTAACCGGAAAACTAAAAAACTATTGATGAGTTTTATTAGATAACAAAACGGAAATCGCTTCTGATGTTTTGTTACTCAAAGATGCCTTTCATTTATGAAGATTTTATGAAGTTTACAGTTTGTTTTCAATAGATTGACTGCTATTGAGTTAGCTGCTAATTAATAGGGAATTCTATAGTCACAATAGTTCCTTTCTCTTTTTCTGACTGAATTGAAATGTTTATTTGATGAAATTTAGCGATACTATTCACAATTGCTAAGCCTAAGCCGAAGCCATCTTCATTATCACTGTTTTCTCTTTCAAACCTATTAAAAGCATTAGCCACAATTTCTTTTTCCATTCCCATTCCGCTATCAGCAATGGTTAGGGTGTATTTTGTTAATGTAAGTTCATCATGTATGGTAATAGCTCCTTTATTTACATTATATTTTATTGCATTGTTAATGATGTTAATTAGGAGCGTATGAATAAGCGCCCTATTTCCTGTGAAGCTAAAATTTGCTGCAATTTCATTTTTATAGATGATTTGTTTGTCGATAATGCGATCTTCTAAATCTTCATAAATATCAAGTAACTCTTGGTGGATGGAAACTTGGTCTTTTTTTAGATACTGCTCATTTTCGACCTTAGAAATTAATAACAGACTATTGATAATTACTTTTAAGCGATTTAATGTTTTTAAAGATGCTAAAATTTTATTTTCATGCTCAACCGGCAAGTTTTCTGCAGCTAAAATGTTTTCTAATCGACCACTTAAAATAGAAATTGGCGTAAGCAGTTCATGCGAAACATTAGCGATAAACTGTTTTTCTAACAAAAATAAATCTGCAATTTTTCGCATGAGCGAATTAATGCTGTTGTCTAATATTTTGAAATCTGTGGTATTAGTCGGGATATTTTCGTAATTGTAGGAGGTAGGATCGTTTACCTTATTTAGCTTTTGATCGATAATTTTATAAAAAGGCCTTAAAATAAAATTGGTAAAAGCATAATCTGTAAGTAGTGTAACTAATAGGGTTCCAATTAATACAATCAGCATGTAAAACCGAATGGTCGTTTTCACAGCTTCCATCGCCGTCATGGCTTCCCCTAATTCTAATTTATACCGTTTATTATTGTATTCGAATTGATCATTAAGAATTCGATAAATTTCTGTATCACCTTCAATTTCTCGTCGTTCTGTAATAAAGGTAATGCTGGTATCTATTTTTCCGACATTTGGAATTGCGTTTAGCACAATAAACTCATCTTTTAGAATATTGTAATCTGTAAATGAATGTTGATTTCTTAATAGACTATCAATTTCATTGTCACTCAAATTCTCGATTACCTTTAACCTTTTTTTAGTTAAACGACCATCTAAATGATGAGAAGAAATGGTTTCTAATGAAAGCAAAATAATTGCTCCCAACACTAAAATAACTGCTATTTTGGTGATGGCATTGTATAAAGCAAATTTTGCTTGCAGTTTCATTGGTTTAATTCGTTAGTTGAAAATACCACGCTTAAAGTTTAATACTTCTTTCTAAAACATTTGGTGTTATCGTCATTTCGAGCGTAGCCGAGAAATCTTTGGACTTTGCAATAAATATAGGTTCAAAGATTTCTCCATTTCGCAAAGCTCCAGTCGAAAGGACGCATTGTAATTTATGTTTGGTGAAAAGATTTCACTCTTTCTACGCAAACCTATGAAATATCAGTCCATAGAGGGTTAGTTTTAATAATTAATGCGATAACCAATACTGCGTACTGTTTCAAACCAATCGGTTTTAGTGCATTGTGTTAATTTTTTGCGTAGATTTTTTACGTGTACATCTACAAAATTAGAATCAGAATTTACCTCTAAAATATCTCCCCAAACATGCTCTGTTAAACTTATTCTAGAAACCACTCTATTTTTATTTAGTACGAGATAATTAAAAATCTCATACTCTTTTTTCGTTAAAGGAACTCTTTCATTTTGAAATGATACGGTATGGTTCTGAATATCTAACACGAAATCGTGAATTTTAACTTCATTTTTTTCTAACTTATGCTTGCGACGAATAATTGCATGCATGCGGGCAAGTAATTCATTTAAGGAAAATGGTTTAGCTAAATAATCATCAGCACCGCTATCTAAACCTTTAATCCGATCATCAACTGCACTTCTGGCTGTTAAAATAATGACAGCATCATCACGGTCTTTTAGGTTTTTCAATTGCTTAAGTACTTCAAAACCATCGCCATCTGGCAAACCTAAATCTAAAAGAATGAAATCGTAATTATTAACGAAAATCTTTTCTTCGGCAGAGGATTTTTTCCAAGCATGCTCAACAATATATCCTTCTCTGCTTAAAAATTCATCCATTTCAAGCGCTAAGCCTTTTTCGTCTTCAACTATTAATACGTTCATAAGTAAAGTTCATTAGTATCATTAGTATCATTAGTTCATTTGTAAATTTAACCGGTAACTAAATTAATATGCTTTAAAATTATATCGCAAGCCGTCCTAATTTCATCTTCAGTGATAATTAATGGTGGCGCAATACGCATAGAATTACTGCAATGTAAAAACCAATCGGTAATTAAGCCATCTTCAATGCAACCATCAATAATTTTTTTATTGGTTTCATAACTATCAAATTCTACCGCTAGCATTAATCCTTTTCCTCTAATTTCTACAATTGCCGGATGCTTTAATAATGATTTAAATAATTCTCCTTTTTGTTCCACACCTGTAACTAAATCTTCGGTTAAGATAGTTTCTAAGGTGGCTAATCCGGCTGCGCAACTTACAGGATGCCCACCAAAAGTAGTTATGTGTCCTAAAATTGGATTATTTGTAAATACCGACATTATTTGTGAAGAACTGATGAAGGCGCCAATTGGCATTCCGCCGCCAATGCCTTTTGCTAATAATAAAACGTCGGGAACAGTGTCGAAATGTTCAAAACCAAATAGCTTTCCGGTACGACCAAAACCGCATTGAATTTCATCAAATATTAAAAGCGTTCCAGTAGCTGTACATTTTTTTCTTAAGGCTTTTATATAAGTTGCATCTGGAATTCGAATACCTGCTTCGCCCTGCATAGTTTCTATAAATACCGCAGCAGTTTTAGTAGTTATTTGCTCTAAATCTGGTAAATGATTAAAAGTTATAAACTTGATATCAGGTAATAATGGTCGGTAAGCTTGTTTAAATTCTTCGTTGCCCATTAGGCTTAAGGCACCTTGTGAACTGCCGTGATAACTATCTTTACAGGCAATTAACTCGGTACGATTGGTATACCTCTTTGCCAATTTCATTGCTCCTTCAACAGCCTCTGCGCCAGAATTTACAAAATAAGTGCAATCTAAATTTTCTGGCAAAACCGATGCTAAACCCTTTGCAAAATCTACTTGCGGACTTTGTACATACTCGCCATACACCATTAAATGCATGTATGTTTCTGCTTGTTTTTTTACTGCTTCCACAACTGTGGGATGACAATGCCCAACATTGCTAACACCAATACCTGCAATTAAATCCATGTATTTTTTTCCAGATTGATCGTACATGTACATGCCTTTTGCTTTTACAAACTCTAATAAAAGTGGAGTTTCAGAAGTTTGGGCATTGTGTTTTAAAAATAACTGACGTTGTGTTTGCATAGCGCAAATTTAGCTTTTTTGAAATCTTAATTATTTTATCCAGGCAGAATAATGTAAAATAAAAAATCCCATACGTTTATACATATGGGATTTTCTAAAAATTAATTATTATTATTGTTTTGGTTGA
The DNA here is from genome assembly GCF_013204825.1 of Pedobacter boryungensis. Taxonomy (GTDB): domain Bacteria; phylum Bacteroidota; class Bacteroidia; order Sphingobacteriales; family Sphingobacteriaceae; genus Pedobacter; species Pedobacter boryungensis. The sequence continues at coordinate 1,116,304 of NZ_JABMKV010000002.1, forward strand.
CCGCCTCTATAACGGTTCAATAGTTCTTTTTTAAATGCTTCTTGCGCTCTGTAAAACTTCCCTACAATTTTGATAGGTAAATTTGATTTAAACTTATTATAGTATTTCTTTTCTATATTAAGTTCTCTTTGTTTAAAATCAAAATCATTTACAATTAATGTTTGAATTTGAACATCTGTTAAATCGTCAATTTCTTTAATTTTTCTAAAGCTGATCATTTTTTGCATACGCTCTTTTCGCAATGCCTTTTGTTCTCTGGTAAAGTCATTATAAATAGGCCAAAATACTTTAGCTTCATCTGCAGAAAGATCAAGTTTTGTGGTTAGCCATGTTACTTTGTAAGCCTCCATTTTTTCATCGTCCATTCTTGGCCCTTGTGCAAAAGCTAATCCTGGTAATAAAATAAATAGTGCAATAATTAAGTTCCTCATCTCTAAATTTTATAAGTTATTTGATAGATCACTTGATGAAAAATGATCTAAAATATAGTTTTCCATTTCCGTATCTGACGCGGAAGTTGAAGCCGTTTGGCTTTCTTGTATATGATCAATAATTACACTTTCATCAATGTCATATAACATTTGTTCGCTTGCTAATTCGCTAGTACGATTTTCTTGTAATGTATTTTGCTGATTAAAATATAAACCAGATGCTGTTAGTAAAATAAAGCAGGCTGCAGCAGCATATTTCATAAAATCTGTTTGCCACAGGCGAACAACTTTTGTTTTTTGAACCGTACCTGAAGTTTTACTTAAAATATCAGCATTTAGCTTGTCAAAATAGTTAGCTGGAGTTTTAAACCCATCACTTTTGGCTAATTCATATAGTTGATCTACAGCAATACGGCTTTCTATTTCAGTACCTAATTCTTCAAAATAGTTTTGTGGTACTGTAAAACCTGGATTTTCTTTTTGCGTTAAACTAGCTACAAAAACAGACTGGTTAATGTGTGTAGTTAAATCCTTGAAATAGTTATCTGGCGCACTGTATGGTGTAGTTCTTGATAAACTCGCTAAGTGCGGAGCCTCCATTTCCCATTCCATATCTTCCTCTTTTTTCTTCATGATATAACTATTGATAGATTTTAGTGTAAAAGGTTTAATACTTAATCTTCATTTAGTAAAATACTTTCAATTTTTTTAACTGCAATATGAAATGAAGCTTTTAATGCACCCACACTAGTACCTAAAACCTCAGAGATTTCATCGTATTTCATATCATCAAAATACTTCATGTTAAAAATTATTCGCTGTTTTTCTGGTAGGGTCAAAATTGCTTCCTGAAGTTTGCGTTGTGCTTTATCGCCATCAAAGTAAGAAGAGGCAGCAAGGCTTTCGGCCAATTCGCCACTTACATCATCTAATGAAATATTATTCTTCAGTTTTTTCTTATTCAAGAAAGTGATGGATTCGTTAGTCGCAATTCTATAAATCCAGGTGTAAAGCTGTGAGTCGCTTCTAAAATTGGCTAGGTTTTTCCAAACCTTAACAAAGGTTTCCTGTACTAAATCATCTGTATCATCGTGATCAATAACTAATCTACGAATGTGCCAATATATTTTTTGTTGATATTTAGATAGAAGCAAGTTGAAAGCTTCATTTCGTGTTTTTTCAACACTAAATTTCTGCAATATTTCTGCGTCTTCAACTTGCTTCATTTTTCTATGAGTTCTACTGTTATTATTTGCGCTATAATCTTTTACGACATTCGGACTAATAACTTTCGGACTTTTTTAAACTTTTCTTTTCATTACTTTTTGAGCCGCAGCTACAATATCAGAAGGATCTAACTTGTATTTAGTCATTAGCTGATCTGGTGTAGCACTTTCGCCAAAACTATCATTAACTGCTACAAATTCTTGTGGCGCTAAATATTCTGTAGTTAATAAACGAGCAACGCTTTCGCCCAATCCGCCAAATTTATTGTGCTCTTCGCAAGTTACAATACAGCCTGTCTTTTTAACAGATTTAAGAATAGCTTCATCATCCAAAGGTTTAATGGTATGGATATTTATAATCTCAGCATCAATTCCTAGTTCTGCTAATTTTTCTCCAGCTTCAATTGCTCTCCAAACCATATGGCCAGTTGCAACAATAGTAACATCTTTTCCTTCATTTACCATCCATGCTTTACCAATCTCAAATTTTTGATCTTCTGGTGTAAATACAGGAATAACCGGGCGGCCAAAACGTAGGTAAACTGGACCTTCATAATCCATAATTGCAAGTGTTGCAGCTTTGGTTTGGTTATAATCGCAAGGATTGATAACTACCATTCCTGGCAACATTTTCATCAGACCTATATCTTCTAAAATTTGGTGAGTAGCACCGTCTTCTCCTAATGTTAAACCTGCGTGAGATGCACAGATCTTTACATTTTTACCTGAATAAGCAATTGATTGACGAATTTGATCGTAAACACGACCAGTAGAAAAGTTAGCAAAAGTACCAGTAAAAGGAATTTTTCCATTAATGGTTAAACCCGCTGCAATACCCATCATATTTGCTTCTGCAATACCAACTTGCACAAATCTTTCTGGGAAATCTTTAATAAAAGCGTCCATTTTTAATGAGCCAACTAAATCTGCACAAAGGGCAACCACATTTTCATTGCGTTTACCAGCTTCATGTAATCCAGCTCCAAAACCCGAACGTGTATCTTTCTTTTCTGTGTATGTATATTTTTTCACGATGTTTAATTTTTATTTAGCTATGAGAATTAAAGTTCTCAAGTTCTAGTAATCCCCAGCTGTTTCTTTAAGTTGACCTAATGCTACTTCTAATTGTGCATCACTTGGTGCAGAACCGTGCCATTTATGTGTTCCAACCATAAAATCAACACCGTAACCCATTTGGGTACTCATTAAGTTTAAAATTGGTTTTCCTTTTCCGGTTAATGATTTTGCATAATGCAATGCCTTTGTGATTTCTGCCATATCATTACCATCTGATGTAATTACATGCCAACCAAAAGCCTCAAATTTTTCTTTAAGAGATTCTAATGAAAGTACTTTCTCCGTTGGACCATCAATTTGTTGCCCATTGTAATCTACACTTGCAATTAAATTATCTACTTTATGAAAAGGGGCAAACATTAATGCTTCCCAATTTTGGCCTTCTTGTAACTCGCCATCGCCAGTTAAAGCGTACACCAATCCTTTATCGCCATCAATTTTTTTCCCTAAAGCAGCACCAATAGCAACAGATAAACCTTGTCCTAATGAACCTGATGCAATGCGAACTCCTGGCAATCCTTCATGGGTAGTTGGGTGACCTTGTAATCTAGAATCCAATTTTCTGAAAGTAGCTAATTCGCTCACTTCAAAATACCCAGATCTTGCTAAAACGCTATACCAAACTGGTGAAATGTGACCGTTTGAAAGGAAAAATAAATCTTCTCCAACTCCAGCCATCGAAAATTTAGGGTTGTGATTTAATACTTCGAAGTATAAAGCTGTAAAAAAATCTGCACAGCCTAAAGATGCCCCTGGGTGACCAGATTGAACGGCATGAACCATTCTTAAACAATCTCTTCTAACCTGTGAAGCAATATCTTCTAATTCACTAATTGTATGTTTCATTACTATAATGTTGTTATTACTAAAGAAAGGCAAGGTAATTATAAAATTTTAGCTAATTAAAAAAAGGAGGCCTAAAATTCTATTTAATTAACTCTAAAACTTGTGCTGTTGGACTTTTAGTGTCCACTTTGGTTATAATGTGCGCAATTTTTCCTTCTTCATCTATAATAAAGGTTGTGCGTACAGTGCCCATGTATTTTTTGCCATACATGTTTTTTTCGCCCCAAACTCCATAAGCCTCTACTATTGCTTTATCGGTATCGGCTAAAAGTGTGAAAGGTAAACTGTGTTTGTTGATGAATTTTTGATGTGATTTCTCATCATCTATACTTACTCCTAAAACTTCAATTCCTTTAGCTTTTAGGCCTTGGTAATTATCACGAAAATCACAAGCTTCTGCAGTACAACCTGGAGTGTCGTCTTTCGGATAAAAATATAAAACCACTTTTTTGCCTTTAAACTGATCTAAAGAAACTGTATTTCCATTTTGATCTTTTGAAGTAAATGTTGGAGCATTATCGCCCACTTTAAGTGTATTCATAATTATAATTTATCTATAAAAATCGATTGCATATCGTTTAACATTTTCCTTCATGTCAACAACAATTAATTCAAAGGTATGCTTTCCATCTAAAGTTTGTTCATCAAAGCTGTGCCATAAGTTAGCAGTTTTAGCATCAAACTCCATTAAAACCCATTTGCCATCAATGTAGCCATTAAAACTCTTAATTCCAGAAAGTCCGTCGCTAATTCTGAAACTCATTTTGCTAAGTCCTGCCATATTTTTACCATTGGCAACATTCACAGGAACGATAGTAGGAGGTACGGTATCAATGGCGATAAAAAAACTACCGAAATTTTTGGGCATTGCTTTCACATAACCATTTTCAAAATATCCACCTTGTGATGAGCGATTGGTATTTACAATTATCGCTTTGTTTTTATATTTATTTAACGTGCTATCAGCTTTTATCCAAAGTTCGAAACCAATATGTAATGGTGTTAAATTATTTTGAATTTGATGAATAGCAGAAAATGCATTGTGCTGAGGCTTTGGTAATTTTTTGTAGGTAAAATTTAAATCGTTATATAATGTACCTTTAGGCAATACTAGCTTAACATCATCATTAGTATATTCATTTACTTTTGTAAAGCTAAACGGAATTCCGGCAGGTACAGTTGGTGTATTAATTACTGCTTTTGCATCAGCTTTTACATTAAATAAAAGTGTGCTTTTGTTGCCCTTAGAATCAGTAATGATATATTTTACTGCATGTAGTTTGTCATCATTAAAGGTGATACGACCACTATTAACCAAATTGCTATAAATCTGCAACGGATTACCTGGATCAACAAAGCTTTTTTGAATACTTCGTTTAAGTGTTATAAATGCAGGATAATCAATATGAGAATTGATAGCTTTACTATTTTCAAAGCTAAATTTTTCTAAAGCAGAGGTAAATATAATTTTGCCATCAACTTCCAATTCTATTGAATATACACCGTTTGTACCCGAAAGTCCATTGTGTTTATCGGTAGTGATAACACCAAAACCAACTTCTCCGCTTAAATTAATCGTGTTTACTTTATTTAAGTTGTATTTTCCGTTAGCGCCCACAACTTGGAAATATTGTTTAGGCGTTAATTCATTAAAAGGTTTGCCATTTAGGCGATATACATACATCGAATAAATAACTGGCGGAATATTATCTAGAATTTGAATGCCTAATAATTGAGGGTTAATGGTTAATTCTGTTTTGGTATCTCTCAATTCAAAGTGCAAATGTGGTCCACCAGAACTGCCTGTATTACCCGAATAAGCGATGATATCACCTTTTCGCACAGGAATTAAATCAGCATTAGGAAATTCATCTATTTCGTAAGATTTGTGTTTGTACTGGATGCTTTTTACTTGCTGGGCAATTTTAGGGCTAAATCGCGATAAGTGGCCATAAACAGAGGTAAACCCATTAGGATGATTAATATACAGGGCTAAACCAAATCCACTATTTTGAACACGTAAACGTGATATATATCCATCTGCTGTTGCATAAACTGGATAACCAATTCTTTGATTAGTTTTAAAATCGGTTCCTGAATGAAAATGGTTTGATCTTAATTCTCCAAAAGAACCCGCCAAAGCTGGAGGTATAATATTTAAAGGCTGTCTAAAATCCGTGAGTGGATAAATAGTATTGCTAAAAATTTGCTGGGCATCAGCCTTGATGGCTAAAAAGAGTAAAAAGAATAGTGATGAAAATTTTAAGTGCTTTGAATAGATTTTCGGTCGAAACATTTATTTAATGTTGAAGTTTAGTAATTGCTTATCCTCTAACCAACACTCCAACTGGTCTCCTTGTTTTACCTGACCTACACCTTCTGGTGTACCCGTAAAAATTAAATCGCCTTTTTTTAGCGTAATGTATTGAGAAACGAAAGAAATTATTTTTTCAAAAGAAAATAAAAGATTTGCTGTATGCCCTTTTTGACGGGTTTCTTTGTTGATTTGCAATTCAAATTTTAAATCATACATATTTGGGTAAGCTGATTTTGGTAAAAAATTGCTAATTGCGGCAGAATTGTCAAATGCTTTAGCTAATTCCCATGGTAAACCCTTTTCCTTATGCTCGCTTTGAATATCTCTGGCAGTGAAATCTATTCCCAAACCAATTTCATCGTAATAATTAGCAGCAAATTTTTCTGCAATGTGCTTTCCTTCTTTGCAAATTTTTAAAACCACTTCTAGTTCATAATGAATATCTGATGAGAAATCTGGGATATAAAAAGGTTTATTATCTTTTAAAACGGCGGTATCTGGTTTTAAAAAAATAATAGGTTTTGTAGGAACAGCATTGTTCAATTCTTTAGCATGCGCAGCATAGTTGCGACCAATTGCAATAATCTTCATGTTTACAAAACTAAAAAAGAAAAGGGTAATTTATAATACTGAAATCTTCTTAACAACTGGTTCTCCACTTGCCAATATCCTTAAAAAATAAATTCCAGGATTTAATTTGTTAATGGTATAGGTTTTTGTTTGTTCACCAGCAGAAACACGCTCATTTGCTAAGGTAACTACATCATTTCCTAATAAATCGGTTATTTTTATAGATAGTGACGTTTCTCGATCAAGCCTAAGGCTAATGTTAATTTGATCTACAACAGGATTTGGATAAACTTTTAAAACAGTTAAGACTTTCCCGCGTTTTGTAGAGGTAGTATTAGAAAGTGTACTGCTTGATGAACCATAACCAATAGTATTTGGTTTATAAGGCTGAATATTAGCTTTTATTTGAGGAACTCGGCTAACTACTTTTGCCTTAGGTTTAAAAGAGATTTTAGAAGTATCAATTTTTTGAGCAAAAACAGAAGAACCCATCAAAACTACGATGCAAATTGTGCATAGTAAACTCCATGAGAACGCTATTTTTGGCTTTGAAATCATCCTTTAATCCTGGCAAAAATATAAATAATAAAACAAAGAAATCAAACATTTTGAGTATTAATCCAATATTTAACACTATTTAACAACAGTTGTTTTTCATTAAATTTTACTTGTTTTTGCTACATATAACGATGTAAATATTAATGACATTAATATTATATATTTAATTAATTTTGCAGTCAAATTTTATAACAGTGTCAAATCATAAAAACGTTAATACGCTTACCGCAGGTGGAGTTCTAGTTAGTTTAGGGATTGTTTTTGGAGATATCGGTACATCACCTTTGTATACTTTAAAAGCAATTTTTAAAACTGCAAAAGAGATAGCCGAAGGGCCAAGCGGTGCTGCAGGAAACTATATTACTCCAGCTTTAGTACTTGGCGCATTGTCTTGTATATTCTGGACATTAACCTTGCAAACTACAATAAAGTACGTAATTATTACACTTAGAGCCGATAATAGAGGTGAGGGTGGTATTTTTTCTTTATATTCGTTGGTTCGGAAAAAAGCAAAATGGTTAGTAATACCTGCCATTATTGGAGGTGCAGCACTTTTGGCCGATGGAATGATTACACCAAGTATTACGGTAACATCTGCAATTGAAGGTTTAAAATTGAAATTCCCAACGGTACATGTTGTTCCAATTGTTATAGCAATTATTGCCTTGCTTTTTATTATCCAACAGTTCGGAACAAATTTAGTGGGTAAGCTTTTTGGACCAATCATGTTCTTATGGTTTGCTGCTCTTGGTATTGCCGGATTAGGACAAGTAATCCACGATCCATGGATTTTTAAAGCTTTAAATCCATATTATGCTTTTAGTCTATTAGTATCAAATCCGGGGGCATTGGCTATTTTGGGTGGTGTGTTTTTATGTACAACTGGGGCAGAAGCTTTGTATTCTGATTTAGGACATTGCGGCAAAAGCAATATAAGAGTAAGCTGGATTTTTGTGAAAATTATGCTGATACTTAATTACTTGGGTCAAGGTGCTTGGGTTTTGAAAAATGCAAATTATGATCCTCATAGTACCAATCCATTTTTCGAATTAGTGCCACATGGTTTAGTACTGCCAATGGTAATCTTAGCAACAACAGCAGCGGTAATTGCTTCTCAAGCTATGATTTCTGGCTCATTTACTTTAATTTCTGAAGCAGTTCGTTTAAATCTGTGGCCTAAGGTTAGAATTAACTATCCAAGTATACAAAAAGGGCAGCTATATGTGCCTTCTATCAACTGGTTGTTATGTGTTGGTTGTATTATTATCGTTCTTATTTTCAGAAGATCTGACGATATGGAGGGAGCTTATGGTTTAGCAATCAACCTTACTTTCTTAATGACTACAGTTCTTGTAGCTGTATACATGTTAAGAAAAAAGTTTCCGAAGTACCTCATTGTATTATTCGTAGTTATTTATGGGTTGATCGAATTCTCATTCCTAGCAGGTAACTTATTCAAGTTTGTACATGGTGGATGGGTGACTTTATTGATTGGATGTGCCTTGTTAAGTGTAATGTGGACATGGTATAACTCCAGAAAAATAAAAAATCGCTTTGTAAAATATGTGGAGATAGAAGATTACTATACGATCTTGACAGAGTTGAGTAGTGATGAATCTGTTCCTAAATTTTCATCACAATTAGTATATCTAACAAGTGCGAATTTTAAAACTGAGATCGAATCTAAGATCATTTATTCCATTATTCAGAAAGAACCAAAACGTGCAGATGTATATTGGTTGGTTCACGTTGATGTAATGGATGAACCATATACAATGGATTATAAAGTAGAATTTTTAATCCCAGGTAAGTTAATTCGCATCGACTTTAAATTAGGCTTTAGAATTGAGCAAAGGGTAAATTTATTATATCGTAAAGTAGTTGAAGAGTTAGTGAAAAATGGTGAGGTAGATATTACAAGTCAATATACTTCATTGAACAAACATAAAATTGCTGGCGATTTCAGATTTGTATTATTAGAAAAACATCTTTCTAAATTTACGAACCTGAGCTTTTACGAGCGTAGTATCATGGATTATTACTTCGTTTTAAAACGTTTAAGTTTATCAGAGGTAAGCAGTTTTGGCTTAGATTCAAGTTATGTAGATGTAGAAAAGGTGCCATTAATTTTTGTAACCCCTGATGACATCGAATTGAACAGATTAGCTGTTTAAAAGAATAAGAACCTCAGTCTAAAAGCTGGGGTTTTATTTTGAGTAAAAGAAATTATAACCTATCCAGCTAATTTGTGCCCGAATGGAATCTTTTTGAGGAAATGAATAATTACACAAGAGCAAAATAAACAAATTCCTGTAGTGATCAATACGCCAAATTTAGGGGTTAAAATGCTGCCATTAATCCCTACTTTGTTTAGATAAAACAACACCAAAATATGCGCAAAATAGATTCCAAAGCTATTTCGGTTAATAAAATTTCGAAACTTTATAATATGTTTATTTTTTAGGGTAAACTGTTTAAAGAATAAGAATATTCCTATTGCGGCAACTACTACATTTAGAGAGAAATAGGTATATAAGTCGACTATAAATTTGCCTTTTTGACTGGATAAAAAATAAGTCCCAATTATCGTAATTAGTGCGCCAACTAAAAATATGCAAAAAGAAATCAGCTTAATCTGCTTAACCTTTGTAAGATCTATTCTCGATAAATAGTGTCCTAGAACCAAATAACCGATAAACCCAGAGAAGTATTTTAGATTAAAGTCTGGGGTATAATTTGAAATAATTGGCTGAGTTGCTAAGATCGAAATTAACCAAAGAGCTAAAAAATATAAAATCTCTTTTTCGCTTGCTTTTCTAACCCAGGTGCTAATAATTGGAATAATAAGGTAAATTCCAATAATCATATAAATATACCAAAGGTGATAGGCGGCACCGTTTATTAATTTATCTATAATAAAAGTTAAATTGTAATTGCTAGGCTTTTCATAAATAGCATGGCAAATGTAAATAACCGTCCAAAAGGCAAAAGGAATTATAATCCTAACCAATCTGTTTTTTAGGTAAGCTTTAAGGGTATGAGCTCTTGGGAGTAACAGCGCTCCAGTTAGCATTACAAATACAGGAACACAAAATCTCACTAATCCATCGTACGTATTAGCCCACCACCAATTAGACATTGAAATTTTGCCAAATTTGGTAACAAATGGAGCCGCAACATGTAAAAGTATAACACTGATGGTTGCAAAGACCCGTAAATTATCTAGCCAGGAAGTATCTTCTTTATGTTTAAAATCGCTCATCCACAGCAATAACAAATTAATAGTTTGATTATTGCGTTTGCTGCTTCCCTAATTTACTATTATGAAAACCATATGCGAAGTAAACCACCAAACCAACAACCAACCAAATTCCAAAACCAATCCAGTTCGAAATGCCTAACTCACACATCATATATAGGCAACTAATTAAACCCAATACAGGTATTAGCGATAAATTTTTAGTGATGCAATAATAAGTGATTACTAAACAAATGAATAAGAAGATCCACATTGGAATTTTGTGCTTGAATAAACTCCATCCACTTTCGTATTTTTTATCATATGAGATAGATGATTTGCTCATGAATTCATCGTACTGCGCTGGGGTTAAACTATTCAAATAAGCCTCAGCATCTATTTGTTTACCTTGTAACACCACAGGACTAGCACTAATTTCTTTTTTAACAGTTTCTAATTCTGGAGCAGATAATGAGGTAATAAATGCCACAGGTCCATTTGTTTTAGTTTTGTTGGTGATAAACCCAGTAGCTTCTTCCTTATAGGTGGTAAATGAAACAACAATTGCAACAACAAATACAACTGGAATAATGAACTTTGAATTTACATATGGGATTTTAAATTTCCCTCTTTGTACGCCAGGTCTATTTTGCAAAACCAATACACCTGCACAAACCAACACAAAGGCAAATAAAGTACCAATAGAGCATAAATCTGTAACGATGGTTAAGTTCATAAATAACGATGGAACTGCCACTACAAATCCCACTACAACTGTTGCAAAAGATGGAGTTTTATATTTAGGGTGTATTTTAGAAAATGATTTTGGTAATAAACCATCACGACTCATGCTCATCCAAATACGTGGTTGACCCATTTGGAAAACCAACAATACACTTGCCATTGCAAATACTGCACTTACTGCAATAATACCGCTCATCAATTTTAAATCTATCTGATCAAAAACAAATGCTAGTGGATCGCCTACGGCCAAAGTATCTGATTTTACAATACCTGTTAATACCAAAGCAATGGCAACATATAAAATTGTACAGATAATAATGGCCCACATCATCCCTCTGGGTAAATCTCGCTGCGGGTTTTTACACTCTTCTGCAGTAGTGGAAATTGCATCGAAGCCGATATAAGCAAAGAATACTGCCGAAACTCCCTTTAATACACCAGAAACACCGTTTGGCGCAAAAGGATTCCAGTTTTTGGTATCAATGTAAAAAACACCAACTGCTAAAACCAATAAAATAACAGCCAACTTTACTACAACCATTGCATTACTTGCATTTCTTGATTCTTTCATGCCGCGATAAACCAACCAAGTAATAAAAATAATAATGCCTAGTGCCGGTAAATCAGCCACTAAATGAAAATTGCCAATTTTTGGAGCTGAAGTCCAAGCATGATTTGCAATACGTGTCGCATCATCTAAATTAGCCATGCTTTTACCAGCATTTAATAAAGCATCTGCATGTTTATGGCCATTAAAAGCTGTTAAATAATCCATTGTTGCCCAATCTGGGATATTTATGCCATCTATACCTAGTGCCGGTATTCGGATGGAGGAGAGTAATCCTGTAAAATAATCAGACCAGGAAATAGCCACTGTTATATTACCAATCGCATATTCCATTATTAACGACCAACCGATAATCCATGCTACTAACTCGCCAAAAGCTACGTAAGAATAGGTGTAAGCACTACCAGAAACAGGAACCATTGAAGCGAATTCTGCGTAGGCAAAAGCCGCGAAACTACAAGCTACAGCTGTAAAAATGAATAAGAAAATAACCGCTGGCCCACCATCTGCACTTGCTTTACCTATTGTACTAAAAATACCAGCGCCAATAATTGCGGCTATACCAAAAGCTGTTAAATCTCTTACGCCTAAGGTTTTATGTAATGAATCTCCGTGATCTCCATATCCTTTTGCAGCGTCTTCTAAAATTTTGCTAATGGACTTTTTTCTAAATAGTTTTTCGAACATGTTTGGTCTTTTAAATAACTACAATTACCCTAAAAGGAAAAATTGCAATCCGGTTAGTTGCTCAAACTTAAAAAATTAAGTTTAAAACTACAGTTCCTAAAATCGTTTTGTTACTTTTTAAATTGATAAAGTCGGTGATGTAATAAATAGCTAGCCGATTGATAATAAGAAATTGCTTCTTTTTCTAAAGCAGGCGCAGATTTTATTGGAGTAGTGGCAAAGTTTGTAGAATCTACATTAAATGCTTCTACTTTTTGTTGCGGCGATAGTATAATTAATTGATTTTCTTTATAATAACCTAAATTTTGATAGGTGCTTATAAATGCTCTACGCTGATTTGCTGGGGTATTAAAAATGTCAAATCCGAAGAATTTAGAAGTGTAACTTACATTTAACATACCTAGTAAAGTTGGTGGAATATCAATTTGAGAAGTTAAGCCATTAAATGTACTCGGTTTAATAATAGATGGCGCATATACAATCATCGGGATGCGATAATTCTTAATTGGCAATTCAGTTTTTCCTGCACTTGATGCGCAGTGATCAGCTACAATTACAAATATGGTGTTGTTAAACCAAGGTTTATTACGACAATCATTAATGAATTTCCCAATAGCATAATCGGTGTATTTAACTGCTCCAGAACGTCCAGTATGCGATGGAATATCTATTCTTCCTTCTGGATAAGTATAAGGACGATGGTTAGAAGTCGTCATGATTTGACTGAAAAAAGGCTTATTTAGCTTATAATTCGCGTCAAAAGTTTTAACAGCTAAGGTGAATAAATCTTCATCAGCAACGCCCCAAATATTTTCATAATGAATGTCTTTTTCATTGGTGATGGCGGAACGATCAATTACATCATAGCCATTGTTGCTGAAAAAATAATTCATGTTATCGAAATAACCATAACCACCATATAAGTATTGAGTGGTATAACCTTTACTTTTTAATACATTTCCTAGCGAAAATCTTCCTTCGTTATTTGGTCTCTTTACTTCAGATTGACCAGGAGTTGGAGGAAGACTTAACGACAAAGCTTCTAAACCTCGAACGGTTCTAGTGCCAGTAGCAAAAAGATTAGAGAAGAATAATCCTTGATTAGCTAAACTGTCTAAATTAGGCGTAATATGCTCTGTATTACCAAATCTAGAAATGAAATCGCCACTTAAACTCTCTACGCTAATCATAATTAGGTTGTAGTTTTTTTGAGCTCCAGGATAAGTAATAGATCGTGTGATTGAAGTTAAAGAATCACTTTGAAACTGACTATTACTGGCAACGAAATCTTTTTTGACGGTATTAAAGATAGCGTTAACAGAATCGGTTTTATAAAATTTATCGTAATCTAATTGATTGTTGATAAAGGCCGCTCCGAAATCATACATGCCATTCCCAGAAAGTTCTGATGCATATTGGTTTTTGCTAAATTGTTTTGCGCCATTGCTTCCAAATAGAAATACCAAAACTGGTAAAAGTAATAGTGCAAGCGCAATTAAGGTTCTGTATTTGAATGGTATTCTGTTGGTTACCTCTGCTTTGATATATTTTTTCGTGAATAATAAGACCAAAATACTCAATACAAAAATACCGATTAACAACTTTACAATAGGATAGGATTGCCAAATGTTGCCAATAACTTCCGTAGTATAAATCAAATAATCAACTGCGATGAAATTATAGCGTGTTGAAAATTCATCCCAAAAAAACCATTCAGAAACAGCGTTAAAAACAAGTATAGTGAATGCTAAAAGGCATAAGCCGTACAATATAAATCGATGCCATTTTTTAAAATAGATTTTATTAGGCACTAGCCAGAGGTATAGCACAAAAGGGATGAGAAAAAATGTACTCATCAAGGTGTCATTAAATAAACCAATTAAAAAGATACCTATAATTTGAAGTGGATTAGTATCTAATTGGCTAAACGACTTGATGAAAAGGACAAATCGTGTTAAAAAAGAAACAGAAATAATAAATACATAGATGATTGCCAATAGTTTAAAACGAGTGGCAAATATTTTTTTAAGCATGAGCTAAGCTTCGTTTGGTTACACGAATGTCCGAAATTAGATTTAAATTCTGAAGAAATTCTGAATATACCATTGGCTAAAGTTTCTTTAATGTTAAATCTTCTTAAATTTTTAAAGTCAGTATTTGACTTTGAGATACGTTTTTTCCCTGCCAAGTTTTCTTCGATAAAAACTGTAAATAGACAAAAAAATGTTAAGTGTTGAGACGGACTTAATTCGGAGTTAGTTCGGGGTTTGGTCGGACTTGTGACAATTGGCTCCGAACCAAGTGCGACCCAGGTCCGAAGTAAACACGACACAGGTATAATGTATTACTCATCCGAGTTTGAGCATACAGTTAAAAATTAACTTTAAGTTAAAATCCATTCCATAAAAAAAGCCAAGTAATTTTACTTGGCTTTCAAAAAAGGGTGGGATAAATTATCCTAATTTGTTCAGTTCTTCTTTTACAAATGTGGCTAATTCTTTCACGTACTCGGCACTAAAATCAAATTTAATACCCGCTGTTTCGTAAATTTCATTCATTGGTTTAGTATAACCTAAAGCTAAGGCTGCTAAGTATTGCTCCAATGCTTTCTCTGGATTTTCTTTGTAATTCTTCCAGACTGCTATTGCGCCTAGTTGTGCAATTGCATATTCGATATAATAAAAAGGCACTTCGAATAAGTGTAATTGTTTTTGCCAAAGATTTCCAAATTGTTGTTCAAAGCCCGACCAATCTGCAAAACCAGCTCCAAAACGAGTGTAAATTTGTTTAAAAGCAGCTTCTCTATCCGCTGCATTGTGATTTGGATTTGTATAGATCCAATGTTGAAATTGATCAATTACTGCAACCCAAGGCAATGTTTTTAAAACATCTGCCAATTGTTCTTTTTTAGCACGAGTTAATTCTTCTTCGTTATCGAAATATACATCCCAATTGTCCATAGAAATTAATTCCATACTCATAGATGCCAATTCTGCAACTTCCGATGGACAATGTTTAAAATCATTTAGCGCTAAGTCGGCAGTTAAAAAAGTATGTATCGCATGACCACCTTCGTGAACCATTGTCGTTAAATCTCGTAATGAATTTGCAGAGTTCATGAAAATAAAAGGAGCGCCAGTTTCTGCTAAAGGATAATTGTAACCGCCTGGTGCTTTTCCCATTCTGCTTTCGACATCAAAAAGACCATTGGCCTTCATAATGTTCAATTTTTCTCCTAATGATGGATTTATTGCTGCAAAACAATTGATGCTTTTATCAATGAGTTCTTGTCCGTTGTTAAACGGTTTTAACATTGGTTTTCCGGTTGTACTTACTTCCATATCCCAAGGTTTCAATACCTCTAAATTTAAAGCCGCTTGTCTTTTTTCGGCTTGTTCTTTTAATACCGGAACAACTTCTTTTTCAATTGCTTCTGCAAAATCGTAACAATCTTTTGGTGTATAGTCAAAACGACCTAAAGCTTGGAACATATAATCACGATAGTTTTCAAAACCTGCGTTTAAAGCAACCTTATTACGCATAACGATCAATTCATCAAACAAGATGTTTAATTCGTCTTTGTTTGCTAAACGGCGTTGTTGAATGGTTTCCCACGCATTTTGTCTAACATTTCTATCGGTATCTTTTAAAAAATTCGCAGCTTGCTCTAATGTATATTCTTGATCGTTTATTTTAACACTCATGGCACCAGTTATGCCTTGATATTTTTGCTGCGTTACTTGTAATTGTGTAAAAAGTTCAATGTTTTCTTCGCGATATAATTCCAAAGCTTTTTTAACTGCTCTGATATAAACAAAGTATTTCTTTTGATCTAATTGATCAATAAATGGACTTTCACTAAATTTCTTATTTAACTCATTGGCTATTGGCGATATTTTAGGCTCAATTTCAGTCGCGAAATACTGAAAATCTTTTACTAAATTTTCATTGGCTGTATCACAAGTCATTTTAATATAACGCCAAGCAAAATCTTCTTCAAGCGCAGCTTCTAACTCGCTTTTATCTTTCAACCATTTTTCTAATCCTTCCACATTGTGGATTTCTCTTTTTAATAGCTCATCTAAAATTGGAGATAAGCTTTCCCATTCCATTTTTAAATTTTGAGGAATGTAGGTTCTGGTTTTCTTAGGTATGATTAAATTATTCATTTTAAATAGTATGTGTTCTTAAAAAAGCATCAATTAAAAAGCAAAGTGCAAAAATGACTGATGCAAATCCATTTGTGGTCGCAAAAGCACGATCAACTTTACTAATGTCGGTTGGTTTTACTAGCAAATGCTGATAAGTAAGCATGGCACAGAAAAATAAAATTCCGATATAATATACCCAACTAAATTCGGCAAAAAATAAAGGTAATATTACGCATATAGCAGAAAAAACGTGTAAAACTACCGATAAACGTAAAGCATTTTTTATGCCAAGCGCTGCTGGTATAGAATGTAGATTTTCTTGTCGATCGAAACTTTCATCTTGCAAAGCATAAATAATATCGAACCCGCTTACCCAAAATAAAACAGCAAATGAATAAAATAGCGGAACTATATTAAATGCCCCTGTAACTGCAATATATGCTCCAATTGGTGCTAAGGCAAGTCCTAAACCTAAAACCAAATGGCACAGTGCTGTAAAACGTTTGGTGTAGCTATAAAATAGCACAACAAATAACGCTATTGGCGACAAATAAAGACATAATGGGTTGATAAAAGCTGTCGCGATTACAAACAAAATGCAATTTACAATTACAAAAGTAAGCGCTTCGCTAGCAGATACTTTACCCGCAGGAATATCTCGCATTACTGTACGAGGGTTTTTTGCGTCGATATTTCTATCTAAATAACGATTAAATGCCATTGCCGCATTGCGGGCAAATACCATGCATAAAATTACCAATGCCAATATGTACCAATTAAATGGGTTTGAAGTTGTAGTAACCCCTAAAAAGAAACCAATTAAGGCAAAAGGCATTGCGAATATAGAGTGTGCAAATAATACGAGTGAAAAGTACTTTTTCATTTTTCATAATTAACGTCATTAAGAGAATGACGAGATTGTTAGTTTTTATCTGATTTAGCAGCAGTATAAAATTGAGTATCTATTTCTGGTTTTACAAAATCTTCATTTACTTCTTGAACAAACTGTAAAACTTTATCTCTGCCTTGTCCTTTTTCAGCAGAGGTAATAAAGAATGGTGGCACTTCTTCAAACCAGCCCAATAGTGCTTTATTAAATTTTGCAACGTTTTGGTCGGTCTTTGGACCCGATTGTTTATCAGCTTTGGTATACACCAAAGCAAATGGTATTTGACATTCGCCTAACCATGAACAAAATTCTAAGTCTATTTTTTGCGGTTCTAAACGGCTGTCTATCAATACAAAAACGCATTGTAAGCTTTCTCTTTTAGTTAAATAGTTTCTAATGAATTTCTCCCATTTCTCTCTACTACTTTTACTCACTTTAGCATAACCGTAGCCAGGTAAATCAACTATATACCATTTTTCGTTAACTAAAAAATGATTAATTAATTGTGTTTTTCCAGGTCTTTGAGATGTTTTTGCTAAACCTTGCACATTCACTAACATATTGATAAGTGACGATTTGCCAACGTTAGAACGCCCAATAAAAGCATATTCAGGCATATCTGGCAGTGGTAAAGCAGAAACTTTGGTATTGCTAACAACAAAAGTGGCAGATTTTATAATCATAGCACAAAGGTAAGAATAAGTTTGGAGTTGACAGTTTTCAGTTGTTTTTCAAATCTCACATCTTCAATTACAATTTATATCTTTGATGCATAATTATGAATAAAGAAGTAACTCCATATTCTGGCACAGCAACAAAAAAAGAACAAGTAGCTACAATGTTCAATAACATTTCTGGCACTTACGATTTTCTAAATCACTTTTTATCATTAGGTATAGATATCATTTGGCGTCGCAAGGCGATAAAAGAATTGTCATCTATACAACCTCGAATGATTTTAGATGTTGCAACAGGTACAGGAGATTTTGCTTTCGAATCGATCAGTATTTTACATCCCGATAAGGTAATTGGAGTAGATATTTCTGAAGGAATGTTGGAAGTAGCCAAAAAGAAAATTAAAGAACGTAATCTTGGTCATGTTTTCTCAGTACAATTAGGAGATTCGGAAGGTTTGCATTTTGACGACAATACCTTCGATGCCATTACCGTAGCATTTGGGGTACGTAATTACGAAAACCTAGAGAAAGGCCTAGCAGATATGCTTCGTGTTTTAAAACCAGAAGGAAAAATTGTGATTCTAGAATTCTCTAAACCCAGAGTTTTTCCGGTAAAACAAGGCTATAATTTTTACTTTAAATACGTTACTCCATTTTTTGGTAAGTTGTTTTCTAAGGATGATAGAGCTTATACTTATTTGCCAGAATCGGTCGCTGCTTTTCCAGATGGGCAATCATTTACATCATTAATGGAAAAAGTTGGTTATAAAAATACCAAACATCGCCCTTTAACGTTTGGTATAAGTGCTATTTATACCGGTATTAAATGAGAAAAAAACTAACGCTCTTAATTGTAGTCTTTTTAGTAATAAGTAACCTAGCTAAGGCTCAAAATTGGGGTGGGGGTATTGATGATGAGGACTTTAACTTCGGATTTAGTTTTCAGTATATTTCATCCGAATACAAAATCCTTAAAAAAGCAGATTGGAGAAATCCCTATTTTGACAGTGGCTTAGGCAAATATGTTACCGATTCGTTATCAGCTATTTCTTCTCCAACATCTGTTGGATTTGGAATTGGGTTTGTTGTAAATAAAAGAGTAAACAACAATTTAGATGTTCGACTTACACCAACTTTGGTTTTTAATGATAGATTAATTAGTTATTACTACGTTGAACCTGGCATAAATAATCCCGGAACTCCATTAATTCAGAAAAAGTTTCAAGCTACTATGATAGATCTTCCTGTAGGCTTAAAAATTAAATCAGACCGAATGATGAATTTTAGAGCATATATGTTGGGTGGATTAAAATATTCTATTGATTTGGCATCGGGTAAAAAAAATAATGATGCTTCGGCAGCACCAATTGATAAACTGATTAAGAATAATAAGAACTTTTTGTCATACGAAGCCGGCATTGGTTTCGATATTTATTTCGAATGGTTTAAAATGTCGCCAGAGTTAAAGATGTCTTATTCTTTCAAAGATATTTTGAAGCATGACAATACACCCTATGCTAATCCTATAGATAAAGCTAAACTTAGACATTTTACTTTCAGTTTATTTTTCGAGTAAGTTCCCCATTCAAAAATTTATACCTTTGTTAACATCAAATAAATTAACAAATGGCTAAAATTGCATTAATTACTGGTGCAAGCTCAGGTATCGGCGAGGCTTGTGCACACCTTTTCGCTCAACAAGGTTATCACCTTATCTTATTAGGAAGAAGAGAAAATTTGCTAGAAAAAATAGCTCATCATTTGGCGGATAAGTACGCAATAGAAGTGAAAAAAATTCAAGCTGATGTAAGAGATAAAGAAAATATCAATTATGTGTTGGAAACACTTCCAGCCAATTGGAAAAATGTTGATGTACTGATAAATAATGCAGGTTTAAGTCAAGGTTTAGATCCAATTGATAAAGGCAATACTGATGACTGGGATACGATGATAGACACAAACATTAAAGGCTTATTATATGTTTCTAAAGTAGTGAGCGGTTGGATGGTAGAACAGAAAAAAGGTCATATCATCAATATAGGTTCTATTGCTGGTAAAGAAGTGTATGCAAATGGTAATGTGTATTGTGCAACGAAACATGCTGTAGAAGCATTAAATCAAGGTATGCGCATTGATCTTTTACCTCATGGAATAAAAGTTACTGCTATTCATCCAGGTATGGTAGAGACTGAGTTTTCTATTGTGCGTTTTAAAGGTGATGAAAGTAGAGCAAAAAAGGTGTACGATGGGTTTGAACCACTAATAGCACAAGATATTGCAGAAGCTATTTGGTTTGCCGTAAGTAGGCCACCACATGTAAACATTAACGATATGTTAATAATGCCAACAGCACAAGCAACAGCAACTACAGTAAAAAGAGATTAAACTTGGTTAGTTAGTTGTTTTGGTGTTAGTTTTTAGGAAATCTGAAACAATACGCTAACCAAACAACAAACAAGCGAAAAAAACCAAAAAACAAATAGAAAAATGATATCAACTACAATAGATCAGGAAATAAAACAAGCCATGTTGGCTAAAGATCAAGCAAGGCTTAGAGGCTTACGAGCAATTAAAGCTGCATTGTTATTGGCGAAAACAGAAAAAGGTCATGCAGAAGAAATTTCTGAAGATGCAGAAATGAAAATTTTGCAAAAACTAGTAAAACAACGTAAAGAATCAGCAACTATTTATAAAGAACAAGGTCGTGAAGATTTATATACCGTTGAGCAAGAAGAGATTGATGTAATTAGTCAGTTTTTGCCTAAACAATTAGCACAAGCTGATATTGAGAAAACAATTGCAAGAATTATCTCAGAATCTGGTGCAACATCTATTAAAGAAATGGGTAAGGTAATGGGTTTAGCTAATAAAGAATTAGCAGGTAAAGCCGATGGGAAATTAATTGGAGAAATTGTAAAAACACAATTGGGATAATCGATTTATAATTTGAGGTTGATCTTTTTTCTTAAAAATATCAGATTAATTGCCATAATTTAATTTTACTCTATTAACTTAGTAGCACATACCAAACATCATAACACTATATATGCAATACGAAGTAATTGAAGAAGACGGGTTTAAGTACATTCAAGCAGGCGAAGGAGAAACGTTAGTATTGCTTCATGGGCTAATGGGCGAGTTAAGTAATTGGGAGCCAGCGATAGATCATTTTAAAAAAAATTATCGTGTTTTAGTACCTATTTTGCCTATTTACGATTTACCAATTCTTACACTGGGTGTAAAAAGCCTTTCTAAATATGTACATCGCTTTCTTAAATATAAAAAATTAAGTCAGGTTGTATTAATAGGAAATTCATTAGGTGGTCACGTAGGCTTGGTTTTTACAGCTGCGCATCAGGAATTTGTGAAAGCTTTGGTATTAACAGGAAGCTCGGGTTTATATGAAAATGCTTTTGGAGGATCATTTCCAAGAAGAGAAAGCTATGATTATATCAAAGAAAAGGTAGAATTTACTTTTTATGACCCTGCTACAGCGACTAAAGAGTTGGTAGATGAAGTGTTTAAATCTGTAAATGACCGTTCTAGAGTGATTCGTATTTTAGCATTAGCTAAATCGGCTATACGCCATAATATGAGTAAGGAATTATCGAGAATAACTATTCCTGTATCATTAATTTGGGGTAAACAAGACAAAATAACTCCACCAGAAGTAGCAATTGAATTTCATGAACTTTTACCTAACTCAGAATTAAACTGGGTAGATAAATGTGGACATGCGCCAATGATGGAAAGACCGACTGAATTTAATGCATATTTAGATACATTTTTAAATAGGATTTTATTAAAATAATGTTTGCAGCAGAACTCATATCAAATGTAATACCTCCTCTAAAAACTTCCGATAGCGTTAGGAAGGCTTTAGAAAGGATGAGTGAGTTTAAATTGTACCATTTGCCAATTGTGAATGAAGCTCAATTTTTAGGATTAGTCTCTGAAGATGAGCTGATAGAAGTTAGAGATCAAGATACACCAATTGGGAGTTTGTCTTTAACAATCATGAATCCATTTGTTTTTGAGGATTCACATATTTACGACGTGATAAGGCTATTTAATCAATTGCAATTATCATTAGTGCCAGTGTTAGATCAACAAAAAAACTATTTGGGTGTAGTTTCTATCAATAATTTGCTAGAATATACTGCAGATACCTATGCTGTAAAAGAGCCGGGAGGAATTATTGTATTATCTATCAGCAATAGAAATAATTCATTAGCTCACATGGCTCAAATTGTAGAGGCAGATAATGCTCAGATTTTATCATCATACGTGAGCTCTTTTCCTGATTCTACACGATTAGAAATTACCTTAAAAATAAATAAAACAGAGCTTTCAGGCATTATTTCATCATTTGAAAGATATAATTATGAAGTTAAAGCTGTTTTTAATAATACGCAAAACGATGATGGTTCGGCAGATAGATTCAATTCTTTTATGAACTATTTAAACGTATAATTCCCCCAATGAAAATAGCCATATACGGAAGAGATTTTAACGATACCGTTTTGCCATTTGTGAAACAGGTATTTAATGCCTTGGCATTGTACAAAATTGAAATCTTGGTATACTCGAAATTCAATAATTTTATCAAGGAAAAGATTGCACTTCCGCATAATTCAACTGTATTTTCCACTTCCAAAGAACTTTTAAATCATGCCGATGTATTATTGAGTTTAGGCGGAGATGGGACATTGTTAGATACACTTTCGCTAGTAGGAGATTCTGGTATTCCGATTATTGGAATCAACTTTGGACGATTAGGATTTCTAGCCAGTATCAATAAGAATGAAATTGATACGGCTATCAGTGCTTTAGTTAATGGCGATTATACGCTTGACAAAAGAGGAATTCTAAACCTTGAGTCGAAAAACAACTTATTTGCAAATGAAAATTTTGCAATGAATGATATCACTATTCATCGCAGGGATAATTCGGCAATGATGATTATTCACGCGTATATGAACGGTGAATTTGTAAATTCATACTGGGCAGATGGATTAATTATTGCGACACCAACTGGTTCTACTGCTTATTCTTTAAGCTGCGGTGGGCCAATTATTTTACCAAATGCACAAAACTTTGTGATTACTCCAATTGCTCCGCATAACTTAAATGTGAGGCCAATTATAGTGCCTGACAATGTAGAACTCACTTTTGAGATTGAAGCTAGAAGTACAAAATTTCTCCTTTCGTGTGATTCAAGAACGGAAACTGTAGATAGATCTGTTAAAATTACCATCAATAAAGCTAAGTTTAACATAAATCTTATCCGCCTTAACAATGAAAGTTACCTTACTACGTTAAGGAATAAATTACTTTGGGGTATTGACACCCGTAATTATTAAAATGCGGTATATAAAGACAGTCTTAATTTTCGTAATCTCATTTTCTTTAGGTAATACAAGCTTTGCCCAACGAGCAGAAATAGGTATAAACGCTGGTGGTGCAGGATATTTAGGAGATTTAAATCAAAATAATCCCGTAAAAATTACTGGTATTTCTGCAGGTGCTTTCGGCAGAATAAATTTCAATCCATATTTTGGACTAGGTTTACATTATACTTATGGCGAGATAAAAGGTGATGATTTGGAGTCTTCAAACGAACAGTTTAAAGAACGTGCTTTAAATTTTAATACTTCAATCCATGAAGTGAGCTTATTAGCCAACCTTAACTTTTTCGATATTTATTCATCTGCTTCAAAACGTAGATTTACCCCTTATATATTTGCCGGTGTTGGTGGCTTTTATTTTAAGCCAAAGGCAACGTATAATGATATTAAATACAACTTATCTGATTATATAACTAATGCAGATAAAGATGGTAGACCAGTATCCTATAAATCATATGCCATTTCAGTTCCTTATGGTGCAGGTGTAAAATATAAATTAACAGATTATTTAACACTGTTTTCAGAAATAGGTTATAGAACTACTTTTACCGACTTTATCGATGATGTAGGAGATTATTATTATCTAAATACCATGCCCAGTTCGCCTGGGTCTTCAAGGTATTTTCCTCCATATAATGCTTCAACAGCTTCTCGAGTTGGTGTTCCTGGAACTCAAAGAGGAGATTTAAGAAAAAGAGATACCTACATGTTTGTAAGTATTGGGATATCTTATACCTTTGTGAGCCAAAAATGCTTTACTTTTTAGGGCGTCGATAAAACATTAATGGGATTTAAAAAACAAATAGATATTAATCGCTTACCAGAGCACATTGCCATTATTATGGATGGTAATGGGAGATGGGCAAAAAATCAAGGGAAATTTCGCGTTTTTGGCCATGAAAGTGGTGTATTGTCTGTAAAAGATATTGTTGAAGGCTGTGTAGATATTGGCATAAAATACCTAACAGTATATGCTTTTTCTACAGAAAACTGGAATCGCCCAGTAGAGGAAGTAAATGCTTTAATGGAGTTACTAATCTCAACCATTAATGAACAAGCCGAAACTTTAAATAAAAATAATGTAAGGTTAAATGCCATTGGCGATTTAAAATCATTACCACAAAAATGTATTGATGATTTAGCTAATGTGATGGAAATAACCAGCAAAAACACCAAATGCACCTTAACTTTAGCCTTAAGTTATAGTGCAAAATGGGAAATAATTGAAGCTGCAAAAAAATTAGCAAAGCAAGTTCAGGAACAAAAGATAGTTCTAGACGATATTAATGAAGAAACTTTTAACGCTCAATTAACCACCGCTCAAATACCCGACCCAGAGTTAATGATCCGTACTAGCGGGGAGCACAGAGTAAGTAATTTTTTATTATGGCAAATTGCTTACACCGAATTATATTTTACCGAAACCTTATGGCCAGACTTTAGAAGAGAACACCTTTTTGAAGCCATTGTAGATTACCAAAAACGCGAACGTCGCTTCGGGAAAATTAGTGAGCAATTGAACTAATTTTACTTTTAACACTTTTTAACATGTGTTTAAATTAACTTAGCAACGTTTTTTAGATTGTAAATGAAAAGAATATACCAACTCATATTTTTGTTATTGATTGGCTTGCCATCACTAGCTCAGATCCGTACACAACCTGCACCTGCAGCACCTTCCTTAAAAGTTCAAGGCTTAAATATTGATTATTTTAGTCCAAAAGAATATGTAATTGGTGGTACAACTTTAACTGGAACGCAATACCTAGATAAGGAAGTAATTATTACACTTTCTAAATTGACCAAAGGAGAGCGAATAATTTTACCAGGAGAAGCAACTTCAAATGCAATTAAAAACTTATGGGTCCAAGGCCTATTTGATGATGTACAATTATTTGTAACTAAAATAGAAGCTGATACAGTTTACTTTGATATCGAAGTTGTGGAACGCCCACGTTTAAGTTCATTCGAATTCATCGGCGTTAGCAAATCACAAAAAACTGATATTAGCGAAAAACTAGCAGATAAAGCCGGTAAAACCATCATTAACGATAACTTATATAATACTACAAGATCTATTATTAATAAATACCTTTTAGATAAAGGATATTTCTATACAACAATTGATTTTAAATCTAAACCAGATCCTAATCAGGAGAATAGTGTTATTCTTCAAGTACTCATTAATAAAGGAAAAAGGGTAAAGGTTCACGAAATTACATTTACAGGTAATAAAGATTTTAAATCTTCTAAGCTTAGAAAATACCTTAAGAAAACAAAGCAACAAGCTTTTTATAAAGTTTTTGGTAGTGGTAAATTCAATAAAGAGAAATACGAAGAAGATAAACTGAAATTAGTTGCTAAAATGCAAGAAAAGGGCTACAGAGATGCCGCCATTTTAAAAGATAGTATTTATAAATATAACGATAAATCTATTGGCATTAAGCTAGATATTTATGAAGGTCCTAAATATTATTTTGGTAATATTAGCTGGGTTGGTAATGCAAAATATACAACAGAATATCTAGAAAAAGTTTTAGGAATTGAAAAAGGAGAATTATTTAGCGAAGAGAAATTAGAAAAGAAATTGCGTGGTAGTGCAAATGGTGATGATGTTTCTAGTGTTTACTTAAACGATGGATATTTAACCTTTAACATTGACCCAGTACAAACTAAAATACACAATGATACTGTAGATGTAGAGATGCGTATTTATGAAGGTCCTCAATATACCAACAACAAAATTAGTATTGAAGGAAATACCATTACTAACGATAGAGTTGTTTTACGTGAAATTCGTACCAAACCAGGGGAGAAATTCTCTAAAGAATTATTGGTAAGAACTGTACGTGAAATTGGTGCATTAGGTAATTTTGATGAATCTAAAACTAATCCAGTTCCAAAACCTAACCCTGCTGATGGTACTGTAGATATTGTATATCATGTAGAAGAAAAACCTTCAGATCAAATCGAATTATCAGGTGGTTTTGGTGGTGGCCGTGTAATTGGTACCTTAGGTTTAACTTTCAATAACTTCTCATTAAGAAACCTATTTAAGGGAGAAGCATACAAACCTCTTCCTAAAGGTGATGGTCAAAAATTAAGTTTACGTGGACAAACTAATGGTAAATATTACCAATCGTATAGTTTCTCATTTTCTGAGCCTTGGTTTGGTGGTAAAAAACCAATCAGTTTTGGACTAAGTGCATTTACATCATTACAATCTAATAGTTTAGCTGCAACAGATGCTAATTACCAAAAAATTCGTTTAAATGGGGTGTCTATTAGTTTAGGTAGAAAATTGAAATGGCCAGATAACTGGTTCTCATTAGTTCACAGTGTGAATTTAAATCAATATATCTTAAATAACTATCCAGGCTATTTGTTTAGCACTGGTACTTCATACAACTTGAACTTAACACAAGAAATTGCAAGAGATTCAAGAAATGGAAGTCAAATTTTCCCTACTGGAGGTTCTTATATTAAATTTACCATACAAGCTACGCCACCTTATTCATTATTAAATAATGTGAATTATAAAATAGCTTCAGATAAATTACGTTACAAGTTTACCGAGTACCACAAGTGGAAATTTGAAGCCCAATGGTTTGAAACCTTAATTGGTAAATTGGTATTTAAAGGACAGGCACAATTTGGTTTCTTAGGAACTTATAATAGTGCGGTTGGTGAGTCGGCATTTGAGCGTTTTAAATTGGGAGGAGATGGTATGCAGGGTTTTGATTTCTTACAAGGTTCTGAGTTAATCGCTATGCGTGGTTATTCAAATAACTCGGTTATTCCAGTAGGTTCAAACCCAACTATTGCACAAAGTTCTGGTAGTCCAATTTTTAATAAATATGTAATGGAGTTAAGATATCCAGTAATATCATCTCAACAAGCAACTGCATTTATGACAGTGTTTGCAGAAGGTGGTAACACTTGGAATAAGTTTAGTGATTTTAATCCGTTTAATGTGAGGCGCTCGGTTGGTGTTGGTGCAAAAATATTCTTGCCTATATTTGGTTTATTAGGTATTGATTATGGTTATGGTTTTGACAAAATACCTGGTATTCCAGATGCAAATAAAGGTCAATTCCACTTTAGTATTGCCCAACAACTCGGAGGATTTAATTAAATTGCATCTATCGAATATGAAAAAATATATATTAGCTAGCTTTTTGCTCCTAATCGGATTGGGTGCATCAGCGCAAAAGTTTGCTTATGTGGATACAGAATATATCCTTAAGCATTTACCAGAATACAAGTCTGCATTGAGTCAACTAGACGGATTATCTCAACAATATCAAAAACAAGTTGATGATAGTTTTAGTGAGATTGATAAAATGTATAAAGCGTATCAAGCAGATCAGGTATTATTAACCGATGATATGCGTAAGCGCAGAGAAAACGATATTATTGAAAAAGAAAAGAAAGCCAAAGAATTACAACGTCAAAAATTTGGTCCAGAAGGAGATCTTTTTCAAACACGTACTAAGCTATTAAAGCCAATTCAAGATAAGGTATCAACAGTAATTGGTGAAACAGCAAAAAACAAATTTATTGACTTTGTATTTGATAAAAGCAGTGAATCTACCATGATGATTTACGCCAGTAGCAATTATGATATTAGTAATGACGTTATTACTAGGTTGGGTTATAAACCTGGTACAGTTGTAAAATAAAAATAAAACACATAAATTATAAAACAATTATTAAGTAAAATAGAAAAATGAGAAAGTTAATTAACGTATTTTTTGTTGCAGCTGGATTATTGCTTACTGCGAACGTTGCGAATGCTCAACAAAAATTGGGTCACCTTAATTCTGATGAGATTTATGCAAGTATGCCAGAAGCTAAAAACGCACAGACTACATTGGAAACATTAGCAAAAACTAAACAAGCTGAAATTGATAAAATGATAGCTGAATATCAAACTAAAGCTGCAGCTGCAGAAGCAAAACAAAAAACATTAAGTGAAGCTAATAAAGATGTTGTTATCAAAGAACTTCAAGCTGCACAAACAGATTTACAAGATCTTGAAAAAAGAATTGGAGAGGCTCGTACTAAAGCTAATACCGATGTAACTGCTAAACAAGGTGAATTATTTCCTCCAATTAACCAAAAATTAGCTAGTGCTATGGGTGCCGTTGCTAAAGAAAAAGGTTTAGCTTATGTATTTGATATTTCAGTAGCGCAAGGTTTTAATAATTTAGTTTATTTTGATGGTGGTGAAGATATTACCGCTGCGGTTAAAGCGAAATTAGGTATTTCTAATACGCCAGCAACAAAACCAGCAGCTACTCCTGTTAAAAAGAACTAATTAGATATAATTTAATATCTTTAGCGGAACTGATTAATACTCAGTTCCGCTTTTTTTTGCAATGGATAATAAAGTTTCTTCAATTGGGGTTTTTGATTCGGGTTTTGGCGGATTAACCGTGTTCAAATCTATTGCCGAAAAACTTCCACAGTATAACTATATTTATCTTGGTGACAATGCTCGTTCTCCCTATGGTGATCATTCTTTCGAGACCGTTTACCAATATACTTTAGAATGTGTAGAATGGCTTTTTGAACACGGCTGTCCATTAGTTATTTTAGCATGTAACACTGCTTCAGCAAAAGCATTAAGAAGTATTCAGCAATTAGATTTGCCTAAGAGATATCCAAATCATAGAGTTTTAGGTGTAATAAGACCAACCGCAGAAATTATAGGGGATTTTACTAAAACCCAAAATATTGGTGTGATGGGAACCCGAGGAACTATTAATTCAAATTCTTATCCAATAGAGATTAGTCATTTCTTTCCTACATTAAAAGTACACCAACAAAGCTGTCCAATGTGGGTGCCCATTATAGAGAACGGCGAACATTTAGGAGAAGGAGCAGATTTCTTCGTAAAGAAGTACGTTCAACAATTGTTGGAGAAATCCCCAGATATAGATTGTATTTTGCTTGCTTGTACGCATTATCCATTATTAATACCAAAAATTAAAGAACAACTTCCAAAGCAAATTCAAGTGCTTTCTCAAGGAGAAATTGTGGCGAATAGTTTAGCCGATTATCTCGAAAGACACCCAGAAATAGAGCAAAAAGTAGCCAAACAAGCTAAAAAAACATTTTATACATCTGGGGATATTAACACTTTTAATGCCCATGCCTCAGTATTTTTAGGAGAAGAAATCGAAGCTCAGAAAATGATTGCGAACCATTAATCATGGCGTAAAAATTAACATTCAGATGATCAGTATTTTAAGAATCAATATATTTCTCGTTAGGTTTTAAAATTTTAAAAGGGTAAATTTGCAGCTCAATCACACTCAATGAGCGATCAGATCAAACACGAATGCGGGATAGCCTTTATCCGCTTGTTAAAACCTCTCTCATATTACCAAGAAAAATACGGTACAGCACTTTACGGCCTCAATAAATTATATTTATTGATGGAAAAGCAGCACAATCGTGGGCAGGATGGAGCAGGTATTGCAACTATTAAATTGGACATGAAACCTGGTAGTCGCTATATTAGCCGTTACCGTTCTATGGCTCAAAATGCAGTTGCTGATATTTTTGGATATGTACAAAATAAGTTTGTAGATATTCAGAATGAGACACCAGAACTGATGAAAGACACCGAATACCTAAAACAAAATGTAAGTTTTATTGGTGAAGTTTTATTAGGTCACTTGCGTTATGGTACTCATGGTAAAAACAGCATCGAAAATTGCCATCCTTTCTTGCGTCAAAATAATTGGATGACTAGAAATCTAGTGATTGCAGGTAATTTTAACATGACTAATGTTGATGAGTTATTGGAGCAATTATACGAATTGGGTCAGCATCCAAAAGAAAAGGCCGATACAGTTACGGTTCTTGAAAAAATCGGTCATTTTTTAGATGATGAAAATCAAGAATTGTTTGATGAATACAAAAAGGATGGATTGAGTAATGTAGAGATTACTCATAAAATTTCTGAAAACTTAAATATAGCTAACATTCTACGTCGCTCTGCGAAAGATTGGGATGGCGGCTATACTATTTCTGGTATTGTTGGTAATGGCGATGCATTCGTTTTAAGAGATCCTTCAGGCATTCGTCCCGCATTTTATTACGCAGATGATGAAATTGTTGTGGCTGCTTCTGAAAGACCAGCTATACAAACGGCGTTTAATGTACAAATTAAACAAGTAAAAGAAATTGAGCCTGGACATGCATTGATTGTTAAAAAAGATGGCACAGTTACCCAGGAGATGTATCGTGAACCTGTAGAAAAAAGAGCATGTTCATTCGAACGTATTTATTTCTCAAGAGGAAGCGATGCAGATATTTATAAAGAGCGCAAAAAATTGGGTGATTTATTAATTCCTCAGGTTTTGTCTTCGGTAAATAATGACTTGAAGAATACTGTATTCTCTTTTATTCCTAATACCGCTGAGGTTTCGTTTTACGGAATGGTAGAAGGTTTACACCAGCATGTAAGAGAAATTCAGAAGGATACACTGTTAAATCGCAAAGAAAACTTAAGCGATACAGAATTAGATGAATTACTATCTATGTCGCCAAGGGTAGAGAAATTAGCGATTAAAGATGTGAAGCTTCGAACTTTTATTACGCAAGATGCAGATAGAGGAGAAATGGTAGCTCACGTTTATGATACTACATACGGCGTAATAAAAAATCATACTGATACCTTAGTGGCCGTTGACGATTCTATTGTTAGAGGTACAACTTTAAAGCAAAGTATCATTAAGATAATAGATAGGCTACATCCTAAAAAAATCGTTATTGTTTCTTCTGCGCCACAAATACGTTATCCAGATTGTTATGGAATTGATATGTCTAAAATGGGACAGTTTGTTGCGTTTGATGCCGCAATTCAATTGCTTAAGCAAAGAGGAATGGAACATATTATTGAAGAAGTTTACGAGAAATGTAAAGCTTCGCTATTGTTGCCTAAAGAAGAAATAGTAAATCATGTGAAAGAAATTTACAGACCATTTCAACAACAAGAAATTTCAGATCAGATTGCTAAAATTATTACTCCACAAGGCACAGTTGCAGAGGTAGAAGTAATTTATCAAACTTTACATAACTTACATCTTGCTTGTCCAGATCATACTGGTGATTGGTATTTCTCAGGAAATTATCCTACGCCTGGTGGCAATAAAGTAGTAAATAAGGCATTTGTAAACTGGAAAGAAGGAAACAACCAAAGAGCATATTAACTACTCTTAAAATATATCAGCAGGAAAAAGGCGAAAACTTAAGTTTTCGCCTTTTGTATTTTAGTACACACTAGTAATACTTGTGATAGGTTTTATAGATCAGCCATATCGCAAAGGCAATAATGATAATCCCTGCAATCTTGTTTAGCTTCTTTAATGAATCTTCCTTTATACGGTAGCGTAATTTACTAGAGTAATAACTTTTCAAGCCATCTATAGTTAATTGTGTAGACATGGCAATAAAGAAACAGAACAGTTTCTCATCGAGTGAATTTAACTTTGCAGAAATAATCCCGCTCACAATAATCCAAAACATAAGGGTGGAAGGAGTCAAAATGCACATTAAAAATCCTTTGAGTAGATATCCACGCTTGCTTACTTTAATTAGTGCGTTGTTTTCGTAATTAATAGAAACTTTGGAGTACAAATAGTAAATACCAACGGCAAATAAAAACAAACCACCTATTATGCCAACATATTTGTCAAAACTTTCTTGATATACCAAGAACTGACTGCCATACAGCACCAGCCCGATTAAAATAACATCGCTGATGATTACACCCAGCGCTAATGAAAATCCGGCTTTAAACCCTTTTTCTATGCTGGTCTTAATCATTGCAAAAAAAACAGGACCAGTTAAGAATGAGGAAATTAGCCCAGCTCCCATGCCCAATAAAATCGCTTCAAACATTAGCCTAATATATTATTTATGCTAATATGCGACTTTTCGAGCTAAAATCTATCCATTTTTTGGTTTGATTTTTTATTTAATTTTTTTCAATCACTCAATTATAACAACCTTATTACTTATTAAAAGTATCAAATATCAACTGTGTAAAAATTACACTTTAGTAAGCAATAAATTTTATTTATGTTTAACAAACTAAATTTAAAATTAGACTTACTTAAACTCTAAATCCTAGTATGGAACAAAATTCACAAACCAAATGGGGGCAGTTCATTCCCTTAGTTACGGTATTCTTTTTTTGGGGCTTCGTAGCAGCCAGTAATGACATCTTAATTCCGGTATTTAAAAAAGCATTTGATTTATCACAAAGTGAAAGCCAGTTAGTGTCTATTGCATTTTATGTGGCTTATACGGTAGGTTCATTAATCTATGTCGGTATTTCGGGCTTAATGAAAAAAGATTTAATTAATACGATTGGTTACAAAAACAGCTTAGCCTTAGGGCTTACCATATCTGCGGTGGGAACCTTATTATTTTACCCAGCGGCAAATATAGGTTCGTTCCCTTTAATGCTTTCAGGTTTATTCATCGTAGCTCTTGGTTTTTCATTGCAACAAACTGTTGCAAACCCACTTGCTATTGCTTTGGGGCCAATTAAAACAGGTTCACAACGTTTAACCCTAGCAGGAGGAATAAATAACTTAGGAACTACTATAGGGCCACTAATTGTTAGTTTCGCTATTTTCGGATCTATCTCGAGCGCAACAAATGATGTGAGTATTGAAAGTGTGAAAATTCCTTATTTATGTTTAGGAGCTGCATTTTTAGCTGTAGCACTATTTTTGAAATTATCTCCACTTCCAGATAAACCAGCTTTAGTGGAGGCCAAGTTAGACGATGCTTCTGTGAAAGGATCTGCTTTAAAATATCCACAATTGTTGTTGGGTATGATTGGTATTTTTGTTTATGTAGGTGTTGAAGTTTCAACAGCAAGTAATTTACCTGCTTACATGGAAAAAGATTTAGGTTTCGCTATTAAAGATATCGCTCCATACATTTCTCTATATTGGGCAAGTATGATGATTGGTAGATGGACTGGTGCAGTTGAGGCTTTTACAGACAATGTAAGCACCCAAAAAATCTTAAGATTTATAGCACCTTATTTAGCTTTCGCCATATTCTTAGGAGTTAATGCTGCGTTTGGTCATGATTTGCAACCATTTTATGTATATGCATTAATCATTTTAGTATTAATCATTGCTGATTTTATCAGTAAAGGAAATCCTGCCAGAATGTTATTGATTTTCTCTGGTATTGGTATTTTGGCTTTGTTAATTGGAATGTTCACTACTGGAATGGTAAGTGTTTATGCCTTTACAAGTGTAGGTTTATTCTGTAGTACTTTATGGCCGTGTATCTTCACACTTGCAGTAAGTGGGTTGGGTAAACACACAAGTCAAGGAAGTAGTTATTTAATTATGATGATTATGGGAGGCGGTATTGTGAGCTGGTTACAAGGTTACGTTTCACAAATTCCAGCTATTGGTATTCAATATAGTTACATTGTAGGTATTTTATGTTTTGCTTATTTAGCATTTTATGCTTGGAAAGTGAGCGGAATATTAAAAGCGCAAGGTATTAACTTTGATGAGAAGATTTCTGGCGGACATTAAACCGAAATATATTTTATTTAGAGTCCCGATTATATCGGGGCTTTTTTTTGTCATTAATTTAGTTTACCTATATATTATATTTTTGCGATTAATTGGAATAAGGCAGGCTTTAGGAAATAAATTAAGGCAATTGCAGAAATAAATTAGCCTTACCATTTAAAGAAAAAACACTAATTTTGAAAGCGCTCTGGTATTTATCGGAGCGCTTTTTAATTTACAAAAATGGCAAAACAAGCTTTCAACGAAATATTTATGAATCTGGCATCAGATTTGGCTACTCGTTCGCATTGTGTACGAGCACATGTTGGTGCAGTTTTAACAAAAGATACACGTATTATTTCTATCGGTTATAATGGTCCGCCAGCAGGCACACATAACTGCGACGAAGAATGGCCAGAAACTGGTTGTGCAAGAGACAGTAAAGGAAGTTGTTCTTTAGCTTTACACGCAGAAGAGAATGCAATTTTGTATGCGATTAAAAATGGTTCTAAAATAGAAGGATCAACCCTGTATACAACACTTTCGCCTTGTATTGCTTGTGCCCGATTAATTTTATCTTCAGGAATTAAGAAGGTTTACTTTAAAGATTCTTATGCAGCTTACAAAGGTTTAGCAAGTGATGAAGGTGTAGATTTCTTAATCCGTTTTGGCGTTAAGGTAATGCAACATTCCATAGAGGGGTAGGTTTGGTTTTGAGTTCGCAGCTATTCTAAATATTTAGAAAATTCGTATTTAAGAATTGTTCCAAATTTCTTTGCAAGCTCGTTCATTTTTTCAAAAGCAAACTTATCCATACTATCTATAGTCCCCGTACTTTCAATTCTTAAATATCTGGTTTTTTCGGTATTTGATTTCCATTTGCCACTTATTGTAATTTTATCGTCCCTACAATCAAAATCAAAGTATGCAGTTGCTTGGTCATTAATTTGAATGGTATCTGTTTTAATCTGAAATCTATCCTTATCTAAATCTGTAATTTTGATATTCATTTTTGTCAATAATAACCTTACATCCGTAAAATTTGCATATGCGGTATTTTTGTTGACGATAACGATACAGTTTGCTTTAGGAATATATTTTTGGGCAAATGTCGCTAGAGGTATAAATAGTAATAAGTATAATAATCGTTTCATTAATTCATTCTTTTTGTTTTTTGATAAGCTATTAACTTAGGGAAATTCCTTTATTTAATAAAGCTACAATTTTTATATCTTTTCTATAAATATATACTATTTAAACCCTATACTACAACCATAATTCCTTTGCCCTTTCAGGGTAAAACGTTACCTTTGCGCATGCTAGAAAAAATCATCATTCTCGATTTTGGATCTCAGTTTACACAGCTTATAGCACGTCGCGTTCGCGAACTTAATGTATACTGCGAAATCCATCCATTTAATCATATTCCTGAGTTAGATTCTACTGTAAAAGGAGTTATTTTATCAGGTAGCCCTTATTCTGTTCGTCAAGAAGATGCACCATTTGTTGATTTATCTACATTTACAGTCTATCCATTGTTAGCAGTTTGTTATGGCGCTCAGTTTATAGCACAACAAAGTGGAGGAGATGTTCAAGCATCAAATACAAGAGAATATGGTAGAGCAAATTTGAGCTTTGTAAATAATGCCAACAAGTTATTTAAAGGTATTAACATCGATTCTCAAGTTTGGATGAGTCATGGCGACACGATTAAAAATGTACCTGAGAATTTCGAAATTATTGCTAGTACATCAGAAGTAGAAGTAGCGGGTTATCAAGTAAAAGGTACTAATACCTATGCTATCCAATTTCACCCAGAAGTTACACACAGTACAGATGGTAAGGTATTATTAGAGAATTTCTTAGTAGATATTTGTGGTTGCTCACAAGATTGGACAGCAGATGCATTTGTTGAAACAACCATTGCAGAACTTAAAGCCAAATTGGGTAATGATAAAGTAGTTTTGGGTTTATCTGGCGGAGTTGATTCGAGTGTTGCCGCGATATTACTTCATAAAGCAATTGGTAAAAACTTGCACTGTATTTTTGTAGATAATGGCTTATTGAGAAAAGATGAGTTTGAGAGTGTGTTAGAGCAATACAAACACATGGGCTTAAACATTAAAGGCATTGACGCGAAAGACAGATTTTTAAGTCAGTTAGCGGGAGTAAAAGATCCAGAATTAAAACGTAAAGCGATTGGTCGAGTATTTATAGAGGTATTTGATGATGCGGCACACGAAGTACAAGATGTAGTTTGGTTAGCACAAGGAACAATTTATCCAGATATTATTGAATCAGTTTCTGTAAAAGGGCCATCAGCCACCATTAAATCTCACCATAATGTGGGTGGTTTGCCTGATTTTATGAAATTAAAGGTAGTCGAACCATTAAACACCTTGTTTAAAGACGAAGTAAGAAGAGTAGGAAAGACCTTAGGTATTGAAGGATTTATTTTAGGCCGTCATCCTTTCCCTGGTCCAGGCTTAGCAATTAGAATTTTAGGAGATGTAACTCCAGAGAAAGTTGCAATTTTGCAAGAAGCAGATGCTATTTATATAAACAATTTAAAGGAAGCTGGGTTATATGATAAAGTATGGCAAGCCGGTGCTATTTTCCTTCCAGTGCAATCTGTTGGAGTAATGGGCGATGAGCGAACCTACGAAAATGTAATCTGTCTTCGTGCAGTAGAATCGGTAGATGGAATGACTGCAGATTGGTGCCATTTACCTTATAACGTGCTCGCAAAGATTTCTAATGAAATTATTAATAAAGTAAAAGGAATTAACCGAGTTGTATATGATATTAGTTCGAAACCGCCAGCAACTATTGAGTGGGAATAAAATTTGGTTGATCATCTTTAGTGTTTGCCTAATCGCCTCTTGTTCACCAAAAGTAAACACTAGTGTAAGTAAACCAAATAAAGAGACCCCACCAGTTGTAAAAGTTGAAAAACCGGTAAAGAGATTTACTGAAGCCGATATATCGGTATTAATTCCTTTCAAGCTAAATCAAATTAATTTAGGGACAGCTACGAAAGCTCAAGTGCAAAGAGCTGATATGGCTATCGATTTTTATCAAGGTTTGAAGCTTGGAATAGATTCTGCTGCGGCTTTAGGCCTCAATTTTAAATTGAATGTTTTTGATACAAGAGATGATAATAGTCAAT
Organism: Pedobacter boryungensis; assembly: GCF_013204825.1. Classification (GTDB taxonomy): domain Bacteria; phylum Bacteroidota; class Bacteroidia; order Sphingobacteriales; family Sphingobacteriaceae; genus Pedobacter; species Pedobacter boryungensis. The sequence goes on from NZ_JABMKV010000002.1 coordinate 1,153,425, forward strand.
TATCCATTCTTCAAAAAAAGGGAAGTCTAAAAAATAGTAACCTTCTTATTGGTCCGGTTTTCCCAGAGGGAGTAAAGTACATGACCAACTATGCAATTGCAAATGATTTAGCAATCGTTTCGCCATTAGCAGCTTCAAAACCGAGCGACTTTGCCAATCCAAAACTGATTTCCATTGTAAATAATATAGATCAACATGGGGCTAAGATAGCCGACTATATAGCAGATCATTACCAAAGCAGCAATTCGATTGTGGTTTTAATTAATCCAAAGAAAACAACTGATGAACAGTTTGCTACACCCATCAAAAATCAGTTTAAATCGAAGTATCCATCATTTATTGTGCAAGAATTTACATCAGCTTATGCCTTTGAAACTAGAATGATTAAAGGGAAGCGATATGCTGTAGTAGTTTGCTCATCAGAAATGTCTTTTGTAAAACCCAGCATTGATAAATTGTATAAGTTAAAGAACCTAAAAACGGTTGGCTATGATATTAGCCTTTTTGGTCATCCAAATTGGATAAAACAAACATATAACTTAGATCAATTACAAGGCTTAAATACCATCATCAGTACCTCTTATAAGATCGATTATAAAAGTTCGGCAGTAATTAATTTCATTAAGAAGTATCGTGCTCAATTTAACTTCGAACCAAGTGAATATTCTTTTAAAGGATTTGATATAGGATTTTATTTTGGCAAGCTATTAGCAAAACATGGCGCAGATTACCTTGACTATTTAACTAAAGAAAAATATAAGGGTTTGCATAATTCATTCGAGTTTGGTTTTAATCCGCAGTATGGATATGTTAACAAAGATTTAATGCTAGTGCAGTATAAAAATCTTAATTTGAACATAGTTGAATAATAAACAAATATGAGGGTAGAACATCAGGTAAGGGCATTTGAACAGGTGTTAAAAAGTTACGATGGGGTATTGCCACTGCATCGACACTTATTTACCTATTTTAAGCAAAACAAGCAAATGGGCTCCTCTGATAGGAGATGGGCAGCTCGTTATGTGTATAGCTTTTTTAGATTGGGCAAGGCATTAAGTAAACTCAATGATTTAGAAAGGTTAGCTATTGCTGATTTTTTATGTCACTATACCACAAGCCTGGTTGTTTCAACCTACCTTCCAAACCTAGAAGAATTCATTTCTAAATCGGTTAACGACAAAATAGCCTTAATTCAAAAGCATTACCCGGCATTTAAGTTAGAAGACGTTTTCCCTTTTAAGGCTGAACTTTCAAAAGGAATTAATAAAGATGACTTTTATCCAGCGTTTTTTGTACAGCCAGATTTATTTATCAGGGTTAAGGAAACGCACATTCAAGCTGTGGTTAATCAATTAACAACGAATGATGTTCCAGTTAAAGAGATTTCTTCAACAACTTTAGCTTTACCTAACGGAACAAAACTAGAGCAGGTAATTAACGATCCTAGATTATACCAAATTCAAGATTTATCATCACAACAAACAGGTGCGTATTATGAGCCTAAGAAATATGATTACTGGTGGGATTGCTGTGCTGCATCTGGCGGAAAATCATTGCTATTGCATAGCTTAGAACCTAATTTAGAACTTTTAGTAAGTGATGTAAGAGAGAATAGTTTGGCAAACCTGCAAGAACGTTTCCAGCTCTCTGGAATTAAAAAATACCATTTAAAAGTTATTGACTTGTTGCAAAATAACGATCAGATTTTACACCATTACGAGTTTGATGGCATTTTGTTAGATGCTCCTTGTTCGGGTTCTGGAACTTGGAGGCGTACACCAGAAATGTTGTATTACTTCGAAAACTATAAAATCGAGAATTATGTAAAGCTGCAGAAAGCAATTGCAGCAAATATAGTAAAGTATCTTAAAAAAGATAAGCCCTTAATTTATATGACCTGCTCTGTCTTTAAGGCAGAAAATGAAGATGTAGTTAAGTATCTAGTAGAGAATCTTGATTTGAAACTAGAGAAAATGGAATTACTAAAAGGCTATACAGATAATGCGGATAGTATGTTTGTTGCTCGATTGATAAAGCAGTAATAAACAATTAGCTAGTGATGCCAATGTTTAAGCTTCTCTTTCAAATGCCTTATGGCTTCAAAAAGAATGGCTATTGCGCCAATGATAACCGTAAATTGCTCAAAACTGTTCATTACAAATGCACTACTACTATAAGACTAATATACTAAATATTTGTTACAAACCCAAATAGTTCTAGGTAAACATAATTATAACTTTTCTCGTCAACCTGAATTCGTTAGTCTCATTTTTTTTTGAGAATATGCAATTCAGTGAAATACTTTTTTACTAAAAAACATTTGGCTTTATCGTCCTTTCGAGCGTAGCCGAGAACCACGTTGTGCTCAGCGAAGCTAAATCTTTTAACTTTTCAATAAATATAGGTTCAAAGGTTTCTCCATTTCGCTGTGCTCCAGTCGAAAGGACGGATTGTTATTTACGTTTGATAGAAAGGGTTCATTTCTTCTAATCCAGCATCGCTCTATTATAAAGACCCAAAAATGAATTTGGAGTGACGAGAAAAGTTTAATAATTACAAACCTGTATTAGTTCTAAATAATTTGATGGCAATAGCCAATAGAATAATGCCAAAAGCCTTCCTAAGGATGTTTAATCCGGTTTTGCCGAAAAGCTTTTCTAATTTATCTGTATTCTTTAATACAAAGTAAACGAAGATCATATTTAAGATAATACCTACAATAATATTCTGAGTGGCATACTCTGTTTTCAGGGAAAGTAAAGTAGTCATGGTTCCTGCACCTGCAATTAATGGGAAAGCGAGAGGCACAATAGATACCGTTTCTGGGGCTTCTTCTTTAAAGATAGTTAAGCCTAAAACCATTTCCATAGCTAGGGCAAAAATTACAAAAGATCCCGCAATCGCAAAAGATTGAACATCTACACCAATAATGCTTAATAGGGTTTTGCCCGCAAATAAGAAGACAATCATTAATGCTGTAGCTACAATAGCCGCCTTTTCAGATTGAATATGTCCAGCCTTTTTACGCAATTCAATTACAATAGGAATAGATCCTAAAATATCGATAATGGCAAAAAGTACCATTGTAGTAGATAGAATTTGACTGAAATCGAATTGTAAATGTTCCATAATCGTGATGGTTTGAAACAAATGTAAGAGTTATGTTTAGATATTAATCTGAGTTGGATTATAATAATTGTTTTTATTGGAGTTGCCGTCATTGCGAGGCACGAAGCAATGACGATTTAGCGATGCAATAACCTACAAAACAATCATTTTTTATCAAAAAAATAGTTGAAGGTTAATGTATGAATTGTATAAAAACAAAAAAAGCCACCTCAATTTAATGAGATGGCTCCAATAAGGATTAGCTATTTTTTATCTCGCTTGGATATTTTTCGCAGTGGCAATTCTATAGCCGTAAATTAATACATGCACTACCGCAAAAACTAAAGAGAAGTAGTATAAACCTACATCAGCTTTAACCGTTGCATCCGTTTCCATTGCTTGCAATGATAAATGGTGGTGTAACACTGCTACAATAATTAATAATGCAGCTAAAATTAAACCTACATAAGATACTACTTTATTGCTTTTTACTAAGGTTGCAACTTTATTATCAGATAATGCACTGTTTTTGATACCGTAGAATAAGTAGATGTTAATACCAATAATCATCCATACCAATAAACGTACCCAAGTATCTAATGGTAAGAATACCATCATACCTAAACATACCAATACACCTAAAATTGGAATAAGTGGTACCAAAGGAACTTTAAATGCTCTAGGCAATTCTGGCATACGTTTTCTTAAAATTACCACACCAATACATACTAAGATAAATGCGAATAAGGTACCAATACTTGTCATTTCACCAACCACACGAGCCGGAACAAAAGCAGCGAACAAACTCACAAATACCATAAACAATAAATTGCTTTTTGATGGTGTGCCGAATTTATTATGTACGCTAGAGAATACTTTAGGAATTAATCCATCTTTACTCATTGAGAAGAATACTCTTGATTGACCCATTAACATTACCATGATTACTGAAGCATAACCACCTAGAATAGCTAGAATAATTGCTTTGTTTAACCAAGGATATGCAGGAGTTACAACACCAGCAGCATTTTTCATACCCATGTTATCAATTGCAACCGCAACTGGAGCAATACCATCCTGACCTTTAAATAAGTCGTAGTTAGCAACACCCGTCATTACGTGAGCAAATAAGATATAAAGAATAGTACAAATGAATAGAGAAACTAAAATACCAATTGGCATATCTTTTTTAGGATTTTTAGCTTCCTGCGCTGCAGTAGAAACGGCATCAAAACCGATATAAGCAAAAAATACAATTGCAGCAGCTCTAATTACACCACCCCATCCATTAGTGAAGAACCCTTCATGACCAGGTTTATCAGCAGGAATAAAGTAAGGAGAATAGTTATCTGCATTGATATATTTCCATCCTAAGAAGATGAAAATTAATACAATTACAACTTTAACACCTACAATTAAGCCGTTGATCATTGCAGATTCTTTAGTTCCTTTAATTAGGATTAAAGACATTAATACCACAATAAATACAGCTGGTAGGTTAAACATACCTGATACCGTTGTGCCGTCAGCCAATACTGCAGTGTCAAATGGCGACATTACGACCTGTGCGGGTAGATGTACATTAAAGTAATCGAGGAATTTGACAAGATACCTGCTCCAGCTAATCGCAACTGTAGCGGCACCAACAGCATATTCAAGTACCAAATCCCATCCAATAATCCAAGCGATAAATTCGCCCATGGTAGCATAAGAGTACGTATACGCACTACCAGCAACTGGGATCATTGATGCGAACTCTGCATAGCATAAACCAGCAAAAGCACAACCAATAGCTGCAATAACAAATGAAATGGTAATTGCAGGACCAGCATTATTTGCTGCCGCAGAACCAGTAATAGAGAATAAACCAGCACCAATAATAGCACCAATACCCAAAGCTACCAGATTTACCGGGCCAAGGGTCCGCTTCAGTGTGCCTTCTCCGCTCTCTTCTGCTTCTTTTGTAAGTAAGTCAATCGACTTTCTAAAATTCATAGTTTAAGGTTTAGTTAAAGTGTTTCGATAAAGTTTTCAGTTTTATTAAAATTAGTTTCAAACCTAAATAAAAATTAGGTAAAAATAAAGGGGATTTTTATTCAAACCCCCTTTATTTGGTAACAATTATGCGTAAACTAAGGACGACTTAGTGTATCAATGTTATTTTTTAAGGTATCTACTTTTATATTACCCAAAGAATCCACCGTTTTTCTTACTTGAATTTCTTTTCTAATTTCCATTGGTGCTGCGCTTGATGCGTTGATTGCGATATAAGGTGCAATTACCAAAGAAACGATAGACATTAATTTGATCAAGATATTCATTGATGGACCTGAAGTATCTTTAAATGGATCACCAACTGTATCACCAGTTACAGAAGCCTTGTGTGGCTCTGATTTTTTGTAATGCATTTCGCCATTAATTGATACTCCTTTTTCGAATGATTTTTTTGCATTGTCCCAAGCACCACCAGCGTTTGATTGGAAGATACCCATCAACACACCTGATACCGTAACACCAGCTAATAAACCACCTAATATCTCAGCAGAGCTGACCGCAGGGAAAACACCTTTAAATCCAAAACCAACCAATATTGGAACCAATAAAGCAATTGCTCCTGGTAACATCATTTCTCTGATGGATGCTTTGGTAGAAATCGCAACGCATTTTTCATATTCTGGTTTCGCTTTGTACTCCATAATACCTGGAATTTCACGGAATTGACGACGAACCTCTTGTACCATATCCATTGCGGCTTTACCTACTGCTGCAATACACAATGCCGAGAAGATGAAAGGAATCATAGCACCAACAAACAAACCAGCTAATACCGGCGCTTTGTAAATATCGATTGCTGAAATACCAGCAACACCCACAAAAGCAGCAAATAAAGCTAAGGAAGTTAAAGCAGCAGAAGCAATCGCAAATCCTTTACCTGTTGCTGCGGTTGTATTACCCACTGCATCTAAGTTATCAGTACGTTCACGTACTTCTGGAGGTAACTGACTCATTTCAGCAATACCACCTGCATTATCTGCAATCGGACCAAATGCATCAATTGCTAACTGCATTGCAGTCGTGGCCATCATACCCGCTGCGGCAATTGCCACTCCATATAATCCCGCAAATGAATAGGAACAAATAATACCACCTGCTAACACCAAAATTGGCGCAACCGTAGATTTCATTCCTACCGATAAACCACCAATAATATTGGTAGCGTGACCAGTACCTGATTGTTGAATAATTGAATTAACCGGACCTTTACCCATTGCAGTATAGTATTCGGTAATGATGCTCATTAAAGTACCTACTACTAAACCCACAATAATTGCCCAAAATACATCGATGCTACTAAAATCTACACCTCTTAAATGTAAGGTAGCTGGCAACATTGCTTTCACAATAAAGAAAGAAGCAATACCTGTTAATACAATAGAACCCCAGTTACCTAAGTTTAAAGCAGTTTGTACATTAGAATTTTCGCCTTTAATGCGAACAAACCAAGTACCTACAATAGAAAATATAATTCCCAATCCGCAAATTACCATTGGCAATAAAACAGGAGAGAAACCACCTAAACCATCTGTATAGATTCCATTTAATTTTTCAACAACAATCTCTTGTCCCAAAACCATGGTAGCTAAAATAGTAGCTACATAAGAACCAAATAAATCGGCACCCATACCAGCCACATCACCCACGTTATCACCCACGTTATCTGCAATTGTTGCAGGGTTACGCACATCATCTTCTGGAATACCAGCCTCAACTTTACCCACTAAGTCAGCGCCTACATCGGCAGCTTTAGTATAAATACCCCCGCCTACACGAGCAAATAAAGCGATAGATTCAGCACCTAAAGAGAAACCTGTTAACACTTCAATGGCAGTTTTCATTTCAACGCTGTTAGGTGCAATTACATGGAAGATCTGTAAGAAAACAATAAATAAACCACCTAAACCCAATACTGCTAAACCAGCAACACCAAGTCCCATTACTGTACCACCTGTAAAACTTACTTTTAGCGCTTGTTTTAAACTGGTTCTAGCCGCTTGTGTAGTACGCACGTTTGCTTTTGTAGCGGCTTTCATGCCAATGTATCCTGCAGTTGCAGAAAAAACGGCACCTATAATAAAAGCAACAGCAATAATCCAGCTAGAGTGCATGGCTACACCATTTACTTCATGTATAGTACCCGAGTACGCTAAAATAACAGCAGTAAAAGCAACAAAGATGCTTAATACTTTCCATTCTGCTTTTAAAAAGGCCATTGCACCATCGGCAATGTAGCCAGCAAGTTCTTGCATATTTGCCTCACCTGCATCTTGTTTGTTTACCCACGCACTTTTCACAGCCATAACCAGAATACCGATTAGGCCCAATAGAGGGATGGAATAAATTAAATTGTTTTGTAGAAAATCCATAGTTAAATTTTATATGTTGGTTGTTTAGTTAAGATTCTTTGTCCTTATCTCACTTGTTAAAAATAAATAAACAGATGAAATAAAAATAATACATGGTTTGCAAAAATAAGCGTGTTTAGCTAATAACCAAATTTTTATGAAAATGATTGTTAACATTTTTTCTTTTTAAGCAATAATGTCAAGTCATCATCGTTCCTCACTATTTTTATTCTATTTTATTTCATATATATTAGCCCTAACTAAACCAAACTTATAAACTAGTGGAACTTATCATGAAGTTATTCGCTCATGATCCCATTTAAAAACTAAAAACTAATGGACAACCAAAAAGAAGAAGGATCTTTTAAGAGGGAACTCGGCCTATTTGACGGCACAATGCTTGTGGTAGGCTCAATGATTGGCTCAGGGATATTTATTGTAAGCTCAGAAATGACCCGCTATGTAGGGTCTGCAGGCTGGTTAATTTTAATTTGGGTATTAACCGCTGTCATCACCATGATTGCAGCCGTAAGTTATGGCGAATTAAGCGCTATGTTTCCAAAAGCTGGTGGTCAGTATGTGTATTTAAAAGAAGCCTACAATAAACTAATTGCGTTTTTATACGGATGGAGCTTCTTCGCCGTGATCCAAACCGGAACAATTGCAGCAGTAGGGGTGGCCTTTTCTAAATTCGCCGCCTATTTGTACGAACCCTTAAGCGATAAAAATATCCTATACGAGGTAGGCTCATTTCAATTAAATGCAGCACAATTGGTTTCGATCGTTACCATTGTAATTTTAACCTTTATTAATAGTAGAGGAGTGAAAAATGGCAAGATGTTGCAAACCTTCTTAACTATTATTAAAATACTTTCACTATTTGGCTTAATAATATTTGGTTTTGCTTTGGCAGCTAAAGCAGAGATTTGGAATGCTAATTGGGCCAATGCTTGGGATTCTAAAATGTTCAATGCAGATTCAAATGCTTGGGTAAGTATTAGTGGAGGAGCTTTAATGTCGGGCATTGTGGCTGCTATGGTAGGTTCTCTATTTAGTAGCGATGCCTGGAATGGTGTAACCTTTATTGCTGGTGAAATTAGAAACCCACAACGTAATGTAGGTTTAAGTTTATTCTTAGGAACGCTGATTGTAAGTATCATTTACATTTTAGCCAACTTAATGTATGTAGCTGTTGTACCTATCGACGAAATTGCACATGCGCCATCAGATCGTGTTGCTATTGTTGCCGCACAATATATTTTTGGTAATACGGGTACCATTATTATTGCTGTAATGATTATGGTGTCTACATTTGCTTGTAACAACGGTTTAATTATGGCAGGTGCAAGGGTATATTACACCATGGCAAAAGATGGTCTGTTCTTTCAAAAAGCAAGTCACTTAAACAAATTTAATGTGCCAGCATGGGCTTTATGGGCGCAGGGGATTTGGGCATCGTTATTATGTTTGACAGGCAAATATGGTGCCTTGCTAGATTTTGTGATCATCATTGTATTGATATTTTATATCCTAACCATTTATGGAATCTTTATCTTAAGAAAGAAAATGCCAAATGCAGAACGTCCTTACAAAGCTTTCGGATATCCAGTATTACCATTCTTATATATTCTGGCAGCATCAGCTATCTCTATCGGACTATTAATTACCAAAACAAGCACTTGCGGTTGGGGCGTAGTAATCATGTTAATCGGGATCCCAGTATATTACTTTACAAAAAACAAAACGGATTAGGATTAAATGATTAAAACATTAGTTTGATTAAGTCATATCGTTACAAAGGAGCAATTATTTGCTCCTTTTTCATGTTCTAAATAATTCGAAAAGCAAGTACAGTAAAGTAAGCCCTGATATACTGTCCAATCTTTTTGTGCTTCGACAAGCTCAGCATGATAAAAAGTATCATTTCCTTTCGTATTGATAGTACGAATAACAACTTATTCCATCGGTTATCAATGGATGATGCAAGCTTGAGTACTGGTTCTAAAATTATTATATCTTGCATGTTATTAAACCAAACCTAAAAGCAGATAACTTTTCAAGATAAACAAGACAAGATATGCCTCATACAGACTGATATTCGGTGCGAGATATAATTCTACCACTATATAGAATAAATAAAGAATGATTACTTATAAACGAACCAAGATTTTAGACAAGTACTTTGCCATTGACATTTTTGAATGTCCCATTGCTATTATACAATTTGCAGCAACTTTGGGTGCTAAGCATGTAACCATAGAGAATTACAGACATTATAGAAACCCAAATTCATTAAAAATTCTAATGAAGAACAATGATGGAATAATTGAACCAAAACTGAAGCAGTTTTTAGCGGATTTTCAAATTAGCAATGCAGACTTTATTTCATTACTAAATATTTGGGACACACAAGGTTGTTATGCGATTTTTCATGAAGGGGACAGCATCAAATTTAAAGCAACAGACCTAAACGAATTTTCAAGATATAAGGCGCTTGATAATTTTAAGTGGACATTAGAAATGGCTATCCCTGATAGTGCGTCTGACGGTTGGGGACAACTTGTATCACCGAATGTGGATATAATAGACAAAATTGAAAACTATATACAAGCACTAAGCTAAAAAGCAGTTTTTCTACTAAACAAATACATAGATATTTGTCCCTCAAAAACATTTAGCGTCTTATAGAACGAAGTTAAGCACACTACAAAGTTAACTCTAATAACTAGCACAAAAGATGGCAGTAATTGGTAAAAGATACACTGTAAAATGACAAATACGAAAGATATACTTCAAAGCCTAACTCAGCACCACCAATTGGCAATTAGAGTGAGTACGAATACTAGTGGGCAATTGCCAGAGGAAGTTTATCAACAACTGCTAAAACCGCACAGAAAAGCGCATTATTTTTTCATGTTTATTACCAAAGGACAAGCCACCCATTCGATTGACTTGCAGGAAACAACTATTGAAGGCGGGCAATTGCTTTTTGTTTTACCACACCAAATTCATGTATTACCAACAAAGCAAACCGATGTAGAATGCTTTAAATTAAGTTTTGATAAAACCTGCTTATCATTGCTGCCAAAACCATTCTTGTTTTTAATCAACCCACTCAATACACAGATTATCAAAGTTAACCAAGAAGCAAAACAACGAGTAGAAACCATTTTCGAAATGTTGTCGCAACTTCTTCAACTAAAAAATAACAATACCGATTTGGTACTTGCAAACCTTAATACATTGCTAACCGAATTTAATCAAGCATATTTTGAAAACACCAAACAAGATAGTTCAACAAAAAGTAGTATTTCAAAGTTTGTTCAATTTAAATCCATCGTTGAAACCGAACTAACCGCACATTATAGTATTCAGGCAATTGCCGAAAAATTAGCCTTAACAAGCAACAGTTTATACTACATCGTAAAAAATTACGCTGGCGTATCACCCAAAGAATTTATCACCAATCGTTTAGTTTTAGAAGCACAAAGGAAGTTATACTATTCAGAAACATCGGTAAAAGAATTAGCTTATGAACTAGGTTTTTCAGATCCGGATTATTTTTCAAAACTCTTTAAAAAGAATACCGGAAAAAGCATTACCGAATTTGTAGAACAGGTTAAGGATTTGTCGGGCAATTAAAGAGAATTGACCAACTCATTTAAAAATAGGATAGCGACTTTTGGTTCACCACTTAAAAAAATTAGAACTATGAAGATCGCTTTAGTTACAGGAGCAAATAGAGGTATTGGTTTTGAAACTGCAAAACAGTTAGCACAGCTCGGACACTTTGTGTACATAGGTTGTAGAGACAAAATTTTAGGCCAACGAGCTGTTATTCAACTTCACGAATTGGGGCTAACAAAAACGGCAGTGCTAGAAATAGACGTGACCAAAATAGACACTATTGTAGAAGCTAAAAAACTGATTGAAACAACATCAGATAGACTTGATATTTTAGTAAATAATGCAGGTATTTTGGGAATAGTTCCACAACCGGCGGCTACAACTTCGGTTGACGAGCTTAGGCGAATTTTCGACACGAATTTTTTCGGAACGATACAAGTAACTCAAGAATTTATTCCTTTATTAGAAAGATCCGAAGGAGGAAGAATAGTCAATGTTACAAGCGATCTTTCATCGCTCACACTTCATAATGACCCCGCTTGGAAATTTTACCATTTTAAATCGGCAGGTTATAGCATTTCTAAAACAGCACTAAATGGCTATACTATTATGTTAGCCTACGTACTTAAAGAAACGAATATAAAAGTAAACACAGTAAACCCAGGGCACACTGCTACAGATTTTAATCAATATCGTGGCGAAAAAACACCAGATCAATCTGCAAAGGTAATTGTAAAATATGCAACCATTGATAATGAAGAAGAAAGTGGTAAATTCTTTAGTGAAGATGGAGAAATGCCTTGGTAAAAACAACAAACTGTTAATTATCAGTTTCCATCAGAAGATTTACCTGCACTGGTTGAAACTTAAGTTAACCTTTGTATCCATCAAGATTAAAGGAAAAATCAATAAGGGTTAATCTACACTCGGCTATCAAGAGGTAAGGAAAGCTGTAGTATAGAGAAATAAACATACAATTATTTTTACTCGTTGTAAATCAACAAATTAAATCGTAAGTTTAAACAAATTAACCCTCAAAAACCAAATATTGAAAACGTTTCTCCTCCTCTGCATCAGTAGCTTGCTATTGTTTAGTGCACCACCAAGCAAAACCAGTACCCTCCATTTTAGCGGAACAGTAGCTACCTGTTATGGAAACTCACCATGCAAAGCCTGTTCTAATTGTTCGGGTTGTAAATACTGTAACAACGGTGGCACTTGTGGCATTTGTGCCAAGGCTAAAACAACGAAGCCAAATACCTTAACTTCCGACAAAAGTTCCGCAAATAAAACAAGTGTCTATGTTGGACAATGTAAAGCACTCACCAAAAAAGGAGCGAGGTGTAAAAGAAGCGCTAACAGTAATGGGTATTGCTGGCAACATGGGAAGTAGAAATGGGTGTTAGAAGTAGTAAATACTATTAACAAGAAAGTGCTTACATCTTATAAAAGACATATGAAAATTGCTAGTTTATGTGGACAAAAACACTTGCAAAAAAGACCTAGGTATTAGTTTTTTCATGTTGTTTAAACTGAAAGACACTCAAATTAATTGTATCCTTATGTAATCTAAAATAACTCCACTCAAATACAGTGGAGTTACTAAAATAAAGAGTTTAAGTTTATTTTTTAGACTTAGTATTATTAATTCTCTCCTTCTCAACAATAAACCTGTCGAATAACTTTAAGAAAGCATCAGAATCCTTTGGATTTAATCTTTCAATCTTCCAGTATGTTTCTCTTCTCTGCCGATCAGGAGACTTAATTGCACTTTTTGGAGTTGAATAATGAATTACTCCAATTTTATATAGCTTACTGTGTGCCTTTGCATCAAATTCAGGATTGAAAGAAAAATTAATATCAGAAATTTCTTTGCTATAATAGCGATAAAGAGAGTCGGGTTCTTGTTCTCCTTTAAGTTTGTTTTCAAATTTCTCGATTTCAATTTCTTTTGTTTTTGGATTTATCTCTATTTTATCTGGTTTCCCTAAATCTAGTTTAAAGAAAGCGTAATCATTGAAGTTTAATCCATTAAACTTTAGAAAATCATCATGGTTGAAAACTTTCCACTTGTTGGATGTGGATAGCATCAAGCCATCGTTTTCTCCTTTTTTAAAAAAATAATACTGATATGATTTAACTCCAGTTGTATCATCAAGATATATGTCAGTATTTAGAGAAGTGCCTTCTGCGTTGCTCGTTATAACTGTAGTTTTATACATTATATGATCCTTATAATAAGCAATATCAATGCTATTTTTACTTCGAAAATTTTACCAGATTCAAAAGAGAAGCCGTATGATGTAAAATTTATTACAGAAACTCTACTAATTTCTTTAACATTTGGCTTTTGTGAATAAGTTCCTATTGAACATAAAGTAAACATTAAAAGTATGATTAGTTTTTTCATTGTTATACTAAGTAAAGCCACTCTATCTGAGTGGCTTTATTGGGTATATTATTTGAACTTTATCTGAGATATAAACTTAACATCACTAATCTATCTAATTAAAGAGATGCTGTCGGTTTGCTCTATAATTTTGAATCAAGCACCTCTTTTTCATATTTGTTAAATATTTTCTCATATTTCTCTACATTTTTATCCTTTACTTTATTTATTTCATAAAATATTTCTGTTCTTGGTATTTCAGGGTTGGAAATGCCTGAACCTTTAGAAATGGAGTTAAAAACAAATATGGTTTTAAATAGTTTACTTTTCTTCTGCTCATCTAATCTTTTGGAAAATGAAAAGTCAAAGTCCATTAGGTCACTATCATAGTAACGATAAATGGTATCGAGATTGGATTGATGTACAGCAAATGCTTCCACTATCACCTTTCCTTTTTTTTGCACATAAGTAGGCTTACCTAAATCAGTATCAAAATGTTTCAAATCAGCAGGACCAATCAATAAGTCAGATAAAAGACTATCTACTGAAAAATAAGTACCTTTTTCGGTTTCAAATGTCTCCAAATTATATTTCAACCCATATTTTTCGCCCTTTCTTGTAACAAAAAAACGATATAATGTATCAGCTCCAACAACTTTATCATTAATCACCTGCCCGTTTTTATCTAAGATATTTTTCAAATGAAGTTTGATGTAAAGGCAAACGTATATTTTAAGATTTTTTTTGAATACAATCTTAAATGAATTATTAATATTACGAATAGCTTTGTCTTTCATAGCATAAACTTCACCACTTGAGGTCAATTCTAATATTTTGATCTTGTTTTGTCTTTTGTTCTTTATGCCACAGCTAATTAAAATTGAAAACAAAAAACATATTACATATTGCTTCATTTGGAAAAATTATTGTTTAACAAAATATATGTCCCAACTACCGATGGAGTTAAACATCTGAGATCTTACGGATGGCGGAGTAACATCTCCTACTGGACTAGGTTTATATTTTACTTGATACTCAACATCTACTAATTTCTTTAACATTTTGCTCTTGCGAAGAAGTTTCTATTGAACATACTGTAGACATTAAAAGTATGATTTGTTTTTTCATGTTATACTAAGTAAAGCTACTCTATCTGAGTAGCTTTTATATTTCAAGGCTATGTTAATTCCCTGAAATTATATCCTTTACAATCTGCTTTCCGTAAAATGCTGCTTCTGCAGGCAGCCATTCTCCATTGCTTTTTTTATATAAATCCGTTACATCTGTATATAATGAAACTGGTTTCTCAAATTCAACATAAACTTTTTTAACCTTAACTTTATTTTCCCACTTCGTGTTTATTAAAGTTTTTTCTTCAAAATAGATAAATATCCCTTGAATTTCACCTAGTTTTTTACCTCTAACAAAGTCGTATGATTTTACTCTTAATTTCAAATTAGCTAGGAGGTATTAAGCGCTCTATGCTGAAATTTTGTCTTTTTATTTACAAAATAATCTTTCAGATACTTAGAGGTATCCTGAACAGTTTGCTGAGTAGTTTGATAATTATCTTTTAAGTTAAATGAACTTTTCAAGTTTAGGATAATGTAGATGCTAAGTATAGCAACAATAAATAATTTTGTCATAATTTTAGTTGCAAGGTTGCTATTTAAGATTACCGACTTGTAGGCTTATATTAATTTGAAAAAAGCCACCCATGAAAGTGACTTTTTTTCTTTTTGAATTAGTTGAAATTTATTTGAAGTTGATTTTGCTAATTTATATCCTTTACAATCTGCTTTCCGTAAAAGGCGGCTTCTGCGGGTAACCATTCTCCATTACTTTTATTATACAAATCGGTTACATCAGTATATAAAGAAACTGGTTTTTCAAATTCAATATACATTGCCTTTACTGTAATCTGTTTTTCCATTTTAGTGCTTACTAATGCTTTGCTTTCAAAATAGATTATTATTCCCTTTCTTTCACCTACTTTTTTTAGGTTTCTTACAGGAGTGTATGATTTTATGGTTAATTTCAATCTTGCTAGGAGGTGTTTTAACTCTTTGTGCTGAAATTTCGCCTTGTTATTAACAAAATAATCTAGATATTTAGATGTATCCTGTACAGTTTGTTCATTAGTTTGGTAATTGAGTTTAAGATTAGTTGAACCGTTTAGATTTAAGATAGTGTAGATGCTAAGTATAGCAACAATAAATAATTTTGTCATAATTTTAGTTACATGGGGTTACAGTATAAGAAGTTACTCCGTTAATTGTTTGTTTGGTATAGTGTAGTGCTTTCCAATTGCCATTAGAATCCCTTTTTAAGAGCGTAGCTCCTCCCATGGCCAAGCTCATTAATTTGGTAGTTGCATATTCATTGGCAGCTATTTCTGCTGCAACTCTTTCGGTTGGTGTACCATTACGTCTTGGATCAACATCATAAGCTTCCTGACCCCAGTCCTGAAATTGGTTCCCAAGAGTCCCTTTACCTTTTTTAAAGTCCCCTGTGTAATCGCCATTTTGGTCTTTTGCAAGCGTACTACTCATAGGGTAGTTAATTAAAAATTGGTTCATCAAAGTAGTATTATTAATAACAATGGCATAACTCGCCGATGGGCTAAATGTATAATCTGTAGCTAATTTTCCATTAGATTGTATAGCTAATAAGCCAGCTTGATAGAAATCGAAAGGAGAAGGTTGAGGAAACCCACCCTCAGGATGATCATGTCCTATAGCAATTGTATTAGAATTGGTCGAAGTGCTAGCTTCAAGCTCGGCTTCTTCAATAGGCGTTGAGGCAGTAATTGTCCCAGCATTATCATCTACCCTAAACGCAGCTTCTATATTGTTGGTTGAGCTATTTAAAACAGAAGAAACAGCATTAGCAAATGAAGTATTTCCTGCTGTCATGGCATTTGCCTTGGTTGCTGCCGCAGTTTTTGACGTAGTACAACCATCGTCTTCTTGCTCAGTGCCAGTATCGCAATC
The DNA here is from genome assembly GCF_013204825.1 of Pedobacter boryungensis. Taxonomy (GTDB): domain Bacteria; phylum Bacteroidota; class Bacteroidia; order Sphingobacteriales; family Sphingobacteriaceae; genus Pedobacter; species Pedobacter boryungensis. The sequence continues at coordinate 1,169,945 of NZ_JABMKV010000002.1, forward strand.
ATTGCAACCTTCGTGCTCGCATTCTGGATTGGTAAAGTTAACAGGATCTTCGCAATCAACCTCCTCTGGATCATCTGGACAAACCGTATATAACCAAGTTTGAAATGTGATTACAGGGTCGCTACAGTAGTAAGGAATAGGATCATCACCCAAAAAATAACAAAATATTTCATAATCGAATTCATACCAATCTGCGCATCCAGGTTCACCTTCATAACCTGGGCGTTCAGATACAGTTCTGTCTGTGCTGGCGGACTTGTTGAGTTTAAGTGATGGAGATGATTTTGAAGATTTTTTTAAGCTAATTGCTTTTCCGTTTATAATTCGCAGCCTGCTTACGGTTACATCATCCCATGTTTTATATACAAGGAAACCATTAAAATCAGAATCTAGGTGATCGATCTTATTATGGCTAATATCTCCATTATGCCTTTGTAGATAGTCTTTGTCAGGAATAAATGAAACAATCCTTTGATCGATTTTCCCTTTTTTATCCTTGAAAATAATCAATCGATTGAAACTAGCCTTTATTATTTCAGGATCTATTTTCATATCTTTTGGTCCGAATAACGTTACAATTTTCCTGTTATAAGATAAAGGTACTTCAACAAATTCATATAAGGCTGTTTTACCAAGGGATGCCCGAGTCCACAAAGGTGTTTTTTGATTTGGTTTTCTTTCCCTCTCCTTTATAGAGGACAACTTGTTAGCCACTCTATATGAGACCTGGTTACCAGCCTTAGGTAGAAGTACATCGTTAAAATAGCTTTTTGCCCATTGAGCTTCAGGCTTCATTTCGGGAATATTTGGCATTTCCTTTCGACAGGAATAGATGCCAATGGAAAGCATAAAGATTGCCATGCTAACAATGTACGGATTTTTGTTTTTAATCATAGGTTTTAGTTTTTAGGGTTAATAAATGTTTTGATTTTACATTTTGCTTAATAGCCTCAATCCTTTCTGAAGGGATCTTGATTGGCATTGTGAGTATAATGTGGCGCCAATGGGCAGCTTGCTTGTATTGCTGATGTTTGAGATAAAAATTAAAGAGCGCTTCTTTTGTTAGAAACTTATTAGGAACCATATAAACAGCTTTCAGAAATGCATTTTCGGCCTCTTTCCTCATTCCTATGTCATCGTAAAGCCTTGCCATTTCTAAATAGGAAACGTGATTAGTATACCGTTTAAGAATTTCTTTTAGCAGAAATATCTTTTTACCAGTGTTGTTAGGCCCAAGCACACCATTGTAGTTCTGAAGAAATTCTACATTGTTATGAAACTCCTCATACAGATTTTCGTATATTTTTTGGCTTTCTAAAATGTATCCAGTTGAAGACAGAATCTTTGCCTGCTCCCATTTTTTGTAATTGTTGATGTTTTTAAGCTCAAAGTAATAATGATTAGTAGCGTATATTACAGTAACAGTTAGTGCAACAACGACTTTAAACTTTCTGAAGTTTGCTAGAAACAAATAAGACAAGATAAATACAAGCATTATTTTAAAAGGACCATGCTCAAATACATGGGTAAATAGTGCTGCAATACAAATTACAAGTAATAGCGCTAACAGCAGTTTTAAAAGTTCATCATCTGGATTATCTTTTAAGCGATAGTAGGAGATTCGGACTAAGAAATAAATGGAAATAAATAAAGAACTTGCCCCAATAATCCCTGTTTCAACAATGAGCTCCCAATAATCGTTAAAAGCATAAAATGAATTGTCGGCTAAAAGAAATTCCTTTTGAGTATAGTTTCCCGTTTGGAAATACATGCCTTGATATAAACCATATTCTCTTTGAAAATTACCCCAACCAATTCCTGAAATTGGATGTTCAATAAACATGTTCCAAGAAATTTTATAGATGAGCAATCTACCTAAGCTTGAATCACTTTTTAGAAAAATAGCAACGACTATTGTTGCAACCAATACAAAAAGTAAGGAGAGACCAATTGTTTTTTTGTTTATGGCTACCTTTTCAAAAGAGAATAACAGAAAAATGACGCCTAACAACGCACCAACAATAAATGCCCTATTTAACATCATTATACATACAGCAAGTACTAAATAAAGTAAAGTAAGGCTTATTGCGAACGAATAATGCTTTAAGTATTCCTTAATCATTAGCTTGTGATAAGGGATTTAACTGGATCGAGGTAAAACATTTTCATCCAGCCTTGAGACTCTTTTCCACTATAATACTTCACAATAGGGAAGAAAGAAAATATAGAGAAATGTAGATGATATGGTGAACTAATTGCGTTACCGGAATTACCAACTATCCCTATATGCTGCCGTTTCTTAATAAAAGAAAAGGAATGCTTTTCTTGGGTGTTGAGATGAGCGAAATAATATATTCTTAATTTTGGGCCCAGGATATAAAGGTAATTTCCTCCATTTTCACTATAACCAGCTGAGAGTATAAAGCCATTAATAGGGCTTAGTATTTCAGTTTTGTGTTTAGCAAATATATCGATCCCTTTATGAACTTTAGATTTTCCCCAAGGAGTACACCAATAGCTCTTGCTATCCCAACTCTTTATATTGGCGCCAACAACTGGTATGAATAGCTCTTTTTTTTGTCCAATAATATTTACATAAGAAACGCCACAAATAGTTAGTAAAATCAACGAAAGAAACAAGAGCTTGATTTTTTTATATTTTGTGGTAATCGGCATATAAGTTGTATTTCGAATTAAACTCAAGTTAAGTATTATCTAATTTTTGTTTTCTAGTCTTTTAGGGGGGTAACGGTGCAATCATCTAGAAGCACAAAGTGCCCAACATAGTGCGTATGCGAAGGAGTTGCTTTGGCGACTGTGATAATCTCATTGTTTTAATCAAAAGAAGAAGATTTCTCCGCTGCGGTCGAAATGACGATACTTCTTCTTGTTTACGTCATACCAACTTGATTGGTTATCGTAATGCTGCACTCGGTCTAAAACGTAACGCTTTACGATTAGCTACGCTGAGCACTGCGTGGTTCCCGTTTTCACGGGAATGACGCAATGAGCACACGAAGCAGAATCGAGTTAAGCCTCTGCACAAGTTAGAGAACAAATAACCAAAAAATGAGTAAGGGGCAGACAGCCACCTTACATCATCACATACGATTAACTACTGCACCATTCTAGAAATAATATCAGAATCTGCCATTTGACCTTTTCTGCCCACGGCAGTGATACGACCATATAAACGCGTACCACTTTTTAAACCCTTAAAAGTAAACTGACAAGAACTGCAAGGTTGAGTTTTCCATTGACTATCTGCTGTAGGCAATTCATCCGTATATTGGAAATTATAACTCAACGCACCCTTTACGGCTTTGCAGCAGAAAATCATTTCCCCTGGGTTAGCGCCATCGCTCATCGAAAAATCTATTGGATTTTCTATGGCACTGCTCCCTTCACCTTCTTTCGCAATATCAAAACCACTACTAATTAACTGAGCTTTATCGCCATTAGCTTGAGAAGAAATATCCAATGCCATTTGGCGCATATCGGAGATTAAAGTTAGTCTTGTTTGATTTTTTAAGGCAATCTGTTGACGATCACCCGTAGCTGCTTTATTGAGCGCTAAATTGAACGCAGTTACATTCGAAGTAAGTTGCGCCAAAGAGGGCGTGGTAGTGGGGAAATAAGCATTGTTGGTTAATGCATCTACAATGTTTTGTGCTTTCAAGTTCAATTGTGCATCCGATAGCTTCGAATAGCTTAAAATTAATTTTGCAATTTTCATGTTTTTCATATTAAGGTAGGGGTGTATTCCCCTAAGCCGATACCAAAGTAAATAAGAGGATGTGATTGCACAACATACTGATGCATAATGCATTACTATTAATACCATTTTAATCAATTCGTTTAAAATCAGTATATATTGGGTATAAATAGTCAAAATTTGTTGTTTATGTATTATTCCTATACCATTCGCTACAAAACCAGTTTAATTTGATCAAAACCCTGTAGTTAAAGTACATTTCGATACAGAAATTTAGGTTTTCCTATTGAGAAATGTCAATTTCCTATTACGCAATTGACATTTCCTATCACGCAAAGGACTTTTCCCGTCATGCAAAGGGCTTTTCCTATCACGCAATTGACATTTCCCATCACGCAAAGGACTTTTCCCGTCATGCAAAGGGCTTTTCCTATCACGCAAAGGAGTTTTCCTATCATGCAAAAGACATTTCCCGTTACGCAAAGCCCTTTTCCCCTTGGGAAAAACCAAAAGATACAGAAGAAATAGAGTGCAAGCACTAAAATTTAGGGCTTAGATTTTTTAAATAGGTTAAGAAATGCCGACTTAGGCAAACAATTTCTTAGCGATGTCTTCTGTCGAAATGCCAAAGTATTCGCTTAAATGGAAAATGGTGAGCGGTCGTTTACCAACGATGCCCATTGCTTTTTTAATTTCGCGATGCTTAAGATAGGCACTTCTTGACAACGGATCATAGCCGTACCAGCGCATGATATCTGAAGGATAAATAATTACTCGGTCTTGTTGATTTTCCATATTGAGCTTAATTGAAATAATTTAAAGTTCCTATAACGGAGCTTTTATATTTTTATTTAAAGGTGATTTGATGTAGCCTTAATCTTAACTATTTAACATATACAACACACCATTCAGACATTATTTTGCCTTCATGTGGTTGGAAAGGAATGGTGTTAACACCGAACGTTTCAATGAGTTATTTTACTGGATAGAAACAATAGTGAAAACAAATATTTATAATTGATAAAAATTTAACAACTAAAGTAATTGCTTATCAATGGAGATAAAAAATGAGTATAATAAATCTTCAAAATGGAAATTTCCAAATACCCGACAAAATAGTTTTTAGTAAGGATAAGAATTACAACGACATATTAAAGCTTGTACAACCTAATAAAATCTGGGACATACAAAACGGTTATAAATGGATTTATTTCGATGATATAGAAATTGACAAGTTGTTTTTTCACATCGGTGTTTGTTTTTATAACGACAAACTCTTTTGCATTGATTTTAGCTTTACCGAGAAACAAGAAAAAAACTTAACGTGGGACAATTGGAATGAAAAAGAGGAAGTAAATCGGAAAGAAACGTATGATAAGTGGTTAACAAAAAACATGGGGTCAAAAAGAAATTTTGAATGGGGAAAAGTTAGCGCATATTTTGATCGAAAAGCAGGAAGTAGTTCGATCGTTATTAAATATCAATAACAAAACGAACATACTTTGTATGCAGCGTTTCACAGATGTAAAATTTAGTGTGAAAACCTCAAAACATTATCAGGCAGTTTAAAACGACAACAACATGGACAGATATAAAGAAACATTTGAAACTTGGAACAACATAGCTTCTATTTACCATGATAAGTTTATGGACTTAACCTTATATAATGACACTTATGATTATATCTGTGTTTCTGTTTCTAAACAAAAAGCAAAACTGTTAGAAATTGGTTGCGGACCTGGAAATATAACTAAATATCTACTGTCTAAAAGATCAGACTTTGATATTTTCGGAATTGACATTGCATCAAATATGATTGAACTTGCAAGGAAAAATAATCCACAAGCAGATTTTGCCGTTATGGACAGCCGGGAAATCAAAAGTCTTAGCAGCAAGTATGATGGAATTATTTGTGGGTTTTGTTTGCCATATTTATCGCCTACAGAAAGTAATGAATTAATTTTAAACGCCTACAATTTACTAAACGAAAACGGATTGATTTATTTGAGTTTTGTTGAAGGAGACCCTGATAAATCTGATTTTAAAGTTGGTAGCGGTGGGCGAGTTTACTTTCAGTTCCATAATTTAGATGACTTAAAGACGCAATTGATTAAAACAAAATTTGCTGAAATAGAGACTTTTAAGGTTAAGTATAAAATATCAGAAACAGACTTTGATATACACACTATATTGACAGCTAAGAAGAGATGAGCCTATAATAGAGGTTTTAAAAAATGACAATTATAGCTAAAGAAATACAAGCTGACTATAAGAAACGGATCAATCGAGTTTTTGAATTTATTGACGAAAACTTAGAATCGGATCTGTCCTTAAATACAGTTTCAGCAATTGCCTTTTTTTCGCCATTCCACTTCCACCGAGTTTTTAAATTCGTTACAGGAGAAACCTTAAATGACTATATCATAAGGCGAAGGATAGAAAAGTCAGCATCAGACTTGTTGCATAAAAACATCGCGGTAACAGCAATTGCTCACAAATTTGGATTTGGTGATAATTCTTCATTTTCCAGAGCATTTAAAAAATATTATGGAGTAAGCCCAATCGAATTTAAAAAGCAAAACCCAAATAGACATAGCAAGATTAGTCAACTGAAAAGCAAGAAAGGACAAGAGTATCCAGACTATGACCAATACATTTGCATCATTGATCACCTTAAAAATTGGATAAAAATGAATGCAAAAATTGAGATTAAAGAAATGCCAAAAATGGATTTGGCTTATGTTTCAAGTATCGGGCCGCAAAACCTTGAAAATGCTTATGCAACATTAATTAAATGGGCAACACCACAGGGATTGATGAACGACCAAACAAAAATGGTAACCATTTATCACGACAGCTTTAAAGTTACTGAGGCCAGCAAAGTTAGAATGAGTGCTTCAATTGTGTTAAACAAACCTGTAGAAACGACAGGAGAAATTGGACTGACCTCAATTAAAGCAGGTAAATTTATAATGGGTAAATATGAGATAGGCTTGGATGAATTTGAAAAAGCGTGGACAGGGCTATATTTATGGATGAATGAAAACGGATATAAAAAGGCTGATAGTAATCCTTTTGAGATTTATCATAATAACTTTAAGGAACATCCTGAAAGAAAGGCCATTGTTGATTTTTATATACCAATTGAATAAAAACGCTGTATACTATTATAAGATCTTATATGCCAAAAATAACAGATATCAATCAAGGTGACTTGCTCACATTTAAAGCGAATGATAATAGATATAAAGTGTTGCTTTGTACCAGCACCTACAAAGACAAAAGCCCACAGAACTTTACTTTCTCTGCGCTAACCTACGATAGTTTAGAAAAGCCGACAGTTGTAAATGTTATGGATACCGAATTCTTTGGGATAGGAAATGGAAAGAATGATTATTTCAAATATTCAGATAATGAACTTCATAAAATGTGGTCAATTCATCCTGAGATTGAACCATGCCTCTTAGGCTCTTATGGATTTATAATTTGGAGAAAAGACTTTATGATGTTTCGAGATAATTTTGAAGTCATTGGTAACTTAAATATTGTAGATAACCTTGACAAAAACGGTAATGGCAACATGAACGCAAGTGACTGGGAATTTATGAAAGACTTTTTTGCAAATAGAATTAATTCGGTAATGTCTGATAGGGGACAGCAAACTTTTAAGCTAAAAGCAACTATTAAAGATTGACACTAATTTTTAGATTTCAGATAAGCGAACCTATTCTATACCTCAAATAGCAGAGTTAAGGTCATTGTGATGGAGTAGATTTAAAATAAAGGCAAATAAACACTTATAATGAAAAAACTCATTGAAGACATAAAGAAAATCGAACATGGTTTTAAACATATTATAGAAGCGTGTGACCTTATTTTGGCTGACAAAACACAAAATCATTTTGACCTTGCAACAAAATTTTTAATTGATCCCGCTTATCAGGTTAGAATGTTGGCAACATATCTTTTAGGTCAACTTTCAACCAACAACGAAAGCGCTCTCAAACTTCTTGAAACAAAAGTCGCAGACGACAAAAATTGGCGAGTGCAAGAAATGTTAGCAAAAGCATTTGATTATTATTGCAATACAATTGGCTATGAAAAAACTTTGCCCAAAATTAAAAAGTGGCTTACAGACAAAAATCCAAATATTAAAAGAGCAGTTATTGAAGGACTTCGCATTTGGACAAGCCGACCATACTTCAAAGACAATCCAATAACTGCAATCCAACTCATCAGTGAACATAAATCAGACAGCAGTGAGTATTTACGAAAATCAGTTGGCAACGCACTTCGAGATATTAGCAAAAAACATAAAGACAAAGTGCTTAACGAAATAGCAACTTGGGATTTAACAAACAAAAACATAGCATTTACTTATAAATTAGTAATACCGAAAGCATAAACAACTAACCGATAACAGGCTGTTTTGCAATAGTGGTTGAAGAACAAATGCCTACTTTTGTACTGCTTAAGCTTTTGTGCTATATTAGGTCAACTTGATTTACTGCAAGCGTAAAACAAAAACATATAATCATAGAGATGAAAATATTTGAGGAAATTCTCAATAAATATAATTTCCCTAAGCGGACTGAAAAACCTTCGACGACAATTGCTCAAATTGAAAGTGTCGTAAAATTTAATCTACCAACCGATTATAAAACTTACATTCAGAATTACTCAGGTTTTGAAACCTACATTGGAGAAGCGTTTGTGAGACTATGGGATTTAGATGAATTACTAGCAACAAATAAAGACTATGAGATTTTTGATAATCTACCAAACACACTTGCAATAGGTGGGAATGGAAGTAGTGAGTTTATTGCAATCGAACTAATTAACATTAGCGATTATAGAATTGTTCTTTCTCCTTTCATTGACTTGGACAAACAATATCACATTGAAATAGGAACTTCTTTCTCGGACTTTTTACTTCGACTGGACAAAGGACAAGAATGGTTTAAGTAATAATTAAGAAAAAATACACATGGAAACAATGCCATTCAATCATGACAAAATTATTAGCCGCCTAAAACTATTTAATTACAAATACGAACTCAATGGCCAAATACTGAAAATATTCTTGCCGATGTTCTGTTATTTAAAAATTGATTTCGCTGCGGGTAGAGTTAAAATGACTTCTCATTTAAGTTTTGGTATTCGATCTCTTGCGCTCGAGTATAATTTTTTACTATACGGACTTGGACTTTATGTTCTTGCTTGGTATTACTGGACGATTCTAAACAAAGCCACTTTTTTGCTGTTTGGAATTTTTCTTGTCCACTTTGTGATTTGCTTTATTAAAATTGAGAGCTTAAAAGTAAGCATCCATAATTGGATAGAAAGCGATAACAAGTAATCAACCAACAGAAAGCACTAAATTTATATAGGTATTCTTAAATGAACTTTAGGAAGAAATTCACTAATCAATAACAGTAAATGAACAAAGAGAAATCTAAACTATTTAGGAAAGTAAATACTACAGCGTATAATGTTCATCATAATTTTGGTGGAGATTTTAAGAACACTCGAAACAGTAAAAAGGAAACATTAGAACAAACTAAAGGTAAAATGTTTGGGAAAAAGGAACGAGGTTTAGATTATACTCCGCTTTACAGATTCTTATTATCAAAAGTTGGAGCCAATTGGAATGAAGTTTTTAGTGAGGCAAAATCCCGATTAGATAAACCTGATCCAATATTTGAAATAGTTGCTTTAAATGAAAGTGAGAAAAAAGATTTGATAAGAACAGGGGAGTCTTCTTATTTTTCTGGCTTGTATGTCGACGATGATAATCTCTTGCAATTATCCAACCCAAATCTTAATGCAAAAGATATGGAGCCCTATTGTAACTGTTGTACCCATACCTTTAACGGAAAGTTATTTGGAACGGGTTAAAAACTATAGTTAACAAATCTTCTTCTTCAGAACTAATTTTACAACTCAGCAGAATAATTAAAAAGCCATCCAGATTTAAGAAGTGTATAACTTGAAAAGAAATGTGACGTTGCCCCTTAAGTAATAAACTAAAGGTAAACATTAGTTACAATAATAAAATGGAGAAACACTACGACATAAAATGGTTAAGACAAAAATACGAAAGTGGCGAGAATTTGAAATATATATTCTTTTGGGGCCATACTCCTGAGTACAAAGAAGAAGTAGGAAAGTATTGTTTTAGCCAATGGTTTAAATGCCCTTTTATTGTTAATAATATCACTTATAAAACCGCAGAGCATTGGATGATGGCTCATAAAGCTTTGTTGTTTAATGATAAAAATGCGTTTGATAAAATTATACAGTGTGAAAAGCCTGGAGAAGCTAAAGAAATAGGAAGGGAGGTTTTAGGTTATAACGAGCAGATATGGTCTGATAAAAAATTTGACATAGTAAAATTGGGTAACATCCATAAATTCAATCAGAATCCAAAACTTGCAGATTTTCTTTTAAAAACACAAAACAGGATTTTAGTAGAAGCGAGTCCAATAGATACAATATGGGGAATTGGTCTGTCTCCAGACAGCAATGACATAGAGAATATTTATGCTTGGCGAGGAGAAAACCTTCTTGGTTTTGCACTGATGGAAGCCAGAGATTTTTTAAAAAACTTTGGTCATTTCAAACAGCCTGATAAGTCACTTCAAATCCAACTAGATAAAATTTATAAACATTGATACGATGGGTTTGAATTCTATGCTTTATTCAGCGCACAACGCTTGCTAAAGATTGCAGGTCGCTATTAACAAACTAGGGTAAAAATACTATACCAAACCATCATTCAAATTCTTATACTTCCAAAAGTGATGGGTAGAACGACGTTCTACCTTAGGTTGTGGACAGAAGCATCATTTTTTCTTGATGTTATCCATTTGAATGTTTTTTTATTGGTATTCCCGCTCGTAGAGGCATAATGGTTTGCATGAAGATTACTTGGTTGTTCCATCTAGTAATGAAGAAATGTGTAACCTTTTCTAATAAAATCCCCTATCTCAAACAAAATCAGTATTTTTGCTCCCAATGGGAACAGCATTAGATTCGGGAATAAAAGGATATAAAAACTACGGTGTACACTTACGTGAAAAATATAACGGACAACGTGTGTTTAAAGTGATTGTAGATGGAGGTTTTACCTGCCCTAATCGTGATGGAAGTAAAGGTTATGGCGGTTGCACTTATTGCAATGTAGATTCATTTACACCAGAACCATCTCGCAAAAACCCTAACATTAAAGAACAGTTGGAAGAAGGGATGCGCAGAGCAAAAACTTCGTACAAAGCCGATAAGTTCATTGTTTACTTTCAACCTAATACCAATACCTATGCGCCGGTACATTATTTAAAAATGATGTACGATGAAGCCTTATCCATACAAACAGAAGATGTAGTAGGCTTTGCCGTAGGTACACGACCAGATTGTATAGACGCCGAAAAGGTAGCTTTATTAGAAAGTTATACCGATCGTTTTGATGTGGATTTAGAAATGGGGATGGAGTCGATATATGATGAAACCTTAGATCAAATTAACAGAGGTTGCAGTCATGGAGAATTTGTTAAAGCAGTTGAATTGCTGGAGAACTCTAAACTAGATCTTTGTGTACACACTATTTTTGGTTTCCCGTGGGAGACTAGAGAAATGATGTACGGTTACATTCACGAAATCAATCGTTTCCCACAAATCAAGTTTGTTAAATTTCACCATTTGCACATTGTGGAAGGTTCTATTATGGGCGCTAAATACAAAAAGAACCCTTTTAAGTTATTTACACTCGAAGAATACACCGATTTATTATGTGAATTAATTCCCTTGCTACGACCAGATATCGTGATCCAGCGTTTATTTGGTATTTCAGACTGGGATTTATTAATTGCTCCTAACTGGGGATTAAACAAATCGGCTATCCAAACCTACATTGATAAAGAAATTGAACGTAGAGGGATTGTACAAGGCTCAAGTTATACCTCAACTCACTAAATTTAATAAAGACATTTTTTGTTGCTGCACTTAAAATACCTTAGTGCTTAATTTTGTTGTGCTTTCGTGTTTGCGAGAAGATACGACAATGCAATCTTAATGCTAAGGTTTTTTTGCTCGTCATTCCCGTGAAAACGGGAACCATAAAGCGCTGTAAAAAAAACTACTTATGCATTACGATGCCCAGTCAAGCTGAGCATGACGAGTATTGTTATTTCCGTGAAAACCGGAACCGTAAAGCGATGATAGCCTACTACAGCATTAAGATTGCTTCGTGCCTCGCAATGACGAAAAAATAGCGCTATTGCCCAATGAACTAATAATACCAATGATACTATTGATCAAATGAACCAAATAGTTCAATCACCTTGTTTTCTCTAAATGTAAATATCTCTTTTACTTTATTTTTTACCATCAAGTTATGCGCTATTGTACCTAATACACCTAGCGGCAGTGCATATGTTAAAATGTCGGTCATTTCAACACCACCTTCAATTGCTTTAAAATGATGTTGATGATGCCAAAACTTAAAAGGTCCGAAGCGTTGTTCGTCGATAAAGTACTTTTCTGGCGCAACTTGAGTAATTTCTGTCATCCAATTTAAATGTATGCCAAACAAAGGGGAGACTTTATAAGTAATAATCATCCCAGGGTACATTTTTTCCTGACTATCGTCGGAAGTGACGATGAATTCCATATCATCTGGGGTTATCTTGGCAAGATTGGCTGGTGACGAGAAGAAATCCCAGGCGGCTGACAGCGAAATTGGGAGTACTTGCTTGAACTTTAGTTGGTATGATTTCATGAAATAAAGGTACAATTTGTTTTAAGTATTGAAAATTCAGTAAAAATTAAGTTTTTATTGGTTAAAATTTTATTTTTTCAATAAAAATTAGCATTAATTGATGATAAAATGATAAAACACATCTTTATTTTAGATAATTATGTTTCATTTTGTTGTTTTTGCTGTGGTATTTATGTTTTATTTTACTTTTTTAAGTTGTTTTTTGTTTAAAATGAATATATTTAATGTTTTTTGGTAAATAATTATGATAATTATTAAAAATTTATAGTTAATTTTAAATAATTAATAAAAAATCAACGATAAAACTAAAAACTATGGGTAAAATTTTATTTAAACAGTATTCTCCATTTGTGATTTTGATGATAATCGCAGTGTTAGCTCTTTTTATTCCATTACTTCCTAATTTTGATGAAGGAAAGTACAGTGCTCCCGATATTGCATTTGTATTATTCTCTGCTGCCCTTGTATTTCTAATGACTCCAGGGCTTGCTTTCTTCTATGGCGGAATGGTTCATCGTAAAAACGTACTTTCTACCATGATTAAAAGTGTAGTAGCTGCGGGTGTAATTACAGTACTTTGGACTGTTGTAGGTTTCAGTCTTGCTTTTGGAAAATCAATTGGAGGATTTATTGGAGATCCTAGAACGTTCTTGTTTTTTCAAGGTGTTAATTCAGGTCCGGCATGGGGAACCATTCCACTTTCACTGTTCGCTGTTTTTCAACTAATGTTTGCCATCATTACGCCAGGTTTGGTAGTAGGAGCAGTTGCAGAGCGTATCCGCTTTACATCATATATTTTATTTATTGTGCTTTTTGCCTTATTTGTGTATTCGCCTTTGGCACACATGACATGGTCGCCAGATGGTTTCTTATTAAAATTAGGTGTGTTAGATTTTGCTGGTGGCACAGTAGTGCATATTTCGGCAGGTATGGCTGCACTGGCTGGAGCGCTAGTATTAAAACGCAGAAAATCTCATATCGAGCACCGCGAAGTACCGCCTGCTAATATTCCATATGTATTAATAGGTACAGGTTTATTATGGTTTGGTTGGTTTGGTTTTAATGCGGGTTCTGCCCTAGGTGCAAATAGTTTAGCTGTTTCTGCTTTCTTAACTACCAATACAGCTGCGGGTGCTGCTGGTTTATCATGGATGTTTTTTGATGTAGCTAGAGGTAAAAAACCTTCGGTGTTAGGTTTCTGTATTGGAGCGGTTGTCGGTTTAGTTGCCATCACGCCTGGTGCAGGTTTTGTGAGCATTCCATCAAGTATTTTTATTGGAGCGGTTGCAGCTGTTATCTCTAATTTAGTTGTTTCTTGGAAACAAAAAACAAGTTTAGATGATACCTTAGATGTATTTCCTTGTCATGGTGTGGGTGGTATAGTAGGTATGTTACTTACAGGGGTTTTTGCTACTAAAACAGTAAACAGCTTGGGCGCAGACGGCTTGTTGTATGGTAATCCTGAGTTTTTCTTTACGCAGTTAAAAGGTGCATTTATTGTTGTAGTATTCAGTTTTGTAGTTTCATTTGCCATTTTTAAACTGATCAACTTAGTACAACCAATTCGTGTAAGTGCCGAAGAGGAGGAAGAAGGATTAGATGCAAGTCAGCACGATGAAAAGTATACACAAGGTACTTTAATTGTTGCCGGACAAGAAGTTCCAAACATTTAGGCAAACATATTATTCGGGCTATTCATAAAAATTGGAACCACATTTTTAAGTGGGTAGCCCGACTATTGCCCTTTCAATTCGTAGATAATGGAATAATATAAACCTTAAAACTAAAATTATGAAAATTAAAGCTCTACTTTTTATCGCTACCCTCGGATGTACAACAACTGCTCTTGCGCAAGAGGCAAGTTCGCCTTTGCAAATATCTGGTTCAGTAGACACCTACTACAAATATGATTTCGCTAAATCGGCTAACATTAATACCTATTTTGCGAACGAACAGAATTCTATTTCATTAGGAATGATTGATCTGGCCTTGAAAAAGACGACAGGTAAGGCATCTTTTGTGGGTGAGTTATCTTTCGGTCCACGCGGACAGTCGCAATCTATACCCAATGCAGCAGGTCTTTACGATGAAGCTACAAACAGTTTTAACATTCAGAATTTATACGTGAGTTATGCTTTTACAGATAAGTTCAGTATGACTGCAGGCTATATGGGTACTTTTATTGGGTACGAAGTGATTTCGCCAGCAGCTAATTTTAACTATTCTACATCTTATTTATTCGGTTCTGGCCCTTTTCAAAATGCAGGGATAAAAGCGAGTTATGCATTTTCTGATAAGGTGAGTTTAATGGCAGGTTTGTTTAATGATTGGAATGTATATCAAGATTTTAATGGGGTTTCTCATGTTGGTGCGCAATTAACTGTATCACCGGTTACTGGTTGGACAGCTTATTTGAATGTGCTTTCTGGTCGTTCTGCAGGTGCGGCAGGAACAGGCACAATTCTAGATTTAACTACTGCTTATCAAATTACCGAACAATTTAAGTTAGGCTTAAACGCAGCTGATTATACTGTTTCAAATGATAATGGCGGTTATTCTGGTGTGGCGTTATATCCGCAGTATGCATTTACGAAAGCAGTCGCTTTAGGTTTAAGAGGCGAATATTTTAACTATAAAGGAGTGGGTACTGCTGCAGATGTAAGTGTAGCTTCGTTAACTTTATCTGCCAATATTAAATCTGGTGGTTTAACATTTATTCCGGAAGTTCGCTTTGATAGTGATAAAGATTTTTCTCAAGGATTTACCAAAACTAATGGAATAAACCCTGCAAAGTCGGCTTCTCAATTTTCTTTGGCTGCAGTTTACGCTTTTTAATAACCAAACAAACTATGACGCAAGAGCTGAGTTCTGGCATTTTTTTATAGAGAAAGAATGGAATTCTTTCTGTCAAACTTAAAATAATAACTCGTCCTTTCGACTAAAGCAGTGAAATGGAGAAATCTTTGAACTAAGTGATTAAAGTTCAAAGATTTCTCCACTGCGGTCGAAAGGACGATCACAAAAATATTTTTAGAAAAGAAAGTCTTGCACTAAAAGTGCATAGTTTCAAAAACGAATGAGACTAATGAAATTTATAACTAGCGTCTTCTTATTGCTTAATTGTTTTGTGTATGCATATGCGCAAAGCGAAAGTTTATTGCCTGTAGATGAACAAGGTAAATTCATTTATTATGAAGTAGTGCCATTAGAAGGGACTACTAAAAATGCACTTAAGGATAGAGTAATCAATTATCTCAAAAAACAACATAAGGAAATTCAGTTTAAGTCTCTACAGGGCGATACGGCATTCATTGCCACTGGCAAAATGGTCATTAACAAAACTTTATTGGTGATGTCACATCCATCCGGAGAAATTTTGTATCGCTTTCAGGCGGAAGTAAAAGAAGGAAAGTATCGTTTTTGGTTAAGCGATTTTAGTTTTATTCCTTATCAACGCGATCGATATGGAAATTTTGTAGCGAGCACAACTATTGGTGCATCTTTAGAAAGAGACCCGGGTAAATTAAATGCGGCTCAGTGGAAAGAGTACCAGATGCAAGCAGCAAAATATGCGAAAGAATTTGCAAGTAAATTTAAACAGTTTATGGTAAGTAAAATCTCAATAGCTGAGTCAGTACCCGAGAAAAAGGTGATTAGTAAAAGTTGGTAATTACTTAGCGCTTTTTAAGTCTAGTTGTTTTTCAATCAACTTTAACATCACCTTAAATTCCTTTTCTTCATATCCCATCGACTGGTAAATAATTTTCCCCTCTTGATTTATTAGAATATTTCTGGGAATGGATTGCTTAGCAAATTTGCTGAAAACACCTCTATCTACATCTGGTAAAATAGGAAAAGTGAAACCTCTGCTTGCTTTGTACGGAATCAATTTATCCCATCCTTCTTCTCTTCCAAAAACAAAAAATGCAAAATCTTTATGGTTTTTATATTTATCCCAGATTTTAGTTTGTACTTCAGGTAATTCTACATTGCATGGTGGACACCATGTTGCAAATAGATTAATTAAAATTAATTTCCCTTTATAGTCTGCTATGTTTACGGTTTTGCCTTTTTCAATCTCGAAAGTAAATGATGGAACAGGATCACCAATTTTTGTATAGCTGTCTTTATCTACCGTTTGAGCGAAAACAGTAACCGAATAAACGATGACCATTAGAGATAAGAATATCTTTTTCATAAACTAATTTTATGAATCAAATATACGATATCTTGTTGATTTGCAATCTTAGTGAACCATCTTATCGGCACAGGTAGAACTTGCAAAAGCTTCTGGTTTAGCCTTAAAAATAAAACCCATACTTAAAATATAACCCATTGCCTCATTTAATGCTTTGTTTGATTTGAACATAGGATTGGTGTTAATATCTGCATGAACTTCTAAATCTACATCATAAATATCCAATAAATCGCAAATAGAATAAGCTGTTTCAATAGATTTTTGCACTTCTACTAACATTCTTTCTTTAATGCCCATTTGTTGCGTGGTTTTATCTTGGTTAATGTACATAAAACCACCATGATGTTCTCTAAGCAAAACAATTACGGTTGCAAAATCGGTCGTTGCACCTTTAACTTGTGAGTCGGTGCCAATACAAACTTTTAATTTATAACCGCTTTCGGTTTCGCGGATAATCGCTTGTTCAACTTCTTCCAAAATAGACGAGTGGATAACTTCGCCACTAAATTTTTTCCAGGTCATACGTTATTGGTGTTAAGGTTAACAACCGTAATCAGGTTTCTTAAAATTAAGAGGTTAATATTAGATAATGATTAAATCTATGTTGTTTATTTGTCAACATTAAATTGGTTATCAACAAGATACGATTAAAGAATGTAAGGTGGAACCAATAAAAAGAGAAATCTAAGACAGGGAATAAACTAAAAACTGAAACTGTGAACTGGAAACTTATCTCTACCTTTGCAGCATGATGCTACAACCCATACTCGATAACCTAAAAATTACTGCACTTAATCAAATGCAAGAAGCAGCGATTTCTGCAACACAAAAAGGTAACGATATTTTGGTATTAGCACCAACTGGTTCTGGTAAAACCTTAGCCTTTTTGCTACCAGTTTTAACTAACCTAGTAAAAGATAGTAAAGGAGTTCAGTGTTTAATTTTAGTTCCTTCAAGGGAATTAGCGCTGCAAATAGAGCAGGTTTTTAAGCAAATGGGTACAGGTTTTAAAGTGAATTGCTGTTATGGTGGACATCCAATTAAAACTGAACGAAATAATTTAGAACAAGCGCCGGCAGTACTAATAGGTACGCCTGGTCGCATTGCTTATCATTTGCGTCATCAAAATTTTGATGAATCTACTATTACCACTTTGGTATTAGATGAATTTGATAAAGCTCTCGAGTTTGGATTTACGGAAGATATGTCTTACATCATTGGTAATCTGCTGTCTTTAAAAAGACGGATTTTAACATCAGCTACTGCTATGGAAGAAATTCCTGCGTTTACTGGTTTAAAAGATCATA
Source organism: Pedobacter boryungensis (assembly GCF_013204825.1). GTDB lineage: Bacteria > Bacteroidota > Bacteroidia > Sphingobacteriales > Sphingobacteriaceae > Pedobacter > Pedobacter boryungensis. Next base: position 1,187,941 of record NZ_JABMKV010000002.1, read on the forward strand.
CAGAAATTGATTTTTTAAAAGATGTTCAGATTGCTCCAGATTTAAAATTGAAAAAGGTACAAACTACAGCAGAGGATAAGTTAGATACTTTATTTGAACTAATTTGTAAAATAGGAAGTAAAACCACTCTAATCTTCTGTAACCATAGAGAAACCGTCGACCGAATTAGCGATTTGTTGATTGATAAAGATTTAGCGCATGATATTTTTCATGGTGGCATGGAACAAGATGAACGTGAAAGAGCCTTATTAAAATTCAGAAATGGGAGTATTAAAATTTTAATAACTACTGATTTAGCGGCTAGGGGTTTAGATATTCCGGAAGTAGAATATATTATCCATTATCAATTGCCATATACTGAAGATGCTTTTTTGCATAGAAATGGACGTACGGCAAGAATGAATGCAAAAGGTACAGCTTATCTGATTTTAGCAGATGATGAGAAATATCCATTCTTAAAAGCTGATATTGAAACGGAAAAATTAAAAGGACCATATAAATTACCCCAGGATAGCGTTTGGCAAACCTTGTACATTAGTGCAGGGAAAAAAGATAAGGTCAATAAAATTGATATTGTTGGTTTATTGCTCAAAAAGGGCGGATTGGAAAAAGATGATGTTGGATTAATTGAAGTAAAAGACCAGGCAAGTTATGTGGCAATTAAAAGGAAATTGGTTCCGCAAGTTTTAAGAACTTTGGTCAATGAAAGAGTAAAGAATAAAAAAGTAAAAATAGAAACAGCAATGTAAGGGAGTTGGAAGTCGGGAAAGTCTAAAAAAACAGGAAGTCTGAGTGGAAATTTCTAACTACTATACATTAATTACTAAATACTAAAATGAGCAACAACGATATCATGAAAAAACTAAGGGTAGCTTTATCCTTAAATAGCGATCAAATTATAGAAATTTGCAAGCTGGTAAACTTTACAGTTACTAAAAGTGAACTAGGCGATATTTTTAGAAATGACGAGCATCCCAATTTTAAAAAATGTGGCGACCAAATTTTACGTAATTTCTTAAACGGCTTAGTAATTTATAAACGCGGCCCAAGAGAAGAGAAAAAGTAAGTGTTAATTAATATCGTATCTAGATATGATTTTTTTATTAACGAGCTTCTCGATCTTTTCTAAAAGTACATCCATTTTAAAAGGCTTCGACATAAAATCATCTGGAGCACATTCCATTTCTTGTACTTCTTTTAAATCATAAAGACCCGACATCATTAAAATCGGAATATACTTAGTGTCCTCATGAGATTTGAGTTGACTACATATTACTCTTCCGTCGATTCTTCCTAAAACAACATCAAGTAAAATTAAATCTGGTTTAAACTCATCTATACGATCAAAAACGAGTTCTGCATCGTTTAGGGGTTCAACTTCGTACCCACCAATTTCTAAAATAAGTTGAATAGTTTCTAAAACTTCATCATCATCGTCAACTACGAGTATTTTCTTCATAACGGCAAATATATACTATTGTAAGATGAATATATAACAACATAAATACAATAGGGTTTAATTTAATTTGCACTTAATTTTTTCTAGTTTAGATCATTAAAATTTTTATAATGAAAATATCCTTTCTCTATATCTTATTCCTCGGCTTAATTGTGTTTAATATAGACAATATAAAAGCACAGCAGAAGACATTTATTAATTATACAGTATCAATGGAAAACCCTGAACAACACAAATTTCAGGTATCTATGGAAACAACAATAACCGAAACTTCAGATTTTGTAATGCCTATTTGGACTCCTGGCTATTATCAAAAGATGAATTTTGCCCAATATGTATCAGATTTTGATGTAAGGGATAAAGCTGGCTCAGCAGTGACATGGAAAAAAAGAGATGAAAATACTTGGACGATTAGTGCTGATAAACAGACTTTGGTTACTATTACCTATAATGTTAAAGCAACAAGAGCTTTTGTTGCGTCGAGTTATTTAGGCATAGATAGGGGATATATTATTCCAGGAGCTTTATTTCTTTATCCAGAAGGTAAAATAAATGAAGCGTCTAAGGTTCAAATTAAGCCCATTAATAATTGGACTGTAGCTACTGGTTTGTTAAAACTAAAGGATAAACCATTTACTTATTATGCATCAGATTATGATATTTTGTATGATAGTCCATTATTAGTAGGTCCTTTGGAATCTTTGCCTTCTTTTACGGTTAAAGGAATTCCCCATTATTTTGTAGGTTATAAAATGGGTGATTTTGATAAGGAAAAATTTATTGCCGATGTTAAAAAAATTGTTGAATCTGCTTCAGATTTAATCGGCCATATTCCTTATCAAGATTATACTTTTATTGCTATTGGTCCAGGACAAGGAGGTATCGAACATTTGAATTCTACAACTATTAGTTTCGACGGAGGAGGGCTAACTACTGCGGATGGTAGAAATAAATTATACAATTTTATTGCACATGAATATTTTCATCATTATAATGTGAAAAGAATAAGGCCAATTGAGTTGGGTCCTTTTGATTATAAAAAAGGTAGCAGAACCAACATGCTGTGGGTTTCTGAAGGATTATCTGTTTATTATGAATATTTAGTTGTTAAAAGAGCTGGTTTAATGACAGAAGGTCAATTGTATGATAATTTTAAAAATAATATCATCGCTTTTGAAAATAAGCCTGGTAGACATTTCCAATCTCTTATACAAGCGAGTTACAATACTTGGTCTGATGGACCATTTGGTAGAAACGAAGATGAAATAAATAGAACAATATCTTATTATGATAAAGGACCAGTTGTAGGGATGTTGCTTGATTTTAAAATTAGAAATGCCACTAACAATCAGAAATCTTTAGATGATGTGATGAGGAAAATGTATACTAAATACTATCAACAATTAAAAAGAGGATTTACAGAAGCAGAATTTAGAACTGAAACTGAAAAAATTGCGGGAACAGATTTAACCGAACTTTTTGAATATACTACCACAACAAAAGAATTAGATTATCAGAAATACTTGAATTATGCAGGTTTAAATATCGATACAGTAACTAGAGTATTACCTACAAGTTATACAGGAATAAAAACACGTATGCGTAATGATAGTTTAGTGGTTAGCAATGTAGATTATGAATCTCCCGCATGGATAGCAGGAATAAGAAACAGAGATGTTATTTTAACCTTGGGACAAACTGCAGTGAATGTGCAAAGTATTTTAGATATTGAAAAAAATAAAAAAGCTAATGAAATTATAACATTTAATATTTTACAAGGTGGAGTAAAAAAAGAGGTAAACCTGAAATTGGAAAATAAGTTGAATAAATCATTTACCATTAGCAGAAAAGAAAATTTAACTGAGTTACAACGAAGAATATTAGAAAGTTGGCTTACAAAAAATTAATACAGTTTTGATATAATAGAAAAAGCTCCATTTGGAGCCTTTTCTATTTAAACTAGTTTTTTGTATCTAATTCTATGTGGTGTTACATCTCCTAATCTTTTCTTACGGTTTTCTTCGTAATCCGAATAGTTACCTTCAAAAAAATAAACTTCTGAGTTTCCTTCAAAAGCTAAAATGTGTGTACAAATACGATCTAAGAACCATCTATCGTGACTAATTACTACTGCACAACCCCCAAAGTTTTCCAAAGCTTCTTCCAAAGCACGTAAAGTATTTACGTCGATATCATTCGTAGGCTCATCCAGTAATAAAACGTTAGCACCTTTTTTTAATGTTATTGCTAAGTGAACACGGTTTCTTTCTCCACCAGATAAAATGCCAACTTTCTTTTGTTGATCCCCACCATTAAAGTTAAATTTAGAAACATAAGCACGACCATTTACAGCCTTATTACCTAATTGAATGTTATCTAAACCATCAGTAATGTTTTCATAAACTGTTTTTTCTGGCTCTAAATCATTATGCATTTGATCTACATAACCCAATTCAACAGTTTCACCCACTCTAAAAGTACCTTTGTCAGGTGTCTCTTGTCCAGTAATTAAACGGAACAAGGTAGTTTTACCAGCACCATTTGGGCCAATAATACCCACAATCCCGGCAGGAGGTAAAGAAAAGTTTAAGTTTTCGAATAAAATTTTGTCACCATATGCTTTGGTTACGTCTGTAGCTTCAATTACTACATTACCTAAACGCGGCCCAGCTGGAATAAATAATTCCAATTTATCTTCACGTTCTTTCCCGTCTTCAGATGCCAATTTATCATAGTTTGCTAAACGAGCTTTAGATTTTGCATGTCGAGCTTTTGGCGCCATACGTACCCATTCCAACTCACGCTCTAATGCTTTCTGACGTTTGCTTTCTGTTTTATCTTCTTGTGCTAAACGTTTTGCTTTTTGATCTAACCATGAAGAATAATTCCCTTTCCAAGGAATACCCTCACCACGGTCTAATTCTAAAATCCAACCTGCAACGTTATCTAAGAAATACCTATCGTGAGTAACAGCGATAACTGTTCCTTTATAGTTTTGTAAAAATTGCTCTAACCAATCGATGCTTTCTGCATCCAAGTGGTTGGTAGGCTCATCTAACAATAAAACATCTGGTTCTTGTAACAATAATCGACACATTGCTACTCTACGACGCTCACCTCCAGAAAGTACACCAATCTTTGTATCTGGCTCTGGACAACGTAAAGCATCCATTGCTCTTTCTAACTTGGTATCTAATTCCCAAGCATTTACTGCATCGATTTTATCTTGCAACTCGCCTTGGCGAGTCATTAATTTATCCATTTTATCGGCATCAGAATAATTTTCTTCTAAGCCAAATGCCTCATTAACTTCTTCGTATTCTTTAAGGATAGCAGTAATTTCTGCAACACCTTCTTCTACAACCTCACGAACGGTTTTGCTCTCGTCTAAAATTGGTTCTTGAGCTAAGTAACCAACGCTATATCCAGCATTAAAAACTACTTCGCCTTGAAACGATTTATCTAAACCAGCAATAATTTTTAATAAGGATGATTTACCAGAACCGTTTAAACCTACAACGCCGATTTTAGCACCGTAAAAGAATGATAAGTAAATATTTTTTAAAACCTGTTTTTGTGGTGGATAGATTTTACTCACTCCAGCCATTGAAAAGATTATTTTCTCGTCTGACATAATTTTTTGAATCTTGAAGCAAAGATAGTTGATAAAACGGAAGATGGAAGAGGTAAGATGGAAGATGTTTAGCGAATAGAAATTCTGATTTTGGTTGAGAAGATTTAAACACGGAGATTTGTGAGTATTCAGTACTGATAAGAACTTATACTTTAAACTCCAAGAAAACAGCATCGCGAAGTAGTAAAGAATAAATTCTTTTAATTGATCGTAGCCTTTCTTGATATTAGATATTATAGATTCTGTTTATATTAGAAGAATAAATCGCTCACAAATGTTATCACAAAACTTAAAAATTTCTCAAATAGTTAAAATTGATACAATTAGAACTATAAAGACAGTACATGACACGGTTTTTGTAAACTCTAAAGATTCTCAGTCATTAGATTTAATCAATAAAGTAGATACTTTTTACAATAATGCGTGGACAAAGCTAGCAGTCACAGTTACTCTTTTGTTCATAATAGTCGGAATAGTTGTACCTCTTATTATTCAATGGTATCAAAAAAAACAGCTCAAATTAAGTGAAGATAGACTATTGGCTGATATTAGTGTTAAAACCTCGGAATCCTTAATACAACTTGAAAAAAACATTGATGCTAAATCAGCTCAATCCTTAGAGCAGTTAAAAGCTGATATTGTTAGAGAATCTCTAGACAATCTAACAAAATTGAAAGAAGAAATTCAAAATGAATATCAGGAGGCATTGGTGGAATTGAGAAAAGAGAATGATAAGAATATTGAAGAGCTAAAATTGATAATTACAAACAAAGGAATATCATCTATGACTCATTTACAAGGTCTAATGGCGGGAGAGAAAGAAGAATATGAAGAAGCTACATATAATTTCATTTTCGCACTATTATATAGTTTAAAATCGAATAGTAAACCTCATCAAACTTTCTTCAATAATATAGGCTACTCATTGAAGCGGTGTTCAAGGAAAAATCTTGATAAATACTTTAAACATAAAGAAAAAGATTTTTTGGAAACCATTAAACAGATTTTAGAATTATTAGAAGACGATGGGTTTAAGGATGAATTAAAGGAAATTGAAAAAATATATATTGATATGCCTGAGATTGCTAATGAAAAAGGTAAGTAGTTAAACATCAATAATTGTTAACAGCATTTAAAGAGAATCTTGTCTTCTTACTAACCCATCAAAATCTAATCAAACCACCTGCCATTATTGCGTATTTATCTTACTAAAATTGTATATTTAGTCAGAAGATGGTAAGTTTTAGGAAATATCGTCATCCTAGAAATCTTTATCCACCAAAATGGCGTAATTGTTGATAAAATATAAAAATTGGGAAGCTATATTTATAAAAGTAATTTATAGTTTAGAGTCAACCCGATTACACACATATTATGGAAGCTAAATTTTCTCCACAAGTAAAAGACGTGATTTCTTTTAGCAGGGAAGAAGCCCTGAGATTAGGACACGATTATATAGGCGCAGAGCATTTGTTATTGGGCCTTATTCGCGAAGGTGATGGTATGGCCATAAAGATTTTAAGATCTTTAGGGGTAGATACTGCGAAACTTCGTCGCTCTATTGAAGAAGCTGTTCGTGGCACATCTAGCGTTACAGTTAATTTGGGTAATATCCCATTAACAAAACAGGCTGAAAAGGTATTAAAGATAACTTATCTAGAAGCGAAAATATTTAAAAGCGATTTAATTGGTACAGAGCATTTATTGTTATCTATTTTAAGAGATGATGATAATATTGCTTCGCAAATTTTATTGCAATACAGCGTTACCTACGAAATTTTTAAACAGGAGGTCGAAGTCAACAAAAATGGCTTTAGAGACGAAGCGCAAGGTGGTGGTACTGCTGGTGGTGGCGATGACGATTTTCAAGAAGAAGAAAGTTTTAGCACACCTAAAAAGGTTTCGGATATTAAATCTAAAACCCCTGTATTAGATAATTTTGGTCGTGATTTAACACGTGCTGCCGAAGAAGGTCGTTTAGATCCAATCGTTGGTCGTGAAAAAGAAATTGAACGTGTTTCTCAAATTTTATCACGTAGAAAGAAAAACAATCCAATTTTAATTGGTGAACCAGGTGTTGGTAAAAGTGCCATTGCAGAAGGTTTAGCATTGAGAATTGTACAACGCAAAGTTTCTCGTGTTTTATTTAATAAACGTGTTGTTACGTTAGATTTAGCGTCATTAGTGGCTGGTACAAAGTACCGTGGTCAGTTCGAAGAACGCATGAAAGCGGTAATGAATGAGCTAGAAAAATCTACCGATGTAATTTTGTTTATAGATGAAATTCATACCATTGTTGGTGCAGGTGGCGCATCTGGATCTTTAGACGCATCGAATATGTTTAAACCTGCATTAGCCAGGGGCGAAATACAATGTATTGGCGCAACTACATTAGATGAATATCGTCAGTACATTGAAAAAGATGGAGCGTTAGATCGTCGTTTCCAAAAAGTAATGATCGAGCCAGCTTCACCAGATGAAACGATTGAGATTTTAAATCGTATTAAAGAAAAATATGAAGAACATCATGGTGTTACCTACACAGATGAGGCTATAAATGCTTGTGTTGCATTAACATCTAGATATATTACTGATCGTTTTTTACCAGATAAGGCGATTGACGCATTAGACGAAGCGGGTTCTAGAGTGCATTTAACCAATATTCATGTTCCAGAAAATATTATCACTATTGAAAGTAAAATAGAAGATATTAAGATTGAAAAGAATAAAGTGGTTAAAAGCCAGAAATACGAAGAAGCTGCTAAATTGCGTGACACAGAGAAAAACCTCTTAGAGGAATTAGATCGTGCCAAAGCAGAATGGGAAGCTGAAACAAAAACTAAACGTTACGAAGTTTCAGAAGATAATGTAGCTGAAGTAGTTTCTATGATGACTGGTATTCCTTTGCAACGTGTAGGCCAGACAGATAGTGTGAAACTATTAAATATGTACGATACTGTTGCAGAGAAAATTATTGGTCAAGATGATGCAATTAAGAAATTAACGAAAGCAATACAACGTACAAGAGCTGGATTAAAAGATCCTAAAAAACCAATTGGTTCATTTATTTTCTTAGGTCCAACAGGTGTTGGTAAAACTGAATTAGCAAAAGAATTGGCTCGTTTTATGTTTGATAGCGATGATTCGCTAATTCAAATTGACATGAGTGAGTACATGGAAAAATTTGCCGTTTCTCGATTAGTAGGAGCGCCTCCTGGATATGTTGGTTATGAAGAAGGTGGTCAGTTAACAGAAAAAGTTAGAAGAAAACCATATGCGGTTATCTTATTAGATGAGATTGAAAAAGCTCACCCAGATGTATTTAATATCTTGTTACAAGTATTGGATGAAGGTCAGTTGACAGATAGTTTAGGCAGAAAAGTTGATTTTAGAAATACAATTATCATCATGACATCTAACATTGGCGCCCGTCAATTGAAAGATTTCGGAGCAGGTGTTGGTTTCTCTACTTCAGCAAAGGTTAATCAGAGCGATGCGCATAGCCGTGGGGTAATTGAAAATGCATTAAAACGTGCTTTTGCTCCTGAATTTTTAAACAGGGTAGATGATGTAGTTGTGTTTAATAGTTTGGGTAAAGATGAAATCTTTAAAATTATTGATATCGAATTAAAATCATTATTTGGTCGTGTACATAATTTAGGTTATGAAGTAAAATTGACTGATGCTGCAAAAGAATTTATTGCAGATAAAGGTTTCGACAGTAATTTTGGTGCACGTCCATTGAAAAGAGCTATTCAGAAATATTTAGAAGATCCAATTGCTGAAGAAATCTTGAAAGGAGATATTCATGATGGAGATACTTTAGAAATCGATTACGATAAAGAGAAAGAAGAAATTACTGTTGCCCATAAAAGTGATGGTAAGAAGAAGAAAAAAGAAGAAGGAGCTTAATTTAGTCCACTTTAGAGAAAACCCTGTTTAGATGATTCTATACGGGGTTTTTTTGTTTAAGTCTAAGCCATAGCCTCTTAGTACTGCAGAGTTCTTCTATATCTTCGTTAGATCTAATCACTTCTTAACATAATCTAGTCTATTTTCCGTATAAATACGTAATTATTTCGTTAAATACGTGTTTTTTATTCTAACAAGTTGTAAATTTGTGTAGTTAAATTTAAAGTTAAGACTACAGATTTAATTATCACGTATATGATTGATATTAACTTATCCATTAACGCTTTTCTCCCTAGGCATGGATTTTTTAATAAAATAGATTGAATTAATAACCATGCTAAAATATATAATTCTACTTTTATTTACTTTGTCTTTGTCAAACAATGTTAAGGCAGCAACTGGCTGTATTCTTAATTCTAACTTGACAAAGATTTATACTTCAGTGCAAAATGGTACTAATTATAAATCAAATTCTTCTTCTACTGCGTTAACAGGCTGTACCTATAAACAAACTACAAGTCCTTGTACAGTAAGTGGTGCTGGACCAGCGTTTTTAGGTGATACAACAATATTAAATTGCCCATTAGATTATTATACTTGGTTAATCTTGCTAGTTTTTAGCGGGTTTGGATTTTTCTATATTCGCAATAAAGCTTTGATTTGAATTAATTTTCACAGAAATATTATGACATTTAATAAAAAGGAATAGCTATCTTAGTATAGCTAATTTAGCTTGCTCTCATGTCAAAATTTTTCATCGTATTATTGGTCGCTTTTGGACTTTCTATTTCCGTAAATGCGGCAACTGGTTGTGTCCTTAACTCTAACCTATCAAAAATTTATACTTCATTACAAAGTGGCACAACTTATAGGTCAACGACTTCTTCTAACGCACTTTCAGGTTGTGTATATAAACAAACCACAAATCCTTGTACTGTAAGTGGGTTAGGGTCAGGATTTTTAGGTGATACAACTATATTAAATTGTCCAATAGATGATTATAATATGTTAATCTTGCTCGTTGTAGCGGGATTAGGTTTCTTTTACATTCGTAAAAAAAACTTGATCTTAAATTAGTTTCATTAATGCTTCATAATAATTCTCCAAAGCTTTTTCTTCTGTAGCTAGGAAAAGAAAAGGCTCAATAAGCTCTAATTCCATCAATAAAAACTCGTCATTCACAATTGCGCCATCAACTCTAGCATACAAACAATCTTTTGCAAAATGATTAACATATTGCTGCGCTGTTGCTAATAAATGTTGAGAGGGATGCTGCGGATGTATTGTTCCACCAAAGGTGTGTTGTACTCTAAAATCTCCAGATTTTGCTTTTTTTAATAACGCATGACTAAATTCTCCACCAAAAAACAGCAAGGACCATTCACCAGTTTCTTCGATTTCACTTAGAAATGGTTGAAGAATAAAATCTTCCTTTTGAAGTAAATCGTTAAGTTTTGTGCTGATCTCTTCAGCGTTTATTGCTGTAACTTTAAATGTATTTTTAGAGCCACCGCTTACAGATGGTTTAACAATAATTTTATCTGTACTTAGTTTTTCAAAGTAATCTTGTAGGTTGATTTTTTGTCCTTTATCAATAAAAATACTTGGTGTTACTTTCAATCCAGCTTTTTCAATATCCTGCAAATAATGTTTGTCTGCATTCCACTTTACAATATCGATTGGATTTAAAAGTTTAACGTTTTTGTTTTTCAAACTTTCTAACCATTGATAAAAGTCAGTGATTAAATCAAAATAATCCCAAGGAGATTTTAGAATGGCTATGTCATAACATTCCCAATTCACTTGAGGATCGTTCCAAATTACTTTCTGAATATTTAAGTTTTTCGATTTTAGAAACCTTAAAAGAGAATCGTCTTCATTTTCGACAGTTGGAGAAGTGTAAGCTCCTTTATCCTGATAAGTAACTAAGGCAATATTCATGTAATTGATTTAAGATTTGAAGGTAATAAATTCTTTTTCTGATATTAAAACAAATTTAACTGTGCGCTTGGAATTCTGAATAAAGAACTATCCAATTCAATATTTTCAATATTTAGTCCATTTAATCTGCAGTGAAGTTTGAATGTGTTTCTAATCATTTCTGCAAAATTACCTTCACCACGCATTCTTGTTCCAAAACGACTATCATTTACATTTCCATTATGACAATTTTGTATTTGATGCCAAACTTTGTCAAATCGATCTGGAAAATTTTTGCGCAACCAGTCTTCAAATATTTTGTTAATCACGCCATTTAATCTTACAACCGTATATCCTGCACGTTTGGCTCCATTGGTTGCACATGCTTTTAAAATTGCAGGCATTTCGTAGTCATTTAATCCTGGAATCATCGGCGCTGCCATTACGCCTGTAGGTAAACCAACTTTACTTAGTTCTTCAATAATTTTTAAGCGCTGCTTAGCTGTAGTTGTTCTAGGTTCGAGTTTTAAACGTAGTTTTTCATCTAAACTAGTAATGGAAACATACACCGTGGCTAAATTTAGCTGTGCCATTTCCTGTAAAATATCTAAATCCCTTAAGATTAACGCATTTTTTGTAATCATAGAAATAGGTTGCTTATAGGCAAAAGCAATTTCTAAAAGCTGACGAGTAAGTTTAAACTTGCGTTCTGCTGGTTGATAACAATCAGTATTTCCAGATAAAGATATCGGATAGGCATCCCAACTCTTTCTTTCTAAAAATTTCTTGAAAAGTTCTGGTGCATCTTTTTTTACGATTATTTTTCGTTCAAAATCTAATCCTGCACTAAAGCCCCAATATTCATGAGAATTACGGGCGTAACAATAAATACATCCATGCTCACAACCTTGGTAAGGATTAAGAGAATAAGCCATGCCAACATCTGGACTATCAACTTTGTTTACAACAGATTTAGATGTTCCAAAAATGAAAGTTGTTTTAGCATTTGGTTCTTCCCAATCATCAATCCCTTCTACATGCTCTTTTGCTAAAGAATTTTTTAAGAATTTATTAGAAGTGTTAAATTGTGCTCCACGACCTGTTAAATAATTATCTGGACTTCCTTCCTTGCTGCTCATGAACTAAAATTACTAATATTTTTAGTAAATTTAGTTTTGAATTTTCAACAAAATGTTTATTATTTAATACGACCATTCTCGTTTTCTAAGGCAGAATTCCGAGATCTTGGGCCTTTAGCTTTACTATCTGCAAATTTATATGTGAAGTTTAGTTTAATTTGACGAGTTTCAAAATAGCTGTAATTCTTCATATAAAAACCCTCAAAATTCTGAGTAGAATATCCTTTACTTCCCTTGTAAATATCTGTAAATGCCAATCTTAATGTTGCACTATTTTTTAAAAAGTTTCTTTGTAAACCTAAATCGATTTGACTTGTAGGCTTCATAATCTGATTTCCTCCAATCAATCTTCTCGAAGTTAAAAATCCTAAAACTTCTCCAGTAATTTCATAAGGCATTTTAAAGCGTTGCTGAATATTTAATCTACCAGCAAACTGTTTTAGGTTTAAATTTCTGTATTGATCAAAAGCAATTTTGTTTTGAATATGATACACTGATCCATTAAAGGTAATATCCCACCATTTGGTAGGATTATATATTTGAGTTATCGAAAGTGATATATTTCGTTGTATGCCTAGATTTCTAGGAATCATTACGATGCTAGTTTTAGCTACTGTATCTGTAATGCTTGCGCTGAAATCAGATGTGTGAGCGAAATTTAGACTTACTATTGTATTGCTTTTATACGCATATTGTAGTGTAAAACGATGACTTAATTGCGGTTTTAAAAATGGATTACCTTGCCAAAAAGAAAGTTCATCTAATAAATAAACAAAAGGATTTAAGTCGTTGTAAGCTGGTCTATCTATCCTCCTTGAGTAACCAAATGAGAAATTATGGTTTTCTGATGCTTTAACTGATGCACTAAAGGATGGAAAGAGATTAGTGTAATTTCTCTTAATATTTTCTAGTGAATCTTTTCCGTTCATTTTAAAAGCTAACTCACCTTCTGAATCAGAATTTTCCACACGTAAACCTCCTTGTAAAACCCATTTTCCAAATGGCTTTTTGTAATTTACATAAGCACTTGTAATGTTCTCATCAAATGTAAATGTATTAGATATTCGTTCATCAAACACTTCATTTTGATTAAACACTTGGAAGAATCTAGAGTTATTCGTGGTTTCAATTGCAGAATATTTAGCGCCGGTCTCTAGCTTTCCTTTCCAAAGATTTGTTGTATAATCTGCTTTTATAGCTTTTAAATAAATCTTTGCTCCATTTAAAGTTCTGTAGTAATTTTCTTGCGTAAGTGTATTTTGTGTGGTGTAAATATTAGATTGTAAGTTGCCAGCGCTTTTTTCATAATAACCGTAATCTGCATCTATATTGATAATTTTACCTAAAGAATCTTCATATTTATAATTTAGGTTTACATTATACCTTTGCGTATTTTGATGATAATAGTCATTTATTGCGCTTAACGTTTGGTCTATTGTTGAAGAATTTGGTAAACCGATATCTGTTTTAGTATCGGTAATTCCTCCACCAAAAATAAAATTACCATTCACTAAAATGCCGACTGTATTTTTATCATTTAAATTGTAATCGATGCCCAAACGAGTACCCATTTTTTTTCGTTTATCTATATCATCAGTAAAACTATTATAGGTTTTACCATTCTGAATTCTATCAGACCCATATAAATAAGAATAGTAACCAAGAAAATGATTGTAGCTACCATAAATATTTAATTTATCATTTCTATAATTAAAAGATAAATCTTGATTTTGTCTTAAATATACACCATATGAAAGACCGGTTGTTGTTGTTCCATTAAAACCTACATTTTGAGATTTCAATCTTTTAATATTGATTATTCCTGAAGAACCAGCAGCATCATATTTTGCTGTTGGACTATTAATAATTTCAATGGATTTAATTTCTGATGCTGGCATCGACCTTAATAAATCTACAATTTCTTTACTGGATAGATAGGTCTGTTTTCCATCTAATAATATCATCGCACCCTGCTTGCCATTTAAGGCAATAGAATTATTATTGTCAATAAAAATTCCTGGAGCATTTTTTAGCGCATCAAGTGCATTTCCACCTTGTGCAGTAATACTCTTTGCAACATTATACGTAATGCTATTTGCATCAACTTCTATTAAATTTTGTTTTTTTTGGACCACAACCTCATTTAGGGTTTGAGAATTGCTTGTTAAGTAAATTTCACCTAAATCTTTATTGTCAAGTTCAAATATTGATTTATAAGTTTCAAAACCAATATGCTTAATTATTAGGGTGTATGTACCTTTTAAATTAAAACTTAATTCAAATATTCCATTAACTGTTGATACAGTCTTTGCGATTTCTTTATTATCTAAATTGATAAGAGATACAGTTGCACCATTTATTGTTTGCTTATTTTCAGTTAATATTTTACCTTTTATTTTAAAGGATAATGCTTGAGCAAACAGCGTGATATTTGTGATAAGGAAGATAAAAACGAAAAGTAAAATTCTAAAAGAGTGCATCTAGTAAGTCATGTATGTTAACCTAAGATGCAATTTATAATCTAATAATTGGATGAAATAATGTAACAATTAAGACAATTACAAACGTTTCACCAAAGGAACATAATCCATTGGAACCATATCAGCTACTTTTTCGTATGCCCAAAATCCTTCAAATAAAAGAGAACGAGAATCTAAAATCCCTCCCCCTTCATAAAAACGAATTGGACCACCTGTTAGTTTCGCAATCGAAAGTTCATAATCTGGAATATATAAAGGTCTAAAAATCCAAAACCCAGAATTAGAATATGCCGTAGATTCCCTTTCCTTGGTGTAGATGACACATAAAGAATTTGTATAATTTAATAGCTTTAAATCTTTATTGTAATAATGAACTAAGGTATCTGGCAGCACTTCTGCATTATTAAATTTATCAAGGAATTTTGGTAAAGCTTGTTGTTTTTGCCAATATGCCAATAATGAAGTATCGATTTTCGCTACATTTTTGCGAATTCCAGTTTTGCCTGGTGGATTTTTAAGGGCTAAAATATTTTTATTGATAATACTATCTTGAGCTCGATTTTGGTTAGGAACTTTTATCATCTTGTTGATGATAAAACCTTCCTCTTTACTAGTTCCTTTATAAAGTGATTTGAAAAAATGTTGAGCAGAGCCGTAATAGGCAATTTCTCTCAAATCAATGTATTTCTTGTTTTTAGCATTAGATGGTTTTAATTCTTCGAAAAAAGGTTTACCTGAATAATAAATAATGTTTGTACGCTTGTTATATTCAAAATAATCGAGCATGTATTTTATTCTATAGCCAAGTGCTTTATTTTCTATAATTAAAAATTCATCCGTTTTAACTGTTAATGTACTTGTTGTAATATCATAATCAACTCTCAATACCTGAGGATTTATTATTTTACAAGCTTTGGCATTTGGTGATGTTCCTATAAAATATTGTTTAAACTGATTGATATATTTTTGTCGATTAGGATCCGCTCTAATTACAACTTCATTTAACATTACTGCATTTTCTTTTAAAACAAACTCCACATGAACAGATTTATCAGAAATGATAATGTTTTTTGAGAAGGGCAGATACCCCATCATTTGCACCAAAATATCGTAGCTGCCAGGTTTTAAATTCGGAAGGTGAAATTTTCCATCACTATCTGTAGCAGTAGCAATTTTATATCCGCTTACATACACACCAGCTCCAGGCAAAGTTTCTTTTTGATCTTTTACAACGCCAGTAATAGAAAATGTATTTTGGGAATGGCCTTCAATACTAAAAAATAGGAGAATACAAGATAACAAGAGCGCTTTAAACATGGCAACTAATGTAATAAATAGGCTATATATTATTTAGTAATGAGAAGGAATTTAACTTTTTTAACATTTGCTATTTTTTGCTGGAAGGTATGTAATCCATAGGGACTAAGTCTGCAACTTTTTCATAAGCCATGTGGCCTTTGTAAAGCAAACTTCTAGGGTCGTAAATGCCACCATTTGCATAAAAAAGGATACGAGGCTCCAATAAATCAATAACAGAAATTTGGTAACTCCCTATATCTGGTGGGCGAGATTGTTTAAAACCAGAGCTATTAAATGAAGAAGTTTCAACTTCGTTTTTGTAAATGATATATAAAGCATCTTTATAGTTCATCATTTTTAAATCTGAACTAAAGGGTTTCACTAAAGTGTCCACTAAAACTTCTCCACGATTTAAGATATTTACTTCTTTTGGCTCATTTCTCTGCTTCATCCAATACGATAAAGAATCGGAACTATTAAAAGTAATAGCTATCCCATTTTGTGCACTAATTAACCTTTTTATAGTAGTATTTATTAAGCTGTCTGGCTTTCTTGCAGGATTTGGGATTGTACCTAATTTGTTTATAACAAAACCTTCTTCCTTAATTGTATTTGAATATAATGATTTAAAAAAATGTTGGATAGATCCATTATATGCAATCTCTCTATTCTTTTTCCATTTATTTTGTTTGGCTCTACCTCCTTTTAGCTCTTCGAAAGATGAATTACCAGCATAATAAATTATTTTAGTTCTATAGTTATACTCAAAGTTTTTCAATAAATATTTTATGCGATAACCTAGTGCTTTATTTTCAATTATTAAGAAGTCACTGGCTTGTATAGTTAGTAAACTATTTTGAATATCATCGTTTATGCCTAAAACATTTGTGTTTAAGATGGTACATTCATTAGCATTTGGAGTTTTCCCAAGAAAAAAATCTTTAAATAAAGCAATATAATAAGCTCTATTTGGATCAGGTTTAATTAGCACTTCTTTGAGCAAAGTTGCATTTTCAGTTAGTATAATATCAATATTTACAGATTTATCGGAGATAATTATATTTTTAGAATAAGGGAGATACCCCATCATTTGCACTAAGATATCATAATTGCCAGGTGCAAGTTTTGTCAATGAGAATTGCCCTTCGCTATTAGTTGAGGTAGCTATCTTATAACCACTAATATATACTGAAGCACCAGGAAGCGTTTCCTTATTGTCTTTAACTATCCCGCTAATAGAATAGGTGTTTTGAGCAAAGGAATAAACACTAATACAAGCAATTAAGATGAAATTTAACAGCAGTTTTTTAAGCATGCTGTAAATTTAACTAAATAATTAGGTGTTAAAAAAATAAAAATAAATCAAGCAGATAAAAGTTGAATTATCCTATTAATTCTTTTGCATTTTGCAAAGCAGATGCGCCTGGGTTTTTACCTCTTAACATTTCTGCAATGGCGTAAATTCTATCTTCAGCATTTAATTTACGGATACCTGTGGTAGTTTTATCGCTTTCTTCATTTTTATAGACAAAGTAATGCGAATTACCTTTTGCGGCAATTTGAGGTAAATGGGTAATTGATAACACTTGCATATCCAAACCTAAACTTGCAATAACTTCACCAACCTTGAGTGCCGTTTCTCCAGAAATTCCAGTATCGATTTCATCAAAAATTAAGGTTGGGAGTGAGGTATGTTTAGCAAGCAAAGCTTTAATCGCTAACATTAATCTCGATAATTCACCACCAGATGCAACTTTATTTACTGGTGCGGGAGCTTGTCCTGCATTAGCAGTGAAGAGTAAAGCAATTTCATCTAAGCCATCCTTATTCAACTCTATTAGTTGGGTTTGATTTAAAACCAGTTTTACATTTGGCATCCCTACTTTTTTTAGTGTTAAAGTAGTTTGCTCTTCAACTAATTTTATTGCTTTTTTACGATTTACACTTAATTCTTTTGCTTGTTGAGTTAATTGAGTTCTAAGCAAATCGATCTCTTTCTTCAATTGTTCAATTTGCTCATCAGAAGAAAGTAACTGACTTAAATTATCTTCCAATTGTTGTTGTATAGCCAACAATTCTGTATTATTTACTACGCGATGTTTCTGTTGTAGGGTATATAAAATATCCAACCTTTGTTGAATAGTTAATAATCGTTCTGCACTGTGTAAAGTTTTTTCCTCTATGCTAGTTGTTTCATTAGCAATATCTTTAATCTCAATAATACTTGAACGTAAGCGCTCATATAGCAAATTAACTTCTGGATCAAACTTTTCGATACTTTGCAGTTGCAAAGATGCCTCTTTTAAAATACTTGTTGCAGAAACTTCATTTTCTGTAAGTAGGGAAGTAGTAGCCAATAAACTTCTTTTAATGCTTTCGGCATGAGTTAATCGCTCTAACTCTTGCTCCAATTCTTCTTGCTCACCTTCTTTTAATTGCGCTTGTTCCAGTTCATTGAATAAAAATTGCTCATAATCTTGTTTACTATGGGCGTCATCAGCTTTGTTAATTAACGCTTTTAACTGCAAATTATGTTGGTTTAGCTTTTTAAAGCCAGATCTATATTCTGCTAAAAGAGATGAATGATTAGCTAAAGAATCTACAATCAATAACTGAAAATCTTTATCATTAATTTCCTGTGTAGCATGCTGCGAGTGGATATCAATAAGTTGCTCGCCAATTTGCTTTAAAATAGAAAGATTTACAGGTGTATCATTAATAAATGCCCTCGATTTTCCATCCATAGAAATCTCTCTGCGCAAGATGCTTTCTTTAAAAAAATCTAAATCATTAGTTTCAAAAATGGGTTTTAGCTTTTCATCAGCCAATAAAAAAATACCCTCTATTACACACTTTTTATTTTGATTAAAGAAGTACTTGCTTTCTGCCCGCTGACCTAAAATTAATGAAAGTGCACCTAATATGATAGATTTACCAGCACCCGTTTCACCCGTAATAATATTTAAACCTTGATCAAATTCAATGTCTAAACTATCAATTAAAGCATAATTATGTATAGAAAGTTTTTGTAGCATATCGTGATGCTAAATTAACATAAAAGCGTTTAGCTTTCAAGAAGAGATTTAGGTTTACTAAAATAAAAAGGGTAAGAAAATCATTCTTACCCTCGGTTGTCATTTGTTTGGTATATTAATTCTCTTTAAGTTTTAACTCAAAAGCCTTTTGCAGTTCAAGTTTTAGTGGTGCGGTAGCATCGAGTTTTAAGGAATTTAATTTTTCTAATTTTAAGCTTGGGTTTTCCAAAATAACATCTGGAGTATTTAATTTTAAATTGGTAACAGTTGCAAGTTTAGCAGTTAATGGTAAAAATGCTTTTTGTACATCTAAATTACTATCAAATAATAAGAAGGCTTTGTCGGTTTTAATTCCTTTGGCTTTTTTTAATTCCTCTAAATCCTTTTCATATTTTTTTCTTAACTCTTTGTACTCTGGCGAATCTTGAAGCTTTTTCATTTCTTCCATTTTATCTTTCCATTCTTTAGAGTTAAACTTTTTATTCATTTCTTCAGCATTTTTTTGAATATCAGCCATTTTGCTTTTCCATTCTGGAGAGTTGAACTTTTTCTCTAATTCTTTTGAATTGAATTCAATCTTAGCCATCTTATCTTTCCATTCTGGCGAATTAAATTTTTTCTCCATTTCTTTAGCATTAAACTCAATCTTAGCCATTCGATCTTGCCATTCTTTTGATTGGAATTTTTTAGCAATAGTTAAACTCTCTTCTTGTACTTTAGCCATTTGGTCTTTCCATTCCTGCGATTGGAATTTTTTTGCCAATACTTCAGCATTTTGCTGAACTTTAGCCATTTTATCTTTCCACTCTGGAGAGTTAAATTTTTTCTCCATCTCTTTAGAGTCGAATTCAATTTTAGCCATCTTATCTTTCCATTCAGGAGAGTTGAATTTTTTCTCTATTGCAGCTATTTTTTTCTTCAAGCTATCTGGCATATCATCAATAGATGTATAGGTCACTTCTTTACCATCATTGCTTTTAAAAACCATTTTAAATTGTTTTTTCTTTTTGGTCGTATCAGTGTCGGCTTTAACTATTAAATGGTTTTTTAAATCTTTTGTTTCCTCAGGTGACGTTTTAATTAACGTAAGTGAAATAGGTTTTTTAGCTTTTTCTGATGGTTTTTTAGTTGGATTTATCCATGCCAAGGATGCAACAGTGGCAATGGTTAATGTGAGGATTAAGAATTGCTGTTTAGCATTCATATAATTCGTTTTCATATCTGTAATTCTTTTAATTCGTTGGTACAAATGTTGATTTTTTCCCGTTGCGGCAAGTGACAGCGACGGTGTTTGTTTGTCTTTTAATAATTCTAACTTTAGTAGTGCATGTGCATAGGTTAACGGTGTACCTGTGAAATTAACCACCAAGTCATCGCAGGCATGTTCTCTTTCTATATGTATGAATTTGGTGGTAAGCCATACAAATGGATTGAAAAACAATAACGTTTCTATGCAGGTTTTAACAAGGTTGATCAGATAGTCATTACGACGAATGTGTGATAATTCGTGTATTAAAATCGCTTCAACTTGTTTCAGATCCAATTGCGTAGCTAATGCAACTGGAAATAATACAACAGGTTTAAAAAATCCAATCACCAAAGGCACGTTAACTTTAGATGATAAGAAGAATTTAACTGTTTTATTAATCTTTAATTGAGTAAGAGTTAATTCGAAAATTGAACTCCACTCTGCAGGAACCGATAGAGTATTTACCTGCTTTAATTTTTTGAGCTTTATATAGCTTGATAGAAGGATGATTAATTGAAAAATAATCCCAATTAAATACGTAGTAACAACTAAAGGAAAATATGCTTCAGTTTTAAAATTTAAACTTTTACTTAGCTGAGTTAAATTCTGATAAGCCGTTTCGTTAAATGCAATATTTTTTATTGATGAAGTTGTTGTTGGCAATTCAAATATTGAGAAAAAAGTAAAACAGAAACTTGCAAAAATTAGAAATAATGAACCAAAGGCAAGATTATGCTTCAATTTAGCATTCATTTTAGGCCAAGCCATTAAAACGATAAAAAGAATAACATAAATAATAGCACCTTGCCATAAAGAATGAAGAATACTCCATCCAGTAGCCTTAATTAGATTATTTATCATTGCTTCCATGATTATTTGTTTTCAAGTTTTTCTAAATATTCTTTAATCAAATCTATCTCCTCCTGGCTTGCTGTTTTATTTCCTAAGGCCTGCATTACTAAACGAGCAGCAGAGCCATTAAAAACATTATCTATCATTTTATTAACCAACTGTTGCTGAGTTTTTTCCTGATTGATTAAAGCACGATAAATATGTGTTTTAGCACTTGTATCTCTATCAACTAAACCTTTCTCATGCATAATTTGCATTAATTTTAATGTTGTGGTATAGCCAGCATCTTTTTTATTTAAATCTTCATGAACTTCTCTAACTGTACAGTTGCCTTTTTGCCAAAGCACCTGTAAAATTTCCAGTTCACCCTCTGTTGGTTTGATGTTTGAATTGCCCATTTTGTTACACTACGAATTTTTTCGTATTCAAATGTACGAATGTATTCGTATAAACAAAATATTTTAACTAAAATTTAACAATTTTTTTTCAGAAAAGATAAAAAGGTGGCTTAACGAGCCTTTTTTAACACTTCGTACTTACTGATATTAGCGGGATCAATATCACTTAAAAGATTAAAAGCTTTAATTTTTTCTGGTAAATCGATAATGGATAACACATTTGTAATCTCATCAGCTTTGCTAGCGAAATAAACATTCGGAAAAATAGACCCTAGCTTTTGCTTATCCATTTGTTGTAAAGCTGGCAATAAGGCCAGTATATTTTTTGCTCCATTATTTACATTATCCTGCATTTTATCCAATCCATTAAAATGATAATCGTAAATAAATACCCGAAGTTCTTTAAATGTAGTATTTAGAAGGTTTTCATTTAACCAATAACGATTGCGCAAACCATCGAAAGCTTTCCAACCTTTATTGCCTGAAATTTGTGCAACATTTAAAACGTTTTGGGCTTTGTTAAAATATGATGTACCTGCCAATTTGCTAAAACTATCTTTATCTAATCCAATAATTGTATAAGCATAATAACCTAAAAGCGAACTTAAGTTGGTTATGAAATTCTGATCAGAAAAATCTAAAGACTGCCCATCATTATAATTAAAGTCGAAATCTTTATCATTAATATTTAATAAAGTACTGTAATAAGAACTACCATAAACAGGTCTACTAGATTGTATTTGAGCTTCAGCAGTATAAGCAGAACTGCCATCCCATGAAGTTATGGTGATTACAAAATTGCATTCAATCCTTTCCTGTGGTAAATAAGTTTCGTTAGTCCACTTATTATTATTCAAAAAATCTCTAATTGTTTTTTGTAATACTTCTAGGTTTTTCTTGTTAATATTAGATATGTTTGGAGCTAAAATTTGTACTCGGGTATTTAATTCTTGCCCATGTACAAAGCCACAAACTAGTAGTAAAAAGATAAAACCTATAATTTTTTTCATTTAAGTATTAATTTAAGTACTTCAGAGCAAATGTCCTTTGCTACATCGCTTTTGGATTTCATTTCAAAACTAGTTTTCTCAAATGCGCTATTAAATAAAGTGATTTTATTAGTTTCAGTTTTAAACCCAGCCCCTTCATCATTCAATGAATTCAGCACGATAAGATCTAAATTTTTTTTCTGCAGTTTTTCTTTTGCATATGTCTCTTCGTGTTCCGTTTCTAAAGCAAATCCAACTAAGAACTGATTATCTCTTTTAATATTGCCTAAACTCGCTAAAATATCTGTGGTTTTTTTAAGATTGATACTAAATTCACTATCTCTTTTTTTGATTTTCTGCGAAGCAACTTCAATAGGAGTGTAATCTGCAACTGCAGCACTCATGATGGTAATATCACAGTGTGGAAATTTATCTAAGCAAGCATACAGCATATCTGCTGCACTTATAACATCAATTCGTTGTAATTGTGCATTTGCTTTTTCTGCAGTAGGACCAGTAACTAAAGTTACATCAGCACCTAAAGCAGCCATTTCATTTGCTATAGCAAACCCCATCTTGCCAGAAGAATGATTGCCAATAAAGCGAACAGGATCTATAGCCTCATACGTTGGGCCAGCGGTAACTAGAACCTTTTTACCAAGTAGAGGTAAGTTTTTCTTTATCTCATTTATTATAAAACCAACAATTTCATCTGGTTCAGCTAATCGACCTTCCCCATATAAGCCACTAGCTAATTCACCCTTATTTGGTGCAATAATCATATTACCAAAACCTTTAAGTTTCTCAATATTCTCTTGAGTACTTTCATGCTTCCACATATCTAAATCCATCGCAGGAGCTAAAAATACAGGGCATTTGGCAGAAAGATAAACCGCTGTAAGCAGATTATCACACAAACCATTTGCCATTTTGCTAATCGTATTGGCAGTCGCAGGAGCAATAATCATATAATCAGCCCAAAGACCTAATTCCACATGATTACTCCAAACGCCAGTTTCGGCTTCGAAGTATTGGGTATAAACGGGATTTTTAGAAAGAGTAGCCAATGTAAGAGGAGTAATGAAATTACTTGCATCGGCAGTAAGAATAACCTTAACGTTTGCACCTTTTTTTATAAGAGCTCTCACTAATAAAGCTGCTTTATAAGCGGATATACTGCCACAAACACCAAGAATAATATTTTTTTTGCTAAGCATGATAACCAAAGATTAGAAATTAAGTTGGCTTACCAAAACGTATTAAAATTTTAAGCCGCAGATGTACAAATTAAATCTAATTTGTACATCTGCGGCTCGTATATCTAGCCAGTTGGCTAATTATTTTTGTTGCTCTTTAGATGGATTTCTAAAATAAATTTTATCATTCAAAAATTCATCAATTGCAATTAAGCTAGGCTTAGGCATACGCTCATAATGCTTGCTAATTTCAATTTGTTCTCTGTTTTCAAAAATTTCTTCTAAGTTGTCGTTAGATGAGGCAAACTCAGCCAATTTACCGTGCAACTCTTCTTTCATGTTGTTAGAAATCTGATTAGCCCTTTTTGAAATTATCACTAAAGACTCATAAATGTTATCAGTATTTTGATCTAAATCATGTACATTTCTCGTTACCGTAGTATTTGGTATAGCGGGTTTTGGTGTATTCATTATTCTATGGGTTTTTAATCTCTACTTTATTAGTTGTACTATCTTTTTGTTTTTCGCCTTTCTTTTGTAAGGCATTATATTTAGCTACTAAAGCTGCTTCTTCGGCAATAAGTCTTCTAGCAGTAACAATTCCAGCTTCACTATCATCTTTCAATTGCTTAGCTTCTTTTGCATATTTACTATTAGGATATGCTTCGATAAATTCATTATAATAACCAATAGCTTCATTAAAACGATCTTCTTGTCTAACTGCATAACTATTTTTCGCATACATATATTGCGATTTCACAATTAACAAATTCATTTCCTCAGCATATTTAATATCCGGAAATTCAATTTGAGCATTTTTTAAAGCTACTACAGCCGATTTATAGTTGGTAATATCATAACCACCTAAATCATAATATAATTTAGCGTTATCAAAAGCTTTACTTTCTAACTTACCGCGTAAATTAGCAATATATTGGGCTGCTTGCGTTGCACGATCACTTTTTGGGTATAAGTTAATAAACAACTGTAAAGCATCTATAGCCTTATATGTATTCTCTTGATCTAAAGATGATTTTGGAGAATCTAAATAGTAACAATAAGCTCCCATATAGCGACACTCTTCTGCATTTTTACTGGCAGGATAAGTATCTGCAAACTCTTTAAATTTATAACGAGCTGTAGTATAGTCTTTTAAGCGATAAAGCGTAAAAGCGTAATAATAGTTCAAATCTTCTGCTTCTGCAGTCCCTCTATATTTTTGTGCTAAGCCCTCAAATAAAATCAAAGCCTTAGAATAATCTTTCTTGTTATATAGTCTAATACCTTCTTGGTATTTTTTGGCAACATCATTACTTAGGCGTAATTTTTCAAAACGGCTTTTACAGCCCGCTGTGCCTAATAAAATGAGGATAGAACTTAAAATAAGTAAGTGTTTAATTTTAAACATTGTGCAAAGATAAGGTAATAATACGATAACGTCAATTAAAAATAATGTCCGCTAAGCTAATTAAAGGCTTTCAACCTGTCAAACACTTAACAATTTTTAACATTAAAGCTTTAAATAAAACCATTAATGCAATATATAGTATTATATATTATATAGACTATTAAATTTTTGCTACATCAATTAATTCAATAATCTAAATGCCAATCATAAAATTGATAACCTTATATATTATATATGATGTTCATGACATCTTAGTTAAAATAAATCTAAATACACTTATATAATAAAGTAAGTCATTTTCTCCTTTAGAAGGATGGTTGGGTCGGGGTTTGGCCGGACTTGTGACAATTGTGCCCGAGCGAACTGCGGGGCAAACGCGAGCCATTTCCGGGGGCGACTAGGGGCGGGATCAAACTTTTTCATGGTGTTTTTCATACACTTAGGTGTTCTATGGCAGAAAAAGTGGGTTTGGTGTTTGTCTTTTCGGATAATTTCCCTACTTTTGCAACCTGCTTCGGAGGAGGCTAGGGAGACATTGAAAGTGGCACTGCGTTAGGCAGGAAGGGGATTGAAAGTAAAACGGCTAGTATTTAGCCACTTACGGATAGGGCGAAAAAAACTTTAAAAAAAGTTTTGGGAAGCTAAAAAGTTTCCTACCTTTGCAACCCGCTACGGAGGTAACG
>NZ_JABMKV010000003.1:0-517894 GCF_013204825.1 Pedobacter boryungensis
CGTTACCTCCGTAGCGGGTTGCAAAGGTAGGAAACTTTTTAGCTTCCCAAAACTTTTTTTAAAGTTTTTTTCGCCCTATCCGTAAGTGGCTAAATACTAGCCGTTTTACTTTCAATCCCCTCCCTGCCTAACGCAGTGCCACTTTCAATGTCCCCCTAGCCTCCTCCGAAGCAGGTTGCAAAAGTAGGGAAATTATCCGAAAAGACAAATACCAAACCCACTTTTTCTACCAAAGAACACCTAAGTGTATGAAAAACACCATGAAAAAGTTTGATCCGGTCCGTAGCCGACCCGGAAATGGTTCGCGCTTGCCCCGCAGTTCGTTCGCACACAATTGTCACAAGCCCGACCAAACCCCGACCGAACCCCGAACTAACCCCGACCAAACAATCCTTCTAAAGGAGAAAATATATGCAGGTCTTATGGCTATTCTTTTTGCTTTAATGGAATGCATTATTTTGAATTGACATGCTAACCTTTGGATATTAGTGAATGACTTTGAATACTAACCCAGTTTTACCTTATAAGGTTTAAGGAGTAAATCCTTAATAATAAAAACTAGACAGGCTATATAAATGAAGAGGTGCTCTAAAGCACTATGGGTTGTTGAGCTTTCAAAATGCGAAAGATCAAAGTGGTGAGCGGCATAGATGTATTAATTACATGCTGAGCTCGCTCTATTAATATTGACCAATACTTAATAGTACCAGAGTACAGGCTTCAACAGGTTCTATATCGTGCAGATCTAGCATTTTTTCAAATTCTGGATTTTCAGTTCCTGGATTAAAAATTACACGTTTAGGCTTGGTTTCTAAGATGTAATCGTAATAACCCGCTTGCAGAGCCGGACCTATATATAAGGTAATTGTATCAATGTCATGATATGGAGTACCTTGTTTTTCGATTTTAACACCCGCAACTTCTCCTTGCTTAACACCTATATTTACGATAGGATGCCCCTTTGCGGTTAACATATGCGCAACACGATAAGCATAACGATCTGCATTTGGGGTTGCTCCTATAATTAATGTCTTTTTCATGGCTTAAAATTTTAAAAGTAAAGCAATTTGACCCGAATGATATGCATGATGCTGAATTAATCCGTTGATAAGTTGAGCATTGTTTACACCTGTTCCTAGCTCTGGGCTTCTTTTATCTACAACTATATTAGGCCACTGTGCAGGTAAGAGATTATTAGCAGCTGCAATTAATCTTTCATTAGCTGAAGAAAAATCCTTTACTATAATCTCCCATTCTTGTTCTGTTTTTTCTATTGGAGTTGGCCAATCGCCTCGTGTTGGTGATTTTGCTTCTTTACCTTGTATTCTATCCAAAACTTCTTCTGTCCATGCTGTGAGATGCAGTACCAACTCAGCAATTGAATGTGCATTAGGAATTGGGTGCGTAAAAACTTTTTGAGTATCTGCTTTCAATATTAAATTTAAAGCATTACTTCCATGCCAAGCATCGCCATTATAGGCTTTTTCTAATTCGTCTACTAAATTAATCATGATAAAGAAATTATACTTATAACGTTTAGAAGCCCTAATTGTTTAAAACTGCATTAGCGCAATTAATGCCATCTATTGCAGCAGAAACAATACCACCAGCATAGCCTGCACCTTCCGCACAAGGAAATAAACCGGTAATTTGTGGATGTTGAAGTGTTTCTTTATCCCGCGGAATGCGGACTGGAGAAGAAGTACGGCTTTCTACACCAACTAAAATTGCTTCATTGGTATAGTAGCCTTTCATTTTTTTTCCAAAAATTGGAAGTGCTGATCTTAAACTTTGAGACACAAAATCAGGTAGAATATTATCTAGCATTACACTCTTTACTCCTGGTAGATATGAGTTCTTTGGCAAGTCGATTGATAATTTATTCTGAACAAAATCTATCATCCGCTGCGCTGGAGCTACTAAATTGCCACCACCTGCATCGAAAGCAAGATGTTCTATCTCTGATTGAAATTTTAACATCCTTAATGGATCGTAACCCTGAACATCATCTAATGTAACTTGTACTACTGTTCCTGAATTTGCATATGGATTATTCCTTTTTGACGGGGACCATCCATTTACAACTATTTCATTTAAGTCGGTAGCACAAGGTGCAATAATGCCTCCTGGACACATACAAAAAGAAAATACGCCTCTGGTTTTAACCTGCTCTACCATGCTATAATATGCTGGCGGTAAAAAGTCGCTTCTTGTATCACAATGATATTGAGCACTATCTATAATTTGTTGGGGATGTTCGATGCGTACGCCTAATGCGAAAGGTTTTGCCTCAATTAAAATATTTTTCTTGTGTAATAGTTCATAAATATCTCTTGCAGAGTGGCCGGTGGCTAAAATAACTGAGTTAGCCAAAAGTTCTTGTTCTTGATTAATGACAATCCCCTTTATTTTTCCCTCCTCAATAATTAAATCTGTAAGTTTAGAATCGAATAATACTTCGCCACCTGCATTTTGAATTGTTTCTCTAATAGCAGTGATAATTTGAGGTAATTTATTAGTTCCAATATGTGGTCTAGCATCAATTAATATATCCTGATCTGCTCCGTGTTGTACAAATATCTGCAATACCTTATTGATATCTCCTCGTTTGTTGGAACGTGTATATAATTTACCATCAGAATAAGTCCCTGCTCCCCCTTCGCCATAGCAGTAATTAGATTCTGTATTTACAAGCCCTTGTTTATTAATTGCAGCTAAATCTCTACGTCGCTGTTTAACATCTTTACCCCTTTCTACAATAATGGGTTTTAGACCATTCTCTATGCATTGTAGAGCCGAAAAAAGCCCAGCAGGGCCAGCACCAATAATTAATACAGTTTTATCGCTAGTTACTTTTTGATAGTTGATGGTATTTCCTTCAATTATCGGGTTTTCATCAATATAAGCTCTTACCTGTAAGCGGTAAATAACTTTACGGGATCTAGCATCTATTGAGCGTTTTAAAACCTTATGTTGTTTAATAGTAGAAATTTCGACCTTTAACCCTTTGGCTAAATGTTGAAGAATTATTTGTTCGTTGGTTACATGCTCTGGAGCAATGGTAATTTCGATTTCTTTTTGCATATGGTTCGTCGAGTTTTTATCTCGAATAGTACAAATTTAGTAAATACAGTTGTAAGTTATGGGTTTAAAATAGTATGTTTATGTGACCTTTATGGCAAGTTGTCAGTATTTTGTCTGTTTTCGTAACAAGGTACAGATATTGATATCTAATTTGAAATAGAAACCTAAAACAATAACAATAACAATAACATGAAAAAAGTAGTAATTGGAATATTAGCAGTTGTAGTTTTATTAGCCTTATTTAGTGGATGTGGCTATAATGGCTTAGTTAAATTAGATGAGGATGTTAAAACAAAATGGAACAATGTTGAAACACAATATCAACGTAGAGCAGATTTAATTCCTAATTTAGTAAGTACTGTTAAAGGCGCTGCAAAATTTGAGCAAAGTACATTGACTGCTGTAATTGAGGCTCGTGCAAGTGCAAGTAAAATCACTATTGATCCTGATAAATTAAATTCAGAAAATATTGAGAAATATCAAGCCGCTCAAGGTCAAATCACTCAGGCATTAGGAAAATTAATGGTATTAACTGAGAATTATCCAGAATTAAAAGCTACCCAACAATTTAGCGATCTTTCTGCTCAATTAGAAGGTACTGAAAACCGTATCACTGTTGCTCGCAAAGATTTTAACGAATCTGTTCAGACGTTTAATACTAAGGTTAGATCATTCCCAACTAATTTAACAGCTGGCTTATTTGGCTTCAGTGCAAAAGCTGGATTTAAAGCTGATGCAGGAGCTCAAAATGCACCTAAAGTAGAATTTTAGTTATATACTAACATTTCAGGGTAATGCGTGTTATGAACTAACACACATTACCCTTTACTTTTTAAAACAAAGAATATGTCTCTTTTCACAACACAAGAACAAGAATTAATTGCCAATGCCATTGCCGAAGCTGAAAAAGCAACCTCGGGAGAAATTAGAATTGCCATTGAGAAACATTGTCATGGCAGTGCTTTTGAGAGAGCAACCCAATACTTTGCTGAATTAGGAATGGACAAAACTGCTCAACATAACGGAGTACTCATTTACCTAGCTCACGAAGATAAAAAATTTGCTATTATTGGTGACAGAGGTATTGATGCGGTTGTTCCTGCTGATTTTTGGGAAACTACACAAGTTGCCATGAAGGCTCATTTTTTAAGTGGAAATTTAGCAGATGGCATTATTGCTGGTGTGGCATTAGCTGGTGAAAAATTAGCTTTATTTTTTCCTTACCAAAGTGGCGATATAAATGAATTGCCGAATGATATTATATTTATGGATCAAGTAGAGCCTAAATAACTGATGAAACCATCACGTTTAAAACAACCTATATATTGATGAAAAAATTAATCATCTTATTTCTTTTAACGCTTAGTTATAGTTTCAGCTTTGCGCAAGATTTTCCGGCAAAGCCGAATACTTTAGTTAACGATTATACACAAACACTTACAGCAGGAGAGATACAACAGTTAGAACAAAAATTGGTAGCCTACGATGATTCTACATCTAACCAAATTGCTGTTGTGATTATGAAATCTGTAGGCGATTATGATATTAATGAATATGCGCTTGAATTAGGTCGCAAATGGGGAATTGGCGGAAAGAGCAAAAACAATGGCGTAATTTTATTAATTGCCATTGGCGATAGAAAACTAGCTATTCAAACCGGTTATGGTTTAGAAGGTGCTTTGCCAGATATTTATACAAAGCGGATAATCGAAAATGACATTAAACCATTCTTTAAAGAAAATAATTATTATGCTGGTATTGATGCCGGAACGAATTCAATTATATCTTTAATTAAAGGAGAATATAAAAACGACAACCCTAAAGCGAAATCTAAAGGTGGTAAGGGAAGCGCTGGTTTTATTGTACTCATCATTATTGTGATTATCGTAATTATTTTAAGAAAAGGTGGTGGCGGAGGTGGAAGTCAAGTTATTGGTGGACGAGGCGTTGCTGATGCGCTATTTTGGAGTATGCTATTAGGTGGTGGTCGTAGTTCTGGTGGTGGATTTGGAGGTGGTTTTGGTGGAGGAAGTAGTGGAGGCGGTGGCGGATTTGGCGGTTTCGGCGGTGGTAGTTTTGGTGGTGGTGGTAGTAGCGGAAGCTGGTAATCCAGTTATCAGTTATCAGTTGGAATGAGAAAACTTCTCAGGGATACAACATATTATGTATAGAAAAGATTTAATTACAGCCGAAATAGAAAAGCTTGCTCAAGTTTTAGCAAAAATAATTGGCTTAAAAACTGAATTAAAACTAAAGGAGGCTGAAGATCTATTTAACGAAACAATAATATCTAGTTTTGGATTAGACAGCTCACTTTTGCTGGAAAGTGATAATGAAGGTTTCATCAATTGGCTTAAAAAATCTAATCATAATACCGAGAAGTTGAACGCCCTAACAGATTTCATATATAGTGAGCTTGATTTTGAAAATAATCCAATATCATCAACTTTGTGTGCACAGAAATTAAATTTAATTTATCAATCTTTAATAGACGATCATCAAATTGTACACTTAATTAATTTAGGGCGGCAGAAAATGATACAACAATATTTATCAAACTAATGGAAATTCTAAAGTGGCAAAAATTAGCCTCCACATATTTAGTTAGAGAAAAGTGGGCTACGCTACGAGTTGATACCTGCAAATTACAAAATGGCAGTATTAAAGATGATTATTATGTGCTTGAATATCCAAACTGGGTAAATGCAATTGCTTTAACCAAAGAAAATAAAATAATTTTAGTCAGGCAGTATCGTTTCGCCGCTGATATTATTTCGTTAGAAATTCCTGGTGGAGTAATAGATGATGGCGAAAATCCAGAAGATGCGATTTTACGCGAATTGCAGGAAGAAACTGGCTACACTTTCGAAACTTGCGAGTTAATTGCCACACTTTATCCCAATCCTGCAACATCTACCAATAAAACCTTTACTTATTTATTAACAGGCGGAATTAAAACTCATCCTCAGCATTTAGATGAACATGAAATCTTAAATGTAGAAGAATATACGATAGCAGAAGTACAACAATTATTAAAAGATAATAAAATTGATCAAGCCTTGCATGTTGCTGGTCTTTATTATGGTTTAATGAAATTAATATAATTACTCACCTATTTACGCCCTTTTATGAAACAAAAATTTATCAAAACCCTGTTGTGCACAACAGCATTTTCATTTAGCGCATTATTTTCATTTGCGCAAACGAATGCTTTATGGCTTCGTTATCCATCTATATCTCCTGATGGAAAAACTATTGCATTTGGATACAAAGGAGATATTTATAAAATTAGTACCGATGGTGGGCTTGCTACGCCCTTAATCATTTCCGAATATCATGATCAAATGCCTATATGGAGTCATGACGGAAAATCTATCGCTTTTGCTAGCAATAGATATGGCAATTTTGATATTTTCACTTTACCTGCAACGGGTGGAGCTGCAAAACGTTTAACTTTTAACAGTGCAAATGATTATCCATCAGATTTTACTGTGGACAATAAGAGTGTACTATTTTCTTCAGGACATCAATCTCCCGCAGCAAGTGTACGTTTTCCTCAACGTGGATTATTTTTGAACCTTTATACTGTAGCAGCAACTGGTGGCAAACCTTTATTAGTAAGTGCAGCTGGAGCAGAGAATGCTCATTATAACAGCAATGGCACAAAGCTAATTTTCCAAGATAGAAAAGGATATGAAGATGCTTTTAGAAAACATCATATTTCTTCGGTAACTCGAGATATTTGGGAACTTGATTTAAAAAGCAATACATATAAAAAAATATCAGATTTTGAGGGAGAAGATCGTGAACCGGTATATGGTACAAATGACGACCAAATTTTTTACTTAAACGAAAAAGATGGAACTCAAAATGTGTATAGCCAACAAGCTGCTGGACCAGCTAAAAAGTTAACTTCTTTTAAAGATTATCCTGTTAGAAATTTAAGCATTGCGGCTAATAATACATTATGTTTTACTTACAACGGTGAAATTTATATAATGCCAGTAAATGGCCAACCTCGAAAAGTTAATGTAGAGATTGGAAATGAAACAAGTGCTGAAATCGAAAAGAATATTCCAATTAATACAAATATCAGTGAATTTGCTGCTAGTCCTAATGGAAAAGAAATCGCATTTGTATCTAGAGGAGAAATTTTTGTGTCAAGTGTTGAAAATGGTCAGACCAAAAGAATTACCAATACTCCACAACAAGAACGCTCTGTAAGATGGAGTCCTGATGGAAAGAGTCTTGTATATGCCGGAGAAAGAAATGGCAGCTGGGATATTTTCAGAATTCAAAAAACACGTTCATCAGAGCCTTATTTTTATGCTTCAACTGTATTAAAAGAAGATGCAGTTATTGCAACTGGAGCAGAAGAATTTCAGCCAGATTTTTCTCCAGATGGAAAAGAGATTGCTTATGTAGAAAATAGAAATATCTTAAAAATTTATAATCTAGCTTCAAAAAATACAAGAACAGTATTACCTGAAGGACGAAATCATTCTTATAGTGATGGAGATTGGGGCTTTAATTGGAGCCCTGATAGTAAATGGCTTGTAGTAGATGATCAAAACGGTTACACTTTTGCAAGTAATATTTCATTAATTAAGACTGATGGATCAGGTCAAATCATTCAGCCAATTAACAGTGGATTTGGAGAAGGTGGAGGAAAATGGGCAATGAATGGAAAGGCATTAACTTGGGTAAATAGTAAAAATGGCAGAAAATCATTGGCGCAACAAGGTTCTGCAGAAACTGATATTTTTATTTCATTTTTTGATAAAGCTGCGTACGATAATTTTAAACTTAGCAAAGACGAATTTAACTTGTGGAAAGAAACAACTGAGGCTGCTAAAAAAGATACCACAAAAACCGTTGCTTCAAAAGTTCCATCAAAAAATATAAAAACTCCAGATAGTATTAAAAAGGTTAATGTACTAGAAATAAAAGATCTGGATAATCGTACAATTAAACTGACAATTAATAGTTCTTCAATTAGCGATTATGCATTAAACAATGAGGGAACCAAACTCTTTTACTTGGCAGAATTTGAAAATGGTTATGATTTATGGGTAACAGAACCTAGAACACACGATACGAAAATACTAGCTAAATTAGGTGGTTCTCCTAGTGGATTAGAGATTAGCAAAGACGGAAAGTCGTTATTTGTGAGTAATAATGGCAGGTTAGTTAAAGTTGATGCAGAAAACGGAAAAATTTCTCCAATTAATATCAATGGTGAGATTACCTTAAACACAGTTGGTGAGCGAGCTTATATTTACGAGCACATTTGGCGTCAAGTAAAACAGAAATTCTACGATCCGAAATTGCATAATGTAAATTGGGATGCTTATAAAGCAGGATACGCCAAATTTTTACCTCATATTTCAAACAACTTTGATTTCCAAGAATTATTAAGCGAGTTGTTGGGTGAATTAAATGCTTCACACACCGGTGGCCGATATGCACCAAGACCTGTTGCTCCCGATCAAACTGCATCAATTGGGATTTTAGAAGATGAGACTTATGCTGATAAAGGAGTTAAAATTGCAGAAGTATTAACTTCTGGGCCTTTAGATAGATTTGAATCAAAAATTAAGGCTGGTTTTATCATAGAGAAAATAAATGGAAATGAAATTGCTGCTACTGATGATTGGACTAAATATCTAAACCGTGAAATTGGGAAAACCATTTTGTTGAGCATTTACGATCCTATTAGCAAAACACGATTTGATGAAGCAGTTAAAACGATTTCAGCAGGAGAAGAGAATGAGTTGATGTATAAGCGTTGGGTTAAAAACATGCGTGAAATGGTTGATAGACTTAGCGGAGGAAAAATTGGTTATGTACACGTTCGTGGTATGAATGACGGAAGTTACCGTGTAGTTGTTGACGAAGCCTTAGGAATAAATAAAGAAAAAGACGCATTAATTGTTGATACTCGTTTTAATGGTGGTGGATGGCTGCACAACGATCTCAATGCTTTTCTAAGTGGGAAACCTTATTTAACATTTAGTTCTCAAGGTAATCCATTAAAAGGACAAGAACCTTTTAATACATGGACTAAGCCAAGTACAGTGTTAATGAGTGAAAGCAATTACAGTGACGCATTTATATTCCCGTACATTTATAAACAAACAGGAACTGGAAAATTAATTGGCATGCCTGTTCCAGGTACTGGGACTGCTGTTTGGTGGGAAACTCAGATCGATCCAACAATTGTATTTGGTATACCGATGATTGGTACTATTGGAAAAGAAGGTAGAACCACAGAAAATCTACAAGTTGAACCAGATATTAAAGTTCCGCTTCATTATGAATCTTTCCTTTCGGGTAAAGACACTCAGATTGAAGCTGCAGTTAAAGAAATGCGAAGAGTAACCAAAAAATAAGAAAAAGCTATAGACAAAAGAAAAGCCGTTCAAATTATTGAACGGCTTTTTTCATGCTAGTATTTGTTAGCAAATGATTAACTCATTTTCAGTTTTTTCTGAATATCATTAACATAAGCTTTGAATTTTTTATCTGTTTCGATTAAATCTTCTACCGTTTGGCAAGCGTAAATTACAGTCGAGTGATCTCTACCGCCAAAGAAAGCGCCAATAGTTTTTAACGATGATTTAGTATGGCTTTTTGACAAATACATAGAAATTTGACGAGCTTGTACAATTTCACGTTTACGTGTTTGAGATTTTACCATATCCACTGGAACTTCGAAATATTCACAAACTAATTTCTGAATATATTCCATTGAAATTTCTTTCGATGTATTCTTAATAAAGTTCTTCAACATTTGTTTAGCCAAAGCTAAATCGATGTCTTTTTTGTTTAATGTAGATTGCGCCAATAAAGAAACCATTGCACCTTCTAATTCACGAACATTATTATCAATATTGTGTGCTACGTATTCAACCACTTCACCTGGCAGTTCAATACCATCAGCATACATTTTCTTTTTAAGTATGGCAATACGAGTTTCTAAATCAGGAATTTGCAGATCAGCAGATAATCCCCATTTGAAACGGCTCAATAATCTTTCTTCTAAACCAGCTAAATCTTTTGGAGCTTTATCAGATGTTAAGATTACTTGTTTACCTGATTGATGTAAGTGATTAAAAATATGGAAGAAGATATCTTGAGTTTTTTCTTTACCAGCAAAATTATGTACATCATCCATAATGATTACATCCATTGCCTGGTAAAAGTTAACGAAATCATTAATCGTATTGTTTTTAAGGGAATCCACAAACTGCTGGCAAAATTTCTCACAAGAAACATAGATCACCAGCTTATCTGGCATGCTACGTTTAATCTCATTTCCTATTGCTTGCGCCAAATGCGTTTTACCTAAACCTACACCACCATAAATCATTAATGGATTAAATGAGGTTCCACCAGGTTTTGCCGCTACAGCATAGCCAGCAGAACGAGCTAAACGATTGCAGTCGCCTTCAATATAATTCTCGAAAGTATAATTTGCATTTAATTGCGGATCAACGGTCAACTTTTTTAATCCCGGTATAATAAAAGGATTTTTGATATCCTTATTTATCGAAACAGGAATAGGCATTGATTGCATTTTCGCTTCTGCCCCATTTCCGTTAGAGGGCATATTTGTAGTATAAGGAGAACCGCTATTTGACGACTTGTCAACTACGATATTATATTCTAATCTTCCTTCGTCTCCCAATTGCTTTTTTACTGTTTTACGAAGCAGACCAACATAGTGTTCTTCTAGCCATTCGTAAAAAAATAAACTAGGCACCTGGATGGTTAAAACTTTCCCTTCTAATTTAAGTGCGGATATCGGTTCGAACCACGTTTTAAAACTTTGGGTCGGGATGTTATCCTTAATTATTTGGAGACAGTTCTTCCATACTTCGGTACAAGTTTTTTCCATTGTTATTATATAATTTGTTGGTTTTCAGTTCTTATAAGAGCATTACGGACATGCCCTTTTGGAACATCGAATATTCAAAAAATTATCAACAAAAAGAACAAAAATTTTAATTAATTTGTAAGTAGTTCAAAAGCAGTATTATATACCTCTTAACCTAAATTTTTTGTGTTGATAACTATTTTTTAACATTGATTCTAGTATTCTCCGAACACATTTCGCATACAATCTGCTATTTCACCAAGTGTGGCATACTCTTCCGCTGCTGTTAGAATATAAGGCATTAAATTTTGGTCAGATTTTGCCGCTTTTTGCAAGTTGTCCAATGCTAAATTAACAGCATCATTATTTCGTTGAGCTTTTAACAATTTTAATTTTTCAGTCTGTATCGTTCTTATTGTTTCATCAATATTTAAAACATCAGTAATTCCTTCTTTCTGCTGAGTAAATTTATTAACACCAACAATAATTCGATCTCCAGATTCTACTTCTTTTTGATATTGATACGCAGAGTTCGCAATCTCTTGTTGAATATATCCATTTTCTATTGCATTTACAGAACCACCCATTGCATCTATCTTATCTATATATGCTAAAGCTGCAGTTTCAATTTCATCTGTTAATGTTTCTACAAAATAAGAACCTGCAAGCGGATCTACCGTATCAGTTACTCCACTTTCAAAGGCAATAACTTGTTGTGTACGCAGGGCGATTTTAGCCGCTGCTTCTGTAGGTAAGGATAAAGCCTCATCATATCCGTTGGTATGCAAAGATTGCGTACCACCTAAAACCGCAGCCATTGCTTGGTTAGTTACACGAATTACATTGTTTAACGGTTGTTGTGCTGTTAAGGTAGAACCACCAGTTTGAGTATGAAAACGAAGCATCATTGCTTTTTCATCTGTTGCGCCTAATGATTTTGTAATGTGCGCCCACATTCTTCTTGCCGCTCTAAATTTGGCAATCTCTTCAAAAAAGTTATTATGGCAATTGAAAAAGAAAGACAATCGCTTTGCGAAAACATTAATATCCAATCCTTTTTCTAGTGCTGCATTTAAATAAGCTTTACCATTAGCTAATGTAAAAGCTAATTCTTGAACTGCCGTTGAGCCAGCTTCACGTATATGATATCCAGAAATAGAAATTGTATTCCATTTTGGCACTTCTTTACTACAATATTCAAAAATATCGGTTATAATACGCATTGACGGTTTTGGAGGATAGATGTATGTTCCTCTTGCAGCATATTCTTTTAAAATATCATTTTGTATCGTACCTGAGATTTCTTTCAAGTCTGCACCTTGTTTTTTAGCTAATGCAATATACATCGCTAATAAGATAGATGCAGTTGCATTTATCGTCATTGAAGTAGTGATTTTCTTCAATTCAATACCATCAAATAGAATTTCAATGTCTTTTAACGAATCAATAGC
The DNA here is from genome assembly GCF_013204825.1 of Pedobacter boryungensis. Classification (GTDB taxonomy): domain Bacteria; phylum Bacteroidota; class Bacteroidia; order Sphingobacteriales; family Sphingobacteriaceae; genus Pedobacter; species Pedobacter boryungensis. Next base: position 12,415 of record NZ_JABMKV010000003.1, read on the forward strand.
CACACCAACTTTACCAACTTCTCCTTCTGCCATATCATGATCAGAATCATAACCTATTTGTGTGGGTAAATCAAAAGCTACCGATAAGCCCATGGTACCTTGCGCCAATAAATAATGGTAGCGCTTGTTTGATTCTTCCGCAGTAGAAAAACCTGCATACTGCCTCATCGTCCATAAGCGACCACGATACATATCTTTTTGAATCCCTCTGGTAAACGGAAATTGCCCAGGCATTTCTGCTGAAGGTTTTGCCAAAGTGTAAATATCCTTTATTTCGATCCCTGATGTAGTTGTAAATTTTCTATCGCTCATAATAATTAAAATAAGGCATGGATATCCTTTTTAAGAATATTGATGGTTAAATCGTAAGGATTTTCTTCTATCGTACTCATGTGTTGTAATACTTTTTTGCTTAAATCAACACCGGTTGAATTTTCAGGCAAACCTTGCACAACATTGTTGATCATCGCAATTGTATCATCCTTTAGTTTTCGAACCACATTCCAACTCGTAGAATCTACATATAGTTGTTGTGCAATATTATGCTGATATTCTGCCTTTATCTCATTTAAAATTAAAGATTGCAATGCAGAAAGCTCAATTGCAGGTTGATGTAGACGCACTAATAAATTAGCAGGATTTATGCGTTCTATAAAAACAATTAGCCTTTCGTGTGCTTGTAAACGAAGGGGTAACAGAGCAGTTTTATGATCTTTATTTACTTCAAGCGTCTTAAACCTGAAATAATTCTGTATATCATTTTTAATTAAAAAATAACCAACTGATAATGCTAATATACCACCAGTTGCAAGAATTGCTACTTGTGTTAAAAAATTTGTAACGTTCATTATATTTTGTTTGAATACCGTAATATTAAAAAGTACACCGAGCAAAAATGTACATAAATATTTATATTTGTAATAGATAAATTTAAAAACATGAGTAATACTGTAGAAACTGCTTTTGCGCCTGTATCGTTTACCGAAACCGCTGTTAAAGAACTTTTGAAACTAAAAAACCAACAAGAAATTGCTGATGATTTTGGCTTACGTGTTGGTGTTGAAGGTGGTGGTTGCTCAGGCATGAGTTACGTTTTGGGTTTTGACCAAAAAAAAGAAGGTGATCAAGAATTTATAATAGACAACATTAAAATATTTATGCATAAAGCACATCAAATGTATTTATTAGGGATGCAGATTGATTGGCAAGATGGATTAAACTCTAGAGGTTTTACATTTAGCAATCCAAACGCAACTAGTTCATGTGGATGCGGAACAAGTTTCTCTGTTTAAGCACATAATATTTGTAACATTTTAATAGGTCTCGTTGTCTTAACAGCGGGACTTTTTATTTTTATCTCAACAGAATTTTATTTCTATCAAATGACCTATACCGAAAACGTCAGACTTGCGCTACAATCTATTAAAAGTAATCGCCTTCGTACAATGCTTACCGCATTAATCATAGCACTTGGTCTTATGGCTTTAGTAGGCATCCTTACCACAATAGATGCAATTAAAAAAAGCATGACTGACGCATTTTCGAGCATGGGTGCAAACTCGTTTAATATCAGAAATAGAGGAACCGGGATTAGAATTGGAGGTTCTGGCAAAAGACCAAAACCTTTTAAATCGATACGCTACGAGGATGCGATTAAATTTAAAGAAAGACTAAATACGCCTGCTACTGTTTCAGTTAGTGTTTTTGCAAGCGGCGGCTCTACAGTTAAATACGAGCAAGAAAAAACAAATCCAAATACAAGTGTACAAGGTATAGATGAAAATGGTTTAGCTTCGCAAGGTTTAGAACTTGCTTTAGGACGAAATTTTAATAACGCTGAAGCAATATCTGGAAATAATGTTTGTATCATTGGAAGTGAGATAGCCTCTACTCTCTTTAAAAAAGAATCGCCAATCGATAAAATTATCACCGCTGGTAGTACTAGATTAAAGGTAGTTGGCGTGTTAGTGTCTAAAGGTTCGAGTATGGGTTCTAATACCGATAGAGCCGTTTATGTGCCTTTATATAAAGCAAAGCTAATTAACTCAAATGATAATCCATCTTATACTATCACCGTAATGGTTCCAAATGCCGATTTAATGGATAACATTATTGGCGAAGCCACTGCTGAGTTTAGAAATATTAGAAAAGTTAAAGTAAGTGAAACCAACAATTTTGAGATTACTAAAAGCGATGCTGTTGCACAAACACTATTTGAGAATTTAATTTATATACGTGTTGGTGGTATAGCCATTGGTGTAATCACATTAATTGGTGCATCTATAGGCTTGATGAATATTATGTTGGTATCTGTGACTGAAAGAACAAGAGAAATCGGTATCAGAAAAGCAATAGGTGCAAATCCAGCGGTAATAAGAAAACAGTTTTTAATAGAGGCTGTGGTAATTTGCTTGATGGGTGGGGCACTTGGAATTTTACTTGGTATTGGAATAGGGAATCTAATTTCATTTTCTATGGGAGGTTCCTTTCTAATTCCTTGGTTATTTATTTTCGGAGGATTTGCCTTATGTGTTATTGTAGGAATTGTTTCTGGATATTACCCGGCTAAAAAAGCATCTAAACTTGACCCAGTAGAGGCATTGCGCTACGAATAAAAAGAAAGCTTGAAAAGATTTAGCTAATTAAATCTATTATAATAAGAGATTACTGATTTGAGGTTGCAATAAAATATTTTGCAACCTTTTTATATTCAAACTATCTTTTAAAGCATCTGCATGGCGAAGATGATGCATATCACTACCTAAAAAGTCAATACAATAGTTATCTATCAATTCTTCTGCTGTTTGCTTACAACCTTTACCATAATACCCTGTTAAGGAAATGGTATTTAATTGTAAAAGACAACCAGCATCTTTAATTTGTTGGTAGCTTTCTAAAGAACCATTGTAATACGGATAGCGCTCAGGGTGCGCTAACACAGGTTGATAGCCAGCATGTTGAATTTTAGAAATAACTTCAAATAGATTATGAGGTGGATTGATATAAGATAGCTCGAAAAGCAAGTATTTGTTTTTTCCGAAGCTAAGGACCTCTTTTTTCTCAATTTTCTTTTCGAAAGTTTCGTCTAAATAATATTCAGCTGCAGCACTTACTTCTAAATCAATGTTATTTTTCAATAAACCTTCACGCAAAACATCTAGCGCTCTATGAATAATATCTGGCGTATTACGGAAATAATCTGCCATAATATGGGGAGTTGCAACAAGTTTTTTAAACCCCAATGACTTAAAACGTCTGGCTAATAATAAAGAATCATCAAGGCTTTTTGCTCCATCATCAATTCCTGGAATAATATGCGAGTGCATATCTGTTCCAATCACTGAAAAATTAAACTCAGGTTCTTTATCCTTTTTAAACCAACCAAACAAACTTACCTCCCTTTATACTGATTATCATAATAGGCCTGATAATTGCCTGAAGTTACATTATTTAACCAATCTTCATTCTGCAAGTACCAATCTACTGTTTTTGCCAAACCCTCTTCAAACTGCAAACTAGGCACCCAATCCAATTCATTCTGTAGCTTGGTAGAGTCTATCGCATAGCGTAAATCATGCCCTGCCCTATCGGTTACAAAGGTGATCAATTTTGCAGATTCTCCCTCTGCCCTGCCAAGTTTTTGATCCATTATCTGACATAACAAATGGATTAGATCTATGTTCTTCCATTCATTATGGCCCCCGATATTATATGTCTGACCAGTCTTAGCGTTATGGAAGATTACGTCGATCGCCCTTGCATGGTCTTCAACCCATAACCAATCGCGTACGTTCTCACCCTTGCCATAAACAGGTACCGGTTTATTATTCTTAATATTGTTTATCGCAAGTGGGATTAACTTTTCTGGAAAATGGTGCGACCCATAATTATTAGAGCAGTTTGAAATCACCACATCTAAACCATAAGTATCATGGTAGGCTCTCACAAAGTGGTCAGAGCTCGCCTTTGATGCCGAATATGGACTATGGGGATCGTAGCTGGTACTTTCTGTAAACATCCCTGTTTCTCCCAGGGCACCATAAACTTCATCTGTAGAGACATGGTAGAAACGCTTATCTGCATACCCACCTTTCCAATATTCCCTTGCTGCGTTCAACAGATTTACAGTTCCTATCACATTGGTCATTACAAAGGCACTTGGATCTGCTATTGAACGATCAACATGTGATTCTGCCGCCAAATGGATTACAGCATCAAAATTCTCCGTCTTAAAAAGATTGTTTATTTCTGAGGCATTGGTAATGTCAGCCTTTATAAACCTATAATTATTCTTATTTTCAACATCGGTAAGATTGGCCAGATTTCCCGCATAGGTTAGCGCATCTAAGTTGATTATTTCATACTGCGGATAGTTGTTTACAAATCTGCGGACTACGTGTGAGCCAATAAAACCAGCACCGCCAGTAATTAAAATTTTCTTCATAGTTATAATTGTTCTGGCAAACCTAGCTCATGAGCTATATTAGCCATTTTTCCATTGTATATTTTGGTCAGTAAGTTATTCATTCCTTCTTTCAAATCAAACTGAAGGTCTTCGTGTAATTTATTCAATTTTCGCAAAGTTATTAATGTAGATTTCACAAAATAGTTTGCAAAAAGTTGTTCATAGTTTTTATTAGATGAAAATATACTTGATTTAAATTGAGTAACGGTATTATTGAAAAGAAATATCCTCAACTCAACATCTTCAAAATTAGCTTTAGTTACCCTCAAATTATGATTAACCTGTTTCGCTAATCTACGTAAATTCACTAATACATCTTTAGCATTTAATTTTTTTAACTCTTTTAAACTCTGCATATTTTGCAGAATATCTTCTTTAATTGTAGATACCCGATCACGCAGATTACTTTCATCTTCTAATAATAAAAAATGTAAATGTTCGGTAAGCACTTTATCTTTTGCCACCAAGCGAAGCAATAATTTGTCCTTCTCTTTAGGCGGCAATGCTAAAATTTCTATTTTAAGCTCTTTGTGCTCACTTAGTTTCATTTATTCATTTATATTTTATCGCTAATGAGCTATCATGAGCATTTCCTATTATGCATTAGTGATTGCTCATGATGGTTCATTTAAAAGGATTGTCTCTTAAATATTTCTCCCAATTCCATGCCGAACTCATCATTTCATTAATATCCAACTCAGCTTTCCAACCTAAAACAGTGTTAGATCGGCTTACGTCACCATATGTTTGTTCAATATCTCCTTCTCTGCGTGCGCCAATTGTATAATTTAATTTTTCTCCTGTAGATTGTTCAAATGCGTGGATAATTTCTAGTACAGACGAACCTTTACCCGTGCCAATATTAAATATTTCATAGTTATCCCCTTGTTCAGTTTCTAATCTTTTAATTGCGGCAACGTGTGCTTTTGCTAAATCCACCACGTGAATATAATCTCGTATTGCAGATCCATCTGGCGTATTGTAATCATCGCCATAAACAGTAATTGCTCCACGTTTACCAATTGCAGACTGTGTAATAAATGGAACCAAATTTTGTGGTACCCCAATAGGTAATTCACCAATTAAAGCCGATGCATGCGCACCAACCGGATTAAAATAACGCAAAGCGATCACTCTTAAATCTGGTGTTACTGCACAAGTTTCTGCTAAAATTTCTTCAGCAATTTGTTTCGTATTTCCATATGGCGATTCAGCCTTTTTTACCGGTGCTGATTCTGTTACAGGCAATTTATCTGGTTGCCCATATACAGTACATGACGATGAAAATACTAGCTTTATATTACTGTTATATGCTGTTATAATATTAATTAAAGAATAAAAATTGTTACGGTAATATTTTAAAGGTTGTTGAACTGATTCACCTACTGCTTTAAACGCTGCAAAATGGATAATGCCGCTAATATCTTGATGTTGGCTAGCGAACGAATGAACAGCTTCTTCATTACAAAGATCGAGTTTAACAAACTCTGGCTTTTTTCCGCTTATTTTTTCAATTTGATCTAACATTTTAGGATCAGAATTTGAAAAATCGTCAACAATAACCACTTCGTATCCAGCATTAAAAAGCTCCACTACAGTATGTGAACCTATATAACCCGCACCTCCCGTAACTAATATTTTCTTCATTTATTTATTGTATGTATTAAAGTTTTTATGCTCTTTATTTACAAGTGCTTCTTTTGGCAAAGATTTAAAGTAATCATAGGTAATTTTCAAGCCTTCCGCTCTATTCACTTTTGGTTCCCAATTTAATAATTCTCTTGCCTTTGTAATATCAGGTCGACGTTGTTTAGGATCATCTGTTGGCAATTCTTTGCAGATAATTTTCTGTGTGGTACCTGTTAATTTGATAATTTCCTCTGCAAAATCTAACATTGTAATTTCATCAGGATTACCAATATTTACTGGTTGAGCATAATCGCTAAACAATAATCGATAAATTCCCTCGATCAAATCATCTACATAACAGAAAGATCGTGTTTGACTTCCATCTCCAAAAACAGTAAGATCCTCTCCTCTCAATGCTTGTCCAATAAATGCTGGCAAAACACGACCATCATTTAATCGCATTCTAGGGCCATAAGTATTAAATATCCGTACAATTCTTGTTTCTAAACCATGAAAAGTATGGTATGCCATTGTCATTGCTTCTTGGAAACGTTTTGCCTCATCATACACACCTCGTGGTCCAACTGGATTTACATTTCCCCAATATTCTTCTGGTTGAGGATTTACAGTTGGATCACCATATACCTCTGAAGTTGAAGCAATTAATAAGCGAGCATTTTTGGATCTTGCCAACCCTAACAAATTATGGATACCTAATGACCCAACTTTTAATGTTTGAATAGGAATTTTTAAATAATCAATTGGACTAGCTGGAGAAGCAAAATGCAAAATATAGTCTAAATTTCCAGGAACGTAAACAAATTTAGAAACATCATGATGATAAAACTCAAAGTTCTCAAGCTTAAACAAGTGTTCGATGTTTTGTAAATCACCAGTAATTAGGTTATCCATTCCAATTACATGAAAATCTTCTTTAATAAAGCGATCGCATAGATGCGAACCTAAAAAGCCAGCTGCTCCTGTTATTAAAACTCTTTTCCGTTCCATCGTTAATTTATTAGTTTTCTACCAACACTATTGTAGTAATAACCCAAATCGATCATTTTTTGCAAGTCAAATAAATTCCTTCCATCAAAAATTACTTTATTAGTCAATAGCTCATCCATTTTTTCAAAATCCGGATTACGGAACACCGACCATTCTGTTGCAATTAATAAAGCATCTGCATTTTGTAATGCATCGTATTGATTTTCAGCAAAATTAATTTTATCCCCCAATATTGATTTCACATTCTCCATTCCTTCGGGATCAAAAGCAGTAACTGTTGCACCTTGTTTAATCAGTTCATCAATGATATATAATGCTGGTGCTTCTCTAATATCATCAGTTTCTGGTTTAAAAGCTAAACCCCAAAGTGCAAAATGTTTACCTTTAATATCGTTTTTATAATATTTTAATACTTTATCTACTAAAACCGTTTTTTGTTTTTCATTTACATTCATTACGGCTTTCAAAATTTGAAAATCATAATTATGTGTATCTGCTGCAATAGCTAAAGCTTGTACATCTTTAGGAAAACAGCTTCCTCCATATCCAATTCCAGGGAAAAGAAAACGTTTACCGATACGATCATCAGAGCCAATTCCCTTACGTATTGCGTCTACATCTGCTCCTACAATTTCGCAAAGATTTGCAATCTCATTCATAAACGTGATTTTTGTTGCCAAAAATGAATTTGCTGCGTATTTAGTTAATTCTGAAGAACGCTCATCCATAAAGAAAATAGGATTTCCCTGACGAACATAAGGTGCATATAATTCTGTCATTAATTTTTGTGCTTTCTCACTACGTGTACCAATTACAACGCGATCAGGTTTCATAAAATCCTCCACTGCTACACCTTCGCGTAAAAATTCTGGATTAGAAACTACATCTACTTCAACTGAAGTATTAGCTGCAAAAATTGCTTGAACTTTATCTGCCGTACCTACAGGAACTGTAGATTTATTTACGATTACTTTGTATTCTGTAACTAGTTTTGAAATATCTTTTGCAGCACCTAAAATATAAGAAAGATCTGCAGCTCCATCTCCGCCTGGAGGAGTTGGTAGTGCCATAAAAATAATCTGAGCTTCTTTAACCGCGAGCGCTAAATCCGTTGTAAATGATAAACGTCCCTGCGCAATATTACGGTGAAACAATACATCTAAACCAGGCTCATAAATTGGAACTTCACCAGCAATCATTTTTTCAACTTTTGCTTTATTAATGTCTACGCAAATTACATTGTTTCCTGTTTCTGCTAAACACGTTCCGGTTACAAGGCCTACATATCCTGTTCCAATTACAGCTATCTTCATATATTAATTGAAGGTTTTAAATTTATTCATTTATCTTCGGACGAAGATAAGAAATTAAGACACAAAATGCTTTGGATTTATAATATTGGGGTTGTAATATATGGCTTATTATTAAGGTTGGCATCGCTTTTTAATGCAAAAGCCAAATTATTTGTAATTGGAAGGAAAAATATCTTCAATAAAATTCAACAAACAATTAATCCTAATGATAAACCAATATGGTTTCACTTTGCTTCTTTAGGAGAGTTTGAACAAGGCAGACCTGTATTAGAAAAGTTGAAAACTAACAATCCATCACAAAAAATTGTCATTACCTTTTTTTCTCCTTCAGGATATGAGATTAGAAAAAATTATGCATTGGCAGATGTTTTTTATTTACCATTAGATACAAAAGACAATGCTGAGAGGTTTATAAAAGTTGTAAATCCGAAGTTTGCAGTATTTACAAAATATGAATTTTGGTATCATTATTTTAATGAATTAAACAAAAAGCAAATACCACTTTATTTAATTTCTGGGATCTTTCGACCAAACCAGGTATTTTTTAAATGGTATGGAAGCTTTTATAGAGGGATTTTAAAATTTGTAACACACTTTTTTTTGCAAAATGAAGAAAGTGTCTCTCTTTTAAAAAGTTTGGGAATTGATAATGTGAGCTTAAGTGGTGATACTCGTTTTGATCGGGTTTATGAAAATGCTCAGCATCCTAAAAGATTAGAGCTGATTGAGCAATTTTGCCGTACTGATAATGTTTTTATAGCCGGAAGCACCTGGCTACCCGACGAAAAACTATTGGTTTCGTTAACTGAAAGATACCCAGATTGGAAATTTATAATTGCCCCACATGAGATTGGAGCTTCACATATTGAAGAAATTGAAAAACTATTTCCAGAAGCTGTAAAGTTTTCCAACCTTCAAACATCAACTTTCAATCCTCAACCTTCTATCTTAATTATAGATAATATTGGAATTCTTTCTTCTTTATATCAATTTGCAAGTGTAGCATATATTGGTGGTGGTTTTGGGGCAGGAATACATAATACCCTAGAAGCCGCAGCATTTGGTTTACCTGTAATTTTTGGCCCGAAATACCATAAATTTCAAGAAGCTAAAGATTTAATAGCAATTGGCGCTGCTAAAAGCATAACTACGGCTGATGAATTAATGAGTGCTTTTAATTTTTTTAAGGCAAATGAAACTGCATCCGCCGATGCGAAAGAGTATGTGGAACAGAAAAAAGGAGCTACAGATATGATTGTAAGAGCAATTGCCGAATCTTAGTTCTTCGCTAACTCTACCAATGCTTCAATAAACTTCGGATGATCATTTAAACTCTCCACTAACTGCACATGTTCACCACCAAGCGCTTTAAATTCTTCGTGATATTCTACTGTAATTTCATATAGCGTTTCCAAACAATCAGCTACAAACGCAGGACTAAAAACTAATAACCTCTTTTTGCCTTCCGCAGCTAATTTTTTCAATACATCTGTAGTGTAAGGTTGTACCCAAGGTTCTTTTCCTAATCGAGATTGAAAACAGACGGTGTATTTATCTTTAGACAAGCCAAGTTTTGCAGCAATTAAGCTTGCAGTATGATGTCCTTGAGCAGAATAACAAAATTTATTTGTCTCGTTTAGCGTATCACAACAATTATCAATTTTTAAGCAATAATTACCTGTATGATCACATTTTAACAATTGTCTTTCTGGTAAACCATGAAAACTAAAAAGCACATGATCGTAAGTTTCTGGCTGATGCTTAATTGCATTCTCTGCAAATACATCAATCATTAAACTATTATTGTGAAATGAGTTTACAAATGAAACTGGTGGAATAGTTTGCCATTTACTTAACAATTCCATTACCAATTGCATAACGGAACCTGTACTTGCAGATGCATATTGCGGAAACATCGGGATTACCTTAATACTTTCTACTAAACCTGCTTTTAATTTTTCTAAAGCGGCTTCAATAGAAGGATTTTGATAGCGCATTGCCAGCTCAACCTGATAATCATCACCTAATTGTTCTTGCAGTAATTTGGCCTGAATTTTACTGTAATACAATAATGGAGAGCCTTTTTCGTCCCAAATTTCTTTGTATAATTTAGAAGTTTTAGGGCTTCGAAAAGGTACAATAATACCTTTTACCAATAAAGTTCTATTCAACTTAGGGATATCAATTACCCTACCATCCATTAAAAATTGATCTAAGTATTTTTTTACATCTTTAACTTCTGGACTGTCTGGCGTACCTAAATTAACTAATAAAACTCCTTTTTTTCCCATGATTTATAATTCGAATATTACACCAATTGTAGGCAATATATTCCCACTAGTATTTTTTAATAATTTTGTTTTAAAACGGGATGGATCTCCGGTTGCATCTTGTGCATTTCCATTAATATCTCTATCCAACACCAATTGTTGCTGTGTTTCGTATTTATTATATGTCAAATTTTGAATGTCCAAATATACGTTAAGGTTAAATTTCTTAAAAGGATACTTTTTGTCTACCCTAACATCTAATTGGTAAAAGCCCTTTAACCTATTGCTATTCAGCCGATCATAATCTGGAACTCCTTGTGGAAATATAGAATAATTACTTTTTAGTGATGAATAAGCAATATCATACGGAGTATATGGTGTTCCTCCACCTAAACGAAACTTAGCACCAACCTCCCAGTTTTTTTTAAAGATCTTTCCCGCAGTCATGCTTAAGATATATCTATTATTCCAACTCGACTGAATATATTCGTTTAACTTATCTTTAAATTCACTGCGGAAGAGTGTTAATGCAAAAATTCCATAAAATCCTTTGTTTAATCGTTGTTGCGCAAAAAATTCTAAACCATAACTTCTTCCATCTGTTTCACCAACCACAGGCTTATTTCCAACCACTCCAAAATCGGCACCCAGGTTTGCTAAAGGAATTACATCTCCAAATATCTTAACCATAGGATAACGACTATAACTTTTATAGAACCCTTCTATCGTGATTTTGGTATTTTTTAAGGTATTGTATTCAAATCCGGCTATTAATTGTGCAGAGCGGATATAATTTACATTTGTATTTACTAATGGGCCACCTGTATTGTTTCTAAAACCTAATACGGTATAGGCTGGTAATTGATAATAAATACCCGTATTAAAGTTGAAACTGATTTTCTCATTGAAATTATAGGAAGCAGAAAATCTAGGCGACAATGTTTTAAGCGGATTTTCTCCTTTTGAGTTAAAAGTATTTCCATCAAACCTTACTCCAAAAGAAAGATTTAATTTTTCTCCTAAATACGGTGCGCTTACTTGGGCAAAAGCTCCATATTTAATAAAATTAATGGCAGAAACATATCCTTCAACTCCACCTGGCAAAAACTGCAAACTATTTGTTGTATAATCTGCTGTTTCAATTCCTGCCCCAAAGTTTATTTTATATTTTCCTTCACGAGATGAGTTTTCTACTCTCATTTTATTCTCAGTTTCTGTAGAATGATAATCTAATACCTGAGTTTTGCTTTGGTCGTTATCTTGAAATTTATACGCTTTATTATTTAAATAATTTCTGCTTAAAACAACAGTAGAAAATCCTTTTTCACGATACATTTTATATACTGCACCAATTGTATAATTATCTTGCTTATTTTCTGGCAGATTAGCCAAAGTGTATAAATTACTTTCGGTTTTTTCTGTATTAAAATTTAATACCGCTTTATCAAGAGCACCTAAACCCAATATTGTTAACTCATTCTTGGTATTAAACTTTGTTTTAAGCTTAAATTGAAAATCTTGATAAGAAGGTAAAAATGGTAAACCTAGTACTTTGAACAAACCCTGTAAATAAGATAATCTATAAGATGCCATATAGGTTGTTTTTTTACTCATTGGCCCATCTGCTACTATTGCAAAATCACTAGAACCTACAGTTAATGAGGCACCCATTTTATCAGAATTCCCATCCTTTTGTTTAAATTCAAAAACAGAGCTTAAGGCATTTCCTCTAGCTGCTGGAAAGGCTCCAGAATAAAAATCAACTTCTTTTATAAAATCAACATTAATTAAACCAACTGGACCACCAGATGAGCCTTGTGTGGTAAAATGATTAATATTGGGAATTTCTACTCCATCTAAATAAAACCTATTTTCATTTGGTGCACCACCACGAATAATAATGTCGTTCCGATAACTCACTGGAGCAGAAACTCCAGGTAAAGATTGAATCACCTTTGATATATCTCTATTCCCTCCAGGATTTCTTTTAATTTCAGTAGCGCCAATAGTTCTTAATGATAAAGGACTTTCTACTGGCTTAATAAATCGTGCTTTTTGAATTACAACTTCATCTAAAGTACTTACTTCAGTTTCTAATGCAACATCTAAAACTGTAGGTTTTGCATTGTTAACTTCAATATCAAAAACAGATTTAGATTTATACCCAATAAAATTGAACTTTAGATTATAAACTCCAGGTACTAAATTTGCTAAATTATAATTCCCTAAACTATCACTAATCGCATTATTTGTTTTCCCTTGAATAGAAACAGTAACTCCAGCAATTGGCTGATTAGTAAAAGAATTGGTAATTTTTCCTTTTATAATAGCATTTTGCGCTAAAACCGAGAAACTTAGAAATGAAAAAAGGAGTACTAAAGTAAGTCTTATACGCATGTAATGATGTTTTTTCGGGGTACTTACGAAAGGTTTTCTAACTCAGATTTCACAAGTTCCATTAACCACATTGGTGTAGAAGTCGCCCCGCAAATACCAACTTTATCATTTGGTGAAAACCAAATTTTATCCAATTCTTCTACATTAGAAATAAAATAAGAGTTGGCATTGTGTTTTTTGCAAACATCATATAAAACCTTTCCGTTTGATGATTTTTTTCCTGATACGAATATAATTTTATCAAAGTCTGCTACAAATTTCTCTAATTCTTCATAACGATTAGAAACTTGTCTGCAAATTGTATCATTAGCTTTTACATCATAACCTCTACTTAATAATTCATCTTTAATTTGATAGAATTTATCAGTGCTTTTAGTAGTTTGACTATACAAAGTGAACTTATTAGGCAATTCCATTTCATCCAGCTCTGCTAAATCCTGAAAAACAATTGCTTTTCCATTAGTTTGCCCCTGCAAGCCAATAACTTCCGCATGACCATGTTTACCAAAAATGAGGATTTGCTCGTTGTCATCATGAGAATTCTTAATGCGATTTTGCAATTTTAAAACTACCGGACAAGATGCATCAATTAACGTTAAGTTGTTATTTAAGGCTAATTCATAAGTAGAAGGTGCTTCACCATGTGCCCTAATTAATACTTTTTCATTAGAAAGCTGGTGTAATTGATCGTGATCTATAATGCGAAGTCCTTTCGCTTTTAGACGTTCTACTTCTTCATCATTATGTACAATATCGCCCAAACAATAAAGATATTCTTCATTATCTAAAATATCTTCGGCCATATCTATCGCATATACTACACCAAAACAAAAGCCAGAAGATTTATCGATTGTTACGTTTAAATTGTATCCCATTTTAAATTACCACAATTACACTTACAAAAATACACAAAAAGAGCATGAGAATTTAAAGCTTAAGATGCTTTTTGTGTTTGTTTTAAAATTGCAGTGTCATAATGTTTATTGTATTCGCTTTTAAGCAATTGCAAGCTCGTGTATTCTGCAACTTGCCAAGTTGTTAAATATGCTTTGGCTCTAGGCTTTCTATTGTTAAAATAATCTGTAAGGATAACCGAAAACACTGTTTGAAATTTCTTTTTAGAAGCATTGATGAGTTGCATCACTCCTTTTTCAAATGCAATGGTATCTACATGTGAAGATTTAATTTTTCCTTGTGGGAAAATAAGGACTAAATTTTTTGGATCATCAAGTAAAGAACCTGCATATAGTAATGTCTCTAGTGCATCTTTCCCTTTAGTTTCTGGAGCAAAACAGCCAAAATATTTTAAATAATTAAGTTGCTTATAATCATCTGTAGTAACTAAGGCGTGAAACTGTTTTTTAAAAACCTTTTTATTTAGTTGAAACAACATAAACCCATCCCACCAACTGAAACGATTTGCTAATAATAATACAGCCTCATCATCTTTAATAACAAGCTGATTATGGGTAAAAGAAGAAAAATCTTTCTTTAAGATATAATTGATATACCATGAATAACAATGAAAGATTAAACCATTTTTACGAGAGTGATACATTCAGGGAAATTGCAAAAAATTGGGCTGATTTGCAAATATATTCATTAGGTGGATTAGCTTAAATAAACCCTATCCTCTTCTCCAGTTACATCCATCACAACATCCACATGTTCTTTTAAAATAGTAGACAGTTCTAATCCTACAAAGTCTGTTGCAATTGGAAAAATTTTATGACTTCTATCTACTAATACAACAGTACGGATTTTTTTATGAGGCGTATTTAAGAAAACTCCTAATCCATAGGCTAATGTTTTGCCACTGTTTAGCACATCATCAACCAATATAATTACTTTATTTTTCCACTCTGCTTCTTGCAAATCTGTTTTTGCAACCAATTTGCTATTTTGTTTTTCAAGATCTATACGAAGCATAGTGACTTTAAAACTTGCTATTTCTTGTAAGACGCTTTTTAAACGCAATGCAAGTTTATATCCACGATCCCAAATACCAGCCAATACAATTTCCTTTTCTTCTAAGTTATCTTCCAAAATCTGAAAAGCAATGCGATTAATCTTTTGTTCGATTTGCTGTTTATTTAAAATAAGTACTTGATTTTCGGGCATGGCTAAGCGCTTTTATTGTACTGTACAAAAGAACGATTTTAAGCCTCAAAATCAAATAAAAAAAATAATTTCAATTTCTTGCAACGTTTACCTAGTCATCGGCGTCTAATAAATACAAACCTTAAAAATATATTATGAAATTTATCAGTTTACCCAAATTGGCTTGTTTAGTAGCAATTGCCATGTTAAGTTACTTAACTACCCAAGCACAAAGTAAAAATGTAGGTGTAAAAAATTTTAATACACTAACCGTAAGTAGCGGAATAGATTTGTATTTAACGCAAGGTAATACCGAAACTTTAACCATAAAAGGAGATAACAGTTTAATTAAAGATGTTATTGTAGAGCAAAATGGAAGTGCAGTTACTATTAAATATAAAGAAGGAGTGAATTGGAGTAGACTATTTAGAAACCAAAGCATTAAAGTGTATGTAAGTTTTAAAGCATTAAAGAGCTTAACTGCAAGTGGTGGTTCTGATGTATATACTCAAAACACTTTAAAAGCTGATGTGCTGAATGTTAGAGGTAGCGGTGGTTCGGATCTTAAATTAACGTTGGCTTGTAAAGATCTAACGGTTAGTGTAAGTGGTGGTTCAGATGCAGATTTAACTGGTAGTGGAGAAAATATGCAACTAAATGCTAGTGGCGGAAGTGATGTAGATGCATTCGGTTACATTGTAAATTATGCAAAAGTAAGCGTAAGCGGTGGCTCTGATGCTAATATTTACGTAAATAAAGGTTTAGAAGCTGGCGCTAGTGGCGGTAGCGATGTAAATTATAAAGGAAATGCGTCGTTAAAGAAAACTACTTCTTCAAAAAGTGGTGATGTTAATCACGTTAATTAATACAATTTAGTTTAGTTTTTAGTTTAGGGAAAAGCCAATATTGTGGATGCAATATTGGCTTTTGCATTTGCGTCATCCTCACGAAAGTGGGTTCTTAATGCGATGATTATTTTCTTATAGCTTTAGGATACCCCATCGAGTTGGGTATGACGAATGTTATTTTCCTTTTGGATAAGGATAATAAACAAAATTGGCTCCTTCTGGAACTACCACAAAAACACACATATAGTTTTCTGGCTTTTTATAGCTCTTTAAAAATTGCTCTTTCTTATCAGGATGAATAATTCCTTTCTGAATAAATTCTTCTAGTGTAGAAGCTTGGATGGTCCAATCTGTATTCAGCTCTGCTCTATTTAAAATTATTTCACCAATGCTTACCTCATGCTGGTGTGCAATGAAAATTGGCGTTGCAGAAATGCCTTCTACCATAATTTCTACTGCTACTTCTTTAATAGAATCTGCATAAAATGTTAAGTCCTTTTCTAAGCTTATTAACGGACTCTTCTTCTCTTTTTTTGGCGCTCCATTCTCATCTGAGCTTAAATTGCCCAATAACTCTTCACTCTCCATATTTTAAAACTTTATCTCTTTTTTTAGGGTAATAAATTTATCATCGGTTAAGCTATCTGTTAATAAGCCATAACCTTTATCTGTTTTTACAACTCTTTTAGGCAGTGGATATTTATCCGAGCAAAAATACATACTGCCCTTTTTAATTAACTTCCACTCATTATTGCGCAATGAAAACAGGTTCACGCTTGACCAACAACTGCTAAACCATTCTGGTCTTAGTAAAATTTCTGGCTGATTATCTCCATTTAAATCTCCTGCCAGAGCCAAATCTGCGCCAATTGCATTTTTATAAATTAATACTGGCCAATGTTCATTGGTAAAAAATATTTGAATGATGTATTGCTTTTGCTTATCGCCAATATCATCTTTAATCATTTTGTTTTTAACCACAAATGCAGTATCAGTTTTATTTAGTAAAATAGTATCTACAACTTGTTTTGTAGGATCAACTATCATTTTTGCTGTTGAAGAATCAGATTCTTTTCCTGAGTTTTCTTCAGTTTTAACTTTGCCTTTACACCCTGTTAATGCAGCAATTAATACTAAATAAACCCAATATTTTTTCATGATTTCAGCTGTAATAAAACTAAATTTTCTACATGTTGCGTATGCGGAAACATATCTACAGGCTTAATTCGAACCACATCGTATTTTTCCTTTAATAAAGCTAAATCACGTGCTTGCGTGGCAGCATTGCAGCTTACATACACAATTTTTTCAGCTTCCATTTCTAATAAACGCTCTACTACATCTGCATGCATACCAGCCCTTGGCGGATCGGTAATTACAACATCTGGTTTACCATGTTCTGCTATAAAATGACCTGTTAATATATCTTTCATGTCGCCGGCATAAAAAATGGTATTTTTTATGCCGTTAAGCGATGCATTAAATTTAGCATCTTCTATTGCCGTTGGTACATATTCAATACCAACTACCTGCTTTACACTACCCGCAATAAAATTGGCAATTGTACCAGCGCCTGTGTATAAATCGTACACCAATTCATCGCCTTTAAAGTCAGCAAATTCTTTTGTTATTTTATATAATTCGTACGCTTGCTCAGAGTTGGTTTGATAAAATGATTTAGCACCAATTTTAAATTTAACTACCCCTCCATTCTCAATCGGCATTTGTTCAAAAATGTGGTCTCTACCTGCATAAGTAATTACCTCTTGATCAAAAATGGTATCATTCTTTTTCTGATTTTCGATATAAAGCAAAGCTGTAATTTCAGGAAAGGAAACTTTTAAATATTCCATTAAACCTCTAATTTGCTCTTGTTCTGCATACGCGAAAACCACCACAACCATCACTTCTCCAGTAGATGAAGTTCTAATAATCAAATTACGTAGCGCACCTTCGTGATTACGTAAATCGTAAAAACTTAATCCGTTTTTTAAAGCATATTCACGAACTCTTAAGCGCAAGCTATTGCTAGGCTCGGCTTGTAAATAGCAATGTTCAATATCTAAAATCTTATCAAAACGCAATGGAACGTGAAAACCTAAAGCATTCATTTCTCTGCCTTCTGCTTCAAATTCCATATCGGTAGCATTTAGCCAACGTTTATTCGAAAAAGTATATTCTAATTTATTTCTATAGTATCTATTTACTGCTGAACCCAAAATTGGTTCCATTGCTGATGTATCAATTTTTGCCAAACGCTGTAAGGCTGCCTCTACATTTTTATGCTTAAATTTTAATTGCGCATCATATTCCATGTGTTGCCATTTACAACCTCCACATGTACCAAAATGACTGCAAAAAGGATCTTGACGAAGTTCTGATGGAGTTTGGATCTGCTCCACGATGGCTTCTGCGAAGTTCTTTTTCTTCTTCACTATACGAACATCAACCACATCTCCAGGAACGGCTTTATCAACAAAAATCACCAATTCGTCGGCTTTGCCAACACCTTTTCCCTCTTCGGCAATGTCAATAATACTTAAGCCCGAAATTCGCATCGGCTCAGCATTTCTTCTATTTCTACTCATTGTTGCAAATATAATAAAAAGGTAGAAGGTTGTGGGTTTTAAGGTTTAAGCAGAAAGAGACTTTAAAAGGATAAAAGAACAAAGAAATTACAATAGAGGATGTGAAAAAATCTAGTACATATTTAACCCCTTCTTCAATATTGAAGATTTTTGCCTAAACAACTAAGATAGGATTCTTACTTTCCAAAAACTTTAAGGATTAATCCAAAAATGCCTTCTACTAAGTTAAAGCTCATATCAAATTGTTCATCAACCATTACAGAAATCTCTAAAATTTCTTTACTCATTGTATTTTATGTTGATAATAATACAAATATAGCTTATTATGAACCAAAAACCAAAACGGTATATGTTAATTTTTTGTTAAGTTTTTTTAGGCATTTAGACCGTAGTAGAGAAATCTTTGGATTGTTGATCAAAGCGCTATACTGTTTGAGAGACTTTCAAGATTCAATGGAGGACAATAATTAATCTTTAAATTACTATGGTTATTTAAAGACCTTACCTATCTATTTAGCCCTTGCCTGTCTCATAACTGTTTTTAAAGTTTCTGAGTCCAACTGGCGCAATTCGGGATATTTTTTCATTAATATAACTAATGTGCTAAATATTTGAAAAGTATTCTCACTTCTTTTTGATTTTAGTGAGTCAGCGTTTTTGATTTCCGAATCGCTGCTTTTCTTAGCTTTTGATGCTCTGTCATTAAAAAATTGATTTTCAGCTTTCTGCATAGCTATAAAGTCCGTATCGGTACGTAGTTTAGCAATTAGTTTTTTTTGAACCTCTAGCTTTTCCGAGCTAGAAAGTGAGGCGAAAGGTTCCTTGGCAGGCCTATATGTTTTCGCTTGAGCAAAAACATTCGAATGGAAAGAGACTGCAAAAAAAAATATTAGGAAAATTTTGATAGTATGTTTGATAATTAAATTCATATTGAAGGGATTGGATTATTATACATATTATTTTTGAGAGAAGTATTAGCAGATATTATTTAAATATCATCAATAATTACACCAAATCGAATCTTTTTTGAATAAAAATTAAATTGTTTTGCAAGTAAAACGTTCATATGTCTATTTAAATTTTGTTTGTTAATTTTTTGAGATCCCAATTACCCGTCCAATTTAACCATAAAAATTTCTGTACTGAATAGCTAGTGCAAAATTTACGGCTTTCAATCGTTTCAATTCAAATAAATCTGTTAGTAAATCTTTCAAAACTTAATTCACTACAATGATTTATATTAACATTCGTCAAAATTATCTTGCTGCCTAACTTCAGTTTCAGCATACCCCATCAAGCCGCTTTTGCTTCGCAAAAGGCCAGAATTTGTTTTATTAACATTTATAATTTTTAATTAAGTCACTTTTTGTTTTGAACAAAGATTTCTCAATTTAGGTTATAACAGATCTTAAATAAAGAAATTAGTAGAAAAGTAATTTATTTGAAAGGCACAATTGGTTTGTGATAGCACAGACCTTTCTATTCCGCTTCGCTCCAGTCGAGATGACGAAAGAAAAAGAAGTTTCAACAACTAATATGTAGAATTTACCAATTTAAGAAAGCGTGAATATCGTCTTGGTGAAGAGAAAGCATATCAACTCGGACTTAATTCGTATTTGCGATGGACTTTGTTCGGGTACAATTGTCACAAGTCCGACCAAACTCCGAACTAACCCCGACCAAACCCCGACTGAACTCTTTATCAAAGATTAACAATTAAGCATTTTTTTCTACGATTTAATCGTTAAAAAATACCGATAGAAAATTTATGATTTAAAACATCATAAATTCTGTAGCATAAAAATAATTACTTGTTTAAACTTACAATAAAGGAAAGATGTAAGTTTAAATGATTTGAAATTTGATTAGGGATTGTGTTGGTAAGACAAGATATCTAAAGAAAACACGCCCAACAAAAAATGGCTCGTAAGTACGAACCATAATAATTTGTTTTACAGATTCCTCGTCATTGCACTAACACGAATGACGGTTATTTGCTACAACGCCGCTTTAACTAAATAAGGTAAGATCTCTTTTTGAAAAGTTACAAAGTTCTTGCGTACATCGGCATCGCTTACTGAGGTGAAGGCGAAAGAGAAAACGATACTTTTGCTGGCTTTTAGAAGGAATGCTAGTCCGCCGCGGCGAGCTGGGTTCTTTTTAAAATGATCAAGTTCTAAATAAGCAGACAGTAAAAGCGCTTCTAATTGATCTGACAAATGCTTTAGAAATTCTTGCGAATTGGTATTTTCACGAACAAAATCCCAACCAATAAACTCATTACAAACTGTATATGATAAACGACAAGTTTTCATTACCAATGCTTTTAAATGTTCTTCTTCACTTGTAAAAGTTACTTTATTACTTAAAATTTCATGAAGATTTACATCCAGGTAATCCATTAAAATAGCATCTAACACCTGTTCTTTGCTATCGAAATACTTATAAATGGTTGCCTTTGCAATACGTGCTTTTTTGGCAATTTCATTTACACTGGTTTTATGGTAACCATATTTTCTAAACAGCTCTTTAGCAGCTTTTATAATGCTTTCTTTTATTTTTTCTGGTTCCATTAATTAATCACTTGTAAAGTAGAGCTTGTTACAATAACGTTGTATTGTTTTAATGATGTTTTAGCAGGAGCTTTTACTGGACTTCCGTCGTATAATAAATATTTAGCGCCAGATACTGGGTCTGTTGCTGTTAATGTTGGATCATCTAGGACTACTGCTGTTTTCTTTTCAGGATTAACCGTACTACATCTATCATAAGCTACATAGGCATTATCTGCCCTGCGATAAATTATAATACCTGCAACACCATAACCTGTCAAACTTATAGCACCACCTGCTGTGCTTAATCGACTTAACCTTGGATCTGTCAAAGGTGCACTAAAATTTACGGGCAAATCAGGTATTAGGTTTTCTTCCTTAGCACAAGATGTACCAAGTAAAATAATCAAAAATAAACCGATTAGCCTATTCATTATATAATTGCAGTTTTATATTGCTTTAAAAAACGCACATCGTTTTCAGAGAATAAACGTAAGTCTTTAATTTCGAATTTTAGATTAGCAATACGTTCAATTCCCATTCCGAACGCAAAACCACTATATTTTTTACTATCAATGCCGCAGTTTTCCAATACATTAGGATCTACCATACCGCAGCCTAAAATCTCTACCCAACCGCTATGTTTACACATTTGACATCCATCTCCTTTACAAATTGTACAAGAAATATCCATCTCGGCACTTGGTTCTGTAAATGGAAAATACGATGGACGGAAACGTACTTTTGTTCCCTCCCCATATAATTCTTGAACAAAGTAAAATAAGGTTTGTTTCAAATCTGCAAATGATACATTCTCATCTACATATAATCCTTCTACTTGATGAAAGAAGCAGTGTGCTCTTGCAGAAATTGCTTCATTACGGTATACGCGACCAGGCATTAATGCTCTAAATGGTGGCTGACCAGCTTCCATCATACGTACTTGTACAGATGAAGTATGGGTACGCAAAGCGATATCACCTTTTTCTCCTCCTTTTTGGATAAAGAAAGTATCTTGCATATCTCTAGCTGGGTGCTCTTCTGGGAAATTTAAGGCAGAAAAGTTATGCCAATCGTCTTCAATTTCCGGTCCTTCTGCCACACTAAACCCTAGCTTATTAAATATTTCAATAATCTCTCTTCTAACTAACGCTAAAGGATGACGAGCACCAACTTCGAAGCCCTCACCAGGCAAAGTCATGTCTATTTTAGAACCTTCAGTTTTATCTTTTGAGCCTGCTGTAACTTCACTTAAAGCTTGATATTTAGCTTCTGCTAATTGCTTAAACTCATTTAATACTTTACCTAATGTTCTTTTTTCTTCAGGAGAAACTGCTTTAAAGTCATCAAAAATACCTTTAATAATACCTTTGGTTCCTAAAAAACGAATACGGAATTGTTCCAGTTCTTCGGCACTAGTAGTATCAAATGAATTGATTTCTGCCGTATACTGTGTAATCTGGTCTTGTAACATCTGCCAAATATACAGCAATTTATAGAAATATTTTACAGCTTACGAGTCTATAAATGAACTTGAAACGTATTTATTACAAGAAAATGAACTAAGAACATAAAAATAACCGACAGTATATTATTTGATATTTTTATTGAAATAGGCAACTGTTGAGTCGAGTACAATTTGCCATTTACCAGATTGCGAAAAATTATGGTCTGAGCCACTAACAAACAAAAAATCATTGGGCACTCTGAGCTCCTCTAATCTTGCAATAAATTTATCATAGGTAGCAAAATCCAGATTTGGTAATCCCATTACGTTGTTATTCTCTGGAAGAATATTTAAAGTCGAAACTTTCTTAGCTGCATTCGCTGTAAATAACGGACTGATATCTTGGTAATATTTCTGATTAGCGACGGAAGCATCAAATCCTGTGTAACGATATCCTCCTTCAAAAACATACTTGGGATATAGTTCCCAATTTGGAACATTCGTAAAAACCAAATCTAAAGCCCCAGCCATATTTGAAACTGCTTGAACTTTATTGCTATTTCTTAAATCATAACTATATAATAAAGCAAGGGTGCCACCTGCACTATGACCTGCAATTGCAATTCGCTTACTGCTAACCACCCATTCTTTGGCATGCGCTATTGCAAAATCTACTGCAGTTGCTATATCACTTACTTGATCTTTTACTTTTATTTCACTTTCAATATGTGGTGGTTCTAACGACGTATTAGTTAAACCGCTTCCATCTACTAAGCGATAATTAACATTTAACACTGCATAACCACAACCTGCTAAATATATGGCATGTTTATTAAAATCGGCTTTATCGCCTCCAATGAAACTCCCTCCATGTATAAATATAATTACACTTGTATTTGAGGTCCGATTTGGTGGTAAATATACATCCATAGTTTGTTTTGGATCATTACCATACGCTAAATTTGAAATTAGTTGGGCCTCAGCTTTCGTTTGATAAGCAGGTTCCTCCACTTTTTCGCATGCTATGAAAAGCATTAACAATAAAATTCCTACACCACTAATTTTTGAGATGCTTTTCATAACTTGATTAAAATAAGATGGAGATACTAAATAACACCTAATTCCTTACCTACTTTTGTAAATGCCGCAATTGCTTTATCCAAATGATGTTGCTCATGCGCAGCAGAAAGTTGCACTCTAATTCTTGCTTTTCCTTGGCCAACAACTGGATAGAAAAATCCTACCACATAAATTCCTTCTTCGAGCATTTTTGCAGCAAAAGTTTGTGCAATTTTAGCATCATATAACATTACCGGAACTATTGGATGGAAACCGGGTTTAATGTCAAAACCAGCAGCCGTCATTTTTTCACGGAAATATTTAGTGTTATTTTCTAATTTATCTCGTAGCGAAGTAGTTTCACTTAACATATCTAAAACCGCTACGGATGCACCTGCAATTGCTGGTGCTAATGTATTTGAAAATAAATATGGGCGTGAACGCTGACGTAGCATATCAATAATTTCTTTTTTACCTGAAGTAAATCCGCCAGATGCGCCACCTAATGCCTTACCTAATGTACCTGTAATGATATCAACACGATCTATTACACCAAAATGTTCGTGTGTACCGCGACCAGTTTTACCAATAAAACCAGTGCAATGCGATTCATCAATCATTACTAATGCTTCATATTTATCTGCTAAATCGCATATTTTATCTAATGGCGCAACAGAACCATCCATAGAGAAAGCACCATCAGTTACAATAATCCTGTGTCTACAATCTTTTGCAGCAATTAATTGTGCTTCTAAATCTGCCATATCTGCATTTTTATAGCGAAAACGTTGTGCTTTACAAAGTCTAACACCATCAATAATAGAAGCATGGTTTAATTCATCAGAAATTATAGCATCTTCAGCGTTAAACAAAGGCTCGAAAACGCCTCCATTAGCATCAAAAGCTGCAGCATATAGTATCGTATCTTCTGTACCTAAAAACTCAGATATTTTAGACTCTAATTCTTTGTGAATATTTTGAGTACCGCAAATAAAACGCACTGAAGACATTCCATACCCATATTCATCTATCGCTTTTTTTGCAGCTTCAATTACCTTTGGATGAGATGACAGGCCCAAATAATTATTCGCACAAAAGTTAACTACCTCAGCGCCAGTGCTCACTTTAATATCTGCACCTTGCGGAGTGGTAATAATGCGTTCACGTTTATATAAGCCAGCACTTTCTATTTCTTCGAGTTCTTTTTGTAATACGGGTTGTAGAGTTTTATACATGATTATAATTTTTGGTGCTAATAATGGATTCGCTTGCGCAAATATAATATTTTGCTCGTTAACAAACTTTAACATAATATTTGTGTTAACTTCTAGAACTTAGTCGATATTTATAGCTTATTAACTTTTATGAATAAAATTCATCTCTTGCTAATTTTAATGTTAGCATTTTTTAATGTTTCTCTAGCTCAACAATATCAAATTAGTGGAAAAATAACTGAAAACAGTGGTGAAGTTATTCCGTTCGCATCTGTTTATGTTAAGAATACTGCAAAAGGCGTTTCTGCAAATGCAGACGGAGTATATAAAATTACACTTGATAAAGGTAATTATACACTTGTATATAAGGCTATTGGGTTTAAAACTACAGAACGTGTAATATCAGTCAACGCAGATTTAATGGTAAATGAAAAACTTGCATCTGAGAGCTATACACTTAAAAATGTGACCATTAGGCCAAATGCCGAAGATCCTGCTTATGAAATAATTAGGCAAGCTATTAAAAACAGGAAGGTGCATTTAAACGAAGTTGATGAGTATAGCAGCAATGTATATATTAAAGGATTGCAAAAATTAGTTGGGGCACCAAAGAAGTTTTTTGGTAGAGATATTCAAAAAACACTCGATTTGGATACCAATAGAAAAGGGATCTTGTATTTATCAGAATCGCAATCAATTTTTAGCTTTAAACGTCCGAATAAAATTCATGAAGAAATGGTTTCTTCAAAAGTTTCTGGCAGAAATAACTCTTTCAGCTTTAATAAAGCATCTGATTTAATTATCAATTTTTATGAAAATTTATTATTGGAAGGAACTGGTTTGAGTTCTCGAAGCTTCGTTTCACCAATTGCTGATAACGCTTTATTCTATTATAGGTACAAACTTTTAGGTACTACAGAAGAAAACGGAGTTACCATTAATAAAATAGAGGTAATTCCCCGTCGTACAAATGATCCTGTTTTTAGAGGCATTATCTACATAGCCGATGATAGTTGGCGATTAATGGGCACAAACCTTAATTTAACAGAAGATGCAGGAATTAATTTTGTAGACACATTAAATATAAGTCAGCAGTTTATTAAAATTGATGAGGTGTACATGCCTTCAGATATTAAATTTCAGTTTAATGGAAATGTACTTGGTTTTAAATTTGAAGGCTATTATGTAGGCATTTATAGCAACTATAATATTCATCCTAATTTTCCTAAAAACTATTTTACAGCAGAGATTTTAAAAGTGACTAAAGCTGTTAATAAAAAGGATTCCTTGTACTGGATGAATATCCGTCCTATTCCATTAACGGATGAAGAAAAGTACGATTACAAAAAGAAAGATAGTATAGCATTGCGTAAAACATCTAAACACTACCTCGATTCTTTAGAGAAAGAAAATAATGAGTTTGGTATTGGAAAGATGATATTAACTGGATATACAATTAATAAAAGATACGAGAAAAAATACATTTCTTTCGATCCAATAATTAGGTCTGTCTTTTATAACACGGTTGAAGGATTGGGGTTAAAATATGGCATCACATTCCGTAAAAATCTAGAAGACAGGAAAAGTTATAGCATTAGACCCGAAGCACGTTATGGCTTTTCTAATCATGTTTTTACAGCAAATTTAAGTGGTAGTTATTTTTACGATCCATTAAAACGAGCTAGTGTAGGTGCAAGTTTCGGAACAGACATTGCCGACCTTAATCCATATGGCTCGATGAGTTTGCTATCCAATTCTATTAATACGTTACTTTTTGAGCGAAATCTCTCTAAATTTTATAAAAAGGAATTCGCTAATATTAATAGTACTAGAGAACTGGCCGATGGTTTACAAGCTTCTGCAAGTATAGACTATAGTAAAAATTATACCTTACAAAACACTAGCAATTATAAACTTCGAGATCTTAAAGACGAAGAATATACATCGAATAACCCATTTACCCCAACAACTGAAACACCACTATTTCCAACGTATACTTCGGTAAGTGTTTCTGCTGGTTTAACTTATACTATTGGGCAAAAATATATCACCAGACCAGATGGAAAATTCTATCAAGAATCAAAATATCCTCGCTTCCAATTAGGTTACAGAAAAGGACTTAAGGGAGTTTTAAATAGCGATGTTGATTATGATTTATTAAGTTTAGAAATTTATCAAGAACGTATAAGCGCAGGATTACTAGGTTATACTTCCTTTGTAATTGGCGCCGGAAAATTCTTAAACAATAACGCTGTTTTTTATCCAGATAGTAAACATTTTAGAGGAAACAACTCTACCATATCTCCTACTAATTTGCGAAAATTCAGGTACTTAGATTTCTATCAATATAGTACAGATAGACAATATGCAGAAGCTCACTTAGAACATAACTTTGCTGGTTTTTTCTTAAACAAAGTTCCGTTATTACGAAAATTGAAACTAGAAGAATTTGTTGGGATTAATTATTTAACACAACCCGCTAAAAGAAATTATACTGAGTATTATTTTGGTATTCAACGCTTAGGTTTTGGTATAAGTTATGGCTATGCATATGATGGTAGTAAAAAAGTAGAGCAAGGTTTTAGAATTGCTTATGGATTTTAAATAGTTGAAATTTTTAGGTTTTTAGTCTAACATTTTGATATCAATTTTAGAAATCACCTATTTAATCTTCCGGACTTTCGGTCTTCATAACTTATTTGCTATCTTTGCCACGCATTAAACGCCGTTTGCAGCGGTATCAATGAATTATGATATACAATACTTTACTTTACTATTGCTATTCTCCAATAGCAGATGCTGAACAATTTGCTATAGATCATTTAGCTTTTTGTAAATCTTTAAATCTTGTAGGCCGTATTATAGTCGCAGAAGAAGGTCTTAACGGAACTGTTTCTGGAACGGTAGAAGCTTGTGCAAGTTACATGGCACATTTAAAAGCAGATGAACGTTTTGCCAAAATAGATTTTAAAATTGATGAGGTAACCGAACCTTCTTTCATTAAAATGCACTGTAGATATAAACCAGAAATTGTACATTCTGGCTTACGTGATACTAGCATTATTAACCCTAACGAAAAAACAGGAAAATATTTAGAACCCGCTGAGTTTAGTGAAATGCTAGATCGAGATGATGTGGTGGTTTTGGATGTGCGTTCTAATTACGAACATAATTTAGGCAAATTCAAAAATGCCGTAACACTTGATATTGAGAATTTTCGTGATTTTCCAGATCAGATAGATGCATTAGCCAAGTACAAAGACAAAAAAGTAATGACTTATTGCACTGGTGGTATTAAATGTGAAAAGGCATCAGCTTTGCTATTACACCATGGGTTTAAAGATGTATATCAATTACACGGCGGTATTATTAAATATGGTAAAGAAGCCGGAGGTAAAGACTTTGAAGGCAAATGCTATGTTTTCGATAATCGTATTGCCGTTGATGTAAATTCTGTTAATCCGACGATCGTTTCTACCTGCTATAATTGCGGTAAAACTACCCCAAAAATGATCAATTGCGCAAATCCAGAATGCAATGAACATTTTACGCAATGTGATGAATGTGGTGAAGAATTACAGGGTTGTTGTTCAGTAGCTTGTACTACGCATCCGCGTAAACGCCCATACGATGGAACGGGCTATTATGTAAAAGTTCCTCAACAAGTTGCAAAAGCATGAGAGCCCTCATAACAATCGCTTTTTTAACAATTTCTAATACCTTCATGACTTTGGCTTGGTACGGTCACTTAAGGTTTAAGGATATGGAATGGAGCAAAAGTTTAGGCTTAATTAGCATTATTGCTATTAGTTGGGGTATTGCATTGTTTGAGTACATTTTTCAAGTCCCAGCAAATAAAATAGGTTTTAAAGAAAATGGTGGCCCTTTTAGTTTAATGCAATTGAAAATTACGCAAGAAGCAATTTCAATAAGTGTTTTCCTTATTTTCTCTATCTTATTTTTTAAAACAGAAAAAATTGCATGGAATCATGTAGTGGCGTTTGCGCTAATAATTCTTGCTGTTTTCTTTGCGTTCATTAAGAAATAACAATACCATCATCATTTATAAAGTTTAAATATTTATTTTGCAATGATTTAGTGTCGCCTTTGCAATAAATGAAAAATAAATTCCTTAACTACCTTCTTGTTTTCTTCGCAATTCTACTCCAGGCAAATATTGCTTTGGCCAGCGATATACAAAGTATTGGAGTTCCGTATGTTCAGAATTATCCTAAATCATCTTATTTAGCTGGTAATCAAAACTGGTCTATAGCTAAAGACAAAAATGGGATTATGTATTTTGGTAATGCTGAAGGCTTGCTTACTTACGATGGTAAATATTGGCAGCAATATAAAATGCCAAACCGTCAAATTGTACGAGCTGTAACTACGGATGTGAATGGAATGATTTACACTGGGAGTTTTGGGGAATTTGGTTATTGGTCGTACCAAGACAAGCACCTTAGCTATACTTCATTGATTAATTTAATTCCAAAGCCGTATAAAATAACTGATGAAATTTGGAAAATTTATGTCGTTGGAAAGAAGGTTATCTTTCAGTCATTCTCCACTATTTATAGCTACGAGAATAAAAAAATAAGTGTTATTAAAGCTCAAGGTGCATTTTTATTTCTGCATCAGGCAGGAAATCGTCTTATTGCAGAAGTTTTAGGTAAAGGTCTTTTTGAATTGCAAGGCAAAAATTTAATACCAATTGTAGGTAGTGATGTTCTTCTAAAAACTGGCGTACTTTCTATTCTTCCATATAAAAATAACAGCTTTATTATTGGCACTAGCAAAAATGGACTTTTCATTTATGATGGGCACACCATTAGCCCTATGATAAGCCCTGCTAACGCATTTCTCAAAACCTATCAACTAAATAACGGCGTTAAAATTTTAAATAAATATTATGCTTACGGCACCATTCTAAACGGTTTAATCATTATCGATGAGGATGGGAATGTTGTTCAACGAATAAATAAATCTAGTGGTTTACAAAATAATACCATATTAAGTTTATATGCAGATAATGAACAAAATCTTTGGGCGGGTTTAGATAACGGGATTGATAGAATAGAGTTAAATTCTCCTTTATATTTTTATTTCGATAAAGCTGGTCAGTTCGGCACAGTTTATTCCAGTTTAATCGTAAAGAATAAGATATACTTAGGTACAAACCAAGGCTTATTTACTAGCCCCTGGCTGCCTGAAAATGGAAACTTATTTAATTCTTTCGATTTTAAATTAATCCCTAATTCCCAAGGTCAAGTTTGGGAACTTAGCCAAATAAATGATCAGTTAATATGTGGCCATAATGATGGTACTTTCAATATTGTCGGTGACAAAATGGAGAGAATATCTTCTATTAGCGGTGGGTGGACAATCAAGAAACTGAATTCAAATCCTAATTTTTTAATTCAAGGAACTTATAATGGCTTAGTTATTTTTGCAAAAGATGCCAATGGAAATTGGAAATTTAGCCATAAAGTAACTGGTTTTGGTGAACCATCAAGATATGTGGAGCAAGACACCAAGGGAGATATTTGGATAAGCCATGCCTACAAAGGTTTATATAAATTAACCTTAAGTCCAGATTTAAAAAGAGCGACTAATATTAAGTATTATGATGAAAAAAATGGCTTACCAGGTAATTTTAACATCAACATCTTTAACGTAGAAAATAAAATTCTTTTTTCTTCAGACTCTGGTTTTTTGGTATATGATGAAATCAGCAACCGCTTTACTAAATACGATGTGCTCAATAAAAACTTAGGCAGTTTTTATTCATCAAACAAAATCATCAATGCCGGCTTTAAAAAATATTGGTTTATTAACCATGGCAAAATGAGTTTGGTTAATTTAAGCGAGCCTGGTAAAATACTCATCGATTCGAATAGATTTAGCATTCTAGATGGAAGAATGGTGCAGTATTATGAAAATATAAGTCAGATTAGCAGTAAAATTTACCTTATTAGTGTTGATGATGGCTTTGTAATTTATAACACAACTAATACAGAAAACAAGCAAGAGAAGTTGAAATTACCTTCTGTTTTAATTAGAAAAATAGAAGACATTACCGATAAATATTCAACAATTACAGAAAATGGAAATGATGGAGAAGTGGTTGAAATTCCATTTAGCAGAAATAACATTCGAATTTCTTTTTCCCTACCCTATTATCGTCAATCAAAAATTAAATTTCAGTACTACCTAGAAGGATATTCTAAGCAATGGTCTGATTGGAGTGCTGCAACACAAAAAGATTTCACCAACTTAACTAGAGGGAATTATAAATTTAAAGTGCGAGCTAAAATAAATGAACAAACTATAAGTGATGTTACGGTTTTTGAATTTAGCGTTTTACCACCTTGGTATGGTAGTAATTGGGCTTTAGCATGTTATGCTTTAATCGGCGTGGTTGCGCTTATTGCAGGCAAAAGAATTTACGAAGCCAAATTAAGTAAAGATCAACAAGCCATCTCCCAAAAGCTGCAAACTGAAAAAGAAGAGTTTTTAAAAAAGGAAGCAGAAGCTACAGAAAAACAAATAATCAAACTACAGACTGAGAAGTTACAAGCTGAGCTTGCTGGTAAGAATAGAGAGTTAGCAAACTCTGCAATGAGTTTAGTGTATAAAAACGAATTACTCCAGAAGTTAAGCGAGGAGATGAATAAGCTGAAAGATGAAAACGGCAAAAAGCTTTCGGAAGATCAACTCCGTAAAATTCAAAAAGTAATTGACGATGGAATGAATGATGAACGAGATTGGAATTTATTTGAAAGTAGTTTCAATGAAGCACATGAAAGTTTCTTCAAAAAACTAAAAGCTAATCATCCCGATCTAGTTCCAAATGATCTAAAACTCTGCGCTTATTTGCACATGAATATGAGCAGTAAAGAAATGGCTTCGTTATTAAATATATCCCTTAGAGGTGTAGAAATAAGACGCTATCGTTTGCGTAAAAAATTAGAAGTTCCTCATGATAAAAACTTAACTGAGTTTTTAATGGAACTTTAGCACTACATCATTACCTCTCATACCTCTATTTTCTTTTTATTAAAACAACTGTCAAAAATTGAAGTTGTAGTAGGCATAATTTTCTTACTCTCGTTCTAAAAACATCGTTTTGGAACTAAAAATCCATTTAATTTACCTATATGAGAAAGTACCTATCTGTGCTTTGATGTATTAATGTATAGGTGAAATTACTTGTATTCCTCACACAAAAACAGAAAATTAGATTAATCAATTAAACAAATATGTATAACAGTATGAAAAAAATCTTTACAAAATTTTCTGTTTTAATCTTCCTTTGTTTTTTACTAATAAACGTTGCTAATGCCCAAAATGTTACAGTCAAGGGTATAGTTAAAGATGACGCAGGCTTAACTGTGCCAGGCGCAAGTGTTATAGTAAAGGGAACAAGTAATGGAGTACAAACAGACGTTAACGGAAACTATTCCATTAGTGCACCATCAAACGGAACATTAGTATTCACCTATATAGGGTTTACTTCTCAAGAGATTTCCATTAATGGTAGAACAACGATTAATGTTGATCTTAAGTCTTCTACTAATGATTTACAGCAAGTTGTTGTTGTTGGATACGGCACACAGAAAAAAAGAGATTTAACGGGCTCTATTGCAAGTGTTAAAGGAGAAGAAATTGAAAAGTTAACTGCTACTAATCCAATAAACGCTTTACAGGGAAAAGTACCCGGGTTAACCATTACTAACAATGGTGCTCCAGGCTCTTCCCCTACTGTACGTATAAGGGGGATAAATAGTACCGGAGGTGCTGTAAATCCTCTATACATTGTAGATGGACAGATGCAAGAGAATATTGATTATCTAAATCCTGCTGATATTGAAAGTATAGATGTACTAAAAGATGTTTCATCAGTAGCTATTTATGGTTTAAAAGGGGCAAATGGAGTAATTGCAGTAACCACTAAAAAAGCTGCTAGAGGTAAAACTTTGGTTAGTTTTAGTAGTGCTATAGGTATTCAACGTGTTAATGATAAAATTGCAATGACGGATGCTGATGGATTCAAGAAACTTTATTCTGCACAATTAGCAAATCTTAATGCAGCTCCATTCGATTATACAAACTATACAGCGAATACAAATTGGCAGGATTTGATTTTTAGAAATGCCGTAATAAATACCAATAACTTAAGTATATCTAATAGTGGTGAAAAGAGTACAACTTTAATTAATTTAGGATATAATAACCAAGACGGGGTAATGAAGTATAGCAATTATAAAAAATTCATTGCCCGTTTAAATGAAGAAATAAGAATCACCGAAAAGATTAAAATCGGAACAAACCTTACAGGCTTTCATTGGAGAAACGAACCTAATACATCTAGCATTACTAATGCTTTATGGGCTGCTCCTATTGTTGGAGTGCAAACCAATGGGCTGTACAATTCCATGCCCTCTTTCCAGAGAGCACAGGTAGGCAATCCTGTATATAGCATGGAGCGCAATAGAAACACCTCAATTAATAGAGGCTATAGAATAAGTGGTAATTTATATGCTGAAGTTAAATTTTTAAAAGATTTTACACTTTCTTCTACAGTATATACTGATTTAGGATTTAATAACAGTCGAAGTTACTCACCACTTCCTTACAGAACGGTTAACCTAGGTGAAGGCACGGCGGCAACAGAAACCGTACTTGACAACTCAATACGTACGACTGTGAGCCAAAGTGCAAATGAGTACAGAAAATACCAACAAGACCATATAATTACCTATAACAAGGAGATTAATGGAGGTCATAAAATTACAGCTGTAGGTGGTTTTAACTCCGTATTTGAATCATATACCACATTGAGTGGTAGCCGAAGAGATACTACTGTAAATGTCCCTAACAATTCTAATTTGTGGTATTTAGGTGTAATTAATCAAAACAACCCAACATTTAATGGTGGAGGTGGTGAAGAAGAATCGAATGCTGGTGTATTTTTAAGAACTAGTTATTCATATAAAGATAAGTATCTTTTCAATGGTACCATTAGAAGAGATGGAAACTCAAAATTAGCCAATCAAAATAGATGGCAAACTTTTGGAAGTATAGGTTTGGGATGGGTTGCTAGTGAAGAAGACTTTTTTAAAGATAATATTAAAGGAATTGATTTCTTGAAATTTAGAGGCGCATATGGTTCATTAGGAAATGGAGGAAGTATTCCAAACAATCTTTTTGAAGTTGGTTTAACCACAGCTAGTAATGCCATTTTTGGGGATCAGATATACACAGCTCTTGGTAATGCGTATTTAGTTAATCCTAATTTAGGTTATGAAAAAATTAAGGGATTTGATTTTGGATTTGATTTAAAAGCACTTAATAACAAGTTAAGTGCCGAGATCAATTACTTTAATAAAAAGACCGAAGATTTGCTAACTACTTATACCTTACCTGGGCCTGCGGGAAATTACACCTATTATGATAACCTAGGTACAGTTACTAATAAAGGAATTGAAGTTTCACTAGGCTGGAGTGATAAACTTGGAAAAGATTTTAGCTACAGCATTAATCCTAATTTTAGTTATACCAGTAATAAAGTTGTATCTATTGGGAATAGCACCAATTTTTTAATAACAAATGGCATAAATGTTACAGAAACAGGCAAATCAATTGGGTATTTCCGTGGATATAAGCAAGTAGGTATTTATCAATCAGCTGCTGACATGGCAAAAATGCCAGTTATGGCAGGTTCTCAAATTGGTGATATCGCTTATCAAGACATTAACGGTGATGGTGTGATTACTGATCAGGATCGAACCTATTTAGGTTCACCTTTTCCACCTTATTCTTACGGCTTAAGCATTACCCTAAATTACAAAGGATTTGATGCTACTATTGACGGCCAAGGATTTGCTGGACATAAGATTTATACACAACGTAGAACGCAAGTTTTTGCTACATTAAATTATGAAGCCAACAGACTAAATGCGTGGACTACTCCTGGATCTACCAATGTAGAACCAATTTTAGATAATACAAGAGCAAATAATTTTCTGTTCAGCAATTATTTTATTGAACCAGGTGATTATTTCCGTTTGAGAAACGTTCAGTTAGGTTACACCTTTGACCGTGAGCTTTTAAGCAAAATTGGTGTATCAAAATTGAGGTTGTTCTTAAGTGGACAAAATATTAAAACTTGGAGTAAAACAACAGGCTATTCTCCTGAAGCAATTATTGGTAACCCAACAAGCTCTGGTGCAGACAACGGTTTATATCCTATTACCTCAGTTTACACTTTTGGTTTAAATGTTACTTTTTAATTAAACTATTAACTATAATTAAGATGAAAATATTCGACAAAAAAACTAGAAACTTTATATTTACCATAGCAGTTTTTGTTATTGCCATCATGGCATCTGGTTGCAAAAAATTTCTAGATACACAAAAACAAGGGTCATATTCTACAGAAACTTATCCGTTTGCAAATGGTGCAGGTGATAATCCATATGACCAATACGTTTTTGGAGCATACAATGAATTACGTTCTTACAATGTGCATGTTGATGGGTTCCTAGTAGCTACCAGTATTAGGAGTGATGATGCTGATAAAGGTAGTACTCCTACAGATGGTGGAGCTGATGTTATTGGGATGGACAATTTCTCCATTGTCCCTACAAACGGCAGATGTAATGCCTTATGGACAGGATATTACAATATGATTTCAAAAGCTAACTTAGTATTAGATCAAGTAGAAAACAATAAGGATATTATTGCTACAGACGGTGCAAAAATTCAAGCACAAGCAGAAGCCAAATTTATTAGGGGCTATGCTTATTTCATGTTGGTTAGACTTTTTGGCAGAGTACCTCTGGTTGACAAAGTAGTTGGGGCTTCAGATAGTAATATACCACAAAGCACTCCTGCTCAAATCTATACCTTTATTGAAGCCGACCTTCAATTCGCTGCGGCTAACTTACCAGCTTCTTGGCCATCAAAATTTGTTGGCCGTTTAACAAAAGGTGCTGCAAATGGTATGCTTGCAAAAGTATATTTAACTCAACAAAAATGGGGTATGGCCATGGCCTCTGCAAATGCCGTAATGACTTCTGGCCAGTATGACCTATCTACTTCTTATGATAAGGTTTTTAGAGAAGAAGGTGAAAACAGTAAAGAATCTGTATTTGAAGTACAAGCAACTGCTAGTGCGGCTGTACCAACAGCAAATGGCATTCAATTAACCAGTCATCAAGGCATTAGAGGTTCAGGTATTTGGGATTTAGGTTGGGGATGGAATACTCCGAGTGTACAGTTAGAAGCTGCTTATGAGACAAATGACCCTCGTAGAGAAAGAACTATTCTTTATACTAGCACTGCAGGAAATCCTCGTCAAACAATTTATGGAGAAACACTACCAGTAGGTTTACCTAACCCTAGATATAATAACAAAGTTTATACTAACCCAGCTATCAGAGCCTCGGTTGGTCACAGATTTGGCTATTGGATGAATGTTCGCATTCTACGTTATGCAGATGTGGTATTGATGTATGCTGAAGCCGCCAACGAACTTGGTGGAGCAACAAACACAACAGCTGCCTTAACTGCGCTAAATAGTGTTAGAGAAAGAGCAAGACGTGGTGCACCTGCTGGCACATTACCAGATATTACTGTTACAGACCAAACAGCACTTAGAACAATTATACAGCATGAGAGAAGAATAGAATTAGCAATGGAGTATGATCGTTTCTTCGACTTAATAAGATGGGGAGCTACTACAGCTCAGGCTGCAATGAGCGCTGCAGGTAAAACAGCATTCAGTTTTGATAGAGATAAATATTTACCTATCCCTCTAACACAAATAGATTTAAGTAAAAACGTATTAACACAAAACTTTGGTTATAATTAATCATTTTGATATGAAATTCACTAAATTAAATAAAATAATTATTCTGCTTGTCTCAAGCTTAATGATAGTAGCCTGTAAAAAAGATGGCAACCCAAACAACTTATCAGATGTTGATGCTTCAAGCTATGCAGGAAAAATTGATGGCTATGCCAATGCTGATGAAGTTTACAGTAGCAATTTAGTTGCTTATTGGTCATTTGATGACACAAACAATGAATTGAAATCGAATTCTGCTCCAACAAACACAGCTAATGCCAGTTTTATAACTGGTGTAAAGGGTAAAGCTTTAAAATTAACCGCTGGATACCTATATTATGCTAAGCAATTTGATGCTTTAAAGACTGATGCTTTAAAAAACTTTACAATTAGCTCTTGGGTGCAAATTACCAACAATGGTTCTAAAAAAACAATGTTGATGACAATTGCTCGCCCTAACAATTTTTTAGGCAGCTTAGATTATAGGTTAAATACAAATAGTACTTCTACTACTTTTTTAGGAATAGGACCTAGATTTACTACACTAGGTGGTGGTAGCCAAGATAATTTGAATGCTAATTTATCTCCAGCATTTGGCGCTAATGCTTGGACACATTTGGTATTAACCTATAATGGCACTACAGGAATATTTAAAGTTTGGGCTGATGGAAAAGATATAGGTTCTTATAATAGCCGTGGTACTGGCAATAATATTTTTAAGGCTTACGAACCTAGCGAATTTATTATTGGGGCCCATTATAATAATATTCCCGGAAAGGAAATAGCAGGGTCAGCAGCTGATTTTGCGGCTATGACAGGTAGTGTAGATGAATTACGTATATATAACACGGTTCTTCAAGACGCAAGCATCAAAGCGCTTTACAACTTAGGTAAAGCAGGTAAATAATTAATAAGGGCACAGTTTGAAATGCTGTGTCCTTTTTCACTCCGATAACATAATTATATGAAGTTGTCTAACTATTTTACTAATGGTAAATTTTATTTGTTGGCTATTATTGTTGCATGTGCGTTGTATTCTTGCAAAAAAAAAGGCTCTGATAATCCAATAAATAAAGACACATCTTTATATTTCACTGTTAATGGCAGTAATAATGGTACTTTAAAGTATATCAATCTTAGCCCTAAACCAGTTATAAAATTTAACTTTACCGAGCCAGTAAACCCAACAACAGTAAAAAATAGCATCATATTTAAAGATGCTTCTGGAACAGTTATTACTATCATCACTACTTATGAAGATGACAACAAAGTAGTTAATATAAGTCCTAAAGATAACTTAGCTTCGTTTGGCACTTATACTCTTTCAGTTAACGATCAATTAAAATCTGCTAGTGGAGGGAATTTAATCAACCCTGTTAATATTACATTAGTTTCAGGGCTTGATAACACAGACAAATTTCCTCGAATTACTGATGATGAACTTCTCACTTTAGTTCAAAAACAAACTTTCAAATATTTTTGGGATTTTGGGCATCCGACTAGTGGCTTAGCAAGAGAAAGAAATACTTCTGGAGATGTTGTAACAACAGGAGGATCCGGATTTGGCGTTATGGCCATTGTAACTGGGATTAGTAGAAATTTTATCACGAGAGCAGAAGGTCTAGCTCGACTGCAAAAAATTGTAGCTTTTCTAAAAAATGCAGATCGCTTTCATGGAGCTTATTCACATTGGTTAGACGGAAATACTGGGAAAGTAATTCCTTTCAGTACAAAAGACAATGGTGCCGATTTAGTCGAAACTTCTTACTTAATGCAAGGTCTAATTACCGCTAGACAATATTTTACTGGTAATGATGCGGCAGAAACTACCTTAAGAAACGATATTACCAATCTTTATAACGGAGTTGAATGGTCTTGGTTTAGAAAAGATGGTGGAAATGTATTGTATTGGCATTGGAGCCCGACCTATAATTGGGATATGAATTTACCATTACAAGGATGGAATGAAGCGCTAAACACCTATATCATGGCGGCATCATCACCTACTTACTCCATTCCAAAATCAGTTTATGATTTAGGTTGGGCAAGAAGTGGTGCAATGAAAAACGGAAATACATATTACGGTGTACAATTGCCTTTGGGTGTGGCAAATGGTGGACCGTTATTCCTAGCACACTATACTTTTTTAGGTGTAAATCCAATGGGTTTAGTGGATACTTATGCTAATTATGAAACCCAAACTAAAGCACATACCTTAATTAATTACAACTATTGTGTTGCAAATCCCGCAAAAAATGTGGGTTACAGTGCTGAATGTTGGGGACTTACCGCTAGTGACGTTCCAAATGGATATGCAGCTAGTTCTCCATCGAATGATTTGGGCGTAATTGCTCCGACTGCAGCCTTGTCATCTTTCCCTTATACACCAACAGAATCGATGGCGGCACTTAAATTTTTCTATTATAAACTAGGTGATAAAATTTGGAAAGACTATGGTTTTGTAGATGCCTTTAAATTAAACGACCCATGGTTTGCTTCATCAACATTAGCAATAGATCAGGGACCGATTATCATCATGATAGAAAACCATCGCACTAAATTGCTTTGGAATTTATTTATGAGCGCACCAGAAATAAAAATGGGAATGAAAGGCTTAGGCTTTACTAGTCCAAATTTATAAAATCAATCCTCTATACTCAAAGAACACAAATGAAATTTATCTCTATATCAATTTTACTTTTAATACTAAGCAGTTGTAATCTGCAGCAAGGAAATACTGTCGTCAAGAAAAAATTGAGTGACGAAGAATTATTAACCTTAGTCCAAAAACAAACCTTTAATTATTTTTGGGATGGTGCAGAACCTATTTCAGGTTTAGCAAGAGAGAGATACCATAGTGATAATATTTACGAACAAAATGACAAGAATGTTATTGCCACAGGAGCATCCGGATTTGGAGTAATGTCAATTTTGGTTGCTATCGAACGCAAATTTATTACCCGAGAACAGGGCTTTGAGCGTTTACAAAAGAACGTAGATTTCCTCCAAAAAGCAGATCGCTTTCACGGAGCTTGGTCACATTGGATTTATCCCTCTGGAAAAGTAAAACCTTTTGGAAAAAATGACGATGGTGGAGATTTAGTTGAAACATCATTTTTAATGCAAGGATTAATTTGTGTTCGCCAATACTTTAAAGATGGTAATGAGAAAGAAAAAGCCCTAGCAGCACAAATAGATAAATTATGGAAAGAAGTAGATTTTGATTGGTATCGCAACGGCGGAAAAAATGTATTGTATTGGCATTGGTCGCCTAATATTGGTTGGAAAATGAATTTTCCAGTTACGGGTTATAATGAATGTTTAATAATGTACATTATGGCTGCAGCCTCTCCTACTCATACCATTCCTGCAGAAGTTTACCATAAGGGCTGGGCTAAAAGTGGCGGTATCAACACAGACTTCAAGTTGTACGGTCATGAGATCAAATTAGCACATAATGGCGAAAAAAATAATGTTGGCCCTTTATTTTGGGCTCAATATTCTTATTTAGGATTAAATCCAAAAGGATTAAAAGATCGATATGCAGATTATTGGAAAGAAAATACAAATCATGCCTTAATTCATTACGATTATGCCCTAGAAAACCCTAAAAAGTACAAAGGATATGGCGCAGATTCTTGGGGTTTTACCGCAAGCTATTCTGTAAACGGATATTCTGCACATAGCCCTTCAAATGACTTAGGGGTAATTTCTCCAACCGCAGCGCTAGCTTCTTATCCATATACACCTAATGAATCAATGAAAATGATTAGACATTTATATGAAGATTTAGGCGACAAAGTTTGGGGTGAATATGGATTTTATGATGCCTATAGCGAAACAGCAAATTGGTATCCTAAAAGATATTTAGGCATTGATCAAGGCCCTATAATAATCATGATTGAAAATGGAAGAACTGGGTTATTATGGAACTTATTTATGAGTTGCCCGGAAGTTCAAACAGGCTTAGACAAACTTGGCTTCACTTACAAAAAATAAAATTTGAATACAAAACACAATACAATGAAAAAATTCAGCTACCTTCTTTTATTAGCCGCTCTTATCTCAAA
This sequence comes from Pedobacter boryungensis, assembly GCF_013204825.1. GTDB lineage: Bacteria > Bacteroidota > Bacteroidia > Sphingobacteriales > Sphingobacteriaceae > Pedobacter > Pedobacter boryungensis. The sequence continues at coordinate 53,229 of NZ_JABMKV010000003.1, forward strand.
TTCTATTTCTGCTCAGCAAAAGAAAACAGTAAATCCTGCGCAGCAAAAAATGGATACATTCATAAATAACTTGCTGTCAAAAATGACCGTCGATGAAAAAATTGGTCAATTAAATTTAGTTACTGGCGGAGAAGCTACAACAGGTGCTGCTGTAAGTACTGATGTAGAAGCTAAAATTGCAAAAGGCAATGTTGGAGGAATTTTCAGCATGACAACTCCGGAGAAAATTCGTAAAACTCAAGAAATTGCCATGAAAAGTCGCTTAAAAATTCCTTTAATTTTTGGGCAGGATGTAATTCATGGTTATAAAACTACATTCCCAATTCCTTTAGCTCTAGCTGCCAGTTGGGACTTACCTTTAATTGAGAAAACTGCTCGTACTGCTGCAATTGAAGCTAGTGCCGATGGTTTAAACTGGACATTTTCACCTATGGTGGATGTTGCTCGTGATGCCCGATGGGGAAGAATTGCTGAAGGAAGTGGTGAAGATACTTATCTAGGTTCGCAAATTGCCAAAGTAATGGTTAAAGGATATCAAGGCGATGATTTATCTAAATACAACACCATTATGGCTTGTGTAAAACATTTTGCATTATATGGTGCCTCAGAAGCCGGAAGAGATTATAATACGACTGATATGAGTTTGGACAGAATGTATAACGATTACTTACCCCCTTACAAAGCTGCGCTTGATGCTGGAGCTGGAAGTTTTATGGTTTCTTTTAATGACATTAATGGTGTACCTGCAACTGCTAATAAATGGCTCTTAACAGATGTTTTACGTAAACAATGGGGATTTAAGGGGTTTGTGGCTTCAGATTATACCGGCGTAAGTGAATTGGTCAATCATGGTTTAGGTGATTTAAAAACTGTTTCTGCTTTATCACTCAAAGCAGGTACTGATATGGATATGGTGAGTGAAGGTTATTTATCTACCTTAAAGCAATCGTTAAAAGAAGGCAAAGTAACTATTGCTCAAATAAACAACTCTTGTCGCTTAATTTTAGAGGCAAAATATAAATTAGGTTTATTTGAGGATCCTTTTAGATACTGTAACGAAGAACGTGCTAAAACCGAGATCTTAACTCCTGCTAATTTAAAATTCGCTAGAGAAACAGCAACCAAAACTTTTGTCTTGTTAAAAAATGATAATAAAACCTTACCCTTAAAAAGATCGGGAACAATAGCTTTAATTGGCCCTTTGGCTAACACAAGCTCAAATATGCCTGGGACTTGGAGTGTAAATGCTGATTTAGCGAATGTGCCAACTTTATTGCAAGGTTTAACAGAAGTGGCAGGTAAAAATGTGAAAATTTTGCATGCATTGGGATCAAACTTAATCGCAGATGCAAATCAACAAGCTTGGGCAACAGCTCATGGCAGGGATATCCCAAGAGATAATCGACCTGAAGAAGAAATAATTGCTGAGGCCGTAAAAACTGCTAATAAATCAGATGTTGTTGTTGCAGCTTTAGGCGAAGCATCTGAAATGAGTGGAGAAAGTTCAAGTCGTACAGATATCGGAATTCCTGAAACACAACGAAAATTATTGGCAGCTTTATTAAAAACTGGCAAACCTGTGGTGTTGGTTCTATTTGCAGGCAGACCAATGACGTTGAAGTGGGAAAGTGAGAATGTTCCTGCAATTTTAAATGTTTGGTTTGGCGGTGTTGAAGCAACCAGAGCAATTGGGGATGTCTTATTTGGGGATGCAAACCCTTCAGGGAAACTAACTGTAACTTTCCCTCAAAATGTTGGACAAATTCCATTGTATTATAGCCATAAAAACACTGGTCGACCTTTAGCAGAGCAAAATTGGTTTTATCGTTTCCGTTCAAATTATTTAGATGTAAGTAATGAGCCATTATACCCTTTTGGATTTGGGTTAAGCTATACTACCTATACCTACGGCGATTTAAAACTGAGTTCGAACACATTAAAACCTGGTCAGAAAATAACGGCTACGATAACAGTAACTAATACTGGTAATTTGGCTGGCGAAGAAATAGTTCAACTGTATACTCGTGATTTAATTGGTACTAGTACCAGACCTGTTAAGGAGCTAAAAGGATTTCAAAAAATTAAATTACAGCCTGGTGAAAGCAAAATAGTTACATTTAACCTAACTGAACAAGATTTGAAATTTTACAACAGTGAGCTTAAATTTGTAGCTGAACCCGGTGATTTTAAAGTATTTGTTGGACCAAATGTTAGAGATGTAAAAGAAGCTGACTTTAAATTAGTTAAATAATGAAAAAAATAATCCCTTTCTTAATTTGCTGTTTAACACTTTTTTCAGCATTTGCTCAAGATATATCAAAGTATAAAAAAGAGAATTTCGTTTTTGCTAATGATACATTGAAGTACAGAATTTTATATCCTGAAAACTTTGATGCTACAAAAAAATATCCTGTTGTTTTTTTCTTACATGGAAGTGGCGAAAGAGGAAACGATAATGAAAAACAGTTAACACATGGCGGTAAGTTATTTTTAACAGATGAATTTAGAAAAAACTATCCTGCTATTGTTATTTTTCCTCAATGTGCCGAGAATAGCTATTGGTCTAATGTAGAAATCGAAGAAGTAAGTGGTAAACGTTTTTTCACTTTTCAAAAAAGCGGTGAACCTACAAAATCGATGGCGCTTTTACTAAAATTAACCGATCAATTCGTAAATCAATCTTTTGTTGATAAAAATAAAGTTTATGTAGGGGGTTTATCTATGGGCGGAATGGGAACGTTTGAAATTTTGAGAAGAAAGCCACACCTCTTTGCCGCTGCATTCGCGATTTGTGGAGGCGATAATCCTACAAATGCAAAAAAATATAAAAATGTGCCTTTATGGATCTTCCATGGAGGATTGGACGATGTTGTAAATCCACAATTATCTTACAATGTGTATAGAGAATTAAAGAAATTAGGGCATGAGCCAAAATACACCATCTACTTAAAAGCCAATCATAACAGTTGGGATTCTACATTTGCAGAACCTAATTTAATTCCTTGGTTATTTAGTAAACAACAGTAACTATAAAAGAAAAGGCTTCGAATATTCGAAGCCTTTTCTTTTAATTTTCAATTATTATTCTGCCATATTATGGTAAACAGCTTGAACATCATCATCTTCCTCTAACTTATCAATCAGCTTTAATACATCAACTGCCTGTTCTTCAGAAACTGCATGATGTGATAATGCAATGCGCTCTAATTTAGAACTCTTTAACTCAATTCCTTTTTCTTCTAAAGCCTTTTGTAACGAGCCAAAATTTTCAAAAGCACCTTGAGCTACTGCAATATCATTACCTTCTTCATCAGATTCTACATATAACTCTTCTAAACCTGCATCAATTAATTCGAATTCTAGTTCTTCTAAATCTAAGTCTTCCGCAGGTACGAACCTAAAAATAGATTTACGATTAAACACAAAGTCTAGTGAACCAGTTTTGCCTAAAGTTCCATTAGTCTTATTAAAATAACTACGAATATTTGCTACTGTGCGGTTGGTATTATCTGTTGCAGTTTCAATCAAGACAGCAACACCATGTGCAGCATAGCCCTCATAAACCAGTTCTTCATAATTCGCCAGTGATTTATCAGAAGCTCTTTTAATTGCAGCTTCTACCCTATCTTTAGGCATATTTACAGCTTTTGCATTTTGCATTGCTGTTCTTAAACGAGAGTTTGTTTCAGGATTTGCGCCGGCATCTTTAACCGCCATTACAATATCTTTACCAATACGGGTAAACTGAACGGCCATTTTGGCCCAACGTTTAAATTTTCTTTCTTTTCTAAATTCGAATGCTCTTCCCATTATTTATAGTATTGAATACTTTATTCTGCTTTTAGTTGGTTTTATCCCTTTTTTAAATTCGTTAACATGTCTTCCGTCATTTTTGATAAATCAAATTCAGGTTTCCAACCCCAATCTTTTTTAGCAAAGCTATCATCAATTGATTTTGGCCAACTATTAGCTATCTCCTGACGTGGATCATTTTCTGTATAAGATAATTTAAAATCTGGTATATGTTTACGAATTTCTGCGGCTAATACTTCTGGTGTAAAATTAACTCCGCCAAAATTATAACTTGAACGAATAGAAATTTTTTCTGCCGGAGCATCCATCAATTCTATTGTTCCGCGAATTGCATCATCCATATACATCATTGGCAATTCTGTTGTAGCTGATAAAAACGATGAATAACTTCCTTTTTTTAAAGCTTCATGAAAAATATGAATTGCATAATCTGTTGTTCCTCCGCCTGGTGCCGCTTTCCAACTAATTAATCCAGGGTAACGAATACTTCTCACATCTAAATTATATTTCTGATTGTAATATTCACACCAACGCTCGCCAGCCAGTTTACTAATACCATAAACCGTATTTGGATCCATGGTGCAATATTGTGGTGTATGATCTTTTGGAGAATTTGGACCAAAAACGGCAATTGAACTTGGCCAGTATACTTTAGCCGTTTTATATATCAGTGCTAAATCCAACACATTTAGCAAACCATTCATATTCAAATCCCAAGCTAATTTTGGATTCTGCTCGCCTGTGGCTGATAAAAGTGCAGCTAGCAAATAAACTTGCGTTGGTTTATATTTTTGAAAAATCTCTTTTAAAATTTCCTTGTCTAATACATTTACAAATTCAAAAGGACCGGCATTTTTTGTTTCATAATCAGGCCTACGGATATCGCATGCAACAACATTATCATTTCCATAACCCTTACGTAAAGCTGTAACTAATTCGGTACCAATTTGCCCATTAGAGCCAAGTACTAATATTTTTTCGATCATAAAATGTGGGTAATGCAGCAAAGGTAAAAAAATCTGCAAATGTGTTAATAAGTAAAACGTTTTATTATGTAAACTAATTTTTACAAAGTCTTATTTGCCTTACAGTACCCCTAAGTGTATTTTGTACAATATTAAAAGCTAAAATCTTTATATATTTTAAGATGAGGTTCTTTATGTTGATATATTTTACTTAATTTAATTGCTCCAATGGAGTTCCTTTGGAACATAAAAACCTAACCAAATCATATGGACAGAAGAGAAGCCGTAAAAAGTGTAGCTTTTTTAATTGGTGGAGCCCTATCAGCCACAACAATTGCCACTTTATTTGATAGCTGCAATGAACCTGGAAAAAATAGTGAAAACTTATTTACCTCAGACCAAGAAAAACTAATTTCAGAGATAGCTGATATCATCATCCCTACAACTGCAAAATCTCCAGGTGCAAAAGCTGCCAACGTCGGACCATTCATTTCAATGATGATAAAAGAATGTTATCCTGAAGATGCACAGAAAGCTTTTGTAAAAGGTTTAGAAAATATTGAAACAAGATCTAAAAAGGACTTCGGAAAATCATTTCTTGAAATTTCAGTGAAAGAAAGAGAGCAACTAATTACTAAAGTTAGAGATGAAACTGTAGCTGCTCAAAAAGTAGAAAGTGACGCTAATGAAAAAGCTATGAAACTAGAAATGGATATCGAAAGAAATAAGCCAGAGAAAGAGAGAGCTAATCCAACCGCTGTTAAAGACCCTCAGAAAACTACACCACAGTTTTTTGCCATTGCAAGAGATTTAACGATGCTAGGTTATTTTACATCAGAAGTTGGCGCTACGCAAGCTTATGAATATGTACAAATACCTGGTCGTTACGATGGATGTGTAGACCTTAAACCTGGTCAAAGAGTTTGGGCATAAACCTTATTATCATTTTATAATGAATTTAAATACAAAAGCAACCGCACAAAACACATATGATGCAATTGTTGTAGGATCTGGGATTAGTGGTGGATGGGCAGCAAAAGAATTAACAGAAAAAGGGTTAAAAGTGCTCCTACTAGAACGTGGTAGAAATATAGAACATATTAAAGATTATACCACGGCAATGAAAAAGCCTTGGGAATTTGAGCACCGCGGAAGGTTAACAGAAGCGCAAAAAGCATCTCACCCTGTACAAAAAAGAGATTATCCTTACCAAGAATTTAATGAAAGTTTTTGGGTAAATGATTTAGATTGCCCTTATACTGAGATAAAAAGGTTCGATTGGTATCGTGGTTTTCACGTCGGTGGAAAATCATTAATGTGGGGCCGTCAGAGTTACCGTTTAAGTGACCTTAATTTTGAAGAAAATGCAAAAGACGGACATGGTGTAGATTGGCCAATTCGCTATAAAGACATTGCTCCATGGTATGATTATGTAGAGAAATTTGCTGGGATTAGCGGTTCAAATGAAAACTATCCACATTTCCCAGATGGACATTTTCTACCTCCAATGGAAATGAATTGCGTGGAAAAATCTGTAAAAGAACGCATAGAAAAAAAATACAACAGAGGTCGTATTATGACCATGGGTCGCACTGCAAATTTAACAGTAGAACATGGTGGAAGAGGAAGTTGTCAGTATAGAAATTTATGTAGTCGCGGTTGCCCTTTTGGAGCTTACTTTAGCACACAATCATCTACTTTACCAGCAGCAGTAGCTACGGGGAATTTAACATTGAGGCCTTTTTCTTTAGTAAACGAAATTATTTACGACAAGGAAACGCAAAAAGCGAAAGGGGTTAGAATTATCGATTCGGAAACTAATGAGCATATTGAATATTTTGCCAAAATAGTTTTTGTGAATGGTTCTACTTTAGGTAGTACATTCTTGTTATTAAATTCAACATCACCAGAACATCCAAATGGATTAGGGAATGGTAGTGGCGAATTAGGTCATAATTTAATGGATCATCATTTCCGTTGCGGAGCTTCTGGCCAAGCAGAAGGTTTTGATGATAAATATACCTATGGAAAAAGAGCAAATGGTGTTTACATTCCACGTTATAGAAATGTAGGTAACGATAAACGCGATTATGTTCGTGGTTTTGGATATCAAGGAGGTGCAAGTCGTTCTGGATGGCATAATGATATTGCTGAATTAGCTTTTGGTGGAGATTTTAAAGATTTAATTAGTACACCTGGAATTTGGAGTATGGGTTTAGGCGGTTTTGGAGAATCACTTCCATACCACGAAAACCGAGTGTATATCGACAAATCTAAAAAAGACAAATGGGGTCAACCGGTGTTGGCTATCGACTGTGAGTTTAAAGACAATGAAGCTAAAATGCGTATAGATATGATGAACGACGCGGCTGAAATGTTAGAAGATGCCGGGATTAAAAATGTTAAAACATACGATAATGGTTCTATGCCAGGTATGGCTATTCACGAAATGGGAACAGCAAGAATGGGTTTAGATCCTAAAACTTCAGTGCTAAATAAATGGAATCAGATGCATGAAGTTAAAAATGTATTTGTAACTGATGGTTCATGTATGCCTTCAACAGCTTGTCAAAATCCTTCATTAACTTATATGGCTTTAACTGCAAGAGCATGTGATTTTGCGGTTACTGAATTGAAAAAAGGCAATATTTAATGACTACAGGAAAAATAAGAATGGGGATGATTGGCGGTGGAAAAGGTGCTTTCATTGGCGCCGTTCATCGCATGGCTGCAGGTTTGGATGGTTTAATTGAGTTGTCTTGCGGTGCGTTAAGTGCTAATCCTGAAAATGCAATTTCCTCTGGAAAAGAACTATTCTTGCCAGAAGATAGAATATATATCAACTATCAAGAAATGATTAAAGCAGAAAGCAAACTTCCTCAATCGGAAAGAATGCATTTTGTAAGCATTGTTACGCCAAATAATGTTCATTTCGAACCAGCTATGTTAGCGCTCGAAAATGGATTTCATGTGGTAATTGATAAACCTATTACCTTAACATTAGCAGAAGCAAAAGCATTACAGCAAAAAGCTACAGAAACTGGATTATTGGTCTGCTTAACTCACACCTATTCTGGTTATCCATTGGTGAAACATGCAAAACAAATGGTAAAAGATGGGGCGTTTGGTAAAATCAGAAAAGTTTGTGTAGAGTATCCGCAGGGTTGGTTAAGTATGCCAGCATCTGCTGATAATAAACAGGCAGCTTGGCGAGCTGATCCAAAAAAAAGTGGCATTAGCGGTTGCATGGCTGATGTTGGTACACATGCAGCTCATTTAGCAGAATATATTTCGGGATTACAAATTGAAAAAATTTGTGCCGATTTAAATTGTGTTGTAGAAGGCAGAGCGTTGGATGATGATGGAAATGTACTATTGAGATTTAACAATGGTGCAAACGGAACATTAATGGCATCTCAAATCGCCGCTGGAGAAGAAAATGCTCTAAAAATTAAAATTTATGGCGAAAAAGGTGGACTAGAGTGGCATCAGGCAGAGCCAAATACCTTACTTATTAAATGGCTTGACCAACCAACACAAGTTTATAAAACGGGCAACAATTATTTATCAGCCGTTGCTAAATTTAATACAAGAACACCTTCAGGTCATCCAGAGGGATATTTAGAAGCATTTGCCAATATCTATAAGAATTTTGCATTAACCTTAATGGCTAAACAAAATGGAGAAAAGCCTTCAGCAGAAATGCTTGATTTTCCTAATGCAGAAGATGGTGTTCGTGGAATGGCTTTTATAGAAAATGTGGTAGCTTCAAGTAAATCTGATCAGAAATGGTACGATTTTAAAATTTAAAAAGAATGACAACAATACAAGGACCAGCCGTATTTTTAGCCCAATTTATTGGAGATGAAGCCCCATTTAATTCGTTAGATGGAATATGCAAATGGGCCGCTAACTTAGGTTTTAAAGGCATTCAAATGCCAACTCTTGACAAGAGATTTATTGATCTAAAATTAGCTGCGGAAAGTAAAACCTATGCTGATGAATTGACTGCAAAAGTAGCTTCTTATGGGCTAGTAATTACCGAGCTTTCTACACATTTACAAGGACAATTAGTAGCTGTTAATCCAGCATATGATCAATTATTTGATGCTTTTGCGGCAGATGAGGTTAAAAACAACCCCAAAGCAAGAACAGAATGGGCGGTGCAGCAATTAAAATATGCTGCTAAAGCTTCTCAAAATTTGGGTTTAAAAGCGCATGCAACTTTTAGCGGTTCTTTATTATGGCATACTTTTCACCCATGGCCACAACGGCCAGAGGGATTGGTTGAGGATGGATTTACAGAATTAGCAAAACGTTGGTTACCAATTTTAAATGAGTTTGATAATTGTGGCGTGGATGTTTGTTATGAAATTCACCCGGGAGAAGATTTATTTGATGGGGAAACTTACGAAATGTTCTTAGCCAAAGTAAATAACCATGCAAGAGCCTGCTTATTGTACGATCCTTCGCACTTTGTATTACAACAATTAGATTATATTCAATACATCGATTTTTATCATGAAAGAATAAAAGCATTTCATGTTAAGGATGCAGAATTTAATCCGACAGGTAAACAAGGAACGTTTGGCGGTTACCAAAGTTGGGCAAACAGAGCTGGTAGATACCGTTCTCCTGGCGATGGACAAGTAGATTTTAAACGCATTTTTAGCAAATTAGCTCAATACGATTACAAAGGCTGGGCAGTAATGGAATGGGAATGTTGTATTAAAGATTCGGAAACTGGCGCAAGAGAAGGTGCTCAATTTATCAAAAATCACATCATACCAGTTACCAATAAAGCATTTGATGATTTCGCATCGGCAGGTGGGGACGCAAATTTTAACAAGAATATTTTAGGCATATAATACTAACACAGATGAAAAAAACACTTTTATTTTTAAGCGCAATTACCTTTTTATTAGCTGCATGTGGTGGCTCAACTTCTAATTCAGAAACAGCTTCGACCACCACTCCTGCTTCAAGCGAATCTAAGCCAGCAATGGAACCAGGAGAATTATTGATTGTGAAATCAGATTGTATCGGTTGTCATCATAAAGAAGATAAATTAATCGGTCCAGCTTACCAAGAAATTGCAGCAAAATATCCTTCTACAGATGAAAATATAAATTTATTAGCCGATAAAATTGTGAAAGGCGGTAAAGGTGTTTGGGGAAATATTCCAATGACACCACACACTAAAATAACAAATGACGAAGCCAAATCAATGGTAAAATATATTTTAACGCTGAAAAAATAAGATTAACCTTTAAAAATTTTAAAATGGATAAGGCAAAAAAAGAGTCAGAAGCAAGCAGTAGACGTAGTTTTTTAAAAACCACAGCAATTGCATCAGCTGCATTTATGATCGTTCCTCGTCATGTTTTGGGCGGTAAAGGATTTTTAGCACCAAGTGATCGGCTAATTGTTGCTGGTGTAGGCGTTGGCGGTAAAGGTGATTCAGATCTTCGTTTAATATCTGAAAGTGGCAAAGCTGATATTGCTTATTTATGTGATGTAGATACTCGTCGGGCGGCAAATAGTGTTAAACGTTTTCCTAAAGCTAAATTCTATAAAGATTGGAGAGAAATGTTCGATAAAGAGCATAAAAATTTTGATGCGGTTACCGTTTCAACTCCTGATCATAATCATGCCATACAAACACTTGCCGCAATGCAATTGGGCAAACACGTATATGTACAAAAACCACTTACACACGATATTTTTGAAGCTCGCACTTTAACAGCTGCAGCTAAACAATATAAAGTGGTTACTCAAATGGGTAATCAGGGTGCTTCAAATAATGGCCCGCGACAAATGAAAGAGTGGTACGATGCTGGTTTAATTGGTGATGTACATACAATTTACGCTTGGACGGACAGACCTGTTTGGCCACAAGGTATTCCATGGTCGGCAAATAAAGCCGACATTCCTAAAGAACTAGATTGGGATTTATGGTTAGGAACTGCTCCTTATAAAGATTATGTAGATAAATTAGTGCCATTTAACTGGCGTGGATGGTGGGATTACGGAACTGGTGCATTGGGCGATATGGGCTGTCACTTACTAGAAGCTCCATTCAGTGTTTTAGGATTAAAATATGCAACTGAAGTTCAAGCGAGCGTAGGTTCGGTGTATGTTGATGAATTTAAACGTGGATATTTCCCTGATAGCTGCCCTCCTTCTAGCCATGTAACTTTAAAATTTCCTAAAACTCCTAAAACCAAAGGTGAAGTCACAGTACATTGGATGGATGGAGGTATACAACCTGAGAGGCCAGAAGAATTAGGTGCAAATGAAGTTTTTGGCGATGGTGGAAACGGAACTTTATTTATCGGCACAAAAGGTAAAATGATGAGTAGCACGTATAGTGCAAACCCACGCTTGTTGCCTTTATCTAAAAATGCAGATATCAAAGTAAAAGAGAAATTTGCTCGTGTTAAAGGCGAAGCGGATGGACATTACGCACAATGGGTTGAAGCTGCTATTGCAGGTTATGGTAAAAATGAATTGAGTTCGCCATTTGAAATTGCTGGTCCATTAACTGAAGCGTTGTTAATGGCTAATCTTGCTATACGTGCAGCAGATATTCAAGGTAAAAATGCAGAAGGTAAAACAATTTATCCTGGCAGGTACAAAAAATTATTGTGGGATAATGACAATATGAAAGTAACCAACTTTGATGAAGTAAACCAATTTGTAAAAAGAGAGTACCGTAAAGGTTGGACGTTAGGTGCTTAATTGCGGAACATTAAATTTAATAAAATGAAACAGTATATCATATCGGGATTAGTATTAGTGGTTATGGGTTGCAGTTCTACTGCTCAAACCACAAAAGCAAAAAAAGGTTTTACTCCACTTTTTGATGGAAAAACCACATCGGGTTGGCATACCTATGGAAAAACCACAGTTGGAAGTGCTTGGCAAGTTCAAGATGGCGCTATACATTTAGACCCAAAAACAAAAGGTAAAGATGGAGGTGGTGATTTAGTAACTAATAAAGAATATACCAATTTTCATCTAAAATTAGAATGGAAAGTTGCTCCAAAATCTAATAGCGGAGTTATATTTTATATTCACGAAGACCCAAAATACGGTCAAACGTATAGTACAGGTCCAGAAATGCAAGTGTTAGATAATGACGGCCATCCTGATGGGAAAATAACTAAACACAGGGCTGGAAATTTATATGACATGGTTAAAAGCGATGTAGAACCAGTAAAACCAGTTGGTGAATGGAATAAATCAGAAATTATTAGTGATAATGGAAAATTAACTTTCATTTTAAATGGTGTAAAAGTAGTAAACACCACCATGTGGGATGACAATTGGAAAGCCTTAATTGCTGGAAGTAAATTTGCTAAGTGGGAAGGTTTTGGAACCTATAAAACTGGAAAAATTTCGTTGCAAGATCACGGAGATGAAGTGTGGTATAGAAACATATCAATTAAAGAATTATAAAACTAAATCTAACCAAACATAGAAATGAACTCAACAACCCGCATTAAATTATCTTTCATGATGTTCCTAGAATTTTTTATCTGGGGAGCATGGTTTGTAACACTAGGCACATTTTTAGCAACAAATTTAAAAGCATCTGGTCCAGAAACTGGTTCGGTTTTTTCAACTCAATCGTGGGGAGCTATCATTGCTCCTTTTATTATTGGATTAATTGCAGATCGATATTTTAATGCCGAAAAAATCTTAGGTGTTTTGCATATTGTTGGAGCCATTTTAATGTATCAGATGTATAATGCAACTGATATAGCAGTATTTTATCCTTATGTGCTTGGTTATATGATTTTATATATGCCAACATTGGCATTAGTAAATTCTGTCTCTTTTAATCAGATGCAGGATCCAGAAAAAGAGTTTTCTACCATTAGAATTTGGGGAACTTTAGGCTGGATTGCAGCAGGATTATTAATTAGCTATTTTTTCCATTGGGATTCTCAAGAAAATACTACCGCTGGATTGTTAAGAAATACTTTCCTTATGGCTGGAATTGCTTCTTTAGTACTAGGGTTATTTAGTTTTATGCTTCCTAAAACTCCACCTAAAGTTGCAAAAGGCGAAAAAGTAACCGTATCTGATATTTTAGGACTTGATGCTTTGAAACTTTTAAAAGATAAAAACTTCTTAATCTTTTTTGTTTCCTCTATTTTAATCTGTATTCCATTGGCATTTTACTATCAAAATGCGAATTTGTTTTTATCTAAAATAGGCGTGGATAATCCAACTGGAAAAATGACAATCGGACAGGCTTCTGAAGTGATTTTTCTCTTGTTTATTCCTATTTTCTTTAAAAAATTCGGGTTTAAAAAAACTATCCTTGTAGGTATGCTTGCATGGGCAGTTAGATACATTTTATTTGCTTATGGTAATGCAGGGGAATTAAGTTTTATGTTATTAATTGGAATAGCATTACATGGAATTTGTTATGACTTTTTCTTTGTATCTGGTCAAATTTATACTAATTCTAAAGCTGGAGAGAGATTTAAAAGTTCTGCACAAGGTTTAATTACACTAGCCACCTACGGTATTGGCATGCTTATTGGCTTTATGGTTGCAGGGCAAATTACAGAAATGTATAAAGTTGGTGGCGAGGAAAATTGGAAAATGATCTGGATTATCCCTGCCGGAATTGCATTTGTTGTATTTATATTATTCGCCGTTTTATTTAATGATAAAACTAAACCAGAAGCTACTGCCTAATTAAAATTTAATTGTAAACCTCATGAATTCAAGAAGAACCTTTATCAAACAAACAGGATTAATAGCTGCTGCAGTTGCGGTAGCGCCATCATTTGCATGTACACCTGTTGCTAAGCATCCTGTAGGTTTGCAGTTATACAGTTTAAGGGATATCATTAAAAACGATATCAAAGGAATAATTGAAAAAGTTGCCGCAATTGGATATAAAGAAGTAGAAACGTATGGTTATTCTGTGAAAGATAAATTTTGGGGATTAGATGCAAAAGCTTTTAGTAATTTATTAAAAGCTAATGGCATGGTAGCTCCAAGCGGACATTATGGAATGGATAATTTTATTGCAGGTAAAAATAGCGATGAATTAAAATCATATATCGAAGCAGCAAATATTACTGGAGGTGAATATGTAACAGTTCCGTATTTAGGAGATTCGTTGAGAAAATCAGCAGATGATTATAAGAAAATTGCTGCTAAACTTAATGAGGCTGCCGTTCTATGTAAAGCATCTGGATTAAGATTGGCTTACCACAATCACAATTTTGAATTTACAAAATTTGGTAACACTACTGGATATGAAATTTTGTTAACTGAAACAGATAAAAATCTTGTCGATTTTGAGATGGATTTATATTGGGTAGCAAGATCTGGAGTTGATCCATTATCACTTTTTAAAACTCACCAACATCGTTTTACAATGTGGCACATAAAGGATATGGATAAAACCAAAAACGATTTAAATACAGAAGTTGGACAAGGAGCTGTTGATTTTAAATCGATATTTAGTGGTGCAAAAATGGCGGGTGTTAAACATTATTTTGTAGAACACGAATTTAACTATAAGCCTGATGAATTAGGCTCCATCAAAACTAGTTTCAATTACGTTCACAATCAATTGTTATAAAATCAATTGATTGTGAACTAATAGTTACATACTAATCAACCAATAATTAGTTTGTTGATTGGTTAGTATGTTGTTCTTCAACATGACTTTCGTGAATGATATCTCTAATATCTGATTTACGTTTTTTAACTGGTGTACGAACAAAATGTGGAACTTCTGGTGCAACACCATCTTTGTGCTCTTCGAAATCGTTACCTACAATTTTATTTCTTAATGCAGCGTAAGTATCTCTAGCACTGCTTCCTAAGCCTTTAGCTCTATCACCAATTAATTTACGTGCATCTTTACCACTTTCTGGCGCAAATAACATACTTATTATTGCTCCTGCAGCTAAACCTGCAACAATTGCTACGGCCACTTGGCCATTATTATTTGATTTTTGAGAAAGAATTTTCCCTATTAATTTTCCATATTTCATAATCACCTCTTTTTTTAAAAACAACAAACACGTTTTCATATTGTTTAAAAAAATTTATGATTATTAAGCGGCTAATTTAGCTTTGCTGCTAAAACACAAGTTTGCTTAAAGTGTTCTACCTTACCATCTAAGGCAAAAGCATCAAACTTAATCACGTAAATACCCACCTTACTTTGTTGGCCATTATCGTTCATTCCATCCCACGTAAAACTTCCAGCAGTTGCAATAGTTGCATTTCTTTCTAATTTGCGAATCAGCACTCCTTTATCTGAGTAAATGTTAACGCTGGCTAAGTTTCCATTGCTCACAAACTGGTAATCAATTTGCAATGCATCTTCAAAGCCGTCGCCATCTGGAGAAAAAGTTTTACTAGCTAAACTTACGTTATTTTTAATATGTGTAAGATCTTCTTCTTGTGAGTTTCGATAAGTTGGAGTACCAAAACCAATTGTGGCTGCTGCAGATTTAAAATTACCCATTGCTGAAGACGATTTAGTAAACGATACTCTTTCCAAAGCCACACCATCTGCATTTTGTAAAAGAGCAATGTGCATTTTTTCAGTATAATCCAATTGATCCAAGATTTCCTGAGATATCATTACAATTACAGCACCTTTATCATTATTATAAGATGGCAAGCTGCTCATTTGTACAAACTGGTTAGGAAATTTTGCATTATATTGCTCCTTTACTACATCAGGTTTAGTCGTTAAAACCCAATATGTTTTGGCAGGCATATATAAAGATGTTGCACTCACGTTTTTAATATTAGCCGGATTACCGCTTACATCAGCATTAGCTAATTGTAGTGTTGCTAAATCTAAAATTTGATTTGTGTTATTGTAAATTTCTATATAATCAACACCTCCCACTCTAGGATTAACTAAAATTTCACTTATTAATATATCTCCTTTTTTTAGCGTATATGGTTTCAAATAAAAGAATGAAGTTTTGTTATTAGCGCCAATTGCATTTCCTTTCAAATCCTTTACATTGTTAACTTCTAACTTGTAATCGCCAGTTGGCAAAGCTGAAGCATAGGTTAAATTGTAAGCATTTGGCAAGGTTGAAGCGGTTATTGAAATTGGATTGCCCAAATTAGCAATCGCATAGTTGCTAGCCATCAAGGCTGAAGAAGATTCCAATCGTTCAGAAAAAATAGCTTCAACAGTTAGTTCATCTAGTACTTTTGCACTTAGTAAAGTCGGTGGTGTGGTATCTGGAACTAATTCCGTAATGCTAAAATCATCAAAGGTAAAACCACTCGATCTTGTGGCTGTATATTTACAAAATACACCAAACCAGTCCGAATTGGTAAACGTTAAATCAGTAGCACTTCCTTCCAGCACATAAGTTGTTCCTCCAGTTATGTCTGTGTACAATTCCCATTTTCCAGCATCATTTCTGGTTACACGAATACGAGCTAAAAGATTATTTGCATCCACTCTCATTTTTGAAGGGCCATCAATAATTTTGCTGATGGTTGTACCCGTTTGTTTGTACAAATCATAACTATCCATGTTTCCGCTTTCTCCAATTTGGACAAAATATCCATTTAAAGGCCCATTTAAATCCTGCTGATCAGAAATTAAATAAATTCTTGCCTGGTTAGTTGCCGAAGGGTCAAAACTCAATTGTACAGTACATTCCCACTTCGTATTTGTGGCATACGTGTTTGCAGTAAACAAGGTAACTGTTTGAGCAGTAGAACTTAACGAAGACTTTAATTGCTTTGCAGCATTAATATTAAACAGTGATGTACTTCCTAGCCAACTTGGGTTTGCAGTGAAATTTCCATCACTAAAGTCATCAGAAACTTGGCCGAATGTAAGTTTAACACTCAGCAACATTAAAAAAAGTAAACTTTTTCTCATATTTGGTAGATATTAAGAATTTACTAAATATAATAAAAAACAGAGAAAAAATGAAAGTTGCAGTAGTAGGTGCCACCGGGTTGGTAGGTACCGTAATGTTAAAAGTATTGGAAGAAAGAAATTTCCCATTGACAGAGTTAATCCCAGTTGCTTCTGAAAAGAGCGTTGGTAAGTTAATTACGTTTAAGGGTAAACAGTTTCCAATCGTTAGCATGGATACTGCGATTGGAATGCGCCCGGATATTGCTTTGTTTTCTGCTGGTGGAAATACATCTTTAGAACATGCTCCTCGTTTTAAAGAAGCAGGTACAACAGTCATTGATAATTCTTCCGCTTGGAGAATGGATCCAAACATTCCGTTAGTTGTGCCAGAAGTTAATGCAAATATTTTATCATTGGATAATAAAA
The DNA here is from genome assembly GCF_013204825.1 of Pedobacter boryungensis. Taxonomy (GTDB): domain Bacteria; phylum Bacteroidota; class Bacteroidia; order Sphingobacteriales; family Sphingobacteriaceae; genus Pedobacter; species Pedobacter boryungensis. Next base: position 70,320 of record NZ_JABMKV010000003.1, read on the forward strand.
TTATTGCGAATCCAAATTGCTCCACTATTCAGATGGTAGTTGCTTTAAAACCATTACACGATAAATATAAAATTAAACGTGTAGTTGTTTCTACGTATCAATCAGTTACAGGAACAGGTGTTAAGGCTGTTGACCAAATGATGAATGAGCGTAGTGGTAATTTTGATGGCGAAATGGCTTATCCATACCAAATCGATTTAAATGTTATTCCTCAAATTGATGTATTTACAGAAAATGGATACACAAAAGAGGAAATGAAAATGATAAACGAAACCCGTAAAATTATGGGCGATGAAAATATTCGTTTAACTGCTACAACCGTTCGTATTCCGGTAATGGGTGGTCACTCAGAATCAGTAAACATCGAATTTGAAAATGAATTTGATTTAGCTGAAGTGACTTCTTTATTAGAAAAAACAGAAGGCATTATTGTGGTAGACGATATTGCCAACTTAAAATATCCAATGCCAAAAGATGCACATGAAAAAGATGAAGTTTTTGTAGGTCGTATTCGTAGAGACGAATCGATGCCAAATACTTTAAACATGTGGATTGTTGCTGATAATTTGCGTAAAGGTGCAGCTACAAATGCTGTTCAAATTGCCGAATATCTGGTGAGAAAAGAATTGGTATAATATAATTCAACAGTGAATTTATTTAGAAGTGATGTATTTATGCATCACTTTTTTAGTATAACTTCGTTTGATAACTGATTAATCCTTATAGTATGAAAATTTTTAAGCTCCAGCTCCTTCTTTTATTTTGTTCAATAGCAAGCTTTGCTCAATTTCCAATTGCAAAATTAGAACAGGCTTACCAAAATTTAGTAGATGATCCCCAAGCAAAATATGCCATTACATCGCTTTGCGTACTTGATGCACAAACTGGAAAAGTAATTTTTGCTAAAAATGAAAACATTGGTTTAGCTACCGCTTCTACTTTAAAAACGATTACATCGGCTACTGCATTTAGTGTTTTGGGAAAAGATTTCAAATATCAAACTACATTAGCTTACAGTGGTAAAATTACAGCAGATGGAACTTTACAAGGTGATTTAATTATTACAGGTAGTGGCGACCCAACTTTAGGTTCATGGCGTTACGAACAAACTAAAGAGAATGTAGTTTTAACTGCTTGGGTAAATGCAATTAAAGCTGCTGGAATTAAAAAAATAGATGGATCAGTAATTGGAGATGATAGTTTATTTGGCACCCAAACTATGCCCGAAGGTTGGATTTGGCAAGATATGGGCAACTATTATGGAGCAGGAAGTTCGGCACTGGCTTGGAGAGAAAATCAATTTGATATTCATTTAAAGCCTGGCGGAAGTACTGGATCAGAAGTTAGTATTCAAAAAGTTGTTCCAGCAATGCCATATTTAAAAATAGTAAACGAACTTAAAACTGGCTCATCAGGTTCTGGAGACAATGCTTATGCTTTTTTACCTCCATACAGTAATTTAGCTTATCTGCGTGGCACTTGGGGAATGGGTATCAGTAAAGCTGGAATTTCATTGGCCCTACCTGACCCTGCTTATGATGCGGCATATCGTTTACAAGATACCTTATCAAGATTAAATATTACAAGTACTAAAGAAGCTACAACTGCAAGACGATTAAACTTAGAAGGTGGCGCTGTACCAACAATAGCTCAAAAATTAGCAACGATTAGTTCGCCAGATTTAAGTGAGATTGTGTATTGGTTTAACAAAAAAAGTATAAATCTTTACGGCGAACAATTACTTAAAACTATTGCCTGGAAATTAGGAAAAACACCAAGCACAAGAAATGGTGCATCATCAGTTATTAATTTTTGGGCAGCTAAAGGAATTGATAAAAATGCCTTAAATATTTTAGATGGTAGCGGCCTTTCTCCTGGAACTAGAGTTACTACTTCAGCAATGGCTTCCATCCTGTTTCAAGCGCAAAAAGAAGATTGGTTTTCGGCTTATTACAATTCATTTCCAGAGAATAATGGTATGAAATTAAAAAGTGGCAGCATCAATGATGTTTCAGCTTATGCTGGATATTACACTGATAAAAATAGCAACAAATACATCGCTGTAATTAATATCAATAACTATAACGGTGGTGGCATTAGCAAAAAGCTATTTAAAGTTTTAGATGCCTTGAAATAAAAATTTGATGATGTATTAAGAATTAGATTTTATATCTTCATCTTTTAAATTAATGCTCAACATCATGAATTTCAAAAACTTACTCTATTTTGCAGCTGCAAGTTTATGTTTTGCAATTAGCTCATGTACTTCAAAAAATACTGAAGAAAATACTGAAGAAAATAAAACACTTTCTTATTTTTCCACTACAGATACTGGCGTTTTAGATGGTGGTGTTAAAATTATTCCTATTCAAACGCCTAAAGGCAAATTTAACGTTTGGACAAAACGTGTAGGCAATAACCCTAAAATAAAACTATTGCTTTTAAATGGTGGTCCAGGTGCTACGCATGAATATTTCGAGTGCATGGAAAGTTTTCTTCCAAAAGAAGGCATTGAATTTATTTATTACGATCAGTTGGGTTGCGGCAACTCTGATAATCCCAAAGACACTTCAATGTGGGATTTGAGCCGTTACGTTGAAGAAGTAGAGCAAGTAAGGACTGCACTAAATTTAGATAAAGATAATTTTTATATCCTTGGCCATTCTTGGGGTGGAGTTTTAGCCATGCAATATGCGTTAAAATACCAACAACATATAAAAGGCTTAATTATAAGCAATATGATGTCTAGCGTTCCAGATTATGGTAAATATGCAGATGAAGTATTGGCCAAGCAAATGGATCCTCAAGTAGTTAAAAAAATCAAAGATTTAGAAGCCAAAAATGATTTTGAAAATCCAGAATACATGGGGCTTTTAATGCCAAACTTTTATGCAAAACACATTTGCCGTATTCCATTGGATAAATGGCCTGAGCCAATCACAAGGTCTTTCAGCAAAATGAACCAATCATTATATGTAACAATGCAAGGGCCAAGTGAATTTGGTGTTGCAGGAAAATTGTTAAAATGGGATGTAAAAGATCAACTTAAAAATATTTCTGTTCCTGCATTAAGTATTGGTGCACAATATGACACTATGGATCCAAAGCATATGGAGTGGATGGCTTCTGCCTTTAAAAATGGTAGTTACTTGTATTGTAAAAACGGAAGTCATATGAGTTTATATGATGATCAGCAAACTTATATGAAAGGAATTATTAAATTCATGAAAGGTGTTGATGCTGGCGAAAGTAAAATGAAGTTTTAAGTATGCAATTCGAACTTCGGCCTTTCCATCTTAACGATTTAAGTAGTTTAGTAAAACATGCTAATAATTACAACATCGCTAAAAACTTAAGCAACAAATTCCCATTCCCATATACGCAAGATCATGGTGTAGCTTTTATTAATTTAGCTTTATCAGCTAATCCATTACAAATATTTGCTATTGTAATTAAAGGTCAGGCTGTTGGTTCAATTGGCGTTCATCCACAAGCAGATTTCTATTGTAAAAATGCAGAAATGGGCTACTGGATTGCAGAAGATTATTGGGGGCAGGGAATTGTTCCTGAAGCGATAAAATTAATGGTCAATTACGGTTTTAAAACATTTGATATTACCCGAATTTACGCTAGAACCTTCGATACCAATATCAAATCTCAACGTGTTTTAGAAAAAACTGGTTTTACATTAGAGGCAGAACTTAAAGAAACCTTTTACAAAAACGGAACAGTTTATGATGAATTAATCTATGCCGTTAGAAAGCCTATTAATATATAATCAACAACATTTGTCATTCTGAGTGCAACGAAGAATCTCATTAAAGGGTTCCTCCAAAGTCGGAATGACAAAAGAATTTAATAAATTGCAGTTTTAAGTTTAATCCCAATTATAGCATACATGAAATTTACCGTCCCGTTTTTATTGCTTTTATTCGTTAATATTAACATTTTCGCCCAATCAATAGAAAGTAATTCAGAAACTTTTGCCAATAATGAACCTATAACTAATAGTGAAATTGCTATTATTCCAGAGCCTGTTTCAGTTATTAAACAAACCGGGCATTTTGTTTTGCCAGCAAACATTGTTATTCAAGCAAGTAAATCTCCAGAGTTAAAACAAACTGTTGCTTTTTTGCAAGAGCGTTTGTCAACTCCAACTGGATATTATATAAGTACCATTAGTACACCAACTACAACCGCTACTTTCAAGTTAATTTTAAATGAAAAGCAAGATGCAACTTTAGGTGCTGAAGGTTACAACGTAACTGTAGGCTTAAAGCAAGTAACTATTAGAGCAAATAAGCCTGCAGGTTTATTTTATGGCGTACAGACAGTGTTGCAATTATTACCAAAGGAAATAGAAAGCAAAGAAGAAGTAAAAGGTATCAAATGGACGATGCCTTGCGTAGAAATAACCGATTATCCTCGTTTAGGTTGGAGAGGATTAATGTTCGACGTAGCTAGGCACTTCTTTACTAAACAAGAAGTAAAGCAATATATAGACGCAATGGTGCGCTATAAATACAACGTTTTGCATTTACACTTAGCGGATGATGAGGGATGGAGAATCGAAATTAAAGGCTTACCTAAACTAACCGAAGTAGGCGCTTGGAATGTAAAACGCGTTGGTTCTTTCGGAGATTTTATTCCACCAACTGCTGATGAGCCTCGTAATTATGGAGGTTTTTATACACAAGAAGATATTAAAGAATTGGTAGCGTATGCTAAAGAACGTTTTGTAGATATTATGCCAGAAATAGATGTTCCTGGCCATAGCTTGGCGGCAATAGCCTCTTATCCAGAACTATCTTGTACACCAGAAGCAGTAAACTATAAAGTTCGCAGTGGCGAAAAAATTATGGACTGGAGCCGTGGTGCACCTCCATTGGGCTTAGTAGATAATACATTGTGCCCAGCTAATGAAAAAGTATATGTTTTTTTAGATACCGTATTTACTCAAATTGCAAAATTGTTTCCTTTTCCATATATACACGTAGGTGGAGATGAAGTTGCTCGTAATTTTTGGGAAAAGAATGATCAAATAAAAGAATTGATGAAGCGTGAGGGTTTAAAGACCATTCCAGAAGTACAAGGCTATTTTGAAAAAAGAGTAGAGCAGATAATCGTTTCTAAAGGCAAAAAATTTATGGCATGGGATGAGGTTTTAGAAGGCGGTGTATCTCCAACTGCTGCAGTAATGAGTTGGCGTAATATGCAACATGGTACAGAAGCTGCAAAAGCTGGTCACGAAGTAGTAATGAGTCCAACACAATATGCGTACATAGATTATATGCAAGCAGATGCCATTACAGAACCTAAAGTTTATGCATCACTTAGATTAAGTAAAGCGTATGAATTCGATCCTATACCCGAAGGCGTAAATCCAATTTATATCAAAGGTGGACAAGCTAATCTGTGGACAGAACAAGTATATAACATTCGTCAGGCAGAATACATGACTTGGCCACGTGGTTTTGCCATTGCAGAATCGGTATGGTCCCCAAAAGAAAAGAAGAATTGGACTAACTTTTTTGCTCGTACAGAACAACATTTTAAACGTTTAGATATTGCTGAAACCAAATATGCACCAAGCGTATATGATCCTATTTTCTCTGTAAAACGCAGTGCTGATAGACAATTATCAATAAGTTTAAGTACTGAAGTTGAAGGTTTGGATATCTATTATAGTTTCGATAACTCTTTCCCAGATCGCTTCTATCCTAAATACACTGCGCCATTAGTACCTCCTATTGATGCTACTGTATTAAAAGTAATTACTTATAGAGGTAAAACTCCAGTAGGTAGAATGATGAATATGCCAATTGAAGAATTAAACAAAAGAGCAGGTAAGAAATAATAGATTCATATTTGGGCCAAGTAACAATTTGTAATCTATTGTTAAGAGATTGAATCAGAAAGAAAAGGTTATGATTTTAGAGAATTAATTTGGTGTAATTGTCTTTCCCGCGAAGGCGGGAATCGTAAAGCGTAATAACGGAAATTGATATTTCCCAATGGAAAATGTCAATTTCTCATTACGCAAAGAGCTTTTCCTATCACGCAAAGGACATTTCCCATTACGCAAAGAGCTTTTCCTATCACGCAAAAGACATTTCCCGTTACGCAAAGAGCTTTTCCTATTGCGCAAAAGACATTTCCCATTGCGCAAAAGACATTTCCCATTGCGCAAATAGCTTTTCCTATCACGCAAAGGACATTTCCCATTGCGCAAAGAGCTTTTCCTATCACGCAAAGGACATTTCCTGTTACGCAAAGAGCTTTTCCTATCACGCAAAGGGCATTTCGCATTGGGAAAACGGAAAAAGAGAGACGAAAAGCACATTTATATTCAGTTATTCTTCACCTACCTAACGCAAGCGTTTCGCTTATGATTTAATAGCAATTATATCCAGAGCAAATAAAACTTCACCTAATGATACATCCAATCCTTTCATTTTGTTCAAATTTTTTAGTTGAATTTCTTTAAAGACTAGTATTACTTAAATCCTTTCCATAATTTGGTTAATTCGTAACAATAAGCTTTCATTCCTGCTCTAAACCAAACAAACCACAAACAAAAATCTGTATGAAAAAAGGAACCATCTTTCTATTTGTTTTCATCCTTATTAAAATAATATTGCAGTATGTAGTTGTAAATCCAATTTACGAATTGCATCGTGATGAGTTTTTACATCTCGATCAAGCTAAACATTTAGCTTGGGGTTATCATTCGGTTCCTCCTGTAACTTCTTGGCTTTCTTGGCTAATCTTACAATTGGGCAATTCATTATTTTGGATTAAGTTTTTTCCAGCACTATTTGGTGCGCTTACTATTTTAGTGGTTTGGAAAACTATAGAAAGCCTAAAAGGGAGTTTATTTTCGTGCATTTTAGCTTCCTTGGCATTAATTTTTTCCGTTTTATTAAGAATAAATATTCTTTATCAGCCTAATTCCTTAGATATTTTATGCTGGACTTTAGTTTATTACAACCTAATCCGTTTTATACAAACAAATAACTACAAATGGCTATATTTTCTTGCCATCAGCTTTGCTTTAGGTTTTTTAAATAAATATAACATCGCATTTTGTTTATTAGGATTATTACCTGCCTTAGTGTTGAGTAAACAAAGAAAACTATTTACTATTCCCCAATTTTACTATGCAATTATTTTAGCATTTATCATTATAAGTCCAAACATAGTCTGGCAAATTCAGAATGATTTTCCTGTACTCAAACACATGAAAGAATTAGCAGCTACTCAATTGGTTCATGTAAATAGACTAGATTTCGTAAAAGAGCAGTTCTTCTTTTTTGTTGGTTCTTTCTTTGTTTTAATAGTGGCATTCGTCTCATTTTTCAGCTACGCTCCATTTAAACCCTACCGACTACTTTTCTGGTCTTATATATTTACAATTGCTGTTTTCATTTTCTTAAAGGCAAAAGCTTATTATGCTATTGGCTTATATCCAATTTTATTGGCTTTTGGAGCAGTTTATTTAAGTATCTTATTACAAAATGGTTGGAAATTTTATTTACGTTATGTAGCAGTGGCACACATATTATTCTTGGGTTTCTTGGTTATAAAAATTTCATTGCCAATTTATTCGCCAGTCACATATGTTCAGAAATCATTACAAAAGAAGCCTTTTAGTGAGCATACATGGGAAGACGGCAAGAAATATCCTATTGAACAAGATTTTGCGGATATGTTAGGCTGGAAAGAATTAGCTATTAAAACAGATTCTGTCTACAAAAATACAGCTGACAAAGAACATGTGATGATCCTTTGCGATAATTATGGACAAGCGGGGGCTATTAATTATTACACAAAAATTAAAGGTTTAAAAGCTGATGCCTTTACTGCTGATTATGTGAATTGGTTAGATTTAAATAAGGAAATTAAAACCGTGATCAGAATTAAAACAGAAGATAATTTAAGCAATACTCGAGACCTTTCTTTATTTGGTGGCATTAAAGAAGTTGGTAAAATAAAAAGTCAATTCGCTAGAGAGAAAGGGACGAGAATTATCTTATTAAGTGATCCAAAAATAGATTTAGCTAAACTTTTGAGGCAGGAAAGAGCGGCTGGAAGATTAGAATAATTACTATCAACAAATGATATGAATATATTTATCCATAACTTTATTTTCATGAAAAATCTGTGTACTCTATTTTATTTGGTCTTTACTTTATTTCTTACGGCATCTGCTCAAAAATTCAACATACATGGAACTGTAACAGGTTTAAATGATGGGACTTGGATTTTTTTAAGGAAAGCTAATCCAGAATTAAAGCTTGACTCGAGTAGAGTTTTAAATGGGAAATTTAATCTAAAGGGAAATATTGAAGAAAAGGCTGTTGAAATGATCATATACACAGCAAACTATAAAGACTACACCATGTTGTGGATTGAGCCAAAAGAAATAACAGTAACTGTTAAAGCTGGGGAGTTTAAAAATGCAATTACAACAGGTTCCAAAACTCAAATTGAAGCTGATATTTTAAGAAAGAAGTTAATTACGATAAATTACCTAGAAGATAGCTTAACTAAATTACTCAAGGGTAAAAATGGTCCGGAAACAACAGCTATTTGGGATAAAATAAAAGCTTCTCGTATTGAAGAACAAAAAATTTATCAAACCTATGTCAAAGACAATCCTAACTCCCTAATTGCGGCTAACGTATTACAGATATATGCTTCATCGTGGGGAAAAGAAAAAACAAGAGAATTATACCAAAACATTAGTGCTGAGCAAAAATCATCGAAATTTGGCAAAGCAGTTAATGAATATCTTGCGTTAAATAAAGAAATAAAAATTGGGAATAAATTTGAAGATTTCGAACAAGAAAATATCAATGGGAAAAAAGTTAAACTTTCATCTATTAAAGGAAAATATATACTGCTAGAATTTTGGGCTTCTTGGTGCGGACCATGTAGGGGAGAAAATCCAAATTTAGTAACCACTTACAATGCTTACAAAAACAAAGGTTTTGAGGTATTGGGTGTTTCTGCAGATGACAATAAAGCAGATTGGCTAAAAGCTGTTAAAGATGACAAACTTCCTTGGGAAAATGTAAGTGATTTAAAAGGAGATCGAAATTTAGCCGTAGTTATTTATGGCATTAATGCATTTCCTACAAATTATTTAATAGATGATAAAGGAATTATCATAGCGAAAAATTTGCGGGGCGATGATTTAAAGAAGAAACTTGCTGAACTTTTGCCTTAATATTAAATCAACCTTTCATCGCTTTACTTGGGCAAGCAAAATCAGTACGTTTTAAGCTCGTAGCTTTTATTGCTCCATAACCTCCAGCTATATCAATTACCTTATTAATACCACGAGCTTTTAAAATTGAAGCTGCAATCATAGAGCGATAACCGCCAGCGCAATGGATGTAATACGTTTCTTCTGGATTCACTTCTGTAGTCCAGTCATTAATATAATCTAACGGACGAGCAAGCGTTGCTTCTAAATGCTCGGCTTCATATTCTCCTGGCTTGCGTACATCTAAAGCATTTATAGAATCATTAGCTGTTAAAATGGTTTCAAACTCGCTTGCAGAAATTGATTCGATCTGATCTATCTCTTTACCTGCATCTTGCCATGCATTAATTCCACCAGCTAAATAACCAATTGTATAATCGTAACCTACTCTTGCTAAACGCGTAATGGTTTCTTCGGCTTTGCCATCTTCAGTAACTAATAATAATTGTTGCTTTAAATCGGTGATTAAAGCACCAACCCAAGGTGCAAACTGACCATTTAAACCAATGTTTATAGATTTTGGAATAAAACCTTTTGCAAATACTTGTGGATCTCTAGTATCTAAAATTAAAGCGTCTGTTTGATTAGCTTTTAATTCAAATTCTTCAGGTGATAGCGCAACTAAACCTTTTTCATATACCTCATCGATACTATCGTAACCACTTTTGTTCATGGCTGCATTTTTAGCAAAATATTGTGGAGGCGGCAAAATTCCCGCTGTTACTTCTTTAATGAAATCTGTTTTAGATTTTGCTTTTAGCGCATAGTTAACCTCTTTTTGATGCCCTAAAGTATCAAACGTCTCTTTGCTCATGTTTTTACCACAAGCTGAGCCTGCACCATGAGCTGGGTAAACAATAACATCATCTGCTAATGTTAGGATTTTGTTGTGCAGTGATTCGTAAAGTGTTCCCGCCATATCTTCCATCGTTAGCTCGCCTTGTTGCGCTAAATCTGGCCGACCAACATCTCCAATAAATAAGGTATCGCCAGTAAAAATACATTGATCTTTACCATTTGCATCGGTTAACAAATAGGTAGTAGATTCTGGTGTATGACCTGGAGTATGCAGTGTGGTGATGGTAATATCACCAATTTTAAACTGTTCACCGTCGGTAGCAATATGTGATTTAAAATCGGTTTTAGCTGTTGGACCATAAACAATTGTAGCTCCAGATTTTTCTGCTAAATCTATATGTCCAGAAACAAAGTCTGCATGAAAATGAGTTTCAAATATATATTTAATCTTTGCGCCAGCATCTTCTGCTTTTTTTAAATAGGGAGTTACTTCTCTCAGCGGATCAATAATAGCAGATTCGCCATTACTTTCAATGTAATAGGCTGCTTCGGCTAGGCATCCAGTATATATTTGTTGAATTTTCATGGTAAGTTTTCACAAAATTAATAAAAACTTTGTGTTTTAGTTACTCACAGTTAATTCACCAGCAATAGAAACTTCTAGTAATCGCTTTATTTCAGCTACACTTAAACCTTGCCCCATGAGGTACATTAATTTGGTTACAGCAGCTTCAAACGTTAAATCGTAGCCGCTTACAATACCCATTTGTTGTAGTTTTCTACTGGTTTCATACACCCCCAATTGAACCGATCCACCTTTACATTGTGATATATCTATGATAATTTTGTTGTCGGAGATAGCTTTTTGCAAACAATCAATAAACCATGGTGCAGTAGTTGTATTTCCAGATCCAAATGCTTCTAAAATAATGGCATCTACACCAGATTCGGTTATTGCTTTTACAGCATTTTCAGTTATTCCTGGATACATTTTTAACACACCGATATTTGCATTAAAATTGGTATGGATTTGAAAGGGTTTATGCGGAATTGGTAAAATATAATTAGGATAAAAAGCCAAGCTCACTCCTGCCTCAGCTAAAATTGGATAATTTGGTGAAGCAAAAGCTTCAAATTTCTCCGAATTATATTTGATAGATCTGTTACCACGAAATAGTTGATAGTCGAAATAAATACAAACTTCTGGCACCATTGCTTTACCATCTTTTTTGGTTGCAGCAATTTCTAATGCTGTTATTAAATTCTCTTTGGCATCTGTCCTAATCTCTCCAATTGGCAATTGAGAACCTGTTAAAACAACTGGCTTGGCTAAATTTTGCAACATAAAACTTAATGCCGAAGCTGTAAATGACATGGTATCTGAACCATGCAAAATTACAAAACCATCAAACTCTTCATATTTCTGTTGAATTAACTTTGCTAATTCTGCCCAAATTCCGGGATCCATATTAGAAGAATCTAGGATTGGATCGAAAGAATGAACAGAGAGCTGATAATCTAGTCTTGCTAATTCTGGTACATTTTCTTGAATTTGTTCAAAATCGAAAGGAATTAAAGTGCCTGTTTTAGCATCATTTACCATTCCAATTGTTCCACCAGTATATATGATTAGGATTTTTGTCATTGGCAACAAATATAAATGATTTTAATGCAAAGTTTTAGGCAAACAAAAGGGCAATTTAAGGTATCGCTCAGCTATATATCGAATATTTTCCGAGAGTTTTCCGTTGTGACTTCGGCCACTTTGTTTACACTTACATTGTAAATATCAGCTACTTTTTGAGCAATATGAATTAGGTAGCTACTTTCATTTGGTTTACCACGATATGGTACAGGGGCTAAATATGGAGAATCTGTTTCCAATACAATATCATTGATTGAAATTTCTGCAAGCGTTAAATCTAAACCTGCTTTTTTGTAAGTTATTACTCCACCTATCCCTAAATAAAATCCTAATGCTATTGCTCTTCTTGCTTGCCCTAAATCTCCGGTAAAGCAATGAAAAATACCTCGTAATTTATCATCATTCAATTCTTCTAAAACTTCAAAAACTTCATCAAAAGCTTCACGACAGTGAATAACAATTGGTAAACTTAATTCTTTTGCCCACCTAATTTGTTCTTTAAAGGCATCTTGCTGAATACCTAATGTTGTTTTATCCCAATATAAATCGATACCAATTTCGCCTATGGCATAAATCTTTCTATCCGCTATACTTTTATAGATACTGGCTAATTGAGTTTGATAATCTTCCTTCACATCACATGGATGCAAACCTGCCATAGCAAAACAATTTTCGGGATATTGTTTCACCAAATCATCTATCATCTTAATTGAAGCCACATCCACATTTGGCAAAAAAAGACGTTTTACATCATTAGCAAAACAGCGCTCCATTAATTGTGCTAGTTTAGCCTCATCTGTTTCGTAATAAATATGGGTGTGAGTATCAGTTAACAACATATACAAAGGTATTTTTATTTCAGCAATGCTAAAGTATATTCATAAAAAAACCCCATTCATTAATGAATAGGGTTAAATTTTATAATTTTATTATATTATTTTGTTGTTGGAACAGGTGCAGGTGGTGCAACTGGAGCTGGTTTACCTTTAATAATGTTCACAATTTCAACATCAAATACAACTGGAGCGTAAGGGCCAATACCTGCTTGTGGTGCACCTTGTTCGCCCCAACCTAAGTTAGAAGGAATAATTACCATTATTTTACCACCTTTACCAATCATGGTTAAAGCTTCTGTAAAGCCTGGTACTGTACCGCCCATTACCATTTTAGTTGGACCATAAACTTTTCCTGGACGATCTAATTTAAATTCTTTACCAATTTTCTGATCGCTAGTATCAAATACTTTGTATTTACCGTCTTTATCTTTCTTGGTCAATTTACCAGTATAATTTACCTCAACTGTATCTCCTACTGCTGCTCTTTCGGCATTACCAGGTGCAGAAATTATATAATTTAAGCCACTTGTAGTAGTTTTAGTTTTTAAGCTATTATCTGCGATGTAAGTTTTGATTTTTGCAGGTTCAGCATTTTTAATTTTATCCATAGTAGCTTTATAATCTGCTTGGAAAAATTCGCCAGCTCTTTTTTGGAAAGTAGAATCTGCCTCGTTAGGTTGCTTTTTAAATACTTTTTCAATTTTAACTACAAATGTTTGGTATTTATCATTTTTAAACTGCTCGCCTTTAGGCTGTTTTGTATAGAAAGCCAAAGTATCTAAATTGATTTTAAAAGTTGCGCTATCACCTTCACCTACCAATGTTAAAGCATCTTGCTGATCACCCGCATACATTTTCTTTTGTGCTTGGAATACTTGAGGAACTCCATTTTCAAATGAACTGTAAAAAACTGAATCTTTATCATTTTTAATAATAAAGTTCATTTTAATAATATCACCTTCTTTAATTTTTTCTTTACCTTCTGAGTGATGAATGGTATACATCAAACCTCCTGGACCTTTTTTCTCTGTGTTACAAGCAGCTAAGCCTAATGTAGCTGCAAAAAGAATTACTAAACTTTTTTTCATTATATTTTCTATTTTTTAGATTGATTTAGAGTGTTTACTCTTTGGTTATTATTGTAATAATTGTGTTTTATATTCGGGTAAAATCGATTTAAATTCTGCTATAGTATCTGCCAAATTTTTCTCAGAAGCACCACCTGCAGCGTTCCTATGCCCACCACCATTAAAATATTTTTTACATATTTCGTTTGCCGGGAAATCTCCAGTAGAGCGCAAAGATAATTTAACTTTATCAGTTCTTTCAATAATAAATGCGGCTAGCTTAATGCCATTAATTGAAAGTGCATAATTTACAATTCCTTCTGTATCGCCCGTGACAATGTTATATTTTTTTAATTCTTCTGCAGTTACTGTAATTATGGCCACATTAAACTCTCTAAGAATCTCCAATTTGTTGGATAAACAATGACCTAAGAAACGTAAGCGATTTTCTGAAGCGTTATCATATACTAATTGATGAATGCGCCAATGCTCTGCTCCTAAATCAATTAAATCTGCCGCAATTCTATATACTGATGAAGTTGCTGAAGGAAAACGGAAAGAACCAGAATCCGTCATGATACCAGTGTATAAACAAGTAGCTACATCTTTATTGATGAATTCGCCATCATTTAATTCGTTTAGAATAAAATCATAAACTAACTGAGCAGCTGCACATGCATTAATGTTCCAATGGCGATAATCATCAAAGTCTTCAGGCTCTAAATGATGATCAATCATTAATTTTAAAGCCGATGCATTGCGGATATGCTCACCTAATTCGTTAATCCTACTTAAGGTATTAAAATCCAAGCAGAAAATTAAATTAGCATCGTTAACTAATTCTAATGATTTTTCTGGCGATTCTGTATATATAATTACATTAGAGTTATTAGGTAACCACTGTAAAAAATCAGGATAATCTGTAGGTGTAATTACACTAACATGATGTCCCTTTTGAATTAAATATGCATATAATCCCAAAGAAGAACCCATTGCATCACCATCGGGTTTATGATGTGTTGTAATGACGATCTTTTGTGGCGTCGCTAAAAGTGTTTTTAATTCTGAAATTGATATCATAAATTTTCGCCTGCAAAGCTAGTAATTTTACATTTAATTGATAGCTTTTATTCAATAGCTTTAATATTAAGGTAAAGAATTGTATTTTTGCAAAAAATTTGAATTAAATATACAATGAGTACAAATAGAACATTTACAATGATTAAGCCTGATGCGGTTGCAAACGGGCATATTGGCGCAATCATAAATGATATCACGAACGCAGGTTTTAAAATCATTGCTTTAAAATACACAAAATTAACTGCAGAAACTGCTGGCGAATTTTATGCTGTACACAAAGCACGTCCATTTTACAATGACTTAGTTAGCTTTATGTCTTCTGGACCTATCGTTGCAGCTATTTTAGAGAAAGAAAATGCAATTGAAGATTTTAGAACCTTAATTGGCGCTACTAATCCAGCTGAAGCTGCTGAAGGAACAATCCGTCAGAAATATGCAAAATCTATTGATGCAAATGCTGTTCATGGATCTGATTCTGATGAAAATGCGCAAATCGAAGGCGATTTCTTTTTTACCGCTGCAGAGCGTTTTTAATTAAATTCTTAAAAAGATTAGTATAAGCACTTTATTTAGTTAGGGTGCTTATTTTTTTATCTATATTTCGACCTTAAAAATAATCTATGAAAAAAATAATGCTTGCATCGCTAGTTACCTTAGTTGGACTAAGCGCAAATGCTCAAACTATTGCAAAAAAAACTACAACAACTAAAAAACCAATCACAACTGGTAAAATAGTACCAAACAAAGCTCCACAATTTAAAAACACATTAGATTCTGCTAGTTATGCACTTGGCATAAATGTAGCAAGCAGCTTTAAAAATGGGGGATTAAACACTATCAATTACGAATTGTTTAATAAAGGCATTAAAGATGTTTTTGCAAAAGCTAATCCGACGCTAACTCAAGAACAATGTCAAACTGTTATCAATAACCTTTTTACAAGTTTTAGTAAGCAAAGAGAAGAAGTCGATAAACAAAAATATGCTGCTAATGTGAATGCTGGGGCGGCTTTTTTGGCACAAAACAAAACTAAACCTGGCATTAAAACTACAGCTAGTGGTTTGCAGTACGAGGTTATTGTACAAGGAACTGGAGTTAAACCTACAGCAACTGATGTAGTTACTGTAAATTATAAAGGTACACTACTTAATGGATTTGAATTTGATAGTTCTTATAAAAGAGGTGAACCTGCAACTTTTGGTTTAAACCAAGTAATTTCTGGTTGGACAGAAGGTGTTCAATTAATGCAAACAGGATCTAAATACCGTTTCTTTATTCCATACAATTTGGCTTATGGCGGAAGAGAAACTCCAGATGGAAGTATTCCACCATTTAGCACTTTAATATTTGAAATAGAGCTGATTAAAATTGGTGAGTAATTAAAATCAAACTAATTGTGATTTGATGTGTTTTAATTTAAATAAATCAAATCACATGAAAAAGTACACCCCATTAGCTCTCATTGCCTTATTAGCAACAACATTAAGCAGTTGCGAATTAGTTGAAGGAATTTTTAAAGCAGGATTTTGGACTGCAATAATTGTTGTAGTAATTGTTTTAGCTTTAATTATTTGGATAATTTCTAAAGTATTTGGCAATAGAAATTAAAATCAGTGCAATTCATGTTGCACTGATTTTTTTATAAAAAGACAATTTCAGTAACTACTTCTGAACCTGCTCTTTCATTTAACTTTTGAATAATGCCAGTTCTAACCATCAATAATTCATTTTTGATAACTGAGGATTCTATTCTAACAAAAAGTTTTTTATTGCTTACATAAATTTGCGTAGTGCGATTCGCTACAGCAGTACCCATCAGTTCTGGCCAATGCACTACAACACCTGTTTCATCATACTTTCCACGCAATCTATAAACTGAAAGCATTTTTGTAATGGCATCCTTTAGTGATATGTCGTTTGGTTTACGCATGTTCAATTATTCCGTTCGCTACTTCAAACAAAGTTACATCAACTTTAATTTCATTAAAAACAGAAACTACTCTTTCTTTTCCTGTATCCGTAATAAATAGCTGACCAAAATCATGGTGAGAAACCATTTCCATTAGTTTACGAACTCTTAAATCATCTAATTTATCAAAAATATCATCTAATAAAAGTAAGGGTTTAAAACCTTTAAACTTTTGCAAATAACTATATTGAGCTAATTTTAAGGCTATTAAAAATGATTTTTGCTGTCCTTGCGAACCAAACTTTTTTAAAGGCATATCAGCAATCGTAAATAACAGTTCATCTTTATGAATACCGGTTGTAGTTCGCTCTAAAATTCTATCCTTTTCAATAGATTGAGCTAGCAATTCTTCAAAATTCTGTTCATTTAATTGCGATTGGTAATTTAAAGATACTTCTTCAGCATTATCAGAAATATATTGGTAATGCTTATTAAATAATGGGATAAAATCAGCTAAAAATTGTTTACGCTTTTCAAAAATCTTATTTCCTGATAGGATCAATTGTTCATCTAAAATCTGCAATAAAGTCACATCTAGTTTTCGGGTAACTGCAACTTGTTTTAATAACGCATTACGATTTAAAAGATGTTTATTATAAGTAATCAGTTCATCTAAATAGTTGGCATCGGTTTGAGAAATAACATTGTCGATAAATTTACGTCGCTCCTCACTTCCATCCATAATTAAATTAACATCATAAGGAGAAATCATTACCAAAGGAAAAAGCCCAATATGATTTGCCAATTTATCGTATTCCTTCTTATTTCTTTTAAACTGCTTTTTCTGATTTCGCTTTAAACCGCAAGTAATTTTTTCATTTTTTTCATTTCGATCAAAATCACCTTGTATTAAAAAAAGATCTTCATTTGTTTTAATTTGTTGGCTATCTATAGGATTAAAATAGCTTTTGCAAAGACATAAATAATGTATTGCATCTAATAAATTAGTTTTACCAGCGCCATTATTACCAACAAATGCATTTACCGTTTTTGAAAATCGAAGTTCAGCAGATGTATAATTTTTAAAATTGAGTAGAGTAATATTTTTTAACCACATAAATATGCTGCAATTTACCTTTTTTACCAATGCTAATCCACTAAAGTTTAATTAAATAGTTGAAAGAACTTGATACTTTCATTGAAAAACGTATTTTTGCAATCCTTAATAATTTAAATAAATGTCTACAACAGATAAAACAGAGAATCAACCAGTTAGAAAAGGTAGTTTTTTAGAAGAGAACGGTAAAAGCTTTTTATTTATAGGTGTCGCAATTTTAGCTTTAGGAGCAATTGCAGCTTATTATTTCTACTCGTACTTACCAAATAGAGCAGAAAAAGCTGCTGGCGAAATGTATAAAGCAGAACAATATGTTGGCGTTGATTCATTAGCTAACAAAGCTATTAATGGTGAAGGTGGTTATCCTGGTCTTGAAAAAATTGCTGAAGAGTATGACAATACTAAATCTGCAAATTTAGCTAACCTTTATTTAGGCGGCATTTATTTACGTAAAGGCGAATACAAAAAAGCTACTGAAGCTTTAGGAAAATATACAGCTACTGGTAGTCCAGTTGCAGACCCATTAGCATTAGGCTTATTAGGCGATGCATATAGTGAACTAAAAGATTACAAACAAGCTGCAACATACTATCAAAAAGCAGCTGATAAAGCAAGTAATAAATTCACCTCACCAATGTTCCTTAAAAAACTAGGTTTGGTTTATGAAACTCTTAAAGATTTAAAAAGTGCTGAAGATGCATACACTAAAATCAAAACTCAATATCCTGATAGCCAAGAAGCTGCCATGATTGATGAGTACATTGCTCGTGTGCAAGCCTCATCAAAATAATTTTCTGCATTTGCGCAGATTAAGATTAAAGACCCTGTTTATTCAGGGTCTTTTTTTTATGACAACTTTACAACTTTATCATCTTTTAACATTTAAACAATAAGTTTACCTTTGTAGCATGGCAACACATCTCAAAAACCTTTCAGATTTTTCTCACACAACTATTCCAAATGGTGCAGACTACAAAATTGCTATTGTTGTAGCAGAATGGAATGCTAAAATTACAGGAGCATTATATCAAGGTGCTTTTGACACGTTAATAAAACATGGTGTGAAAGAAGAAAATGTGATTTCTATGCCAGTACCAGGGAGCTTCGAATTAACTAGTGCAGCAGAAATTTTATTAACTAAAAATAATGGTTTAGATGCTGTGATTTGTTTAGGTTGTGTAATTCAAGGTGATACTAAACATTTCGATTTTATTTGCGATGCTGTTGCAAATGGCGTTACCAATGTTAGCATCAAACACAGTAAACCTGTAATTTTTGGAGTTTTAACAACCAATGATGAGCAACAAGCAATTGACAGAGCTGGCGGCAAACATGGTAATAAAGGAGATGAGGCTGCCATTACTGCTTTAAAAATGGCACACTTTTCTGCCTCAATTTAACAAGCTTGCTTGATATTCATAAAAATTTGTAAATTAGAACTTTAATCAAGGAAATTATAAACAAAAAACGATGAAAAAGATTGCTATTCTATTATTATTTTTATTTTGCGCAATAGCGGTATTAGAATCTTGTTCATCTCGTTTGTGTCCTGCTTATAGTTCTTATCCGGAAGGAAAAAGAAGAAGATAAATGCAGTGGATAAATCTTAATACCCAAGAACAAGTTAAATTAATAAAAGAAGCGAGTGGATACAGTGTAATTTTTAAACACAGTACCCGTTGTTCTATTAGTTTAATGGCTAAAAAGAATTTCGAATTAGATTGGAATTCTATTCCCGAAAATACACCTCTTTATTTTTTAGATTTAATAGCGCACAGAGATATTTCTTCATTAATTGCTGAAATATTTCAGGTTCATCATGAATCGCCACAAGTACTATTAATAAAAGATGGCGAATGCATTTTAGATTTATCGCATAGTGATATTTCTGCAGAGGAAGTTGCGGAATTGGTTACAGTTTAAAAATTCAGCTGATTTTATGCCCTAAAATCAGCTGAATTTAATATTTATGTGAATCAAATTGTATCCTACTAGCTATTCAATTTTAACACAGTCGAAGTACGAGTTCTAGTGTCTTTGCAAAGCTGTGTATTATCAGCTAATTTTTTCCCGTAAGTAGGAATCATTGTTCTAATTTTTGTTTGCCATTCGGCAGTCTGTAATTTCTTTTTGAAACAACGATCTAATAAATCGAGCATAATAGAAACAGCAGTTGAAGCACCCGGTGAAGCACCTAGCAAAGCCGCAATCGATCCATCAGCAGCACTAACCACCTCTGTTCCAAACTCTAATATACCACCACCACTTGCTTTCTTTTTGATTACTTGTACTCTTTGTCCAGCATACTCCAATTCCCAATCTTTAAAATCAGCATTTGGTAAATATTCTTTTAAAGCCTCAAATCTATCTTCAGGAGATTGGCGCACTTGCTCAATTAGATATTTTGTTAGATCGAGGTTTTTTAATCCTGCAGAAACCATCGGTCTAATGTTATCAAACTTAATAGATAAAGGTAAATCTAAGAATGATCCGTGTTTTAAAAATTTAGTGGAAAAACCAGCATAAGGCCCAAATAATAAAGCTTGTTTACCATTAATTATACGAGTATCTAAATGCGGAACAGACATTGGCGGTGCACCAACTGCAGCTTTCCCATATACTTTCGCATGGTGTTTTGCAATTACTTCTTCATTTGTACATTTTAACCATTGTCCACTTACTGGAAAACCACCAAATCCTTTTCCTTCTGGGATATCAGATTTTTCTAATAACGGTAAAGAACCACCACCAGCTCCAATAAATACGAACTTCGCCAATCGCTTTTTCTTTTTACCCGATTCTAAATTCTTAACTTTAACTTTCCAATTACCTTCATCAGTTTTATCTAATTCACGTATCTCATGATGAAAATGCAACTTCACATTTGCTTGTTTACCTAGATAACTAAACATTTCGCGAGTTAAAGAACCGAAGTTCACATCTGTACCTAAATCCATTTTGGTAGCTGCAACCTTCTCGTTTTTCTTTCTTCCATTCATAATTAGTGGAACCCAATCCTGAATTACTTTTGGATCATCGCTGTATTGCATGTCTTCAAATAGATTACATTTTTGCAAATTAGTAAAGCGAGTTTTCAAGAAATCCACGTTGTCTTTACCCCAAACAAAACTTAAATGTGGAATATTTCTAATGAATAAGTGTGGATCTGAAAGAATATTCCTTTCGACTAAATAAGCCCAAAATTGTTTAGAAACTTCATAAGATTCAGCAATTTGAACTGCTTTTTTTATATCTACAGAACCATCTTCTTTTTGAGGTGTATAATTTAATTCACAAAATGCCGAATGACCTGTTCCTGCGTTATTCCAAGCATCAGAACTTTCCGCTGCTGCGATATCTAAGCGTTCGTAAATTTCTATGCTTAAATTAGGTTCCAATTCTTTTAAAAGCAACCCAAGTGTAGCGCTCATTATTCCTGCGCCAATTAAAATTACATCTGCGTCGGTTTCAACAACCGTCTTATTTTTTCTACTCATTTTCTAAAACTAAACCTATTGCGGTTTAAATTTACAAAGCATAATTAATGCCAATAAAGGTCATTTGTACTAATAATTGAAAGTTATATTTTGTTTAATATCCGGATGAAGACTATACGAAACAGGACAAGTTTTTGCCGCATGTTCAATAATTGCTTTTTCCTTTTCTGTATAATTATTTGAAGGGAATTGTAGGTTTACTTTAATTTCTACTACACGACGTGGGTTTTCTGCCATAATTTTGGTGATCTCAGCTGTCGTTCCATCAATATTAAAATGATGTGTCTTAGCAGTAATTCCTACAATAGTCAACATACAATTACCTAAAGAAGTTGCCAGTAAATCTGTTGGTGAAAAAGCTTCACCTTTACCCTGATTATCTACAGGCGCATCGGTTATAATTTCATTCCCAGATTTTAAATGGATGGACGAAGTTCTTAAATCGCCTGTGTACGTAACTTTTGATGTAGCCATTTCCGTGATTTTGAACCACAAATTTACAGATTTTGAAGAAGATAGAAACATAAACCTATCAATTTGAGATTGAAATGAATATTTATGACGCTATTCTTTATCTTAGTTTCAAAAATTCAAATTGGAAAAGATCATATCTCAACTTTTAACAATTACTTTAAAGGATGCTGAAGAAATAACAGCATTATCTACTCAACTCGGCTACGAAAACAAGATGGAAAATCTTTTAGACAGAGCACAAGAAGTAGTAAAAAGCAAGAATGATTGTCTTTTTGTTGCTAAACAGAATGGAATTATTGTGGGTTGGATTCATGGATTTCGAGCAATCAGAATAGAATCTGCATTATTTGTAGAAATTGCAGGTTTAGTTGTTGATCGCCAATGGCAAAAACAAAATATTGGCGAAAACCTAATTGAAGCTGTAAAAGAGTGGAGCAATGCTATGGGGATAAAAAAAATTCGAGTTCGGTGTAATGTCACTCGAACTGAAAGCCATAAATTTTATGAGAACATTGGTTTTTCTCAGAACAAACAACAAAAGATTTTTGAAATTGAAATCTAAACTTTGAACAATCCTGCAAAATTACAACCCTTAAACATTTCCCTGCTACAACATTTCAGCAAGATTGTTTAACTTTGTATCATGATTGAACTTCCTGTAGTTCCTGTTGCCACAGAAAAACCACGTAAACCAGATTGGCTACGAGTTAAATTGCCTGTTGGTAAGGAATATGCGCAAGTGCGAAGTCTTGTGGATACGCATAAATTACACACCATTTGCGAAAGTGGCAATTGTCCGAATATGGGTGAATGCTGGGGCGCTGGTACTGCTACTTTTATGATTTTAGGTAATATTTGTACACGCTCTTGTTCATTTTGTGCTGTGGCTACTGGTAGACCGTTAGCTGTTGATACAGATGAACCTGCTCGAGTTGCTAATTCCGTGAAACTGATGAAAGTTAAACATTGCGTTATTACTTCGGTAGATCGTGATGATTTAAAGGACGGAGGTTCTATTATTTGGGCAGAAACTTTGCAAGCAATCAGACGTGAAAGCCCTGAAACTACTTTAGAAACTTTAATTCCAGATTTTAAAGGTCAGTGGGATAATTTATACCGCGTATTAGAAGAAAGACCTGAAGTTATGTCTCACAATGTGGAGACTGTAAGACGACTTACTAAACAAGTTCGTATTCAAGCTAAATACGATAGAAGTTTAGAAGCTTTAAAAAGAATATCTGAATTTGGGTTAAGAACCAAAACTGGTATTATGTTAGGTTTGGGTGAAACTGAAGATGATGTTTTGGAAGCAATGGATGATTTGGTAGCAAACGGCGTACATATTTTAACATTGGGCCAGTATTTGCAACCTACAAAAAATCATCACCCTGTGGTAGATTGGATACATCCAGATCAGTTTGCGAAATACAAAGAAATAGGTTTAGCAAAAGGTTTACGATATGTAGAAAGCGGTCCTTTAGTGCGTTCATCTTATCATGCTGAAAAACATTTATTTGATTTTTAGAGCTATACGTTGTGAACGAACAATTTGTTGATTTCGATGTTATACTTTCCGTATATTAGCAATCTTGGCAACAGCAAAAAAAATATCCCTTTCTGAAGAAGAGTTAGTGAATGCTTTAAAAAAGCAAGATACTATCGCAATTAAAGCGTTGTACGATATGTATTCTAGTGCTTTATTTGGTGTAATTTCTCGAATTATACAACATACCGAAGTTGCCGAAGATGTTTTGCAAGAAACTTTTTTGAAAATTTGGAATTCTGCAGAGAGTTATGACTCCTCAAAAGGGCGTTTATTTACCTGGATGATGAATGTTGCTCGTAACTTATCTATAGATAAATTGCGATCAAAAGATTTTAAAAATTCCAACAAAAACCAAGATATAGAAAATAACGTAGATTTCATTGACCAACAAAAAAAGGTTAGTTTTAATGCAGATACTTTAGGTTTAAAAGAAATGGTAACAACCCTTAAACCTGATTTTAAAAATGTGTTAGATATGGTTTATTTTAAAGGATATACACATGTTGAAACAGCAGAAGAACTAAATTTACCTTTGGGCACCGTAAAAACTCGAGTGCGAATGGCTATATTAGAATTGAGGAAAAAATTTAATTGAGGTGGAAGAAGTAAAAGCATATATCGAATCTGGCATACTTGAACTTTACGTTTTAGGGCAATTATCTGCTCAAGAATGTTACGAAGTTGAAGCTATGGCTGCTAAACATGCTGAAATAAAAGCAGAAATTTTGGCAATCGAACTTGCAATGGAATCTTACGCTTTAGAAAATGCAATAACACCGTCTGCTGAACTTGAAAATCAAATTCTGTCACAATTAAGTTCACCTACAACTGAAAAAATTAATGCTGAGCCTAAAATTGTTTCTTTATATCAAGGCACAAATGATGCAAAAATTAAAACATTACGCTTTGCTTTAGTTGCTTGTTTAGCATTATTAGTGGTTAGCGTAGCTGCATTAATTTCAGTTTACAGTAAATTAAATTCTGCCCATGATCAAATTGCTAGCTTAAGTACCCAAAGAGATCAATTTGCAAGTACAGTTTCTAAATTGGAATTTACTAAAGCTGGTATGGAAAACAGAATAGCGATGACTGAAACTGACGAATGGGCCACCGTTAAATTAGCTGGTGTTAAAAATTCGCCAAAAGCTAAAATGCTAGTGTATTGGAACAAAAACAACAAAAACATCTTAATTAATTATGCCGCAATGGATTTGCCTAAAACAGATCAATCGCACGAATATCAATTATGGGCATTAGTGGATGGCAAACCTGTGAGTTTAGGTGTATTTAGCGAAAACGCTAAGGAAGCTGTTAAACAAATGGAAACCATTGAAAAAGCACAAGCTTTTGCAGTTACAATTGAGCCAATGGGCGGAAGTCAAAACCCAACCATGGAGAAAATGATTGTAATGGGCGGCGCAACTATTTAATTATTCTCTTTATTGTTTTAGGAATTTGCAAAGCCAACTGAGAAGCGCTTACTGTAAATCTCTTTTTTGCTAATTCGTCACCTGCTTTTCCATGTAAATACGCTCCCAAGATTGCTGCATCTGCCGAAGAATAAGATTGCGCCATTAAACCTGTGATTATTCCAGTTAAAACATCACCCATGCCTCCAGAGGCCATTGCTGGATTACCAGTTGAATTAATATGTACATCTCCATCTGGCAAACACACAAAAGTATATTGGTTTTTAAGTACAAAAATTAACCCTCTCTCTACTGCTTCTCTCCTGGCGGTTTCAACTCGTTTCCACCAATTTTTATGTTCCCCAAACAGTCTATCGAATTCTTTCATATGAGGAGTCAAAATACTTTGGGCAGGTAATTCATATAGTAAATCTCCTCGTTGACTTAAAAGTGTAAGTGCATCTGCATCCAATACTAATGGTTTTCTTAAGTTGACTAATTTTTCTAAAATTTCTTCATTTTCTTCCTCTATTCCCAAACCCGGACCAACTGCAATAGCAGACAACTTATCAAAAGCTTCCATTGCTAAATGCTGATTTCTTGGCAAAGCCATTGCTTCTGGCAAAGAGGTATTTAAAGCTATTAATCCACTTTGTGGTAAACAAACGGTAGTTAATCCAGCACCCGAATGTATACAAGCACTTGCGGCTAATAAAGCGGCACCCATTGTAGTATTATTTCCTGCAACAATTAAAGCATGACCATAAGTTCCTTTATGACTAAAATTCTTTCTAGGTTTTATCAGTTTCTTAATTCCTTGCTCTGTTGTTAATTTCCACTCGCTTTTCTGATTTTCAATAAAGTTTTCATCCAAACCTATATCTACAACTTTAAATCGGGATAACGCTTTTACCGATTCAGGAAAGAAAAAATTAATTTTTGGTCTTTGAAAACAAATTGTCAAATCTGCTTTAATACCGCTATATTTTTCGGCTATTCCGCCCTCAGAGTTAAATCCAGTAGGTACATCAACCGCTATAACCTTTGCGTTTAAGTCATTTACAAAACTTGCTGTATCTGCATAATTTCCTTGCAAAGGTTTATTTAATCCAGATCCAAGAATTGCATCGACTATTATATCTGCTTGTAAGTTCTTTAATTCCTCAATTCCTTTAATAATTACAACTGGAATTTTAAACTTCAACAATCGCTTTATATTTTTTTTGTTATCCTCACTCTGATTTTCAGAAAAATCTATTAAGTAAACAGCGATTTCTTTATAGTTTTCACCATACAAAAGTCTTGCAATGGCTAAACCATCGCCTCCATTATTTCCTTGTCCGCATAAAATAGAAATTCTAGCCTCTTTATTGGGAACTTCTTTTTTAAAAACTTTTACAAATGCTTTTGCGGCCTTTTCCATTAAATTAATACTAGAAATGGATTGATGTTTAATTGTATAAGCATCAGCATTTCGCATTTGAGACGAAGTAAGTAAGTTTTTCATTTTTACGAAGTTAATAAAGAGAATGTATTTAATCCTTTAATTAACTTAGAGCTTCAAATTTCATTCCCATTATTATCATGAAATATTTAAAATTTTTAATTGCTCTATTATTTCCCATCGTATTACAAGCACAAAGTCAAAAATTTTTTAATGTAGTAGGAAAAGATATTGTTGCTCCAAATGGCAAACCGATAGTTTTAAAAGGAACAAATTTAGGTAACTGGCTTATCCCAGAGGGATACATGTTTAAATTTAAAGATGTAAGCTCACCTAGAATGATCAATCAGGTGTTTACAGAATTAATTGGTCCAGATAAAACTGCCGCATTTTGGCAAAAATATTTAACAAATTATATAACTAAAGAAGATATTCATTATTTAAAAAGTTCTGGAATGAATTCTATTCGTATTCCATTTCATTATAAATTGTTTACTACAGAAAGTTATTTAGGCACTAATAACGCAAATCGTGGATTTGAGTTATTGGATAGAGTTATTAAATGGTGTAAAGAAGAAGATTTGCCTGTTATTTTAGACATGCATTGTGCTCCTGGTGGACAGACAGGAGATAACATTGATGACAGTGATGGTTACCCATTTTTATTTGAAAACGAAGCCAGCCAAAAATTAACAATTTCTATTTGGAAAAAAATTGCAGCGCATTATAAAAATGAACCAACAATAATTGGTTATGATTTATTAAATGAACCTATTGCCCATTATTTCGATACCAAAAAGTTAAACCCATATTTAGAACCGCTTTATAAAGCAATTACTGCTGCAGTAAGAACTGTAGATAAAAACCATTTGATCTTTTTAGGAGGTGCACAATGGGATTCTAATTTTAAAATTTTCAATCGGCCTTTTGATAGCAAGCTTGTTTATACATTTCATAAATATTGGACCGCTACTACACAAGATGTGATACAAGAATATTTAGATTTTAGCAATAAGTACAACGTACCTATTTATGTTGGTGAAACTGGAGAGAATAATGACAAATGGATATTTGAGTTTAGAACTTTAATGGAAAAACACAACATCAGCTGGCATTTTTGGCCTTACAAAAAAATGGATGCAAAAGCTGGAATTGTCTCTTTTCCTGTACCTGAACATTATAATTTAATTATTAAATATGCAGATCAACCAAAAAATAGTTTTGCAGATTTAAGAAAATACGCTCCAACTGATAGAGTCCTCATGGAAACTGCTTTAAATAATTTACTAGAACAATGTAAATTCCAAAACTGTTATACTAATAATGGCTATCTAAAAGGATTAGGCTTAAAAGAAGGCAAATAAAAAAGTTGCGCTACAAACCAATTATTATGGATTTTAAATCGGATGTTTTAATAGTTGGTGGCGGACTTGCTGGTTTAACTGCAGCTCTCCATCTTCATAAAGCTGGTTTAAAAATTATTTTAATTGAAAAAAGTAGCTATCCACATCATAAAGTTTGTGGAGAATATGTTTCAAATGAAGTTCTCCCTTATTTTGAATGGCTAAACATTGATATTAATAAATTATATCCAACTCACATTAATCGTTTACAACTCACTACAGTTTCAGGAAAAAGTATAAGTGTTAATTTACCTTTAGGTGGTTTTGGGATTAGCAGATATGAATTGGATAATTTCCTCTATCAGCAACTGTTGGAAAAAGGAATTGAAATTATAGAAGATACAGTAAATGAAATCACTTTTGATAACGGTACTTTCTTAGTAAATACTTTAACTGGAAAAAAATTTATCTCAAAACAAGTTATTGGTGCATATGGTAAGCGATCCACTATTGATGTAAAATTAGATCGTCCATTTATTAAAGAGAAATCTCCATATTTAGCTGTAAAAGCACATTACAAAGGTAATTTTCCAGATGACTTGGTAGCAGTACACAATTTTAACGGCGGATACTGTGGGGTTTCTAAGGTTGAAAATCAACACATTAACATCTGTTATTTGGCTAATTATGCGACTTTTAAAGCATATAAGAATATAGAAACCTATCAGCAAAAGGTTCTCCATCGGAATAAACATTTAGCAGAAATTTTTGAAAATAGTGAGATAATATTCGAGGCTCCTTTGACAATTAGTCAATTGGCATTCGGAGCCAAAACTGCCGTTGCTGATCATATTTTATTTATAGGTGATACTGCCGGACTTATTCATCCGCTGTGCGGTAATGGTATGGCAATGGCAATTCATAGTGCTAAAATATGTTCGGAATTACTACTGCAATTTTTTGATGGGATTATATTTTCCAGAACGGAACTTGAAAAAAAATATACCACATTATGGAATGAACAATTTCGATCACGCTTAAAAATGGGGAGCATTTTATCTTCTATTTTAAGAAAAGATAAATTAACTGATATGTTGTTGACAAGTGTGATAAAAATACCTTTTTTCCTTCAGCAAATCATAAAGAAAACGCATGGAAAACCTTTAATTTTTGATAAATAATGTGGATAGATACCAGTCGTAGAAGTGCAGCTCCAGAAATAATGGATGATTTTAAACTAGAGGGTGAAATATTAAGAGATGCACTTGATAAAATTGCTAGTATAAATAGATTATTAGGTGGTAATAAGGTTACCTTAAATGGTGTTAAAGAACTAATTAGAAACAAACCAAACCAAGAAATTATTCGTATAATAGATATAGGTTGTGGAAATGGCGATATGTTGAGAGCGTTAGCTGATTATGGCAAAAGCAATAACTTAAATTTTGAACTTATAGGTATTGATGCGAATAACTTCACAGTAGATCATGCTCGAAATTTATCGGTGGATTATGAAAATATCAGTTATGAATGCAAAGACATTTTTGAAAATTTAGACAAGAAAACTGACTGTGAAATTATGCTTTGTACTTTAACATTGCATCATTTTACAGATGAAGATATTATCAGATTAATTCAAAATTTTAAAAATTCTGCAAAGCTCGGTATTGTAATTAATGATTTACATAGAAGTGCTATTGCCTATTATTTATTCAGTGTACTATGTTTTGTTTTTCGATTAAATGACATGTCTAGAGAAGATGGATTAGTTTCAATACTACGAGGTTTTAAAAAAGCTGATTTGCAACGATATTCAAAACAACTAAATTTAAATTTTTGTTCTATAAACTGGAAATGGGCATTCCGCTACCAATGGATAATACAAACAGCATGAGCGTAAAAATAAAGACCGTAAGCAAAGCCCTACCAAAATATTCTAGAGCAACGAGTGAAATTATACCTTTTTTAGACATTTGGTTAAATGGAAAAGAAGAGCGTTTTGTTAAAAAAGTTAAAAAGATATTCGAAAATGCTGCTGTGGATAGACGCTATTCTATCATGTCGCCAGAAGAAGTTTTTAGTGATTTAAGTTTTGAAGAGAGAAACGACATCTACTGTCGAGAAGCAATTAAACTAGGCACAAAATGTTTGCAAACTGCATTAGAAAAAGCACAGTGGCAACCTCAAGATTTAGATTTCATCATTACCGTAAGTTGTACTGGCATTATGATTCCTTCTCTTGATTCTTACTTAATCAATGCATTAAAACTTCGACAAGATATTGTTAGACTGCCCGTAACTGAAATGGGTTGTGCTGCTGGTATTTCTGGCATCATTTACGCCAAGAATTTTTTAAAAGCAAATCCTGGTAAAAGAGCTGCGGTAATTGCCGTCGAATCACCAACTGCAACTTTTCAGCTTAATGATTTCTCAATGACAAACATTGTTAGTGCCGCCATTTTTGGTGATGGTGCAGCTTGTGTATTATTAAGTTCTGATTCAGCTGATGATGGGCCAGAGATAATAGCAGAAGAAATGTACCATTTTTATGATGCCGAAGAAATGATGGGTTTTAAACTTCGAAATACGGGTTTACAAATGGTACTTGATATAGCTGTTCCAGACACAATTAGCGAACATTTTCCAAATATTATTCATCCGTTTTTAGCTAAACAAAAATTAGAAATTAAAGATATTGATCATCTAATCTTCCATCCCGGAGGAAAAAAAATAGTGCAAATTGTAGAATCCCTTTTTGGAGAGCTCGGAAAAAACATAGAGGAAACTAAAAATATATTAAGATTGTACGGAAATATGTCGAGTGCAACAGTTTTATATGTACTCGAACGTTTTATAGATACCCAACCAAAAGCTGGAGAAAAAGGATTAATGCTAAGTTTTGGGCCAGGTTTTTCAGCGCAAAGAATTATATTGCAATGGTAATATGAACGCACAACAAATTTTAGAAAAACTCCCATATAGTAAACCATTTCTTTTTGTAGATGAATTACTACACATTGATGAGAATGGTGTTAAAGGAACTTACACTTATGCTGAAGAGCTAGATTTTTATAAAGGTCATTTTAGAGATTTCCCTATTACTCCTGGGGTCATTCTAACTGAAACAATGGCGCAAATAGGGCTAGTATGTTTAGGGATTTACCTTCTAGGAGATCAAAATACACACGCTAAAACTGCTGTTGTGATGACTTCAAATCATATAGACTTTTTAAAACCAGTTTTCCCATTGGAAAAAGTGATAGTAACCAGTGAAAAAGTTTATTTTCGCTTTAATAAATTAAGTTGTAACGTTAAGATGGAAAACGAAGCTGGAGAAATTGTTTGCAAGGGAACTATTGCCGGAATGATAACTGAAAAATCACATGAATAATCGTGTTGTAATTACTGGTTTAGGCATAGTTTCGCCAAATGGCATACATCTTAAACAATTTAAGGAAGCGATAAAAAATGGTATTTCTGGCATTCGTCACGATGAACAATTAGAAGCCTTAAAGTTTTCTTGTCAGATTTCTGGCAAACCCGAATTAACGGATGAAATTATACATGCTTCTTTTACAGAACTCGAACTAAAATCTTTAGAAAGTACTGCAATTTTATACGGTGTTATTGCAGCGTTAGAAGCATGGAAAGACGCAGGCTTATCGATAGAAAACAATGAAAATCCAGATTGGGAAAGCGGCACTATCTTCGGCACTGGAACATCAGGAATAGAAAAAGTTAGATCATCTATTTATAAATTAGATGATTTACAAGTTAGACGATTAGGTAGTACCGCCGTAGCACAGACTATGGCCAGTGGGGTAAGTGCTTATATAGGTGGTAAATTAGGATTAGGGAATCAAACGACCACTAACTCATCAGCCTGCATAACAGGAACCGAAAGTATATTGATGGCCTACGATAGAATAAAATCAGGGCAAGCCAACAGAATGTTAGCTGGCAGTACAACAGATAGTGGACCTTACATTTGGGGAGGTTTTGATGCTATGAAAGTGTGTACATTTAGGCACAACCACGAACCAGAAAAAGGAAGTAGGCCAATGAGTGCTTCTGCAAGTGGCTTTGTACCTTCAAGTGGTGCTGGCGCTTTAGTGCTCGAATCTTTAAAAAGCGCTTTAAAAAGAGGCGCTAAAATTTATGCTGAAGTTTTAGGTGGAAATGTAAATTCTGGAGGACAACGTGGGTTAGGGACAATGACTGCTCCAAATCCGCTAGCTGTTCAAAGATGTATTACGGATGCAATAAAAAATGCCGGAATATCATCAAAAGATATCGATATCATTAACGGCCATTTAACAGCAACAACAAAAGATGCATTCGAGATAGAAAATTGGGCAAATGCTCTTGGCCGATCTGGCAGTGATTTTCCACTTATAAATTCATTAAAAGGTATGATTGGTCATCCACTGAGCGCAGCTGGAAGTATGGAATGTGTGGCTTCGGTTTTGCAATTAGCTGATGATTTTATCTTTCCAAATATTAATTGTGAAGATTTACATTCTGAAATAACAACTATAATTGATCCACATTGTATCCCTACACAATTAATAAATAAAGAACTTACTATTTTAGCGAAAGCCAATTTTGGTTTTGGCGATGTAAATGCTTGTGTTATCTTTAAAAAATTTAAAAACTAATAAAATGTCTATAATAAACGATCTAAAAGAAATTATTAAACCTTATACAGAGAATAAAATTGCACTAGAGAATATATCAGAAGACACCGATTTATTAAAAGACCTCAACATCAATTCAGCTAACTTGGTTGATATTGTTTTAGATGTTGAAGAGAAATTTGGAATAACGATAGATGATGCATCTATGAATAAAATGTTAACTGTAAAAGCAACCATTGCTGTAATAGAAGAAAAACTAGCACAAAATGCTGGGTAATGACATTGTAGACTTGCAAAAAGCAAGTTTAGAAAGTAATTGGCGTAGAAAGGGATATTTAAACAAACTTTTTACTGCAGATGAGCAAGAGCAAATTCTTACTTCAACAAATCCAGAAATAACTGTTTGGTTATTTTGGAGCATGAAAGAAGCAGCTTACAAAATCGTCAACAGAGAAACTGAAGAACGATTTTATAACCCAAAAAGGTTTAGTTGTAAATTTAATGGAAATAATGGGCTTGTGAATTTTGAGGATAAAATAGTTCATACTAAAAGCCTCATCAATCTAGATTTCATTCACACCATTGCTTCAATAACAAGCCAAGATCTTGGCAGTATACAAACTACCTATTTCGAAAATACTCATAATTACCTATCTGATTTTAATTCGAATTCTAAACATTATGTATTAGAGAAAGACATCTATGGAGTTCCGAATTTAGTAGATAAAATTAACGGGAAAAAGCATTTTGCTTCTATTAGTCATCATGGAAAATACTTAGCTATTGTTTCGTTCGTCATTGAGAAGAAGAATGACTAAGCAATCTTAAAACACTTCTAAATATTAAATATTCGCTTTAGGATTGCTTCATGCTTCGCAATGACAATTGTTAACTAAACGGGATTGAAGCGAAAATCCTTTTTGTAAAGCTGAGCTTGTCGAAGTACAAAAAGATTGCAGCAAAAAGCCCGACTAACAATAATCAGGCTTCTGTATATGATTTTCGAATATTTTTTTCTACCTAAGTTTGTGTTGCAAGCCAGATGCTGAAATAAATTCAGCATGACGACCACTTAGATTAAACTACCCTTCCATCTCCTTCTTCAAAAATTTACCAGTTAAGCTAATTGGATTTTGAATTAACCCTTCAGGCGTACCTTCAAAAATAATCCGACCACCACCAGCACCACCTTCTTCACCTAAATCAATTACCCAATCTGCAACTTTTACCACATCCAAATTGTGCTCAATTACTAAAACTGTATTTCCCTTTTCAACCAACTCATTCAGCACACCCAATAAAACATTAATGTCTTCAAAGTGCAAACCAGTTGTAGGTTCATCTAAAATATAAAAGGTTTTTCCGGTATCTTTTTTAGAAAGTTCGGTAGCCAACTTTACGCGTTGCGCTTCCCCTCCAGATAAGGTTGTAGAAGACTGCCCTAATCTGATATACCCTAACCCAACATCATTTAACGTTTTTATTTTACGGTAAATCGCCGGCATCTGATCAAAAAAAGCACAAGCCTCTTCAATACTCATATCCAGTACATCGCTAATCGATTTACCACGATAACGAACCTCTAATGTTTCACGGTTATATCTTCTACCTCCACACTCTTCACACGGTACAGCAACATCTGGCAAGAAATTCATTTCAATAACCTTCATTCCTGCACCTTGGCATGTTTCACAACGGCCACCTTTTACATTGAAAGAAAAACGACCAGGTTTGTAACCACGAATTTTCGCTTCTGGCAACAACACAAACAAGTTTCTAATGTCAGAGAAAACGCCTGTATAGGTAGATGGATTTGATCTTGGTGTACGACCAATTGGCGCTTGGTCGATTTCTATTACCTTATCAATTTCCTTTAAACCATTAATTTTCTCGTATGGAAGCGGATGTTTTTTCGCTCTAAAAAAATGATGATTTAAAATTGGATATAGTGTTTCTGTAATTAAACTTGATTTTCCACTACCCGAAACTCCAGTAACGGCAATAAATTTACCCAAAGGGAAATCAACCGAAACCTCTTTTAAATTATGACCAGTTGCTTTAATGATAGATAACTTATGTCCATTTCCTTTTCTACGTTTCTTCGGAACTTCAATTCCTTTCTTCCCATTCAAATAGGCAGCTGTTAATGTGCCCGATTTCAAAATCTGAGCAGGTGTTCCCTCAGCAACAACTTCTCCTCCATGTACACCTGCCGCCGGACCAATATCAATTACATGGTCGGCTTCTAAAATCATGTCTTTATCGTGCTCTACCACTAAAACTGTATTTCCTAAATCGCGAAGATTTTTCAAAGCACCAATCAAACGCTCGTTATCACGCTGATGCAAACCAATACTTGGCTCATCCAAAATGTACATTACATTCATCAACTGCGAACCAATTTGAGTAGCCAATCGAATACGTTGCGCCTCGCCACCAGAAAGTGTTCTAGCAGTTCTATCTAACGATAAATAGTTTAGACCAACATCAGTTAAAAAACCAATACGAGCTCTAATCTCTTTTAAAATTTCTTTTGCAATTATATTTTGACGCTCATTTAAGCGATTTTCAACATCGGTAAACCAAGTTTTTAAACTAAAGATGTCCATTTCGGCAAGCTCAAAAATATTCTTACCATCTACTTTAAAATGAAGGCTTTCTTTTTTTAAACGAGCGCCATGACACTCTGGACAAGTTTTTAATTTGCGGAAAGCATCCATGTCATCCGCATTTGCGGTATCACTTCTTTTCTCCTGCTGTTCTTCTAATAACTTAATAATGCCATCAAAAGTGATTTGGTAATTTTGGACATTCCATTTATTATATTCAACAGCTACACTCAATAAATCATGTGTACCATTTAATATGAGATTAATATTTTCATCTCCTAACTTTTCTAATGGTGTAGAAAGTGAGAAATTATACTTTTTAGCTAATGCTTTCAACACCTGAAACATCCAAACATCTCTATATTCACCTAATGGAGCCAAACCACCATTTAAAATACTCAATTTCATGTTCGGCATCACCGATTCCTTATCCACCACAAAAATATAACCTAAACCATCACAACGCTCACATGCGCCATAGGGCGAATTAAACGAAAAACTATTTGGCTGGGGTTCATCGTACGAAATACCTGTCGTTGGGCACATTAAAAACTTACTGAAATGTGCTACGTTATTATCCTTATCACTTATTTTAATAATTCCCTTACCCAAACGCATTGCAGTTTGAATACTATCTAATAAACGTTTATGATCCTTTTCATCAATTATTAAACGATCAACAACAATCTCGATATCATGAATTTTATAGCGATCTACCTGCATTTTAGCAGTTAAATCTTGTATTTCTCCATCAATACGAACTTTTACATATCCTTGTTTACGAATTTGCTCAAACAATTCACGGTAATGACCTTTCCTACCCTTTACTACAGGCGCCAGAATATTTACCGGCATCGTATTAAACTTATTGTAAATATTTTTAAGGATTTGATCCTCACTCATTCGCTCCATTTTCTCACCAGTATTGTAAGAAAAAGCATCTGCTACACGAGCATAAAGCAAACGCATGAAATCATAAATTTCGGTGATCGTACCTACAGTAGAGCGAGGGTTTTTACTGGTAGTTTTTTGCTCAATTGCTATAACCGGACTTAAGCCTGAAACTTTATCAACATCAGGGCGTTCCATACCTCCCATAAACTGACGAGAATATGCACTAAATGTTTCCATGTAGCGACGTTGTCCTTCGGCATAAATTGTATCAAAAGCTAACGAGGACTTGCCGCTACCGCTTAAACCAGTAATTACTACCAGCTTATTTCGAGGGAAACTAACATCAATATTTTTAAGATTATGCACCCTAGCACCATACACTTCAACATCTTTTTGCTCACCTAGGTCAATGTTCTTTTTGCTCATAAATTTTGTAATTCTCGGTAGTAAAAAACAGCCTGCAAAAATAACAAATTTTAAGCAGAAAAGCTATTGATCTTCAATAGTTAAAACACAGCTTTTTGTCAAACTATTTACCTTAAAACATAATTGAAACTTTAAGTAAATACTGGGGATTTTACTATTATTAAGTCCCGCTTATCTTGGGTTGACATCATATAAAACTGGAAATCAAAACCGAGTGTGATTAAGCAGCACATAGCGTACTATTTGAACAAATGAACTATATATTTGGAATGGAAAGAAATTAAGGATAGTTTTGAAGAATAGAACGCAGTAATTTAAACCAGCGTTAATTAGTTAAGTAATAGCTTTAAAAAATTATGATTATTGAACCTAGAATGCGAGGATTTATATGTTTAACCGCACACCCAAAAGGTTGTGAGCAAAACGTAATTAATCAAATTAACTATATCAAATCTCAAGGCCAAATAGATGGACCTAAAAAAGTGCTTGTAATTGGTGCATCAACAGGCTTTGGTTTAGCGTCAAGAATAACTAGTGCATTTGGCTCTGGTGCAGCAACAATTGGTGTTTATTTCGAAAAACCACCAAAAGAAGGCAAAACTGCATCACCAGGCTGGTATAATACCGCAGCCTTTGAAACTGAAGCTCAAAAAGCTGGTTTATATGCTAAAAGTATTAATGGAGATGCTTTCTCAAACGAAGTAAAGCAACAAACCATCGATTTAATTAAAGCAGATTTAGGTCAAATCGATTTAATCATCTATAGCTTAGCATCGCCAGTTAGAACTAACCCAAATACAGGTATTACACACCGTTCTGTTCTAAAACCAATTGGCGGTTCATTTACCAATAAAACAGTCGATTTCCATACTGGCATTGTTTCTGAAGTATCTATTGAGCCAGCTAATGAAGAAGAAATTGAAAACACAATAGCTGTAATGGGAGGTGAAGATTGGAGCATGTGGATTGATGCATTAAAAGCAGAAAACCTATTAGCTGATGGGTTTACAACTGTCGCTTATTCATACATCGGCCCTGCTGTTACCGAAGCAGTTTATCGCAAAGGAACAATAGGCATGGCAAAAAACCACTTAGAAGCGACCGCATTTACCATTAGCGATAAACTAGCCGATCTTAACGGAAAAGCTTATGTTTCAGTAAACAAAGCCTTAGTTACACAAGCAAGCTCCGCAATTCCTGTAATCCCTTTATACATTTCATTACTGTATAAAATAATGAAAGAAGAAGGCATTCATGAAGGATGTATTGAGCAAATTGGCAGATTGTTTAAAGATAGATTATATACCAATGGTGATGTTCCAGTAGACGATGAAGGGCGTATCAGAATTGACGATTGGGAAATGCGTAATGACGTGCAAGATCAGGTAGCTACCTTATGGAAACAAGCAACTACAGAAAATTTACCAGCCATAGGCGATTTAGCAGGTTACAAAACAGATTTCTTAAACCTATTTGGTTTTGATGTAGCTGGCGTAAATTACAAAGCAGATGTAAACGAAATGGTAGATATACCAGGATTAGTTGAGACTGAAGAAGGAGAGTAAGAATCTAGCCTAAAATAAAAAACCTCATTCAAAATTAGTTGAATGAGGTTTTCTTTTATAAAACGATAGCAATAGCTTTTAATTAAATCCCTAACCCTGTTAAACTCCGCTTCAATTTCTTCTTCCGTTCCTTTCGCCTTTGCAGGATCTGGAAAATTGTAATGAAACTTTTTCGCTTCGCTATAAAAAAATGGACAGTTTTCTTTAGCATTATCACAAACTGTAATCACGTAATCAAAATCTATATTGCTATATTCATCAACGTGGCTTGAAGTATGTTTAGAAATATCAATTCCATCTTCCGCCATAGTGGCTATAGCTTTTGGATTTACACCATGAGTTTCAATTCCGGCACTATAAACTTCCGCAGTACCTTTTGCAAAATATCGTAAATAACCTTCTGCTAGCTGACTACGGCAACTATTGCCTGTACAGAGCACTAATATCTTCTTCATTTTCCTAATTAGCAGCAACCGCCACCAGGTGTACAAGCATTTGCTGTTGGCAATTGAACCAAGTTTATTTTTTGTTTTTCTGTCGGAATTCCACAAGCATCTTTAGCTAAACAAGCAGTTTGAGTATTTATTAGCACAAAATCTTTTCCATTAAAGTCCAATCCATATTTACCAATGGTATCACTTTGATATTCTACTTCTATCTCCAAATCTTCCATTCCCAAAACCTTTTCTGATAGCCCAATAATGTTTAACAGTTTACCTGGTTTTAGGCGATGCTCAAAATCATTAGCGTCCCACAACTGAAAATTAGCCTTCTTTTCTGTACGAACAGTTCCACCACAATCTATAAAGTGTTTGCTTACCACACCTATTTCAGTTACATGAAAATGTTCAGGTACTGATGTACCATCTTCCAATATAAAATTTACAGTTTCAGCTGTAGCTAGCATAGTTTTAATTTCTGATAATTTCATTTTATTACGATTTAATTAACAACAATTATTCTTTTGTACTTTAATTTTCCCAAAAACCTCCGACAGGAAATTTTGAAATTTACTAAATGTTTCTTCGTCAATACAGTAACAGATTGCATTTCCCTCAATACTTCCTTTAATTAACCCCGCGTTCTTTAACTCCTTTAAATGCTGAGAAACAGTTGGTTGGGCTAAAGGCAATTCGTTTACAATATCTCCACAAATACAGGTATCTACCGTTAACAAATAATCAATTATTGCAACCCTAGCCGGATGACCTAAAGCTTTCATTAATGCCGCAATTTCATTTTGCTTTTGTGTAAAGTGTGCTGTTTTAGATGCGCCCATATTTATATTTTAATATTGCAATATTACGATAAAGATTTATACCATCCAAATTATTATTATCTTTAAATAAAAATAATCTGATGTCGAATATTAAGCTCATTATTGAAGAAAGACCAAGTGATATTGGGAATTTTATGGTTGGTAGATTGTTGCCATTTAGAGAAAAAAGAATGGTTGGCCCTTTTTCTTTTATAGACCATATGGGTCCAACGATAATGAGCGACCATGCAAATTTAGATATTCCACCTCATCCACATATTGGCTTATCTACGCTCACCTATCTTTTTCAGGGAAATATTATGCACAAAGATAGTTTAGGAACCGAAGTAGAAATTAAACCAGGTCAAGTAAACTGGATGACAGCAGGAAAAGGAATTGTTCACTCAGAAAGAACTCCTGAGTATCTTCGTCACTCTACTAAAATGTTGCATGGTTTACAAATTTGGGTTGCCCTACCAAAAGATCTAGAACAAATGGAACCCGAATTTTTTCACGCAGATGCGGACGAAATTCCAACTTGGAAAAATAACAACATCCACTATAAATTAATTGCTGGTGAAGTTTTAGGACACAAATCTCCTATTCCAGTTTATAGTTCTTTATATTTATTGGAATTGAAAAGTACAACTCGAACCACAGTTAAAATTGGCGAGGAACTTTTTGGCGAAAGCGGAATTTATATTTTAGAAGGTGCTATTGAAAACGATGGCAATACTTTTCAACCAAAACAATTATTAGTAGCAAAAGACAGTTCTCTTTGTGAGTTTACCATGCAAGAAAACACCACTATCTACATTTTTGGCGGCGAACCCTTTCCCGAAGAACGGTTTATTTATTGGAATTTCGTAGCATCTAGCAAAGAATTAATTGGAGAAGCTAAAACAAAATGGTTAAATCAAGAATATCCACCAGTGCCTGGAGAAACAGATTTTGTACCATTGCCTGAAAGAAGAATCTAATGGTTTTTGGTTTGCTATGTTAACTATGTAGTTAAACTATCCCCAAGTAATTGTTGTATCATTAACTGTCGGATGCCCTGTACACACTAAAACTCTACCTTTTGCAACTTCATCATCCGTTAAAACCTCATTATAATCCATTCTAACACCACCAGAAATGCAAGTTGCCGTACAGGTACTACAAACTCCACCACTACAACTGTAAGGCAAATTAATTTTATTTTCAAGCGCTATTTCTAAAATCCTTTTAGGCCAAGGAACTAGCAAATGATGTATTTTCCCTTTGAAATGTAGATTAACCGAATACGTATTTTTATCTACAACTTTTTCAGTTGCATCGTCTTCATCTGCCTCATCTTCCGGCAAAACAAATGTCTCGCGTTTAACTTGGTTAGGTTTAAAACCTGCACCTAATAAGGTAATGCGACAAACATCCATATAATCTACTGGTCCACACGTATAAAACAAAGCATCTTTAGCATCAAATTCCATATTTTCTTTTACCAACTGGTTGATGAGAAAACCATTTAATCTTGCCCTAAATAAATTTTTCGAGTTACTAAAAAGATGAATAACCTCCAATCTAGCAGAATGTTCGACTTGCCATTTAGCAATTTCCTCTATAAACAAAGTATCTTCCGCAGAGCGGCTACTATAAATCAATACAATTTTAGAGTTTGTTTCGGTAATTAATGCTGTTTTCAAAATGGATAAAAGAGGCGTAATTCCAACTCCAGCAGCAAATAAAAAAACGGTTCTTTTAGCTTTAGCATTTGGCTGATAAATAAATTGCCCATTTGGTTTTGCTATTTCTACAGTATCGCCTATAGCTATTTGATGATGAATAAATCTTGATATCTCTCCATTTTCAACTAATTTAACTGCAATAGAAATAGGTTCATCAACATCTGGCGAACTACAAAAAGAATACGAACGTCGTAACTCTCTCCCATTTACTTGAAAAACCAGTGGCAAAAACTGACCTGCTTTGTAATTCAACTTTTCACCATTTATGGTTTCGAAATTTATACTTAAAACTTCAGAAGCTTGTTTAATTACAGAAATAACACGGAGTTTTTGCAGCGACATGCAACTAAAATAGGAAACATTTGTCATTCAAGAGAATCAAAAAAGCCATTCGTGTTGTACGAATGGCTAATAAATTTTAACTACTAAAT
Organism: Pedobacter boryungensis; assembly: GCF_013204825.1. Classification (GTDB taxonomy): domain Bacteria; phylum Bacteroidota; class Bacteroidia; order Sphingobacteriales; family Sphingobacteriaceae; genus Pedobacter; species Pedobacter boryungensis. Next base: position 111,303 of record NZ_JABMKV010000003.1, read on the forward strand.
CTTATTCTATTGTTGTAGGTTGAGATTCAGTATATGCAATTAATGCTTTTTGACTTTTGTAACCGTTACGAGCAGGATTTTCAAGAATTTCTTTCATTGAAATGAGTTTGTAAACATATCCACCTGTTTCACGATTCAATTTCATTTTAAAATAATTATCTTGATTTTGCTTGTTAATTTGTCTTTTCATGTGTACATCGCCAACATTATAAGCTGCCGCAACTAAAGTCCAGCTATCAAAAATACTATAAAGCTCTCTAATGTATTTACAAGCTGCAATAGTAGATTTCCTCAAGTTTTGACGTTCATCTATCTTTCCATTTACTTTCAATCCATAAGTACGAGCGGTTCCTGGCATAAATTGCCAATAACCCGATGCACCTTTTGGAGACGTACCACTTTGTAATCCTGATTCTACTAAAGGCATGTATTTAAAATCGTTCGGGATACCATAAGCTGCTAAAATCGGTTCAATAATAGGGAACCATTCTGCCGCTTTACGGTGTAAACGATTGGTTTGCAAATTTTGGTAGGCATAAGAAGCTAAAATTTTCTTCATTTTACCGTTAATCCTCGCATCGCCCAAGGGCAAATTTTCATCTGCAAATTCTAGTTGAGCTAATGTAAATGCTGGCTCTTCAGCTTCTTTTTTTATGGTGGTATTGTTGTCTTCTTTTCGACTTGTTTTTTCTTCTGGCAGCTTATAAGCAAACACTTTTGCCATAACCAGTAATGTTAAAATTACCGTACATGGAATGAGGTGTTTCTTTATCATCTTCCTCCTTTTTTTGGTGAACAAATATAATTGGTTCGGCAAAGATACAATACATTTAGTTAATTATCAAATAGTTACGTATTTTTCTGTTAAAATCAAGGTTTAAACCTACTTAAACACAGATTCCATTTTTGTGATTTTAGCTCAATTTTTACGAAATAGATTGATACATTTTTATTAAATTTGCACCCGCATATTTTATGTGGCTAAAAGCGTATCATGATAAAAAACAATAACAGGAACAGTCGCGATGACAAGTCCAAATCGGGCGATAGAAGTACAAGCAGAAGACCTGCAGGCACTGATAAACCTAAGAGTAGATTTAACGACAAAGACGGAAAAGAAAATTCTGGATTTGACAAAAAAGAAGATAAAGAAAAACGCAAATCTGGTTTTGCGGCTGGCGACAGAAAAGAATACAAACCAAGAACATCTCGCGATGGCGATTCGAAGCCATACTCAAAACAAGCATCTGGGAAAGATTTTAAAGCTAGAACATCAGCTGGAAAAGATTTCAAACCTAGAACCGATAGAGACGAATCTAAAAGTGATAGTAAAGGCGGTTTTAAACCTTGGGAAAAGAAAGAAAGTGGCAATGCCGGATATAAACCAAGGGCATATAAAGAAGGTAGCTCAAGAGATGAGAATACGGAAGGTAAACGTAGCTACATTAAAAAAGATAATTTCATAACAGACGGCGACAAATCGAAGTTCGCTGATAAAAAAAGTGGCACATCTAGAAGTACAGATAGCCGCCCATACCGAAAACGCGATGAAGGAGGCTATAAAGGTAAAGAATATCGTGGCGAAAGGATAGCTCCTGCTACTAGAGCAAGAAAAACTCAAGAACCGAAAGATGATGGCTTAATTCGTTTAAATCGTTACATCGCAAACTCTGGCATTTGTTCTCGTCGCAAGGCGGATGAATTGATTGAAGCAGGTGTAATTTCTGTAAATGGATCTCCAGTTTCTGAATTAGGTCATAAAATTGATCCTTACAAAGACGAAGTACGTTACAATGGCGAATTGCTAAAACGTGAAAAGAAAGTTTACGTTTTATTAAACAAGCCTAAAGATTATATCACTACTACAGATGATCCTCAAGAACGCAGAACGGTAATGCAATTGGTAGAGAAAGCAAGTCGTGAACGTATTTACCCAGTTGGTCGCTTAGACAGAAATACAACAGGGTTAATTTTGATGACTAATGACGGAGAATTGGCAGATAAATTATCGCATCCTAAAAATGGCATTACTAAAATTTACCATGTAGAATTAAACAAAAGTTTAAGCCAAGGCGATTTCAATAAAATTCAATTCGGTTTAGAATTAGAAGATGGTTTGATCAAGCCAGATAATGTTTCTTACGTAGCGGGCGCATCAAAACGTGAGGTTGGCATTCAAATTCATAGTGGTAAAAACCGTATTGTACGTAGAATATTTGAACATTTAGGTTACGATGTGGTTAAACTTGATCGTGTAGTATATGGTAATTTAACTAAAAAAGATTTGCCAAGAGGCAGATGGCGTTTTTTAGAAGAACATGAATTAATTCAAATTAAACATTTGATCAAATAATGCTGCAAAGCATAAAAGTTATAAAAGTCGTTAGTTAATGCTAGCGACTTTTTGTTTTTTAGCGGAATCCAAAATTTTTCTTTAGGTCTTTTTCTTTGTGTACTTTGCATTAAAATTGAATCCAATCTCATGAAAAAATATTTCTTCATTTTATTAGCTATTTTTTTAACTTTTCAAACCCAAGCTCAAAACTATAATTTACTCATTGGAACATATACAAATAAGGGAAATAGCGAAGGAATTTATGTTTATTCTTATAATGGTTTAACTGCAGAAACGAGCTTAAAAAGCATTGCTAAAAACGTAGTTAACCCAAGTTATTTAGCGGTTAGCGGAAATAAAAAATTTGTTTATAGTGTTAATGAAGATGGAAAAAATAGTGCTGTTAGTGCATTTAGCTTTAATTCTCAAAGTGGAGATTTGTCCTTCTTAAATAAAAAATCTTCTGAAGGAGCTGATCCATGCTATATTGCTATTGATGATAAAAATGTAATTTTAGCAAATTATAGTGGCGGAACAATTTCAGTTTTTGGCCGCAATGCAGATGGATCATTATCTGATGCAAAACAAATTATACAGCATACTGGTAGAAGCATTGACCCCAAGAAGAGACAAGAAAGTGCACATGTGCACCAAGTTCAATTTACACCAGATCATAAATATCTAATCAGCAATGATTTGGGAGAAGATCTTATTTACATTTACAATTACAATGCTGCAAGTATTGACAAGATATTAACCATAAAAATAGTTATTAAAACAAATGCAGGTACAGGTCCAAGACATTTAGTATTTAGTCCGAATGGTAAGTTTGCGTATTTAGCTCATGAATTTAATGGTAACATTACTGCATTTAGCTATGCAAATGGAAATTTGAAAAAACTTCATGAAATTGCTACTGTTCCAAAAGACTTTACTGGCAAAATAGATGGTGCAGATATTCATATATCTCCCGATGGCAAGTTTTTGTATGAAACCAATCGTGGTGATGCAAATACAATTGCTGTATTTTCTATTCTTCCCACTGGGATACTAAAATTTATAGAACGAGTAAGTACATTAGGCAAAGGGCCTCGAAATTTCGCGATTGACCCAAGCGGCAACCATGTATTGGTGGCGCATCAATACACTAATGATGTGGTAATTTTTAATAGAAATAAAATTACCGGCACTTTAAAAGATAGTAGCAAAAGAATTAGTGTAGGTGTACCTGTTTGTTTGATTTTTAGCAAATAACTTAATTAGCTACTAAAGATTTTTCTATTACTTCTTTATAGTAATCAATGTACATTGGCAATATCTTCTTTAAATCAAAATCTTGAGCTCTTTTTAGTGCGTTTTCTTTAAAATAATTCAACGTATCTTCATTGCTTAAAATAGTGATTGCTTTATTCGCCATATCTTCAATATCACCTACTTCGCACATATAGCCGCAATAATCATCTATATTTAATTCTGGTAACCCACCAGCATTAGATGTAATTACCGGAACTTTACACGCCATAGCTTCTAACGCAGCTAAACCGAAACTTTCAGATTCTGATGGCATGATAAATAAATCAGAAACCGATAAAATTTCTTCAACAGCATCTTGTTTACCTAAAAACCTTACGTTTTCGCAGATATTCAATTGTCTACAAAGCTGTTCATTTGAAGTACGTTCTGGCCCATCTCCTACCATTAATAATTTAGAAGGAATTCTTTCTTGCACTTTCTGAAACATCTTGATCACATCTTCTGTACGTTTTACTTTTCTAAAATTAGACGTATGAATTAAAATCCGTTCGTTATTTGGAGCAATAGCTTTTTTAAAATGTCCTTTAGGCTGTAAACTAAATCGATTAAAATCTATAAAATTCGGAATTACCTTAATATCCTTTTGAATATCGAAATGTTTGTAGGTATCCTCTTTTAAATCTTGAGAAACTGTAGTAATGCCATCGCTCTGATTGATGGAGAAGGTAACCACAGGTTTATAAGTTGCATCTTTACCTACCAAGGTTATATCTGTACCATGTAAAGTAGTTACGAAAGGAATATTAATGCCGTAAGTTGCTAAGATCTGCTTTGCCATAAACGCTGCAGATGCATGAGGAATAGCGTAATGCACATGCAAAAGATCCAATTTCTCAAAACGAACTACATCGACCAATTTACTGGCTAAAGCGGATTCGTAAGGTGCATAGTCAAATAATGGATAATCTCTTACCGATACTTCATGGTAAAACAAATTAGCCGAGAAAAAATCTAATCGAGCAGGCTGGCTATACGTGATAAAATGAACCTGATGGCCTTCATTTGCAAGAGCTTTACCTAATTCAGTTGCAACAACACCGCTTCCACCAAATGTAGGGTAACAAACAATTCCTATTTTCATCAATATTTTTATAAAATGTAAACCCTAAGTTTACAATAACAAATTAACCTATATCTTATTTAATTTGTGTTATCTATTGGTAATAAAATTGATGCTGAACAAAATGATTTAACGAAATAAATTAATTTCTCATTTCTTCTTGAATCACTAAATACATTTCATTAGGGCGCTGGGTACCTATAAAATATTCCAAACCATCTCTATCAGTTAAAACGATAGCATCTTTACCAGAAGAATAAAAGCGAATGCTTCCTTTTTTATGTAGATTATAAACAGGATTATTAAACATAAAATTACTATACGTTGCTTTGCGCACTTTTGTAATACTGTTTAAGTCTATTTTAACTTTTTTGGCAGTCCACAATCCATCTATCACTACACTTTTATTCTCAATTCGTATTTTATACTGAATAAGAAATAAAAGAATAATTGAAACACCAATAATACCGAAACCAACTACCAGAAAGAGATCAACAGTATTATCCCGATCACGCTCATAAACATAGGCTGCAAAACAAAATGCTGCCATTACAAGCCTAATACATATCCGGATATAATCACGACCAATGTATTGTTTTTCGATATAAATATTTCTGTGATCCATTATGTATTTAACAATTCGAATATAGCAACTTTTTTCGTTGTTGCATTTACTTTATATCTATTGTCCTGCCGTAAACCTGCAACCCAAATTATTTCTCCATTTCCATTAATTATTAAGGGAATTTTTTCTTTTTGTGGCAATGGCACTTTACTATCAATTAAAAAATCGCTGAGCTTTTTATACTGTTTCATTCCTAATGGCATAAATCGGTCGCCATCTTGTTTAAAACGAATAACCAAAGGAAATATCAATTTATCTGCATCTACAAATGCTTTATCTCTGTTATTCTCAACTGCATTCGAATTAGTGTAAGAAATTAAAATATGCTGGTTTTCTACTAAAATTCGTTCATCTTGTGGATGTATAAACTGATTTATATGCGGTTTTTCTTTAGGCAAGGCCGAAATTATAACCTCACTCCGATTGATAGTTGCACGATGTGTTTGGCTATAAAATGAAGTTCCACTCTGTTTTGTTAATGATTCTAAGATTTCATCAACTACCTTATCTGTAAAATGATAGGGTTTTAACAGCTCGAAAAAAATTAATTTCTGAGGTTTTAAGAGTTGAATTTTCTCAATCGAAATATAAAAAGCATCATTATTCTCTCTTGCAATTTCTTGACGAGTTTTCTCAATTACGCTTTGCAAAACTTCTTCAGTTTGGGCGAACCGAGCAATATTCTGTGCAAATGTATGTTCTAAATTTTGATTTATTTCTCGCAGTTGCGGAATAACATTTAAACGTATTTTGTTACGAGCATATTTAGTGCTTTCGTTCGAGCTGTCTTCAACAAAATTGATGTCATTTTCTTCTACAAACTCGTCAATTTGCTGTCGCGATAAAAATAATAAAGGCCTGATTAATTTATCCCTTTTAGGCAAAATACCATGCATGCCACTTATTCCTGTACCACGAGTTAAGTTGAGCAATAGAGTTTCAATAGAATCATTTTGATGATGCGCCAAAGCAATAAAATCATAACAATTTTCTTGTCTTATCGTTTCAAACCATTGATAACGTAAATCTCTAGCTGCCATTTGTATAGACAGTTGATGTTTATTCGCATAAGCTTTTGCATCAAAATGAACTACATGAAAAGGCACATCTAATGTTGTAGCTAAGAGTTTAACGAAAGCTTCATCACGTTGAGATTCATCTCCCCGCAAATTAAAATTACAGTGCGCTATACTAAATTGAAAATCTGCGAGTTTAAATAGCTGAGCCATCAGAACCGAATCTTTACCGCCACTTACCGCCAACAAGATTTTGTCTTGTTTAAGGAAAAGGGCATTTTTTTTGATGTAGTTTGTAAACTGCTGTAGCGGTAACATGTTTCAAAAATATTTAATTTAACCGTGATAAGCTTACATCATTAAAAAAAAATAAAACATAACTTTGTAAAGTGCAGAAATTACGCTTCTTCTTACTTTTGTTACTCTTCCCCAGTATGCTTTTTGCGCAACAGCGGACTAAAATTGAATTAGTTTCTTCTGACCGATTAACTGTGGATACCAAAACAAATATAAATTATGTTATAAATCCAGTATTTAGACAAGATAATGCTACTTTAAGATCTGATAGCGCTGTATTTTATAAAGATCGAAATTACTTTGAAGCCTTTAAAAATGTGCATATTAACCAAGGTGATACTGTAAATATTTATTCTGACTTTTTGAATTATGATGGAAATGCAAAAAAAGCGCATTTATCAAATAATGTAAAAATGATTGATCCGACTTCTACGTTGACTACCAATGTATTGGATTACAATATGGCCACCAAAATTGGGGAATATAGTACTGGAGGAAAAATTGTAAATAAAGATGTAGTGCTTACCAGTAAAAGAGGTTATTACTTTGCCAATACCAAGGATGCTTATTTTAGGTATAATGTTGTGGTTGTTACACCACAAAGCACTATCAAATCTGATACACTACGTTACAACACCTTTACGAATTGGACTTATTTTTACGGTCCGACAAATATAAAAGGCAAAGACGATAATTTATATACCGAAAATGGCGCTTACAATACCAAAAGTGAAAATGCGTATTTCGGCAAAAAAAATCTGTATACACAAAATACGAAATCATTAAAAGGTGATAGCTTATATTATTACGGTAAAACCGGATATGGTAGAGCGGTAAAAAACATTGTATTTATTGACACTTCGGATAGAACACTTTTACGCGGACAATTGGGCGAATATTACAAAGCAGATGAACGTGTCGTCGTAACTAAAAATGCATATTTCGGAATGGCCACTAAAGATTCTATTACGGTAAAAAATAAAAAAATACCTGATACGCTTTGGCTTGGTGCCGATACTTTAGCAACACAAAAAGTTTTACAACACACACTAAAGCTCCTTAATAAACCTATAATTCAGAAAGACAATGAGGTTGGGTCTGAAGATGAAAAAGCAAAAGAAGAAAAGGAGAAAGAGAAAGCCGAAGCCAAAAAAGCTGCAGCAGCGCAAATTGTAAAAAGACCTGTTGTTGTAAATACTGATACGAAAAAACTGAGCAAAAAAGAAAGAAAACTAGCCGAACAACAGGCTAAAGATTTGAAAAATAATCCACCTCCTATAAAGTTATTGGATAGTACAAAAATAAATACAGATAGTGTAAAAAAGGATAGTTTAATAAAAGTTGTACCTCCGCCTACAGTAAATAAAACGATAGCACCAAGCAATAAGGATTCTGTTCAAACCGCTAAAAAAATTGCGCTAAAACCAGATGATAAAAAAGCAATTTCTACTGTTACAAATGGAATTAAGTCAAAAATCGCAAATCCTAATCCACTTAAAAAAGATAGTACTGCGGTTTTTAATCCTGCGGATACAGTAAGAACGCGGGTTATTAAAGCGTTTCACAACGTAAGGGTTTTTAAATCTAATATGCAAGCAAAGGCAGATTCGTTGTTTTATACCGCCGCAGATTCTACTTTACGGTGGTATAAAAATCCCATTTTATGGTCGGAAGGAACACAACAAACTGGTGACACCATTCATGTTTTTTTCAAGAATGACAAAATCCATAGTTTTCAAGTTTTACAAAATGGTTTTTTAGTAAATGTAGAAACCGATTCTACCAAATTTAACCAGGTAAAAGGAAAGAAAATTACAGGCTTTTTTAGAGAAGGAGAATTAAGAAATATGTATGTGGATGGCAATGCAGAAAGCATATATTATTCTAAAGATGATAAAGGGAATTATGATAAAATGAACCAATCTGTGAGTAGCCGAATTAAATTTCTATTTAAAGACAAAGAGCTAACAGACATTTTATACATTAAAGAAGCAGAGGGCGCAACAAACCCAATGAACAAATTACCAAAAGAAACACTTTTAACCGGTTTTATTTGGAAACCAGAGTTAAGACCTGTTAGCAAAGCTGATATTATTAAAGGTAAACCTGCGGTAAAACCTACTTCTAAGAACACTACGGCAAAACCAACAGTAAAAGTAACTGGAAATGATCCATCTGGTATAAAACCAATTTTGCCACCCAAAAAAACTACAGGAGATCTGAATAAAAGCAAAACACTTGTTAAACCTGCCATTGCTCCTCCAGTAAAAGTTGATACTACTAAAACAAAAATTCAGCCTTAAATTAGTAGCATTAGCTCCCTTGTAAAAAGGAAATCAGTTTTTGCATGGCTAATGCTCTGTGACTGATTTTATTTTTTTGCTCTATATCCATCTCCGCAAACGTAATAGAATAGCCATTTGGCTCAAATATCGGATCGTAGCCAAAACCATTTTCTCCTACTGGTGAAGTTCTCAATTTGCCATAAATTACTCCTTCAAAAAGATGATTTTTTCCATTTTTGATTAGAGAAATTACTGTTTTGAAACGAGCATTACGATTGGTGATGCCTTCCATTTTTTGGAGCAAGAATTTCATATTTTCCGCATCACCTCTGGCCCCACTATATCTTGCAGAATAAATTCCAGGCTCATTATTTAGCGCCTCAACTTCCAATCCGCTATCATCTGCAAAACAATCTATATGATAATTTTCTACTACATACGTACTTTTTAAAGTTGCATTTTCAGCAAATGTACTTCCAGTTTCTGGAATATCTACATCACAACCAATACCGGCTAAATTTAAAACCTCATATTTAGGCGCTAATAACTTACTAACCTCTAGTGTTTTATGGGCATTATTTGTCGCGAAAACTAATTGATTAGCCATTTTTTAACTGTTGTAAAGTTGTCCATAGGATTTTTTTACTAGGCTGATCACTATTTAAATCATGCAAATTCGATGTAAAAATTAATCGTGTATTGCCAACTGTAAATAATTGATTTAAGGCTTGCGTGGCTAAACCTAGTTGCTGAGTTCCAACACCGAAAGATAATACCAATTGGCAATTAAAGAACCCTTTTAAATCTTCGAAAGTTGCACCAACATAATTTGCATAATTAACCAATGCAAAATCGCTGTTTGTTAGTTCAATGGCTTTTACCAATTTACGTAACAGCTCTGTACCTTGCTCAGAACTTACTTTATTCTCATTATCATTTACTAAAATCAAAATACCTTTTTGATTTTTCCCTAAGAACTTAAACTCTTTTTTTAGAGCTGGTTTTGGCTCTTCAACAACTAATGGCAAATCTGCAATATCGTTTATTTCCTTTACTGGCGAAGTACCCTCAATTTTTTGGGCGATATCTGGGCTCCTATTAACTAACTCTACAAAAGCATTTTGCACATCATCTTTTACCAGATAAATATCGTCTGTAAAAAATAAACGTAAGGCTTCTGCGTTACTTGTTAGTTGGTTATCCATCATATCTTTTTAATGAAAATTATTTTCTGTTAAAATTAGTTAAATATCTTATTATAGCGCCTTAATTTGTTACTTTTATCCATTAAAATTATATAGCTGTTGTCTTTTGTGAGAAAAGTCTGTTGCATTTTTATTTTATGTTTTTTTGCCTGCGTTACATTTGCACAAAATGTCGCTTCTGTTAATGGGAAATCTATCAGCAGTAAGGAATTTATGTGGGTTTATAAAAAAAATCATGCAGGTATTGCAGCTGCTTCTTATCAAGATTTGGCGTCTTACTTGGATCTTTACATTAATTTCAAGTTAAAGGTAGCTGAGGCGAAAGCAATGAATTTAGATGCCGATACTGCTTATAAAAAAGAGATTAACGGTTACGAAATTGCTTTGAAAGCACAAAAAAAGACTTCTCCTAAAAATATCGATTATAATTTTATTATGAACGAGTATAGAGAAGGTGTGTTAATGTTTAACGTTTCTGAAAAGAAGATTTGGAGTAAAATACCTGATAGCGAAACTGCAATTGAAGAGTTTTACACCAAAAATATAAATGCTTATCAGGGTAAAAGTTATGATGAAATACGGGGACAAGTTACTGCGGATTATCAGCAAAGCTTAGAAAATGCATGGATTAAGACTCTAAGAGCAAAATACACCATAAAGATTAACGAAGACGAACTAAGAAAGCTTGCCAAGCTTTAACCAGCTTATAAAGCGAATAATATTAACTTTGCAATAGAAATACAATTGAACAAAAATAGAATGAAGAAATTTTTATTAATAGCAGGCGGTTTAATGTGTCTGTTTTTAAATGTACAGGCTCAAAAAACAAATCTAGATAAAGTCGTTGCTGTAGTAGGAAATAATATTATCCTATTATCAGATCTAAATCAACAATATGCTATTTATTTAAATCAGGGTAATCCGGCAGATGAAAAAGCAAAATGCTATTTTTTACAACAAATGCTGGTTCAAAAGCTATTAAAACAACAGGCAGAAATAGATTCTATTATGGTTGATGATAGCCAAGTTGATGATGCTTTAGATAAACGTATGCGTTACCAAATACAACGCATGGGCGGACAAGACCGTTTAGAGCAATTCTTGCAAAAATCTGTATTGCAATATAAAGATGAGATGAGACCTGATATAAAAGAAGGATTAATTGCAGAAAAAATGCAGGCAAAAATTACTGAAAATACAAACGTTACTCCTTTAGAAGTTAAAAAATATTTCGAAACCTATAAAAAAGATAGCTTGCCAGATATTGGTACCGAAGTAGAAGTTGGAGAGATTGCTTTATATCCAAAATTAACAAAAGCTGAAAAGCAAAAATACTACGATAAACTTGATGCAATTAGGTTGCGTATTAAAAGTGGTGAAGACTTTGGTTTCTTAGCTAAAACATATTCAGAAGATCCAGGTTCGGCATCTGAAGGAGGGGATTTAGGCTTCTTTGATAGAAGTCAAATGGTTAAGGAATTTACAGCATGGGCATTTAAGTTAAAGGCAGGGGAAATGTCACCAGTTTTCGAAACTGAAAATGGGTACCACATTTTACAAGTAATTGAGCGACGTGGTGAACAAGTACATGCAAGACATATTCTAATTCGTCCACAAACTACTGCTGCTAGTTTAGAGCGAGTTAAGTTAAAGGCAGATAGTATTTACAAAGACATTACCGATAAAAAATTACCTTTCTTTACAGCTGCTTCTACTTATTCAGATAATAAAGAAACTCAATACAATGGCGGAATGATGTTATATGCAGACAATCAAACTACTAGAACTACTTTTATTCCAGTAGAGAAATTAGATCCTACTGTGTTTGTGGTTATTGATACAATGAAAGTTGGAAATATCTCTAAACCTGTCGCATTCAATAATCCGCAAGACGGGAAAGAAGGATATAAAATATTCCTATTAAAATCTAAAATACCCCCTCATAAAGGGAATTTAGATCAAGATTATCCTAAATTTAAAGAAAGAGCGCAGAGCGAAAAGCAAGCCCGTGTAATGAGTGAGTGGTTTCAGAAACGTAAAGAAACTACTTATATTAGAGTTGACGATGAGTTTGCAACTTGCGATGAGATGAAGCTTTGGGTTAATAAGGATAAAAAATAAAGAATGCAGTTTACTAACGAGGTCGAAGCTGTAGACGCCCTACACCAGTCTTTTAAGAACATTAAAGCCGAAATTGGCAAAGTTGTTATTGGGCAGGATGAAATTATAAAATCTGTGCTCATTGCTATATTTAGCAATGGGCATTGTTTATTAGTTGGCGTACCTGGTTTGGCAAAAACTTTATTAGTTCAAACTGTTGCTAATGTTTTAGACCTCGATTTTAACCGTATACAATTTACTCCAGATTTAATGCCCAGCGATATTATTGGTGCAGAAATTTTAGGAGAAGATCGTCACTTTAAGTTTATCAAAGGCCCTATATTTTCAAATATTATTTTGGCTGATGAGATTAATCGTACACCGCCAAAAACACAAGCTGCTTTGTTAGAAGCAATGCAAGAAAAAGCAGTTACGGCAGCCGGTCAGACACATATTTTGCCCCCACCCTTTTTCGTATTAGCAACTCAAAACCCAATTGAGCAAGAAGGTACATATCCACTTCCAGAGGCGCAATTAGATCGTTTTATGTTTAATGTTCAGTTAAATTATCCAGCATTTGCTGATGAATTGACAATTGTAAAAAACACTACGAGCAATAAAGAAGTTAAGTTGGGAAAAATTATCAGTGCTAAAGAAATACAATATTTCCAAAAACTGATTAGAAATATTCCTGTTACCGATAACGTATTGGAATATGCAGTAAAATTAGCTGCTAAGACTCGTCCGAATACTGAATTAGCTTCAGAGACAATTAATAATTATGTTTCTTGGGGTGCTGGGCCACGAGCATCGCAATTTCTAGTTTTAGGAGCTAAATGTCATGCAGCTATTTCTGGAAAATATGCTCCTGATATAGAAGATGTTCAAGCTGTTGCTGAACCTATTTTACGCCATAGAATTGTGCGTAATTATAGAGCAGAGGCTGAAGGTTTAACTATCGAACAGATTATCAAAGATTTGTTTTAAGTTATTTCAACTGTCCCATTAAATTGGGATAATCTGTTATAATTCCATCTACACCCAGGTTCATCATATATTCAATATCTTTTATTGAGTTTACTGTCCATGGAATAATTTTAACACCCATAGCATGGCATTTATCCACTAAATTTTTCCCTACTAAAACAGAATACGGACTATAAATTGTTGGTGTAAACCCTAAATCTTTAATATTATTTTCGAAGTCTTCTTTTTCATCTATACCTAAAGAAGTACGTATTTTAGGATATTTTTTATGCAGATATTGCAACGAACGCATATCAAAAGATTGAATTATTACACGTTTTTCGAGGTTTTTCTTTTTTACAATCTCCATTATAATATCTACAAATTCCTCAGGGCTTGGCTGAAATTCATCATCACCTTTTCGAATTAATTTAGTTTCGATATTATAATCTGGTTTTGCTAATTTATTCAGTTTTACATAGGTCTCAACGGAATCTATTAATTCTCCTAATAATGGTTTATAGGTTTTAATTTTTTGCTGACCTGGGAACCGGGGATGGATTTTACTACCTACATCGAATTTCTTTACTTCATCATAATCCATTTTAAAGATGTTATATTTTTTTTCATCTTTTAATGAGATTGATTTTCCTTCAGGTGTTAAACTATATTCGTGATTGAAATAAGGTTCCTGGGATACTACTGCTTGTCTATCTTTAGAAATTACTACCTCCATTTGTAAAGTTGTAGCACCTAATTGTAGCCCCTTTATCATTGCAGGAATTGTGTTTTCTGGCATAATCCCTCTGGCGCCTCGATGACCTTGAACATCAAACTTTTTTTGAGCTAAAATGTTAAGAGAAATACTTAATAATGAAACGAATAGTAGATATTTTTTCATAGTTGAATTGTATTCAATAATAACGCCAAAATCTAAGAGAATAGTTTATTGGTTCATCATAACTTTCCTAAAAACAAAAAAGGATTTCAGCAAAGCCGAAATCCTTATGATTTATATTTGGTTGTTTAGGTTAGCGTTCTGCTAAGGTGAAAATTTGGCTCATGATATTCCAGTTCCCATCAGATTGACGTTCCCAAATAAAAACATAATGGAAACTCTCACGCAAATCAGTTTTATAATCTATTGTTGCTACGCCAAAAGTATAGGCTAAATCTCCACCTAATGCTTTATCAGCTGAAGTAGTTTTCAAACTAATTTTATCAATCATTCTATTATTAAATGCTTGTATATTTTCTTTTCCAACAATTGTTTCAGTGCCTGGGAACATCAATTGAGCATCTTTATTTAGAAAACCAGCAAATGCACTCGCTCCATAAGATTTTAAGGTAGTATTTAATGTTTTTTCTGTAGTTAGAATTACTTCTCTTCCTGCTTTTAATTCTTTATCTGTGGTATATTTTGGAATAAAATGATCTTTAGGCTCTACAAAATTTGTTGTCACTTTATTTAGTGGCTTATTAGTTTCGGCACCTAAATCTAAAATAAACTTCCAGTTACCATTTTCTACTCTCCAAACTGATAGATAATGTCCATACTCTTTTTTCTCTCCGTTAACTACATAATTTCCACTTGTAAAACCCCAGTTTCCGCTTCTAGATACCCTAGCAAAAGTAGGTCCCCAGTTTAAGTTTTTCATATCTGGCGCAGTAGCGTAAAAAGTTTTTGCATTTACTGGGTTTGGTCTAAAAACTAACGCATCAGATGCTGCATATTTATTAAAAGCAGCTTTTGTTCCATCCTTCAATGCTTCTTCAGCAAATGCTTTTTCTGCATTTACCAAAGATTTTGTGGTGCCATCTGATTTTTGAGCAAATGCACTCACGCTAATTGTTGCAACTAAAACTGAATAAATAATTTTTTTCATCATAATAAGTAAAATAGTGTTGCGAATATATGGTTTGAAGATTAAGACTTCCTAAAAAGTAATTAACAATTACACATTAGATGGGCGATTTTTCTCTATAAATAGTTTCTAGCACTGTTTGACCAACTGCTTTCAAAGTATTTTTGTCGATATTATTTAAATTATCTAATTGTGTATGCCAATTCATGTAAAACCCAACAGCATCTGTGTAATGAATAATGTCGATACAAGGAATTCCTGCTTGATTTACCCAAAAATGGTCATCAATTAAACTCCCAGAAGTTACATTTATAAAATAGGCCGAATAACCAATTTCATTTCCAATATCCCAAACTTTTTTAACGATAGTAGGTGCATATTTTCTTGAAATCTCATCTTGAGCAAATTGTGCACTTGAACCACCAACCATATCTAAGTTAATGGCATATAAAGGCTTATACCCTTTTACTGGAGGATTTTTAGACCAATATTGAGAGCCAATACACCATGTGGTTTCATTTTGAGATTCATCATTTGATTTTCCATAATCTTCAATATCCCACAAAATAAAGTCCACCCCAACATTAGGTTGCTTTTGCTGAATTTGACGAGCCATTTCTAACATCACAGCCACTCCACTTGCACCGTCATTTGCTGCATCAAAAGGTTTATCATGCATCGTTGCATCAGGATCTTGATCTGAAAATGGACGAGCATCCCAATGAGCCGTTATTAAAACTCGTTGTGTTTTTTCAGGGTTAAATGCTGCAATAATGTTTTTTAATCTGTGACTTTTGCCGTCGTATGTTTTGGCAGGCGCCTCTTGTACAAACACATCTCCACCAAAAGATTTAAATTTATTTACCAAATATTTAGCACAGTTAGCATGGGCTTCAGTAGATGGAATTCTTGGACCAAAATCAACTTGAGCTTTTGTATATGCAAAAGCACTGTCTGCATTAAAATCTGGAGAAGTTAGTTTTACAACCTGTTCAGTTTCTTCTTTGGTTTCTTTTTTATCAGATGTACAAGTCTGAAAAGTGAAAATTGCTATTAAAGCAATGATTAAAAAATTTCTATTCATTTGGTAAATGATTAAGATTTACTCCATGTTGTTCCGTCTTTGCTATCTTTCAATTGAATGCCAATATTTTGCAAGCCTACGCGTATCATATCAGAAGTTGCGTAATCCTTATTCTCTTTGGCATCTTTTCGCAGGGCGATAACCATATCTAAAACTTCATTTAGCTCTGTATTACTCGTCTCTTCATCTTTCAAACCAAAAACTTCAAAGATAAAATCATGCATTAAGGTTCTTAATTTATCTAACTCTGCTGTAGAGATTTTTAATGTGCCATCATAAACTGTATTCACAATTCGAGCTGCCTCAAATAATTCAGCAATCACTACAGGACTATTAAAATCGTCGTTCATTGCATTTTCACAATTCACACGAAGTGGATCGATTTCTACCTCTCCCTTTTCGCTTGCCACAAGTTTTGGCAATAAGCTAACTGCATTCATTAATCTTCTAAAACCTTTTTCAGAGGCATCTAAAGCATCATTAGAAAAATCTAGCGTACTACGATAATGTGCTTGTAGCATAAAAAACTTAACCGTCATTGGACTATATCCTTTGCGCAACAGCGGATGATTTCCGGTAAATAATTCTCCTGGCAAGAAACCATTACCTGCAGATTTAGACATACGTGTGCCATTTACCGTCAACATATTGGTATGCATCCAATATTTAGCAGGCTGATGATGGCTACATGCTTCAGATTGTGCAATTTCATTGGTATGGTGTGTTGCTGCTAAATCCATTCCACCGCCATGTATATCAAATTCCTGCCCTAAATATTTAGCACTCATTGCAGAACATTCGATATGCCAACCAGGAAAACCCATTCCCCAAGGTGAAGTCCATTGCATTAGTGTTTCTGGCTTCGCTTTAATCCAAAGCGCAAAATCCAATCTGCCATGCTTATCATCCTGACCACCTAACTCTCTGGTGTTTGCCAACATATCTTCTAAATTGCGGTTGGTTAAAATGGTGTAGTTATATTTCTGACTATATTTTTCTACATCGAAATATATAGTTCCATCAACTTCATATGCATAGCCGTTATCGATAATTTTTTTAATCATTTCGATTTGCTCGATAACATGACCAGTCGCGGTTGGTTCTATACTTGGTGGCAAGGTGTTAAATACTCTCATCACATCGTGGAAACCTAATGTATATTTCTGAACAATTTCCATTGGTTCTAATTGCTCCAATTTGGCTCTTTTTGCAAATTTATCATCGCCCTCGTCTCTATCTCCCTCTAAGTGACCAGCATCAGTTATATTTCTAACATAGCGTACTTTATAGCCACTATACTTTAAATATCTGAAGATTAAATCGAATGAAATAAAAGTGCGACAATTACCCAAATGTACATCACTATAAACTGTTGGCCCACATACATACATGCCTACGTGAGGAGCATTTAAAGGCTTAAATAGTTCTTTTTTTCGTGTAATGGTATTGTATAATTGAAGATCTTGTTTCATGTTACAAATGTAAATAAAAAGCAGTTAGTAGATAGGCTAAGCTACATTATGGCTTTGTGGTTTTTAAACGTAAGTCACTACGTAAAGGAAAATGATCAGATAATTTAGCTTGGATAATGTGATAATTTGTAACCTCAATATCTTTAGTTGTGGCAATATAATCAATTTGAAAATTGGGAAATTTACCGTTATAAGTCCTACCTAATCCCTGTCCTTGTTTGATAAAAGCATTATTAAGCGAATCAGTAATTTTAGTCACGGCATAAGATGCGGGTGTATCATTAAAATCGCCTGCAACTAAATATGATGTGGTGCAAGTTTTCATATGTGCTTTTACTAAATCAACTTGTAAGCTACGTTTCTTAAATGCATTTTTTAGCATGCGCAAAATTCTTTTAGAAGAATTCATTTCTGCATCCATTTCTTTAGTTACTTTTTCTAGATATGAATAATCTTCTCTACCAAATGAAATGGATTGCAAATGAACATTATATACTCTCAAAGGACTTCCATTCACATCTAAATCCACAAAAATACTTCCATTTCCTGCATCAGGACCAAAAGTTATATTTCCTTTATTTTGTATGGGATATTTGGAAAAAATAGCTAAACCAATTGCCTCAGATCGGCTTTCCATTGTTGGTTGAAAATAGTAGTACTTTGTATTTAACAGTTTCATTAAGCTATCTACGGTATCGTATGGACCTTTGTAACGGCTATAAAATTCTTGGAAACAGATTACATCAGGATTTTGAGTTTTAACAATTCCCAACATTTTTTCTTTTACTTTTTCTGTTATTTCTTCGCCGTAAGGTTTAAAATTATGCACATTGTAAGTCATTACTCTCACTAAACTAGCTTCTGCTTTTTCATTTTCCCCAGCATTACCGAAAAGACCAAATGTAGCAATTAAAGCATGCCAACCCGTACCAATAATTATAATCGTTAATAGGAAAAAAATCCATTTTTTACGTAAAATCCAATATAGGATTAAAATGATGTTTGCTAATAAAAAGAATGGATACGCTAATCCAAAAAAGGCAAGAATAATATGTTGACGAGGATCATTTTTACCAGCAAGTGCCCCACATATTAGGCCTACAGCAACTAGTATTGCTATAAAAATAATCAATCTATCAAAAAAGGTTAATTTACTTTTTTTCATTAATTCTTGCTTGCCTTAAACAAAGTCTCTTTTTCCTCTTTGCTTAATTTATCATATCCGCTTTTAGAAATTTTATCTAATATCGTATCTATTTCTTTTTGATTAACAACGTTTTCCTGTTTTTTCACATTTTCATTTCGAACTACTTTAAGTTTGGGCTTTTTCTTAAAAATGATACTCAAATCAATTCCATTTTGCAGCAATTTAACATATGAAAACCCAAAAATTACACCTCCCAAATGAGCTAAGCTTTCGCCAGCATTTGTGGATGTTGTCCCTAATAAATCTAACAAAACGTAAACCAATAAAAGGTATTTAATTTTTATTTCGCCAACAAATAATAAACGAATGCTATAATTTGGAACTAACGTTACTAAGGCTGTAAAAATTGCCATTACACTTGCCGAAGCACCTATTAACGGGATATTCGCCGTGGTTTTAAAAGCAGGAACAATTGAAAAAATTACAGCGTAAAAAATTGCCCCTAAAATTCCTCCGCCTATATACAACACATGAAATTGGCGTGGTTTAATAAAATCTAAAAGAAGCTGACCCATCCAATATAACCATAACATATTGAATAAAATGTGAAAGAAATCAACGTGAAAAAACTGATAAGTCAACACCGTATAAAAGTGACTTAGCCATAAATCAGGAAGCGATGGGAAAGCTAGATAATTAGCTATCAAATCATTAATTAAGCCGCGATAACCAGCAAAAAAAACCATTACTGACGCTAATGAAACCAGCACAAAAATTAGAATATTAATGCCTATATAAAGAAAAACTGGATTTCCAGATTTAAAAAACTTAAGCTTAAACTCGTTCCACAAATTGCTATTCATAATAATTGTAAAATGTGTTTTTATCCTTCCAAAGTTTCACTAAAATAAAGCCAATTAAAGCCCCACCCAAATGGGCAAAGTGAGCCACAGAACCTTGGAATTTGCCAACTCCTAAGAAAAGCTCTACCAATACATAAATTGGCATAATATATTTTGCTTTTACTGGCACTGGAATAAACATAATAAACAGTTCTGCATTTGGATACAGCATTCCAAAAGCAACTAGCAACCCAAAGATAGCACCAGATGCACCAAGCATTGGACCATAATAAATGCTACTTAGAAGCTCCATTTTATCTTGAGTAACATTTATACTCTGGGAAACATCAAAAGTCGCACTACCTAAAACCGAATAAACTTCATACGCCTGAACCGCCCATTGTAAAGCCAAAGCCCCTAAACCAGTAATGAAATAAAAAATCAAAAATCTTTTTGCTCCCCACCTCTGCTCTAAAATACTTCCAAAACTATATAGTGCAAACATATTAAATATGATATGGAAATAGTCTACTGGACTATGCATGAACATATAAGTAATAGGTTGCCAAAATCTAAAAGAAGGCGAATCAAAATAGAAGACAGCAAGGTATTGTACCAATGTATAAGAACCGTTATTACTGAAAACTAAGGTTGCAATAAAAAATATTACATTAATAATTAGTAAATTCTTTACAACTGGCGGTATATGTATATTATTCATATTTATTTATCAAATTTCTGAGCGATTTCTGTTAACGCAATGGTTTGTATAACTGGTTTTCCACTAATGCTAAAATTAGGACTTTTACACGCAAAAAGTTCTTCAATTAACGTATTCATTTCTTGCTGACTTAAAGCTGTTCCACCCTTTATGGCACTATTTTTCGCCATACTTCTCGCCAATGCATCTCGTTTATCTAATTTGAGTTCTTGTTGGGAGTTTTTAAAACCTTCAATTAAATG
Organism: Pedobacter boryungensis; assembly: GCF_013204825.1. Classification (GTDB taxonomy): domain Bacteria; phylum Bacteroidota; class Bacteroidia; order Sphingobacteriales; family Sphingobacteriaceae; genus Pedobacter; species Pedobacter boryungensis. The sequence goes on from NZ_JABMKV010000003.1 coordinate 131,879, forward strand.
TTCAAACAATTGAGTTTCGTTAATACCTGTACTTCCTAAATCGACTGGAATACCTTCAATTACCAAAGTATTTTTACCAAATTCTCTCACCTCGAAACCTAAACTCTTAATATCATCTAGTAAACTTTTAGCTAATTCATAATCATTTGGGCTAAGCGTTACCGTTTGTGGAAATAAGCTTTGTTGCGATGCTCCTTTTCTATCATCCAAATGCAGCAAAAATCTTTCATACAAAATCCGTTCATGTGCAGCTTGTTGGTCGATGATCATTACACCAGATTTAATTTGAGAAACAATATAACGATGATGTATCTGCATAAATTGTTTTTGCACTGGTTCAAATTGATCATCTTTCTGACCTCCCAAATCTATAGAAACTTGTTCTGGAATATGATGATTACTTATTTCGTACAAAGAGCCCCAATTTTTACTTGGAGCTATATTTCCTTTACTCTCATTTCTAGAAAAACTAGTTTCTTTTGTAGTAGTTTTTGCGGTACCAAAAGGATTAAAATCTGGATTAAAAGCAATACTTGGCGGCACGATATCTTCTGGTGCTTTATGACTTATCATACTGCTAAAACCAGTTTCTTGATTAAAATCTATGGTGGGGCTGATATTAAAGCGGCCTAATGATCTTTTTACTGCCGAATGGATGATTGCGTAAATCGATTTCTCATCCAAATATTTAATTTCAGTTTTTGTTGGATGAACATTTACATCAATTTTTGAAGGATCAATATCAATAAACAATACGTACAATGGAAAATTGTCATCGGGTAATAGCTCTTGATACGCTTTATTTACGGCATGATTTAAATAGGCATCCTTTATAAAACGATCATTCACAAAAAAGAACTGTTCACCCCTGGTTTTTTTGGCAAATTCTGGCTTTCCAATAAATCCTTTTAGGTTAATAATGGTTGTTTCTTCTTCTACCGGAATTAATCGCTCGTTGTAATTATTACCAAATAAATGCACAATACGTTGTTTCATGGCAGATGCTGGCAAGCGATAAACTTCTAATCCATCATGATGTAAGCTAAAAGCAATATGTGGTTTTGCCAATGCAACACGTTGAAATTCATCAATAATATGACGCATTTCTGCTGGGTTGCTTTTTAAAAAATTTCTTCGAGCTGGTGTATTGTAAAAAAGATTTTTAATACAAATACTAGTTCCATTTGGACTTGCAACAGGTTCTTGTTTTATAAAAGAAGCACCTTCAATCTGAATCAATGTTCCCAATTCATCTTCATGACGTTTGGTTTTCATTTCTACTTGCGAAATCGCTGCAATAGACGCCATGGCCTCGCCTCTAAATCCCATCGTACGAATAGAAAATAAATCTTCAGCTTTACGAACTTTAGAAGTTGCATGACGTTCAAAGCACATTCTTGCATCTGTAATTGTCATTCCACAACCATTGTCTATAACTTGGATTAACGCCTTTCCCGCGTCCTTAATAATCAATTGTATTTTATCTGCACCTGCATCTATGGCGTTTTCGAGTAATTCTTTTACCGCTGATGCAGGTCTTTGCACCACCTCTCCTGCTGCAATTTGATTGGCAACACTATCGGGTAAAAGTTGTATAATATCAGACATCTATATTCTTTAGTAAGGCTGCTAATTTAGCGAAAATAAGGCTAATCTTGGGTACAAAAATTGATTGTTTAATTGTCAAATTGATATTCAAATTCATTTTTTTAAATAGTGCACAGCCATAATCAAACAAATTGAGATATTTCAATCTGTAAGGAGATGATATGGATTAAAGGTCGAATCATGCTTTTTAATACAGGCATCTACCGCAATCCCAATTTTGTTACTTGAAAACTGCTAACTGATTTATATCTTTAAAAAATGAAAAGAATTCTCCCATTATTGGCACTACTCCTAATTTTATTTGGGTGCAGCAAGCCAAAAGCAGATTTACTCATCTATAATGCAAAAATTTACACTGTTAACGACAAGTTTGATATAGCAGAAGCGATAGCAGTTAAAGATGGAAAAATTTTAGCAGTTGGTAGCAGTGCCAATCTTCGTAAACAATTCGGTGCAACGGAAGAAATAGATGCACATGGAAAAGCTATTTACCCAGGATTTATTGATGCACACGCTCATTTCTTTGGATATGGCGAAAGTTTACAAAGTGCTGATTTAACAGGAACAACGAGTTGGGAAGATGTGCTGAAACGTTTAACAGAATTTGCAAAAACACATCCTGATGGGTGGTTAACTGGTAGAGGCTGGGATCAAAATGATTGGCAAAACAAGCAATTCCCAAGTAAAGAAAAGCTTGATGAATTGTTTCCGAACAGACCAGTTTTATTGGAGAGAATTGACGGACATGCATCTATAGCTAACCGAAGCGCTTTAAATGCCGCTGGCATAACAAAATCATTTGCATTAACTGGCGGTGACATTGTAGAGAAAGATGGAAAACTAACAGGTTTACTTGTCGATAATGCTGTAGAATTAGTTTCATCTAAAATACCTCCTCCGGATGAGAAAAAAGCAACAAAAATTTTATTAGATGCACAAAAAAATTGTTTTGCTGCTGGTTTAACGACTATTGATGATTGCGGTTTAAATTTTGACGCAGTAGAATTTATAGAGAAAATGCAAAACAACAAATCGTTAAAAATGCGCATGTATGTGATGCTTTCTGATGCTGAAAAAAATTATGATTACTTATTTAAACGTGGAAAAATAAAAACCGATCGTTTAAATGTTCGATCATTTAAAGTATATGCTGATGGCGCTTTAGGTTCTCGTGGTGCTTGTTTATTGCATCCATATAGCGATATGCCAACTAAATCTGGTTTTCTATTAAGCAATCCTAAACATTTTGAAGAAGCTGCCAAAAAAATTAACGAACATGGTTTTCAAATGTGTACGCATGCCATAGGCGATTCGGCTAACCGCACTATCTTAAAAATATATAATCAGGTTTTAGGCGGAAAAAATGATAAACGCTGGCGGATAGAACACGCTCAAGTTGTAGCGCAAAGCGATTTTAATTTATTTGGAAGCGCCAACATTGTACCATCAGTGCAACCTACACATGCAACTTCTGATATGTACTGGGCAGCAGTTCGTTTAGGAAAAGAAAGAGTAAAAGGAGCATATGCCTACAAACAATTGTTAGATCAAAATGGTTGGATACCTCTAGGAACTGATTTCCCAGTAGAGCAAATAAACCCAATGTTTACTTTTTACGCTGCAACTGTTAGAGAAGATGCTAAAGATTTCCCGAAAGGTGGATTTCAAATGGAAAACGCCTTAACACCAGAACAAGCATTAAGAGGAATGACGATCTGGGCAGCAAAAGCAAATTTTGAAGAAAAAGAAAAAGGAAGTTTGGAGGTTGGAAAATTTGCTGATTTCGTGATGTTAGAAAACGATATTATGAAAGCAAATCACCAACAGATATTACAAAATAAAGTGTTAAAAACCTACCTAAATGGAGAAAAAGTATATGAAGCAAAATAATTTAATCGGCATAATTGCCACTTGTTTAACTGTAGTTTTCACAATGAGTGCATGCGCTCAAGATCATAGACAAAATGAAAACCGATTAAAAAATATAAATGCAATTGCCAATAGTTCAGTTTTATTAAACAATCAACAGGGTTTTATTCCAGTTACTAAACTGGCCGATAAAAAATTCGTTTCTGTTAATTTGGGTTTCGAATACCAATCTTCATTTGATAGTTTATTAAATAAATATGCTGAAGTAAAATCAATAAGTTCCGAAAAATACCGTGATTCAGCTACATTAAATGATTTAGCTGATGATTTAAAATATTATAGCACTGTAATTATCAGCATTACAGATAAGATGGCAAACAACGGTCGCTTTTTAAATTTTATAAGCGATGTTGCTAAACATAAAGATGTGGTTTTAGCCGTTTTCGGTGACGGAAAAAGCCTTAGTTCTTTTGATAATTTAAGCGCCCCTATTGTTTGGAGTCCACAAAGTAATAATGAAGCAGCAATGGTTGTTCCGCAGCTTATTTTTGGTGGAATAGCAACACAACAAACCTTAACTAAAGGGTTTTCTGCAAAATATACTGCAGGTTCGGGTTTTAAAACCACCGTTACCCGTTTAAAGTATTCTGTACCAGAAGACGCAGGTGTAAATACCGAAGACTTAAATGAAATTGATAAGATTGTTGCTGAAGGAATTGCAGGAAAAGCTTCACCGGGGATGGTAGTTTTGGTTGCTAAAGATGGCAAGGTGATTTACAATAAAGCTTTTGGTTACCATACTTACGATAATGTTATGGCAGATAAAGTAACTGATATTTTTGATTTAGCATCGGTTACCAAAGTTACCGCAACAACGCCAACTGTAATGCGCTTGGTAGAAGAAGGAAAATTGAAGTTAGATACCAACATTGGTTATTACATTCCAAGGGCTAGAAATACACCAATGAATGCTATTAATGTTCGAGAAGTAATGCTGCATCAAGCAGGATTTATTCCTTACATCCCTTTTCACAATTACATTAAAGAAGGGGACTATAGCCGTGATTCATCAGCCGCCTATCCAACAAAAGTGGCAGATAGATATTACATTAAAAAAGGATTTTTTAGTGATTTTATGTGGCCAAAAATGTTAAACTCTCCTATAAAAACTCGTGGAACATATGTGTATAGCGATATTAGCATGTATGTAATGCAAGATATTGTTGAGCACATTACAGAAAAACACGAAGAACAATATGTGTTGGATAATTTTTATACTCCATTAGGTATGCAAACAGCAGGTTATTTACCGCGTAATCGTTTCAGTAAAGATCAGATTGTACCTACGGAAGATGATCAGGCGTTTAGAAAAACATTGTTAGAAGGCTATGTACACGATCAGGGTGCTGCTTTAAAAGGTGGTGTTGCTGGTCATGCAGGTTTATTTGGTAGTGCAAACGATTTAGCGATTTATTATCAGCTAATGCTAAACAAAGGTACTTATGGTGGCGAGCAATATTTCAAACCGCAAACGGTAGAGATGTTTACTAGCAAACAATCTAATGTAAGCAGAAGAGGTTTAGGTTTTGACCGTTGGGATCCAGATTTGACTAAAAAATATCCTTCAGAATTAGCATCTCCTCAAACTTTTGGACATACAGGTTATACAGGTATTGGTGTTTGGGTAGATCCATCTAGAGGGTTGGTTTATATTTTCTTATCCAATCGTGTTAATCCAACTGTAAGTGAACAACTAGGCCGAATGAATATCCGCCCAAGAATACAAGATGCAATTAATAGAGCAATTGATAAAGGAAAGAAATAATTTAGCAATTTTTAAAATCAGCTTAAAAACAAAAGGGGTTTCACAATGTGAAACCCCTTTTGTTTTATCATTAATACGACTTACTTTTTTAATCCAATCTCTCTCAATCTTTCATCTAAATATTCTCCAGCAGTCATATCACTATATGCTTTTGGATGTTCTGCATCAATGCAAGAACTCAATGAGGTTAAGTCCATATCGCTACGCGGATGCAAGAAAAATGGAACTGAGAAACGTGAAGTTTTCATTAATTCAAGTGGTGGATTTACCACTCTATGTGTTGTAGATTTTAATTTGTTATTTGTTAAGCGTTGCAACATATCGCCAACGTTTACCACTATATCAGTATGTTCTGCTTTAATGGCTAACCACTCGTTACTACGGGTTAAAACTTCTAAACCATCAGCACTTGCACCAATTAATAAGGTAATTAAGTTAATATCTTCATGCGCCCCAGCACGTACAGCATCATCAGGTAATGCCTCTGGATTTTCAATTGGGAAATAGTGAATACCTCTTAAAATAGAATTTCCATTATGTACATGTTTATCAAAATAGTTAATTGGTAATTCTAAATAGGTAGCAATTGCTCGTAAAAGATGCTTACCATTTTCTTCTAATTTTTTATAAATCTCTCTAGTAACAGGATTAAATTCAGGAATTTCTTCTAATACTTCGTTATCAGGGTATTCATTTTTGATTGGATCTCCATCACTAACTTCTTGTCCAATTTGCCAAAACTCTTTTAAATCTGCGGTTTTGGCACCTTTTGCAGTTTCTTTACCAGCGCTAGTATATCCACGTTGTCCAGCTAATTCTGGCTTTTCATATTTGCGTTTAGTTTCTACAGGTAAAGCAAAAACGCCTTTAATATTTTTATATAATTTATCAATCAATTCCTGACTTACGCCATGATTGGTAATGGTTACAAAACCAGAATCGTTAAAGGCTCTTCCTAACTCATCAGAAAACTTTTTACGTTGTTCTTCGTTTCCATTAATGTATGTACCTAAATCAAGGCATGGGATATACGGTGTAGACATAATATTTTATTTAATGAACATTAAAATTAGAAAAGATATGTTAATAAATCTTAACCGCTTTGTTTTTTGTTATTTAACAATCTAACTAACAAAATGTTAAGTTATTAACAAAATAATTTAATTCACAACTAAAAATACAATTTGTCAAGGTTAAGTCCCTTTTTAATTTTAAAAATCTATACCATTTTTGTTTTACGTATTATTACTTAAGTAAAATATCAAGATGAAATATATCTCAATTATGGTTTTAATTCTTTTATCTATGCAAGATGCTGATGCTCAAAAACAAAAATTACAAAAAGCAACTTTCGGAATGGGTTGTTTTTGGTGTACCGAAGCTTTATTTCAACGTTTAAACGGTGTTAGCAATGTAAAGTCTGGTTATGAAGGTGGCGATGTTCCTAACCCAACTTATGAAGAAGTTTGTACAGGAACTACAAATCATGCCGAAGTTATCGAAGTAACTTATGATCCTGCAAAAATTAGCTACGATGAATTGTTAGAAGTTTTTTGGAAAAGCCACGACCCTACTACCTTAAATAGACAAGGAGCAGATGTCGGCACCCAATATCGCTCTGTTATCTTTTATCATAGTGATGAACAAAAAGATATTGCAGAGAAATATAAAGCAGCTTTAAATAAAGACAATGCTTTTGGCAAACCTGTAGTAACTACTATTGTAAAAGCTGAACCTTTTTATGTGGCAGAGAACTATCATCAAGATTATTTTGTAAAAAATGGGGAGCTACCTTATTGTCGTTTAGTGATTTTACCTAAAATGGAAAAACTAGAAAAACTATTTAAAGCGAAGTTGAAGAATTAACATCAAAAATACCTTAAAAGCTGAACTAACGTTCAGCTTTTTCTTTTAGCAATCAAATTGTCATTACATCTAAAATGACAATTTACTTATCATACATCAAGAAGAGATCAATTTATAATAATCACTTTTGTTGTATAAAATGAAATATATAAAATGAGTTTAATAGAAGCATTAAATTGGCGTTATGCCACTAAAAAAATGAACGGCAAAGCTGTTCCGCAAGAAAAAGTAGATTTGATTTTAGAAGCTGCACGTTTAGCACCAACTTCTTCTGGCTTACAACCTTTTAAGGTTATTGTAATCACTAATCCAGATTTAAAACAAACACTTTTACCACATTCATTTAATCAATCTCAAATTATAGATTCTTCTCACCTTTTGGTTTTTGCCGCTTGGGATACATATACAGAAGACAGAATTAATGGTGTGTTTTCACATACACATAACGAACGTGGAACTCCTCCAGAAAGCACAACGGATTATCAAAAAATGTTGATTAATAGTTATGTGCCTAGAAGTGAAGATGTGAATTTTAACCATGCTGCACGTCAGGCTTACATAGGCTTTGGGATGGCATTGGCTGAAGCAGCTATTCAAAAAGTAGATGCTACACCTATGGAAGGATTTAACAATGCTGAATATGATAAAATTTTAGGATTGAAAGAAAAAGGATTAAAAAGTGTTGCAATTATGCCATTAGGGTATCGCGATGAGACTGGCGACTGGTTAGCAGGCTTGAAAAAAGTACGTCAACCAAAATCAGAATTCATAATCGAATTCAAGTAAAATACACAACTGTAAAACGGATGCTCTGCAATAAGGCATCCGTTTTTTTATGCCTTTTAAATTGTAAAAATATGTTAAAGATTAGTTACAATGCGTATCCTCAATCAATAATCAATATATTAGCAAACATTACAAAGTTTAATTCAATTCGATGAAATTTACGAGAATTCTCTTTACACTAGTCGCTTTTATATTTATTCTAAATTCATCTGTATCTGCACAGCAGGATAGTATAGCATTGAATAACATCATTACAAAAACTAAAAGATTATCTGATGAGCAACCCGTTGAAAAAGTTTATCTGCATTTTGACAAACCTTACTATGCCGTAGCTGATACAATGTGGTTTAAAGCTTATGCAACTATTGAGCAAAACTTACCTTCGCCGTTAAGTAAAATAGTATATGTAGAAGTTTGGAATGCTCAAGATTCTTTAATGCAAACCGTAAAATTACCCATCAAAAATGGTGTTGCTTATGGTAATATTCCACTTAACATGCAAAATTACAAACAGGGTAATTATTATGTAAGAGCTTATACCTTATGGATGTTGAATTTTAGCAATGATTATTTCTTTACAAAGACAATTCCGCTTGGCGAGGCAATTGACAAAAAATTAATCACTAATATTTCATATACCAATGAGCAAAGTGATAAGAATTTAAAAACTACTGCTAAAATTCAATTTAAGGATATTGGCAAAAAACCGTATGCTAATAAAACAGTAAGCTGGAAAGTTATTTCTAATTATGATGTAGTATTAAAGGGCAAAGGTACAACAGATCAAAATGGTATTTTAACCGTTACCGTAAACAGCAAAGCTGAAGAAATCATTTCAAAAGGAACATTAATTACCGATATAAATATTGCAGAGAAAGAGGTTGCAAGCGCAATTTTTAACCTAAAACAAACTGTAAACAATGTAGATTTTCAGTTTTTCCCAGAAGGAGGACAATTAATTAGTGGCATACCTAATCAAATGGGTTTTAAGGCAGTTAGAACTTCTGGTTTAGGTATGGATGCAAATGGAGTGATCATAGATGATCAAAATAATCAAGTCACAACTTTTACCTCTTCTTATGCTGGTATGGGCTCATTTTATCTTACCCCAGAAAGTGGTAAAAACTATAAAGCTAAGGTTACATTTAAAGATGGATCTATAAAAACTTTCGATTTACCAAAAGCAATTCCTTCAGGCATTACCTTACAAATAGTAAATTCAAATACAGAATTTATTAATCTTAAAATATTAGCTAACACTGCATTTTATGAGGCTAATACTGATAAATCGTTTTTTGTTGTTGGACAAAATGCTAATGTGATTTATTATGCTGCAAAAGCGAATCTAAAAAATCAAGTTATCATCACTAAAATTCCTAAAAAGAATTTTCCATCTGGAGTAGTTCAAATTACTTTATTTAATGCTAATGATGAACCATTAAGTGAACGCTTAACTTTTGTTCTGCATCCAGATGCTATGAAACTAACTGTCAAGACCGATCTACCTATCTATAAGCCTCGCCAGAAAGTAAAGATGACTTTAGATGCTAAAAGTGCTGGTTTGCCAATTGCAGGAGATTTTTCTGTATCAGTCATTGATGAGCAAAAAGTACCAGTAGACGAGAATAGTGAAACAACTATTTTAAGTTCGCTGCTACTCACGTCCGATTTAAAGGGATATATTGAAAAACCAAATTATTATTTCACCAAAACAGACGATAAAAAACTAGGTGACTTAGATAAGTTAATGCTTACACAAGGTTATCGCAGGTTTTCATATAAGGAAATTTTAGCCGGGCGTTATCCTGCTGTTACTTATTTGCCAGAGCAAGGAATTAACATTACAGGTACATTAAGAGACCGTACAGGTATGCCAATAAGAAAAGGTGCGATGCGTTTAATGGTTACTGGAAAACCAATTTCTTCAGAAACAGTTACCAGTAATATGGGCTTATTTAATTTTCAGAATTTAACTTTCCCCGATTCTTCCCAAGTAGTAATTAGCGCAAAATATAATGCAAATGCAGCAAATTTAATGATTATGCTTGATGGCGTCCCTACTGCTGGTGCTGCAAAAAATATTAATGTTGCAGATGAAGTAACTAATATTGATACCGTGCTATCTTCTTATTTAAGCAATAGTCAGAAGCAATACAGATACTTACGCACACTTAAAACTGTAGAAATTAAAGGAACGGCCGTTAAAAAACCAAGTCATGCAGATCATGGATCTTTATCGGGCTTAAGTGCTCAACCAGATCATTTAATTACTGGCGATCGTTTTTTAGCCGGGTGTGGTCAATTTTTAAACTGTTTAAAAACAATGGCTACCGGAATGACTTTTGATGTTGATAAGTTCTATGTTTCAAGAGATTATAACCAAGGCAGCAGAATTCCAGTTCAAATTTTCATCAATGGAAATGCTGTAGATGCTGTAGATGTTAATAGTATCAATCCTGCTGAAGTTGAGTCTGTTGAGATATTTCTAAAAGATGACCTGGGTACAGTAGATAGAGTTTATGGAACAAAAGGTGTGTTGGTAATTAACACTAAAAAAGCACCAGTTGGCAAAAAAATAAGCAAGCAAGAATTAATGGATATGTTACCAAAAACAAACATCATTACTTTTAACCCAATGGGATATAGTAAAGAACGTGAGTTTTATTCACCAAAATACCTTCCATCGGTTACCTATCAAATTAATGATTTACGTACCACAATTTACTGGAATCCTAAATTAATTACCGACGAAAAAGGCAATGTGAGTTTCGAATTTTTCAATGCAGATGGTAAAGGATCTTATCGTGCAGTTGTTGAAGGAATTGATAAAAACGGAAATGTAGCTAGGACTGTTTACCATTACACAGTTAAATAAAAGTGCAGCGTTTCCGCTGCACCTAAATTAATATTTGAAGGTTGGTAGAGACATCAACCTTTTTTAATTTTCGCTAATTACTTCTTTAATTCCCATACATAGTTTTTCCAGCTTCTGATAAGAAGTAATAGAATTTTTCTGTTTTTTAAAATCGATAATGATAAAACCTGGTTCAGCTTTTAAATAAAATTTAGTGCTATCATTTAATAATACTTCAGCATTATGCTTGCTATTTACGGTTGAAAAAAGATCATCTTTTATTGTGCTTTCTATATATGAGATCACTTTTGCCGTTTTCTTTTCTGGATAAGAAGCTTCAAAGTTATATGCTGCTTCTGTTTTTTTAACGCTAATAGATTGGCTAGATTGATTGGAATTACATCCAAATAGTACAAAACAAATTAGTGCGATTAAGTAGTTTTTATTGTTCATATTATTATTTCTTAGATTTTAATTACTCCCTGCTCTACCTTTAATATCATCTGTTGCAGTATTTCTATTTCTTGCAGATTTTACATTCTGATTCCCAAAAGCATAATTAACCGAGAATGCGCCTCTTCTACTTAAATATCGATTGACAACATTTAAATTTACATTTTGGTATTGCAGCTTTCCTTCCCAATGGTTAGTTAAAAAGATATCATCCATACTCAATCTAATTTTTAATTTCTTATTCATTAAACTTTTCTGAATACCTGCATTTAAAGCATATTGTGTAATTGTAGTTTGCTCAACACCTTTTAAACTTGGTGTGTTCAACCAAAAATTAAGTTCTAAAGAAAAATTTTGAGGCAATGTAAAAGCGTGATTTGTATTTAAATTATATGCTACTTTATTAGCCGTATATTTTGCTCCTTCTAAATTCCCGTCATCAAACTTTAAGAAAAACATGCTTACATTATTTTGCATTCTCCAAAACTTGGTCACCTTAACAGGAAAATATAAATTAGCAGAGTACGTTTGTGCTCTTCCTAAATTTTTACGAATTACATTTATAATTCTTGTTTCCTCATTTTGCTGACTGATTTGAGTAATCATATCTTTTGTATCTGCATAATTTAAAGAGAAAGAGATTTCTTTATAGGTATAACCAACCTCATAATTATAAGTGAATTGAGGTTTCAAATATGGATTTCCCTCATCTAGTGCATAAGGATCCATATAAAAAACAAAAGGATTTAACTGCTGATAATTTGGTCTATCTACTCTTCTACTGAAAGAATAATTTATGCTATTATCTTTATTTAAGTTTTGGTTTACAAAAAAGGTTGGGAATAAGGATAAATAATTTCTATCAACAACCTTATTACTTGTTACTGAATTACCATTAGAATGTGTGTATTCTGCTCTTAATCCTAATTGAATTTGCCATTTTTTCCATTCTTTCGCAAAATTAGTGTACGCAGCGTTTATGTTTTCTTTGTAGATAAAACTATTTGATTTTCCCACGTCATTCTTCCAAGCTCCTGCTAAATATTCTTCAGAAATTAGATCATTATGTGTGACTACATAACTACTTTTTAACCCAGTTTCTACTTTTACTGTTTTATTTATAGCCCATGTAAAATCTGATTTTGCTGCAACGACATTTATCTGTGCATCAGTAAAGTTTCTTAATGCAGTAGTTTTAGTCAAAGTTCCTGTGTTATTTAAATATTGCGCATCAAACTTATCATTCTTTTCATTGCTAAAACCAGAGTAATCAGCATCAAAAGTTAAACTAGTACCCTCTTTATTAAAGTCATGCTTTATGTTAAAATTTGCAGTTAAATTCCCTACAGGAGAATCTGAAAGTGCTAATTGATTTACTGTATTAGAGGTTGCAATGCTGTTTTGCATTTCGCTAATATGTGTTTGGCTCACATTATTCAAGTCAGAGTTTATGGTATTTGCATCAACCATTACACCAATAACAGTTTTATCAGACAAATAATAATCTGCACCCAGTTTACCCATGTATGCAACACCTTTCGTATTTCTTTCAAAATTTTGATTAAAAGAACTTGCTAAACTACTGGTTAACGTATTACGCAATACATTGATGTTGTTAAGACCAACCTTTCTATTAAATGCTCCGGTACCATATATATTCCACTTATTTACACGGTGATTAAGTGTTAGGCTCAAACCAACTCGATACATATCCTTTGGAAAATTAGGCATAAAGCCTTGTCCAGTATTTAACGACAAACTTCCATTTGTACCAAAAGCTTTGTTACGCTTCAACTTAATATTTATAATTCCTGCTGCACCAGCAGCATCGTACTTTGAAGATGGATTGGTAATTAATTCTATTGTTGCAATTTGATCGCTACTCATATTACTTAGCAACGTAGTTACATCTGCACCTGATAAAAAATTTGCTTTACCATCAATCATTACGGTAATGCCTGATTTATTATTCAACTTAATTTCGTCGTTTTGTCTATCTACAGTAACACCTGGTGCCTTTTCTAAAAGTTCAAGTGCACTATTGCCTGATGAAACAATACTTCCTTCAACATTTAATACGGTTTTATCTATTTTACGCTCGATGTATGGTTTCTTACCTTGGATTGTAATTTCCTTTAATTGTTTTGCGACACTTTCTATCTTAATTGCTGGAAGTTTTACATCTTGATCAACAATAACTTGTGCAGTTGTCAAAGTTCTATAGCCAACCATATTTACAGAAAGTAAATACGCTCCAGTTTTAATTTCTTCAAAGGCAAAACCTCCATTTAAATCTGCTGAAGTACTTTTAACCAAACTACTATCAGGCAAATGCACTAATTTAACAATAGCATAAGGTACATTTTCAGATTGCTCATTGGTTATTTTACCAGAAATCTTATTTAATTTTTGGGCAAAAGAAGTCCCGCACACCAAAAGGCATGTCAATAGCACTAGTAAATTTTTCATGATTTTTTTATTATAATAGTATCAAAGAGCAAAGTAAATAGCGAAATATAAAATTCTTTGCTTTGCCCTAAATGATAAAATTTTATTAAGGATTAATTTCTTCCTTTGGTTGATCTAATTCACTTTTACATTTCAAACCTTCTTCAGTCATAACCCATTCTCTGTATTCGCTATCTTTTTGATCATCTATATTGCAAGAATAGTAATAGAATTGCAGGTAGTTATAAATATTATCGTTTAATAATAAATGTGTACCTACTGGTACTTTTAATGTAATACGTACCTCTTGGTTTCTCCAAATGCTTTCTCTTTTTAATTCTAATCTTGGACTAAGTGTTAACAATGAATCTGTTTGCGTGTATTTATAGTTGATATTTTGAGCATTTTGTAAAGCGATTTGAAATGTCTTCCCTTGTGATTCGTAAGTTTGCACCATAGTAGTTTTACCATTATCACTCTTTACAATTTCTATACGTACATTACGTGGAACTCTAAAAGGATGATCATCAGAATCATCAACAATAATGCGCTTTCCAAAATCCATTTCACTAATTCGGTAAGCTACGCTATCATCTTTACTTAACACCATGCTTTTATCTACATCAACTACATAAGTTGGATAGGTTTTCAATTCTATTGTTTGCACCAATTCTGCATGTTCTTGAAACTCTGATGAAATTTTAGCTACATAATAAACTGTTGATGAAACACCAAGTAACCAGATGATTAATAAAGCAAAAGAAACGGTTTTATTAATTGCCATTCTATTAAAGGCAACCCTAACTGCAAATAAAACTAATGCTAAAACAGGAATAAATAATGTAACAAAAGCGCCTAACACAATTTCACTTCTAAAGCCTTGGTTTATGATAGATAACGGAAAATAATCATAAGCATTCGAATCCCAGAAGCCTAGAAAAGCAGCTAAACAGATAATTAAGCAAATCATGAGTCCAAAACCGCAAACAATAAATGAACCTGCAATAATTCTCATAATTACTTTACCAGTACCATTTAAAAATCTGCCTAAAACCTCTATCATTTCAGTAATAAAGTTTCCTGAACGCTTAACCATTGGGCCAAGATGCGCATTAGCCGATTTCATGTTTTCTTTAAAAGCCGCAAGCTCTTCATCAAAACTTCTTTGGTAACCATATAAATTAGTTGCCTCACCTTTCATCGACATTTTTTCTGATCTAGAAACCGCTCTTGGCATTGCAAACCATAAAATGAAATACGCTAATATTCCAGACCCTCCTAAAAAGATAGACAAGAAAGCAATCAATCTAACCCAACGTGCTTCGATATTTAAATAATGACCTAAACCTGCGCAAACACCAGCAATTACACCTTCATCTGTATCGCGATATAGCTTTTTATTACCAGCAAACTGTGTATAAGCAGATGCTTTTGGAGATTCTTCCTCATCTTCTGTTTGGAAATCTTGAACGCGACCCATTTGTGCAATTACACTTTGAACATCAGCTAGTTCAATTACTTGTTTTTGACCAGCTTGCAAAATCTCCGAAAACATTTCAGCAATTCGGTTTTCAATATCTGTTACGATTTCAAAGTCATCAGCATTTTTTGCAAAATGTTGTTTAATCTCGTTTAGGTAAGTCGTTAATATTTCGTAGGCATCCTCTTCTATGTGAATGATAGAATTACCAATATTTATAATAAGTGTCTTTTTCATGTTTAAGGTGTTTAATTTTGAGCGTCTTTTGGTTTAGTAGCACCATGCTGAGAAGTTGTAATAGCATAAGCCAATTCTTCCCATGTAGTGTCTAATTGTTTTAAAATCTGTTTACCATCTTCGGTAAGCACGTAATATTTACGTGGTGGACCAGATGTAGACTCAACCCAATTATAACTCAATAATCCGTTGTTCTTTAAGCGGGTTAGTAATGGATACAATGTTCCTTCAACTACGAGTAGTTTGGCCTGCTTTAATTCCGCGATAATATCTGAAGCGTAAATTTCTCCTCTCGATATAATTAAAAGCACACAATATTCAATTATGCCTTTTCGCATTTGTGTTTGCGTATTTTCTGCTATCATATAACAAAGATATATGTTTAGAATAGTAATATGCAATACATAGTACTATAAATAATTTAATAAAACAATTAAAGCACTGACAATCAGTTAAATAATTTTTAATTATAATAAAAAAAACTTACACTTTATTTAAAACCTTAAGGATTCCAATAAAACTTAGCGATAAATCATGCCTATTTTTTCAACACATATGCAAAAAGAAGATAGGATTAAATTGTATATAGAAAAAAGAACAGTGTATGATACAAACTGTTTAAGAAAGAACACAACAGAGCTAAACAAGGGAAAAACCCATCTTGAAAAAGTGCAAATAAAGACTGTATGGCTAGATTTTAAAATAATTCAACAACTTAGTAATCATTGGCTTAAGTTTTGTAATAAAATAAATAACCTATCAAAACATCATCCTATGATTATCAAATTACCACTTCCAACCATTCTTTATGCTAGACATAAAATAGTAAAAGTAGTTAGTCCTTTAACACTAAAAGACAGAGTTAACGCTGATCGTATAGCTATTGTTATTTCTTATTTAGTTGCTATTACTGCAGCTGTTATTTTCTCATAATTTTAAGAATTATAGTAGTAACGTGTCAATTCTATGTGCCTGCACCATATTTAGAGTTGGCGACCAGTTGTAAACAGTAAAGTGTCCATCTTGAGATGCTACCAAAGCTTGTGCATTTTTTTGATCAAACACAAATTGAGCAGCAGAAAGATGTCTAGTTCCTCCAATCTTTGCGGGATGAACAACTACGGCCTCACCACCAGAAATTGGTTCAGAAAAAGATAATTCTTGAATATGTGCACTGCTATTTGAGCGGCCAGTTTTAGCACCAAACGCGAGTAACTGATATTCATCTGTAATAATTGTTACTCCATCTATGGCAGTTAATCCTGCTAAATGATCTACTTCTCTTTTTAATGCACTTTGCCAAAATATTTCACTCGCATCGGGTCTATCTTTATGTACCAAATCTGCCAAACCATTAAATGATGGAGTCAAAGCATAACTAATAGGCTGTATTACAGAGCATTCCCAATCTTTTGTATCTTGAGGAACAACTAACAAAGCACCACCTCTCCCATGCGCTCGCATAGAAACTGCTAATTGAATTAAAATATTTGCAGAATCATTCCAATACGAGTGTGCTGTTAAGTCTAATAAGGATAATAATATAGAGGGGCAGTCTGGACCGTTTGCACTTTTATCTTCTACAATTTTAATTTGATCGCCTTTCAATACAGCTACGTTTGTGTATTTACCAAAACCATAAATTCTACGATGTTTAATAACCAATAGTGCTGGTTCTGAAACATCTACCACAAAGCAATAATTTGGAATATTTAAGGTAGTACCCCAAATATGTAGTTTATATCCATCATGCCATACCCCAATATGAATACCACCACGCTCAACACCTGGTGCTAATTTGGTTAACACATTTGGGTTTAATGGTAATTTCTGACTAAAAAGTAAAGGTTTTCCAGCTTGCTCTGGCGGCAAAAAAGCAATAGATATCTTAGGAGAATGTCCTTCTTCTTTTCGCAAGCTAGACCAAAAAGCAGCATCTAATATCGCTTCAATTACTCTTGCTGGTGGTTGTGGCGCTAAATCTTGTTCGCCCTTAGCATTAGCTTCTGCCAAATGTTTTGCAAAATGTAATTCTATTTTCGACGCCACTAATTTAGCGGCTTGGTATGTTGCTCGGTTCACCATTTCACTAAGTTAGCTTTTTCAATTTGCAGTTTTAACTTTTAATCTACTGTTTACATTTTATCGACTTTCTTAATTTCTAATTACCACATAGACACATAGAAAAACATAGGTTCGCTATCTATGTGTAGGTATCTATTGGTTTATTTTACTTTACTATCTTAATACCTATATATGGTTTAGAGATTTCTTACCCTACATCAATAAGCAGATCTACTCGCAAGCTTATCTTTGTAGTATTAAATCATACAGATATGGCACAGACAGTAATACACAAAGCTAACACCAGAGGTGTAGCAGATCATGGTTGGTTAAAAAGTTATCAAAGTTTCAGCTTCGCTGGATATTACAACCCAGAGCGAATTAATTTTGGTGCACTAAGAGTTTTGAACGATGATATTGTAACGGGTGGAATGGGTTTTGGAGAACACCCACATGATAACATGGAGATTATTTCTATCCCATTGGAAGGAGAGTTACAACATAAAGATAGTATGGGAAATGAAGCAACCATTAAAGCTGGAGAAATTCAGGTAATGAGTGCCGGAACAGGAATTTATCATTCTGAATACAATGCTGATGCTACAAAACCTGCTAAATTTTTACAGATTTGGTTGTTCCCTAATAAAAGAAATGTAACACCTCGTTACGATCAGATTGTATTAAACCATGCTGATAAACAAAATGAATTTGTACAGGTTTTATCACCAAGTAAAGATGATGCAGGCGTATGGATTTATCAAGATGCTTGGTTCAATTTGGCCAATTTTACAGCTAATAACACTAAAACATATTCATTCCATAAAGAAGGTAATGGTTTATATGTTTTTGTATTGAAAGGTAAAGTAGAAGTAAATGGGGATGTTTTAGATACTAGAGACGGTATGGGTATTTGGGATACAAATTCTGTGGAAATAAAAGCAGTAGCTGATGCTGAGTTCCTGTTGATGGAAGTTCCAATGGAGTTTTAATTTGATTAGTTCATCAGTCATTAGTTCATTGGTTTATTAGAATTAATATCAATCTGGGCGTCATTCCCAATCGAGTTGGGAATGACGAAAAAGGATTTATCATCACCTTAATTAAAAAGAAATGCAAATTATTCAAATTCTAGTTGTAGGCACCCATAAACCTATTATGGAAACCATTGCCAGATTAATTGATAGAGATAAAATATGGCAAGCAACTATTGCCTTATCGTTTGCAGATGCAATAGATATTTGTTTACAAAAGAATTTTAGCGTAGTACTTATTGGTGCGGGAATTGAAGAAGGACAAGAGCTACAATTAAAAGAACATTTAGCTAAAAGCAAACCAAACATCCCAATCGTTAAACATTATGGTGGTGGAAGCGGATTATTATTTGCTGAAATACATCAAGCTTTAAGCAAGTTTCACTAATATAAATTTATCTGCTAAATAATTTTTGACCTTTATTTTGTTCAATTGATCTATACCATTAATTTTTCACAAACAATAGAGCATTATTAACCATCATTACAGCATTGTAAATAGTTTTCTTTCATTTAATAATTCAAAAACTTCATTAATTAAGTACAAACGGCACAAATCTTGATATGTAGATGAAAACTATTTAAATACTTAACCTTTTGAATTATGAAAAAGATACTTTTTACTTTTATTGCGGGCGCTGCACTTTTTACCCTAGGTTTATCTAATGCGAAAGCTCAAGACTACAAAACTGCTGCTGGTTTAGCTGTAGACTTTGGTGATGGATCTACACTTGTTGGACCTCACATTAAACATTTTTTTAATGCTAACGGAGCAATTGAAGGTGATGTTTTATTTGCAAACCATGTAACCTTTATTCAGGCACTATATTTATACCATGGTGATATTTCTGGCGCTCCAGGATTAAGATGGGATTTAGGTGTTGGACCTGGAGTTGCGATTGGAAGCAATAATACTAATTTCTTAATTAGACCTAATGCTGGTTTAGATTATAAAATTAACGGCGCTCCACTTGGTGTATCTTTAGATTGGAGACCAGCTTGGCAATTTTTTGATGGTGGAAATGATTTTAATGCCGCAAGATTTCAAATCGGCTTTAGATACATTTTTAAATAAGAATTTAACAACATAAAAAAATCCCGTTAGGTTTGCCTAACGGGATTTTTTTGTTTAACATGTCGTCATTGCGAGGCACGAAGCAATCTTAAAGCGATAGGTTATAAACTTTCTGTTGTCGTAAGATTGCTTCGTACCTCGCAATGACGATTAGACTAGACATAATGCCAATAGAAAGGCTTTTTTATAAATATTAATCTAACAGGTGTTAATTAACGCCCATCCATTTTTTTCGAACAGCTAATTGCAATGGAGTTGCATCTTCTTTAACGGTAGCTTTTAATCTTACTGCCGGATTTGCTGTCAAAGTAATATCTAAATCCTTTTTAAGTCCGTCTCTTACAATGCTAATCTTAACTACATCTCCAACTTTTTTGCTTGTAATTTGGCTCATTCTTTCTAAACTCATCTCAGCAGGAGCACCATCAACCGTAACAACTTCGTCGTTTACATTTAAACCACCATTCCAAGCACCAGATCCACGAGCTACGCTACCAACAATAATTTTACCCGATCCCATTGAACTTCTTCCAGCATTAGCACCTAAATAAGGTACGCTTTTGCCTTCATTTTCATTCACTACATCAATACCTGCATAGGCAAAATACTTAGCAAATTCCACATCTACAGTTCCAGTAACATATTTATTCCAGAAATCAGTAAAGCTTATGCCACTCACTTTCTCTACCATTGCTTTAAACTCAGCATCAGTATAACCACGTTTTAAAACTTTGCATTGTAAATACATTGCTTTCATCACATCGTCTAAACTTTTAGCACCTTTAGTAGCATTGATAATTTCTAAGTCCATTAAATTACCTATTACTTGTCCTTTTGAATAGTAAGAGATAAAGGTGTTATTTCCATTTTCAGATGGACGATATGCTGGATTAATCCATGCATCAAAACTAGATTCTGCAGCCGAGTTAACTTTAGATCCAGGTATATTCATTACAGTACCAATACCACCTAAGTTTGCATTTATAAACCCTTCTTGATTAATTAAACCTGCTCTTAACATTACCTTGTTTGGATAATATGAGGTGAAACCTTCAGCTATCCATAAATTTGTGGTGTAGTTTTCATTATCATAATCAAATGGACCTAACGCAATAGGACGTAATCTTTTCACATTCCATAAATGGAAATATTCATGTGCAACAAGTCCTAAAAACCCTGAATATCCTCTTTCACTACCATATCCGTTTCTACTTGCACCTAAAACAGTAGAGTTTAAATGCTCTAAACCGCCCCCACCTTGTGCATAATTATGTACAATGAACGTATAATGTTTGTTAGGGTTTTCGCCAAAAACAGCTGTTTCTTGCTCAACTATTTTAGCCATATCTACTTTCAAACGTTCTTTATCGTAGTTACCGCCACCATACATAGCTACTTCATGTTTAACCCCAGCAGCGTTAAATTCAAACACATCTTGGTTACCAACTTCTATCGGACTATCAAATAAGATGTCAAAATCTGGTGCACTATAAGTGAATTTTTGTCCAGCTACTGGCTCCAAGCCTGTGCTTACTTTATCCCATCCATTAAACGGAATAATTTTTACGGTACTTGGTGTTTTAATCATCCCAGCAGGATACATAAAAATACTTGCCGACGATAAGAAAGCATGAGAAGCATCTATAAATGCAGTACGAACAGAGATTTCGAAAGCATAAACACGGTAGTTAATTTTTACACCATTAGCTTTAGCATTGTAAACTCTCCACGTATTTTTATTTACCTTTTCTGTTTTCACAGTTTTACCACCAACTGAGGCACCAAAACCTTCAACACTTTTTGCAAATTCTCTTACTAAATAAGAACCTGGTGTCCATACGGGCATTTTTACATCTACATAGTTTTTAGCAGCTAAGCCAGTCATGTTCATCTCTACCTCAGCATAATGTGCTTGTGGTTCTTTAAAGCTTACCTGAAAGGCTGTTTTAACTTGTGATTTTGCCGCCATAGTTATGGATAGGAATACAATTAATCCGAAAATTGATTTTTTTATAAACATAGTTGAGATCTTTTACTGCAAATTTATAATTTCTGACTTTTTTAAGAAGCATAATCACCAAATATGCTGTAACATACTTAGTACATCTAACGATA
Organism: Pedobacter boryungensis; assembly: GCF_013204825.1. Taxonomy (GTDB): domain Bacteria; phylum Bacteroidota; class Bacteroidia; order Sphingobacteriales; family Sphingobacteriaceae; genus Pedobacter; species Pedobacter boryungensis. Next base: position 153,590 of record NZ_JABMKV010000003.1, read on the forward strand.
AAGGAAACAAATAAATATTTTTGTGCGTTATCAAAATCATAAAACACATATGAAGATTAGATATATCATTTATACCCTCATTCTTTTAGGGTTAGCTTACTTGGTTTACTATAGAATTTCTGAAAATAAAAAAATTGAAGGCGCTGGCGGCCCTAAAGGTGGCAAAGGCGCTAAAGACGCCAAAGGCGGAGGTGGACCTTCTTTATCTGTTGATGGTATTGTTGTTAAAACCAGCTCTTTTACTAATGATTTAGAAATTACTGGAAGCATTGAAGCCAACGAATCTGTTGTTTTACGCAGTGAGGTTTCTGGTTTGGTGACTGGCATTTATTTTAAAGAAGGTAGCAATGTAAGTAAAGGTGCTGTCCTACTAAAAATTAACGATAAAGATATTCAAGCACAGTTACAAGATGCGTTAACCAAGCAAAATTTATCTGCCACAAGCGAAAACAGAGCTAAACAGTTATTACAAAAAGGCGCTATCAGCCAGGAAGAGTATGACATTGCACTTGCCAATTTAAGATCTTTAAAAGCGCAAGCCCAAATTGTAAGAGCTCAATTAGCTAAAACTACCATTGTAGCTCCATTTAGTGGAAAAGTAGGTTTGCGTTCTATTTCTGTTGGCGAGTATTTAACACCATCTACTGTAATTGCCAATTTATTAAGCACAAATCCTGTTAAGATTAACTTTTCAGTGCCAGAAAAATATATTGGTCAAATTAAATTAAACTCACCAATTTCGTTTACTACAGATGGCTCTGGAAAAAGTTTCTCTGGAAAAGTATTTGCAATAGAACCTGGCATCAATCAACAGACTCGTACTTTACAAATTAAAGCCTTAGCGCCAAACCCAAATAATGAACTTTTACCAGGTTCATTCGCAAAGGTTAAATTGGCTTTGAGTACTCAAAATAATGCTATTCTTATTCCAACACAAGCTATAATTCCAGTTTTAAATGGAAAGATGGTGTACATCAGTAAAGATGGAAAGGCAAAACAGGTTAAAGTAGAAGCTGGCACACGAACTGCAGAAAACATTGTAATTACTAGTGGTTTAAACATTGGCGACACGGTGCTGACTACTGGCTCTATGAGTTTAAAACCAGATGCTGCCGTTAAAGTAAAAGTAGCTGGCAGTAAAAAGAAAGACACTGTTCATTAGTTCATTGGTATCATTAGGCTGAGCGCCCTTAACCAATGAACAATTAATACTAATGAACTAATCAACCATTGATACTAATGAACAAGAATAAAAAATGAGTATATCAACCACAAGTATAAAGCGACCGGTTCTTGCTATTGTAATGAACCTCATAATTCTCTTATTTGGGGTAATTGGATACAACTTTTTAGGAGTTAGAGAGTATCCATCTATTGATCCAACAGTTGTGTCGGTGCGTACCTCTTATCCTGGTGCCAATTCAGATATTATCGAATCTCAAATTACTGAGCCTTTAGAAAAATCAATCAACTCTATTGATGGAATTAGAAATATATCTTCATCAAGTAATCAGGGAACAAGTAATATTACTATAGAATTTGATTTAGGTAAAAACATTGAAGAAGCTGCAAATGATGTACGTGATAAAGTTTCTCAAGCTGCACGTAGTTTACCAAAAGATATAGACGGTTTACCTGTAGTAAGCAAAGCTGATGCAAATTCTGACAACATTCTCTCTATGACTATACAAAGTGATAAGAGAAGTGTAACAGATTTAAGTGATTTTGCCGAAAATGTAATTGCTGATAGAATTCAAACAATTCCAGGTGTAAGTAGTGTGCAAATTCAGGGGCAACGTAAATATGCTATGCGTGTTCGTATAGATCCAAATCGACTGGCTTCGTATGGTTTAACCTCGCAAGATATTGTAGCTGCACTTGATAAAGAAAATGTAGAATTACCTTCGGGAAAATTAACTGGCGCAACAACCGAGCTTACTGTAAAAACTTTAGGTAAATTAACTACTGCCGAAGAATTTAATAACCTAATTATTAAAAGTGATAGCAATAATGTAGTTAAGCTACAAGATATTGCTTTGGTAGAATTAGGTTCTGAGAACGAAGAAACTGTACTTCGCGAATCGGGCAAACCGATGGTTGCTGTAGCGATAATCCCACAGCCTGGTGCAAACTATTTAGATATTAGTAAAGAGTTTTACAAACGTTACGATAAATTAAAGGCAGATATGCCAAGCGATATTAAATTAAACGTATCGCAAGACAGTACTATTTTTATTAAAAAATCTGTTACTGAGGTTGCCGAAACTATTTTAATATCGTTAGTTCTTGTAATTTTAATTATTTACCTATTCTTTAGAGATTGGGCAATTGCTTTTAGGCCTTTAATTGATATTCCAGTATCATTGATAGCTACCTTCTTTATCATGTACATTTTTGGGTATTCGATAAATGTACTGAGTTTACTCGCTATTGTATTAGCTACAGGTTTGGTGGTAGATGATGGTATTGTAGTAACAGAAAATATCTTTAAAAAGATAGAAGAAGGCTACTCGCCCATTGAAGCTGCAATTAAAGGTTCTAATGAGATCTTCTTTGCAGTTATCTCCATTTCGATAACATTGGCTGCGGTATTTTTACCTGTAATTTTTTTACAAGGTTTTGTGGGGCGACTGTTTAGGGAATTTGGTGTGGTAATTGGTGCCGCGGTATTAATTTCGGCGTTTGTATCCTTAACATTAACGCCAATGTTAAACGCTTACCTTATGAAAAAAGGTGGGCATAAGCCTTCTAAATTTTACAATTTCACTGAACCGTATTTTGTAAAACTGAATGAGAGTTATAAATCGAATTTGGATGCATTTTTAACAAGAAGATGGTTAGCCATTCCAATCATTGTAGTGTGTACAGGTTTAATTGTATTATTCTGGAATTTACTTCCTAAAGAAACAGCTCCTTACGATGATAGAAGTGCTATCAATGTAAACGTATCTACACCAGAAGGTTCTTCATTTGCTTATACTGATAATTTTATTTCTAAGCTAAACCAAATGGTAATGGATTCCATTCCAGAGAAAAAAGTGAATATTACCATCACTTCTCCTGGTTTTGGCGGTGCAGGTTCTACCAACTCTGGTTTTATGAGAATGGGATTAGTTGATCCTTCAGAAAGAACACGTAGTCAGAAAGAAATTGCAGAAAAACTAACTAAAATCACTAAAAAATATCCTGAAGGTAAAGTAACCGTAAATCAACAGCCTACAATTTCTGTAGGCCGACGTGGAGGTTTACCAATCAGTTATATTTTACAGGCTCAAAATTTTGAGAAGTTACGTGAAAAAGTGCCTTTGTTTATGGATGAGGTTGCGAAAGACCCCACTTTCTCTACTTCTGATGTTAACTTGAAATTCAATAAACCAGAAATTAATTTAACTATCGATAGAGCAAAAGCTAAAAACTTAGGCGTTTCTATTGTAGACATTGCACAAACACTTCAATTAGGATTAAGCGGTCAGCGTTTTTCTTATTTCTTTATGAATGGAAAACAATATCAAGTAATTGGACAGTTTGATATTAGTGATCGTAAAGATCCTTTGGACTTAAGTTCTGTATATGTAAGAAATGATAAAGGGCAATTGATCCAATTAGATAATTTAGTGACTGCAAAAGAAGAAAGTAGTCCACCACAATTATACAGAAATAACCGTTTAATATCAGCAACGGTATCTGCTGGTTTAGCACCAGGAAAAAGCATTGGAGATGGAATTAAAGCCATGGATGAGATTGCGGCAAAGGTATTAGATGATACGTTTACTACTGACTTGAGTGGAGAATCGAGAGATTTTCAAGAAAGTTCATCAAATACCATGTTCGCTTTTGGATTAGCATTGGTATTGGTTTATTTAATTCTTTCGGCACAGTTTGAGAGTTTTAAAGATCCAATCATTATTATTTTAACTGTACCAATGGCAGTTGCAGGTGCATTTTTATCCCTTTGGTTATGTGGCCAAAGCTGGAACATCTTTAGCCAGATTGGTACTATTATGTTAATCGGTTTGGTAACTAAGAATGGTATTTTAATTGTAGAATTTGCTAATCAGTTAAAAGAGCAGGGAAAATCTGTACATGATGCCATTAGAGAAGGAGCTGTTTCGAGGCTAAGACCAATTTTAATGACAAGTTTGGCCATCGCTATTGGTGCTTTACCTATTGCTATGGCTTTGGGTGCCGCAGCAAAAAGCCGAATGAGTATGGGTATTGTAATTGTAGGCGGAACTTTGTTCTCCTTAGTTTTAACCTTATTTGTAATTCCAGCTATTTACTCATATTGGTCTAAAGAACATAAAGAGAATAAAGATTTAACAGATTCATTAAATTCTGCATTGGCTGATGAAGCTGCTGCAAAAAAATTAAACAACTAGATGAAGATGAAGCACTTTATATTTTTTATTGCCATATGGATTGCGAGCGCTAATCAACAGTTGTTTGCGCAAGAAAAGTTGAGCCTTCAAGATGCGATTACCATTGCCTTGCAAAACAACTACGATATTAAACTGGTAAATAATGATGTTGCCATTGCTAAAAACAATGTGAACTTAGGAAATGCGGGCATACTGCCAGTTGCTGTTGGTAGTTTTAGTACTGGCGGCAGTAGACAAAACACAGTTCAAACTCAATCTAGCGGTACGCAAAGAAAAACAGATGGCGCTCGTAGCACAAACATGTCTTATGGTGTTGGTTTAGATTGGACAATTTTTGATGGCTTTAGAATGTTCGCTAATTACGATCGTTTAAAGGCATTAGAACAACAAGGGCAAATCAATCTAAAAGCACAATTGTTAACCACTATTTCTAGTGTAATTACAGGTTATTATAATTTAGCCAAACAGCAACAATTAGTGGTAGCATCAGATAGCGCAATGGATGTTTCTAATTTACGCTTAAAGATTGCCAATAATAAGCTAGAACTTGGTCGTGGTTCTAAATTAGATGTGCTTTCTGCAAAGGTCGATTACAATACAGATACTTCAACTTATTTACAGCAAAAAAATCTTTTGGTTACCTACATGGTAACTTTAAATCAATTATTAGCCAGAGATGTAAATATCAGATTTTCGGTTAACGATCAAATCGACATTGATAGAAGTTTAAATTATACGGAATTAGTTAGTCAAACTGAACAATTAAATCCAGATTTGCAAAACGCCTTTATCAATAAAAAAATTGCTGAGCTTAATTTAAAGCAAGTTAAAGCTGGCAGATATCCACAAGTGAGCTTAAATAGTGGATATGAATTTAATCGTAGTACTACCCCTACTGGCTTTAATACTAGTCTTAGAGCTAATGGCTTAACTTACGGATTAACGGCTAGTATAAATATATTTAATGGCTTTTTGCAACGCCAAAACGAGCGCAATGCCAAGATTGAAATTAGTTCATCAGAATTAACATTAACTAAAACTAAACAAGATATTATTACTCAGTTAACTTCTGCCTATCAGAATTACAACACTTATTTAGAGTTAGTTAAGTTAGAGCGTGGAAACGTTGATATCGCTAGACAAAATTTAGATATTACCTTAGAAAAATATCGTTTAGGAAGTATTGCTCCTTTAGAACTTAGGGAAGCTCAAAGAAATGCATTAGATGCGAATAGCAGATATTTAGAAATACAATATCAAGCTAAATTGGCAGAAATTGCACTAAAAGAGCTTAGCGGAACCCTAAATATTCAATAAGATTGTTATTTTTAGCACATGATTTTAGTTGCAGATAGCGGTTCATCCAAAACAGACTGGATGGCTTACAGTCCGGACCATACCATTAAGTTTAGCACCCAGGGAATAAACCCATATTTTGCGAATGCACAGGATGTAGTTAAAATCCTTTCAAAAAATAAAGATATTTCTGCATATGCAAATATGATAAAGGAGGTATATTTTTTTGGTGCGGGCTGTTCTTCTCCTGATAAACATGAAATCATTTCTAACGGACTTTCAACTTTTTTTCCAAAAGCATTTATAAGTGTAGACCACGATCTGATTGGTTCTGCTTATGCAACATGTGGCGATAAAAAAGGATTAACATGCATTTTGGGTACTGGTTCTAATATCTCCTATTACGATGGTAAAAATGTACATGACGGAAAACATGGCTTAGGCTATGTGTTAGGTGATGAAGGCTCTGGAACTTATTTTGGCAGAAAAGTATTAGTTTCTTATCTGTATAAAAAAATGCCTGCAGAATTAAGTAAAGCTTTTGCAAAGGCTTACGACGTGGATAAAGAAACTGTTATTACTAATATTTATCAAAAGCCATTTCCTAATTCGTATTTAGCGGCTTTTAGTAAATTTATGGCAGATCATAAATCGCATCCTTTTATTCAGCAAATACTAAGAGATGGCTTTCAAGAATTTATAGACACCAACGTTAAAGATTACAAAGCATATAAAACCTTGGAGTGTAATTTTGTAGGCTCTATTGCTTTTTATTATCAAGATGAATTAAGGGCTGTTTTTGCAGAAAACGCAATCAAAGTTGGGAAAGTATTACAAAAGCCTATTGAAGGAATTTTTGAGTATATCCTAAAAAAAGAAGGAATTACTGCTTAGATTTTGCAGCTGCCACAAGCTTCGTCATACCCAACTTGATTGGATATCGTAGTGCTGGCAATAGCTTTAAGATTCCCGCATTCGCGGGAATGACGCATAGGTAAAATAACGAAGTCGTACATTAACTGGTGTCGTAAAACCAATTAGGAGTTACTTTACTACGCTGGCAAAGACCATCAAATTCTCTAAAACACACGTCATTGCGAGGCACGAAGCAATCTTACAACGTGAGAAAATATAAATATAGCTTTAAGATTGCTTCGTACCTCGCAATGACGAAAGATGTCATTCTGAGCGTAATCGGATGAACTGCAAAAGTCCGTCATACCCAACGCGATTGGGTATCGTAATGCGGGTAATAAGCTTTAAGGTTCCCGCTTTCGCGGGAATGACGCATAGACGAAGTAATCCTACAACGTTAGAAAATAAAACTATAGCTTTAAGATTGCTTCGTACCTCGCAATGACGAAAAGCGTCATCCTGAGCGTAATCGGATGAACTGCAAAAAGTCCGTCATACCCAACTCGATTGGGTATCGTAATGCGGGTAATAAGCTTTAAGATTCCCGCCTTCGCGGGAATGACGCACAGATAAAACAGGGGCTAATTCCCCTCATCTATCTCATAAGCTACAAAGTTCCAATTCCCTTTGGCATCCTTTTCATAGCTCACTTTATAATTAGAAGATGGCGGTATTGTAAAATGAAAACTGAGCTTTTGCTCAGCTGCATCTTTTGGAATAAAATGCTGCATGATTGAATTAGCTGTAGCTTCTATTTGATCTTTCGAATGTTTTTTCATTATATACCTGCCTTATTATATTAACTATTCACTTATTAAAATTGCCGTCATTGCGAGGTACGAAGCAATCTTAAAGCAATAGACTATCTATCTTTCTCACGTTGTAAGATTGCTTCGTACCTCGCAATGACGATTGAGCAACCCAATAATATGCAAAATAATTACTTATTAAATTTAAAGCTTTTGCCCAATGGTATATTCGTGAAATTCACTTTCATTTCCAGATCTATCTATAGCAGTTACACCAAATGCGGTAAGCTTTTCATTGCTAGTAGCAGTTTTACGAATTGAAGCGGATACGTCTAGGCTATTATCATTTCGGGTCATAATACGATAATTCCATTTTCCCCCATATTTATAATAAACAACCCATTTAAACACGTCATCTTTTTCAGGATGATCCCATTTAATTTGCACCATTGTATCTTTTTGAGAACTACTTGCAATAGGCATTTTAGGTGCTTTTTTATCTAACCATTTACTAGCAGGCACTATAGCTTCTTTTTGATAAGGACCGTCTATTAAACCTTTTCTTAGTTTTTCATGTTTTACCAAACCATCAATGCTCCAATGCAACGCTCCTTTACTTGTCGGCAACATTCCTCTGCTTATCATGATCTGATTAACAACTTCATCCACATTTTTATCATCGCCACCTAAACCAATATTCATACCTGGCCACAAGTGTCTACCTTTTGTATTTTCAGATTGCCACCAACCTAATAATACTGGGAAACTTAACTTTTGCGCATTTACTGTCCAATACAATTGCGGACTAAAATAATCTAACCAACCTTTATTTAACCATAACTTTGCATCAGCATATAATTTATCATATTGATCTAATCCTTCTACACCTTCAGGAAAGCCTGGTCGCCAAATACCAAAAGGGCTAATACCAAATTTCACATACTTCTTCTCTGCCTTAATCTCTTTATAAATTCGTTTTATAAAAGTATTTACACTTTGTCTTCTCCAATCGCCTCTTGATAATTTTCCACCCGCTTTTTGGTAGGCATCCCAACTTTGCTGGTCTGGAAAATCTGCGCCTCCATTATAAGACTCATATGGATAAAAATAATCGTCAATATGAACCCCATCTATATCATAACGTTTCACAATATCTTTTACAACAGCTGCCGAATGGTCTTGCACTTCTTTCTTAGAAGGATCCATCCAGTATTGGCCATCTTTCAATTTCACTACCAATTCTGGTTTCGATTTTACAACTGAAGCTGCACTTTCTTCTCCACCAGATAGATGATGGGCACGGTAAGGATTTAACCATACATGTAGTTCTAATCCACGGTCATGTGCTGCTTCTACCCAAAACTGTAAAGGATCATAATATGGTTCTGGTGCTTTTCCTTGTTTACCTGTCAAAAAATACGACCATGGTTCTAAATCGCTTTTGTACAATGCATCGGCTTGGGGTCTGATTTGTAAAATGGCCGCATTGAAATTTAAGCTTTTCAATAAATCTAGCAATACAATAGCTTCCTTTTGTTGTTCGGTAGTAGTTAAACCTGGTTTGCTTGGCCAATTGATATTTGCTACTGTGGCAATCCAAGCTGCTCTAAATTCTCTTAAAGGTTTTGGCAGCTGATTTTTTACTTCAGCATTATTTTGAGCTAAACAAAGCTGAACGGACATTAAAACTAATGAAAAGAGGAGTGTGATTTTTTTAAGCATAGCACTTTTATAATGAGGATACTGTTAAAACAAATTGTCATTCTAAGAAGGAGAAACCTAGCTTAATCTAAACTAGATTCCTCTCCCCCAAGAATGACAAAAAATATATACAACTATTAGTTTAATCCACCTTTACGGTTAGCTTTAACTGGAGCTGGCCAAACACCTGGCTGACCAGTACGTTGGTTAACTGGCATAGGAGCTTTCTCTGTTGATGTTTTTTCTGGATCTTCGCAAGCCATGTAAACTAAGATTGCTGCTAAGATTGCATTACTTCTCACTTCGTCAAATACAACTTTATCATAAGTATCACGATTGGTGTGCCATGTATAACTGAAATAATCCCATGGTAAAGCGCCTAAAGAAATTCCCAATGCACCAGCTGCAACAAAAGATGCATTATCTGAACCACCACCACTTGGTGAACCTGGGAAACTTGTTTTGATTTGATTTTTAATGGTATCAGGAACTGCAGCTAACCATCTTGGTAAAAAGTCTTTTGCTTTGGCAAAACCTTGACCAGAAATACTTACTACCCTTCCAGTTCCATTATCTTGATTAAATAATGCTTGTAAGTTATTTACAACCTCTGGGTGATCTTCTACGAAAGCTCTTGAACCATTTAAGCCTTGCTCCTCGCTACTCCAGTGTCCAACTAAAATTGTTCTTTTAGGATTTGGATAGAATTTTTTCAATAAGCGCATGGCTTCCATCATCATAATCGTTCCAGTTCCATTATCTGTTGCCCCACTAGAAGCATCCCAAGAATCGAAGTGAGCAGAAAGCATTACATATTCATTTGGTTTTTCGGTACCTTTTATTTCTGCAATGGTATTAAACGTAGGTACTACACCTAATTCTTTAGATTCAGATTCTATTCTAAGCATTGGTTTATTACCACTTTCTGCTAAACGGTAAACTAAACCATAATCCTCTACAGATAAATCTACAGTAGGAATTTTAGTAGTATTTGCCCCAAAAACTTTATCTACGCCCCAACCTGCACTCCAGTTATTAATAATAATTCCCGCAGCACCTGCTTTCTCTATGGCTAAAGCTAAATTCTTAGCATTTAAGCCAGTTTTAGCTAATCTATCTCTCCAAGCTTTTGCTGCCTCTTCTTTATCTTTTTTAAACTTTGCTAAACCATCTTTAGTAGAGAAATCTTCAAAGTTTTTATCTGGTCTGCCCGAAATTTGAGCTTGAGAAATTAATACCAATTTACCCTTTACCTTTGGCAACCAATTAACAAAAGCCATAGAATCTGTTACTAATGGCAATACAATTGCTTCGGCATTAATTGGCTTTCCTTTTACGGTTGATGGGCTCCATGCCAATTGAGTACCTTCTAAGGTTCTTAATCTTGGACTTGTTAAATCAATGTGAGTAATACCTCTTTCCCAACCACGCCATTCTCCCCATTTCTCAGTTTTCGCAGAAATTCCCCAATCACTATATTTTTTTACAGCCCAATCCCCTGCCTGTTTCATTTGTGGTGTTCCAACTAATCTCGGACCAACAACATCAAAGAGTTCGTGAGCTAATTTTTCTAATTGTGAGTTTTCAGTTGCTTCTTTGGTAACATTTGCAACAAATGCATCTTTTGTTTGTGCAAAAGCAAAGCTACTGCTTAACATCGTTGCCGCAAATAATAGCAATCGGGATTTTTGGGTAGTTTTCATTCTTATAAGTTTTGTTAGTTTATTTCCAGATTGAAAGATAAGAATTGCTACAGTTTTAAGCAACAATCATCAAATAAGTTACAGGATAGTTTAAATGAGAACCCTGTTTAAAAAAAAACGGCACTGTTATTTCCAAAGATTTCTCCGCTCACTGCGCTACGGTCGAAATGACGATAAGCACTTGGTCGTCTTCGACGACCCACAAGTATTTTTTCCAACAGAAATTTAAACAGTTTCTCAATTTCCCTTATAAAGCAACTATTATTTTTATCAGATTAATAAGTTAATGAGAAAATTATGGCATTGTATGTGACACAAAGTCAATTGTATGCGATACATAAGCCATTGTATGTGGTACAAAGCCAATTGTATGCGGTACATTAATCATTGTATGAGATACATTGACCATTGTATCCTAAACATACGTCATTGTATGCGGTACAAAGCCAATTGTATGCGGTACATTGACCATTGTATCACATACAATTGGTATTATTGCTACTGATAAATTAGGGAAAACTGCATTTTCATCTATGTGAAGGCATATTTGGATTTTACGAGGCTCTTTTAAATTTTTCCAAAACTTGTCAAAATTAGTCAAAAGCATTAAAAATTGCCATCAGTTTTGTTGAAGCCTTACGGAAAGGGTTATTTTGGCGATATCGTAGTGCTATAGCAAAGTAAATTTGGTAGCCTTTTACCGTATTAAATTTCCCGTTTTCACGGGAATGACGACCTTCCAAAAATCTGGAATAGTTTAAGTTTGTATTGCAAGGCAGGAAGCAATCTTAAGGCTCTAGAAAAGTAAAAACTTTCGCTTTAGGATTGCTTCGCACCTCGCAATGACAAGTAAACAAGAATGGCTCGTGTTTCACGAGCCATTTTTAACGAATAATTAACCTCTCCCGAAGGGGGAGTTTGGGAGGGGATTAAACGCCTTTCATTACACCAATCTGCTTTCCAGACCAATCTGGGAAGAGTACTTTGTCGTTGTGAATACCTAAATGTTTATCTGCTACTTCGCTAAATACAGCCCTAAAATCAGTAGTTACCGCTAAGTCTCTACCATCTTCTAGGTTTTCTTTAGCTAATGGATTCATTAAGCCATGAACCATTCCTCCGTTCACACTATTTCCTAGAATAAAATTACATGAACCACGACCATGATCTGTTCCACCAGTTCCATTTTGAGCAACGGTACGACCAAATTCAGTCATTGTCATTACCGTAACTTCATCTTGGTATTTACCCATATCTGTCCAAAAAGCCATTATACTATTGCTTAAATCATTTACATTACGAGCAAAAATCCCTGTGTCTGTACCTTGATTAAAGTGCGTATCCCATCCACCAGATTCAGCAAAAGCAACTTCCATACCTACATCCATTTTAATTAATTGGGCAATTTGTTTTAAAGAGTTGCCCAATGCAGAAGTTGGATAAACAGCATTGTATTCTGGTTTATAATCTTTAACATTTGTTTTTTGCAATAACTTAATTGCATCGAAACTTTCTTTACCTGTATTTTTTAATAAGCTAGAAGAAGTTTGATCGTACAAATCTTCAAAACTTTTAGATGCCATATTTGCACCTGCCTGATTACCTCTTAATTGAATATTGAAATCTGCTAAATTGCTAATTGCTACCGCTGGGTTATCACCATAAAATGATCTTGGTAAAGATGAAGTTAAACTTACTGCCTGTAGCGGAGTTGCTGCTTCATGCCCCAACAAACCAACTGCACGATTTAACCATCCACTTGCTGTCCCTTTATTAAATGGTGTTCCAGACTCCATAAAATCTTGAGCATCAAAGTGAGATCTTGTATTATTGGGCGAACCAATACCGTGTACAATGGCCATGCGCTTTTCGCGAAACATGGGTTCGAAAGCACTCATTGATGGGTGTAAGCCAAATCTACCGTCTAAATCAATTAATGATTTTTCTTTACCACCTTGCGCTGCAGACATGAAGAGGTTTGGTCTAACTGCCTTTAAATATTGATCGGTAAAAGGAGTTACAGCCATTAAGCCATCCATTGCACCTCTTTGAAAGATGCAAACCATTATTTTTTTCTTTTTAAATAAACCTGGTGCTACAGTTCCCGCAACGGCATCTGCTAAAAATCCTGGTATACCGCCTAAGCTTATTCCAAATAAGGCTAAGCCCCCTGCTTTAATAAATCCTCTTCTTGAAGTCATGATAATTTATTTACGTTGAAATTCTGGTGATCCGATAATTACTCCTACAACTTGAGCTAACATTGTATTGGTACCTGCCTTTTGATTTGGTGTACTATTCAATAAAGCTTTTTTGCCTTTTAATTTTGCTTTATCAGCGCTTTGCTCCATTATATTAGCATCTTCATTTGCCATGGTATTCTGTTGCTGAGGTGGTGCGGTTTGTGAGGCAGCCTTTGCAACATTACCTTCTAAATTTGGATCATTTAACATCGGTTTTAACCTAGCTATCGTTTCATCTAGTTTTCGTTCTGGCATTATCTTTTTGCTATAAATTAATAATGCTGCTTCTGCACTTTCTGGCTCATGATTATTATTCATCGCCGCTAAATTAAAGGTAACCCCAGGAATACGCTGTGAAGCTAATGCCAAACCAAAATTCATTCGATTTAGTAATGACCCAGTATTTATCCAATATTGGCCTCTATCTGGGAAACCAGTTGGGGCTTGATAATAATACATTTGCTGACCCATTTTGTTAATCCATGTATATAATTGATATGGCTGAGTTATTTTAGCATCTAAACTTCTCACTGCACTGATTGCAAATTCAAATGGTGATTTTGTTTTTTCTCTTAATGCATTTGGCGACCAAAACTCTGGTGCACTAACCATGGTAATGAGTACGCTTTTAATATTTCCATTACTACTTAAAAATGTTTTTGCCATTTTATCTATTAAGCTTTGTGGTGGGTTATCACTTACAAAACGAGTAGCAATTTTTTTAGAAATGAACTTGGCAGTTGAGGTATGATGGGCTAACATTTCTAACAATGCTACACCTTCCTCATAACCTCCACCGGCAGGAAATTTTTGTCCTAAAACTGTTTTTTCTCCATTATCATGACGGTTCATTACAAATAGGAAATCTCCATCATGTACAAAGCCACGTTTTTTAAGCTTATCGTCTCCTGCACTCTCCATTATCTTTTTCATTGGTGCACCATAACCATTATCGCCCATTGGCGCAATAGTCCAACCAGTTAATATTCTGGCAGCTTGAGTAACATCACTTTGTGTATAACCACCATCAACACCAAGCGTATGTAATTCCATTACTTCTCGGGCATAATTTTCGTTTAAGCCTGATTTTTTATTTTTGATTTGAGGAATTTTAGCTTTAGCAACTTGTGCTGCAAACTTACCTTTACGCTTTTGTTGCCCGGTCATCATCATATCTTCTCCATATTCATTTACAGGGATATTAGTACCTGTACTACTGAAGTTATCAAGATACATTAGCATAGCTGGAGATTTAGCTGTGCTTAATAGTAAGTTTTCAAAATCTCCAAAAACATTAGGACGTATTACATCGCGTTCGTAAGCTGGAATATAAGATGCGCATTGGTTTTTACTTAGCGCCACATTAAAATGGTTGAACCAAAAATCGGTCATTAATTCTTTTAATTGATTATTGGTATAAGTAGCTCTTAGTATTTTTTGGTTGATGAACTGTCTATATAATTCTTGTTGAGGCTTAATGCCCTTTTCTTTCATATAATTAGCTAACGTTGCTCTGTATTCTTTACCATTAGCTTTGTTTACCGAGTCTTTATGAATGTATCCGTCTCTTACTGCAAATCTCACTACTTGAGCATTTCGAGGAAAAACATTTTCAACTTCAGTGTTGGTTAAATTGATGGCATCAAACTTATCTAGCATTCGGTTTAAGGCAGTGTCTTCTAAATTTCCCTCTAGTTGTTGCTTTAACCATTTCTCTAAGCCCATTTTTGTCACTAATTCTATATCGCCTTCTTTTGCTCCATAGGTAAAGCGACTTAGTAAATGTGCTGCTGCTTGTTGCTCTGTTAAGCCAGCTTTTTTATAAGGTAAAAAAATCTGTTCCTTTTGTTGCGAAGTTCTTACAAATGAAGAAAGGACTAGAGCACAAACAAATGCTATACAGCATATATAAAAATTGTGAATATTTTTTTTCATATCAATTGACAATTACAATGCTATGACAACGGAAATCAAATAAGGATTAATATGAGAATCAAAAAATGAATAATATTTAATAATTAAATTTTCTTTTTGAGGAATGTAACGGTTCAAATATTTGTTGCCTAAACACTTAATTAAATTTTTGTTGTTAAAAAAATCATTATTTGTTATAACTTTTATTTACTTTGTACTTTGTTAAGAATATTTTTCTCAGTACCTAAATAATGCTCAATTACTATAATATTAATGCTCAAATTTCATGAATAAGGCAATTAGAATTAATCACCTATTAAAAATTGGTTTTCTTTTTGCTTTAGTTTTTAATATGCTTTGCTTAAATATTGCATCTGCTCAAAATGCTTTTGAAAACGATTTAAAAAAGAAAATGGATTCTTTAATTGCAGAGAAAGGTCCATTATTAATTGGCCAAACTATGTTACCAAATAACGGGATACAAAGTCTGATGACACCTTCTGCTTGGGGAAGTACTGGCACATATGTATTTGGTGTAGTAGGTGGTGTTTATCCTTCTGCTTATAGTAAAAAAGCAGATTTAATATCTGCATTAGGCGTTACATTTGGAAATCCTGCAAAAAGTGTAAATGTTTCAGCTAGTGTAAACATTACGAGAGTTACCGAATTACGTGATCTTTCAGTTAACTTAGTTGTGAATAGACAAATATTTAGAGCAAGTAGTATTTCTGTAGGTGGAGTTCAGCTTTTTGCCAATTCTACCGTATCAGATTCTCCTGATGGGACTTATTACATTGCTTTTAGTCATGCTGTACAAACAGTTCGTTCTAAAACAGCGGGTTATTCTGCTTTAGGTTATACCATTGGTTTTGGTACTGGGCGCTTCTTATATAAAAGCCCTTATGATATAGCTGCTGGTAAGGGGAAATATGGCACAGGAGTTTTTGCAAATATTTCTTTTGAAGTCTTAAAACAAATCAATATCAACGCTGAGTGGTCTGGATTGAATTTAGGTTTTTCTACTGGAGTTAGACCAATAAGAACATCTCCACTTACCCTTGGTTTAGGGGTTTATAATTTAACCAAATATTCAGGAGATAAGCCAGCTGTGCTTGCAACATTATCTTATCCAATTTCTTTAAGTAAAAAAGTACAATAAAAATATAAACTAATGAAAAAGCTAATCTTTATTTTGCTGTTAATTGTGGCAGCCTTTAGTGTAAAAAATGCGAATGCACAAAATGGTGTGAATAACAACTCTGATTGGAAAGTTCCATTGCCTTCACCATCAATCCCGAAAGCAACACCAGCTGCAACACCATCTGCTGCGCCGGTAGTAGTTCCATCTACACCAGCTATGCCTGCTATGCCAGGAATTCCAGTAAATACAGTAGCAACAAATACCCTTGTACCTACTGTTCCTGCTACTCCACCGGCTCCTGCAGTACCTACTCCTGCGGCAACCGCAGCAGCTACATCTACTCCAGTTACTCCAACGGTTATTACGTTGCCAGCACTCCCAATTTTACCACCGGTTCCACCAATTCCACCACTTCCACAACTAAGATTAATTAATCCTTAAGGCAAATATTAACGCCAACTCCATGAATAACGATAATAAGTCAATTTTAAAAATTGCTACATTCCTTTTGTTTCTTTTAATGTCTTTTACCTTACAGGCACAAGAGAAACATCGAGTTTTTACGCTAAAAGTAGGTAATGAATTTCAAAAAGAAATTTTATCCAACTCAAAAGCAGTAGTTCAACGCGGAAATCAAACTTTAAATGTTAATACTACATCTTCACTTACTAAACTTTACAAAGTAACGGCTGCAACCGATAAAGGTTATGATTTAAATGTTAGCATTCAAAAAATGGATAATTTGATTGATGCATTAGATAAGCAGTTCCATTATAATTCGGATGTTAAAGGTGATAGTAGCTCTAGAATTGAAAAAGCATTAAACTTTATGTTAAATAAACCTGTTAATGTATCAATTGATAAATACGGGGTTATTTTATCCTCAACAGAATATAAAAGTGAATTAGCTACTGATACCTTAGTTTCATTTGCAGGTATACAAATGGAAGCCTTTGAAAAAGGAACTTTATTAGGATTATTAGCAGATATAAACGTTAATAACAACTTTAAAAAAGGTTATACCTGGACTGATTCTGTACAAATTAACAAGCAGAAATTAGTTACAAAGTTTTGGATAGAAGACATTAACCAAAAAAACACTGTCATCAAATTTAGTAGTTCTATAGTTACTCGTTTACTTAATAGTAACTCTAATGGAACTTATATTTTAGACAATAGTACAGGCTTAATTGCCGAGAAATTAGTTTACACTGTTTCTACTGGATATCAAATATCAACTGGAGGTGTAGCTTATGCCGTCTCTCGATCTACAAGTCTTTCGGAAAAGAGTAGGCAACTACGCTGATCGTAGTTGCTTACTAAATTACTTTATAATTAATGTACTTATTGAATGCGGTAAACTCTCTGTTTCTGCAGCATTTCCTTGCATCCATAATTGGTAAGGTAATTTCTGATCAGTATTATTCATTACTACTACAACAATAGAACCATCAGGATTTTGGAAAGCTGTACTAATTAGCATTGAGCGGCTTGGAGAGCTTATAATTCTTTTAGCTCCTGGTTTTATAAATTTGGAGAAATGACCAATATAATAGTACGAATTGGTATACATTAATTTTCCTGTTTGAACATTTGCATGAATTGGAGCAAAGCAGAAATTACCAACGTGGTTAGGGCCTCCGTTTTCATCTAAAAGGATATTCCAATCAGTCCATGCCGCAGTACCTGCATTAAAATCATTAATCATAGAAAGCCCATAACGTTCGCCTAACGACCAATCATCAATTCTATCTAAACTAAATTTCTCTACACAACCCTCAGTAAAAATTAATTGTTTTGTAGGAAAAGCCTCATGCACTCTTTTTAAATTTTCGAAATTTTGACTACTTCCTGTCCAAGTTTCATACCAATGGAAACCAACTCCCCAAAGGTATTTGGCCGTTTGTGGATCATTTAACAACGTTGAAGCTCTTTGATAAATTAAATCACGATTATGATCCCAACCAATTAGTTTTTTACTTGCCATGTTATTTTTGTGCAATGTTGGCCCTAAAAAGTTCTTAATAAAATCTCTCTCCTCTTCTGCTGTATATAAACATGATTCCCATCTTTGCGTTGCCATTGGCTCATTCTGTACGGTTAAACCCCAAATTGGCATACCTTCTTTTTCGTAGGCTTGAATAAATTTCACATAATAATTAGCCCAAGATTGATTGTAAGCTGGCAATAAAGAACCACCTTTTAACATACTATTATTGGTCTTCATCCATGCTGGAGGGCTCCAAGGGCTTACATATAAATTAATTTTTCCTCCTGCCGTTGCTGTAGCTTGTTTAATTAATGGAATTTTAAACTTGCGATCATGGTCAATATTAAATGTTTTTAATGCTTTATCATTCTCAGCAACATAAGTATAGCTACCGCTAGAAAAATCGCAACTGTTTATGTTTGTACGAGCAATTGTATAACCAATTCCTTTGTTTTTATCATAATAAGCAGTCAAAAATTCTTGTTGTGTAGCCTTCGGCAATTTGGCAAAAACTTCTGCAGAAGCATCTGTAATGGCTCCTCCAATTCCTATAAAGGTTTGAAAAGTCTTATTAGGATCTACAAAAACCAATGTTTGTGTTTCTACTGGTTGTTTTAAAGCTTTAAAAGCTAGTGTTTTAGTTTCTTCCATTGGTTTATCTGAACCTTTAACAGTTGAATAGATAAACACCTTTTTTGTTGAAATAGAAATTTTTGCCTTTTGCTGGGCAAAAGAGGTTACAGTAATAAAAGCTAAGGTGGCTAATAAAATGATATGTTTAGATTTGTTCATTGTATCTAAAATTTGGTTCGAAATTGAATTGCAATTTCCTCATTTTAAAAGCACAAACCAATAGTTAGCACTGCCCTAAGCGTATATTTTTACGCAAAGGTTTGCCTAAACACTTGAAATCAATTAATTTACTTTTTGAGTAGTGGATTTGTAGTGGTTGTTAGCGTAATTAATATTAAATACTAAGCTTTGGTTGGGCAAATAGAATTAGAGACCTTATGCTAATCCTTCATTACTGTTGAATCAGATTTAACCGTTTTTTCAGTTACCATTTTACTTACTCTTGATAACAAGAAAATGCTAATGATAGAAATTACTACAATAACATAACCTACGATATTATAGTTTTCAAGTGGACTAGATGTAGTTTTTTGTACTACAATCATTCCGGCAACTGCGGCAGCTACACCACCAGCTATTTGTTGAAGTGATGCATTAATGCTCATAAAAGCACCTCGATCTTCCATTTCAGGTATTGCGCTGGTTAAGGCTGATGAGGGAATCATTCTACTCATTACACCCATCATCATTAAAATATTAAGAATAACCACAATCCAAAATGGTGTAATAGAAAGATTTGTGTAGAGTACACACATTCCCATCATCCAAATTGTTGCACCAGCAAATATTTTAAACTTACTAATCTTATCGCTCAATCGGCCAACAATTGGCATAATCACTAGTGAACTTAATCCAGAAATAGTAAATAACATTACTAGCTGATCGTTAGAAATCTTTAAGTTATTAATAGCAAAAGCACTACCAAAGGGCATCATCATAAAACCACCAATTGATAATAATGCAGTAGAGGTAAATCCAATTCGATGTTTACGTTTTTTAACTGTATGCCACAAATGCAATATTGCAGATTTGTCTTTTTGAATAGCTAAATGAGCGGTTATTGGTTTTAATTGAATTAAAATTAAAATAGCAATAAGAACAGCCAACGATGCTACCATTAAAAACGGAGCTTCCCAGCCCCAAAAATTTGCTAAATAAAGTCCAATCGGCACACCTAAAACCTGACTCGCACCAAAACCCATTTGCACAAATCCCATTACCCTACCACGTTGTTGTAAGCTAAATAAATCTGTAATGATTGCCATTGAAATAGATCCAATTACACCTCCAAATAATCCAGTAATAATTCTGGCAGCTACCAACTCGGCATATGTATGTGCCAAACCACAAAAGAATGTTCCTGCAATAAATCCAATGTAAAAGAACATTAAGAGTTTTTTCCGATCAAAACGATCGGCAAAACCAGCAGTAAGCAAACCTGAAATACCAGCGCTAAAGGCATAAGCAGAAACTGCAAAACCAAATGCCTTTGGTTGCAATGACATTGATTTCATTAAAATATCACCTAGTGGCGACATCACCATAAAATCTAGTATTACAGTAAATTGAGTGATTGCTAAAAGAAAAATAACAACTTTTTGATAGCCTGTAAAAGGAATAATTTCTTGTTTCATTTAATTAGGTTAATTCACAGCAAGAGTGACCATGATTGGTAATAAGTTCTATAATTTGTTGGTGATTTAAAGTATAAGAGATTATTCTTAATACATAATCTTGATCATCTAACGCAATATTCCATTGCTCAATACCTTCATAGCTATTTAAAATAGATTGTAATTTTTCTTTGCATTCCTGGCTTTTAATGTCGGTTTTGAATAATAAGATATGATCAAAATTCTCCATAAGGAATTAATTTTTTAATGCTTTAATAACTAAATCGAAAGTTTGCCATAAGATTTCATCTGTCATCTTAAAAGGTTTTCCACCTACACTTTGCCCTTCAGCATCAAAGCGTACCAAAGAGTATAAAGGCGCATACGCAATCGACCAAAACACCTCTAATGGCATTGAATTAATTTCTCCATTCTTCACAACATTATTCATAAACTCCCCTATAATTTGTTTAAATTTCTTCATAAAATTATCTAAGAAGCGACTTTGATAAGTGGAATTACGTAGTTGTTCAAAAAATGCAATAGAAAATGGATGTTCGAGCATGTAGGCATATCGGTTTTCCCATTGCACTCGCATTCCTTCCTCAAAAGAAACTGTTGGATCAAAGTTTTTTATCATCGAATCAGCCATAGCATCCCCTTCTTCCTTCGCAATGCTGATGATTAAATCATCTTTGTCCTTATAGTATATATAAAGCGTAGCTACAGAAATTCCACAAGCTTTAGCAAGTTTATTCATACTAAAACCTTCAAAACCATCTTTAACAATGCTTTTTATAGCCATTTTTTTAACTAAGCTGACTTTATCTTCATCTCTAGTTCTCATGGCACAAATATAAATGAATATTCATTCACTTATGAAATGTTTTTATATTTAGTTGAACCCAATAGGTATTTATAAATCTTCACTGGATTTTCTCCAGATATCTTCGAAGTCTTTTGGATGCTTTTTGAATTGAGCATGAACATACGGACATAATGGAACTACTTTAAGTTCATGTTTACGAGCGTAGCTCACCATTTCATTGAGTAAATTTTTTGCTAATCCTTTGCCTTCCGCTTTTGGAGCGACTTCAGTATGGTAAACAATTAAATCTACATCAGTTACAGCTATAGCCATTTCTGCTAATTGTTCTTCTCCATCTGTAATAAAAAAAGCTCCTCTACCTTTCTCATTTAATGATAGCTTGATATCTTCCATATCCAAATTATTTATAGATCAAATATGTTGATTTATTTGATAATTGAAACTAGACTTTTGTTAATTCCTCATAATCTGACTATTAAACTTATTTAAATTGAGAAAATTCCCTAAAACATTAGGGCATCAAAAAAGAATTGACGATATTTGAAACTATTGTATTGAGGGCCCCAGATGAATAAATTTAGTAAAAACTATACAATTTCTTCCAATCTTGTTTTATGTAGCTTTATTATAGGAATTGCGATTGTATTTATACGTGGACTTGAAGATTGGGGAGATATTCTTATTTCGGGTGTTTTTTTAGCTCTAAGGTACTTTTCAGTTTTTTTAATTAAAAGACGTTTTACTTGGGCTAAATACCTATTAATTATTTTGATTGCTAAAACCATACATCGTTTATTCAATTTAGAAACATCTCCAGAGTTTAATACATTTGCCATAAGCTTAGTAATTTTACAAATTATTATCACAGTTACTGCACTTTTCTTGATCGTTAAAATTCCTAAACTGGAGTTAAAAAGAAAGTTAGACGTTAATAACAAATCATCTCAATAAAAAGAGGCAGCCTTTTTCAAGTACCGCCTCTTATGTAACTATTGATCTTCTTTAGTTATGGTATTTTGTCCAACGCTGGAACATTATTCTCGTACCCACTATATCCTTTATTCTGATTAATACGACCATTGGTATTAAATCTTTGTGCGCTTCCTGGAACAGGCCATAACACGTGATAAGGAGAAATCTTGAAATTTACACCTGATACTGTTGGTACTTGATTTTTATAAAAATCATTTTTTTCCATTATGCGATCATAGAAAAAATTATTATCGGAGAAGTTAGCCAAATTGTATGTTTTTCCATTATAGGCAACTTTACCTGTAGTAGCGAAAATATAAGCTATACGTGTTAACTCCGTTTTACGCGGTTCCTCGTAATATAACTCTCTTGCTCTCTCATCTAAAATCGTACCTATAGTTATGGATGTTGGATCAGTTAACAAAGTTGCATTCGCTCTTCCTCTTACTTGATTGATATCATCCATTGCCAAACCTAATTGACCTTTCCAATAATAAGCTTCAGCTCTTAGCAAATATGTTTCTGCTAATCTAAAAATATACCAATCTGTATTTGTACCTCTTGGTGGCGACCAATATTTATCAACTGCTAATGTGTTTGTTGAATTGATAAACGTTTTATAATGCGGCCAACCGAAAAAGTGACGAATGGTATCTAGGCCTTTATTCAAAAACATATTATTAATGTTTCCAGGTGTTACATCAACCAATGGTTTGCCATACAATGCTTTTTCTGTTGGATTAGAAGAGTTTTTTAACGCAGGATTGTTATACACCAAATCTGTCATATTTACCCACATACCTGGTGCATGGCGGTAATCTGTATTATCTGTCCAGATGTATTTAGTACTATATGGCGTTCCGCGATATCTACCAATTCCTCTACCATACATTAAGGTTAAAGGGATTTCTACGGTAACACCATCTACAATAGCCGGGTTTAATCCTGATGGAGTTCTTAAATTTGCAAAGTGCCATGCAGGTACACAATTACGCATCACTTGAGAGCCAAAAGCTGTTGCTCCAGCTAACGTTTCTCTGTCAATTGCTAAAAAAATAGTTTCTTTATTTGCAGCAATTGCTTTATTATCCATTCTGTGCAAATCCCAAACCACATTTTTTGTTGCATCTCCTGCAGTGCTTCCAAAACGGTTCTTCATTAATGCATATTTACCTCCATTAATAACATTATTTGCAGATGTAATTGCATCATCAAAATCACCTAGAGCTAAATTTACTTTTGTCAACAAATGGCTCACTGCCCCTTTCGTTACTTCACCTCTATCTACATTGTCTAATACCCAAAGTTCGGCGAACAATAAATCACTTTTCATCTTTTTAAGGATAACTTCACGCTTAGTAGAAAAATAATCGAGTTTTGGCTCTGTTAAATCTTTTAAAATTAGAGGCACGTCTCCAAATTGATGAACTAGTCTATAATAGTAATAAGCACGATAAAATAATGCCGATCCTAAGATTGAATTTTTTTCAGCATCATTCTTAAACGTTACATTATTGATGTTATTAATAATTGTATTGGCGTATCTAACACCTTTAAAGCCTTCAGTCCAATAAAACCCAATTCTATTGTAATCAGGATTATTCAATTCTGCATCAGGTGTTACTCTCGTATTCATATCCTGAGCCTGAGTACTTTTATCTGTTGTACCATCCACAGCTACATCTGAGAAGATAGATTCCGTAACTATTGGAGCCATATCACCAAAAAACTCTTGTCTTACATTTAAACCTAATCCAGCTAATGCAGCTTTCATTCCAGCAACATTACTTAGAGCTACTTCTGGTTCAAACTTCGAAAGAAATTCTGAGTCTAGATCTGCCTTCTTACAACTATTAGCAATGACCATTAACATGACCAAGGCTGTAATTAATTTTTTATTTAAAATTTTCATATCTATAAGTTCTATAATGAAATATTTAGTCCTAGTGTGTAATATCTTGGTGTTGGACCATTATTTTGTGGATCCCATGTATTCCAATCAGGGGCGTAAAGTGCTGCATTATTGATATTGAAATATACTTTGGCACTTTGCAATTTCACTTTGCTAATTAAATCTGTTGGCAATGTATAAGAAAGTGCCACGGTATTTAATCTAATAAATGAACTCTTTCTGTATACATTAAAACTGGTTCCACTTAAGCCAGAACTTAAACGAGCATACTCATTAGTTGGGTTATCTACAGTCCAATAAGGAACAACATATGAACTAGTTCTACCAAAACCAACACTACCTGGCTGATTAAGACCTTGATTATCTTGTCCTTTTTGCCCCCAATTTGAGATTAGCTGAAACGAAAGATCAAAGCTTTTATAAATATTAAGCTCGTTTCTAAATGCCCAAGTAAAACGAGGATTACGATATCCCAAAAATTGTTTATCAGCATCGTTGTAAACATAGTTACCATCAACATCCTGTAATTTGTAATCTCCTGGTTTTATCCCTTTGTTAAATTTATTAGCTTCAGCAACTTCATTAGTTTGCCATACGCCTAAAATTTTATAATCCCATATTACGTCAATATCTTTTCCAATAAACCATCCATTACCTGGATCATTATTTGGTGTAGCAAGACGGATAATTTTATTTCTATTTAAAGAGAAAATAAAGTTAGAATTCCAAAGAATTTTACCAGAGGTGATGTTTTTACTGCTAATAGAAATTTCGAAACCTTTGTTGTTAACTGCACCAATATTAGAAATTACATTTGATGCTCCAGATACGTTTGATAAAGTTTGGCTAATTAATAAATCAGATGTTTTTTTATCATAGAATTCTAAAGCGCCATTAATTCTATTATTGATTATTCCGAAATCCAAACCAATATTTAATGACTTTGTTTTCTCCCATTTCAATTCCGGATTTCCAATTCTAGCACCACCAACTAAACCATTTACTTCTGAAGGTACTCCACTTGAGTTTACATATTGGTATTTAACCAAATCTTCAGCAGATAAACTTGAATATTGATCTACTACTCGATTACCATTTTCGCCATAAGAAACTCTTAATTTTCCGTAATTAAGCCATTTGATGTCCTTCAAGAAACTTTCTTCTGTAAATGTCCAGGCAGCACCTGCAGACTGGAAGACTGCTCTTTTATTATTGGCGCCAAAGCCAGAAAAACCATCACGACGTAAAGTATAAGATAAGTTATAGCGACCTAGTAATGAATAAATAATTCTACCCATTAATGCATCGCCTTTATAAGCTTGGTCATCACTACTAACGCTTGCTTTAATACCACTGCCTAAGTTATGGTAGCCAAGAATATCACTAGGAATAAATCCTTCATTTCCTGATAAGGTATACCACGATTGGTATTTCTCGCCATTTACTAAGAAGGTAGCATCAAAATTGTGAATTTTACCAAGGGTTTTATTCCATTTCAACAAATTATCCACTTGCCAATTGTATCTCGTTTCTTGTGCTCTTGTTGCAGAACCACCAGGTGTAGTAACGTTTGGATTTAATGAAGAAGATGCATTAAATGTACGATACATATCTATACCAGGACTGAAATTCAATTGATATGTAATTCCGAATGGCAAAGTGGCTTTAGCATAAATACTTCCAAATAAAGTATTTAATCTCACCATTCTACTGTTAT
Source organism: Pedobacter boryungensis (assembly GCF_013204825.1). Lineage (GTDB taxonomy): Bacteria > Bacteroidota > Bacteroidia > Sphingobacteriales > Sphingobacteriaceae > Pedobacter > Pedobacter boryungensis. The sequence goes on from NZ_JABMKV010000003.1 coordinate 179,297, forward strand.
AGGTTGGATTTAAGAAAGGATTTCTTGCATTTAATCCATTGTCGTCAGTTGGAATTCTTCTTAATGAGCCATCTGTGTTGTAATAATCACCATAAGGTGATAAACTTGTTAATTGACTCCAATCTGCTTCTATAGAGCCTTCATCACGATCTGCATATTGGAAGTTAATACCAACATTTAAAAATTTGGCTGCTTTTGCATCCAAGTTAACTCTAGTTCTAACTGTACTAAATTGGCCACCTTCAATTAGATTTTCATTTTTTAAATAGCCTAAAGACATGTAATAATTAACTTCATCTTTTCTACCAGCTATGCTTAACGTATGGTCTTGGCGTTGACCCGTACGGAATAATAAATCATACCAATCTATAGTATTACCAGCGAAGTAGTTATTTTTCTCGTTAGTAAGTAGGCCTAATCTGGTTAACCAAAGATCTTTAGGGTTTGTAGTAGTTTGTCCATTAAGCCATTGAGTTAAAGTAACGCCAGCAGGTAAATTGTCTGGATCGTTATAAATATAGGCAGGACTAGTCCCTGCACTTCTTAAAACATCACCACGCCAAGCTAAAAATCCTGGTCCATCATATACTGGTTGATCTTTTGAAAGGGTAGCAATACCAAAATTGGTATTAAAGTTAATTGTTGGCGTACTTGACTTACCTTTTTTTGTTGTAATAGCAACAACACCAGTAGCAGCTTTAGATCCATAAACAGCGAGCGAACTTGCATCTTTTAATACATCTATTGTTTCAATATCATTTGGATTGATATCAGAAAGTTGCCCAATGTAAATTACACCGTCTAAAACAATGAGTGGTGATGTGCTCGCTGTTAAGGTAGTTTTTCCTCTTACTAACAAATCGCCACCACCTTTAGCACTTGTATTCATGCCTACCGATAAACCTGCAATGTTTCCTTTAAGGATATCTGCAACGCTTTGTGGATTTTCATTTTCTAACTGGGTAGCTTTTACACTAGAAATTGCTCCAGTTACATCTTTCTTAAGTGCTGTACCATAACCGACTACAACCACATCAGAAAGTTCGTTTACAGATTCGATTAGTTCTACGTTTAGTTGCGCCCGATTATTAACTGCAACTTCTTGTATTTTATATCCAATCATAGAAAATACTAAAGTAGAATTACCAGGGGCAGAAATTGAATACTCTCCATCGCCGTTTGAAGAGGCCCCAGATTTTGAATTTTTAACTGTTACAGAAACTCCAGGTAATGGAGATCCATTTTTGTCCTTTATACTACCTTTTATCACGATATCCTGAGCGAAACAGCATACGTAGGTGAAAAGGACCATACTAATAAGTAGGGTAATTTTTTTTCTCATGTTACATTTGGTTAGAATAGTTTTGTAAAGTAAATCTATTCTAAAAAATATAGAATAACAAAATAAAAAAATACATAAATACCTTATAATAAGATAGTTATAAATATTTTGATACGCTTAAATCGCACCTCAAGTACTATAAAATCGCACCGTAACATTGGTGTGACGTATTTGAGTTTTTTTGAGCAATACGCTTTAAGCACAATGAAAAAAAATTGAAAAAAAATATAAATCGGTCCAAATAGCTTAGAAATAGACTATTTTAAGTCTAAATTATTTGTGCATTTGATGGAAATATTAGTCAAAACTTAACAAGAAAACTTACAACTTAATTAATAAGCCTGCTTTTTTGCTTCTTATTTTTTGACTGAATGGTAATTTTATAGATTTTTTGGAATAAATAGCATACTATTTTGCTGCTTTCTGAATAACATAAGCAATCATTTCACTTCTGATTTGAAACCCTAATTTTTGATATAGCTTCACTGCGCCCTCGTTATCATTTCTAACATGTAGAAAAGGAATTTCTCCTCTATTAACTATCCGTTTAATTTGTTCTCGAATCAATCCAAAAGCATATCCTTTACCTAGATGATTTGGATGTGTACATACTGCACTAATTTCTACATAAGGTGTAGGATTAAACCGATGACCAGCCATTGCGATTAATTGTCCTTCCTTCAATACTCCAGTATAATTTCCGAATTCTATTGTTCGTGAACGAAATGGGCCAGGTTCCGTTAACTTAACTAGCGTTAACATTTCTTCAACATTAGATTTATCTAAATTCACAAAATCCACCTCATCCCCTAATGGAATCTCCTTAGGTTCATAAACCATTTGAAACATATTAATTTCATGAATTAATGTCCATTGATGTGGAATAGCATAGGCGACTGGTGTAAACACAACAAATGTATTTCCCAAATTGCTGTGTTCATAAAGTATATCAAAATCCTTGGCAGAATTATCTTTTAAACCTGCAAATGGAGCAACATCTCCAGCGTAATACTTCACACTTTCTGTTCCATTAGCAAAAATTTGATGTGCAGATTTTAATGAATTGTATATCGGATTATCTAGTACATGATTCATTGTAGGCTATCTTATAAAAACAAATATATCAAAAAAGCAAAATCATTACTTGAGTAGCAATTTCAATAGATAGTAAGCGATATTATATTAATTTAATTATTTTTAGTTGATATTTAACAATAACACTGAATTATTACTTACTAAACGAACTATGAAACCGCAACTTTTAAAGGTATCGACAGATTTAATTCATTCTTTTAGCGCTAGAAAAGATGTTGTTGCTGATATTAATAGTCATTGGCATTATCATCCGGAAGTTGAGCTCATTTATTTTGCAAAAGGAAGCGGAATACAATTCATTGGAGATAGTATTGAGAGCTTCAATTCTGGAGATGTAATTTTAGTAGGAAGCAACGTACCGCATTATTGGCGTTTTGATAGTATAACTGAAGATGATAATAATGTAGATGTAAGAGTAATTCACTTTAATGAGAATTTTTGGGGTTCAGAATTTCTGGATATTCCAGAGAATAAAGAGTTAAAAGATTTATTAAAACAATCACAATTAGGTGTACAAATTGTAGGAACAGCAAGGATGGAAGTTGCCAGGTTAATTACAAATGTAATTGAAACAAATGGCAGTCGAAAAATTATAAACCTAATGGAGGCATTGCTCTCTATTGCAGCTACTAAAGAAGTAAAACATTTAGTTTCTATGGGCTTCAAATATCATTTTCAAGAATTAGAAAAAGACCGAATGCATTCTATTTATAACTATACAATTTCTAATTTCAAGGAGAAAATCGATTTAAAAACTATTGCTGAAGTAGCCAAAATTAGTCCCAATTCTTTTTGCAAATATTTTAAATCAAGAAGTAAAAAGACATATTCTAGATTCATTAATGAGATTAGGGTTAGTCATGCCTGTAAACTTTTAATGGACGGAAAAGTTAATGTAAAAGAAGTGTGTTATGATAGTGGCTTTTATAATTTCGCAAGTTTTCATCAATACTTTAAAAGTATAACAGGGAAAAGTCCGTTACAATATCAAAAGTCGTTTTTAACCGATTAATCTATCCTAAAGTTTCTCCCCCAATTACAAAAATAATTTATGATAAGTGACAGTTTCTTATTTCTGTCTGAAATAAATTTGTATAGGAACTCCTGAAAAATCGAAATTCTCACGCAACTTATTCTCTATAAAACGCTTATATGGTTCTTTAATATATTGAGGCAGGTTACAGAAAAACGCAAACATTGGAGAAGTGGCATTAATTTGAGTAACATATTTCACCTTAATGTATTTTCCTTTCAATGCTGGTGGAGGATAGTTTTCTATAATTGGCAACATTACATCGTTCAATTTCGAAGTAGGTATTTTCTTACTACGGTTTTTATGAACATCTAAAGCCGTCTCAATTGTTTTGAAAATACGTTGTTTATTTAATACAGAAATGAATACAATCGGCACATCTGTAAATGGTTGTAATTTAGTACGAATTTGATCTTCAAATTCTTTGATAGTTTTATTGTTCTTTTCTATCAAATCCCATTTATTAACTAAAATTACAATACCCTTTTTGTTTTTTTCAGCTAAGTGGAAAATGTTTACATCTTGAGATTCTAAACCATCTTCTGCATCAATCATTAACATTACAACATCAGCTTCTTCTAAAGCCTTAATGGTACGCATTACAGAATAGAACTCAATGTTCTCTTTTACCTTAGTTTTTTTACGTAAACCTGCGGTATCAATAAACATAAACTCATGACCAAACTGGTTGTAGTGGATATGAATTGAGTCACGAGTGGTGCCTGCGATTGGGGTTACAATATTGCGATCTTTACCAATAAGAGCATTAATTAAAGAAGATTTACCCACGTTAGGGCGACCAACAATTGTAATTTTTGGCAATGCATTTTCTTCTTCAACAACATCTTCAAAGTGAGTGATTACTTGATCTAATAATTCTCCAGTACCAGATCCTGTCATAGAAGAAATAGTATAGATTTCACCTAGACCAAAACCATAAAATACAGTTGCATCATTTTCTAATTGGTGGTTATCAACCTTGTTTACTACAACAAATACAGGTTTTTTACTGCGACGAAGTAATTGTGCAATTTCATCATCTAAATCGGTAATTCCCGTAGTTACATCAACCATAAAAACAAGAACAGTAGCTTCTTCAATAGCAATCACTACTTGTTCACGAATTGCAGCTTCAAAAACATCTTCAGAATTGGCCACGTAACCGCCAGTATCAATAACCGTAAACTCTCTATTGGTCCATTCGGCTTTACCGTAATGTCTATCTCGAGTTACACCGCTAAAATCATCTACAATAGCTTTGCGACTTTCTGTTAAGCGGTTAAAAAGGGTAGATTTGCCTACATTTGGTCTTCCTACGATTGCTATAATATTGCTCATGGTGTTGTACTGTTGAAACGTTACTAAAGTAAAAACGTTATATATTTACCTAAAAATCTCATAATTGAGTGCATAAATATTTCCTAAACATTTTGACAGTCAACTATTAAGCCCTTTTATAAGGGAGTGCAAAGGTAAGCTAAATTATTGGAAATTTAAGGGTAAATTGGTTAATTGTCGTACCCAAAGCTCTTTAAGTAATTTTTCTTACTTCTCCAATCTGGTAAAACTTTAACAAAAGTTTCTAAAAACACTTTGCTATCTAAAAATTTCTCGATGTCTTTTCTAGCTTCCATTCCAACTTTTTTAAGCATAGCGCCACCTGTACCAATCAGTATGTTTTTTTGAGAATCTCTTTCTACAATAACTTCCGCTGTAATACGGATCATTGGCCCACCTTTACTCTGCTCTTCTTTAAAAGCCGTAACAACTACTTCAGTACTATAAGGAATTTCTTTTTTGTAGTTAGTAAAGATTTTTTCACGAATGATTTCCGAAACAAAGAAACGCTGACTACGATCGGTTAATTCTTCTTTATCGTAATAAGCTGGGTGTTCTGGAATATGATCTAAAATCATTGGCAAAATACCCTCTAAATTATATTGATGCAAAGCAGAAATTGCGAAGATATGCTTAGGGTTAAGTTTTTCTTGCCAATAAGCAAACTTCTCATCCACTTGTTCTTGAGTAGCATTATCAATTTTATTTAAAAGCACAACGAGAGGTATATCTGTATTTGTAATCTTTTCTAAAACATCATTTTCATCATGTTTTTCATGAATATCAGTAACGAAAAGAATTAAATCAGCATCACTTAATGCTCCATTTACTGCACTCATCATTGAATCTTGCAATCCGTAAAGTGGTTTTATGATACCAGGTGTATCTGAAAATACAATTTGAAACTCATCTTCGTTCACAATTCCTAAAATACGGTGACGTGTAGTTTGCGCTTTAGGAGTAATGATAGAAAGCTTTTCTCCTACTAATGCATTCATGAGAGTGGATTTACCAACATTAGGCTTACCAATTATACTTACAAAACCTGCTTTATGCGACATAAAAAATATTTTTTAAAATAAATTTGTAATGCAAAGAAACGAATTATATCTTTGCATTCCAATTCGGGAGAAGAGTTAAGGATTTAACAAAACCTCAAATTGTATAGCGTGCGGGGTGGAGCAGTTGGTAGCTCGTCGGGCTCATAACCCGAAGGTCATCAGTTCGAGTCTGGTCCCCGCTACCAAAGAAGTTGAAATGACACTTCTTATTAAATGGCCCGTTCGTCTAGGGGTGAGGACGCCAGATTTTCATTCTGGAAACAGGGGTTCGATTCCCCTACGGGCTACTAAAGCCGCTTACGAAAGTAGAGCGGCTTTTTTTATGCTTAAGTTTTTCCCGTGCTCACCTTAAACAAAAGCATACATACGCTTGATAAATTATATTATATTTCGCTAAGAGATATTAAAACAGCACAAACGTTTGCGCTAATAAACTATTGGCGCCATAAATCACTTCGTAATTAGCATAGTTCAGCTCTTAACAATAATGATATAGAAGACATTATAAAAAACAAACGTTAAGAGAAGACCAAAGACCTCAATAAATTTAAAATGTTTCTTAAAAAACATCGTGGTATTATTTAACAATTACTCCACACTAATGATGAGCAAAAATAAAAATGTTAACTCCAATTTCACAGCGAGTTAACACTCATAACAACCTCCACATTTCTTAAAAAGTCATTATTCCCTGCTAAAGTCAAACGGTTGCGTTGAGATAAGCCGTACTTAATATTTCTGTAAAGCTAAATTTGGTTATTGCAATAAGTTAAAAATAAGTCAATCTAAAAGTTTTTTTATAACAAAAATTATTGCCTATGTAAAAATAGTACTGAAAACCTATTAACCAAACTTTGTCTCTGACAAACAACTAACCAAATTCTCTAAACTAAACAAACACTAATGAAATTAAAACTTTCCAAAATAGTTTTATTTGCATGGGTATTTTTAATTACATCATTATTATCTATACCTAATGCATTTTCGCAAAATAAAATAACGGGAACAGTCCGCGACAAGGCAGGTGAAATTCCCGGGGTGACAATCTTTTTAAAAAGCAATCCTAAAATTGCCGTAAATACTGATAAAGACGGTAAATTTCAAATTTCTGCACCAACAGATGAGGTACTAGTATTTAAAATGATTGGCTTCAAAACCAAAGAAGTTCCGGCATCTACCTCTCCCATGAACATTATATTGGTTGAATCTGAAAGTAATCTAAGTGAGATCATTGTTACGGGATACATTAATATCGATCGTAAGAAAACCACTGGTGCTTTGGCAAGTATTTCTGGTAAAGAGATAGAAAATCTTCCCGCAGCAAGTGTTGATGTACTTTTGCAAGGTAAACTACCTGGCGTAAACGTTCAAAACTTTACTGGCCAACCTGGTGTAAAAACATCTCTTATTGTGCGTGGTAACACAAAAATATCAAATCCATCTACTGGTTTTAATGCTGATGATTTAAATAGTAATCCTCTTTATGTAATGGATGGAATACCGGTTTCTGAAGACGAGGTAAGTAATTTCGATGCAACGGGAACTAACTTTTTAGCGAGTTTAAATCCTAATGACATCGAATCAATAGATGTTTTAAAAGATGCTGCCTCTGCAGCCTTATATGGATCAAGAGGTGCAAATGGTGTAATTCTAATCAAAACCAAAAGAGGTAAAATTGGCGCACCAAGATTTAGTGTAAACTCCTATTATGGATATGTTACTAAACCAGAAAAGGTTTCTACTTTAATTGGCGCTGCTGAACGTAGGCAAAAAATGGATTTGATTTATCTATATGGTAAAGGAAATCAACTCAAAAATAATGTACCGCAGATGCTTACTGATAGTTTAAACCCTGCATTTAACAACCATACAGATTATCAAGATTTGTTTTACCAACCGGGCGCTGTACAAAACTATGATGTTTCGGCAAGCGGAGGAACAGAAGTGATCAATTATAGAATATCTACTGGCTTGTACAATGAAAAAGGAGTTGTAATTAACACTGGTTATAAAAGATATTCATTCACTAGTAATATCGGCATCAATTTCAGTAAAAAGCTAGAATTGGTAACAAGCTTAAGAGCATCAACCTCAAAAAGACTAGATGGTAAGAATAGTGGCTCAAGAACTTTTAGGGATGTTTTCTCAATCAACCCTGTAGATATGCCTTCTTCGCTACTAGGAATGTCTGATATTGATATTGAAAGCAATGTTAACCCATATGAATACGTTCGAAACGACAGGATTAACACCAATATTAGTGGAAGTGCAGAGTTACGTTATACTTTTTTAAATGATTTTAGAATAAGCACCAGAGGCTCGATTAATTATGAAACCAACAAAATCGATTTCTCTTCTCCTTCTATTATCAATTCAGATGGTTTAGCATACGGATTATCCAATTACAATCAAAATCGTAAACAAATCATTACCAATACCTTACAATGGTTCAAAACACTTAATTCTAAACATAACATAACAGCCAACGTAAGTCAAGAATATGAAAGCAGACGTAACGAAGGCTTATTTTTAGAAGGAAATGGTATACCAAATGATAATATTAAAGTTGTAGAGGCAGCAACTACGCTATATGGTAGTTCGGATTTATCAACTTATGCGAAATTATCATTCATAGGAGCAGCACATTATGATTATAACAACAAATATCTATTAGATGCAAGTTGGAGAGCTGATGCCTCTTCTAGGTTTGGAAAAAACAATAAATGGGGTTATTTCCCAGCAGTTTCTGCCGGCTGGTTATTATCTGAAGAAAACTTTATCAAAAATTTAGGCTGGGTAAATGAGCTAAAACTAAGAGGAAGTTGGGGTATTACCGGCGATGAAAGTAGTATTTCGGACAATAGCAGATATAACGCCTACATTGCAGGAAATGCTAATTATGCAGGTTCAACTGCAACCTCATATGGAGGGGTAATTTCAGTTATTCCCAACTATAATGGAATTACCAATGATGATATTACTTGGCAACAATCTGAATCATGGAATGGAGGTATAGATTTAAGCTTATTTAAATATCGGTTAACTGCAAGTGTAGATGCTTATACCCGTAGTACATCAGGTCAGATGCTTAACATCACCATTCCAGAATACACTGGTTACAGCAGTACTTTTACAAATGCAGCCTCAGTTAGAAACTCGGGTATTGAGCTTAGTATTAGTGGAAAAGTATTCTCTAGCGATAAAGCGTTTCAATGGAATCCATCAATTAACATCGCCTTTAACAAAAACATGGTTACTTCATTACCTAATGGAAATCGTGATTTGTATTTTGGGAATGCCGTTTATATTGTAGGGAAGCCACTAAATATGTATTATGGATATATTACAGATGGTGTGATAAATTCTCCTGGAAATTTAATTGTAAATCCTTATACCGGTACAGTTGGTTCAACAAAATGGGGAACCCTAAAGCTTGGGATGCCAAATTGGCGAGATGTAAATGGTGATTATTACATCGGCGATAATATTGGTCAGGATGATAGAACCTTTTATGGTGATCCTAATCCACTTGCAACAGGCGGTTTTACTAACCTTTTCACCTACAAGGATTTCTCTTTGCAAATATTTACAACATTTACTTTTGGTAGAGACATTATTAACAGCACATTAGCTCGTAGATTATCTAACGGATTATTTTACAGCAATACAGAAGATTTTGCCAATTCATCAATAACTGATGTTAGTCAATACAACTACTGGCGCCAAGCTGGAGATAACGCTACTTTCCCTGCGCTTAGTCCTTTTATGGGTCTATATGCTTATAGAGCCGAACAATCAATATATAAAGAAAAAGGTTGGTACGTGAGAGTGAAAAATATCTCTATGGGTTATAGGTTTAATCCACAAAAGCACCAGTGGTTAAAAAAGGCAGGATTGAGTAATCTAAGAATTTATAGCAATATAGATAACCTTCATATTTTCCAAAAATTCTCTGGCATAGATGCCGAAAGAGTAGATGGCCAAGGTTACGATTATGGAGATGGCTACCCTTTACCAACTAAATACACTTTAGGTTTACAAATTGAATTTTAACCTTAAAATCATGAAAATCAAATCTTTAAAATACAAAATACTGGGGGTAATCTTAGTTTTTACCTTATCTTCTTCCATTGTTGGCTGTAAAAAAGAGCTAGATAATGAATTAAAGAATAAAACCTATGCCGATACTTTTTGGGAAAGCGAAAATGATGTGGATGGGGCATTATCTGGGGCTTATGGTCTTTTAAGAAAAAGCTTAAATAATCAGAACAATTTTTTCATTTGGGGCGATTTAGCTACTGGTGTATTTGCAACAGATGACACAAACATACAAGGTGCTTACGGAAGTGGTGCTTTTGGGGTCCCTTATAGAGAAGATGGTGCACACAACTGGACAAACTGGTACCGTGTGGTAGATTTGAGCAACTTAGTTATTGAAAATGTAACTAAAATGTCTGATAGCAAGTTCGCACCTGGAAGAAAAAACTACTTTTTAGGCGAAGCTTATTTCTTAAGAGGTTTAGCTTATTTTTATATGACAAGAGCTTGGGGCGATGTGCCCTTGCAACTTGAAGCCACAACTACCGCACAACAAGCACAATACAAGCCAGCAACTGCTGCAAGCAGCATTCTAAAACAAGTGATAGCCGATGGGCAAAAAGCATCTGCATTATTAACGTGGGATGGAGGTCAGGAAAGAGTTAGAGCTAGTAAAGGCGCCGCTTTATCACTTTTAACACATGCAACAGCATGGGATAATGACTATAGTAAAACACTACTTTATGCAGATTCTATCATAGCAAGCGGAAAGTTTCAGCTTCAAGATATTGATGATATAAAGTTGGTTTTTAAAAATAGCAACGAGCCAGAAAACATATTCGTAATAACTCAAAAGCAAAGCGATAATGAGTCTACCAACACAGGCATTGCTTTTTCTACTGTTAGTAATGATATTATTAATGGTTTACCACGTTCAACACCAGAATATTATGTGCCAACAACGAAATTGTCTGTGCTATATAATGATCCAAATGATAAAAGATTAGCACAATTTTACCTGCCAAGACCAAACGTAACACTTAACAGGGCATTAGGTAAATATGCAGTATTTCAGAATGTAGGTACAAGCAATAGCATTGCATGGAGATCTGAAAACAACATCGTTATTTACAGATTAGCTGATATCATTTTATTAAAAAGTGAGGCGCTTAATGCTTTAAATAGAGACCCAGAAGCCCAAACAGCCTTAAACCTTATACGCACAAGAGCTGGAGCTGGGGCAATTAACACTACTGGGGTTGATCTTAAAAAAGACATCTTGTTAGAAAGACAAAGAGAACTTGCAGGAGAAGGTCAAAACTACTTTGATGTAGTAAGAAATAGCTACAAATCTCCAACAGGATATCTATTATTTGGGCAAGTATTATCATGGACAATGGATCCAGGTCGTTTTGCAGCCAAAGGTTATTATTGGCCAATAAGCAATACTATTTTAAATGCCAATAAGCTTTTAAGTCAAATCCCTTGGTGGAGAGGAAAAATTTAATTAAAACATTAAAGAAATTAATATGAAAAAGATTTTATACACCCTACTAAATATCAGTATCATACTTTTATTTTTTAGTGCCTGCAAAAAAGACGCAGTTATTGATGGGGGTTTAAGTGATCCCAATATCAACATGACAACCTACGATTGGATTAAAAGTAATCCACGAAGCATGTTCGATACTACATTACGAGTTATTGATAAAGCGGGCATGAAAGATATCATTAATAATGCGGGTACTTTTTTTGTCCCTAATGATTATGTAATTGGCAATTATATTACTCTTAAACAAACGGAGGTTAGAAAGAAAGATGAAAGATTGAACTTTACATTGGATTCATTATTAAACTATACTCCACAAATGTTAAGAGATTCTATGGGCATTTATTGCTTTAAGGACAAACTTACAAGAGATAAATTATCAAACCCTGGCGCTTTATATCAAAGTAATACAGCAAATGTAAGTTTATGGGTATCATTAATAGAGGCATCTCAATACATTGTTGACGGGGTTATCTCTACCAAGCCTAAATATATCTACTTAACTAAAGTAATTGGCGACAAGGATATTGTGGAAAGTAGCGGCTTAACCTACGACCCTACCAATGATCCTAAAAAATTAGATATCAAAGTTCTATGTCAAACAACAGGGTTGATTACTACCACAGGAATAGTACATGTGCTATCAAACGCTCATAATTGGTCATTTAAACAACAATAAATTAAAATAACATGAAAAATAAAATCATAATTATAGCGTGTTCATGCTTATTATTATTCATTGGCATATCAGGTTGCAAAAAAATCACCACTGGTTTTTTAAGTGATAATTTAAGATATACAGCAAATCCATTAACGGTTGGACAGGGGGTTTTTCTTATATCTACCGGAATTGCAAATGATGGATCAACTCCCCCATTTAAAATTACCCTATTAGATGTTCGTAATAAAGCTACAGGAAAACGTGAAGAAGCTTTTTTTAAGGATTATGAAGTGGCCGTATGGAAAAAAGCTTACAATCCTTTAGTTGATACAACTTTAGCTTTGATCGATGCCAAAAGAGGATATGAAAAAAAGAAACCTTTGTATATACTTGAATCTAGTGGTCAATTAATGTTTACCCAAGCTTCTGACAATGTACCTGCAGGCGAATACTTAGTAGATTTACAAATAGAAAACCCTAATGGTACAAAGGTTTACAAAGGTATTTGTACAATTAACTTAACTGCAACTAAAGATTATGAGTATGTAAATAATCCTTATTTTCAAGCGCTTCCTGTTGGATCAGAAACGGCAATACCATTTCCAATCAGTGAAAACCAGCCTATTGATCTTTCGATAGGACAAGCAGTTAATGCTACTTTAACAATTAAACGCTTAGCGGCAACGCCCAATCAAATTGTTTTTAAAGTTTTAGATAAAAACGGCGCAGTTTTTCCGGGAAAAGCACTGTCAGACAGACCAAGCGGAAATACTTATCTTAAAAACCTAAAAACCTTTGCTTATAAAACAACGGTTACAGATACCGCCATTTTATATGATTATGCACAAGCTCGTTTTCCTGACCCTTATTGGGATAATCAATCTAATGCATTAAATTGTTATTATAGAATTTATGAAAACTATATTCAGTCTATAGACTATGCAGACCCGTTAAACTGGTCTCCACCGACAAAAATGCAATACTTAACTTATACTACGCAGCCTGTTAAAGTTAATTTTAGAATTAATACAAAATTGAACAAACCAGGCAAGTATTTATATGAATTAAAATTAAGATTGACTAAGAAACCTTAATATTTGAATTATGAGTTATAAAGCGGTTAAATATTTTAACCGCTTTTTTTCAAACTTTCTTATCCCAACAGTAACAATTTGGAGGGCGGCTCATTTGCAATATTTACTTATTCCTTAAAACTCATATTAGCGATGATGCTGAAGTTATATTTTATATACACTCATCCTTGTCTTGTTCGAGAAAAGGTGCTTTTTTAAAAAACGATATACCACAAAACCATCAGCGAACCTAAACAAAGGTAGAGCTAGACAGCAACTCTTCTAGGACATAAGTCGCGGTAAGGTCGCTATAAGGTCGCCTTATTGTCGCGGTAAGTATGAAGGAAATAATTAAGGGTTTTTAACGGAATGGTTGTTTAAGGAGTGGTTTTTAAATATACATTTAAAATTTGACTTAAGGAAAACAGCAAAGATTAACAATTATGAAAGCTTCTATTGCAACCCATATTCTGCAACTGTTCCAGCATTTATAAGTTGGCAACAATTTAACCGTAAATATTGAACTTTAAGTGGTAAGAAAACGGTAATTTCGACCACTCAATTGTTTCACTAAGGTGATTAATAAATGCAAAAATTTATACAAGTTATACCAAGTACATTAGCTGATTTTAATACCATATTCGAGTTTTACAATATGGCGATTGCTCATCAAAAAAAAGTTTTTCATCACCACTGGCAAGGCTTTAGTGGCGATTTAATTACGCAAGAAATTGATGAAAAAAGACAATTCAAAATCCTTGTTGATGGACAGATCGCATGTATTTTTGCCGTCACATTTAGCGACCCTCAAATTTGGGAAGAAAGAAATGTTGATTCCGCAATTTACATTCATCGTATTGTTACGCATGCAGATTTTAGAGGTTTTGGCTTTGTAAATGTAATTATAGATTGGGCTAAGGCATACTCCAAAACCAATGATATTCAGTTTATACGAATGGATACTTGGGCAGATAATGAAAAACTACTAACTTATTATACGGGTTGTGGTTTTAAACATGTGGGCATGATTAAAATTGCTCCAAACAGTGGCCTACCTAAACATTATGAAGGCATCAGTTTAAATCTTTTTGAAATAGCGTTAGATTAGGAATTAGCTCTCTGAAAGCCGGAAAATCCTAAGTTTGAAATTAAGAGTTTGAAGTCAAGCTGTGAATTTCTTCATTAAGAATTTCTACGAACTTCTTAATTTCTGCTAGCGTATTGCTGAATGAAAAAACCAATCTTGCTTCTTCCCTTTGTTCGTCCCAGTAATAGAAACTAGCATAACTTTGCATTTTCAAGTAGAGGGATTTAGACATCTTGAGAAATACCACATTACTTTGTACTGGATAAATGATTTGAATGTTGTTAAGCTTTTTAATTTCCTTTTCAAAACATTTTGCCAAGTGGTTGGTATAATTTGCTAATTGTAGCCATAGCTTTTCTCTAAGTATTGCTTGAAACTGAACCGAGATGTACCTGTTTTTAGAAGCTAACTGCATACTTCTTTTATGGGTAAACTTGAGACTTGAACTAAGTGTTGAAGCGAAAAAAATAACAGCTTCACCATACATCATTCCTAACTTTGTTCCACCTAATGTCAACACATCCACTCCTTCGCTTAGTTCTTTTAAACTAACGTTTAAAGCCGCAGCTGCATTAAAAAACCGAGCGCCATCTACATGTAACAACAGCCCATTGCTTACACAAAATGCTTTGATTGCTCGCAACTCCTCCAAACTATATATCGTACCATATTCGGTAGGCTGGGTTAAGGTTACCACATTAGCTTGTGGATGATGAACATCTCCTTTACGCTTTAATTGAGTCTGTAATCCGTCTAAGGTTATTTTTCCATTTACAGTTGTTATGGGATATAATCTACAGCCACTAAAAGCTTCTGGGGCAGTTGCCTCATCGACATAACAATGAGCTATATCAGCACAAAAAATAGATTGGTAACTTTCTGTGATAGCTGCGAGTGCGAAATTATTAGCTCCAGTACCATTAAAAGTGAAGTAAACCGCTATCTCTTCACCAAATTCTTCCTTAAAAAGCTTAGTGGCAGCTAAGGTATAAGAATCCTTTCCATAAGAAGACTCAAAACCTGTATTAGCATCAACGAGCGCTTGCATCATTGCAGGATGAACTGCATCAAAATTTTCACTTGAAAAATTCATTCCTACTTAATTTTTTGGTTCAAATAATTAACAGCAGTCTGCAGAATTAAATCTTCACCCATTTGCTGTCTACTTAGCTCTACTTTAATTGTCGGATTGTATAACTCCCTTGCCAAACCATTTACATGATATAATCTTTCTGTTGTGAAATTAAAACCAATTTTGGTGTTAGGCATTTTAAAACTCTCTACTGCACCATTTAATCTGGCTAATTGAGTACCAATTACGGTAGCTCTCTTCATCCCATCAAATGCAATCGTAATTCCTTCGGCAATACTGCCAGTCCAATGATCACCTAAAACAACCACTGGCTTAGTATATGTAATACCTCTTGGCGATACAATTTCTACCCAGCTTCGTTTAATACCAGTCTCTTTTTCTTCAGCAAAATACTCATGCTTTTGATAAAACTGATCTCTATTAGTAAAACGACCTAAAATAGCTCGGGCTACACTAGTATTACCCCCACTTGCAGTTTCCCTTAAATCTATAATGATTGCCTTTGTTTGTAGCATGGCATTCAAAACACTATCAAACTTGGGGATAAGCGCATTATCATATAGAAAATTATTGATTTTGATATAACCTATATTTTTAATGTTGGATGATTGAACCATATCTGGATAATTGATATGTTCTAACATCAACCCTTCTTGATCTGGGAAGAAATCTTGAATTCCTTTTGAGGTTTTTAGTGTAATTTTCCGAGGGGTAAAATGATCTCCTGCAAGCAAAAGGCGTAAGGCAAAACTCTTTGATTCTGCATTAACAGTATGAGCCAAAAATGGTAAAATAGCTTCGTTTACATTTACATCATTTACTGCTACTACTTCCATTCCTGAATGGATGCCTACTTTTTCAGCACCCATGCCTTTTCTCACCTCGACTATAATTGCTTTATTGTTCTGATATTCGGCCCAAATGTCTGCACTAGTAGGAACCAATCTGCGAGAAAATTTGGTATTGGTACCGAGCGAACAATGATGATCGTACAATTCATATAATGCTTTTTCTAGAATGCTTACAAAAGCATCTCTACTGCTAACAGTATCAATTTGTTTTTGATAAATAGGTTTTAAGCTATTCCAGTCGATACCTTTTTTATCAAAATAACAATATTGATCATTGATACTATTCCAAAAATAAGTGAAATCTTCTTGATATTGTTTGGTAGTAAATACTTGAGAGAAAACAGGTAAAGCAGAAAAACAAAGTAAAAAACAGATTAATTTTTTCATGATTGTGGTAAAGTGAAACATGGAGGTTAATTATAATGTTGTAAAATTAAACCTTAGGTGTTCAAAAGGCTTGGAAGATATTGCAACTAAATATTGGTACTATAAGCAATAGGAGAAATTCCTGTGAATTTCTTAAAATGGTTGCAGTAATGAGCAGTATCGTAAAAACCAAGATCAATTGCGATGCTTAACAAGTCTTTCCCTTCAGCTAGCATGGTTTTACTTTTTTCTATGCGTTTAAGAATAAAATAATTATTCGGTGTTAAGCCTGTTTGAGATTTAAAAAGCCTAATGAATTTGTATTTATCGATACCAAATCGACTAGCAGCGACATCCAAGGAAAACTTAGTGATACTTTCTTCAGCCATGAAATCATCAAATAATGATTTAAATTGAAGATCTTGAGGTTCATTGTGGTTGTCGCCATAATTAAGCGCAAGGGTATGCAATGCTTTTTTAAGCTCATCTTCATAAGTTGAACCTAGTTGAGGATGATTAATGGTTGTGGCTAATTGGTGTAAAGCGCTAAATAGATCATCATCATTAATTACTTTATTGTTAAAAACCACAGACTGCCCACCATTGCAGTACTCCATAAAATCCTGACTTACATAAAAGGTAAAAAATGAAACTTTGTTGTCCTTTTCGAAAGGGTTGGCGTGAATTTCTTGTGGATTTGTGATGAGAATGCTTCCTGTGGGTGCAATCAATAATTGATTATGCAACTGCGTGTTAAAGGAACCAAGGTACACCAAGGTAATGTTATAAGTTGGATGAAAGTGAAATGGAAAAGAATGATTATAATCTTTTGCCAATAACGCTTCTAACCCTTCGCCAATAGCTAATTTATAATATTTTGACGGTGTACCGCTCATGGTTTAAATCGTTGTAGGATCGATTACATTTTTAACTTCATAAACTGCAGTAACTGGAAAATTACCCCTACTCGCATGTTCACGCACTACCTCTTCACTCTCAGCGATGTGTATGCAAAATATCTTATCAGCTGTTACGAATGATTCTATCCAATGATAAGGTTCATTTAAGTTAGCTACTACGTTGCAAGAGGTAGCCGTTATCTCTGCCAATGCTGTTGGCGATAGTTTTCCTGCACCTGGCAAGTCTCTTTCAATTACAAATTTTTTCATCATTTTATGGCTATTTAAATTTACATAGTTTAATGTAAGTATAGCACAAAATTAAAGTGATTAAACAAGACGCTATTGGAAGATATTGCAATCTTATTTACAAAACTAGAAAATACAGGCGGTAAGAAATTCTATTGCAAGCTAACTAAAGCCTGCTTAACCACATTATCTGTTAAGTTGTGAGCTTTATAATAACCAACATCTCCTAAATGATATTTACACAACATTACTTTTAGATCGTTGTAAATAATGGACTTAGATGCGGTGAGTTGTTTTGCATCAATCGCAACATTTTTAGATTGAATGTAGTTTACTAAATCCCTATAGTCGGTATCGTTAATGGTAAATGTATTTAAGGTTTGAGCTAAATATGATGGCGTATATCGATCAGCCAATACATCAAATACAAAATCAATTAATATTTTTTTATTAATCAATGTAGCATATAGTTTCGTGTAGCCTGTAGTGTCTAATTTCACATAAACATCTGGTTGAATACCACCACCACCAAAAACCTTCTTTCCGCTTTGTGTCACAAACGCACCGGTTTTCTGCAAACTATCTTTAGTTTTTGCATTTTTAGCTGTTAATTCCCCATCATTTAAACGATCTTCCAACTCATGTTGATAAGCTGCATATCCTTTTTTATATGATTTTTGTATACTTCTACCAAGTGGGGTGTAATATCTTGCAATAGTTAAATTTAGGGCAGAACCATCTTCAAATGCGAATTGTTCTTGCACTAAACCTTTCCCAAAAGAACGTCTACCCACAATAATACCTCTATCTAAATCTTGTATAGCTCCTGCAAAAATCTCACTTGCCGAGGCAGAGTTTTCATTAATTAATACAGCTAATTTTCCTTGCTCAAATTCCCCACCGCCAGTCGCAAAATAATCCGTACGCGGCTCGTGTTTACCTTGGGTATACACAATCAATTTATTTTCTGGCAAAAACTGATTTGCTAAACCTGTTGCAGCATTCAAATAACCGCCACCATTATCTCGAAGATCAAGCACTAACTTTTTCATCCCTTTGGTTTTAAGCGATTTTACAGCCTCTACAAAATCATTATCTGTATTTGCTCCAAATTTACTGATGCGAATGTAAGCGGTTTCTGGTGTAATCATATAAGCAGCATCAATGCTACTTACTTCTACCTTACCTCTTTTTATTGTTAAAATAGCTGGTGAAACAGTTCCATAATGTAATAAAGTAAGTTGTACAGGGGTACCCTTTCTGCCTTTAATTTTACCTATCATTTCAGAACGTGGTAATCCTCTACCACTCACATTCGTACTATCTACTTTAAGTATTTTATCGCCCTGCTTTACACCTGCTAAATATGCCGGACCATCTTTAAGTACATTAGTTACCAATAATGTATCGTTTAGGATATAGTATTCTACACCAATTCCTTCGAAGTTACCTTCTAAATTTTCTGCCAGTTCAAATGCCTTAGTCGCTGGTAAATACATACTATGCGGATCTAATTGATGCAGTAAACTGTCTATTGGTAAATGATGAAGGCTATCTGCATTCACATCATCAACGTAGTTTTTATTAATGATATGAATAATATCTTCTACTTTTTGATTGTTATCAGCATAGCGAGTACTTTTTTCGACTTTAAATCCTTGATCTTTTAAAAATTTAAAACCTAAATACATTCCACCTATTAAAGTTATGGAATAGGTTAAGGCAAGAAGAAGGTTAAATCTCGTACTTTTTTTCATTAGGGAAGTGACTTTACAAAGTTATGAAACAGCCATGATTTTACCAAGCTCATAACTATATGAATATCAAAAACATGGGTGCCTCATCACAAATAAAAAAAACAAATTACAAACAGGTGAGAATTAGCCTGTTATTAAATAACAAGGTTAAAACATTTTAGTTTTTTGATTTTTTTAAAGTAAATATTTGCAAGGGAGTAATCTTCTCTATAAAATTGTAGGGTTTTATGCATAATATTTCCTGTTAATTGATAAATTGACGAACTTTAACCTTTAATGAAATCCATGAATAGAGTAACAGAGCAAGAATCTAAATACAACGACATTGATAAAATGTCTGTTTTAGAAATTTTGACAGGCATCAATAACGAAGACAAGACTGTACCACTAGCTGTTGAACAGGCTTTACCACAAATTGAAAAATTAGCATCGGCAATTGCTGATAGAATGATTAAAGGAGGAAGATTGTTTTACATAGGCGCAGGTACCAGTGGCCGTTTAGGAGTAGTTGACGCTTCTGAATGCCCTCCTACATTTGGTGTCTCTTTTGATACGGTTGTTGGTATTATAGCCGGTGGAGATACCGCAATACGTAAAGCAGTTGAATTTGCAGAAGATAACATTACTCAAGCTTGGGAAGATTTACAAGAGTATCAAATTAATGCTAACGATTGTTTAGTTGGACTAGCTGCTTCTGGAACTACACCTTATGTAATTGGTGGTTTAAATACAGCTCGTAAACACGGCGTATTAACTGGTTGTATTGTTTGTAATGAAGGCGGACCAATTGTTGCTGAATCTGATTTTCCTGTAGAAGTAGTAGTAGGCCCTGAATTTTTAACTGGTTCAACTCGAATGAAATCGGGAACTGCTCAGAAATTGGTTTTAAATATGTTAAGTACTACCGTGATGATTAGAATGGGACGTGTGAAAGGGAATAAAATGGTAGATATGCAATTAACTAACCATAAGTTGGTAGATCGTGGCACACAAATGGTAATGGATGAACTACATATTGACCACGACCAAGCTGCAGATTTATTAAACAAATATGGTAGTGTGCGTAAAGCTGTGGAGGCTTCAAAGGGATAGTTTTTTCGTTGGTTAGTTGTTAGTTGGTTAGTCCTCCAATTTCCAAAGAAACTAAACATCCAAAAAACCAAATAACTAACAGATGCACGAAATTGAACCTTTTTATCTTTGGAGAGACGATTATATCGCTGCAGAAGATGAGCGTTCGCCATTTTTTAACACCGAATATTCTGAGTTCTATTACGATAAGCAACTCTATAATTTTCTAATTCATCCGCAATGGGATACGTTTGGATCTGCTACACTGTACATTAAAGTATTGTTTGTAGATTATGAAAAGCAATATGCCATTATTGAACTGATGGGTGAATGGAATGATGCGATTAATAACGATATCATGATGTTAAAAAGAGAAATCTTAGAGCTAATGATAGATGAAGGAATTAATAAATTTATCCTTATAGGAGAAAATGTATTGAATTTTCATGCTTCAGATGATAGTTATTATGAAGAATGGTTTCAAGACGTAGAAGATGGATGGATTGCAGGGGTTAATTTCAATGAACATGTTATTCGTGAATTTCGCGATAATAGTATAGATTATTACATCAACTTTGGAGGTGAGCTAGATGATTTGCATTGGCGAAAGCTTAAACCACGACAGTTCTTTAAAAAAGTTGAAGAACTCCTGACAAAAAGATTAAATTAAACGCTTATTTTTACTAATGCCTACACTATTTATAATTTTTGGACTTCGGTTCTTTTTCTATTCCAACGAACACTTGCCCATCCATATTGATGTAAGAAATGCTGATGGAGAGGCAAAGTTTGAGGTGGAAGAAATTAAATTGGTTAGTAATAGAGGGCTTAAGAATAAAGATATTAATCTTGCACAATCTTTGATAGAAGAAAACAAAGAAATTATTATTGCAAAATGGAATGAATATCATGGAAAACAAAATTAAAGTCTGGTTTGAAGACAATCGCATCTATATAAAAAATGCGTTGGGCGAGAAAAGAAGCCACCCACTAAGTTGGTTTCCAAAGTTATTGAATGCTAGTGATGAAGAAAGAAATAATTTTAGCATATCTCCTTTCGGAATTCATTGGGAAAAAATTGACGAAGATTTAAGCTTTGATGGTTTTAATTCTTTCAGCAAATAAAAAACATAACATAAACAGAAATAAATCAAATGGAACAACAAAATTATCAATATCAGAATGACAGCGTTTTTGTACAAGAAGGCTCAATTTCTAAAAAATTCTTTGCAAATGTTTTTTTGTGGATGTTTGTAGCTTTAACTGTTTCTACTGCAGCTGCAATATTCACAAATCAAATACCTGGCATTAAAGATTTAATCAGAGATCCACTAACATTTAAACCTACTACTCTTGGTTATATCACAACATTTGCTCCTTTAGGTCTTGTTCTATTAATGGGAGCTGGATTTAATAAACTTTCTTTCAATGCTTTACTTGGTGTGTTTATCCTTTTTTCTACCCTATTGGGTGTTAGTCTAAGCTCTATACTTATATTTTATGAGTTAGGTTCAGTAGTAGGTTGTTTTATCGCTGCAGCAGGTATTTTTGGCATTATGGCATTCTTAGGATATACTACCGAAGTTGACTTAAGTAAATTTGGGCCAATATTAATGGTGGGCGTTGTAGGCCTTGTCATCGCAAGCTTGGTAAATATGTTTATAGGGAGCGAAAGAGTTGACTATATCATGAGCTTTTTTGGTGTAGCAATTTTTACAGCTTTAACAGCTTATGATGTTCAAAAAATTAAAAGAATAGGTTTAGGAATTGAAGAAAGCGGGGAACAAATGGTGGCTACCGATTCTAAAAAACTGGCTATTATGGCAGCTTTATCATTGTATTTAGATTTTATTAATATTTTTCTCTTCCTATTACGCATTTTTGGAAGCAGAAAGTAATTTCCAAAAACAGAACAATATTTCAAAAGCCTCGCAAATTTGTGGGGCTTTTGTTATTTAATTCGGTAAACATTGCAATTATTTGGAATTGATAATGCTTTGTTGCATTTTTGTAGTGCTTATTAAGAAAGACGGAGGGACTAGACCCAACGAAGTCTTAGCAACCTGTGCCAACAAGGTGCTAATTTCTAATCTCAGCAGTGGCGAGAGAAGATAAGTTTAAAGAATAATCTATTCTGACTTTTGAATAAGCCAATAATAGCGTCATTGCGAGGAGGTACGACAAAGCAATCTCATCGATAAAACAAATTGCCAGACTTTAAACCATAAAGTTCGCAACGACGAGGTAGAATATGAGTATTAGAGAAGAATTAGAGAAACGTATTTTAATTATAGATGGTGCAATGGGTACCATGATTCAACGCTATACGCTAACTGAAGAAGATTTTAGAGGAGAGCGTTTTAAGAATCACCCATGTGATGTAAAAGGCAATAACGATTTGCTCAACATTACACGTCCTGATATTATAAAGGAAATTCATTTAGAATATTTAAAAGCAGGTGCTGATATTATAGAAACCAACACCTTTAGTACGCAACGTATTTCCATGGCAGATTACCAAATGGAAGATTTGTCGTACGAGTTAAGTTTTGAAGGAGCAAGAGTAGCTAAGGAAGCGGTAACAGAATTCATGGCCGCAAATCCAGATAGGAAATGTTTTGTAGCTGGAGCCGTTGGCCCAACAAACCGAACACTGTCTATGTCGCCAGATGTAAATGACCCAGGTTTTAGAGCTATTTATTTCGATGAATTAGAAGCCGCTTATTACGAACAAGTTCGCGGCTTAGTTGATGGTGGAGCTGATGTATTATTGATCGAAACCATATTTGACACATTAAATTGTAAAGCAGCAATTGTTGCTATTAAAAAATACGAGGAAGTTATTGGCAGAAAACTGGAAATTATGATTTCTGGAACTATTACTGATGCTTCTGGCAGAACATTATCTGGACAAACAGCTGAAGCTTTTTTAAACTCGGTAATACACGCTAATCCTCTGAGTATTGGCTTTAATTGTGCATTGGGAGCAAAAGAAATGCGTCCGCATATTGAAGAATTGGCTGAAAAAGCAGGTTGTTATATTTCTGCTTATCCAAACGCTGGTTTACCAAATGAATTTGGTGCTTACGATGAATTACCCCATGAAACCGCACACTTGGTAGATGATTTCATCGCATCTGGTTTTGTAAATATTGTAGGTGGTTGTTGCGGTACAACGCCAGATCATATCGGCTGTATTACCGAAAAAGCAAAAAAAGCAAGTCCAAGAAAAATTCCTACAGTTGAACCTTATTTGCGCTTAAGCGGATTAGAACCTGTTACCATCACTCCCGAAAGTATATTTGTAAACATTGGTGAAAGAACCAATATTACAGGATCTCCAAAATTTTCTAAACTAATTTTAGGTGGCGATTATGAAGCTGCTCTTGCTGTTGCATTACAGCAAGTAGAAGGTGGTGCGCAAATCATTGATGTAAATATGGATGAGGGCATGATTGATTCGGAAGCTGCAATGACTAAGTTTTTGAATTTAATTGCTTCAGAACCTGATATTGCAAAATTACCCATTATGGTAGATTCATCTAAATGGTCGGTAATAGAAAATGGTTTA
The DNA here is from genome assembly GCF_013204825.1 of Pedobacter boryungensis. Lineage (GTDB taxonomy): Bacteria > Bacteroidota > Bacteroidia > Sphingobacteriales > Sphingobacteriaceae > Pedobacter > Pedobacter boryungensis. The sequence goes on from NZ_JABMKV010000003.1 coordinate 203,431, forward strand.
AAATGTTTACAAGGCAAAGGGATTGTAAACTCTATATCCTTAAAAGAAGGAGAAGAAAAATTTAGAGAAAGTGCCAAAAAAATTATGCAATATGGCGCAGCGGTTGTGGTAATGGCTTTTGACGAACAAGGTCAAGCAGATAATTACAATCGTAGAACTGAAATTTGCAAAAGAAGTTATGACATCTTGGTAAATGAAATTGGTTTTCCTCCTCAAGATATTATTTTCGACCCTAATATTTTAACGGTAGCTACAGGTTTAGAAGAGCACAACAATTACGCAGTAGATTTTATCAATGCTGCACGTTGGATTAAACAAAACCTGCCTTACGCTAAAGTAAGTGGTGGTGTTTCTAATATTTCATTCTCATTTAGAGGAAATAATACAGTTCGCGAAGCCATGCACTCTGCATTTTTGTACCATGCTATTCAGGCTGGTTTAGACATGGGGATTGTGAATGCAGGAATGTTGGAGGTTTATCAAGAAATTCCACCTGAATTATTGGAACGTGTAGAAGACGTATTATTGAATCGTAGGGATGATGCAACCGAACGTTTGGTAGAATATGCTGATACCATTAAAAGTAAGGGAAAAGAAATAGTTCGAGATGAGGAATGGCGCAAGGGCACAGTAGAAGAACGCTTATCCCACTCTTTGGTAAAAGGTATTGTAGAATATTTAGATGATGATGTTGAAGAAGCTCGACAAAAATACCCTCGCCCTATTCAAGTAATTGAAGGTCCGTTAATGGATGGGATGAACATTGTTGGTGATTTATTCGGCGCCGGAAAAATGTTTTTACCACAAGTTGTAAAATCTGCTAGGGTAATGAAAAAAGCCGTAGCCTATCTCCTACCATTTATTGAGCAAGAAAAATTAGAAAATCCAGATCAGGATCAAAATTCTTCTGCTGGAAAAGTATTAATGGCAACCGTAAAAGGCGATGTACATGATATCGGAAAAAACATTGTAGGTGTAGTTTTAGCCTGTAATAACTTCGAAATTGTGGATATGGGCGTAATGGTTCCTGCACAAGATATCATTAAAAAAGCTAAAGAAATTAATGCAGATATTATTGGTTTAAGTGGCTTAATTACCCCATCATTAGATGAAATGGTTCATTTTGCGAAGGAAATGGAACGCGAAGGGTTTACTATTCCATTAATTATTGGTGGCGCTACCACTTCACGTATTCACGCTGCGGTAAAAGTTGCACCTAACTATTCGGGACCGGCAATTCATGTTTTAGATGCATCTCGAAGTGTTACTGTATGTAGCACATTGATGAACCCAGAAACAAAAGACGAATACGTTGCTGGCATTAGGGCAGAATATGATAAAGCTCGTGAAGCACATTTAAATAAACGTTCTGATAAACGCTATAAAACAATTGAGGAAGCAAGAACGAATAAATTTAAGTTAGACCTTGAAAAAATTGCGCCAGCGCCAAGTTTCACCGGAACTAAAATACTGGAGGACTATCCTTTAACAGAGCTTGTCCCTTATATAGATTGGACACCCTTTTTCCATACATGGGAACTACGAGGAAGTTATCCTAAAATATTTGATGATAAATTTGTAGGTACTGAAGCTAAAAAATTATTTGACGATGCTCAAGTACTCTTAAACAAAATTGTAAATGAGAAGTTATTAACTGCCAAAGCAGTATTTGGTTTCTGGCCTGCAAATGCCATAGGTGATGATATTGAACTTGAAGTGCAAAGCAATACGCTAAAAGTAGATGAGAAACTGAAAAATGGCAAAGCTGAAAAGGTACGAATTCACACGTTACGTCAACAAGCCGAAAAAGTAGATGGACAACCCTATTATGCTTTATCCGATTTCATTGCTGATAAAGACAGTGGCATTCAGGATTATTTTGGTGGTTTTGCAGTTACAACTGGGATAGGCTGTGATGAATTAGTTGCCGATTTCGAAAAGAACCACGACGACTATAATAGTATTATGGTAAAAGCATTGGCTGATAGATTAGCAGAAGCTTTTGCAGAAAAACTACATGAACTTGTTCGCAAGGATTATTGGGGTTATGCGAAAGAAGAAGTTTTAACCAATGAACAATTAATCAAGGAAGAATATAAAGGAATCCGTCCGGCGCCTGGTTATCCGGCTTGTCCAGAACATACCGAAAAAGGAACCTTGTTTGCATTATTAGATGCCGAAGAAAAGATTGGTTTAAAAATTACCGAAAGTTATGCCATGTACCCAACTGCAGCTGTTAGTGGTTTTTATTTCTCCCATCCCGATTCTCGCTATTTTGGATTAGGAAAAATTACCAAGGAACAAGTTCAAGATTATGCTCTTAGAAAAGAAATGGATCTGGAAGATGCAGAGCGATGGCTGAGCCCGAACCTTGCATACTAGTTTGTTGGATGTTTCGTTGTTTCGTTTTTTAGATAGTGCAGTTTAAATAATTTACTGGTTAAGTAAAATGGCATATAATAAGTATACAGAATTAGAGGTGTGGAAAAAGGCAAGAGCATTTGCATCTCATATTTATTTGCTTACATCCAAATTTCCGAAAGAAGAAGTTTATGGTTTAACTTCCCAAATTAGGAGATGTGCAATTTCTGTTCCTTCGAATATTGCAGAAGGTAGTGGTAGACAACATGCCAAAGAAACTATCCAGTTTTTAACTATAGCTCGAGGATCACTTTACGAACTTGAAACCCAACTTTATATTTCAAAGGACATTTCAATTATTTCTGATGAACAATTGAATAGTTGTATTATAGAAATTGAGATTTTAGGCAAGCTAATAAATGGCTACATAAGATACATTAGCTCAACTATTCAGAAACCAAATAACAAACTACCAACCAACTAATCAACTAGAATGAAGATTACAGATCATATAAAAAACGCAAAGGGTAAAACCTTATTCTCATTTGAGCTTTTACCACCAGTAAAAGGTAAAAGCATTCAAGCTATTTACAATGCTATTGATCCATTAATGGAATTCAATCCACCGTTTATTGATGTAACTTATCATCGTGAAGATTATATTTATAAGCAGCATGAAACTGGTCTGTTAGAAAAAATATCGTACAGAAAAAGACCAGGTACAGTTGCTATTTGTGCAGCAATTATTAATAAATATAAAGTTGATGCTGTTCCACATTTAATTTGTGGTGGATTTACCAAAGAAGAAACTGAGAATGCATTAATCGATTTGCAATTTTTAGGAATTGATAATGTACTAGTTTTACGTGGAGATGCTCGTCATGCAGATTCTAGTTTTATTCCAACCCCAGGTGGTCATGCGTATGCAACAGATCTTTTGGAGCAAGTAATGAACATGAATAATGGCCGCTATTTACATGAAGATCATGATGCTTTTAAAACAGACTTTTGTATTGGTGTTGCTGGATATCCTGAAAAGCATTTTGAAGCACCTAATCTAAAAACTGACTTCAAATATTTGAAAAAGAAAGTAGATATGGGCGCAGAGTTTATCGTAACTCAAATGTTTTTTGATAATTCTAAATATGTCGATTTCGTAAAAAAATGTCGCGAAAATGGAATTAATGTGCCCATCATCCCTGGTTTGAAGCCAATCACCTCATCTAAACAATTAATCAGTTTACCAAAAGTATTTCATATAGATTTACCTGAAGACTTGAGCGAAGCTATCCATAATTGCAAAAGCGAAGCAGAGGTTAAAGAAGTTGGTATAGAATTTATGATTACCCAGTGCAAAGAGTTGGTTAAAATTGGAGCTCCTGTACTACACTTTTATACGATGAGTAATCCAGAACCAACTAAGAGAATAGCACAAGCAATATTTTAACACAATAACACATACAAACATAGACATACATCTAAATTATGTTCTCTATGTTTCTATGTGTATAATTAGTTTATTGATCTCCCATTAACAAATATTCCTTAAACCCTTCAAAATCCTTACCCAATTCACTATACAGTTCTACCTTGTTTTTTAAGGTTTCTACTTGCGCTGGCAACTCGATTTTAGATTGCATTTCTGCTGAAAAAACTTCAGGAAATTTACATGCATGAGCAGTGGATAAAAACACTTTAACACCTTTATCTGTAGGATTTTTTTCAGCATAAGCTTTAGTTGCTAGATAAGCAATTGCGGTATGCGGACAGGCAATGTAGTTGAATTTATCAAAGATCTCTTTTATACCTGCTAAGGTTTCCTCGTCTGTAAAACGATAGGCTTTTACTAATTCTTGAATCACTTTTCTATCGGTATTAAACAAATCCATGATGCGTACCCAATTACTTGGCGCACCGACATCCATGGCGTTGGCATAAGTTTGTACAGATGGTTTAGTTTCATAAATTCCACTCTCTAAAAAGCGTGGAACCGTATCATTTGCATTAGTTGCTGCAATAAACTGATGCACTGGTAAACCCATTTTATAGGCTAATAATCCTGCACCTATGTTTCCGAAATTTCCACTAGGCACCGAAAAAACCACCTCTTTAAATCCTTTTCTTTTCAATTGCGCATACGCATTGAAATAATAAAAAGTCTGCGGAATTAGTCTTGCTATATTAATTGAATTAGCAGAAGTTAATCGGAACTTAGCCTTCAACTCCTCATCTGCAAAAGCTTGTTTCACTAAGGCCTGGCAATCATCAAAAGTTCCATCAATTGCAATTGCCCTAACGTTTTTGCCATTAGTGGTAAGTTGCAAACGTTGCACTTCGCTTACCTTTCCCTTCGGAAACAGAATAGTAACCCTAGTATTAGGCACACCTAAAAAGCCCAAAGCAACTGCTCCGCCAGTATCACCTGAAGTAGCCACTAAAACATCTAATAACAATTCGCCATCTTTTAAGAAATAAGCCATTACTCTACTCATAAATCGAGCACCAAAATCTTTAAAAGCTAAAGAAGGGCCATGAAACAATTCGAGCACAAATGTATCTTCATCCAATTTGACAAGAGGTGCATCAAAATTTACGGCATCTTCTACTAAAGCTTTCAAATCAGCGGTAGGAATTTCATCTTTCAACAAGGTTGATGCGATTTGATACGCAATTTCTGGCAAGGAATATTTCTCGATGTGATCGAGAAATTCTTTTTCTAATTGAGGAATGTTCAAGGGCATGTATAGGCCTTTATCTAGTGGCATGCTATTAAAAACTGCCTCTTGAAAGGAAACACGTAAATCTTTATTGTTGGTTGAGTATAGTTTCATTTAATTTATTGATTGCAGTATCCAATTATATTGCTCTTGGTCCCTCAGCATTTACTGAAGAAACATAAGCGTTACTATTGATATTTAATTTTGTTAAATGTTTTTGTTGGGCAGTTGTTATTTTCCTAGCGGTTGTTTCATCTTTGGCTAATGCAAAAACAGACGGACCAGAGCCTGAAATCCCGAAACCTACAGCTCCATTTTCCATAGCAAGTGCTCTCAAAGTTTCGAACCCTGGAATTAGGATAGAGCGAGTTGGTTCTATCAAAACATCCTTCATACTTCTACCTACCAGATCGATATCGTTTAAGAACAAGCCACTCACCAAACCAGCCACATTTCCCCATTGCGTAACCGCATCTTTCAATAAAACTTTAGCACGTATCATTTGTCGAGCATCTTTAGTAGGCACTTCCACTTCTGGATAAACAATGGCCGCGAATAAGTCCTTGGGTGTTGGCAAAGCAATTAAATCCAATGGTTCATAGCTGCGAACCAAAACAAAACCACCTATTAATGCTGGTGCCACATTATCTGCATGACCATAGCCACAAGCCAGTTCCTCACCCTTCATTGCGAATGGAACCAATTCTTTTGCGGTCAGCGAGTTGCCCATTAGCTGATTAATAGCATATAAACCCGCAACCGTACTTGCCGAACTAGAACCTAATCCGCTACCTATTGGCATCTTTTTATGTAGTTCAATTTCTACCCCAATATCTTCTCTATTTAAGTGTCTTAGATAATGTTGTACACTTGCACTCACCGTATTTTTTGCAGAATCTAATGGTAAACGGCCATCATCTCCTGTAATTTTCAATAAACGAACACCAGGTTCATCAACCAAGCGCATCACTACTTCATCTCCAGGTTCATTCACAGCAAACCCTAGAACATCAAATCCACAAACTACGTTGGCAACAGTGGCAGGAGCGAAAACTTTTATTTCTTTCATATTTATGCTTTTTCGCCTCCTACATTTATAATATCGGCAAACACTCCTGCAGCAGTAACCTCTGCGCCAGCACCTGGCCCTTTTACCACTAACGGACGTTCTTTATATCGATCTGTAGTGAAAGAAATAATATTATCACTTCCCGAGAGCATATAAAATGGATGGTTTTCATCTACCATTTGTAAAGTGATCGATGCTTTACCATCTTCCAATTTCCCTATATATCTAAGCACTTTTTTGCTCGCCTCTGCTTCTTGCTTCAGCTTAGTGAAATAAGCTGCATTCAGTTCTAATTGATGATAAAACTCTTCCACAGTTGGAGCTTGTAAGCAAGCATCTGGCAACATATTCTGAATACTCACATCAGATTCTTCGAAAGCATAACCAGCATCGCGGGCAAGAATCAACATCTTACGCATAAAGTCTTTCCCATTCAAATCATCTCTTGGATCTGGCTCTGTGTAACCCAATTCTTGTGCTTCTTTTACTACATCATGGAAAGCAGCATCACCTTTAAAATGATTAAAGATATAAGAGATTGTTCCTGATAAAATCGCTTCAATCCGAGCTATTTTATCCCCGCTCATCATTAAATCTTTTAAAGTTCTAATAATTGGTAAACCTGCACCCACATTCGTTTCATAATAAAAGTCGACGCCAAATTTGCGAGCTGTATTTTTAAACATTTCATACTGCGCAAAACTGGCCGAATTCCCAATTTTATTACAGGTAACCACAGAAATACTTGACTCGAAAATACCTTGGTAAAAAGGTACCGGTTGCGGACTTGCCGTATTATCTACAAATACACAGTTTGGTAAGTTCATGGCTTTCATTTTTGCAACAAACTCTTCCAAATTAGCACTTTCCCCTCCTGTATTAAGTGTTTCTTCCCAGTTTTCTAAAGCAATGCCATTGGGCGATAAAAGCATTTTTCGGGTGTTACTAATCCCCATTATTTTTACTTGCAAATCATTATTTTTAGCCAAGAAAGGCATTTGAACCTGTAACTGTTTAAATAATGTTTTACTAATATTGCCAGTTCCCAAACAGAAAACATGCAGTGTTTTATTCAATGAAGTATAAAAAGCATCATGTACTGCATTTACCGCTTTAGATAAATCTGCTTTTGCAATAATTACCGAGATGTTATATTCTGATGATCCTTGTGCAATAGCATGAACATTCACTCCGTTTCTACCCAATGCATGAAACAATTTGCCCGAAATACCAGGTGTGTGTTTCATGTTTTCACCCACAATAGCTAAAACTGCTAAACCATTTTCTACTTCTGGTTGCTCTAGTTTTTTGGCTTGTAATTCTAAATCGAATTCCTTAGAAATCAGTTTTACGGCCTTAATCGCATCAGACGGTTTTACCGCGAAAGTAATACTATGTTCTGAAGATGATTGAGTAATTAGCACCACATTAATTTGCTCTCGAGATAGCAATGAAAATAATCTTCCACTAAAACCAGCTTTACCCACCATTCCGCTTCCAGCCAAGTTTACAATACTTATTTCATCTATAGAAGAGATACCCTTTATAGGCAAAGCCGATGCTTTTGCGCCATGACGAATGTAAGTTCCTTCAAAAGCTACATCAAATGTATTTTTAATAACAATAGGAATTTGCTTTAAAAAAGCAGGCGTCATAGTAGGTGGATAAATAACTTTTGCACCAAAATAAGACAGCTCCATGGCTTCAATATAACTTAATTCTGGTAATGAAAATGCTTTCTTCACTATACGTGGATCGGCAGTCATCATTCCATTTACATCAGTCCAAATTTGTATTTCATTGGCATTTAAAGCCGATCCTAAAATCGCTGCAGTATAATCGCTACCGCCCCTACCCAACGTAGTCACACGATTAGCATCATTACTAGCAATAAAACCAGTTACAAAAAGCATTTTACCTGCATTGCTTTGGTAAAAATCTTTAACCAAAAAATCAGTTAATTGCGTGTCTACTTTAGCCTGCCCAAAATTGCTATCAGTTTTAATAAATTGAGTTGCATCTGCAAAAACTGCTTCAGAGAATTTCTGCTTTGCAATATGGCTAATCATTAAAGTCGAGCAGCGCTCACCGTAACTTAGTACCAAATCTTTTGCCTGTAAACTTATCTCTTGCAAGTTATAAATGGCTTGCAGTAATTCTTCCAATTCGTTAAAGTACAATTTCAACTTCGTTAAAACTGGGTTTTGAGCAGCAGCAGGCAGTAATGCCCTAATCACATCAAAATGTCTTTGTTCTATTAACTTTAACTCTTCGCTGTAATCTTGTCCCAAAGCAGCTTTTTCTGCCATTGCTGTAAGCAAATTAGTAACGCCACTCATTGCCGATAAAACCACTATTGGTTTTTCCTGTTGTTGATTTTCCTTTGTTAAGATGTTCAATAAAGCACTAATGCTTTCTACTGAACCTACTGAAGTACCGCCAAATTTTAAAATGTTCATCATAATGGGTTAAAAAAAAAGCGCTCCCGATTTTCTCGGGAGCGCTTTATATGTTGTGTTTCAATTATACCACTAGCGTTTCCCCATCAGGCATTGGCCTGTTGTTGATGTAATAATGGTAATAATCGTGTTGTTAAAAATCATTTCTTTTTCTTAGTGTATTTTCTACACCGCTAAGTAGATAATTATTTTTTACAATGTCAAGAGTTCATCTTAAATAAATTCATTTTTTTATCAAATCTTTTAAAGATTTACGAAATTCATAAAAATGCACCCCTTTTTTTATCTTATTTTTAATGAATTTAAAAAAGTACCGCAGTTAAAATCGGAGCGGTTTTGCAATTCTCTTTATTTGCTAAACCTGATTGCAACGAAAATCATTTTGAGCTTAATCCTGAGCTTGTGGGAGGAAGCTAAAAAGATTGTAGTGTAAAGCAGGACTTGCTTGAATTGAAATACTGAAACTGCTTTTCAAAATACCCATCTCACATTTTCTATCTTACCTCTTTACATTTTATTTACATTTGTGCTTTATGCAAGGATTAGTTATAAAATCTACAGGAAGTTGGTATCAGGTTTATGCCGAAGACGGTAAAAATTACGATTGCCGTATTAAGGGGAAATTTAGGATTAAGGGTATTCAAACTACAAATCCTATTGCTGTTGGCGATAAAGTTGGTTTCGAATTAGAACCCAATGCATCAACAGGTGTAATTGATACCTTAGAAGACAGAAAAAATTATATCATCCGCAAATCGATAAACCTAAGTAAGCAAGCGCAAATTATTGCCGCTAATTTAGATCAAGCTTTTTTAATTGTTACCTTAGCATCACCACGAACTTCTCTAGGGTTTATTGATCGTTTTTTGGTTACTTCTGAAGCATACAGCATTCCGACTTGCCTAATATTTAATAAACTTGATTTATTTAGTAACCAAGGCTTAGAAATTTTAGCCGAATACAAAGCCATTTATGAGAAAATTGGTTATCCATGCTACGAGGTTTCTGCCTTAAAAGGAACCAACATTGAGCAAATTAAAGCCTTATTAAAAGATAAAACTACTTTATTTTCTGGGCACTCTGGCGTAGGAAAATCGAGTTTAATTAACGCCTTATTACCAGGTTTCGAAATTAAAACAGGCGAAGTTTCTGAATGGAGTGACAAAGGACAACACACCACAACCTTTGCAGAAATGCATACCCTACCTTTTGGCGGCTACTTAATTGATACTCCTGGAATTAGAGAATTAGGCGTTTTTGACATTAAGCCAGAAGAATTAAGTCACTTTTTTGTAGAGATGAGAGAACGTTTAAATCAATGTAGATTTAATAATTGTAGACACGTAAATGAGCCAGGTTGTGCTGTAATTAAAGCAGTAGAAAACGGTGAAATTGAAGTAAGCAGGTACGAGAGTTATTTAAGTATTTTTCATAATAACGATACAAGAGCATAAAATGAGAGCAGTTTTACAAAGGGTTACACAGGCTAGTTGCACAGTAGATGGAAAAGTTACCGGAGCAATTGGCGCCGGATTTTTAGTGCTTTTAGGTATTGAAGATGCAGATACACATGAAGATTTAGAATGGCTGGCTCAAAAAATTGCTAACATGCGGGTTTTTAGTGATGAAAATGACTTGATGAATAAATCTTTAGCCGATATTAATGGGAATATTTTATTAATTAGTCAATTTACTTTATTTGCCGCAACTAAAAAAGGAAACAGACCTGGCTTTACAAAAGCTGCAAGACCGGATAAAGCTATTCCTATGTATGAAGACATGATCAAAACTTTATCAGCCTTGCTAAATAAGGAAATAGCTTGTGGTGTTTTTGGAGCAGATATGAAAATTAGCTTGGTAAATGATGGACCTGTGACGATTTTAATGGATACAAAAGATAAAGACAACCACTAACTAAATAACTATGACCATTGAACAAGCACAAGAAACTGTAGATAATTGGATTAAATCTACGGGCATTCGTTATTTTAATGAATTAACAAATACTGCTATTCTGATGGAGGAAGTTGGTGAAGTTGCCCGCATCATGTCTAGAAAATACGGTGAGCAATCATTTAAAAAAAGTGACGAAGAAGTAAACTTAGCAGATGAAATGGCGGATGTTTTATTTGTGCTAATCTGTCTTGCCAACCAAACAGGCATTGATTTGAATGAAGCACTGGTTAAAAATCTAGAAAAGAAAACTATCCGTGATGCAGATCGGCATAAGAATAACGAAAAGTTAAGATAGTTAATGTTATGAGTTTAGTCTGCATCCAAACCTAAACTCACAACTAGCAACAAGATTAAAGCTCTGCTTTTATTTTAACGGCTGCCTCAGCAAGTTCTTCTTGAGAAGGCTTTAATTTTTCTTTGGCAAAGTTCATATCACTTACATTATTCATAGGTATTAAATGAATATGTGTGTGTGGAACTTCTAACCCAATAACAGCTACTCCAACTTTTTTACACGGAAATGCTGCTTTAACTGCTTTAGCTACTTGCTTTGCAAACAAAGTTAAGCCAGTATATAATTCATCATCCATATCGAAAATATAATCTATTTCCTTTTTTGGAATAACCAACACATGCCCCATCACTAATGGATTTACATCTAAAAAAGCCATAAAGTCTGCATTCTCTGCAACTATGTGTGCAGGAATTTCTCCATTTACAATTTTTGAAAATATGCTCATTTTTTAAGGTTAAAGGTGGAAGGTTAAAGGTGGAAGGCAAGACCCTAAGCCTTATACCTTACGCCCAAGACCTCTACCTAGATATTTCTAAGATTTCAAATTCCATTTTACCAGCAGGCACTTGAATTTCGGTAGTATCGCCAACAGATTTACCTAATAAACCTTGTGCAATTGGAGATTTAACTGAAATCTTTCCAGTTTTTAAATCAGCTTCACTTTCTGCAACCAATTGGTAAGTCATTGTAGCCCCGTTTTTTACATTTTTAATTTTAACAATGGATAAGGCTAAAACTTTTGATGTATCTAATTTACTCTCATCCAATAAACGTGAGTTGGCCAATGTATTTTCTAGTTTAGCAATTTTGCTTTCATGATGTCCTTGCGCTTCTTTCGCTGCATCGTATTCCGCATTTTCCGACAAATCACCTTTATCTCTAGCTTCGGCAATTGCCTTTGCAATATTTGCTCTTCCTTCTGTTTTCAAATAATGAAGCTCTTCTTTCAGCTTCTCTAATCCTTCTTTTGTGTAATATGTAATTTCTGCCATAGCACTAAATCATTTACTTGGTTCTCTATAAAAAACAAACAAGACTACATCGGCCATTAGCCTACATAGTCTTGCTTTGAATTAAAACGAAGATATAAGGCAATTTTTACAAAAGCAAATATTTTGGTTTAAAAAACAATTCGATAACATTTGTAGCCCTGTAAAAATAATTGATGTATAGAGGTACCTTTAATTTCGCTAATTTAGCTTTCAAATAAAAATTACATGAAACCATCACGATTTTCAAACCCCAGTAGGTTATAAATCTGATAGCTTCATCACAGTTAAAACAAATTTAAATAGATGAAAAAATTTATTCTCACACTAGTCGTGCTTACCTGTACAACTACATTGTTTGCACAAGAGTTATATATGCCTAGAAATATTAAGGCAGCTTATCAAAAAGGGACGCGATCTTTAGATGGGAAACCGGGTAAAAATTACTGGCAAAACCATGGTAAATACAACATGGAAATCACAGTTAATACCGATACAAAAGTTGTAAGTGGAACAGAAAGTATCGATTATTCGAATAATAGCACAGATACATTAAAAACGATTACAATTCGCTTTGTAAACAATTTGCATAAACCAACATCACCGAGAGGCGGTAGTGTGAGCGATGATTTTTTATCAGCCGGATTAACCATTACTTCCTTGAAGATTAATGGCGAAGTATACAATGTAAATACTAAGGGTTGGGGCACCACAGGTGATATAAGATTAAAATCTCCGTTATTACCTGGTAAAAAGGCGCTTTTAAATATCGATTGGAATTATCCATTATCAAAAGAAAGTGGCCGCGAAGGGCAAATAGATCCAACAACCATGTACGTGGCGTATAGTTATCCACGAGTTTCTGTTTACGATGATTACAATGGTTGGGATAGATTACCACATACCGATCGTCAGGAATTTTATAACGATTTTAACGATTATGTTTTTTCTATCAAAGCTCCTAAAAACTTTGTAGTGTATGCCACAGGCGATTTATTAAATCCTGATGAAGTTTTACAACCAGAATTTGCTGCTCGACTGAAAAAATCATACACAAGTGATGAAGTAATTCACGTAGCTACTGAACAGGAAATGAAAAGTGGTAAAGTTACCTTACAAAACGATTGGAACACATGGAAATTTTCTGTAAATAACATAGTTGATGTTTGCTTTGGTTTAAGTAGCACTTATTTATGGGACGCTGGAAGTGTAGTTGTAGATAATAAAACCAATCGCAGAGTAAGCACTCAGGCAGCATACGATGTTAAAGGAACTGACTTTGTCAACTCTGTTAAAAACAACAATTACGCATTAGCTTGGTTCTCGAATAATTGGCCAGGAGTCCCTTATCCATTCTCAAAAATGACAGCTTTCCAAGGTTTTGCTGACATGGAATATCCTGGAATGGTAAATGATTCTCAAACTGGAGATGCAACTTTCGCACAATTAGTACAAGATCATGAAATTGCACATACTTATTTCCCTTTTTATATGGGCATAAATGAAACTCGTTATGCATTTATGGATGAAGGATGGGCAACTACGTTAGAATATTTAATTGGTATTGCAGAGCATGGTAAAGATGCTGCAGATAAATTCTATAAATCTTTTAGGGTTAACAGTTACATAAAAGATAAATCTACTGAAGAAGATCAACCAATTATTTCTATGTCGAGCCAGTTATCAGGTTCTGGATATGGAAACAACTCTTATGGAAAAGCTTCTTTATCATACTTAGCCTTAAAGGATATGTTAGGCGATAATTTATTTAAAACCGCTTTACACACTTATATGGACAATTGGAACGGCAAGCATCCAATCCCATGGGATTATTTTAATTCTATGAATAGCGGTGCTAAACAAAACTTAAATTGGTTTTTTAACAATTGGTTTTTCAGCAATAATTACATTGATTTAGCTTTAACTAAAGTTTCAGCTGCTGCTGGAAAAAATAGTGTTTCCATTAAAAACGAAGGTGGTTTTGCTATTCCTTTTGATATAAATATTACTTACGCAGATGGTTCTAAACAGACTTTACATCAAACACCATCGGTATGGAAAGCAAATCAGAAAATGGCAACAATTAGTTTTAACAGTACTAAAAAAGTAAAATCTGTTGTACTAGATGGAGGCATCTTTATGGACGCTACTCCTAAAGATAATGCTTGGGAAGGGAAATAGTATTAAATAAATAAGCCACAGATTAGCAATAAGGTCAGCTAATCTGTGGCTTTTCTTTATTTAATCATCATTCTGATGACATCTTTACCCTTATTATATTACCTCATCTCCTTCTCCACTTTGTCTACATATAAATTTAGCTAACAATTTACTATTCGTCATCAGTAAATAACTAATACTAATTTTTAAAAAATGGAAAATAATCCAAGCTGAAGTTGGATTATCACCAAATACATTTTTTTGTTGAAAGTAAATAAATATTTCTTTGCAAAGTATTGGTAAACTATCTACAAACATAAGTCCGCCAATAACCATAATTACAATAGCTAAAGTCGTTGAGGCTTTAATATTAAATGAAATCCTTTCTTCTATAAATCCCTTTTCTAAATGGAGTTTATCTATTAGCCAAAAGGTTTTAAAAACAAACAACCATAAAATGAAAATGTAACTTGCGAAAGTTAACACAATAGGCACAATTACAATTCCAAAAGAACTTTCTACTTGTCTTAATCTAAAAACAGATAAGGTTGTTAAAAATTGCGGTATAACTGTTATGCTGCTAAAAACAATCAAAATCCCTAATATTTTAATCAAGATTGCCCAAAAGGTTCTAATAGTCATATTTACTCATTAATTGCTGAGCAACTTGCTGTATGCTTAACTGGGAAATTTAAGGAATTAGCAATGAAACACATTTTATTCGCTTCTTCATGAAGTGAGTTTGCTAAATCTTTTTGCTCTTTCTTAGAAATAACGACTTCTGGCTGTAATAATATTTCTTTAAACTGACCACTTCCATCAGTCTTTTCTTCCATAATGCCAATTGCGTTGTCTTTGTATTCCATCACAACGATTTCATTTTTAGAACATAAATGCAAATACCATAACATGTGACAAGAAGAAACTGAAGAAAGTAGTAAATCTTCTGGATTATACTTTGTTTTATCTCCTAAAAATACAGAATCGGATGAACCTGAAATTGGTGCTTTATTTTCAATAGACACTACAAAATCGCGATCGTATGAACGATAATCCATTGTACCTGAACCTTTGTTACCCGCCCAAACCAAATTGGTTTTATATTGATGTTCCTTTGCCATAAGATATTTGATGTTTTGTTCTTATGAGCAATTTAGGGATTTATAATTTGATTTCCTCTAGTTTTTGAGCCAAAACTTCAGAAATTTTGCGATATGAATCAAATGTCCATCCACCCACATGAGGCGTTAAAATTACCTTGCCCGATTTTTTCAAATCATCAAACCAAGACTGTTCATTCAAAGCTGGAAATTTTTCAGTTTCTAATACATCTAAACCAGCACCTAAAATTTTACCTTCTTTTATTTTATTTATTACAGCTGATGTATTTACAATTTCACCCCTGGCTGAATTGATAAAAAAGATTGGTTTTTTGAAATGGTATAAATATTCTTCGTTTACCATCTGCTTGGTTTCTTTGGTTAATGGTATATGTAAACTCAAAACATCACTATGTTTTACAATTTCTTCCATGCTCACCTCTCGAGCGTAAGCATCACTAAAGCCAGTTTTATATTTATCGTAGGCTAATACATTTACGTCAAATCCCGAAAGTTTCTTTGCAAAACTTTGCCCCATAAACCCATAACCAATTATACCAACGGTTTTGCCCTTTAATTCGTAACCTCGATTGGCTTCCCTATCCCAAATACCATTTCTAATTTCTGAATCCGCTTTGCGAAAATTATTCATTAACGAAAGCAAAAGACCAATAGCGTGTTCACCAACTGCATCTCTATTTCCTTCTGGGGCATTAATTAATTGAATATTCCTTTCGGCAGCAATCGTTTCATCAATATTATCTAAACCTGCTCCTGCCCTTGCTACAAACTTTAAATTCGGCGCTAAATCGAACAACTCTTTATTAATTCTAAATTTAGTACGCACCGCGATGCCTATATAATCTTTAATTACAGCCAAAGTTTCTGCCCTCGTAATTAAAGGCAAATCATCTACTTCAAAACCTAAAGCAATTGCTTTTTCTTTAAATGTTGGATGAAGATCGTCTATAATTAAAATCTTTTTGTTCATTGTTATTGACTCATTAAAAAGCTAAGATGTTGTGTTAATGTAATAAAATCTTCCACACTTAATTGCTCCGCTCGTTTATCAAAAAACGGATGATTATCCATTTTATCTTTTGCAATTGTACCCGACAACGCATTACGCAACGTTTTACGACGCTGATTAAATCCACCTTTTACTGTTCGCCAAAACAGTTTTTCATCGCATGGCAAAGTCTCCATGCTATTTCTACTTAAGCGAATAACTCCAGAATTTACCTTTGGTGGTGGATTAAAAGTTCCTGGTTTTACCGTAAATAAGTATTCTATATCGTAATATGCTTGAATTAAAACGCTTAAAATTCCATATTCTTTAGTACCAGATTTTGATGCGCAACGTTCTGCAACTTCTTTCTGAAACATACCCACCATTTCAACAATATGATTTTTATGCTCTAAAATTTTAAATAAAATTTGTGATGAAATATTATATGGGAAATTGCCTATAACAGCAAATTTGCCTGGAAAAATAGAAGTTAAGTCTAGTTTCAAAAAGTCTCCACTAATTAATCTCTCTCCCAATTGGGGATATTTTTCGGCTAAAAAAGCAACTGACTCTACATCAATATCAATCAAAAAAGTTTCTAAATCTTCTCTAGCCAATAAAATATCTGAAAGAATTCCCATTCCTGGTCCAACTTCCAAAACCTGATGGTATTGATCGGCATGAATTAAACCATTTACAATTTTCTCCGCAATTTTCTTATCGGTTAAAAAATGCTGACCTAAATGTTTTTTCGCTTTTACTAAACTCATTGTTGCAAAGTTAAGGTTTTTATCTGTTCATCAGTTCATTCGCCATTAGTTCATTTCGACCATATATCTATTGAGCTAGTGAACAAATGACACTATTGAACTTCTCTATTATTTTTAGCAAGGTTTAATTCAAAATCGTTAATTTGCGCTAAAATCTTTTAATATAGCATGAGCGATAAAGTTAAAATAGGTATAAGCATTGGTGATATAAATGGCGTTGGGTTAGAGGTTATTTTAAAAACTTTGGCCGAAAGTAAAATACTTGACTATTGTACACCTATCGTGTATGGACATACAAAAGTGGCATCTTTTCATAGAAAAGCTTTGCATATGAGCGATTTCGTTTTTAATGTAATCAATAAAGCTGCTGATGCAAATCCACGTAAAGCAAACATGATCAATTGTTGGGAAGAAGATGTAAAAATTGATTTAGGTGTAGCTAATGAAACTGGCGGAAAATATGCTTTACTATCGTTACAAAAAGCAACAGATGATTTGGTAAGCGGTGCAATTGATGCTTTAGTTACAGCTCCAATTAATAAAAACAATATTCAGTCTGAGCATTTTAGTTTTCCCGGTCATACTGAATATTTACAAGAACGCAGCGAAAGCAATGATGTGCTCATGTTTTTAATTAGCGAATCTTTACGTGTTGGTGTAGTGACTGGTCATATTCCTGTTTTAGAAGTGCCAACCGCAATTAATCGTGAAAAAATTGTTAAAAAACTTCAGTTAATTAACGATAGTTTGAAAAAAGATTTCTGGATAGAAAAACCAAAAATTGCTGTTTTAGGATTAAATCCTCATGCTAGCGATAATGGATTATTAGGCAAAGAGGAAGCAGAAATTATTTCGCCAGCTATACAAGAAGCATTCGATAAAGGCATTATTTGTTTTGGTCCTTATCCTGCAGACGGCTTTTTTGGTAATGGCACTTACAAACAATTCGATGCTGTTTTAGCCATGTACCACGATCAAGGTTTAATTCCTTTTAAAACTATAGCTTTTAGTACTGGTGTAAATTATACCGCAGGTTTAAAATTTGTGCGCACTTCTCCAGATCATGGAACTGGGTACGATATTGCTGGTAAAAATGTTGCAGACCCTACTTCATTTATGGAAGCCGTTTTTGCAGCAGTTCATATTGTCCAACATCGCAGAGAACAAGAAAGTCTGTTAAAAAACCAATTGCGCAGCGGAGGTAAATTAATAGAAACAGCTACCGATGTTAAAGACGATGCAAATTAAGATTTACTTTTTGTGATTCAGAGAGGGATAAAGAATTAGCTATTCGCCATGGAAAAAATACCTTCAATAATACAAGCAGAAGATTTACTAAACCTTGATTCATCAACATACGTGTTAATTGATGCAAGCGCAGGTTCAAAAGCAAGATTTGATGACATTCATTTGGCTGGAGCTTTGTATATTGATTTGAATACTGATTTAGCAGATGTCAATGATTTCGCTAAGGGCGGAAGACATCCTTTACCAACACTTGAACAATTTGCAGCAGTTTTAGAAAAATTCGGAATTGATAAAAATAGTCACGTTATTATTTATGATGATAAAAATGGAAGTAATGCTGCAGGCCGTTTTTGGTGGATGTTAAAATCAATTGGTCATGAAAAAGTTCAGGTTGTAAATGGAGGTTTTGCTGCAGCCATTAAAGCTGGTTTTCCTTCAAATAATGTTATCGAAAACCCGAAAAAAGTAGGTAATTACGAAATAATTAATTGGAAATTGCGAATGGTTGATATTGATGAGGTAGAAAAAGCAAGTAAAACCGGCAACCAAACCATTGTTGATGTTAGGGACGCCAATCGGTTTGCAGGCTTAACCGAACCAATAGATTTAATTGCAGGCCATATTATAAACGCCATAAATATTCCTTTCACAGAAAACTTAGATGACAACGGTTTATTTCTATCTCCAGCTATTTTAAAAGAAAAATATACTAAAGCGCTGTCGAATAAAAAACCAGAAGATATAATAGTGCATTGTGGTTCGGGTGTAACTGCTTGCCATACACTTCTAGCGCTGGATTACGCAGGATTGAAAATTCCAAAATTGTATGTGGGTTCTTGGAGTGAATGGAGTAGAAATAATAAGAAAATGATTTTAGCAGAAAACTAATTCTACCAATTTTCTTCTAAAAATTTTCGCCCCCAAGGAGTGATTACAGCAGACCATTGTACAGAACTTCTATCAATTTTAATATAGCCCTCATTTTCTAAAGCCGTATAATCTGCTTCTTCTCCTCCAAGAATAGAAGAACTTACTTGTTCGTTAATAATTTTTAACAAATCAATTTTTTCTTGTGTTTCCATTTTGAATATATTTTTACATAAAACAATTAAAAAGCGATAAAGTTGTGAGGATTAGCAAGTTTTAATTCTAAAAAACATTTCATTTAATAAAAATATTTTCTACCTTTGCAGGCTAAAATTTAGTTACAATTGAAGGCATTAAAACAATTTTCAATCCCGTTTACAGGCTTAAAATTGGGCAAACATCAATTTGATTTTGAAATTGATAGAAGCTTTTTTGATGCATTTGAGTACTCTTTAGTAAAAGACGGGGCACTTAAAGTTGAAGTTGAATTAGATAAACAAGAAACAATGTTGATTTTGCATTTCCATATTTGGGGAACAATTCAACTTAATTGCGATAAATGTTTAGCTGAATTTTCACAACCAATTGATATTAATGAAAGGCAAATTGTAAAATTTGCTGAAGACGATTTAGAAAGTGATGATTTAGAAATTATCATGCTAAATAAAAAGGAAAGTGCATTGGATGTTTCGGAAATGATTTACGAATTTATCAACGTATCTGTACCTTATATTAACAACTGCGAGCAAGCAGGTCAAGGTCAAAAATGCGATCCGGAAATGATTGCAACTTTAGAAAAATTGGCAAGCGGAACAGCAGAAAAAGAAGAAGAACAAAATGACGACCCACGTTGGGCAGCATTAAAAAAATTAAAATAATAATTAAATAAAGCACAATGGCACATCCAAAACGCAAAATTTCTAAACAAAGAAGAGATAAAAGAAGAACTCACTATAAAGCTGTAGCTCCTTCTTTGGCAACATGCCAAACTACTGGTGCTATACACGTTCCTCACCATGCTTACAATGTTGATGGTAACTTGTACTACAACGGTAAATTAGTTATAGAAAACACTTCAATAGGTTAATTTTCTAAGAAAATTTTTGTGTTTTACATTGGTTTAAGTTTACCTTAGATTAATGAAATAATAAAGCGATTTAGCTTAAACACAAAAGATTTTTTACTATGAAAATAGGTCTCGATATTATGGGCGGAGACTATGCTCCCAAAGCAATTGTTTTGGGAGCAATAGCAGCTCATCAATCCCTAGCTCCCGATCAGCATTTAGTGCTTATTGGAGATACTCAGCAGATTAAACCTCTACTCCAAGAGAACGGATTCAACCCCGATCACTTTGAATACGTACATACCGAAGAAGTTATTGGTATGGGCGAACATCCCACAAAGGCTATTCTTCAAAAGCCAAGCTCGAGCATTGCTGTAGGCTTTCAATTATTAAAAGAAGGCAAATTAGATTCTTTTGCAAGTGCAGGAAACTCTGGCGCTATGTTAGTTGGCGCTGTTTTTAGCGTAAAACCAATAGCAGGAATTTCTAGGCCTTGTTTATGTACTATTGTACCTAAATTAAAAGGTGGTACCGGACTACTATTAGATGTAGGCGCTAACGCAGATTGTAAACCAGATAATTTAATGGATTTTGGCGTTTTAGGCAGTTTATATGCCGAAAATGTGATGCAGATTAATAATCCAAAGGTAGCCTTGATGAATATTGGTGAAGAAGATGAGAAAGGTAACATGATTGCTTTATCTAGCCATCGATTGATGAAGGAAACCAAACTTTTTAATTTTGTGGGTAACGTTGAAGGACGAGATTTATTTAATGATAAAGCCGATGTAATTGTATGTGATGGTTTTACTGGCAATGTGATGCTTAAATTAGCGGAATCATTTTATGTATTAACCATTAAAAAAGGATTAAAAGATGAATTCTTTGATCGTTTTAATTACGAAAACTATGGTGGTAGCCCAGTTTTAGGAGTAAATGCACCAGTATTAATTGGTCATGGAATTTCTAGTCCTGAAGCAATTAAAAATATGATTTTCCAGTCAAGAGATATGATTACATCTGACTTAATTGGAAAGATACAAGCTGCATTCCAATAATTTAAAACAACTATCATGATTACATAATCATGGTAGCTTCATTACAACTGAAGACACATTATAAATAAATGAAAATGAACAAAATTCACGCTGCTATTACTGCCGTTCATGGTTACGTTCCAGATTACATTTTAACAAATAAAGAACTGGAAACTATTGTCGATACATCAGACGAATGGATAACTTCAAGAACAGGTATTAAAGAGCGAAGAATATTAAAAGGTGAAGGCTTAGGTACATCTGATATGGCTGTTGAGGCTGTAAATGGATTACTTAAAAAGAGAGGTATTGGAGCAGAAGAAATTGACTTAATTATTTTTTGTACCACTACTCCCGATTTTCCTTTTCCCGCATCTGCAAATATTTTAGCTGATAAAATCGGCGCCAAAAATGCTTGGGGATATGATTTACAAGCTGCTTGTTCAGGTTTTATTTATGGTTTATCGACAGGATCTCAATTTATTGAATCTGGTAAACATAAAAAAGTATTAGTAGTTGGTGGCGATAAAATGTCATCTATTATCAATTACCAAGACCGCACCACTTGTATAATTTTTGGAGATGGGTGTGGCGCTGTATTATTAGAACCAAATGAAGAAGGATTAGGCGTACAAGATTCTATTTTACGCAGCGATGGTTCTGGAAGAAATTATTTAGGCCAAAAAGCAGGTGGTTCTGCTCGTCCTGCTACTGCAGAAACTGTGGCCAATAATGAACACGTTGTTCATCAAGAAGGTCAGGCAGTATTTAAGTTCGCTGTGACTAACATGGCAGATGTTGCTGCCGAAATTATGGAACGCAATAGTTTATCATCAGATGATGTTGCATGGCTAGTTCCTCATCAGGCAAACAAACGTATTATCGACGCAACTGCCTCGAGAATGGGCGTTAGTACTGATAAAGTAATGATCAATATTGAACGTTATGGTAACACAACCAATGGTACAATTCCGTTGTGCTTATGGGAATGGGAAAGTAAACTTAAAAAAGGAGATAATCTTATTTTAGCCGCATTTGGTGGAGGTTTCACATGGGGATCTGTTTACTTAAAGTGGGCATACAATAGTTAATTTGTTATTTAGCTCATGTGGCTGTAACCAGTCATCCAATGAACTATTGAACTACTGACTATATTTTAAAACAAAAAAACTATAACTTAGTTAATTCATAAAGACACCAATTTTTTTAACATAACAACAAAAGAATGGATATCAAACAAATTCAGGAACTCATTAAATTTGTTTCTCGGTCGGGGGTAAATGAAGTTGCTATAGAGCAAGAGAACTTCAAAATTACCATAAAAACTAACCAAGCGCCGGTTTATGTAAATGCGGCTATACCTGCGCCAGTTGCAGCACAACCAGCGGCGGCTCCCGCAGCAGCAGCAGCAACTCAACAAGTAGCAGAAACTAAAGTGGCAAGTACTCCAGCAGCGGAAGACACATCAAAATACATTACTATAAAATCACCAATGATCGGTACATTCTACCGTTCATCTAGCCCTGATAAACCTTCATTTGCAAATGTTGGCGATGAGGTTGCTGTTGGTAAAGTAGTTTGCATTATTGAGGCGATGAAATTATTTAACGAGATTGAAAGTGAAGTTGCTGGCCGTATTGTTAAAGTATTAGTTGACAATGCATCACCAGTTGAGTACGATCAACCATTATTCTTAGTAGAACCTATTTAATATCCGTCATGCTGAATTTAGTTCAGCATCTCAATTTTGAAAGGCCTTGAACTAAATTCTGGGTGACGAAAAGGAAAAAATTATGTTTAAAAAAATATTAATTGCCAACAGGGGCGAAATCGCTTTGCGTATTATACGTACCTGTAAAGAAATGGGTATAAAAACGGTTGCTGTTTACTCTACTGCAGATAGAGAGAGTTTACATGTGCGTTTCGCCGATGAGGCTGTTTGTATAGGTCCTCCTCCTAGTAAAGATTCTTATTTAAGTATTCCAAATATCATATCAGCTGCAGAATTAACAAATGCTGATGCAATTCATCCTGGTTACGGTTTCCTTTCAGAAAATGCTAAATTTTCTTCTGTTTGCCGCGATTATGGAATTAAATTTATTGGTGCTACTCCTGAGCAAATCAATGGCATGGGCGATAAAGCCTCTGCTAAAGAGACGATGAAAATTGCTGGAGTTCCTACAATTCCAGGTTCGGAGGGTTTGTTATCGAGTGTAAAAGAAGGAATAGAAATTGCCAAAGGCATGGGCTACCCTGTAATTTTAAAGGCTACTGCTGGTGGTGGTGGTCGTGGGATGCGCATTGTTTGGAAAGATGAAGACTTTGAAAATGCTTGGGATAGTGCCCGTCAGGAATCTGGTGCTGCTTTTGGTAACGATGGTCTTTATTTAGAAAAATATATCGAAGATCCTCGACACATTGAAATCCAAATAATTGGTGATCAATATGGAAAAGCTTGCCATTTATCAGAGAGAGATTGCTCAATTCAGCGTCGTCACCAAAAATTGGTTGAAGAAGCTCCATCTCCATTTATGACTCCAGAATTACGTGAGAAAATGGGTGAAGCTGCAATTAAAGGCGCACTTGCTGTTAATTATGAAGGTGCTGGTACAGTAGAATTTTTGGTGGATAAACACCGTAATTTCTATTTTATGGAGATGAATACACGTATCCAAGTAGAGCATCCAGTAACTGAAGAAGTAATTAACTTCGATTTAATTAAAGAACAAATCAAAGTTGCGGCTGGCATTCCTATTTCAGGAAATAATTATGTGCCAAACATGCATGCAATTGAGTGTCGTATCAACGCGGAAGATCCATTTAATAATTTCAGACCATCACCTGGAAAAATTACAAACTTCCATTCACCTGGTGGTCATGGTGTACGGGTTGATACCCATGTATATGCAGGTTATGCTATTCCTTCGAATTACGATTCAATGATTGCAAAGCTGATTTGTGTAGCACAAACACGTGAAGAGGCAATTTGTACAATGGAACGTGCCCTAAGTGAATTTGTGATTGAAGGGGTAAAAACAACTATCCCTTTTCACTTACAGTTAATGAAAGACCCTAACTTTAGAGCAGGTAATTTTACCACAAAGTTTATGGAAACTTTCGAATTTTCAGAATAGTTTCGAACCATTAAAATATATTGTGTCCAAATAAAATAATCTTTTTATAGATTTAAATCGTAAATACCATTCTATCTTAAAAGAATGGTATTTTTGTTTACTAACTTATTTCAATGAGCGACAATAAAACTAAGGATCTAATTGAATCCATAAAAAATAAAGGAAAAAGTTTAGAGGCAGAAATGTCCTTTTTTGATCATATTGATGTATTACGTAAGCATTTATTAAGAGGATTAGCCGTAGTAACTTTACTTACCTGTGTTGCTTTTTATTACTCTGATTTTATTTGGGGCAAGATTATTATGGGTCCAAAAGATCCAACTTTCTGGACTTATAGAATGGGATGTAAGATTGCAGCAATGTTTCCTTCTATTGGACAAGACTTTTGTATCACAAAAATTGATGCAAAAATTATCAATACTGAAATGTCAGGTCAGTTTACATTACAAATGACTTCATGTGTAACAGCTGGATTAATTTTAGGCGTTCCTTATCTTTTATTCGAAATCTGGTTATTCATTAAACCAGCCTTGTTAGAAACAGAAAGAAAATCATCACAAGGATTTGTATTTTTTGCCTCTATATTATTTTTAACAGGTGTATTATTTGGCTATTACTTTATTGCACCTTGGTCTATCAATTTCTTAATCAACTTCACAGTAGATCCGAGCATTCAAAACACCTTCACAATTGATTCATATCTTTCAACTGTACTTACCTTAACATTAGGAACTGGCATTATATTTCAATTACCCGTTGTAATTTTTGTTCTTTCTAAACTTGGTGTAATGACACCTCAATTTATGAGGAAAAATAGAAGATATGCAGCAATATTAATTTTGATAGTTGCGGCAGTTGTTACCCCTACTGCAGATCCTTTTACTATGATGATTGTTGCAATGCCATTATTCTTATTGTACGAATTGAGTATCATGATTTCAGCTAACATCCAAAGGAAAAAACTAAAGGCCGAAGCATTATTCTTTAAAAATTAAGGGTTTTCAGTAAATAAGCGCAACAAAAAATTTACGCATAAGCTGTATAATTCTATTTAAATTTGAAAATGCCTACAGAAGATAAATTGAAAATTGCTATTGGATCAGATCATGCTGGCTTTGAATATAAAGAAATCTTAAAAGACTATTTATCAGCACATGAGTTAAAAGATTTCGGAACATATACTGCAGATTCTGTTGATTATGCTGATTTTGCACATCCTGTGGCTTCAGCTGTAGAAAGTAAAGAGTTTGATTTCGGCATATTAATTTGTGGCAGTGCAAATGGTATTGCAATGACTGCCAATAAACATCAGCAAATTAGAGCGGCAATTTGCTGGGAAAATGAAATAGCAGCACTAGCTAGACAACATAATAACGCTAATATTTTATGTATTCCCGCTAGGTTTGTATCTTCAGGTCTGGCAAAAGAAATAGCTACAACTTTTCTGAATACTGCTTTTGAAGGTGGCAGACATGAAAAAAGAGTTGAAAAAATATCGTGTTAACTAATCTTATAACTTATAAACTGATGAAACGCTAGTTTCATGACCATTAAAACAATATATAACTGATGAAAAAACAATTTCTATACACCGGCTTGGCATTATTCCTGAGTTTGAGTGCGGCAGCTCAGAAAGATCCTGTAGCTGTAAAATTTAGCGAATCTATCAATAAAAATAGAGCGTACAGTCACCTTTCAATCTTAGCATCTGATGAATATGAAGGAAGAGAGACTGGTAAAAAAGGCGCATGGATGGCTGCTGAATACATTAAAAAGCAATTTAAAAGCTTTGGATTAGTTGGTCCGGTAAAAGATGGAACTGACCCTTATTTCCAAAAGGTTGGTCTAGTTACTAATGATGTTTCTGGTGCTACACTTTCTATTAATGGAAAAGCCAGACAATTGTACAAGGATTTTGTAATTCCAAGCAACAGTGTTTCTAATACTGGTCTAGATCTAAATGCTAGCGAAGTTATTTTTGCAGGTTATGGAATGACTAAAGAAGGAGGATATAATGATTTCGACGGCATTAACGCCGAAGGAAAAGTAATTATGATTTTCTCTACTGGTGACCCAACAGTTAAACCTGGAGATAGTGTACCAACTGGTCGTGCAGCTATGATGGCAGCAAGACAAAGAATGACCAATTTAATGAAAAGCAAACCAAAAGCTATTTTATTAATTGACATGAACTTCGATAAACTACCTGAATCTTCAAAAATTGCTTCAACATTAGGTAGAATTATGCTTAAAAAGGATGCACCTGCTACAGCTGCTCCGCAAAGAGCAACTCCAATAATTACACTAACTATTTCGCCAGCTACTGCGAACGAAATTTTAAAAGCTAGCAACACAACAGTTGAAGCTTTATCTAAAAAAATTATGGAAAGCGGTAAGCCTTCTTCACTAACAGCAACAACATCATTAGTTGCAAGTGCTAAGAAATCAGAAACTCCACAACGTGGAGAAAATGTTTTAGGTTTCTTAGAAGGTTCTGATCCCAAATTAAAAAATGAAATTCTAGTAATTACAGGTCACTATGACCACATTGGTCTAAATCCTGATCCAAATGCAAAAGATAAAGTTTACAATGGAGCTGATGATGACGGTTCAGGTACAACTGGAGTTTTATTAATGGCTGAAGCTTTTTCAAAAGCAAAAAAAGCAGGTAAAGGTCCTAAAAGAAGTATTTTATTTATGACTGTAGTTGGTGAAGAAAAAGGTTTATTAGGTTCTGAGTGGTATTCAGAACATCCAGTATTCCCTCTAGCAAACACAATTGCAGATTTAAACACAGATATGATTGGTCGTATTGGCGAAGAATATCTAGGTAAAGCAGATAGTGCAAATTATATCTATTCTGTAGGTTCATCTATGTTGAGTACAGAACTTGGTCAAATTCAAGAAAAAATAAACAATACTTACACTAAAATGAAATTGGACTTCAAATATGATGATCCAAAAGATCCAGAAAGAATT
The DNA here is from genome assembly GCF_013204825.1 of Pedobacter boryungensis. GTDB lineage: Bacteria > Bacteroidota > Bacteroidia > Sphingobacteriales > Sphingobacteriaceae > Pedobacter > Pedobacter boryungensis. The sequence goes on from NZ_JABMKV010000003.1 coordinate 230,647, forward strand.
TATTACCGTTCAGACCACTATAATTTCGCTAAAAACAACATTCCAATTATTTTCTTTTATGATGGTATGTTAGGTAAAGATTACCATGGTTTAGGCGACGAAGTAAGCAAAATCAATTTTGATTTATTAGCAAAAAGAGCACACTTAACTTACTACATTGGTTGGGAACTTGCAAACAGACCTAATAGACCTGTTGTAGATAAAAATCAAAACGGTACGCCTAAAACTACCAACTAGATTTAAATCATAATATCTTTAAGCCGCAGACTAGCAGATTTCAATAATCTGTTAATCTGCGGTTTTTTTATTCCATAATAAGCTAAGTATGGTCTTTCTTCTTTGGTCTTTTAGCTTTCTGCTTGTATATTTGAACATGATCAATACTGCAGAAGAATTCTTAGTAAAAGCTGATGAAAAAGCTTTTGACTTACCACATCGTAAAACCATTAATCATAATATTGGAAAATACAATGCCGCAGTAGAAAGAGGTCTTTCGAAATTCGAAAATCTAGAAGCTTCAAAAAGAAAAGCACATGTAACTAAGTGGCGTGTGATAGAGAATTTAGACAAATTTTTACCAGAATTTGAAGCAAATTTCCAGAAAAGAGGTGGTAAGGTAATTTGGGCAAATGACGTTGAAGAAGCACAGAAAGAAATCTTAAATATCATTCAAAAGAATAACGGTAAAACTGTTATCAAATCTAAATCAATGACTACTGAAGAAATTCACTTAAACGAATTTCTAGAACATCACAACATCGAATCATTAGAAAGCGATTTAGGCGAATATATTGTACAATTACTAGGGCAAACGCCTTATCACATCGTAACACCAGCAATGCACTTGAGCAAAGAGGAAATTGCAGAGCTATTTCACGAAAAATTTGGAACACCCATTGATGCTACTCCGCCTCAATTAGTTCAAAAAGCTAGAGAATTATTGCGTGAAAAATATTTACAAGCAGATATAGGTATTTCTGGCGGAAATTTTTTAATCGCTGATACTGGTAGTATAGCTTTAACAGAAAACGAAGGTAATGCCCGTTTGTGCACTACATTCCCTAAAATACATATAGCAATTGTTGGTATAGAAAAAGTAATTCCATCCATTGCAGATCTCGACTTATTTTGGCCTTTATTGGCAAGTCACGGTACAGGACAAAATTTAACTGTATATAACACCATTTTAAGTGGACCACGACAAGCCAATGAAACCGATGGTCCAGAAGAAATGTATGTTATCCTTTTAGATAACGGACGTACAAATCTCCTAGCACAAAAAGATCAACGTCAGGCATTATACTGTATTCGCTGCGGCGCATGCTTAAATGCATGTCCGGTATATAAAAATATTGGTGGCCACACCTATAACACAACCTATAGCGGACCAATCGGTTCCATTATCACCCCTCATTTTAAAGGGATGAAAGAATTTAAACATTTAAGCTATGCTTCTAGCCTATGCGGAAAATGTTCCGAAGTATGCCCAGTTAAAATAGATATTCACAAAATGCTCCTCTTAAATAGAAGAGATGCAGCCGCCGAACATATAAACACCAAAACCGAAGAAATTGGCTGGAGTTTATGGAAAAAAGGAATGCAAAAACGTTCTTTAATGGATATGGTAAGTGGGAAAATGAAAAATTTCTTCCTTAAACAATTCTTTAAAAAGAGTTGGGGTAAATACCGTTCCATGCCAGAAATTGCTCCAAAATCATTCGCCAAACAATGGGAAGAGCAGAAGAAAAACCCAGAGTTATAAGTCAAAAGTCTAAGTCCTCTAATATTCAACTACTATATTCTAACCACATATACTAAACTATGCAATTCGATAGAAAAGATAAAGACGATGCTCAACTCTTAAAACTATATAAAACATTACTTTATCCCCGCATGGTAGAAGAAAAAATGCTTATTCTTCTCCGCCAAGGGCGAATTGGCAAATGGTTTTCAGGTATCGGACAAGAAGCCATTGCAGTTGGCAGTGCCTTAGCCATGCAGCCTGAAGAATATATCTTACCAATGCACCGAAACTTAGGTGTATTTACAAGCAGAAATATTCCACTTAAAAAATTAATGGCGCAGTGGCAAGGTAAAATATCGGGGTTCACAAAAGGTCGCGACCGTTCCTTCCATTTTGGCACACAAGACTATAAAATCATTGGCATGATTTCTCATTTAGGCCCTCAAATGGCATTGGCCGATGGAATCGCACTAGCCGATTTAATTGCGAACAAACAACATGCAACTCTAGTTTTTACAGGAGAAGGTGCAACCAGCGAAGGCGATTTTCATGAAGCCATCAACGTAGCATCGGTATGGAATTTACCAGTTATCTTTTTAATAGAAAATAACGGTTACGGCCTATCAACACCAATAAACGAACAATTTAACTGCAAGCATTTAGTAGATAAAGCAATCGGTTACGGAATTGAAGGTATTCAGTTAGACGGAAATAACATACTCGAGGTATACGATACAATAAATGAAGTTGCTTCGAGTATTAGGCAAAATCCTCGTCCTGTATTAATTGAATGCTTAACCTTTAGAATGCGTGGTCATGAAGAAGCTTCTGGTACAAAATATGTTCCTCAACACCTGTTTGATGAATGGACAAAAAAAGATCCTGTTAAAAATTTCGAAGAATATTTAGTAGCCCAAAATATATTAAACGACGAGTTAATCGCTACTATAAAAAGCAGCTTTAAAACCGAAATTGAGCAAGAAGTTGAAGCTGCATTTAACGAGCAAGAACCTACAGCAAGCTCTAAAATAGAGTTAGATGATATGTATGCACCATACATTCAAAATGTAATCGCTCCCTCATCAACACAAACAGAAAAAAGATATTTAGATGCAATAACCGATGGTTTAAAAGAAGGAATGCAACGCTATGAAAACTTGGTAATCATGGGACAAGATATTGCAGAATACGGTGGCGCCTTCAAAATTACTGATGGTTTTGTTGCCGAATTTGGCAAAGCCAGAGTACGCAACACTCCTATTTGCGAATCCGCAATTGTAGGCACGGGTTTAGGTCTTTCAATTAACGGTTATAAAGCTGTGGTAGAAATGCAATTTGCAGATTTCGTAACCTGTGGTTTTAATCAAATTATAAACAATTTAGCCAAAACCCATTACCGTTGGGGCGAAAAAGCAGATGTTGTAGTGCGTATGCCAACTGGTGCAGGCACTGGAGCTGGTCCATTTCATTCACAAAGTAACGAAGCTTGGTTCACCAAAACTCCCGGATTAAAAGTTGTTTATCCAGCTTTCCCTTACGATGCAAAAGGTTTATTAATCGCTGCAATTGAAGATCCAAATCCAGTAATTTATTTCGAACATAAATATTTATACCGCAGCCTAACTGGCCTTGTACCTAATGGTTATTATACTGTTGAAATAGGCAAAGCAAACGTTTTAAAACAAGGCAACCAGTTAACCATCATTACCTATGGCTTGGGTGTACATTGGGCGTTAGAGTATCTCAACAATCACCCAGAAGTTTCTGCCACATTGGTAGATTTAGTTAGCCTACAACCTTGGGATAAAGAAACTGTTGCGGCTGCAGTAAAAGCTACAGGCAGAGTAATTATCCTACACGAAGACACTTTGAGCAGTGGTTTTGGTGCCGAAATAGCTGCATGGATAGGCGAAAATTGCTTCACAGATCTCGATGCTCCTGTCCTACGTTGCGCAAGTTTAGATACCGCCATACCAATGAGCAAAGTATTAGAGGACGATTTTTTACCTAAAAACCGACTAGCTAGCACCATCACAAAATTATTAGCCTACTAACATACCCATTCGTATTCGAGCAGTAACGACATCAGCAGTCTTTAGACTTCAATAAAAAAGTATTAGAAAAGCAATTCCTAACACCTATCAATGTTAGTCCCGCTATACACTGCAATCTTTTTGCATAAACATTGTTGGCTAAGTCAAAGCACCTTCACCAAAAAGTATTTCCGTTGCTATCAGGTTTAACAAACTTAAAACAATACATTAAGCAAAACACTATACTAACAACTGCGAATTTGTAGCTAGCAAATGCAAGCTTGTACCTAACAACTGCGAGATCATACAAACTACCTTGGCACGATAATAGCCTAAACTCATGGAGAGAATTTAATTTAAAGATACAACATGAAAAGTGTATATTATTTGGTTTTAATTTGCACATTTAGTGCACTATTTGGCTGTAATTATATTAAGTCCGATCATCCACAAGCAGAGTTAACAGATGAAAACGCTACAAATCTAACTGCTCAATCAATTATTAATTACGCCAACTCCATAGATAAAAACCTAACACAATTCTCGAAAAACACAAGTTTAGTTTACATGCTGGGAGATTTATCATTCTATGTAGAAAAATATACCCAAAATAATCAAACTGTTCTACTCATAGAACATTCTTATAATGGAGGTACAAGTAATAGTTTAAAGAAATATTATTTCAAAAATGATAGCTTAATTCTAGAAACAGATAAAAATGAGTTAGTTAACGAAGATGGAACTGTTTTTAAAGATGCACGGACTTACTTACGTAATAATACAGTCTTTAAAATAGAGAATAAAACTGCCTCTACGCAAGCTGCATTAACTTCATTACCTTATATTGGACTACCATTAAGCAACAATAATAAGCCAGACCAAAGTTATCTTGAAAACGTAAATTCATTAAATAATGTAGTAAACGGAAACGATAAATTCGATGTGGTATTTGAAAGTATTACTACCTACCCAGATTCAAGGTATATTATTTTGAGAAGTAAAATTCAAAACAGCTACAGTGCAAGTGTTTTGGTCAAAGAACGAGATGCATTAATTGATAGCCTTTTAAATGATCCAATTAATTTTAAAGATCAAAAACTAAAGTTTAAATGGGTTGTAAAAGACAAAGAAGCCGTTTATGTACCTGTAGCAAGCAATACCTCTGCAAGCGGGTTAAATAAATAGGTATTTCCATTATCTAAGCAAACGCATCTATATCGTTTTCGTATACGTTCTCCCTTAGTAAATTTCCTGCCGTCTTTTAGGGTAAACACCGTGTTCAACGGTAATTCTTCAATTCTAGTAGTAGATAAATGTGTATCGTATTTTTTTAACGCCCTTGCCAATCTTAAATCCGTACAGCTTGAAGCGGCTGGGTTATTTAAATAGTTGATAATAGTTTGATGAATATCCGCAGGAAAAACGTGAAGATCAAAAAATGGATTCATCATTCGCTTAAAATTATGCTTCCACTCTGTGCCGTGAGGTTTAGCTTTATGTTTATGATCATTCCAAGTTAATAAATGAGCAAACTCATGTACGGTAGTTACCAAAAAAGCATAAGGATTTAGATCATTATTTACAGAAATTTTATGCCCCTTATCTTTAAACGGATGTCGGTAATCGCCAAGTTTAGTTGTTCTATTTTTAGAAATTTTAAACTCACACTGAAAATAATCAATCCATTTGGCAATGATCGGAGCTGCTGGCGCAGGCATATACTGTGCTAAAACATCAACTTTATCCACGAAGTAAATTTACTAATTATTTTAAGAATTGATAAGCAATCAAACTAGCTACATAGGCCATTGCTGTCATATAAACCAATTGAATAACTGGCCATTTCCAAGATTTTGTTTCCCTGTAAACTACCGCAACAGTACTCATACATTGCATCGCGAAAGCATAAAATAACATTAAAGATAAGGATGTAGCAAAAGTAAATACGGGCAAACCAGTTTCAGGGTTTTTAGCATCTCTCATTTTATTCCTTATAGTTGCTGTTTGTTCATCTCCATTATCCACGCTATAAATAGTAGACATTGTGCCCACAAAAGCTTCACGAGCGGCAAAAGAAGTAATCAAGGCAATACCTATTTTCCAATCAAAACCCAAAGGTTTTATTGCTGGTTCTATCGTCTGACCTAAAATACCAGCGTAAGAATTTTCTAGTTTTTCTGCTGCCTTATCTCTTTCTAAAGATGCTAATTGTACGCTATCTGTAGAATTTGCTTCAATGGCTGTATACTTTTTTTCTATAGCATCAAATCGTTTGCTTGGTCCGTAGGTAGCTAATACCCATAACACAATTGAAATCGCAATAATAACCTTACCCGCCTCAAGTACAAAAGTTTTAGATTTTTCGTACATAGTGTATATCACATTGCTCCATCTCGGCATACGATAAACAGGCAATTCCATAATGAAATAAGACTTTTCTTTTGCCTTAATAATAAATTTCATTACAAAAGCTACTAATATTGCAGCCATAATACTAATCACATACATTGCCATTAGCGTTAAGCCTTGCAAACTTAAAAATCCTAATATCATCTTATTAGGTACAACAAGCGATATTAACAAGGTATAAACTGGTAATCTTGCCGAGCAACTTACTAATGGTGTAACCATAATAGTAATAATGCGATCTTTCCAGTTTTCAATATTCCGAGCACTCATAATTGAAGGTACTGCACAGGCAATTCCACCAATCATTGGCACAACAGATTTACCACTTAAACCAAACTTACGCATTATCTTATCCATCATAAAAGTAACTCTGGCCATATAGCCAGTATCTTCCAAAATGGAAATCAAAGCAAATAGAATAGCAATTTGCGGTATAAATATGATAATTCCTCCTAATCCTGCAACTACACCATCTAATAAAAGATTGGTTAATACTCCAGAAGGTAAATGTGCATGACCAAATTCAGTTAGCCAAACAAAACCATTTTCAATGAGTGTCATTGGATAAGAAGACCAGGAGAAAATTGCATTAAAAACGAAGAATAAAATGAGGATAAAAATTAGAAATCCCCAAAAACGATTAGTTAGAATTGAATCTAATCTATCAGTAACCTTAAACTTCTTTTCTGCTCCTGTATCAAAAATAAGATCTGTTAAAACCGTACTCAAATAGCGATATCTCGCTATAGTTTCTGCGCCTTGTATTTTAGAAGATTCGAATTGATGTGCTTTTTCAATAGCCTCAATTTCTTGTTGTTCTTTTTCAGTAAAAAATGCCAAATGCTCATGCTGATGCAAAACCTGCAATGCATAATAATCATTTTCTGTTTTGATTTTTTCTTTTACTTCAGTGATTGCTTCTGGAGCAAAAATAGTTACATCTATACCTGTAACCTGAGTGCTAACCCAAGTCGTATGAGAAATGGCTTTTTTAAGTGTATCTAACCCATCACTCTTTCTAGCAGACATGGCTACCACTTGTATACCTAATCGTTCTGCTAATTTATTTACGTTAATATGGATACCTTCTTTACGGGCCATATCTGTCATATTGAGCACTAACAGCATTGGCAAACCTAAATCTGCAACCTGTGAACACAATAAAAGATTACGGCGTAAATTAGTAGCATCAGCAACTAAAACTACAACATCGGGGTGGCTTGGGTTACTTTTATCGGCTAATACTTGTAAAACGATACTTTCGTCCTTACTTTTTGGATATAAGCTGTAGGTCCCTGGTAAATCAATAATTTCTGCATTTTGATTAGCTGAAAGTTTACAAAAGCCAATTTTCTTATCAACAGTAATACCGGGAAAGTTTCCAATTTTCTGATTTAATCCAGTTAAAAGATTAAAGAGAGTAGATTTTCCAGTATTCGGATTACCAACTAATGCAACTTTAATATCTGCCAATGTATTACTGAATTATAATTACCGAAGCTTCGCTTTTACGTAAACAAAGTTGATATCCCGCAACGCGGATAGCTATAGGATCTCCAAGTGGAGCAAAGCGCTCTACTTCTACAACTTCACCTGGCAAGCAGCCCATTTCCATCAATTTCACAGACATTTCTAAATCTGTAAATGATACGATTGTTCCTTGTTCTCCTGGGTTTAACTGTGAAAGCTTCATAATGAAATATTGCGCAATTTACCCTTTATTTATATTAAATCCAAATAACAAAACATAAATAAAAGGTCACTTTTAGGCAAAAAAAATCGCCATCAAATTAATGATGACGATTTTTTATTTATTCGGATAAGCTTACATTCCGCCCATTCTCATTCTTTGACCACCTTGTTGCCCAGAATTTCCATTTAAACCAGCAATCTTGCTTAATGAATAAGTAACTGAAAACATATAATAGCGTTTTAATACATTATAATTCAAATCCTGAATAGTGTTTGCACCGCCATTACGTTCAATACCTGTATTCTGATTTAATAAATCGTTAACAGAAGCTTTAAGGGTAATTCTGCTCTTAGTAAATAAGTGACTTACGTAAGCATTTATCAATGTATAATCAGTATTATAACCAGCTCTACCTGTTAGCTTATTATATGTTAAATCTGATTGTATACGAATACTGCCTGGAAGCAAGTAACTAATATCTATATTAGGAGACAATGTATAATACTTTGTATTGTTATTTGAATTTGCAGAATATTTATCACGGTACATTGTTCCTGAAATCCCTGCAATTAAATCGAGTTTATCTAAATTTGAAACTAATTTATAACCATTAGTAATTGAATAACTATTGGTAATATTCTCTACGTTCCCTGAGAAACCTGTTGTTTTTGAATAGCCCCCTCTTAAATCAATTTGTAAATTTAATTTATTTCCTTTAATAATTGGCTGGCTAATTGAACCAAATACATTGGCGCTAAAATTACCATCAACGTTTACACTTTTTTGTTGGATTTTACCATTGTTTTCAGGATTAATCACATCATTTTGAATTAGAGTAGATTGGGTTGAAAACGCATTAAACTGCTGATTGATGAAAGCTCCAAAAAACATAGAGCGATAACTTGCAAAATCAAAATTATTATAAAAAATATTTAAGCTATTGGTAAATGATGGTTTTAGATCTGGATTACCAATTGGCAATGTTTGCGTATTTGTTTCATCCAAAATTGGTGCAATCTGACTAATAGATGGCTGAGATGTACGTCCATTGTAACTAATTCTTAAACGCTTACTATTACTAAAATTATATCTGAATTGCGCAGATGGAGTTAGGTTAACGAAGTTACGGTCATAAGTATCATTTTCGGTAACATTGAATCTTTTTTGATCTATATTTTGAACAGCTAAACCAATCTGCCAATTGTATTTCTTCTCATTTTTATTAAAGCTGAAACCAAGTGCATTTGTATAAGCAGTATTTTCAAAATTATTACTGTATCTAGCATTAATTAAATCATACTGTCCAGTAATTGCATTAAAATCATAAACCTGTCTCTCTTGGTTATCAAATGAATATACGTTTTGATAATTTAATTCTAAATTTAAAGTTTTTGATAAAGGTTCAGTATAAACCAACCTAGCTGTATTTGATATAGATTTAGAATCTTGATCATTTAATCGGTCTGTATTTTTAGAAGAAGGAGCTCCACCATTTAAGGAATTTTCTGAAACCTTATTAAAGGTATTTCCATCACTATTGTTATAGTTTGTATTAATATTTAATGATAATGTTCTACCCCTACGTTGAAATTTCTTTCTAAATAGTACACTATTACTTAATGAAGGAGAAGTAGAATTAGTTAGGTTTGTTTGATTACCAATTGTAGTACTATTCGTATATTCTCTGGTATAATTATTCAAACTATTTCCATTGTTCTTAGAATATGTAAAACTAGGCTGCCATCTTACCGAAATCGAAGAGTCAATTTTGGTATCTAAAGTTGCATTAAACCTATGGTTTAAACGTTCAGTTGTACTTACAGCGTCTGACGAATTTGTAGTTATAATACTGCCTAGCAAGTTTTTAGTTAAGCTATTTTGATCGAGAAATAATGATGTTTTATTTAAATTATAACTTGCGTTAAAAATAGTTCCGTTTTTGTAGACGTTAGCATAGTTAAATCCGCCCATATTAGTAGTAGTAATGCCTTTTTGAGGACCACCATTAAAACCACCAAATCTCATTCCGCCTCCACCGCCAATTCCACCACCAAAGTTTTGCTTATTAACATTGTTAAATTGCCCTATAAGCGACATTTGTTCACTTTGATTAAATCTCGATACACTTAGATTTACATCATATCTATCATCTGTACCATAACCTACGGTATTATTCCCTACAAAACCTTTGTTTTTAACACCGCCCTTTGTGGTAATGTTAATGATCTTTTCACGATTACCATCATCAACTCCTGAGAATTTTGATTGTTCAGACATGTCATCAATAATCTGAATTTTATCAACCATATCAGCAGCTAAGTTTCTTGTAGCCATTAATGGATCACTACCCATAAAATCTTTACCATCTACTCTTACCTTTTTGATGGTTTCACCTTGCGTTGTAATTGTACCATCTTTAGCTACCTCTACTCCTGGTACTTTCTTTAATAAATCTTCTACAACTGCATTTTCTTTTACTTTTAAAGTAGATGCGTTAAATTCTAATGTATCTTTTTTAACCACTACAGGAGGAGTTTCTCCTTTAATTTCTACTGCGTTTAATGTAACACCAGTATCTTCCATATTTAAATTACCAAAGTTGATACCTGGGTTTGCAGCCGTAAGTTCGAAATCTTTAGTAATTGTTTTAAAACCTAAATATGCTACATACAATTTGTATTTACCTAGTGCTAATCCGTTAATTGTAAACGTTCCGGTTGCACTTGTATTTGTACCACCCACGGTACTTGAATCACTTAGTCTTTTAATAGCTATTGATGCATAATCAACTGGTGATTTATCTTTGCCATTTAGCACTTTACCAGTAGCTGTACCACTAGTTTGAGCGTTTGCAAAATAACTCACGAATAAGAGAGCAATGAGTATGGATCTTTGTAAAAAATTCTTCATTTCTATTTTTATATTTTTTTGTAAAGTTACCTATCAGACTACTGCAAGCCGCAAAAGTTTGTTAAGAAGTGTTAAAATGTGGGTAACATTTTAAATACAACTAACTTTATCGTTACAAAATCAAGATAAACGGCTTTTTGATAATTTAGAGAGGGTAAGTAAAATTGCTAATTAATAGAAATAATTAGCGTAGAGAATTAGACAAACGATAAAAAAGGTAAGATTTAATTTTAATTATAATCTAATAAGATTAAACATTTTTCTCATTATAATTGGATAGATGCAATAGAACATAACTAAAAACTCCCATAAAGGATCCGATCATATCACTTCCTAAATCCCACCATTCAGCTGATCTATAAGTAAACACCTTCCATTGCAATAATTCTATTCCTCCTCCTAGCAAAAAACAAATAAGAACTATTTTGAAGATGGTTAATGAGCGAAAAGCATAATTATGTTGATATTTAATTTTGCCGTAAAAAAGTAGGATGGTTAGTACATAAAAAAAACCTAAATGCGCTACTTTATCAAATCCTTCAAAAAAGAAACTTGATGAGCCATCACTTTCTGGCATCCTAATATTACAAAGCACTAAAACAATAATAGCCCAAATTATAGACCAACGTTGGTGTTTTAGTGCTTTGAAAGTAGCATTCATTAATTAAGCGCCTACTAAAGCTTTATATTCGTCAGCACTTAATAATCCATCAACCTCAGCAGCATCTGTTAATGAAACTTTAACCATCCATCCTTTACCATAAGCATCAGAATTTACTAATTCAGGGTTATCGTTCAAGTCGCTATTTACTTCTAAAACAGTGGCAGTTACAGGCATAAATAAATCTGAAACTGTTTTTACAGCTTCTACTGTACCAAAAACTTCATCTTTACTTACTTCAGAGCCAACGCTATTAATGTCGATATAAACAATATCACCTAACTCACGCTGAGCGAAATCTGTAATACCTATAAAAGCTTCATTACCCGACACTCTTAGCCATTCGTGATCTTTTGTGTATTTTAATTCTGATGGAAAATTCATTGTTTTTATATTAGTTTTTTAATCAATCTATTTTATAAAGCTTGGCTCTATTCACATCAAAGATAATTATTAAACGCGTTTATACCAATTACTAATTAAGAGTTATACGTAGGCTAAATCCGAAATTACTAAATGAAGTATTGAATGATTGAGAAGTATAAGGCTTAGTGATGTTAGAATCGTAGAAAAGTTTAAGGTTAAAGCGTTGGTTTAATACATAATCTACGCTTGGTCTAAGTGTAATATTTTTCGCACCAGATGAAACCTCCGCTTCAGTAACATCTGCTCTATAAATTACTGTTTTATTATCTCTTACCGCTACATCTAACTTAAAATCCATATTATTATTCATTTTCATTTGGCTAAACCAACCAAAAGGGAATCTAAATTTAGTGGTGCGATAACCTAAACCGAATACTAGATTATTTTCTGATAATTGGGCCAACTGACTATTTGATAAACTCAACGCCATTATCCGTGTTTTATTAATTTCGAAGTTAGCGGTTAAGTTATTTTTTAATCTGGTATCAATTCCAATTAAAGGTGCAAATTGTTCTGAAATACTTACTTGCGCAAATTGATATAGTGGCAAGAAATTCTGATTTACATCTCTACTACTCACAAACCCATCTGTCTCTTGATATTTCAACAAGCTATTAAACCCATTCACGCTATAAGTAGAACGATATCCATGCCTTAAACCAAGTTCAGAAAATTTTTCTGCTAAGAAAGGGATTTTCGTTAACCCACCATATGTAATTCTCCAGTTAGGCAAAGGTATTTTAGGCAAGTTATTTAAACTTATTGTATTAGCATTTTTACCAGTATAGGCAGCTATAAATGAAGATATTACAACATCCTGAGCATTTTTATCATAACCATCTGCATATCCATTTGTACTACCTGCAGAATTTGGATTTTCATTTCCTAAACGACGAGAAATAGTTTGTCTATTAGCCATAAAGTCGTTAAATAAACTCGAAACAATACTTCCATTCTTATCTTTAAAAGCAGTACCTAATGTGATAATAGACACACTATAATCTCCTGTTGTAGTTGGACTAAGATTTCTAAAAGAACCAATGTTATTATCATACTTAAAGTTTGTAGAAAAATTTAGTGTTCTACTTCTTGTTGCGTTTAAGGTGACTTTAAAATCTTTAAGGGGTTCAATTGTACTGGTTAATTGAAAGTCTTCACGCAAGGTATTAATGTATAACTGCGTTTGAAGCTCGTCTGTTGACAGCCATCCATTGTTTAGCGCCATTTCCCTAATATCTCTTTGGCTACCGAATACAAAACCTAAACCTGGGGCTCCCGTAGCATCATCAATTCCAAAATATTTGGTTTTTGGTAAATATCCTGGTAAAAATGTTCCTTTTGTTTGAGTAAAAGCCACATTTACATTTTTAACACTGGTTAATAAACCCACTAGGATATCAGAAAATTTATGAACTGAATCTATTTTATTTATACTCCTTTTTACAAACCCTAATTTGTTATATAAAGTAGTCATGCTTAAGGTTGGATTTACCTGTATTGTTCTTGAGTTCTGAATCGTATTGCCCAAATTAACATTTGGATCTCTTAACGTAGCCAATGGCTCAGTTTGCCAATTAAAGTTAGTGCCATAGATTGTTGCCACATTAATCCAATCCAAACCAGGTATTTTATTAATTGGCAAATTGTATCTGATATTTAAATTGTGATTGTAATCTGTTGTACGACCTAATGTTTTTAGGTTTTGCCACAATGTATCTCTTTTTAAACCTTCAATTTTTCCATCTGGCTCGTCTATGATCGAGTAATTTGTAGCATCAAAATCCAAACTCAAGGAGTTGGTTAAATCCCAAGCTATTCCATAAACTCTCGAAACTAAAAAGTTTTTATTGAATGTAGTATTAATTGGGATAAAATTATTAGGGTCATTGTTTCTCAATGTATTTTCTGAGTAGAAACGATCAACATCGATTCTAAAGTTGATAGAACTTGGCAATAAAGTGAAATTAAAATCCTTCAATAATTTTAACGTATTCGATTTAATTAATTTATCAAATGGCAAATAGCTTTTAGGTGTACTTGCATAATTATATCCTAAAGAAGCTCTATATGTATTTTGAATACTTGTTTCATTGATAAAATCACGGTGTGAAAATTTACTTTGAGCGTAAGAAACATTAAAGTTTTCTATATCCCATAGCCTTACTTTCTTTTCTGTATTAACTCGTTCTTTACGTACATTAGTAAAATTAATGCTGCTCCTAGTTGTATAATCCTGCGCAAAATTCAAAATAGAATCACGTTGAACCTTTGACGCTCCGTTTAGTGCATTCTTCAATTCGATATCTGGTGTACGAGGATCGTATTGCGGAGTAAGCACTTGTTTAGAATAACTAATATACATTGGTATTTTAACACCCGATTTTTGCGGCAAGAATTTACCTAATTCTAAACTTGAGGACACATCAAAGAAAGTGTTGTCTGATCTATTTCGTTCGCTCACTTTCTTTTCTAACGATCCAAAACCTATAGTAGATTTACTGCCAGAGATATTTAAATCTGCAAAATCAGCTAATTTCGCATTCATTCTAGCCGTTGCAGCCCAACCGCCACGTTCATCAAATTCTGTTAATCGAAGTTCGTTAAACCAAACCTGTGCATTTTTCTCCATTCCATCATCGCCTGCTGGCGAAGCTGGATTACGCAATGGATTTTTAAGCCCCAACATGTAAACTCTAACTTTACTCATATCTGGCTGGCCTTTTACAATGATAGTATTCCCTTTATCTATGTAGGTAAAAGGTACGTTTATTGGCCAAGGTAATCCACCAGTAGTTCTAGCATTATTTCTAGCTGTTTTGGCTTTTTGAAATAACTCTAAATCGATATCCATTTTATTTTGATCTGGCCAAATTGAATATGGATCACTTGTGCCCGGTAATGTAACTTTTAAAGGCTGGTTATATTCGTAGTAATTATCTTGATTATCGGTACCGATACGTAGAAATGCACTTAAATCATTATCGTTCAAATTGGAACCACTAATTGCTTCTAAGTGGATATACATTTCTAATCGCTTGTACGATCTAAAATCGTTTATCGCAGTTTTAAATGCTGCTCTTCCATAGCCATCTCTTAATCTTTTGATAATTACAGCAAGTGATTGTTCATTTTGACGAGTATCTCCTCTATAATTGCTAAAATCACGTTCCCGCTCAATTCCTGGAGGCACTACGTAAGGTATTGGTGTGCGTTTACCGTTCTCTTCTATATTTACAGTAGCAACTTCTAAAGTAGAATTATCAGGACTTGCAGGCAATAATGAAGGATCGGCAATTACTTGAAGAGTCTCATTTTTAGCATTATATTGTCGCCATTCGCCCCTTACTAATTGAATTTTTGCAAATCTTAAAACTGCTGTATCAGCAAAATTGGTCATAAACATTCTAATAAATCGTATCGATTTAAAATCCTGAATTCCGCCTACTTTTTGTTGGTATTGTGCTAATGGAATACGAATTTGATACCAAGTTGAATTTTGTGTTTGTCCATTAGCAAGTTTCACTTGTGAGACTACTTTATCGGTTACAAAATTTTGGCCAACAATTAAATCGCCAGGGCGCATAGACACTTTGTACTGAAAATATTCATCAGACTGCGTCATGTTATTATCCCTATTAATGTCTTCACCGTCTGGCAACGAGGTTGATGCCGAATTTTCTAAACCTAACTCTTCTGCAGACTGTTGCGAAGTTTTAGAATTCCCTTCTGTTCCATTGTAATTTTGGTACCGCTTTAAAATACCTGCATTACTATTATCAAAGTTAGTTCCTCTAAAATAAGAGTAATCATCAGATGATGGATCGTCTTCAAAATCTTGTGCTGCATCAGGATTCAATTGTGATTTGATTTGATTAATCAATGCAGCAAATTTTACTTTTTCATTCGAATTTGATAACCCATCTAAACCAACATCCTGTGCTTTTCTGGCAGCTGGATCATTGTCAAAAGCCTGCACAACTGGTTGTAACTTCGCTACACGGCCCCAATTGGTCTCATCGTATTTAGTTGGATCTCCATTTGATGGCAACCCATTTTCTAACGCCTTCCTTCCATCTTTTAAAATGTCTTCCGAAATATTTCCAATGTTAAAATACAAATCTCCACCTTGCGATGTAGGTTTGTACATATATGGATCCATCACCCAAAGTTCGATATATTCAATATTATTGGCTTCAAAATCATTAATATCTACTCTTCTAGTAATACCTCCCCATCTTGATTTAGGGTTAGTTAATAAGCCATTAGAAGAAAAACCGGTTGTCGCATAGTTATAAGGCCCACGAATGTTAGGATAATAAGCCAAATCTAAAGTAGGCAAATTAAGAGCCTGCCCAGTGCTTATTTCTTTAAATGGAAAAACTTCTTGTTCTATAATTTCTCTCACATAATGATTAGACAATTCGGCTCTATTGTTCCTTAAACTCGAAGGTATTGTGGTAGAATTTTTATTGTAAAATGTAGGGTCGATATTATAGAAAGCTAATTTTGCTCTATTGTAACCATAAGCCAAATTATCTACCAATTGCGATTCTGGAAAAAGTTGAGGTGTCCCTGCTATTTGCCAAGGCACTGAACTTTTAAGATCAATAATAGAACGCGATGCCTCGAAATCATCTAAATAACTTGCCCCACCCTTTTCTCCACTAGCATTAATAGCACTAGGATGCCCTGGAATTAACTGCGCATATTCTCCGCCAAATGTAATACTAGATGGAGCTTTCGTAGATATAAATGGAATTTTATCAACTAATTTGGTTAAAAACCTTGATGGAGAACTATAATTCATATCGAACCCGAATATGGTATTTGATATTGGCTCTTCTAAATAATTCACTTTTTGAGTGAGTGGTTTTTCCGTGAGGTTCATAAAAGTACCTCCTAAAGTCAATTTATTATTTACGTGATAATCTAAACGTGTACCGAAGAGCGAGCGTTGTTGCAGCCCAAAAAGCTCATTATTTTCTGTAGTAATTCTTATAGGCTGACCAGAAGTTAACAATGCTGTATTAACAATTTTAACGCGTCCACCTTGATAGTCTACTGTAAAATCAGAGCCTTCTTGCAATGGAATTGTTCCTGCAAAAACCTTTACCGAACCTTCAGTTACATTGATAGAGTTTAAAGAAAATTCTGATGCGATTTCAGATTGATAAGCTCCCTTTATAACGTAAAGATTTTTGTTGCTAAATTGTTGTTGAGCAGCAACCTTTGTTGAATCATAGAGCTGCTGGTAGGTGTATTTGTCAGCTAAAGCTTGTTCTGCTGGGAGATTAAATTTCGCCGCTAAATCGCTTCCAAATGGTTCAACCAAAGGAAATATTACTCTTCCATTTAAAGGATCTATAGTAACATAGCCACTATTTGTATTGTTAATTAAGCTACTCAACCCTGCTCCGGTTGGCGAGTAATTACTTTGACTATTTTGTTGATTTTGATTATTTACAAAAGGTTTATCCTCAGCTTCAAAGTCAAAAACGCCATCTGGTTTACGTTCCTTTTGCTGATTTAGTTGATCTAAATTGGTTAAAGTAATATATTGTTTTAACGCAGTTTTTGTACCTTCTCTTATTAAAGGTGTTTCTATTCCGGTCTTATCATCAATCCTAAAAATATCAAGTTTAAAGTTTTGATTACTAATTTGATAACCTCCAATTGAATAGATGTTTTTCATCATCAAATCCCAAGTTGGCAAGTTAGTTTTTATCGTTTCATTCTTTAATAATTTCGAGTATAATACTTTAGGTGTTGCCTGATCAAAAGCTACGTCAGTAGAAAACTCTCCTACTTGATACTCTACTCCATTATAAGTATAACGATAAGAAACAGCTAAGACTTCATCTGCATTTAACGCATTATTTAAGGAAATATAACCCAATTGAGGTTGAAAGTTATATTCCCTATCGGTCAATTTTCTAGCATACGTTAGCTTGGCAAAATTATCAGTTGCACCATTTGCCGCAAAATAAGAAATTACACTATTGCTATTTGTTTGTCTAGAATCTGCTGGAATATTCGCTAATAAATTATTGGATTGAGCAGGAAAAGTTGGGTTAGTAAAAGCTGAAGGTAAAACCGATGAGCCACCTATTACTTGTGCAGTATTATAAGGCTGATTTTCTCCTAAATCAAGAAAAGCTAATACATCTCGAGAATCTTGTGTGTTACCAGTTTTATTGGTAATCCAAACCTCAATTTTTGTAATTAAAACTCCAGAAGTAATTGTTGGCGGATTTGATAAAGACTTATTGTAATTATCTCGAAAATATTTAGCTAAAAAGTAGTGCTTATTTGCTTCATAATCACTCCCACTAATTCTATACTCATTTTGCTGGGCACCATTATTTATTTGTATCTCTTTAGATTGAGATTTCTGCTGAGTAAATACAGCTGCTACATCTAGTTTGCCAAATTGCAATTGAGTTTTAACTCCAAATAAGGCTTGTGTTCCATTAATTAATGTACTATTTAAAGGTAAGCTTACATTTCCTGCTTCAATTTTTTTAATAATATCATCTTTGCCACCCGTGTAATCTAATTTAACCTGATTTTCAAAATCAAATTGAGCTTCAGTATTGTAGTTCATTTTGATTTTCATCTTCGTTCCAATATCTCCAACAACATCCATTTGAATGCGCTGATTAAAATCGAAATTACTTTGAACCCTTTGTCGTTCGTTAAATAAAGGATTCTCATTTTTATTTACACGGCCCAAAAATGTAAGTTCAGCATCTCCACGAGGTTGAATATCAATCGTTGTTCCGCCAAATATTTTTTCAAAAACACGACTATTAATTTTTACCTGAGGAATAATTCCTGTCCTACGGACATCAGCAATTTCTGCATTCGATAAAACACGCCAGTTGTCCCGTTTAATCTCACTGTTTACTAATCGTAAATATTGCTCGATAGTTAAGTATTGCGGAGGCGAGTATAGCCTATCTCCAATACGTTCAGTAATTACATATCGTTTATTTTGTGCGTCGTATTCAACTTCCCTTTTGATATTTTGGGGTAAAGTCTGAAATGGATTGGTAAAGGTTCTGAGGCCTAAATATTGCTTTTCACGTAAATTGAAAGAGTTTTTTGACGAATCAGCTCTCGATTGTGAGGGCGTAACCTGAGAAAAGGAACTCTTACCAACAAAAATAAAAAACAAGAAAATACTTAGAATAAGTGCGTTTCTCAAGCGAAATAAATTATAAATTTTTTAAAGCTATTTTAATCATTTGCTCAACAGTTAAATCCTGATCTGCCTTTTTAAGAGCATTATCAATGGCTTTTTCTGCAACTTGTTTCCCAAATCCGAGCATAATTAATGCAGATAACGCCTCATCTCTAGTTGTATTATGTAGCGGCATAGAAATTAAAGTATCTGGCCCTTCTTTCTTTAATTTATCTTGTAATTCCAATACAATTCTTTGGGCAGATTTTGCACCTATCCCCTTAATTTGCTGTATTAAAGCAACATCCGCTTGTATAATTGCGTTTTGAATTTCTACAGGAGTAATTGATGAAAGCATCATTCTGCATGTAGTTGGACCAATACCAGAAACGGAAATTAGATGTAAAAACAATCTTCTTTCGCCTTCATCTGCGAAACCATACAGCGTATGTGCATCTTCTTTCACATGCAACCAAGTATATACCTTGCAACGCTCAGTATTAGCTAAAGCAGAATAGGTATTTAGCGATATATTGATGTGGTAACCTACACCCCCAGCTTCTACAACAATATATGTTGGACACTTAAATGTCAACTTACCATCAATATATGCAAACATGAGCGTTTATTTTTTAGCGATTCTATTTAAAATTCCTCTTCTTTTTATTGAATTTGATGTTTCTTCTTTTCCTTGTACATCTAAAACTGCAATGGTAATCATATTTACAATTTCCCTTACAGAACTACCTAATTGCACAATGTGAACAGGTTTTTTTAAGCCTAATAAAATTGGTCCTACCGCTTCGGCACCACCTAATTCCTGCAAAAGTTTATAGGCAATGTTACCAGATTCCAAGTTTGGAAATACTAATGTATTTGCTGGTGCATCTGCCAAACGGCTGAAAGGAAAGTTATCTTTCAATAGTCCATTGTTTATCGCAAAATTCGCTTGCATATCTCCATCCACAATGATATTTGGATGTTTTTCATGCAAGATATTTACTGCTTTTCTTACTTTTTCTGGAATAATACCTTGGTTTGAACCAAAGTTAGAATAAGATAATAAAGCTATTCTTGGCTGGATATTAAATTTCCGTACTGATTTTTCTAACAATAATGTTAAACCTACCAATTCCTCTGCCGTTGGATCTACATTTACAGTAGTATCACCAAAGAATACAGGACCTTTAGGAGTCATCATCATGTACATACCTGCCACACGCCCCACACCCTCTTCTATACCTATTACTTGTAAAGCAGGCTTAATGGTAGAAACATAGTTTTTAGTTAAACCCGAAATCATGGCATCGGCTTCACCAAACTCTACCATAGATGCACCAAAGTAATTACGATCACGTAATAATTTTTGAGCTTCGAATAATGTTACACCTTTACGCTGTCTCTTCTGATAAAGTAATTCAGCATATCTCTTCATACGTTCTGGCTCTAGAGCTGGTTCAATAATTTCAACACCTTCAAGATCTAACGCATTTTCATTTATAATTTGCTGAATTACTTCTTTATTCCCTAATAAAATAGGAATTGCAATATTATCATCCTTAACAATTTGAGCAGCCTTTAAAATTTTATAATTATCTGCTTCTGCAAATACCACACGTTTAGGTGCAGATTTAGCTTTGTTAGTAATGGCACGCATAATTGAATCATCCATTCCTAAACGACGTTTCAATTCTTCTGCATATGCATCCCAATCTGTAATCGTTTTACGAGCAACACCAGATTCGATAGCCGCTTTCGCAACAGCCATAGAAACATTGGTCATTAAACGAAAATCCATTGGTTTTGGAATGATGTATTCTTTTCCAAATTTAATATTACGAGCGTTGTAAGCCATATTTACTGCTTCAGGAACAGTTTTTCTAGCTAATTCGGCAATCGCACGAACCGCAGCAATTTTCATTTCTTCGTTAATGCTGGTTGCTCTAACATCCAACGCTCCTCTAAATATGTATGGGAAACCCAATACGTTATTCACTTGATTAGGGTAATCCGAACGACCCGTTGCCATAATCAAATCTTTACGAGAACTGATGGCTAAATCGTACGCAATTTCTGGATTTGGGTTTGCCATTGCAAAAACGATAGGGTTTTTAGCCATCGATTTTAACATTTCAGCAGTTACACAATCTGCTGATGAAAGTCCGATAAATACATCAGAATCTCTTAAGGCCTCTTCCAGCGTATCAATTTTACGAGTTGTTGCAAACTCTCTTTTTATTGCATCTAGATTTTCACGATCGTGACGAATAACGCCACTCCTGTCGCACATTATAATATTTTCTTTTTTTGCTCCTAGTGAAACATATAAACGAGAACAAGAAATTGCAGCGGCACCAGCGCCATTCACCACAATTTTGATCTTATCCATCTTTTTCTTTTGCAAATCGCATGCGTTTAATAATGCAGCCGCAGAAATAATTGCGGTACCATGTTGGTCATCATGCATCACCGGAATGTTCATTTCTTCTTTTAATCGGCGTTCAATTTCAAAACATTCTGGCGCTTTGATATCTTCTAAATTTACCCCGCCAAAAGTTGGTTCTAATGCTTTTACAATTTTTACAAAATCATCTACATTTTTAGTATCCAATTCTAAATCAAATACATCAATATCAGCAAAAATTTTAAATAACAAACCTTTACCTTCCATTACAGGCTTGCCTGCTTCCGGACCAATATCTCCTAAACCTAAAACTGCTGTACCATTACTAATTACAGCAACCAAATTGCCCTTAGCAGTATATTTATATACATCATCTTTGTTATCTGCAATTTTCAAACAAGGCTCCGCCACACCTGGCGAATAAGCCAAGGTTAAATCTCTTTGTGAAGAATAAGGTTTTGTAGGTACAACCTGAATTTTCCCTGGTCGCCCTTGCGAGTGGTAATCTAAAGCGTCTTGTTTTCTATTCGTTTTACTCATAAAATACTTTTTGGTAACGGGCAAAGTTACAATTATTTTTATGGTAATATATGAATTTTAAGGATTAGAAAAGCAAAAGTAAATCATCAATTAAAGGCAATCCCGATGTACGTTTTACTTCGTCCCAACCTAAAGGTCAGGAACTACGTGTTCAATACCATCGGGTTTATTAAGTAGAAAGCTGTGCAATTATTTAAGGTTGCAGGAAACACAGCAAAACTAATACTAAAACCTACCCTTTAATTTTTAACAACATGCCGGGCTGTAGAGTTACTTTAGTTAAACCGTTAACTTTCTTAATATTAGCTACCGTAGCACCATCAAACTTTTCGGCTATACCAGATAAAGTATCACCTAGTTTTACTTTATAAGTAATATAAACTGATTTCTTTAATGGTTTTAGAGCTGGTAAAGCACCGTAGATTTTTAATTTTTGTCCTGGAATAACGGTATTACTCTTCAATCTATTCCAAACTTTTAAATCTTGTACTTCTACATTATAAAGATCAGCAATGCTTCCTAAACTTTGATTTGGCTTAACTTTATAATAGGTGATTTGAGCTGTTGGTTTACTAATTACTTTTTTACGCAAATCTCTAACATCATCCGTTGATGCTAAGATAACATCTCTTTCTGTTTCAATATCAGCATTTAAAACATCATAAACTTTTGCATAATCAGCATGTTCTACTCTTGGTAAAATTATCCTTTTAGGTAAACCTGTAGTTCCGTTTACTATTTTCTTTTTATAGGAAGGATTTAAGCCAAATAAAGTTGATTCATCGTAATTTATTGCCTTTGCCACATCGGCTAAAGCCACAAAGTGGTTAACCTGAATTGTATCAGTTTTAAAATTGATAGCAGGATTTTGTTTCGCAATATCATGAGTACTCGCATAATTCATTACGTAAACAGCTGCAATAAAAGCTGGAACGTAATCTCTTGTTTCTTTTGGTAAATATGAACGTATCACCCAAAAATCTCTTGAGCCAGCTTTATCAATGGCACGTGTTACATTTCCTTTACCGCAATTATAAGCTGCAATAGCTAAAAGCCAATCGCCAAGTTCTTCGTATGCATCTCTAAAATATGCTGCCGCAGCATAACTTGCTTGAATAGGATCTTTGCGTTCATCTACAAAATTATCCATGTTTAAACCATATGCTTTTGCAGTGCTAAACATAAACTGCCACATGCCTGTTGCCCCAACTCTTGATATCGCATGAGGGTTCATTGATGATTCTATTATGGGCAAATATTTAATTTCAGCAGGAATATTATAAGCTTTAAGTGCTCTTTCGAATATTGGAAAGTAGTAGGTTGATAAGCCTAACATTTTGCCCATCATATCTTTACGTCTACTATAGATATCTATGAAATTTTGTACGTATTCATTGTAACTAAGCGGTACAATTTTTTGAATAGAATCTAAGCGAAGCTTATAAATTAGATTCTGATTAAAAAATAAAGGCTTGTCGATAACCGGAACTGCAATAGTATCTGATGGTAATGGGGCAATAATATTTTTTAAAAGTGTATCACTTTGTATAATTCTTTTAGGAGTTTGTGCCGTGGCGCTTAAAAAAGCCAAAAAACTCAATACAATTAGTACTACTTTTTTCATAGGCAATCTTTGCAAATCAATTTTAGAATTAAGCTAACTAACTTCGTTTAAAAAACGATGTGATAATGAAAGCAGTTCTTGTTCGTTAAAGTGTTTGGTCATTAATTGAACACTTAACGGTAAACCTTTTTTATTATTGCCTAAAGGTAACGCAACTGCAGGAATACCAGCTAAGGAAGCTAATACTGTATAAATATCTGCCATATACATCACCAATGGATCTTGCATATTTTCGCCAATTTTAAATGCCGAAGTTGGTGTTACAGGGCTAAGTAAAAAATCAAAATCGCTGAGTAAAGCTTCCACTTTTTCCCTAATCAGTCTTCGCACTTGTTGTGCTTTTTGATAATATGCATCATAATATCCAGCACTTAAAACAAAAGTGCCCAGTAAAATTCTTCTTTTTACTTCTTCTCCAAAACCTTCTGCTCTTGAGGTTTTATACAATTGATTAAGACTTTCTGCTTGTGTATTTCTATAGCCATAATGAACACCATCATAACGTGAAAGATTAGCTGATGCTTCTGCAGTAGTTAACACATAATATGCGGGCACTAAATAATCTAATAAATCGAAGGATACATATTCAACATGGTGACCTTGAATTTTCAATGTTTCAATAGCTGTTAAAATAGCAGACTTTATTTCTGAATCTAGTGCATCATTTTCAATTGTCTCTTTTAAAACTGCTATTTTCTTTTTCCCACTTTGTGAAAGATGCTGTGAATAAGCTGGAACTGGTATTGATGAAACTGTACTATCTGCATCATCTACTCCAGCTAATACCTCCAATAATAAAGCAGCATCACTAACAGAAGATGTAAGTGTACCTACTTGATCAAATGAAGAGGCATAGGCAATAACTCCGTAGCGAGAAATACGGCCGTAAGTAGGTTTAAAGCCAATACAACCACAAAATGCGGCAGGTTGACGAACGGATCCGCCTGTATCTGTACCTAAAGCGGCTAAACACATATCTGCTTGTACAGCAACTGCTGAACCTCCCGATGAGCCACCAGCAACTCGATCTTCATCTGCTGCGTTTTTTACTACACCAAAATAAGATGTTTCATTAGAGCCTCCCATAGCAAATTCATCACAATTTAATCTGCCAATAATTATGGCATCTTCTTGCAATAAACGATTGACTACGGTTGAAGAATAAGGAGCGACAAAATCTTCCAACATTTTTGAAGATGCAGAAACTTTATGGTCTATATAACAGATATTATCTTTAATACCGATTATCATACCAGCCAATTTGCCTTGCTTACCTTCTACTATCTTTTGTTGCACAAGGTTTGCCTGCTTTGTTGCAGAATCAAAAAACACCTCATTAAATGCATTGAGGTGTTCATTTTTTTCTATCTGCTTAAAGTAGTATGATAAAAGCTCAGGTAAAACGAGTTCTTTTTGCGCAAGTTCTCCTTGTATCTCTTTTAAAGAGGTATATTTCTTCAAAACTTAAATTTAAAAGACAAAAATGAATGCAGACTAAAGTGGTTTGTTTTCGTTAGTTCTGGTTGGGTTACCACCTTCATCTAAACCATCTTTTCCGTCTTTAAATTCTTTAACGCCTTTACCTAAACCACGCATTAATTCAGGAATTTTCTTACCACCAAATAATAATAAAAGTGCTAAAACTATTAATACTATCTCACCTGTACCTAAACCGGCTACTAAAATTGTAGGTTGTGCCATTGGATTTATTTTAATTTTTTTAATCTAGTTAATTGAAACTCTTCTTAAGAATAAGTCTCCTTATTTTTTTCATCAACAGCATCCTGTATAGGAAGTGTTTTAATTTCATCAGTAGAAGGTACGTCATGAGCTAAAGTTTCATCTTCTATTGGATGATGACGTTGTGCATGATTTTCTTCTTCCGCTTTTAATTCGTTGTCTATATCTACGGAATTAATGTTACGATGGATTTCACGCTTGACACCTTCCGACGCATCTTTAAACTCTCTAATTCCTTTTCCTAAGCCTCTTGCTAATTCTGGTAATTTTTTACCTCCAAATAACAAAAGTACAGCCACCATAATGAGTGCAACCTCTCCGCCACCCATGTTTAAGAACTCCAATAATACGCCTGAATACATCTCTAATTGATTTTTATACAAATATAGACAAATAAATTTCCTAATGGTTTATCGTGCAATCCAACTTTCAGGATTTTGTGCCACGCTACCCCTATGAATTTGGAAACCAACTTCTGGAACACCATCTGTTGTACCCGCAGTGCCAATGGTTTGTTTAGTACTTACATCATCGCCTCTGCTTACACTAACACTCTTTAAATTTTCATAAACTGTGAAATATTCACCATGTTTTATGATTACATAATACTTTCCAAACTTGTCAAAAATAGTAGTGACCTTACCATTAAAAACCGCTCTAACCGCAGCGCCTTCACTTGTTTGATATTTTACACCTTCGTTACGACCAGAGGCTTGGTCTACCATATAAGAACCAAAATGGGCGGTGATATATCCATTTGCAACCGGAGAGGGCAAGCTACCCCTATTGTTTTCAAAAGCTGCTGAAAGTTTAGCGGCTTCTGGTGTAGCTCTTAAAGCTTCGCTATTTGTTTGAGATTTTGTTGATGTAGCAACTGGCGCAGGCTTATTTTCAGACTTTGCTTTTGCTGCTGCGATACGATCTCTTTCTCTTTGCTCATCTTCAGCTTTCTTTTTAGCCAATGCAATTTCTCGCTGAATAGCTGCTCTAATTTCTCTATCTATTGTTGCCTGTTGCTGTTTCTTTTTAGAAATATCTTGTTTGTACTGTTTCTCTTGTTTACTTAATTGATTTAGTACAACTGCTTGTTCGTTTTTCTTTTTATCTAACTTACCTTTTTCATTCACCTGTTCTTTTAGTAAGTTATTCTTATTCTTTAAGTCTTGATCTAATACAACAATTTTATTGCTTAAATCCTTTTCAGTACCTTGAATATAAGAAGCCTGTTTTTTGCGGTATTGACCAAATTGCTGTAAGTATTTAATGCGTTTATAAGCCTGATTAAAATCTTTTGCTGCAAAAATAAACATCATTTTATCGTATGAATTCTTATTGCGCTGAGCAAATCTGATCATTGCAGCATATTCCTTCTTCAGATCTGATAAACGAGTTTGCAGATTATGTACTTTACCAGTGTTTTCTGTAATTTGGTTATCCAAATTTTTCATTTCAGAATTGATGGTCGAGATTTTCTCTTGCATCAATCGAACTTGTGCTTTTATTGCATTAATTTGTGTTAATGTTAGTTTTTTACCATTTGTAGTCCGATTCAGGTTTTTTTGCGCTAATTCGATTTCTCTTTGTAGTGCTTCTTTTTTGCGAGTAAGTTCTTTACTAGATTGTGCAAAACTGCTTGAACAAACCGCTAAAAACAATAAGGAAAGGAGTAGTTGTTTTAACTTCATTAGACCAAAAATATAAAAAATTAGTTGATTACCTCAAAACTTTTAGGAACGGTAAAAGGAAAATCAACTGTAGTATTACTTTCTATTTTAATAAAATCGATATTTATATTTATTTTTTTATCACCTGACATAGAATTGATTTTCAGGCTAGAAGGGAATAATGCATTATTTACTGGCGTATAATTTCCATAAGTTACCTTAAATGCCTGCGCTGCTTTTGCATCGTTTAAGTTAGTTTCTTCAGTTTTTAACAGCGTATTAAACAAACTGCGATAAGCTAAATCTCCAGTTGTGCCGCTCAAAACCCAAACACCATTTTCTTGAACCAATGCCGATTTTTCCACCATGAAATCCTTTATTGTATTGCCAGAAAATACCGCTTGTAATAAATCAAAATTGATTTGCTTATTGGTGTAGTTGTAAATATAACTAAATGGTTTTTTGGTGAATTTCTTATGTAAACGATCTAATATCAATAAACTATCAGGGGTAATGACAGCTCTTGCAACCTCTATACCAGCAATTGCAGTAACACTTACCCAAATCTTTTTATCTTTTTGTATTCTGATAATCATGGTTACATTGTTTTCATCACCATTAATGTCTAATGCAGCTTTTCCTCTTAAAGCTAGTGTAGTAAACGAAAGATCTTTACTTTTTAATAACGCTAAATTTTCCGATTTCTTGTCAACTTTTAGCACGTCGGTTTGTCCAGCTGGTGGCGTAGCAACAATTACCTTTTTTGCTCTACACCCAACACCTAATACTACTAATACAGCTAATAAAAGGCTATTTAATATATTTCTTTTCATTGATCTTCTTGTTTAATTTTTCGGATACATTTCCTGCTTGTTTGGCTTTTTGCCATTGCATTACCGCTTTATCCTTCTCTCCTTTTAAGAAAAGAATATCGCCATAATGCTCTAAATAAACAGGATTTGAAGCCTCATTGTTTTGCAAAGCCTTTTCCATCCAAATAAGTGCCTCATCATGTTTTCCAAGTTTCAAAAGCACTAATGCATAAGTATCTAATATTGATGCGTTTTTAGGTAAAGCTTTTACAGATTTCTCTGCTAAAATTTCTGCTTTGCTCAAATTCTGATTTCTTAACGCTAAATAATAAGCATAATTACTTAGTGTTAAATAATTATCTGGAGCTAAAGAAATTGCTTTATCAAATGCTACATCTGCTTCTTTTAATTTTTCCTGATCGATTAATACTTCTGCTTGTAAAGCAAAGATCATCGCTTTTAAATTCGTATCATCTGGATCAAGCTGCAAAGCAGACTTTATTTCTAGTCCAGCTTCTGCATTTTGTCCATTTCTATGCAAAGCAAATGCGCTATAATAATACAATATTGCCTGATTAGGATAAATTGAAAGTGCTTCTTCACCAGTTTTAATTGCCTCTTTATATTGACCCAATAATGTTTGTATACCCAGCAATTTTTCCCAAGCTGCATAAATCTGATCTGAGATTTTTAAGGCAGCTAAATATTGTTCTTTCGCAGCACTTAAATTGTTTTGTTGATACCACACATCTCCATATAAAACAACTAACTTCTGATCATTTGGATGAGTTTTTACCGCAATTTGTATTAAATCTGTAGCATCTTTAACTACAGTTTGATTGTTAAATCTCGGAAGCATTAAACTCACAATTTTAAGTTTACTCGCAATAGGCATAGCCTGATGTACAAAAGCAGATTTCAATGAAATAATTGCTAATTCGTTTTTCTTTTGCGAATTATAAATATCGGCCATTGCCAAATCAACTTCATAATTATCAGGTTCTAGCACTTTCGCTTTTTGTAGAAGTGCTAATGCTTCTTCTTTTTTATCCTTTTCTAATAAAACACCACTTAAATAAAGATAACTTTTAACATCTGTCGGGTTTTCTGCTAATAGTTTATTTATGGAGTCATTATTTGGCGCATCATTTCCTTGAATAGTTAGTCGTTGCTTTGCAAAGGTTAATTCTTTAGAGCTACCAAATTTTTGTTCTATTTCTTCATAAGCTTTTTCCGAATCTTCTGTTTTTCCAGCAATGAAAAGTGCGTTTGCTCTATCAAAATAATAAGTATCAGTTTCTGGAGATAATTGAATAAGCTGATTAAAAACATTAACTAATGCATCCATATTGCCATTTCGCTTATAGATTTCTGTTTGAAGTTTTAAATACCAGATATTTTTAGGATTTAAACTAATTGCTTGTTTAATTGCAGTTTCGGCATCTAATAACTTGTTTTGACGATAATTGAGTGATGCGAGTTCGAAATATGCTGCATCATTTTTTGGATCAATTGCTAAGATTTTAGAGAAACTTAAGCTAGCATTGGCATAATTATCTGCCATTTTCTCTTTTAGTCCGGCAAAAAAAAGTTCCTTTACTACATTTCCTTCTCTGGTTTCTTGAGCTGGCGATTCTTGTGCAAATAGTAACCCATTTACAAAAAACAAGAAAAGGAATGTGAGTTTAAACTTCATTTATTGTTGTATTGCTAAATTGTTAATTGCAAACTGCCAACTGAAAATTACTTCCCTGTGTGACCATATCCTCCCGCACCACGAGCCGTATCACTTAATTCTTCTACAGTTTCCCAACTAATGGTTTCATGCTTTGCAATGACCATTTGTGCAATTCTATCACCATCATTAATTACAAAATCTGTATCTGATAAATTTACCAACAACACTTTAATCTCTCCACGATAATCAGCATCAATTGTTCCTGGAGAATTTACAATTCCAATTCCATGTTTAAATGCTAATCCGCTACGCGGCCTAATTTGCGCTTCGTAGCCAATGGGTAGTTCTATGTGCAAACCTGTTGGAATTAAAAGACGTTGCAAAGGTTTAATCGTGATTTGTTCTGGCGTAAAAGCTCTTAAATCCATACCTGCAGCATGAGCAGTTTCATAAGCAGGTAAAGGGTGTGTAGAGTGATTGATGATTTTGATTTGCATAGTTTAGTTTCTTTTCAATATTCTCTTTAAATCGTCTTTTTCAAAATAAAAAACTCCTATTATAAAGGCCATCAGCATGGCGTTACCAATGTAAATATTATGGTTAAACATAAAAAATGAGGAGAATACCATTGCAGTTGAAATAATGAGGTAGGTTAAAATTCTTTTCAAATTATATGGAATTGGATAATATTTTTGTCCCAATACATACGATAAAACCATCATTACAAAATAGGCCAACATACTTACCCAAGCAGAACCCATATAGCTATATTTTGGGATAAGGATAATATTTAATACAATAGTTATTGCAGCTCCTGCAACGGAAATATATAGCCCAAACCGGGTTTGATCTGATAAACGATACCACACAGAAAGGTTCATGTAAATACCTAAACAAACATAACCGAAAAGCAAATAAGGTATTGCGGGCAAACCAACCCAATATTCGGCTAAATGCTTTGCATCCCTACTAATGAAGAACTTAAGGATATCGATATTGGCAACTAATCCAATAAAAATTATGGCTAATGCAATTACAAAATAATGTAGAATGGTAGCGTAAGTTTTTTTTGCGTTTTCATTTTTAGCATGACTAAAGAAAAAAGGTTCTGCTCCAAGTCTAAATGCGGTAATAAATATGCTTAAGAAAATAGCTATTTTACATACGGCTCCATAAATACCGACTTCTCCATCGGCAATATCAATAGGCAATAGTTTCTTTAGCACAATTTTATCTAGATTTTCATTCACAATAAACGACAAATTGGCTACCAATATTGGCCAACTGTACGAATACATGGTGCCAAACAATTTTTTATCGAACTTGAACTGTAATTTTAAAAACTCTGGCAACAAATAAATAAAAGTAGCTAAACTGGCAATTAAATTGGAGAGGAAAACATATCCAATCCATTTTTCGCGGTACCATGAAGCCAGCCATTCTGCCCCAAACCAATGATGTTTGATTATTGCCGGCACCAAAAAAATAAATACAAGATTAAAGCCCACAAAACAACCAATATTTAAAAATTTAGCGATACTATAACTTACAGCTTTTTCATCTGCCCGCAGTTTTGCAAATGGAATTACACAAATGGCATCAATAAATAAAATCCATAAGAAAAAGCTTACGTAGATTTTATAATCTGCAAGTTCACTTGGTTTTCCAGCTAAATATGTTGCAATAGATGTGGAGAAAATTAATCCCGTAATAAGAAAAAGAGTAGAGATAAATGCAATGCACAAAAACGAATTGTTATAAACTTCTTGCTTTTTATCTTCGAATTTATTCAAATAACGAAAGTAAGTACTTTCCATACCAAACGCCAAAACAGCATTAATTAACGATGCATTTGCATACATATTAGTAAAAATACCATACGTACTTTTAGCATATACTTTTGTGTAAATTGGAGTTAAAATAAAATTGAATAGTCGAGAAAGCACGGTACTAATGCCGTAGACAGCTGTTTGCCCAAGAAATTTTTTATATACAGACAATTTACTCTTGATTAAATTTTTGATTTTTTGTTAGGTAGTAGCTGTAACATTCAAGCTGTTATGCACTTACCAAAGTAAGTTCTTTTTTACAACTTCAAAGTTGCGATAATTTTTAAGTTCTCCATCTAGAACTTGCACATTTTCTACTTTAGCTTTATCTGGTCCTTCTTTGCACCAATCTACAAATACCTCTAATGTAGTTTCATCTGCCTCTGCTTCAATATAAACTGATCCATCTTTTTCATTTTTTACCAAGCCCTTTACCCCCATCTGATCTGCTACAGCTTTTGTGCTTGCCCTAAAAAAAACGCCTTGCACCTTACCAGTTACAATAATATTGATGTGTTTCATTTATTCTACTTATTTAATTCGATTTCCGTTTTTGCCTTGCCGTTTGTAACTTGATTTTTAGCTCTTTTGTTTACCAAAATAATGGCAATTATTACCAAAATCACCGTTATTGCGGCTAATATTCTTTTTAAAACCATAATCTATTAAATTGGACTACCAAAAGTTATTTTCCCAAATACGAATGCAAATATCGCATATATAATAAGTGGAATAAGAATTAACTTTAAATCTGGGTGCGCCATAAAAAATTTAAGCATCGTTAAACTGGCCATCATGTAATGCATAAAATTTCCAATAGCAATTGGCTTACTATAAATACCACCAATTAAATTTGATTTCGCCATCCAATTTAAAAATGCAAAACCCAAATAGATAGCGCCTAAAATCTGAATAATTAATGAAAGACCTACAGCATTAGGAAGGCTAAAATAGGTTAAAATTTCATCTGGCATAAAAGAACAAGTTAAACCTACAATTGCCATTACAATAGCACTTAGAGACATTATTATTTTTGTATTCATTTTTATGAATTAAAATCCATTTCACTCAATTTTTCTTTCTCTACTAAAAACTCATTCCAAATCTCCTGTAAAATATCTGCAGCAGGTTTTATTTCATCCAGCATTGCTGATACTTGTCCAATTTCCAATTCACCCTGCTCCATATCACCTTCAAACATGCCTAATTTTGCTCTTGCTCTACCTAACAGTTCAATTAATTTTTCGGTCGTTGCACCTTGCGCCTCAGCTTGTGCAACAACATCTGCAAATTCATTTTTAAGTAAGCGAACAGGCACCAATTTTTTCATTCGTAATTTGGTATCGCCTTCGGCAGAAGCAATAATTTTTTCTTTAAAGTTAGGGTGTGCTGATGATTCTTCGGCAACAGCAAAAGCCGAACCTATCTGAACAGCATCCGCTCCTAATGCAAAAGCTGCCAACATCGCTTTTCCACTACCAATACCACCCGCAGCAATTACAGGAATTTTAACTGCCGTTTTTATCATCGGGATTAAACATAAAGTTGTGGTTTCTTCTCTTCCATTGTGCCCGCCAGCTTCAAAACCTTCGGCTACTATGGCATCCACTCCACATTCTTGTGCCTTTAAAGCAAATTTAGTATTAGCAATTACATGAACTACTATTATGCCTTTACCCTTTAAAAATGAAGTCCACGTTGCTGGATTACCCGCTGAAGTAAACACAATCTTAACACCCTCTTCAACCAAAATATTCATAATTTCTTGAACATTTGGATAAAGCAACGGCACATTTACGGCAAAAGGATTTGACGTAGCAAGCTTACATTTTTGAATATGCTTGCGCAAAACTTCTGGATACATAGAACCTGCTCCAATAATGCCCAAACCGCCAGCATTAGAAACTGCTGCGGCTAATTTCCAACCGCTGCACCAAACCATACCAGCCTGAATAATTGGATATTTTATGTTAAAAAGAGTGGTAATGCGATTAGCCATTTTGCTAAAATAAACGTTTTATAGTTGTTTCTTTATTAATAATTCTGTTTTCAGCATTGATGATTAAAACTATACCAGGCTTTTTGCCCACTTCCAAGCTTCCATATTGCTTTTCAATCCCTAAAAATTCTGCACCATTTAATGTTGCCCATTTTAGCAATTCTTCAAATGGAACATTTTTACGTTCTTGTAAAGTTTGCATTTCGGTCAAAATATTTAACTGATGATTGCTCGCTAAACTATCTGTTCCTAAGGTGATTTTTAAGTTCTCAGCCTTTAATAAATTAACATCAGGCAATGTGTTTTCAATATAAATATTAGCATTCGGACATAAACACCAATACAGTTTTTGATGTTTCTTTTGGGCAAAATCTACATCAGCTTTGCTACTAAATGTATTGTGAACCAATAATGTATTTACTTTTGTTGAAAGCTGGGGCAAGTGATAACTTAAAGAATTTTTGCCAGAATTATGTGCATCACTTTGTGCTATCCCGAGTTCGGCAAAAAAATCGGCGAATTTTCCAATTCCCTTTTCAAAAAGTTCATTTTCTCCATTCGTTTCTTGATTGTGAATGCTTAAAATATCCTCGGCATGTGTTACTTTTTCTATTTCATTAAAAAGCGAACTAGAAACGGAATATGGTGCATGTGGAACAATTGAAGCCTTTAATGGCGCAAAATCTCCTTTTAAACTCAATCCTTGTTCTATAATTGGTTCCGATGGTCGATTAAATCCAAATACTTCCACAAATGTGTGATAATAAATTTTACTATTTAATTTAACAGCTTTAGAAATTAACAAGTTTGAAATATCTCCAACAGCTACAATTCCATTCTCGTACATTTCTTCATCAGCGTTTTGCATTGCTGAAATAATTTCTTGTTCTGGCTGTTGTCGTAAACTTAATATTTGTTTAATAAACGAAATCAATCCAGTTTTTTCGGCAATTTTGTGGCGCAAATGCGATAATTCTAAATGGCAATGCGTATTAACAAAACCTGGCACTAAAATACCATCATAATGCTGAATATTTTCAATGCCATTCGCTTCTTCTTGCGTTAAAACAGCAACAATACGACCATCTTCATTAAGTTTAATTACACCATTTTTAAGAGGCGCACTACTTACAGGATAAACTACATTTGCCGAGATATACATGCAACAAATTACGCTATAATTAGCTAATTTGCCAATTGATAAATTAGCTAATATTGATGAACCGAATTGACAGACTTTTTGGAATTTTAATACTCTTGCAATCAAGAAAATACGTTACTGCCGAAAAAATTGCTAGTCAATTTAACATTAGTGTGCGTACAGTTTATAGGGATATGAAAGCGCTTGGTGAACAAGGAATTCCTTTAAGTTTTGAGCAAGCCAAAGGATATTTTATTGTGCAAGGTTATTTTTTACCCCCTATTTCCTTTAATTCGGATGAAGCAAATGCATTATTATTAATGGAACGCTTTTTAGAGGGTTTCGCCGATAAATCAATCACACAACATTATACAACAGCATTAAACAAGGTTAAAACTGTACTTCGTACTTCGCAAAAAGAAAAATTAGAGCTTTTAAATGAAAACATAAAATTGCAGTTACCTGAAAGATTAACTAATAATTTCGATTATTTATCAGTGTTGCAAAATGCAATTTCAGCAAAATGTATTATCGAGATTAGCTATAAGAATAACAAAGAAGAAATTAGCAAAAGGGAGATCGAACCAATTGGATTAATTTTTTATGCGTTTAGTTGGCATTTAATTGCCTGGTGCCATTTAAGAAATGAGTATCGCGATTTTAAACTAAATAATATGATCAATATACATTGCACTGAAATTCCTTTCAGAAGAGCTGCGCATATGTCTTTAAACGACTATATGAAACTACTGCCTGTTAATTATTAATATTTTTTAATTTCTTTTTTCACACTGCCATAGGGTTGTCAGTCGCTCTACTTTTCTTTGTTCTATAAAACAGAGAAATTATGAATATTATTGAATTTTTATTAAAAGAATTAGAAAGCGAAGCGCAAACTACTCGTAAATTTTTAGCGTTGGTTCCATTTGATAAAGCACAATGGGCTCCACATGAAAAAAGCATGAAAATGATGCCACTGTCAACTCATATTGCAGAGTTGCCTAGTTGGATAAGCTTAGGTTTAACAACCGATGAGTTAGATTTTGCCACCGCCCCCTACGAACCAATTGTAGTAAACAATAATGATGAGTTGCTAGCAATATTTGAAAAAAGTTATGAGGGCGCAAAAGAAGAATTGGCGAAAGCAAAAGAAGAAGATTTAATCAAAAGATGGGTTTTGCGTAATGGTGAACAAATTTTGAGTGATATGGATAAATATGGAATTATTCGCATTGCATTTAGTCAAACAACTCACCACAGAGCACAATTAGGAGTTTATTTCCGTTTATTAAATATCCCTGTTCCTTCCAGTTATGGACCAACCGCCGACGATCAAAATTTTTAAACCATTTTCACATAGGCACATCAGATTTATAACGATGGGCCTATGTTTCTATCTGGTTGTACTCTATAGATGTGTTAAAATGTTAACTTTGTAGTTAAATTACTAATTCTACTCAATGTCTGATTCTACAACACGGTTAAACAAATACATTAGCGAAAGCGGTTTATGCTCAAGAAGAGCCGCTGATAGGTATATTGAGCAAGGTCAAGTTTTTATTAACGGTCGTAAAGCCAAAGTAGGCGATAAGGTGTTTTTTGGCGATATAGTAAGTGTTAATGGCAATACCATTGAGCCTAAACAAGCAGAGAACTCTATTCTTTTAGCATATAACAAACCTGTTGGCATCACCAGCACTACAGAAGCTAATGTTAAAGGAAACATTGTTGATCATGTAAACCATAGTGAGCGTGTTTTTCCTATTGGAAGATTAGATAAGGATTCTCAAGGATTAATATTTTTAACCAATAATGGAGATTTAGTTAATAAGATTTTACGTGCTGGTAATAATCACGAGAAAGAATACATCGTAACTGTAAATAAACCTTTAACCGATCAATTTATTGAAGGAATGAGTAAAGGTGTTCCAGTGTTGGGTGTGATGACTAAAAAATGTAAAGTAACAAAAGAGAGTTCTTTCATTTTTAAAATTACATTGATACAAGGTCTAAACCGTCAAATTCGTAGGATGTGTGAATATTTCGGCTTCGAAGTAACGAAGTTGGAAAGAACACGCATTATGAATATTACACTTAAAGGTTTAGCTGTAGGCGACTGGAGAGAATTAACTGAAGAAGAACAAACTGAAATATTCAAATTAGTCGCTAAATCTAGTTCTGAAAAACCAGTTGTACCAAAAAGAGTTACTAAAAAATCAGCAGCAGAAAAAGAAGAAAAACCTGCACAACGCTTTGCTAAAGAGAAAACTCGTGGCTCATCAAAACCTAAAGGAGATTCTAAAGGGAATAGCTCATTTAAAGGTAATGCAAATAGTAGCGATTGGTTTAAGTCCGGCCCTAGTAAAAGACCAACTCGTCCATCAAATGGAAAATCTGGTGCGCCTGGCGCAAAAACGCGTAGCCCTAAAAGGAAATAGGTCGAGCTTTATAAGCTGAGTTAAATGTCTGTATATAAAGTCATTTTATAATTGAAATTAATACTCATCACATTCGATCCCTAACTCATAACACAAAAATAATTACCTTTGCACTTAATGCTGAGCACTAAAAAAATAGATATTCGTTCGTTGGATTTGCCAAGTTTGCAACAACATTTCTTGGAAATGAAGGAGCCTGCTTACCGAGCAAAACAAGTCTATCAATGGCTTTGGGAGAAATCTGCCAGAAGTTTTGAAGAAATGAGTAATCTGTCAAAAGATCTTCGCAAAAAGCTAGATGATAATTATTCCATCAACGTTGTTGAAATAAACAGCGCTCAATTTAGTAACGATCATACTATTAAAAATGCATTTCGTTTATACGACGGCAACATAGTTGAAGGTGTTTTAATTCCTACAGAAGAACGCATGACAGCTTGTGTGAGTTCGCAAGTTGGCTGTAGCTTAACCTGTAAATTTTGTGCAACAGGTTATATGGATCGCAAGCGGAATCTAAACGCTGATGAAATTTACGATCAGGTTGTTTTAATAGATCAACAGGCGAAAAAAAATTACAATATTCCACTCACAAACATTGTGTACATGGGTATGGGTGAGCCTTTATTGAATTATGCGAATGTACTTAAATCAATTGAACGAATTACGTCGCCAGACTGTTTAAACATGAGTTATAAACGGATTACCGTTTCTACTGCTGGTATTGCCAAAATGATAAAAAAACTAGGCGATGATGGCGTAAAGTTCAATTTAGCGCTTTCTCTACATGCGGCAAACGATGTAAAACGTCATGAAATTATGCCAATAACTGAGCATAATTCCTTAAAAGCATTGGCTGAAGCACTTAAATATTATTTCCAAAAAACTAAAAATCCAGTTACTTACGAATACATCGTTTTCAATAATTTTAATGATGAAATTCAAGATGCAATGGAATTAGTTAAGTTTTGCAAACATGTGCCTTGTAAAGTAAATCTCATCGAATATAATCCTATTCAATTTGCAGATTTCATTAATGCAGAAGGCGATAAAATTGATGCTTTTGCCGCGTATTTGCGCAACCATGGTGTCAATACAAACATCAGGCGTAGCCGCGGTAAAGATATTGATGCAGCTTGTGGACAATTAGCGGTTAAGGAAACTGCCGAAAGTTAATTTTTAGTTTCCAATAAGCAATTGCCAGTCTGAGCTTGTCGAAGACCTATCTTTCCATTCTTTTACTTCTATTTTCCATTCTCTATTATTTTTTACTAAATTGAATTATGATAGCTGTAAAACGTTTAGCCACAGACATAATTGGATTACTTTTTCCAGAGTTGTGTAATGCCTGTGGTACGCATCTATATTACGGAGAAAAGGAAATTTGCATAAAATGCTTGTACGATTTACCTTATACAGACTATCATTTATACAACGATAATTCGGTTGCTAAACAATTATGGGGTCGATTACCCTGCAATGCAGCTATGGCTATGCTTTATTTTAGAAAGGGCACAAATGTTCAAAATTTGATGCATAGTCTAAAATACAAGGGACAAACTGAAGTTGGTGTAAGATTAGGCCATCTTTTAGGAGAAAGATTAAAATTAAATAGCGTATATAATGATATCGATTTAATTATTCCTGTTCCACTACATCCAAAAAAAGAAAGATTAAGGGGCTATAATCAAAGTGAATTTATTGCTAAAGGAATTGCAGAAGTTTTGGATATTCCAATGAGCCCTAATCATTTGTTACGTGGTAAATCTACAGATAGTCAGACTAAAAAATCGAGATATGTACGTTACGAGAATATGCAGTCGGTTTTTGAGATTCATCAGGCAAAACAAATAGAAAACCTACACGTTTTGTTAGTGGATGATGTAATTACTACTGGAGCAACGTTAGAAGCCTGCGGTAATGCATTATTAACAGCGGGAATTAAAAAATTAAGTATAGCAGCAATTGCATTTGCAAAATAATTATGCGTTTAAAATTACTATTTCTAGGTATTGTTCTTAGTCTCTTTTTTGCTGCTTGCAATAAGGATGAGGATGTTACTTTTGATTTAGACGCTAAAGTTAATTTTTCAATAGATAGTGTCTTATTTGATACCGTTTTTACCTCTATTGGTTCTAGTACTAGACGATTAAAAGTATACAACCCAAACCCTAAAGCAATTAATATCAATAACATCAAATTAAGCGGTGGTATTTCTTCTGCGTTTAGTTTAAATATTAATGGGTTAGCAACTTCAGAAACTAGCGATTTAAAAGTAAATGGGAACGATTCGATTAACGTCTTTGTAAAAGTTAATATTAATCCTACTAACCAAAGTTTACCTTTTATAGTACAAGATTCAATCTTATTTTATTTTAATGGCAAAAAACAAAGCATCCCTTTGGTGGCTTACGGACAAAATGCCAATTTCATAAATAGCGGCACCATATCTACTAATACTACATGGAATAGCAAATTGCCATACTTAATTTATAAATCTGTAACTGTAGCCAAAGACGCTAATTTAACAATAGCGCCTGGCACAAGAATCCTTTTCCATGGAAATTCTACCATGAGCGTAAAAGGTACTTTAACAGCGGTTGGCACTAAAGCAGATAGTATTTTGTTTGCTAGCGATCGATTAGAAAAGTTATATATGGATGAAACAGGCCAATGGAATGGGCTTCATTTTTATCCAGAAAGTAAAAACTCTCAAATCAATTATGCGATTATTAAAAACGGTATTGCTGGAATTACTGTAGATTCACTCTCAGAGAATAACAAACCTAAATTACTATTAACCAATAGTATTATTAAAAACATGGAGGTAGTTGGCTTTTTAGGTTATCAAACAGAGTTGACAGCTTTTAATAACCTTTTTTTTAATTGTGGACAGTACTTGTTATATGGCGTTGGTGGTGGTGTATATAATTTAAAGCAAAACACTTTTGCGGGTTATAACCTCAATTTTCCTAGAAAGACCGCAGCAGTTTATTTATCAGATTACATTAGCAATACACAATCTGCTAATCTTACAGCAGAACTTTACAACAATATTATTTGGGGGAATTTGGCTGATGAATTTACAATTGATAAAAAAGATGCGAAGACAACGGTTTTAATCATGGTAAAAAATAATTTGTTAAAAGTTTCTACTACGACTTATGGTACTAATGGAAATATTTTAAATATGGATCCATCATTTGCAAATCCTGAAATGGGTAATTTTAAACTAAATAAAGTTAGCCCAGCCAACAACAAGGGATTTAACCTGAGTTCAGATGATTATTTCAATACATACTTACACAAAGACCTAAATAATAAATCAAGAATATTCCCTTCTGATTTAGGCTGTTATGAAAATAATTAAAAAATTATAAACTTTTTTAAAACAATTAGTATTCGCTTGCGTTTATTATTTCGAGAGCGTTAATTTAGATGGTAAGGGTCGGTATTTCGTCAAGAAATACCGGCCCTTTACTTTTTCAAGTAAATTGCCAAAACTTCCTTAATTTCTTCGGGATTAAATGGTTTCAAGATATGTCCATTCATACCCGACTCTTTGAACTTCATATTCTCATTATGCAGTGTTGAAGCAGTTAATGCAATAATTGGGAGTTTTTTATAATAATCACCAGAAATTTCTCGAATAATACGAGTGGTATCAAAGCCATCAATTCCTGGCATTCTGATATCCATAAATACTAAATCGTAAATATTATTTACAATTTTATTAATTGCCTCTTCTCCGTTAGTTGCAAAATCAATTATTAATCCCCACTTACTTAAAAATCTTTTTGCAATTAAGATGTTCACTTCATTATCATCAACTACTAGTATTTTTTTACCTGTAAATGCGCTTGGTTTAGCTATAAGTGTTGGAACTACAACAGAATCTGATATTTTCTTAAAATCAATAGCAAATGAAAATAGCGTTCCTTTACCTTCTGTACTCTCTACTTTAATTTCTGAATTATGCAGCTTTAATAATCTTTTGGTAATGGCAAGACCTAAACCCGTTCCTCCATATTTTCTAGAAATATCTGATCCTGCCTGCGTAAAAGTTTCAAAAATATATGATTGCTTATCTTTAGGAATACCAATTCCATTATCCTTAATCTCAAAACAAATCAAACAAGAATCAATGTTATTATATTTTAGTTTTACTTTAAGATCTATTTTACCCTTATCTGTAAATTTAATTGCGTTACCTAATAGATTTACAATTACTTGATATAATCTAGTTTTATCGCCTAACAATTGTTCTGGCACCCTATCATCGTAAGTTAAGGTAAGCAAATTGCCTTTTTTGCCGGCACTTACCTGTAAAGAGTTAGTAATATCTACGCATAAAGTATGTAAATCAAATGGAATAGTTTCCAATTGCAGATTACCCGTTTCAATTTTGGTAAAATCAAGTATATCATTAATAATATTCAGTAGATTTTCACCAGAAAATTTAAGAATATTCAGATCGTCAATTTGTGATGCTTTAGGGTGATTATCCAATAGCAAATGGGTCATTCCAATTACAGCATTTAAAGGTGTCCTAATTTCATGGCTCATTACAGAAAGAAACATTTCCTTTGCTTCGCTTAATTGCAAAGCTTGTTCTCGAGCCTCCACCATCTCTCTTTCTACCTGCTTGCGTTGGGTAATATCATAAATGAGCTCGACTTGTCGTTCTAACTGACCCATTGCATTAATAATTGGCGTATTAGCAACAGAAAGCCAGATAGGCATGCCATCCTTTTTATGGGCTAGCACTTCTATGGTATAAGCTTGTTTATTAGCGGCTTTCTCCCTAGCTTGAGCAATTAACTCCTTGTCCGTATCTGCAGTTGATAAGACATCGCCTAACATTTTTCCTGAAAGTTCTTGCAAAGAATATCCTATCAGTTGCTCCAACGCTTCATTTACCCAGGTAATTTCTCCGTTTTCATTAGCTATAGTTACACCAGTATTAGTTTTACTAGCAACTAATGATAAAATTTGTAGTTCCTCTTCTGCTTTTTTCTTTTCGGTGATATCAATAATAATTTCAACCTCAGTTTCTACTTTACCTTCATCATCTAATACAACAGTGTTGTATATGGATAGCCAAATAGGTTCCTTATCTTTTCGATAAGCTAAAATATCAACAGTAAAAGATTGTTTTTTTTGAGTGAGCGCTCTAGCATTTTCTATCAATGACCAATCAGTATCAGGGCCACTTATTAAATCTCCTAATGGTTTGCCTTTTAAATCTTCAAGGTTAAATCCCGTGATTTTTTCAAAAGCATCATTAATCCAAGTTACATTGTTATTGGCATCATTAATAACAACACCATTATTTACTTTACTAGCTACAAAGGAAAGCTGGGTTAGCTCACTCTCAACCTTTTTTTGTTCAGTAATATCTCTTCCATAAGAATACCAACGGTCATCTTTGAACACCATTCCCCAGCCAATCCATCTTACCTGACCACTTTTACTTACCAATCGAAAATCAATGTTGAACTGTTTACTTTTGTCTTTTAGTCCTTTTTCAATAGCGTAAACTGTTTTATCAATATCCTCACGATAACAATAACTCCACATACTATGGCCAATCACCTCTTCTACCGTATAGCCAAGCATAGAAGTAACTGCATCATTAATAAAAAGTATCGCTCCAGACCTATCTAAGATGCAATGGATTTCTGGTGAAGCAGTAAAAATACCAACAAACTCATCAAAGCGTTTAGTTTGCGCTTCTAATTGCAAATTTTTCCTTTTTAATGCCAATTGCGCTACCACTTGAACCGCTAAGGTCTGTAATGCTTCAAGTTGATTTTCGTTTAACTGCCTAGATTCATAATCTAGTAAACACAAACAGCCTAATGCAAAACCTTCAGCATCTTTTAAAGGGGCGCTGGCATAAAAACGGATGTTCTGTATGTGGGAATATTTAGGATTATTTGAAAGCTCTGGTTCCAAAGTCACATCTGGCACTACAAAAATGTGATCGTACATCATTGTATGCTGGCAGATTGCCATCTCCCTTGGTAGCTTTTTATACTCAGAATCTATACCAATTGCAGAGCGCAGAACAATTGCATCCCTATCTACAAATGCTACGTAAGCCATGGGCACGTTAGCAATTTGCGCTGCTAATTTTACCAAATTATCCAGTTCATTCGCTAATCCATCTCCCAAAATATCATAAGAATACAAAGCCTTTAGGCGTTGTTCCTCATCTTCGGGAGAAATAGGATTAGTAAACATACTTAATAAGAGATTTATTTATATAGCGGGAATCGATTAACTAAAGCTAATACTTTTTCTCTTACTTGTCGAAGATTACTTTCATCTTCTGGCTGAGTTAAAACTTGATCAATCAAATCTACAATCTGTTCCATTTCACTCTCTTTAAAACCTCTACTAGTAATTGCTGCAGTACCTACACGCATGCCAGAAGTTACAAATGGAGATTTATCATCAAATGGAACCATATTTTTATTTACGGTGATGTCTGCATTTTCTAATGCTTTCTCCGCTAATTTACCCGTGATGTTTTTATTACGAAGGTCAATTAACATCAAATGATTATCGGTACCACCAGAAATAATACCATATCCTTTTGCTACAAAAGCCTTTGCCATAGCTTGTGCATTTGCGCCAACTTGCTTAATATAAGTTAAATACTCATCAGATAAGGCTTCGCCAAACGCGATTGCTTTAGCAGCAATAATATGCTCTAATGGCCCACCTTGTGTACCTGGAAAAACAGCCATATCCAGCAAGGCTGACATCATTTTTATTTCACCTTTTGGTGTTTTTAATCCCCATGGGTTTTCAAAATCTTTACCCATCATAATCATTCCACCACGTGGACCACGTAAAGTTTTGTGTGTGGTAGTCGTTACAATGTGACAATGAGGAAGTGGATTTGCTAACAACCCTTTTGCAATAAAGCCAGCTGGATGAGAAATATCTGCCAAAACCAAAGCACCAATTTGATCTGCTACTTTACGAATGAATGCGTAATCCCATTCTCTTGAATAAGCTGATGCACCACAAATAATTAACTTTGGTTTTTCTGCTAAAGCTACTTCCTCTAATTTAGCATAGTCGATTAAACCATCTTCTTTTTTAACCCCATAAAAATGTGGTTGATATAGTTTACCTGAAAAGTTTACAGGAGAACCATGCGTTAAGTGTCCACCATGAGAAAGATCAAATCCTAAAATTTTATCTCCCGGTTGAATAACAGCTAACATAACCGCTGCGTTTGCTTGTGCGCCAGAGTGAGGTTGTACATTTACCCATGCTGCACCGAAAAGTTCTTTTGCTCTTTCAATAGCCAAGTTCTCTATCTCATCTACCACCTGACAACCGCCATAATAGCGTTTACCTGGTAAGCCTTCAGCGTACTTATTAGTTAATACCGAACCTGCGGCTTCCAGCACCTGTTTGCTCACAAAGTTTTCTGATGCAATTAGCTCAAGGCCGTGCTCTTGTCTGTCTAATTCTCTATCAATCAAGTCAAAAATTAAAGTATCTCGTTTCATTATGGGAATGTATTTTTGGTAAAAATACTAAATTATTGCTGAATTCAAGGAGGGATATTGAATACCTTTTAGCTCTCTTTAATGCTGCTATTTTCAGCATTAACAGCAATAAATTAGATGTGCTAACAGCTAATAATAGCGACATTAAATATTAATTCTGCGCCATAAAGTACAATAAGACAATATTGATGCGAATTTGAGACGATTCTTGATAAAAGTATTAAACAAAATACCGTAATTTGTACTTTTAAAATAGTGCATGGAAATCAAAACCGGAGCCTTATTATCTACGATCAACTATCCTGCTGATCTAAAGCAATATAGTGAACAAGACTTAGAGCAAATTTGTCAAGAATTACGTCAATATATTATTGATGTTGTAAGTGTGAATGGCGGACATTTTGGAGCAAGTTTAGGTGTAGTAGAATTAACGGTTGCCTTACATTATGCATTAAACACACCCTACGACAAACTAGTTTGGGATGTTGGGCATC
The DNA here is from genome assembly GCF_013204825.1 of Pedobacter boryungensis. Lineage (GTDB taxonomy): Bacteria > Bacteroidota > Bacteroidia > Sphingobacteriales > Sphingobacteriaceae > Pedobacter > Pedobacter boryungensis. The sequence goes on from NZ_JABMKV010000003.1 coordinate 275,598, forward strand.
AGGCTTATGGCCACAAAATCTTAACAGGAAGAAGAGATCAATTTCATACCAATCGTATTATAAATGGCATAAGTGGTTTTCCAAAAATCAGCGAAAGCGAATATGATACTTTTGGCGTTGGCCACTCTTCAACTTCAATTTCTGCCGCTTTAGGTATGGCAGTTGCATCTCATTATAAGGGAGAAAAAGATAGGCAACATGTAGCTGTAATTGGTGATGGAGCAATGACAGCAGGTTTAGCATTTGAAGGTTTAAATCATGCAGGTATAGAAAATTCAAATCTCTTAGTTATATTGAATGATAATTGTATGTCTATCGATCCAAATGTAGGCGCACTTAAAGAATACTTAACTAGTATCACCACGTCTAAATCATATAATCGTTTTCGCGATGATGTATCTAATGTATTAGCGAAACTTTCTGAGCTTGGGCCAAATGCGCATAAATACGTTAAGAAAATAGAAAAGAGTATTAAAGGTACTTTACTTAGACAAAGCAATCTATTCGAAGCACTAAATTTTAGATATTTTGGTCCAGTTGACGGTCATGATGTAAAACGTTTAGCTGCTGTTATAAAAGATTTATCAGCTATTCCTGGCCCTAAGCTGCTGCACTGTGTAACGGTAAAAGGTAAGGGTTTCGCATTGGCGGAAAAAGATCAAACAAAATGGCATGCACCAGGTCTTTTTGATAAAATTACCGGAGAAATTAAAAAATCTGTCTCAGATAAACCTCAAGCACCAAAATACCAAGATGTATTTGGACATACTATGGTTGAGCTAGCTGAAACCAACAAAAAGATTGTAGGTATTACTCCTGCTATGCCTTCAGGTTCATCATTAAATATCATGATGAAGGCTATGCCTGATCGTGCATTCGATGTAGGTATTGCCGAACAACATGCCGTTACTTTCTCAGCGGGATTAGCTACCCAAGGCTTAGTTCCTTTTTGCAACATCTATTCTAGTTTTATGCAAAGAGCTTATGATCAAGTTATTCATGATGTTGCGATACAAAACTTAAATGTAGTATTTTGTTTAGATAGAGCTGGTTTAGCAGGTGCTGATGGGGCAACACACCATGGCGCTTACGACTTAGCTTACATGCGTTGTATCCCTAATATGGTTGTGGCATCTCCTATGAATGAAGAGGAATTGCGTAACCTGATGTTTACTGCACAACAAGAAAACATGGGGCCATTTACTATTCGCTATCCTCGTGGAAATGGAATGATGCCAGATTGGAAACGTCCTTTTAAGGCATTAGAAGTTGGCAAGGGGCGTAAAATTTGTGATGGAGAGGATGTTGCTATATTATCGATTGGGCATGTAGGGAATTTTGCAGTAGAAGCTTGCCAAGAATTAGGCACAGTAGGCATTCATCCTGCACATTACGATCTGCGTTTTGTAAAACCCTTAGATGCTGCCTTACTACATGATGTATTTACAAGATATACAAATATCATCACTATAGAAGATGGTTGTTTACAGGGAGGAATGGGTAGTGCCATTTTGGAGTTTATGGCTGATCATAAATATACAGCAAATGTAGTAAGACTTGGTATACCAGATGAATTCATAGAGCATGGAGAACAGCCAGAGCTTTGGACATTGTGCAATTATGATAAAAATGCAATCGTAACTGCCGTGAAAAAAATAGCTGTAAGTCGTACAACTAAAACAATGGCTTCTTAAGTAGAATATTATCACTCATAGCAAAGCCAAAATCTCAGTAATAACTTAAACATTAATGGAAAAAAATTCAAAAATATACGTTGCTGGTCATAGAGGCATGGTTGGTTCTGCCATTTATCGTAAGCTGCAAAAAGAAGGGTTTACAAACCTTATTACCAAGACTTCAGATGAATTAGATTTAAGAAATCAGCAAAAAGTTGCTGATTTCTTTAGTATTGAAAAACCAGAATATGTTTTCTTAGCTGCAGCAAAGGTTGGGGGAATTATTGCGAACAACACCTACCGTGCAGACTTTTTGTATGAGAATTTAGCCATACAAAATAATGTTATTCATCAATCTTATTTAACAGGTGTTAAAAAATTAATGTTCTTAGGCTCAAGTTGCATTTATCCTAAATTAGCACCACAGCCCTTGAAAGAAGACTATCTGTTAACGGGCTTATTAGAAGAAACCAATGAACCCTATGCAATAGCTAAAATAGCAGGTATAAAGATGTGCGATGCTTATCGTGCTCAATATGGATGTAATTTTATCTCTGTAATGCCAACCAATTTATATGGCTACAATGACAATTATCATCCGCAAAACTCACATGTACTTCCCGCCTTAATTAGAAAGTTTGATGAGGCTAAAAAATCTGGTGAAAACAAAGTTGTTATTTGGGGATCTGGCAAACCGATGCGTGAATTTCTATTTGCAGATGATTTAGCGGATGCTTGTTATTTTCTAATGCAAACCTATAATGAACCAAACCTGATAAATGTAGGTACAGGTGAAGATCTAACTATTGAAAACTTAGCAATATTAATACAAGAGGTAATTGGGTTTGAAGGAGATTTAACATTTGATAGTACCAAACCTGATGGAACACCTAGAAAATTAATGGATGTTTCTAAATTACATGCTTTGGGTTGGAAACATCAAATAGAACTAAAAGATGGTTTAGCAATGGCTTATAAAGATTATTTAAATAACCACGCTTAAATTTCACTAAGGAACAGGAAACTCTTTTTTCTAGAGTTTCCTATTCCTATTAACCAATACATATCTGTTCTTAATGCATCTAGGACACCAGTATATGCGAATTGGCAAAAAGCCCAATACGTTTTTCAAAAAAAATCCTCGTGGTACTTGATAATGAAAATCAGAACCACATACCCTACAATTGTGATCTTGGTAACCCATAAAATATTATTCCGGCTTAACATTCTCCACCTACTTCCCAAAAGATAATTACAAGTGGAAAGATTTAATAGATGAAGATGTTTTTGTGCGCAAATTAAGTAACTATTCTGAGTATTAAAAATCTTGATAAATATTCCTGAATGTACTTCTTAAGCCAAAGGTGATTTGAGTTGTTCTGTCGGTACCTAAACTATTTTTCTCTGTTCTTAATATCCCACCCAATTCAAATCTTAAATTATATTTCGGGTTAAGTAAATAAGAAATACGACCATCTAGGTAATAAAAATTTGTTTTTAACCCACCAGCGGTTTGATAACCATAATCCTGCTTACGAGTAAGGTAAGATTCATTAATGTCTTTACCGAAATTTTCTCCGTTCTGATTTAAGCCATATTGCGCATAATTACCTTGTCCATAAAATCCCCAGCGTCCTAATTGATAATTCCAAATTGTTAAGAACTCCTTGAAATTAGCACCCATCGGATGAGCCAAAGCCTCCGCATAATTCCCATAATTTAAGAGAGATGTACGTTGAGTATAAGTAAATGGCCTCGCGGTATTAAACTCGACTAAGTAATTTAAATTCGCTACTTTGAACGCATCGAATCCTTTTAGGCCAAGCTGAATTGCAGACTTATTGGCCCAATAACCATTGCCTTTAAATACCTCTTTTGCTGTAAATTCATCGAGAGCTAATTGTCCATAAATAGTTCCATTACTAAACAATTTATACTTTGCTGTCAATCCAATTAGGGCATTGTCCAAAGAACCATTCATGCCTTCTATCGTTCTTAAAAATATAATTGGATTTAAGTAAGAAATGTCAAGCCCTCTTTTCCCAGAAGCATCGGTGTCTTGCCAAATAATCGAATCAAAAAATCCTAACGATAATCGATTATTAACATTCCAATCTAGATAATGAAATGCACCCCATTTCCTTTTAAAGCCGTGGTCATATAACCCTTGCGGATCGGAGGGATCTAATACAGGATTGTTAGGATCTTGAAATTGAGACCACATTGCCATATATTTTACATTGCCTAATGTTCCTGTAACTTTGAAGAAAGGATAGGCAGCAGAAATATCGGACAATAGCAATGACCTATATCCATCTCCTATAAAATTTTTATCATGGCCTAAAGTAAAAGTAAAATACTTATTGGCAGTATAATTTAACACAGCAGTAGCATATGCCCAATCCTTATTGTTAGTAAATACACCGGTTTTATTTCTGTCATTTACCATTCCCGGAATGACATTTTTAGCATCGATATAATTTGTGAGGTAGTTATTAAACCTAGCTTGGTTTTCAAAACCACTACTGTAAAAAGAAAATTTCTTACCAATCGTACCCCCAATTTGATAACCACGTGTGTTGAGCCAGGTTGTAATTTCATGACTAAAATCTCTTCCAATTTGAAAATCGGGTAGAAAATCAATATAAACACTGTAATCTTCTTTATTAATTTCTACTAAATGCTCATTAAATAACTTACGTGTTACCCAAGAGTTACGGGTTTGATCTGTACCAATTAGCAATAGAGAATCTAATTGGCGGGTAACCGTTGTGTCATCACCAATAACTGGTTTTAAAGAAGTATGAAATCTAGTATCTAAGCTATATAAAGAACGATTTAAACGCTGATACTGATTATAACTATAAGGAATGATTTGTTGAGCCGAGGCATAAAAAGTTGCAAAGACCAGAAGCAGTCCGAGTATATGTTTTTTCATAATAATAGGTGGTAGTTAATTAAACTTAGACTTGATGATCTAGCTCTTCAAAAATAGAATTCTTGCTTTTGTATTCTCTTACCAAATCTTTCATAGCCATTACAACTTGTCGGTCATCATTTCTCTTGGCATGATCTAAAAGTTTATATATCTGTTGTTCAATTTCTGAAAAAACATATTCACGCACTTTTCCAATCATGATTTTTTCATGATGAGTAGGCATAGTATTTTCATTATCGTTCAATAATTCCTCAAATAATTTCTCACCTGGCCTTAATCCAGAATATTGAATTCGTATATCTTGGTTTGGCACTAGTCCTGCCAGTCTAATCATTTTCTTAGCTAACTCTACTATTTTTACAGATTTACCCATATCAAATATGAATATTTCACCGCCTTTGCCCATGCAACCTGCTTCTAAAACTAAGCGACAAGCTTCTGGAATGGTCATGAAATAACGGGTAATTTCTGGGTGAGTTACTGTAACTGGCCCGCCTTTTTCTATTTGTTGTTTAAAACGAGGGATAACAGAACCGTTTGATCCTAATACATTTCCAAACCTGGTGGTAATAAATTTAGTAATCGGTTTTACGCTTAAGTCGTTAATGTAACTCAATCCATTGCTAAAAATAAATTGATCTGTACTTAGCGAATTGTTAAGCGATTGAACATAAATTTCTGCAATACGTTTAGATGCACCCATTACATTGGTAGGGTTTACCGCTTTATCCGTAGAAATCATCACGAATTTTTGCACTCCATGTTTTACGGCTAAATCTGCAATAGTCTTTGTCCCTAAAACATTTGTTTTAATTGCCTCAGATGGATTATCCTCCATTAAAGGCACGTGTTTATAAGCAGCAGCATGGTACACGTAATGTGGTTTATAGGTTTCAAAAAGGTGGTTCATCCTTTTTTCATCTCTTACATCCCCAACAAAAGCATGAAAGTTCGTATTTGCATGCGACTCTTCTAGCTCCAAATAAATGTGATGTAAAGCTGTTTCAGATTGATCACAAAGAAGGATTAAACCTGTCTCAAATTTTAGCAACTGTCTAACCACCTCACTGCCTATAGAGCCAGCAGCACCAGTTATTAATATTCTTTTATCTTGTAATTGATTTTGTATAGATTCAATATCAATTTGAATAGACTTTCTATTTAACAAATCTTCTATATTGATATTTTGGATTTGTGTAGTATGTAGTTTCCCGCCTGCCCAAACATCTGCAGGTGGTATATTGAGCACCACCACTTCGTTTTCTAAACAAACATCTACAATTTGATTTTTCCTTTCAATTGGAATACTGTAAGAAGCAAAAATTAATTCGTCCAATTCATGTTCCTTAATAAGGGATTCTAATTTTTCAGCAGCAATAATTTTAATACCATCTATCGTCTTACCTACTTTGCGTTCATCATCATCCACAAAGGCCATTATGGTTTTATTCACTTTTCCATCATGGTCAAAAGTACGTTTAGTTGCTAGTCCGGCCTCACCTGCGCCATAAATAATAACTTTTCTTTTATCTAAATTTAGATTTTTAATGTATAAGAAAAAGTACTTGATCATTACCCGATAGGTAATTAAAAATAGAAAACTTGCTAAACCATTTGTAACTAATATTGCATTTGAAACAAGTGAATCTTGCAAAAAAGAGATAAAGAAGAGATTAATTACGAAAAAGGTGCCATTTGCGACCAGAACTGAAAATAGAATTCTGAAAGAGTCTTGTGCACTAGTATATCTTACAATGCCTGTATAGGTTTTTACATTTAAAAAAACAGCACTATTGATAAAACCTAAAATTAAAATATTTCTATATAATTCAGGAATATCAATGGCGCTAATATCTAGATTTTGTCTTAAACTATAGGCACATACTAGAGAAAAAGTACAGATGACTAAATCTAGTAAAAAGATAATCCACCGAGGAACAATATTAATTTTAGTAAACAAACCTTATAAGATTAATTTTCGTAAAGTTAAGTATAAATATATAAATATTAACTCAATTTTAATACCTAACCAAGTGCCCTATATGCAAGAATCTTGCCAATTTAGCTTAAAATAAAATCATTATAGTTTTTCGTACACCACATTTATACGCTTAAATTCAGGAACCATTTTTTTCATTTGCAATCCAAGTTGAATATTATTATTTGCAGTTGCATGTATCAATAATTCATAAACTTGTTGTTCTATCTCATTAAATACCATTGGCTTTGAATTAAGAACCCTAATTTTATTATGTGTAGTAGGAAGTGTACTTTCTGAATTAGGAAACAATTCTTCGTATAATTTCTCTCCCGGTCTTAATCCAGAATAGTGCATTTTGATGTCTTGATCAGGCACAAATCCCGCAATACGAATCATTTTCTTTGCGAGATCGAGAATTTTTACTGATTTGCCCATGTCAAATATAAAAACTTCACCTCCAGCACCAATAGTTCCTGCTTCTAAAATCAACTTACACGCTTCGTGGTTTGGTATAAAATGACGTGTCATTTCTGGATGTGTAATAGTAACTGGTCCACCCCTCTCAATTTGCTCTTTAAAACGAGGAATAATAGAACCATTCGAACCTAAAACATTTCCAAACCTAATTGTCGTAAATTTGGTTATTGGCCTAACTTTTAATTCATTAATAAAACTTAAGCCATTACTAAAAATATGATTGACACTATGCAAAGAGCTATTTAAGGATTGTACATAAAGCTCCGCAATCCGCTTAGAAGCACCCATTATGTTTGTTGGATTTACTGCTTTATCCGTAGAAATCATGATGAACCTTTGAACACCATGTTTTACTGCCTTATCTGCAAGTATCTTAGTGCCTAAAACGTTAGTTTTTATAGCTTCCGAAGCATTATCTTCCATTAAGGAAATATGCTTATATCCTGCAATATGGTAAATAATGTGAGGTTTGTAAGTGTCAAAAAGCTGCTCCATCCTGGCGGCATCTTTTATATCACCAATAAAAGCGTGAAAAGAACGACTTGTAGATAATTCTTCTAGTTCTAAGTAAATATGATGTAATGCCGTTTCATTTTGATCACATAAAATAAGTAGATCTGGTTCAAATTTTAACAATTGCCTTACTAGTTCGCTTCCTATAGAACCAGCAGCACCAGTAATCACAATTCTTTTTCCTTTTATTTGATCATTAATTGCATTGGCATTGACTTCAATAGTTGTTTGTTCCAACAAATCTTCAATTTGTACCTGTTGCAATTGTGCTAATGTAAGTTCTCCTTTTTCCCAAATTTCAGGTAACGGGATATTCAATATATTTACTTTATGCGTTAAACAAATATCAATAACTTTGTCCTTTTGCTCAGGACTAATGGAATGAACAGTGAAAATTAATTCGTCTACTTCGTGGTTAGTAATCAAGTAGGCTAATTTACTTGCATCCATAATTTGAATTCCATCTATGGTTTTACCGACCTTTCGCAAGTCATCGTCTATAAATCCAATGATGTTTTTGTTCAATTTTACATCATGATCAAATGTACGCTTAGTGGCTACACCAGCCTCACCTGCACCATAAATTAATACGCGAGTTTTATTAAGTTTAGCATTTTTAAGATACATGAAGAAGTATTTAATTAATACTCTATAAATAATCAAAAACAAAAAGCTAAAAAGTGCCTGAATAATAATGGTGGTGTTAATAATAAAGTTTTTCCATCCATATAAAACAAATATCGAGTGGACTAGAAATATGAGAAAAGAGCTAAATAAAACTGCAAAAAATATCCGGAATGAATCTTGAATACTAGTATATCGAACAATACCAGTAAATGTTCTTACACTAGAAAATACAATTACATTAACTACTGAATAAATTAAAATTGATTTATATAAGGCTAGTATATCAATCTCTTGAAAAATAAAATTATGCCGCACTATTTTTGCTAATAGTAATGCGATTAAACAAAGAAAGAAATCTATAGCAAAGATAACCCAGCGAGAAACTATCTCAAGTTTAAACATGAAAGAGGCGTTAGTTTAAGCTTAAAGTTAAGAATAATAAAATAAATTGTGTTGATTACTGTAATTTATCTAGCACTCATCATTCACTACAGTGAATTGGTCACTTTTTTTTGGGCGAGAAAGTGTTTTGGAAATATTGTCGATGACTCTTTGTAAATCTTCGGCACTTAAATTAGAACCTGAAGGTAAGCAAAGGCCTTTTTCAAATAATTGTGCTGAAATTCCATTACCATAAAAAGCTGAACCTTTAAAAACGGGTTGCATATGCATTGGTTTCCACAATGGTCTACTTTCTATATTGTCAATAGCTAGTTCAGCAGCAACCAATTCTCTAGTTACTCCGTTAGATTTTTCTGGATCAATTAATAAAGTGCTTAACCAACGATTACTATAATAACCTGCAGGCTCTTCCATTAGTGTGATCCCTTCAAATATGGATAGTGCCCTATTATACAATTGGAAATTATTTCTTCTTTGTTCTACACGCTCATCTAAAACTTCCATTTGTCCACGTCCTATCGCTGCACAAACACTACTCATTCTATAATTATAACCAATTTCATTATGTTCATAATGAGGCGTATTTTCTCTAGCTTGAGTAGCTAAAAATTTAGCTTTATGAATGTAATCTTCATTGTTAGATAATAGCGCCCCTCCACCAGAAGTAGTAATAATTTTATTTCCATTAAAAGAAAGCACTCCCATTAACCCAAAGCTCCCCATTGCTTTACCATTAATTGTAGAACCTAGTGCTTCTGCGGCATCTTCTATTACAGGGATCTCATATTCATTGGCAATAGCCATAATTTTTTCCATTTGCGCAGGCATGCCATACAAATGAACTGGAATAATTGCTTTAGGCTTTTTGCCTTTAGCCATGCGATCTTTTATAGCTTCAAGTAATAAATCTGGACACATATTCCAGGTGTCTTTTTCGCTATCTATAAATATAGGGTTAGCACCTAAATAAGCAATAGGATTTGCACTTGCAGAAAAGGTCATGCTTTGGCAAATCACTTCATCACCACGTTGCACACCCAGCATAATTAAGGCTAAGTGTAATGCGCCAGTTCCTGAACTTAAGGCTGCAGCATATTTGGTATCGGTATATCTAGCTAAATCATGTTCAAAAGCATTCACTTGAGGACCAAGAGGAGCTATCCAATTAGTTTCAAAAGCTTCATTGACATACTTTTGCTCGGAGCCACCCATGTGTGGCGAAGAAAGCCAGATTTTTGAACTCATTAAATGTTATTCAATATTAAAATAATTTATATATCGCAACAATTATCAACTAAACAGAAAAGTAACTTTTAATCGATGCCAATTAACGAATGTTAGTTACTGTATAATCACTAAATAAGCCTTATATATTACCAATACCTTAAATAATAGTACAGAATGTAAATTTACAGTTAATTTTTTAACTATTATAGTGGATTAAAGATTAAACCACTTATTTGTTACAAATTTGACAAAGTATTTATAAGGCTATAATCAAACAACTTCTAATTTATCGATTAATTTAGATAGGGTTATACTTAAGAATTCTCCCTGGATTACCTACAATTACTGCATAATCTGGAACATCTTTAATTACAACAGCACCAGCACCTACAATTGCCCATTTCCCAATTTTTACACCATGCTTAACGGATGCACCAATGCCAATATGTGTTCCTTCTCCAACATACACACCTCCACCTATACCCGCTTGTGGAGAAACATGAGCATAGTCGCCAATGTGACAGTCATGATCTACAGAGGCATTCGTATTAATAATAACGTGTTTTCCTATAGTTGTACCTACATTCACACTAGCATTCGCCATCACCACTGTGCCTACTCCAATACTTGCTAATGCTGAAATTGCACTTTTTGGATGAATAGCACTTCTGCAACCAACATTAAGTTCCTCTGCAATTTTTTTTCTAGTCAAGTTATTACCTATTGCAATAATAAAAGGATGGAGACCACTTGCTTTAAAGTCTTTTAAATTTCCACGAACTGGCTGATTTAATACAGCTTTAATCGTAGTGCTTTCGTCCCAAACACCTTCAATTGCTTGATTAGCTGCTATAAGAATATCTATAATTACTCTGGCTTGTCCGCCTGCTCCGATGATATGCATTAGTTTCCTTTAAATTTTTCCATTGTGAGCGAGGTAGCTGAAGAAATACCCTCTCTAATTAGAATTTTTTTTATGGTTAAACCTATTATTTTCAAATCTAGCCAAAAATTAACATGATCAACATACCAAACATCATATTCAAATTTTTGTTTCCAACTAATTGCATTTCTACCATTTACTTGTGCCCACCCAGTAATACCAGGTTTCACTTCATGTCTACGGTGCTGTTCATCAGAATAAAGAGCTAAATATTCTGGCAATAAAGGTCTCGGACCAATTAAGCTCATCTCACCTTTAATCACATTTAATAATTGTGGAATTTCATCTATAGATGTTTTTCTAACAAATTTACCAACTGCTGTTAAGCGAGCCTCATCTGGCAATAACATGCCATTCTTATCTCGTTGATCAGTCATGGTTTTAAACTTAAAAATTTTAAAGATTTTGCCATTCTTACCTGGCCGTAACTGAAAGAAAAGTGGATTACCCTTATTTACAAAAAACAACAAAATCGAAATAATTAAAAAAACTGGAAGTAACACCACAAAAGCCATGCTACTGAACACGAAATCAAAAAAACGCTTCACTATACTATATAACATCTTTTTGTTTTAAATGTATTTGATATTCTGCTAGAATTAAATCCCAAACTTTTTCTTGTTCATATCGATCTACTATCATGCTTCTAGCTTTCTCTGCCATATGTCGATAAAGATTCTGATCCAAATATAAGCGTTCCATTGCATTCCTTAATGCTTCACTCTCTTTAGTTGGAATAATTAAGCCATTTTCACCCTCTATTATAATTTCATTGCAGCCATTAATATTTGTTACAATGGCGGGTAAATCAAAACACCCCGCTTGCATGGGCACATTTGGAAACCCCTCTCTATAGCTCGGAAAAACCAATGCTTTACTGAGTGCCAAATAAGGCTTCACATCATTTTGATAACCTACTGTGATTATTGCTTTATTTGTATGAATAATCTCGAGGCATTTTAAAGACAATGGATCCAATTCTTTCTCTTCGGGCCCAACCAATAGTAATTTTAAATCAGGATATTTTACCGACAATTGATCAAAAGCCAAAACTAATTCCTCTATTCCTTTATCTTTCACTAAACGACCAACAAAAACAAAAACGAAATCTGTTTCCTTTAAGTTGTATAGAGAGGCTATCTGCTTACTTTCCTGCACAATTTTCTCCGTTCTTGTAAAAACATTGGTATCTATCCCATTACTACTTCCATTTCCAATTACTTTTAACTTATCGCTTTTAGCAAACTTTTGTTGAATAATAAACTCTTTTAAGTTACTTGAATTAGGGTAAACTTTAGTGGCACAGCTATAGGTAACTCGTTCTACAATTGCTAATATCTTTCTTTTAACGCCCGATGTTTCCATCAATGGTAAACCGGCTACGGTATGTAACCTAATAGGCACCTTTACAAACCAGCTCGCTAGCATGCCAAGCAAACCTGCTTTTGGTGTATGTGTATGAACAATTTGCGGTTTAAGTTTTCTAAATACTTTTATTAGCTGATATAAGGATTGTAAATCTGCAAATGGCGAGATGGTCCTTGTCATATTCACAGGAATAAACTCAGCTTGTTCACTATCAGAGAGTGCCGATTTACCTTCAAAATCTGAAGATATCATGGTTACTTTAAAACCATGTTCGCCCATAAACTTCATTTGTCCAGCAATCAGTTTTTGAAGAGAGAGTGGTACGGTAGTCAATCTAACTAATCTATGTTCATACATATTTAAGTTGCTATGCGAATAGTTTTACTGCGCTCAATTTTCCTCTATTTGACTTATCAAATTTTAAAATTCTCTTATACTCAAAAACAAAGCTCATATGTAATAAAGAGTTTATTCTATCTTCAAATTCCTTAAATTCAATGTTATTTACTTCTCTATCAGATATATATTCAACCTTTATTTTGTTAGTACGTTGCTTTAAGACTAATTGCGATTCCACAATTTCAGACGGCAAGTACTTTAGAACTAAAGAGAAACGACCAAATGCTTTGCCTTCTGGAGTAATAAATATTTCTTCTTGCCTCCCCTGAATTTCACTAACTCTAATTATATCATCTTCATTTGAAATTATAGTAGCATAATCTCCGATATCATATCGTATTAACGGCGTGAAGGAACTGCTAAAACTTGTAACTAACATTTTTCCAACCTCATTAATTTTAACCTGAGCAAAATTTTCATCAACACATTCAAAATAACCCACCCTGTTACAATTTAAATATCCCTCTCCAGTCGAAAACATATACACAGAACCTTCCGATGAGCCATAAAAATCGAAAACCTTAATACCAAAAAACTCTTCTAATTCTTGTCGGTGATGATCCAAGAGTTTTTCTGCAGTGGTAAGTATATTTTTAACATTTGGTAGTTTAAGGTTCTTTGCTTTGAATAACCTAACTAATGAAACAAGGGTGGATGGATATCCTTCTAATATTTCGATTTTGTAATCATTTAGGGCACGGAAATACTCCAATATTTTATCATCCGACAAATGATAAATCGAGAAAAGCATATGGCCATTAATAAAGTCACGCCTATAAACCTTTCCATTTCTTGCAAGATCAGCACCAGGAAATCTTGCCAATGGCCTTGAATAATTAATGCCGGCAATTTTAAGTGAAGTTAAAAACATAAGTGACCGCATCTTTAATTCAGAATTCTTTATTGCGCCAAAAATCGGAGTGCCTGTTGAACCACTTGTCTTAAAGCTGTAAGAATTAAATCTGTTGGCTTCCCTTGAAATAAAATCTTTGTTATGTTCTTTTAAGGTTCCTTTTTTTAGCACGGGAATTTTTTCCAGATCGTTAAGCGTTTTTATTGTTTGGTAATCTGCTCTATTCTTAATATAGTATGGAACATTATTTGTAGCATATTTAATCAAATTATTTATTCTTGTGAGAGTTAGGTCATCATTAAATGCATTTATATCTAACCCTTTAACAATCCCTTTTAAAGGTTTAAAGAGTGGGATCGCACCATATTTTTGATAATATTTATAGGTATTTATTAAAGTTAATGCTAAATTTTGTAGCCCTAATGGTAATCTTGAATATATCTTTCTCATGTGTTCTTAAAATGCCCTTATAGTACCTGAAAACTTAATCCTTCAATTATAATCCAAAAAAGGTTGCCATACCAAAACGTGTGGGATAAAATCAAAAAAGGCAACATGAAATTTATAAAAGCGATATGAAATGAAAACACTGGTATAGCCCATGTTAAAAGGTTTTTTATCTGTTTACCCCTATAAACAGCGTAAAATTTACCTAAAAGTAATATCATAAACATATGACCAATGTTTAGAAATCTTCCACCTGACGGAATTGAACTTGCTATAAAGGCGACTGTATAAAAAAACAAGATAAAATTAAATAATCTTATATATTCCGTTTTATTTCCTGTGGCAATTTTAAGCCAATATCGAATGAACAAAGCTGCTACAAAAACATAAATTTTGATTCCGTATCCAAAAGCCTTTTGTAAAGTTAAAAAAATTGATGACCCATTCCTACCTTCAACTAAATTACTCACTTCTAAGCTATTGACATATTTCATTCGAGCTCCAACAGCTCCAGAGAAAACATCTGCTTGGCTCAAAAATCCCAGATTTATCGTATTGGAACCAAGAACCCAGGATACTGCAAAGGCAAGAACAAAAGCGTAAAACAACCATGAATTAATCTTATCCTTATTGTTCAAGATACGCTCCAATAATTTATACAATAGCAAGACCGGAACCATCAATATAATACCATAGTGAAATAATGGTGTAATTAAGATTCCCAATACCCAAATCGTTTTTCTTTTGATAACGAATTGATAGGTTGAATAAAATAAGACTAAAGCCCCGGTATTAAATCTAAAACTATTTACGTTCGCCAACGAGATCATAGTAAAAAATATTAACCCTAACACCAACACATACTTATCCCATCTATTACCTCTTTCCCGAACAAAAATCAAAAGCGATAGATAGCTAAAGATCCCATACACTAAACTTGCAAAAGCATAAACTACTTTCGGGTTATTTGAAAATAAAGAAACAAAATAGAACAAAAGTAGCCTATACATATCCCTCAACTCACCGTTTCTATACAGCTGTACAATTGCATTATAATTAAGCGTATTGTCAAATCTGCTAAATGCCTCAGCATATCGGTGAGAGTCTGAAGAAGCATCCGAAAATGAAATGGCATATCCAAAAAGCATGGCAAAAGCAATATATATGAATGCGCTACTCTTAGAGCGTATGTTAAATAAAGAGGTGAAAAAACCAGCAACTGGTAATATAAACAGTAACGGCAACCCAAACCCTTTTATTTTTTTAAACATAATCTAAATCCGTTATTCTAATTTTAAATTTCATTAAATAATTTTCCAAACAGAACTCCTTGGTGTTCTCTATCAAATTCAGGAAAGGATTTATTTTTTAAACTTTCAGCTAATATCCCAGATTTATAATCATTAATAATCTGCTGGAAAGTTTCGACCGACTCTGTTAGATTGAAATTAGAGGTGTCAAAATTCCATCCCAAGTTATTTTCAGAAATAATCCTCGAAGGCTCGGACATAGCTGGGGCAAAGTTCACTATTGGCCTGCGGGCTCCAATATATTCAAAAAACTTAATAGGCACACCAGTATAATGGGTTGATTTATTCCCTACAATTAACCATAATAAATCTGCAGACACTAATTGTAAAAGTACCTCCTTCCTAGGAATATTACCTATGAAATTAATAGATGTACTAGATTTATACCTTTTGATCTCCTCCATTAATTCATTTTCGAAATTACCTGCTATCCGAATTTCAAGTTGCTCAACAGTTATTAACTCTCTAGCTATCAAATTATCTAATATTTCTAATAGAGGCTTAGGAGACCTTACCCCTCGGTAAAAGCTCCCAGCATAAAATAACGTTAGTTTTCTATTTTGTGTCCTAACAATATTTAAATGTTCAAAATCCGACAAGTCAAATCCATTATAAATAACGCCAAATTTATGATTAAACTTTGTATAATAATTTGAATAAATATGTTGCATGGCATAAGATATAAAAGAAACTTTATCAGATTCTTTTATAACCGATTGTTCCAGTTTTTTATTTATAATTTGTCTTATGCTCCTAGCATTTTCCGTTTTTTCTAATGCATGGAAATCTCTCATTTCACTTACCCAAAAAACATTTTTGTTTAGTGATTTTATAAATTTACCACTTAAATGATTTGAAAAAGCAGGGGAAGTTGTAAACACAACATCTGACTTATAAATTAGATCTGGATGTGCCAACAAGTATTTTCTAACCTTCGGATACCAAAAGATTGCTTTATCTGGAACAATCAAGGATGAAAATAAATCAAATAGAGATGATTTGATGCTATTTTTTAAACTTTTATTCCCACCCATTTTGCTCTTTCTAAGAGTGGATGCGCCACTGCCTACCAAACTATTGATCTTGATCAGCTTAACATCTGGTAATTCTGGATCGAAGCCTTCATTATAACCTAAAGAGCTATCTGCATTACCGCAAGTAATTACTGTAATATCAAATTCTTCCTTGTTAAGATACTTTGCTACAGTATAAGGTCGTTGTGCTGCAGGTGCATTTGATGGTGGATAGCTATATGAAATAATTAGTATCTTTTTTTTCATCTACTTATTCTCACTAACATTTAAATCATACATAACCAACTATTTTATTAACTATTTGAGTGGCTGCATTGCCATCACCATATAAATTACTATCCCAGTTTTCAATGCTCTTATCAATTGCATTTTGTATTAAAGTTAAATCATCAAAAACTAAAACGTTTCCTCCCAAAGTTACAGTTTCTATCCATTCCGTTTCAGTTCTAATCGTGATACAGTTTTTATTTAACCAATAGGCTTCTTTTTGCATTCCACCACTATCTGTAATCAAACCATCTGAAAATGTTAAATAGGTGAGATTGTGAAAATATGATTGCGGCTCGATAAAAGAAATATTAGAAAACTGATTTAGGTCTATGCTATACTTCTCCATCAAGTTTTTAGTTCTAGGATGAAGAGCCATGATTACTTTGCTAGATAAATCATTCAAATTTTCAAGAATGTATTTTAGCCTTTCTCTATCATCTGTATTGTAAGGTCTATGTAATGTAACATAATAATAAGATTCTTGAATTGGTCTTACACCTATAAGATCCTTCTCCTTTACATATTTAATTAAATCTTTCATGATATCACCAATCACATATACACCTTTTGTTATGCCTTCATTAGTTAAGTTAAGTTTTGCAGCTTCAGAAGGTGTAAATAGTAAATCTGAAATATGATCAGTTAGTATCCTATTTACTTCCTCGGGCATTTTTTTATTAAAGCTTCTTAAACCCGCCTCAATGTGAAATATTGGAATATGTAATTTTGACGCAACTAAAGCCCCTGCTAATGTTGAATTAGTGTCCCCGTAAACTACAATTCCATTTGGTTGCTCTAGCAATACAATTTTTTCTATTTCTACCATCATAGAGGCTGTCTGCTCTCCATGATTTCCGCTACCTGTACTTAAAGTATAATCTGGTTTTTTCATACCTAACTGGTCGAAAAATATTTCACTCATATTGGCATCGTAATGCTGTCCCGTATGAATAGTTTTCAATTCCAATCTTCCTTCACAGGCTTTCTCAAAAGGGAAATGCTTAATGAATTGTGGTCTTGCACCAATAATAGTTATGATTTTCATTTAAATTAATTAGATAATACTTTGTTATAAACGTCTTTTAATAACCTTACGATTGATTCACCAGAAAATCTATCATAACAGTCCTTTCTTATTTTCTCTTTATCATAAAAGCTCTTATGATGATATAATTTTAACAATCCTTCAACTAAAGCATTCTGATTATAATTTTCAATTAAAATTCCATTTGAATCATTTATAATATCTTGGGGGCCGCCAGACCTAGTACTCAAAACAGGCAAACCAGCTGCTAGAGCTTCAATTAATACAACTCCAAATGTTTCAAAATTACTATTAAGCACAAAAAAATCTGCTTTCCTCATGTGGTGCCGCACTTCATCTCTAGATAGGTTACCTAAAAAGACTACGTTTTCATCGATGTTAAGTTCTTTTGAATAATTAACTAATTCATCTTTTAAAGGACCATCACCTCCAATTAAAAGATGTGCATTTGATATTTCTTTACAAAAAATGGAAAAAGCTGTTAGTAAAGACTTTTGACCTTTTACGGGAGTTAAAAAACCAACGTTTAAAAAAGTTATATTCGATGAATTATTTCTTTCAATCGGTTTTAAAAAAAAACTGGCATCAACAATATTTGGAACCGTTATCCATCTTCCATTCTCAGGGAAAAGCTGAAACAAAGCTTCCGAAAAAAAATTACTGACAGCTATTTTAGCGACTACATTCTCTAACACCTTACGCATCAGTGCTTTTTTCCAAGTTTTATTAAATAAACCCCTTACAAATCCACTATTATGTTCAGTTAATATGGTTCTAATTTTTAATTTATAGGTTATAGCTGCATAACCCCCATAAAATGCTGAATGAGCATGAATAAGATCTGGAGTACCATTTTCTTCAATATAGGAATCGATCATTTTATGAAATGCTCTTTTACACAACAATGCGTTTCCGTATGGAATATTAGGTAACCATGAGCGAATTTCTTGAATGTATGTGGGAATGCCGTTATCTATGATATTGTAAACTGTTCCTTTATTAAATAATTTTTCTCCGATTTTTTTTATGGATTGTTGGTTAACCGCTACAATACCAACCTTTATTCCATTAGATTTCAATGCATAGGCTTGCTCTTGAAAAAAAGTGCCAGCCAGTGGTTTTGTTGGCATAGGATACCAAGAAGGAATTAAAAGGATGTGCATTGATTTACTTAAATATTAGAAATATTAATTATGAAAATTCGGTTTAATTAAGCCAGAGCCTTTTAGTTTCATATAAATCATATCATTGGCTTTTAATTTCTCATAATCACCTTCATTTCTATAACCAATTATCTTTGCAGGGTTCCCTCCCACAATAGCCATTTTTGGTATTGGTTTAGTAACTACACTTCCAGCTCCAACAACCACTCCGTCTTCTATGCTTACGCCTGGAAGAATTATTACTCCTCCACCGATCCATACGTTTTCTCCTATAGCAACTGCTTTTCTTTCATAGTTTTCATCGTAGGGAATAGACTTAGCACCTTTAAACTTATGATTTGCCGTGTATAACCTTAAGTCAGGGCCTATTATTGTACCTTTTTTAATAGTTACTCCGCCTAGAGCTTGGATAAATGCATTAGGGCCTATATAGACATAATCTCCAATCACTAAATTCTTCGGAAAAGACACATTAATATCTTTCCAAATTTTGGTCCCAATACCAACGCTCCCAAACGATTTAGTAATTTTTCCCAAAATTAATTTGTTACGATAGGTAATGAGAAACTTAAACAATGAAATCATAATAAAATTTTAAGACAATTTTTTATCTCTTTTTAAAAATTTATAACCAATAGCTATAAGAGGACGGTTGTATCTGAAAAATATAAATATAGAGATTCCCGTAAATACAATATTTACGTAGAGGATATTAAAAGATGTAAACCCTAAGCAAACAAGACCCCAAAGTGTCAGCAATATTAAGTTTCTGTTGTCAACATAAACTGGTGAAAAGGCATTTGTCTCTTTCTTTCTAACCATATATACTATTAAAAAACTCAAAAAAGTTCCTAGTGCGGGAGCATAAAGACCAATATACTTCATAAAAAGTACACTTACTAGAATATTGACCAGTCCTCCAATTATTGTTGTGGTAAATATACCTTTTGTTTTTTTAGCACGTTGGTAGGTTACCCCTATATATGCGGAAAAAGAAGAATACGCGACCCCTAAAAAAAGTAATGGAATATAATGCCACGAATCATAAAATTTAACACTCAGAAAGTATTTAACCAAATATTGGCATATGCAGATTAATATTGCTACGAACGTGAGTTCAAAAGTGATAAACTTATGGAAAGTTCTAGAAAAAAAACTATTTTTATCAGAGTAATCGCTTTCCTTAGTCGTTATTCCCTCATCCTGCCAAGCCATTAAAAAAATGGAGTTCACGAGAGCAATGATAGCTGGAAATCTGCTTGAAACACCATATATACCATTTGCCTCGGTATGTAACACGTATAAAATTATATATTTATCGGCAGCATTAATAAGCCACCAACTTATTGTATTAGGAATAAGCGGCCACGAATAGTGCAGCATCTTTTTAATATGGTGAATGCTAAGATTGCCTATAGAAAAAAATCTAAACACCTTTGTTGAAATAATAAGAAATCCTAATACAATTGCATTAGAAAATATCATTGCCAATAGCAAACTAATTAACTTTAGATCAAATAAAATCAAAAAACAGACATTAAAAACCAATACAAAAAATGCGCTGATAATGCCTGCAATTGAGTATAGTTTTTTCTTCCCTAAACCACGTGCTACCTGCTGAAAAAAAGGCACAAAGCTTGAGATAAACAAAATTATTGGAAAATATATTGTTAATTTAAAATCGATGAAGAAAGACAAAACAACATAAATGGTGCAATAAAAAATCGCACTTGTTAATATCACCGTAAATCCATTGGTAATGGCTATGGATTTCACTTCTTCATCATCACCAGCATCTAGTAACCACCTGTAGGAAGCTTCGGACAGTTGCATTGTAACAACTGGAACTAATAAACTAACGGAAGTTAAAATAATATCATATATCCCGAAATCACTTGTAGATAGATAATATGAGTATAAGGGAAGTAAAAGAAAGGTAAGAATTTTTGAGCCAAAATTACCTATGGCATAAATAAAAGTATTTTTTAGAAGTATATTTCCCTGACTCATAAAATTATTTTAATAGCTACTAGTTAATAATTTTTAATATTTTTTCAATGACTTCTTGATTTTTTCGTTCTAAATTAAGCTTCACTTCATCATTTAAAATATACTTATCTCTATTTCTAGAGTAATCTCTCAATAAATTTGGTAGGCTGTCAATATCTTCAATATCAATCACATTTCCTCCCAATCCTACAAGATCGAACACATCTTTAACTTTGGGCTGATAAGCAATACCCAAAACAGGCAGGTTAGCATCTAATCCAAGTATTCCCGCATGTAATCTTGTCACTATGCAGTACTTTACTTTAAGAAACATCTGTATAAGTCCATAACTACTAATTAACTTATCTTCATAAATTAACCTAGACTTATCTATACCCTTAGCCATCAGATGATTTATCACATCTATTGCCCCCAATCGATCAGTTGGATAATTACTATCAAAAAATAATATTTTACTCGTTGCATTTTTTGATAAAATCTCGGCATGTAAACTTTCAGATATTATATTAATGAAGTTATTATATTTAACTATATTCCTGTAAGGCCAATGTTCACCAAACACTGGTGCAACATTAACTGCTACAATATCTTCAACCATTTCATCAGTCTGTTTCAGATTATTTGGATATGAAAATGCAAAATCAGGATGTAGGTGACAATCAATTTTATATTTGTTTTTGATTAAGTCATATGTATTTTGATCCCTAACAAAATTAAATGACGATTTCTTTAACAATTGCTTGATTAAAAAGTTACCCAAGTTGGTTTTAATTGGAAATGCACCAACCCCAGCAATAACATATGGACATTTAAATTTCCTTGTGATTAAAAATGGCATGATTAGCCAAGAAGGGAAAAGATCCATCAACAAATTCCCACCACCAATGATTAGTAAATCTGCCTTGGTATCAAAGTTTGGTTTATATTTAAAATAGAATTTAAGAGAGTTTAAAGTCTGTAAAATACCAAGTGGTATGATTTTTTTCCATTTGCTTTTTCCCCTTGATGGGCTTTGCCTTACACTATTACTTGATGATTTCTCCTGAAAAGGAACAACATTTACGGAGGCAAACCAAGAAAACACCTTTAGTTCTTCTTTAATGGCTTCAACATCAAAGCAAATTACTTCAACGTATATTTTTTCAATAGAATTTTTGAAAAGTAAATCGATTATTGAAATCAGTATAGCCTTATCGCCAACACTTTGCTTATTGTAGCTTCCGAAAATAACAATTTTTCTAAATTCATCTGTGCTCATTTTATGATGCGTAAATTCGTTCAATAATATCTACCACCTTAAGTCCTTCTAGCGCATTTGTAGTAATACTTCCTTCTCCATTTATTACATCGGAAATATTTTCGTAAATGTAATGATGATTTGCTGCTGACCCTTTGTACGGACCATAGTCGTTTGGTGGATTACTTGCTGCTAACTCTGGCATTTCATAATCCTTAATATGGCAGTATTCTACTTCGTTCATGTATTGCCCACCCACTTTTATCGAACCTTTTTCGCCAATTATAGTAATAGAACTCTCCAAGTTTTTATCCCAGATTGCTGTAGAATAATTTAAACTTCCCATTCCACCCTCCATGAAATCAAAACTCACAAAGCCAGAGTCTTCAAATTCTGTACTATTTTTATGCGTAAAGTCGTTAAACTGAGCTCTTATATTAGTAATATCACCGAAATACCAATACATCAAATCTATAAAATGAGAGAATTGGGTAAATAGTGTTCCACCATCTAATTTCTTAGTGCCATGCCAAGTTGTAGGCTTTCCCGTATTTGGATCAGGTTTATAGTATCTATCATCTCTATTCCAATAGCAATTAGTTTGAACCATAAATATTTTTCCAAGAATCCCTTGGTCTAAAACATTTTTCAACCAAACGGAAGGTGGAGAGTACCTATTTTGCATTACACAAAATACTTGTTTGTGTTTTTGAAGTGCTTTAAAAATGATTTTTTCGCAACCGGCTTTTGTTAAAGCCATCGGCTTCTCTATAACCACATGACAATTACGTTCTAATACCTTTAATGCGTGTTCTTCATGGTAACCATTAGGTGAGGCAATTGCTACAGCATCAATAACTAATCCTGAGGCTAAAAGCTCATCTATGGATGAAAAGAATTGAGCTGTCGAATAGGCATCAACTCCTAAGGTATCTTTAGGTTTAACATCACAAAGTGCAACCAACTCGAAATGATCATTACCTAAAATCATACTTGCATGTCGTTTACCGATATGCCCACATCCTATAACAGCGAATTTTATTTTATTTTGCATTCCTTTTTGATACTTTGTCGTTTAATATCAGGTATTCTTCTTTACTCTCTGAACATACTGCCCTTCCTTCCCGATCAAATATTAATTTTTGACCAAATTCACTCATCCAACCCATTTGTTTTGCCGGATTACCAACCACTATTTCATAATCTTTTACAGTTTTAGTAACAACTGCCCCAGCACCAATAAATGCATATTTACCTATATCGTGGCCACAAACAATGGTTGCATTTGCACCAATACTTGCTCCTTTTCCTACATGTGTTTTTAAATATTCATTTTTACGATTTACAGCACTCCTCGGGTTAATTACATTGGTAAAAACACACGATGGTCCTAAAAAAACGTCATCATCGCAAGTAACCCCAGTATAGATCGATACGTTATTTTGAATTTTCACATTTTTCCCTAAAACTACTTCTGGAGAAACCACTACATTTTGACCAATATTACAGTTTTCGCCAATTACACAATTGGTCATAATATGAGAAAAATGCCAAATTTTTGTGCCCGCACCAATTTCACAACCTTCATCAATTATTGCAGTCTCATGTGAAAAGAAAATTTTATCCATTAAAAAAAGTTTTAATCTGATTGATAATATACTCTTGCGTTTCTTGCGTAATTTCTGGATGTATAGGTAAGGAAAGAACTTCTTTGCAAAGTGAAATTGTAATGTCTTGTTTGCCTACAACCCTACCTATGTTTTTAAACGCTTCTTGTTCAAATAATGGTAATGGGTAATAAATCATACTTGGAATACCTTGGTTCTTTAGAAATTGTTGCAATTCATCTCTTTTGCCATTAGCTACTCGTAATGTATATTGATGAAAAACATGACTACTTTTAGGAGATCTAACTGGCAAGGTTATACCACCTATATCCTGCAATCCTTTATCATAAAAAGAAGCTGCTTTTTCTCTATCCTCACTATATGATTTCAAATACGGAAGTTTTACATTTAGAATAGCTGCTTGCAAGGTATCAAGGCGACTATTTATTCCGAGTACTTCATGGTAATATTTTTTACGCTGACCATGATTTGCCACCATTTTAATTTGTTCAGCCAGTAACTTATCATTCGTATATAATGCTCCACCATCTCCAAAACATCCTAAATTTTTAGAAGGGAAGAAAGAAGTACATCCAATATCTCCCATTGTTCCTGCTTTTAAGCTCCTACCATCAGAAAACGTATAAACAGCACTTAAAGCTTGTGCAGTATCTTCTACAATTTTTAGGCCGTGCTTTTTTGCAAGTTCAATAATAGGTTCCATATCCGCACACTGACCAAAAAGGTGCACCGGAACAATTGCTTTTGTTTTTGATGTTATTGCAGGTTCAATCAATTCTGCAGTAATGTTAAAAGTAAAAGGATCCACATCTACCATTACAGGGATTAAACCCAATAGACCAATTACTTCTGCAGTTGCCACATAGGTAAAACTTGGTACAATAACTTCATCACCAGGTTTTAGCCCTAATGCCATAAAAGCAATCTGTAATGCATCTGTACCATTTGCACATCCCACCACCTTTACATCTCCTAAAAAAGAACCCAGATTGGTTTCAAATTCATTTACCTGTGGGCCATTGATATAATGGGCACCTGTTAAAACATCTTTAATTGCTGTATCTATCTCTTCTTCAATATTTTGATATTGAATTTTAAGATCTACCATTTGTATATTTTTATCCATTTTGATTCTACAGCACTTTATATTAAACCATTAATGTGACCTATATCAACTATAGCTTACCATCAACATTATTTTTTATGATGCCTTTAACATCATATAGAATTGCATTGTTATTTTTAAAATTGTTTAAGTCTATTGACAAAAATTCTTTATGCGCAACTCCCAAAACAACTACATCATATTTTTTTGATGGCAACTCTTGGCTCGTTTCTAATTTATATTCATGTTGAACATCTTTTGGATTTGCCCATGGATCATATATATCTACCGTAATACCATAATCCTTCAAAGCAGAAATAACATCTACAATTTTAGTATTTCGTACATCAGGACAATTCTCTTTGAAAGTTATTCCCAACATCAACAGACTTGCGGTATTTATTGTAATACCTTTCTTAATCATTAATTTAACAATTTGAGAAGCCACATATTCTCCCATACTATCATTCAAGCGACGGCCAGCCAATATAATTTCTGGATGGTAACCAAACTCTTGTGCTCTTTGTGCCAAGTAATAAGGATCTACGCCAATACAATGTCCCCCAACTAATCCAGGTTTGAATGGGAGGAAATTCCATTTCGTTCCCGCAGCCTCTAGAACGGCATGGGTATCAATATCCATGCAATTAAATATTTTAGCCAGTTCATTTACAAAAGCGATGTTGATATCGCGTTGTGAATTTTCGATTACTTTTGCCGCTTCGGCGACCTTGATACTAGGTGCTAGATGAGTGCCTGCTGTAATAACCGATTTATAAAGTTCATTCACCTTTTCTCCAACTTCAGCAGTAGAGCCAGCTGTAACTTTTAATATTTTTTCAACCGTATGTTCTTTATCTCCAGGATTAATTCTTTCTGGCGAATATCCAGCAAAAAAGTCTTCATTAAACTTTAGTCCTGATATTTTTTCTAATACCGGTACACACTCTTCCTCTGTAACACCAGGGTATACAGTAGATTCGTAAATTACGATATCCCCTTTCTTTAACACATTTCCCACAGTTTCACTTGACTTATATAGTGGGGTTAAGTCCGGTCTATTATTCTTATCCACAGGTGTGGGTACAGTAACGATATAATAATTACAATCTGCGATATCACTTAAATCAGAGGAACAATACAGTCCTTTTTCCGATTGAGGTGATTGCACCAATACTGCCTGAAGTACTTCATCTGAAATTTCCAATGTACTATCATTTCCGGCACGTAAACCTGCAATACGATTAGCATTTATATCAAAGCCAATCACGGCATATTTTGTTGCAAATAATCTTGCTAGAGGCAAGCCAACATACCCTAAACCAATTACGGCTAATTTTGGTGCATTCATTTATTTAATTATGAGTTATTTTAAGTTCTCCCAATACCATTTTACTGCTTCTTCTAATCCGGGCCCAATTTTATGTGACGGTTGATAGTCTAATAATTGTTGCGCTTTTTTAATACTTGCTAATGAATGCGGAATATCGCCAGCACGATTTGTGCCATGCTTTATTTTAATAGTTTCAATTTCAGGATCATAGACGGACAAATATTTTTTCAAGTAGCTTGCCAATTGGTTTAATGTAGTTCGATCTCCAACAGCGGTATTATACACTGTATTGACTGCTTCTTTATTTGAAGTAGTCATTGCTCTCTCATTCATTTGAATGACATTATCGATGTATGTAAAATCACGTGAATGCTCTCCGTCACCATTAATCACAGGACTCTCATGAGCCATTAATTGCATCACGAATTTCGGAATTACTGCAGCATAAGCTCCTTTTGGATCTTGTCTTCTACCAAACACATTGAAATACCTAAGGCCTATACATTCTAATCCATACGTCTTTGCAAAAATATCGGCATACAGTTCATTTACATATTTGGTAATAGCATAGGGTGATAACGGTTTACCAATTTTATCTTCTACTTTTGGTAAAGCTTCCGAATCTCCATATGTACTTGAACTTGCTGCATATACAAATCGTTTAATCTGTGCATCTCTTACCGCTACTAGCATATTTAAGAATCCAGAAACATTCACATCGTTACTAGTTATTGGATCGTTAATAGAACGTGGCACAGACCCAAGTGCAGCTTGATGTAATACATAATTTGCGCTTCTAACAGCGTTTCGGCAATCCGCTAGATTACGGATATCCCCTTCTATCAACGTAAAATTTGGATTGGCAAGAAAAGGATTGATATTATACCGATGACCTGTAGCGAAATTATCTAATACCCTTACTTTATATCCCTTATTTAAAAAGTATTCTGTTAGATTAGAACCGATAAATCCTGCTCCGCCCGTAATTAGAATTGTTTCAATCGTTAAACTCATGAATAGATATTTGGTATTTAATTAAAATCTTTTGATGAATTCTTTAAACAGTACTTTGATTGTTTTTCTTTTTGAGGAAACATCATCAGAATAATAGCCATAACCGTAGCCATAACCATAGCCATAGCCGTACCCGTAACCATACCGTCCACCCAATTCAATACCATTCAAAATCAGGTTTAATTTAGGGAATTTCTTGCTTGCGTATAATTTGTTTAACTGTTTAACTTGTTCTCTACTGGTAACCCCTTGTCTAACGAGGTAAATAGATGCATCTGCTAGCCTTGCTAATATTTGGGAGTCAGTTACTAGGCCAATTGGTGGTGTATCGATAACAACTTCATCAAAATTACTTTTCAAATAAGTCATTAATTCTTCGATCTCATTCTGTATTAACAATTCAGAAGGGTTAGGAGGTATTGGTCCTGATCCGATTACGAAAAGATTAGGGTTAACTCCAGAAGGTTGAATAATATCATCTATCTTGACTTTCCCTATTAAATAATTACTAAATCCAACCTTATTGTTTAAGTTTAAATACTTGCTAATTTTAGGTTTTCTTAAATCTAATTCTAAAAGAACGGTTTTCTTACCACTTACAGCTAGGGCTGCTGCGACATTACTTGCCACAAAACTCTTTCCTTCTCCAGACATACTCGAAGTAAATAGGGTAACATGGCCTACACCCTCAACACCTTTACCATATAAAAACTGCATGTTAGTTCGAATTGACCGGAATTGTTCTGCAATAGCTTTTCTACTATTAGCTTGAACAACTATAGGTTGATCACTATCAGAAAGAGAAATTTCGCCCAATACAGGAGCATTGGTAATTTTGCTAATATCCGAACTACTATAAATTTTATTGTTTAATAAATCCTTTCCATAAATGTAGCCTACAGGCAATATAATTCCCAATAAAAGGGCGCCTAAGTAAATAAGCTGTCGCTTAGGGGATATTGGTGTATTATTTGAAAATGGATCATCTACTACCCTGCTGTCGGTGACTGAAGCTGCATACGAAAGTGCTGCCTCCTCCTTTTTTTGTAATAGGTACAAATAAAGCGTTTCTTTAATCCCTTGCTGGCGTTTAATACTAATGTATTGTCTTTCCTGGCTAGGAATCTGTTTGATAGAGCCTTCGTATTTAGAATTATTTTGAGCAAGCGAGCGCTTGGTAATCATTAATGAATTATAAATATTTTGCACACTATTTTTTATGTTAGCTCTAATAGACTCTATCTGTTTGGTTATAGGTACAACTATTGGATTATCTGGTTGAGTAGTGGCTAAAAGTTCGTCTTTTTTCAATTGCAATGCACTCAATTCCACAATCTGAGAAGAAAGTACGGGATCGGAAATGCCCATTGTGGTTGGCAACTTTTCTTGAGAAGAATTTGAGTTGACGTAGCGTTGGATATCCTTGATGACATCAATTTGTAGGTTCACTTGATTTAATTGTACATCATTGGCTTTTACATTATCTAAATATAAGCTAGCCTGACTACTGATATCTGTTAAACCTTGGCCACTTTTAAAATTTTCTACATCTTTCTCTACATCAGTCAATTCTCCACTAATCAGTTTTAAACGTTCATCTATAAAATTTAAGGTGCTTTGAATAGTTTGATTCTTATCTACAACAGCAGCTTCATTGTAAACCTGTATTAAAGTACTTAAAATATCCTTACCCCGCTGTATATTGGTGGCCTGATAATTTAACACCAAAACAGAGGAAACTTTATTTTTTAATGCGACTGACAGCCTGCTTAAATACTGATTTGTAATTGCAACAGGATTAGAAAATTGCAAGGTGATTACTTGTTTACTATTCTTTTTAAAGAACCTTGTTTTATCGATTTTATAAACACCAAATCTGTTTCTTTGTATTTCATTTAAATTTCCTTTAACTGTTTTATGAATTTTGGTATCTTCTAAAACATATTGATTTTCATTAGGAAAGCTTAGCTTAAAAGTACTTCCATACAGCGCACTATCTAGACCAATAGAAATAAAATTAACTGGACGTTGCTCGTATAAATCTACTGTAAGCACCCTAGCCTCTACTTGATAGCTCACATTTAAATTTAACCGATCAACTACTTTACGCATCAGGGTTTTAGACTGTAAGATCTCTATTTCATTTTCAACCACTTTAGATCCTCCAAACAGATCTAATTCATTCAATAAATCCCCAGGGTTACCACTTTTCTTTTGATCTTTAATTAACAAAGTACTTGTAACCTGATAAACAGGTCGAGTGTAGCGTAGATATAAAAACGCGAGGCTAAAACACACAATAAGTGCAAGTATAAATACTGGCCAATGATACAGGTATTTATGTAAAATTTCAGCAAAATTAATGTTTTCTGCTTCTTCGTTTTCGTTATCGAAATTGCTTAAATCTATATTATTATTCATGTTTTTATAGGCGTGTGATAACAAGAACTATGATAGAAATGATAGATAACCCTAAGCTAACATTGCGATATCTCGTATCGACGTTTGCATATTTGGCATCTCCTGGTTGCACATATAAAGCATCGTTGTTTTGAAGATAAAAATAAGGCGATTTAAAAAGTTCCTTGCTATTCATATCTAATCTAATGAATTTTCGCTCACCATTAACTTCACGCACCAAAAGTATATTTTTTCTTAGCGCTGTAATATTCAAATCGCCAGCGAAGCCTAGAGCGTCTATTACAGAAACACGTTCACTGTTAATTGGATAAACACCTGGTTTGGCTACATCCCCAATGATAGACACTTTAAAATTAGCTATTCGTAGACTAACTACGGGCTCTTTTAAATCATTCAATAATTTCTTTTGGATTAACTCTCTTGCCTCAGTGGTAGTTAATCCAGCTACTTGAATGGAGCCTATCTTCGGTAATTGAATCGCCCCATTAGCGTCTACGGTAAATCCATTCGTAATAGTGCTTGATGCAGAATTTTGCGAAGTACCAATATTTCCCCTATTAAAAATAGCAGAAGCTTCATCATTTAGGCTACTTATATTAAGTGCTAAAATATCATCTTTTTGAATGCGCAAAGCTTGATAATTTTCAATTTGTTGAACAATAGTGCTACTATCATTTAAATCATTGAAATAAGTTACTTCTTTATATTTTCTAGTAGAACAGGCACTAAACAAGATGACAACAATACAAACATAGAAGATTTGTCTCATAGATATAGTTAGGGATTTTAAATATGGTCAAATATAATAATAATACTTAATTCACTCGTGTTTTAGCTTATTTGTTAATTGATTTGTTTGAATATTCGATCTTAAAAATATGAATGCCTGCTATTAATTACTAAATAGGTTATAATAAATTTTTGTTAAAACGGGGTTTGGTCGGGGTTTGGTCGGGGTTTGGTCGGGGTTGTGACAATTGTATCCGAACAAATTCCGACTGAAATGCGAATTTAATTGGTCTTAAAATATAGCCGTTACAATTGTTTTTGTATCTTGGTCCTAATCATCCCGTTTTATGTTTAAAAATTATGGCAACATTCAACAACGGAATCAACGGGGGTTTCAACGGAAAAGTTGGTAGTACAATAGGCTATCAATTAAATGGCAAATGGGTAATGAGAAGTTTACCTAAATTAAGTCCAAAAAACAAAAAGGGAAGTGCTAACCAGAGAGCATGTAGATCTGGTTTTACCAAAATGCAGCATTTTCTTAGTCCAGTGATCGATTTCATTAGAGTAGGGTTCAATCTCGAATCAAAATTGAGGCAAATGGGTGCACACAATGTGGCTAAATCTTACAATATGCTTAACGCATTAGATGCAAATGGAGCAATCGATTACTCAAAGATTTGTTTAACATTTGGCAACTTAAGGGGAGTAGAAAATCATAGCATTGCACAAGATGATATCGGCTTTCATTTCAGCTGGACTGATAACTCAGAAAACACGTGGATTAGAACAACCGATCAGATAATGCTATTAGCTTATAATGTAAATGACAAACGAGCCTATTGCAAATTAAGTGGCGCTAGAAGAGAGACAGGTTTTGACAGTTTACTTATACCAAGTTTGGAAAAAGGAAATGAATTTCACACCTGGATTTCATTTATTGCAGATGACAGACAGGGTATTTCGATGAGCAGCTATGCAGGGAAGTTTATTTTTTAATTAACTAAATTTAAATACGTAACAGTTTTTGTTGGGGGTAGCTGGCTTAGAACTGTAAAAGACAGTTTAAGCTTAGATTATTTTATCGATTAAGTATTTTTTTTTAGCTTAGTCCTCAAATCATCCACCCATTATGTTCTTTTTTAATCGTTCGCAAAAGACTGCTTCTAGAAATTTTAGTGACATTATTGTCGATATGCATTCTCACCTTATTCCGGGGGTAGATGATGGTGCAAAAGATGTAGCAGATAGTGTGCAATTAATTACAGGGTTAAAAGAACTAGGTTTTCAGCATTTGATTACAACCCCTCATACATTGCAGGATATACATCCAAATACGCATGAATCCTTAAAAGCAGGGCATAGTTTATTACATGGAAAATTACCTACTGGAATTCATTTGGCACTTTCTTCAGAATATTATTTAGATGAGCAATTTAGTGAACAAAGAAATAATAATGCAGTTTTACCGCTCACTGGTAATCGCTTATTAATCGAATTTAGTCAAATTTCTAGACCTCATGATTTAGAACAACAAATTTTTGAAATAGGCCTTCAGGGTTATCAAATCATTTTAGCTCATCCAGAACGATACCTGTTCTTTCATAAACATTTCGATTATTTCACACGCTTAAAAGAAATGGGAGTTGAATTACAAGTGAATGCACTTTCCTTGACTGAACATTATGGGAAACATATTAAGGCTGTGGCTGAAAAGTTAATTGAAAAAGACATGATAGATTTTATTGGAACTGATCTTCACCATACCAAACATCTTGAAATTTTAAAACGAGTACCCTTAAGTAAACACTTTACACGTTTAGTAGATAGTGGATTATTGAAAAACCAAAGCTTGTTGAACTCTTAATTAAATTGCCATAGCAAATAAAAAAATTGTTTCGCAAGACTGTTAAAGAGTAATCCTTACCAAAAAGCCACTAATCCCTATATTCAATTACTATACAAAAGTTAGATAGACATTACCATCTATACATTAACCCAACTCTTAATTGAAAATTATTTACATCTTGGAAATCATAATTCCAAAAATCAGCAGGTACAGCTTCTTTCACTACGTATTGATAATTTAACGACCGAACGTAGGTAAGTTGAGAATTCAGAACAAAATTCTTGTAAGTCCAGTCAAATTTTCCAGTAGCCGATAAATCTACCCAATGCCTTCTGATGCTTGGAGCAGCTCTGTACATCCAATCATTGTTATTCACCAAACGTTCCAATTGTAAGCCTATTTTTTTTAAGCCTTTCACCCAACTGATATCTAAAGATTGTAGGTTGCTCCCAGGGCCTATACCTGCTCCTAATACCTGACCATTGTTTGTGTAACCATCTCTAACCTGACTATGTGTATACCAAGTACCGCCTGAGCGAATCTCTTTTGTTGGAGATTTTTCCATTTGAGTAACTTCTAATCCAACCTGGATGTATTCATCGCTCTTTGCTAAAGGCACTAATTTCCTAAATCCTAAAATATAAGCTCTCGAAGATTCTGGCTCTAGTAGAATATCTCTTAAATTTTTATTGTGATCTGTTTTACCATATTGCGCATATACTTCCGCATGAGACTCTGGCATCACCCAACGGGCGAAAAGTGAGAAATATTGGTCTCTATTCTTAGCATCTTCAAAATCGTAATTTGGATTGTTAGGGTCATCATAAGCAGCTTTCTCCAGTGCTGAGAATACTGGGAAATAATCAAAAAAACCATGCCCTAAATCTTTACTATATAACGCATAAGAACGATCAAAGCCTAGATACAAGCCTGGTACCCATTTAGGGTTAAACACAAAAGCTAACCCAGAAAGGTAGCGCCAGTCGTTTGGTTTAACATTGGATTTAATGTACTGAGAACCTGGATAACCAGATTTTTCTAATTTACCCGAAATCAATTGGACTTCAAAAGATCCAATTGGTGTATTAACGGGCCTAATGGTATTTAAGGTGAGATGCTTAAATCCACTCGCATTATTACTCATTAATAAAGAATTACGAACACCTGGTCCCCACCATAAATTCTCATTCGACAAGCCTAAGGACATAGGCCCAACATTAAGCCTAATACTGCTCTGGCCCCAATTAAATTTACTATAAGCTCCATTCCCAAATTTTTCTGGCAAATCGATATAATTATACATTCCACCTACAACATTTGGTTTAAAAGGTGCAGGCTCTGAAATCTCTACAAAATCTTTATTTTGTGCAAAAACAAACTCTGGTTTAAATTGAATACTTAATGGACCTACTTTGGCATAAAAGCCAGCGGTAATTAACGTTTGATAGCCTTTTGCTGGCACCATTGCCCCATCATTCCAACCATAAGGATGATGCGTATTATATTGCTGTTGCCAAATTACAGGCAGCGCATATAATGCAGTTTTACCACTACCAGAACCATATAATTGTTTACGAAAGTCATGTGTTGAAAATGTGCCCTCATCATCAGCAAGATCAAATTGATTAACATCGCTCATATAAATTGGACGAATCATAAATGAAGTTTTCGAGGTATCATTCCCTAGTAGTTGTTGCCTGCGATAGGCATCTTCAATATTTTGCAGCTGGCCAACAGGTAAGGTCTGAGCAATTGCTTGGAAAACGCCAATTGATAGGAAAAATACTAGTGTTAGGATTTCTTTGTTCTTCATAGTCAACTGTTTCTTTTGTATCAATAATATTTCTAAATACTATAATTTATTTTTTAAATATAAGAGATAGTATCCATTAAATTTTGTGTATTATCCTACAAACGATGATTTGTAAATTTTATTAAGTACATTAAGCTAAAAATTATACGGTAATGCTACTCATGTTTTTTAATAACAGTTAGAAAACAATAGTATTTAATTGTCAACCAAAATCTAAAGAAACTTAGCTACAGAAGTTAAAGAATATGTGTGTCTAATACGTTTAGTATCTGTTTGGCAGAATCTCCCTTGCCATATGGGCTAGATTGAATTGCAACAGATTGTGATCTCTTCTGACTCCTTAAAAGTATAGTAGCCTCATCAATAATTCCTTTAGGATCAGAACCAACCAGTTTTACCAATCCCGAATCAGCCAATTCTGGTCTTTCCGTACAGGTACGCATCAGTAAAATAGGCTTTCCTAATGCTGTTCCCTCCTCTTGTATTCCTCCACTATCTGTAATGATAAAGCTGGCTATTTTCATTAACCATATAAATGTTGGGTAAGCTAGGGGCTCAATTAAGTTGATATTTTTAACATTACCAATTATTTTATGGGCAGTATCGTGAATATTTGGATTTAAATGAAGAGGATAAATGAGCTGAACATCATTAGTTTCTGCAATATGTTTTAGCGCACTACAGATTTGCTCAAAGTTCTGACCAAAATTCTCCCTTCTATGACAGGTTACCAATACTACTGGTCGCTCTTGGCTAATAAGTTGCTTTAAGTCTTCTATTTGTAGGTATTTATTCTTCTCTATTTTTTCAATAGCAAAAAGTAACGCATCTATAATTGTATTTCCCGTTAAACAAATGTGCTTGGGATCAATGCCCTCCTTTAAAAGATTAGTTGATGCTATAGCAGTAGGTGTAAAGTGCAAATAAGCTAATCTGGAAGTTAGTTGACGGTTACCTTCCTCTGGAAAAGGGAAACTTAAATTATAGGTACGCAAACCGGCCTCAACATGACAAACTTTTACCCCAGCATAAAATCCTGCCAAAGCAGCAAATGTAGAGGTAGTAGTGTCGCCATGCACAAATAAAAAATCAGGATTAAAGGAGTCTAGTACTACTTTCATTCCTTCAATTACCGCTGCAGTGAGTTGACTTAAATCTTGTTTGCTTTTCATTAGCTTTAGATCATAGTCAGGGACAATTTCAAAAAAATCTAAAACCTGATCAAGTAACTCTCTATGTTGACCCGTAACGCAAATTTTAACTTCATATTTATTTTTATGATGTTTGAATTCGTTAATTAATGGAGCCATCTTAATGGCTTCTGGTCTCGTTCCAAAGGCAATTAATATTTTTTTTCTCACAGCTTTGGGTTAAAGTTTGTGCATTAATCTCTGCAAAAAATACGCAGACTTAGGAAGAGTTGAGGTACAGTCTTGGTCATATTTCTTAAAACTATAATCAGTGACTGCAGACGAAAAAAAAGATTTCTCTAAAGTTTGTTTAACGATAAGAAGTTCTCTAGGGATAAAGTAGTACATATCACAAAATAAAGGATAAATATCCTTTATTCCATGAGCTAAATGAAAGTTCCGTTTTTGCGGACTTATTACAGGTGCTTAAATAGTAAGGGTATTAAGATTGTCGTCTAAACGATACTAATTATAGATCATATAGGCTCTAATCTTTCCTCATAATAATTTATCGATAGTTCTACAGATTTTTGGCCAATAAAAATGCTTGTAAGCAAAAGACTGAAATTCTGAAGATAATTTTTCTAATATATGCGGATTATCGCTAATCTTTTTAAAAAGCGCTGCTAAATAGTGATGATCATTAATTGGGAAAACATTACCATATTGGTTACCATCAATTAAATCTCTTACTGCAGGCAAATCTGTTGAAATAATAAAACAACCAAATTTTGCCGCTTCAGTTAAAACCAATGGAAATCCTTCATATCGTGAGGTTAGCGCAAAAACCTTGGCTGTAGCATAATAATCCTCCAATACTTCCCTATTATTAATTGGGCCAGTAAATGTTACTCTGTGCTTTAAATTAGGATTTTGTTTAAAGTAATGCGCAATAAAAGGCTTGAATTCATTTTCAATAGGCCCAATAATTTCAAGCTTCCATTCCTGATTATAAATCGAAAACTCTCTAAATGCTTCACAAAGTATTTCTGTTGCCTTTTGTTTTGTGCCAATACGACCAACTGTGATTATCTTATTTTCCTTTTTATTAAAATTGAGTGATTTTTGAACTCCATTATCGTAAAAGCCATTAGGAACATAGTCTATTTTTCTGCCTAACTGCATAGTTAGATTGAGGTGTTTAAGATAGGTTTGGTTTTCGATGGATACGATATCAATTCCCTTTAAAAGATACTTAGTGATTTTTGATGGCAAATAGCTTAATATCTGATCATCAGCATCGAGTTTGAGATATGTCTTTCTTTTGCAAAAAGAATATATTTTGATAAAAAAACACAAAATCAAGTTTACTCGGCTTAATTGGTACACTTGGAATACATCATATTTTCTCTGATTAAAAAGAAGAAAAAACAATACATCTAATAATTGATTATGAAAAATCTTTTTAAGATATACAATATGAAGCCCTTTTACTTCCTTTTCTAAATAAGAATAATCATCATTTTTATAGCATAAGAAAGTCGATTCATAGTTTAATTCCTTATGCAGGATATAAGGAATCATACCAACATCTTTAATTAGATGTACGTTTGTAGCAATAGGAAAGATTGTTAGAAATCTCTTCATTTATGCTTTTTAAATACTTTTTGATATAAGTTAATTAATATAATTCGCTCATCTAGTTTAAACAAAAACAAAGCTGCCAATAAAATAGCAGTGAGCAAAAATATATTGATAAACAAAATCATAAATGCGGAGTTTAAGAGGATAAAGTAATAATTAATGGAATATAGTAGTAAAATAATACTCAATAAAATTGAAATATATTTCATTGCACTTTTTGCAAGCTCCCTTTTGCCATAAGGTAATTTTGCTAACATTAAGCAGGCGGCAATAAGGTGAGAAATGAATAACGAGAATGGAAAAATATATGCATTTAACCTTTTATAAAATAACAGATTTAATAGTATCATAATTACTTGTGCAAAAGAACCATATAAAGCATAGTATTTTCCTCTTTTTGACGATAGTAAACTAATGCCAAAGATGTAATAAAAAAATATGGCAATTGTAGACCAGCTATAATACATAGTAAGTTTACTTATTTGATGAAGGGCGGTATCTGAAATATTACCACTTTGGTATATTATACTAATAAAGGGATACGGACATACAGTAAGTATAGCAACTACAAAAATTAAGAGTAAAAAACCAAACTGATAAATTTGTTTAAGCTCAAAAACGAAACCCTTTATATTATTCTTCATAAAATGAGATGATAATATAGGCACAAACATCGTAACGAGAATACTTAATAAGATGTTGGTCAATATGTCTGAAAACTTCCTAGAGTAATCAAGCATTGAAACAACACCATAACCTAATAGCGTAGAAATTGTTTTCTCTACAACTAATGCTACTTGACCAATAAAATAAGGGATGAAAAATGGCAAAGAAAATAAGATAAACGGTTTCGTATCGGAAAGTTTAATCATTTTTATATCGCTGAATAACTTAATTTTCTTAAATATAATTTGGCAAATGAGCAGAATAAGCAGAAAAATTAAACTCAAATAGTAACCAAAGACTAATGATAGTATACCTATTTTTGGAGCAAGTATGATAATAAGTATTAGGTTGACTATCCCTGAGATAAGTCCTGCAATTTCAGGGACATAAATAGACCGATAGGAGTTTAGTACACTAATCAAAAGTTGATTAACTTGATTAAAAAGAAAGCTTGGCGCCATAATTCTAATCATAAATAGCAAGAATGTTAATTGCTCGCCTTTATAAGTGGGCGCTATAATAGTAGAAATAAGTTCTGGTTTCCATAAAATTAGTAAGACTAAAACTACTGTAACTACATTAGTAAATAGCAGCAAGGAACTCGTTTTTTGTAATGCTTCTTTTTCGCCTTCCTCTTCTCTTATGAAAATAAATTTAGCTCTAAAGCTTTCGTTGATTGGACCCCATATAGCCATATCGAATATAAGGAGTACATTTATAGCAAGGAGCCAAACATCTCTTTCTATGGTAACACCAAAATATTTGGCAGAAAAATAAAGACTTAAAATCGATATACTAAGTCGGCACCCTTTAAGAACAACTAATGTACCTGCTTGTCTCCTCAACGTCTTCGAGTTTATACTTTTAAATCTGTGTAATACTTCAATTCAATCCACATCTTTAAACCAAACACTACTTTTTGAAGTACTTAATTGCAGATTGTTAATGATAATTGTTGGTCCCAACTTGTAGCAAAAGTCTTTATGACACCTATTAGTCTTGGATAAGAGGAGCTCGACCGAGCAATCGACTAGAACCCTCTAAGGCAAATCTAACGCCAACAAAAATAACAACAGAAACAATTAAACTAATGATAAAGGTATTGGTTGAATGAAAAGAAAATGAAATAACCAAAATATTTATTATTAACTGTATCAATATATAAACCATTGCAACAGTATTATGTGGCATTCCCTTTTCATTAGCTAAGTATTGATACAAGTGGCTCCGATGAGGTTGTAATATAGATTCTTTTCTAAGTACCCTAAAAAATACTGTTGTTGCAGAATCAAGCCCATATATTAAGATAAATAAGATATAATTTGGATTTTCTGTCGTTTTAACCAACTTAATCATTAATGCTACCACAATAAATGCTATACTTACACTTCCAACATCTCCTGCAAAACAACGAGCCTGTGTTCTAAAATTATAGAAAATAAATACTAAGAGTGCCAGTGCAATTGCTACCGTAAAACCAGTTGAGGCAAAGCCAAGAACCTGATCTTTTAAGTAAATGAGAGTAGCTAATGTGAGTAAACTATAACCGCCAGTAATTCCATTTATACCATCCATAAAATTCCAAGCATTAATAGTCGCAACTCCCAACATTAATAAGGGTAAATAAACATAAAAGGGGAAATTGAATAACGAAAAATCTAGCAACAACATGGCCATTGCAATAAATTGAAATACCAACCTAATCTGCCCCTTAAGTTCGATGATATCATCAACAAAACTTACAATACTAATTAGTAGCAGTCCAGCTAAAAACCATGGATGAGCTGATCCGAAACAAAAATAATGGAGAAATGCCGCTATAGGAAAGATAATCCCTCCTCCTCTTACAGTAATTAAAGTATGCGAACTTCTTGCATTTGGTTTATCAATGATGTTATACTTATTAGCTATCTTGAAATAAATCGCCATCATCAAAAACAAAAAAACAAAAAATAGCAGGTAGATGTAGATCTTGTTCATTAGTTATTGTTGTACTCCTTTTTATGCCTTAACATACCAAAGATAGTTATTTAATCAACATATAGAATTCTAATGTATAAATTTGATAGCAAGCACATCAAAAAGAAATGAGATATCGCCAAGTGTTAATTTACAACTTCAAATAGTTTATTTACTACATTATAGATTAAGTAATATTGGTAAAACTTAACCGCACTATGCCATATAGATATATAATCTACAATTTTACAAACTCAACTAAATCTTCTTTTTCACTTAAAATTTTAAGAGCAATATTTTGATTGACTATACTCTTTTTTGGCAGAAGGTGCTCATTAAATTCTTTTACATTAATGTACTCATAATCATAATCATTAAAGTCGCCAATGGCCACAGACTTTACAATAGGCGTAATACCAAATAAAAGATATTCCATCATTTTTGTTGGATTTGCCACCCTATTTAGCAAATGATTTGATCTCAAAATAAATCCATAGTGGGCTTTAGCATAATATTGATCTATCTCATCTGAATTAACAGAATTGATTTCAATTCTATCTAGTTGTATATGATGTTTTAAAATTCGCTTTTTGAATTGTTCTACCTTTCCTGTTAATATAATAAAACGATAGTGCGGAACATGCTGATAACTATGAATAAGTTCCAGGAGTTCATCTATATTTTGCCAACTTTGAAGATTACCGCTGTAAATAAATGTAGTCTCACTTCCTATTTCTTTCTTGCCAAAATCAAGGGGAATATGATCTTTTCTAATGTTAGTGTAGTTTGGATAAACCATACTATTTTTCGTAATAAATGGGTATTTATGTGTAAAATTTCGCTCCATTACTTTTGAAACATGTATCACATGTGTAGCAAGACGAACAGAAATTCTTTCTATAAAATTGAAATAATAAAAATAAAATTTATTATTGATAACTAAATTTTCTTCTGGTACAACACCATGAAAATCAAGGCAAATTTTCTTCTTAAAAAAGCTTAATTGTATAAATGTCCAAACAGCACCATAAATAGAGTGTAGATAAATAATATCTGCACTTTTAATTAATTTCCAGATAAGAAAAAAATGAATAACTGCATTAAGCTTATATTCTTTAACATACTCAGCTGGCTCACAAACTTGCTTACTAAAGTAGAATCTTATCTTAACATCTAGAAAAATTCTTGGGGTATGGGTAAAAAGATCATCAATGTTTTTAACACGTTGAACCATTCCGTCTTTTAAAGTCTTTTTGGTTGGGTAAGCGGTAAGGAATAGGATTTCTTTCAAGCGCAAAGAGTTTTTAGAATTTTAGTACAAGCACTATCATTTCCATAAAGGTTTTTCATTCTTAACATAGCTTTTGGTTTGTCCTTAAATACTTCATGTTTTCCAAGTAATTTTTGCTAATTGTAATGCATACTTTCTTCTCATAATTGCGTACGTCATTAAATAATGAACTGTCCACAATACTTTCATTGTCTTATAAGAAATAAGGCCATAACATTTACGAAAGAATAAGCTCCTACCTTTTGCAAAGAACTGATACTTAAGTAAATAATTAGATTTTAATTGCTGACTTCCACCTTCGAGATGGACAATTTCTACCAAAGGTAGTAAAACACATTTATATTCATGTTTCTTAAAACGAAAACATAGCTCTGTTTCTTCGAAATAAAGAAAAAAATCTTCGTCAAATAATCCAGTTTCCATTAAAGCAGCTTTTCTTAAAAACAAGTCTGCTCCAGATATATAATCTACTGTTATTGTTTTTTTCGTGCTAGCTTTTATTGCAGAATGCAGGCGTTTGTAATAATAAGCCTGATATAGTCGATAGAAGCCTAAAGAAGAAAATGCTTCTTTTAACGTCGGGAAATTACCATAAGCTACTTGAAGTTTTCCATCTGGCAGACAAAGACTTGCACCACAACATGCAACATTAACATTTTCTTTACACTCCATAAAACTTAAAAAAGCACCAATTGCATCGCTTTTTAAATATGTATCCGGATTTAAAATAAAAAAATAATCCCCTTTAGCCACAGATATGCCCTGATTATTAGCTCTAGCAAAACCAAGGTTATCAGAATTAAAAATGAAGTGAATATTATGGTAAATTTCAACTAAGTTTATTGGTTTATCAACAGTTGAATTATTATCGATTACAATAATCTCATAAGAACAAGTAGTATGTTTGGTTATTGATTCTAAACATTGGATTAATAACTGAGTACTATTGAAATTAACTATAATGATACTTACTTGTATAAGTTGATTACCCATTACGCTATAATTGAGATCTGCTTATAAGTTTTAAAAAATTGAAAAACGAAGCATATTGCCCTAACATAAGACTTTTTAATAAATTAATAAACTTTAGGTTTTTTTTATCAATGAACAAAAGGCATTTAGCTACTAACTATCTAATTATGTAAACTAATCCAATTCAAATATATCTTCAATCCAACCATTTATACTATATTTTTTTAATATATCATCACCAACAGGTTTAAACGCTGTGTTAAAAAAATCCATTGGCACATTGGGATCATTCCTATCTAGAATTAAAAAATTAGTTGGGTCATAAAAATCATATCGAACGATGTCTTTATTAGTGGTAATAAGTTTTTTTTGAGCCCCTAATGTTTCTAAAGTTCTCATTGTTAAACCAACTTGCTCCGGATGATTAATGTCTAGTACAACCTTAGTATGATGAACCATTTCTGCAGTTTCATCATGAGATAGTGAAGTAAACGATATATCTTCTAATTTAACATTCTTGAAATTCTTTTCGACTATCTTTTTTGCCCAATAAAGTTTTTGACTACTAAGAAAAAAATAGGTTTTAAATCGGAGTTTATCTGGCAATTTGCACATCAAATTTCTCACAAAGATATATCTGTCGCTATGTGCTGTAGCAATAAGAAGTAGGTCATAAAGAATTTGGGCCTCCTTTGCCTTATACTTATTAATATAGAATAAAGGTCTAAACTTTAAATCATATTTTTCAGCATCAATGGGGTCGAAGGTAATCGTACGATCAACTTCAGGCAATAGTTCTAATGCCCCCTTATTCTTAAAAGAATCCCACATGTAAAGTATAACTTCTGCTTTATGAAAGGAATTTTTAAAGCTAGTTAAAATTGGCAATGTTAGGGTTTCTGGACTAATGATAAAAATATAATCAAACTCCTTTTTTTCCTTGATCAATTGATTGAGGACGCCCGAATAATAGTTGATAATTTTTCTTTTAACAACTTTTTTATTCAAACGGATGAGCACTTTTGTTAAAAATGTATTAGATGGACGTTCATCACACCAAGTTACATGAGCTCCCATGCGTTTTAGCGCATCCTGAATTTCTACTTCGTATGAAAAAAAACTTGGTGATAAAAATAAAATATTCTTCTTATCTAATGATGCCATCTTTTATTTATATAGGCCTCTAGCCTTCATTTCATCAATTGATTTAGCATAATTATCTGTTTCAATTTCCTGATCATTTACCCACTTTGTAAATTCATTAATGCCTTGCTCGAAGGTATATTTAGGTTGAAATCCCAATAGGCTTTTTATCTTCGTTAAGTCTGCATAATTATGACGGATATCTCCTAACCTATAATTGCCGCTAATTGTAACCGGCACTTCTACACCGTAATTCTTAATTAACGTTTTTGCAACCTTCATTACATCAGTAGCCACACCTGTCCCAACGTTAAAAACTTCCCCATTAGCTTTGTCACTCTCTATACCCAAAATTGTGGCATCCACAACATCGTCTATGTAGACAAAATCACGTGTTTCTTTGCCATCTTCAAAAATATTAATGCCATTCCCATTTTTAATCTGGGTTGAAAATATAGATAGAATACCTGTATATGGATTTTTTAAAGACTGCCCTGGGCCATAAACATTTTGGTAGCGGAATGCTACGGGTGCTATACCTAGTGTTGGACAAACAGTCATAATCATTTGCTCTTGATTTTGTTTAGTTATGCCATAAACCGATGATGGATGTATTTTAGATTCTTCATCTGTAGCCATTAGTTCTAATTTGGTTTCGCAACCTGGATATTTAACCTCAAAATCTCCTTTATCCATCATTTCAGATACTCGGTGTTTAGGATAAACTATACCTTTCTCGGCACTTTTATATTTACCTTCTCCATAAATAGAGCGAGAAGAAGCGATAATAACTTTTTTAACTTGATGAGATTGATTTGCTAACAAATCAAGTAAAATAGCTGTACCGTTGATATTCACATCTACATATTTTTGAATTTCATACATGGATTGTCCAGTACCAGTTTCAGCTGCATAGTGTACAATAACATCTTGTCCATTAACAGCATTTTTCCAATCATCTTTTGAAGTAACTGAGCCTTTAATAAAGTTAACTTTATCTTTTATGCTCTTATATAAAGGTGAAGTTTCTTCAGCATTATCACCATGTATTTGAGGCGAAAGAGAATCTAATACAGTAATTTTATGACCTTTATCGATTAATTTTAAAGCCAAATTGCTCCCTATAAATCCAGCACCTCCAGTTATTAGTATATTCATATTTTTATAATTTGTAAGATTCCCATCTTTGGGTATCGAAGTTAAACTTTTTTATTGGCTTAGCCGGAGAACCAACTGCAATTGTATTTGGGGGCAAATTTTTTGTTACGACAGAACTTGCGCCAACAATTGTACCGCTTCCTATAGTTACTCCTGGCATTATACTTACCATTTCCCCAATCCAAACATTATCTCCTATAATTACTTTTTTTGTGGTATAAGGTCTATCCTTAGGTATAGATAAAGGGGAAGAATCATTTTCATCTCCAGCATAGTGCCCATGAGAATTATCTGAAATATATACTTTACTTGCAATTAGTACATTATTGCCAATTCTAACTTCATCCATCGCGGTAATGTGCACATAATCATTCATTTGTATATTTTTTCCAAAGAATAAAACCACATCTTTCTTATTTTTGGGATACGCTTCTAATCTGCAACCTTTCCCAGTAGTAAAACCTGAAGCTACACTGATGTATTTTTTACCACGAATATCTGATGGAGACCTAATTAGCCTAGCTTCTGAAAACATGAATCTTGTCTTGATCACATCAATGAACAACGAAACTATTTGAAAAAAACTATATCTCTGAAACATTATTTTTTCTTTTTAATAATTCACGCATGGCATAAATTCGAATTTCAATCTTTTTGAATAATGAATTATGACTTGATGTACCTCCAGAAGAGGCATTATTATTATGTCTTCGGTATTTTAGCAAGGGTTCATTTACAAGATTTACG
Organism: Pedobacter boryungensis; assembly: GCF_013204825.1. Classification (GTDB taxonomy): domain Bacteria; phylum Bacteroidota; class Bacteroidia; order Sphingobacteriales; family Sphingobacteriaceae; genus Pedobacter; species Pedobacter boryungensis. Next base: position 320,120 of record NZ_JABMKV010000003.1, read on the forward strand.
CTAAAATAGTATTCAGCAATAATTGCCAACCAGTAATCGTATGCGCATAATCTAAAATTAGAGGGCAAAGGTAATGCTTTTTGTAACAATTCCTTTTTAAAAGCCATGCAGGCTCCAATATACCTTGTTTTCAAAAAATTTACCCAAAAACCTTGTTTAGTTTGATGGATTTCAAAGTGCGAAGGATAGAGGGGTTTAAGATTTTCATCTACTCCAGTGGCATCACTAATTGCCATCTCTGCATTTTCAAGGGCTTTTAACATCCTCTGCACTTTATTAGGATACCAGACATCATCTTGATCAGCAATAAAAATGACCTCTCCTTTTACTTTATTCAGTGCATTTTCAAAGTTTTTTGAATATCCATAATTTTGCTCATTTATGTAAATCTTAATTCTATGATCATTGATGGATTCAATAATTGCTAAAGTAGCATCTGTAGATAAGTCATCTGAAATAATAACTTCATCATCGTAGCACAATTGTGGTAAAATGGAGTTCAATTGTTCAAGAATGTATTTTTCGCCATTATAAGTGGCTATGCACACAGAAATCATCATAAATCAGTTTTTTGTAGTTCTAGCAATTTTGAGAAAATTACAATAGTGATTAAAATCATTGTTAATCCGATTGGATTATTCATATAAGGATTTGTTGCAGATTGCAAAATTATAAAGATAACACTTAATAAGAAAGGCAAGGCCAATTTTTTATACTCCTCATTTTTGATTTGATAGTACATAAAAAAAATATAACTGAAAATACCAATCCAAAAACTAATTCCGATTAAACCCTGCTTGTGGAAAATTTCCAAAAATGATAATTCCATATGTACTGGTCGACTTTCAACACCAATACCCAAGCCGTGTCCAACCATTAAACTCACAGGATTAATCGCATCAATTACTTGATTAATTTGTAGATATCGCATACCGTCAGAACCCTTTTTATCTCCTAAAACGTTAAGAAGCATTGGAACAACAATAACCAATGTCAGACTTCCTAATATTAAAATTATCCATTTATAAATTGCCTTTTTGTTAATAAAAAATATATAGTATAGCAATATTAAAAAGGTAAACAGCATAAATCCTCTTGTTAAAGTTAGGATTATAGTAAGCAATAGAAAAAACGCCCCAATTTTATTGTAGAATCCTTTTGATAAAAGAAAAAAGAAAAATCCAACACATAAGTAAAGAAACCCCTTATAAAAAAATAAGGTATCATTCCTGAACATAATTTCTCCTATTTGGTTTTGTTTAGCATAAAATGAGATAAAGTTAATCCTACCCATTAATAACAATAGTATAACAACGACAAAAATTATCCCTAATATTAGTGAACCACTTTTAATGATAAACTTTACTTTTTCTATGTCCCCTATAGATTTAATTGTAAGCGAAAAAAATAATAAGATATAGAAGAAAATCATTGTTTTTAGATCTTCGATTATGGCTGCCCATGTACCGTTGTTGACATAACCAACTAACGTTCCTATAAATAAAATTAGGGTGAAAGATAATATAATATAAATGATATCTTTTTTAATGCGTTTCTTGTAGGCCAAATAGCTTAGTGATAAGAATATTGCAAAGATAAAAAACAACATCCTGGCTGTTAATGGTCCAAGCTCCATAAAATGCCCACCGCCTCCAATGACCAATTCAAATAGAATTGGAACAAAAAGTAGTTTAAGTATTGTTAGGAATTCAATTCTCTTTAAAGTATTTATCATTACTTTCTAATCATACACCATATTAAATCTCACCGGTTCATTTGGTTAAAAAAACCTTAAACACAATTTTTGGAAAGGATAAATTTTGGAATTTTGTCGCTAATTTAAATGATCTCAGCAAACAAATTACAAACAAAGAAAAATAGTTTATTTTTGTGGAAGCGAAGTACTTAGCACCCTCACAATAATATTTAAATCTATTTAACACTTTTTGTACATTTTTTTCGAATGACGACAAATCATGCTCACAATTTACGTTTAATAAATAAAATGTAGGATATTTCCTTTTATAGTTTTCGCTGAAATAACAATCCATAAAATCTAATTTTATTTTATCATTAAATCCGCCCGATTTAAAAAAGGCAGTTAATGTGATGAACATTCCACTATAAAGAATTAATTTTTTTTCTAAGTTATTAATACCTGGATTAACACTATCTGGGCTAGATCCTATAAAAAATGTATATTTTGCTGGAGAAACAATTACTTCATTAGACTTTAATATTGGCACAAATAATTCAATATTATTATTTGAACTAACAGAATGAAAGAGTTCTTCAAAATAATTTAATGGATAAGAAGTATCAGGATTGGTAAATAAAATCCACTTTTTGTGCGCATTTTTACCCATTTGAGCAGCTTCATTACTGGGCTTACTTAATCCAGGATTTGAGCTATCGTATTTATACTTAATTTTATCAAGGGTTAGCCTACTAATATCATTAAAATTTGGTTCAGGGCTATTATCAAAAACATAACAATCAAAATTCGCATCAGCCGCTATTTCTTTAGCAGATTTATTTAATGTTATATATGCACTTGTTTCATATAGGTTTGTTTTAAATAAGACTAAAGTTACGACAAGAGAATCTAAGAAAGCATTAAACTCAACGGTTGGTATATTTTTTTTTATCATTTGTTTATAATCATTCTTTTTAACCAGCTTTCTATGGTATATTGACTCACAATTTCTATTGAAATAGGAGTATAATCAGACTTAAAAAAATCTACATTGAGCTCAGGATTTTCCCTATCAATGAGTAAGACATTATTAGGATGGTAAAAATCATAATTAACGATGTCTCTATTAGTTGTAATGATCTTTTTTTGTGCACCAAGTAATTCTATTGTTCGCATGGTAAGTCCACATTGCAGTGGATGCGCAATATCTAGTGAGCATCGTGAACTTAAAATCCCTTCCATATTTTTTTTTGCGGTAGTAGGTTTAAATGTTAATAATTGCCTATTCCCTTTTAATTCACCCCCCATTAAAGTGTGAAGCAAATAACTAAATCGACCACTATACAGCTTCATGTTGTATTTTAGTCTATGTTGATCACAAAAATTACTTATTTTTTTTACCAGCTTAAGTCGATCAGAGTGGTACCAGCCTAAAAAGTAAAGATCAATCGATGCTTCTTTTAAAGGCTTCCTATAGGCGTACTCTTCTCTATAAAAAAGCGGGTTAAATTTCATGTTTGGATTATCAATGCATTCTATCCTGTCAAAAGAATAAACTTCATCAAATTGACCCATAATTCTAGCAGAGCTAGGGATTCTAGCTATTGAATCCCATAAATAAAATATCCATTTTGCTGATTTGCTTTTTGATTTAAGAATTTCAATTGCCTCTATTGTTAAGTATTCACCTTTAATTACAAAAACAATGTCATAATCTGATTGTGAACTTTGTGCAATTTCAAAGCTTAAATTGTTAACAATTTGCTGTTTAGCTTTTTGATTGTCCGTTCTAAGTGCATACCTAAATTGATACCCAGTAGGCACCTCTGAGAAATAATCGACTTTTGCTCCAAATTTTTTAAATTGTTCAATGATGGCATGATCATAATCATAAAATCCCATGCCGATGAAAAGCACACGCTTATCTTTTAAAAAATCATTTCTCATTAATTACAGATCTCCTTTAAAACAACACAATAGTAATATCCATTTATCAATGGATGAGAGGAATGTTTATAATAGCTTTGATAAACCCAAAGCCGGTTATCCATAAAATTTTTCATATTCCATCTTTAAATGATCCATCTGAATGAGTCGAACGCCATTGTTTTACATCTTCACAATACCTTTTAACAATTTTTGCTGGAGCACCGACAATTACACAATAATTTGGGAAAGAACCTTTAACAACACTATTAGCGCCTATAATGCAATGTTTACCTATAGAAGTTCCCGGAAGAATAACTGCATTGTTATTTATTTTACAATCATCCCCAATATAAACTGGCATCACAATAAGGCTTTGCTCTTCAATAGGAACTTCAATATCCTCATATCCATGATGAATATCGGTAATAGACACATTTGCAGCTATAGCGGTATTCTTACCAATATATACGCTTTCTGCACAAGTGAGGTGCAGGTTCTGTTGAATACTGCAGCGGGCATCAAACATAATTTGTGGAGAATAAGAAGTTCCAGCGTAGCTAAATATGCCTTCAATTCTACAATTAGGCCAAATATACACATCATTACCTATAGAAACACATTTCTTTGTTATTAATAATGGCTTCAAAATTAGAACATTGCTACCTAATGAACTAAGCGCAGATTTGTATAGAGTATTAGTAATTATCTTTCGATAAATACTATGAAAGTATCTTAATGGCTCTTCTTTTAAAGATTTATAATCCATGTAAATCTATCCTTATTTTACAAATATTATTTCAATACAATCGCCTAACTTGATTACATTCAGGAACTTCGCAATTTGATGTGTGATTACTTTTAAAATCAAGTTATTTACCAACCAGCCTTCTGAGCTAGACTTTTTATTATTTCGGTTTAAAAATATTTGAATACTGCCCAGTACGCCATTTACGTTACCATTATAGTTAACCTTTTCCATTTTGAAGCCTTTCGATTCAAAAAGCAAAATTAGATTTTTAGGATTGTAATTAATGGGATGAAAAGGTATCCCTAGATAATACCAATATTTTTTAAAAAAAAAGTAGGGAATGCTCTTGGTATTCGGCACCCCAATAAAAACCTTACCACCAGGCTTAGCTATTCTATAAATTTCTTCAGTGGTTTCAATGGGATTTATCAAATGTTCAAAAGAATGATTACTTCTTATGTAGTCAAACTTATCACTCTCAAATCTTGCTTCATTTAATATCCCATTAAATATTTTTAACCCATAAGTATTTCCAAAATCAGCACCAGATTTACTAATTTCGACACCACTTACTTTAGCCCCCTTTTTCATGTAGTCATATAGTTTTTCCCCACTTCCACACCCAATATCTAAAACCTCCTTCCCAGCACAATTAAATTCCAGATCTTTAGGTTCAGTATTCAATAATAACTTTCCTAATTTCTGTCTCAAAGATTTTTTTTCGGTTCCATCATTAAATTGTTGATAAGAGTAATAGGTGTCTTCATCATACATACTGTGCAATTCGTCACTTGTAATCATTGGGTTTAAAAAAAGTAATCCACAACTATTACATTCCGCAACCTGAAAATATTTGTCGGTATTCCCATAATGTCTATCATAGGTATTATAAATAACCCTAACATCAGTTGAGTTGCAAATGATGCATGTCTTAATAACTGGTTCTGCTGCTATTCCCATTATAAATCAAATATCTAATACACTATCGATTAACAACAATTTTCCAATTTCTCCAATATTATACATGATGCTTAAGCAAGTCTAAAAAAAGCTTACGATCAAATGGATTAAAAAATTTAATTTGATCATCTAAAATATAAGTTCTTTTTAATATATCTCTTATTTCCTCGCAATTATCTATTTGATAAACATTTGGATTATTAAATATATCCTCATGGGTATGATAATCTTTAACTTTATATATTAATACTTTAACCTGATCGTATAAAGCTTCATAAACACAGGTAGATTGCACTGCTAAAACAGAATTCGAAGCCAAGAGTAGCTCTTTTATTGTTCTTTCATCGCAAATTACTGTAACGTTTGGATACAGCACAAAATATTTAGTAATAAAATCTACTTCCCTTTTCTGATTAGGATGCAATTTAACTGCAATCTTTCCGGTAAATTCAATACTTAAAAATTTGTTTAATAATTCTAAAAGGTCTTGCGTGTATATATCTGCAAAAACAACTAGCAAATCAAATTCTTCTGGCTGTGGGGCCGGTTTTTTTGAGAAAAATGTATTTCCAAGGGTAATCGTTTCTTGTACAGGATAATGTATGTTATTTGACCAAAATGGTGAGAAACTCAAAAAATAAGCCGGAAAATTACCTGAGTTTTTTAAATCAATTGCCGGAGGATAATCATATGCAGGGTGTATAAAGCTAACCAGCCCATGTTGCATTTCATAAGAGGGTATTTGGAGTGCATTTGCCGCTTTAAATAGTCCTTTTTGTAATCCGCTTTGAACTAAGAAAATTTGATCAGGTTTAACCGTTTTAAATAACTTTAGATAATAATTAACTTCTAAAGTATATTTTTTAATCAGACCATTTATGATTTGATTCAAATTGGCTTTTACACCAAACTCTTGTTTAAGTATTTGGGTAATCAAAAATGACCGATCTTTAGGCCTTGAAAATAACTGTTTAAATTTATTAAAATAACCAGCGGTAATTACACCCGTGTTTAAGTATGAAGTATATGCGAATGTTTCCCCAAAAATAATATTATTTTCTAGTAGGAGGACCTCATTTGCATCAATATTGGATACAATATCATCCATTGCATAATCTATATTTTCGTTCTTTTCGTTTCGATATCTAGAAAAGGTAAAACAGATATATTTATATGTTTTATTAGAAATGGCCTGCTTAAGCTTGAATGAATGATAAAAATATTTAAATATGGAATTGATTCTAGAAAGTTTACTATTGCTAAATCCAGAGTTAATTAATTTAATACCTGAAAGTTCATAATAAATTGCGTAAAAAACATCGTGCCTAGCAATGTCCCAATATGCTAAACCATTTTCGTCTTTAACATCAAAAAAATTATGACTAACTTCTAATTTGTTTATTTTTTTTGTGAATTCTACTATATCCATGTTATAATATCTTTCGGCTACCTCAATTAAATAGCTAGGCGATTCTTTACTAATTTACGTGGGTCTATTTGAAAAATTATCAATATCAGTGTACTAAAGGCAATAAATAGTGATGTTTTTAGCAAAATATGAATAAACAACCCTTCAAATGTGAAAATACATTCATACAGAGTAGGTAAAAAGGCGATTAATAGCAAAGCTACAATTTGGGAAAGAAAGTATTTATGTTTTATAAAAACCAGGCGTTGACAAATGATGTTCACCACTAAAAAAGAAACTATTGAAGTTATAATAGCTCCATAGTAACCTAAAATCGGGATAAGGACAAAGTTGGCCAACACAGAAATTATTCCAGATAATATAGTTGTATAGGATACTATTTTTTGTTTATTGTTAGCTATTAGAAGCATATCTAGATAGAGGTTAGTTCCTGAGATTAAAACAGAAATGATTAAAAATGGGACTAATCTATAGCCCATTAAAAAATTCTTAGATGTAGCAATTATAAAAACCTCTTTACTAAATATTGCCATCCCAAATCCACCGATCAAAAGTAAGGCCAAGTAAGATTTATACAATCTCAAGTTGACATTTTGAAAATTAGGTTGATTGTGCTCTTTAAATAAAATAGGTTCTATTGTTTTATAAAGCGCCTGTATAATTACATTTAGTGTAAGTGCCAAGGTAAAGGCTACCGAATAAACCCCTAATTCATCTAAACTAATATATTGCTCTAAAAAGACTCTATCACTGAGCGATATCAAAATATAGGAGATACTACCTGGTAAGAGTGGCAATGAAAAACGTAACGCACTTTTAATAATTTTGAAATCCAATTTTAAATTTCCGTGCTTATAGAGCTGATAAGCATAAACAAAAACAAATGGCACATTAACCAATAACCTACCATAATAGCTTCCTTCTAAACCATATTTAAAATGAACAACTAATATTAAAACCAAAGCATACTGTAGAATTGTTTTTGATAAACTAACTAAGATAAAACCCTTTGCGTTCTCATTTACTCGGTAAATAACTAGTGGAATGATGGCAATAACATCAAAAAAATTATTGAGTATAGCCAGCCAAAAAAAAGGATAAAATGGAATATTTATTTTAAAGAAAGAGATTAAACTAGGAAATACTAGGTATTGGATAATAAGAAGCAGGCCATTAAATAATAGTATGAAATAGAATACAGTCCCTACTAAATTTTTTCTTTCCTCTATGCTATCAACTTTATAGTATTGCTTTAAAATGTAGGTGTTTAGTGATAAGGAAGTGATGACGAAAACAAATGTCATCACAGAGGTAGTGTAGCTATTTATCCCGTACTCTCGAGTAGTAAGGTAAGTAGTGAGAATGGGCAATAGTAAAAGCGCCAATGCCCTAGGTACAATTTCCCCAATGGAATATAAAATAGTATTGGATAGAAATTTCTTATTGTTCAACATTGAGGGTTATTAAAATAAAATAGCAATTAAGTCTGTTTTGTACTTAATTGCTATGATAAGTATTTTTGCCTAAATTAATTACTAATCATCTAAGCCATCGTTATTTACATTGTGTCTTAATTTCCATTCTCCTTGTTCATTTTTCCCCCACAGATGTGGCGAACGGAATTTATCAACAATACGATTAAATTCTTCTTCTGAAGTATCGATATATTCTAAAAATTCAGTGAAAAATTTGTGGGGAAATTCTTGATCAAATTTCTTAACCAAAAATTGTCCCTCTTCTCTTGTAATTTTACCATTGCGAATTTCTTGGGCTGCATCATAGGTTGCTCTACCAATTCCAAATTTAGCCAATGTAGTAAAGTAATGAAATGGGTCTATTTTATCATCAATGCTACTATATTTAGAATAACTTCCTTCAGTACGTTCAGTATTTGATGAAAACCCTGTATTTTCTACAGCATAATAATAACATTCTTGAGGATCCCATTTCAAATAATAACCAAGGTAATGTACTTCTACACCTTTGGCATGCAATTCTTCTGGGCTTACTGGAATATATGGTGCAAAGTCTGCTTTTTTATACCCATAATCCTTAATAATATCCTTCATTTTCACACCACCCAAGCTCATTTCTAATGGATCTTCCACAGAAAAAAACTCTGTATTCATCGTTGGAATATTATTAGCATCAACCTTGTTGCCATATTCAGCTTGATTTTCGCCATACATAACCAATTTTACGCCATACCGAGCAGCCATTGCGGGGCCAATAATGCGCTGACCAATGATAAAGGGTTGAAAGGGGTGCAACAAATTATGAAATGCAAATTTTGTTAATAATCTATGTAGTTTGCCATTAGGTGTATATAAGATATTATCTAACCCGCCCTCGTGCATCCAGTTATTAAAATTTTTCCAGCCAATATTTGTATATAAATGCGGAGCCCAAGTTACAGTTAGTGGATTCATTCCATATTTATATTTCATGATATGTGAGGTAAATGCACTGTCTTTCCCCCCACTTCCTGGAATAATCATGTCATAAGTACCATCATCTTTCCTAAATTTATCACATAATTTCATCAACGTATCTTCCCGTTGCTTCCAATCTATGTTTACTTCTTTTTCATCATGATATCTACAAGCCGAGCATATTCCATGTTCATCAAAATCTATCGTTTCTTTCTTATCTTTAATATTACTTTTAAATTCAACGGTCGAACTTGGTCGTTGATTAGATATTACACAACGTTTGCAAAACTTGACTTCTGCAGGCAGTCCATAATAAGTTTGATCTGATGACATATATTTTAATTTATAAGTTTAATGAATTCCTCTAATATTCTCAGGCCAAATATCCCACTTTTTTCTGGGTGAAATTGAGTTCCATATATATTTTTTTTATGTACAGCTGCACAAAAGCTTAGATTGCCGTAGCTACAGTTAGCTAATACATCGGATGGATGAATTGGGATTGCGGCAAAACTATGTACAAAATACATATCTGTTCCAACCTTAGTATTGTTTAAAATAGTATTTTCCCATCGATCTTTTGTAGGCTCAATTAACTCATTCCAACTTACATGAGGCAATTTTTCTGTGGTATCGGCCAATAAGGGAATAATTTTTACACTTCCTTCAATTAGTCCTAAGCCTTTTGAACTCCCGAATTCTTCACTTTCTTCCATTAACATTTGCATACCTAAGCATACCCCTAAAAAGGGTTTTCCAGTACCTACATAGTCGTGGATAACAGGCACAAGATTTCTTTGGTTTAGGTTATCCATCCCGTGTTTAAATGCACCTACACCAGGAAGAATAACTGCGTTTGCAGTCATAATCTCTTGCTCATTAGCAGTTAAAACTGCTTCTACACCCAAGCTCTCCAAAGCATTCACCATACTTTTTACATTACCTATTCCGTAATCTATTACAACGATCTTCTTCATATCCTTACCTTGATGCCATCTGCATCCATTGCTTTTTTAATGTCTCCTACAGTAAATGAATTGTAATGAAGTATAGCAGCTATTGCTACAGCGCTAACTTTTGTTTGTTTACAAAGATTAGCAACATGGCTAGGATTTCCAGCTCCTCCACTCGCTATTACTGGTATAGAAACCTTTGCCGCTATTTTTTCTATTAAAGGAATTTCAAATCCCCTTTTGGTTCCTTCCTGATCTATAGATGTAACCATTAATTCTCCAGCGCCAAGCTGTTCGAGTTTACATGCCCATTCTATTGCATCAATTCCGGTTTCTTCTCTACCATTATCCACGTATGCTTCCCAAGAGTTTCCCTTTCTTTTTGCCTCAATAGATCCAACAATGCATTGAGAACCATAAATTCTTGATGCTTCAGTAATTATGTTTGGGGTTTTTATAGCTTGAGTATTTAGAGAGATTTTATCTGCACCAGATTTCAATGCCATTTCAATATCATTGATAGACCTTATCCCACCTCCAATTGTAATAGGTACAAAAACCTCCTTACAAGCTTGTTCAATAATATGAAATAAATTATTTCTTCCATATAGACTTGCTACGGCATCCATAAATATAATTTCGTCAATTCCATCATGATAATATCTTCTGGCAAGTTCAAATGGATCACCCACTTTTCTTAAACCCTCCAAATGAATGCCTTTAATTACAAATTCATTTTTTACATCTATCCTAGCAATTAGCCTTTTCTTACTCATGAATTATGCTTAGTTATTTTTGTATTGTCTTATTTAAATATTACCTTAAAACTTTCCGGTATAGAGTTATTATACTTAATACCAATTTGCTTTTTCAACTTTTCATCAGTTATATGTAACGTATTGTCTGGAGCAACTACATTATCAAAAAATCCTTGAAATTTAATATGTAGTACTTGCTCTGCGGAGCTGATCAATTCTTTTAGTGTAAACCTATCAGGACCTATAAGGTTATATTTTCCACTAATGGATTGTGATAACAATTCAACAGCAATAGATGCGCAATCTTTTACATGCAAATAATAGCGTACCATTTCTCCATTATTATTAAATTCAAGTATCCTATCAGAATTGTATGACCTCTTCATATAGCTAAATACCCCCTTTGGTTGCTCATCACCATACAAATTAGATAACCTTACTATGCAATATTTATTATCATCTAATTTACTTTCGATTAAATATTCTGCAAAGGCCTTGGAACATGAATATGGTGTTTCAGGGTTTAGGTCTGTTTCTTCATTGGCACTTTTAACAGATCCATAAACAGTAACTGTTGAAAAATGAAATAAAAATTTATTTGTCTTTACAACAGCATCAGTAATTCGATTTATGCCTTCAGTATTTAATCTAAAACATATGTTAATGGGATTAGTAATTTGACCCAAGCAATTTACTACGATATTGTAATTTTTAATAATGCTTATTAAATCTTCGGTACTGGATTTAAGTAAATCTAATGCATAAAACTCAACCCCATCAATATTCGGGTTAACAAGGTCTATACATCCAATTTGATTATACCCATTTAATTTCAAGGAATTGATTAATGTTCTTCCTAAAAATCCGCCACCCGCTAAGATTATAACATCTTTATTCATAAAAACGTTTTTGAATTATGCCTTCTAAAGAAACATTTTTCATAACCTCAATGATTTGATCAGCCGAATTACCTACGCCGTATGGATTTACAATTGTTTTTACAAAAGATCTAAATTCCTCATCATAAATAGCCTTTTCTATCCCTTTTTTGATCGCTTCTTTATTGTTTGGAACATCAATTACATTTTCTGCTCTTTCTCTACCCATTTGTCTATTCCCAATATTAACAGCAGGAATTTTATAAGTAGGCGTTTCATGGATGCCCGAACTTGAATTTCCTACAAGTGCCCAAGCATTTCTATATAAATTTATAAACTTGTTTGTTGGTAAACTAGGGTACCATTTAAGCCCAGAATTTTTAATTTCATTAATGATATTAGAGAAACCAGCATCATTATTAGGTAATAAAACTAGGCATTGTATACCTAATTCTTTAATAGCATTGATTGTTTCTTTAATTTGATCTAAAGATGTAGCAGCCTCTGTAGTTACAGGATGCTGAATCATAATAACAAATGGTTTTGAAAAATCAAGATCAAATTCTTTTTCCAATTCTTCTTTAGGAATAATAGGTGTACTTACTAGGACATCAATTGATGGGCACCCAACTACAAAAATATTATCAGGGTCTTCTCCCATTCTTATTAATCTATCTTTAGCATCCTCTGTAGCAGGCAAATGAATATGCGAGAATTTGCTCATAGCATGACGAATACTTTCATCTATGCTTCCTGTAACTTCTCCACCTTGAATATGTAACACAGGAATATTCATGTGTGCTGCGGCAATAGTTACAGCAAAATTTCCACCAATGTCAAATCCTGATAATACTAAATCTGGTTTAGATTTTTCCAACTCGTCTGTAAGTCCGCTAAGTACTCTCGCCATAGATCTTACCATTTCTGCACCTGTATCTGGTCTTTTCTCATTAAACATCGGAACTCTTGCAGAGATTACAAATCCATCCTCTTCTATGTAGTTAATATCACTACCGTGCTCTTCCAACAAGCAAATTCCAGTTACTACTAAATATATTTCAAAGAAAGGGTCTTTCACCATCTTTTCAAGGATAGGTTTATATCTGCTATAATCTGCTCTTCTTTCTACTACTACAAAAACTTTTTTCATATTTATCTTAATTTAATATAATTGGATATGTTTAATATCCTCTTGTGCCTTAGCAAAATCTGTATGGTTTCCAATATCTAACCAATAACCAAGAATGGGGTAATTTACGAGTTTTAAATTCTTTCCAATAATCAATTCCATTAGATCTGTCGCATTAAAAAATGTAGATTCTGGTATTAGGTCTATCATTTCTTTTTTTATAAGATAGATTCCTGCATTAGAATAATAGGTGTAGGTTGGTTTTTCCTTTAGGGAAGTTATTGAATTGTCTTTCCCTAATTCTAGAACAGCATATGGAACATTGACATTGTACGCTGTGGTTGCTACAGCCATATCCGCATCACTATTTTTAAAGAAATTATAAAAATCTTCAAAGTCGATATTTGTCAATAAATCAGAATTCATAACCAATACATCATCATTACTCGCATTATTCATGAGTTTTAATGCCCCAATGGTCCCCATAGGTGTATCTTCCAATACATAGCAAATATTTATTTTTTTTGCTTCTCCGTTTCCAAAATAAGTTTCTATTTTTTCTGCCAAGTATTTAGTAGAGATACAAAAGTTATTAACTCCATATCCCATTAACCTGTCTATGTTATGCTCAATAATAGGTTTATCACCAACTTTTAAGAGTGGTTTTGGAACCTCTAATGTTAATGGGCGAAGACGTGTTCCTTCGCCTCCAGCCATAATAAGTACATCAACAGATATATATCCTTTTATATTTTCAAGGTCTAAAATCTTGATAATCTTAAATTCGTCGTTAAGTAATGGAACTTGAAAAATTTTATTATTCCTTAATTGATATATCTTTTTAGAATTTATAGTTTGACGTGTCAGAAATTCGAACTTTTTGTTCATAATCGAGTCCACAAGATCTATCAATTCATAACCATTTATTAATCCACGTCGAATATCACCATCAGTTAGTGTTCCTACTATTTTATCATCACTATCTTTCACAAATAATGTAAATCCGCTCTCTAGTTGATTTAAGGTTTTTAAAGCATCTTTTATAGTAGCAGAAATAGGAATGACATTCATTTTTATCGATTTTTTTTGTCTTATTTTAATTAATTATCTATTACAGCACATATTCCCATTTTAACTGAGTATCGTTAGCTATATCTTTAGCGGCTGTTTTACCAAGAATAGTATTAAATTCTTCAGCTAAAATCTGTCCAGTTCCTGGCCTTTTAACCCATAAATTATCTTTGGTAAACGTATCGCCTTTTTTAATATTATCAATGGTAACAACCGATGCATAAGCAAAATCAATAGTAGCTTGCTCTTCTTTAAGCGCACCTTTTTCTCCTCCTCGTTCTAATTTTAGGATATTTGCTCCATTTATAAGTTCAATCAACGCCTTAGGGTCCATAGAGCAAACTATATCTGGACCAACCCTAGACATACTATCGGTAAAATGTCTTTCCAAAATTGATGCACCTAATGCTACTGCACCTAAGCATGCCAAATTATCTGTAGTATGATCGGATAGTCCAATTACGGCATCAGGAAACTCTTCTTGTAATTGATTCATTGCTCCAAGGCGGACCAAATTTGGAGGTGTTGGGTAGATATTAGTACAATGTAACAACGCATAAGGAATATTGAATTTTTTGAAGATTGCAACAGCCTTTTTAACACTTTCAATACTATTCATTCCTGTACTTAAAATGATAGGTTTTCCAAAGCTTGCAATATGCTCCAATAAGGGATAATTATTACACTCTCCAGAACCTATTTTATATGCCTGAACATCCATTCTTCTAAGTCTATCTGCGGCTGCACGAGAAAATGGACTACTCATAAAAATCATACCTTTACTTTCAACATACTTCTTTAGCTCAATCTCATCTTTTTCATTCAATGCACATCTTTCCATAATTTCATATATGGATGTTTTGGTATGTCCTGGTATTACATTCTTCGCTTCGCTTGTCATCTCATCTTCAACAATATGAGTTTGATGTTTAATAACTTCAGCACCACCACTGTGAGCGGCATCAACAATTTCTTTCGCCAATGCCAAAGAACCTCCATGGTTAATACCTATCTCTGCTATAATTAACGGATTATGGTTATATCCAATTTTTCTTCCTGCAATCTCGAATTCTACATCATTATTTTTCATAATTTACTATTATACTTTTTACCAATAAACTCGGCCCAATCTAGATCATCTTTAGTATCTATGTCAATATCTGAAAACGGACTATCCACTACAAACGGCTTAATCTTTTTACCAAATAAATCATTCTGATTTAAAATAATAGCTGTTTTGGTGATATAAATTAATCCATTCTCATAATAGCTTGGGATCATGTCTTGAGATCTTTCACCTAATTTATAAGTTAGAGGTTCAAAAATATTGTCCTTAATTTTTCCAATTTTATGTCGATTAATTGATACTGAAATTAAAGAATCTATATCATTTTTACAGTTTAAGAAAGCCTCTACACATTGGCCAATTAAATTTTCTGGCCGCAATGGATTTGTTGGCTGTAATGTTAAAACTGCAGTTGGATTTAAGGAACTAACCTGCTCATTGTTTAATGCATGTCTAATCGCGGCTGCTGTTGTTGCGAAGTCTGATGATAATTCTTCTGGTCTTTTTACAATTTTTGCTCCATAAAAAATTGCAACTTCTGCTATATCGTCATCATCAGTTGTGACAAAAATATCATCAATATAGACACATTGCTTCGCAGCTAGTATAGAATGAGCAAGTAATGGCTTGCCTAAGAAATCGATTATATTTTTCCCTGGTAATCGCTTTGATTTACCTCTTGCGGGTATAATACATATAATTTTACCGGGATTAATCATTACATCTTTTATACATGAGTCCAAAATTGATCTCTTTCTTTAAATATTATATATATCAGCTTTATAACGACTCAGATTATCTGGGTTCTTAAACCATTCGATAGTTTCGGCCAATCCATTTTTTAAGTCATATTTCGGTGCCCATGATGTATTTTTTTGCAATTTCTCTTTTGATCCATAGAGCCTAAAAACTTCAGATTTTTCTGGCCTTAGGCGCTGGCTATCCGAAATCACTTTTGCATTAGGATTAATCTGATTTATCAATTCTTTAGCTAGATCTTCAACCGAAATCTCACTTTGGGTAGCAATATTACAATCATGCCCAATTAAGGTGTCTGATTTAGCTATTTCGATAAATCCGTTAGCAGTATCTTTAACATAAACAATATCTCTTGTAGGTGTTAAATCGCCTAGTTTAATTTCTTCAATACCATTTAATAATTGTGTTATTATTGTTGGAATTACTGCTCTAGCTGATTGCCTTGGGCCATAAGTATTAAATGGTCTTACAATAGTTAATGGCAAATCGAAACTTCTATAAAAAGAATCTGCGATACTATCGGCACCAATTTTGGATGCAGAATATGGAGATTGGGGTTGGCGTGGATGTTTCTCGTCTATAGGAATGTACTGAGCCGTACCATAAACTTCAGATGTAGAAGTTACCAATATTCTCTCAACGCCCAAATCTTTAGCAGCCTGAACAATGTTTAGTGTGCCCTTTACATTGGTATCTATATATGATTCTGGAGAGTGATAGGAAAATGGTATAGCTATCAGTGCTGCTAAATGAAAAACAACATCAATACCTTCCATTGCAGTTCTAACACCATTTGTATCCCTAATATCACCTGTAAAAACTTCAATTTTTGATAGTTTATCTTTTGGCAAAGTATCTAACCACCCCCAACTGTTAAATGAATTATAATAACAAAATGCTCTTATATTGCAATTAATAGCTAATAGTTCTTCTACCAAATGTGAGCCAATAAATCCATCAGCTCCTGTTACTAAAATATTCTTACCTGTAAGTTCCATTAATTAGTTTAAAATATCTTTAAATATCCTTTTTAGTGTTAAAGTTAAAATTGTCAAAAACCCAAATAGTATTCCGCCTAGCAAGGCACCTTTTACTTTACCAAATCTTTCTACTTGTAATGGAAATATTGGCTCATCGATTACCTGAATTAGTGGTGTTTCTTTAAGGAGCGTTATTTTCGACAATTCTAAATTCTTTAAGAATTCTGCTAGAATAGCCTTATTTGTTTCGGCAGAAAATTGTGCTCTTTGTACTGGTGCCACGCGTTGTGAAAGTCTTGTAGGGTTTAAATTAGGTGTTGCATCAGTAACTTTTGCGGCTGTAGATATAGCTCCATTCATTACCAGTCTAACCGAATCTGTTTTATGCTGCAAAATATTTACATTATCGATTGATTTCTTTGTTTTGGTCCGCACGTAAAAATCGTTTACGTTTTTTACGATTTGATCATTGAACTCTTTTGCAAAGAATTCATTTTTCGATTTTACATCAACTTTAATGATACTTAGTTCAGGATCCGGCTTATCAACGAAGAGATAATTTTTATTGATATCAATTACGATACTAGAAATGATACTATCTCTAACACGATTTTTCTGAGTTAAAGTTTCTTTAAAATTAATGTCCTTTAAATTCGGGTTATCTTTCCATATTGATTTTAAATCATTAAATTCAATATATGCATCTATCAATAATTTTTTCTTACCATTAAAATCTACCTCACTTAATAAGGTTTCCTCAACCATCTTTCGTGATTTGTAAAGTTTGATAATATTATCTCCATGAAAAAGATCACCACCACCGCTTCCTAAATTAATCCCAGCAATAGATGCTAGACTTCCAATATTACCTAGTGCTCCCTGAGAAGACCCCTCTTCTAGTACAAAATTAGTAGTGGCGGTATAAATTGCTTTTTTTTTAGCGGCATAAAAATAACCAAAAACGCTTCCTAAAATACCAAAAAATAAAATAATGAACCCCTTAGATAGTATAAAACGAAATCCTCTCCCTAATTTAAGTAGGAGTTCCTTTAAAGTTATTTCATCTGAAGTTTTACCCTGATTATCGACTGTCATTACTTAAAATAATTTGTTTATAAATACAATGGAATGCTATTCGCTATTTAAATTTCTAATACAATTTATTTTAACAAACTCACAATAATAGCACCCAAAGAAGCGATTGCAGTACCTATGCCAATCCAAGCTTGAGCATTTAAAGGTTGTTTATCTGCGGCTTTTGGAACAAAAATCTCAGCTCCAGGCTTAATTCTTGGATAATTATTAAAAAACAAAAACTTCTTAGCTCCAGCAGCTGTACCATTCGCATATTTTACATAAGCCTTATTTTTAAGTGCCTTATCAGTAAAACCACCCGCACCATTTATATAATCTTTGAAACTTTTCCCAGTTAGATAAACAATACTGTTTGGACTTAGCACTTCTCCTGTAACTTTAACAACCTGCAATTGACGTGGAATACGAATAATATCTCCATCTTCTACAATTAGATCTTGTTTAGAAAGTGGTTTTTCTAAAATAGCTGTAAGATTAATTCCTACCAAATCAGATTGAATAAGCTTTTGTTCTACTTCTGTTGTTAATGTATCTTTTACCCCTGCTTCCTGTATGCGTTTTAAACTTAACAACTTTTTCTCTTCCTCTTCTTTATTATTAATTGCATTTTTATCTGTAGGATTGACGTTGTCAGCACCAGGTCTTTTTAATGAAGCTCCATCTGTATACGCTGATGGGGTTAAGCCTCCTGCTCGTTTAATCAAATCAGATATTCGCTCATTCTTTTTCATAATTGTATAAGGGCCTGGATAAAGAACTTCACCCTCAATTATTACTTGTTTTTGTACTTGATATCCTGTAGAACTACGAACAGAAATTACATCGAATGGTTTTAAGATAACACGATCTCCTATAATTTTTAAATTTTGATCTACATTAACTGTAATGACTTGAGCAGTACGAGCAGATGCCGAACTTGCATCACTATTTTTGATTCTTCTAGAAATTTCAATTCGTTTGGCTGTTGCCCCTTCTTTGAAACCCCCAGCCATTTGAATAACTGACTCTAAACTCATACTATCCGCATAGTTGAATACACCTGGAGCTCTTACTTCACCTTGAATAGTAATTTTATATTCATCTCGTAAGTCAAAAATAGAAGAAATTGTAACTTTATCTTCACGTTGTAATGAAATATCAGTTATGGTTCCGGCCATAAGCTTAGCTACATCAAACGAAATTAGGCTTGGTGTATTATCAGCATTTAAACGATTAATATATCCTCTATTTAAAAAAGCATCTTCAGTTAAACCCGCAGCTTTATTAATCAATGCTTTTAAGGTTAAACCCTTCTCTAATTCATATTGACCTGGCCTAAAAACTGCTCCTTCAATTTCAACCCGGTTTTCGAAACGATCCAAAATAGGCTCTACCAAATAGACATCTCCATTTTTTGGTATATAAGTATTAAATGCTGATGAAGAAATATCGCTAATTCGACGTTCTTTATCTGTATTTTGAAAGTTTTTAATTTGAGCAGTATACGCTTTTGGTGTGAAGCCACTAGCAAAATTTATTACATCTTGCAAGCTTTCTCCATTTTTAACTTCAAATAAAGCAGGTTGAACAACTTCTCCTTGAATTTCAACTCTTTTTTCAAATACTGGAATGTAAATTACATCCTGATCCTGCAGACGAATATTAGCTCTTTGAATTCCAGCTAATAAAAAGTCATAAACATCTACTGTTGAAACAACTTTATTGTTTCTTATTACTTGAATATTACGATAGGATCCATTTGTAGATGGCCCTCCAGAAGCACCTAAAGCATTATAAACAGTAGATAGTGATGATATAGTGTACGTTCCAGCTTTAACAACCTGACCAGTAATTGTTACTTTAATGCTTCTAATATTGCCTAAATTAACTGCTACAGTTGTCCGACCAGAGCGCAATGCTGGATAAGTAGAAGACATTAAAGAACGAATTTTAGAAGCAGCTTGTTCAATACTTAATCCACCAACAGCAATTCTTCCTACAAATTCTAAATTTATAATTCCTTCTGGACTTACTTGCAAATTATACGTCTTTTCATTATCACCAGTTAAATCAATGATTAATTTATCATCTGGGCCAATAATATATCCTTTTGGTGTAGCGATGCGTAAATTTGGTTCGAAAGTAATATTTCCATTTCGAAATAAATCTGAACCAAAAATTTTAGGGGTTAAACTTTCATTCTTCCTGTTTTTTCCAACTGTATCTGCAACAATTGATTGATCTTCATTATAGGTTCTATTAGTTGAGGAAGATTGATCAGAATTATTTTGATTTCGAAGTTTCTCTACACGGAGTTTAAATTTTCGTACCTCTTCTGCTTTCATTCCACGAGCTAAAGCCATTTGTTCCAATTGAGCTTCACTCGTAAAACCAATAGATTCCCCTTGCTTTACGATTTCTAAAATCCGCGTATCAGAAAGTTCATCTACTTTAACGTTTGCATAATTACTTTGTGCTAAAACAGTGCTGTTAAAGCTTAAAATAACCAACAAAATCGTGAATAATTGAAGTATGTTTTTTTTCATAAGTTTCTGTAAGATTAATCTACTCAAAATAATTTAGAGTCCTGAACGCTCCTTCTTTTAAGTATTCATCCTTTTTCATTAAATGTAAATCTGATTGCATCATATCTTTTACTAATGCTGGTAAATCATATTTTGGTTCCCATCCTAATTGGGTTTTTGACTTAGTTGGGTCACCTAATAACAAGTCAACTTCAGTTGGCCTGAAATATTTCGGGTCTACTTTAACAACCGTCATGCCTAGTTTTAAGCTATCTTCATTTAGGCCTAAGCTTTTAATTTTTACTTGATCGATATCTATAATTACTCCTTGTTCATTGGCGTCTTTTCCACTAAACTCGATATCAATACCTAACTCTGCAAAACTCATACGAACAAAGTCACGAACTGTGGTGGTCACCCCCGTTGCAATTACAAAATCTTCTGCTTTTTCTTGCTGCAGAATTAACCACATTGCCTCAATATAATCTTTAGCATGTCCCCAATCCCGTTGAGCAGAAAGATTTCCTAAGTATAAGCAATTTTGCAACCCCAAAGCAATTTTACAAGCTGCCCTTGTAATTTTACGGGTTACAAAAGTTTCTCCTCTTAAAGGACTTTCATGATTAAATAGAATTCCATTACATGCAAACATACCATAAGCTTCACGGTAATTAACTGTAATCCAATAACCATAAATTTTAGCTACTGCATATGGCGAACGCGGATAAAAAGGAGTGGTTTCGCTTTGAGGTACAGCTTGAACCAATCCATATAATTCAGATGTAGAAGCCTGGTAAATTTTTGTTTTTTTTGCTAGACCCAAAATTCTCACAGCTTCTAATAACCGTAAAGTACCAATTCCATCTGCATTAGCAGTGTATTCTGGCATTTCAAAACTTACTTGAACATGGCTCATGGCGGCCAAATTGTAAATTTCATCTGGTTGTGTTTCTTGAATAATCCGTATAAGATTTGTAGAATCTGTTAAATCACCATAATGCAATTTAAAATGCACATTATTTTCATGCTGATCTTGATATAAATGATCTATTCTATCAGTGTTGAACAAAGATGAACGTCTTTTAATACCATGCACAAAATATCCTTTTTTCAACAAAAACTCGGCTAAATAAGCTCCATCTTGGCCAGTAACTCCGGTAATAAGTGCAACTTTCATAGATTAATTAAACGGTTTTTCACAATTGCAAACATACAGATTATCTAATAGAAAATTATCACTTAATGATTTTCAGCAAATACTCACCATAACCACTTTTTATTAATGGTGTTGCAATTTTTCTCAATTGTTCATCGTTAATGAAACCCATACGATATGCTATTTCTTCAATGCATCCTATTTTCAAACCTTGGCGCTCTTCTATAATTTGAACAAATTGTCCTGCCTGCATTAATGAGGTAAAAGTTCCTGTATCTAGCCAGGCAGTTCCCCGACTTAACACACCTACTTTTAATTTACCTTGTTCTAAATATACTTTGTTTACATCGGTAATTTCATATTCTCCACGAGGTGATGGTTTGATATTTTTAGCAATATCAACCACTGAATTATCATAAAAATATAAGCCTGGTACTGCGTAATCTGATTTAGGTTGAGCTGGTTTTTCTTCTATAGAAATTGCATTTTTATCTGTATCAAATTCTACTACGCCATACCTTTCCGGGTCAGAAACTTGATAAGCGAATACCACACCTCCATCTGGATCTGAGCTAGCTTGAAGCAACTTTGCCATACCATCACCATGAAAGATATTATCGCCAAGTACTAAGGCTACTTTATCTTTTCCAATAAATTCCTCCCCAATTACAAAAGCCTGAGCCAAACCATTTGGTTCATGTTGAACCGCATAACTAAATTTGCAGCCTAAATTAGCACCATCACCTAATAACTTTTCAAAATTTGGAAGATCATGTGGTGTTGAAATAATTAAAACTTCTTTAATTCCTGCAAGCATTAAAGTTGATAGTGGATAGTAAATCATGGGTTTATCATAAACCGGCATCATTTGTTTGCTACATGCAAGTGTTAATGGATGTAAGCGTGTTCCGCTACCGCCTGCTAAAATTATTCCTTTCATTTTTTATTAATTTGAGATATGATTTCTATTTGTTTAATGCACACCTCTAAACTATGTCTCCAATAAGGAATAGTTAGGTTAAAAGTGCTTTTTATTTTGTTCTTATCCATTACTGAAAACAATGGTCGTTTAGCTTTAGTTGGATAAGCTGAACCTGGTATAGGATTTAGCTTTAATTTAGTTTTACTAATATCAAATATCGCTTTAGCAAAATCAAACCAAGAAGTTACACCTTCATTGCTATAATGATATAGCCCGTAGTTTTCACTTCCAGAATTAATTATATCGAAAATGACATTCGCTAAATCTATGGCATACGTTGGGGTACCAACTTGGTCGGCTATCACATTTAATTCATCTCTTTCTACTCCTAATTTAAGCATTGTCTTAACAAAATTATTAGCATACTCCGAGTATAACCAACTGGTACGAATTATAAAATAATTGGTTAAGCATTCAGCAATAGCTAACTCACCATCTAATTTTGTTTGCCCATATACGTTAATAGGTTTAGCAACATCTTCTTCTGTTAATAATTTTACATCATTTCCCTCAAAAACAAAATCTGTAGAAACATGAATTAAAACTGATCCATGTGTTTTGCATGCATTGGCTAAATTAAATGCGCCAGTTTCATTAACTGCTTTTGCCAATTCTTGTTCATCCTCTGCTTTATCTACAGCAGTATATGCTGCACAATTAATCACATAATCGGCCTTTTCGCTCTCGAATAACGCATTTAAAAGGGAGGGATTTAAGATATTAGCTTCTTGCTCCATCAGAAACGAAATAGAGCTAATACCTCTTTTATGAGCAACAACTTTAAGGCATTGCCCTAGCTGGCCTCCGGCTCCAATAACTATTATTTTACTCATCAGACAGGGATGCAAAAGAATTTAAAATTAGATCTTTATCAGAAATTAGCTGCTTCTCTTGCGGAATCAACCAATTAATATTTAATGTTGGATCATTATACATTACTCCCTGCTCAGATTCTTTATTATAAGAATTATCACATTTATAGAAGAACTCAGCTGTTTCACTTAAAACTGCAAAACCATGTAAAAACCCGCGAGGAATATATAATTGCAATTTATTTTCGGCACTTAATTCTACAGCAACATGTTGACCATAAGTAGGAGATCCCTTTCTTGCATCAACTGCCACATCAAGTACTTTTCCACTTAGCACACGCACTAATTTAGCTTGTGCGTATTCTCCTTTTTGAGCATGTAGTGCCCTAATTACTCCATAAGATGAGAATGATTGATTGTCTTGAACGAAATTGCATGAAAGACCTGTTTTACTTTCAAACACATTTTGATTAAAACTCTCAAAAAAATAACCTCTAGAGTCATCAAATAATCTAGGTTTAATAATTAAACAATCTTTTAGCCCGGTTTCTTGAATTTCCATTAATTAGTATGATATTGTTTAATATAATATGATTGATAATTGCCTGAAGTTACATTATTTAACCAATCTTCATTCTGCAAGTACCAATCTACTGTTTTTGCCAAACCCTCTTCAAACTGCAAACTAGGCACCCAATCCAATTCATTCTGTAGCTTGGTAGAGTCTATCGCATAGCGTAAATCATGCCCTGCCCTATCGGTTACAAAGGTGATCAATTTTGCAGATTCTCCCTCTGCCCTGCCAAGTTTTTGATCCATTATCTGACATAACAAATGGATTAGATCTATGTTCTTCCATTCATTATGGCCCCCGATATTATATGTCTGACCAGTCTTAGCGTTATGGAAGATTACGTCGATCGCCCTTGCATGGTCTTCAACCCATAACCAATCGCGTACGTTCTCACCCTTGCCATAAACAGGTACCGGTTTATTATTCTTAATATTGTTTATCGCAAGTGGGATTAACTTTTCTGGAAAATGGTGCGACCCATAATTATTAGAGCAGTTTGAAATCACCACATCTAAACCATAAGTATCATGGTAGGCTCTCACAAAGTGGTCAGAGCTCGCCTTTGATGCCGAATATGGACTATGGGGATCGTAGCTGGTACTTTCTGTAAACATCCCTGTTTCTCCCAGGGCACCATAAACTTCATCTGTAGAGACATGGTAGAAACGCTTATCTGCATACCCACCTTTCCAATATTCCCTTGCTGCGTTCAACAGATTTACAGTTCCTATCACATTGGTCATTACAAAGGCACTTGGATCTGCTATTGAACGATCAACATGTGATTCTGCCGCCAAATGGATTACAGCATCAAAATTCTCCGTCTTAAAAAGATTGTTTATTTCTGAGGCATTGGTAATGTCAGCCTTTATAAACCTATAATTATTCTTATTTTCAACATCGGTAAGATTGGCCAGATTTCCCGCATAGGTTAGCGCATCTAAGTTGATTATTTCATACTGCGGATAGTTGTTTACAAATCTGCGGACTACGTGTGAGCCAATAAAACCAGCACCGCCAGTAATTAAAATTTTCTTCAAGGTATTATCAATTAGTTTTAAGTAGTTAAATCTTCAACATTAAATATCAATTATAACAATACTACGATTCTTACTCTTTTGAATTTACACTATTTTCAAGTTCTGTGTACCATTCCAAACCATATTTTCTAATTAATGGTTCTTTTAGAAACTGATAAACAGGAACCTTAAGTTCTCTACCAAAAGTACAAGCATCGTGGCAAATATGCCATCTGTCATAATTTAGCACATCAAATTCAGGATACTTAGTAATTCGTATCGGGTATAAATGGCACGAAATAGGTTTTTTCCAGTCCACCAAGCCCTGTTCATATGCCTTTTCAATTGCACATTTTGTAATTCCATTTTCAAACGTTACATACGCACATTCATTGTGTACATCTACACATGGGGTAGTTAAGTCGCCATCTGCATCCACCACTGAAGTTCCTTGTTCTTCAATTGCTTTTATTCCTTTTGGTGCTAATAGATGTTTGATTTTAGGATAAATTTCAGCTAAAATAGCAGTTTCTGCTACTTCTAATGGTGCCCCCGAATCCCCTTCTACACAACAAATTCCTTTGCACTTGCTTAAATTGCACACAAAGTTTTCACTAATTACATCTTCATGCACTAAAGCACTTTGTACTTCTATCATCTTTTATTATTTCCCTATTGGATATTTTAGCCCTTCAGCAGATTTAATTTCTAAGGTTACTGAACCTACTAAAATTTCTACTTCAGCTTTAACAGGCACTCTGTTGCCATCATCTGTAATCCAAAGATACAGTTTACTATCTTTTTTAAAGATACGACCCGGTTTAATTGATGGACTAAACTTTAAGCATCTAATCGAACCCAATTTACTTTTAATGGTTTCTTTACCCACATATTGAATTTCCAATTGAGAAATTTCATCTCCTAAAAAGTAATTCAATTTGAACTTATCTCCCACTTTTAATTTAGCGATATCCAAACTACGGGAAAAATAATAGGCAGAAACTAAATCGAAAGTTTGCGTGGTTGGTGTGGCGAAAGTTCCTTTATTAGCTACAACCTTTTTAGAATCCTGATAAAACCTTGCTTTATCTTGCCTACGATAACTTGCTTCGCGAATATTTTCTTGATAAAAATAAGGTGTTAAATCAGTTTTATCAATGTATGAATCATAATGATCTCTTACTTTGTAAAATATATCAAAAGTGCCTGATGTTTGCGCATCTACAACAAGTCTATATACAGGCTTATTATCAAATTTTACATCAGAGCCCAATACTTTTATGGTAGCTTCTGCGGCAGTAATAAATCCATATTTTAATTTATAGCTTAATACCTCTCCTTCTTTAAAGATTGGGTCTTTTTTTAAAGGTAATTCCTCTTGTGCTAAACTGTTAAATCCAATTAAACCAAGAGCAAGAAATAAAATTAATTTTCTCATACAACTATGCAAACAAAAAGCACTCCAAAATTGTTAGTCCTTCCGTTTGTAAATTGGAACGGTAGAGCAGGGCTCTCCATACATGATACTTTTTACCACTGGGGTTAATAAAGCAGTAATTTCCACATATGCAGAAACTGGCACCTCTAAATCTGCACATCCTTTAATTACCACACGCTCTCCAGCAAATTCATTAATGTTAATTTTACTCAATGCTTTTGTGTACAGTACTGTTTCTAGGGTTTCTAGGCTACCAAAAATTACTTCATTCGCAAAAGGTTTCATTCTATTTGCCAATAACATATAAGCCCAAGTGGGTACAATTGCATCAGCACTGCAAATAATTGCAATATTTTTATTTTGATATTGTTCCCAATTATGTTCTTTTATAAATGCTCTAAAATCTTGTTCTTTTAAGATCAATCCATGAAATAGATTGTCTTTAATATCATACACCAATCGTTCTCCTTTGTGGAAATAATCCTCTAAATTTAAGGTGATCAAACCACTTGATGCTACTTTATTAATGATGTTTTCTTGAATATTCATGGCCTCTAAAATAAAAAACCGCTCTAACTAATGTTAGAACGGTTACAAAATTACGTAAATAAGATTAATAGAATTTCACTCTATTGTCTTTTATGTCACTTTTATCTTGTAATGCTTGAAAAGCTGCACCTAAAGAACGTTGGGTAATTCCTAAAAGCATTGTTTCTTTTTGTTTAAACATGTTATCGATTGGCGCTGGATTAGCAAATCCATCTACTACAAATACATACACACCTTTTTCACCTTCAATTGGCTTAGATAGTTTACCAACTTGAGATCCAAATACGGTACCTACAACTTTGTTTTCTTGGGCTAAACCTGGAATAATAGGATTAGCAAATACCATATTTTGAACAGGGGTTGCAGTTTTACCCACTTTTGAAGCTAACTGATCTATTGAACTAGTACCGGCTAAGGCTTTATTAAATTTATCAGATAATAATTTAGCTTTTACAGCATTCATTACCATTGGTTGAATTTGTTTTTTAACATCTTCTAATGAGAGTTGACCTTTTGGTTTTACATCTGTTAAATGCGCTACTACAAAGCCATCTTCCATTGTATATACTTGCGGTAATACATCTCCTTTTTCTGCTTCATAAGCATCTCTAATTAACGGACGAGGACTATCCAATCCTGGAGCGTAACCTTGAGTTGGAGTTATTTTATCAGCAACTGCAACTGTATATCCTTTTTGTTGAGCTAAAGCGCTAAAGTTAGCAGATTTCACTTCGTTTAAGAAGTTGATCGCTTTTTTATAAGCAGCGTCTCTAGTTTTAGAACTTGGTGTTAAACTTTTTTCTATGTAAGCTAATTTAGCTACTCTCGAAGAACCGATTTGTTTTTCAATTTTAATTACATGAATTCCAAATTGAGATTTAACAACTTTGATATCACCTGTTTTACCATTAAAAGCAGCATTCTCAAATTCAGCTACCATTGTGTTACGAGCAAAAGTACCTAAATCACCACCTTTATCTTTAGAGCCGTCTACACTATATTTTTTAGCTAATTCTCCAAAATTGCTACCACTTTGAGCTAATGATTTTAAAGAGTCTGCTAATTTAAACGCTGCAGTTTCTCCAATTTTAGTAGGATCGATCAATATATGACTTGCTTTTACTGAATCTGGAGAGAAACGAGTATCAATTACTTTAATTAATTTATAAGAATTACCCGAAAGAACAGGACCATAATAACTACCAGCACTATAATTAAAGATTACTGAATCTACAGCCGGATCTAATTTTCCTTTAGCGATATAAGTATAAGGAACTTTTACATCAGAATTATTTGCTGCAAATAATGAATCATTAGGTGTAGTTTTAAAATCTGCTGCTAATTTTTCTATTTGAGTTTTTACTACTGCGCTATCTGCAGCTGTTGGTTTAATGCTAAAATGAACATATTCAAATCCACGAGTTTCATTCGGATTATCAAAACGTTTTTTGTTTGCATCATAATATGCTTGATAATCAGCATCTGTAAGCTTTACCGCAGCATCTAAAATAGAACTGTAGTCTAAATTAACATATTTAAAGTTAGCTAACTTATTACGGTTGATGTATTCGTCGTTAGCCTCTAAAGAAGTAACATATACAGAATTACGAACAAGGTTAACATATTTTTGTTGCAAAGCTTGTTTTTCTATTTCTGCTTGCAACATATCCCATTGTTGCTTAAGCTTTGGATCTTTCTGCTGTGCTTTCAATGAGCTTAAAACTGCCGAACGATCTACTTGACCTGTTTGTTGATTGCCAAAATATTGTACAATTAATGGGCTTGGGTTTTTACCTTGCAATAAATCAAATAATTCATCACCTGAAATACTTAAACCTAAACGTGAGTATTCTTTAGTTAAAAGTTTGCTTGCAACTTCTGCTTGCCATGCATTATCTACTGCCATAGCTTGCATTTGTGCATTTACACTACCTCCATATTGTTGCTTAAATTGCGCAACACTTTGCTCTACTTTTGGATTAAACTCTTCGTATTTAATTTCCTCACCATCAATTGAGCCAACGGTGTTTCTAGATGAACCAAAAAGTGAAGAACTGTGCTGAAGCAAAGGTTCTAAAACAAATAACGCCAATACCACTGCGATACCTCCAACTAGAAAATACCCCATCTTGGTACGCATGAAAGTCATTAATCCCATATTATTCTTATTTTATATTTTTTTTTAAGAGGGCGCAAGATACAAATTTGCAACTAATTAGAAAACATTAAATTTTATTTGATATTTATAGTCAAACTTGCATAGAACTAAGCGATTACAAAGCTATATTAATTATTAATTTAGGGCCTTAAATCGCCTTTTACATAGGTTGTCCCCGATGCCTGAATGATCTTATATGTACTAAAATCTTGTGGTGCTGTAAACTCAGTTCCTGTAGCTACACTCCCATCCTTTCCAGTTACAGTACCATAGGGCGATGAATACATGCGTTTATTTTCATCCCATATTAATTCTTCTGTCGTAAAAGTGATTTGGTCATTAACTACGACTACGTTTTTTCTGAAAATAGTGATTTTATCTGTTTGCTTATTAATTGCATAGCCAGATGTAATGGTTCCCGTAGGTTTTAGAAATTCGTTAAAGAATTCTATTTTAACTCCCTTTGGCATTTCATTATACATAGCCCCTTCAGATGGAGTGACTTTATCTAAAATTGGAGCATAACCTTTAGCCTTTACTTTTGCAGAATCGCTATAAATTATTTCAACTCCGTAAGATCGATCTGTACTTAAAGTTATCTTTTTTGAAGAAATAGAGGTTGCATTTTTTAAGTCATCATCATTGCAAGATGATAAGACTATTAATTGCATTAGAAAGAGAATTAAAATGCCAGATTTAATACCCGACGTTTTCATTAGTCAAATCTAAATCTTTGGAACCAACTGCTATCATTCAGTGTAAATCCTAAATGAATATTGATGTACTTTTCTTGTAACAAGCCATTGTTTACCGTACCTCTTTTACCTAGTTCAGCAGTTAAATTCATCTTATAAAAAGTACCCCTACTATATGATGCAAGTGGTAAACCAAAACCGAAAGTAACAGCCATTTGTTTAATATCCTGATTATTCATTTGGATATAGGTTTTATCATATTGAAAACCTAATTTATAATCCACTCTTTTAAAATAACCATTAATAGCCGAAACATCTGGTGTAAATTGTCCACCCACAGAAACACCGTAGGTATCTTGTAAGCCCTGATTTACATTATCAATAGTAAGATTAGACCATTTACCCATGCGATAATCTGCACCTACCATCCATTTGTTATCTTTTTGTATGCTGATCCCAAAATTATGGATCAAAGGTAATTTTAAATTTGTTGGACTATTTTCTACTAATAATAATGTATCTAATGCTGTTTGTTCATTACCTGATGCATCATTAAGATATTGAGTAACTACTTGACTGTTTTTTAAATTGATTTTTGAAGAAGAAGAACCAGAATAACCTAATACCAATGATGTTTTGTTATCTAATCTAAAATCATACTGTGCTCCATAAGAAAAACTAATACCGCCAACACTATTTTTAGTCTGCATACGTGAATTAATACTTCCAGGTTCATTTACATATTCTGTAGATCTATTTTCAGAGAGATTACCAAACAAATACTCTGCATTAGCACCTACTCTAAAATGATCTCCAAACTGAATACCGTAACCTAAATAGGCTTTAGTTAAACCACCTTCGCCATTGTATTTATAATCCACCGTTTTGGTATTAGCTGTTGTAGTACCTACGCTTAACGTGTTTTTAAAGTTGTAACCTAACTCAGAGTATGGTAGTATACCAAAACTCAATGCCGATTTTTTACTTACGGGAAATGCTAAAGCAACATGACTTAAAGTTGCGTTAAAGCTATTCTCTGTTTGCGAACTGTTTTTTAACTCCGTAATGTTTGCACTCATGCCAATATCTAACGTAGTTGCATTAATTCCAGCATAAGAGGCTGGATTTTGAATATTAATGCTGTTAAAAAAGGTAGGTTTATAAACTGCTGTAGAGATGCCACCCATTGCTCTAAATTGTGGCAACATAGAACCTTTTATATTACCCACACCAAATTTAGAATATGGTGATTGTACAGTAACTTGTGCATTTGCAAGTATATTCACTAACAATAAGCAAACAGCAAGTGTATATTTTATTTTATGGTACATACTATAATGTAATAACTTCATTTAATCCTTTTAAAACCAAATATGGTTCGTGTATAATTTGGGTGGCAAAGATGCTATTTTTTAATTGCATGTTCAAAAAATCGGCATCACCTCCTGTAATAATTACTTTAAGGTCCTTATTTCTTTTATTTTCTGAGGATATAAAACCCTCCACTTCATTTAAAACCCCTTGTAAAACACCATTTTTAATTGCATTGATGGTGTTTGTGCCTTTAGGAATATTATTTTCATCATTCTTCCAATTCACAAGCGGCAATCTACCTGTATAATGGTTTAAAGCTTCAAACCTCATTTTTATACCTAAACTTATACTTCCTCCAAAGTATTCATCTTTTGCAGTTAGCACATCGTAAGTAATACATGTGCCTGCATCTATCATCAAACAATTTTTACCAGGATATAAACAATGCGCAGCTATAACTTTTGCCCATCTATCTAAACCTAAAGTATTTAATGTTTGATAGTTATTCTTTATTTTACCTTTTATTTCTGTAGTGAAAGGGATATAGTTTACCAGTTGTTTTAAATAATCGCTCAGCTCTTTTATATCTTTATTTACACTTGAAACGGTGGCATTTTGTATCTGGTACTTTTCAATTAAAGTTTTTAAATGAGTTTCATCTAACTCATTTAATCGTTCATAGTGCACTAGTTCTTTCTGATTAAAAATCGCCAGCTTACTATTTGTATTCCCTATATCTATTACCAGATTATGCATTAGTGCTACCAAGGATAGACTTCATGCCACAAAGCTATTAATCTTTAGCAAGTTTCAAGCTGTCAAATTGTTAAAAAAGGTTAAACAAACAAAAAATACTGGATGCAAAGTACCAATAGAGCAAACAGCGATTCATAAAACCAGCGCTTTTTTGCATTCGAAAAATAATAGGCCAATAACACAGCTCCCGGCGGAACACTTAACAGAAAATGATAAACTCTAAAATCTGGTTTGGTATAGAAACTGATTATCGTAACTATAAACATGAAAAATAACATCTGAAATGCTTTTCTTGTACTAATAAAACTTCTAAAAAAGTTTTCACGCAATTGAAGTGCAGCCAATACCATAATTACACTGATAGGAATAAGCACTAAATAATCGTTAAAATTGATTTTAAATGTTGAAGGGAATTTATTGACTAATGGTCTCCAAATTTTGTAAAACTGAGTGATATTATCATTCCAATAATAAAATACAGCCACGAAGAAAAACAAGGTTAAAAACCCAATAAAGCCAGCAATCCATTCTCTCCAATTGAAAGAACGATATAACAATAAGCTAAGCCACAGCATAATTAACAGCACAATAAAAGGAAAATAAATTAATGTGCCAAGGGCGATAATCATTCCAACATCAAACATCGACATCATGGCGTTTGGGGTTTTTCCAATTTTCAGGAATTTATCCATGATCCAGATCAATAGAAAATTACAAATTAGCGGTGGGCTAAGAATTAAAAACTGTAAAAATAAACTAGATGCAGTAATGTAAAGCAAGGCTGGCAAATAACTTGGTTTAGCTAACAAACCATGATTATTAATTATTCGATTAAATAATATGGCCTGAATAAAAGTTAGAATTGTTGCAAAAAGGATATTTACACCAGGTGAAAAGGAGCTGGTTAATGGAATTTGGATAAAAAACTTCGTGTATGATTCTAAAAATTCGAAATTTAAATGATCTGGTAGGTTTAAAAAAATAGCTAGCCGCATAAATATGGCATATACTGCCAAAATTAATAAGTTAACTGGGTTTAAATTTCTAAATTGATTGATCATGCCTGTTGTTAGAGGCAAAGTAAAGAAATTTATCTGGCAAAAGACTTCACCATTTTATCAATAATTGCAGCTGTTTCATCTGGAAAATTGAACTGATGCTCTTGTGGATTACTTACGAACTCTTTCAGAATGGGTAACCAATTTTTATTACTACCCCAAATTACTGGCAAACCCAATTGTTTTAAAGCATAAGCATTGCATTGTTGTTCGTACTGAAATCTCATTGGCGCCACCAATAATTTTTTCCCTAAAAATAATGCTTCGGCTGGTCCTTCAAATCCTCCGCCTGTAAATAAACCTTCACAACTAGCCATGCTCTGATTAAACTTTTCATTATTCACTGGTTCTACAAATACATTTCCATCATTATATGTGGTTTTTGTATGTTTAGAGAAAACTTCCCATCTAATTGAAGGAATTTGCTTCAATATTTTAACTAAATGTCTATCATCTATCGCAGGAAGATAAACTGTATAATGGCCTAAATTGGTTGATTTTAGATTTCGAATTTCGCTCCTAATAACCGGAGTATAAATAAAGTCATCGTATTTTTCGAAATGAAAACCGATGTGATGAGTGGTTGGAGCATAATGACTTAATATGATTTTCCCCCAATCGATGGTTTTAGGCCTAGGCACTTTTTTAGATTTAAAAGCAGCTTGGTGACTTAAAGAAACACTTTCCAATCCTTGCTTTTTACAAGCCCATGCTGTAACTGGTTCAAAATCGTTAACAATGAGATTATACTCTTTTAGAGGAACCGTTTTCATATCTTTTATAAAACGGGGTAAATTCATGTTCAGCCAAGTTTTATAATGATCTACACCACCTCTTTTGCCAAAAATAAAGCTAAAACCATGCAACTGATATTTTACTTCTTGCGTTAGTTTAACATCAGCTTGTGTACCAGAAATTAGAATATCTAAATCTCCATATTGTTGTAAAAGGGGAATAATTTCTCTTGCTCTGCTAACATGTCCGTTACCAGTACCTTGAATTGCATAAAGTATCTTCATCAGCTCCTAATATCTGTATTTTTCATCAGTATTTATTATTTTAATGGAAATGAAGCTATATTTTATACCATCTCTAATTTAATCTTTTGCAATAATGTATGAATATCTAATTTACTATGTAAGTCTTCACTATCAGACAATATGCCTTGCTCAACTTCATCCTTTTCAAAATCTTTAGCTTCATACTTAAAAATCCTCCATTCGTTATGATTGTATTCTAAAGCAGTTAAACTTTCAACCCAGTCTCCGCTATTTAAGTACATTACACTTCCATTTTCAGTACTAATTTTACGCATTTCTGGCTGATGGATATGCCCACAAACTACATATTCATAACTTTTTTCTATAGCTAAATCTGCCGCAGTTTGCTCAAAACTATTGATAAACTTTACAGCATCCTTAAACTTTGCCTTTACTTTTTGAGAAAAACTCATCTTTTCTTTGCCAAATAACGCCAAGCACCAATTTACCATGCTGTTAATCAGAATTAAGGTATCATATCCAACTGCCCCCAATTTGGCCAACCATTTAGAGTGTTGCATGGTTACATCAAAAATATCACCATGAAAAAACCATGCTTTTTTACCGTCTAACTCTAAAACCAATTTATTTTGCAAGTGAAAAGCACCCATGTGCATATCAGCGAATTTGCGTAAAAGTTCATCATGATTACCTGTCAAATAATATACTGGAACTCCTTCAACCACAAATTTCATTAATTTTCGTATAATTTTCATGTGTGTTTCAGGCCAGTACCTTTTACTAAATTGCCAAATATCAATAATATCACCATTTAGGATAATCATTTTTGGTTTGATACTTTTAAGATATTTCAACAGTTCTTTGGCATGACAACCATAGGTGCCTAAGTGAACATCAGAAATTACTGCGATTTCTACTTCTCTCTTTTCCATAACCTAATTTTTTGGGGATAAAATGCCTTGCCTAGTAAATAAGCCTTGGTTAATGAGATAAAAAGATTTGCTTTAGTCTTCTTCTTCATCAATAGTCAAATCGTAAGGACTAAAGAAGAATGCAATAAGTGCAACTAAGCAAACGATTAAAAATAACTCTGGCATTTGATTCATTTTATTTTACAAAATTGCAAAGCACACGTTAATAAGATGTTAACTATAGATTATGATATAGATTAAAGGTTATAGTCGCGGATGTGTGGATTAAACTTTAACATTCAAATGTTACTCCCAACTCAATTGAGAATCCTAATGTTGCAACATATCTTTTATTGCTTTAAGATTCCCGTTTTCACGGGAATGGTGGGTGCCTAAATAAATGAAATAAAAAAGCCACAGACAAACAGCTTATATCTGCTCATCTGTGGCTTATCTTAATAGAGAAATATTAAGCTGCTTTCTTTTTCCTGTTTTCTGTATAAAATGCGAAACCTAAAAAGCCTAATAATAATATCGAGCCTATTAATGAAATCTTCTCTCCCAAATAATATGATTTAGGTTCAAATTTAAATTCAACTTTATGATTACCAGCTTCTAATTGCGCAGCACGTAAAACATAATCTGCTCTGAAATATGGTTTTTCTTTTCCATCAACATACATATTCCATCCTTTATCGTAGTAAATTTCAGAGAATACAGCAATCACATCTCTTGGAGCACTGTATGAATATTCGATATGATCTGGATGGTATTTTTCCAATTTGATAAATGCCGTTGGATCAGCTCCTAAGCGTGTTGTATCTAATAGTTTTTTGTATTGCTCATCTACAATAGCTTCTTGTTTTGGATCAAAGCTGCTAATTGCTTTCATTTCCTCATCAGAATTTTTAACAAACTGAACGCCTTTTACAATCCAAGCGTTACCTAAAGCAGTTGGATTTCTAGACATTTTATACGATCCATTTTGCTGATCTCTAGTAATAAAATATTTAGCGTTTAACATATCCAAAACATCCTGGTTTACACTCCCTGCAAATTGATTCTGTATCAATTCATCATATCTTTTCAACTTTGCAGCATGGTAACCACCAATGGTTTTATGAAATGAGGAAATACTTGCATCTTGAAAAGTATTAACAGATTGATCATATACTCTAAAGTTTGGATCTTTATCTGCCATAATGAATGTATCCACATCACGAGGTTGGAAATAGCTTGCCAATGCAGATTTACTCTCGAAATTATTGTTATTTAAGTAACGTTTATCTACTTGCCACATATCAATTAACACCGCCAAGGCCAACAAGCCAAAAGCCAATTGCATATTCATTTTTTTAGTGATAAATGCCCATACAATACCAAATCCTATTACAATAAATAAGAATGAACGAATTGCATCAGCTCTAGCAATTGAAATACGATCTTCTATTAAAGCATTTGCGATTTTTTGCGCTACCCCAACATTGTTTTGTAAAGCCTGAGTTAATGCTTGTACAATTTGTGCATGATTTTCTGTTTTAAAACTGAAAAATAACGTTGGTACTATGGCAACTAGTAAAGCAAATCCACCAGTAATTCCTGCAGACCATGTTAATTTTTTTACTAAAATCTTTTGGTCAACATTCCCTTCTTGAGCTTCTTTAATTGCTAAAAAAGCCAATATTGGAACCATTAACCCTACTACAGCCAAAATGGATTCTACTGCCCTAAATTTATTATATAGTGGAAAATAATTGAAGAACAAATCTGAAACCAGTGGGAAATTTTTTCCAAAGGACAATAGAATGAATAATACTGTTGTTGCTAATACCCACCATTTTAAGCGACTACGAACAATAAATAAACCAAATACAAATAAGAAACAAACAATGGATCCGAAGTAATACCCACCAGAAGTACCAGGTTTTTCTCCCCAATATTGTTGCATATTATATTGAGAGGCCAATTGTTGAATAGCTTGTGGAGTTTGATTTGGATCGCCCCCAGTAACTTCAGCAACTGCTTTGTACATATGGCTTTCTGGTTTTATTAGCTCATCAATGCTAGTTGCGCCACCATATAAATTAGGAATAAGGAAAGTAAAACTTTCGCCTACACCCTGGCTCCATCCATAGGCATATTCTTTAGTCATGCCCGCATCTTTTTCTGCAGAAGAAGAAGTCAAATTAGACTTTCCACGATTAGTTTCTTTAGCATACTCTGAGGTAGTCCATAATAAACTAGCATTAATCATCACTGCTAAAACTACCGCAGCACCTAAAAAGCCAATTGCTTTACCTAAAGCAGGTAATGTTTTGTTTTTATACGCTTGATAAATTTCTATCCCAACAAAAATAAGAATGGAAAGAAATAAATAATACGTCATTTGAACGTGATTTGCCCTAATTTCTAACGCTAAAAATAGCGCAGTTAAACTAGCCCCAACCCAATATCTACCTCGTAAAGTTATAATTAGCCCTGCTATAATTGGGGCAAAGAAACCAATTGCTAAGGCTTTGTTGCTGTGTCCAGTTGCAATTAAAACAAAATTGTAAGTGGTAAATGCAAAAGCTACGGCCCCTGCAGCAGCTAACCAAGGATTTACTTTTAATGTGACGAATAAAAAGTAAGCACCAATTAGCAACAATAACACAGTTCCTACTGGATTTGGTAATGCTTTAGTAATTAACGCAATACCATAGGTAGCGCCATTGTAAGCATATTGTACCCAAATTTGATATGCTGGCATCCCACCAAACATCTGATTAGTCCAAAGTGGGCCTTTACCATCTTTGTCCTTATACTCCATAATTTCTTTTTGCATTGCTTTACTTTGCAATACATCACTTTGAGCAGGAGCTTTTCCCTGTAAAACAGGACTGAAATACACAAAACAGAGAACTACAAATAGTGCAATGATGGCTACGTGTGTGCCATTCTGTTTAAACCAATTGTTCATTAATTTATTTTAAGATTAAAGTAATCCCAAAAATAGAAAATTGATACAGATTAAAAAGTATTATTTTTCAATAGCAATATTGAGCGAGGTACTGAATAACTCGCAATGTGAAAATGCTAACAGATAATTATTTCACCTCTTCGTAGTCTACAAAATCACCAAGTTTGTCGGCATTGCCTTTCTTTTCCTTTTTAGGCATGTAATCTATTGAAATAGAACCTTCTGGTTTTCTAGTATAATTTTGTTGTTGATTAGTTGCTTGGTTCTGCATATTACTAAAAACATTTTTTAGCATCACAGGGAATATCATTCGAATTAAAACTCGAATAATCCAAAGCACTATAATTGTTATAAGAAGAAATTTGATAAGTACCATAATATAAGTATTAACGCAAATATAGACTTGGTAGTTAATTTTTTGTTACTTTTTTAAAAGATAATTGCACTATAATTACAAATGAAATAATTTCAATTCTATTTATTTACTCAATACAATATAGTTCTTTTCACTTATTTCAGCAGTTGAGGTAGTCATAACAGTCACCTTTTTTACCCATTTAGATCCTACATAAAATTCGTTAGGATGTGTTAGTTTTTCATTATTAACATACACATTTAACTTCCTGTTTGTTTGTTTTACACTAAATCGCTTAAACAACTGTTGTAAACTTAATAGTTTCACGTTCCGTTTAAGGGTAATTTTTATTGCACCATTTTTTGCTCTTTCGCCATAAGCTTTTGCCTCCGATCCTCTTAAAATTGATACATCCTCAATATCATTTGGGTTTATTAAATCCAATATTTTCTTATCTATTACTTGCTTGTCATTAATAATCCAAACAGGCGGATTGATTATTACAGAAGATCTAGATGGAGCGCAAATATGGATTACTTTTGTAGCATTTGCACTATCTGTTTGTGCTTTCACAAGGCTAAATCCCGTTAGCAAATAACAAAACAGTACTAATTTTTTCATGTTAATCTTCTTCTACAATTTCGCAAACTCTCCCTACTTGCCCATCTTCTAATCGAACTTTTATGCCTCTGGAATGAAATGCAGATGAAGTTAATAAAGCTGCAACCACACCATAAGTTACATTTCCGTTGCGTTGGTCTTTTTTTAAGATTATTCCAACTTCTAAACCTGGATAAATATCCTTTCTATTTTGTCCTTGCATAATCTAATCATCGTGTCATCCCGAATTTATTTCGAGATCTTAATATGTAAACCCAATTTACACTCTAAGCTCCGCCTACGCGGGAATGACGGAAATTATTTTACTTACTAAACCGTTCTTCAAATACTTTTTCTAGTGCAAACATCTCATCACGTAAACGAGCCGCCATTAAAAAGTCCATTTCTTTAGCTGCTTTCTGCATGTCTTTTCGTGTTTTATCAATTGCTTTTTGCATTTCAGGTTTAGTCATGTATTGTATAACCGGATCCGCAGCAATGCTAACTTTATCAATCTCTACATATGCTTTTTTACGCTCTTTTCCTTCAGAAAAATCTAATACTGATCCTTGCTCAATAATTTCTTCTCTAGTTTTTCCTACTGTTTTTGGAGTAATGCCATGCTCCAAATTATAATTTACTTGCTTTTCTCTACGCCTGTTCGTTTCATCAATCGTTCTTTCCATAGATTGAGTCATGCCATCTGCATACATAATTACTCTACCTCTATCATTACGAGCTGCACGGCCAATAGTTTGGATTAAAGCCCTATCCGAGCGTAAAAAACCTTCCTTATCCGCATCTA
This sequence comes from Pedobacter boryungensis, assembly GCF_013204825.1. Lineage (GTDB taxonomy): Bacteria > Bacteroidota > Bacteroidia > Sphingobacteriales > Sphingobacteriaceae > Pedobacter > Pedobacter boryungensis. Next base: position 359,649 of record NZ_JABMKV010000003.1, read on the forward strand.
AAATAGCTACTAAACTAACTTCTGGTAAATCTAATCCTTCACGCAATAAATTAATCCCTACCAATACATCAAATTCTCCTAAACGTAAACCACGCAAAATTTCTACACGCTCTAAGGTTTTTACTTCCGAGTGGATATAACGACATTTAATATTCAATCGATCCATATATTTGGTCAACTCCTCTGCCATGCGCTTAGTTAATGTAGTTACCAAAACTCGATCGCCCATTTTTATGGTTTTATCGATTTCATCTAGTAAATCATCAACTTGATTTATAGCTGGCCTGACCTCAATTATCGGATCTAATAAACCTGTTGGACGAATAACTTGTTCAATTACCACACCGCCAGTTTTCTCTAACTCATAATCTGCAGGAGTTGCACTTACATAAATGGTTTGTGGGGCTAGACGCTCAAATTCATCAAAATTTAATGGGCGATTATCTAAAGCCGATGGTAAACGGAAGCCATATTCTACTAACGACATTTTACGCGAACGGTCACCACCGTACATTGCTCTAATTTGCGGAACGGTAACATGACTTTCGTCGATTACCATTAAGTAATCATCAGGAAAATAATCTAATAAACAGAATGGTCGCATACCAGGTGAACGTCCATCAAAAAATCGCGAATAATTTTCAATTCCTGAACAATACCCCAGTTCTTTCATCATTTCGATATCAAAATTCACTCTTTCTTCCAAGCGCTTGGCTTCGAGCAATTGCCTATCACCTAATAATTGGTTTTTACGCAATTCCAGCTCTTCTTGTATTCCCCAAATGGAAGAATTAAATCTATCCTTTGGCGTAACAAACAGATTGGCTGGATAAATTGCCATATCTTCTAATTTTTCAATCGTTTTTCCTGTAACTGGATCAATAACAGACAACTCTTCAATATCGTCTCCAAAAAAAGAAATACGATAAGCATTATCTAAATAAGCGGGGTAAACATCTACAGTGTCACCTTTTACACGAAAAGTTCCTCGCTTAAAGTCATTAATGGTACGAGCATATAAAATCTCAACCAAACTATGTAAAAAAGAGTTTCTGCTTATTCTAGTTCCTACCGCAAAGCGGAAAACCGAGCGTGAAAAATCTTCAGGATTTCCCATACCATAAATGCAGGAAATAGAGGAAACTACAATCACATCTCTCCTACCAGACATTAATGCTGAAGTGGTACGTAAACGTAATTTTTCAATCTCTTCATTAATCTGAAGATCTTTTTCGATGTAGGTATTTGTGGTAGGCATGTAAGCCTCTGGCTGATAATAATCGTAATACGAAACGAAATAGTTTACCGCATTTTCCGGAAAAAACTGTTTAAATTCTCCATAAAGTTGCGCTGCTAATGTTTTGTTGTGACTTAATATTAACGTCGGCTTTTGCGTTTGCTCAATTACGTTTGCAACGGTAAATGTTTTCCCAGAACCTGTAACTCCAAGCAAAGTTTGGTAATGCTCCTCATTTTTAACGCCTTCTACTAATTGTTTTATCGCATTTGGCTGATCGCCAGTCGGTTTATAATCCGAAATGATTTTGAACTTCATGTTAGGTAAAGATAATAAGTTGGCTCGGGAAGAACAAGTTATTAAGGGTTTGGTTTGGGTGTTTACCGAAAAATGTAATAGAAATTAATAAAAATTTTATTACTTCTTATTGCATTATAAACATAATTTTTAAAACTGGGTTTAGACGGGGTTCGGTCGGAGTTGGGTCGGGGTTTGGTCGGACTTGTGACAATTGAATCCGACCAAAGTCCGATTTAAAGCCGAAGTAAAGTTGAGCGAATACTTAAGTTCATATCAACTAGAATTACGCTCAATAGATTGTGAATGGGAGATTTTCTCAATTCTTTCTCAAATTATTACACATCTTCTCTAATATTTAACTAATAAGAAATATCTTTAAGCAATTATGCAGTTGTTAATCTATACTCCTAAAGTTACACCTCGAATAAAGTATATATTTAACTTTATTTTTAGAGAGATTCTATATTGTGATTTCGAATTTACCAGTGTAGCAGCTGATTTTAGTGCTAGTAATTCACCTAAAATCAGTTATAATGATATCCCATTGAGAGATGAGTTATTTTTTGCTTGTTCATCTTTTTTAACTAAACATAACATTGCGCCAATTAACATAGAAGAAACTCATTTTGGCGATCAAAAAGTGCCTTTTGCTGTAGATAAGGGTGCTTTACCATTTGATATTTTTGCGGCTTCTTTTTACTTTTTAAGTAGGTATGAAGAATACATGCCATTTGAAGCTGACGAACATCAACGTTATCCCGCTGTACAAAGCCTTCAGTATAAATTAGATATATTAAAAATTCCAATTATTGATAATTGGGCACTTTTATTAAAAAATATTTTACTTAAAAAATTCCCCAAGCTAACATTTGGAAAAAGGAAATTTGAATTTATTCCAACTATTGATGTAGATCGAGCCTATCATTTCCGCTCTAGCGGGATATTAAAAAACACAGTTCGCTTTTTTAAAGCTGCGTTAAAACTGAACACAGAAAAAATTGCAAATATAATCAGCACCGGATTAGGTCAAAGTGACCCTTTTGACACCTACGGATATCTAGCTAATATTCATGAGAAATATAATTTACGAGCTATTTTCTTTTTTTTATTAGCCAAACAAGGTCATGAAGAGTTTGATCAAAATATCAATCCTGAGGACGAAGCTTTTAAAAATTTAATTAGTGATGTGTCCCAAGAAGCGCAAATTGGACTTCATCCATCTTATGCCTCAACTAGTGAAACAAAAAAGATTAGTGAAGAATTGTTAAGCTTACAAGAAATCACTCAAAAAAGAATTGATGCCTCTCGTCAGCACTTTTTAAAGTTGACCTTTCCACAAACCTATTTACAGCTTATAAAAGCAGGCATTAACCATGATTATTCTATGGGCTATGCTTCTCAAATTGGTTTTAGAGCAGGCACATGTACCCCATTTTTTTGGTATGATTTACAGCTTGAAAAACAAACACATTTAAAAATCCATCCCTTCGCTGTAATGGATGTAACCCTAAAACAGTACTTAAAATTGAGTCCGGAAGAAGCTATTGCTAAAATAGAAGAACTGATGTTGAGCGTAAAATTAGTCGATGGAACTTTTTGTAGTTTGTGGCATAATGAATCACTTTCTGAAACAGGGAAATGGAAAGGTTGGAAAACTGTTTACGAAAAGATGTTGAAGAATTCATTAATGTAGTTACATTATTCCTGAGTTGCCGAAGAATCATTAGCAAAAAAGACTGTCGTTTAGACTAACATCTTTTTCCTATCTTTAGGTTATGATCTTCGACTTGAGTAAAACTAATTCTATTGCCAATACATTCATCGCCGAACTTAGGGATGAAAACATTCAAAAAGATTCCATGAGATTTCGCAAGAACATGGAACGCTTAGGTGCTTTTTTCGCCTTAGAAATTAGTAAATCACTCACTTACGCTGAGATTGATACGCAAACACCTCTTGGTATTGCCAAGAGCAAAGTATTAGCAAATCAACCCGTTTTAACCACAATTTTAAGAGCCGGTTTACCAATGCAAGAAGGCATGTTAAGTATTTTTGACCGGGCTGATTGTGCTTTTATTACTGCTTATCGCAAAACAAAAAAGAACGGTGATTTTGTAATCCAAATGGAACATATTTCTTCGCCAGATTTAGAAGGGAAGGTTGTTATTCTTGCTGATCCGATGTTGGCAACAGGTTTAAGCATGGTTTTATGTGCGAAAGAATTAATAAATAGATACAAAATAAAAAAACTGCATATCGTTGCCGCAATTGCTAGTACCGAAGGCGTAAAACATGTACGTGCAAATTTACCAAAGGCAGATTTATGGTTGGGCGCAATTGATGATGAAATGACAAGCAAATCTTATATCGTACCAGGTTTGGGCGATGCTGGTGATTTAGCTTATGGAGCTAAAGCTTAATATTCTTTTTGTGTAAAGAAAAGATGAAATTACTCTCTTTGAAGAAATCTTTGCGACCTTTAGGCTTTAACCATACTATGATTAAACATATTTTCTTCGATCTTGACCATACCATTTGGGATTTTGACCGTAATGCACAGGAAACTTTATTAGAACTATATGAGGTTTATGCACTTAAATCTTTAGGCTTACATTCTGCACAAGAATTTATTGATCGGTACACAGAAAACAATCATCGCCTTTGGGCAAAATATCACTTAGGAGAGATTACAAAAGAAACACTCCGCGAAGAACGATTTAGAAGTACTTTTTTAGAATTAGGTGTAAAACCAGAGCATGTTCCTCATCAATTTGAAGATGATTATGTACGAATTAGCCCTACAAAAACCAATTTGTTTGCTGGCGCTGAGAAAGTTCTAGCTTACCTTAAACAGAAATATCAATTGCATATTATCTCAAACGGATTTAAGGAAACTACATTAACTAAAATGGAACTTTCAGGGTTAAATCCTTATTTCAATCAGGTAATAATTTCTGAAGATGTGGGTGTAAACAAACCCAACAGATTAATATTTGAACATGCCTTAACAAAAGCATCTGCAAAAAAAGAAGAGAGCATTATGATTGGCGATAGTTTAGAAGCAGATATTCGTGGTGCACAAGATTTTGGTTTAAAAGCGATTTTCTTTAATCCGTTAAATATTGAAAAACCAACTGATGTAAGTTGGCAAATTTCTAGCCTAGAAGATTTGCTTCAACACTTTTAACATTTCTTAACAATTTTCGGTTTGATGTTTGGATTAATTCAAACACACACAAATAAACTATTATGAAAACTTATATTCTTTTAGGTATGGCACTGCTGAGTGCGCACCTAAGTTTTTCTCAGACCAACAATGCTGAAGTATTTTTGCAAATCGAAGATCGAGGTAATTTTACAGTTTACCTTGATAATGAATTAATTGGATCTTCTAAAGGAAGATTTAGATTTTATGATGTGGATAATACCTCTCCTTCCTTAACAATTTTACAAGGTAACAGAAGAATATTTAATGGAAGAATTAACGTTCGCCCAGAGCAAAGATTAGTTTTAACGTATACTTTGCGTAGTGGATTAAAGACAATAAAAGAATTGAAAATCTACAGAAATGGACAATATGCTTTAAATGATTTTGATAATTATACGAGCTCATACAATACAGGAGTAGTTCCTCCAACAATTCCTAATGGCAATACTGGGAATCAATTTAACACTTTACTTCTTTTAGTTAAAAAGGAACCTTTCGATGATGGCAAAATTAAATTAATACAAGCCTATACAGTAAATTCTTATTTATCAACTGCTCAAGTTGCTATTCTATTGAAAAATTTTAGTCAAGATGATAAGAAATTATTCCTTGCTAAAAGTCTTGCACCTATAATTTCAGATTTGCAGAATTACTATACATTAAAAGAAGAATTCACTTTTTTAAGTAGCAAGGATGAATTTTTGATTTTTTTAAATGATAGTAAATCATCAGGAAGAAAAAGAGGAATGAGTGCAACAACTTTTGAACAGTTAAAACAAAGTGTAAAACGTGAGGCATTTGATGATGATAAAACAAAAGTTATTCAGGCAAGTATTCAAAATTCAGTGCCATCAACAATTCAAATTGGTGAACTATTAAAGCTTTATAGTTTTGAAGACAAAGCACTCGTTTGTGCAAAAATGGCCTATAATTTTGTATCTGATCAACAGCGATACTTTACCTTAAAAGATATTTTCAAATTTAGAAGCAATCAGGATTCGTTGTTAGAATTTTTAGGTCAGAAATAAGCTATATTTATCAAATGAATACAGGCAAAGTATATCAATCGATTATTAAAATAGTTACTGATTATAAGGCTAAATTGGCTAATATGAACGAAGAGGGCTTCGTCATTGCACCTCCAATTGGTGGCTGGACCTATAGTGAAGTTTATTCACATATCTTCGATTCGAGTTTACTTTCTTTAATTGCACTGAATAATTGCATAAAAGGCGAAGGAGAAATTAAACCAACATATTTTACAGTTAAAATGATTTTGTTCTTCGGAGCTTTACCTCCAGGAAAAAAGTATAAGGTTCCTAAAAGATTGGCTGAAAGAGTTAAAAAAATTAACCTTATGGCGGCAGAGCAATTTATCGTAGACTTTGAATTGCAATTGGCAAAAGTTTATCCATTAATAGGTAATGCTGATCTAAAAATTAAAGTCCAGCATCCTAGGTTAGGTTATTTAAATGCAAAACAATGGTTAAAGTTTATCGAAATTCACTTAAACCATCATTTAAAGCAACTAGCCAGAATAGAAAAGAGTTTTCAGCAGAGCGCATAAATTTTTACATCTTTGCGTAAATGAAATTACCCGCCATAAAAGGTTTTGACGAAGAAGCATTTAACAAGTATTTTAAAAATACAGGTTGGTTAATGCTTGGAAGGATGGGTAGCATGGTAATTAAAATGGCAACAAGCATATTAGTGGCCAGTTATTTATTACCTGTAAAAAATGGGCTTTTAAGTGCCTCCACTGCATATATTTTTCTTTTTGCTGCTTTAGCAACTTTAGGTTTAGACACCTTTATTGTTAAGGAACTGCATCAATTTCCAAAAAAGAGAGATACCATTTTAGGAACTGCTTTCTTTCTTAAATTCTCAGCAGGTTTATTAGGTTTACCATTAGTTTATATTTTTTGGCTTTATTTTCCACTTTCAGACATTCCTTACCTCTTTATTTTTATTTTATCTTTCTCCGGCATATTTCAATCTCTAACTATTATCGACTCTTATTTCCAATCGGAAGTAAAATCGAAATACATCATGCAGGTGCAAATTGTAGGAAACATTGTTTCTGCTTTGGTTAAACTGGCTTTAATCTATGTTTTTTCGGCACCGCTTATCTATTTTATTTACGCCTACATTTTTGATATTCTGCTACTCTCTTTAGGTTATTTAGTGGTTTACAAAAATCAAGGCTTAAGTGTTTTTAAGTGGAATTTCGATACGCAACTAGCTAAAAAACTATTGCTCTTATCTTGGCCATTAATTATATCTGGAATAATGGTTTCTGTTTACATGAAGATCGATGTAATTATGCTAAAGCAAATTTTAGGGGAAAAGGGAAACGCAGCTTCTGGTGCTTATGCGACAGTTGTGATGTTTAGTGAAGCCTTAAACTTTGTTCCGGTTGTAATTGTAAGTTCTCTTTTTCCGGCAATTTTAAATGCTAAAAGGGATAGTCCAGAACGGTACCAAAAACGTTTACAAAATTTGTTCGATTTAATGGTTTGGATAAGCCTATCATTCGCAATTGTTATTAGCATAGGTTCTCCACTAATTTATAAACTTTTTAAACCTGAATATGCCTCAGCAGCTCCCATTCTTTCAGTACATGTTTGGGGAAGTATGTTTGTTTTCTTGGGTGTAGCAAGCAGTCAATTTTTAATTACAGAAGGTTTTAATAAGCTGACTTTTGTGCGCACGGGTGTAGGAGCAGCCATTAATATCATATTAAACTTCCTATTAATTCCATCAATGGGGATGATGGGAACCGCAATTGCAACAGTGATTGCCTATTTTTCTGCCACTTTCTTAATTATATTCATTCCTAAAACTCGTCAGCAGGGAATAATGATGTTAAAATCATTATTTTTGGTCTCTGTATTCCAAAAAATAGTTAAACGTTGAGCAAATTCAAAGCACTAGCAACCCTAATTAGTAAGCCGAAAAGGCTAAATGCATTATTATCTTACGGACATAAAGGCTATTTAGCCACAATTGGTTGGTTTACTGCATTTGATACTCACCAAGCAGTAGATCATAATGGTTTACCTCTCCCTTGGGTAACTTATTCTTTTATCGATTTCATTAAAACTCGTTTAACAAAAGAGCTTTCAATTTTCGAGTATGGTTCTGGTAATTCAACCTTATTTTATGCTAAGAGAGTTAAGCGTGTAGTTTCGGTAGAGCACGATGAAGCCTGGTTCAATAAAATTGTAAAAGAAAAAGCACAAAATGCTGAAATGATTTTTACACAGTTAGAAAAAGGTGGTGAGTACAGTAAAAAAGCTGCCTTATTGGGAGAAAAATTTAATGTAATTATTGTTGATGGTAGAGATCGTGTAAATTGCTGTAAAAACAGTGTAAATGCATTAACTCCAAATGGCGTTTTAGTTTTAGATGATTCTGAAAGAGAAATTTATGAAGAAGCTAGAACATTCTTAACCTCAAATGGGTTTAAAGAATTGCCATTCACAGGAATTTCACCCGGATTGTTCTATAACAAAGCTACATCTGTTTTTTACAAAGCCGATAACTGTTTGGGTATTTAAAATTATAACCCTTTATCATGCAGAATTTTGCTCCAATAGCGCTATTTGTTTATAATCGTCCAAAACATACTGCACGTACCGTTAAATTTTTGCAGCAAAATGAGTTAGCAACCGAAAGTCGTTTATTTATTTTTTCTGATGGAGCAAAAACAAGTGCAGATGAAGATAAAGTAAAAGAAGTTAGAGATTTTATTAAAAAAATTGATGGTTTTAAATCTGTAGAAATTATAGAAAGTAAAACCAATATGGGCTTAGCAAATTCGGTAATTGCAGGCGTTAACCGTTTAACTGCAACTTACGGACAAGTTATTGTTTTTGAAGATGATTTAATCTCTTCGCCCTACACATTAACCTATTTTAACGAAGCTTTAAATCGATATCGTGATGAAGAAAAAGTGATGCATATTGGTGCTTATATGTACACATTGAAAGATGAGCATTTACCGCAAAGCTTCTTCTACAGAGCTGCAACTAGCTGGGGATGGGCAACTTGGGCAAGAGCTTGGCAAAATTTCGAACCAAATATTGATACACTTCTTCAGCAATTTGACAGCAAAAAGAAACATGATTTTTCTATTGAAAATACCATGAATTTTTGGAAACAAATGCAAGATTTTAAGAATGGCAAAAACAATTCATGGGCTATTCGTTGGTATGCCTCTATTTTTTTAAAAGGTGGATTAACCTTAAATCCTTCACAATCTTTAGTCAATAATATTGGCCACGATGGCACGGGAATACATTCTGGTATGAGCGATATTTATAACGTGATTATCAACCCGCAACCTATTAAAGAATTTCCAACTGTTGTTGAAGAAAACAAAGAGGCTTATCAAGCAATCAAACACTTTTTAGCTAATAGAAAAGGTAGTTTGTGGGCAAGAGTAAAAAGATTTTTGAAAGAGAAATTAGCTTAAGGTTTTTTGGCTTCCAAAATTATGTAAGGCGATAATTGTTTGGAATCAAACGCGAAAACTTTTGTAAATAATTTCCCTCCTAACCACATTGTTTTTTTAAGTAACCGGATAGGTAAAGATTTTTGTTTTTCATTCTCCAGCCACAAACTAAATTTACCAAAATAACGAGATTGAACTACTACTAAACCTGCATCTTTGCAAATTTTAGCCAACAAATCTGGGTCCATGCAATTGATATTGTGCTTATCGTAATTTTCTTTATCAAAATTCTTTTGAAACCAACCATTTAAAGCTTTAAAATTTGGCAGTGTAATAAATAAACTTCCGCCAGGTTTTACAAAAGCAATATGTCGATTTATAATATCTGCAGTATCGTTAAAATGTTCAATTAAGCCGCAGCTTAACACTAAATCGTATTGCTTTTCTGGAGTGTAATTAAACAAATCTGTTTCAATAATTTGAATATCATTAGCGGCTAATCCGTTCGTTTTTAGCAATTGTTGCGTAATTGGTGGATGAACAAAGTAATCCAATAACGTAACATCAAGTTTTAGATATTTCTTTAAAAACACTGCATAATAACCTGGGAAACCACCTAATTCAATTGCAGTTTTTACGTTGTTGCTTGCTACAATATCTGCCAGTTGGCGATGAAATAAATAAGTTGAAGGAATAGCAAAAGATAAATCAGTTTTACTTTCCCAATATTTTACCCAAAAATCTCTGTCGGTTAAAAGGTTCGTCATATGTTTGACAAAGAAAAGAAAAAATCTGCCATGCTTTGCAAAGCCTAAACAATAAAATGTATTTTTGATTGATTTGAAAGTTGTACACTTAAATACCTACGATGGAAATGGAGGCGCTGGCAGAGCTTGCTTGCGTTTAAGTGATGCGCTAAAAGTTAGTGGTGTGGATTCGAAAGTTTTGGTGTATTACAAGTTTGGTCACAACACTAATATTGATACTTTTAGTAGAAACATTTTTACTAAAGCTAAGGCCATTATTAATATTATAGCAGAGCGTTATTTAGCTAAATTATTCGTAAAAGCAGTAAAAACTCCCTTTTCTTTGCAATGGTTTGGCAAATCAATTATTCATCATCCAGAATTAAAATCTGCCGATATCATTCATTTGCATTGGATTAATCATGGGTTTTTATCTCCTAAATTTTTAGCAGAGCTAGATGAATTAGGGAAACCGATTGTGTGGACTTTCCATGATAGTAATGCCTTTACAGGTGGTTGTCATGTGCGTTACAATTGTGAACATTTTCATAGACAATGTGGAGATTGTCCAATTTTACGTTTTAGTGGAAAAAATGATATTTCGCATAAAAACTGGTTGCGTAAACAAAAAGCGTATTCAGAATTAAATTTTCACATTGTAGCACCAAGCACCTGGATGGCAAATTCGATTAAACAAAGTAGTTTATTGGGTGTAAGGAAAATTTCTGTAATCCCGAACACGCTAGAAATTGATGTTTTTAAACCTTATGTAAAGGCTGAAGCAAAAAAAATCCTCAAAATACCTGCGCATCACTTTGTATTAATGAGTGGTTTTATGCCCTCAAAAAATGATAAACATAAAGGAACAGACTATTTAATTGATGCACTAAATGATTTAGCTGCTCGAGCAGAAATACCAAATGAGAAAATAGAGTTGGTTATTTTTGGAAATAAGGATGAAAAAAATGTGCCTAATTTTCCTTTTAAAACAACCTTTTTAGGATCCATTTCCAAAGATGATCATTTAGCAAAATGTTACGCAGCTGCGGATGCATTTATCACTCCATCGTTAGAAGATAACTTACCTAATACAGTAATGGAAAGTTTAGCTTGTGCAACACCTGTAATTGCCTTTAAAACTGGTGGAATTCCCGACATGGTAGCACATTTACAAAATGGCTATTTAGCAAATTACAAATCAGCTACCGATTTAGCGGATGGAATTGAATGGCTTTTTTTACATGAGGATAAAGAAGCGGTTCAAAAAGAAGCCAGAAGAACTATTTTAAATCATTTTGCACCTTCGCTAATTGCAAATAAACATGAAGAATTATACCAGAGTTTACTAAATGCTTTGCCTAAATGACCAGAAATCCAAAACTCAGTGTAATTACAATAGTTTATAATAATGCAGTTGATATCGAACGTACTATGCTTTCGGTGCTAAACCAAACTTATGCTAATATAGAATACATTGTAATTGATGGCGCTTCGAATGACGGCACAAGTGATATCATAAATAAATACAAAGATAGATTAGCTGTTTTTGTATCTGAGCAAGACCAGGGTATTTACGATGCCATGAACAAAGGGCTAAAATTAGCCACAGGCGATTATGTGCTTTTTATGAATTCTGGCGATGAAATTTATGCACCAGATACCGTTAAAGATGTTTTTGCGTCGGCACCATCAGGTGATATCTATTATGGCGAAACAGAAATGTATGATGCGAATTGGAAAAGTTTAGGTCAACGTCGCCACCGAGCTCCTGAACATTTCGATTGGCATAGTTTTAAGTTCGGCATGAATATTAGCCATCAAGCAATTTATATCAAGCGTAGCTTAACCGAACCTTATGACTTGCAATACAAGTACAGTTCAGATATTGATTGGATTATCAAAGCAGCCAAAAAATCATCAAATATTGTAAATACGCATATGTACGTTGCTAAGTATTTGGTTGGAGGTATGAGCAAACAAAAACACTTAGCCAGCTTAAAAGAACGATTTAGAATTTTAAGCCATTATTATGGATTTATCCCGAATGTTGTTAATCATATTTTTATTGCATTAAACTTAGCGCAATATTTTTTAAGACATAGGAGGACTAATGATTAGGTGGCAGTTATTATAGCTAATCTAAATTTTTAAAAACAATAATTTCTCATTAATGTCTTTTAATATATCATTCTATTAAAAACATAAATATGGGACAATTAAGTAATCGCACAATCGCAGTGCTATCAGAAAATGGTTTTGAAGAAGTTGAGTTAACTGAGCCAGTAAAAAGACTAAAGGAAGAAGGTGCAACTGTACATATAATTTCATCTAAATCAGGTAAAATAAAAGCTTGGAACCACGACCATTGGTCGATTGAAGTTGATGTAGATAAAACATTAAGTGATGTTAACGCCGATGACTATAATGGCTTGGTTTTACCTGGCGGAGTAATTAATCCAGATCAATTGAGGGTAAATGACAATGCTTTAGCTTTCGTAAAAGCATTTTTTGAGGCTGGCAAACCAGTGGCAGCAATTTGTCATGGACCGCAAGTTTTAATAAACGCAGGTGTTGCTGAAGGCAGAAAATTAACGTCTGTTAAAAATATTTCACAAGACTTAATTAATGCTGGAGCAAATTGGTCTGACGAAGAGGTTGTTGTAGATCAAGGTTTGGTAACGAGTAGAACACCAAAAGATTTACCTGCTTTTAACGATAAGCTTGTAGAGGAATTTGCTGAAGGTGTTCATGATGGTCAGCATGCATAAAATTAGCCGCAGATTTACGGATAACTTGTGAATCTGTGGCATTAACCTTAACAGTCTATAGGTTCGGCAACATGATCTTTTGACAAACCTTTACGAACTTGCTTTTCAGGTTTATATTTCCATCTACGGTGACTCCATAGCCAGTACGCCGGTTCTTCTTTAATGAAATCCTCTAAAAACCGGGTATGCAGTTCAGTTATTTCAAATTCAGCAGTATTTCTTGGATCTAAGCAAATTGGCACGCAGTCGACTTCGTAATAACCTCTTTTTAAATAACTTATTTTTAAATAAAATACAGGTCTATTTGTTTTCTTTGCGATTTTTTCTACTCCCAATTGTATTGAAGCTTGCTGATTTAAAAGTGTAGTCCAGTATTGAGAATCTTCTTTTGATGGAGCTTGATCACTTCCAAAAGTGAACATAGTTGGATAATGCTTAGTAGATTGAATTACCCTTATTGTTTGGCGCATTGACACCATCTGATTTCCATATCTACTCCGCATTTTTAAAAACCAATCATCAAAAATTTCATTATTTAATGGCTTATAGATAGGATGATGTTGGCCAGAAAAAGTCATTCCAATTGCCATACACACCCATTCGTAATTACCATAATGAGATGAACAAAAAATTACACTCTCATTGTTTTTTAAATACGCTTCTACTAAATCTACATTTTTAAATTTTACGCGTTTATTTAATTCCTTTGTCGAGATACTTCTCATCTTGATTACCTCAAATATCAAAGAAGTTAAATATTTAAAAAACTCCTTTTCAATGGCAATAATCTCTTTTAAATTTTTCTCTGGAAAAGAATTCAATAAATTCTGTCTAACTACTTTTCTACGATAGCCAAAAACATGATAGATTAAGACATAAGAAATGTCTGCCAAGAGGTATAGAAAACGTAATGGCATTAAAGATAATGTAGTTAAAAAAAATACACCTAAATATGAGAGTCGTTTTTGAAACATTTTAATACTTTTTTACAAAATTAAATAGGTATAACTATATAATTATCATCGTATTATGATTTTTTCTTTAGAGCTATAAGTTTTGAGATTTAGATGACAAAAGTCTTTGGCAGTTTAAAAATTAAACTAATTATTAGTTTTTATTACCTAAAAGAAAAGCCTGCAAACTTTCGCTTACAGGCTTCTTATATTATCTTATTTCCCTTTAGGGAATAAGGTTTTCTATCTTAGTTTTTGCTACCGTTTGCTTTACGTAATTGCTCTGTTAAGAAAATCTTACGTAAACGCATACTTTGAGGTGTAACTTCGATATACTCATCAGCTTGGATATACTCCATACACTCCTCCAACGAGAATTTAATAGCTGGTGCAATACGTGTGTTATCATCAGTACCAGAAGCACGCATGTTAGTTAACGCTTTTCCTTTTACAATGTTAATTACTAAATCGTTATCACGGATGTGCTCACCTAAAATCTGTCCTTCGTAAATATCAACTCCTGGATCTACAAAGAAACGACCTCTATCTTGTAATTTATCGATAGAATAAGCAGTAGTTGTACCTTTATCCATAGAAATTAATACCCCATTTAAACGACCAGGGATATTACCTTTCCAAGGCTCATAAGCTTTAAAACGGTGTGCCATAATCGCCTCACCAGCAGTAGCAGTTAATACGTTGTTACGTAAACCGATGATACCACGAGATGGGATTTCGAACTCTAAGTGTTGTAAATCGCCTTTTGGTTCCATAATCAACAACTCACCTTTACGCTGAGTTACCAATTCAATTACCTTACCAGCAACATCACCAGGTACGTCAACGATTAAAGTCTCAACTGGCTCATGTTTTTTGCCATCAATTTCTTTAACGATAACTTGTGGCTGGCCTACTTGCAATTCGTAACCTTCGCGACGCATGGTCTCGATTAATACAGATAAGTGAAGAATACCACGACCGTAAACCAACCATGAATCAGCACCTTGAGTTTCAACAACTTTAAGTGCCAAGTTTTTCTCCATTTCCTTCATCAAACGATCTTTGATACGTTGTGAAGTCACCAATTTACCTTCTTTACCAAAAAATGGCGAGTTGTTAATGGTAAATAACATATTCATGGTAGGCTCATCAATGCTAATTACTGGCAATTGCTCTGGATTTTCGAAATCAGCGATAGTATCACCAATATCAAAACCGTCAATACCTACAACAGCACAAATATCTCCAGAACCTACTTCTGTAGTTCTAATTTTACCTAAACCTTCGAAAGTATATAATTCTTTTACCCTAGATTTTACCAACTTACCATCACGTTTAATTAACGTTACTGGTTGGTTTTCTTTAATTGTACCACGATGTACACGTCCAATTGCAATACGACCAACGAAAGAAGAATAATCTAACGAAGTAATTTGCATTTGTAAGTTCCCTTCGTTTACAGGTGCTGGTGGAATATTTTCTACCACAGCATCTAATAAAGCAAAAATATCTGTAGTTGGTTTTTTCCAATCCGTACTCATCCATCCTTGTTTAGATGAACCGTAAATTACAGGGAAATCTAACTGCTCTTCAGTTGCTTCTAAGTTAAAGAACAATTCAAAAATTTGCTCATAAACTTCTTCTGGGCGACAGTTTTCTTTATCAACTTTATTTACAACCACAATTGGTTTTAAACCTAATGATAAAGCTTTTTGCGTTACGAAACGTGTTTGAGGCATTGCACCTTCAAAAGCATCACATAATAACAAAACGCCATCTGCCATTTTTAATACACGCTCAACTTCACCGCCAAAATCCGCGTGACCAGGAGTATCAATGATGTTAATTTTTACGTCTTTATATTGTACTGATACGTTTTTAGAAACGATTGTGATCCCACGTTCACGCTCTAAATCGTTGTTATCTAATATCAATTCTCCCTTTTGTTCGTTATCACGAAAAACAGAACAAGAGTGTAAAATCTTATCAACCAATGTAGTTTTACCATGGTCAACGTGTGCTATAATAGCTATATTTCTAATTTTTTGCATAAAATGCGCCTGTAATTTGGCGCAAAGATAAGGTTTTTTATTGAATTTTTAAGGAGTTAGTCAGGATTTAAAAACTCCGATATAAATATTTAGTGTTGTTAAAATTTGAAAATCAACAGATTGTGGTTAAGCAACATCTGAGAACTGAGCTATGAAACTTAAATGGGAAAAAGATTATGTTAAAATTAAATGCTTTTTTCTCCAAAAGCCCACTCTAAAAATTTTGGCATTGCTTTGCCCCAAGTGGGCACATCGTGTTTGCCCCCAACCATTTCAAAATAAAAAATATCATTCGGTCTTTGATAACCTTTTTTCATTAATTCCTTAACCACATCAATCGTGTCATCAATAGAATCAATAATAAAGTTATGGTTACGATCTGCCGTTTCATCATTTGTACCAGTCATTAACCAAAACTTAACCGCCGGGTTAGTTTTAGTATCGCGAATCATTTGGTGCAAAATGCGATCATCATCAGTATAACCAGCATTCAAATCTTTTTTTCTCCACCAAAAAGAGCCAGAGAACACTCCAACTGCATCAAAATAATTATCATTATTCCACGCGATATCAAAAGCAGTTAAACCGCCTAAAGAAAATCCTGCAAAAGCTCGTTTACCATTTATCGTTACATCAACTTCACTTTGTACATATGGTAACAATTCTTTAATAATGAAATCGGTATATGCTAGAGCTTTTGAACCTCTTTTTTTAAAATCAGGTTTACCTGCAACTCCGTATTCTAATAACCGATCTGCAGATGCCTTAATTCCAATAACAACTGTTGGTTCAATTTTCCATTTTTCATATAGAGAATTTAAAGTGTTCTCCATATCCATTTGAGCTAAATCTTGACCATCGTTTATTAACAAAAGGTTAACACGCTCGTTTCCCAATAAATTATCGGGACAGAAAATTTCTACTTCAATTTCTTTCTTTAAATAAACAGATTTTATCTGATGGATTGTTTTAATAACAGTAGGCAACGTTAATGTGGTGTACATAGTCAATAAATAGCTTTCTCACTAATCTTTACAAAGGTACACTTCTTGTTAAAAAATAGATTAAGGAGTTGTTTTTTTTACATAAGCACAAGATTTATAGGATTTAATAGATTTATCTTTTGTGTTTGGCTATATTTTTCTACCTTAAGGTATCTAAATAATTTACCATGAAAGAAGAGCTAAAAAAATGGTATAGCCCCAACCTAAATAGAGATATAGAAACGCTCATATTTGGCCATAGTGGATACCCTATTCTACTTTTTCCTACTAGTATGGGAAGCTATTACGAAAATAAAGACTTCAAGTTGATTGATGCCGTTCAGCACTTTATTGATGAGGGTAAAATAAAAATTTATTGTCCAGATGGCATTGATAAGTTAAGTTGGTATAATAAAGGCATTCATCCTGCAGAACGGGTTAAAAACCATATTTGGTATGATAAGTTTATACTGGAGGAGTTAGTTCCTTTGGCAAAAAATGAAACTGGATATCAAAAAGTGATTACTGCAGGCTGTAGTTTTGGGGGCTATCATGCTGCTAATTTCGCTTTTCGTCATCCCTGGGTGGTAAGCCATATGTTCAGTATGAGTGGAGCTTTTGATATTACTAGTCAGCTAGATGGCTTCTATAATGATGATGCCTATTTCAATAATCCTGTAGATTTTTTGCCAAATGACATGAATCCAGAACTTTGGCACATGAAAATTGTTTTAGGTACATCAGATCGTGATATGTGCAAAGGAGATAATGAAAGATTATCAGGCATTTTACATCAAAAAGGAATTAATCATTGGTTAGACATTAGACAAAATGCAGATCATGACTGGCCTACTTGGCGACAAATGTTTCCAGAATATATAGCTCAATTATAATCAATCAGCGAGTTGACAAGTTAAATAAGTCTGAAGAGAAAGATCAATAAACATTTCAACCTATAACAATAAACTAATGAAGAAAATAGGAATTTTATTCGGCCAGGAAAGATCATTTCCACAAGCATTTGTGGATAGAGTGAATCAAAAAGGTGAAAAAGGAATTACTGCTGAGTTTGTAAAAATTAGTAAAGTATTTCAAGCAAAAGAACCTGAATATGCAGTAATTATTGATCGTATTTCTCAGGATGTACCTTTTTATCGGGCATATTTAAAAAATGCTGCAATGGGCGGAACTGCGGTAATTAATAATCCATTTTGGTGGAGCGCTGATGAAAAGTTTTTTAATAACGCATTGGCAGAAAATATTGGCGTTCCAGTACCTAAAACCGCATTAATTCCATCCCGAGAACATCCAGATGATACCACCGAAAAATCCTTTGAAAATTTAACTATGCCAATGGATTGGGATGCTATTTTTGAATATACAGGTTTTCCAGCATATATGAAACCATTTGACGGCGGTGGTTGGAAAGAGGTTTATAAATTGCATGATAAAGAAGATTTCTTTGATAAACATAGTCAGACAAAGCAAACGGTAATGATGTTGCAAGAAGAAATTATGTTTGAAGAGTATTATAGATGCTATTGTATTGGCGGAAAATATGTACGCATTATGCAATACGAACCTCGAAATCCTCATCATTTACGTTATGTGATTGATGGCCCAAAACCAAGCGCAAAACTTTTAAAAACAATTGAGGAGTATACGCTTAAACTGAACAAATATTTAGGCTATGACTTTAACACAGTTGAATTTGCAGTTCGAAATGGTATTCCAATAGCGATTGATTTTTGTAATCCTGCCCCAGATGCTGGCCTAGAAAGTGTGGGAGCAGAAAATTTTGAATGGGTAGTAGAAACTGCGGCAACGTATGCAATTGAAAAAGCGAAAGCCCAAAAGTTTGGCCAGGATAATTTAACGTGGGGAGAATATGTAAAAACATCTGCCGCAGGTATACCATTAATTGGCAAAGCATCTGTTATAAAATCAAAAACTGCAGCAAAACCAAAAGCACCTACTAAATCTTCGGCTCCAAAAACTAAAAAGACTCCAGTAACCAAAAAATAATGCGATTTTGATTAAAAGGGAATTAAAATGATGAATGAATTTACGCTCGGCATTGAAGAAGAATACATGGTAGTTGACCCTGTTACCCGAGAATTAACTTCACACGACCAAAAAATTGTAGAATCTGCACAAAAAATACATAAGGATCAGGTTAAAGCAGAAATGCATCAAGCTGTAGTTGAGGTGGGAACAGGAATTTGCCACAACACCGATCAGGCTAGAAAAGAAATCTCACAGTTGCGTTATACTGTTTCTCAATTAGCTGGCGAACAAGGTTTACGTATTGGCGCAGCTGGAACACATCCTTTTTCCCATTGGGAAAAACAACTAATTACCGAACATCCACGTTATAGCGAAATTGTAAATGAACTTCAAGAGGCTGCTCGTTCGAATTTAATTTTTGGCTTACATGTACATGTTGGTTTTCAATCGCGTGAGCTAGCTATACATATTGCAAATCAGGTACGTTATTTCTTGCCTCACGTTTTTGCACTTTCAACAAATTCTCCCTTCTGGGAAAGCAGAAATACTGGCTATAAATCATTTAGAACAAAGGTTTTTGATAAATTTCCTCGTACAGGAATTCCAGATATTTTTAATAGCATAGAAGATTACGATAACTATGTAAAGCTATTAATTAAAACCAACTGCATGGATAACGCCAAGAAAATTTGGTGGGATATTCGTGTGCATCCATTTTTTGATACAGTAGAGTTCCGTATTTGCGATTGCCCAATGTTAATTGATGAAACGATGGCTTTTACGGCTTTATTTCAGGCTTTATGCGCAAAACTGTACAAGTTACGTTTACAAAATATGGAATTCATTAGTTATTCTAGAGCATTAATTAATGAAAACAAATGGAGGGCTGCTCGTTATGGTATTGATGGAAATTTAATCGATTTTGGCAAAGAAATGGAAGTAAATTGCCGAAACTTAATTTTAGAATTATTAGATTTTATTGATGATGTTGTAGATGATTTAGGAAGCAGAAATGAAATCAATTATGTGCATAAAATACTAGCTAATGGTACAGGAGCTGATAGACAGCTTGCAGTTTATGAGAAAACTGGTAGCTTTGAATCGGTGGTAGACTATATTACTACGCAAACATTAATAGGTGCAGGATAAATGAGTGAGAAAAATCATATTAAGATTGCCATTATAGACATGAACAATGGCTTCCCGAATCAGGGAATGAGGGGAATACAGGAACTTATACAAAGTTTCCAAAAAGAAACACGACTTAATTTAACCTACGATATTTTCGATCTAAGGCGAAAAGGAGAAATACCGGACACAACATATAATATCTATATTTCTAGCGGTGGTCCTGGAAGTCCGTTTGATGGGGAGGGAGAAAAATGGGAGGATGATTTTTTTACTTTATTAGATGTAATTGAAGATTTTAACAAACAAAATGAGCACAAAAAACATGTTTTTTTAATTTGTCATTCTTTTCAATTGGCTTGCAGAAAATATGGATTGGGTAAGGTTACTAGACGAAAATCAAATTCTTTCGGCATTTTCCCCATTAGTCTTACTGAAATCGGAAAAGGTGAAGTCGTATTTAATGGACTTCATAATCCTTTTTACTCTGTTGATAACCGCGATTGGCAAGTAGTACAGCCAGATTTGACAGATTTTTCTGCAAAAGGAGCATCTATTCTAGCTTTAGAAAAAGAACGTCCGCATGTAAATTTAGAACGTTGCATTATGGCTATTCGTTTTTCTGATGAGATTATTGGAACTCAATTTCACCCCGAAGCAGATCCTATTGGAATGAAAATGTATTTACTTCAAGAGGAAAAGAAAACAGCAATTATTGAAAACCATGGAGAAGCTAAATACTATGATATGCTAAATAGTCTTGATGACCCAAATAGAATTACGCTTACACAAAGTGTAATTTTACCTAATTTTTTAACTCAAGCTATTCATACTTTGCAAGAAGTTTAATTTTTAAATATACTATATAGAATACAACTTTTCTTTTCTAGTATCTGTGGTAAATTTATTTAATTCATCGCCATGATTGAAAAATATCGCCATCAATTTAATGCTAATTTTACAGAGGAAAAATATCATCAACTACTTAAAAAGCTGGAAAAGGGTTTTCCCCCAATTCCATTTAGAGTGGCCGAAACTCCCATTTTTATCTCTCAGGAATTAAAAGAAAAATTAATTGCCGCTGGCGAAGAAATTATTTCACTAATTAAACAAGATAATTTTAAAGAATTAACTCAAAATGCCATTCCATCACAATGGAATGTCCCAAATGAAACTGCTCATCCTCATTTTTTAACCTTCGATTATGGATTATGCAAAAATGAAAAAGGAGAAGTTACCCCAATGCTAATTGAAATGCAAGGTTTTCCATCCTTATATGGATTCCAATCACATTTAGCTCATACTTACAAAGAGGTTTTTAATTTAGATGATAACCTTAGTCCTTATTTTAATGGTTTAGATGAAACTTCCTATTTCGAGTTATTTAAAAAAGTAGTAGTAGGAAATTATGCTCCTCACGAAGTTGCGCTAATGGATGTAGATGCTCCTAACCAGAAAACAGCAATTGATTTTTTTGTGACTGCTAAACATTTAGGCATAAAAATTTTAGCGTTGGAAGACATTATAAAAGAAGGAAAACAATTGTTTTATGAAGAAAATAGTCAAAAAATTCAATTGAAACGTATTTATAATCGTCTAATTTTCGATGAAATTGCAGAGAATACAGACATTTTCAAAAACAGTTTTGATCCAAGAGAAGAACTGGATGTGGAATGGATAACTCATCCAAATTGGTTTTATCGCATTAGTAAGTATACTATGCCTTTTTTAAAAAGTGAATTTGTTCCAGAAACGCACTTTTTAAACACCTTAAAAACCATCCCAACAGATTTGGAAAATTACGTGTTAAAACCATTATTCAGTTTTGCCGGTATGGGTGTAATTATAGACTTAACTGAGGCAGATGTAAAAGCCATTAAAGATCGGGAAAATTGGATTTTACAACGAAAAGTGACTTATGAACCCGTTATTCAAGTTCCAGATGATGGTGTAAAAGCCGAAATTAGAATGATGTATTTATGGCCAGACGGCGAAGAGCCTCAACTTTGCATCAATTTAGGCCGTTTAAGTCGTGGCAAAATGATTGGCGTTCGTTATAATGCTGATTTTGATTGGGTTGGAGGAACTGTTGGTCTGATGGAAAATCAATAGTTTACATTAACAATTGGGAATATTGCTTTAGTGCTTCTCGATCACTTAGCTAACTATAATTTTGACAGTAATCTGAACTCTCCTATTTAATAAATCGTAAATTTGCAGTATGGATATTCAATTCATCTTAATGATTATCATTTTTGTCGGAGCATTATTTTATGTTGGGCGAATCATTTATCGTTCCGTTTCTCCAAAAAGTGATGGTTGCGCTTCGGGTTGTGGTAAATGTGCTGCTAATTTCGATAATATTCCTGAACCTAAAACCAAATAACAATGCTAGGCAAATTCGCAGCTTATCTGCAAAAACGATTGGCGATTACAGAAGAACAAGCTGCCGAAGCTGTAAGTTGTCTAGCTACCAAAACAATAAAAAAAGGTCAAGTACTTTTAAGCCCTGGCGATTTAAAATCTGAATCTTATTTTGTGAATAGTGGTTTATTGCGTTATTTTTCAATAGATGAAAAGGGTAAAGAACACATTATTCAATTTGCCCCAGAAGATTGGATGTTATCGGATAGAGATACTTTTGTTTTCAATGAGCCAGCTTTTTTTTATATCGACGCCATTGAAGACACCGAAGTTCTTATTGTTAAAAAGGATTTCTTCCCTGCTATTAAGAATATCGTTCCAGAAATATTAGAATTGAACATTTTAATGCTGCATAATTCCATACGCTTTATGCAAAAAAGATTAAATATGTTATTATCCGCAACTGCGGAAGAAAGATATTTAGACTTTATTAAGCTCTACCCAAATCTTACTTTACGCGTACCACAATGGATGATTGCTTCTTATTTAGGCATTACTCCCGAATCTCTAAGCAGAGTGCGTAAAGACTTAGCCAATAAGCATTTCAGATAAGACGTAGTTTTCATTAGCAATTATTTTTTCTTATCCTACATCAATGTGTAGCGAAACCTCTTGCCTTACCTTTGTGTTATTAATTTAAAAGAAACTTAAAAACATAAAATTATGGCAACTACTAAATGGACATTAGATCCAACCCACAGCGAATTACAGTTTAAAGTAAAACACTTAATGATTACCACAGTAACAGGTAATTTAAAATCCTTTTCTGCAGAATTGACTTCAAACGATGATGATTTTACAAATGCTGATATTTCATTTAAAGGTGATATTAGTTCTATCGATACAGGCAACACAGATCGTGATAATCACTTAAAAAGTGCAGATTTCTTTGATGCTGAAAAATTTGAAAGTATCTCATTTAAATCTACATCAGTAGAAAAAGATGATGATGATTATACTGTAAAAGGTGATTTGACCATTAAAGACACAACCAAATCGGTTAAGTTAATTGCAGAATTTGGTGGTATTGCAACAGATCCTTGGGGAAATACAAAAGCAGGTTTCACACTGAGCGGAAAAATTAACCGTGCAGATTTTGGATTAACATGGAATGCTGCTTTAGAAACTGGTGGAGTAATGGTAAGTGAAGAAGTAAGAATTTTAGGAGAATTACAGTTTGTAAAGCAAGCTTAATTTTTAAATAAGAAAAGAGGAAAATACAATGGAAGCAAATGTAAAAAAAGTTGCAGCAATATTAAATCCGCCTGCACCACACATGGTTGGCGATGGTTTTAGGGTACACAATTTCTTTCCTAGCGGATATAGATTAAACATGAGCCCGTTTTTCATGCTCGACTACAATGCGAAGATTGAATTTTCTGCTCGCAATGAACCTCGTGGAGTTGGCGTTCATCCGCATCGCGGATTTGAAACTGTAACCATTGCATATCATGGAGCAGTTGCACATCACGATAGTGCTGGTAACAGTGGCGTTATTTTTCCAGGCGATATTCAATGGATGACCGCAGCAAGTGGTATTCTACACAAAGAATATCATGAAGAAAATTTCAGCAAAAAAGGTGGTTCTTTTCAAATGGTTCAACTTTGGGTAAACCTTCCTGCTAAGGATAAAATGAGTAAACCTAAATATCAAGGTGTTAAACACAATGAAATACAAAAGTTTAACTTGCCAGATAAGGGAGGTGTAATTGAGGTAATTGCAGGAAATTATCAGGGAACTAAAGGAAGCGTTTCTACATTTAGTCCGATAGAAATGTACAATGTTCGCTTAAATAAAGGAGCAAAAACTAGTTTTAACTTCCCAGCAAATTTTAATACAGGATTCGTAATTATAGAAGGAAATATAAAAGTTAATGGTTCAGAAAATGCGAAAACAGATCAAATGGTTCACTTCAAAAATGAAGGTGAAACTATTGAAATCGAAGCATTAGAAAATAGTGTAATTCTTGTATTAAGTGGCGAACCAATTAATGAACCTATTGCATCTTACGGGCCATTTTTAATGAATAAACCAGAAGAAATACAACAAGCCATAGCTGATTATAACGAAGGTAAATTTGGTTATCTAGAAGAGTAACGACTAATTAATTTTAAAGGCCGATGATTATGATAATTATCGGTTTTTTAGTTTTTCTGAATTAAGCAAACCGCATAGGCAACTACTCCTTCTTCTCTACCAATAAAACCCATTTGCTCATTTGTAGTAGCCTTAATAGAAATGTCTTCTATTGACATTCCAATTGCTTCCGCGATATTTTCTTGCATTTGTGGAATGTGAGGATTTATTTTTGGTGCTTCAAGACATAACATGGCATCAATATTCCCAATCTCGTATCCTTTCTCTGCAAGTAATTTTACAGTTTCTTGCAATAATATTATACTACTTATTCCTTTCCACTGCGGGTCGGTATTTTTAAAATGAAATCCAATATCTCTTAAATTGGCTGCGCCTAAAAGTGCATCGCAAATGGCGTGCAACAAAACATCAGCATCAGAATGACCAAAAGCACCTTTATGATGCTCTAAATTTACGCCGCCAACTATAAATGAATGATTATCTTTTAATTGATGTACATCGAACCCGAACCCTACTTTAATCCTCATTATTTGGTATCCCCGAAATTAAATAGCAAACTAAACCTCAACGTATTAGCCAATGGACTTTTTTGTGGATCAGCTAATAAATAAGAAAAGTCTATATTAAAAATATTATACTTTAAACCTGCGCCAACTGTGAAATATCGTCTATCTCCTTTTTCAGGCGCTTCATAAAAATATCCAGCTCTTAATGCAAATTGTTGATTGTACCAATATTCTACACCAGTAGCAATGCTTACTTCTTTTAATTCTTCACTAAATCCTCCTGGCGCATCACTAAATGAACCAAAAATACCAGCAGGCACAGAACGATCTGGATCTTTCCCGGAAATTATAGTTCCATTAGAATCTCGTATTGGTTGCGTTGGCACCATCAATTTATTGAAATCTAAAGCAAATGTAAACTGATTATAATCATCGATAATTAAGGTAGTAGCTCCACCTAATTTCATATTTGTAGGCAGAAAATATTTATCACCACCATCTACATAGCTTATTTTCGTGCCAATATTAGAAAAATTAACCCCTGTCGATACAATAGCATCTTTACCAAATAGTACAGTTTGCTTTCTATAATACGCTGATACATCTAATGCGAATGCTGTGCCTGCCTTAGTTTGTTGTCCAGCAGAAAATTGACCAGAAGTTAAATTAGAATAAATAAATCGAGCCGTAGTTCCCAACGAAAATTCATTCCCAAATCTTCGTGAATACGTGGCATCAAACGAAAATTCATTAGGGCTATAAATCCCTAAATCTTGTTGATTTGCATCTGTAAGTTGAATTTGCCCTAAAGAAAAATAACGTAATGCACCACCTATTGTACTTCTATCATTCACTTTGTAAAAACCACTTAAGTAGGCTAAATTAATATCAGGCACTAGGTTCTTTAACCAAGGACTATATGATGCTGAAAAACCATAAGGCCTATCTAAGAAAGCCAATTTAGCAGGATTAATACTCATCGCATTCGCATCTGGTTGGGTTGCTACGCCCGCTTCACCCATACTACCTGTTCTTGCGTCTGGAGTAATTAATAAAAAAGGAACTGCAGTATTAATGTTATTAGATTGGCTACCGTTTGTTTGAGTACCTGGCTGTACCACTTGCGCAAATAGCTCGCTACTACAAAACATCGCTAAAGAAAACATGCCTAAGGCTGCTGCGCTAAAGTACTTCAGATTCATTAGTTAAATATAGACATATAACAGGTATGCAAGTTAACATAGTGTTTACTAATTTCAAAGTAATAACACCTTTCATTTATCTTGATTTCTTGTTAAATGATACAACGTAAAATAAAAGAAAAATGTATGAGAATAGAGAAAGCCATTTTGTAAATAAAAAACAAGTTATAATAAATAAAGAACGATTACGTTTCAAAATATCATTTGTTGCATAATGAGCTAAAACACTTATTTAGTTGACAAACTGGCTCTTAAATTAAAAATTATTTTTTTGGCGGATAGCTCTTTTTTTATGTAATTTTATCACCTAGGTGTTACATAGACACAATTATGAAAAAAACATATTTACAATTATTTATATTCTTAGTTAGTATTACAATTTTTACTTCGTGTAATAAAAACTCTGGAAAAGACGTTTCGAGCAAAACTGGTTATGCCTATAACAAAAAGGAGAATGGCGGTTTTGAAGTTGCTAGTAAATACAAACGTGGTCCAGCAGGAACTGGTTTAGTAGAGATAGAAGGCGGTGTATTTATTATGGGAGGTAGCGCTGTTGATATTCCAGGACAAGATTTAAGCAACTATAATTATAAAAGAGAGGTTAGTGTAAGCTCCTTCTATATGGATGAAACCGAAGTTTCGAACACTAACTGGCTAGAATACTTAAATTGGATTAAACGTAGTTATCCAACAGATGCACAATACTATTACGAAGAATTACCGGATACATTAGTTTGGCGTAGACCATTATCATTCAATGAGCCCTATGTAAATAATTATTTGAGGCACCCGGCTTATCAGAATTACCCCGTTGTTGGCGTTAGCGCTTTACAAGCAGAAAGATATTGTGCTTGGAGAACTGATATGGTGAATGAAAAATTATTAAGAGATAAAGGATTTATGAGTTCTTTCGCCACAGTAAATGGAACAGCTACTGGAAGGAATGCAGCAGCTACACCTACAGTTACAAGACCAACAACACCTTTCAATACAGAAATTTATTTGAACGGACAGTATGATGATAAAGGACCAAAAGCAAAAGCAGATCTTAATCCTGCTGCGACAGCTAATGGAACTGCTGCAACTACAGGGAGAGGTGCACCGACAGCAACAAGAAATGTAAGGTTAGAAGACGGAGTAATTTTACAACCATTTAGATTGCCATCAGAATTAGAATGGGAATATGCGGCTTTAGGGTTAATTGGAAATACACAATACGAAAACATTGGCGATAAGAAAATATATCCATGGAATGGCTTAGGAATAACTTCTGCTAAGAAAAGTACCAGAGGTTTAATTCTAGCTAACTTTAAAAGAGGAAAAGGTGATTACATGGGTGTTGGCGGATCATTAAACGATAAAGCTGCATTTACACAAGATGTGAGAAGTTATGAACCTAATGATTTTGGATTGTATAACATGGCAGGTAATGTAAACGAATGGACACGTGACATTTATCGTGCTTCAACTTTTGAACAAGCAGATGCGCTAAATGCATTTAGAGGTAACCAATATCAAAATAAAGATAGAGACCCAATTACAGGTAAACTTAAACAGGATAAATATGGCAAACCACAAATGGTAAATGCTAATTCTGGGGTTAAACAAACTTGGGCAGAATTACAAGCTAGAAAGGCTGCTGGAAGTACAGGAACAGGGGCTTATAATCCTGATCAACGTGGATACCGTGATGAGGAAAGTTCTTTATATGGCATAACTACTTTAGTTAATAATAAATCCAGAGTGTATAAAGGTGGTTCTTGGGATGATCAGGCACAATGGTTAAATCCTGCTGCTAGACGATATTTACAAGAAGACGAATCAACTGCTGATATTGGCTTCAGATGCGCAATGACAATGTTAGGTTCATCAGAAATCAAATCTGTTGGTAAGCCCCAGTTTAAGGTTAAAGGCAAATAGATAAAATTAAAAAGAAAAGGGGAGCAAATTGCTCCCCTTTTCTTTTTAATGAAAACTAATCAGTATTTCGTTCTTCTCTACCTTATCCCCCTGTTTAATTTCTATTTTCTTAATTATCCCATCTGTTGGCGATTTAATCATATTTTCCATTTTCATCGCTTCTAGCACTAAAAGATTATCTCCTTTCTTTACTTCAGCCCCTTCGGTGGCCAAGACACTTAAAACTAAACCAGGCATTGGCGCTTTAATTTGCTGTATTTTATTTACTGCTAAATTATCCATACCCAACTGTTTTAATAACTGATCAAACTGATCTTTTATCGTAAGGTTATAAGTATTGTTATTTACCTTGATAACTGCTGTTTTTTCTTCTTTATTTAGTTCTACTATTTCGATAGTATAAGATTTATTTTTATACAATACATGAGTAGCAGTCGCGTTTAACGCAAGTCTATCTAATTCGATCGTTTCATTATTAACTTCTAGCTGGTTATAATCAGCTGTGATATCAAAGTTATATTTATCGTTTACTTTTATTTGATACATGTTACTGTGTTAAAGCATACTGAATTAAATTTGCACCCATTTTAAGCGCTTTACTACGAGTTTCTTGTGTGTCTGAAGGGTACGTTCCAAAATCTTCCCAACCATTGCCTAAATCGCATTCATACGTATAATAGCAAACGACTCTCCCTTTCCATATTAGAGCAAAACCTTGAGGTCTTTTCCCATCGTGTTCATGTATTTTTGGTAAACCTCCAGGAAATTTAAATTTCTGATTGTATATTTTATGATTTGATGGTAGTTCTACAAAACTAAGTTCCGGAAATACTTTCTTCATTTCTACTCTGATAAACTTATCTAACCCATAGTTATCATCGATGTGCAAAAAACCACCTCCAATCAAATATTTTCTCAAATTAGCCGCTTCCTGATCATTAAAAACCACATTTCCATGTCCTGTCATATATACAAAAGGAAAATTATATAATTCAGCACTCCCAACTTCTACAATACCTTCATCAGAAGAAAAATTAGTACCTAGATTTTTATTGCAGAAGTCAATAAGGTTAGGCAATGCCGTCCTATTTCCATACCAGTCCCCACCTCCATTATACTTTAATTTACCCATCTTATAAGTTGGCACAGTAAAACTAGGGCAAAGAACAAGGATTAATGAACAAAGGCTGAATACTAAAACGACATGCTTTAAGTTCCAAACTGATAATTTATAATTGAAAATTCGTAACTTAATCATCTATTTATATAATTAACTTCAAAACAAGCGGCTAAGGCAGCAGTTTCAGTTCTCAGTCGCGTGCTACCTAAAGTTACTGCTTTATAGCCATTTTGCAAAGCGATATCAACCTCTGTTTGAGTAAAATCACCTTCGGGCCCAATTAAAATTAAATACGATTGATATGTTTGAGTAAGTTGATTGATAAATGGTTTTTCTCCTTCAATGCAATGTGCAATGAACTTCTCTCCATTTGAATTTTGTTTCATCAGCTCCATAAAAGAAATAGCAGTATTTAATTTAGGATGATAAGCTGTTAATGATTGCTTTACAGCTGAGGTAATCACTTTTTCTAACCTTTCTTCCTTTACGATTTTACGCTCTGAACGATCGCAAATGATCGGCGTTATTTCGTCAATTCCTATTTCTGTGGCTTTCTCTAAAAACCACTCTATACGATCTATGTTTTTTGTCGGCGCAATAGCAATGTGTAAATAATGATTACGCTTCCCAAATTCTGTTTGCTTTCTAATTACTGTCAGCTGAACATTTTTTTTGCTCATCCCCGTAATTTCAGCTTCATATAAACCACCCTTTCCATCAATTAAATGGATGATATCACCAACAGTTAAACGGAGCACTTTACTACAATGCCTACTTTCTTCTTCGTTTAATGTGTACTGATTTGATGTAATATCGGGTGTGTAAAAAATATGCATTAGCTTGAGTTTAATGCGTATCTACCATATCACTTTTATTAATTACCAACTCAAGTTTTATGGTTTCTATATTTTGTTCAGTTTTCTTTAAAATAGTAAATAAATAACCGTAGCACTCTTCACTATCGCCAACTTCAGGAATTTTACCAAAAGCATGAGAAACTAATCCACCTACAGTATCATAATCTTCATCTTCTGGTAAATCATGTGGTAAGTGTTCATTCACGTCATAAACGGTAGCATAAGCGTTAATGACAAATTCTGTATCTGAAATTTTCTCTACTGTTGGCTTCTCTTCATCATATTCATCCTGAATTTCACCAACAATTTCCTCTACAATATCTTCTAAAGTAACCATCCCTGCTGTACCACCAAACTCATCAATTACAATAGCAATTTGAATACGTTTTTGTTGTAATTCGCTAAGCAGATCGTTAATTTTCTTTGTTTCTGGAACGAAATATGGTTTTCTGATTATATCGGCCAATGCCCATTCTTTATTGCCAGCTAAAAGTGGCAATACGTCTTTAGCATGTACAATACCGATAATTTTATCAATAATATCATCGTAAACTGGCATGCGAGAATAACCTTCGCCAATGATAGTTTGCACTACTTCCTCTTTTGAGGTGTTGAGTTCTATACCAGAAATTTTTGTACGAGGTACCATGATATTTTTAACCACACGCTCGTTAAAATCGAACACATTTTTGATTAACTCATGTTCATTATCTTCTAATGCACCACTTTCTTTACCTTGATCTAGTAAGTATTGAAGCTCTTCATTGCTATGTAATGATTCATGTCCGCCAGCAGAGTTAATTCCAAATAATTTTAACACTAAAGATGCAAATCCATTCAATAACCAAATTACTGGTCTACCTACAAAATAAAATGCTCTTAGTGGTAATGCAATAAATAATGTTGTAGCGACAGGTCTTTGTATTGCAATTGATTTCGGAGCTAACTCTCCAAAAACAATATGCATAATGGTAATGATTGAAAATGCAATAATTGTAGAAGCTGAATTAATTACGTTTTCGCTTATTCCGAACTTAATTAGTCCATCATGAATAATTTCATGCATAACACGTTCACCTACCCAGCCCAAACCTAGCGATGCCAAGGTGATTCCTAACTGTGTTGCTGCTAAAAATCCATCTAAATTATGGATAATATGCTTTGCAATTTTACCAACTCGGCTACCAGTTTTTGCTTTAATTTCAATTTGAGACCCGCGAACTTTTACAATAGCAAATTCGGCGGCTACAAAAAATCCGTTAAGTGCAACTAAAAAGAAAGTCCAGAATAAATCCCAGCCCATTATATATTTCTAAATTTCTTATCGTAAAGCTCTATGCTTTCTTGTATCACTTTGTGTGCATAACGTACACCAAGCAAGTGTTCAATAGTTACTTTTTTCTCTTCTAATGCTTTGTAATCTTGAAAGAATTTAACAATTTCTTTCATAGTATGCGGTGGCAATTCGTGTAAATCGTTAATGTAATTTACAGACATATCATTTTTTGCTACCGCAATAATTTTATCATCCTGCTCTCCATTATCCACCATGTGCATTACACCAATTACTTTAGCTTCAATAATTGTCATTGGGTAAACGTCAACAGAACATAATACTAAGATATCCAATGGGTCATTATCATCACAATATGTCTGTGGGATAAAACCATAATTTGCTGGATACATTACAGACGAGAAAAGAACTCTATCTAATTTAATTAGGTTCGATTCTTTATCTATTTCATATTTTGCTTTTGAACCTTTAGGGATTTCAATTATTGCATTTACAACAGCTGGCAGGTTCTCTCCAGGAGAAACACTGTGCCACGGATGATGATCTTCTTTACTCATTTTTTTTCTTCTTCTTCAATCTCTGTCTCATCTTCATCATCACTTTTATTTACCCGTTTTTTCACAAACGTGATAACCAATGGTATAGTGGTGATTACAATGAAACCTATTATTATATAAACCAAATACTCTTCAATTTGTTGGGCAAATCTTTTACCCAAAAAATATCCAAGCAAAGTTAATGATGCTATCCATAATATTGCACCTACAATGTTATAAAATGCAAATTTTTTAATGTCTAATTTTACTACCCCAGCAAAAATAGGGGCAAAAGTTCTAACAATTGGCACAAACCTACCCATTATTAAAGCAAAGGCACCTTGTTTTCTGTAATATCGTTCTGCAGCCAAAAGATATCTCTTTTTAAAAAAAATACTATCTTTTCTCTTATACAACAAAGGGCCCGTTTTTCTTCCGAACCAATATCCTGTGAAATTTCCAGAAATAGCAGCAATGCATAAACCTAGCACTAAGACATATATATTTACATCTAACCTACCCGTTGCCACAAACATGCCCGCTAAAAACAAAAGATAATCGCCTGGTAAAAAGAAACCAAAAAATAAACCGGTTTCAGCAAAAATTACAAACAAAACAACATAAAAACCACCCTCTTTAAGTAATTTTTCGGGATCAATAAAATGCTGTAATGAATTCCAGAATTCTTGCATAGTTGAATTATTCGTAAAACTACAAATAATAATCTATATCGTTAGGCTATATCAAATTTAAAATAAGAGATGGATAAACCCCTAAAAATAAGGTAACTATTACCGATAGTACTAATACTATTTTGTATTGCAATGGAGTATCTAAAATAATGTCTGAACCATCTTTAAACCACATAGCTATAATCACTTTAAAATAGTAATAGAAACCTATTAATGCATTTACAATAGCAATAACAACTAAAACAGTTTGATAATTTTCCATTACGTTTAAAAACATCACATATTTACCAATAAAGCCAGCAGTTAATGGAATACCTGCTAAAGAAAGCATTGCAATGGTTAGTGCGAAAGCTGTTAATGGATTTCTTTTACCCAAACCATTAAAATTCTCGAAGTTATCATTACCTGTTTTTTGCTTAACAACTATCAAAATTGCAAAGGCAATGATCGTTGCAAACGTATAAGCTGCAGCATAAACTAATACATTACTTGCAGAATTAGCGGTAAGTACAATTAAAGAAAACAACATATAACCTGCATGCGATACACTCGAATATGTTAGCATGCGCTTGAAGTTTTTTTGGTAAAGGGCAGTAATGTTTCCTATACACAATGTGATGATCGTAATGATCATTAATGCTGGCATCCAAAAATCATGTAATGGTTCAAAAGCTCCAGCAAATAACCTTAAAAATGCAGCAAAACCAGCTGTTTTAACCACTGTCGACATAAAGGTAGTTATTAACGATGGAGAGCCTTCATACACATCTGGAACCCAGAAATGGAATGGAGCTGCACCAACTTTAAAACACAAACCAATCATCATTAAAATAACACCTGGATAAAATAAAGGTGAAACTGCTTTTACATTATTCACTAAATAATTCTGAATAATAGCAATATCAAACGAACCTGTTGCTCCGTATATTAAAGTAATACCGAATAATAAAAACCCTGTAGAAAAAGCACCCATTAAAAAGTATTTCAATGATGCTTCATTTGAGGCAAAATTCAGTTTTCGTATTCCCGCTAGGATATATAAACTTACTGACATAATTTCTAAGCCAATAAATAGCATAGACATATTCTGATAAGAAACCATGATAATCATTCCTGAAAGAGCAAACAAAATCAAAGTAAAATACTCTGCAATATTATCGCTCCCTTCAGCAAAATAATTTTGGGTTAATAGAAATATAAAGAAAGTACCAATTATAGCAATGGCCGAAAATGCTAAAGCGAAATTATCCATACGCATCATACCGTAATACGTTGTTGGATTATTCCATGAGCAAGCTACAAAACCTAATGCAACCAATAAACCAATTAACGTTAGAGGCAACAAGGCTTTTTTTGCCTTAAACAAACCCGCATAAAGTACTATTAAAGCCGTAGCGGCAATGGTTATAATAATGTTCATGTTTAGTTTACCCCTGTTAATTTTTGATTTACTTGTTCTAATAAATGTTGTACTGAAGCTTCAGATAAGTGCAAAATTGGTTTTGGATAAACACCCATTACAATTATCAATACGCAAATAGTGTACAATACCCCTTTTTCTGTTCCTTTAATATCAGTAAAACTGATGGTTAGTGTATTGGTTTCGCCTAACATTACTTTTTGATACATTCTCAGCATATATACTGCACCAAAAATGATAGTCAAGCCAGCAATTAAACCTAACCATGAGTTGTAATTGTATACGCTAAATAGCAATAAAAACTCGCCAATAAAACCGTTAGTTCCTGGTAAAGCAACAGTTCCTAAAAGGATAATTAAAAAAGTAATAGCCAATTTTGGAGCAACTTTAGCTAATCCACCTAACTCTTCAATTTTATTGGTGTGTAAACGAGATGATATGATATCCAATACGAAAAACAAACCTATTACATTAATACCATGACTTAACATTTGTACCATTACACCTTGTAAACCTTGTGTACTTAATGCAAAAATACCTGCTGATATTAAACCAACGTGAGCAATTGACGAATAAGCAACTAGACGTTTAGCATCTTTTTGAGTAAATGCAATTAGCGAAGCATAAACAATTCCAATTACAGAAAGTATCATTGCTACACAAACCCAGTCGTTAACGCCTTGTGGTACAATTGGCAATAACCATCTAATTACACCATAAATACCCATTTTAAGCATAATACCAGATAATAACATAGTTCCTGGAGCAGGAGCTTCTGTATAGGTATCCGGTTGCCAAGTATGGAATGGGAATATTGGCATCTTAATAGCAAAAGCAATAAAGAATGCCCAGAAAATCCAACCTTGTTGATATGAATCTAAGTTTAAGGCGTAAAATGCATTGATATCGAAATTCTTAGCAGGATTTTGAAGATATAAATAAATGATACCCAATAACATGAAGAGTGAACCTGCAATCGTGTAAACAAAAAACTTCATGTTTACTTTAATACGATCTTTTCCGCCCCACATGGCGCAAATAAAGTAAATTGGAATTAAAGCCGCTTCCCAACCGATATAAAATAAAAATCCATCTAATGCTGTAAATACCAACAATAATCCGCTTTGCATAAATAAAATTAACGCATAAAAAGCATTGGCATTTTTGTATTCATGTTTAAAGCTCGAAAGAATGATTAATGGCATTAAAACATTTGTTAAAATAACCGTAATCATGCTAATTCCATCAATACCTGCATGGAAATTAATTCCTAATTGCTGTATCCAAGGATAGTTTACTGCGAATTGTGTAGTCGCATCTGGAGTAAATTGGGTTAATAAACCAATAGTTACACAAAGCGATATTAGTGCAAAACCTAATGCACTTACTTTAGCAGAACCGCCTTTAAGTAGTGAGGTAATTAATGCACCAACAAGTGGTAAAAATATGAGTATTAATAGTTCCATTTATATGTGTTGAACCGAATTAAGCGATTGATAAATAAGTATACAATAACAATGCGATGATACCGAATACCATCATAAATATATAAAAGCCAACATTACCAGATTGTAAAAGACGTAAACCTTTACTTCCCTCAGTTGCAGACCAGCCAAAGCCATTTACCAAACCATCGATTACTTTTTTATCGATAATGCGATAGAAAAATCTCGAAAATGCATCTAAAGGTTTAGTGATGATGGCATCGTAAATTTCATCCAAATAGAATTTGTTGTATGATATTTTGGCTAAAATTGAGCGTTTATTTTCATCCGAAACTGGAACATGAGCATTTTTAACATATTTAGTATAAGCATAAAACAAGGCAATTAACGCCGCCAAAACAGAGACAGCCATTAAAGCAAATTCTGTAGTGTGGTCTAGTGTTAATTCATGATGAGCAATACCAGCTCCAGTTAGCCAATGCGCCAACCATTCATTACCACCAAATACTGCAGGAATATTTATCAACCCACCAATTGCCGCCAAAATAGCTAATACAATTAATGGATATGTCATGATTTTTGGAGATTCGTGAATGTATTCTTCTGCATGATGCGTTCCACGATATTTGCCAGAAAAAGTTAAAAACATCATTCTGAACATATAAAAAGCAGTCAAAAACGCTGTGAACAATCCAATTGCCCAAAGTACTTTATTGTATTCAAAAGCGTGGGCTAAAATTTCATCCTTAGAAAAGAAACCAGAGAAGGGTGGTAAACCAGCGATTGCGATTGTACCGATCATCATGGTAGCAAACGTAATTTTAAGCTTTCCTTTTAATCCACCCATGTGGCGCATATCTTGCTCATGGTGCATTGCATGTATTACAGAACCTGCTCCTAAGAACAACAATGCTTTAAAGAAAGCATGAGTTAAAACATGGAAAAATGAACCTGTATATGCACCAACACCTAAACCTAAAAACATGTAACCCAATTGAGATACAGTTGAATAAGCCAATACCTTTTTAATATCTGTTTGTGTTAAAGCAATAATTGCGGCAACTAAAGCAGTTGCTGTTCCAATAATTGCAATGATCATTTGCGTAGTTGGCGCTAAATCAAATAATACGCTCGAACGGGCAATCATATAAATACCAGCAGTTACCATTGTTGCAGCATGTATTAAAGCAGAAACTGGTGTTGGGCCCGCCATTGCGTCTGGTAACCAAGTAAATAAAGGTAATTGAGCAGATTTACCACAAGCACCTATAAATAATAAAATCGTAATTAAAGTAATTGTTCCTGCACCTGGCATCATTGAAGCAGCCTGTGGAAATACCTTAGCAAATTCTACACTTCCAAAAGTATTAAAGATTAAGAATACACCTAAAAGGAAACCCAAATCTCCAATTCTATTCATTACGAATGCTTTTTTTGCTGCACTTGCATAATTACTGTTGGTATACCAAAACCCAATTAATAGATAAGAACATAATCCTACACCTTCCCATCCAATAAACATCACAATGTAGTTTGAGCCTAAGACCAATATCAACATAAAGAAGATAAATAGGTTTAAGTAAGCGAAGAATTTACCAAATCCAGCATCATCATGCATGTATCCAACTGAATATAGATGAATTAAAAACCCAATTCCTGTTATAATTAATAACATTATTGAGCTCAATGGATCGTATAAAAACGAAAGTGGGATGTGTAAATTACCAGCGCTAATCCAATCGAAAAGCTCAACTGGAAACTGTTTTTGTGTGCTACCACTTAAATCAAAAAACAAAATAACGCTTAATACAAAAGAAGCTAATACAGCGCCACTGCCAATAATACCAACAAGGCTTTTGCTAAATGTATTTCTGCCTAGGCCATTAATTACAAAGCCTAAAAGCGGAAGCAAAGGAATTAACCAAAGTAAACTATTTATCATCTTCTATATAATTACCACTTAAGGCGATTTAACACATTAATATCTATCGACTGCGTATTTCTGTAAACCATTACAATAATTGCAAGTCCAACGGCTACTTCGGCAGCTGCCAAAGCCATAATAAAAAACACAAAAACTTGCCCTGATGGATCGTTATGATGAACAGAAAAAGCTGTTAGCAACAAGTTAACAGAGTTTAACATCAATTCTACCGACATAAAAATAACAATAGCATTTCTACGTGTTAACACGCCCATTACCCCGATAGTGAAGATAATAGCACATAACCAAATGTAATGGTCAAGTGGAACGGTTTGCATGGTTGAAGCTAAATTATCCATTTGCTTTTTCTTCTTTTTTAGTTAATAATACTGCGCCAACCATTGCTGTAAGCAATAAAATTGATGACAATTCAAATGGCAACATAAACGGGCCAAATAATTCTTTACCTAGGTTTTTTACCAATCCCAAATTTGGATTTTGTAAAACTAATGGGCTATTAATTGAAACCGCTTTAAATGAACCAACTAGGGTTACTAATAAACATCCTCCGGCTATTACGCCTAAAATTTTAACCAAAGCTGATTTATTGGGTTCATTTTCCTTATTCAAGTTTAAAAGCATCAGCACAAATAGGAATAAAACCATAATTGCACCCATGTAAACAATAAAATTTACAACCGCTAAAAATTGTGCGTTTAATAACACATAGTGGACTGTAAAAGTGAAGAAAGTTAGAATCAAATATAAAACACTGTGAATTGGATTCTTCGAAAAGATAACCATCAGTGAAAAGATGATGCTCAATGTTGCTACGAAATAGAATACTGATGTACCCATTAATTTTCTTTTTGTTTAGTTATTAACCGTCTCGTCATTGCGAGGCACGAAGCAATCTATTTTGTTAAAGTCCATCGCTTTAGGATTGCTTCGTTCCTCGCAATGACGACTTGTATATTTTTATTTCGCCTCCAAAGGAGCTTCAACCAATTTATCTTTTCCGTAAATAAAATCTTTACGTAAATAATCAGATGGAACAATTGGTCCATCTAAATAAATAGCCTCTTTAGGGCAAGCTTCTTCACATAAACCGCAAAAAATGCAACGTAACATGTTGATTTCATAAACTGCAGCATATTTTTCTTCACGGTATAATGCTTTCTCTTCAGGCTTACGTTCTGCTGCAATCATAGTGATTGCTTCTGCAGGACATGATAAGGCACATAATCCACAAGCAGTACAACGCTCTCTGCCTTCTTCATCTCTTTTCAGAGAATGCATTCCTCTCCAGTTAATTGAAAATTCACGCACTTGTTCCGGATATCTAATCGTTGAACTTTTCTTAAAAAAGTGGCTCATTGTAGTACCTAAACCTTTAACAATTGCAGGCAAGTACATTCGTTCTGCAAGGTTAAGAGGCTTTTGCTCTAGTACTTTTTTCTTATTACTTAATGATTCCATATCTCTCTCTTAAAACTTATTTACAACAGCAATAACAATCCCTGTGATAATGATATTTGCAATAGCCAATGGAATTAATGCTTTCCATCCTAAATTCATCAACTGATCATAACGGAAACGAGGGATTGTCCAACGTACCCACATGAAGAAAAAGATGAATGCAAATATTTTAGCAAATAAAACAACTGTTCCAATTAATGCAGCAACATTAGGACTAACATGACCTGCAACAGTATCCATCCATGGGTAATTGTAACCACCAAAGTATAATGTTGCCATCACGGCAGATGAAACAAACATATTGATATACTCAGCAAACAGGTAAAACCCTAATTTCATTGATGAGTATTCTGTGTGGTAACCCCCAATTAGTTCAGTTTCACACTCAGGTAAATCGAATGGAGCACGATTAGTTTCTGCAAAAGAACATACCATAAAAATGATAAATCCTAATGGTTGATAAATAACATTCCAGTGCCAACCATGCTGCTGAGCTACAATTTCTTTTAAACTAAGCGTGTTGGTCATTAAAAGCAAAGCAATGATAGATAAGCCCATCGCCACCTCATAACTGATATTTTGAGATGCTGCCCTAATTGCACTTAACAATGAATACTTATTGTTAGATGCCCAACCACCAATCATTACACCATAAACACCTAATGAAACCACCCCAAAAAGGTAAAGTACACCAACATTAATATCTGTAACTTGTAAAGGAACTACTCTTCCATTAATGTTCAAATCTTGACCCCAAGGAATAACCGCCGTACCAATACAAGCACAAAGCATGGCCAACCCTGGACCAACCATAAATAACCACTTACTTGCGTTTGAAGGAATAATCTCTTCCTTCATAAACATTTTTAAACCGTCAGCTAAAGGTTGTAAAATACCAAAAGGACCAGCTCTATCCGGACCTAAACGATCTTGTAAAAAAGCAGCAACTTTTCTTTCTGCATAGGTAGAATACATCGCTATAACCAAACTAATGGAAAACAAAATAGTTACCAGTGCAAATTTTTCGATTACAAAATTTATATCCATTAGAATTTACTGGTTTTTTCTAGTTCAACTTTATTAGCTTCTTGCAAAGCCAAATTTTCTTTAATTACCGGTAATGGTTTAAATGTTTCGTAATGATTTGATGAAATTACCGAAGTATCAGGAATATGAGTTGGGTGTTCAATTGTCCAATCTGCAGTCGCTTTTTTCTCAAAACGACATTCATTACATATAAATTCTTCCACTTCCCCAAATTGATCCTTACGAGCGGTAACACGTAAAACATCTGCTCCTTTATACCAAAGCGTTACTTTACCATTACATTTTTCATGGTTGCAATCACGATGTGCATCAACAGGTTTAGTAAACCAAACTCTATTTTTAAATCTGAAAGTTCTATCTGTTAACGCTCCAACTGGACAAACATCAATTACATTTCCAGAGAAATCATTATCAACAGCAGTTTGAATGTAAGTAGAAATTTCAGAGTGATCCCCACGATTTAAAATACCGTGAACACGTTTATTGGTAATTTGATCTGCTGTAAACACACAACGATAGCATAAAATGCAACGATTCATGTGTAATTGGATTTTATCCCCAATATCAATTCTTTCGAAAGTACGACGCTCAAATTCATAACGAGTACGTTGTAATCCATTTTCATAACCAAGATTTTGCAAATCGCATTCACCAGCTTGGTCGCAAATTGGGCAATCCAATGGGTGATTAATCAACAGCATCTCCACAACACCATTTCTAGCTTCCAAAACTTCTGGAGAAGTAATATTTTGCACTTCCATACCATCCATTACGGTTGTACGGCACGATGCAACTAATTTTGGCATTGGACGAGGATCTTTTTCAGAACCTTTAGTTACTTTAACAATACATGTACGGCATTTACCACCACTTCCTTCTAACTTAGAGTAATAGCACATTGCAGGTGGAACAATGTCGCCCCCAATTTGCCTTGCAGCATTGAGAATACTCGTACCTGGTGCTACTTCTACAGTTATACCATCAATGGTAACTTTCATTAAATCACTCATGGTTAAAGATTATCCTGTTTAACTTCTTCAACTTTTCTCTCTATCGGAACAGCATAATTGGCTAAACCATAATTGCTGCTTAAGCTTTTAACTGGCTCTTTTACATGCCACTCAAACTCATCCCTAAAATGTCTTATCGCACTTGCAACTGGCCAAGCCGCTGCATCGCCCAACGGACAAATTGTATTTCCTTCTATTTTTTTAGAAACATCAACCAATAAGTCGATATCGCTCATTTTTCCGTGTCCGTATTCCAATCTATGTAATACTTTTTCTAACCAACCGGTACCTTCGCGACAAGGAGAGCATTGTCCACAGCTTTCGTGATGATAAAAACGAGCAAAATTCCAAGTATTCCTTACGATACATTGATCCTCATCAAATGCGATGAAACCACCTGAACCCATCATCGTTCCTGTTGCAAAACCACCTTCAGAAAGCGATTCATAACTCATCAAACGAGGTTCGCCATTGGCATATTTAAGCGTTAAATTTGCGGGTAAAATTGGCACTGAAGAACCCCCAGCAACAGTTGCTTTTAATCTTTTACCATTAGCAATACCACCGCAATATTCATCAGAATAGATAAATTCTTCCACTGGTAAGCCTAACTCAATTTCATAAACACCTGGTTTTACTAAGTTTCCAGAGGCTGATATTAATTTCGTACCTGTACTTCTACCGATACCTACTTTCGCATATTCATCGCCACCATCATTAATAATTGGTACAACAGCAGCAATCGATTCAACATTGTTTACTACTGTTGGACAACCGTATAAACCAGCAATTGCTGGAAATGGAGGTTTAATACGAGGATTTCCTCTTTTTCCTTCTAATGATTCTAACAAAGCAGTTTCTTCACCACAAATGTAAGCACCACCACCAGGTTGAACATAAAGTTCTAAATCGTATCCCGTTCCTAATATGTTTTTACCTAAAAATCCGGCAGCCTTAGCTTCAGCAATTGCTTTTTCTAAAATGCGGATTTGAGGCATCATTTCTCCACGTACGTAGATATAAGATGTGTTTGCACCAAGAGCAAAACTCGATACAATCATTCCTTCAATTAATGCATGAGGAATGTAAGTCATCAAATATCTGTCTTTAAATGTTCCAGGTTCAGATTCATCAGCATTGCATACCAAATAACGAGCAACACCTTCTGGCTTAGCCAAGAAACTCCATTTCATCCCTGTTGGGAAACCTGCACCACCACGGCCACGTAAGCCAGATTTTTTAACTTCTTCCACCACTTCATCAGGTGTTAAAGTTTTCAAAGCTTTCTCCACAGCACGGTAACCACCTTTTTGGCGATAAACTTCTAGTGTGTTAATGCCTGGTACGTTAATATGT
Organism: Pedobacter boryungensis; assembly: GCF_013204825.1. Lineage (GTDB taxonomy): Bacteria > Bacteroidota > Bacteroidia > Sphingobacteriales > Sphingobacteriaceae > Pedobacter > Pedobacter boryungensis. Next base: position 401,816 of record NZ_JABMKV010000003.1, read on the forward strand.
TCTAATAATAGTTTACGTCCCATTATTTATTGCGTAAATTGTCTATTAATGTATCAACTGATTGTTCAGTCAAGTTTTCGTAGAAAGTATATTCAGGGCCAATTTGTAATACTGGTGCAAAACCACAAGCTGCTAAACATTCTACGCCCCTCCAGCTAAATAGACCATCAGCTGTAACTTCGCCTTCTTTAACACCAAGTTTACTTTCAATATGATCCATTATTTTTTCTGCACCAACTAAACAACATGGCCCAGTACGGCAAACTTCTAATACATATTTTCCTTTTGGTTGTAAAAAGTACATACTGTAAAAAGATGCAACTTCATACACTTCAATAGGTTCTATATTCAAATATTCAGCAACTTTATCCATTGCAGCAACACTTGTCCAACCAAATTCTGCTTGTACCAAATGTAATAAGGGTAGCAAAGCTGATTTTTGTTTTCCAGCAGGATAACGTTTAACGATCTCATCAAACTTTTCAATTAAAGTTGATGAAAATTCTACAGGTTGTTGTTCCTCTACTTTAAGCATCTAATTCTCCTGCAATAATGTTCATGCTACTCATGTTAATGATAGCATCTGATAATAGCATGCCTTCGCTCATTTTTGCAAACATTGAATAATTAATAAAACTAGGTCTTCTAAAATGCAAACGATAAGGGGTTCTACCTCCATCGTTAATCAAATAAAAACCAAGCTCTCCATTACCACCTTCAACAGCGTGATAAACTTCTGCTTTTGGTGCATCAATTTCGCCCATCACAATTTTAAAGTGATAGATTAATGCTTCCATATTATTATAAACTTCTTCTTTTCCTGGGAGATAAAATTCTGGCACATCAGCATGGAAAATACCTTTAGGCTCAGATTTTAACTTCTCCATAGCCTGTTCGATAATTCTAACACTTTGCCACATTTCTTCATTACGCACTAAATAGCGATCATAAATATCGCCACTTGTACCTACCGGAATCTCAAAATCAAAATCTTGATAAGATGAATAAGGCTCGCTTACACGAACATCATAATCTACACCTGTTGCACGTAACAATGGGCCAGTCCAACCGAAACTTAATGCATTTTCCTGAGTCACTTCGGCAACGCCAGCAGTACGATCAATAAAGATACGGTTACGATTTAATAGGCTTTCAAACTCTTTTAATGCGACTGGAAATTCTTTTAAAAATTTATTAATCTTCGCAAAGGCGATATCATTAAAATCTCTTTCCAAACCTCCAATACGACCAATATTAGTTGTTAAACGAGCGCCACAAATCTCTTCGTAAATTTCATAAATATGCTCTCTAAATTGGAATAAATAAAGGAAAGTTGTGGTTGCGCCTGTATCCTGAGCAATAATAGTATTGCAAATGATATGGTCTGAGATCCTTGCCAATTCCATGATTATTACACGCAAATAATCTACACGCTTAGGAATTTGGATATTCAATAACTTTTCAACCGTCATGTGCCATCCCATATTATTAATTGGGGATGAACAATAATTTAAACGGTCAGTTAATGGTGTAATCTGATAGAATGGACGGTGCTCTGCAATTTTCTCAAATGCTCTGTGAATGTATCCTATAGTAGAAACACCACTCACAATGCGTTCGCCATCTAATTGCAATACGTTTTGAAAAACACCGTGTGTAGCAGGGTGAGTTGGGCCCAAATTTAAGGTTACCAATTCACTCTGCGGATCATTATCTGTATATACTGGTTGATTGTGCTTCATGTGTTATCTACCAAAGTATTCGTCTTTTTTATCAACTCTATTTGGATCTTCTAAGGGGTATTGTTTAAGCATAGGGTGCACACCTAAATCATCCATATTTAAAATCCTTCTTAAATCAGGGTGACCTTCAAACTTAACCCCAAAAAAATCATACGTTTCTCTTTCCATCCAATTAGCCGAATTCCATAATGTGGATGCGGTTGGAATAGTTGTATCATTTTCATGAAGGAAAACCTTAATACGAATTCTTATGCCACTAACCATGCTATGTAAATGGTAAACCACTGCTATTTGGTTTTTCTCTGGATAGTGAACTGCAGTTAAATCGGTCAAGAAATTAAAATTGATTTTTCCGTTTTCCTTTAAGAAAGACAAAACATTTACAATTTTATCTTTAGTAGTAGAAAAAGTTAACAATCCATAAGGTTCTGTCACATCAAAGAGTTGCTCACCGAATTTCTCGCCTAGCAAATCAATAATTTCTGTATTTGTTGCTTTAGCCATTATTCTATTCCGTATGAAGCTAACATTTGTTTGTACTGATCTGAATATCTTCTTCTGCCTGATTCGTTTTTAACTAGCTCTTGGATTTTTCCAAAACCATCCAAAATAGCCTCTGGACGTGGTGGACAACCTGGAACGTATACATCTACAGGAATAATTTCGTCAATTCCCTGCAAAACAGAATAAGTATCAAAGATACCTCCGCTAGATGCACAAGCACCAACAGCAATTACCCAACGAGGTTCTGCCATTTGTAAATATACTTGTTTTAAAACTGGTGCCATTTTCTTAGCAATAGTTCCCATAACCATTAACAAATCTGCCTGACGGGGAGAAAAACTTAATCTTTCTGCACCAAAACGTCCAAAATCGTAATGAGAACCCATTGTTGCCATAAATTCAATTCCGCAACAAGAAGTAGCAAATGGTAAAGGCCATAACGAATGTGAACGGGCCAACCCAATTACCTTATCTAAGGAAGTAGCAAAAAAGCCTGAGCCTTCTATACCTGGTGGCGCATCTACTATATTGATTTCACTCATGTTTCTAAACAAAAAATGCTTATTCCTAATAGAGAATAAGCAACAAATTTACAATATTTTAAAAGCAAATAGATTAAGGTATTGGCATTTAGAATTAATCTAAATAATTAATTCCAGTCTAGCGCTTTTTTCTTTAAAATGTAGATAAACCCTAATAAAAGTGTACCCATAAAAATAAACATTTCAATAATTCCGTTCCAGCCCAATTCTCTAAAGTTTACTGCCCAAGGGTACATGAAGATTACCTCAACATCAAATAATACGAAAAGAATGGCAACCAAAAAATATTTAATAGAAAATGGTTGACGAGCATTACCAATAGACTTTACTCCAGCTTCAAAAGTAGAGAGTTTATCGTTTGTTTTACGCTTAGGGCCTAAAAAGTGCGTGGCAAATAAAGTCACTACGACAAATCCTAAAGCGACAATAACTTGAAATATGATAGGTAAAAAATCGTGTGCTGTGCTTGTAGTTTCCATTTCTATTATTTTAGGCAAAATTAAAAGAAAAAGGCAGGATTACAAACCCTGCCTTTTTCTTTATTACTATTAAGAATTATTATTTCTTAATTGGTGCTTTTTTTGGTTGCGCTGCTGGAGCATTTAATAACTTCAAGTTGTCAGCTGCATATGCATTTGCAGGATCTATTGATAAAGTTTTATTAAAGTATTCTTTAGCTTTTTCTTTATCAACACCTGAATAGTAAAAACCTAAGTAATTGTAAGAGTCAGCCAAGTTTTTAACATTTGCAGCAGCTTTTTCTGGTTTAGTTACTGTAAGAAGTGTTATATACTTTTCATAAAAAGGAACTGCTAACCCTTTTTGAGTTTCTGGGTTATCAATTGCATCAATTGCCTTATTGATACGAGCTCTATATAAAAAAGCTGGATCGTATTCTGGAGCTAATGTAATTACTTTAGCTAATGCAGAATCACTCTCAACAAGTAAAGCTCTATCCTTAGCTCCTGATTTTACATATTCTGCTAATCCTAAATAGTAATAATTCATCGCCATGTTAGGATTTTTAGAGTTTAATGCAATTACTTTTTTGAAAACGGGAATAGCTTTATCATAGCTTTTTGCTGCGTAGTATTTCTTACCAATCTCAGCCAACTCTTCTACCTTAGTAGTATCTAATTCAATTCCCTTTGTAATATTTAATACAGCTAAACTATCATTACCAGTACCTTGCAAAGCTTTACCTAAATAAAGATAATCTGATCCAAGAATACGTGAAGTATCTTGTTTTCTGGCAAACAATTCATTCATAAATTGCACACCTTGAGGATAATTTTTATTCTCAATAGCAGAATATCCACGCATACGTATTACTACAAATGTTTTAGGATTATTTGCATCTGGAGCGTTTAAAGTTGCAACTTCATTTGATAATGTTGCAAAATCTTCTGCATAAACTAAAAACTGAGCATAACGCAATCTTGAATCAAAAGATTTATCAGTTAAATCTAAATACTTTTTCATGTTAGTTGAAGCTTCAGCTCGTTTAGCCTCACCATTTTTTGGATCTTGATAAGACCATTGTAAATATAATTCTGCTAATTCACGATAAGCAGGACCATAATTAGGATCTCCAGCTACCGCCTTTTTTAATTGTGCCTCTGCTTCTGCAAATGCATAAGCTTCCTTATACATTTTACCTATTTGCACATTAACACGATACAAAGCTGGGTTAATATCTGTTGCTCTTAAATAAATATTATATGCTTCACTATTCTTTTTTTGCATCGCATAATAATCTCCTAAAGCAACGAATGTTTCAGGATCTTTATCTTTTGAGTCTAACTCATCTGCTTTTTGCAAATTTGGAAGTGCAGCGGCATAATCTGGAGTTTTTTGATCTAAATAAGCTCTACCTATAGCTAAGTAAGTTAAATAGTCTTTAGCACCAAAAGACAACGCTTTATCAAAATTTGTTTTTGCAGAGGTTGCATTATTTGATTTTAAATCAGCATGACCTAAACCAACATAGTTTAATGCATATTTTGGTTCTGCAGTGATTCCTTTTAAAAATATTGCTCTTGCAGAATCGATATCATCAGTACGCAAATATACTTCTCCAAGGCTAAAATAATTTTCACCTTTGCTAGCTTGTGAATTCACTAAGGTTTTAAGCATAGCGCTAGCTTTTTGATACTGCTCTGCATCTATTGCCTTCTTTGCATCAGCTAAACTTTGAGCAAATGAGGCACCACCCATCATTACCAAACCTAAACTTAAGGTTATTGCTTTCTTAATCATTTTCATCGTCATCATTTGTTTTAATTGAAATAACTTTTTCTGTAATCTTTATTTGGTTCCACTACAGCAACGTTCATTTCATTAGTTTTAATATTAATTTAGTTCGTGTTCCTTATGTTAAAATCTCTTGATACCATCTTATGAGGACCTAGTCCTGATTTGAGTACAATTAACTGTCCACGAGGGCTAGTTAACCAATTTGCAAATCCTGTGCCTAAACCATCTCTACCTTCGGCATTTATGATATATACATTTCTTAAAAAAGGATAAATACCTTTAATTAAGTTATTCTGGGTAGGTTTATAATAAGCATCACCACCTTTTTTACCAGCTACATTCTTAACACCCATTACTTTAATCTTCGGTAAGTATGTCAAAATGTCATCATTGTTTTCTAAAAGCCAATTGACACCTACAACACCAATGTAGTCTTTATTTTCAGCAATATATTTAATTACATCATTATTTGATTGTAAAGTATAAACTCCAGTTTTAGGTAACTCTTTAACCTTTGCAGAATCTATAAAGTACCTTATTGTACTAGAATAGGCATTATCAAAAACTAACTTTTTATTATTGGTAGCATTACCTTTTAAAACATTAAATACATCATTTACTGTAATGTTTGTATCTATGTTAGCTGAATTAGTTATTAACGCAATTCCATCAATAGCAAACCTGTCTGTAAAAATAGCGATCTGTTTTTGTTTATAATAACGTTCTTCTTCTGGCTTTAGCATTCTAGATAGTACCATCATTTTAACTTTTCCATTTAAAAAATCTGGTAAAATCTTATTTTCATTGCCTAATACAGTTGTAACTTTTGCATTAGGATAATCGCTTCTAAAAACTTCTATTTGACGATCTAAAATACGAGCAAAAGATTCATCAACCAATAACTCAGTTGTTCCTGATGTTCTAGTTTCCTGCACTCCGCCTTTTTTTGCGGCTCTGTTACAAGAAAATATAGTTATTAATACGAATACAAAACCTATAATTTTCATTTTCATATCGTATCTTTTTGATTAATTATACGATAAAATCTGATCAAAGCATATGCAATTAATCCGATTCCAAATATGATTCTATATTTAGCTTCCATCTCTAATGGAATAAGGTCTTTCCAGAAAATTAGAATTGAGCCTAATACCAAATAAAATAGAAACATCGTAAGCCCTAAAATAAACAGAAATCGCTGTTGAGGCGATTTCTGTTTAAAGTAATTCAGATTAAACATGTTGATGTTTATTGTTGCAAGTTAAATTTAATTGGAATATTATATTTAACACGTACTGGTTTACCATTTTGCATACCTGGATTCCATCTCTTACTAGCTCTTAAAACCTTAAGTGCTTCTTCATCCATTCCGTAGCCAACCTTTCTATCCACTTTAGCATCAGTTACAGAACCATCTTTTTCGATAGTAAATGATAAGTATAGTGTTCCAGAAATTCCAGCTTCAGTTGCCATTGCTGGATACTTAATAGTCCCTAAATAATCGTAGAATTTTTGAATACCGCCTGGATAACTAGGAGGATTCTCCATACTGATGAAATTATACACCGTATTATCTTCTACTTGTGCTGCTTGCTTTGGTCCTTCACCAGCAGGTGCAATTTGCACGATATCTGCAGATGGATCACCTTCAATAGTCTTCTGTCCAGGATCAGCCTTTTTCAAATCTTCTGCTTTAGGCGGTTCTTCATCACGCACTTCGTTGTCCGGTTTCACAATTGGAGGAGGAAATTTAATTTGATCCTGCTTTGGTGGAGGTGGCTCAACTGGAGGTGGTGTTTTCACATCTGGATTAATTGGTGGAGGTGCTTGCATCACCATTTCAACCACTTTCTCTTTAGGTGGCTCAGGCAATATTCCTGCAATTAAAGCGTAAATTTTCGGCGCTAAGAACAGTAATATAAATATTGCCGATGCAATCAATAGTGATTTAGATGTATTTGCCGCATTAGTCTGACGAAGCTCGTAAGCTCCATAATTTTTATTCTTTTTGGCAAATACTACATCAAGCCACTCTTTGTTAAATAAATCTATTTTAGATCCAAACATTGCTTAATATTTTAATTTGTTATTATTTCTATAAAATTCCACCCGCTTTCATAGCTTCTCTTTCGCTATCCATTAGGTGTTTGGGGTCATCATCAATAGCTGGTGCATTAACATTAGTTTTAGTAATGTTTAACTCGTCCATGATATCAACAAAGTTTTTGTAAGTAGATGCATCGGTAGGTTTCACCACAATAATGATGTCCTTCCCCATTTTCTCCTTTACTTCTTGTTTGTTTTTCAAGAGCGATTTTTCTATATCTCCAAAGCCTTCAATAGTTGGAGTTGATTTACCAGCTTCTCCCATGTACCATGCAATTTTATTATTTTTACCTAATAAAATTGTCATCGTTTGAGATGCCTTTAACTCCAGTTTATTTAAATCTTTAACATCTTTATCTGGCTTAGCAATATCCATTGCTAAGGGTTTTGATAAGGAAGTAGTTAGCATAAAGAATGTAATCAATAAGAATGCTAAATCAACCATTGCCGTTAAATCTACGCGTGTTGATTGTTTCTTACTCCTTACTTTGCCGCCTTTGCCACCGTCCCCGCCTGTATTTAATTCTGCCATATCTATATTTTATTTAGCAGCTTATTCGGCTGTTGTAATTAAACTAAATTTATTAACTTGTTGTTTTTGAAGTACATCTACAATTTTTCTTATTGTAGGATATTCTTCTTTTGAGTCTCCTTTAATACTTACTCTCATTTCAGTATTGTGCAATTCTGCAGTAGCTCTACGAGATTGCTCTATCCATCTATATAGTTCTCCATTAGTGGTAGAATCTGTTGGTATCCCATTAAGCTTCGCTTCAAATTTTGCACGATCGTCGCCATTTAAATTAATAAACTGCTTTAGGTTACCAAATGGAACGCCAAATGATGAAATTACACCAAAACGTTTTGCTTCATCTTCAGTAAATGACGTACCATATAATGTAGCCATTTTCTGTAAAGTCAGTTTTTTTACGTCTTGACCAATGATCTCCATAAAAACTTTTCCTTTACCGATACTCAATATTGCCAAATCTTTATCAGGCACTTTAAATTGAACCGTAGACGATGGAGTTTTGATATCCAACGGATCTGGTTGACGTGAAGTTGCCGTTAAAATAAAGAAAGTTAACAACAAGAAGGCCACATCGCACATTGCGGTCATGTCTACTGAGGTACTCTTTCTTGGAACTTTTACTCTAGGCATAATATAAAAATTATAATATTTTAATTAATGATGTTAATTCTTCCGGTTTTCCATAAAGCCGGTAAAAAAAAATTAAAATAATTTCTATTTATGTGTAGAAGCGTAAGTTTGGATGATGCTAAAACCTGCTTCATCAATAGCATAAGTTAATTTATCGATTTTCGAAGTCAAGATGTTATACATGATAATCGCTAAAGTAGAAGTACCAATACCTGTAGCTGTGTTAATCAAAGCCTCAGAAATACCAGTTGCCAATGCCGCTTGATCCGGAGCTCCAGAGTTAGCCAAACCACCAAACGCTTTAATCATACCTGTTACTGTTCCTAATAGACCCATTAATGTACCTACTGATACTAAAGTAGCAATGATTGTTAAATTTTGCTCTAACATTGGCATTTCTAATGAAGTAGCTTCTTCTATGTCTTTTTGAATAGCTAAACATTTTTGGTCAGTATCCATGTTTTTCTCATCTTCCATCTCGCCATACTTTTTAAGACCAGATTTAATTACGTTTGCAACTGAACCTTCTTGTTTATCGCATTCTGCAGCAGCTCCTGAAATATTACCTGAACTTAAAAGTGATTGAATTTTTTTAACAAAAGCATCTAAGCTTCCTTTACCTGTTGCTTTACCGATTACAATTAAACGCTCAATTGAGAATACGAACACCATTAAAAGCATACCCATCAAAATTGGCACGATAAATCCACCTTTGTAAGCCATACCACCATAATTACCAACTTTAGGTAAAATGTGAGTTGTATCATCATTAAAGAAAGCCAATGAAACTTGACTATTTGCCTTTGCAATAGAATCATCAATTGTGAAGTTTGATGGTTTACCTAAAACAAAGATGAAAAGTGATATCCCAATAAGGATACAAATTGGAATTACAAGAGTTGCAAATAAATTAGATGCAGTTGAGCTCTCTTTTTTAACTGTTGTTGGTTTTGGTGCGTTTGCCATTTTTTTTTAGTTTTTTAGTTTTAGTACTTGTTTTTAATTTAAAAAATTATTTAAATAATATAGTAATACACACAACGTTTAATGAAATCAATTGTTGCGTTTAGCAAATTTATAAATTGATTTTAAATTACAAATTAAATAATCGTTATACAATTAATTCGTTACGCTAGCCCCTTTTCTTTTTGAGCTAAGTGTATAACCAAAAAAGATTGTCTTTGTTCGAGACAATCTTCCACAATTAAAACTAAAAATTTAATTAAAAACAAATTTTACGCAAAAAAAATACACTAATGTACGTTTTCAACCACTTTTGGAAGTGCATTTTGTATTTCTTCATTTGTAAAATCTTCAAATTGCTTAAAATTTTTTAAAAATGCAGTTGCTAATTCATTAGCCTTGCTATCATAATTTTGTTGATTTGACCATGTATTTCTAGGATTTAAAATTTCCGTGGGAACATCCGGGCAATTTGTAGGCATTAACAAACCAAATACAGGATGTGCTATAAAATCAGCTTTTGCTAAACTACCATTTAAGGCTGCGCTAATCATTGCTCGAGTATAGCTCAACTTCATTCTGCTTCCTATTCCGTAAGGTCCTCCGCTCCATCCAGTATTGACTAACCATACATTTACTTGGTTTTTTTCCATTTTTTCTCCCAATAATTTTGCGTACTTCACAGGATGTAAGGGTAAAAATGCTTTGCCAAAACAAGCAGAGAATGTTAATTGAGGTTCTGTAACGCCAGCTTCTGTACCTGCAACTTTTGCGGTGTAACCAGATATAAAGTGAAACATTGCTTGACCTGGAGTAAGCTTAGAAATTGGAGGTAATACCCCAAATGCATCGGCTGTTAAGAAAAAAATGTTTTTTGGAATGGGCGCAACCGAAGGTTCTATTGCATTATCTATATAGTTTATAGGATAAGCAACTCTAGTATTTTCTGTTTTATCGATATTCGAAAAATCTACATTGCGAGTATCTGGAAAATAGTTAGTGTTTTCTAATAAAGAGCCAAATTTAATCGCACTGTAAATTTGAGGTTCATTTTGAGGTGTTAAGTCTATACATTTTGCATAGCAACCCCCTTCAAAATTAAAAACTGAATTTTCTCCCCAACCATGTTCATCATCACCAATTAAAGCTCTTTTTGGATCTGCAGATAAGGTTGTTTTTCCTGTTCCTGATAATCCAAAAAATATAGCGGTATCCCCATCTTCGCCAACATTAGCAGAACAATGCATTGATAAGGTATTTTTTTGTTCTGGCAATACAAAGTTTAATACAGAGAAAATGCCCTTTTTAATTTCGCCAGTATAAGCTGTACCGCCTATTAGAATTATCTTTTTTGAAAAATTTAGAATAGAAAAATTAGACTGCCGGGTTCCATCTGTTGACGGATCGGCTAAAAATGAAGGTGCCGCAATAATTGTCCATTCTGGTTGTTCTGGGAGCTCCTCCTGTGGAAATCTTAAAAATAAGTTATTTGCAAATAGGTTTTGAAATGCGTTTTCTGTAACTACTCGAATAGTCGTTTTATAATTTTCATCTGCGCATGCATATGCATCGCGAACATAAACCTGTTTAGAATTTAAATGATTCGTTATTTTATCAAACAATTGATTGAAGTGTTCTGGGCTAATTTTAATATTAATATCACCCCACCAAACTGTATTTTCGGTTACCTCATCGCAAACTATAAAACGGTCTTTAGGTGAACGTCCAGTAAATTTACCTGTATCAACTGCTAGTGCACCATTATCAGCTAAAGTTCCTTCTGCATTTTTTAAAGCTTCTTCAACTAATTCTGCTACACTTAATTGATATTTAATTGTTTTGGCACTTAAATTTAGATAGCCTAAATTAGGTTGCTTTACATTTTTATTGCTCATGTGTTTGGTTTAATATCAGGCAAAGCTAAGCAGATATTAACGCAAAAAACATGCTTTTTCAGGAAAAATTTTACTTATTGTGGCAAATACACTAACGCGTAAAGTGTTTGAAATCAGATGTTTAATATAAAAATTAACACTATATTAACCTCCAGATTTTTTTACCTTAAACTCTTCTTTTTGGAGGATTAAAATCACCTTATCTCTAAAATCTCCTTGTATTAATATTTCTCCATCTTTGGCTGCTCCACCAACTCCGCATTTTGTTTTTAGCATTTTTGCTAAATCCATTAATTTTTCATCACCTCCTCTAAACCCAGTAATTAATGTTACTGCTTTACCTCCTCTATTCTTTTTGTCTAAAGTTACTCTTAAATCTTGTTGCGCATTTGAAATTGGTTCATCATTTGCAATTGTTTCTTCTTCGTAAACAAATGAAGGGTCTGTTGAATACATAATTCCACCAAAATCGTTAATAATCTTTTTTTTCTCTTTTGCCACTATATTGTATTTAATTTCTCGAATGTTCAATTTTATTTACTTGTTCCAGTAATTATTTTTAAAGCTGCTGGAATCACTTCGATTTCTAAATTTTCTCCCATAAAATAAGGTTCACCATCTAAATGAATAGAATCTTCTTTTACTCTGGTAATTTTAATATTTTTACCTCTAATAATTTCCACTAATCGAGATCTATCTGTTGTTGCTTTTATCATTTGATAAGCTAAAAGTGTAATTTTATATAGAGGAAATGGTTTAACAATGCAAACATCTAATAATCCATCAGTTAAAGAGGATTTAGGCGAAATATAAACATTGTTACCGTATTGAGATGAATTCGCAATACTAATTACAAAAGCATCTCTTGTGTAGCTCTTTCCGTCAATTTCAATTTGATAGTTTTGAGGTTTGTAATTAATCATTTCTTTTAACCCCATTTCTATGTATCCTTTTAGTCCTCTGCTCTTGTTTCCTGCAAATACTGAACTTATATGAGCATCAAAGCCCATCCCTGCCATATTAAAAAAGTACTTATCATTTAATTTGGCTGCGTCTATAACTTGTGTGTTAAACGCATTAATTAACTGAATTGCTTTCTTAGAATCCATAGGGATTTTCAAGAAACGAGCTAAGCCATTACCAGAACCAAAAGGGATTATGCCTAAAGTTTTATTCAGCTGCATTACCTTAGGCGCAATCTCATTTATTGTTCCATCTCCCCCCACTGCAACAATAACATCATAATTTTTATTAGCTGCTTCTTCTGCTAATTCTGCTGCATGACCAACATATTCGGTAAAGCTATAATTTGGATTAAATTTAGTTTTATCTAAATAAGTATCAATTAATCCGGGTATTTTTTGTTTTTTTTTACCTCCAGATATTGGATTAATAATAAATAAAATATTTTCTTTTGACAATTTATAAAGATTTGGTTGCACAAAATACTTCATAATTTTTGACTATTAATAATATTATAGTAATTTTGCGGTGTTAAAAGTGGACTGATTTGCGATGCTATGAAATATTAGCGGGATTGCAACCACGTAAAAAAAAGTGCTAACCAATATCACACTTCCTTTTACTGCCTGTTTACAGGATCAAAATCCATTTTACATAATAAGTTTATTAAAGATTAATTATTTAAAATGTCATATTTATTTACATCAGAATCTGTATCTGAAGGTCATCCAGATAAAATTGCAGATCAAATTTCAGACGCATTAATTGATAACTTTTTAGCATTCGATAGTGAATCTAAGGTGGCGTGTGAAACTTTAGTTACAACAGGCCAAGTTATTTTAGCAGGTGAAGTTAAATCTAAAACTTATTTAGATGTACAACAAATTGCTAGAGATGTAATCAAAAAAATTGGTTACACGAAAAGTGAATACATGTTTGAGGCAAATTCTTGTGGAATTTTATCAGCTATTCATGAACAATCACAAGATATTAATCAAGGTGTAGATAGAACTACAAAAGAAGAGCAAGGTGCAGGAGATCAAGGAATGATGTTTGGTTATGCAACTAACGAAACTGAAAACTATATGCCTTTGGCACTTGATTTATCTCATGCATTATTAATCGAATTAGCTAATTTAAGAAGAGAAAATTCTGAAATTACATATTTACGTCCAGATGCAAAATCTCAGGTAACTTTAGAATATTCTGATGATAATAAACCACAAAGAATTGATGCAATCGTAATTTCAACTCAACATGATGATTTTGATGAGGAATCGGCAATGCTTTCAAAAATTAAATCTGATTTAATTTCTATTTTAATTCCTAGAATTAAAGCAAAATATCCTCAGTACGCTCATTTATTTAATGATCAAATCACCTATCACATTAATCCAACTGGAAAATTTGTAATTGGTGGTCCACATGGCGATACTGGCCTAACGGGAAGAAAAATTATTGTTGACACTTACGGAGGAAAAGGCGCTCATGGTGGTGGTGCATTTTCTGGAAAAGATCCAAGTAAAGTAGATAGAAGTGCGGCTTATGCGACTCGTCATATTGCTAAAAACTTAGTTGCTGCAGGCATTGCTGATGAGATTTTAGTTCAAGTTAGTTATGCCATTGGAGTTGCAAAACCAACTTCAATAAATGTAGTTACTTATGGCACTTCTAAAGTGAATTTAACTGATGGTGAAATCAGTAAAAAAGTAGAAACGATTTTCGATATGCGCCCTTATTTCATCGAGCAACGCTTAAAATTAAGAAACCCAATTTATAGTGAAACTGCAGCTTACGGGCACATGGGGCGTACACCTGAAACGGTTACAAAAACTTTTAAAACACCAAATGGTGAAGAAAGAGCAGTAACTGTTGAATTATTTACTTGGGAAAAACTTGATTTCGTAGATAAAGTAAAGGCTGCATTTGGTTTATAATCATTAGTACATTAAATATATTAAAGCCTTCCAGTTATACTAGAAGGCTTTTTTGTTATTATATTCCCTTTTCTTTTAAAAACACTTTTTCTTGATCAGCAATATATTTATCATCTATAGCGTAAGATTTAATATTCGAAATATTCATTTCATCAATTATATCTACAAAGTTTTTATAGGTTGAAGTATTAGTTGGTTTAATAATTACCAACATTTCCTTTTCTCGATCAGTGGTGTGATTCTTAGCAACTCTTAGTTTATTCAGGAGGATCACTTTTTTGATAGAAGTCAAATTAATCATTTGCATTGCAGCATTTTTCGCTTCTCCCGTATAATAAACTGCCTGGTTATTTTTTCCTAAAAGGATAGTCATTGTTCGAGATGCTGGATAATCGGCATAATCAATTGGTTTTGAGGGGACTGGTTTAGCAATTTCTAGAGCCTTCATTTTAGCTAAAGAAGTTGTTAGCATAAAAAATGTAATTAACAAAAATGCTAAATCTACCATTGCAGTTAAATCTACACTTGGTAGAGGTTTTTTGGTTCTCCCATTTACAGCCTTGCCGTTTTGTGGAATGTTAAGTGATGCCATACTTGCTTAGTTTTTAATAGGATGACATTTGATCACATATTTCATAATCTGTTTTAAATTATCTATTTAAAATAAAAAACCAATTTCATTTGTCGTTGTTTTTACGTTACATAAACATTAAAAATCATGGAACAGCCAGTAGAAATGAACACTTTGAGCCAAATATTAGAGAAACTAAGACTTAAAGGAAAAGACAATGAAATTAGAATGTCAGATCATGGAAAAATGCAATCGGTTAATTTCAATAAAATATATACACCTGAGGAATTAACAATTGTAAAAACATATCGATTTGAAGGAATGTCTGACCCTGCAGATAATTCTGTTCTTTATATAGTAGAGGATAACGAAAAAAACATAGGTTACATTTTAGATGCTTATGGCATTTATTCCGATAACGATGGCCCTACTTTCGACGATTTTTTAAAGAAGATACCTGTAGCAGATCGTGATGAGCAAGAGCTATTTAGCTAGGTTAAATGACCAGATAATAATTAATTTAGCACAAACGTTTGATATCAATATGTAGTATAAAATAGTTATCTTCGAAAGCCGTTTGGCGCAACAGACAGATGATTAAGAAACCAATTACCATTAAAGAAATCGCGAAGAAACTAAATTTGTCTATTTCTACAGTTTCTAGAGCATTACATGGCCATCCAAGCATTAGCTTAAGTACACAACAAAAAGTGAAACTTATGGCTAAAGAAATGGAATATGAGCCTAATCAAACTGCTATTTTTTTTCAAAAAGGGAGAACGTATACAATAGGTGTAATTTTACCAGAGCTTGCAGAAGCATTTTTTGCTTCTGCAATTAGTGCAATTGAAGATATTGCCTATAAAAAAAATTATACTGTTTTATTGGCTCAATCTCATGATGAGGAAGGAAGAGAAAAACAATTAGTAGAAAAAATGAAAAACCATAGAATTGATGGCTTACTGGTTTCTGTAGCTAAAACAACTTCTAATTTTGATCATTTTGAATTGTTAAGAAAACATCAAATTCCTGTTGTATTTTTTGATAGAATTCCTCCAATTAAAAACATTCACTATGTGGCTTGCAATATAGAAACAGGAAGTATTGAGGCTGTTAATTATTTATTAAAAAGAGGTCATCGTAGCATTGGCTTAATTAACGGACCAAACACGCTTGTTGCTAGCGGACAAAGAAAAGAAGGCTATATAAAAGCACTCTATAAAAATAGATTAAAATATGATCCTACTTTAATTGTAGATTGTGATTTAACAGAAGCCGGTACCAAAACAGCATTAGAGACCCTATTAAATCATAAACGCAAACCCACAGCTATAGTAACATTCAATGATTATGTATCTGCTTTTGCGATTAAATCTTTAAGACGCTTTAACTTAAATACGGATCAGGAAATTGAATTTGTTAGTTATGCAAATTCTTCAATTATAGGTTTTATGGAGCATCCTCCAGTAGCTTCGGTTGAGCAATTTCCTACTATACAAGGACAAAAAGCTATTGATACTTTATTAGATTTATTAAATAGCGATGTGAACGAAGAAACCCAAGGATATTATAAAACAATAATTGAATCGCAGCTTATTGAAACCCATAAAGATTAAATAAAAAAGGCTGAAATTTCTTTCAGCCCACTTTAAATCTTAAAATCCACTATCATCAAGTGCGAATACATTTTTTCTATCTTTCCAAGCTCCTTTTGTAAAATCTGGAAACTCTTGTGGTTTATTCCCTTCTTTTAAGGATTTTGTAGATAGAGGTGTAATTACGCTCATTGTTACAGAATCATAAACATCAATTGGTGTTTGTTTTTTAGCTTTTACAGCCTGAATAAAGCCATTAAATACAAACCAGTCCATTCCACCATGTCCTGCGCCTTCAGCATCTTTTGCGTATTTTTTCCAAACCGGATGATCATATTTATCAAACCATTCTTTTACCGGTTCCCAAGCATCATTTCTCTTGGCTTGTTTTTCAATATATATAGATTTAGCTACATCCATCCAGATACCTTCAGTTCCTTGCACTCTAAATCCTAAAGAATATGGTCTTGGCAAATGTGTATCATGGGATAGCAATACCGTTTCCCCGTTAGCACAATTAATTAATGTAGTAGTTACATCACCGTTTTTATAATTGATTTTTGAATTAGGGTGGCCTGGTGAAAGATCATTTACATAGCTCGCTAGACCACGTGCTTTAGAGCTAAAAGAAACCAAGTTTGTAAATCGGTTTCCTCTGTTAATATTTGCATATTGCATTATTGGGCCAGCACCATGGGTTGGGTACAAGTCCCCATCTTGATCAATATTAAACTGAGTACGCCATTGCGCTTCACTTAATGCATTAGGCCCATATTCTACGCCTCCACCATAATAATTTTTACCGTTGTTAAAAAGCACATTTCTTAAATTATGCTGATAACCACCTTCTAAATGAATTAGTTCTCCAAAAACTCCTTGTCTAACCATATTTAAAACCGCCATTACATCTCTGCGATAGCAAACATTTTCTAAGGTAGAATATGGCATTCCAGTTTTTTCTGAGGTTTTAACAATATCCCAATGCTCCTCTACTGTTAAACCAGCTATTACCTCGCAACCCACGTATTTTTCAGCTTTCATTGCATAAATAGCCTGTGGATGATGAAATTGCCAGGGTGTAGCTATAATTACTGCATCAATATCTTTTCTATCTAATAGTGCCTTATAAGCATCAAGACTGCCGGTGTATTCTTTAGCTGCCGGTCTTCCAGATTTAGCAATAAATGACCTACATATTTTTAACGAACTTTCTTGAGTATCGCAAATCGCCACAATTTCTACATCATCTCTTAATACACCTTCGCTAATGTGACTCATTCCTCTGGCGCCAACGCCAATATAGCCTAATCTTACTCTACCATTATCCTTTGCAAATAAAGTTCCGGTAGGTAAAATGCTTATACCTGCTGCTGCAACAGCACCATTTTTAATAAAATCTCTTCTTTCCATTTTGTGTTTTTTGGTTTCAGGTTATTCTTAATTCAATTGTAAATTATAAAAATTAACCTTTTAAGCGATACAGATGTTATGTTTTATGCAACGCAAACGTTTGATAATCTTTCCAAATATTTAACTTAGCATAACTTTATTTGCTCATTCAATATGTGGACTTGCGTTTTATGCAATCAAACTTTTCAGAATCCTAATCAAATCCATTATTGTGGAGATAAAACAATTGATGACTTCCTTATTGGAAAAAGTGATAAAACAATTGATTTGTTCAATCATTTTATTACTAAATACAAAGAAGTAGGAGATATAAAATTACACGCGACAAAAACGATGATAGCGCTATCGGCTAATAAACGATTTGCTTATATTATTAAACTAGGAAAAGATTTTATTGATATTGTATTTCCTTTTAAAGAACCCTTTGAAGATAATTATTGCTTCCGCAAAATAGCAGCAGTTCCAGGAAGTAATGATTACAACCACCATTTAAGAATTTATTTGCCAGAAGATGTAAATGATGAAGTGTTAACCTACATGAAAAAAGCTTATATAAATGGAAAAGATATATGAGCTAAATGATTGCAAATTAGTTGTCTTTTTTGAAAATAAACTCATCAGAATTAAAAGACCTAAAGCATTACAAAAATTTTTGACTACCGATATCGAGCAGCGTTCTGAAGTATTGGTAAATAGCATTAAAACAGATTACCTGAGCTATTTCGGGAAAGAACTAGCAATTGACAATGATTCCTTTATCATAGAAATATGGGCACACGCATACGCTAGTTATTTTGCTAAAGCGATGAAAAATCTAATCAGCTTAAAATTGGTTGAGGAAGCTGCAGATTTTATTATTAATAGAAGTGATATTATTGATTGTGGGGAAAGTGATGTAGATAGCAATAGAAAGTTTTGGGATGTATTGGCGAAATTTAAAAGTATTATTTTAACCTTTTTACCTAAGCGATTGAAATAATCGTAGAATCCAAAAAGCCATAAACAGAAAAAGCCTCAACTTTCGTTAAGGCTTTTTTTGCGGGCTGAACGGGGCTACAATCGAACCCCTTGTACCCCTTTTAACATTCATTGGTAATATAGAGTTAGATAAATCAATTGGAAATAGAGTTGGGAACTCTATACTACTTACCAATCCGTTAGGCAGAACAAAACCTAAAACCAAAAGAAAATACGGGAATAGAATTTAACAGTTAGGTATAACTAACCTCTATATTTAACTACAGCGACTTCGATTTTGGATCTGCTCACTAACCAAGAATGCAAATATACAAGGTCTATTGTGTTCAAGAGACTCTTTGAATATCTATTGCTAATTTTAGAAATAATTGAACCTATTATTTGTAATAATCCAAGTTTAAAAATCAGCAACTTTATGGAGTTAATACCATAAACAAGCCGAGGATTTCCTGCGATGTCAGTACAAGATTAAGTTTTACTCTTCGATCTCTTCCTGTTTGGCCAACTGTATTTCAATGTCGATCAGGAAGGATAAAGGCTTACAAACATAGAAATGGAACCACTTCTAGGATGCGCTTGGGAACCTCCTGAAAGTTGACCCGTCAACAGTAACAGAGTGGGAAAATGGGAAACGAATTCCAGCTCCTAAACATCTGCTAAAACTCGAAATTTTGTTGGATAAGGCAAATAAATGGAGGATATCCTAAAAGTGGCCACCTGTTTTCTTTCAAAGTGGTCACTTTTTTCCGCTTCAAAGTGTGCAGTCCCTTTCGCTTGAAAGTGTCCAGTTGACTGATTTTTAGCTTCGATCAACTTGATATGAATGCCGCCTTTTGCTACGCCAAAGCCTCTTATTACACTTTGTCTCGTCCTAGAATTACTGTCGAATATCCTCCAGGTTTGTCAAAACTAGACCTATAATCTATTCTTGGGCGTATGCAGGTAATGACAATTAAAGGCCATGTTTAAAACGACCGTTGACTAGCTCTCTTGTCAATTATTTTTTGGAAAGTTCCTTAATCAGAAATTCATAGTACCGTTCACTTGCCATATGCTTGAATAGGTATTGTAGATTATCTCTGTTTAATTCCAAGAATTTTATCAGCTCGCCCTGTATATTATCTGGTAGGTAAGATATTACGCTTAGGCCAATCATCGCATGGTTGATATTGGTAGCGTCAAAGGTAAAGCACATCAACTTATGTTCACCAATGTGACAAGATGCGATCCAAACGTACTTCGGCAAACTGGTAGTAAGTAGTTCAATTTTCTTTGAGGCTTCAAGACCGGACCCTTTAATTATTTTCTTGTATTTTTCACTGTATTCTATCTTGATATCCCACACAAGGTCGGCTACAATAACGCCATCGAAGAAAAAGGTCAATATGGTATCTAGGCCAGCAACAATAACCTCAAGATCCTGAAATGAAATGCGAACTTTAGGATATATGGGCAATACGATACTTTTAACAAGAGTAGGTTCTTTTTGCTTATGTCCTTCTGTCCATGGAGTTATCAGATTATGGTCCCCATCAAAATTTATCCTCACGAAAGGTCCCCATTGATCGTCGTGAGCATATATCTTATCGATGTTATCCGACATGTAGCTCATTTTCTTTTGAGGAACTATCGGCTGTGGAGCAAGAGATTTGAAACCAGATACCGTTATGGCATGGAGACCATGCTGTCCTCCATTCGGAACCCTGATAACGAGAATTATTGGAATACCTATTCCAGAATACGCATTAATTATTTTTTTGAGATAATGGTTGCTGACAACCTTGAAAGGATGGACTGCGGTCCGGAGGTCAGCCTCCTTAATTTCGGATACAAGGCCAGAATTCAATATGGCCTGTGAAATCTGCAGGATGCTAAGGCCTTTGTTCGGAAAAAGGCGGCTCCCATCTGGTGAAACATTGTCCGCATCCAAAGTTATCTGACTCGGAGATTTTAGGATGGTGTGAAAATCTACCGCCGCCTTGTTCAACATAGACCAGATGGCGGTTGTGGCACAGGCTGCGATAACGGAATCCTGTTCCTGAAAGGCTAGGGATCTGAGTTTTAATTCGGTGCCGTACAAGTTGATCCTATATGTTCTTAACCCCCAAAAATTGCGGTCACTTAGGTTTTCACCATTGGAGTAGGTCTTCAGAACGGAATAGCCTATCATTTTAACGGGAATAGGCTTTATTACAATGAAACCTACATAATGACTCCAGAATTCCTTTGCATTTTCTTTTGTTTTCAGGATGTTTTCCTGAAACGTCTTTTTTGTAAACTTGGTATCAAAAAAATGTACCCTACGGCATACCTTGTCATAGTTTTCGAAACATAGTGCATAATAGGAGGCATAGTCGTGGAGATAATCACGGCTTACATAACCTTCTTCTATCAAGATGGTTTTTGCGCCAAGTTCCTTACTGCTTAAGTATTTCCAGAAATACTTATAGTGCTGCTTGATCTTAACCTGTTCCGGTGTTGTATATTTATTTGAGAGTGAGGACGCTAGATTATCCTCATTGAAAGCGAGAATCTTCAAAACACTATATTATAACTGTACTACAAGTTTTAGCGTTTCTTGATCTACATCTTTTAACTTGAGGATTTCTTCTTGCAATTTAATGGTAGCAGCGATAGCGTCTTTCACGGCTTTAGACTGCTTTAGCCTAATAGCCTTGATTTCAGCGCCTGGCACTAAAATCTGTGATGCTTGAAGTTTTTCCATAATAAAAAATTAATTCATGCCGTTTTTGGGACGGCAAAGATACTAACGTTAGATTGAAATTGCTATACTAATCTAAATATCAATTTCTATAAAAACAAACAATCCAGAAAAGTTTTTCTAGATTGTTTGTTTTTTGTCGGAAAGGCGCGATTAGCACCAGATGATCTTTCCGTGCTTGAGAAAGAAATGGCTTTTGCAACCTACCAATCGGTCAATCGATGGTTTAAGAGAAATCGTTTTATCTTCTATCACATATTTCCAACATGGGTCGAAGTCATCCATCAGATTTGTGTAGAGCTTTTTACCGCACCCACATGGGCATAGCAGAACACACTGCCAGACATATCCCTGATTGCTTATGAGGTAGACCATCTTATCTTTCATCCTATCCGGGACATCTTCTACCGTTTTATATCCGTATAGCGTCTTCTTCCTGAATAACGCTTTTATCCAACTAATAAACTTTCTCAACATGCCTGCTCAATTCTGGACTGTTCAATAACGGCTCAATATCACCTTTCCCAATCCATTTATTGAAGAAGGCACATGGTTCTTTCATCTGTTCGGAATAGGAAACGCAATCGGTATAGTCTATCTTTATTACGTCTACCTCAGAATTCGGCATGTTCCTGAATGGATGGATGCGAGCCAAAAAATCGTTTACAGCCGTTGCTGAAACCTGCATGTTTATACTTATAACTGCTGGACTGCTTTCCGAAACACTTGCCAGATACTGGTTCCTTGCATGTTCTTCCCCATCAATCCTTTTGATAGATTCCGAAAGGAGTCTGTCCAAGCCATACTGGTGCCTATTCAATAGACTTGATCCTCCGGGCTGGACAAAATGCACCTGTCCGAAGATGTTGTTGATTCCTCCTTGCCCATCTGCGTTCAATTTGACGCCCATGTCAATCAAAGGCAAAACATAAAAGGATGATATAAGGTTCAGAATATGCCTTCCCTCCGCACCATCCACACAGCTGAACAGAAAGTCGCAATCAGCAAGCTCTTTGACTACTTCTCTTTTTGATATGTCCGAATAGAAAACAGTTACTTTAGTGCCTATGCCCAAAGCATCTATTTCTCTCTTCATCACTTCGGTCTTAGGCACGTTGCTTTCAGCATCTGAACGTTTAGACCCGATTATCCTGTTTAAATTAAGGCCGTCGATATAGTCGGGATCGACCAGCACCAGTTCGCCTACCCCCAGTCTTTTTAACTGCTCAATAGTAATACTGCCTGTTCCTGAACAACCAACTATTCCTACCTTCATCTTGTTAAGCTCGGAAACTGTTTTTTCTCCGAAGGCCTGTCTATTACGTAGCTGCGCATCCTCCGCAATTTTCGATCCGTCTTCTGTATAGCGCCAAATCAGTACGTCGCTTCCGGCAATCAGGACTTTGTGCATAGGTTCGCTCTGCATCTCTCCTTTGAATACTCTGCCAAAAATGCGACCGTCAGGAAGCATAATACAACTTGCGTGGCTATGCTCGTTGTCGAGCCAAGATTGGATACTCTTAAACAACGTGTCGTCCGCAACATCATCCAAATCTGAAAAATACTCGTGTATTCCAGGTCCTGGATGGCAATGAAACTTTACGATTGCCAAATCACGTTTTGCAGCTCTCTCTAGGAATGGATTGATAATGTCGGTTGGCCAATTAATATAATCGTGCTTCCTGTCACAGACTTCATATGGTACGAGCAAAAGTTCCTGAATCAGAAACTGCTCGTTGCTGTTGAATGTTCCTCTGCCGCAAAGAGCTATTGCAACGGCCTCCTTGTTGTCTCCAGGGAACAAATGCTCCTTTAGTTGGCCATAATGATGACCTGAAATCCTAAGTGTGTTCATTTCCTATCTCCCCAAATCTTTAATCAACCAGTTCTCAACCAGACATAGATGGCTAGCAATGTTATCGACCCCCGGACGCCATTGGCCTGGAGCACGGTGCCTGGACCAACGCTGATAGGTTTTCCCGTCTATAGGCTGAGCCGCCAACGCATTTATGCCCTTCCCTGAAATTTTAGTCAAAGCTGGAAAGAAATATGCCATGTCTATTTCCGTGGCAGGATAAGAAGGGGCAATCATGAGCGCAACGGTGGCATGTTTTTGGTGATAACCCTCAGGTATCACAAATTCATGGAGCAATATCCACATTCCTCCGCCAGTGGTACGATTGCCAATGGCCTCCCAAGGGAGGCCAAGACCATTTAAAAAATCGACATCCTCTTCTGGCAGGTTAAATTCCCTGCGAAGAACGACGTCTTCCTCAACAGACTGCAAACCATCAGTCTGTTCCTTTGGCTGTATGGTAAACCTGACCAGGCATCTTTCTGTCAAATCTACCTGTTCCGATAAACCAAGCTTAATCGGCTTTGGGCTAGTGTTCACAAACTTGTAAACCTCAAACTGGGCCGAGCTGTTCGGGTACTCCAACTGGATAAGTTCAGCAACGGTAATAAACCTTCTGTTCCAATCGTGGTAGCGTTTATCCACCTTGATCCTATAAATTCTAGCAGGGGGAACTTCTTTACATTCCTTACCGTAAGATTCTATATCGACTAGGTCAAGCCATTTGCGGGTAACGAACCTCATACCCCTGCAGTGCATCTTGATCGACTCTTCTGGTGAGAATGCATAATTGATCTCTGCATCTTTGTCCCTCAGCTGCACAAGATAGAACTGTTTGGTGTCGACAGCATTCAGCTCCATGATCTGAACTGGTGTCAGAGTCTTCTTGTCCGTTGTTTCTGGTTCTCCATCCACCAGGTAATTGAATACTTCAGCTTCTTTGGTAACAAAATGCTCTGTACCTTGGTTACCAAGATCAACAATCTCATCCATTGATATTCTTTTGAAGTCGCCCTTTAGCTTTTGGTATAGCGTATGGCATTCTGGATCTTTGATTCCAGCTTCCTTTAATAGTTCAGCACCGGTAATTTTTGGTGTTTTTACAGTTATTTTCTTATCATTAACTGTAGCTTTATAGACTTGGGGCTTTTCAGCCGAGAAAGATTTATCTTCCATTTTTTTAACAAATTAAATTTTAATTAGAATACTATTAATTGAGCCTCCCATGGAGACTGGGGCAGCAACTGCTGCAGCGGAATTAAAAATGTAGTATTGCCTGAATTAAATTTTAATTTGCATGACTGACCAAGATTGCTTCTCAATAGGTTTTTATCCTATTTGCTTGTAAATATGAAAGGTAGTCACTATCTTTGAAACAACCACGGATCAAAGGAGGTTTTTAATGAGGCTGGCAAAGCCTAATTGACTACCTTAAAAATTTACAAAGCTGAGAGCTCTGCTCTTGGCTTTTTTTATTTCTTTACAAATATAGGCCGAAATTTTACAAAACCAAATAAAATGTAAAATTTTATAAAATTATTTATTTGTTAAATATTGCAAAATTATTTGGATATTTTCTAAATAATAATCATCTTTGTATTATGATATTTAAAATCAACAAGTTATGAGTGCTATCTCAGAAGAATCTTTTTACGAACAAATCGGCGAAAGGATTAGAAATTTTCGACTGAATGCAAATATCAGTCAGGAAGTATTCTCAGAATTGTTAAACATGACAAGGGCTTCGGTTGTTAATATAGAAAAGGGTCGACAACGTCCATCCATATTTTTACTGGTTACCATTGCCAGGATTCTGAAAGTAGACTATATTGACTTAATCCCTGTTGAATTGAATATTGAAAGGCTCGAAGAAAATGTTGAGGTTCCAGAAGTGGACTTTTCGGCGGTAGTTGCGGACTCTATGCTTAATCTTAATGAGCGTGTTAAAAACTCTATGCAGCAGTTCTTAAGCCAAATTAATAAATAACTACATGAATACTCGCACCCATAGCAGATCCATACAGTTTATAAAAAAGCAAGTAGATGATATTTTACAGGGAATGAAATTATATAGTCTCCCTATTAAAATTGAAGATGTTGCCAAAAGAGCTGGACTGACCGTTTCTCCTTTCGATTTTGAAGATGACATATCTGGGGTTTTGGTTATCCAAGATGGCAAGGGAGTAATTGGATACAACCAAAGTGAATCACGGGTGAGGAGACGTTTCACGATTGCACATGAATTTGGACATTTCGTGCTGCATAGAGAACAATCATCAATGTTCATGGACAAGGGTTTCAATGCAATTTTCAGAAGTACACATTCTGGCCTTTCAGAACAGACACAAATTTTGGAACGAGAGGCAAATACATTTGCCGCATATATTCTTATGCCGGATCATCTGCTTAAAGAAGCTATCGAAAAAATTGATTTTGATTTGGGAAGCGAAGATGATATCAAAAACCTGGCGAAGATTTTTGATGTTTCCTCACAAGCCATGTACTATCGCATTTTAAATTCAGGCCTGTTAAGATTTGGTTAGATTTCTAGAAGCTCATTTCTTTGTGTGTACGCTTCCCCAAATAATATTGTTATTCCAATATTGGAAAATAGTTTGATATTGAACAGGCCCAGACCAATTCCTTTTGGCCCATAATATTCGATAACTTGGCCTAAATGGAAAAACTGATTAAAGTTGGGATTTGGATTCGCGTATCCACCGACATGCAGGTCAAGGACGAAAGCCCTGAACACCACGAATTACGTGCTAGGCAATATATTAAGGGTAAAGGATGGGACTTAGTTAAAATATACCGCCTTGACGGTATAAGCGGTAAGACTGTAATAAAGCTTCTCGAGTCTCAACGAATGTTAAATGACATTAGAAACGGGAAGATCAACAGGGTTGTCTTTTCTAAGCTTTCCTGCCTTGCCAGAAGCACCAAGGAACTTTTAGAATTTGCTGATATTTTTAGGAGCGCAGGAGAATAGCCACTGATTTTTCATAGTGGTTTTACTACAATAGACAAGCAGCCAAACACTTACTTAAAAGTAATAATGGGTTAACATTAGCTTCAAGACTATTCCGCATATTTATTATTATTTCCTGCCTATGAAGGTAAAATCAGCTAGTAATAAAAAGAAGGTTGATGATGAATTTTCATCATTGAAAACCAAAAAACAAAAACGGGATGCACTCATAAAGTTAATTTCTAACATAATAGTTAGAATGACTTTTGAAGAATGTTATGGGAAAGAAAATGAACTTGAAAACCTAGAAAATTAGATAAGTATAGATACTTGGTTCGAGTCCCGTTTACCCTCTCTTCACTTAAAGCTTCAATCAATTGAAAATCAGCTAATTGTATTTTTTCCTCATCGAACCCCTAATGGTTCAGGGATTTCGAAACATAAAATCATGAAAATCAACTATTTGCAAAATAATATCGCATAAAAAAGCGGGAGAACTTTTCAATTCTCCCGCTCAGCGGGCCGGACGGGACTCGAACCCGCGACCTCCGCCGTGACAGGGCGGCATTCTAACCAGCTGAACTACCGGCCCGTTTTCCCAAAACAAAATCACTTTCGGATTGGGATTGCAAATATAGTGTCTTTAATTTATTTTACAACAAAAAAGTTAAAATAATTGTAAGTCATTAAATGACAGCACCTTCTTTCATCTTTTCTGCATTCTCTGCAAATTGTAGGGCATCAATCAACTCTTGTACGCCACCATCCATTACACCACTTAAGTTATATAAAGTTAAACCAATGCGATGATCAGTTACTCTTCCTTGCGGATAATTGTAAGTTCTAATCTTAGCAGATCTATCCCCAGTTGACACCATAGTCTTACGTCTAGCCGCAACATCACCATTCTTTTTCTGCAATTCAATATCATATAGCTTACTACGCAACATTTCCATTGCTATAATACGGTTACCTAATTGCGATCTATCTTGCTGACAAACTACTACAATTCCAGATGGTTTATGTGTTAGCTGAACTTTAGTTTCAACTTTGTTTACATTTTGACCACCAGCACCTCCAGAACGAGAAGTGTGCAATTCGATATCTGCTGGATTAATGTACAAATCAATTTCTTCAGCTTCTGGCAAAACAGCCACAGATGCCGCCGATGTATGCACACGACCTTGCGTTTCTGTATCAGGAACACGTTGTACACGATGCACACCCGATTCATATTTCAATTGGCCGTAAACATCCTCTCCACTTACCTTTAAAATTACCTCTTTATATCCACCAGCGGTCCCTTCAGTTACATCAACCGTTTCAACCTTCCAACCCTTTTGATCAAAATAACGGCTGTACATACGATATAAATCACCCGCAAATAACGCTGCTTCATCACCACCAGTTCCACCTCTAATCTCAAAAACGGCATTCTTAGCATCTTCTGGATCTTTTGGTATCAACATCAAACGGATATCCTCTTCCATTTTCTCTTGTTGTGCCAACAATAAATCCAACTCCTCTTTTGCCATCTCACGCATTTCTGGATCCTTTTCCGTGCTCAAAATCTCTTTGTTTGCCTCAATATTACTCATCACATTTTTGTAGATTTTATACCCATCTACAATCTTGCCTAAGTCCTTATATTCTTTATTCAAAGCAGCAAAACGCTTCATATCCTGTATTGTATCAGGATTGCTCAATTGCTCCTCTACATCTTCCCAACGCACCTTTATCGCTTCTAATTTCTCTAACATAGTTTTAAATTCTTTTGAAAATACGCTTCGTTACAAAAAACAAAGCAAGTCCCGCTTTACGTTTAAAATTTTCAGAAAAAGAAAATTCCACTTCAATCGGGTTTATTAAACACAAGCCTGTGCAATAAGATGCAAAAATAAGGAAAAAATCTCAGTTTCAGTTTTCTGTTAAGAGTAACTATTAAGTTTAAATATTTTATCCATTACTTAAAATATTCCAATCTTAAATTCACTCCATCAAAAACTCCATAAGAATTATAGTTAATCCACTCGCCAATATTTACATAACGACTATTTGCATTCAATTGAATATCAAGAGGCAGGTGTCGATGACCGAAAATAAAATAATCAAAGTGTTCCTTTTCTAGTTGCTCTTTAGCAAAAATGGCTAGCCACTCATTTTCATTCCCCAAAAATACTTCTTTTTTATTACTGGCAACTCTACTACTCCCTGACCATCCATTAGCAATAAATAACCCAATACGTGGGGGTAAAACCGCAAATAACCACTGACAAAATCGGTTCCTAAATATCTTTCTTAAAAATTTATATTTGGCATCTCCTGGACCTAATCCATCTCCATGATGTAAATAAAATTTCTTCCCATTTCGTTCAATAATTAATTGGTCGCTAATAATTTCGATTCCTATTTCTTTGGTAAAATAATCATTCACCCACATGTCGTGGTTTCCCTTAAAGAAATAGATTTTAATCCCAGCATCAGCCATTTGTGCCAATTTACCTTGCAAACGAACAAACCCTTTTGGGATAACCTTACCGTATTCAAACCAAAAATCAAAAACATCACCCATTAAAAAGAGTTCCGCACAAGTTGGTTCAATAAAATTTAACCAACTTACAATACGTTCTTCACGTTTGCGACTTTCATCATAATTAGGTGCCCCTAAATGAAAATCAGAGGCGAAATAAATGTTTTTGTCCATGTATAAATCAAAGGTAGCGGAAAATGGTTAATTTTTAGCATCTTACTATTTTGAGTATGATATACTAACACAAAATATAGTTCTGTCCAGTTAAATAATATCATTTTTATAAAATAAAAACTACTGAATTAATAGATATTATTTAAAATAATTTGGAACATATCTAAATAGTGTTCACGATTTTGTAACTTTGCCTCAAATTTTAACACATGATTTCTACTGATATAGCCATTATTGGCGCCGGACCTGTGGGTTTATTTGCCATTTTTGAAGCCGGATTATTAAAAATGCGTTGCCATCTTATTGATTACTTACCTCAAGTTGGTGGTCAACTTTCAGAAATTTATCCTAAAAAACCTATATATGATATCCCAGGATATCCAACAGTGTTGGCTCAAGAATTAATTGACAACTTAGTAGAGCAGGCCAAACCTTTTCATCCAGGTTATACATTGGGTGAAAGAATTGAAGGTTTAGAAAAACGCGGAGAAGCTGATTTTGTGTTAACCACTAACATGGGCACTATTATCGAAGCTAAAGTAGTTGTTATAGCTGGCGGATTAGGTTGTTTTGAGCCTCGTAAACCTGCTGTAGCTGGCTTAGAACAGTTCGAAAATGGAAGAGGTGTTAATTACATGATTTTAGATCCTGAAAAATTTCGTGATCAAAAAATGGTAATTGCAGGTGGTGGTGATTCTGCTTTAGATTGGACTATTTTCTTAGCTGACATTTGTTCTGAGTTAACATTAGTACATAGAAGTGAAAGCTTCCGTGGGGCGCCCGATTCGGTTGCTAAAGTAATGGAACTAGCAGAAAGCGGAAAAATAAACCTAGTATTGAATAGCAATTTGAATTCAGTTACCGGGGAAGGTAAATTAGAGAAAGTCGAAGTGATTCATAATAGAACCATGGAAACTACTTCTTTTGAAGCTGACCATCTAATTCCTTTATTTGGTTTAAGCCCTAAATTAGGCCCTATAGAGCAATGGAATTTAAACATAAGTAAAAGTGCCATTGAAGTAAATACCGACGACTACTCCACTAATATACCTGGTATTTATGCCATTGGCGATATTAATACATATACTAATAAATTAAAGTTGATTCTATGTGGTTTCCATGAAGCCGCTTTGATGAGCCATAGCGCTTATCAGTATATGAACCCAGGAATTAAATACACAATGAAATATACTACTGTTAATGGCGTAACTGAATTTTAAGAATGGAAACAAACGATATTTCAATACAAGTTGAGGACCGCGAAGGTAATGTTAGCACATTAACTGCCCCTACAGATATGGGTTTAAGCCTAATGGAGTTTTTGAAAGCTAGTGAATATGATATTTTAGCCACTTGTGGTGGCATGGCTTTATGTGCAACCTGTTGTGTAGATGTTATGGAAGGCGAAGAAAAGCTTAATGAAATGAGCGATGATGAATATGCGATGTTAGATACGCTACCTGATTTATTACCCAATTCTAGGTTAGCTTGCCAATTACAATTAAACCCATCTATGGATGGGCTTAAAGTAAGGTTACACGCAGTATAATACTATTTGATCTTTGAATAATGCTCAAATAGTTCTTTTAATCCACTATCTGACTTAACGTTTATCTTTTTTTCCTTTAAAAACATCAACATCTCATTTTCTTTATTTGGGAAATACGTTGAAAATGCTTTTTTATCAGTTGAAAACCTGGTCATTTCTGAATTTGAATTAAAAACATAATATTTTATGCTATTTAAATAAGTTTCAGTAGTTTTTGAAGAATTATATTGTTTAGCCATTAATACTGTTTTAACATATTTTTTGAGAACTATAGGCAATGATACATCATATATTACCTCATAGTACGTTTCAGTGCCTCCCTTATCTATCTCTGGAAAGCCTTTCTGAAAAGTATGACTCTCATCACCTTCCTTGATAATGAATTTTTTGATTGGATCATCAGGCTTAAATTCACCTTTATCAGTGTTATAAGAAACCTGATTAGTAACTAAATTAATTTTAATCTGCAGATTATTAACCGGTGTTCTGCCATTCTCAACAAAAAAAATTCCTTCTTTAAAGTCATCAAACAAATAGGGGGATCCCTCAACAATATTCTTGTTTTCATTTAAGAAAGGGGTTCCTTTTATTCTAGCAATTATGGCATTTTGGGCAATGCATAAATGAGAAATTATAATAAACAGGCTAACTAAACTTAATTTTAATATTTTCATAGCAGTACTTTTAAAGTAAATTTAACAAAAAAGACCAGCAATTGCTGGTCTTTTTTTAAATTATTATAAAGTTTAAATTATGGTTTATCCCACCAAACTCTAGTTGCAGGACTATCTGGTCCTTGTTGTGCAACTGCTTTATCGTAGTTTACTTTATTTGTTGTTTTATCACTAGCTGGATAAACGATTCTTCTTGGAATGGCTGGTAATGTACTATTCGGTCCCGGAGCCAATGTAGGGTAACCAGTTCTTCTCCATTCAGCCCATCCTTCGAAACCATCCAAATAGGTAGCTACATATCTCTGAGTAGCAATTTGCTCATAACCAGTAAGTGGGTTATATACTATACCTGTTTGGGTTTTGAATGTTGCATCCGCTACTCCATTTTGAGCTAAAGAAGCATCTATACCATCATTATAATAAGTAGCAGCACTTGCATCACCACCAGCTATCCAACCTCTTTTTGCTGCTTCAGCTTTTGCAAAAAGTACTTGTGCATAAGTGAAAATAGGTGATGGAGCACTTTGAGTTCTATATGCATCTCCAACTCTACTAAAAGCATTAGGAATGTTAATAGCAGTGGTACGACCATACTGTAAACCAACAACTCCGCCAGCTAAAACCTCGCCATATTTCGGTAAACGAGGATCTGTGCCAGAACCATTGTTTTTCATTATATTAACAAGTGTTGTCGAAATGGCATAATCATTTCTATTGCTAACTGTATAGTTACTATACCAAGGGTTATAATTATTTGGATCTCCAGCAATATATTTGTAAGTGATATTCTGTGCGTTAGAACCAATTACATCTGGTAAAGCAGCGTTAAACTCTTGAGCTGCTAATTCTGAAGCTCCAGGGTAAACTTTAGACATACGCAACGCCATTATTAAACGTTGAGTTGCCGCAAATCTTTTCCAAGCCGCCATATCACCATTCAAGATAATATCACCAGTAACGTTTCCAGCATTATCAATCTGTGCAGCAGCTTCTTTAAGTTCCTTAAAGATGTCTTTATAAATTAATTCTTGCTTTTGGAAACTTGGTGTAATATTTGCATTTCCTTGCAAACTCTCTTCATAAGGTAAATCTCCCCATCTATCGGTTAACTTCCAAAAGATAAATGCTTTTAGGATTCTAGCAACTGCTAACTGATTATTTTTAGAACCGTTAGCACCAGGAGCAGCTGAAACACTACCGCTATTATTGTAATCAATAATAGTTTTTAACTGAATTAAGGGAGAGGTATAAAACCCACCATACGCTATACCAGTATTTATTGGAGCATAGTTAGAATTGGTAAGGTAAGGACCTTCAGAAAGGTATTGAGCTAACATTACGCTATTAATATCCGATCCAGAAAACAATCCGGGAATATTTTGTTCAGCATTTGTTAATAAAGCTCTTGTAGTAGGTACTGCCACTACAGTAGGGTTAACATTCATGTCGCCAAAATCTTCTAATTTTGAGCAACTACTCATAACAACACCGCCAATTGCTATTAGTGAAAGATATTTAAAAATTCTCATCTGTATTTGTCGTTAAAAAGTTAATCTTAAGTTGATACCGTAACTTCTAGAAGCAGGCAACTGACCACCTTCTTGCCAGAAGTTTTCTATTTCTGATGGATCAACACCATATTTCTTGCCAGGTGCAGAAATCAACCAAGCATTGCTTACTGTAAATGCTACATTAGCACCTTTAACACCTTTAATTTTGCTTAAGAAGCTTTGTGGAATGCTATAGCCTAAACGAACCTCTCTTAATTTAAAATAAGAAGCGTTAATCATGAACATTTCACCGGCGCCGTTTTGCATACCAGTATAAAAGGCATCACTTGCCTCTACATATTTAGTATTAGGTGTTCCATTAGCTAATACACCTGCAAATTTGTAACCACCACCTACTGATGGTGATAATCTCCAATCAATGCCTTTATCATTTAAGCCAACAGTTTCTTGTGATAAACCGCTACCCATGTTAAATGCTCTTGTAGTAGAGTTAAATAAACCACCTTTTTGCCAATCGAATGAAAGTCCTAAATCAAAGTTGAATACTCTTAAACTACTGTAACCACCTCCTGAATATTTAGGACGGGCATAACCAATTTCTTGATTAGTAGTAAAAGTAGGGAAGCCAGATGCGCTAATGATTACATTTCCATTAGCATCTCTATTGAATTTACGACCTAATACATATCCCCATTCTTTACCTTCTCTTAAGTTAAGTGTATTACCAAAGAAAGTTGAAGTTTGATAGATAGCATTTTGTTGGTTATCAGTAATCTTATTTACAATAGTTTTTGTGTAGCCTAAGTTTGCTGTTAAATTCCAAGTTACATTTTTAGATGCAATAGGAGTTACATTCATTGACAACTCAAAACCTCTGTTTGTTAATTTTCCTGCGTTAATTAAACTTGTGCTATAACCTGTTGCGTTATTTACAGTAACATTTAAAATCTGATCCTCGTTAGTTGACTTATAGTAAGCAAAATCGAAACTCAAACGATCTTTAAAGAACTTCAATTCTGTACCTACTTCAAAAGTACCTGTTAATGCTGGTCTAATTCTACCATCACGTAATTGATCACCAATATTTAATGATGCATTAGTACCATAAGGATTATTTCTATTGTATGCAGGATCTAATTGATAAGGATCTAAATCATTACCTACTCTAGCGTATGATGCACGGATTTTCGCAAATGAGAAAGTGTTTTTCCAAGATGCTGGGAAGAATTCAGATGCAATAAATGATCCTGAAACTGATGGATAGAAGTAAGAATTTAAATCAGGCGCAAATACAGACGACCAATCATTTCTACCTGTTACATCCACATAAAGGAAGCCTTTATAGCCTAATGAAACTTTACCCAAGGCACTTCTTACCATTTTCTCATAAACCGTATTTGTTGTAGTTGGTCTAGACAATGAAGCAGCAATGTTAAAATAATTAGGGAAGGTTAGACCACCCTCAGTACTCATATTTAAACCTTCGTTATGATTTTGTCTTAAGTTAACTCCTAATAACGCATCAACGCTAAAATCACCAAACACTTTTTTATATGTAGCGTTTGCTTCATAGTTAAACTCATTATTTATAAATTGATTTATTTTATAATAATCTAACTGTAAACCACCAGTAGCCATTCTTTCATCGCTCTGTCCATTATTAATATCAGTACGAACAGCTCCATTAATTGCAAAGGCAGAATTGATTTTATATTTTAAGCTAACATTACCAACAATACGATTTCTAGAATAGGTTTGGTAATTGCTTTTCGCTACCCAAAATGGATTATCCCAGTATTGAGGATGTGTGATAGATGCTATGTTTCCAGTACCATTAGGGTTTCCGATATTCCATGAAGTTGGAGTACCAGCTGCTGTAGTTTGAAATTCTTTCAATTCATTCATATCCAATTGTCTTTGGAACCACTGGTTGAAACCTTGCACAATATTTAATCCATCATTACGATAAGTTTCGTATGGCTGTCCTTTTCTGTATTCCTTCATGAACTGAATATCAGTTGAAGCACTGAAATGGTCATTAAAATCGATACTTCCAGCCGCATTGATAGTATTCTTAATCTGTTTAGAGTTAATCTGAACTAATGTTCTATTTTGGTTTGTATAACCTATTCTTATAGCAGAGTTTTCTCCAGCAGTAGCAAATGCTAGGTTATTAATAAAATTACCTCCAGTTTGCAAGAAATCCTTCACATTGTCTGGATGAGCTGTTATAGCTTCAGTTTTACCAAAGTTAGCTCTTTCAGGATACCAACTTGACCAAGATCTATATTGCGTTCCATCAATTTTTGGACCGAAACTTGAATCAGCACCATAATCTAACATGTTCTGACCATTGAAAGCAGCCCAAGAAGCTGGATGGATTGCTGGATTATACACAAATTTAATCCAATCAGCAGTATAACCACCTCCATATTCGTTCTGATAATCAGGTAAAATAGAGGTTTTATCCATGCTATAAGTAGAACTAAATTCAATTGATGGTTTCTGACCTTTAACACCTTTTTTACTTGTAATAACAACAACACCATTATATGCACGTTGACCATAGATTGCAGTTGCTGCCGCACCTTTAAGCACAGTTACACTTTCTACGTTATCCATATTAACGTTTTCTTGAATAGTTGGTGTTCCATCTAGTATAAATAAAGGTGAACCAACACTGAAACCATTGATACCACGTACAATAATTGACGCATTATCAAAAGTAGAACTTGGCGAGCCATTTAATTGAACTCCTGAAACCTTACCAGTTAAAGCAGTACTAATATCAGTATTTCTAGCTACTGTCAAATCTGCTGCTTTAATCTGAGTTGCAGAATAACCAATAGACTTACCTTCTCTAGAACCACCAATACCTGTAACAATTACTTCAGCTAATGCTTTAGAATCTCCTTCTAGTGTTACATTAATAACATTACTAGTAATTGCTATTTCTTTAGTTACAAATGCAATTGAAGAAACTACTAAAGTTTTGCCATTTGCTGCAACTTTAATAGTGAATTTACCATCTGCTCCAGTTGTAACTCCAGAACCAGATATCTCTTTTACTCTTACGGAAACGCCGGGAATTGGCAGACCGTCTTCACTTGATCTTATAGTACCTGATACTGTACGTTCTTGAGCAAACGCACTTACAGTTACAGTAAGCAAGATGAATAAACTTAGTACAAGTTTTTTCATAAATTAATAAAATTTAGGTTAGTTAATAGTTAATTAATTCCTAAATATGAGTAAAAGTATGTATGAATCAAAACATTAATGTGTTAAATTAATATTTCAGAATTATAAATGCCTGATTTACAACAATTTAAATTTTAACACTTTTTAACACTTACAGGAATAGAATATTAAGTTTTAGCATATAAAAACAAAAATGATAACTTAAAACATAGTTAATCAAGAGTTTGCGACAAATTAATTTTCTGATATTGAGGACTTTATTGGGGTTCCAATTTTTTTATACTGTCCATCCCCTTTAAGAATGGCTAGCATTTGTTGCTGATTATTAAATAGTGTTTTAGCTTGTAATATTTCTTTATCGTATTGGAATGCTTGCTCAATTTTACCTCTCTCAAAATAATAACGGCTAATAATTTGTGTTTCTAGAACTCTTTTGATTTCGGTTTTATGTGTAATCAAATCTGTTTTTTTTGCACTTAACATTTTAGATTTTAATTCTTCTAAATCTGTTCTTACAGCACCTAGTTTATTTTCATTCTCTGCCTCTGTTCGTAAATCAGATAGCAAACGTTCTGTTCGAGAGGTGTAACTATAATCTTTATCAGCTAATGAATTAATAAATTGAGTATAATTTGCATCGCTTAGTTGAAACGTTTTAACATTCTCTATTTCCTTGTTTGCCTTTTTATAGTTGTTGGCATAATCGAATAAAAGATTTTTATTGATTAACGAAATAGTAATTGGACTATATTTAACTGGAGCCACAAATACATCTGGATAAACTCCGTTACCATTATATACTGTTCTACCTGCTTTTGTATCATAAGCTTTCATTACTGAATCTGCAAACTTTTCTGCTTCACCATTCTGGTTTTTATGTGCATAATCCAAAGCCTGAATGCATCGACCAGATGGTGTATAATACTTTGCAACAGTGACCTTAACTAAACTATTATATGGAAGATTAAAAGTTTGTTGTACAAGCCCTTTACCATAGCTACGTTGTCCAATAATAATTGCTCTATCTAGATCTTGCAATGCACCTGCAACAATTTCCGAAGCAGAAGCTGATGAACCATTCACTAAAACAACTAATGGTATTTGTGGAGATACTGGTTGGTTAACTGTTTTGTAAGCAATTGTCTTTTCAGGATTTCTTCCTTTTTGAGTTACTACTAAAATGTTTTTATCTACAAATAGATTTACAATTTTAACTGCTTCTTGTAAAATACCCCCACCATTATTACGTAAATCAAGTATAATTCCTTTTGGTTTTTCTTTGTTGATGTTTTCTAATGCAGTTGCAACTTCTTGCCCTGAATTTTCTAAGAACTTATCCAATCGGATATAGCCAATCTGATTATCTAAAATACCTGAATAAGATACATTTGGTTGTTTAATCTCTTCTCTAACTAAGGTTTTATTAAGTACCGTACCCTCCCTTATAATAACTAAGCTTAATGAGGAACCTTTAGGTCCACGTAATAATTGACTAATCTGACTTCTATCTTTTCCCTTTGTATCAATTCCATTAATTTTTACAATTTGATCACCAGGTTTAATTCCCTGTTTATTAGCCGGGTTTCCTTCACTTACCTCATTCACAAAAAGTTTTCCTTCAATAAATAAGGTACCTGCGCCTATACCTCCATATTGTGTACTCACATATTTTAATTTATAATCTTCTATTTCAGATTCAGGAATATACTCGGTATAAGGATCTAACCCCTCTAACATTGCATCAATGCTAGTTCGCATTAAGTCTGTAGGATTTGTTTCCTCTACATAATTAATGTTGATCTCTTTGTAGAGCGATGCGAAAATATCTAAGTTTTTAGATACTAGGAATAAATCTTCTTTAAAGGCAAATGTTAATGATAACAAGCCAATGGAAAACAATAAGATACCAATTTTAACCTTCTTCATTTACCTTTTATTAATAGTGGTAAACTTACAAAAAAGTGGTAGGATTTAAAACTAGCTTATAAACGATTGCCGTTTGGATCTGCTAATGCTTTACGAATAGTAAATTCAATATATTTTTGGTCTCTTTTAACCAAGGTCATTAACTTCTGCACTAATTGATCTTCTTGACCAGAGGAAAAAGAAAGATCTGCTTGAGTTAAATCTCGGTATTTCCTTAAAAATTTAATTTTAACCCTTTCCCAGGTTTCAGGAGTAAGTGTAAAGCTTGCCATTATTAAATACTTTGTTGCAAAAATATAAAATTTTATCGAAGAGTAGCAATAAAAAGCCCCGCTAGAATTTTAACGGGGCTTATAAATATAATATTAATATACCTAACCTATTATTTGAGGTAATTTTGATACTCTGCATCTGAAGCACAATCCCACCATACAGGCATAGACCAAATATTCGGGTCAGTAGCATGAGGATTTAAAGCTAGCGTATTTACAGAATTGTATTGTATTTCATATACAGGTGGCAATGCCCAACGGCGCATCCAATATCTTGGATCAGTTTTACTACCGCCTGTTAATTGAGCAGTCCCTGTAAATAATGGACCTCTATCATAACCAGGATAAACTACTCCAAAGTTCCCTACATTACCTGCGCTGAAATTAAAACGACGCATATCGTTATAGTTTTCAAGGCTGCATCCCATTGCTACGAACTTTTGCAACATAATATCTTGCATAGTTAAAACCCCAGCATTCTGTGCAACCGCATTGCTTGAAAGATAAGCCGCAATATCACCTGCATTCATTGGCCTCATATCAGGATTAGTTGTACCATAAGAGCCTTGCCATTCAGTCAATTTTGTTTGCATCATATTCAAATGCGCTGTTATGCCTCTTTTATAAGCATCATAAGCTTTGGCAGTCTCACCTTTTCTCATATATACCTCTGCTTCTATAAAGCACATTTCATGGTAGGTTAAAATTTCAAAATCAGAAACTGGACGAGTTTGGAATGAACCTGTAGAACCAACTACACCTGCATTATAAGCGGTAGCATTCACATACCAATTTACATCTGTTTGAGGCTGAGCTGCATTTCCAGAAGTGGCGATTGAATTGCTGCGCATGCTTACATAGGTAGTATCACCAGCAAACACATAATTAGTACTATTGATAAACATAGAGCCAGCCTTATAGGTAACTGTCACATCGTTTCCGCTA
Source organism: Pedobacter boryungensis (assembly GCF_013204825.1). Classification (GTDB taxonomy): domain Bacteria; phylum Bacteroidota; class Bacteroidia; order Sphingobacteriales; family Sphingobacteriaceae; genus Pedobacter; species Pedobacter boryungensis. Next base: position 440,770 of record NZ_JABMKV010000003.1, read on the forward strand.
ACAGTATATGTTTTTCCTTTAGCAATTAAAGATGCGATAAAATCGGCCCTATCTGCAGCAATTGAAATTGTATACTTGATATTAGTATTGGCAGCAGCATAAGTTGGTGTCACAATAGATGTAGGGCTACCTGCCTTCTGTAATCTTGTTGAAGGACCGTAAGAATCCACACCTACTGAACGTGTCCAGTCATAAGATTGTACTTTTCCGTTTGCATCTAGCTTAACGTTAGACATAGCAGCAGGTACAATTTTAGTCATCCTTGGATCTGTTACACTAGAACCACGCATATTTGTCAACAGATTATAGTAGAACTGCGAAATACGCTGATTGTTACCATAAGCGGCATAATTAAAGTTACCATTTGTTACAATAGGATCTCCAAGTAAATAATCCGTAACTGTGCTGTTGTTAAGGCCTTGTTCAACTATGTTGTCGGCATTCGATTGTGGACCTTTAGATAAGCAGATTAAAATAGAATCTGGATTATATGCATCTGCTTTTTTTGATAGTTTCAGCATGTAACGTGCTTTCAATCCCCAGCATAATTTTATCCATTTGTCGATATTGCCTTTATTGATCATATCTCCACTTGTAAGCGCTGGTGCTCCTGCTTCCTGGGCTTTGCCAAATAAGCTAATGGCTTCGTTTAATTTTGCCATACAGCCATAATAAATGGTTTTGCCATTATCTGGTTTAGGACTTGGATTTCCTGTTCCTGCCTCTTTGTATGGCATTTCACCATAAAGGTCTAGCATTTGCATATAACCCAATGCGTGGAAAACATCGGCGGCAGCCATATAATGATAAGCACCTTGTTTTTTAGCACTATTGTACATATCCTCAACATTTGAAGAGGTAGCCACGAACCAAGTCTGGTAAGGAGTGGTAGAATTGGAATTAGAAGCTTGCCACGTCGTCGAGAACGTATTTTGAGCTGCAGCAATAGCATAATAAACACCCGATTGGCAAGCGGTACGGAAGTTAGTTACCCCTGCTGAGTACATATAAAAGTGTTGTATCCAAGGTAATCTATTCTCTAGCAATACCGTTTGGTTATTTGGGTTATCTGGATCTACGTTAACATCCAACCATTTTTTACACGAAGTTACCGTGCCTATGAGTATACATCCGAGTATAATATATTTTAATTTTTTCATGATATATTTTTCAATTGATTAAAAAGAAACATTTAGTCCAAAAGTGAAAGTCCTCACTGCCGGCACTCCAAGGTAATCTATACCTGTAGATCCAGAACCACCTGTTCCACCCGCCGCACTTACTTCAGGATCCATGCCTTTATAGTTCGTCCAGGTTAATAGATTGGTTCCTACTACTGAAGCAGATAATCCTTTGATAAATTTGGCTTTCTTTACAAGATCTTTAAAATCATAAGTTAATGATACAGAACGTAGCTTTAACCAGTTTACAGAAGTAAGGAAATTATAAGAATTAGCAGCATAGTTATCCCAATAGCGTTGAATCATGTTTGTTCCTGCAACTGTAGTTGTTCCAATGGTATAGGTTTTACCAGCTTCATAGGTCTGTGTAAAATCTGCTCCAGTAACACTGTTCACTCCGGTTACAGTAACCGATTGTCTATCATTTAACAATGTTCGTTTGCTTAAGCCATTTGCAACCAAAGCGTATTCGGTACCATTAAACACATCCCCTCCTTTACGAATATCGAGTAAAAAAGAAAATGAAAGGTTCTTGTATCGGAAAGTATTATTAAAACCACCAATAAAATCTGGCTCACGGTTACCTACAACAGGATTGTTGGTATTTAATTTATACAAACCAGTGGTTGGATCAACCTGATAACGGCCATTTGGAATTTCTGCCTTGTTTGCATCTAATTCACGAAGATATGGCGAACCAGTTAATCCAAGGAAATAACCTCCATTAGGAACCGATGCTGCCTTTACTGTTCCAAACTGTGCGTCTGTTGGATAGAAATAAGCAATTCCAGGAATAAAACTGCCTAACCTACCCTTATTGTAAGAGAAGTTAAGTGTTGCATCCCATGAGAAATCCTTATTCGCAATTGGCTTTCCTGTTAATGCAATCTCCATACCTTTATTAATTACAGTACCGCTGTTTAGCGTACTAAAAATAAATCCACCAGATTGCGCTAAACGGGGTTGTCCAATCTGATTTCCTGTTTCACTATGGTAATAGGTATAATCTAAACCAATGCGACCTTTCAAGAATCTGAACTCTGCGCCAATTTCCCACGAATCCTGCTTTTCAGGTTTTAGGTTGGGATTACCAGCAGCCCATTGGTTACCAACAGCAGTATAAGAACCAATAGTATATGGTGCATTTACATTCGTTGCTGTTGCATATGGATCTGTATCTTTACCTACACTTGCCCAGCTTGCCCTGATCTTTCCGAAAGAAAGGATATTGTTTTTAGGAAGTAGCTCAGTAAACACAAATGCACCGCTTATTGATGGATAAAAATAAGAATAGGCATCAATTGGTAATGATGATGACCAGTCATTGCGTCCTGTAAATGTTAAATAAGCAATGCTTTTATAAGATACTCCTGCTTCTCCATAGGCACCTACCAAGCGCTTTTTACCAGTTGCATCTGTAAAGAACTTATTAGTGTTGGCGATATTGGCTAAACTGATAGTACCTGGTGTATTAAAACCATATCCCCAATGGTTCTGACGTAATGTTTCATTACTTTCAGTAGTACCACCTAGCATAATATGAGCATCAAAGTCTCCAAATGTTTTATGCCAGTTACTCATTATTGTAGAGGTAATGAAACTATAGTTCACCATATTTTTGCTTAAACGACCATTCTGATATAATGGAATAAGTGCAGAACCTGGAGCAATGAAGGTGTAATCATTGGTGGTATATTGATCATAACCAACACGGGCAGTTAAATCCCACCAGCTCGCTATTTTATAGTTAGCACTAACTCCTCCGGTGAAGCGCTTGGTTTGTGAGGTTAACTTATCCTTATTAATAATCCAATAAGGATTATCTCTATCAGAGGCCAAATCAAGTGTTCCGGCATAAGGACGAAATTGAGTACCATCTGGATTAACATAATTTTTGATATCAAATATAGTAGGCCAACTATATAAGGCTTGCATACTTCCTACTCCACTACTATACAAACCAGAAGTTGTTAAGGTTCTATCAATGTCAGCCACAGAATATGCTGCATTTGCATCTACAGTTAGCTTTCCGTATTTCTGCTGACCGTTAAAACGGAAAGTAGTCTTATCATAACCTGTTCCTGGAACAATACCTGATTGATCAAAATTTGATGCTGATAAAAAGAAACTTCCTGTTTTTGAACCTCCAGAAACATTAACATTATTATCGTATACCGCACCATTCTGAAAGAAAGTACCAATATTGTCATAAATTGGCGTACCTGCAGCAATTGGTTTACCCCATGAACTGTAAGCATTCAAATCGCTGAAAACACCATTAGCAGCATAAGAACCTGGACCAAAAGTGGTTTGCACTTCTGGTAACTTATTCGCTTGCGATGTACTTAATCTGCTAGAGACATTTATCTGAATAACACCTTCACTTCCTTTTTTGGTAGTAATAATTATCGCTCCATCAGCAGCTCTAGAACCATATAGCGCAGCTGCAGCAGCTCCCTTTAAAACAGATAAACTTTCTATATCTTCTGGGTTGATATCCATTACACGGTTAGAATAAGTAGTATTACTACGTGTTAAACCATCTGTGCCGGAATTACCAGTCACCGAAGTTGAGTTGTCATAAATTATCCCATCTACTACAAACAATGGCTGATTTTGTCTGCCTTCAGCAGTAGAGCTACCTCCACGAATGGTGATTGATGCTCCTGCACCAGCCGAACCACTAAATTGGGTAACATTTACGCCAGGCGCCTTACCCGCTAGAGAGTTGATGATGTTCGTGTTTTTGTTTTTCATCAGCTCTTCTGAATTCAGCTCCGTAACTGAATAGCCTAAAGCTCTTCTCTCTTTTTTAACACCCATAGCGGTCACAACAACCTCACCAAGTGACTGGCTATCCGATACCAAAGCTATATTTATTGCTCCAGCACCGTTTATTTCCCGCTCTTGGGTTTTCATTCCTAAATAAATAAATTGAATAACATCCCCTTTATTTGCTTTTATGGAATACATTCCATTTGGTTCGGATTGGACCACATTATTGGTTCCTTTAATTTTCACCGAAACTCCAGGAATAGGATTTCCATCCTCGGTGGAAGTTATTTTTCCAGTAATTGTAACTTGTTGGGCCAGCACTTGTGTAGCCATTAGAAACATCGCGAAAAATAACGTAAGTAGTTTTATTTTCATATGTTATTGGGTTAAGTATATACTAATATACAATAATTGAATAAACCGATAAAATATTTATGTAATAACTCTAATACAGTATGTTAAGTTGAAAATTGCGAACTAAATACTGTTATGTGGAGTCTATAAATAAAGCTTCATCATAGATATAGAATCAAAAAAGCCCACCTGAAATTCAAGTGGGCTTTTTTGATTAACAAATTATTTATCGATTCTCTGTAAAATCGAGGAAAGGGGCTGGGCTATTTGTAATTAAATTGCCTCGTAAAGTAAATGTGTACAACCTACCTTTAAGAAATGAGGTTGCGGTTCTAGTCACTAATTTTCCACTTGGAGAATCAATAAGCCTTAAAGAATAAGCACCTTGCTTAACCGCAATATAAGGCGAAGCTGTTTTATAAACTATACCAGTAATTGGCGTTGTAACAATAACAAGTGGCGGAACGCCTGGTGTAGTACTTGTAAATGTTTGTGTCAATTCTAATGATAAAGCAGTTGTATTATGACCAGGATTAACTAGTCTAATATAAGCAATTGAAGTATCTGGAGCTGGTAAAATATCTTCTATAATAAAAGCATCAGATTTTTTAGTTACATAATCATAAATACCACTTGTGTAGTAACTATAGTTTTTACCATCTTCTACTGTTTTAGTTACAGCAGATGTTTCTATGTTTGGTCCTTGGCCTAAAGCAGCGTTTACCACCATAGTACTTGGTGTTAAAGAAGAAAACTTAACACTACCTACTGGCGATAGAGAATAACCTCTTAATGGCACCAACCCTCCAAAGTTAACTCCAGTGGCAGCCTCTACCCCAGAAGCCGTTAAAGTGGCAGTTGTTTTCACATCATTTGCATAAAAATTGACTGTTGGTCCATTAATTGCAAAGTTATAGTATTTAAACTGAGCTCCTGAATATGGAGTAGTAATATCAACCACTGCGTTTTTCTCACATGATGCAAACATCATAGCTAACGCTAGAAGATATATTGGAAATAATAATATATTCTTTTTCATAATTTAAAAATTAAGGGTTTGCAATCCAAATTGGAATAGTGTGATAATCTAATCTTTTACCACCTATTTTTTCAAATGCATCAATATTCCAAACCCATTCCGAGTTATATCTTGGACGTAATCTGTAGGCAGGTTTGTTATTGTTATCACTAAAAAGACGATCGGGAGCTGGAATTGCAAAACCTCTATAAACTTGAGTAGCAGCAGGAGCAGATGGATCTGCATCAATATAATGATACCTTCTTAAATCAGCCCAAGTTTCGTTAATACCCCAACCCCAAAGCGCAATGTATTTTTGCAACATAATATCTCCTAATTTCAAATTAGCTGGATCTGTTGGCACAGCAGCTGACGCCAGAAAAGCTGTTTTTTCTGCTGCAGTAATTTGTGTTACTGTAGAATTTGCAGATTCCGCATTAGCTTGATTAACAAAATCAATATGTGCATCTATACCTTTTTTATACGCATCTAAAGCCGTCACTTTATCACCTTTTCTAAATGCAGCTTCAGCTTTAATAAACTGTAGCTCTGAATAAGTCATAATTGGGTAGCTAGATTTGTCATTAAAAACGTAGTTTCCAGATAAATTTGCTCCAGAAGCAGTTGTACCCCAAAATGTCAACAAAGGTCTCTGGGTTGTTGTACTAGTTCCGTAACCAAAAGTAGGGTCAATACCGTACACATTACCATCTGTAGATGGGAAAAGTAGACGTTTTAATCTAGGGTCTACTGCACCACCAAATTGAGTACCATTCATTAAGTTCACAAAGAAATTAGTTTGTCTAAAAGTAGTTAGATTTCCTCTTTGCGGACCATAGAAGTTAGAAGATGTAGAACCTGCTGCACTGAACTTGAATTTTGCATTATCTGCATTTCCTGTCATTGCCAAGTCTACAGCAGCTATAATATCATCTGGTTTATACTTTGCGCCTTTATTACTTAGGTGATTTAAATTTAACGCTTTCAATCCATAAGCAAAACGTAACCATTTTTCTCTGTTACCTTGAAAAATAGCATCAGTACTTGCTAAATATGCCTGGTTTACTTTACCATCAGTTCTTTTTAGATTTGTGATTGCTAAGTCTACTAAGCGTTGTATTTCTACATATACGTCTTCTTGGCTGTCATAATCAAAAGTTTTTCTACTTTGGTCAAATGCTTGCTTTAAAATTAGCTCGCCATGTGTATCTGTTAAATGCTGCCAGCCTATAGCTTTCAAACAATAACCAATACCCAATAAATCCCAGCGTTCTTCTTGTTCAGAAATACGCATCATGTCAATTAAATTGTATCCTAATAAGAAATACACTGTTCTCCATTGCTCAGATGCAGGATCTGCTGAAGTAAACGTATAACCATGTCTATCCCAAGTATCTGAAGCTGTATTTTCTGCCCAGTTTTGAATATACTTACCAATATAGCGACCATCATATTGTTGTGAGAACGCTAAGTTTGTTTGCATTGGACCCAAATATAAATTGGGTGATACTACTTGTGGATTGTTTGGATTAACATTTACATCCAACCACTTTTTACATCCCGATGCACTGATCAAGATGAGTATAGCCGCACTATATATAAATTTTTTCATTTTTTTTTGATTTTAATCTTACAACCCAATTCTTACACCGAAATTAATCCCTAAAGATGTTGGGAAATTTCCAAAATCAATAGCCATACCTCCAGCACCCACAGTTGCCGCGTTATTACCATTAGCAATTGGATCTGCACCAGAATAATTGGTAATCAAGAATACATCAGTTGCTGTTGCAAAAAATGAAGCCGATTTAACAAATTTTTGTCTAGCCAATAATTTTGATGATAGTGTATAAGATAAAGTAATGTCTCTCATTCTAATCCAATTGATATCCTTCTCTATAAATAGTTCTTCACTAATTGAAGAGTAATATCTGCTATCATAGTATGGATTAACAACAATATTATTTGGTGTTGGTTTAGCAGAATTCTCTAATCCATCTTGTAATACACCTTTAATCACTCTTGGTGTTTCACGATCTAAAGTTCTTGTAGTTAACCCTCTTTGTGTTAAATAATGTTCTGTTGCGTTTAACACATCACCACCTTTTCTAAAGTCAATTAAGAAAGATAATCTGAAGTTTTTGTACCCAAACTCATTAGTCAAACCAAGTGTCCAATCTGGCCAACGATCTGATCCATTAGAAATAAATGCAGTGCTTCTTAATGGAAGGCCTGTAGCTGGACTTATTAATATTTCCCCAGCATTATTTCTTAGATAAAAATTACCTGTAAACTGAGTTAAAGGCTGTCCAGGTTGCGCACCACCACGAACGTTACCATATAACCAAGTATCAGAGCTATAAGACTCTGGCACATCTCTAGGTAATGAAAGCAATTTAGATCTAGATAAATCAAAGTTAGCAATTACATTCCAGCTAAAGTCTTTAGTTAAAATTGGTTTACCAGTTAATAAAACTTCATAACCATGATTTTGTGTATTACCACCATTTAAGTCAGTTAACACGAAACCTGTACCATAACTAGCTCTAATATCTCTAACAATTTGCTCGTCAGTTTTCTTTTTATAATAAGTAAATTCTAAATTAATTCTGCTCTTTAAGAATGATAAATCAGCACCAAATTCGTATGAAGTCGCTATTTCTGGTTTTAACGTAGGATTTGGTCCTGTAAAACCATAGCGATAACCTCCAGCAGATAGATTTTCATATTGTAATGCTGGGTAAATTTTGTAAGGACGTGCGTCTCTACCTACTTGAGCAATACTCGCTCTAATTTTACCACTGTTTAATATTTTCTTAAGTCCCTCTAACCCTTTTAAATCTGTAAAATTAAAACTTGTTGATACAGATGGGTAGAAGAATGAATTATTAGCTATTGGCAAAGTAGAGGTCCAGTCATTTCTTCCTGTTACTGTTACATAAACTAATTTATTATAATTCATTTGAACTTGACCATAAAGTGAAGCAACTCGTCTTTGAACAATAGTACTCAATGCTCTTCTTGTCAATGCATCTGTATTATTGATTGAAGCAAAGTTAGGCTCTAAGAACTTCTCTCCATAAGCACTCAATGCTCTTGCATCTTCAGATTTAATCTCACCACCTGCTAATGCGCTGATGTTAAATTTAGGTAAAACTTCTTTTTTATAATTTACAAAAGAGTTAACGTTTATGTTGCGTGTATTTTGAGTTAATTGATCAAATGCACCTCCTCTTGTAGTAGCATAATAACTCTCTGGGTGGTAAACATTTTGACTTTGGAACGAAGCAATGTCAAATCCAACGCGGGTTGTAAACGTGAAATCCTTAATAGGAGTTAAAATTAAACTAGTGCTCGAAAAAATCCTATTATTTACATCAAAAGCACTATTCTTATTGATATTAAAATATGGATTATCTAATTGACTTTCGTTAGGAAGCGTATCCCAAAACTTTCTTCTCAAACCTGCTGGTGTTAAATAATCCCTAGCATCATCTGTTCTTGGCCAAATTAACAATCCTATTAGTGGTCCTCCAGAACCTTTAAAAACTTTATCATTTCTAGAGTAGCTATAGTTTAATGATAAATCTATTTTCAACCATTTGTTCAGTGTTGCTGCAGTTGAACCACCTAAAGTAAAACGATCATAGCTTGTATTAGGAATCGCACCATTTTGCTGCGTGTAAGTTGATGAAACACGGTAAGTTGCTTTATCAGTACCACCTTCAAATGAAAGATTGTGTTTTTGTGTTAAGGCAGTTTCAAAGAATTCAGAAACGTTATCATAAATTTTTGTTCCGGCCTGATATTTTGGACCAAAATAAGAAATTGTTGTAGTTTCAAGCACTCCATTAGTGCCTAAGCCATATACATCTTGTACATTTGGCACAGAAGTAACTTGGTCTATTCTGAAACTATTGCTATAATTAATACGACCGTCTCCAGCTTTACCTCTTTTAGTGGTGATAATAATAGCTCCATTTGCTGCATCAATACCATATAAAGCTGCTGCTTCTGGTCCTTTTAATACAGTAATATCTTCAATATCTTCTGGACTAAAATCTGATGAACGGTTGGTAAAATCTGTACCTCTATTTTCTAGTGAACTATTACTAGCCATACTAGAAGCAAAATTTGCCGTGTTCATAGTACTATTATCCGAAGGTATACCATCAATTACGATCAGAGGCTGATTATTACTGTTTACAGAACTAAAGCCCCTTAAAATAATCTGACTAGACGCTCCTGGAACACCAGAAGTTGAGTTAATAGTTAGACCCGCAATACGACCCTGTAATCCATTCACAAAGTTTTCTCTTTGAGTTTGAGCAATTACAGCTCCAGAAACTGACTGAATTGAAGCTCCAGCAGCTTTTTTGTCATCCTTAATACCTAAGGCACCCGTAATTTGCACTTCTGATAATTGATTTGCATCTGTTCTTAATACAACATCAATTGAATTTGATGTCCCCACTGTAATTTCTTGACTAATAGTTCCAATAAAACTATATACAAGAATTTGGCCAGGAGCGGCCTTAATGCTATAAACACCATCGGAAGCACTAATTGATCCTCCCGGAAGGCCTTTAACCTTAACTGATGCACCAGGCAATGGCAACCTGTCTTCGTCAAGGATTTTACCCGTAATTGTTTTCTGTTGTGCAAAACTTTGAGTTAAGCATAAAAAACATACTACGAAAAGTAAAAGTAGTTTTCTTTTCATAAAGATAATTTGGTTAATAAATAAGTTTTGTTTTATTGATTGTTTGGCTTTTGCTAAACCCGCATTAATACGCAAAATAGCAATTGCCAAGTAAATATCATAAATATTTTTAAGTTTAAAGAAATTATTTAAACTTAAATGATACCTTTTTGAAATTTTTAATGCAAAAACCAGCAAAAACCAGCATAATATTTTTAATATTTTAATTTTTTATATATTAGTATTCCAAACACTATATATGCTAAAAAAAGAAAGGCACGATTTTGTTATGCGACAAATTAATTTGCATAACAGGGTACTTACTTCAGATCTAGTTCAATTGCTAAATGTTTCTGAGGATACAATAAGAAGAGATTTACAAGAAATGTCTGATGACAATTTATTGTATAAAGTTCATGGAGGAGCTCTTTCTAAATCTTATAATTCTACTTTTGACGACAGCACAGTATATGCCAAGGATGCTAAAATAAATATTGCAAAAAAAACGATCCCATTAATTAAAGATGGAATGGTGATTTTAACAGGAGGTGGAACTACTATCATTGAATTGGTAAAACAATTGCCAGAAAATTTAGCAGCTACTTTTTTTACCATTAGCCCCTTAGTGGCCATTGAATTAGCCAAGTATAGAAAAATTGAGGTAATCTTGATTGGAGGAATGTTTTCGAAAAACTCACAAATTACATATGGCGGTCACGTAATTAGTCAACTTTCTGAAATAAATGCTGATTTATGTTTATTAGGCACGAGTGCTATACATCCTACTGATGGCCTTACAGATACAGATTGGGAAATTAACCAACTGAAAAAGACAATGCTTAGTTCATCCAGAAAATCTGCCATTTTATGCATTTCTGAGAAATTGAATATTTCACTTAGAATTAAAGTGACATCATTAGAAAATATTAGTTATTTGATTACAGAACTAGATCAAGAAGACTTAAAATTAGAAAACTATAGGGTGAAAGGGTTAAGAATTCTGTAAGTTTAAAGGCATTAAATAGAAAAGGCCATCAATAAGATGGCCTTTTCTATTTATAACTAATTTCTACCAACCTGTAGTTTGGCTAAGGGTAAATCCTTTCTCCTTATACTGGTTAATTTGAGTTTGTCCTACTGGTGACAAATAAGATTTATCGGTAAAAGCTGCTCTATTTGATGCATTTGTTACCATCCAAAATCCAACCATAGATGCTGCATTTGTTCCATCATAAGTTACAACCACTCCATTAGGGTTACCATTTGCATCTGCTTTCATCACTTTTACATTTTTAGCAGTAGCTGCTGCTGCTGTTAAAGCTGTAGGTAATTCTGTTGGCAAATTCACCCATGGACCTAGTAAATATTCTGGTTTATTGAAATTCATATAGTTCAATTTTTTCCATCTTCTGATATCTCCAAGTCTGAATTGTTCAAAAACAAATTCCATTCTTCTTTCTCTACGAATTTCCCATATCAAATCAGGAACATCTGCATCACGATTTGGATCAACAGGCATATCTGACAATAATAATGGGGCTGTTTTCTGAACACCTTTAGCAACTGCTGCTGCTTCAAGTGGGCGGCTTCTGAGCGCATTAATAGATTTATCAATTTCAGTTTGCGTTACGGCTGCTCCACTATAATACTGAGCCAAAACTGCTTTAGCTTCAATCCAATTTAACACAATCTCTCCTAAACGTAATACAGGTGCATCAGAAGTATTTGTACTGCTACCATATTGCGATGGGTAAGTTTTCCCAACAAAAGCTATCGCCTCTCTTGGTGCAAATTTATAACCATACAACAAAGTGGCCGAGTTACTAGATGGCTTATCTATAAATGAAGCCTCAAAGCGAGGATCTCTAGTCTTAGCCAAATCAGCAAATGTAAATGTCTTTGCACCTGGAACGGCAGAATTATCAAATGTTTTACCATCGTTAACAATAAATGAGCGAATCAAATTTAAATTACCGTCTACACCAACAACCTCAGTACCATTTTGATAAGATAAAATACTGTGAGTAATTGTTAAAGCAGCATCATAAGCTCTATAAAGTAAAACTTCTGGATGTCCTGCTAAAGATTCTGATGTAAAGATAGATTTGAAATCTTTTGTAAAATTCCATTTATTGCTAGTCATTACGTATTCGGCTGCATCTCTCGAAAATTCTAGGTATTTTTTAGCACGAGCAGCGTCTATTCCATGATAGTGCTCCCAAGTTCCTTCAAATAACATAAATCTAGAGATAAAACCAGCAGCGATGTATCGATTTAAATACTGCGTCCCATCGTTATCACGCATATTGGCCATTACATATTTAAGATCATCATATACTTTATCCATCACTAAGCCTCTAGCATCGCGATTTTTGTATAAAATTGGCAAATCTTCAGTTGTTAATTCTTGATCAAAATAAGGAACATCACCAAAAACACTTACCAATCTGCTATACTCATACGCTCTATAAAAACGAGCTACTGCCGTCCAATGCTTATAAGCATCCGCAGAAAGATTTGGTTTGGCTTTATTTTCTATACGATTTAAGAAAATATTTGCTTTACGCACCCAAGCAAAGCTCCATGTTGGACCCCCATATTGTGGTTGCCATGCAGCACCTTCAGAATTAGATCCTCTACTCGATGGAACACTACTTTCAAAAGCAGATTGTGCATTTTTCCCAGTTAAATCGTCGTTAAAGGTGTATCCTCTAACTGGCGTGTAATCTAATGTGAAGCCAGTTGCATAACCGTTAAAGTAATTGGTATAAAATCCATTCCCGAATAACCTTAAGTCATCTTCGTTACGCCAATAATTATCATCGACTATACTAGTCAATGGCGGGCGATCTAGTGTATCTTTTGTACAAGAAACTAGTAGCATTGTTACTGCCGCTACACTATATATAATTTTATGAAATTTCATATGTATAATTTTAAAAATTTAATTGAAGTCCAAATGATACACTTTTAAAAGTTGGAATACCCACACCAGTACGACCTGAATTATAAGTACTTCCTGCCGAGAATACGTTTATGTTCCCTGCAAGTGCTTCAGGATCTATAGGTAATCCATTCAAGTGATCCCAAGTAATGATATTCTCTAAAGAAGTATATACTCTTAATGAACTTACTCCAAATCTTTTCGTTACTGCTTGTGGTATGGTATAACCAAAAGTTAAGTTTTTAAGACGAAGGTAAGCCATATTTAATAAGTATCTATCTTGAACTTGCATGTTATTGGTTGTTCCACTTCCAGCATTGTTATAAGCTGCAGGATAGAATGCTCCAGTGTTTTGAGGAGTCCAGTAGTCATCTACAAATGTAGCAGGCATTGCACCATCACCTGCATTAAAACCTGCGATGGCTAAAAATCCTTCACCCCAAATCTGACGACTTCCTACGCCTTGGAAGAATGCACTAATGTCGAAGCCTTTCCAATCAGCTCCTAATCTAAAACCATATTCATATCTAGGTGTAGAGTTTCCAATTTTATCCAAATCACCATGATCGTTTAAATTTGCAGACCCATTGCTAATTTCCCCATCACCATTTAAGTCCTTAAATTTAACATCACCAGGCCCAAACATGAATGTTGTAGAATTTTGTAAAAACGGCTGATAGATAGGTTTTACACCATTTACAGTTTTTAACTTATAGGCTTTTTTTCCAGCATTTAATGAACTTTCGGCAGCTGTCAGTGTAATTAACTGCGGTTTTCCAGCACCATCTAGTTCAAAATCATCCAATTGGTATAATCTATCTGTACGATATCCCCAAATTTCACCATAAGTTTTACCTGCATAGTTAGAGTTAACACCAGTTGCGGTACCATATTCTTGAATAGTTGTTCTTGCATCAGAAACATTTGCCGAAAGGTTAATGCCTAATCCATTTTCAAATTTATGGTTGTAATTTACTCCAAACTCCCAACCTCTTGTTCTTAATGCTCCATAATTACTTTGAGGTGCATCTATACCAAGCGTGTTTGGAATACCTTCTTTAGGAACAATGATATTTGTTGCGTCTCTTTGATAAATATCGAAAGTGAAGTTCAAGCTATTTCTCAAAAACCCTGCATCAACACCTAAATTGGCAGTTGTAATATTTTGCCATTCGATATCACCTGCAACCAATGGAGGAGTAGTAACAGAAACAACTCTAGCATTATTACCACCGATCCAAGTTGATAAAGGAGCGTCAGCATAAGAAATGTATAACGAGTTAGGTACTGTTTGATCACCAATTGTTCCATAAGAAGCTCTAAATTTCAATGATGATAAGGCAGGTTTTGCCCAGTCCATAAACTTCTCTTCACTTGCAACCCATCCAGCAGATGCTGACGGGAACCATCTCCACCATAAACGACTAGGGAATTTAGAAGATCCATCATAACGCACATTGGCTTCAAATAGATATTTATTTTTGAATGCATAATTTACACGTCCAAAATAACCCAACTGACCTTCCCAATATTTATCGGCTCCAGCAGTAACTGTTCCAACGCCTAAACCATATTGTGGATTGGTAATATCTGTTAAATTGGTAATCTGTGAAGAATTCCACTCTGTTGTAGAAACCACTCTATTTATACCGGCAATGAATTTGAAATTATTGTCTTCATTCAAATTCAAGTTATAAGTGGTATAAGCATTGATAGTGTGATTAAAATAGTTTTCTGAATAACGATAGAAATGATCTGGCGTTGAACCATTAGCAGTGTAAGTTGCATAATTTAGATCATATGCTCTTATAGCTCCAGGTGTACTACTTGGCACAACATCACCTGCATCATTTACAAATACAGGGTTACCAGAGCCATCTACTCTTGCAATTGGAGCAGACCATGAATCTCTTGCTGTAAAACGAGTACCTGGACGTTTATTAATTGACTCTTGGTTAGTAAAGGTATAATCAAAATCAGCTTTCCAGTTTTTCATAATGTTTACTGTTGTACCCAAGTTAATATTCATATAATTTTGTAGAATATTAGCTGTGTTTGCAGCAGCTGCTTCACTTGCAGGACTACGAATTGGATCTCCATGATCGTCTTTACCAAATGGATAGATTGGAGCCCAACGGTATAGATACAACCATGGATCGGCATTTGCTGGTAAAGTTACATAAGCATATTCCTTATTTCTTCTTGAGAAAATTGCTCCAGCACGAGCTGTAATGTATTTATTAATTTCACTACTTATTCTCATGGAAGCATTGTAGCGTGTAAAACGATCTTCTTTTGCAGGCTTCATCATACCACTCTGATCTAACAAGGCGCCCCCGATATTATAAGATGTTTTTCCTGTTGTACCACCAATAGATAAGTTATGCGTTTGTGTTGGAGCCCATTCTTCAACCATATAATCGTATGGATTATAAGTTCTTACACCCATTTTCTGTCCAGCACTATTTACATACCAATCTCTACCATATACAGTAGGATCATTAGCACCAATGGTATTTCCATATTTTTCCTTCCAAGCTACAGCTTTCTCGTAACTAGCACGGTCTGTAAAATAGAATGCACCAACTGGAGTAGTGGTCCCTATTCTTTCGTAAGCATCAACTATGTATTTCAAGGTATTTACATCTCCCATTTTATATTCCTTTGAAGGATTTTGATAAGAGAAGTTATTACTATAGTTAATTGATGGTTGGCTATTTCCTGAACCTTGTTTAGACGTGATCAATACTACACCAAATGCAGCCTTAGCCCCATAAATAGATGATGCTGCAGCGTCTTTTAGGATTGTAATTGAAGCAATATCACTTGGGTTTACTAATTGAATACTTGGAATTTCTACGTTGTCTAATAAAATTAAAGGTGCAGAGGTACCTCTAAACGAACCAATTTGACCTCTAATTTTAATTGTTGGATCTGAACCTACCTCTCCCGATGGCACAACAATGCTTAAACCTGGCGTAGAACCTTGTAAAGCTCTACCCACATCAGCAATTGGCCTAGACTTTAGTGTTTTGTCGATGTCAATTGAGGATACTGCTCCTGTTAGATTTCCCTTTTTCTGAGTACCGTAACCTACAACAACAACCTCACCTAAAGATTTGCTGTCTGAACGTAATGCTGCATTAATTGTAGTAGAAGACCCAACAGTTTGTTCGTATGTGGTCATTCCCAAATAAACAAATTGTAATACGTCCCCTGCTTTAGTTTGAATGGAATATTTTCCATCGGGATTTGTTTGCACAGCGGAAGTGCTGCCTTTAATTTTTACAGAAGCACCTGGAATGGGCAATCCATCTTCTGCTGAAGTTACTTTACCTGAAACCGTTATTTGTTGCGCCATAGCTTGTATAACGAACAAAAACGTGCCCAAAAACAGCATGAGTAATTTTTTTTTCATAAACATGAATTTGGTTTAATAATGAGTTTTTTATTTATTTATTGCTTAAACATCTACTAAACACGCACTAACACGCAAATCAGTAACTGTCAAGTAAATATCAAAAATGTTTTTTACTAAAAAAAGAAATTTAACAACTATTTAATATGTTTAAACACACGTTTTTATGCAAAAACCAGCAAAAACCGGCAGCATAATTTAATTTTAATATCGGCACTCCTAAAAGCTATAGAAATATTAAAAAAAATAAAAACATGAGTTAGGTTGTTCAATTAACAGAACCAGAAAAACGATGCACTATCTTGAAAGTTTAAGTAGTAGTAGGCAAGAATTAACTTAAAATTAATTTATTATTTAATACCGCATTTATTTTGTGGCATTTTCAGTCGAACTTTACAGGGTGATCACAGGGTGATAACAAGGTGCAAACAGGGTCATAACAAGGTCAATTACCTTGTTAACTTATAGTTAAATCCTTTTCAGCTTTATTAATCTATAGTTAAAAACTAATCAGAACTAGCTACATTTTGGATTATCCAATAGGATAATATTTTTGAACAAAAAAAGGAGTAGAAATTATTTTTCTACTCCTTTTTACTACTTAAAGCAGCATATTTAGTTAAAGAACCGCAGCACTAAAAAGCTGGATTTGCAGGTGTGTTGGTATTGTTATCGCGTTCTTGAAATGGATAAGGCATAAAACTTCGTTTCATTTCTGAGGTTGGCCTTCCAAATCTTCGCATATCCTCCAATTTTAATCCAGACATGAAAAGCTCTATGCAACGATGTTTGTAAATTAAGTCTAATAGCTCCTGCTGTGTATAGGGGCCTGTTAAAGCAGGTAATGCCGCACCTACTCCAAAAGGATCAGTAGCCGCTGTTTTAGTAACAATTTTATTCAGTTCTGTCAATGAACTTGATAAATTAGGTGAAGCCTGACGGGCATAAGCCTCTGCTTTAATCAGCGTTATTTCTCCTGGTAAATAGACCGGAATTTGAGTAAATGTTCCTGCACCAAAGCCATTGATACGAACTGTAGTATTTACACTTGTGTAAAAAGGTATTCTTAAATCACCAGCGTCTGGCACGTTTACTCCTGTCTGACCTAAACTTAAATTTTTAGGTTGTATTACGTTATTTGTTGAAGTTGCAATTTCAAAAAGTGGATTAAGGTTTAAAGCATCGTAGGTAAACGTTGATTTTTTAGTTAAATCTACTGCATTAGCAGCGGTTAATGCTAAAGCATAGTTACCTGCAAATAAAGCATAACGAGCTTTTAATGCATTTAAAGTATTTGGAATATCTATGCCATTTGGAACGTTTCCTGTAAAAGATGCACTAATTGGGTTTGCGGCAATAACTGATAACGCATTATCTATGGTTGTAATGGCTTTATTAAAACCCTCTAAACGATTGATAAATTGTACGTTCTGTCCAGTTCCTGCCGGAATTTTTTCCCAATATTCAGATAAATTACCGAGCGCCAAGGCTTTAAAAATACTAGCATGAGCAATTAAACCAGCTGCATAGTTCTTGTCTGGCAAATTTGCCGCATTGTTAATTACGTTATCAGCATCGTAAATTATTTTATTGGCACCAGTCCATACATTACCTAATATCGTATTTGATCCATCTACTTGTACACCACCCGCAGCTAATCTTTCTTCGTTAGTATTACCAGTATTTATAGATATTAACTCATTTGTAGTTAACCCATTTAAAGTAATAGAAGCATAAAGCACACTAGGCCTTGTAGTAGAGTAACTTTTTTGCAGACCAACCGTTACTCCAGTTAATCCTTTTGCAGAGGTTAATACATCATCAGCCGTGGCTGCATTTGGGTTCAAATACTCTTTATTACAGGCAACGGAAAATGTGATTGCCGTAAAGAGAAATGTGTAACCTATATATTTTGATTTTAAATTTTTCATAAAAAAGGTTTTTAAATTAGAATTTTGCTTGCAAGCCTAAAGAGAAAGTTCTAGGAATAGGCACCGGACCGAAATCAATATTTCTTAAAAGTGTAGATTGGCCACCAGAGTTTAATTCTGGATCATAGCCTTTGTAATTATCCCAAGAAAATAAGTTTCTGCCACTTAAATTAATAGCTAAATTTTTGATGAACTTAACTTGTCCCACGTTATAACTTAAAGAAATTTCTCTTAATTTAACAAAAGAACCATCATCAATACGCCATTCTTCTACGTTGTAAACACCAGCCACATATCCTCTAGGCAATTGACCTCTTTGCTCTGCCTCTGCAACCTTTCCATTGCCTACCCCTTGTCTTGTTCTCCAATCCGCATTCCATACATCGCCTCCTTGTACTGCATCCAATTGTACACGTAAACTTAATTTTTTATAGGTAAACTCATTTACAAATGAGCCAGTATAATCAGGATTAGGATCACCTATAATCTTACGTTGCACATTACCTGCTGCCTGACCAGCTGTTAAAGGAATTCCTGCAGAATTTGTAGCGATATTTCCTGCAGCATCTCTTTCGAAGTATGTTCCATAAAACACGCCTATTGGAGATCCATCTATAATTGATACTGGTGCTCCAGGATTTGTAGAAAATGTTTGTCTAGCACCAGAGCCAACAATTTTGTTCCTGTTTCTGTTGTAAATTAAAGTCGATGTCCAAGTAAAATCTTGTGATTTAACTGGCATACCGGTTAGCATTAGTTCAACACCTTTATTTTTAAGTGTACCTGCAATATTGTCTAACAAGCTAGAAAAACCTGTAGAAGGGGCAACAGAAACTTCCAAAAGTAAATCTGAAACTGTTTTGTTATAATAACTAAAGGTTAAGCCTAATCTATTGTTAAAGAACGACATATCGGCACCAATCTCTAACTCTTCCTGACGTTCGGGCACTACATCTGTATTTGCTAGAACTGATCTTGAGGTAAGCGTAGTTTTACTGTTTAGAGCGCTTGGCAAATAAACATTAAAACGATCATAAGCGCCAATACCAGTTAAGTTACCCGATTGACCATAAGCCGCTCTTATCTTAAATGTATTCCACCATGAAGAAACCCCAAAGTTTTTCCAATAATCTGCTGAAGACAATACATAACTAATATTAGCTTTAGGATAGAATTGTGTTCTATTGTTCTCGCCAAATACTGTAGATTGATCTACCCTGATTGCTCCAGTTAAGAATAAATGATCTTTATATTTAAAATTCTGTTGCAAATAGGCTCCGCTAATTGAAAATTCAGATCTACTATCCGCACCCGTTAACATTGTACTTGCACCATTTACAACTTGTACGAACGGAGCCAAGCCACGTCCGTTTGTTAAACTGTATAAATCTTTTTGGTATTGATAAGAACCCCCAAGTTGAGTAGTAGAGCTTAACAGATCAGATATTTTAGTGTCATAAGTAAAGTTTAATTCATTATTAAACAAGGTGGTAGTAGCATTGGCTGCACTTGCATAACCATTTAACGATGGATCTAATGTTGGGCCACCACCATAAAAACCAGTACTTACGTTATAAGCAAAAGGAGGAATATAAGTCGTTCCATTTTGGATTGAGTTATCCAAACCCATTGTATAATCAATGGTTAAGTTTTTAATTGGAGTTAGTTTTAATCCTGCATTTGCAATAATACGATTTGTAAATTGTCGTTGCTTGATATCTTCAATAACAGAAACTGGATTTACACGACCACGCTCGCCGATAGCTTTTAAGTTGCCTAGGGCATCTCTAGCAAAAATATCGTGGAAATTACCTATGATGGTTACAGAGTTCATGGGCGAGAAAAATGAATTGCCATCTGGCTTTTCATTTGCATCACTGTGGATATAATTAAAGCCGGCAGTCATTTTAGCCCATTTGTTAATTACCTGATCAAGGTTTGCTCTAAAGTTAATTCGTTTAAAATCTGTATTTTGTATAATACCTTGATTAGAAAAATAGCCAGCAGAAGTGTAAAATTTAGTATTCTCACTTCCTCCTGCAACAGTTACTGCATTGTCGGTACCTACACCTGTGCGAAAAATATAATCTTGATAGTTATACCTAGTAACGGGAGTTGTGTTCGTTAATGCTGGAGATAATACATCCTGGGTTTGTGCTGTAGACCCATCTGTGGGGCCTCCAAACTTAGTTGGAGATTGATTTACGTCTATTTGTTTACGTAATTCGCTAATTATTAAACTTGTATTAAAACTAACTTGTGTAGCTCCCGCTTTACCTCTTTTTGTAAAGATTTGTATTACTCCAGCATTGGCTCTAGACCCGTAAATTGCTGCTGCTGCTGCACCATTTAATACTTCAACACGGTCGATGTCTGCTGGATTAATATCTACCATTCTATTCTGACCGATGTTACCTACAAAGTTTCCACCATCATAATTAGATGAGGTATTGGTCACTCTAGTGGTAGAATTGTTAACGATTACCCCGTCAATAATATACAAGGGTTCTGAAGAAGAATTTACAGAGCTTACTCCTCTCAATCTTACAGATATACCTCCTGCCGGATCTCCAGAGTTTTGGCTAATTTGAGCACCAGGTGTTTTACCCTGCAAAGAAGCTAAGGCATTTCCACTAGGCGCTTTATTTAAATCATCTCCTTTAACAGTACTTACATAACTTCCTAATTGTTTCCTTGTAGTACCTTGTGAGGTACCTGTTACAATAACCTCATCTAAACCCATCGCATCTTGGGATAAAGAAAAATCTGCAGATAAGCTACTGGTACTACCCAAAGTAATTTGTTTAGTAACTGTTTTATAACCTATGTAGGTAGCTGCAAGTTGATAAGTTCCAGGTGCAAGGTTGGCTACTAGAGAATAAGTACCATCACTATTGGCGGCTACCGCAAAATTTGTTCCTTGCAATTTAATACCTGCTCCAGGAATTCCTGTTTTAGTGGACTCTTCTATTACCTTACCGCTAATTACATAACGATTTGTTTGTGCGCTAGCCGAAGAGAACAGCAGCAAAATCAGGGTGGGTGTCAAAAACAAAAAAAATAGTTTTGGGCACCGAAACATGTAAAATTTCGTCATACTTAAAGTTTTTAAATGGTTAGAATTACAGCAAAAGCTGATTAATTATTTTTCCAAAACCAATGGCTTGAAAATATCTATTAAAGATGACGAAAATGTTTGTTTTAACTTGAATAAAACTTATAAACAAACTAACATTAATTGGGCAAACTAATTTTACCCATACAAACTGATGGAACCCCTTCTCTTTCTCCGAAATTTATTGGACTTCCAGCTAAGGTTTCATTTGCCAATAAGGCAAAAAGAACTGCTTCTTTAGCATCTGGATTTATTTCCAATTCGTCGGTAGTACTAAAGATAGCTTTAGGCAAAGCATTTTTTAAGAGTTTAACTAATAATGGATTATGCATTCCGCCTCCACTCATAAATATTTTTGGCAACTTGGTAGAAGCAGTTGTTTTTTCAATTGCATCGATAATAGCATTTGCAGAAAAGTGGCATAAAGTGGCCAATACATCTTCATTACTAATGTTAGTCGTATTACTGTTTACCTGCGCTCTTTGCAAGTATGCTAAATTAAATAATTCGGGTCCAGTAGTTTTAGGAAAGCCTATTTCGAAAAAGTTGTTTTCTAACAACTCTTTTAACAAAGAGAGGTTTACTTTTCCTGCACTAGCCTTTTCTGCATTTTTATCATAATATATTCCTGGATAATGCAATTGCACAAACTGGTCCATTAACGTATTACCTGGGCCAACATCTGTTGAAAATACCTTAGTTGCATCCTTATCTCCTGGCAAGAAAGTAAAATTAGCTATACCGCCAATGTTTAACATTATTCTGTCCTCATCCTTTTTAGAAAACACTAAATAGTCTCCATAAACAGCAAGAGGAGCTCCTTCTCCACCCGCAGCTAAGTGTTTTTGCCTAAAATCCGCTATGGTTATAATTCCAGTTGCCACTGCAATATGATCCCCATCTCCTATTTGCAAAGTTGCATTAGGGTAATTTTTTTTGCCATGTAATGATTTTGGCGCATGGAATATGGTTTGCCCGTGGCTTGCAATTACATCAATATTGGCAGGATTAATATTCCACTTTGTTAAAGCACTTAATATCAGCTCTGCATGTTTAAGACCTATTAGCTCATTCAATAAGCAAACTTTTTCTAAATCTGCATCTCTTCTAGAAAAGATACTTTTTACATCTGCCCTAAAATCATCCTGGTAAGGCATTGTTATAAAGTTTAGTAGTTTAACTTCAGTTTTACTGCCGCTATCTTTACACAGACACAAAGCAATGTCTAATCCATCCATAGAAGTGCCAGACATAAGTCCAATAATTAGTCTCTCTTTTTTATCCGCTATAGAATAAAGCTTTTTAATATTAATGTTCATAAAGAATAAAATAATGTCTAAGTATCAAACGTTTGATTGTGGCAATAATGGTATTTCAAAAAAATACTTGCGATAAAAATAAATAACCTTTATTAAAAAGTGCTTATTACTCTCTATATTTACTGCTCCGTTCACTAAATAACAACAGAATTAATGGCAAGATTAAATCTTTTAGAAGAAACGAGGTTCGAAAAACTCCCAGTTACAGTCTTTAAAAACCCTAAAGAAGCTTCTATCAATGTAGCGCATAGAATTGCGAACATCATTAAAGATAAACAAAAAAACAATTTGAATGCAGTGCTTGGTTTAGCAACTGGCGCAACTCCTATTGCAGTTTATGCAGAACTAGTTCGTTTGCACAAAGAAGAAGGCTTAAGTTTTAAAAACGTGATCACCTTTAATTTGGATGAATATTATCCAATGCAACCTACAGCGGCTCAAAGTTATGTTTCATTTATGAATGAGCATTTATTTGACCACATTGATATTGATAAAAACAATGTTCATATCCCTGATGGGACATTAAAATTGGAAGAGATTCCTGCTTTTTGCTTAGATTATGAGCGTAAAATAGGTGAAGTAGGCGGCTTAGATATGCAAATATTAGGTATTGGACGTACGGGCCACATTGGTTTTAACGAGCCTGGATCTGCCCCTAACTCTGGTACTCGTTTAGTTACTTTAGACGATTTAACGCGTAGAGATGCAGCCCGCGATTTTGGTGGTAAATCTTTTGTACCTACAAAGGCGATTACAATGGGAATTGGTACCATCTTTAAAGCACGAGAAATTGTGTTGATGGCTTGGAACCGTAAAAAATCTCCAATTATAAAAAAGGCTGTTGAAGGAGAAATGTCTAGCGAAGTACCTGCTACTTATTTGCAACTTTCTGATAATGTAGAATTTGTTTTAGATGAAGATGCAGCTTCTTTATTAACTAGATTTGATACACCTTGGTTAGTAAAAGATTGTGTTTGGACAGATCAACTCATTAGAAAAGCAGTTATTTGGTTAGCAAATACCTTGAACAAACCGATATTAAAATTAACTGAAGACGATTTTAATAACAACGGTATGGCGCAATTAGCGTTAGAAAAGGGACCAGTTTATAATATTAACATCCATATTTTTAACAAATTACAACATACAATTACAGGTTGGCCAGGTGGTAAACCTAATGCAGATGATAGTCAAAGACCGGAAAGAGCTGAGCCAGCTAAAAAACGTGTCGTGATTTTTTCTCCGCATCCAGATGATGACGTAATTTCTATGGGTGGAACGTTTATTCGTTTGGTTGATCAAAAACATGATGTACATGTGGCCTATCAAACTTCAGGTAATACCGCTGTTTGGGATGATGACGCATTACGTTTTGTGGAGTTTAACAATGATTTTTCTGAAAAAATGGGTATGGCACATCCAGAAATGAAAAACATGTATGCGAGAATGCGCCAGTTTATGGAGCAGAAAAAACCAAATCAAATAGACACTCCAGAAATACAAACCGTTAAAGGTTTAATTAGAAAAGGGGAAGCTATTGCTGGTGCTCGTTATTGTGGATTAGAAGATGATCATATTCATTTTATGGCATTACCTTTTTACGAAAGCGGAAAAAATCAGAAAAATCCGGTTACAGAGGCTGACGTTTTGTTAACGATGGAATTGCTTCAAAAAATTAAACCTCATCAAGTATTTGCAGCAGGCGATTTTGAAGATCCTCATGGTACACACATTGTTTGTTTCAATATTATTTTAGAAGCACTAAAGAGATTGCAAAAAACAGAAAGCTGGGTTAATGATTGTTGGTTATGGATGTATCGTGGTGCATGGCTAGAATTTGAAACACACGAAATTGAAATGGCAGTTCCACTTAGTCCACAAGAAGTTGAACGTAAAAAGTTTGCTATTTTCAAACACCAATCTCAAAAAGATAGAGCTGTTTTTCCAGGTGATGATGCTAGAGAATTTTGGCAAAGAGCTGAAGATAGGAACAGAGAAACAGCAAAAGCCTATGATAATTTAGGTTTAGCAGATTACGAAGCAATGGAAGCTTTTGTTCGTTACAAATTCTAAATCCATTCTTGCGTTTCATTTTTATTAATGATTTAAAATTATCTTCTATATATTAGTCGTATAGAAGATAATTTTAATTTAAAGAAATGGAACTTAAAACTCAGCGATTATTATCATTAGACTTTTTTCGTGGTCTAACTGTCGCCACAATGATTTTAGTTAACAATCCAGGAAGCTGGAGTCACATTTATGCACCACTCGAGCATGCCGAATGGAATGGATGTACACCTACCGACCTTGTATTTCCTTTCTTTTTATTTATAGTTGGCGTTTCCATAGCCTATGCCATGGGAAGCAAAAAAGCAGATCCCAAAAGTCATCAAAAAACGATTCTAAAAGCACTGAAAAGAGGTTTAATCTTATTTGGCTTAGGATTATTACTCGCTATCTTCCCCAGAAATTTTCAAAATTATGATTTTATAGAATCAATTAAACACGTTCGTATTCCAGGAGTTTTACAAAGAATTGGCGTTGTGTTTTTCATTTGTTCTGTGATATTTTTAAAATCATCTGAAAAAAACATTTTTAGAACGATTATTATAATTCTTATCGCGTATTGGGCATTAATGATGTTTGTACCAGTACCTGGAGTTGGTTATGCAAATCTTGAAAAAGAAACTAATTTGGGTGCATGGCTAGATAGAACAATTTTAACTGAAGCTCATTTATGGAAATCTTCCATCACTTGGGATCCTGAGGGAATATTGAGTACGCTACCTGCTATCGCAACTGGGTTATTCGGAGTTTTAGTTGGTGTTTATTTAAAACGCAAAGATGTAGAACCTGCATCAAAAATTGCTTGGTTGTTTTCAGTAGGAAGTGTATGTGTAATTGCTGGCCTTTTATGGGATTTAGAATTCCCAATAAACAAAGCACTATGGACAAGTTCTTACGTACTTTATACAGGTGGTTTGGCCACTATTATTTTATCACTTTCGTATTGGATTATTGATGTACATCAATATAATCGCTTTACAAAACCTTTTGTAATTTATGGCGTAAACGCAATAACTGTGTTTTTTGTGTCGGGATTAATGCCTCGTTTGCTAAATATGATTAAAATTAAAAATGCAAACGGTGATGAAATTGGTTCGTTAACTTATTTTAATGAAACTTTTTTCACACCTCACTTCTCACCAATAAACGCATCATTAGCTTACGCGATATTTGTTATACTTTTCTTTTATGTGATACTTTGGATAATGTACAAGAAAAACATCATTATTAAGGTGTAAATCACCATGAAAACACTTCACATTTTAAATGGGGATGCAACTTTATTTGTTTTTAATCAATCAAAGATTGAAGGAGATACCCTAGTTTGGCGTGAAATTTTAGCTGATGGACCTGTTTCAAAAACAAATTTATGGGAGCTTAGATCGATTTGGATTTCTGAAACTTTTGGTGAAAATCAGGTAGATTACCATCAAAAAGTAATTACAGAAGCTGAAAAATTAAGCCAACTTAATATATATGATGAAGTTGTTTTATGGTTCGAATACGATTTAACTTGTCAAATTAACTTGATTTTTATTCTGTCTATCATTAACGCTGATTATAAAAACGAAAATCTTATTTCT
This sequence comes from Pedobacter boryungensis, assembly GCF_013204825.1. Classification (GTDB taxonomy): domain Bacteria; phylum Bacteroidota; class Bacteroidia; order Sphingobacteriales; family Sphingobacteriaceae; genus Pedobacter; species Pedobacter boryungensis. The sequence goes on from NZ_JABMKV010000003.1 coordinate 467,180, forward strand.
TTAATTTGTCCAGACAGAATAGATGGAATGCCAAACTTTCGGGGGTTAGGCGAATTAAATACAACACAGTTAAAGAAACTCTTATCTCAAAAAGTTAAGTTACAAAAAACTGATTTAGAGTTGGCCACAAAAGCTTGGGACTTATACATTGAAAATGATTTTGAACGGATTAAAAACTTTTTAGCTACAGATTTCGGAAATTTACCACTCCTTAAAAAAGCTCTTAAAGCACATTTATTACGTTTTCCTAATCCTGCTACTCAATTAAATCATATAGAAAAGGTTTTAATAGATTTAATAAATTCAGATATTTCTAGCAAAACTGAGCTTTACAATGCATTTTGGGCGCAAGAAAGTATTTATGGCTTAACCGATTTACAGCTCAACCATATTTTAAATCAACTAAAAGAAAGAAAATTAATTACTAAAGATTTATTATAGCCTCCTACTTTGCTTGTACGCCTATAGGTCTGCTGGGTTCGCTTTCATTCTTTAAACGATCTAAAGCAGTAATTAAATAATTATATCTTTTCCCTTTTTCTGCATTGGTATCTACATAAAAAGTAAAATCTCTAAAACTAATATTTAATATGTTTTTTGGATTTAAAACATTGATTTTCTCACCTTCTTCAAAACGATAAATTACATAACCAGACGCGGTTTCTCCATCAGAGGCTTTTAGTGGTTTTTCCCATTTTAAGTTAACTCCATCTTCAAGGGCATCAGCTGTGAAGTTTTGTGGAACATTTGGAATTACATCATCTAACCATGGCATTTGTGGCGGTAAAGCCGGATATTTATATAAATTGTTTCTGAGTGAATCGGCAAGAGACCTAGCATTTGTAGAAAGAGATTTAGAGCTGAAGAATACACTTCCCTGCACTCTATTATTCTCTCTCATGTATCTAATCTGATTAGGAATTTCATCGAACTTCATCCATGTTGGATCTAATTTTGTAGGTACACGAACTAAATAAGCAGCTTGACCTATATATAAATGCCTACCAAAGGTGTTATTGCTCCACCAGTCCAATAAAACTTTGAACGGGGCTGCAGACCGACTAAAAGTGAAATATATTTGCGGATTGATGTAATCAACCCAACCTTCTTTTATCCATTTTCTCGAATCCGCATATAATTCCCCATAGTTTGATAAGCCATTTGTTTTGGAGCCTAAGGTATCTTCTCTAAAATTTCTCCAAATACCAAAAGGACTTACACCAAATTTTACGTACTTTTTATAATAATGAACACTATCATTTACTGTTTTAATTAACATATCTACATTGTTTCTACGCCAATCATCAATTTTTGTAAAACCATTAGGATATTTTGCAAAAGTAGCCGCGTCATTAATTTTCTGCCCTTCTATGCGATAAGGATAAAAATAATCATCGAAGTGAACCCCATCAATATCATATTCTTTAACCACATCTAAAATAATTTGTACAATGTACGCTTGCACTTCTGGCAATCCTGGGTCAAATAATTTTTGACCTCCATAGGTATAAAATAATTCTGGACGCTTTTTAGTAATGTGATCAGCGCTAACTAATTGTCCCGCAGTCATAGTTGCCCTGTATGGATTAAACCAGGCGTGCAACTCCATTCCTCTATTATGAGCTTCTTTTACTGCAAATTCCAAAGGGTCATAGCCAGGTGCTGGCGCTATACCTTGTGTGCCCGTTAACCAATGGCTCCACAGTTCTCTAGATTTAGCATATAATGCGTCTGCAGTGGGTCTAATTTGCAACATAATGGCATTTATACCATTTTTCTTGTGTTGTTCTAGTATTCCAATAAATTCTTGTTTTTGTTGATCGGCTGAAAGACCTGGTTTTGACGGCCAATCTATATTTGTAACTGAAGCTACCCAAACGCCTCTAAATTCACGCTTTGGAGCAATTTTTGTGGTATTTTGTGCGTTAGAAAAAAGTGGAGCGGCTATTAGGAGTAAAAGTGCGTAAATATGGCTTTTATTCATTTATTTGGTTTTGTATAAAGAAAAATAGGTTTAATCTGTAGTTAGTATAAACGACTTTTTTTAAAAAATCTGACACAAAAGTGCTACAAATTTTACACTTTTCATTTTTTTATATTATGTTAGCTGTCCTTTAAAATCGAAATACTTAGATTAAAGTTAATTGGCGGCATATTTTGGCCAATTTGAAATTTAACATCATGCAAGACCAAGATCCCGTTAATAAAATTGATAGAAATAAGGTTTACTTTTTAGTTATCGTAATAGCTGCACTTTTAGGTATAAATGCATACCTATATTTTAAAGATAAACAACAAAGCAATCGTTTTGTAACTGTAAATACAGAAAAAGACCGCCTTAACCTTGAAGTAGAAAAAATTGAAGTTGAGCTTGATAAAGTAAACTCACTAAACGTAACCTTGAGCGACAAGCTACAGGAAGAACAAAAGTTAGCCAGAGAAAAAATTGCGGAACTAAAATTAGCTTTGCAAAAAGGCCAGTTAACACATGGTGATTTAGAAAAAGCGCAAAATCAAGTTAAGGAACTGAGAGAATTTGTGAAAAATTACAACGATAAAATTACCAGGTTAGAAAAGGAAAATACCTACTTAAAATCTGAACGCGACAGTCTTAAAACCACTGCAAATTCCTACAGCGAAAAGGCTGAAGATCTACAAAAAGAAAATCAAGACTTAAATGCCAAAGTAAAAGTAGGCGCAGCCTTAAAAGCTGCTAATATTAACATTGCAGCTTTTAAAGTAAAAGACAGTGGTAAAAATGTATTAGTAACTCGTGCTAGCACTGCTAATAAATTCACCATAAATTTTTCTATTGTACCTAATCCATTAGCAGAAAAAAATTACCATAAAGTTTATTTAAGAGTATTTGATCCGGCAGGAAATTTAGTGGCTAATGAAAACAATATGTTTGAGATTGATGGACAGCAAATGCAATATAGTAGTGCAATTGAATTCTCTTACAATAATGATGAGGCTGTTTATAAAGTTGATTGGACAAACCCAAAAGAGTTTATTAAAGGAACATATTCGATTATCCTTTATACTGATGGCTTTATAATGGGTAAAAGTCAAATCACATTACGCTAGTTATCTTTTATCACTACTTAAATAATAGGGAAGCTTAAGTAAAAGGTAGTTCCTTGATTAATTGCTGATTTAAATTCTATTGTACCACCAGCGTTTTCTATAGCTTGTTTTACAAAAGCTAACCCTAAGCCTGTACCTGATGATTTTGTGGTAAAATTAGGAGCAAAAATTTTATCCTGTAATGCTAAATCAATTCCTTTACCGTTGTCTTGTACTTCTACATATACGTACTTATTATCATTTATAAGGCGGATTTGAATAGCGCACTTCCCTTTTCCTTCACTAGCTTCTATTGCATTTTTGAGGAGATTATTAAACGTACGCAATAATTGATCTTTATCTCCTAGTATAAGTACTTTTCTATTTGTACGATTTAGCACAACAATTTCAATATTATCAGCTGTATTAAATACCTCTATTGCCTGCTCAATTACTGGGAGAAGCTCTAAATCTTGTAGTTTAGTATCAGGCATCTTAGCAAAATTGGAGAATTCGGATGCAATGGTAGCTAAGCTATCTATTTGCTCAACAAATGATTTATTAAAACTAGCAAACTTCTTTTCAAAATTAGGGTCATTTTCTTTCCACGATTTTTCCAATAGTTGCACTCCTAACTTTAATGGTGTCAATGGGTTTTTAATTTCATGTGCTACTTGCTTTGCCATTTCCCGCCAAGCACTTTCCCTTTCAGATCTTGCTAATTTATTTGCGCTTATCTCCAAAGCAGCAATCATTTTATTATATTCTTTTATGAGCGATCCGATTTCATCTTGCCGATGCCAAACGATAGGTTGATTTTTTTGTCCTAATTTGGTTTTTCTAATGCTTTCTTGAATAAATGTAAGCGGGTTGGTAATTTGATTAGCCAAGAATACAGCTAGTACTCCAATTAACACGAAAACTAAAGCGTAGATATTAATAAGGGTATTAATAAATAATCCAATTTTTGCTTGATAATCTGCCTCATTTGCATAATAAGGCATACCAATGTAGGCAATAGTTTCGTTTTGTGCATTGCGTATTGGCGCATATGCCGCAGCATAAGTAAAAGTTCCTATTTTCTCAGCAGAATTTAAAAATTCTGATCGTTGCATTAAGTTTAAAGATATAAATGCCTTGGGCCCTAATTTTTTCCCAATTATACCATAGTCGTACATTTTTGGTAAAGATGTTAGGTATAAATTTCCTTTAGTATCATATAAATTTAGAAAGGCGGCATTTACATCGGCAAACTGATTAAATGCATAAATAGATTCATTATCATTTTTGATTCCGCCTGTTTTTAAAATTTGCTTCTCATAAGAAAGTTGGATCTTTCTCAATTTCTCACGAATAGTATTTTGTTGCTGTTTTAGATAATCATCTTTAATGTAAAAAAAAGTTGTCCATCCTACAATTAGTAATGTTGCAACTACTGATAAAACTATTGAAACCTGAATTCTGGTCTTATAAAGAATTCTATTTGCATTAATCATTAAATATCGATTAAGACTAAACCAACCAGCTTTATTATCATCAATATTCTTAATTATCCAAATTATTAGATAAAGTGCAATTCCAAATAAGATAAATACCAAAAAGAAGAAGGATAGCGTTGCCAAACGTGCTATATAGGGTACTTTTTCTTTGCTTATTATAATTAATTTAGAGTTATTAGGCCGATTAACCGCATGGCTAAAAGCAACTTTTTTCTCAGTTCCTGCATCTACTTCATCTTGTGCTTCATCATTCACAAACTCAATCTTACCAATGGCACCTTTAAATCGTTTATTAACCATTGGATAGGTGTATTTTCCAGATTGACTATACAACAAATTATCCTTATAGAAAGCTAAAGAATAGTCAGTAAAGTCTTCATCACTTTTTGTTTTTCCGTCAATTAATAAATCTGGGAAGTAACTATTAATATCATAAGGTTGAGATTTTAATTCAATTACTAATGTTCCCAATAAGTTTTTTCCATCAAAAATTGGAATAAGTCCAAAGTAATCCTGATAGCCAAAAGTGTCATTGATTCTATAAGAATAGGTCGTTTCTGATGTTTTGACAGCTCCTGATTTTACTAAATTTTTGTACTTCGAAATAGGAATACTTTCTTCATTTTTCAATGTTGAATCTCGATTATTGTATTCATACATGTTATATTCGAAGCGAGATAAATATCCATCAAGGTATTTCTTCTCAATATAATCGTGAAAACTGAAGGTTTTAGTTAAACGAGGATTTTTAAAATATGCTACAATGGATGAATCTGACGAAATCCCTTTTTCAAAGCTATCTATAGAATTAATTACTTTAGGATCATCAGAATTTAATAGTTTCTCTGCGATAGCGGCTCTATTACTTCGCTCTTTTATATCGTTAAATTTGATATACTTAATTGCCGTAAGAAAAGCCATGCATAAAAAAAGAACTGCAAATATTCCTATTGAAAATTTACGTAATTGGATATAATTATTCCATCCTATAATGAAAATTAGCAACCCATAAACTAAAAAGAAAACGTTAAAATCAGTAACTAATTTATATATAAAATAGCCAGCTAACATCGTTAAAAAAACAAGCAAACGTTCTTTATTTGTAACCTCTAGTTGTTTGCTTAACTTGATAAAAATATTGGTAACCAAATAAACATTTAACCAGACTATACATAAAATTAAAATGCATACCCAACTTATCCAATCAAGATTAATGATGTTTGTAATGTCGAAATTTATTTTAGAATTATAGATCAGTCCAAAGAAAATGTTATCAATTAAATAACCCGTTAAAGACAAAATAAGCAGAAATATAACGTGAAATAAAATTCCAACTGCTTTATTTTTAACCATCCATTTAGGCAAAATATATTGCTGACGGTGGGTATACGCAAATAAAGCTATCCATGTTACAGCAATTACATTTAAGAGTAAATCGCCAAGTGAGGGAAAGAAATCACTTTGTGCATAAATGGATGGACTAAATATTTCTAAGTTAAATTGGTGATTAAACCAAAAAAATTGAAGATCAGATAATCTAAAAGCAATAAAAAATATGCTTAGCAATAATGTAGCAGAAACAACTAAACCTTTTTTTGCTAACCAGGAACAATAATAATTAACAAATAAACAAATGCTAAAAAGCCCAATTACCCATAACCAGACTTGTATAGAAGCATAAATATTTTTAGAATATTCTTCGCTCAACTTAACTGGGAAAAGGTATTCTTTGTGGATACTAAAGATTTCGGTAATATCTTTATCTGTAAATGTTGCTAAATCCAAACTGTTGCGAGGAAACAGCTCAGGAACAATTTGATTCTTTAGGTACTGGTTTTCTATGCTGAATTGTGTTTTTACAGCTATTAGAAAAACGAAAGTATAGTTATCTGAAGTTTTTTTAACCAGCTCATACCAACCATTTAATAATTGAGTAAAGGAAGTTCCTTCTTTTAAGCGATCAACATTCGCAGGAAATGATTTTATGGAACTCCAATATTGTAAGTTTCTATCTTTATAAATTAAAACATTAATACCATTTACACGATTGGTATTAATAAAATTTATGGCTAGTTTATCGTCTTTATAAAGCTCTTTAAGCTCGTTTAGTTTTATAGGATTGTTCAAATAATTTTGAACAATCCGTTCTTTTGCTGCTAAATTTTGTTGTAATACCCCAGCTTCATGTAAAAGGAGATCTTTTTTGGTAATTGAATTATTTAAAGACAATGCCGTAACAATACAGCAAATGCCCAGTAATAATAAAAGAAACCTGATTTTACCTCCAATACTCACGTTAAAGTTATTTTAATAAGGTATTAAAATGTATAGTGCTTTAAAAAAATGAAAAGGCAACTATATATTTCGGCATTAAACAATGCTTGCACTTGAAGTTTGTACTTCTCTACTTACTTTTTTAACCAATCCTTGTAATACATTTCCTGGTCCAACTTCTACAAATTCATTAGCACCTTCGGCAATCATATTTGTAGCTGTTTGTGTCCATCTTACTGCACCTGTTAACTGAGCAATTAAATTTGCTTTAATTGTTGCTGGATCTGTAGTTGGTTTCGCATTTACATTTTGGTAAATAGGACATATTGGTGATGAAATATCAGTGCTTTCAATTGCTGCTTGTAATTCTACTTTTGCAGGCTCCATTAGCGGGGAGTGAAAAGCACCTCCTACATTTAATTTTAATGCTCTTTTTGCTCCAGCTTCTGTTAATTTTAAACAGGCTTCATCAATTCCTTCAATACTACCAGAAATAACTAATTGACCAGGGCAATTGTAATTTGCTGGTACTACAACAGCATCAATGCTTGCACAAATTTCCTCTACTATTTCATCTGTTAAGCCTAAAATTGCAGCCATAGTACTTGGTTGAAGTTCACATGCTTTTTGCATCGCATTTGCACGGGCTATTACTAGTTTTAAGCCATCTTCGAATGATAAAGCATTCGCAGCAACTAATGCAGAAAATTCTCCTAACGAATGTCCAGCAACCATATCTGGCTTAAAATCATCTCCTAAAACTTTGGCTAAAATTACTGAGTGAAGAAAAATAGCCGGCTGAGTTACATTAGTTTGTTTTAACTCTTCATCCGTACCACCAAACATGATATCACTAATACGAAAACCTATAATTTCGTTAGCTTTTTCAAATAATTCTTTAGCTAACGGATTTTCATAAAGGTCTTTACCCATACCCACAAATTGGGCGCCTTGCCCTGGAAATATATATGCTCTCATAGTATTAAATCCCACAAGGGGAAGTCGTTTATTAATGTTGTTTTAAAAATTTGGTTTAATGTAGGTTTGCAGTTATTAACCTCAAAAACTCTGCTCTTGTTTTGTCGTTACTCAAAAATCCTCCTGTAAATGCTGAAGTTGTAGTAACTGAGTTCTGTTTTTGTACACCACGCATAGCCATGCACAAATGCTTGCATTCCATCACAACTGCAACGCCGGCAGGCTGCAATGTATCTTGAATGCAATCTCTAATTTCATTTGTTAAACGCTCTTGTACCTGTAAACGCCGGGCAAATGCATCAACTACTCTTGGTATTTTACTTAAACCAACAATATGTCCATTGGGAATATAAGCAATGTGTGCTTTACCAAAGAATGGCAACATATGGTGTTCACACATAGAGAAAACCTCAATATCTTTTACCACTACCATTTGACTATACTCTTCTTTAAACATTGCAGAGCGAAGAATTTCATGTGGTTGAATATCGTAACCGTGAGTTAAATATTGCAACGCTTTAGCAACACGCTCAGGAGTTTTTAAAAGACCTTCTCGTTCTGGCGTTTCACCTAGCTTTCCTAAAATATCCTTATAGTTCGCAGCAATCGAAGCGATTTTTTCATCATCGTATCGATCTATTTTCTGATAGCCGATCATTTCTTCTTCGTGATCGTATTTATCGTTTTCCATTAGTTTATAATTTTATTTTAATGGTTATTAACCAAAATACTCAACAAAGTTATTTTCTGTTTCGTAAATTTTAATGCAGTGCAATTGTGCGCCGCTTTCTTTAATGTGCGGTTCTAAGATATCCCAAATCGCAATGGCAAGATTTTCTGTAGATGCTAAAATATCTTTCATAAAATCTACATCTAAATTCAAATTTTTATGATCTACTTTATCAATCACATATAGATTGATAATTTGTTTTAGCCATTTTAAATCTACCAAAAAACCAGTTTCAGGATTAACTTCTCCTTTAACAGTTACATATAATTGATAGTTATGCCCATGCCAATTCGGATTTGCGCACTTACCATAAACCTCCGTATTTTTATCCTCACTCCAATCCGTTCTTGATAATTTGTGAGCTGCATTAAAGCTCTCTCTGCGTGTTATATAAATCATTTTGTATTAAATAAAGAGCAAATATACTATATATTGGTTTAGGTTGATAGCAGATTGAGCTTTCGTAACCTATAAAGAATTTCTTTACATTTACCTTATGAAACTATTGGTTGTTGCTGCCACAAAAGCTGAGTTAAGTAAAGTATTTGAGCATTTTAGCCTGCCGAATGAAAATTTTATACAACAAGATAAATTTGATCTACTTATTACTGGTGTTGGCATGACGGCTACGGCTTTTGCTTTAGGCCGACATTTAAATAGTAGTTATGATTTGGTTTTAAACGTCGGCATTGCTGGAAGTTTCGATAAAAATATCCCATTAGGAAGTTTAGTAAACATCAATACAGATACTTTCGCCGAATTAGGAGCCGAAAACCATGATGATTTTATTGCGATTGACGACTTAGGTTTTGGTAAAAACACTTTTAACGCCAGTTATCAGTTAATAGACTTACCTATGGCGAAAGGAATTACAGTAAATAAAGTTCATGGAAATGCCGAAAGCATTGCAAAAATTGAACAAAAGTTTAATCCGCAAACCGAAAGTATGGAAGGCGCTGCTGTATTTTATGCATGTAATTCACTACAAATTCCATGTGCACAAATAAGGAGTATTTCCAATTATGTTGAACCTAGAAATAGAGAAAACTGGCAAATTGGATTGGCTATTAAAAATTTGAATAATTGGCTAATGGATTTTATTAGTAAACAAACGAAATGAGTTAAACATGACGATACACCGTACTTTTAACGTTATTTTTGCTTTATGAAACTTACACTTGGTTTTTCACCTTGCCCTAACGACACGTTTATTTTCGACGCTTTAATTCATGGTAAAATTGACACTGAAGGTTTAACTTTTGATGTTTCTTTTGATGATGTGGAAACATTAAATCAAAAGGCGATGCAAGGCGAGTTAGACATTACAAAATTGAGTTTTCATGCCTTTGCATATGTAGTAGAAAAGTATGCGCTTTTAAATGCTGGTAGCGCTTTAGGTTTTGGTGTTGGCCCATTATTGATTTGCAAAAAAGAAAATCTTGAACGAATAAATCAGCAATTGACAGCTGAAAATTGTGAGCTAAAAACAGGAATACCTGGAAAATATACAACTGCAAATTTTTTATTGGGTGTGGGTTATCCTCAACTTACAAATAAAAAGGAGATGGTATTTTCTGAAATTGAAAATGCTTTGTTAAATGAAGAAATTGATTTGGGTTTAATTATTCACGAAAATCGCTTTACTTATCAAGATAAAGGTTTACATAAAGTAGTTGATTTAGGTACTTATTGGGAGCAATTAACCTCTTGTGCCATCCCTTTGGGTGGAATTGTAATTAATCGAAATTTAAGTTTAGAAGTACAGCAAAAGGTAAATCGATTAATTAGAAAATCTGTAGAATATGCTTTTGCTAATCCTAAATCTGGTATCGAGTTTATTCGTGAGCATGCACAAGAAATGGACGAAGCTGTGATGTACAAGCATATAGAGTTGTACGTTAATAAATACTCGATAGATTTAGGCAAAGAAGGCAAAAAAGCAATTGATACTTTATTTGAAAAAGCGATTAAAAATGAAGTAATTCCAGCTTTTAAACAGAATTTATACGTTGCTTAATTATTGCGAACAAGGCCCTTCTGGAATTTGCTTGCTAATTTTAAGCAACTTCGTTACCACCATCGTCGAATCATAGTCCCCTGTAACCGTCGTTGTGTCAGATTTTACTAATTTACACTCCACCTCTATATAAACAGGTGTATATGGTTTTTCAAAACCAAGATTATTATAGGCAAGTTCTAATGTCTTAGCACTATCTGCTACCCAATATTCTCTTCGTTCTTCACAATCAGTAAAAGATTTAATTTCTGGACCAAAGCTGTAAAGGCCTTTTGCAATAATCTTTTTTGTTGAATCATTGCCTGATTTTTTATCACTATGACAAGCGGATAAAACAACCATCGAGGTAAATAATAAGAGAGTTAATTTTTTATAGCTATTCATAATATTTTAAAGATCCTGATTTAATTGATCTATTTTCTTTACACTTAAATTTGATGCCAAAGCTGAAGCAATAAAAGAAAAAATACTAACAGTAATAAAAACGAGTACAAAATCTTTCCATTTAAAAGCGATGGGATAAGCATTGGATACTAATAAATTCGATTCGCCCATTTTAACCCACCCAAAACGTTGTTGCAATAAGCAAAACACAAATCCAATTAATAACCCAAAGATACAACCCGTTAACGTTATCATCATACCTTCTACCAAAAATATTCTTTTAATTAATTTTTTGCCTGCTCCAAGACTATTCAATATAGAAATATCTTTAAGTTTATCGATAACTAACATTGTTAATGAACCAATAATATTAAATATAGCGATTATTAAAATGAAGGTTAGAATAATATAAACCATCCATTTTTCTGAACCTAAAACATTATATAGTCCTTGATTTTGTTGTATTCTATTTTTAACTGTAAACGTAGAGCCTAAATTTTGTGCAATTTTATTTTTTAATAACTCTGCATCTACACCATCATTTACATTTATTTCTATTGCTGACACATTTTTATCTTCCCCTAAAAGTTCACGGGCAAATGAGATAGGTACAATAATCAAATTATCGAAATCTTGTTGAACTTCAAATACTCCAGAAGGGGGAATACTTAATACAGTAAAATCATCCATTGGATTAATAGAACTCGCTTTAACTCCTTTTTTGGGAGAATAAATTTGCAGTTTTTCGAAAGGATCACTAGAATTTACACCTAAGTAAGCTTGTAAAGCAGAACCGATAACTGCATTTGGGCCATTCTTATTTTCCAATACAAAATTACCTTCAATCATGATGGTATCTAAGCTTTTATTCTTCAAAAAATCACTACTCACACCCTTCACTAAGGCTGGAGATTGTTTATTATTATACCAAATTAACGCATTTTCTGATAAGACTTCGGTATAGGAAAATATTGATTTATCTGCCTGTAGTTCCTTTAAATAAACTGTATTTGGATTAAAAGTTTTGCCTTGAGAAGGCATGATAATAATTTGTGGTGTAATGGTATTGAACATTTTAAGTACCACTTCTTCAAAACCATTAAATACAGATAAAATAATGATTAAAGCCGTGCTTCCTACAAAAACACCCAATACAGAAATTGCCGAAATAATGTTTATGGCATTAGTCGATTTTTTTGCAAAAAGATACCTTCGGGCAATATAAAATGCTGTATTCACCTTTCAAATATATGGAAATGTAAGCGGTAAAAGACTGTAGTCTTTATACTAAAAAAGGATTATTCATTTTTTCAAAACCAATAGTTGTAGAAGGTCCATGACCTGGAAAAACTTCGCAATCATCTGGTAGTTGAAATAAATTGTTCTTAATGCTTGTGATCAATTGTTGGTGATTTCCGCCTGGTAAATCCGTTCTTCCAATACTTCGGTAAAACAACACATCTCCACCTATTAAAAAGTTTTCATCAACTGCATAAAAACATAAATGTGCTGGCGAATGACCGGGTGCAAAAATCAAGTTCAGTTTACTTTTACCAAAAGTAACGGTTCCGGTTTCTGGTAAAAAAACTTCAGGCTCTGGAGAAAGTTCGTAACGCATGCCCATTTGTGGTGCGTAACCAGCTACAGCTTGTAAAATATATAATTCTCCCTGATGAAATTGCGGTTTTAAAGACCAGTTATCAAACACAAATTTATTCCCTAATACATGGTCGATATGGCAATGCGTATTAAGCAAAAGTTCTGGTTTTAATTGATTATCTCTGATAAAAGCTACCAGTTCGTTTTGCTCAGCCCCGTCGTACATTCCTGGATCTATAATTACACAAGCTCCAGTTTCATCATGTAAAACGTAGGTATTTTCTTGGTAAGGATTAAATGTAAATTTCTTTAAACTGATCATATTTTACAATTTGTAAGGTTGAATATTTGAACGTTAAAACACTGCAAGTTTATAACATTTCAACTTTACATTAGTTTTTCCACTTAAACGTTTCAATCATTCTATCTATATCTTTTTTAAGGAATTTAACTACAGGTTGAATGGAATCATACTGTGGACGTTCGTTAAAATATAAAGCGCCTCTAAAATAATGTTTGGCACTATCAGTTAAGAAAAATTGTACTGAAGACGCTGTATTTCCCTCAATCGCATAATAAATCCCATATACTTTTCTATCAGGATAATTGATTAATCTTTGGTCGATTGAATTTGCCTTAATTGTATGTTTCATGGCTAATGTCCTAGCAGACTCTGTCATTTCGTTATAATTCTTTTCCGAAAAAACACCGTGGTAAGTAAGATGAAGTTTGCCATTAAATTGAGGGAAATTCATGTTATTCCAACAAGGTTGTGCATTTTTATCGCTATCCACTGTGATTTGAGCATATACAGGATATTCAAACGTAAAGGGGCAATCTGAATTGAAAACTTTGTATTGCTTTTTTGGGAATTGAATACGAAAATAACCCTTAGGTTTTGGTGTATTTGTGTTCTCACTTGTACAAGCAGCAAAAAAAGCTAACAAAATGAACAGCAAGAGGATATTTTTCTTCATATTATGAATTCCAAATATACCATGAACGTTCTGCTTGGAGAAATAGCATTTCTAATCCATTTTTAATTTTTGCCCCCTGATTTTTTGCTTTCTTCAAAAATTCAGTTTCTTCTGGATTATATACTAAATCGTACGCTAAATGCTGTGCTGTTAAAAACTGATATGGAATTGGCGGGTAAGAATCTAAATTTGGCAACATTCCCAGTGGAGTTGTATTAATGAGTATAGTATATTCATTCAATATTTCTTTAGTAATTGCTGAATATAAAATTGCATTTGGAGCAGGATTTCTAACCACTACTAAATACGAAATACCTAACTGATTAAGGACATATTTAACAGCTTTTGCAGCCCCTCCATCTCCAAATATTAATGCCTTTTGATGATGTTTTTCCAGTAGTGGTTTTAACGATTCAGAAAAACCATATGCGTCTGTATTGTATCCTCTTAATTTTAGTTTATCATCATTTTGATTAATAGAAATACAATTTACTGCACCTATTTCTTCTGCTGCATCATCAATTTCATTCAAAAACGGAATTACATTTACTTTATGCGGTATAGTTACATTTAATCCGCAAAGCGATGGATTTGCAGCAATTAAATCTTGAATATCGTTTGTATTTTCAATCGGAAATAATTCATAGCTACAATCTGCAATTTTTTCATTCTCGAACTTTTCTGAAAAGAATTTTTTTGAAAATGAATGTGATAAAGGAAAGCCAATTAATCCGAATGTTCTCATATTTTATAAAAAAACCGTCGACTAAAAGTCGACGGCAATGCATTTCTCGAAAAAACGAGTTATTTTTTATTTAAGAAATAATCAAAAGTATCTCCTCTTAGGCCTAAGCGAATAGTTTCTAATGGAATTACTTCCGCTGGTGCGATATTACCTAAATTAACATTTGTACCAATTAGCTTGATAAACCAAACCTGTTGTTCTTTTTGAGGTGCTTCCCAAATAATCGTTTCTTCAGGTATTTGTGTTAAAATCTCATCTACTAGTCCCTCTCTAACTTCACCTGTCCCACGATAAATACCAACATTCCCTCCTTCACGAGCTTCAGCAATAACTTTCCACGAACCCGCTTCGATTTCGGCCTTCATTAGAGCAATCCATTTATAAGGGGCAAATATTTTAGCTGCATCCTTAGAACCTACTTCAGAAATTACAGTTACTTGAGATGAAAGTTTTCTAATAAATTCGCATTTTTCATCATGCTCAATATCCATAGAACCATCCGAAATTTCTGCGTATTCCATTCCAAACTCATCTAAAACTTTGCGATAATCATCAAATTGGTTACGAATTGCGAAAGCCTCAAACAATGTTCCTCCAAAATAAGTTGGAATACCAGCATCACGATAAATAGCTAGTTTTTCTTTTAATTTAGGTGTAACAAATGAGGTTGCCCATCCTAATTTTACAATATCTGTATGTACGCCTGCAATATCTATAAAATCTTCAACTTGTCTAAGACTTAGGCCTTTATCCATCACCATTGTTAAACCACTTTGACGAGGTTTTACTGAACGATCAGGAATATCTTTTAATTTGTAATTCATATATGCTGCAAAGGTTAAAAAAACTCTGCTATTTTTTAATATAAAGCTATTATTTCTTGTTAATTTCTACTTGATATACTTATTGATAACTTCAATGATTAATCCATTATCTTGCAATTGAGGTAAATATTCAAACAGAATATAATGCTTTTCTGGATCGGTAACCAAAGCTGTTTCTAAATACGCAATAGCATCATTACTTTGGCCAAGTGCAAATAAATAAGCCACCATTCGGTAATATAACTCTGCCGCGTCTGGGTTATTTTTAATCCCCTCTGCCATCGTTTCTGAAGCCTCTACCAGTTTTCCTTGTTCATACAACACAGTTGAAAAATCTAACCAGGCCTCAATATCTAGCGGATTATATTCTAAAACTTTGTAATACGCTTCTACCGATTCTTCTATTTGACCCAATTTATAATGTGCATCGGCCATTGCAAACCAAAAATCTGGATTTTCTTCATCCAATTCTAAGGCCTTTTTATAGAAATGAAGTGATTCGAAAAAACGTTCTTCAAAGTTTAATGTTACGCCAATTCCAAACCAAGCATCAGCCATTTTAGAATCCATTTTTACAGATTTCTTGTAGTAAGAACGGGCTTCGTCCATTTTCTCGAGCTTCTCGTAACACTCTCCTATTGCACAATATGTATCTGCGTTAGGTGGTTCGTACTCAAAAGTTTGTTTATAAACGTCTATTGCCTCTTGATATTTATCCAATTGCACTAAAGCATTTCCTTTATTATAGTATGCTGAAGCGAAGTTTTCCTTAATTAGAATAGCATAATCGTATGCATCAATTGCTTTTTCAAACAAATCTAATTTGTGATAGGAGTTTGCTAGATTATACCACGCCGCATAAGAATACGGATCGCTATCAATATATTCTTGGTAAAACTGAATGCTTTCTTCTTGTTTATCTAAAATATCATAGCAAAAGGCTAGTTCATACAAACCATCCTTATTTTCCATATTTTGTTCTAAGCTACGTTTGATATAAACAATTGCAGTTTCATAATCGTGCATATTTTGATACACGTATGCCATTTGCAATAAAATTTCATCGGTAGTTTCTGCTAGAGTTAACGCTTTTTCAAAATTTTCTAAAGCCTCCGCATGGCGATCTAAGTTTTGATAAATATTTCCACGTAACACATAAATATCTGGCTCAGATGCTTCTAACATTTCTGCTTTTTCTAGTGCAGCAAATGCCTTATCTACCTGATTGGTAAACAATAATAACTGGGCTTGTTTAATTAAAAAAACCGCAGCATACGGGTGTTGGTTTAAAGCATATTCTATAACCTGCAATGCTTTAACGGGATCGTTCTTTTCTATATAATTGTCAATTATATATTCAAATGCCTGCGCATCAAAAAAGTATTGATCCTGGTTTCGGATCATCTCTTCGTAACGCTCTACTGAATGTTGCGCATCATCATTAAAATCAAATTCAAATTCTTCTTCCATTTCTCGAATATTTAAAGAACAACCCTATTATTTCAAATACCTTATAAGTTTACGTTATTTACAGGCTGATTACGAAAATAATTTTCAACATACACACACTCAACAAGGTAATTGATTAATAATAAAAGATTTAGCCTTAAGCTAATGTGAATGGTAATGGGTAGTTGATCTCCAACTTTGTTCTTTTAACTATTTACAAAAATACCATATATTTAACTTAAATCAGTAAAATTCAAGTCATGAAACGATTAAGCATTATTCTATTATTTTCATTGTTCGGAAGCATTCAGCTTTATGCACAATCATACAGTGAGGAAACAGCGGTAAAATCTGCCATTAATTTGTTATTTGACGGTATGAGAAATGCCGATACCGCCATGATACGCAAGGCTTTTGCCACTCAAAACACAATGCAAACTATCGCGAAAAACAAAGAGGGAAATTTTGTAGTTCGGACAGAAAACGTAAGCGATTTTATTAAAAGTATTGGTGCTCCGCATCCCGAAAAATATGATGAACGTATTGTATTTACTAAAATATTAATTGATGCTAACCTTGCCAGCGTGTGGACGGATTACAAATTTTATGTGGGTGAAAAATTTAGCCATTGCGGCGTTAATTCTTTTCAACTTTTTAAAGGAGAAGATGGCTGGAAAATTATTTATATTATCGATACCAGAAGAAAAGATAATTGTAATTTGTAAGTTGATTCGATACAATAAAGCCGCAGATTCGTAGATTAATTAGTCTACAAATCTGCGGCTTTTAAATTATGTTTGGAATTATTTTTTAGCTAGTTCATCAGCGCCTGCTTTAAAATACCCTGCTTGTTTAATTAAGTTATCTTTTGCTTCTTGGCTACTAGCTGTTTCTGCGGCTTTTAATTTAGCTTGTTCTGCAGTTGTAAATAT
Source organism: Pedobacter boryungensis (assembly GCF_013204825.1). Classification (GTDB taxonomy): domain Bacteria; phylum Bacteroidota; class Bacteroidia; order Sphingobacteriales; family Sphingobacteriaceae; genus Pedobacter; species Pedobacter boryungensis. Next base: position 484,654 of record NZ_JABMKV010000003.1, read on the forward strand.
TTGGACAAATTGTTTACCAAAATATTGGGTCAGTTTAGTTCTATCCATATTTGTAATGATAGCTTGAATACCAGATTGCGTAATTTTAGGATTTGTGTTTTTACTCAAATATGTAGAATAAAAACCTACTACTTGTGCCAGTTTATTAATTCCCTCTGTATTCACAATATTTAGGTAGAAATCATTATAATTATCATCTCCTAAAGCTGCGTAAACCTGTGCCAATTGAGAAGGAATATGCGCTCTAGTATCCGCATCTAAATTTGTAAGAACTCCACTTAACGAAGAGGGTTCTAACATATTTATTGTTTGTATAGCAGTACCAATTACTTTGTAAGAACGATCGTTTAAACTCTCTTTTGCTAAAGGCAAATAAGCTTTATCACCAGTGGTAGCCAATCTGGCTAAAGCAGTTGCTCTAACATTTGAATTTTTATCTTGTTTGGCCATAGTAGCCAATGTTGGCGCAACCATAGCTTTTATGGTTTCATCTTTTACATTGAATCCTTTAATCGCTAATGCTCTTAAAACTTCACTTTGATCTTTTAATGCTAATAACAGCATTTGTTGAGCTGCAGTTTCCTTATTTTTTAACGTTGCTTGCTCAATCGCTTTAATTCTATTCGCATAAGATGGAGCATTTGTATATTGGAAAATATAATTTTCTAAAGTTTTATCTTCCTTAACTTGTCCAACTATAATTTTGTCAGCATCAAAATCAATTAAATCTGGTTTTGAGGAAACAGGGAAACTGAAACTCTGTTCTCTACTATTAATTACAATTTCTTTAGTCGTTTTTTTACCACCAATATAAATGTCAACTTTTATAGGAAGTGTGAATGTTTGTACATCCGCACCTTGAATTTGTTTAACATTTATAATTGCATTTCCATCTTTATAATCATATTTCACATCTAAAATTGGGTGTCCACCAGCATAATACCATTGGTTAAAATATTGTGACCAATCTTTTCCGGTTACATCTTCAAAAGCTAAACGCAATTGTTGAGCTTCTCCATTTTTAAAAGCATTTGTTGTTAAATAACGGTTTAAAGATTTGAAAAAGGCATCATCTCCCATTTGATTTTTCAATGCATATAAAATTACCGCTCCTTTTGGATAACTCACATTATCAAAAACATCTTCTTTATCGTTATAGTTGAAACGAACTAAATTTGGACTTTCACCATTTTTGGTAGATGATAAATAGGTGTTTAATTTTTCATATCTCGTTCTATCTGCTGCATCTTTACCAGCATCATATTGTTTCCAAATAATTTCAGAAAAAGCAGCAAATGATTCGTTAACCGTAATATTCGACCATGATTCTGCAGTTACATAATCGCCAAACCATTGGTGAAATAATTCATGTGCAATAGTACTTTCTTGATCGCCGTCTAACAATTCTCTATCCGTTGCTTGTACAGCTTCACCGTGTAAAGTAGCAGTTGTATTTTCCATTGCTCCAGAAACATAATCTCGGGCAACAATTTGCGAATACTTATTCCAAGGATATTCAACTCCAGTAACTTGAGAAAAGAAACCCATCATTTTAGGTGTTTTACCAAAAATTGCTTTAGCGTAAGGTGCATATTTTGGTTCTAAATAATAATTTACTTCTTTTCCTTTATAGGTGTCTTTATAAATTTTGAAATCGCCAACAGCCATCATAAATAAATACGGTGAATGCGGCAAATCCATTTTCCAGATATCGGTTCTTGTTCCGTTTGTGTTTGCTTTTTGAGAAACTAATTTACCATTTGATAAAGTCACATATTTAGATAAAACTGTCATCGAAATTTCGGCAGTTGTTTTCTGGTTAGGTTTATCAATAGTTGGGAACCAAGCAGATGAAGCTTCTGTTTCGCCCTGTGTCCAAATTTGTGTTGGTTTATCTTTTTCTGTACCATCAGGATTTATAAAATATAATCCTTTTGCATCAGTGATAGCTGCACTGCCTTTTATGGTTAATTCATTCGGTTTTGCCGTGTAATCAATGTATAAGGTATATTTTTCATCCTTAACATATTTTTTATTTAGCTGTATGTATAATTTCTCTTTATCATTCGTAAACTTTAAAGGTGTATTTCCTTTGGTCCCAACTACAGAAATGCTTTTAACATCCATTCCTTTTGCATCAAGCGTTACGGAATCTGTAGTATAAAAGTGCGGTTTTAATGTTATCCAAGCTTTTCCATATAAGTATCGCTTTGCGTAATCGAAGCTTACATCCAATTTGGTGTGCACTAAATCGTTAACTTTTGTGGCAGTTGCTCGATAGGTTGGGTTTACTTTTTCCTTTTCTTCTTGCGCATTTGCAGAAGAAATTCCACCTAAAATTACCAGACTCATTAATCCGGCTATAAAATGTTTATTCATGGTTTATATTTTTTATTTTGATTTAATTTGAAAGATAAAGTTACAAGGTAAGCAGAAACTGCAAACATTACTAGCTATTTATAATTGGTAAACCTGCTTAATTTTTTGTTGTTTTGTATAAATCGATTTTCAGATTAAACATCATCACATGAAAACAAATATCAACGCTGTTTTAAAGCAGCTAGGAATTGAAGATAGTAATCCTGCTTATAGTACGGGCAGTAAATGGGGTAAAACAGCTAACGAAAAAATTATTGAAAGCCATTCACCAGTAGATGGTAAAAAAATAGCATCAGTACAAGTTGCTTCTGCAAAAGATTATGATGTAGTAGTAAAAACTGCACAGGAAGCATTTCTACACTGGCGAACTGTACCTGCTCCAAAAAGAGGCGAAATAGTGCGTCAATTTGGTGAGGCATTAAGAGCAAACAAAGAAGCCTTAGGAACTTTGGTTTCTTACGAAATGGGAAAAAGCTTGCAAGAAGGATTTGGTGAAGTACAAGAAATGATTGACATCTGTGATTTTGCAGTGGGTTTATCTCGTCAGTTATATGGTTTAACTATGCATAGCGAACGACCAAATCATCGCATGTATGAACAATGGCATCCAATAGGTATTGTTGGAATAATTTCTGCTTTTAATTTCCCAGTGGCTGTTTGGAGTTGGAATACAGCTTTGGCGTGGGTTTGTGGAAATGTTTGCATCTGGAAACCATCAGAAAAAACTCCTTTAACGGCTATCGCTTGTCAGCATATTATAGAAAAAGTCTTGGCAGCTAATGATGTACCCGAAGGTGTTTCTAATTTAATTATTGGAGATAGAGAGGTTGGAGAGTTGTTAAGTAATGATACTAGAATTCCATTAGTTTCGGCAACAGGTTCTACGAGAATGGGTAAGGCTGTTAGTGCTGCTGTTGGTGCTAGATTAGGTAGAAGTTTACTAGAATTAGGTGGAAACAATGCGATCATTATTTCCAAAGATGCAGATTTAGATATGTCTATTATCGGAGCTGTGTTTGGTGCAGTTGGTACAGCCGGACAACGTTGTACTACTACTCGTCGTTTAATTATTCACGAAAGTGTATACGATGCGTTTACAGCTAAACTGGTTAAAGCATACGGGCAATTACGAATTGGGGATCCTTTAGATCAACACAATCATGTTGGACCATTAATAGATACTGATGCCGTTGCGAGTTATTTAGATTCTATTGAAAAATGTAAAGCAGAAGGGGGAAATTTCGTTGTTGAAGGCGGTGTTTTAAGTGGTTCAAATTATGAATCGGGTTGCTATGTAAAACCTTGCATTGCTGAAGTTAAAAACGATTATAAAATTGTACAGCATGAAACTTTTGCCCCAATTTTATATTTGATAAAATATAAAGAATTAGATGAGGCCATCGCTTTGCAAAATGGTGTTCCTCAAGGATTATCTTCTGCAATTATGACATTGAATTTAAGAGAAGCTGAACAGTTTTTATCTGCTCAAGGTTCTGATTGTGGTATTGCAAATGTTAATATTGGCACATCGGGCGCAGAAATTGGTGGTGCTTTTGGTGGTGAAAAAGAAACAGGTGGTGGTAGAGAAAGTGGATCAGATGCTTGGAAAGCTTATATGCGTAGACAGACCAATACCATTAATTATGCCAACACATTACCTTTAGCACAGGGAATTAAATTTGATTTATAATTCTGAAGGACTTCTCTACAAATAAAAAAAGCGTTCCAGTTAGGGACGCTTTTTCATTTTAAAAAACTGATATATGATGGGTTGTTTATTTTCCTAATTCGTATAAATCATCAGAGATTTTTATGTTTTCTAAAGTTTGCGCAATTGGGCCTTTTGCATACACAGTTGCAGTAGAATTCACACTTGAAGTTTCAGCTACAAAACAACCCATGTTTAATTTTGCATTTGAGCTTAATACTGCATAATAATCAGTAGTTGAACCACCTAATTTTAAGCTTGCATTATCTTTTACAGAAGTATATAAATTAACTGTAGTGGTATTAAGATCAGCAGTTGCTTTATCTTTTAAAATTACATCTAAGCTTAAGAAATTTACTTTACCAAATGTTTTGATTCTTGAATTGTCTCCACCTTCAATTGAAGAAAGATTGCGTACATAAACTGCTACAGTTAATGTTTCGTTTTGAAAAGAGCTGATGCGTAATACACCATTTTCTTGTTGCACTAAAGCATTTTTCGAATAGTAGCTATCGTACACTTTTACGCTTTCAGTTGGTGCTTGAACTAAAATTACTTCAACATTACCGTTTACTACAATTTTGTTAATGTTTTTTACCTGATTTAAGGTCGTAACGTTGTTTTCTTTTACATCTGTTGATGCGAAGGCAGAACTGGTTAATACTACTAGTGTTAATGCTGCTGCGAATAGGGTTTTAATAGAAGTTTTCATAACTTTAATATTTTTATGTGATTGTTAATCTGTTATTTATAATTTGTTTTTTCTGCAAGCCCTTGCTGGCAGGTTTCGTAATTAAGACGCCGTTTAGTGAGAAAGGTTGCAGTGTTTTATAGTCTTTTATACCACAAGCAGTTCAATCACGACGAACGCCTGTAATTTTTCGACGAACTCAAGTAGAAAAATGGTCCGCTAATTATTAGATTGAGTAATAACAGTGAAATTTTATTGAAATAAATGTTTTCAAGTTATTTGATTAAACAACATTTTACTGTATGTTTAGAAATTTTTAGCTCCTTATCTTTTTTCTTTTAGCCCTTAACCAATGTTACGTGTAAATAGCTCCAAACCCTGCAAAATCGTATATTCCTTATGTAAGCATGAGTTTTTAGGCTATTTAATTGAACCTCACATTGTTCAGCTTAATCCACAGGGCGATTTTTCGTTAACTTATCAGCGTTTATTTACACATACTGCCAAAGAATTTGCCAAACATTTGACAGATGTTGATTTTAAATTGATCAAGATTTTAGATGAAACTGAACAGGATTTCATCATTAAGAAATACCATAAAAAAGTAATTAGACCATTTGAATTCTTTAGCAAATTTTATGATGAAAAATTTTATGAAAACGTTCGACCAAAGATTGAAAAGAAATTAGCAGAAGTTCTGGAAATCCTTAAACTAAAAGATGGTTTATATTTAATGGATAAAGACGGTTGGCCAGCAGAGCGAAAAATAGATTTAGCGACTGAACCTGCAACTGTACTTTTTCATTTTAGACGCGGAGAAACAGAAACTCGCTATTTTCCAACCATAAAATATCAGGGTTTACGCATCGATTTTATGTTTAAAGACGCTCAAGTAGTTTGCAATCAACCTGCCTGGATGTTATTAAATGATGTACTTTATTATTTTGAAGGTGATATTGAGGGGAAGAAATTTGTTCCGTTTTTAAACAAACGTTACATCGCTATTCCAAAAGCCACAGAAGAAACCTATTTCGAAAAATTTGTAGCTCCGTTGATAGAAAAACATCATGTATATGCAGAAGGATTTGAAATTAGAACAGAAAAACATGATCCAACTGCTATCATTAAAGTTATTTATGTTGATGGGGGTGTTTCACAAATTCAACTTTATTTTAAATACGGACCTTATGCCTTTGCAATGGGTAATGAACATAAAGTTACTGTTCGTTTAAGCAAAGACGAAGACAACTATACCTTTACTCGCATTAAACGTAATACTGATTGGGAAAAACAGAAATTTTCTGCCTTACAAAATTTAGGATTAAAAAAAATAAGTGCACTTTTTCACCATTTAGAATTGCCAAACCTGAGTGAAAATGACAATCCATCTTATGCTATTATTACTTGGGTAAATGAGCATATTGAGACTTTAAAAGAGCAGGGTTTTGAAATTGAACAAGCCAGTAGTAGTAAGCGTTTTGTATTTGGGGCTAATAAAATTGATTTCGAAATTACAGCAGATAATGATTGGTTTGACATCAATGCAATTGTATATTTTGGTATTCATCCTATTCCATTTATATCGTTAAAACAGCATATTCTTCATAAAAAAAGAGAGTTTATTTTGCCAGATGGCGATATTGCTATCATTCCAGAAAAATGGTTTACACAATATAGTAGCTTATTTAGCCTAGCAGATGGGTCTAAAAATCTAAAATTAAAAAAACATCATATTGGTTTAATTAACGATTTAGCCGAAGATAGTTTAGCGAATGTAACTTTAGATCGCAAACTTCAAAGATTAAACGATTTCGATCATATTAATGACACACAAATGCCTATAAATTTTAAAGGAGATTTGCGTCATTATCAAAAAGCTGGTTACAATTGGTTTAGTTTTTTACGCGAATATAATTTTGGTGGTTGTCTTGCAGATGACATGGGTTTGGGTAAAACCATTCAAACTCTGGCCATGTTACAAAAGCTAAAAGAGGAAGATGAGCACAATACAACACATAGCACTTCGCTAATTATAATGCCAACATCGTTAATTTATAACTGGTTAAACGAAGCAAAAAAGTTCACTCCAAAACTTAAAATACATGCACATACGGGTACTTTCCGTAATAAGGACATTAGCCTTTTCGACAAGTACGATGTCGTAATTACAACTTATGGCATTACACGTGTTGATATAGAAATTATTAGCAAATTCTACTTCAACTACATTATTTTAGATGAAAGTCAGAATATAAAAAATCCATCTTCTAAGTCTTTCAAATCAGTTAGAATGTTAAAATCTAGACATAAACTGGTTTTGAGTGGTACACCTGTAGAGAATTCTGTTGGCGACTTATGGACGCAACTTACTTTCTTAAACCCAGGATTATTGGGTACACAATCTTTCTTTAACGAAGAGTATGTACAAGCAATAGAAAAACGAAAAGACGAAGAAAAAGCGAAGAAATTACAGGCGATTATTAAGCCATTTGTATTGCGTAGAACGAAAGAACAAGTCGCCGCAGAACTTCCTCCAAAAACAGAGCAAATTTATTATTGCGATATGAGCGAAGATCAAGCGGCAGAATATGAAAAGACTAAATCTGCTTATAGAAATGATCTTTTAACTAGTATGGATGATGGAACTTATGCTAAAAAACAAGTTCAATTATTACAAGGTTTAACAGCTTTAAGACAGCTAGCAAATCACCCTGTGATGATTAACGAAGAGTATACTTCTGATTCTGGTAAGTTCAAAAATGTAATGCACACTTTAGATAATGTTCTAAAAGGCGGCCATAAAGTGTTGATTTTTTCTCAGTTTGTAAAACACCTCAGCATATTTAAAGATTGTTTTGAAAAACAAGAAATTCCTTTTGCTTATTTAGATGGCGGCACTAAAAATCGTGGAGAAATTGTTGCTGAATTTCAAGAAAACAAGGATTTAAAAGTGTTTTTGATTTCCATAAAAGCAGGTGGAGTAGGTTTAAATTTAACACAAGCAGATTACGTTTTCATTTTAGATCCGTGGTGGAACCCTGCAGTTGAGCAACAAGCCATAGATCGTACCCATCGTATTGGACAGGATAAAAAGGTTTTTATCTATAAATTTATTTCGAAAGATACAGTTGAAGAGAAAATTCTGGCTCTGCAAAGACGTAAAAAATCATTAGCAAATTCATTAATTACTACTGAAGAAAGTTTCTTTAAATCATTAAGTAAAGATGATATTAGAGAGTTATTGAATTAGTTTTTGTTCTTTGTATGTCGAATATTCATTAAATTGCATATATGAAGATCTCTAAAACAACACTTATTTTATTTCTGATAATTATATCGAGCATAAATTCTTTTGCTCAAAAGTTAACTGAAAACGAAAAAGCTATTTTCGATGAAGTTGTGTACAAGAGAAAAAAAATTGGGGAATATGAAACATTATCAAAATGGGCAAAGCCTATTCGATATAAAATCTACGGCGATACTTCCGATTATATTGTTAAAGAAGTCGATTCCTTTTTCAACTTGCTCAAAAAAATAACACCTCTTGATATTAAAAAAGCAAATAATGAATCTGAAGAAAATTTAATGTTAGTTTTTGGAGAAAAACCAGCAGATTTCCAAGCTTATACTTCTACAAATAGGCCATTAGAAGCTGTTGGTTCATACAGAATAAGGACGACAAATAGTGGTGAAATTTATTGGGCACAAAGTTTAGTTAACACTAAAAAATTTGGTACTAGAGCAAATGTTAAAAATGCCATCAAAAAAAATATTGTTAAATGTATTGGATTTTCAGGCAATTCTGAACTTGCTCCTGGAAGTGTTTTTACCATTAAAAATAACAACTATATAAAAATCGAAGATTTCGATATACACATAATCTCTGCTTTATATTTTCCGGCTATCAAAGCTGGAATGACAAGAGATCAGGTTGATGAGATTTTAAAGTGACGTTAACTTCTTCAAATATTCTTCCCTACTTATCATTTCTGCGCCCAAACTCATTAAATGTTCATTTGGCAATTGACAATCAATTAAGTCAAATCCCATGTTTTTACTCAAATGAACTAGAGCAACTTTAGAAGCATTGCTTACCAAACTAAACATACTTTCTCCACAGAAAACATTGTTTATTTTAACTCCATATAAACCACCAACTAGTTTGTCATCTTGCCAAACTTCTACACTGTGCGCTAAACCTTTTTCATGAAGTTTTATATAGGCTTGCTGCATTTCAGTGGTAATCCATGTTCCATCTTGACCAATTCTAGGAGTTATTGAACAATGTTTAATCACGTTTTCAAATGCCTCATTAACTGTTATTTTAAACATATAAGACTGCAAAACTTTACGCATGCTTTTGCTAATTTTTAACCTATCGGGATAAATTACACAACGTTCATGAGGTGCGTACCACAAAATAGGTTCGCCTTCGCTAAACCATGGAAATATTCCGCTTTGATAAGCTAAATGTAATCGCTCTACACTTAAATCTCCACCAATAGCTAATAATCCATCTGGCTCAGCCAAAGCAGTATCTGGAAAAATTAAAACATCTTCAAGCAGTCTGAAAACCATGTGCAATTATAACAAATTGAATTGTAACAAAAATCCATCAACCCTGTCTTAAAAACATGAGTTTTATCGGCAATATTATCTGGGTTATTTTTGGAGGAATTTTTATTTTCTTTCAATATATTTTTGGAGGACTGGTGTTGTGTTTAACCATTGTAGGTATCCCATTTGGTATTCAGTGTTTTAAATTTGCGATAGTAGGTTTAGCACCATTTGGTGTTAAAATAACCGATACTTCTTCAAATATTGGTTGTTTATCAACCATAATGAATATCATTTGGTTGGTATTTGGTGGATTTTGGATCGTATTAACTCACCTAGTTTTTGGTCTTTTATTTTGCATCACTATTGTAGGCATTCCATTTGGATTGCAGCATTTTAAATTGATGAATTTAGCTTTTTCTCCTTTTGGCAAATCGATTAGCTAAATTATTCTGCCTTGCTAAAAACCATTAATAATTTATCCCCATTGAGTAAATGTAATTTCCCATCCACTAATTTAAAATTAGTTGTATTTCTAAGTCCTTCGGTGTATTTCCCTTCTGCCTGACCAACGTCTTCACAAAACATCATCGTTCCAATTAGTTCGCTAAATTTAATAGTGTTACCTGTTATGGTTGTCGTTCCACCAAACCCATTACAGAAAGATTTACCACTAACTTTGTTTTCATTATCAAAGTTTAAAGTTGCCTTTTTGCTCGTATTTGGCATTGTTTGTCCAGGCCATTCTGTTAAAACCCATTTTGTGCCTTTAATGGAATCTGTGTTCATAGTAGAACACGCTTGCAATATAATTACGAGGATAAATCCTAAAAATATTCTTTTCATATCAGTTGATTTTTATTTAATTAATCCGATTTTTTTCGAGTGCGCAATTGCTTCATCACTATGTGAAAATAAACAAGTTTTTATGTTTTGTTGTTCCATTTGTGATAATAAATTTTCCGTTTCAGTTTGTTTTGATGGTCTGATATTTCTAATATAAACCGCTGCAATATTTAACGGATATTTCTCAGCAATTGCGTGATAAATGGCTGGATCTTGCTGTGAATTATCACCAAAAAAAACAAAAAGTTGATTTGGAAACGCATCAATAATTCTCATTACCCTTAGCAATTTCCCCTGATGTTCGGTTTTACCTGTTTTAATTAAGCTTTTCCAACGTTTAAGTTGATTCAATAAAAAAGCACCTTCTGGTAGTTTATTAAAACGAAAGGTTTCTACTAAATAATCGTACAAATTCCATTCGCTACTCGATACATAAAAAAATGGATTTTGCTGATCTGATTCTGTATGTGATTTTGCCAATAATTGATAATGTTTTTGTACAGATGGAAATGTTTTTCGCGTACGTGGATTTTTGATGAAAAGCTCTCTTAATCTCCTTGCAATGGTTGCCGAATGAGAAATCATAATTGTATCATCAATATCAGAAATGAAAGCATATTGGGTAATGTGTGGTATAAATATTTTGCCTTCTGCCTCTGCAATTACTTCATCACTTTCGTCATTTAATGCCTCAACCTTTACCGTATGCCAACCTGCTGAAATATCTTGTTCGGCTTTCCATTCAAATTTAAAAAAACCATCATATTCTGCTTTTTGATAAACAATTTGCCCATAAAAATTTAACCTAACTCTTGCAAAAGCATAAGGTTTTACTACAAAAAGTTTAAATAGATGAACAATATTTACAAAAAGATTATTGCTGAAATTTTGTGTGGTTTTTGCTTTAAATTTAAACACATGACCATATACCACTAAATTTTGTGTGTGACCATAACCGTGATATACTTTTACACTTGCAGCGTTATTCATGATATAATTAAAACAGAGTTTAACATCAGTTGTTTGTATGAAAGATTAAATAACCATCTGTGAAATCGAAAACTCAAAAATTGCTCTTTATCGTAAACCCGGGTTCTGGCAACGATACTATCGACTATAAAAAAGAAATAAAAGCATTTTTTAAATCAAAAGATGAAGATTTTGAAATTTATGAATTGCCAAAAGACTGCGCAATTGCTGATTTAAAAACGACCATTAAAAATTCAAAAGCAGATCGCGTAATTGCTGTTGGTGGAGACGGAACTTTAAAACTTGTTGCCGAATGTTTGTTAGAAACTACCACTCCTATTGGCATTATTCCGGCAGGATCTGCAAATGGTATGGCAAAGGAATTAAATATCCCATTGGAAATAAAAGATGCACTCGCACTTGCAATAACCGGTAAACCAAAACAAATACATACTATTTCTATTAACGACGAATTGTGCATTCATTTAGCTGATATTGGTTTTAATGCGTATTTAGTAAAACGATTTGATGAACTAAATGAGCGTGGAATGTGGACGTATGCTAAAGCTGCATGGCAGGCATTCTGGAATCATCGGAAAATGGAAGTTGAGTTTAAAATTGGAAAAAAGTTAATTAAACACAAAGCTGCCATGGTAGCTATTGCAAATGCAACAGCTTATGGCACAGGTTTAGAAATAAATCCCGATGGAAAATTGGACGATGATCTTTTCGAAATTATTCTGGTAAAAGAATATGCGGTAATGGAAATTCTTAAAATATGGATTAGCAAATTACCATGGAATCCTAAAAAGATTCAGCGTTTTCAAGCATCGAATTTAAAAATAACGACCAAACATAAAGTACATTTTCAGGTTGATGGTGAATATATAGGTAAAGTGAATGAGATAGCGGCAACTCTAATTCCAAAAGCAATTAGAATTATTGCTGGCCCTTCAGCTTAAGGTGCCCTCTTACAGTTAAATACAGCCTAATAAATTCTGCCATGATGCAGACTTTCAATAAGATATTAGGCCATTTATCTTCGAAATTATTGAGTGCTTCTGGTAATAATGTGATAAAACCAAGTGTAAAAACCCACAAATAAAGTCTAAAAGGGAATTGAATATAATATAAAATGAAGCCAAACTTTTTTGTAAAAAACAATCCATAGGCGCCAACTAAAACCAACAAAAACATTGGAAACATAAGCATAGCTTCTATTTTGACAGAGAGTTGGTTAGGTAGTTCTGTATAATGGTTTGCAATATTCCACAATTGCATGCTCATAAAAACCAACGATATTAAATCTAAAAAAGCTAGAGAACGATAAAGTAAGCGCATATTATTTACAGTATTTTACAAGCCAATCATTTGCTTTATCTGAGCCCATATATTTTACAAAGTTAAAATCCTCGCAAGCACCTTGTATATCGCCTTGCTTTTGTTTTCTAAGTCCAGCATTAACTCTATCATCTAAATATTCATCATCAATTCCTAAATCAGCTTTAATCTGCAAAATTTTAATCTCATCTTCTTGCTTGTAATTTCCCTTTTCTTTATTGCGGTAAAAGTTGAGTACAACATCAATCAACTCTTTTTCGTCTTTATATGCTTTAATCGCTAAAGCAATTTCCTTTTTATCTTTTCGATCACAATCATAACCACTTAATGAAAAATTAACCGAAACTATTACTAAAGTTGTTGTGTCGTGAGTTAATGGAACTATCCATTTTCCATTAGTCATTCTAATTAATCGTAACGCTTCATCGTCTAAATCAGTCCCTATGCCTTTTTTAACAGTTGAATAGTAAATTGTTCCTTTTGCGTTTAATTTAAACCCAATACTAACAGTTCCTTGAATACAATTGTGTAAGGAATATGGTGGATAAATTTTGTGTTCAGTTAAATAAGACGATAAACCACCTTTTAGTTGAGGTTCTTGCGCACCAACTGAAACAGAAATTAACAGAAGAAAAGCTGCTGCAATTTTGAACATATTTAAATTTACGAAATTTAAGGCAAAGCCGATGTAAAAGTGTGTTGCAAAATTAATGCAGGATCTGGGCAATTACTTAAATACACATTACGCTTAGAAAACTGACAAACTCCAGGATAATCACCTTTGAAACCTTCCATATCAAACATTAACTGAAAATGTAAATGTGGTGGCCAATATCCGTTTTCTGCTGGGATACCAAAACTTGCAAATTGTTTTCCCTTCGGAATAAATTCACCTTCTTGTAAACCTGTTAACGAGGCTAAACTTAAATGACCATAGAGTGCGTACAATATCAAGTCATCCAATTGGTATTGCAATATTATAGTTGCGCCGTAATCTCCAAAATTATCATTGAAATGAAAACTGTGCACTTTTGCATCGTAAAAATTATAAATTGGAGTTTCTGCTGGAGCCCAAATATCAATCCCTAAATGAAGTCTACGTGGCTCTTCAACCGTATCGAAATGAGTACTTCTACTATAAATTGTACGATGCTCATTGTAACCTCCAATACCGTATTTAGCATTATTTTTTGCTAATTTTTCATCAACCCAAAGGGAAAATAATGTTGTATCTGCTAAAATCTCTGGTGTTAACTCTATATTACTTGAGGTAAAATCGAAAGACAATAACTTATCAGTTGATAGATTGAAATCCACAACTTTTCCAATTTGATGGTTATTTAAAAAAACCTGAAGTTTTTGCAAGGAGTTCATCACACATTAAAAACGTAAACGTAATTATAAATAAAATGAGAGAGCGCACCAAAATTCACAAACACATGCCACAATTCATGACTATGGAAAAATCTATTTAATGGTTTATCTTTTGCATAATAATAGGTGCCTCCTACGTAAAATATTCCGCCAATAATTAACCAAACAATTGATGTAGTTGGTAAAACTTGTAACATTTTTTGCACAAAAGGAATAATTAAACAGCCCATTGCAATGTACAATCCTGTAGATAGTGCCTGACTTCTTAAACGATTAAATATCTTTAATAAACAACCAATTAATGCAATTAACCAAACTGCACCAAATAGCACCCATTGTAACCAACCGTCAAAAACCAATAAAGCAGTTGGTGTAAAAGAACCTGCAATCATTAAATAAATACAACAATGATCAAATTTTTGCCAGAAACGAATGCCATATTCTGTTTTAGGAACACTGTGATAAGTTGCACTTACACCAAATAAAATCAATATGCCAATTCCATAAATAAAAGCTGCCAAATACTCCAAAGAAGTATGTGATTTTTGAAGTAAAAGGTATAATCCTGGAATTGCTAAAAGCGCTGGAATAACATGAGTAAAGAAGTTTCCCGGTTCGCGGATGTACTTAGGATTGTTCATTGTCTTCTTCGTCGGTATCCTTACGTTCTTTGGCAATTTTATCGAAAATTTTATCCATGTGCTCAACGTATTCATTGGTGTCATCAACAAAAAATGAAAGTGTTGGAATAACTCTTGCCTGATGGCGAATACGTGAACCTAATTTATATCTAATTTCGCTGGCATGCGAATTAACTGTAGCTACAGATAGACTTGTATTGTTGGTATTTAAAAAGCTTAAATATACTTTAGCCACAGCCAAATCTGGCGAAACCCGAACTTTTGTAATGGTAACCAATGTATTGGGCAAGTAAGCTGCTCCCTCACGTTGAAAAATAGCAGCAAGTTCTTCTTGTAATAATCCTGCAAACTTCTGTTGTCTTTTACTTTCCATAATCTTATTTTCTCTTTACCTCATTTAACACAAACTGCCATGTAGGATATTTCGATATGCTATTGATATTTGCTTGATAAATAGACAACATTCCTTTATCGAAATAATTTGCCAAAGCAATACTTGATCTTCCTTCTTGTGGCTTAAATAGTGTTCCTGCAATATAACCCTTTTCTCCATTCGCCGCTCTTTTTTTATCAAAAGATGATTTAGAATTTACCCATTCAGCATGTGTTTTCTCTCCTGTAAAAAATGGAACTAACCAATCGACGGATTTTTTTAATGAACTTCCTTCTGTTGAGGTATAACTGTAAGGATTTTCACCAAATTTTCCATCTCTACTTAAAATTGTAGCAGCAACCATTAATGGATCAACATCATAAATATGATAATGCAAAGCATCTCTTTCATGAAAATCATAACTGCTTCCATCAGGGTATAAGTTTTTTGCGATTTGTTTTTTATAAACATCGATTACCCATGTTTTTAAGCTATCATTGTTAATCGCCCATGCAACTTCTGCAACTTCCTTAATGCGATGTGAGTTCCAGTTGTTCATATACGTTAAACTCTTTCCACTCGCCGCTTTATTAAAGGTTTTTATTTCTTGCAAACCAACTCTCATTAACCAAAGATTTGTCGCCAAGTTAATATCATCTGATAAATCATTTTTAACCAAATCGTAGGCAAAAATTATACGATCTAAATTTGTATCGTTAATAGGATTTCCTTGTGGTTGGTTTCTTTTCGCCCAAGCCAATAAAAACTCACTCGTTTTTGCCAAATATTTCCGTTCTCCAGTAATTTTGTAGGCCAATGCTAGGGAATAAACCTTTTGCATATCTTCTAACGAAGCCCAAGTTCTGGTTTTACGTGGATCGCCTTGTAAAATACCTTCTGTTAAAATAGTATCAGGAGGATTTGGAGCCGCAGTGAGCGATTCATCTGCTGTTTTCAATAAATCATTCCACTGCTTTTTAACATCGTCATCAGATTTAATCAAACCTTTCAACTTTGTTAATTCTGTTGTGCTTAAACTTACTATCTGAGCTTTTGATACGCTACATAAAAAACAGAAAATGCTACATAAAATTAGTTTCTTCATCCTAAAAATGGTTATTGTTCCAGCTAATATAATAACTTATCGTAAGGATATCGTGAAGTATGTATAGCCTTAACTTTATCGTATAACAATTGTTTAAACTCTTCGATATTTTCTTTTTTCGTAGCCGATATAAAAATTGCTGGTGCATTGTGGTGCGCCATCCAACTCTTTTTAAAATCTCCTAAAGTTAAAGGTGCGGTTTCTTCTTCTTCGTTATATTCGTCTGCTTTTGGGGTTACATACGCATCAATTTTATTAAATATCATGATGGTGTCTTTATCCCTTGCACCTAAATCATTTAAAGTTTCATTAACGGTATGTATTTGATCCTCAAAATTCGGATGAGAAACATCCACCACATGAATTAAAATATCAGCTTCTCTTACTTCATCCAAAGTTGATTTAAAACATTCTACTAAATGGTGAGGTAGTTTTCTAATAAATCCAACAGTATCTGAAAGTAAAAACGGCAAATTTTCTATTACAACTTTACGAACGGTTGTATCTAATGTTGCAAATAATTTATTCTCTGCAAACACCTCAGATTTAGCCAGCATATTCATAATAGTAGATTTACCCACGTTCGTATAACCTACTAATGCCACACGAATTAATTGCGTTCTGTTTTTGCGCTGTGTTTCATTCTGGCGATCAATTAACTTCAAGCGTTCTTTCAGTAAAGAGATTTTTTCTAAAATCATCCTTCTATCACTCTCAATCTGTGTTTCACCAGGTCCACGCATCCCAATACCACCTTTTTGTCGCTCTAGGTGAGTCCATAAACGCGTTAATCGAGGCAATAGATATTGTAGTTGGGCCAGTTCTACTTGTGTTTTTGCTTGCGCTGTTTGTGCTCTACCGGCAAAAATATCTAAGATTAAATTACTTCTATCTAAAATTTTAACCTGAAGCTCACGCTCAATATTCCGCAGTTGCGATGGCGATAATTCATCGTCGAAAACAACCATATCTATTTCTTCAGCTTTTACATAAGCTTGTATCTCTTCCAATTTACCCGTTCCAACAAATGTTGCCCTATCGGGTTTCAACATTTTCTGAGTGAAAGTTTTTTCTACTACACCACCAGCTGTATCTACCAAAAAGGCCAGCTCATCTAAATACTCCTTTGTTTGTTCAGGTTTTTCTCCAGGTGTAATCACCCCAACAAGTACCGCTCTTTCTTGTTTAAGGGCAGTATCGTATGTTTTTTGTTTTCCCATGTATATTTACAAAGATACAAAATCTATATTCGTTTGGCTTTGCACTAACAAAACCTTACATAGAGATTAATGTTTGATTTTTTTTGAAAAGCAAAGACAGTTTTTTATAGCAATTTTAGTCCCGCCATTCGCTTTACTCGCTACGCGTCGTGCTCGCTGCTGTCGGGTTTAAAACGCAAAGCTTGTACAACAATAAGCACTTTAAAGCTGCTCTACAAACTCTTTAATTGCCAAGCCCGGATTATCCGTTTTCATAAAGTTTTCTCCAATTAAAAATCCATTATATCCCACTGCTTTTAGTTGTTTAATAACCTCAGGATTATCAATTGCGCTCTCCGAAATTTTTAAAAATTCACTTGGAATGTTATCTACTAAATCGAACGAAGTTTGAATGTTGACTGTGAAATCTCCAAGATTTCTATTATTTACACCAATGGCATTTAAGTGCGGACAAATTGATTTTTCCAGCTCTTCCAAATTATGGACTTCTAACAAAACGTTTAAGCCTAAACTTTGTGCTAGTTTGCCGAAATTTATAATTTGTAGTGGCGTTAAGATAGACGCGATTAACAAAATAATATCGGCACCCCATGCTTTTGCTTCCAAAATTTGGTATTCATCAATCATGAAATCCTTTCGCAAAATTGGGATTTGATTTACCGCTCTAGCTTTAAATAAATCTTCGGTTGTACCACCAAAAAAATCAATATCTGTTAGAACAGATAATGCAGAAGCTCCAGCTAAATTATAAGCCTTAGTTACCTCAGCAACATCAGCTTTACCATTTATCAAACCTTTAGATGGTGAACGACGTTTAAATTCAGCAATAATTCCAGTTCGCTTTTCATCTAGCAAAAAATCTTTAAAAACTAAAGGTTTTCTATAAAAATTCGGGCTCTTCTCTAATTGGTCAACCGAAACTTTTTGCTTAGCCTCAGCTACTTCTTCCTTTTTACGGATAACTATTTTATCTAAAATGTTCATTATCTATTTATTACCGTCATTGCGAGGTACGAAGCAATCTTAAAGTGACAAAATCACCATAGTTGTAAGATTACTTCGTACCTCGCAATGACACGTTTTTTAATTATCCAACCAATTTTTCATCATCTGTTTTCCATAAGGTGTTAATACACTTTCTGGGTGAAATTGCACACCACAAACATCAAATTCCTTGTGACGCAAAGCCATAATTTGTCCATCACCGTCAATTGCGGTAACTGTTAAACTTGCAGGCAAATTTGCAGGGTCAACTACCCACGAATGGTAACGTCCAACTTCAATTGGTTCCAAGCAATCTTTAAATGTTAAATCGTTTTTATCTAACACTTTAATTGGCGTAGCTATTCCATGCATCGGTCTCCCTAAATTCAATAAACTTCCTCCAAAAACTTCGGCTATTGCTTGCTGACCTAAACAAACGCCCATTATGCTTTTTGTTGGTGCATAAGTTTTGATAACTTCCAATAACAACCCTGCTTCTTCTGGTATTCCTGGCCCTGGAGAGAGTAAAATTTTATCGTATGCAGCTACATCTTCTAATGCAAACTTATCATTTCTCCAAACTACAGCTTCATACCCTAATTCATTAATTAAATGCACCAAATTATAGGTGAAACTATCGTAATTATCGATTACTAAAATTGATTTCTTCATTATATTTCCTCTGCCATTACAATTGCTTTACGCAATGCCGCTATCTTGTTATTCACTTCATTTAATTCATTCTCCGCAATAGAATCCGCTACAATTCCTGCTCCAGCTCTATAATGTAAATGGTTATTTTTACTCATAAAAGTTCTAATCATTATCGCATGATTAAAATCTTCATTAAAGCCCATATAACCAATGGCACCAGCATAAAAATTACGACCTAACTTCTCATACTGATCTATTAATTGCATGGCTTTATATTTTGGTGCACCGCTTAAAGTTCCTGCTGGGTAGGTGTCTGCTACAACTTTAAACGCACTTACACCATCTTGCAAATTTCCACTTACTTTTGAAACCAAGTGAATTAAATGCGAATAATATTGAACTTCTTTAAACGATTTCACTTCCACTCCACTACAATGTCTGCTCAAATCGTTTCTAGCTAAATCAACTAACATTACGTGTTCAGCACTTTCTTTTGGATCTTGCTCTAATTTCTTAGCTAAAGCTGCATCTTCTTCATCATTTCCAGTGCGTTTAAATGTTCCCGCAATCGGAAAAATATTCGCTACGTTATTACCAATTGTGATTTGTGCTTCTGGCGATGAACCAAACAATTTAAAATTGCCATAATCGAAATAAAATAAATACGGAGATGGATTTATAGACCGTAAACAACGATATACATTAAATTCATCACCCAAAAAACCTTGACTAAAAGCTCTTGATGGTACAATTTGAAAAACATCGCCACGGTAAATATGTTTTTTCATTTGTTCCACCATATCCATAAAACCTTCATTAGTTAAATTAGATTCCTCTTCACCATTGGTTTTAAAACTATATTCTGGGTAGTTTTTATTTTGAATAATGTATTCGACTTTCGTTAAATCTTCGTTTTCATCCTCATTAAATACATTTTTAACCAAAGTAACTTCGTTTTTAAAATGGTCTATTGCGATAATGTATCTATACACATGGTATTGCATGGTTGGAATTTTCTCATCATCTGGCGTAGTAGAAGTAAACGAAATATCCTCGAAATGCTGAACCGCATTCCATGTAAAATAGCCAAATAAACCTGTAGAAATATGTTTGTCTCTTATTTGGTGAATTGGATCGAAGCGAGCTTTAAAACCAGCAATTTCATCTGCTAAAACGAAATCGGTTTTTGTTTCTTTTGTACCATCAGAAAAATATGTCATCAGATTTCCCTCTTGGAGAATAATTCCAGCAACTGGCTCAGCGCAAACATAACTAGTTGCATTTTCACGACTGTGATAATCTGAACTTTCTAATAGTATGGTGTTCGGAAAAACATCGCGTAAACGCAAATAAATACTTACAGGAGTAGTAGTATCTGCTAATCGCTTTTTAACATGTGTTTGTATTGTATATGTTTTCATTCTTCTCTTTTAACTCGTAAAACGAATTTATTTTATAACAAAAAACCCGGCGTGTGGTTACGTCGGGTTTTAAATGTGGTTTAGGTTTAGGTTGATAAACTATAAGGTGCACAAAGCTACGACGAAACTCTTTTGAGTATCACGCCATTGCCATGTATGTAAGTTATTGTTAATCATTGAGCAGCAAAAATATACAAAAAGTTAAATAATCAAAATATTTTAAGATTTTTATTAATGTTTCCAGTCCTCTACTTCTTTTTAATCCTAAAATAACCATTCCAGATTAGTAAAACGGCAAAAATCCAAGCGAAGCTGAGGCTTATGCAAGAAATTATAAAATATGGTGGATAGATTGTAGTGTGCCATCCTGGAATTACGGACAATGCAAAATCTCCTTTAAAAAGATCAAAGGTTAAATAACTAAGTATAAATACTCCTAAAATATGTAGTGCTAAACTAAGTTTATTCATGAAATCATTTAAGAAACGCCAAAGAAGGTTCTAGAAGGATCTGCTTTTACCATCATAAAAATTGCTCCAACAATAATCACTAATGCCAAACCAAAGAAAATGGCAACTGCTTTATGTTTAGCTACACTATCTGCAATTTTTTTTGATCTCGAATTGCCAATTGTAATTAAGATAATGGCTAAAATCATCATGCTAATATGTTCCATCTTCCAATAACGACCAATTGGTTCAGAGGAAGCAATTTTTGTAAGTGGACTAATAAAGTACAATCCTAATCCAAATAACAACTGAATATGTGCACTTATTAAAGTGAAAACATTCAGTTTTCTATTGCCTTCTGTATATGCTTTTTTGCCTAACCATCCAGACAGAGCATTAATAACTGCAATTACTAGTAAAGCAAAAACAATATATCTCCAACCCGAGTGAGCACTCTTTAAAATTTGATAAAAATTCATAGCGTTTTTATTTCAAAAATAATAAATAATTAAATCCTTAATAACTGTAATTCAAATTCAGTGCAATTTATATCCTTTCTTAACATAAAGATAATCCAAAATTACACGATAAGGTAGTGTCTTTACAATTTATTAACTAGAGCAGTAAAATCAGTTAATTTCTGCAAGAGAATTTTGTGAAAATTAAATTATTCAATCATCATGAAGAGAAAACTACTCTTATTATCTTTTTTAATGTTTTGTTTTATATGCAATGTGAAAACATATGCGCAAACAACACAAGCCGCCATTTCTGGTGTAGTTAAAGACGAGCAGAACAAACCAATTGCTGGTGTTTCTGTAGTTGTAAAAAATGAATCTACAGGTTTTACTACAAAATCTAACACCAACACTAATGGCGATTATACTTTTAAAGAGCTTCCTTTAGGTGGCCCCTATACTATTAAGGCAAGCTATATTGGTTTAGGCGATCAAACATTATCTGGTTACATGCTTAACCAAGGTGATTTAGTAAAGGCAAATATTACTATGCAAAGTACAGCTCAAACATTGCAAGCAATTCAAATTAATGGAAATGGGTTAAAAAACAAGGTGCAACAGTTTGGTGCATCTACAGAAATTTCGGCAAAAACCATTACGCAATTACCTGTTAATGGTCGTAACTTTTCTTCATTAATGGATTTATCTCCATTAAGTCGTGGTGGTGGTATTTCTGGACAGTTAGGTTCATCTACTAATTATACCATTGACGGAATGAATGCTAAAAATCCTACATCTGCTGGAAGTACAACGAGCAGAAGTGGCGCTCCTTATTCAATTTCTATTGAAGCTGTTCGCGAATTTAAAGTTGTTACCAATCAATACGACGTAACTTTTGGTCGTGCAGGTGGTGGTACCATCAGTGCTGTTACTAAATCTGGAACAAATCAAATTAGTGGTAGTGCATTTTCTTACGGTCGTGCAAACTGGTTAGCAAGCCCTTATGACATTAGAGGTGTTAAACGTGATAACGATTTTTCAACTTATCAGTATGGCTTTACTTTAGGCGGTCCAATCATTAAGGATAAATTACATTATTTTGTAGCTTGGGATCATCAGAGAGATGCTCGTCCGTTAATTATTGCAGATATCAATACACCTGCAGACGAAGCAAGATTTAATATTACAAATGCTACCTTAAATAGCTTTTTGGCAGTTGCACAAAGTAAATACGGTGTTGCAAACTCTGCACAATTTGGCTCTTTCGATAAAAAACGTGGTTCTGATGCTGCTTTTGCTCGTCTAGATTGGCAGATTAACGATAAAAACTTGCTAACCATTCGTGATAATTATACGAATGACAGAAATCCACTTGGTTTAGCTGATAATACAGCCATTAATTTCTTTGAAAGTTATGGGAACGATAAAAACGTAGATAATAGTTTATTAGCAACTTTACGTACAACCGTAAATAGCAAAATAACAAACGAATTAAAAGTTCAGCATCTTTATACTTATCAAGCAAGTACACAAGGTGATCAATTGGGATTTGCTATTCCAAGAGCAGTTGTCGGTAATCTAACTTCAGTATTAACCGACGGAACTACAAAATCTACTTCGGTTCAAATAGGTGGTCACCGTTTTGGTCAAGAGGGTTTTACAAATAATGTTTTCCAATTGGTAGATAACTTTTACTACAACACAGATAAATTCAAATTTACTTTTGGAGCAGATTTAATGTATACTGATGCCACATCATTATATGGCAGTGAAGTAAATGGACGTTTCGAATATACAAATAGTGGAAGTGGGGCAACTGCGCAAACATCTCTTCAAAACTTCACTAACCTTATTCCAAATCGTTTTTATCGTGAAGTACCATTGGTTGCAGACCCAACTGTAACAGCAGGCATTTGGAATGCAGCTGTATATGGTCAAATGCAAACCAAGTTAGGTTTAGGACTAGACTTTACAGGAGGATTACGTTTAGATTATAGCAAGTATCCAAAATCTCCATTAAACCAAACTTTGTTTGATGCATTAGGTGTGAGAACAGATCATGAACTTTCACAACTATTGTTACAACCACGTATCCAATTAAACTGGGATATTAATGAAAAACATACTGATTATGTTCGTTTGGGAGCTGGTATCTTTGGTTCGGATGTAAACAATTATGTAACCATCAACAATCTTACTTTTGACGGTAAGCACTTAGCAACAGTAGATGTTTTCGGAGTTGATGTTCCAACACCAAATTTCCCTGGCTATAGAGATGGTTCAGTACCTACACCATCGTTAACTGCTTTCCAAGTACCTACAATTAACACTTATGCAGAAGATGCACAAATACCTGTAGTGTATAAAGCCAATTTATCATATACTAAATTAATTACTGATAAATTTAAAGTAGGTATAACTGGTTATGCAACACTTGGCCGACACAACTACATGTACGTAGATAGAAATATGGCTGCAAATCCATTTTTTACTTTAACTAATGAGGATAATAGAGGTGTGTTTGTACCTTCAATTCCAGCTAGTGGTGCTGCTGATTGGAAGACAGGACGTTTAAATACCCAATTCGGTAGAGTATTGGAATTAAATAGCAAAGGAAAAGTAAATCAATTTGCTGCTGTAATTGATGCAACTTGGCAATATTTTAAAGACGGTGAAATTAGTGCTAGTTATACTTTAAACGATACTAGGGACAATACATCTTTTAATGGTAATGTAGCCAACTCTGCAACATTATCACTTCCCGTAAAAGATGATCCAAGAAATTTGAGCAACATGACTTATTCTGATAATCATTTCCGTAATAAAGTGGTTATTTATGGTACATTACCAACATTCTATGGTATAAAAATTGGTGTTCGTTATTCTGGTATTGGCGGAACTCGTTATAGCCTACTTTCTGGCGCAAACAATAATGGAGACTTTGTTTCAACAAATGATTTAGCTTATATTTTTGACAGAAATAACTCGAATACACCTGCGAATGTTAAAGCAGGTTTACAAACGCTATTAGATAATCCCTTAGCAAGCCAGAGTTTAAAAGATTATATCCTAAAATACGAAGGTAAAATAGCAGAGAGAAATGGTGGTATTAATGATTTTTTTGGCTTAGTAGATTTAAGAATTAGCAAAAAAATTAAGCTATACAAAACCCACAACATCGAAATTTCTGGAGATATCTTTAATCTAGGTAACCTATTGAATAAGAAATGGGGCGTAACTGAAACATTAGGTTCGCAAGCACTTTATGCCTTGGGTATACCTGAAGTAAAAAATAGTGCTGGTGTAGTAACTTCTCCAGCAGTTCCAAATTACAATACTACAACTAAAGCATTTACTTATCGTGTAAATAACTCTGGTGTTGTAAATCCATCAGGTAATCCATATCAGTTCCAATTAGGTTTCCGTTACGGATTTTAAGAATCATGCAGTCTACAAAGCTATCCATTAAAAAAATGGGTAGCTTTTTTTGTTAAAAGCAATTTACAAATACGCTGCTCTTCTAAAAAATATATTTTGCTCGCAAAAATTGTAAAATATAGGATAGAATTTATTTAAATCTTTATTTATCAATAGATTTAAAGACTTAACAAACTAAACATGATGAAGAAAATTCTACTTGCGCTCGCGTTGGTGTTTTCTACTGCATTTTTGTTTGCGCAGCAAACTTATCCCGTTAATGGTTCTTTTGATGTTAGACCGGGATTATACGCTTTTACAAACGCAAACATTGTAGTTAACGCTAATCAAACCATTAGTAACGGTGTGTTGCTAATCAAAGACAAAACCATCCAATCTGTTGGTACAGGTACCGCTATTCCAAAGGGATATATAGTGATAGACCTAAAAGGAAAATATATTTATCCTTCTTTAATTGATGCGTTTACATCTTACGGAATTCCTGAAACACAACGTGCTGCTCCAGCAGGTGGTTTCTTCGGAAGACAATCTGTTTTTACCTCTACTAAAAAGGGTGCTTACAGCTGGAATGAAAGTATTCGTCCAGAAACTGAAGTAAGAACAATTTTTACAATCGATACCAAAAAAGCTGATGATTTACGCAAAGCAGGATTTGGTAGTGTAAACGTAATTAATCGTGATGGAATTGCTCGTGGTACATCTTCGGCTGTTACCTTAAACGATGGCAAAGAAAATGATGTAATGCTTAACGATCAAAGTGCAGCGAATTATTCATTTAACAGAGGTACTTCAACCAATGATTATCCATCTTCATTAATGGGATCTATTTCATTATTGCGTCAAACTTATTTAGATGCAAGCTGGTATAAAAATCAAAAAGAAGAATACAATATCTCCCTAGAACAATTTAATAAACAACAAACTTTACCTCAGCTTTTTGAGGCAGATGGTTGGGCAAATATTTTACGTGTTGATAAAATTGCGAAAGAATTTGGTAAATCCTACATCATCAAATCTACTGGCGATGAATATCAACGTATTGATGCAGTTAAGGCAACAGGTGCAACACTAATTATTCCAATTAGTTTCCCTAAAGCTTTTGATGTTGAAGATCCTACTGAAGCTAGAAACTTAAGTTTAGCACAATTAAAGGGATGGGAATTAGCACCAACTAATCCAGGTGTGTTAGAAAAAGCAGGAGTGAGATTTGCGTTAACAACCTTTGGTTTAGAAACGCCAAAAGATTTCTGGACAAACATTCAACAAGCGATAACTAACGGTTTAACAGAAAAACAAGCTTTACAATCGGTTACAGAAATACCAGCATCTATTTTAGGTGTGAGCGATAAAGTTGGCTCTATCGAAAAAGGTAAATTGGCCAATTTTCTTATTACATCTGATAATATTTTTAAAGCTGGAAATATCATTTTCGAAAACTGGGTACAAGGAAAACGCTTTATCGTTAATAAAATGGATGTGACCGATTTACGTGGAACATACAATTTAACTATTGATGGTGTGGGTTCAACCGTATTGAGAATTACAGGAACTGCAGCAGCACCTATGGCTTCAATTGAGCGTTTAGGCGCTGACAGCGTTAAAACTACAGCCACTTTTACACGTACTGGAGATTGGGTAACAATTGGGTTTAACTTAAAGAAAAATCCAGTTGGAGATGTACGTTTAAGTGGTTATTTAACAAATGGAAATCCAGTAGCATTTAGTGGTGATGTAGTAATTAATTCTACTCCTGCGGGTTTCTGGAAAGCTTCGTTTACAGAAGCTGCTAAAGAAATGCCAAAACGTGATGAGCCTGCTAAACCAGCTATCGCAAATGGTCCACTTATTTATCCATTTATTGCATTTGGTAGTGAAAAAGCTCCTACGCAAGAAACTGTTTTATTAAAAAATGCAACAGTTTGGACAAATGAAAAAGAGGGTATCCTACAAAATGCGGATGTACTTTTAGAGGGTGGAAAAATTAAAGCTGTTGGTAAAAATTTATCTGCTGGTTCAGCTAAAGTAATTGATGCAACTGGCAAACACATTACTGCTGGTCTAATTGACGAACATTCACACATTGCTGGAACAGGTGGTATCAATGAGGGTGCACAATCAGTTTCTGCTGAAGTTCGAATTGGAGATATTATTAACTCTGAAGACATCAACATTTATCGTCAATTGGCTGGTGGTGTTACTTCATCTCAAATCTTACATGGTTCGGCAAACCCAATTGGCGGACAATCCCAATTAATTAAATTACGTTGGGGCAAATTACCAGAAGAATTAAAATTTGCAGGTGCCGATGGGTTCATCAAATTTGCATTAGGCGAGAACGTAAAGCAGAGTTCTTCTTCAAACAATCAGCGTTTTCCATCAACCCGTATGGGCGTTGAGCAAACATTTGTAGATGAGTTTACACGTGCCAAAGAATATGAAAAAGCCTTGGCAGTTAAAGGAAATAATGTTCGTAGAGATTTAGAATTAGATGCAATTGTAGAGATTTTAAATAACAAGCGTTTCATTACCTGTCACTCTTACGTACAAAGTGAAATCAATATGTTAATTCATGTGGCCGATAGTTTAGGTTTTAAAATCAACACATTTACACATATTTTGGAAGGTTATAAAGTAGCCGATAAAATGAAAGCGCATGGTATTGCAGGTTCAACCTTTTCAGATTGGTGGGCTTACAAAATGGAAGTTCAAGATGCCATCCCTTACAACGGAAAAATTATGCATAACGTAGGTATTACCACTGCATTTAACTCCGATGATGCTGAAATGGCTCGTCACTTAAATCAGGAAGCTGGTAAATCTGTTTTATACGGCGGTGTTTCTGAAGAAGAAGCCTTGAAATTAGTTACGTTAAATCCTGCTAAAATGCTGCACATTGACAACAAAGTTGGAAGCTTAAAGGTTGGTAAGGATGCTGATGTTGTAATCTGGTCAGCTAACCCGCTTTCTATTTACGCAAAAGCAGAAAAAACTTTTATTGATGGTATTCCATACTGGGATATTGATCGTGATGCTGCTTTACAAGTTGCACAAAAAGCAGAAAAGGCCCGTATCATTCAAAAACTTGCAGCTACTAAAAGTGCTGGCGCAGGTACTCAACGTGCTTTTGGTAACAGACCTCCTCGTTTGTACGCTTGTGAAACTGAAGAAGATTATTGGGCAGAACAAAATCAATTAGAAATGGAAGGAGCAAACAATCATGAATAAGTATATAAGTACTGCAATCGCCTTATTTGTTACGGTAAGTTTAACTTACGGACAAGCAACTATTTCTCCTGCAAAACCTCAATCACAAAAAACAGTGGTAATGGGAGCCGTTATTCACGTGGGCGATGGAAAAGTAATAGAAAACGGTTATTTAATATTTGATAAAGGTAAAATTATTGGTGTTGGAGACGCAACAGTAGTTAAATTAGCACTAACAGATGCTAAAGTAATCAGCGCAAATGGTAAACATATTTACCCAGGCTTTATTTCTCCGGCAACAAATTTAGGGTTAATTGAAATCGAATCAGTAAAAGCAACTATTGATGATGATGAGCTAGGAGAAAACAACGCACATATTCGCTCCATAATTGCCTATAATACCGATTCAAAAGTAATTAATACTTTACGTAGTAATGGTATTTTAATGGCTCAAATTACACCTTCGGGCGGTACTATTTCAGGCAGTTCATCTGTTGTACAATTAGATGCCTGGAACTGGGAAGATGCAGTTATTAAAAAGGAAGATGCAATGCACATGACATGGCCAGTTACTCCAAGAGGAAGAGGTGGATTTGGTTTTGGCGGTAGACTTCCAGTTGGTGCAACCGCTGTTGATCCAAACGAACGCACCAACAACGCCATAATTGAGTTAAATAAGTTTTTCTCAGAAGCTAAAGCATATACCGAAACAAATCCAGCAGTAACCAATACACGTTTGGCTGCAATGAAAGGTTTGTTTAATGGCACACAAAAATTATTTATCACAGCAGATGGACAAAAAGAAATTGTAGCTGCAGTTAACTTTGCAAAGAAATTCGGAATTACACCAGTAATTGTAGGTGGTGATGATGCTTATTTACTAACCGATTTCTTGAAAACTAACAATGTGATTGTTGTCGTTAAAAAACCTCAATCTTTACCTAACAATGTTGATGACGACGTAAATATGCCCTATAAAAATGTGGCTCGTTTAAGCAATGCCGGCGTTACAGTTGTGATTAGTTTTGATGGGGGTGATGGCTTCTGGAGACAACGTAATTTGCCTTTTATGGCTGGTACAGCATCTGCTTGGGGAATGAGTAAAGAGGATGCCCTAAAAACAATTACCCTAAATGCTGCAATAGCTATGGGAGTGGATAAAACTACAGGCAGCTTAGCAATTGGAAAAGACGCCACATTCTTTATCTCAAGTGGAGACGCACTAGATATGATTGGTAACAAAGTTGAACAAGCATTTATCCAAGGAAGAGATATAAACCTAGATAACTTGCATAAACAATTAGATAAAAAGTTTAGTGATAAGTACGGAATAAAATAACCATTCGTCATGCTGAATTTATTTCAGCATCTTTTTCGCTGAACTTGACTTTAAAGTTTAGCAATAGTATAGCCGCAGCTTCACAGATTATTTTATAATTATAATCTGCAAATCTGCGGCTTTCTTATTAAGCAGCCAGATCTAAATTCCTCATACAAAAAAAGCGACCTGTACCTGGGCCGCTTTCCTTAACTAACTTATTATTTATAAAACTGGCTGTTGGGGAAGGAGTCGAACCTTCAAGGGGTAGTTAGCTGCAATTCAAAATTAATTTGTGGTCAACCCATAAATTGCGTTTGTCCCATAATCCCCACCACCGAGACAAGGAGGTGTGTCTGCCAATTTCACCACCCAACATTATTAAAAAGTCTTGATTTATTAGTCAATAGTCTTTAGTCGTTTTGACTTCGGACTGCCGACTATAGACTTCGGACTAATTGCTGTAGGGGAAGGAGTCGAACCTTCATAGAGCGGTTGTACCGTTACCGGATTTCCCATATTCTCCACCACCGAGACAAGGAGGTGTGTCTGCCAATTTCACCACCCTACAGAGTATAAGCAAATGTTAAAGAACTATTTCGTTGTACTTGCTTGATACAAACATAAGACAAATAACAAATACGTTGCAAATATTTTAATCATTTTATTTTATTTTTACAATAATTGTAATAAATTAGCATTATCAATAAAATTTAAGAAAATTATGCTTAAAAAAGAAACTCAAAATTTAGAAATTGACAACCTAGATATTCAGATTTTAACACAATTGATGCAAGATGCAACTAAACCTTATACCGAAATCGCAAAAGAACTCATCATTTCTGGCGGAACAGTACACGTGAGGATGAAAAAATTGATAGATCTAGGAATTATCAAAGGCTCGCATTTAATTATTGACCCAAAAAAAGCAGGATTTGATATTACCGCCTTTTTAGGTATTTATTTAGAAAAAGGCTCATTATATAAAGATGCTGTAGCACAACTCAGCAAAATAAAAGAAGTAGTCGAACTACATTACACCACAGGCTCGTATAGTATGTTCGCTAAAATAACCTGTCGTGATACTGATCACTTACGCCATGTACTAAATGAAGAAATACAAGCCGTAAAAGGTATTCAACGTACTGAAACACTAATTTCTTTAGAAGAAAGCATTAAAAGACAGATAGAGTTATAACATAAGTCCATCATTGCGAGGAATGAAGTAATCTCATTCTAAACAACTCAAAAATGAGATTGCTACGGTCATTAACGATGACAATCGGAGAATGAACCTCGCAAAGACGATGAAACGAGCTTACTTAAACATTCCCTTCAGCGCCGCCAGCTTTGCTTGCAAATCTCCATCCACTTCTTTAGGCTCAGATTTATGTTGTGGCTTAGCTGCAAAATTTGGTTTCTCTTTTGGCACAAAACTCTTTGCTCCTTGCTCCTTATTCTTTGCTCCATTATCTTTCTGATTTCCCGACCTCCGGTCTTTCGGACTATCTTCGGTCTTCATCGATAAAGCTATTCTTTTCCTCGCCACATCCACATCAACCACTGTTACCTCAACAACCTGACTTACTTTTACTACCTCATTCGGGTTTGCAACATATCTATTTGCCAACTGACTCGTATGCACCAAACCATCCTGATGAACACCAATATCTACAAAAGCACCAAAATTGGTAATGTTAGTCACAATGCCCGATAATTTCATTCCGAGTTTTAAATCTTCTATCGAGTTCACTCCATCGGCAAAACTAAACGCTTCAAACTGCTCACGCGGATCGCGACCAGGCTTAGCCAACTCTTTTACAATATCCGTTAATGTGGGCAAACCAACTTCTGCACTTACATAACGCTGCAAGTTTATTTGCTTTTGCAGATTTACATCTTTCATTAATTCATCAACAGTACAACCTAAATCCTTCGCCATTTGATTTACTAAATCATAACGTTCAGGGTGCACTCCACTTCTATCCAACACCTGTTTCGCATCGCGGATACGCAAAAAACCAGCAGCCTGCTCAAAAGCCTTATCGCCCAAACGAGCAACCTTCTTTAAACTCTCTCTATTTTTAAATGCCCCATGCGTATTGCGATAATTCACAATATTCTGTGCCAACGTATCTCCCAAACCAGAAACATACGCCAACACCTGTTTAGATGCCGTATTTAATTCAACCCCAACCGCATTAACACAACTCATCACCGTATCATCCAAGCTTTGTTGCAACTTATGCTGATCAACATCGTGCTGATATTGACCAACACCAATAGATTTCGGATCAATCTTTACCAATTCTGCCAACGGATCCATCAATCTCCTACCAATAGAAACCGCTCCACGAACCGTAATATCCTGCGTTGGAAATTCTTCTCTAGCCAAAGGTGATGCCGAATAAATAGAGGCCCCACTTTCGTTCACCATCACCACAACCACATTAGGGATTTTTAATCCGCGTACAAAAGCTTCCGTTTCTCTACCAGCAGTACCGTTACCAATAGCAATTGCTTCGATAGCATGTTTTTCACACAGTTGTGTCAATTGCCAAGCCGCATCCTTTAAATTTCCTTGTCCAGTATGTGGATATATAGTAGTATTTACCACTAACTGACCTTGTTTATCTAAACAAACAACCTTACAACCCGTTCTAAAACCAGGATCAATAGCCAATACATTTTTTTGCCCCATTGGGGCAGCTAATAACAACTGACGAGCATTTTCTGCAAAAACTTTAATAGCCTCTTCATCTGCCTTTTGTTTAATCGTAGCCCTTAATTCTGTTTCCATTGCAGGGCGAAGCAATCTTTTATATCCATCAGTTATGGCCAATTGAACTTGATCTGCACTTGCATTATGAGCCGTAATAAACTGATTTTCCAATACAGCAATCGCAGCCTCATCCAGAGGAAGCACATCTAACTTCAAGAACCCCTCTTGTTCACCCCTCAACATGGCCAACACACGGTGCGATGGTGCCGATTTAGCACTCTCTTCCCACTCAAAATAATCTTTATATTTAATACCTGCTTCTTCCTTCCCTTTTACCAAAACAGTCTTGTAAGTCGCTTTTTGCATAAAATGATGGCGCATTTTAGTTCTAGCTTCAGCATTTTCACTCACTAATTCAGCAATAATATCTCTCGCCCCAGCCAAAGCTTCCGTTTCATTCGCTACACCTTTTTTATCATTAACATAACCCGCAGCCTCTTGCAACGGATCAATTCTACTTTGTGCCAAAATACGCAATGCCAAAGGCTCTAAACCCTTTTCCTTCGCTACCGATGCCCTAGTTTTACGTTTCGGTTTATAGGGCAAATAAATATCTTCTAAAGCCGTAAGTGTTTTGGCCTCGCTCAACTGTTTTTCCAAAGCGGGCGTCAATTTTTCTAACTCAGTCAGCGATTTTAAAATCGCTTCGCGTCGTTTATCCAAATCCCTTAACTGTTGCGCTAAATCTCGTATCGCAGCAACCTGCACCTCATCTAAACTCCCCGTTACTTCCTTTCGGTAACGTGAAATAAAAGGCACAGTTGCCCCCTCATCTAATAAAGTTAACGTTGCGCTAACCTGTTTAATCGAAATAGTTAATGCGCTTGCAATAGATTGAAAATGTGTATTCATATATAGATTTATAGACGGCTAATTTAAGTAGATGCTTACACAGATTAAAATGATTACACAGATTTTTATTCAGAAAAGCACATACAGTTCTACTATTAATGTCAGCCCTGCTTTACGTTACAAGTCCTCGTTTCGTACCTCAACTTGCGGGCTTTACACTACAATACAGGTTTAAATAACTCAAAACAATACACCAAACAAAAACCAACACCCACTATAATGTCCACACCCAACACAGCAGCCCGCTCATCGCACCACTCGCTCGTCATTCCCGCGAAAGCGGGAACCCTAAAGCTTATTAAACTGCATTACGATACCCGTCATTGCGAGGAACGAAGCAATCTTAAAGCAATTACCAAACCCTTTGATATCGCATTTTTAGACCTAAAGGTAAATTGAACCAACATCCTTATCGCCTAGCTCGTCACTCCCGCGAAAGCGGGAACCCTAAAGCTTATTAAACTGCATTACGATACC
>NZ_JABMKV010000003.1:517991-520185 GCF_013204825.1 Pedobacter boryungensis
ACCCGTCATTGCGAGGAACGAAGCAATCTTAAAGCAATTACCAAACCCTTTGATATCGCATTTTTAAACCTAAAGGTAAATTGAACCAACACCCTTATCGCCTAGCTCGTCACTCTCGCGAAAGCGGGAACCCTAAAGCCTATTAAACTGCATTACGATACCCGTCATTGCGAGGAACGAAGCAATCTTAAAGCAATTACCAAACCCTTTGATATCGCATTTTTAAACCTAAAGGTAAATTGAACCAACACCCTTATCGCCTAGCTCGTCACTCTCGCGAAGGCGGGAAACGTAATGCTTATTAAACTGCATTACGATACCCGTCATTGCGAGGCACGAAGCAATCTTAAAGCAATTACCAAACCCTTTGATATCGCATTTTTAAACCTAAAGGTAAATTGAACCAACACCCTTATCGCCTAGCTCGTCACTCTCGCGAAGGCGGGAAACGTAATGCTTATTAAACTGCATTACGATACCCGTCATTGCGAGGCACGAAGCAATCTTAAAGCAATTACCAAACCCTTTGATATCGCATTTTTAAACCTAAAGGTAAATTGAACCAACACCCTTATCGCCTAGCTCGTCACTCTCGCGAAAGCGGGAAACGTAATGCTTATTAAACTGCATTACGATACCCGTCATTGCGAGGCACGAAGCAATCTTAAAGCAATTATCAAACCCTTTGATATCGCATTTTAAACCTAAAGGTAAATTGAGCCAACATCCTTATCGCCTAGCTCGTCACTCCCGCGAAGGCGGGAATCTTAAAGCATCCAAACCATCCCTTAACCTACCATAAATGCTACAAATTCCTCATCATCCTAAATGGTATCCCAGAAACCTGTTTATAATACTCACTAGTTGCCCCAAACACCGATTTCAAATATGCCTTTACCTGTTGCGCATTAGCAATCAAGCCAACCTCCAAATTATACATCACCTCATTGCGCAGTAAACGCACATTTCCAAGTGCAACCTCATGCGTAACAACAGCAGCATTTAACTGTCGCAGTGTAGCACATTGTGAAGTTAACGTAACCACCTTCAACTCTATTTCATTTGGCTTATACTGTGGTATAGAATCAAGTTGCTGTATCAGTTTATAAAAATTATCCAATATATTATCATAACTCAATTGCGAAGCAGAAACCTGGTTAACAACCTTTCCATGCGCTAGCAATTCGGCTTTCCTTTCATCCGTTAATTTACCCGAAGCCCTTTTACCCTGCAATTTCCTGTTTATTGCAGCTACATTGTCAATAACTTGTATGGGCGTATCTGTAGCTTTCAAGGCATTTAACAAACGAGTACTTAACTTTTTTATAGACCTAAATGCCACCTCTCTAGCCACAACAGCATTAGACAAGTTTGCAAACAACTCATAAAAATCATTAACTGCATTTTTTGCTTTTGCCAATTGTCCTTGCATATTCCCAACACCAATTAATGTATTCGATGGATTGTAAATTGCGCCATAACCAATCACGAAAGAGATTAAAGTTTCAAAGTTTGCCACATTTTTAGCATGGCCCGTTTCATAGATTTTCGACATTGTTTTAAATTATAAGATAGATGCGTCTTGTAACAAGACCAAGATATATAATTTAAACAGCCTCAAACTTGCTAATTTCTAGTCTTTTAGGTGAACATCCTTTTACCAAAAGAAACCTACCAAGGTAAAAAGGAAATCTAGCTATGTAAAAAAGAAACCCACCTATGTAAAAAGGAAATCTAGCTATGCAAAAAAGAAACCCAACTATGTAAAAAGGAAAACTGCCAAGGTAAAAAGGAAATCTAGCTATGCAAAAAAGAAACCCAACTATGTAAAAAGGAAACCTACCAAGGTAAAAAGGAAATCTAGCTATGCAAAAAAGAAACCCAACTATGTAAAAAGGAAAACTGCCAATGTAAAAAAGAAACCTACTAATGTAAAAAGGAAAACTATCTATGTAAAAAAGAAAACTATATTAACCCAAAGGACTAGTACCATCCTTCAAGCCGAAAAACCTATACTAATTATTTCATCATCTTTCCTAAACTTTGCTATTTTACCTACCCATCATTCCCGCAAAGGCGGGAACCGTAAAGCTTATTATATTATGCATTAAGATACCCAATCGAGTTGGGTATGACGCGATACGTTCCTTAGCAAGGTAGGTTGGTGGTGGTACTTCCTTAGGATACGCTCAGG
>NZ_JABMKV010000004.1 GCF_013204825.1 Pedobacter boryungensis
AGGGCAGGTTAATCACTTTACCAACCCAAAGATTTCTTCATTGCGTTGCACTCCAGTCGAAAGGACGATAAGTAACTAAGCTATTACCTTTTCTCCCTATACGTCATTTCGAGCGAAGCCGAGAAATCTTTTAACCCAACTAAAAGATTTCTCCATTGCGCTGCACTTCAGTCGAAATGACGAGCGGAGAACATATGCTTTTTTATTAAAAATAATGAACTGAGTTATTATATTCGTTAATCAAAAATACTTAGCCATGAAATCATTTAAACTGCTGTTAATTTTAACTTTTATTGCCACTCATCTATTTGCTCAAGAAGAAAAAACAGATATCAAACTCACTAAAATGTTAGCAGAGTTGGCCAAAGGTTTTAATGGTGATGTGGGCATGTACGTTAAAAATCTAAAAACAGGTAAAACTGCCAGTTTTAATGCAGATACTATTTTCCCAACGGCAAGCATGGTCAAAGTACCAATCACCTGTGGTATTTTAAATAAAATAGAAAAAGGTGAACTCAGTTATCAAGCACAATTAACCTATCGAGACAGTTTATTATATGCTGGTGAAGATATTTTAGGCTCATTTAAGGATGGGGAAAAAATTTGGCTGAGCAAGGTTTTAATGTTAATGATTACCACAAGCGATAATACTGCAAGTTTATGGAGCCAAAGTTTGGCAGGAACAGGAACAGCTATAAATGAGTTAATGGAGCAAAATGGGTTAAAATATACCCGTGTAAATTCTAGAACACCAGGAAGAGAGTCAAATCGCAAGCAATATGGTTGGGGGCAAACTACACCTAGAGAAATGGCAACACTGTTAACACTTATTCGCGATGGAAAAATGATTAGTCCCGCAGCTTCAGAACGTATTTATCGAAATTTAATTCGCATTTATTTTGACAAAGAGGCATTGTCTGAAATACCTCCGTATGTGCAAGCCGCATCAAAATCTGGCGCTGTAGACGAAGCCCGTTCGGAAGTAGTTTTGGTAAATGCACCACATGGCGATTATGTATTTTGCATTGCTACAAAAAACCAAAAAGATACTTCATGGACACACACTAATGAAGGCACCACGCTGATAAGAAAACTTAGTAAAACTTTATGGCATTATTTCGAACCAAAATCTGATTGGAAACCTGCTGACGGAATGGAAAAATATTATTAATTAGACTTGATGATTCATTATTGAAGAAACAATTAACAACATATATAGGCTAATGAAAATAATGGTTAATATGCCCCAATATTTAAAAAGAGATTTCAGTTTACTCATGGCATCATCCAAATTAATTTGGTCCCCATAGAGTACGCCATGTTTTGCCTTAGTAGAATATTTAAACAACAGTAAGCTTGGATAAAAAACTGCAAAAGCATATAGCAGGCAAATTGCAGTAAAGGCTATACTGCCAAATTTACCCATCTGTCCTGCCATCAGCATAATCTCAGGACTTGTATTCATAGCGGCTCCAATCGTAAATGCGCCAATAATCATGATACCAGTAAAAACAAAACCTACAATAGCTAAAAATCCTGCCCATTTGGCAATTTCATAAATATAGCTGCGCATTTCTTCACTTACTATTAAAGTGATTTTTTCATTTGCATCATTGGTTTGTTCTAAGTTTTCCATTTTAAGGGTCTTTATGTTGATTTTCAAAGATAAACATAATAAATATTAATATCTTTGCGCCCTTTAAGAGTGAAATCGTAAATTTTAAAATCTAAGATATAAATGGCATTACAATGTGGTATAGTTGGCTTACCAAATGTAGGTAAATCGACCTTATTTAACTGTTTATCAAACGCAAAAGCACAGGCTGCAAATTTTCCTTTCTGTACTATTGAACCAAATATTGGTGTAATTACCGTACCAGATGATCGTTTAACTAAGCTTGCAGAATTGGTAAAACCAAATAAAGTTCAACCAAATACTATTGAAATTGTAGATATTGCCGGTTTAGTTAAAGGCGCTTCCAAAGGTGAAGGTTTAGGCAATCAGTTTTTAGGGAATATTAGAGCTACAAGTGCAATTATCCATGTTTTACGTTGTTTTGATGACGGTAATGTAATCCATGTAGACGGTTCTGTGGATCCTATTCGTGATAAAGAAATTATTGATACTGAGTTGCAGTTAAAAGATTTAGACACAGTTACTAAACGTATTCAGAAAGTGGAAAAAATGGCTAAAACTGATAAAGAAGCCAAAAGAACTTTCGACATTCTTTCTGTTTTTAAGGCTCATTTAGAAACTGGAAAATCTATCCGCACTGCAAAAGTTGAAAAAGACGATTTCGATTTTATTGAAGATTTAGGTTTACTTACTCAAAAGCCAGTAATGTACGTATGTAATGTAGATGAAGCTTCGGTAATTAATGGTAATAAATATGTGGATTTAGTTAAAGCTAGCGTAGCTGATGAAAATGCTGAGGTTTTAGTTATTTCTGCTAAAATTGAATCAGAAATTGCAGAATTGGATAGCTACGAAGAACGTCAGGAGTTTTTGGCCGATTTAGGTTTAACAGAATCTGGTGTAAATAAATTGATTAGAGCTGCATATCGTTTACTTGATTTATATACTTATTTTACTGCTGGTTTACAAGAAGTTAGAGCTTGGACAATAACCAAGGGTTTTACTGCACCGCAAGCTGCTGGTGTGATCCATACAGATTTCGAAAAAGGATTTATTCGTGCTGAAGTTATTAAATACAATGATTTTATCACACTTGGTTCTGAAGCTGCATGTAAAGAGGCTGGTAAGTTAGGTGTTGAGGGTAAGACTTATGTTGTTGAAGATGGCGATATTATGCACTTTAGATTTAACGTGTAAGTTTAGGTTATAAAAATAAATGGAAAGCTGTTCGAAAGGATGGCTTTTTTTTGTTTGTCATCCAGAGCATAGCTAAGGATCTATTTTCTTTTTTAGCTCACCGCCGCAAGGGCTCTTTCTTTTCTCTTGATAGAAAAGAAACAAAAGATCAAGGCTGTGTATCATCTCTCGGATTAAGCTATCCAAACTTTTAAAGCGACAGAAAAAGGTTCGATGAAGGATCGAACTGCTTTCTGTCTTAGGTTGTGGTTTATTAAAGTATTTGCATAAGTTTGAATGCTTTCCCCTTGGGGATGCTACAAGGCCGTATGTCATTCTTGGTAATGTTTGTGGTTTGGGATGTAAGATGTTCAACATTCCCATAAATCGAGTTGGGTATGACGAGCTATAAAATAGAGAGTTGGAAATTTTACAATAATATACCTTTTAATACTAAAACGGCAATACTAAAGTAAATTACAATTCCAGTTACATCTACCATTGTAGCCACAAAAGGTGCAGATGAGGTAGCTGGATCGAGCTTTAAACGTTTCATAATAATTGGCATCATAGAGCCAATTAAACTACCCCAAAGTACGATACCGATTAGAGTGAAAAATATAGTTAATGCGATTAGAAACCAGTGTGTTCCGTAATCATAAAGATGAAGATTTTGCCACACAGATATCCTGATAAAACCAATGGTACCGAGTATCAAACCAAGTAATAATCCTGAAATTAGTTCTCTACGCATTACTCGCCACCATGAGGCGATGGTTACTTCACCTAAGGCCATAGCTTGTATAATTAATGTTGAGGCTTGTGAACCACTATTACCACCGCTACTCATAATTAATGGTATAAAAAGGGAAAGTACGACTGCTTTTTCGAGCTCTATTTCGAAGTGTTGCATTGCAGTGGCGGTAAGCATTTCGCCAAGAAAAAGAACAATAAGCCAACTTGCTCTTTTTTTAACAAGTCTAAGAATTGGTATATCTAGGTAAGGTTCATCTAGGGCTTCGGTACCCCCTATTTTGTGCATGTCTTCGGTGTATTCCTCATGGGCAATCCACAAAATATCATCAATGGTTACAATACCCAAAAGGATATTCTGGTCATCAATTACAGGTAGAGCTACCCTATTATTCATCCTAAAGACATTAATCGCTTCTTCTTGTGGGTCGTTTACTTTTAGCGCAATTAAACGATTATCTGTAAGCTCGGCTATTTTAACTTCTGGGTCTGCAAGAAGGATTTCTCTTATCCGAATATCATCTAAAAGAACTCCATCTTTATCAATAACGTAAACCACATCTATGGTTTCGGAGTTTTTGCCATATCTACGAATGTGTGAAAGCACTCGGCTTACGGTCCATTCTATTTTTACAGCAATAAAATCTGGGGTCATTAACCGTCCAACGCTATCTTCTTTGTAGCCTAAAAGGTTTAATGCTTCTTTTCTATCGTTATCTGGGAGTAAACTGAGCAATTTTTTAACGGCATCCCCTTTAAGCTCTCCTAGTAGTGCGGTTCTATCATCGGGTGGTAATTGCCTAATGATTTCAGTTAGTTTATTGTTTTGAAGTTTTTTAATGATCCGCTCTTGTGTAGGGAAATCGAGAATACGAAATACATTAACAGCTCTTTTGATGGAAATTGTTTCAATGAATTTA
Source organism: Pedobacter boryungensis (assembly GCF_013204825.1). Taxonomy (GTDB): domain Bacteria; phylum Bacteroidota; class Bacteroidia; order Sphingobacteriales; family Sphingobacteriaceae; genus Pedobacter; species Pedobacter boryungensis. The sequence goes on from NZ_JABMKV010000004.1 coordinate 4,486, forward strand.
ACAGCATGTTGTGGAAGTTCGTCTATTAAATGCTCTACATCTGAAATGTTCAGTTCATTTAAATAGGTTTTTAACTGCCTATCACTATCGTTTTCTAACAATTGTAATATTTCGTCTACTAGCAGTTCTTCCATAGCACTATTTTAAATTACATCTTCATTCTGTTTACATTGCTTTGCAAAAGTGCCTTTTTCTTTTCAGAAAGCCAATTATTAATATCCAAAATAGTTTTATATTTTTGCTAGGCATTAAATAACTGTTCCCGTAGTTCAATGGATAGAATTATGGTTTCCGGTACCATCGATATGAGTTCGAATCTCGTCGGGAACACATCAATCAGCAGCCTTACTTATTTAGAAAGGCTGTTTGATTGAAACTTTGAGGTTTAGTTTTACGTAAATATATTTGAACACTAAATATTAGAAAATGCCAAATTTAAATCCCATCCCTGCCAATGAAATGGATAGAATATTAAATTTATACGAATTTGATATTGATTATTCCAATTTAGAAAGCACTTTTAAAGACCTTACCCATTTAGCAGCAAAAATTTCAGGCACTGATATTTCATTAGTTAACTTGATCGATTCATACACCCAATGGTCGGTTTCGAATTTTGGTTTAGATATTGATCAAATGGCGAGGGAAGATTCTGTTTGCCAATACACCATATCACAAGATGATTATTTTGAAGTGGAAGATCTTTCTACAGATACCCGTTTTCAAGATAAATTTTATGTGGCTAATCCACTTAATTTACGTTATTACCTAGGTGTTCCTTTAAAAACAAAAACTGGACATAACATTGGGGCTTTGTGTGTACTTGATAAGGACCGTAAGAAATTGACTCCAGAGAAAATTGAGCTTTTAAAAATAATTGCCAAAGAAATTATAACGAGATTAAATACTATAAAAGTTATTCAAGATCTTAAAAACAAGCTTTTAGTTGAAAAGGAAACAAGTAAAAAGGTTGCTCACGATATTAGAGGACCATTAGCCGGCATTATTGGTGTATCTGAAATTATTCAGGATCAAGCTGACGATAATAAACTTTCTGATATTTTAGAAATGGTTAATTTGATACATACTAGTGGTAAATCGGTTTTAGATTTAGCAGATGAAATTTTATCTGAAAAAAGAATTTCTAAACCTTTGCTAGATGAAAATTTTAATCTAGTTGTACTAAAAGAGAAACTTTTAAAGTTATATACTCCTCAAGCTAAATATAAGGATATCAATTTTGATGTACGTATTAATGAGTCAAATAAAACTATCATTTTCTCCAAAAATAAATTGCTCCAAATTATAGGCAACTTGATTTCTAATGCAATGAAATTTACACCTGAGCGAGGAGATGTTTTAGTAGATTTAGATTTACAAACGATTGAAAATATTTATTACTTGAATATAGTAGTAACTGATACGGGAGTTGGGATGAATGATCAATCTATTGAAAACATTCTAAAAGGTTCCCAAACATCTTCTGATGGTACTGAAGGAGAAAAGGGTTATGGCTTTGGTTTAGCCATGGTTAAACACTTAATTGATGGCTTGAAAGGCAAGATGGAGATTAGTTCTATTGAAGGAAAAGGCACCAAATTCGAAATTAAAATTCCACAATATTAACGAATAGATACTTATTCTAAATACTTCTATTCCTGTAGATTATTCTTATTGATGGATAGATACAAAATTATAAAATCGATCATCAAACTTTAATTAGCCATCATCGGAAATACAAAAAAGGATTGCAAACAAACTTTGCAATCCTTTTATTTTGTTTAAATATCTTAAGGAAAGAATAATCAATTTTATATTACATAAAGCAACTTGTTAGAACTCCAGCAACAATTTTGACTCGTCATGGAAATTTTTTGCCCATATACTATCATCAATTCCGAGAGAATTATCTTCAATCAATTTTATATTATTTTTGATGTCAACTTCATATATCCTATAAGCATGCAAAGTCTTATTTTTGCTTTTGTCGAATTGTATAATTGAATATTGAAAGGTTGTATTATGCCTTGATGATATTTTAGTAAATAAAAAATGAGTAATATCTTTAGGCAATGTATATTTTATGCCAGCTGATTTATCAGCAGGTAAAATAGGGTGTCTTACATAAAAGGTATTCGCTTCTATGCATGCATTTGAAACTAAAATTTTTCCATTCTCTACTTTGGATGGGCATTTTATGACTTCGTTGTAGTTTGTAATCGCAATTTCGAGATCATATATTGGATATTTTGAAACATTAACTAAATAGCATTTAAATTGTTCATCCTTTAATCCACCTATTTCCATTCTAATATATCCAGAACCGAAAATTTTTAAAATTGTTTCTGCTTGTGCCTGAATCAATTTATTATTTGACTCAATTATATTAGAAGCCTTATCATTTACTTCTAAATTTAATTTTCTGTTTTCCTCATTGGCTATTAATAGTTTTCGAAAATAATAATCAGCCTTTCTCTGATTGCTTTCAGCTTTAGCTTGATTTTTATCTGCCTTAACCTGGTTAGCCCTAGCCTGTTTATAAGCTTCCTTCTTCTCGAGAGCTTGCCAAATTGCAGCGCCTATGGTAGCTGATGCTGCTAATATTGCTAAAAAAATTGGAAACATATATTTTTTCATTTGGAAATAAAGCTACAAATAGTTTTAAAATGTATGGCACAAATCTTTAGTTCCAAGTGTTGACTTCTAATATCTTTATTTTATTATTTGCTATTTTTTTTAATTGATTTTCGTAATAATTAGCAATACAAAAGGCTTGCAATTTCATTGCAAGCCTTTTTTTAATATTATTTTCGTCATTTCACAACACAAGTGGGGATCTTAAAGCATTAAGCAATGCATATTTTTTCCATTAAGATGGCCAGTCAAGCTGGAACATGACGTAAGGCTTTAGAAAATTAATTACTGCCAACCTCCACCAAGTGCTCGATATAAAGATACACTTGCATTTAGTTGTGCTGTTTTTAAGGATGCTAAATCTAATTCTCCTTGTAATAAATTTCCTTGAGCTGTAATTACTTCTAGGTAATTTGCCATACCACTTTTGAAAAGCAGATCTGAATTTTTAACTGCTAATTGTAATGTCTTCACTCTATCTTGAGCAATAGCATATTCAGATTTTAAGTTCACAATTTTAGCTTGTTCATTTGAGACCTCAACCACGGCTCCAATTACGGCTTGTCTAAATAATAAAACAGATTGGTCTCTTTCTACTTTTGCTAATTCAAATTGTGTTTTTAACTCTTTACGCTGAAAAATTGGCTGAGTGATTCCTCCACCAACCACACCGAATAAAGAAGCTGGAATAGTGAACCAATTACTAGCTTGAAAAGAATTTAATCCGCCGCTTGCAGAAATAACTAAGCTGGGGTATAATCTTGCGTTTGCAATGCCAACTTTAGCATTCGCTATTTTTAATCCTAATTCCACATTTTTAACATCTGGTCTAATGCTCAGCATTGTTGCTGGAACCCCAGTTGCCAATTGATCTGAAACTGTCAGTTGTGCTAACGTTGTAGCTCGTTCAATAGCCGAAGGAAATTTTCCGGTTAAAGCACTTAATGCATTTTCTTGAATGCTTATTTCTTGTGTTATTTGAGGGATAAGTTGAGTTGCTCTTAATTGTTGTCCTTCTGCCTGTTGGATGGCTAGTGAGGTAACTTGTCCCGCATCAAACTGCATTTTTATCATTTTTAATGTATTGTTATTTAACGCTACATTTCTTTTTGCAATAGCTAATTGTTCATCAAGCATTAATAATCGGTAAAAACCTGATGCTACTTCTGCTACGATTTTAGTTTGTACTGCCTTTTTTACTTCGGCAGATTGTAAATATCCAGCGTATGCAGCTTCTTTTTGTTTTTTAATTTTACCCCAAATATCCGCTTCCCAAGTCAACGCTAAATTTGCATTGTAATCTTCGATATGGTTGGTATTTAAAAATTGAGAAGTACTCAATCCATTTAAACCATTGTCTGAAGGCCGGTTTGAAGTTGCATTAATTTGCAAATTCAATTGTGGAACGTTTCCTAATTTTGCTCTTTTCAACATCAGTTCTGCTGCATCAATATTTCTTAAGGCAATTTGTAAATCGAAGTTTCTAAGCAGCGCACTATCTATCAAATTCAGCATCGCTTGATTACTAAAAAACTCTTTTATCGGTAATGAGCCAATGCTAGCATCTTCGTTGGTTTCTCCTCCTCTAAAATTCACGGGTACATCTTTAATGGGTGTTGCAAAGTCTTTTGTAAGACTACAACTGCTTAACACCAAAAGCAAAATTGCGAGAGAACTATTTATTATTGTTTTCATTTTGTTATATTTTAGTTGTACCATTTCCTTAACCACAAGGAAATTAGCGGCAAGAACTCACTTAAAATAGGTTGTTCTTGCTCTTGTGTTTGTATATTCTGATTAGTTTCCATGATTTTCCGAATGAATTTCTGCATGCTCAACTGCTAATGGAGCGCCTGTAATTTTTTCTTGTAAAAACTGAAAGATGATAAACAATACAGGGATAATGAATACGCCTAATACAACTCCAAAAACCATCCCTCCTGCTGCTGCAATGCTAATAGAGTGATTTCCCAATGCTGATGGACCGACTGCTCTCATCATTGGAATCATACCTACAATAAAGGCTAATGAAGTCATGATGATTGGGCGTAACCTTAATTTTGCTGCTTCTAACGATGCTGATAATAAGGATTTCCCTGCTCTTCTTCGCTGAATAGCAAATTCTACAATTAAGATGGCATTTTTAGCGAGCAAACCGATCAGCATAACTAGTGCTACTTGTACATAAATATTATTTGAAATTCCTGTTAAGCCAATTGCAGCAAATACTCCAAATATTCCTGTTGGAATGGATAAAATTACTGCCCAAGGTAAAATGTAACTCTCGTACTGAGCAGATAACAAGAAATAAACAAATAATAAACACAGGATAAAGATGATAGCAGATTGCCCACCAGAAGAAAGTTCTTCTTTGGTCATTCCAGAAAATTCATAACCATAACCTCCAGGCAATTGCTTCGCTGCCACTTCTTCTACTGCCCTGATAGCATCACCTGAACTAAAACCTGGTTTTGTCATTGCATTTAATCCTATCGAATTAAATAAGTTGTAACGTGATGCTGTTTCTGGTCCATAAACTCTTTCTAATTTTACTAAAGTATTAATCGGTACCATTTCTCCAGTTTTGTTTTTAACAAACACACCATCCATTGCCGCAGCATTCGCACGATCATTTTTATCTGCTTGTACAACAACTCTGTAATATTTACCGAAACGATTAAAATCTGATGCTTGTGCACTTCCAAAATAAGCCTGCATGGTTTGTAAGATATCTTTAACGCTTACACCCAATTGCGCTGCTTTAACTTCATCTAGTTTCATTTCTAATTGAGGATAATCAGATTTGAATGAGGTAAATGCGAAGGCGATTTCAGGACGTTTCATTAGCTCTGCGATAAAATTGTTAGAGACTGCACTAAACTTATCCAATGAACCACCTGTTTTATCTTGCAACACCATATCTAACCCATCGATATTGCTAAAACCAGGAACAGTTGGAAAGGTGAAGACAAAGAAATTAGCTCCTTTAATGGCAGATAATTTACCTCTGACTTTGTTCATAATGCCATCAATATCTTTTATTTTGCCTCTATCATCTGTTAATTTAAGCAGTACAAATAATACTCCCGACGATGGACTAGATGATTGAGTAAGCATGTTGAAACCTGATAAGCCCATTAAGGTTTGCTTAGATTCCATTCCATTTAATAAACTTTCAGCTTGTTTAATTACATCTGTTGTACGATCTAAAGATGCTCCAGCTGGCATTGATAATGAGATGGCTAAAAAACCCTGATCTTCTGATGGAATAAACCCTGATGGTGTTCTTTTAATCATTACAGCTGTAGAAACAATTACAGCAGCCAATCCAACTAAGGTTAACCAACGGAAACGAACTAAAAATCTCAAAGTGTTGGTATATTGATTGGTGATTTTTTCAAATCCTGAGTTAAATCCTGCAAAGAATTTCTCTTTAAATGTTTTCTTTTCGGCACTTGCGTGATGAATTTCTTTCAAAAATAAAGCTGCCAAAGCTGGACTTAAAGTCAATGCATTTACTGCTGAAATTACAATAGCAATTGCCAAGGTGAAAGCAAATTGTCTATAGAATAAACCTGTGGATCCTTCCATAAATCCTACTGGTAAAAACACAGCAGACATCACTAAGGTAATCGAAATAATCGCTCCAGTAATCTCACTCATTGCAGCAGCAGTTGCAGCTTTAGGTGCTAAGTGGCGATGTTCCATTTTTGCATGTACCGCTTCGACAACCACAATCGCATCATCAACGACAATACCGATTGCCAATACCAATGCAAAGAGGGTAAGTAGATTAATAGAGAAACCAAAAATCCACATAAAGAAAAACGTACCTAGTATGGCCACTGGAACTGCTATTGCAGGAATTAAAGTAGAACGGAAGTCTTGCAAAAAGATAAATACAACAATAAAAACTAGCACAAAAGCCTCAATCAATGTATGTATTACTTGATCAATTGACTGATCTAATGAATTTTTCGTGTTATATAAGATTAAATGTTTTACTCCTTTTGGAAAGTTCTTTGAAGATTTTTCCATCAGCTTTGCAATAGCAATTTGTATTTGATTGGAGTTAGAGCCTGCCAATTGTACTATTCCAATATTGATACCTGGCTTTCCATTTACCCTTGTGAAGTTGGTGTAAGAATAAGCGCCAAATTCAATTCGAGCTAAATCTTTTAGTCTTAAAACTGATCCATCTGCATTAGCTTTAATAACCATTTCACCATACTCATCTGGCTTGTTTAATTTTCCCTTATAGGTAATTACATATTCGAAAGATTCTTTACTGCTTTCGCCAAATTTTCCTGGCGCAGCTTCTAAGTTTTTATCTTGAATAACAGCCATTACTTCTTTTGGCGTTAGTCCGTAGGTTGCCATTTTACTAGGATTTAGCCAAACCCTCATCGAATAATCTTTATTCCCACCAAAAATGCTTGCAGAACCCACTCCTGGAATACGTTTAATATCTGGAATAATGTTGATTTGTGCGTAATTGGCTAAAAATGTTTGGTCGTAGTTTTTCTCATCATCAGTGAAAAGGTCTACTACCATAATTAAGCTATTTTGCTGCTTAGCTGTTGTAATACCCGCTTGCACAACCTCTGTTGGCAGCTGACTTGTGGCTTGAGAAACTCTGTTTTGAACGTTTACTGCAGCTTGATCTGGGTTGGTACCCAATTTAAAATAAACTGTAATTACCAATGAGCCATCATTACTAGCAGTTGAGCTCATATAACTCATATTCTCTACGCCGTTAATTGCTTCTTCTAATGATGGGGCAACCGAACGCAATACAGTTTCAGCATTTGCACCTGGATAAAAAGCCATAACCTGAACTGCCGGTGGCGCAATATCTGGGAATTGTTGTAGTGGTAATTTAGATAATCCCAGTACACCTAGAATTACTAAAAGAATAGAAATAACCGTTGCTAAAACCGGTCTGTTTAGAAATATTTTGAACATCTTAATGATTATTATTTATTTGAGGCGTTATAAGCAGTTACTACTTTTGCTTTTTCAGGTTGGATTAAATCTCCTTCTTTTAAACTTTCGAAACCTTTTGATACAATTTGGTCACCTGATTTTAAACCATATTCTACCAAATAATTAGTACCACTTATACCCAATACTTTAATTGGTTGCTTACTTATTTTATTGTCCTTGCCTACTGCAAACACAAATACTTTATCTTGAATTTCAACAGTAGAAGCTTGAGGCACTAACAAGATATTATTGTGTTCGATGCCTAATCTTACTTTACCAGTATTGCCAGATCTTAATAAACCTTGAGCATTTGCAAAGCTTGCTCTTAATGTAATAGCACCTGTAGTTTTATCAAACTGACCATCGATCATGTCTATTTTTCCTGTTGAAGGATAAATTGTTTGATCTGCCAATACTAAAGAAACCGGAGGTAAATGTTTAATACGATCTGCCACTGAATTACCCTGATATTTTGCATTAAAATTGATAAAGTCTGTTTCTGCTAAAGAAAAATAGACATGCACTTCATGAACATCAGAAAGTTGCGTTAAAGATTCAACATCTGTTGGACCAACTAAACTTCCTTGCTTTTTAGGTAATCTGCCGATGTACCCACTTATTGGTGCTTTAATTTGAGTATAATTTAAGTTGATTTGTGCACTGTTCACATTAGATTTTGCTTGTTCTACGTTTGCTAAAGCAATTTCGTGTGCAGTTTTTGCGGTTTGTAATTGAAATGCAGAAACTACTTTTGCCTGAACTAAAGGTGTTAACTTATCAATTTCGAGTTGTGCATTTAAAACTGCAGCCTTTGCAGCTTGCAATGCAGCTTTTGCAGTATTCAATTGGGCTCTAAAAGGAAGTTCTGAAATTTGAAACAACAATTGTCCTTTCGTTACTAATTGTCCTTCGTTCACAAGAACCCTGTCTATAGTTCCTGCAATTTGCGGACGAATTTCTAAATCGGTAGCACCTTGTATTGAAGCTGGATAATCTACAAATGTTTGTTGTGAACTTTGGCTGATTGTAATAACAGGTAATGCTGGAGCAGGAGCTGCAGCCATCTGATCTGATGAATTGGTGCAACTAGCTAAAAACAAAACAATTGTAATAACTAATAGAATTATCCATTCGTTAAATAATTTAACATTGTTAGATAATGGTGCAAGTTTGGAGATATTATTCATATTTATTGAGATTTTATTAGTTTATTTTTAACGTTTATAATTTATCTAACAGCGTTAGATTATTGGACAAAAAAAAGGTTAGTCGTTAATAGTTTTAATAATCGCCTTAATAGCGCTTCTTAAAATTTGCTGATTAATTTCATCATTAGCGCCTTTTTGAACTAAATTAATAGATACTAATCCATGTATTAAAGACCAGAAAGTATAATATTTTAAGCACGATGTATCTTCTGAGACAGGTTGTTTCGTCAGTAATTTTTCAATTGCATCATAAAACAAATCCGTTGTGTATTCTGCTTCAGGCATTTTAGTATAGAGTTCACAACAGTTAACCTGTACTCCATACATTAATTGATAAAACTCCTTTTCCTCAAAAGCAAAATCCCAATAAGCTAACCACATGGCTTCCAATTGTTCCTCTGGATCCGTTTTGCTATCTCTAGCAGCTTTTACTTTTACTCCTAAATGCATGTAACCTTGTCTGGTTAATTCAAATAAGATACCTTCCTTATTAGAGAAATATTCGTAAATAATTGGGGCTGTGTATTCAATTACATCAGCAATTTTGCGCATACTTAAAGCAGCCCAACCCTCTTGTTTTACAATTTGTAAAGCAGCATCTAAAATACTCTTACGAGTATCTTCTTTCTGACGCTGAATTCTTTCTTTACTTCCCATTTATAAGTTAAGTGCTATAAATAATCTAACACCGTTAAGCAAATGTATAAACACTTTTAAAAATGCATATCATATTTATGTCAGATAATTCGAAAGTGCCATTAAAAGCTTTTATAGGGATTTTTTTAAAAATTAAATTTAGCTTATTGATTTTTATCCATCCTATCAAAAGAATTTCCCAACTTTACCAATTAAACTATAAACCTTTATTTGGTTAATTATCTTGCATTTTTTGCTTTTTTAATTATCTTTAAATGCATCCCTAAATATTAAAGACAACTATGAAATTTAGTGTATCTATTTTTGTACTTATACTGTTAAGCTCTGTTGCTATATGTGTAAAAGCACAATCTGCTGATGATCTTTTTGCCCAGGCTCGTAAAGCAGCATTTGATGAAAGTAATTATCCAAAAGCTATTGCTTTAAGTAAAACTGCTTTGCAAGGAAGCCCTGATTATGCAGATATACGTGTTTTTTTAGGTCGTTTATATACTTGGACGAAAAAACCAGATAGTGCTCGTTTGGCTTTTAATGAAGTAATTGCTAAACAACCAAACTATGAAGATGCATATGTTGGCTTAGGAAATTTAGAATTTTGGAATGATAACTCTGAGAAAGCATTAAGTGTTGTAAACGATGGACTTAAACATGTCCCTACTTCTGAACCGTTAGCGTTACTAAAAGCAAAAGTATTAAATGATTTAAAACGTTGGCAAGAAGCAGATGAAGTGGTAAGTGAAGTTTTGAAAAAGAATCCTTCGTTAACTGAGGCTCGCTCTTTGGCAAGTAGAATTAAAGAGAATAGTGCGAAAAACAAAGTAAGTTTAAGTTATGATTATATTTATTTTGATAAACAATTTGATGATCCTTGGCATTTGATAAGTGTTGATTACGGCAGACAAACTAAGTATGGATCAATTATTGGCAGGGTAAACTATGCTAATAGATTTAATACAAATGGATATCAATTTGAACTTGACATGTATCCACGCATTTCAAATACTTTTTATGCATATGTAAGCGGTGGAGTTTCTAATACAGTTGGAGTTTTCCCTAAGTATAGAGGTGGGTTTTCACTTTATGCTAATTTACCTCTCAGTTTTGAAGCAGAGGCTGGTTTCAGATTTTTGCATTTTAGTGATAACACTTGGATTTATACAGCATCTGTTAGCAAATATTACAAGAGCTTTTGGTTTAACTTCCGCACCTATTTAACTCCTTCAAACAACGCTGTTTCTCAATCTTATGCATTAACAACGCGTTATTATTTTGGTGGTGTTGATGATTATGTGAGTTTAGCACTTGGAACCGGTTTATCTCCAGATGATAATCAGAATAATGTACTTCTTAACTCAAATAACTACCGATTAAAATCTAATAATATCTCATTAGGATATAGAAAATCTATTAAAACCTTTAATGTACTAATGCTGAAAGTAGGTTACGATAACCAAGAATACTTAAAAGATACAAAAGGTAATCAGTTAGATTTTGGTATTGGCTACTTGAGGAGATTCTAATTCTTATGAAAAAAAACAAATGGTTATTGATTTTGTGGCTCATACCTGCCATCCCAGTATTAATGTTGATTGTTTGGTTTCTGACACCAAAAACAAAATTGGTTGTTGCCATTGTTGATAAAACAGTTTTAACAAGAGATGGGCAGGAACATATTTCTTTGGATTGGATTCTAAATCATGAAAAACTAACCAAAACGAGTAAAAAAAGATATCATGTTGGTGATGATTATTTTGGATTTTTCCCGAAGGATAAAGAGAAATTTAGGCTAAAGGGTTTAGAGCGTTTTAACAATAATCAACTTAAGCAATTAAGTGATGATGCTAACCTAGCTTATTTTACCGATACGTATGGTATTTATAAGAAAGAATGGTACAATGAACATAATTCGGAAAGAAGTTCTGGTATATTATATGGAGGGCTTAGCAAAAATGATCTGGATTTTTTAGAAATGATGAAAGCTAAGCACAAGCTTATTATCACAGAATTTAATACAATAGGTTCTCCAACTACTGTAGAAAATAGAAATCGATTTGAACAGCTTTTTGGAATGCACTGGACAGGTTGGACTGCTCGTTATTTTAACAGTTTAGATACAGCTGTTAATACCGAATTACCTAAATGGCTAGTACAAAACTATAAAGCAGCTAACGATAAAAAATGGCCATTTAAACGCTCTGGAATTGCTTTTGTAAGTGATTTAGATCAGGTAGTTATTTTAGAAGATAGTACTCATTTAACTAATCCACTGCCTTATATCGTGAGTTCAAAACATGGACAGGATAAATTCTCTTTACCAGAAAAAATCAAATATCCATTTTGGTTTGATGTAATAGTTCCTGATCAAAAGGTGAATGAGCGTGTAGCTGATTTTAAGATTTATCTTAACCAGAGCGGGAAAATTGAATTAAAGAAATACGGTATTCCAGAAAGTTTCCCAGCTGTATTAATGCACAATGCTGCTGACTATCAATTTTACTATTTTTCTGGTGATTTCTGTGATAATCCGATAACTATGACTTCTTCTTATTTTAAAGGAATAGGATTTTTCAAGTTTTTAATGTTTGATACGCAAGATCCGATGGAACGTAAAAGTTTCTTTTGGAACTTTTATCGACCTATGTTAACTACAATTCTAAAAGATGAAACCGCTAAAAAGAGATAGTACACTATTTTATAAGTGGACTATATTTTTTAATTAAAGAATCTGGAACTATTTTACCTCCGTTCGCAATTTTAGAATTCTTCTTTTTGAAGTTATCAAATGCATTTTTTAATTGGTTATAAGCTGCTTCATCTTGTATAGAAACTTCTTCCATTGCATTATTTAACTTAAATAAAGTATTTCCATTCAAATGATATTCGCCCATTACAAAGTCTAACATATCTGTTTTCGTTTGTATCATAGGGTAACTATGTACATTTCTGAAATTACGAGCAGTATCTAAACCTTGGCCTAACCAACTTACGACTGCAGGTGTTTTAATGGCGAAATTTTTCTTTAGGTAAGCTAATATACTTGGAGTGATATCGAAATGTGTAGATATAGATTCCATTTGTGCAGTACGTTTTAACATAGGCGAATAAATAATTAAAGGCACATGATAACGATCAATCTTATTGCTCATTGGAATTTCTGGCATTCGGTGATCTCCTGTTATGAAAAAGATGGTATTCGCATAATCACTTCTTTTTTGGTACTTCGCAAAAAAGTTTCTTAAGGATTCATCTGTATACATGATACTTGAATATTGCAATTTGTAATTTCGATAATCTGATTTTTTCGAATCATCAAACTTCAATTGGTCCATTCGTTGCTCAAATAGTTTCAAATACTTGTCTTGGTTATTAATAAAAAATGGATTGTGAGTTGCAACAGTTAAAATTACATTTAGCTCTGGCGCTTTTTCCACTTCAGCTTTTCTAGTATTTAAGTAATAATTAAATAACTGATCATCAGTATATCCCCAAGTAAATCCATTATGAGCAGGAAGTTTTTGATAACCATTTGGAAATGTAAATTCATCATTAATTTCATCAACAGCGTTCTTTTTTAAGAAAGCATTCATATTATCAAATTTAGAATCCCCTCCATAATAAAAAGAAGTGTGATACCCGTTATGCTTAAGTAAACTATATAACGATAAATGGTTTGGCATTTGATTACCCATTTCTAAGAAACCATTTTTTGCGAAAGGCAATGAACCTATCAATGATGGTAAAACAGCAAAAGTACGTCCGCCTTCACTTAAAAAATTTTTCCAATACAGACTTTTACCCGACAATGAATCAATAAAAGGAGTAAAATTACCTAGATAAGCTCCTTCATTAGTAAATGCCCTACCTAAGCCCTCAACTAACAAAATTACAATGTGCGGAGGTTTAGCATTTGGTTTTAAAAAAGGAGTTAATACATCTGGTGTTTCATCAGTATGTAAAAATGGATATTCATTTTCGTCTAGGTAATTAAACGAAGCTACTGTAGTTGTATTTCCATTTTCATAATCGCCAATGTAATTATCCGCGTAAATATCAACTTCCTCACTTTGCGGAAAGAAATGATCATAACTTGCGCTAAAGAAATAATCAGATTTATTGATTACCAAGTTATTAGAAAAATCTGAATCTAGATTAGGAAGTCCAATATAACTGTTGATTGGAATAAATAATAACAAGAACGACAAAATAGGCAATGACATACCGACTTTAGAATTGACATTAACTTTTTTAGGTAAAAAGCGAAATGCGATGATAACACCAACTACAACGACTAAAAAACCTATAGAAATACCTATACTTAATCCGCCTGATGCACCAATAGTTTGTTTAATATCCGCAATAGAATAACCATATAAATCGCCTCCTAATGGCACTAATGAGGTATTAAAATAGCCCATTAAAACAAGTTGGGCTATTGCAAGTACGGTTAACACAATATAACTAATTGCGTAAGCGGCTTTTTGTGAATAGAAATAAATGAGTACGAAAATTAAATATTCTAGCCAAATCCATTTTAACCAAAAAATAATATCCATTAACCATGACCACCCTAAAACAGCAAATAAACGTGGCGGAATTTGACGTGTTATGCCGTTTAAGATTAACTCTAAAACACTGAGTAAAAATAAAATACCCAGCCAAACAATCATCACTTTTGCAAATGCTTGACTTGCTTGATATACTCTTATTAGGTTATATGAATGAATTGTTTTGTTTTTCATAATTAACTCTTAGAATTTTTAGCGGTTGTAAAACCTTGTCTAGTCATTTCGCCCCACGAGTTCTTTTTTCTTAATAAATCAATATTTCCTTTTATTGCAGACCAAACTCCAAAGGGATGGAATAGGAATGGTTCTAAAAGTGCGGTTAAAAATAGCCGTAATATATCTTTTTTACTTTTGTACTGGTTATATGTTAATACTTCCATTAAAATAGCAAAAGAAGAATACATTATTCCGAAACTAAAAACCATTCCTAGTAAACCAAAAAAGAAGCGCCAATAAGTTAAACCGAACAGCGCCAAAATTAAGAAGCATGCCATTCCTACAAACTCTATGATAGGCGCTAAAAATTCAAAGAAGAACCAATAAGGATAACTTAACATTCCTAATAATCCATATTTAGGATTAAAGAACATCACTTTATGCATTTGAAGTGTTTCAATAGTCCCTCTAGTCCATCTATTACGTTGTCTACCTAATATTTTGAAAGTTGCAGGTGCTTCTGTCCAGCATAAAGGATCTGGTATAAACTTTACTTTATAAGGCAAGTTCAATTCCTCCATATACCTTCTCATTCGCACCACAAGCTCCATATCTTCACCAACGGTATTGTGGTTATAGCCACCACATTTTACTACAATATCTCTATCAAATGCACCAAAAGCCCCTGAAATCAATAACAATCCATTTAATCTACTCCAAGCCATCCTACCTAATAGAAATGCCCTGATATACTCTAAAGTTTGTACTCTTGGTAAAAATTCATGTGGCAAATTTACTTGCACCAATCTACCATCTTCAATTTTACATCCGTTTGCAATCCTAATTACACCACCAGTTGCAATAATTCGGTGCGATGTGGTTTCTAAAAATGGTTTTGCAAGCTTAAGGAGTGCATCTTGTTCTAAAATACAATCTACATCTATACAAACAATGTAATCCTTTTGGGAAATATTAATTCCAACATTAAGTGCATCAGCTTTCCCACCATTTTCTTTATCAACTACTATTAATTTGCGATAAACTTTTTTACTGCTTTTGTAAACCCCTCGAACTGCTTTAGTTTGTATTTGTTGGTTTACAAAATGATCCGTTCTATATAGACTATAGGCATTTATCAATTTTTCTAGCGAATCGTCTTTACTGCCATCGTTTATAATAATCACCTCTAAATTATTATAGTAAATGGACAAGAGCGATCTTACGTTTTCGATGATATTTGCACCTTCGTTGTAGGCTGGAGCTAAAATACTTATGCTTGGTGCTAATGATGAACTTGCCAAAGCTCTATAATCAGTGAAACTATTTTTGAGCAAATGCTTTCTTACTTCCCCAATTGAATATAAGCCAATAAAGATATAAAGACTTAAAAGCAGCAAAGAATAAACTAAAATAATGTTTGTAAATGTATCTACAACGATGGACTGCCAACTCATTTTATCTCTCCTTCAATTTGTTTAATAATTTGCTCTAAAGGATATTCTTGAGCAGTCTGTAATTCTTTTAACTGAAGTAAACTTGATGTATTAATATGAGCAACAGTGCGAACTATCATTCGCTTTAAATCATTATCTCCCTGATTTAAAAAGCTTATTAACATTGGTATGCTTTCATCAGAAGCAATATTTTGCATCACACTAACAATTGCCTTTTGATTTTTTAAGGTTTCGTATTCATATCTTTCTAATAAAACATCGGCTGTATCAATGTTGTAAATTTTTTCTAGCGTATAAATAGCTTCAAATCTAATTTCTTCATTTTCATGACTTAAGCATTCAATTACTTGATCGTAAAGCTCAAATCTGTGATAAGTTCTTGTCAATTTAAGTGCAAATGCTATTACACTAGTATTTTTAGATTTAAGCCACTTTTCAATTTTATTAAAATTTTCTGGAGGAAGCATTGAAAGTTCTTTTAATAAAGCAATCTGCTGCCATTCTGTAAGCTGATATGAAATTACATCCAAGAATCTAAGTCCTTTGAAGCCATAAAGCTTAACAATATTAGTTTGAGCTTCCATCCTTACTAAATCATTTTTATTATTTGTAAGTCTGTAAATTTTATTGAGGTATTCCTTTTGCTCCATTATACCAAGCTCTTGTATGGCCTGAGCTTTAACATGCCACTCACTACTATTTAGCTTGGCTAATGCATCTTCATTTAAATGCAACTGGATGTAAAGCTTTTTCAAATTTATGGCGGAAGCTCCTGAAATGTTCTTTTTTGCAGATATCAATTCTTTGGTTAGTAACCTCTTAAAATGTTTGTTAGACAGCATTTTGGTGGTTCTACCAGTAATTGGAAATGGATTATCGTCTGCATTTTCCTCTTGTTCAGAAAAAATTGCATTCCTGATTAACAAGTCAGCCATAAGCTTCCATTTAGCATATTTATTTCGTCTGCTTTTTCTTATCGTTAAATTAATCATGATAAAGCAGACCATGAGCAATGCAATACTCAAAAAAGTTATGGTTATAATTTCAAGATAAATCATCTTGCTTTCATCAAATCAAATCTTCTAACCCTAACTGTTAATTCATTTGGGCTGAACGGCTTTGTAATGTAATCATCTGCACCAAGCTGAAATGCTTCTAAAACAATATCTTCTTGACCCATACCAGAAAGAATAATAATTGAAATTTTATGATCTGAGAGATTTTCCTTTATTTCTGCTATAATTTCTAATCCAGAAACATAAGGCATCATGATATCCGATATGACTAAATCGGGTAGGTTTTCTTGTATTTTACTTATAGCCTCTCGCCCATCTCTTGCAAGGATCACTTCATGTCCATCTTTCTTTAGCCTTAATTCTAAAGTTTTGAGGGTTAGCTCTTCGTCCTCTGCAATTAAAATTTTCATTAATAGTAAGTTAGCTAGGGTGTAGTTAGTAGATTTTCTACAAGCAAAAAGTAATAATTTTTTTTTTAAAAACCTAAGTTATCACTTAAAATTTTTCCCTAATAGATAAAATTTTAAAGTATTAGAAATTTTATAATGCCATATTAACTATTACTATATTTCATTTCCATCTTGAAAATGACTGCAGAATTTTTGATCGTGATTTTATACCTGCTTAACTTTTTTTGTTCCTATTTTAGCAGATTTATTTTTAATGGATTCTTTAAGTTTAGTCCACTGTTCATCAAAAAAATCGCATGACATGTAATTAACACCCACTCTTAATGCTTTTAACCCACTTACGCCTTGTAATTCTTCAAGTTCTAGCATTTCTAAATCATCTTGTAAAAACTCTTGCTCTTGCAGGTATTTAATATATTCTAAATACTCATTTGCTTCAAAAGCATTAAAATAAACCAATGAAATTTTACCAGGCTGAGTTAATCTTTCTTCTGTACCTTTTACTAATACTTTATCAATTCTTTTCTTAACTACTTCGTAACGAATATTGTAGGCTCCTTCAACATCAAATCTTCTTTCGTCGTTTCTAAAACTAATATCTATTGGATTAGAATGGATAAATATTAGCTGAGTAGTTAGTAAAGCTCTTGGCATTTGACTCACCAAGCCATTTGTTAAACGAGCAACTTCCACCATTGCTGTAAGTTGCCATAAACGAATATTTTTTAAATACAATAAATCAAATGGCACATCTGGTGCGATATCTTGTCCTATATAAATATCATATTCCACACCATCAGTTCTAAACTTAGCAAAATAACACGGATATGAGTTTTGCAAAGTTTGTTGTGCATCTTCTAAATACTCACTTACTGCAGTATTAATAAATTGCATTGAAGTTTCTAAGGTTCTTCTATGTTCGAAAGCAACGCCCTTTTCTGAATTAATGCTATTAAAATAATTTTGAACAATTTCTTTTGCTTGCGGATGCCCTTTTTCGATATGGGTAAGCATTGGATATACCTCCAATTCAAGAAATTCATTTAGTAATGCTTCTTCACTTGAACTAATAAAATCGTCTATTTTCTTAATCCAATCCTTACAGTTATATAGAATTTTATCAATTAAATCTAAGGGAATAATATTTCTTAAATTAGTTAATGTTTCACTTAAAATATCTAATTGTATTTTAAGATCTTCTTTTAACGCATAGTTCCGTTCAACTGTAGAATTACGAATATCTATTGCACCAAATAATGGATACAGACCTTTAAATGTAACTGTTTCTATTTCTTGAGTTTTCTTTTTGCCTTTACTATTTTTTATAAAATCCCAAACTACCTGATTAAATTTCCACTGTACAGATGGCTGTAATGCAGTAAATTTATCTTTTAATACGCTGTCCATTCTCGTATTAAATTCTTCAATTCTGTATTGTAGCAGTTGCCCTAAAAGTGGTAAAGCCGAATGTAATCTTGATAATAGCTTTTCATTCACTTCTAAGGGTTGAAGTGAATAAATCTCCATAATACCAGCCAATTGACTATTATAAAAAATTGGTACAAATGAATAAGAATGAATGCCATTTTTTTGCAATACATCTAAAAATGGAAATTTTTCTATTTTTTCACTGTCTAAATTATTGAAAAAAACTGGTCTTGGGTTATCTTTATACTCATTAACTAAACTATAAAATGTTTCCTCTTCGAGATCATATTTCTTAGCAGAATCAAGTAAAATACTTTGTGAGTTTTGATGACTATCAAAAACAAATTTGTTATTTACCATTAAAAATGGCAATAATCCAAACTCAATATGACCATCACCTACTAAAGTTTTTAAGGCCTGAATTACATGTTCGTATGCTTCATTTTCATAGGTGTGGTTAACTAATGCATCGCGAATACCATCAATAGCATGTTGAAGCGTAACATCTGCCAAAGAAATTACGGTAAATCCATCGAATTTAAATTTGCTTAGTGGAATTAGCTTTTGTAATAATTCAATTTCATTTCCCTCTTGTATATGTATGGTTAATAATTCGAAATTTAATTCTGGTAATTCTCCCTCATACTTTATATCTATAAATTGAGTATCTGCATTGATATTGTAATAAGTAGTTAAATGTGTTTCTGGATTGGTGTAGGCGTATAAAATCTCATTTTTAAAGATAGAGGTATAATTATAGAACCTATCCAATATCATTCTATAAATAAATTGCAGTTGTTGTTTCTCTTTAGAAGTTTCATCCACAACATCCTTATTTTGCTTTTTCTGCTCTGCATGTAAGGATAAAAACT
Organism: Pedobacter boryungensis; assembly: GCF_013204825.1. GTDB lineage: Bacteria > Bacteroidota > Bacteroidia > Sphingobacteriales > Sphingobacteriaceae > Pedobacter > Pedobacter boryungensis. The sequence goes on from NZ_JABMKV010000004.1 coordinate 23,872, forward strand.
CATGAAATGAATCTGTGCTAAAAAAAATTTTATCTGGTACAGGTGTACTTAAAGCCCAAAATAAATCTTTTTCATTTGCCATTAATGGAGTTAAAATGGTAAATATAAGTTCGAGCGTATCTTTATATTTTACTAAATCTTCTGCTTTAATATCATTTTGTAATGCTTCCTCACGTTCTATCTTCTCTAATAAAAATCGGTAAAATTCAGCTTTTAATGTCTGTTCAGTTTTTAATCTGCTTTTTAAATAAGCAATTAAAGGCCTAAAAGACAGCGTAAATTCTACCTGACATGTTATGCATGCATTTTTATTAATCTGTATTACCTCTGTGTTCATCTCTTCTCTAATTAATACCTAAAATTCATCGATACATAAGGATACCATCCTTCGTTCGAATGCCCCATCACAAAACGAAATATAGTTAAAGATGCAGGGGCAAAATATACACCAGCACCAACACCATGATGCCATACATTTGAATTTTCGTTGTTTTTCCATACCCTACCAACATCATAAAATCCCATTAGGCCAACCTGACCTGGTAATACATAACTAACAAAATCGCCTAGTTTGGCTCTCAATTCTAAATTGTTATAAAAACTATGCTGTCCTGCAAATCTGAATTGACGGTAGCCTAACAAATTCCCTTGTCCACCTAAGAATAAATTTTGATAAAACGCTGGTTTACCAACTGTTATTCCTCCACCAAAACGATCTGCCAATACAAAATTAGCTCTTCCATCTAAATTTTTATATAAAGAAATGCTTCCTGTAAATTGACCATATGAGTTAGCGTATTTATTTAAATTTTTAAAAACAGACCATTTAAAATCTACATAACTTCCTAAAGTTGGTAGAATTTCATTGTCACGGGTATTGTTTACAAAATTAACTACAATTCCACCATATAATTTATTTTTTGTTACTGTAGTACTATCATAAGAATGTAATTCTGAAGAATTTGTAGTAATTCTTCCTATATTATCTTCATTATCATATTTATATAATTGGAAATTTGGTCCAATACTAAAAGTAGATTTAGGTCTACGCCATCTTAATGTTGATTCTATTTGATAGATGTTAAACCTAGCTCGATAATATTTTTTCTCGTTGTCATATTTTGTTTCGTTTCCAACTCCAAAAAAGTTCTGTGTATTATCTGGAGCATAAGCATCTACCTTTAATGTAAAATCGGCTTTGCCAACAGCTTTTAACCAATCTCCAAAATAGTTAAATCTAAATGCAGTTGTAGCAAATGAGTGTAAAAAAGAAAAATGCTGTGAATTACCATATGGTTGTTTCCTAAATCCTGGATTGGTAATCTTATAATTTAAACCAAGCAACAACCCATCGTCTGTATTATAACCAGCATTGAGTGTTAATGAAGATCTATGATACATATCTTTACCTAAGTAAGAAACATTTGAAGTATCGGTAGACATTCTTTTACTTAATCTATTCTGATCATCTCCTTCGAATTTTGAGTTATCATTTTTTCTACCAAATAATTGAACAGTTCGAGAGGAATTTGGCACATCATAAACCTTTTTACCAGCCCCTGCGATAACTCTTAATTTTATATTAGAGGTTTTGTTATCCAGTAATAAACTATCATTTCCATCTTTAGTATATAAACGAATTTCTTTAGTGATTTCTGGATCGAAATTTCGGCTAAAAATCTCTTCTTTAATGTTGCCTTCTTTAGAAATTTTATTGATCTGTACTTTTAAATATTGATTAGCAGAATCAGTAATCACTATTTTTTCGTTTTTATTACTTGCCTGGATATCAACAATTCTATTGAAGAAATGATAATATTCATTCATCAATTTTGGCAAAGCTGCTCTTCGTTCTTGGAATTGTTTTAAGAATTGATCATGACGTAAAGAATAGCTAGGTTCTGGTAATTTTTTTAATGCTTTTTCAAAAACATCATCAGTTAATTTGGCACAAAAATCCTGTACAATTTTATCCCATTCTGCTTCTGTAAATTGCGACATCAATCTGCTGTTCATCGCTCTTCCTTCCCACAAAAACCAATTAATATTTTTGATATTTCTTTCAAATCCTTGCATCATTGGCAAAAGTGATGAAGATTGTGCATAACGCTGAATAAATCCATCTGTGCTATAAAAAACCATATCACGATCTCTTGGCACTGCTAGATACTTAGCGCCTTTTTCTGTTTTTTCAGGTTTCCATCTCCATTGGTCTTCATGACGATCCCAATCGCCGAGCATTACATCAAGTGCTCTAGCTCTCAACAATAATTCGCCATCATAGGTGTTATCATTATCATCATCTAATTTCTTAAACATCTTTGCGGTATTATCCGAATCACCTAACGGTTCTCTTTCTTCCAATAAGCAAAGGGTATTCGCAAAAAGTGCAGAATAATCTCCAAGATTAACATCAGGAGAAACCCAACCAATAATTGGCGTACTATGAGGAACATTTACAGCATCGGCAATTGTAGGCACAACCAGCGCCCCAAAAGGGTGTTGAGCCGACATGTTATCTTTTACAATATCTTTGGCAAATGTTTCTCTAAGTCCCTGTGGTAAAAGAACTTCTGGAAATTTTTCTACACTTCGCAATACCCACTCTTTTCCACTCTTATCTTTTAATCGAAGCGAATGAGATTGATTACCTCCCCCTAATTGCGTTGGTGTTAAACCGCCTTTAATTTCAGAAATACGCAATACTGGAACTTTGGTTTCTTGCGCATAATCCTTACGGTAATTTTCTCCAAAAAGAAAACGGTGAAATTTACCTACACTATCATAAGATGGATGAACTTTTACACTAATGCTATCTGCTCTAATTACTTTAAACTCGTTTTTTTGAGAAGCAGCTAATTCTTTAAATGGTTGTGTATAGCTAAAAACTTTTTTTACACCACTGTCTGCATAAATATAATACTCATAGCGCATATCATGATTTATTAGCTGATCTGCAATAACATAACCTTGGTTCATTTCTTGAAACAAAGAGTTTTTCCCCTTTTTATTGGGAGTCATTTTAGATCCTGCGCCACTAACAATTTGCAACTGATCGCTTTTAATTAATTGCAAACCATGTTCATGTCCAGCTACATAAATAACATTCGATTTTTTACCAAAAACGCCATTAACACTTTTCATCATATCTTTATACAAAGGATGATTTAAATCTTCTGGACTTAATAATGTTGAGCGCAGTAACGGATACACAGAGCCAATAATTGGCAAAGGAATAACCAAATTTTTATTTAGCAATGTTAATGGCAACAGATGATTTCGCCATGTAAAATATCCACCATGTGCCCCATAACTTTGAAATGGATGATGTGAAGCCAATATGATAATCTTGTTTTTGTTCTGCTCCATTAAGTCTTCCATACGAGCAATTACTTCATCTTTCGTCTGACAATCGCAATCTGCAGCTGGGTTTGCTTTGTTATATGGAAATAACCACCATTCACTATCATAAGCTATAATAGTTAATTTATCTGTTAACTTTATTGCTACAGGATCTGGACAACCATTCGCAGGAATCATCCTTAAGAGAGGGTCGTTAAATGATTCCAAATACTCACTTTGTGCTTGAATTTTAGCTAAACCATTTGGGCCTGATTTATCCCAATCGTGATTCCCAGGTACAAAATAAACCGCAGCACCTGCATCACGCATCGGTTTAAATTGGGACTGTAAAATTTTGCTTGTCTCTGCAAAATCTCCATAACCAGGAATAGCCATCCCAACAGGATAGATATTATCTCCCAAATAAAGGGTAGATGTTTTACCTTTAATTACATGCTTAGCTGCATTTTTTAGCGATTCCGCTTGTCCAGTATTCATTTCTCCAGCATCGCCGATTAAAATAACTCGATATTTCACAGAGTCTTGCGCTAATGCAACAAACCCTTGAAACAAGAATACAATGAGGAGTAGCTTTTTTAACATATTGATAATTTGAACTTTAGCAATTAATTTTATTTATGATTTAGGCTTTTTATAATCGAACCTTAAAATATTTCCAACTTGCGTTTCACTTCCCTCATTAGAAATATATAAGTTTCCAGCAGCGTCAAAGGCAATTCCCTCAGGTTGGTTAAATATATTAGAGCTTAAATGATATACATTTTTTATTTTCCAATTGGCATCGGTTACAACTAAAGCTTTGTTAACGGATGAAACGATATACCATTCTTTCGTTAGTGGATTCATAGCTAAAGCCGAAGGATGAAAAGTACCCTTCTTTTTACCTGTTAATTTATCTACTTGGCTCACATCTGTATTAAATGTTCCTGTTGATTTAAAAGAACCATCACTTTGTAGGGTCAAAATGTAACCACTTGTTTTTTTAGTTCCTTTATCTACACTGCATTGTTTACATAACACATATACTTGTCCGGTTGTTTCATCGCCATACATACCTTCATATTCACCTTTGGGCACCAAATCTTTAGATTCTTTAACGTTTGCAGCTTCTGGCTTAGAGGCTTCACTTAATGGAAAAGAATATAAAGTGCCATTACTTTTTAATAAAATAGCCCAGCCTTTAATAATGGAAATATCTTCATAATCGCCTTTTTTACCGAATTTTGTTACTTTTTCCTCTTTCGATCCCAATGGTAAAGTAAATAAACTCCCATCTTCATCCATTTCGGCATATACTGTTTTATTATCGCCATTATTAAATGCTATTCCAGATATTTCTTGTAAAATATCCGGCATTTGGTATTTATGAGGTTTATTCAAATCATATCCCACTGGACTTTCAGGACCAGGACCTTTTTTCTCTACGCATGATAATGCCGTAAAACTTGCTACAAATGCAAGCAGTCCTAATACTACAACATAATTTTTATTCGCCTTATTTGTTAATTTGTTTACCATCATTTTACTGTTTTAGCAATTGATAAATACGATATTGAGATTGTTTTGGTTCTTGTTTTGTTACGATCGGAATGTTAATCATTTTGTCATTTAATAACACAGCTTGAACATTGTCTTCTAATTGAAGTTTTATCATTGATTTTATTTCCTTTTTTATGGCTTCATCAAAAATTGGAAAGCAGACTTCAATTCTTCGATAAATATTTCTGTTCATCCAATCAGCAGAACCTAAATAAATCTCTTCATCACCTTGATTATGAAAGACAAATACCCTGCCATGTTCTAAGTAACGATCAACAATTCTTCTAACCTTAATGTTCTCACTCATTCCTTTCACACCAGGAATTAATCTACAAATACCTCTAACAATTAATTCTATTTTTACACCAGCTTGCGACGCTTCGTAAAGTTTAGCAATTAGCACTTTTTCTTCTAAATTATTAAGCTTAATAGTGATAGAAGCTTTTTCTCCCTTTTTAGCATGAAGTATTTCACGATGTATTAAAGCTATAAATCGCTGTTGTAAATTAAATTGAGCCACCAATAAATAATTGAACTGAATCAGATCTGGATCGGTTGGTTTAATTCTTTTCGCCAAAAAAATAAAGAGTAGTTCCATTTCTCTTAACATGCCCTGATGAGCAGTCATTAAAACATGGTCTGTATAAAAATTAGCTGTAGCTTCATTAAAGTTTCCAGTGGCAAATAAACCTGAATAAATGTAACGTAAACCTACTTTACGCTTAACCAGTGCTATTTTAGCATGTACCTTTAAAGCGGTTACACTGTAACTAATTTCTACACCCGCCTCTTTCATTTTTTTTGCCCATTTAATGTTGTTCGCTTCATCAAAACGGGCTTTTAATTCTACTAAAACGAATACTTTTTTTCCGTTTTTTGCGGCGCTGATTAAGGCATTTACAATCTTAGAATCGCTTGCTACACGATAAAGTGTAATATAAATTTCTTCAACTTGAACATCAATAGCAGCTTCATTAAAAAATCTTAAAACGCTATCGTATGATTGATAAGGCGGATTGATAAGCATATCTTTCTCCAAAATCTCTTCATACAAGGATTTGCCTTTTATAATTGTTGGATAATTTATTTTAGGCCATTCAGGATTACTTAATTTTGGAATATTTACTGGAAATGAAAAAAGATCTTTTAAATTATGGTATCTACCACCTTCTACTACATTTGCATTCTTTAAACTCAGTTTTTTTGCCACTAACTTCATTGTAGCTTCTGGAATTCCAGGCTGATGCAAAAATCGTGTTGCAAATCCAAAATCTCTTTTTTGCAATTGCTTTTCTATTTGATCTGCTAAGTTACCAGCATATTCATCTTTAAGATCAATTTCTGCTGTTCTTGTAATTTTAAAACTAAAGCATCCTACTATTTCACCTTCTTTAAAAAGTACATCTAAATTACTTCTAACAATATCATCCAAAAATACAATGAATGTTTCTTCACCTATAGTAGTTTTATAAAAGCGAGGTAAATTATTAGATGGAATATTTAGGATAATCGTTTCTTCCTTTTCATTTTGTATTAGATTAATGAGAAAATATAACTCATTGTTATTAGGAAAAAATGAAGATTTCGCCTCAGCCAAATTTACGGGTTGTAAAAATGCTAGAACCTGGCTCAAGAAATAACTACTTATTATCGGATTTAATGCATCTGGTACATCGTTTCCGTAAACAAAGTTGATTTTATTTTTCTGAAGTTGAGGAATAATTCCTGATTTTAAAATCTGTCCGTATTGCTGTTGATGATTTCGAATAGCTGTATTTACTTCAGTTAATAAATCTTCTTCTAAATGAATATTGTTAGTTTCTTTTTTACTCAATTTAGTCAATGCCAATAATACTGGCATACGAACGCGATAAAATTCATCCAAATTAGATGAATAAATAGAAAGGAATTTAATCCGTTCTAATAGAGGTACACTTTCCCTCTCTGCTTCTTGCAAAACACGTTCATTAAAAGATAGCCAACTTAAATCTCTATCGTAAAAAACGTTTTCTAATACAGTTTCGGGCATTTTAAGACAGTTTACCGTAGGCGATATAAGAAATTACATAAGCTAAAACGGCAGCGATTAACCCGAACATAAAAATATTATAGGCTATTCTGATAAGTTTATATTTACGACCTAATACTACTCCTTGAGAATATACATCGGTAATTAAAGTGCCATACAAAAATTCATTGTCGTTCATCACTCTTATCATCCCTTTTGAATAATCATTTAAAGCCATTTTATAGAAATTCCCGAAGAAAAGAAGATTTACTTTTTTACGTTCTAAGTCATTATCTGTAAATAAACCATCAGGAATTGAGGGCCGTGTTGCTAAAATTGAAAATATAATGGTTGATAAACTTACCATCAACAAAATAAATGTTGGAACAATTAAAAAGGCATTATCTTCTAGTCTTCTAAGTACCAAACTCACAATTAATGATAAAATAATAGAGTTTACGGTAATTAACAACTGCGCCTTATTATCAGCCATATCACTTAATCGCTGATTATTAGCAGAGGTAATTCTAAACATAGTTTCAATACCTTTGTCTGGTCTTTTTTTATCCTTTTTAGTTAATAATTTTTCTTGCTTAAATGGATTATCATCTTTAACAGGCTTTGTCACTTTTTTATTTGTACTAATTAAAACTGGCTCATCTTTATCTTCATCGTCTTTAAGCTTGCTTTTTAATTTTTCTAAATTTTTCAATTTCTGATCATTTAACAATAAAATGCAATAATCTGTATGATATTGATGAGTTTCTAAGAATTCTATATCCGTTTTACGCCATTGTTTTTTGCTGATCTCTTTATCATAAAGCAACTCTATTTCTTTGTGCATGAGTTTGCCTTTTTTTCTAAAATCATCTGTCCCTAAATGAAAAAGATCGCCATCGCAAACAATTTTTTCAAGCTGGTTAGTAGGTCTTTGCGGCATTTTTGTAGATAAAATAACTTGCATTACTTCATCTCTTACGGCTGCTGGTACATCAAGTTTTTTCAAGAATTCTGCTGCCAAATCTGCTCCCTTTTGCTCGTGAGCTAAAGGTGCTTCGAAATAACCAGTATCATGAAACCAAGCCCCAGTCGTTACAATAAAAAAATCCTTTTCGTTTAACTGATAATGATTAGCAATTTGCATTGTTGACTTTACCACATCTTTAGTGTGGTTTAAATTGTGATAAACCAATTTTTCATCGTGGTGAGTATTGAAATATTCCAACACATATTTTTCCACTTCTTGTTGCAGATTTTTATAATTCATTTTAGTTTTTGAACAATTTAGCTGATTTAAAATTCTTTTAAGAGTTACTGAGTATAGAATACAGCTATTCTCTAATTGGATACATAATTACGAAATATAAAGAATTTTTATTCATAGCATATCAAAAACCCCATAAAATGAAAATTGTTTTACTTGAATAAATAATTTAGACCTTTATTTACCAAACAACCTATATGTTTAATTGTTATGAGTAGATAATAAAAATATCTCATGCCTAGTCGACATCTTAAATTTCAATTTTTACCATTTATAATATGCATCATCATTCCACTTATTATAGGTGCAATTGGCGGTTTACTAACCTTTGAATCTACAAAAACTTGGTATGTTACATTAAATAAGCCATCTTTCAATCCACCTAATTCAGTATTTGGACCAGTTTGGACAACATTATATATCTTAATGGGAATTGCTTCGTATTTAGTTTGGAGAAAAAGAAAATTTTCTATGGGCTATTCATGGGCAGCAACTATTTATGTATTGCAGCTGTTGCTAAACTTAATGTGGTCCTACTTATTTTTTTATGAACATAAAATTGGTTTTGCATTAATAGAAATAGGCGTTTTACTATTAACTATTATTGTAAATGCTTTCATTTTTTATCGCATTGACAAAGTAGCAGGATGGCTATTTTTACCTTATATTCTTTGGGTCAGCTTTGCGTCTTATTTAACCTATTCTATTTTTATTTTAAACTAATTTCAAAAGAAAACAATATTTTTATAGGGTGATGTATCCTAAAAAGCTATTCGTTTTCTTTTTTTTGCTTTTGGTGCTACAGGTAAAAGGCCAAAAAGTAGGCTTGGTTTTAAGTGGTGGTGGTGCTAAGGGATTAGCTCATATTGGCACATTAAAAGCACTTGAAGAAAATAATATTCCTATAGATTATATTACCGGAACATCAATGGGTGGCATTGTTGGAGCAATGTATGCAGCTGGTTATTCTCCAGCACAAATGGAAAAAATTGCATTAAGTTCAGATTTTCAAGATTGGGTTAACGGAAAATACAAAAGTGATTACAGTTTTTACTTTCAGAAAAACAATGCTAATTCTTCAGTTTTAACAGCTAAATTATCAATCGACACCAGTTTAAGGTTAAGCTTTAGATCTAACTTAGTAAATGATATTCCCCTTAATTTTGCCTTGTTAGAATTATTTTCCCAAGCTTCCGCGATTTCAAAAGATAATTTCGATCAACTTTTTGTACCATATCGCTGTATGGTTTCTGATGTTTTATCTCAAAAAAGTATTACCGTAAGTAAAGGAAGTTTAGCAGAAGCTGTAAGAGCTACGATGACCGTTCCTTTAATTTATAGACCAATTAAATTAGATGGAAAATATGTTTTTGATGGCGGTTTGTATAATAATTTTCCTGCTGATATTATGAAAAATGAGTTTAAACCTGATTTCATTATTGGCGCAAATGTTTCTTCGAAAACTTTTAATGAATATCCGAAGAACGATGATAGATTGATGAATCGTCTCTTGGTATATATGTTTCTTTCTAAATCTGATTCTACTCTAGTTGGAGAAAATGGCGTTTACATACAACCCGACTTGGTCGATTACAGCACAACAAATTTTACACCTGTGGAAGAGTTAATTAAACGTGGTTATGAAGCTACGATGGCAGATATGGGTAAAATTAAAAACTCAATATCACGACGAGTTACATCACAAGAATTACTAGCCAAAAGAACAAAATTTAATGAGCGCAAACCAGATTTAGTATTCAGCAATGTAACAGTCTCTGGCGTTAATTCTCAACAAAAAAAATATATTGAAAGGCTATTTAAAAGCGATAAAGCAACTTTTGATCTTGAAGATATCAAAAGAGGATATTATAAATTAGTAGCTGACGAAACATTTGAAACTGTTTATCCTAAAATTTCTTATCAACCAGAAACAGACAGTTATAATTTCGAAATTGTAGCTAAGCCCAAGAAAAGTTTTAAAATTGATTTCGGTGGAAATATTTCTTCTCGACCAATTAGCAATGTTTATTTGGGTTTGCAATACAATTATTTAAATCGTAAGGCCTATACGTTTGGGACAAATTTTTATTCGGGTAGATTTTACGAATCAGTTCAATTTAGTGGACGAGTAGATTACCCATCTGGGCTACCCTTATTTTTAGCAGCAGAGTTAACTTATAACCACTGGAATTATTATAATACCAGCCAAATTTTCATCGAAAACCCACACCCAACTTACATTGAGCAAGCAGATAGAAAGATAGATCTTAAATTAGGAATGCCATTAAATCGCAACGCTAGAATTACTTTAAGCGCTGCTTTTATTAACAACAATGATAGGTATAGTCCTACAAATACTTTTACAGTCGGTGATGTTTTGGATAGAACAATTTTTAACGGACTAAAGACCAGTGTACTATTTGAGCAAAGCTCGCTTAACAGAAAACAATATGCCGACAGAGGTCATAATTTATTCTTTAGTGCCAGTTTTTTAACTGGCAAAGAGAATTATACTCCAGGTAATGTATTTGGAACTTATAATTCATTCGTTAAAAATAGCATTATTAAGCGCACATTTAGAGAATGGACAAGTATAAAACTAAGTGATGAGAATTATTTTTTCCATACCAAAAACTATAGTTTAGGCTACTTGGCAGAAGGTGTGATTTCTAATCAACCCTTATATTTTAATTATTACGAAACACTTTTAGCAGCTCCAGCATTTTATCCTTTACAAGACAGCAAATCTCTATTTTTAACTAATTTTAGGGCAACAAATTATTTTGCTGGCGGCTTAAAAAATGTTTTTAATATTAAGCGTAATTTTGATTTTCGATTAGAAGGTTATTTATTTTTACCTTACAAAGAATTTGAAAAAAGTGGAGTTCAAGGAATTGAATATGCAAAAGCCTTTAGTAAATGGCATTATGCCGGCACTGCAGGCTTAGTTTACCATACTCCAGTAGGACCGATAAGTTTAAGTTATAATTTATACGATGATCCTGTGAAAAGAAATGGTGTTTTACTACATTTAGGCTACCTAATTTATAATAAACGATCTTTAGAATGAAAAACATAATCATAGTTTTTTTACTGCTACTAGGCAGTAAAAGTTTTGCTCAGAATGCCGATATCAATAATTTTTTGGTAAAGGAAAGTTTATTAAAGAATAGTAAATTAGCTATAATAGCAGCTGATTCATTGGATAATCCATTAGAGAAAATAAACGGCACTTACACGTTTAGCATTAGCGGCTTTACCCAAGCTTTAACTTTTAATGATGGCGTTGCTATTTTACCTTTACCTATTGATAAATCAACATTTGTTTACATCAAACATCAAAATGATGCTGGTACACATAGTAAACTGCTGTATGTTTACAAAAAAGATGGCAATTTAAATCCCTTTACAATTAGCCGTATATTTCTGATTATCATTCCATTAATCATTATAATTTTAGCCTTTGCATTTAAGAAATTCATTTACATCGCAATTATTTTGCTATTAATTTTCATGTATTTCAGCTACAGCAACGGATTAAATATCTCTACATTTTTCGAAACCACTTTCGATTATTTGAGAAATTTAGTCTGATTTCGGCTAAAGAAAAAATAGTCTAAAAAGGCATTCCAATACCAAAGTTATATTGCATAAAACGATAGCGATCTGGATTATGAGTAAGGTAATAGTTGTTTTTAAAATTACTAGCGCCACTTAAAAATTTGCTAATAACCCATTGTTCAGACCCTTTAAATTGAGGGTCTTTAATTTTTAGTCCTAAATCAAATCTGAAAACAAAGAATTGCACATCGTATCTAAAACCCATACCAGCACCAATTGCTATTTGCTTACCTAATTCATTAAGTTTAAAATAGGTTTCAGGCTGAGGATTACCTGGTGAGATATTCCAAACATTTCCCATATCTACGAAAGTTGCACCTTTTAGCTTTCCACCAAACAGCTTACTAATTAGCATATATCTATATTCTAAATTGCTTTCTATTCGCATTTGTCCTAATTGATCTATACCATAAGATGAGTTTCTAGCCTCAGCACTCGTAATTACTTCTCTGTTATAATTACCTGGACCTAAAGTTCGGGCTTGCCAAGCTCTTACTCCACTTGAGCCACCAGCGTAAAATAATTTCTCAAAAGGAACGGCAATAGAATTTCCATAAGCATAACCTACGCCACCATTTATTCTGGCAATAAATTGTCTATCTCCACCTAAACTTTTGTACCAACGCACATCTATTTCTGGTCTAACATATTGATTAAATGGCAAACCGAATATTGTACCATAATCTCCATTTTGTGGATCATGTTTATTTCCAGAAATACTAGTTGCTAATTGCAAAAGATTACCCGCAAGATCTATATTACCTCTGAAATAGATAAATGATCTATTTTCTAAGAGTTTATTAGCATTTAATGAATAGGCATATTTAATACCAAGCGTAAAATCTTTACGGCCAAGAAGCTTAATGTTATAAGAGTTCTTTTCAAAAATTTCTTTATTGTTATTGTATTTATCAATATCGCTTTTGTCAAGTGTATCTATTAAAACACTACCAAAACGGTACTCGAAATTAAGTGGCGTAAAAGAATGTAATTTAGATTTTGTTTCAACCCAATCATAAGTTATTGAATTAATAAATATCTTACGCACAGTAATATCCTTTTGTAAGGCATATAAATAACTTGAAGAAAATGTAGTGTACGGCATTCCGTTTTTACCCATTAAAGGGATGGCAAACGGCACCATTAATCTTGGTACAGTTAAACTTGCGCTAACTGAAAAATCTTTTTGATAAATATCTCTAAATATAGATTGGTTTTTGCCTATTCGAGATTGGAGACCACCTTTAACTTGAAATTGAAATTTTTCAGCGCCTTTTAAAAAGTTATTATTGGTATATGTATTACTCAATGTAAATCCTACTGTCCCGCTATTAAAAGGTACTTCACCTTCAATACGGTTACTCATCGGCTTTTGCGGAATGAGCATAATCACAGGTTCAACTTTGTTACTACTATCTTTTGCCTTCGTATAATCTATTTTAACGTTTTTAAATACGTTTAATTCATATAATCTATCGTAAGTTAAAGTCTCTTTCCTAATATCATATATTTCACCTTCTCTAATAAAATCATAACGAACAATTGGGTTTCTTCTAAATCTTTTCGAAAGATCTGTATATCTAATGCCTCTAAAAACTCTGTCGTTTAATTTTAGCGAATCTGTAAATCCTTCAGAATTTGGGGCAATAATAATATTCGATTCGCCAATGGTATAAACTTTATGTTTTAAGCTACTATCTAACGGATTATCAATAATTAATTTAACAATTACTCTGCTATTATTCTGATTCGAATCTGGCTCATATCTTACATAAGGTCTTACAAAATCATAATATCCGTTTTGGCGCATGAGCTGATAAATTTGTTCTCTCTCGTAAACCAACGAATCCTCATCATATTGCATGCCTTCTCTTAAGTGAGTAAATAATTTTTTATTTGCTAGATAAAGTGTTTTAACTGTAGTATCGGGAATTTCGTAGTTAATTTTATTTACAAAAAATGCCGGACCTTCATCTGCAATAAATCTTAATTTGGCCTTCTTATCTTTCACTTCAATTTCAGATTTCACTTTGGCCATAAAAAAGCCCTTACTTTTTAAGTATTTTTCAATCTGGACACGAGAAATTTCAACTAAATTACTATCTAAAATTGGTGGCGGAGAACCTAGTGGCTTGATATTACTGGTTTTGTATTTTCCGTTTTTTGTATTAAAAAGATTGTATATAGCCACATTAATTCCTAAGCCTTCTGGTGGTCTTATATCTTTTTGTACATAATTATAAGCTTCCTCTTCAAAGGTTTTATCAATGCTATCGATTTTCACTTTTTTAACAATAGATTGATAATCTTCAATATATTTTGTTGAAGAACATCCTGCGATAAACACAAGAATAAATAGTAATATTGTAAGAATTTGTACCTGCTGCTTATAGTTATACTTGTATGCTTTCAAAATCTCAAATCAGTTTTATAAAATCTCTACATCAAAAAAAGTACCGCAAAGAAAGTGGAATATTTATTATTGAAGGTATAAAATCTATCACAGAATTCATAAACTCTAACTACCAACTACATAGTATCTATTACACACCTACGCATCTCCCTTCTTTACCCAAAAACACCGCAAATATAAAGTTATTTGAAGTAAACAACGGCGAATTAGAGAAGATTAGTACGTTACAAACTCCTCAAGGAATTTTAGCTTTAGTACATATCCCTGTTAAACAGAAATTAGATGTTAAAAGTTTGAAAAACTCTTTTTCTTTGGTATTGGATGATGTACAAGATCCCGGAAATTTCGGAACAATTATTCGTACTGCAGACTGGTTCGGAATAAAAAATGTAATCTGTTCTGAAAACACAGTTGAAGCCTATAATCCCAAAACAGTGCAATCTACTATGGGCTCTTTATGTCGTGTAAATATTATTTATACTAACCTTATTTCTCTTTTTGAAGAAGTAAAAGTTCCTGTTTTTGGTGCCTTATTAGATGGCAACAATATTTATAGCACAAATTGGGGTAAAGAAGGTCTAATTTTATTAGGGAACGAAGGACATGGAATTAAGGAGGAGTTGATTGAAAAAATTACTATTCCAGTAACTATTCCGCGTATTGGTGCAGCCGAATCATTAAACGTGGCGGTTTCTGCTGCTATATTTTGTAGTGAATTAAGTAGAGGTAATAAATAAATTGAATTTTTAAGCATTCCCTTTGTATCCTAACATATAATTGTTATTTTTGCAACCTTGAATTTAAAAGGTCGAGTGGCCGAGTGGCTAGGCAGAGGTCTGCAAAACCTTGTACAGCGGTTCGAATCCGCTCTCGACCTCATATTTTATATTAATTAAAGAAATAAAGCTCATTATCATGGCAGTAACAAGATTAAAAAGAAAAGACAGATATAATAAAAACGTTTCTCGTTTAGAAGTTAAAACTTTAAAGTTAGCTACTAACCTAGAGTTAGGAAGCCGTTCTAAGCAATCTAAAACAGATCAGCTGGCTAAAAACAACGCTGTATTAGCTCAATTAGAGGCTAAAGGTTAGTCATTTTTTTTCTTTTAAGAATTTAAAAGCATCTCAGATTTATTTTTGGGATGCTTTTTTGTGCGCCATATTTTCGATAACTCTCTCCTCCCTTCATTTAAAATTATAATGTAAATAAATTTGCGTAAGTAAATGCTTACTTATAAATTTGTAAGTAAACGCTTACGTAATTATGAGAAGAGATGTATTTCAGGCAATTTCTGATCCAACTAGAAGAGAAATTATAAACCTAATTGCTTTTCAATCGTTAAATTTAAATGCCATTGCAGAAAATTTTGACATGAGTAGACCTGCTATTTCTCAGCATATCAAAATTTTAACAGAATGCGGCTTAGTTTCCATTAAAAAAGAAGGACGTGAACGGTTTTGCGAAGTTAAATTTCAAAAACTAAAGGAAGTTTCTAAATGGATAGAACAATACAGTTCATTTTGGAACGACAAACTGGACGCACTCGAAATTTATTTATCAACTAACACAGCTAAAGTAGAACCTAAAAAATAATACTATGAAATCAAATAATGTAATTGTTGAAAGAACATATAACGCTCCTATTGCTAAAGTTTGGAGTGCAATTACCGATGTTAACGAAATGAGAAATTGGTATTTCCAATTAGAGGATTTTAAACCTAAAGTTGGTTTTAAGTTTGATTTTCTTGGGGGTCCAGAAGATGGAAAACAATATCTTCATTTGTGTGAAGTAACCGAAGTTGTGGATGGTAAAAAAATAACATATAGTTGGCGATATGATAATTACCCAGGAAATTCGTTTGTAACTTGGGAATTATTTGATAAAGGAGAAGAAACTTTATTAAGAATAACACATGCTGGTTTAGAAACTTTTGCCGGTTTAGGAGCTGAATTTGAAAAAACAAGTTTCAATGGTGGTTGGACTTACTTTGTATATACTGCACTGAAAAATTATTTAGAACCTAATGAATCATTTAAAGTTTAGGTGCAAATTGTATATAATTAAAATCATTCTTCAGCATGGAAAAAGAGCTCTCTCCCATTGATTATTATATTAGAGGCTTCCCCTCTAAAGTCCAAGAACTTTTACAACAGGTTAGAGAAACCATTAGGAATATAGCTCCCGAGGCAAAAGAAAAAATCAGTTATGGTATTCCTACTTTTTATTTAAACTAAAATCTAATCCATTTTGCAGGTTACAAAAACCATATTGGTTTATATCCTGGTTCACGAGGAATTGAAGTATTTAAAAAGGAATTATCAAAATATAAAAGCGCTAAAGGGTCTGTACAATTTCCATTAAATCAACCAATTCCATTCGATCTTATTGCTAAAATAACCAAGTATAGAGTAAAGACTATAATAGAAAAATATAAATAATTAAACCAGTTCCTTACAAATTTGCTTAATTAAACCTGGACCTTCGTAAATAAAACCAGTATATAATTGTACTAAGGAAGCTCCAGCGTTTATTTTATCTTTTGCATCTTGGGCTGAATGTATACCACCAACACCAATAATTGGAAAAGATTTTCCAGATTTCTCTGCTAAATAACGAATAACTTCTGTAGAACGTTGCGTTAGTGGTTTTCCACTTAAGCCACCCATTTCACTTTTCAGTCCTTCTTCGGTGTATAAACCGTTTCTATCTATTGTTGTATTTGTAGCAATAACACCAGCAATACCAGTTTCTTTCACAATTTCTACTATATCATTTAATTGCTCATTAGTTAAATCAGGAGCAATTTTTAAAAGAATAGGGCGAGAAATCTCATTTTTAAGATTGCGTTGTTGCAAAGTATTCAACAATTCCTTTAATGGTTCCTTTTCTTGCAAGGCTCTCAAACCAGGTGTATTTGGCGAACTTACATTTACCACAAAGTAATCTACTACATCGAACAAACGATCAAAGCATTTGATATAATCGCTTACTGCATCTTCGTTAGGTGTATTTTTATTTTTACCAATGTTTCCACCAATAACAATTTGAGGTTCTTTTTCTTTGAGCAAACGTAAACGCTCTGCCATCACGTCTACTCCTTTATTGTTAAAGCCCATCCTATTGATGATTGCCTCATCATCTTGTAGCCTAAACATGCGTGGTTTGTCATTTCCTGGTTGTGGCAAAGGCGTAACCGTTCCAACTTCTATAAATCCAAAACCTAGGTTGCTTAGAGCCTCAACGTATTCGCCATTTTTATCAAATCCTGCTGCTAAACCAACGGGATTTTTAAATTTAATGCCAAAAACTTCTCTTTCTAGACCTTTAAAACTCACATCATAACTGCTTCTCAGAATAGTTTTTCCGAATGGAAAATAATCATGAAACCATTTTAAGCGTTTTACCACAAAGTGATGCACATTTTCTGGGTCGAACTTAAAAAAAACAGGTTTAATGAGGCGATACATGACACGAAGATAAGAAGCATTTTTATATTTTAATATTCACGACAAAAAAAAGCCAAAACACAAAATGTTTCGGCTTAAGAAATACTATATTTCGTATGAGTTAATATGCTGCAGTAAATTGCTCTTGATGATGTGATTTATTTTCTATTTCATCTGCAATTACAATGGCTAAATCTTCTACTGATAAAATTGAACGCCATTCTTCATTAAATACTGGACTGGTTTTACCTAAACGATATTTACCTGTACGACCAGTCGTGATTCCTTGATGCATTTCAATTGCTGGACTAAAAAACACCCAATCTACATCCTTTTCTTGTTTTAAAGTATTGAAATAACTTCTTACTGCAGATGCACCTGGATAATATTCGGTTGGGAAATCAGGACCATCGACTAACTGATGACCATCAATCTGTAATGTACCTGCTCCCCCAATGTATATAAATCTTTTCACTCCTGCTTCCTTTACAGCTTTTTGAATTGAAATTGAGCCATTAATAATATCATCATAAATGTTTGGGTTTGTCCAACCACCGTTATATGCACTTATTACAACGTCTGCTCCCTTTAAAATTTCGATTAATTTTTCTGTTTCAAAAACATCAACAGCTTTCTTAATTAATTTTTCATTACTTACCTCAATTTTGTCAACATTTCGAGCAATGGCAATCACTTCGTTTCCTCTTGTTAATAATTCGTTTAAAATGGCTTTACCTACAAATCCTGTAGCGCCTACTAATGCTATTTTCATATATTTAATTTTAAGTGTAATTAATTTTATTACAGTTTTAATAAAAAAAAGCTAACTGAATTTGCTGCTAAAATCTGCTAAGCTTTGTTTATTCAATTGCTTAATTAAAATCAATTCTGTATCGTTATATAAATCATTTAAGTGTTCGTTAATATTTTTTCCAACTGGACATTTTGGATTTGGTGTATTTTTTTGACTTCCCAAAAGTGAAATCTGTTTTACACTTTGGTAAATTGCTCCAAGGGTAATTTCGTTAGCAGAAATAGCCAATGAGGATCCTCCATTTTTACCTTCTTTACTTTGAACAAAACCATTAATACGTAAATTGATTAACTCTTTACGTACCATTGCTGGATTAATATTGATACTACCCGCTAAATATTCTGAAGACAATAGCTCTCCATTAGCTTTATCTAGTAGTGTTAAAATATGCAAAGCGATAGAAAATCTTCCGTTGTTCATTCTGTAATTATTTTTATTACAGTACAAATGTATAGATTAAATTTAGAATTGCAAACTTTCTAAAGAAATAAAATTTGATGTGAGCACTAGGATTTGACTTAGTTACTTCCCTTCATTTCAAAAACTTATACTTGAAAACAGGCTTAAAAATCGTATTTTTGCACCGAAATGATTTCTATAAACGACTTAACCTTCTTAATTGGCTCAAGAGCCTTATATGACGAAGCGAACTGGCACATTAAACCAGGCGATAGAGTTGGACTAATCGGTGCGAATGGTACTGGTAAGTCTACTTTACTTAAAATAATTGTGGGAGAATATGCTCCATCTTCTGGTAGCATATCGATGGCGAAAGATTTAAAAATTGGGTATTTGAACCAAGATTTATTATCATACGATTCGCATCATACTATTTTGCATGTGGCAATGGAAGCTTTTGAGCGCCAAAACCAATTACATGATGAGATTGAGGAATTATTAAAAAAGATTGAAACTGATTATAGTGAAGAGATTTTATATAAACTAAGCGATAAACAACAAGAGTTTGAGGCTTTAGATGGTTATAACATTGAATACCGTGCAAACGAGATTTTAGCCGGTCTAGGTTTTAGTACAGAAGATCAACATCGTCCATTAAATACATTTTCTGGTGGGTGGCGCATGCGTGTAATGTTAGCTAAAATTCTACTACAAACCCCAGATATTTTATTACTGGATGAGCCAACCAACCACATGGATTTACCTTCTATTAAGTGGTTAGAAACTTATTTGGGAAGTTTTGAAGGGGCAATTGTTATTGTTTCTCACGATAGGTATTTCTTAGATAAAATTGTACGCAAAACAGTAGAATCTAGAAAAGGAAAGCTAACTGTTTATGCTGGAAATTATTCTTTCTATTTAGAAGAAAAAGCATTGCGTGGCGAAATTCAGAAAGGCGAATTTAAAAATCAACAAGCTAAAATTAAGCAAGAAGAGCGTTTAATTGAACGTTTTAAAGCGAAAGCAAGTAAGGCTAAAATGGCCCAATCGCGGATGAAAGCCTTGGATAAAATGGAACGTGTAGAAGATGTTGATGATGATAATCCGACAGTAAATTTTAGTTTTAAATTCTCTAAACCTTCCGGCAGACATGTTGTAAGAATTGAACATGCTACTAAAAGTTATCCAAACATTGATATTTTAGATGATGCTGAGGCATTAATAGAAAAAGGGGATAAAATTGCCTTAATTGGTGCTAACGGTAAAGGTAAATCTACCTTGTTACGAATGATTGCTGGAACAGAGAAATTTCAAGGTTCTTGCGAAACCGGTCACAATGTAACCACTACTTTCTTTGCGCAACATCAGTTGGAGTCGTTGCATCTTGATAATACCATTTTAGAGGAATTACAAGCATTTGCACCTAAACATACGGATACAGAATTACGGTCTATTTTAGGCTGTTTCTTATTTACTGGAGATGATGTATTCAAAAAAATTAAAGTATTATCTGGAGGAGAAAAATCGAGAGTTGCATTAGCAAAATCGTTAACAACTGATTCGAATTTCTTGATTTTAGATGAACCTACCAATCACTTGGATATCCAGTCGGTAAATATCTTAATTCAGGCCTTACAACAATATGAAGGGACTTTTATTGCAGTATCTCACGATAGGTATTTCTTAGATAATGTAGCTAATAAGATCTGGTTTATTGAGGAAGAAAAAATCAAAGAATATCCTGGAACGTATGCAGAATACGAAGAATGGAATAGCAAAAGGGTAATTCCTACGCCAAAACCAATTCCTGTTAGGCCTACTGAAGAAAAGAAACCAAAAGCAACAGAACCTGCTCCAGCAAATGCACAACAACAACTAAAAAAGTTGAACGAGAAATTGAAAAGAATTGAAGAGGAGATTTCAGCTTTTGAATTAAGCATTAAAACTGTTGAAGCAGAATTAGCGAAAGAAGAAGTATTTTCTAATCAACATAAATTGGATGAAACTAATAAAAAGTATTTAGCAGAAAAAGCGCTGTTAGATCATGCCCAAAAAACTTGGGAAGAATTAGCTTCAGAAATAATGGAACTAGAAGCATAATATGCAAAGGCTTGGGTTGATATTTTTTATGCTAGCGTTTTATGTGAACGCTTTTGCACAAAATCCAATTGTTGTGTACGATAATAAAGTATATCAACCCACCATAAAAACAGTTGAATGTTATAATACAAATAAAGAACAGTCTTTCCCAATTATCGCTTTGCGCAGTAATGAAACTATTACTTTTGCATTTGATGATTTAAAAGGAGGCAGCAAAAATTACAATTATACCATTGAACATTGTACTTTCGATTGGAAACCTTCTAAAATAAATGCATTAGATTATTTAGAAACGTTTAAAGAGGATATTATTTTTAAGTATCGCTATTCTTTTAATACCCTCCAAAAATTCACCCATTATCAGCTTACACTTCCAAATGATCAAATTAAACCTAAACTAGCTGGCAATTATTTACTAAAGGTTTACGAAAACAATGATCCTAAGAAAGTTGTGATAACGCAGCGTTTTTACATTGTAGATAATTTAGCAAGTGTAGGTGTAGAAGTTGTGCCAAGCAGTCAGGTTGCATTTAGGATGAGTAAACAAAAAGTGAATTTTACGATATTTCATCCAATGCCTATCCAAAATCCTTATATGGATGTAAAAGCTGTGGTGATGCAAAATGGAATTCCTCAGACCGCAATTATCAATACTAAACCAACATTTGTAAAACAAGGTTCGTTAATTTATAATGAATTAAATACGAACGAATTTTGGGCAGGAAATGAGTTTCGCAAATTTGATATTAGAAGTTTCCGCTACAAAGCTGAGCATGTACAAGATTTTTATAAGGATAGCACATTGAACGTGATTTTATTTCCTGATCAGCCTAATGGAAATGCGAAATATAGTACTCAGCTAGATGAAAATGGAAACTTTTTTATTCGTAATCAGGACGGAAGAGATAATATAACCGACAGCGATTATGCAAATGTTCTTTTTACATTAAATGCTCCACCTCCAACTGCTAAAGGAAATGCTTATGTTGTTGGTCGATTTAATAATTACACGCTAAACGACGAAAGTAAATTAATTTACGATGTAGTTAAAAATTGTTTCTACGGAAATGTTAAACTGAAACAGGGTTTGTATGACTTTAAATATGTTTGGGTAACTGAAGATGAAAAGTTTGATGACACCATTTTCGAAGGTTCGTTTTTTGAAACTGATAACAGCTATCAAGTATTAGTGTATTACCGTAAACCTGGTGGCAGATGGGATGAGTTAATTGGATTTACAAATGTGAATTCGGTTAAAAAATAGTTCATTCATATTATTAGTGTCATTTGTTTATCTGTGATAAATGCTAAAAGATATTCTTCAACTATCTAGCACCAATGAACTATTGAGCAAATGAGCTAGCTTTTCAAAATCCACACACTTACACTGCCTGCATTACAAAAGAATTCTCCAACACCGTTTTCATCAATTATTACTTCTTCTTTTCGATTTCCTAAAACATCAATAAAGGTTTTACCTTTAAAGGATTGTCCCAATTCCATAGCTTTAAAACCCTCGTCGCCATTGCTCATTAGAACAGCAACACCAGAATTTTGATGTTCTTCATCGCCACTTCTTGTCCAGCCAATACAATTATTATGATCTAAATAATCTTTTTGTTCGCCATATGCCAAATACTGTCGAGCATTTAATAATTTAGGTAATTCAGGCAACGAAATTAACTCGACTGTTTTACCTTCGTCTTCATAATTTGCACCATAAACATCTGTAAAAAAAACACAGGGAATTCCTTGTTCTCTTAATAAAATTAAAGCATAAGCTAGGGGGCGAAACCAAAAATCTATAAATGATTCTAATGCCTGTAAGGGTTGCGAATCGTGATTATCTACAAAAGTGATGGCTAGTTGTGGATTTCTCTCAACCAATGTATTGTTAAAAACTTTATCTAAATCGTAATCCTTACCTCCTGTTGAGGCTAAATAAAAATTGTGATGTAATAACGAATCGAATAATTGTGTTCTTCCTCCAGTAATTTCTATATACTGCTCTAATTCTTCTACATCTGCTATATTCCAATTTTCTGAAATGATGAAAAAATCTTTATTGCAATCCTTTTTCAATTCATCTATCCATTCTATCACAAATTCTGGTGAAATATGTTTAACAGCATCTAGCCTAAAACCATCAACTTTGCAGGTGTCATAATACCATTTTCCCCAACGTTTTAATTCTTCTTTTACTGCAGGATTTCGAAATTCGATATCATCAAACATTAAATAATCGTAATTACCTAATTCATTTGACGGCACTTTTTCCCATCCCTCACCATATTCATTTTGAATAGCAAAAATGGCGCTTTCATTTAGATCTTGCGCCCAGTCTACACCGCTAAAGCAGTGATGATCCCAAATAAACTCCGAATATTTCCCTTGTCTGCCAGGAAAAGTGAATTTCGTCCATGCTTCTATTTCCATCACTTCGGAAATAAATTCGTTTCTATTTTCTGGGTTGACTTTTCTAACTTCTATTTTTTCAAGTTCATCACCACCAGCTTTATGGTTAAAAACGACGTCAGCCAAAACACAAATTTGATGCTCATGTAAAGCATTGATTGCATCAATATATTCAGTTTTGCTTCCATATTTTGTGTGTACGCTATTCTTCTGATCAAATTCACCAAGATCATATAAATCATAGGTATCATAACCAATAGAATACCCACCATTGGCACCTTTATATGCAGGCGGAAACCAAACTGCAGTAAAACCTAGTTCTGCTAAATTTGCTGCTTCATTTTTTGCTTTCGTCCATAAATTATCTTGTTCATTATAATACCAATGAAAATATTGAAGGAGAGTTTGATTTTGCATAGTGTGCTTTTACAAATTACTATAACTTTAAATTAGCCTATATGTTTGCTTTTTGATTAAGTTTTTACTAACCTATTAAGCCTAAGCTATTCATCAATAATTTAATGACCTACATTTTTGTAAAAAAACACCCAAATTTCTGTACTTTTGCCGCACATGAGTACAAAAGCTAAAAGCCCGAAGAATTCCCATACAATAATGAATGAATTGGTGTTACCCAACGACACCAATACTCTAAACAATTTAATGGGAGGACGTTTATTGCATTGGATGGATATTGCTGCTGCAATTTCTGCACAGAAGCATTGCAATAGAATTGTGGTGACTGCATCTGTAGATAATGTTTCTTTTAAACATGCTATTAAATTAGGTGATGTAATTACAATTGAGGCCAAAGTAACTCGCTCTTTTAACACATCTGTGGAAGTTCGCTTAGATGTTTGGGCAGAAAATATTCCATCAGGAACTAGAGCAAAATCTAATGAGGCTTATTATACCTTCGTAGCGGTAGATCAGAGTGGAAGAACTATTCCGGTACCTGAATTAAAACCAGAAACGGAAGAAGAAATTGAATTGTACAACGGTGCATTACGCCGTAGACAATTGCGTTTAATTCTTGGTGGAAAAATGGAACCTAATGATGCTAGCGAATTAAAAGCTTTGTTTTTTAAGGATTAACTTCCCATTTCTAATATTTTATCGAATTCTGTTGCCTTTAATGGCATAACTGATAATCGACCTTGTCTGACTAGAGAAATATCTTTTAAGCTTTCTTCAGCCTTGATTTGTTCTAATGAAACTGGTTTGGCTAAAGATTGAACTGGGACTAAATCTACAACCACCCAATTTGGATCGCTAGTTGTTGGATCTTGATAAAATTCTTTTACCACTTTAGCAATTCCAACAACGTTTTTACCGTCGTTACTGTGGTAGAAAAGCACTAAATCTCCCTCCTTCATTTCTCTTAAATTATTACGAGCTTGGTAATTGCGAACGCCATCCCAAAAAGTACGTCCATCCTTATTAAATTTTTCCCAACTGTATTTAAAAGGTTCTGATTTGACTAGCCAATGATTCATGTAATATTATTTGGTTTCGAATTTACGATTTATAGCTGTTTTTAGTTCATCGAATTTAAAAGATTTATAGTGTCGTAATTTATATCTAGAGACTTTAGTAATGAAATTTATTATGAAATAAATTTCAAATAGTATTTAGCCTATTTTATAAAGCCATTTCGAACAGCGAATTTAATTAAGGCAGCCGTATTTTTAGAATTAGTTTTATCTATTAAACTCTGCCTATGCCCTTCAATTGTTCTTTTACTTAGGAATAGTTTTTCAGACATCTCATGGTTCGTATATCCTTCCGCAATAAGTTGAAGGATTTCAATTTCTCGAAGAGAAAAATCTATGTTTGGTAAATGGTTTTCTAATTGTAGTTGTTTCGAATCCAACATCTTTTCTACAATTTTCATGGTTAGCTCTGAACAAAGATACCTACCTCCATTAGCAATAAATTTTAAAGAAAAAACAAGTTCATCAGCATTTACATTTTTTAAAATATATCCCATTGCCCCCTCAGCAAATGCCTGAATTATGTATTTTTCATTATCATGCATAGATAAAACCACTACATGAATATGAGGTTTAATTTGTTTTATTTCTTTTATCAATGCAATACCATCCATCTCTGGCATATTAATATCTGTTAGTACAATATCAATTTCCAAATCAGATTTAACTATTTCTAAGGCTTGCTTTCCATCAAAAGCTTCACCAACAACATTTATTTCCTCATCGGCCTCGAGCAGCATTTTAATTCCATTGCGTACTATGTTATGGTCTTCCGCTAACAATATATTTAACATAACTTATTAATGTGTAAAGCTTATTTTAATTTGTGTTCCTACATTAGATGATTCGACTTCCATATGTCCATTTAAAAGCGAAAGTCTACTTCTAATTCCCCTTAAACCCGATCCTCGAGCCATTAATGTTTCTAAATCCTCATCAAAACCATTACCATTATCATATACCAAAATGGTTACCTTATTACCTTCTGTATAAAAATTAATTTCTGCTTTATCTGCATTTGCATGTTTTATAGAGTTATTAATCAATTCTTGAACTATTCTGAATACTGACAACTGTAAATCTGCTGACAAAAGATTTGCTTCTTCACTTAACTTAATAGAAATCCTAAAGTTTTTAAAACTTAAGCGTTGTGCCATTTCACGAATGCCTTCAACAAAACCAAAATCACGCAGTACAGAAGGGGTTAATTCATACGAAAGTTCTCTTGTTTCTTTAATTGCTTGATCTAAAAGATGATTTACCATTTGAAATTCGGCCTTAGAATCATCATTCAATTTCATAGAAGGCAAATGAAGTCTTATCCCATATAAAAGCTGACAAATACTATCATGCAATATGCTACTTATTTTTTGCCTTTCATTTTCTTGCGCATTTAGTGTAGTTGCTAGAATTAGTTTTTGTTTCTCATCATGAAGGTCTTGCTTGGCAAGAACGATTTTTTTTCTTTCGGTCATATCTAATAATATTCCGATCGATAGCTGCTTACCTAATTCCGTTTGAATGCGATGACCTTTTGTAGCTATATATTTGGTCTGTCCTTTAATGATTACTCGAAATTCTAAATCAATTTTTTCTTCATTGTTAGTATCATTTAGCAATTGTCTTTTTACATAAAACTGATCTTCTGGATGGACAAGCTCAAGAAACTTTTTTATGCTACCATCAAACTCCCAAGAATGGAGGGCTAGTAGCTTTAAACTAAACTCATCAAGAAATACCCTATTTTCTATCAAGTCAATAGACCATGTTCCAGTACCAGAAGCTTTTAACGACATTTCTAAACGCTCTGTAGTTACTTGAAGCTTTTGCTCTGCCAGTTTACTTGCTGTAATATCAGTAACAGTAACACAATACACTAAAACATCAGAAAACAAATTATGCACAGCAATACCTTCCATTTTTGTATAAATTTGATCTCCATTAAAAAGCTGCATTTTAATTTCTGCAGTCTGTTTAGCTTCATTGGGTCTCATTTTATGCAAAAAGGAGTAGAATTTCTCTAAACTATCTGGGGCAATAAAACGTTGAAATTGCTGATTTAGCAAAACACTTTCTTCTACGCAAAGCAATTTAAGGCCAATTTCATTAGCTTTGGTTACTCTACCTAAATGATCTAGAATAAAATAACCAACAGGAACTAAATTAAAGAAATCAGCAAATTCAGCTCTTTCAGTCTCCAGTATTTTTGCAGACATGCTTAATTCATCATTCTGCACTTCCAGTTCTGATTCGGCTATTTGGAGTTCTACTAATAAAGTAACTAACTTATTTTCTGTTAAGGATTGATGTTCATGATTTGAAATTATCTCTTCAATTTGTTGTTTATAATTCGATATAATTTTATCCTTATTATTTTTCATGGTTGAAATTGGCTATTGCTTTCGAACGCTACAACCGTAATTCATAGCAATACTTTGGAATATGTTCCTGAAAATAGTACCTAATACCAATTTAACAAGTTATACAGACTATTGGTTTTTAACGATTAATAGTATTTAATAAAATAAGACCTTTTATTCCTACTTTTAAGCGTCTTGCTAATTGGTGGATGGACTGATGTGGGCATTTATTAAATAATCCAAAGCTTATTGGATAGGCATAACTTCTCCAAAACATAGTAAGCCATGTTCTACTTAACTAACCAATCAAATTAGCGTAGCCCTTTAATACCGTATTTTAAGCCATCGTATTTTGTAGAACAAACCAATTTTTGTTGCAATAAATACAATTCAATTTTCTCAAGGTTATTACCTACTGCTGATACTGCTTTAATAATGTCTTCTTTATTAGCACCCAAATGCCTTCTAAGAAATGAAATTGCGTCTTTATTTACCATTGTTTTATTTGTTGACATGATATATGAAAAGCGATTTTTTTGATCTATAAATTATCGCAAAAATCTTAAGCTATTAGCTTAATAACTAAATAGAAAATACCCACTAAAAGTTTTCATATAGCGTTAAATACCGTATATACCACGACAGAATACGTATTTATTCATAATTAGCTATTAACTGTTGCCTAAAGAAAAACAAGGTGAACACTTGGTAAGAAACCGTATAAATAGCCTAAAGAAACAGTATAAATACACCAAACGTAGCCCTGTTTCAATTGTTAACTTACTATCAATCGATAATTAAAACCAGCTATTATGCAAGTATCCGATTTCAATGTAATACTAAATGAACACACTCGTCCACTAAAGGCATTCGCTTTCAGGTTTACAAAAGACTTAAATGACGCGGACGACCTCTATCAAGATACCATTTTGAAGGCAATTCGTTACTTTGAAAATTTTAAAGAGGGAACTAATTTGAAAGCTTGGCTGTTTACCATTATGAAAAATACATTTATTAATGATTACAGAAAAGAAGTTAGGTCAAACGCTATCATTCTTAAATCTGTAGATTTATCTTCGGTAACGCTTTTGGAAAGTTCTTCCAAAAACCTTGCTGAAAGCAGGTTCATTCTTAACGATGTACATACACTCTTAAATAAATTACCTAAGGAATATTCTTTGCCATTTATACTTCATTTCGAAGGTCATAAGTACCACGAAATTGCGGATGACCTTGATATCCCAATTGGAACAGTGAAGACTAGAATTCATATGGCAAGAGAAATTCTAAAAAAACAATTGAAAATGTACGATAAGAAACGTCAATAGTAATTTTTGCTAATCTGAAACATATTGCGAATTATATTGTTGAAAGCATATATCAATTTATCAATTAAAAATATTTTACTATGAAAAAATTAGGTTATTTAAGTGTTATTGCCCTATTGGCTTTCACTTTTCAAAGCTGTAATTCAAACTCAAAAGATTCGAATGCAAATACCGATAGTTTAAACCAAGCTATGGATACTACGATGAATGCAGATACAACTGGAGCTATGGCAACAACAGAAGATGACAGAGAATTTGCTGGTAAAGCCGCTGTTGGTGGAATGGCAGAAGTTGAGTTTGGAAAGATCGCTTTGAGTAAGTCAACTAATGCAGAAGTTAAAGCATTTGCTGATATGATGGTAAATGACCACGGTAAAGCAAATGCGGAATTGAAAACCATAGCAACTTCTAAAAACATGGCTCTTCCTACTTCCCTAGATGAGGAACACACTAAAAAAATGAACGACTTGAATAAACTTACTGGTCGCGATTTTGATAAAGAGTATGTGAACGCCATGGTAGATGGTCACAAAAAGACATTGGATTTAATGGAAAAAGAAGCAAAGGATGGTAAAGATGCAGAACTTAGGGCTTTTGCTAGCAAAACTGCTCCTATCGTAAAAGCACACTTAGATAAAATTCAAAAAATTAGTGATAGTATGAAATAATACTTCATAAACACTTGTTAATTAAAAAAGCCTTCGAGATTTCGAAGGCTTTTTAGTATGCTACTATTTATTTTCTGTGAGTATCTTCTTTGCATCCTGATCGTCGTACTTATCAATTAACTGATTCAATTTAACTTTCAGCTGTGAAATGATTTTACGATATGCTTTTTGCTCATACAAATTATTCATTTCATTAGGGTCTTTGTTCAAATCATACAACTCCCAAGCGTTTACTCTTTTGTAAAAACGAACCAATTTGTAGCCTTGGTTTCTGACGCCAAAATGAGGAGAAACAGAATGCTCTCCATTTTCATAGTAATGATAATATATCGCATCGCGTCCCTTGGCATTCTTATTTTTAAGTAAAGGTAACATTGATTGTCCCTGTTCATCTTTAGGAATTGCCACACCAGCGGCATCCAATAGTGTTGGCGCAATATCCAGGTTCATTACAAAGTTGTTAGAAACCGTGCCCGGTCTAACAACTCCCGGATAGCGCATCACCATAGGTGTACGGAAAGATTCTTCATAAATCCATCGTTTATCAAACCAACCATGTTCGCCCATATAAAATCCTTGATCAGATAGGTAAATTACAATTGTGTTTTTGGTCAAATTATGTTTATCCAAATAATTTAATGTACGACCAATGTTCCGGTCCAATGAATTTGCCGTGCTCAGGTAATCTCGCATGTAGCGCTGAAATTTCCATTCAATTAATGCATTCCCTGTTAGTTTTTTTTGGTTAAAATCTACTTCAATTGGCTTATAATACGCATCTATTTTGGCTCTTTGTTTTGCATTCATTCTACTAAAATTGCCATCCTTGCTTTCTGCTCCATCAGATCCAAACATTTTAAGGTCATAACCCATAATCATAGTTTTTGCAATGGTCATGTCTTGAACTTTTGCTGCTGGTCTGGTTGTATAGGTATCGTAGAAATTATGTGGCAATGGAAAAGTAATATTATCAAATTTACCTAGATCGGCGGTATCTGGTAGCCAAACGCGATGTGTAGCCTTGTGCCCTATCACCAAACAAAATGGCTTAGAGGTATCTCTTTTATTCAGCCAATCTTCAGTTACATCTTCAATTACATTGGATACGTACCCATCAAAACGCTTCTTAGTGCCATCCATCATGTCAAAGTCAGGATTATAATATTGCCCTTGAGCAGGTAAGATTTGCCAAAAATCAAAGCCCTGGGGTTTACTTTCTAAATGCCATTTACCAATCCATGCTGTTTGATAGCCTCCTTTTTGTAATTGTTTTACGAAGGTATCTTGATCTCCATTAAATACCGAACTCTCATTATCTTTAAAGCCATTTTTGTGGCTGTATTTTCCTGTCAGGATAACTGCCCTACTTGGCCCACAAATGGAATTGGTTACATAAGCTTTATCAAAACGAACTCCTTCTTTTGCAATGCGATCTATGTTTGGTGTTTGCATCAATTTGCTACCATAGGCACTTATAGCTTGATAAGCATGATCATCAGAAACTATAATAACAATGTTGGGTTTAGTTTGAGCCATCGAATTAAACGACAAACTAAAAATTGTGATGCAAAGCAGGATCTGGATTTTTATTATTTTCATAACTTACTTAAGAAATATTATGTCATACTAAATAACTAAGTACTTAAATATTTTATTTAATTTCAACTCTCCTTCTTTATTAGCCTAATTAATTGCATACATTATAATAATAAGTTTTCTTTAGTGGAAGGACTTTGTATTGAACGCAAAGGGGTTTTCCCATCATGTAAATGACATTTCCCATCACGCAAAGTAAATTTCCCATCACGCAAAGGACATTTCCTATCACGCAAAGGACGTTTCCCATCACGCAAAGGACATTTCTCATCACGCAATAGACATTTCCCATCACGCAAAGGACATTTCCTATCACGCAATCGACATTTCCCATCACGCAATAGACATTTCCCATCACGCAAAGGACATTTCCTATCACGCAAAGGACATTTCCTATCACGCAAAATGATTTTTCTTACAATAAATTGGTTTGTTTTTTCATAATGAAGACTACAAAGGTGTGCAGAACCACTACTTACATACAAAGTATTCAATAGGAGTGCATTTATTTAGAACCTTTAACTTGATAAAGAATTTTAACTTTTAAAACATTCGTATCACGCACAGCTTCAAAATAATTTATATATTTATTCATGGGGAAACAATTGCTATTCAGCACATTATTAATATTTTTTATTTCAACTAAATCAATTGCTCAAACTGTAAATAAAGATGCTATTGAAAAAACTGCAGATAAAGATGTCAGAAACCTTTTTAAATTAGAAAAATCTAAGTTGCATACTTTTAGAAAATATAGATATACTAGTAGCTCTGACTTTTTTAAACCTAGCGAATTAAATGTAAGCGATCCTTCTTTATTAACAGATTCGGTTTACGTTAATGCGTATAGAACTGCTGCTTATTATAAAACTAAAAGTAGACGTACTGCTGCACATTATGTTGTTCTAGGCGCAGGAACTATTGTTGTTGCATCAACTGTTGTCATTTTCGCACTGCTAGCTAAAACTACTAAATAAAAAAAGCGTCCCAACTTACATCAGGACGCTTTAGTTAACATGTAAATTATTTAATCTTTCTTACTATCTAAAGCACTTTCAATACGATCTGTTAAATCTAACAAATGGTATTTGCTTAATGAATCTGCTTGTGAAGTAGCTGCAGATTTAATACGATTGTCTAAATCACGCAATTGACCTTTTACAACTGACATTACATCGCTTTGAGAAGCAGTTAAACCACTTGATGCACCTCCTCTACCTACCAAAATAGCATTAGTAGCTGTTGGTGCTGGAGCTGGTTTTACTATAGCAATTAATTTTTCTACGTATGCTTTTTGTAGATTACGACGATATACGTCTATTGCTGAGTTCGATTTCAATTCGGTGAAAATTGAGCCATTTAAATCTGTAAATAAATCTGTGATTTTATAAGCGGTCGAACCATCAGCAGCTTCAGCAGCAACCAATTTACCTAATGTACTATTGCTCAATAAACGATTTAAAGTAGACCCTTGTAGTTTAGCTACAACTTCTAATGGATTTTGATCGATATTATCTAAAATAGACTGATTTAACAACCACTTTGGTGTAGTAAACAATTGTCTGTTTAAGAAATCCATTGCTTCTTTTTGAGTAGCTGCTGGTGTACGTTCGTAAACTAAGCCAGCTTGCTCTACCATTTTAGGGTTTTCGTAAATACCACCTACGTTTTTAGCCACATGACCCATGTAACGACCAAATTGGGTTGTCAATTGACCATACATATTTGACAAGTTATCATAACCTTCATTAGATTCTTTTGTCCATGCTGGTAAGTTTGGTAAAATCACTTTTAAATTTTTAATACCATAATCACTTGCTTTCATGGCATTATCACCTAAATCTTCATTTTGCGAATGTGGATCATCAGGATTAGATTCAGTACCAAACCATAAGCGTCTGTTTTTAGCAGATTCGATTACAGCTTTGTTTAATCTCTCCACTTCATCTCCCGGAGTTTTCGTATCTGGAAAGTATTTATAACCCCATTCAATTGCCCATCTGTCATAATCACCAATGCGAGGATACAATCCTTTGGCTGTGATATTATCTTCTGGTTGCGCAACATAGTTGAAACGAGCATAATCCATAATAGAAGGTGTATGTCCATTTTCTTCTACCCATTTTTTATTACGTAAATTTTCTACAGGAACGGTTGAGCTTGAACCATAATTATGCAACAAACCTAAAGTGTGTCCAACTTCATGAGAAGAAACGAAACGAATTAAATCGCCCATTAATTCATCACTAAAAACCATTTTACGAGCTCTAGGATCAGTTGCAGCAGTTTGAATCATGTACCAATCGTGTACTAATGATTGCACATTATGGAACCAGTTGATATGACTTTCCATAATTTCTCCACTACGTGGATCTGAAATACTTGGTCCGCTAGCGTTAGCAATTTCAGAAGGTTTGTACACAATTGCCGAGTGACGAGCATCATCGATACTCCAAGTAGAATCTTGTGCAAATGTCGGTGCTTCTTTAGCTACAACTGCATTTTTGAAGCCAGCTTTTTCGAATGCTTTTGCCCAATCGTTAACTCCAGCAATTAAATAAGGAACCCATTTCTTTGGCGTCGCCGGATCTATGTAATACACAATTTGTTTTTGTGGCTCAACTAATTCTCCGCGTTTGTATTTTGCTAAATCTTGAGGTTTAGGTTCTAATCTCCAACGTTTAATTAAGTCGATTTCTTTTACACCCTGTGGATTTAAATCAAAGTCGGTATAACCTACTGTGAAATAACCTACACGAGGATCAGCATATCTAGCTTTCATTGGTACTTTTGGCAAAATAACCAACGATGTATTTAATTCTATTGTTGCAGAACCTGCAGAAGCACCACCACCCATAGCTGGAGCAGCTGGGCCAAATGGTGAAGGAGCAGCGGTTAAGCTATACGTTTTCATGGTGCTAATTTCTACGTTAAGTGGAAAACTACGCATGCTTTGGATATAGCTACGATCCGATAGTTGTGTTCCCAATCTAAATCTAGTTTTAGAAGCCGGCGAACTGAAATAGAAAATATCGTTATCACTGTTGATATAGTCTGTTACATCTATTACGCTTCCCGTTTTATCTGGAGTATATGCAGCAATGTTAAAAGATGCTGCAATTGCTTGAATATTTGAGTTTTTTAACGACTGATACATCGCAGTGGTACTATCTGGGCTGTAGGTCTTAAAACTCACTTTACGCATAAAAATGCGATTATTTGGTCCTTTCTCAAAACGGATTACTGTACTTCCAATTACGTCTCCAGCATAGCCTTGTGCGGCTCTCACATCGGCACCAGATTTAGCGATACGACTTACCACTAAAATATCTCTACCTAAGGTTGTATCCGCAATTTCAAAAAAGAATTTGTCTTCTAATTTATGCGTAGTAATCATTCCCTTACGGGTAAGTGTTTTATCGGTAATTACTTGATTGTAAGGTTTCGGTTGTGCTTTAACGTTAGAACCCAGTGCAGAACCTGGTCCTCTACGTGTGGTGTCAGCAGCACCCGCCGGTGGCCTAACTTGTGCTTGTGCTATGGTTATTGCACTTACAGTTAATAAAATGGTTAGTAAATTTCTTTTCATGTAAATAAGTTAATTTAAAGTAAATATAATAGGATAACGCCTTAAAAAGGGCACAGCGCTATAACTTTGTAGTTACAAACTACAAGTTTGTTTAAAATTAATCGCTTTAATTAACTAAGAAGAAAATTCTGGATTTTCGATGAGGCCAATAACGTTTCCAAAAGGATCATAAATACTACCTACCCAAATAGCACCACCAACATTTTCTGGAGCTTTATGAATGGCTACTCTTAATGTCTCCATCTTTTTAAAGCAAGAATTGATATCTTCTACTCCCCAATAGGTTACTGAACTATGCCCCTTACTGAAGTTTTCAGGGTCGGGATCTAAGCCAAGTTCGAAACCACCAACGTTATAACCTACATAAAAAGGCTCATCAAAATAAGGGTCTATTTCAAATATGTTTTTGTACCATTTTTTAGCTTCGATTAAATCGGTAACGTGATAAACAATTGTGCGGAGTCCTTTTAACATATTTGGTTTATTTGTTATTAGTTTATTGGTTCATTAGATGTAACCTAATTAATGAATCATTTTAAACAGCATTTCTTTAAGCAGTTCTCCATCTGTTGTATTACCAGTACTGTCTAATCCTTTACTTTTAAGATCATATTCTCTTAATAAACTAATGATTTCAAAAGTCTTTGCATCGCTAAATGTTCTAGCAGCAGTTTCATAATCTTTAATAAAATACGGACTTACGCCTAATTCTTTAGCTGCATCATTTTTATTTGGGAGGTAATGATATTTTAAGATTTTAGTAAAATAAGCATTCAAATTTGCCATAACCATTACCATTGGATTTGCTTTTGGATTATCTGCAAAGTAATTTACAATTTGATTGCATTTTAGCACATTTCTAGCAGCCAATGCTTTTTGCAGTTCAAATACATTGTACTCTTTACTTATTCCGATATTCCGTTGAATATGATCAGTTTGGATAACCGTTTCTTTACTAATATTTAGACACAGTTTTTCAATTTCATTTGCAATTTTAGAAAGATCAGTACCTAAATATTCTGCCATTAAAGCTGCCGCTTGTGGTGCAATTCGATATCCTTTTTCTTTGATGTGTTCTTCGATCCATGGCATTAATTTATAATCGCGAACAGGGTCTGATTGAAAAACAACACCATTGCTATTGATAGCTTTATATATTTTCTTTCGTTTATCGAAATTGGCATATTTGTAGGCTAACACTAAAATAGTGCTTGGCAAAGGTTTTTCGAAGTAATTTAATACAAACTCAGCTTCTTTACTGCTGCCTTCTGTTTCTTTTGCCCATTTTAAATCTTGTGCTTCTTTTACAATAATGAGCTGATATTCCGACATCATTGGATACCGCTTTGCCGCATTTAAAATTGTTGCCATATCGGTGTCTTTACCATACAAAACAGTTTGGTTAAAGCCCCTTTCTCCGTCACTTAACACATTGTTTTCCATGTAATCAACTACTTGATCAATGTAATACGGTTCCTCACCCTGCAACAAATACAAAGGTTTAAACTTTCTAGCTTTTAAGTCTTTTATAATTTCTCCGGCACTCATTTGCCGTAAATTTACAATTTACCATTTACGATTTACGATTTTGAAGCAATAGTTTATTCACAAATATTAACTT
Organism: Pedobacter boryungensis; assembly: GCF_013204825.1. GTDB lineage: Bacteria > Bacteroidota > Bacteroidia > Sphingobacteriales > Sphingobacteriaceae > Pedobacter > Pedobacter boryungensis. The sequence continues at coordinate 59,911 of NZ_JABMKV010000004.1, forward strand.
TGGGCAATGCCGATATTTAATCCAACTCCACTTAATCTTCCACATCATCCTTTTAAAATTACCCAGAGGGACGATTTGTATTTTATTTTTGATGAAATACGGAAAAAGCATTTGGTTTTAACTCCGGAGGAGTGGGTTAGGCAACACTTTATCCGCTACTTAATTAAAGAGAAAAATTTTCCGGCTGCTTTACTACAAATTGAAGGAGGTTTAAGTTTAAATCAGACTAGGAAGCGTAGTGATATATTGGTGTACGATAATTTGGGCGAAAAGATAATGGTGGTTGAATGTAAGGCACCATCAGTTGCAATTACTCAAGCAACCTTTGATCAAGCTGCTCGATATAATTCAGTTTATAAAGCGAGGTGGCTGGCAGTTAGCAATGGCTTGCAACATTATTATGCACAAATAGATCATACCAATGGGAAATTTTTATTTGTAGAAGAATTACCGAGTTATAAGGAGTTATAGTCCGAAAGTTAGTAGTCCGAAAGTCCGTGAAGGGTTGGTGTATAATAGAAGTTAGAAAGTTATTAGTCGGAAAGTCCGAAAGAGTAGTGTATAATAAAAGTCAAAAGTTAGTTAGCCTGAAGGTACATGAAGAGCTAGTGTTAGAGCTTTATTGAATTGTTTTATTGTTGAATTATTACGAATTGCTTAGCAAATTTTTCCCGACTTCCCGACTTCCCGACTTCCCGACTAAAAATAATCTTCCTTCCAAAATTGGGGTTTACTCGTATAAATTGCTTCGTTACACATGGCTACGCAAATTGCTGCTTGTGTACCAGTATTGATATTCGAAACAGGCATTTTATTTTCTGTAATGGCTTTATAAAATTCCTCTAGCGCATAAATAGTCCCATCTTTTGTGGGTTTATCTAAAATCGGAATTCCACCATCGGTATTCACCACAATTTTTGTAGCACCAGTTACGCCATCTACAATTCCTAATTGTTTTGCTGTTTCCTTTTCAGGATAAAAAATTCCTGTATTAGGCAGTAAATTAACAGAGCCCTTTGTGCCTTTTATTTTAAACAAATAACCATCGCGAGCATTGCCGCAAGTGGCACCGAAATTTCCAATCATCCCTGCTTTTTTATAGCGTAAAATGGCTTGAATATTATCGTATGTTTCTCTGCCATCCTTAAAAATATCAATTCCGCCAGCTCCTATAATCTCATCAGGTTGTGTTTGGAAAGCCCAATTAATAAAATCTATTTGATGCGATAATAATTCTGCGGCTAACCCACCAGAATATTCTTTATACATCCTCCAGTTAATTTGCCTTTCTAATGCAGGATTTGGCACTGCTCTTCGCCAATTTCCATTTCGATCCCAACGGCAGTCTATCTGAGAAACTTTTCCCAAATATCCACTTTGTACCATTTCCTTAACTTTAAAATACAGAGGTGAATAACGATATTGATAACCAACCTGAAAAACCTGTTTAGGATATTGTTTAACCAATTTTCTAAGTGCTAAAGCTTGCGCAATGTCGTAGGTCATTGTTTTTTCTACGTATACATGCTTGCCGGCTAACACTGCATCCTTCGCAATTTTAAAATGCTCGCTTAATGGTGTTGCAATAAATACAGCGTCAATTTTTTTATCGTCTAAAATTTTCCTGTACTCTTTTAAGGCAACAGCCGATGAAGGCACATACTTTTTAGTTTCTTCTAATCTAAAATCAAGTAAATCGCAAAAGGCAACGATGTTAAACTTATCCCCCATTGCTTTAATTACCGATAAAACACCTTTACCTCTATCTCCGCAGCCAATCATAGCTACATTAATGGGTGCTAAAGTCATACTGGCAAAAATATTTTCTGCCATTAACATACTAGAGCCAAGTAAAGCTGATTTTTTAACAAAAGAACGACGTTGCATTATAAAGTTTTAATTTTGATAGTTCTAAAGCTCACCTTATTACCGTGGTCTTGCAATAATAGATGACCTTTTACTGCTTCCCCAAAGTTTTTCCAATCTTTATACTTACTTATTGCTACTAATTTTTTGAATTCTTCAGAACCTCTGGTGTATTCTAAAACTTTTACCCCATTTAAATAATGTTCAACTTTATTGTTTGGATACACCACTAACCTTCCATTATTCCAACTACCGATTGGGCGTAAATAACGAGCTTCTTTTTTTGCTGTCATTAAATCATATAATGATGCTAATGTTCTATTTCCATCACGACCTAATTTCGCATCGGGATGTCGTTCATCATCCAATACTTGATATTCTAACCCAATTGCAGACCCAGCGTTTTTTTCAGAAAGTGTTACAAAGTATTTCACTCCACTATTTGCACCTTCACTTAGTTTAAACTCAAAGGATAAATCGAATGCCGCATATTCTTCTTTGGTTACAATATCTCCACCATTAGTAGATTCTGCTCCGTTTGAAGGCAATACTGTTAATTGTCCATTTGCAATATCCCATCCTTTTGTTGGAAATGCATTTTTATAAGCGCCAACCCAACCTGCGTTTGTTTTTCCGTCAAATAATAATTTATAGCCATTTGCTTTCTCGTATGCAGATAAAGCATTTGGGGTTAAATTAACGGTATAAATCCCTTTTGGAAAGGCTTGTGGTTTTAAATTTTCTGTTTGAATATTAATGTTTTTGAAATATACTTTTTTACCATCTAATTTAAGGTTTGTACCAATACCATGCACTTGTAAACCAATAAACCCAGTTTTATCTAATGTATCAATTACATAAGCTACAGGAATGCCATTCACCCAAGTTTTGGTTTCATTACCAATGCATTCAATTTTATAATGATTAAATTCTTCGGATTTATACGCTGATTTTGCAGCAGTATTTAATTCTAATGGATAAAGCCAAAGTCTTCTTGCTTCGTCGTACATGCCGCCAGTCCATGCTCTTGCCGTTGGATCTATTTCAACTTGCCTGCCGTATACCATTCCTTTTCCTTTATTTCCTGCAGCATCGTAATGACTACGTGTTTGTATGCCAGAATTGGTTTCTGTACCTTCCAATTTTACATCGAGCTCTAAAATAAAATCACCGTATTCTTTTTCAGTAACTAAAAATGAATTAGGAGATCCTTTAGTCATTGTTCCAACAATTGCTCCGTTTTCTATGGCATAAGGTGCTGAACCTACGATAGCTTTCCAACCTTTTAAGGTTTTTCCATCAAATAAAGGTTTGCTTTTTTGAGCGTTGGCAACTGATAAAAAACTGATAACTGAGAGGGTTAAAAGGCAAGATTTTTTAATGTTTAACATGATTTTGGTTTGTTTTCTTGTCGTCATTGCGAGGCACGAAGTAATCCTAATGCACTCGCTACATAGCTAAAGTTGTAAGATTGCTTCGTTCCTCGCAATGACGATTTAAGTTATTAATATTTGAATACTTTTCCGCCTGACATTACTTCTTGTGATTTTTCATCGAAAGTGGCTTTTGCACCTGTATGAACTGCGGCATTGGTCATTATATTGGCAATAGAATGTGCGTATCCAGCTTCTACTGGTGCATTTGGTGTTTTTCTACTGCGTACACATTCCATCCAATTTCGCATGTGACCTGAGGTTAGGGCATCGCCACCCATATTTGCGGCAGTTTCTACTTTAATCGTCTTTTTAGAAAGATCAAACGGCTCAAGTAAGTTCGGCTTCATGCCCATCGCTACTGCTTCCCTTACACCCAGTCCACCTTTTGGTGAAACTTTATTGGTCATCAAATTTAATTCACCACCATTAGAGTAATACACTTCGCCCACATCTCCAACACTATTTTGCATTCTCGAAGTGAAGGTAACTTGAAAACCATCGCTACCATCTGGTTGACCGTAATCAAATACCGCAACCATCGAATCCCAATTTTTACGACCATCTTTCCAAGTATAAATTCCACCATTAGCTACTACACTTCTTGGATGTTTTAATTTAGTGAACCAGTGTACAGTATCTATTTGATGCGACATCCATTGTCCTGGCATGCCTGAAGAGTAAGGCCAAAACAATCTGTACTCTAAATATTTTCTAGGGTCAAATTTATCTGCTGGACGATTTAATAAAAAGCGTTTCCAATCGATATCTTCTTCTTTCAGTTTAGCAACTAAATCTGGTCTGCGCCATCTACCTGGCTGATTTACATTCCACACTAAATCTACTGCTGTAATTGGACCAAACTTTCCTTCTTGAATAAACTGAGCAGCATTTGCATAATTTTCTCCACTTCTGCGTTGCGAACCAATTTGAACAATTTTATTACTTTCTTTAACTGCTTTTAGCGCTGCCTTTGCATCTGCCATTGTTTCTGCAAATGGCTTTTCAATGTAGGCATCACATCCAGCTTTTACGGCTTCAATAGTATGTAGCGCATGTTGGAAATCGGCTGTACTTACAATTACCGCATCCAAATCCTTCATAGCATAAAGCTCATCATTATTTCTACATGCTTTAATATCATGACCCATTTTTTCTTTAATATGAGCGATACCTAAATCTCTACGATAAGTCCATAAATCAGAAAGACCTACAATATCAAAATTGAGTTCTTTATTATGATTTTGAAAACAAGGGAAAAGTGTGTCTTTAAATCGGTCTGAAAAACCAACTACACCTACTCTAACTCTATCGTTAGCACCAATAATTCTGCTATAACTTTTTGCGCTGCTAGTTAATGTACCCGCATAAGTAGCCGCTGCAAGCAATGCCGACTGCTTTATAAATGTTCTTCTAGTGTTACCCATTCCAGAACTGCAATTAAATGACGTGAAAGATTTATTATTTGGTTAGATTAAAATGATTTAACCCTTATCCAATAATATGATTTTTTACTTAGAAACTGTAATGCTTGATCTAAAATTTTTACGCAATCGTTTCTATTGTAAATAATTTCATATATAAATAGCCCCAGATTGAAGATTATAAATCAACAATCTGCGGCTATACTATTAATCAAGAATAAAAAGATTAAATTCCTTTAGTCTGGATATTCCAGAACGTGTATTTCCCTAGTGTATAAATCGGTGTTTCTGCTCCGTGAAAAAATTTCACATCTGCTCTTTTACCCTGCTTGAAAAGCATTCCTTTTAAGGTATATTTTTTACCGATAGCTAGTCCGGCAGCCTGATCAGCTGGCATAATACCGTTAATTTCTAACTCTAAATTATTAAGCAATGATTCTTTTGGTCTTGCTGCATCTTTAAAACTCTTAAATACACCCATTTTTACAGCTTGTTCACTTACAGTCGTATCTAATATCGCAGTGAGTTCTAATGGAAAATCCGCTAAAAAATTAGGTTCATTACTAAGATTAATCATTTTATGCTTAAACTTTTCGGTAGCATCAGCTTCTGTATTTACATTTTTAGTCCAATCGGGATTCAACTTGATAAAATCACTTACCTCTTTTTCAAGAAAAACTTTAGAATCGGATCCTTTAGGATTTTCAGAGCAGCCAAATAAAGTAACCGCAATTAAAACATAGAATAACTTTCTCATTGATTAAACAATTTATAAATTCAAATTAGCCATTTTTTCTGTAGAAGTGATAGGCTTTAGCTCTTTAACCTGCATTGGATAAACGCCTAAAACATAAGTAGAGCCAACAGCTTTTTTATAATAGTTTATGTCTGCACGTTTACCTTGCTTATAAATTAAAGCCTTCAAATAATATTTTCCGCCGAGCACTAACCCATTCGCTTCATGATCAAACTGAAAAATCCCATTTATTCTCAATTTCATTTGATTCAGCAAAGAGCCTTTATCACGAAGCAAATCTGTATACGCTTCAAAAGTAGCCATCTTAAAACTTTTGGTTCCCATTATCGTATCACGAAGATTTGTTGCTTGTAAAGGAAAATTTGCCAAAAAATCTATATGATTACTTAAACCCTTAATTTCTCTTTGAAATTTATCAAGTGCTTCGGCATATATCACACTATCCTCACTATTTAACTCAGGATTTCTATTTACATAATCAATTAAACTCTGCTCTGTAAAAACCTTCGATTGATAGGTGATTTTAATTTCGGATTTCTGTTCGTTAGTGCATCCTGAAAGTATAGCTAACAGTCCAATAAATAATAAAAATCTTTTTGGTTTCATTGAATTATCCTTCTAGAATCGCTAAACTTTCGGTTATAATTTTAATTTTAGATTCAGCATCAGCTTTTTTATTGCGCTCATTTGCAATAATTTCTGGTTTAGCGTTTTGCACAAAACGTTCATTACCTAATTTCGCATCAACCGATTTTAAGAAACCTTGTAAATATTCTAATTCTTTTGTTAATCGTTCTTTCTCTGCATCTAAATCTACATTTTCATTTAACACGATGAAAAACTCGTCATTTCCCACCATGAAACTAGCTGCACCAGCAATTTTGTCGTTTACCAACTCAACCTCGCTAATATTTGCTAATTTAAATACATTGTTAATCCATTTTTCATAATCTAAGCCTGAATTTACTTTTATACTTAATGGCAATGCATCTTTTGGCGAAATTTGACGTGTATTTCTCACATTCCTAATTTCAGAAATTAACTCTTTTATCAGCTCTGCTTCTTTTAATAATTGTTCATCAACTTTACCAATTGTTGGGTAATTTGCAACGATACAGCAATCCATTTCTGCACGCTCGCCAAACAACTCATCATGGTACAATTCTTCTGTTAAGAATGGCATAAATGGATGTAATAATTTCAAGATTTGTTCAAAATATTGAGTTGTAATTTTCTTGGTTGCCGCATCAATTGGATGTTGATAAGCAGGTTTTACCATTTCTAAATACCACGCACAGAAATCATCCCAAACCAATTTATAAGTTGCCATTAAAGCTTCAGATAAACGATATTGTTTAAAGTTGGCTTCAATTTCTGTTAATGCTTCATTAAATCGGTTTTCGAACCAATTAATTGCTTGTTGATTAGGGTTTTCTAAGTTCTCATCAACTTCCCAACCTTTAACCAAACGAAAAGCATTCCATATTTTATTGGCAAAGTTTCTTCCTTGTTCGCAATAAGCTTCGTCAAACATTAAATCGTTGCCAGCCGGCGATGACATTAACATTCCAACTCTAACTCCATCTGCTCCATATTTTTCTATCAAACCTATTGGATCTGGAGAATTCCCTAAAGATTTAGACATTTTTCTGCCTAATTTATCACGAACAATACCCGTTAAATACACATTTGTAAATGGTTTTTTACCCATAAACTCATGTCCAGCCATAATCATTCGAGCCACCCAGAAAAACAAAATTTCAGGCGCTGTTACTAAATCATTAGTTGGATAATAGTAATTAATGTCTTTATTATCAGGGTTTTTAAAACCATCGAAAACAGAAATTGGCCATAACCATGATGAAAACCAAGTATCCATCACATCATCATCTTGCCTTACAAATGGCTCCAATTGCTTTTTAAATCCAGCTTTATCAGCTGCTGCATCTCCTAAATTTTTCTTTTTCCAAAACTCCTCTAAAGCTTCATCTTTTGTTTTGGCAACTACCCAATCTCCTTTATCATCGTACCAAGCAGGTATACGTTGTCCCCACCATAGTTGACGAGAAATATTCCAATCGCGAACATTTTCCATCCAATGACGATACGTATTTTCGAATTTATTCGGAATAAGATTTACATCTCCATTCAACACATCATCTAAAGCTGGTTGTGCCATCTCCTTCATTTTCACAAACCATTGCATCGAAAGTTTTGGTTCGATAGCTGCATCTGTACGTTCAGAGAAACCTACTTGAGATTTATAATCTTCTATTTTCTCTAGATGTCCAGCTTCTTCAAGCATTTTAGCAATCTTTTTACGGGCAACAAATCTCTCTTCACCTACTAAAATAACCGCTAATTCATTTAGAGTTCCATCTTCATTTAAAATATCTGTAACAGGTAATTTATGTTTTACACCCAATTCATAATCATTCAAATCATGTGCTGGTGTAACTTTTAAACAGCCTGTACCAAATTCAATATCAACGTATTCATCTTCAATTACTGGAATTTCATGATTTACCAAAGGGACAAAAACTTTTTTGCCTTTTAAATGCTTGAAACGTTCATCATTTGGATTGATACAAATTGCCGCATCTGCCATAATCGTTTCCGGGCGAGTGGTAGCAACAGTCAGTGAGTTTGCAGCTGTCAGTTCTGAGTTATCAGTTCCAGCAATTCGATACTTAATATAATATAACTTCTGATTAACCTCCTTACGGATTACTTCCTCATCAGAAACTGCAGTTTTACCAGCTGGATCCCAATTTACCATTCGAATACCACGGTAAATCCATCCTTTTTTGTATAAATGAATAAACGAATCGATTACCGCGTCAGATAAATCATCTTCCATGGTAAAACGAGTTCTATCCCAATCGCAACTTGCACCTAATTTTTTTAATTGTTCTAAAATAATGCCACCATATTTCTCTTTCCACTCCCAGGCATATTTTAAAAATTCTTCACGAGAAATATCTTTTTTGTTAATTCCTCTTTCCTTTAGCATCGCTACGACTTTCGCCTCTGTTGCAATAGAAGCATGGTCAGTTCCAGGAACCCAACACGCATTTTTACCTTGCATACGAGCTTTACGAATCAATACATCCTGAATAGTATTGTTTAACATGTGCCCCATGTGCAATACTCCAGTCACATTCGGTGGTGGAATTACGATCGTGTAAGGCTCACGCTCATCAGGTTCAGAATGGAAAAACTTTTTGTCTAACCAGTAGCTGTACCATTTATCTTCGGTTTCTGTAGGATTGTATTTAGTAGATATGCTCATTTATAACTTGGTGTCGAATTTAGGTGGTAAAAATACGTTTTTAGGCGGAATTGACCAAAGCCGAAAGACCAAAGTAAAGAGGAATGCGAAAACAATTAGGAAAGAGAATTTTAATAGCTGTTTATTGCACTATTAAGTGATTATGAATCTTCAAAAACATCATCCAAGTCTAAAACAAAACCTGGCAAAACAGAAGAAGTTATTTTTTCGCTTAATGTGAATATTTTTGAGGGCTGATATTTACCTAAATCATCTAAAGTGTAAATTAAAATACTTTGATCACTTTGACTAACCACCCAATATTCCTTTACGCCAAACTCTTCGTAAATCTTATATTTATTTAAAAGTTCTTTCTTGTTATTTCCTGGCGATAAAATTTCAACCACTAAATCTGGGGCACCGATACAGCCTTTGTCGTCTAATTTACTTAAATCACAAACCACACAAATATCAGGCTGTAAAACCGTAAACACATCCTTGTCGGCTTTACTTTTTGTAGGAAAGCGAACATCGAATGGAGCACCATAAATTTTGCAGGATTTATTTTTTAGAAAATTATAAAGTGGGTTAAAAATAGCTCCAAAAACTTCTTGATGAACTCTCGAAGGTGCGGGACTCATTTTGAAAATTTTCCCTTTAATTAATTCTACTCTTTCATCAAAAAGCCAGTTCAAATAATTAGCATAGCTATAAGTTAATGATTCGTCTATCTCATTAAAAGTATAAACTTTCTTTTCAGTTAAATCTGGGTATGTTTTTTCGGTAGTCATTATACCAAATATACTAAATTACAATCAGATATATTTCTAAATTAAGGAATTAAGGTAGATTAAAATGGATTTTAAAATTTCATCTTCTGGATTCTGATAGCATTTAAAATCGCTAAAAAAGCTACACCAACATCAGCAAAAACGGCTTCCCACATTGTAGCTAAACCACCCGCTCCTAAAATTAGAACTACAGCTTTTACAACAAAAGCAAGTGTAATATTTTGATAAACCACACTTTTAGTCGCCTTGCCAATTTTAATAGCAGTTACAATTCTACTTGGTTGATCATTTTGAATAACAACATCTGCAGTCTCTATGGCAACATCGCTTCCCATTGCCCCCATTGCCATTCCTAAATCGCTGAGGGCTAAAACTGGTGCGTCATTTATTCCATCACCTACAAAAGCTACTACGCGAGTTTTATCTCTTTTAATCTCTTCTAATCGAGCTACTTTATCTTCTGGAAGTAAATCCCCATGAGCCACATCAATTCCTAAAGTTGTTGCTATTTTTTGAGTGATGGAATTTTTATCTCCGCTAAGCATTACAACTTGATTAATACCATTTTTATGTAGTGATTGTACAGCCTCCTTAGCATCAATTTTTACTTCATCAGTAATCGTTACATAACCTGCGTATTTATCATCTATAGCTAATAAAACTATGGTTTCTACTTCTTCATCGACAACCGTTGGATATTGAATTTTAAACTTTTTAAATAATTTGGTATTTCCAGCAATTACATTTTGATTTTCAATTTCAGCGGTTAAACCGTGACCAATAATTTCTTTTACGTCACTTACGTTGAGTAGTTGTTTATCATCATAATGGCTTACAATCGCTTTTGCAATTGGATGGGTAGATTGACTTTCTATGGAAGCCAACACCATCATAAACTTAGTTTCATCAATTTCAGATTTTATGTCCGAAACTTTAAAAACACCATGAGTTAGTGTTCCTGTTTTATCTAACACTACCGTATTAATCTTTGTGATAACATCTAAAAAATTAGAGCCTTTAAATAAAATCCCATGAGAAGAAGCTGCTCCAATTCCGCCAAAATATCCCAATGGAATGGAAATTACCAACGCACAAGGGCAAGAAATTACCAAAAATACTAATGCACGGTATAGCCAGGTTTGAAAGTGATAATCTGCAACAATAAGATATGGTACCGCTACTAATGCAACGGCTAAAAAGAAAACGATTGGGGTATAAATTTTAGCAAATTTTCGAATAAATAGTTCTGTTTTTGCTTTGCGTGAAGTTGCCGATTGTACCATTTCTAAAATTCGAGATAAAGCACTGTCTGCGAATTTCTTGGTTACCTTTAACTCGATAACTTGATCAATATTTAGCATTCCGGCTAATACAATTTCACCTTTTCTAAAAGTTTTAGGCGTACTCTCACCTGTCAAGGCCGCAGTATTAAAACTTGCACTATCACTTAACAATTCACCATCTAATGGTGCTTTTTCTCCAGCTTTTAACTGAATAGTTTCCCCAATTTCTACTGTATCAGGCTTTACAGTTTCAAATCTTTCATTTCTAAAAACATTCGCTGTATCTGGTCTCACATCCAATAATGCTTTTATATTTTTTTTAGCACCCTCAACTGCAGCTCCTTGAAATAATTCGCCGACAGTGTAAAATAACATAACTGCAACCGCTTCGGGATATTCTCCAAGTGCCAATGCACCCATGGTTGCCAATGCCATTAATAAAAATTCTGTAAAAATTTCTCCTTTTAAGATGGTTACAACTGCTTCTTTAATAACTGGATAAGCAACTGGAATATAAGCTAATAGATACCATGCAATGCGGATATAATTTGTAAAGAAATCTACTTTAAAATAATCCAATGCAATAGCGATTAGCAATAGAGTTAAACTAAAAATTGCTGGCAAATAGGTTTTAAAAGATGAAGCATCTCCATGATCGTGATCGTGCTCATCGCCTTCCCCATGTTGATGGCCATGATCATGGTTGCAACATCCATCTTTTTCGTTATTATGTAAATGTTTTTCTTTTTCCATTTTATTTAGAATAATTCAAAATTAAGCAATTATTAAACCACAACGCACATTTTCAAATTGATTTTATACCCTGCACAATAAAAAGTGTTAAAATATGTTAATATTAGTATAAATCGCAAAAACATGAAATCGTTTAGATTATCCATATTCAACAGCGAAATTTTCCGCAAAATTGGGTTAAGCAGAATTTATTACTGGTTTAACAAGTAATATTTCTATTAACTTGCTATAGTTCGATAGGTATTTCTTAATTTTCATCTTTAAATATTTTTAAAGTATGAAAAGTCAACAACTCAAAACTTATGTTACGCTTGTAGGCATTTTTGCAGGCAGTTTTTCTGCCTTTGCGCAAAACATCCCTAAGAAATTAATAGACCCAGCTAACATGGATCTAAGTGTTAAACCTGGTGATGATTTTTATCAATATGCTAGTGGAACTTGGATTAAAAACAATCCAGTACCAGCTAAAGAAACACGATGGGGTTCTTTTAACGAACTTCGTGAATTTAACGCCCAAGCTGTTAGAAGTTTAGTAGAAACTGCTGCCGCTGATAAAAAAGCACCTGCTGGATCTGTGACTAAACGTGTTGGGGATTTTTATGCTGCTGCAATGGATAGTTTAACAATCGAAAAATTAGGCTACACACCTATCAAAGCAGATTTAGAAAAAATTAAACAAATTAAAGATGTTCCAGGTCTTTTAGATCATATCGCTTACATGCGCACATCTGGTATTGGCGGCCCAATGTTTGGTTTTGGCGTTGGTCAGGATAGAAAAAATGTAACAAAATATGTAGTTAATATCTCGCAAGGCGGAACAACATTAGGTGATCGTGATTACTATTTAAAAGACGATCCACAAAGTCAAAGAATCAGAGCTGCTTATAATACCTACATGGTGAAATTATTTACACTAATTGGTAATAGCGAAGCTGAAGCTAAACAAAAAGCAACCACTGTATTTAATATAGAGAAAGCACTTGCTGAAATTCAGATGAGTCGTATCGAAATGCGTGATCAATATAAAACGTACAATAAATTAACTGTTGCAGAATTTAACAAGATTACTCCAAATATTAACTGGGCCACTTTAATGCCTAAACTTAAGGTTGTTGGACAAGATACGGTATTAGTTAACTCAACTTCCTTCTTTAAAAACTTAAATGATATGTTAACGAATGTGCCATTGGCAGATTGGAAAACATATTTAGAGTGGAATATTTTAAAAGGAGCTGCAAATAATTTAAGTTCACCATTTGTTAATGCATCATTTGCCTTTACTCAAGCTCAAACTGGACAAAAAGTGCAAACTCCGCGTTGGCAAACCATGTCGGCATTAACAGACCGTACAATTGGTGAATTATTAGGTCAGTTATATGTTGCCAAGTATTTTAAGCCAGATGCTAAAGTACGCATGGATCAAATGATTGTAAACTTACGTAAAGCTTTTGAAATTAGAATTAATGGTTTGGAATGGATGAGTGCTGCCACTAAACAGAAAGCATTAGAAAAACTACATGCCTTTACACCAAAAGTTGGTTACACAACTAAATGGCAAACGTATGATGGTTTACAAATTAACAAAGGTACTTATTTTCAGAATTTACGTAATGCCGGTATTTGGGGTTATAATGAAAATATTAGCAGATTAGGAAAACCTGTAGACAGGACTCGTTTTGGCATGACACCGCCAACTGTTAATGCTTCTTACAGCCCTACAATGAATGAAATTGTTTTCCCGGCAGGAATTTTACAGTTCCCTTTCTTTGCACCAAATGCAGATGATGCGGTGAATTATGGCGGTATCGGTGCTGTAATTGGTCATGAAATGAGCCATGGTTTTGATGATACTGGAAGTCAATATGATAAAGATGGAAACCTAAGAAACTGGTGGACGGATGAAGATCGCACTAAATTTAACGAAAAAACAAAAGCTTTAGGCGATCAATTTAGTGCATACACAGTTGTAGACACTATTCACGTATTAGGCAAATTGACTATGGGTGAGAATATTGGTGATTTAGGTGGATTAAACGCAGCTTATACTGCATTTAAAATGACTAAGCAAGGTCAAAGCAATGAGAAAATTGATGGTTTTACACCAGATCAACGTTTCTTCTTATCATGGGCACAAGTGTGGAGAGGCAATATTTTGCCAGAAGCCGCAGCTCAGTTAATTAAAACAGATCCACATTCGCCAGGACCTTATAGAACCATTGGTGCACCTGTAAATATGGATGCATGGTATGAAGCATTTGATGTGAAACCTGGAGATAAATTATACAAAAAACCAGAAGACCGAATTAGGTTGTGGTAATATTGTAAATCACTGAACATAAGAATCGTCATTTCGGAACAACTAAATGACGATTTTTTTTATTTATACTTTTCCTGAACTTTCTTTGGCAATTTACTCAACACTAAATCTCGAGACGTAGCAACGCGTTTTTTTAATTCCGTATCATTCAACACCTCCAAATTATCAATTTGAACCCATTGCTTTTTGGCCATGTGCGAAGCCTGATGAATACCATCACGAGCAGTTAATTCTTCAAATTCTTCAGGAGTACACTTTGTAGAAAAGCTATTTCCTTCATCAATGGCAATAATCACAAAGATTTTATCTTCAATCATAAAACAAAGATGCTCCCATTTCATACCTTCTGTAGTACCCGGAAAGCTTAAACAATATTCTCTAAAAGTTTCAATATCCATTTTTGTAAGCTAAAAAGATTATGGAACAAAGATAAAAGACAAATCCATTTTAATACTTTATTTTTGAAGGATGAATATCCTTACCCAAACTGCTGATGGTTCTAATACTTTATTTAATGAAACCATTGGCGAACATTATCATTCTGCCCACGGGGCATTACAAGAAAGTAAACATGTCTTTTTAGCAGCAGGATTAAAACATGGTATCTCTCAAAAGCCAGAAAATGAAATTAGTGTATTAGAAGTAGGTTTTGGAACGGGGCTAAATTTTATTTTAAGTTTTGCACATTGCGAAGAAAACAATATCAAGCTAAGTTATACAGGAATTGAAGCTTTTTCGCTTACAAAAGAAGTAATAGAAAAAACTGGTTATAATGAGTTTGTTAGTGCGGAAGTTTGGGGAAAGTTCATCACTAAATATGAAGCAAGTCTAACAGAAAAACAAGTTTTATCATCGCTTTGCGAACTCCAAATAGCACACACCACACTTGTAGATTTTAAAACCCCACAACAATTTGATGTACTATATTACGATGCTTTTTCAGTACAACATCAACCTGAAATGTGGACAAATGAAATGATTGCTCATGCCTGTAGTTTTCTTAAAACGGGTGGAGTTTTTGTAAGTTACGCCATTACAGGAAATTTAAAACGGGCAGTTAAAAGTTGTGGTTTCGCCATTGAGAAACTTCCTGGCGCACCTGGAAAAAGGGAAATGCTTAGAGCAATAAAACAATAAATTTAGAGAAACTAATCTCAAGCAATACTTCAATTCTAAACCAATCTTTTATCTTTATTAAAAATTATTGCCATGAAAGAAATATCCTTGCCGTTTGTTGCCAAGTTAGCATTGGTACTTTTATGCATGATCATGCTGGGATATCTAGCTATTTTAGGTAAAAGTTTATTGGCCCCATTATTATTTTCGTTATTAATGGCCTTTTTACTCTTGCCACTTGCCAATTTATTAGAACGAAAATTAAAGTTTAAGAGGAGTTTAGCAGCTTTAACATCCGTAATTTTAATGGTTGCTGTTTTATATGGCATCCTTTATTTTTTAGCCAATCAGTTAACAGAACTTTGGACAGATTGGCCTTTACTAGTACAACAAGTAACTAAAGCTTTTCACGATATACAACTTTGGGTTGACAAAACCTTCCATATTAATATTTCAAAGCAAAAATCATATTTATCAGATGGCATCGAAAAATCATTAGCTACAAGTGCTGTTGTGATCGGAACTACGTTATTAACGCTATCATCTAGCTTATTATTTTTAGCATTTACCTTACTATTTACCTTCTTTATTTTAAACTACCGTAGATTATTATTTACATTCCTCTCAACAGTTTTTGCAGAAGAGCACAAAACTAAAGTGATTGATATTGTAAGACAAATACAGCGGATCATTAGAAGATATGTTACAGGTTTATTTCTTCAAATGCTAATTGTTTCCTTATTAATGGTCATTACCTTGTCGTTATTGGGTGTAAAATATGCCATCCTTTTAGGCCTCATTGCAGGTATTTTTAACATTATCCCCTATTTAGGAATTTTAACCGCTTTATTAATTAGTGCATTAATTACTTTCGCTACTGCTGGAGCATCTTCTGCCTTATTTGTCATTTTTGCCTTTATTGGAGTTCACACAATTGATGGAAATATTTTAATGCCATTGGTGGTAGGTTCCAAAGTAAAGATAAATGCACTATTTGCCTTTATAGGCATTATTATAGGTGAAATGATTTGGGGAATTTCAGGAATGTTTTTATGTATTCCTTATTTAGCAATGCTGAAAATAATTTTCGAAAAAACCGATGGTTTAAAACCTTGGAGTATTTTATTAGGTGAAGAACAAAAAGCCACACCAAGAAAACGTAAAGTATATCGAATAACGAAAAAAATAAAGCTGGAAGAAGCAGAATAATGAAAATAGAGAAAGAAAATAGATCGCCACATATTTTAAATACATCTGCCAATTTATTAGGCTTTTGCTTTATTGTTTTAACATCCGTTAAGATTTCTAAATTAACAGAATCAACCTTTATAGATGAAGGCGCTGCTTTAGCAATTATTGTTTTTATGAGCAGCTGTTTGTTATCTTTTCTCGCCATGCGGAGTACGACTTCTCGTGCCATTAAAATGGAGCGAGGTGCAGACATTTTGTTTTTATTTGGCTTAATTGTTCTTTTTATCACTACTATACTTATTGCTTTTAACATTATTAAATAATATGCCTGCAAATATTCCACCTCCCGCTACCTCAAGTCCTGATACCGCTTTTTTAAGATTGTTAAATGTGTTAGATACACTTCGCACACAATGTCCATGGGATAAAAAACAGACTATGGAAACGTTAAGACATTTAACCATTGAAGAAACCTATGAACTTTCTGATGCCATTTTGGAAGGCGATACACAAGAAATTAAAAAAGAATTGGGCGATTTAATTATGCACCTTGTATTTTATGCTCGTATTGCTAGTGAAACAAATGATTTCGACATTACTGATGTTTTAAATGGAGTATGTGATAAATTGATTAACAGACACCCACATATTTATGGCGATGTTGAGGTGAAAAATGAAGAAGATGTAAAACGAAATTGGGAACAAATTAAACTAAAAGAAGGAAATAAATCTGTGTTAGGTGGTGTTCCTGCCGGATTACCTGCTTTAGTAAAAGCAAGTAGAATACAAGAAAAAGCCCGTGGTGTAGGTTTCGACTGGGAAGAAAAAGAACAAGTTTGGGCAAAAGTTGAAGAAGAATTACAAGAATTTAAGGATGAATTTAACATTGCCGAAAATCAAAACATCGATAAAGAAAAAGCAGAGGGTGAATTTGGAGATTTATTATTCTCGTTAGTAAACTATGCTCGTTTTATAGACATCAACCCTGAAAATGCCTTAGAAAAAACGAATAAGAAATTCATTAAACGCTTTCAGTTTTTAGAAAGCAAAGCCAAAGAAAGTGGTAAAGCTTTACAAGATATGACACTTGCAGAAATGGATGTATATTGGAATGAAGCAAAGAAATTGTAATCATTTAATAAACAATTCGTCATTGCGAGGTACGAAGCAATCTTAAAGCGAGAAGTTTAATTTACTAATGTTGTACGATTGCTTCGTACCTTGCAATGATGGATAAATAAATTTATAACCTTACCAATGAAAACGCAATCTATCACATTTAAAAACCCTTTTAAATTAATTCAGCTTTTCAGAAACATTAACACCTACGGAAAAGAAGAAAAGTCTTTTGAAGATAGGAAAGACAAGATAGCTTGGAAACCTATCCAATCAGCTTCTGGTGTAGTTAAGAACGATGTTGTTTCTTTACCACAATCTATTTTACAGCAACCTAATTTCGAACATTCCGATTTGCTAATCATGATTGACGATAATTTTCAGCAATCACAAAATGTAGTGTATACTGAAGAAAAAAATCTTTGCTTTAGACGAAACAGCTTAAACAAATTTGATTTTTTACAACTAAAATTAGAAGAGAAAATCGAATTATATCTTAAACCTGGATATTTTGAAGTTGGCGATCCGCCTCGAAGTGAATTTAAGTTGTGCGAGTTAGAAAAGGATAAACCAATTTCTATCAAGATTAATGGAAAACGAGATTTCTCTCTTACAGGAAGAAGAGCCCGCACATTTGTAGAACAAGAATATATCTTCCATTATCTTGGTGATTTTAAAGAATGTGTTGTTATCAATGACCCATTCCCAATTCATGTCAAAACTATTCCTTCATTGGTTAAAACCATCGACTTAACTAAAACACTTTATTAAGTAATCAAATTAATCAGCGCTCAGCGACCTATCTCATCTATCATTTTATATATTTGTCGCACACAATTACACAAATGAAAAAAATCTACACGCTTTTACTGCTTTGTCTTTTTACCTTAACCGTTGCTGCTCAAACCGATATAACTCCGAGTAGTAAAAAACTAACAAAAGCAGAAACAGAAGAGTTTTTTACACCCGCTTTCAAAAAGAAGAACCTTATTAATTTTCCAATTTTCAGAGCCTACACTTACCAAGATAAAAGCGGAACATATTATGTTGCATTGTCTGAAAGTGCCGATACTGTTAACAAAGAAAAAGATACTGTAAATTACACCATAAAGGCTTTTAACTTTAAAGTTGATAAAACCATAAGCTTAAAAAAATGGGAGATTAACGACTTTAAAATACCTACTATTAAAGGTGATGAAAAGGAAAGCTCCATTTGGTTTTGGACAAAGTATTGTGGTTTTAATGACTTGGATGGCGATGGATTAATTGACCCTATTATTGTATATGGCACATTTGGCTTAAATGGTTACGATGATGGCAGAGCTAAGATTCTAATTTATTATAAAGGCATAAAAACAGCTATCAGGCATCAGAATAGTGTGATAGACGCTGGTAGAAATACACAAGTTGATGCGACCTTTTATCAGCTACCGGCCCAAATTCAAAATCATGTAAAAGAATTGATGGAGAAAATGGTTAAAAATAATCATGCCATCTTCCCTGCTGCTTATATTGATAAAATGGGCAAAAAGATTACTCAGCTTACGAATGAGTAATATTTTTTTCACCACATAGGCACATAGAAAATATAGATTTATTACTGACCACTATGTAACCTATGTTTCTATGTGGTTTTATCTTCTATTTACTTATCCGTGCTTCTTTTTCTTATTCATAATCGCTTTCTGACCAATACCATAATTTGTCGTTTTAGCATTGCTTTCTTTGCGTTTATGAAATGCAGCATCATGATAGCTTTCATTTTCCTCTTGCTCTTTAGCTAATTTGCTTTTTTGAGCAGAGGCTTTAGTTACTTCTTCTACCAGTAAATCTTCTGGCAACTCTGCAACCTCTATTTTTTTACCAATCGCTTGTTCTATTTTGCGTACTTGTGGAAGCTCTAAATCGGTAGTGAAAGTAATTGCAATTACATCTTCATCACCTTGCTTAACAATTCTAGTCAGGTAAGTTTCTTTTTGTACAGGCAATTCAAAATGGAAAATAAATGGGATACCACTTAAATCAAGTGTTGGCAAACCTTCATTTGCTATAATCAATACACGAGCTTCATCAACTGCTTTAAAATCTTCGATTGCATCAAAACCTGCTTCATCAAAAAATAGAGGCTTGTAAACAAAAACATCATCAGCCTTGCCATCAAATAAATCCTTAGCCAAAGTTTGAGCTGTTAAACGAGTATTCACAAAAACCACTACTTTATCAAATACTTCTGCATCTTTCAATAACAGGTTTAATAAATTAAGTTTGGTTCTAAAATTTGGCACATGATACAATAGTTGCGTATGTGTTTCGGTCTCACTATCTCCCAAATCCTCCACTTCTATCGTTGTTGGCAATTTCATAAAAGGTTCTATCATTAAATCTAACCGATCATGCATTACTTCTGTAAATATTAAATGCTGACATTTTTGTATGCTATTTGCCAATTCGTTAATCGGTAATTGCATACCAAGTTTAACCATATCCGCAGCATCATCAACAATAAGCATTTGAATTTTATTGGTATTTAATCCTAACTTCAGATAAACTGCTCTTGCTCTAGAAGGAACGGCCACCACAATATCTACCCCATCCGTTAATTCATTTATTTGTGCTTCCATGCTACCATCAGCATGAAGACCAACAATACGTATGGTTTGATTTCTGTTTAACCGCTCAAACTGCTCCATCACCTCAATTACTTTTTCTTTAGTTGGCACTAAAATTAAAGCTCGTGGAGCTTCTTCAAAGCCATATTTTAAGCGCATTAAAACACCCAGAATGTATGTTGTCGTTTTCCCTGCTCCCTCTGGTCCAATGGCAATGATATCTTGTCCACCTAAAATGCGGGACATTGTTTTAGCCTGAATTTCTTTTGGACTTAGGTATCCTGCTGCTGTCATGGCTGATACCAGCGGCTTGCTTAATTTTAATTGTTCTAGAGACACTTTTCGCTTTGTAAATTGATGAGGCTACAAATTTACAGAAAATATAAAGGACTATCAGAAACCAGCGTTTAATAGTACTGGATTTATTTTAATTTCGCTGTCGCGTTTTATAGCTTATCTGCGTATAGGGTATAAAAACCAAACAAAACATGAAGAAACTATTTTTTATTTCGTTAGTAGCCGTTACGCTCTTAGGCTGCGAAAAAGACAAAAATGCTAAAGATTTTAAAGGAACATATATCGGAACATTTAGAACTAAGGAAGATGGTAAAATGGTGATGACAGCTACTGAATTAACTTTACTGAATGGAAATTTTGAAGTTATAAAAGGTTTAAAACCTGGAAGTGGCTCTTTTAAGTTAGAGGATAAAAGAACGGTTACTTTTTCTGACAAAAATGTTTGGACTGCAGACTTTGACTGGAATTTAATTTTAAATGGAACTTATACCTATCAGGCGTTGGCAGATAGTTTAATTTTAACGAGAGTTTTATCTTCAGCTACTCCTGCAGACAATAACTATTATCAATACAGATTAAAGCAGGTGAATTAATTAATGTCAAAACCGCAGCCATCAAACCTTGATGATTTAATTCGTAACTGTAAAACAGGAAATCTACAGTATCAAGAAATGTTGTATAAACATTTTTATGGCTATGCTTTGGGTATTTGTTTACGTTATTTAATTAATCGAGAAGATGCGCTTGAGGCAGCGAACGATGGATTTATTAAAGCCTTTAAATATCTAAATACATTTAAAGAAGGTGCTGATTTTAAACCCTGGTTTAGAAAAATACTTGTCAATACATCGTTAGATTATAAACGAAAGAACATGCGTTTTAGTCAGGCGATAGAGATGACAGATACCGTACAACAAACTACCTATTCCTCGGCAGTGGATAAGCTTTCGGTGAAAGATATTTTGAGTTTAATGAAGCATTTAAACGAAACACAACATTTAGTTTTTAACCTATACGAAATAGATGGTTATACGCATAAAGAAATTGGAGAGTTGCTAAACATCCCTGAAAGTTCATCGAGAACCTACTTAAGCAGGGCAAAGCAAGTCCTCCAAAATTTATTGATTACTCATTCGATTTATACGAAATGAAAAATATAGATGAAGAACTAGTTTCGCAGATTAAATCTGTTTTTGAAGACGTAGATGATGGGGCTAGTGAACAGGGCTGGTTAGCATTGCGTGAAAAATATCCGGAAGCAAACAGGAAATTACCAATTTGGTGGATGACTGGCATTGCTGCGTCTATTTTAGTTGTTTTGGGATTATTCTTATGGGTAAAGTCGCCAAAAGAAATAAAGCACACTACACAAAACGTTAAAACTAAAGTAAAACCTGAGGTAAAACCAATAACAGGAACCAAAAAAGCAGCACAACAAACTCCTTTAAACCAAGATAAAGCCCCAAACTCTCCTATTAGAGAAGATCAACAATTACTAGCTAAAGAAAAAACAACTGATAAAACCATTGATGATAAGGCAACAACTGAGAATGTAAAAGTTTATACTTCAGATAATGCTATTGTGGCAAATGCAAAGGAACAAGCAAACAGCATATCAAAAGTTGATAGCGTTAAGGAGAAGATGCAACAAAATCCGGTTATTGCAAATCAACCAATCTTAATACCAACTGAAACTAATGATACCAAAAAAACTACTGAAGAGTTTTTGAAAGAGCAAACAAAGCTATTAGCCAAAAGCTCGACAAAAGTGGAAGAAAAAAGTAAGACCATTAAGAATTCTATTGATGTGTTTACTGGTACTTTTGTAAACTATTACGCAGATAATGCTGTGAAATTAAACGCTGGCTTTGGTGTAAATGCTAACGTTAAACTTACAAAAGGTGTGTTCGTAAGTTTTGGAGCAGGTGTAAGTCAAAATAAAATGGATTACAAAAACAGTGTTCCAGTAACAGCAGTAGCAAGCTCTGATGCACTAAAGTTTTATGCTACTAAAGGTGGTAGTATAACTACGTCAAGTATTAGCGATGTAAGAGTGAATGCGCAATTATTAAACTTAGATTTACCTGTAACGCTGAAGTTTTATCCCACCAAAAAGCAAAACTTCTATGTGGCTGCTGGGGTAAACTCTAATTCCTATTTAACCCAAAAATATACCTATGGTTACAATGTAAATACAGTATCTAGTTTCGGATATACTTCTGAACCAAAAGAAGAAGTAGAAAGAACAAAATTAAAGGGATTTGATTTTGCAAACAGCGCCATTTTCGCCATTGGTATTAATCAGAACATTGGTAAAAACAATTCTTTAATCTTCGAGCCTTACTTTAAACCTGCCATTGGCAGTATGGGCGAAAAGAACCTCAAAATAAATACGGTAGGGTTAAATTTAAAATTCACTTTCACCCCTAGTAAGAAATAAATTAACCGTGCTTCTAGGCGGTCCTAATGCTAAAGATCTATTGCTTAAGATTAGCTGCGCTGAGCATTTCGTGGTTCCCAATCGAGTTGGAAATGACGAAATCTATCGTTATTCCTTTGCGGCCAGACGTCATCCCCGTGAAAACGGGGATCGTAATGCTTTAGGTTTATTGCTTTAAGATTAGCTGCGCTGAGCACTTCGTGGTTCCCAATCGAGTTGGGAATGACGAAATCTATCGTTATTCCTTTGCAGCTAGGCGTCATCCCCGTGAAAACGGGGATCGTAATGCTTTAGGTTTATAGCTTTAAGATCCCCAATCGAGTTGGGAATGACGGGGTTTGTCGTTTTCCCAATCAGTTGCGAATTACAATCAACGAAGACGACCTGTCTTTTTTTCGATACAACAGATTAATCTGTACAATAATTTTGTAAGTTTATGTTTGGAAAATTTAAACTAACGAAATGAAAAAAATCATCCTTAACATCTTTCTAATTGCCATTAGCGGGAGTATTTTCGCACAAGATGCCATCAATTATCAAATGCCACCCAAGGCAATTGCAGATCTATTATTAGCAAAACCAACACCTAGCGTGAGCATTGATAGTAAAGCTGAATGGATGTTGTTTAGCGAACGTAATTCTTTCCCATCTGTAGAAGAATTAGCCATGCCAGAGTATCGTATTGCTGGTATGCGTATCAATCCAAATAATTACTCGGCAAGTCGCCAAACCTTTATCAATAACTTCACCTTAAAAAATATTAAGACCGACAAATCAATGGCGGTTACAGGTTTGCCAAGGCCATTATATGCTAGCAGTGTAAGCTGGAACCCAAGCGAGACTAAAATTGCATTTACACAGACTACTCAAAACAGAGTTGATTTATATGTAATAGATGTGGCTACTGGTAAAGCAATGAAGGTAAACAAACAACCTATAAATGCAATTATGGGTGGTGGTGCAACATGGGTTGATGACAATACGCTATTGTATAGAGTAGCTGTTAAAGCTGCTAATTTAGCCCCAACTCGTCCTTTGGCACCTAAAGGACCAACCATTCAGCAAAACTTAGGTAAGGCGGCACCTAGCCCAACCTTACAAGATTTAATTAAATCGCCATTTGATGAACAATTATTTGAGTTCTTTGCTACCTCACAATTGGTACAAAATAAAGCAGGTGTAGAAACCTTAATCGGTAAACCAGCAATTTATAGCGGTATTTCTGTATCGCCAGATAAAAATTACTTAATGCTACGCACCATCAAAAAACCATTCTCTTATTTAGTATCTGCCGGAGGTTTTCCATCGGTGGTAAATATTACAGATAGAACTGGAAAAGTGGTTAAGCAATTAGCAAACTTACCTTCTAGCGAAGAAAGACCTTCTGGTTACGACAATGTGCAAAACGTACCTAGAGGTTTCGACTGGCGTGATGATGAACCAGCAAGTATAGTGTGGACTAAACCTTTAGATAGTGGTTTAATTAAAAATAATGTAGAATTTCATGATGCAGTAATGCAATTATCTGCTCCATTTACAGGAACACCAAAAGAAATTTTAAAAACTAAATGGCGCTTTGGCGGCTTATCTTGGGGAAATTCGACCTTCGCTTTATTTAGAGAAAGCTCAAGAACCAAACAGATGAGTAGATTGAGCCGTTTTAATCCAACTACTGGTGCAACAGAAGTATTATATGAATTAAGTACAAATGATGCCTATAATAATCCTGGCTTCCCAGTAACAGAAAAAAATAAATACGGTCGACAAGTTGTTTTAACCACAGATGGTGGCACAAAACTATTATTAAACAATACTACAGGTGCATCTGCCAAAGGCGATTTACCTTTTCTTGCAAAGTTTGATCTAAACACTAAAAAATCTGAAATTTTATGGCGCAGTCAACCAGGCAGCTTTGAAATGGTAACCGATGTATTAGATCCACAGAAGTTAGTGTTATTAACCCGTAGAGAAAGTCAGAAAGATGCACCAAACTATTATATTAAAAACTTGGTGTTACGTGTCGCAGATAGAAAGATTACCAATTTTACTAATCCTTATGCGCAGCTTGAAGGTGTAACTAAAGAAAAGATCTCTTACAAACGTGCCGACGGTATTGATTTAACAGGTGATTTATACTTACCAAAAGGATACAACAAAGAAAAAGATGGTCCATTGCCAGTATTAATATGGGCTTACCCTCGCGAATTTAACTCGGCAACTGATGCAGCACAAATTAGAGGTTCACAAGATAAATTTACGACTATCAGCTCTGGCGGTCCGTTGTTTTTCGTAACCCAAGGTTATGCGGTATTAGACAATGCAGAAATGCCAATTGTAGCTAAAGATGGTAAAAAACCTAACGATACATTTGTAGAGCAACTTAAACTGAATGCGGAAGCTGCGATTAACAAATTAAGTGATATGGGCGTAGGCGATAGAAATAGAATGGCTGTAGGTGGACATAGTTACGGTGCATTTATGACAGCCAATTTATTAGCGCATACCAATTTATTTAAAGCTGGTATTGCCCGTAGTGGTGCATATAACAGAACTCTTACTCCTTTTGGTTTCCAAAATGAAGACCGTACCTATTGGGATGCTCCTCAATTGTATTATGAAATGAGCCCATTTAGTTATGCTAACAAAATTAAGACGCCAATCTTGTTAATTCATGGAGAGATGGATGATAATCAAGGTACTTTCCCAATTAACAGTGAGCGTTTGTTTAATGCCATTAAAGGTTTTGGTGGTACCACTCGTTTTGTGTATTTACCTTACGAAGCTCACGGCTATAGAGGAAAAGAAAATATCTTGCACATGCTTTGGGAAATGAATACATGGTTAGATACTTACGTTAAAAACGCTAAACCAACAGCAACAAAATAATTGCAATCTAAATTTACCACATAGAAACATAGTAGCACATAGTTATACGTTTTAACCTATGTCAGCTATGTTCCTATGTGGTTTTTTAATAAAAAGAAACTCTGATGCTTAAAATCAACAAACTCCTCTTAACTTTCCTTTGCCTATTTTGTTGCAGTTTGATCTCCGCTCAAAAGCCTAAGTTCCACGTAATTGCATTTTACACCGGCGTAAACGATCAAGCTCATGTAAGTTATGTACATGAAGCAAATGCATGGTTTCCAAAAATGGCAGAGCAATATAACTTCAGTTATGATTCTACTTCAAACTGGAGCAATTTAAACGCAACCTTCTTAGCAAAATATCAAGTGGTGTTGTTTTTAGACACACGTCCCGATCAACCTGAACAGCGATTAGCATTTGAAAACTACATGAAAAATGGTGGAGCTTGGATGGGCTTTCACTTTTCGGCTTTTGCCCTAACACCATCATCCTATCCACAAAACTGGGATTGGTACCACAATGAGTTTTTAGGCTCGGGGCAATATGGTAGCAATACCTGGCGACCAACGTCTGCAATTCTAAGAACGAACACCAATCATCCGGTTACTAAAAACTTGCCAAGCACTTTCAAATCTCAACCTAATGAATGGTACAGGTGGGAGAAGGACTTACGCAAAAACCCAAACATTGATATTTTACTTGCAGTCGACTCTACAAGCTTTCCTTTAGGCACAGGACCAAAAGCCCATGAGATCTGGCACAGTGGTTATTATCCTGTCGCATGGAGTAATAAAAACTATAAAATGATCTATGTAAACATGGGTCATAACGATATGGATTACGAACACAAGTTTGGAAAGACCACGACCTCTTTATCGCATACCTTTGAAAATGAAACACAAAATCAATTCATTATCAATAGCTTGTTATGGTTAGGTTATGGTAAAAAGTTAAAGGGCAAAAATTAATCACAAGGAATTATAGCATTCACATCAATAACAAAATAGAGCTTTGAAAAATATAGAAATCAGTACAGCAGCAAGAAACAAACTACTAAGTCATATAGCAGATTTAACTACAGATGAACTAAACTATATCCCTACAGGATTTAACAATAATTTGGCTTGGCAAATGGGGCATTTAGTAGTAAGTCAGCAGTTATTGTGCTACCGTTTATCGGGTAATGAATTGGTAATTGAAAAAGAACTAGTCGATTTGTATAAAAATGGATCTAAACCAGAAAGATATATCAGTGCTGCGGAAATTGAACAAATGAAAGGTTATCTGCTAAGCACCATCGATCAATTAGCCATCGACTTAGAACAAAACTTATTCGATAACTATAACCCTTACACCATTTCAACCTTCCCAGGTTTAACCTTAACTAGCATAGATGATGCTGTCGCCTTCATTGCATGTCATGATGGTTTACATTACGGTTGTTGCTTAGGGTTAAAAAAGTTGGTAAAGATGCAGGGGTAGTATTTGCGTAAGCACCGCTTCATTCCCAACTCTGTCGTCATTGCGAGGTACGAAGCAACCTTAAAGCGATAGTAAACCTTTTATATACATTACGTCATTGCGAGGCACGAAGCAACCTTAAAGCGTTTTACCTGCCCACCCATAGTAGTAAGATTACTCACAATTAGTATTATTTTAATTGTGTTCGTGAGCTCTCTACGCTCGGTTGTCTTCGTACCTCGCAATGACGAATAAAAATCGAGAAGCAACCTCAAAGCAATAGCAAATCTTTTACGCATTTCATTACCTTTGCAACCTAAAAACCATTTCCTTTGAGATACTTCTTCCATATCGGTTACAACGGCCATACTTACAGCGGTTGGCAAAAACAGCCAAAAGTAAACAGTGTGCAAGAAGTAATTGAAGACAAGCTCAGTCAGATTTTCAAAACACCCTTAACCATTAATGGCTGCGGAAGAACAGACTCAGGTGTACACGCCAGTCAGTTCTTTTTCCATGCAGATATAGCACAAGAATGGGATTTCGATTTAGTATTTCGATTAAACAAGGTACTACCACACAACATTGCCGTTTTTGATATTATCCCTTTAGCAGGAAAACCACATGCTAGGTTTGATGCCGTTCAGCGTCAGTACGATTATTACATCCATACCTACAAAAACCCTTTTTTAAGTCAGTTGAGTTCTTATTACGACTTGGGCAAACTTGATTTGGCAGCAATGAAAAAGGCGACCGCTTTATTACCACAATATAAAGACTACCGAGCTTTCTGTACCACGCCAGATAAAAATGAACACACCATTTGCAATGTGATGGAAGCCGACTTATATACCACCGCAAATGGCGATCAAATTCGGTTTCATATTGCCTCTAATCGTTTTTTAGGCAAGATGATCCGGATTATCACGGGCAAGCTGTTAAAAATAGGAACAGGAAACATGAGTGTGGATGAATTCGAAAATCTACTCATCACCAAAGAAACGCCAGGTCTCTTAGAAATTGCACACCCAACGGGTCTGTATTTATCTAAAGTAACCTATCCCTATTTAAACTTACCTCCAAGAACAGAGTTTGCTGGTTTACAACAAAAGGATTGGATAGTGGTTTAGGGTTTTTACGCACCCGTCATTCCCAACTTGATTAGGAATCACGAAGTGCTCAGCGCAGCTAATCTTAAAGCAATAGCAACCTTTTTATGCAACACGTCATTCCCAACTTGATTGGGAATCTTAATGCGATAGAAAAGCGTTTCGCATTAAGATTCCCGTTTTCACGGGAATGACGAACTAGACGCACAGAAATAACGCATGTCTTATGCACCCAGTCATTCCCAATTCGATTGGGAACCACGAAGTGCTCAGCGCAGCTAATCTTAAAGCGATAACCCTTAAGCATTAAAATCCCTGTTTCAAGGGAATGACGGTCTAGATATTATAACTCCTCACTATACAAATCTTTCCACATAGGATTGTCTTTTTCAATCAATTTAATCTTCCAATCCCTGTTCCATTTCTTTAACCTTTTTTCCATACCAATTGCCTCTTCTATGTTAGCATACATTTGATAATACACAAGTTTACTGCAATTGTATTTTGCCGTAAACGACTTTGGATAAACTTTGTCTTTATGCTCTGCCATTCGTGAAAATAAATCAGAAGTAACACCGATGTAAAAGACAGTATTAAACACATTTGTAAGTATATAAACGCAACCTCCTCTTTCCATAAGTTATATTTGTCGCTTCTATTCGATTAGTATTGGATTACTAACAACGTTACACGTTAAAATTAGTTGCGTTGAGCAAATCTTATGCATTAAGATCCTTATTTTCATGGGAATGATGATCTAATCGCAAAGAAATAGCGCATGCGTTATGCACCTCGTCATTCCCAACTCGATTGGGAATCGTAATGCAATAACCCTTAAGCATTAAGATTCCCGTTTTCACGGGGATGACGATACCAATAGATCCGTCATTACCAACTTGATTGGGAACCACAAGTGCTCAGCGCAGCTAATCGTAAAGCGATAGAAAAACGTTTAGCATTAAGATTCCCGTCTTCACGGGAATGACGACCTAGACGTATAAGAATAACGCTACCTGATCTACTCAGTCATTACCAACTCGGTTGGGAACCACGAAGTGCTCAGCGCAGCTAATCGTAAAGCAATAAACCATTATGCATTAAGTCCCCATTTTCATGGGGATGACGTTAATCCCCTACTGCACCATCCGTGTCAACACACTACTAGTCACTTCCTGACCGCGAGTGCCAATAACAACCACACGACCGTAAATGCGTTTACTACTTGGCAAACCATAAAATGTATACTCACGTTTTGAAGAACCTTTAGAAACCCAACTACTCTCTAACGTTAACGGCTCTTCGGTGTATTCGAAAATGTACGACTTCGCATTCTCCACCGCCTTAATCACAAACTTAATCTCCCCTGGGCTCGTCCCATCTTGTAAAGAGAACTCTTGTGGTGGCGACAAACTTAATGCGGCATCACTATCCGTTGCCAAATCAAAACCCGAACTAATCAGTTTAGAGCGATTGCCTTCTGCCGCAGCTTCGACAGTTTGAGCCAATAACCGCAAGCTACTTAATAGCGCTTCTCGTGCATCATTTTTTAACGACACCGCTACTCGATCTCTCGATGATGCTGCCGTGAGTGCTGTAGAAAAATTACTGGCCACAATGATATAATCAGCTAGTGTTGCCGTAATTGTAAAATTAGGATTTCCAGTTAATGCTACTTGAATAGCTTGTGCCTTCTGATCGAGCTTTGCATCGTTGTAGCGCTGATAGTTTAAATTTAATTTAGGAATTTTCATTGTAGATAAATAAAAGGAAGGCTCCATTGCCTTCGAAACGAAAGTACAGTGGCACATTTGTTCAGCAAAATGTCGTGACTAAGAATGACAAGTTTTGACTAGTAATGAGTAGTAATTGGTGGTTTTTAATAATAATAGGGGTTTTTGACAAGTGCTTCAGCTCAGTTATCCAACTCCTCCATTCGCCCTAACATCTTTCCGACTATAGCTAATTTCTTAGCCTATGCTATATTAAAGGCATATTTTTTCTGGTTCATAAAGCAAATGGTATGCGCAATGGCCTTGGTAATTTTATCATTTGTACCGCAGATGTTGGTCATTGTATGCGATACAATGACGAATGTACCGCATACAATGACACTTGTTTGGCATACAATCCCGAATGTATCGCATACAATAGAACAATGTTGAGCTACAATGGCCTTTGTATAGCAGATGTAAGCCAATGTATCGCATACAATGCTGCTTGTCTTAGCTACAATAGTTAATGTTTGTTAAATTTTGCCAATCCTTTAGCGCTTAGTTTCCGCCTTTACAACTATTCGCTATATTTAAATATCATCCCATTATTAAAGTTTAACATGTATAATTAATATAGGATGAGTATGCAAAATGAAATCTTCGTTCACGCTAAAAACATTAGGCAATTAAAGAATTGCTGTGAAACTACAAGTTACCGGATATTGTCAACAATTAAGCAAACCTATGGTATTACAGGTACTAAAAAGGTAACGGTAGATCATGTTTGCCATTTCTTTGGCATTACCGTAGCGCAATATAGAGAAAGCCAAAAGATAGCAAAGAAGGAGGAATAAAATGAAGTGCGGGCGCTAACTTATTGGCACATTTGGTATTACGCTTTGCTTAAGTTACCTTAGTTAAAGTATTAACGCTACTCTCTATGATGATGTCCCAATTTTTTGTGGTGGTTACGGTTTCCCGTATGGCTAAGGAAATTAGAAGCTTTAATTTAGAGATGATTGGTCTCTGATAAATGGATATCTATTATAAATGTTATTAGTTCAATATCTATTTAAGTTCTGATTTGATTTAGAACAATTTTAAGACGCTAAGTATAGTGTAAATCTATAATTTATGTATATTTTAAACATATAATGGCAAGAAAGTATTTCAAAACAGAAAAACAAAAACTTGAAACGAAATTATCAAGATTAGCCTTAGATAAGAATATTGTAAAACGAAAAAATTCCTATTTTGTTGAAAATAAATTACTGCTTAAAGTACGAAAAACTGAAATTGAATATTTAAATTATAGGTACAAACCAGGAAATAT
Source organism: Pedobacter boryungensis (assembly GCF_013204825.1). Lineage (GTDB taxonomy): Bacteria > Bacteroidota > Bacteroidia > Sphingobacteriales > Sphingobacteriaceae > Pedobacter > Pedobacter boryungensis. The sequence goes on from NZ_JABMKV010000004.1 coordinate 91,058, forward strand.
TGAGAAAGTATCCACAGTTTCAAATATTGACTCTGTAATAATTAAAATTACTCATAGGAGTTTAGATATTTTAAATACAAATATTCTTAACCCACCTAATAATATAAATAAAGTTTATTCTGTTTTTAAGCATTTAGAAAATATTGAAATACATAAAATTACTATTTGCGATATTAATAAAATAGAAGGACATCATTTATATATAGACCTTGATAACTATAACAATATTGTTAAAATTGAGGGAGAAGAAAATATTGAGAAATCCCAGCGGGTTTTTAATCGGTTTATACCATTTCTTAAAAATAGCTATGACTTAAATACGAAAGAATTACAAAGTAACAGAGATTATGGTTTGCTTCTTAAGGAGATTATAGCAAGCGGAGAAATAAATCAAGAAGATATTATTACTTTAACTAAAAATTTAAAAATTGGAGAGACAAACCAAGTTGTTATTGAAAAGCAAATTAATAAGCAGACGCAATGGCTTCTAAAAACTATAGAGGAGATTCTAGAGGTAAATAATATAACTGCTTCTGTAGCCAAAGAAATCGGAAACGAAAAATTTGGATTTCTTAAAACTTCAATTACTGGACCTGAACATCTTATGGAAAGAATTTTAAGTGATTATGGGCAGTATTGCCTGTTTGGGGTTCCAGCATTATTAAACACTAATAAATATGTAATTAGGCATGGTCGTTCAAGGTCTCAGTTCGATTTAATCCTAATAAATCATTTAGGTGATGTTGAAGTAGTTGAACTTAAAAGACCTGACAAATACCTTTTAGAATATGGAAATGGAAGAGGGAAGTTTTATCCAAGCAAAGATTTATCTATAGCAATTGCTCAAACTGAAAGATATATAACAAGTCTTCATAAGGATAATGATGAGGAGTATAAAATTGACAATAAAAATTTAAGAGAATTTTTAAACTCTAGGATAGGCGACACGCTTCACGTTGAAACTATCCGACCAAAAGGACTTATTATTATGGGTTCTTGGTCTAAACTTTCTCAAGACTATGATAGTTTAGATGAAAAAGTAAGAAAAAGAGTGTCTCGCAAAGATTATAACAATGACAGCCTTCAAGCTTATAAAGAATTAACTAATTCTCTAAAGAATATCACTATTTTAACTTATTCTGAACTTTTAGAAAATGCTAGAACTAGATTAGAACTAGAAAAAGAAAAGAACCACAAAACATAAGAGTAAAATTGTTAGAATAGGCTGACGGCGGTTCATATTAGTTCATCCGTTTTTGTTTAATTTGGTGCAGATAATATAATTGTTCTACAGCAATGCAATTTATGTGAAATTAGTCAAACGAATATATGCTATTATATTAAACTATGCATCAAATCTACAATTCTGACAAGCCAATAAATCAAAAGAACCAAGATAGATTTAAAAGAAATAATTTTTCGAAAAGAATTGCCGAAACATTAATAAAAAGGCAAACTGCAGAAGGATTAGTAATCGGTCTTTATGGAATTTGGGGAGAAGGAAAATCTTCAATTCTCAACATGATTGAGGAAGACTTGTTGTGCAATCCAGAAATTTTAATCGTAAAATTTAATCCTTGGAGATTTAAAGACGAAGATACTTTAATATTAAATTATTTTAAAAACATATCAATTGCTTTAGATAAAGATTTAAATAATATTAAGGAAAAAGTAGGTTCTTTTTTTGCTAAGTATGGAAGTATAGGGAGTGTTATAAACTTAGACTTTTCAAAAATTGGCGAATCACTATCAGATGCAGATATAGAAAAATTAAAAGAAAGAGTAAATGACTTTTTAAAGGAAAGTAATAAAAAAGTTGTCGTTATAATTGATGATATCGATAGATTAGATAAGCAAGAACTTTTTGCACTCTTTAAATTAATTAAATTAACAGGGGATTTTTCAAATACTTATTACATTTTATCTTTTGATGATGAAATGGTTGCGTCTGCTATTGGTGAAAGATATGCAGAGGGTAATAAAAATGCTGGATACAATTTTTTAGAAAAAATCATACAAGTTCCTCTAAGAATCCCAAAAGCACTTTCAAGTGATTTAACAAATTTTACTTTTGAATTAGTTAATAATGTTTTGAATGCAAATGGCATTAATTTGGAACAAAATTTAGCCTCTACTGTTGCCTATCAGATTTCCGAGAATATTTTACCTAAAATCAATACTCCAAGATTAGCAATAAGATATGCGAATTCTCTATCTTTTTTAATTCCATTATTAATTGGGGAAGTCAACATTGCAGATTTAATTTTATTTGAAGGCGTAAAATTATTCTATCCTGAACACTATGATTTCATAAAAAGTTCTCCAGAATATTTTATTGATTCTTATGAAAATGTATACTCTAGAGATTCAGACACAAAAAAGAAAGACGAATTTAAAGATAAGCTTGGTGCATTAAACAAAGACCTACACAAAAATGAAGAAAGAGCAATTCTAGATTTGCTTAAATATCTATTCCCATTAATTAAAGAAGCACTAGAAAGCTTTAACTATCCATATGTAAATAATAATTGGACAAAAGAAAAAAGAATTGTTTCCTCAAGATACTTCCATAGATTTTTTCTTTATAGCATTCCAGAAAATGATATATCTGATGTCTATTTTGAAGAATTTTTAAATAGGTTAACACATAAAAAATTTAATGAAATTGAAAGTGAAACGGAGGAAATATTAAAAAATATTAATGCTATAGAACTTAAAAACAAATTAAGTATATATCAAAACGAATTAAACTGGGAACAAAAAAAAGTTGTGATTAAAATTCTTTGTAGGTTCCAAAATAAATTTGAAGGAATAAAAGGAGGAACATTTTTTCTTGGGTTTAATGAAAAAACTCAAGTAGCAATCACTATCACTAGATTTTTGGAAAATCATAATGATTATACAAATCTTTATAAGTTTACAAAAGAATTAATTCTAAATGCAGACCTAGAATTTTTATTTGAGATCCTTCGTTGGTTAATTGCCGGTAATAAAGATGGCGCTTACATAATTAAAGCTAATGATATCCAAAAACTAGAAGAAATTTTATTAAATCGAACTTTAATCGATTCTTATCAAAATAATAGTAATTTATTTCAAAGACATTCAAGTCATATTTATAGATTGTTAGAGATTTGGTACCTAAAATCTCCAAAACAACTTGAAAAATATATCAATAAATGTATGAAGGAAAACAAAGAATTCCAAGAAATAATTATCGAAGAATTGACTTCGACAATTTATAGTTCTTTACATCCCGAACCTTACAAAACTGATTTTAAAAAAGATAGTTATGAGGTTTTAAAAAAATATTATAATGTAGATAAACTTTATAAGATCTTTTCGCAAAAAAAATACAACAAAATCAAAGAGTTAGAAGTCATTTTTCTTGGAAACAATCCAGGCTACACAAAAGAAAATGCAATTAGACAATTCATTCATTGGTATGAGCTGGATAAAGAAAATAAAATTGAAGAAGCTGAAGTGGTAGAATAAAAACGACATGCAATTCTTTGGTGAAGGTTTAGATTTCTATTCCGACGCATTGTTAAACCTGAGATCATGATAAATGCTAAAAAACAACATCAATGAGAAAAGTAATCGCAGCAATTAATATGACATTTGATGCAGGCATTCCTGACGAAGAAATACATCAACTTATGCAAATTAGTGGAGATAGATATGATGCTATATTTTCTTATCCTACTCTAGCTCACACCTATTGCGTGAAATACTAGTAAAGTTTACGCTAAGACATTAAGCATTTTTGATAATTTAAATGTACACGTCATAGACCTACCAGCAAGAGGGTTTAAATTATTTACTATTTAACACAGTCTACATTTATTCCGCAAACATACCTTTACTCCATAATTCCAAAAACGATTGGCACAATTAAATACCGAACAAACACCAAATGAAAACTTTTCCAGTAACTAATTCTAATCTTTCTGCAACACATCTAGGACTATTCTTACAAGAAAAATATTCATTGGGTAAAGATGTCAAATGTCAATTGATAAAAGCGGGAATTAATGATACCTATTTGGTAACAGACAATGCTGACAAATTTGTGTTTAGAGTTTATAGTTTGAATTGGCGTTCAAGAACTGAGATAGAAGAGGAAATTAAATTGTTAAATCAACTCAAAGAAAATGCTATTTCTATTTCTTATCCGCTATTAGATAAAGAAAGTAATTATGTACAAACGTTAAACGCACCAGAGGGCGACAGATTTGGGGTGCTTTTTACTTTTGCAAAGGGTGAAAAGCTACATGTAATTCCACAAGAAACACACTTCCTTATTGGTCAACATATGGCTCGATTGCATATGGTTACCAACAACCAGCGGTTAAATCGTATTAACTATTCTCCCGAAGTTATTCTTATTGACTCATTAAAAAAGATATCATCTTTTTTGGGGAGTGAAACAGATGAAATGAACTTTATGAAATCTGCTCAAACCTATTTGTTAGCCGAGTTTGAAAATGCAGACATTGCTCAAATGAGACAGGGAGTTGTTCATTTAGACATTTGGTTTGATAATCTAAATATTACAAGCGACGATAAAATAACAATTTTTGATTTTGATTTCTGCGGAAATGGTTGGCTTTGCTTAGATATTGCTTACTATATTTTACAGCTACATAATGTAGAGAAGTATGAGGCAAAAGATTATCAACCAAAAGTTGAAGGCTTTATTAAAGGCTACGAGTCTGTAACACCAATAAGCGAAGAAGAAAAACGACTTATACCCATACTTGGAGTAAGCTTATACTTCTTTTATTTAGGTGTTCAATGTCAACGATACGACAATTGGTCCAATTCATTTTTAAGTGAGAATTACTTGAAAAGATATATCAACGGACTTGTTAAAAGATATTATGATATCTATAAACTTGGTGACTTTAAAAAGGTTAATTGATATTCGCTTAGTTAATTGATAACGAGGTACGAAAACAAACTTGATTTATTTTATTAGTTTAGTGCTACAGGTTTGTTTGCTCAATTAAAACCTATCGGACTTTAAAGAACCAAGCCATGAGAAAAGTAATCGCCGCAATTAACATGACACTTGATGGTGTTTTCGACCACACCGCAGGAATTCCTGATGAAGAAGTACATCAACATTATGCAGATCTATTAGCGGAGGCAGATGTGATGCTTTATGGCCGCATCACTTATCAATTAATGGAGTTTTGGCGAACCATACTAGCCAATCCCTCGGAAGAAAAAACCATGAACGAATTTGCGGTGGCGATAGACAAAGTTCCTAAAATCGTTTTTTCTCACAGCCTTACAGCTATAGACTGGGAAAGTGCCAGCTTGGCAACCCGAAATCTAGAAGAAGAAGTTTTTGCATGGAAACAACAATCTGGTAAAGACATTTTCGTGGGTAGTCGCAGTTTAATACTACAGCTCTTGAAACTGAACTTAATTGAGGAATTGCAATTGTGTGTATATCCAGTAATTGCAGGTAGTGGCTCGCTATTATTCGAAGATATTAAAGATAGAACGCTGCTAAAGCTAGTGAAGACTAAAACCTTTACAGGCGGAGCAATTATACTTTATTATCAGCCCAAGAGACGGTAGTTAGTTGGTTTTGTCGTCATACCCAACTCGATTAGGTATCGTAATGCTGCAGAAAATAACAAATACCTTTTTTGCGCTTTAAGGTTCCCGTCTACACGGGAATGACGAGCGGGTGAGTAACCGTCTGCACGGAATGACGCAGTTTGTTCCGTCATACCCAACTCGATTGGGTATCGTAACGCTGTAGAAAATAACAAATACATTCTTTTCGCTTTAGGGTTCCCGTCTGCACGGGAATGACGCAGTGTCGTCCGTCATACCCAACTCGATTGGGTATCGTAATGCGATAGAAAATATTTTGCTTTAAGATTCCCGTCTGCACGGGAATGACGAGCTTGGGAATACCGTCTACACGAGAATGACGAGCTTGGGAATAACCATTCGCAAGGGAATGACGTGACTTAAACTCCTACTTAAACCTAATCGCCCTTAACGGACTAATTCTACTCACTAATAGTGAAGGAATTAATAGTACCAAAGAACAAATGACAATGGTGGCTACGTTTAATAGCAACACATCTACAAAATGTATCTCTATTGGCACGTACGACAAGTAATAATTGGTTTGTTCTAGTTTAAACACATGCGAATACTGCTGAAAATACGCTAAACCTAAACCTAATATATTCCCCAACACTAAACCAATGCCGACTAAGTAAATGGCATTGTACAAAAAGATTTTCATAACGCTATAATTCGAAATACCCATAGCTTTCAGCAAGCCAATCATGGTAGTACGTTCCAAAATCATAATGAGCAAAGCGGTTACCATATTAATCACACCAACTATCATCATTAAAAAGAGCAATACTCTCGTATTTACATCTAACAAAGAGAGCCAGGTAAAAATTTCTGGCGTACTTTCCATTACAGACCTCGATCGTAGTTTAAGTTCTAAGTTCGCATACACATCATCAGCTACAAGCTTCAATTTCTTAAAGTCTTTGATGCGTACTTCTATCCCACCCATTTGGTTAGGCTGCCACCTGTTTACACTTCTAATGATGTTGATATCGCCTACGGCAAAGTTTTTATCAATGTTTTCTATGCCAACGCTATACACACCCACAACCTTAAACTTTCTTATTTTAGGAGGGTTTTGTACAAAGTGCATTAAAAAGCTATCTCCTGTTTTAAGCTTTAATCGGTTTGCTGTATGCTCAGAGATTAAGATTTGATTCACAGTACTATCTGCAAAGTTTATCACACTTCCACTAATTAAATGCTTGCGGATAAATCGCCAATCGTAGGTCTTGTCAATTCCTTTAAAGTTAATGCCTTCTACTTCGCCATTGGCCGAAATAATACCAGGTTTGGTAGCAAAGGGATAATAAGATTCTAGATTGGTATTGTTTTTAAGATAGTGAAGCGTAGTATCATTAGGGACAAAAGGCGTTTTCTCGAAAGAACCATTTAAATCGAAACGGTAAATCTGCACATCGCCAATAAATCCTCTTACTTTATCTTGTATTTCGGTTTTAAAACCTTTAATAATAGCAACAGAAAGTATCATCACAGCCAAGCTTAACATTACGCCAGCTATCGCGATGCGTACAATTAACTTACTAAATGTACGTTCAGATTTTATGGCAATTCGCCTCGCTATGAAATATTCTATATTCAAATTTGTAATAAATTGTAACTTAGCAAAAGTGCTAATTCGATTTCGATTTAGCGTATAATTCTTAAAAAAACCTAAGCATGAAAAAAATCACTTTCATTTTTACATCGTTACTTACTGTTTTTGCCCTTACTGCTTGCGGTCAAGGAGTAAAAGTTAAATTGAACCCTAATGTACCCAATCCCTACAAAGTAAAGGCCGAAAATATTGATAAGCCTAAGTCTGGGAAAAAACTGTTGACAGGTGTCGAGCAAACTCAAAAGTATTTGCCTTTATTAAAAGGTAAACGAATTGGGATGGTGGTTAATCCAACTTCTATTATTGGCAACGTGACTGTGGTAGATAGCTTACTTAAACGAGGTGTAAACATTGTTAAAATTTTTGGCCCTGAACATGGTTTTAGAGGGGATGCAAGTGCTGGGGTAAGTGTAGATGATGCGGTTGATGCGAAAACAGGGATTAAAGCCATCTCTTTATATGGTAAACACAGTACGCCTACAAAAGAAGATTTAGCAGATGTAGACATTATGATTTTTGATATTCAGGATGTAGGCGTTCGCTTTTATACCTATATGAACACCTTGCAACATGTAATGGAAGCTTGCGCTCGTGATGGTAAAGAGGTGATGATTTTAGATCGTCCGAACCCTAATGGTTTTTACATTGACGGTCCTGTATTAGATCCTAAATTTAAATCGGGTATTGGTTTACAACCTATTCCAATTGTGCATGGTTTAACCTTAGGCGAATATGCACAAATGTTAAACGGCGAAGGTTGGTTAAAGGACAAAATGAAGTGCAAAATCACCGTGATTAAAAATGCAAACTACACTCACGATATGCCGTATATCTTGCCGGTAAAACCATCACCAAACTTAAATACTAACCAATCTATTCTATTATATCCTACTACATGTTTATTTGAAGGAACTTATTTAAATCATGGTCGCGGTACAATGTATCCTTTTACAATTGTGGGTGCTCCTTACCTAAAAGGAAAATATGAGTTTTCATTTACACCAAAAAGCATTAAAGGGATGAGTGAAACACCATTGTTTATGAATGAAGTGTGCTATGGATTAGATTTAAGAAACTTCGACACCAATACTTTTAGAAAAACCAAACAGATCAATTTAAGTTGGATTATGGAGTTGTATAAGGCATCGCCACGTAAAGCAGATTTCTTTAACAATAAACTAAGTGCTGAAGTGGGTACCATTGAAGCAAGAATTGGCGTGGGTAATTTCAGACAACAAATTATTGATGGTGTTTCTGAAAAAGAAATTAGAGCAAGCTGGGAACCTGGGTTAAGTCAGTACAAGGAAATGCGTAAAAAGTATTTGTTATATCCTTAATTTGTTTTTAGCATTCTGGTTAATCATGTCATCCTAAGTTTGTCGTCATCCTTAGCGTAGCCGAAGGATCTTTAAAAAGGTCTTTGACTACGCTCATACTGAGTACATTCATCCTGAATTGCTCCCGTCATCCTGAACTAATTCCGTCATCCTGAGCGTAGCCGAAGGATCTTTTAACATAACACAACCCTCCGCACTGCCTTGCCTCGGCTCATAGGCGCCGAAATCCCTAGCTACTTTTTCTTGATAAAAAGTACCGCAAAAATCAAGGCTGCACTGGCTCGACTAAAAATCCATTCGTTACACTAAACAAAAAGAACTCGCTTCGCTCAAACAGCTTTTTGTTTTTAACGCTCCACCTTGGATTTCATCTCATCCTTTTTATTGTTTTTAGCGGAGAGATGGAGCTTATTATCAAAAAAAATCTCTTTTGATAAACGGTTTCTTAATGTCTCTCCAATGAGGCCGTGTCTATCATGAGTCGTCATGCTCAGCTTGACTGGGCATCGTAATGCGATTAGTCTCCTATCCCGGTCGTCACCTGAGCCGCCTGTTCGTCATCCTGAGCGCAGCCGAAGGATCTTTTAACATAACACAACCCTTCACACTGCCTTGCCTCGGCTCATAGGCGCCGAAACCCCTAGCTACTTTTTCTTGATAAAAAGTACCGCAAAAATCAAGGCTGCACTGGCTCGACTAAAAATCCAATCGTTTCGCTAAACAAAAAGAACTCGCTTCGCTCAAACAGCTTTTTGTTCTTAACGCTCCACTCTTTGGATTTTTAACGTCTCTCCACTGAGGCCGTCCTTTACCTTCACGCGTCATGCTCAGCTTGACTGGGCATCGTAATGCGATACTCCAAACCAACACTTACCTGCACCCATCCCTTCATGCTGAGCGTAGTTGAAGAATCTTAAAAAGGTCTTGACTACGCTCCTTTTAACATAACATAATCCTCCGCACTGCCTTGCCTCGGCTCATAGGCGCCGAAACCCCTATTTCTTTATCCTTGATGATAAAGAAACAAACAATCAAGGCTGCACTGCCTCGACTAAAAATCCAATAGTTCCGCTAAACAAAAAGAACTCGCTTCACTCAAACAGCTTTTTGTTCTTAACGCTCCACTCTTTGGATTTTCTTAACGTCTCACCACTGAGGCCGTCCTCCACCTTCACGCGTCATGCTCAGTTTGACTGGGCATCGTAATGCGATTAATCTCCTATCGGTCGTCAGGTGAAGGATCTATCACGTCATTGCGAGGTACGAAGCAATCTTAATGCGATATAAAGCCTACCTACCCATAGTTGTAAGATTGCTTCGTACCTCGCAATGACGACATAGTTTTATAATTATACATAGCTAAGATTACTTCATTAGTTATTGTTTTAATTGTGGTCGTGAACTCGCTATGTTCGGCTTTCTATGTACCTCGCAATGACGATTAACACCTTAAGTGCATTTACCAAAAACAAGCGTTGTTTGTTATTTGTTATGAAATGATAAGATTCATTCTTCCATTAACATTCACTCTCCAAAAGCTATGAACAACGAAAAAACAAAGAAAAGCGAAAAAGTATCGAGCAACTTTTTAGAGCCACAGCCAAAAGGTAAAGTAGATAAAGGCAATAAAGTGGTCAAAAAAACAGAAGATAAAGTATATACGAAAGAGCCTGCCTTAGCAAAGACAAAAAATCCTGCTAAACAAAAAGAGAACAGCGAACAACCTGTTCATTCGGTAAAAAAATAAAACACATGTCATTCCCAACTCGATTGGGAACCACGATTGCTCGGCCAGCTAATATTAATGTAATATAAGCCTTAGAATTCCGTTTTCACGGGAATGACGATATTCGTAAGAAACCAACTGAAAACTTAACAAACTCCTATTAAAAATGATTCATAAAACAAAGATCGTAATTGCTGGTATTGGTGGAGTTGGAGGTTATTTTGGCGGTTTGTTAGCAAGAGCCTACGCAGGGAACGATGATATTGAGGTACATTTTATTGCAAGAGGAGAACATTTAAAAGCAATTAAAGCAAATGGCTTAAACGTTATTAAAGGGGACATTGATTTTATTGCAACACCTTTTTTAGCGACAGATGATGCAAGGGAAATTGGCATTGCCGATTATATTATTATCTGTACAAAAAGTTATGATTTAACAGCAATGTTAGATCAATTGAAACCATGCATCGGTACAGAAACAGTACTACTTCCTTTATTAAACGGAGTTGAAGCCGTAGAAAAGATAAGAGCACAATTTCCAAATCATCTTGTTCCAGCAGGCTGTGCCTACATTGTTTCTGCAATAAAAGAGCCTGGTGTAGTAGAAAACATGGGCAATAGGCAAGAAATTTACTTCGGGCTTGATGCAGAAAGCGATGAAAGGTTATCGAAACTGGAAGATTTGTTTAAAGCCGCAGGTGTTGAAGCTACTTTATCTGAGGAGATATCTCAACTCATTTGGCAAAAATTCATTTTCTTATCTTGTATAGCTACAGCAACATCTTTTTATGAAAAACCTGTTGGTCAGTTATTAAAAGAAAATAGTGCTGAACTTCGAACCTTCATTGATGAAACATCTGCCTTAGCTAAAGCGAAAAACATAGAGGTTGATCCAAGTACGGCAGATAAAGCAATGGCTCATTACGAGTCACTTCCTTTTGCCACTACCTCTTCTATGCAAAGAGATTTTCAATTTAAGCGTAAAAACACCGAGTTAGAATCCATTACTGGATATGTGGTAAGACAGGGAAAAGACTTGGGTATACCTACACCCCATTTTGAAGCAGCGTACCAAGAGCTATTAATAAGATAATTATTTTTTGGCGGAGGCTTTCGCCTGTTTCAAGAACTGCATTAACACTTTCTCATCATTGGCCATTGCAGTCGGGCTATCTGGTTTAACCGTATTTATTTTCTTTAAATACTTCTGTAAGCCTTCGTTTTCAAAAGTTTCTAACAGTAATGGATAAACGTAAGAGCTTTTACAAACAGCTCTGGTATTGCCTAGTTTACTGGCTACGCAATCTAAAACTTCTACAATTGCTTTCTTTTTAGGCAGATCAGGAGTTTTAACTGTACAACTTGCTAATTGTCTCAAAGCTTCTAAAGTGCCTCCCCAGGTTCTAAAATCTTTGGCAGTAAAATCGCTTCCTGTAATTTCTCTTATATAATTGTTAATCATGCCAGAATCTACCGATTTATGGGCTTTGCCTGTAGTATAAAATTGAAATAACTCTTGTCCTGGAATGTCTTTACATTTCTTTACCAACTGAGCCAAGCTTTTATCATTCAATTGCACTTCTTGCTTTACCCCTTTTTTGCCTACAAAGCTTAAAGTAGATTTACTTCCGTTTTCTTTAAAATGATTATCCTTTAAGGTGCTCAATCCGTAACTGCCGTATGCCTTTTTATAACTTTCGTTGCCAATTCTAATTAAGGTTTTCTGCATTACTTGCAAGCATATGGCTAGCACCTTTCGCTCGTCGAAATTTTTTCTTCTTAAGTCCTTTGCAATGTGCTTACGGGCATTAGTTAAAGCCTTACCAAATTCTAAAAGTCTAAAATATTTATGGTCAGACCTTCTAGATGTCCAATCGGTATGGTAACGATATTGTTTTCTGCCCGCAGCATCAATCCCTATCGCTTGTAAATAACCGTTCTTTTTAGGCGAAATCCAAACATCTGTCCATGCCGGAGGGAGTACCAACTTCTTTATTCTTTCTAAATCGGCTTCATTTTTTATCCGCTCACCCTTTTTATTTACATAATAAAAATGCCCAGGTTTCCCTTTTCTATAAATACCTGGTTGTGCCGGATGCACATAAACAAGGCTACTAGAATCAATCACTTCGGAAGTTGGAACCATAAAGTAGAAAAAATAATGAGTGAAATTTTTAGTTATTTTGTAATTGTAAAACAACCATTAAACAAATAGTGATGAAGATAGTTTTTATGGGTACGCCCGATTTTGCCGTTGCCTCTCTAAATGCTTTACAACAAGCTGGTTTTGATATTGTTGGTGTAGTTACCGCAGCAGACAAACCTGCAGGTCGTGGACAAAAATTAAACGAGAGTGCGGTAAAAAAGTATGCCCTTGAAAACAATTTAAGAGTTTTGCAGCCCTTAAAATTAAAGGATCCTTTGTTTATCGAAGAGTTAATATCTTTAAATGCCGATTTATTTGTGGTGGTTGCCTTTAGAATGTTGCCGGAAATTGTTTGGAACATGCCTCCAAAGGGCACCATCAATCTACACGGCTCTTTATTACCTCAATACCGTGGAGCTGCACCTATTAATCATGTCATCATTAACGGCGAAAAAGAAAGTGGCGTAACAACTTTCTTTTTAAAACAAGAAATTGACACAGGCGATATCATTTTTTCGGATGCTGTAGACATTACAGACGATGAGACTGCTGGTAGTTTGCATGATAAGTTAATGGTGGTTGGTGCAAATTTATTAGTTAAAACAGTTAAAGCCATCGAGGCTGATGATTATAATGAGGTGCCACAACCGCAAAGCGATGAATTAAAATCTGCACCGAAAATATTTAAAGATTTTTGCAAGGTAGATTGGAACCAACCAAGTCAAACGGTATATAATCATATTCGTGGATTAAGTCCATACCCTACTGCATTTACTACTTTCAATGATAAAACTTTAAAAATTTTTAGCGCAGTCTTAGAAGATAAAGAACCTGCTATTTCTACCGGGGCCTTTTTAACAGATGGAAAAACATATTTAAAGTTTGCTACGAAAGACGGCTTTATATCTCTAACCGATGTCCAATACGAGGGTAAAAAACGAATGTTGATTGATGAGTTTTTAAGAGGGATGAGATTGTAAGTAACTCGAGTTTTAGATACTAAAAATTGATTGTAAGTTATTGTAGTTAGACTTTAAAAACAATAAGAAAGTGGGTGTCATTGCGAGGCACGAAGCAATCTTAAAGCGATAAAATTGTCTACAGGTGTTGTAAGATTGCTTCGTTCCTCGCAATGACGTAGTTACTACATGAGAGCTTAGCTATTTAGTTTACTTCCTAGCTTTCCTTACACCAACGCATTTAACTTAGCACTCAAATCTTTAGCTACCTCATTAAAGTAACGCTTTTTGCCATAACCCATTACCCACCTAATTCCCCCACTTGCATTAGTCACAAAAACTTCTTCTGCTTCGTTTAAAATTTCAGGACTTATCTGTGCTTCAATGAGTGGTAAATTATTGGTTTTAGCGAGCTGTAAAACAACACTTCGCATTACTCCAGCTACACAGCCTTCTGAAAGCGCAGGTGTATAAATTTGTTTTTGATAAACTACAAATACATTTGAACTTGTACTTTCACACAAAAAACCATGTTGGTTTAAAATCAATGCCTCATCTAATCGATGTTGCTTTTGAAATAATCCTGCCATTACATACAAGAGGGCATTGCTCGTTTTGTAATTGGATAATTTATTAATGGATTTAGTTATTTCATCGTACACATCTATAATTAAACCTTTTTTGTTGAGTTCGTAATGTGTTTGTTCTAACGGAATTGCTTCTAGTAAATATCCTGCTTTATTAATTGAGGGTGTGTATAAACCTTCTCCATCTCTATAAATTGTAAGACGAAAACGAACATTACCATTAAACTTGTTCTTTTTAAGGAGCTCTGCGGTTTTTTGTCGAAGGAAATATTCATCTAACAATGCGTAACCATCCATCTTCAACGCTTTCATCCCTGCTCTTAAACGATCTGCGTGTTGCTCTGCAAATTGTAGTTTACCATTACACATGCGCATCGATTCGAATAGCCCATCACCAAATTTAAATCCGCGATTACTGGATTTTATAATCGCATGATCTGCGGCAAAAAATTCATCGTTAAATAAAATATAATGCGACATACATTTATTGTGGTTGTAGTGAATAATTTCGCCATTTTAGTAAAACAGCTTTAAAATCTGCCGGCAATGGTGCTTCAAACTCCATGTACTTTTTTGTAGTTGGATGAATAAACCCTAAAGTTTGTGCATGTAAAGCCTGGCGAGGCATTATTTCGAAACAATTGCTCACAAATTGTTTGTATTTAGTAAACGTTGTACCCTTTAAAATCTTATCGCCACCATAATTTGCATCGCTAAACAATGGATGCCCTATATGTTTCATATGTGCTCTAATTTGATGCGTACGACCTGTTTCTAATTGACAACTTACTAAAGTTACATAACCTAATCGTTCTAAAACCGAATAATTAGTAACCGACCATTTGCCTTTTTCTTCATCATCATATACATCCATTACAATGCGATTTTTTAAACTTCGACCAATGTATCCCTCTATCCTACCTTCTTTTTCTATATCGCCCCAAGCTAAGGCAATGTATTTCCTGGTAATACTATGATCAAAAAACTGCTTAGCCAATTTAGTCATAGTAATTTCGTTTTTACTAATCAGTAGTAGTCCAGATGTATCTTTATCTATACGGTGTACTAAACCTGGTCTACCATCGTTTCCTGGCAATGTTGGCAACTGCTCAAAATGATAAGCTAAGGCATTAACCAAGGTCCCTGTATAATTATTAAATCCTGGATGTACAACCATTCCCGCAGGTTTGTTTACTACCAATAGATCGGCATCTTCATAAACGATATCAATTGGAATGTTTTCCGGATAAACTTCTGTATCGCGTGGCGGATGTGCAAACACAATCGAAATTTCATCAAAAGGTTTTACTTTATAACTCGATTTTACAGTTTTCTTATTAACCAGTACATTTCCTGCATCAATTGCATTTTGAATTCTATTACGTGATGCATTTTCTAAACGGTGCATCAAAAACTTGTCAATACGTAGTAAAGACTGTCCTTTATCGACAACAATATTAAAATGCTCAAATAAATCTTGTTCTTCCTCTTGCTCTATAATATTGTTTTCCATGCTGCAAAAATAGGATTAACAATTTGATAATTTTAAAAAAAACATCTTGGCTTGTTTTTTGTTAAGGAGAACGTAATAAACCTTATGCCTATGAAAGCTTTTACTGAAAATGTCAAAATAGTACTTAATTTTTTTCCTTATCTGATGAGAAAGATTTACTTTCGTGATTGAAAATCAAACAGATAACAAAAAATGAAAAACAAATTAACTGCGCTTAAATCTTTATTGATTGTAAGCGCTTTTTTATTGCCATTAAATTTATTGGCACAAGAAGATGTAGGAGACCTATTTAAAGCGAGTCCTGCAGATGCTACAAAACTTGTAGATGCGTATATTAATCCTCTTTTTAAAGGATTAGGTGTAGGCTTAAACTCAGGATGGAATACATCCGCTAAAACAAAAGGCTTTTTAAGATTCGATTTACGGATTACCGGTACGTTAGCCTTTGTACCAAAATCAGATCAAACTTACAACACAAATAACTTAGGCTTACAAAACGTTAGTCCTGCCACAGGCTCAAATGGAATAGGTCCAACTGCTTTTGGTGATGACAATGATGGTGCTTTAATGAAATTTAATGCTGATCCTACTAAAACGTTTAGATTACCACAAGGAACAGGTATTCATTTCGTTCCTTCTCCTCAAGTACAATTAACTGTAGGCTTACCAAAAAACATCGATGTTTCTTTACGTTTAGTTCCTAATGTTAAATTAGGTGAAGATGCAGGATCGATTAATATGTTTGGTGTGGGTGCTAAGGTTGAAGTATTACCATTAATTATGGGCAAAAAGGACAAACTATTACCTTTTGATTTAGCTGTTGCTTTAGGATTAACTAGATTAAATTATAACTTACCATTGGATATTAATAATGGCAAATATGCCAATCAGAAAGTTGACATTAAAATAAATGGCTTTAGTGCGGACGCGATTATATCTAAGAACCTATTGTTTTTTACACCTTTTGCTAGTGTTGGTTTCAATACTTCTAAATCTAATTTGAGTGCGCTAGGCACATATGATTTCGATGCGCCAACAATTGCAAATCCAAATGGAACGCAAACCTATACAGATCCAGTAGTTATTAAAAATAATGATATTAGTGGCTTAAAAGCATCAGTAGGCTTTCAGTTAAAACTATCATTCTTTAAAATATATGCTTCTTATACTCAAGCACAATACAGCTATGTAAATGGTGGTATTGGCTTCGGATTTGGCAAATAAAATTTTTAATCATCAACATAAAAGCTTCTCTTTGGGGAAGCTTTTTTTATTTAATGCAAATCTATAGCCCAGTACAACAACTTAATTTTAACTCGTTAAACTCAGTTTATGTTAAGCGAGATGATTTGATTGACCCTTACATTTCGGGCAATAAATGGCGTAAGCTCAAATACATATTACAAGATGTATCATTAAAAGAGAAAAAGCACCTTGTTACTTTTGGTGGGGCATATTCTAACCATT
Source organism: Pedobacter boryungensis (assembly GCF_013204825.1). Classification (GTDB taxonomy): domain Bacteria; phylum Bacteroidota; class Bacteroidia; order Sphingobacteriales; family Sphingobacteriaceae; genus Pedobacter; species Pedobacter boryungensis. Next base: position 108,024 of record NZ_JABMKV010000004.1, read on the forward strand.
TAGTAGCTACCGCAGCGGCCGCAGCAAGAGCCGGATTAAAGGCTACTGCATTTGTACGTGGTGAACAGGTTGAAAATGAAATGTTGCTATTGTGCAAATTATTTGGAATGCAGCTTATTTTCACCGATCGGGAAAGTTACAAGGATAAACAACAACTCTTTACCTCCTACTTTGGCAATGATGAACAAGCTTATTTTATTGATGAAGGAGGCGCAAGCGCAGCAGCTGTAAAAGGTTGTGCTGAGATTATAACTGAGTTAACTGAAAACTTTGATTACATTTTTATTGCCGCTGGTACAGGAACAACAGCTGCCGGATTATTAAAAGGTATTAACCAACAAAAACTGTCTACTCAACTTCATGTAATACCTGTTTTAAAAGGCGGGGGTTTTATTAAGGAAGAAGTAAGTCAGTATGAAAATGATTTAAGCAATTTACATTTACACACTGATTATCATTTCGGCGGATACGCTAAAACAACTCCAGAACTACTACATTTCATGAAAACCTTTATTGCCGAAACAGGTATGCTGATTGATCCTGTGTATACTGGCAAACTCTTTTTTGCTATTTATGATTTAGCACTTAAAAATTACTTCAATAAAGATGCTAAAATTCTGGCGATACATACTGGAGGTTTGCTTGGCATTTTAGGAATGAAAGAACGATTTTTTAAGATATGAGAAAGTTAAGCCTACTTGCATTGAAAAAATTATATCGTTAAGTTTAAAAATAAAATACTAGCATCATGACTTCATTTATCTCGCTTAAAAAAGCTTTTTCCATTTCATTCTTCTTATTATTTGCAATCCATTCTTTTAGTCAGAATGCTAAAGTAGATTCTGAAATGCAGGACTTAGTCAAAAAAGCAAATGCTGTAGGAGTAGCAGTAGCTGTTGTTAAAGATGGTCAACTCATTTATGCTCATTCTTACGGATTAAAAGACCAGGAGAAAAATATTCCTTTAAAAAATGATGATATATTCAGAATAGCCTCAATTTCCAAATCATTTTCGGCTACAGCAATTATGCAGTTGATTGAAGCAAAGAAAATGTCGTTAACAGATGACTTCAGTAAATTAGTAGGATTTAAGGTTAGAAACCCCAAATATCCAGAAACCATTATTACCTTGAAGATGGTACTTTCTCATACCTCAAGTATTAATGATAGTCAGGGTTATTTCAATCTAGATGTAATCAATCCTGATAAAGGGAAAAACTGGCAAAAGTGTTATAACGACTACGAGCCTGGAAAAGGCTATATGTATTGCAATTTGAATTTTAATATGGTAGGCACTGTAATAGAAAAGACATCAGGAGAGCGATTTGATAGTTACATTAAGAACCATATTTTAAATCCATTAGGTTTATATGGGGGCTATTGGGTTGATGCCTTAGACTCTAACCGCTTTGTCACGTTATATGAATATAATAATGAACTAAAAAAACTCACCCCTAGTCCTTCTGCTTATGTTGCACGAACAGAAGAGATTAAAAATTATATAATGGGTTATAGTACACCTTTGTTTTCGCCAACTGGCGGAATGAAGATTTCTGCAACAGATCTTGCTAAGTATATGACCATGCATATGAATTATGGAAAATATAATGGACAACGGATCATTTCTAAAAAACATTCAAAATTAATGCAGACAAAGGTTTCAGAAGAAGAGAGTTATGGATTGGCTTTGAGAGCTGATAGTACTTTTGTACCAGGAAAAATGCTGAAAGGGCATACTGGGTCTGCGTATGGATTGTTCAGTTCTATGTTTTTCGATCCTAAAGAGAAATTTGGCATTGTGGTGATCACCAATGGATGTGATCCAAAATATACTGGCGGAAAAAACGACATACGTAAGTTGAGTTCAACGCTGTTATATAATGCCTTAATTAAATAGATTGGCTTATCAATTCTATAGTGATTCGTATAGGACAAACGCATCATAAAAAAGTGCTTTTTGATACTTTGAAACTTTGGTGAAATTAAATTTTGCCAAAGTTTTTTGTTAAAGTCGGTTAAATTTTTCTCAAAAACATACTTTAAATCGTTTAAACCTATATTTTGTTAATTTCCTTAAAATAGTGCTTAATTTTGATAATTAGGGGCTTTTTGCTACTTTTGAAGATACCAAAACTATAAATTTTATGTATCAACTTAGTGTAGCACCAGATCAAGTAAATCAAACTTTACAGCAACATATTTTAGCTGATGGTTTTGACCTAACTTATGATATGGAGAAAAGTAATGGCGCTTATATTTACGACTCAAAATACAACCGTAGATTATTAGATTTCTTTACCTGTTTTGCTTCAGTTCCATTGGGCTACAACCACCCAAAAATGATTAATGACGAAAGCTTTAAACACAATTTGCTTTTGGCAGCAATGGCAAACCCTTCTAATTCAGATGTATATACTCAACAATATGCAGAGTTTGTAAAAACATTTGGAGAGGTTGGCATTCCAGATTATTTACCGCATGCTTTTTTTATTGCAGGTGGAGCTTTAGCTGTAGAAAATGCGATTAAAGTTGCCATGGACTGGAAGGTTCAAAAAAACTTTGCTAAAGGTTACAAAGAAGAAAAAGGGTTTAAAGTATTACACTTCGAAAAGGCTTTTCATGGTCGTACGGGTTATACCTTAAGTTTAACAAACACATTACCAGATAAAACTAAATGGTTTGCTAAGTTCGATTGGCCTAGAGTTTCGGTTCCTCAGGTAAAATTTCCTTTGGTTGATGAAAATTTAAAAACTGCAATAGAAACAGAAGAAGCTTCAATTGCTCAAATTAAACAAGCTTTTGCTACGAATAAAGATGAAATTTGTGCCATAATAGTTGAACCTATTCAATCTGAGGGGGGCGATAATCATTTACGCGAAGAGTTTCTAATTCAACTTCGCCAACTGGCAGATGAAAATGAGGCATTTTTGATTTATGATGAAGTACAAACTGGCGTAGGTTTAACTGGCAAGTTTTGGTGCCACCAACATTTCAGCGAGCAAGCTCGTCCAGATATTGTTGCATTTGGTAAAAAAATGCAGGTTTGCGGAATTTTAGTAGGCAAAAAAGTAGAAGAAGTAGAAGGAAATGTATTTAATGTTCCATCTCGTATTAACTCTACCTGGGGTGGTAACTTAGTAGATATGGTTCGTTCTACTCAAATTCTAAATATTGTACGTGAAGATCAACTTTGTCAGAATGCTGCAGAAGTGGGAGAATATCTAAAACAACAGATTACTCAACTCGCAACAAAATATAGCAAAATGAGCAATATTCGTGGTCGTGGTTTACTATGTGCCTTCGATTTCCCAACAAAAGATATGCGTAATTCATTTATTCAAAAAGGAATTGAACATAATGTGATGTTTTTAGGGTGTGGAAACCAAACTATTCGTTTCCGTCCTGCTTTGTGTATTGAGAAAAAACATATTGATGAAGGAATTGAAGCAATGGAAAAGATTTTACCAAATCTTTAAATAAAAAAACATACAATAGACCTGCTTAACCAACATTAAGCAGGTTTTATTTTTTAAAGCGGTTTTATAACTTAAGATAGACTTTAAATTGATTGATAAATTTAACTTGCAGCCTTTACTTTATACAATGAAAAAGCAAAGTATATTTTTGATAGTTATTGTTTTAATTGTTTTAGGATGGATTCTGAAAGACACTTTCTCGCAATTAAGCATTGAAGATTTAAAAGGTGGTTTTACAGAAGTGGCCTCTTATAGAAATGAAAATAACACTGGTCCAGTTCAACGTATATATGCAGTTACTGTAAAAGATACAGTTAAAGCTCAACTTATTGATTATGGAAACCTTAAGCCACATACCAAATATGGCAACACAAAGGTTTATTTCTTTTTAGAAGGGAGTAACGTTCCTTCAACCTTAACGCCAGGAGATGTGAATTTTGATTCTAAATATAATTCTTCATGCTTTGCGCTATATGAGAAAAGTGCAATGGGAAACTTTGGATTAATTAGAAATCCCTTTAAATAAACCTAATTTGTTTCTATTTAAGATCAAATAGATTTTCTACCCCTAAAAGTTTTCTACAAGTAAAGCCTTCGCCATATTTAGCGCCAATGTTTTTACCGAATTCCATTGCTCTACCAAATACTGCTTCTAAAAATTCTGGCGATGAGATATACGTTTGTGGGGCATGCTTGTCTGAGCTATCAAATTGCGTTTTAAAAGCTCTAATTGCTTTTTCCTTTTGATCCATAAACTCAGTAATGTCAACAATAATATCTGGTTTTATGTATCTATCTTGTATGTATTGCAAAACTAACCTAGGTCTCCACGCCTCTTGAGCAACTCCATCAAGTTCAGTTTCAATTTTGATTAATCCTGATAAAAAGATAGCGTCATTTGTTAAATCTCCTGCTCTACCGTGGTCTGGGTGACGATCATGTAAAGCATTTGTTAAAATGATTTCTGGTTGATATTTGCGTACCATTTTGATGATTTCAAGCTGATGCGCTTCATCGTTCTTGAAAAAACCGTCTCTAAACCTTAGGTTTTCACGGGCATGCAATCCTAAAATCTTTGCAGAATTTGCAGCTTCTTCATCACGTGTTTCCGCGTTACCTCTTGTACCTAATTCACCACGTGTAAAATCAACAATCCCAACTTTTTTTCCTAAGGCAATATGTTTTAAAATAGTTCCAGAACAGCCTAATTCTGCATCATCAGGATGTACTGCAAAAACAAGTATATCTAATTTCATCTGTTTATTTTTCATCCAGCAAGTGCTGAATCCTTTTTTTAACTTTCGAGGAATTTGGCTTTGTAAACGAATAAAAATAATCTACTACTTCGCCATTTTTATTAATTAAGTATTTATGGAAATTCCATTTTGGAGAGGAATTAATATGCCCATTCAGTTTCTTTTCACTTAAAAACTTAAATAAAGGATGCGCTTCATTTCCTCTTACCATCACCTTTTCAAAAACAGGAAATTTAACCCCATAATTTACTTCGCAAAACTCATTAATAGCTGCACCGTCTAAAGGTTCTTGTCTGCCAAAATCATTTGATGGAAAACCTAAAACTTCAAAGCCTTGGTCTACATATTTATCTCTTAGCTCTTGTAATTCTTTTAATTGAGGAGTAAAACTACAACCAGAAGCTGTATTTACGACTAGAAGTACTTTTCCCTTATAATCAGACAAGGTTTTTTCCTTTCCACTTAATAATTTAGCTTTAAATGGATATATGGTTTGGGTTGAATTCATTTTTAATTATTGATAATAACCAGAATTGACAATGATAGATTCGATATCTCTGTCTTCAGTAGGATTGTAGGTGTTTTTTAAATTATGCCCAACTACCCTAGCTATTAATTGGTAGGAAAACGCTGCGAAACCTCCTTTTGTTTGCTTAACAATGTCATAAGTTGTACGACCCAGCTCACGATCTATCAATTTGGTTAAAATCTGCCCTTGAGTGATGGTCAGTTCTTTTATTTCGGTATTAAACATGTTTTTAATTTCATTATCACATTCCTTTACCAATCTTTTTTGATCTTTTTTATCTGAAACCGTTGCTAAATCGCTTTCTAGTTTTTCATACCTTCTTTTAGCATACAGTGCATAAGGCATTACTTTTAATACATTATATCTTAATCTATTAAAGGCTGCTTGTTCTGCTGCAGAATGCCATATTCTTTGACCATTTATTACGACTTCATTTAAGCCAATCCATGGTATCATGTAACCATTGTCATTTGTAGCAGCCACTCTAATTGTATCGTTTTTACCAAGTACAGGCCAAATAGCACCCGCATTGTTTTCTTGTGCTTTTACAGCATTAGAAGCAATCATGACAATAAATAGAATAAAGAGACGATAATATTTCATAAATTTATGCCTATACAAAGTTAAAGCTAATTTTATATATTCGTTTTACATACAATCGAATATAATCTTTTATAGCTTAAATTACTATAATTTTACCTAGAAAACACAAATGAAGAGCACTTTAGTGATTGATATTGAGGCGGAAAAGCAGGAAATCTTAAAAAGATACCGAGCACTTTTACGTGCTTCTAAATCTACATTACAAAAAGGAGATAAGAAAGAAATCAGAAAAGCATTCGAAATGGCGCTTGAAAGCCATAAAGATATGCGTCGAAAATCGGGGGAACCTTATATTTATCACCCTATAGCCGTTGCCCAAATTGCTGCAGAAGAAATTGGATTAGGAACGACATCTATCGTATGTGCTTTATTGCATGATGTTGTTGAGGATACAGATATTACATTAGATGATATTGAACGTGAGTTTGGAAAAAAAACCGCGAAGATTATTGATGGATTAACTAAAATTTCTGGAGTTTTCGATTACAATAGCTCATTACAGGCGGAGAATTTTAGAAAAATGCTCTTAACCTTAGCGGATGATGTTCGTGTAATTTTAATTAAACTTGCCGACCGCCTGCATAATATGCGTACAATGGATTTCATGCCAAGGCAAAAACAGCTTAAAATCGCTTCGGAAACCATCTATTTATACGCTCCTCTTGCTCACAGATTAGGTTTATATGCAATTAAATCTGAGTTGGAAGATTTATCGATGAAGTATCTTGAACCTGATACCTATAAATATATAGCAACCCAGCTGAACGAAAAAAAGGCAGAGCGAAATTTATTCATTAAAACATTTGTAGAACCTGTTAGTGAAATTTTAGCTGAGCAAGGGTTAGTGGCGAATATTTACGGTAGACCAAAATCTATCCATTCGATATGGAATAAAATGAAAAAGAAAAATATTCCTTTTGAAGAAGTGTATGATCTTTTTGCCATCCGAATTATTTTAGATAGCGCACCCGAACATGAAAAAGCAGATTGTTGGAAAGCATATTCTATTGTAACTGATTTATATCGTCCAAATCCAGATCGTTTACGCGATTGGGTTTCATCTCCAAAAGGAAATGGTTATGAATCATTACACACTACCGTAATGGGGCCAAAAGGACAATGGGTTGAGGTGCAAATTCGTACACAACGAATGAATGAAATTGCCGAAAAGGGTTTTGCTGCACATTGGAAATATAAAGAATCAAGTAATGATAATGGATTAGACCAATGGATTCAAAAAGTTAGAGAGATGCTAAGTAATCCTGAAGCTAATGCGCTTGACTTTTTAGATGATTTTAAAATGAACCTCTTTTCTGATGAGATTTTCATTTTTACGCCTAAGGGTGCTTTATTACAATTACCATTAGGCGCAACAGCTCTAGATTTTGCTTTTGAAATTCATACAGATGTTGGTGCAAGATGTATTGGGGCAAAGGTAAATCATAAATTAGTTCCCCTTTCTCATAAATTGCAAAATGGTGATCAGGTTGAAATTATTACCTCAAACAAGCAAGTTCCAAAAGAAGATTGGCTAAACATAGTAGTTACGGCGAAAGCTAAATCAAAAATCAAGTCATCTTTAAAAGAAGAAAAAAGGAAAATTGCCGAGAATGGAAAAGAAACGTTAGAACGTAAACTGAAATCTTTAAAAATCACCTACAATACCGATAATTTAAATAAACTCACTTATTTCTTTAAACTTCAATCTACGCAAGATCTTTTTATCGCAGTAGCTAATGGAAAAATTGAGTTGAAAGACTTGAAAGATTATCTATCTAGTGAGAAAGAGATTGAGAATCGTGGTAATGATTACAAAAATGATGGCAAACAGGTTGAAGCGTTATTAAATAAAGTTAAAGGACCAGAATCTGACATTTTGCTAATTGGCGAAGATTTACAAAAGATAGATTATACACTTGCCGCCTGTTGTAATCCAATTCCTGGAGATGATGTTTTTGGGTTTGTAACCGTAAATGAGGGCATTAAAATTCATCGCACCAATTGTCCTAATGCAGCACAACTAATGGCAAATTATGGGTACAGAATTGTGAAAGCGAAATGGAATGGGCAGCAAGAACTAACTTTTTTAACTGGCTTACATATTATTGGAATTGATGATGTAGGATTAATTAACAACATTACAAAAGTAATTTCTAATGATTTTAAGGTAAATATGAGATCGATTACAGTAGATACCAATGATGGAATTTTTGATGGGTCTATTATGATTTTTGTAAACGACAAGGAACATTTGGATAATTTGATTAAGAACTTATTAGAAGTAAAAGGCGTAACTGGAGTGACAAGATTTGATGCTCAATAAGCTGCCGTAAACCAAAAGTTTGGGAGATTACATTTAGTACATAGAAATGAACTAATTCCCAATGAATTAATTAACAATCTTTACATTGTGTTAATTATTAATCTGTGATATAACTTTAATCTGTGTAATCATTTATATACCTTTGACGAGGAGTTTAAAACTATGTCTGAACAGAATACTAGTGAGTTGGTTAGAAAAATATTTGAAGCCTATCTCGAAAATAAAAACTTAAGAAAAACCCCTGAGCGTTTCGCCATTTTAGAAGAAATTTATTCTAGAAATGATCATTTCGATGTAGAAACACTTTATATCCACATGAAAAACCAAAAGTATCGTGTAAGTAGAGCTACGGTTTACAATACACTCGAATTATTGGTATCATGCGATTTGGTTACTAAACATCAGTTTGGGAAAAACATGGCCCAATTCGAAAAATCTTATGGTTATCATCAACACGATCATGTTATTTGTATTGATTGTGGTAAAGTGGTAGAGTTCTGTGATCCACGCATTCACCAAATTCAAAGTATGGTTGGCGATTTATTAAAATTCGACATCAAACATCATTCTTTAAATTTATATGGTATTTGCTTCGATTGTAGTGCTGCAGCAACCATTAAAGCAACAGCTGCTCAAAAAAATGCAAACTAATTATTCAATTCATAACATTTCTATTTTTTAATTTAAAATAATGACGCAAGTAGACGTACTACTAGGCCTGCAATGGGGCGACGAGGGTAAAGGAAAAATTGTTGACGTTTTAAGTCCACAATATGATATGATAGCCCGTTTTCAAGGCGGCCCAAATGCTGGTCACACATTAGAGTTCGACGGTAAAAAATTTGTACTAAATACGATTCCTTCTGGAATTTTTAATGAAGGCATCATGAACCTTATTGGTAATGGTGTAGTAATTGACCCAATTATTTTAAAAAGAGAATTAGATAACCTGAAAAAAGCTGGACATGATCCAGTAGCTAGTGGCAAATTAGTAATTGCTCGTAAAGCACATTTAATTTTGCCAACACATCAATTATTAGATGCAGCAAATGAGCAAAAAATGGGTGCGGGTAAAATTGGATCAACTTTAAAAGGTATTGGCCCAACATATATGGATAAAACTGGACGTAATGGTTTACGTGTTGGCGATACAACCTTGCCAGATTTTAAAGCTCGCTACACTAAATTAGTAGAAAAGCATAAAGAAATTCTTTCGCATTACGAATTTGAATATGATTTAACTGAGAAAGAAGCTGCGTTTTTTGAAGCAATTGAATTTATTAAAAACATTCCTCATGTGGACAGCGAACACTTTGTTAATGACTATCTAAAAGCAGGAAAAAAAGTTTTAGCAGAAGGCGCACAAGGAACATTATTAGATGTTGATTTTGGGTCTTATCCTTTTGTAACTTCATCAAATACTACAACCGCAGGTGCTTGTACAGGTTTAGGTATTGCGCCTAATAAAGTTGGTGATGTTTTTGGGATTTTTAAAGCGTATTGTACACGCGTAGGTGGTGGTCCATTCCCTACAGAATTAGACAATGAAGTTGGTGAAAATTTACGTCAAATTGGTCATGAATTTGGTGCAACAACAGGTCGAGCTCGTCGTTGCGGATGGATTGACTTACCAGCATTAAAATATGCCATCATGCTAAATGGAGTAACAGAGTTGATTATGATGAAAGCAGATGTTTTAGATGGTTTCGATACTATTTATGCTTGCACTCATTACGAATACAATGGTGAAACAATAGACTACATGCCATATGATATTATCTCTATTCAACCAAAACCAGTTTTAAAAGCTATTGAAGGTTGGAAAACGGATTTAACAAAGATTACCTCAATTGATCAAGTTCCTAGCCAACTGGCCGATTATATTGCATTTTTAGAAAAAGAATTAGAAGTGCCAATTAAATATCTTTCTGTTGGACCAGATAGAACACAAACACTAACATTGAGATAATATAAAGTTCCTTTACAAAGCCCCTTGAATTAAATTCAAGGGGCTTTTTGGTTTATAATCTAAAAAAAAACTCCATTTATATATATTTAAGATATTATCTATTATATTTATTTTTTGAAGTCTAACCTAAACCGAATTAATGCGATTTTTCTCAAACCTGAATACCTATTATCGGCTACTCTTGTTGATAATAAGTACTACAGCATTATTTTTCTTACTCTTTTTATTTCTGTATTTCTATACTAAAAAACAAGAAAAAGAGGTCTATAAATCTGCTTACAAAGAATATCATAATGAAGCTAATTCAATTTTTGAGTTAAATTCAAAGCCGCATATTGCAGCTATTATAGATGTTACATTTTGGGATGAATTGGTAGAATTTACAAAAACCAAGAACGAAAAATGGTATAAGGATTATATTGAAAAGGAGTTTCCTACATACGAAGTAGACTACATAGGTGTTTTTAACTTAAAGCAAGAATTACTAAATAAAACTATATCTTCTAAATTAAAATCAGCTGATTTTATTCCAAAGCAGATTATGCCCACTCTTTATAAATCGAAATTAGTCCGATTTTACATGAAGGTGCCTGAAGGTGTTGTTGAAGTTTTTGGAGCAACAATACACCCATCAAATGATCCTAAAAAGAATAAATCAAAACCATCGGGTTATTTTTTTATGGCTCGACTTTTAAATCAAAATTTCATTCAAAATCTAGATAAAATATCTAGTTCAAAAATTAAAATAACTGGCACAAATTACGAGGTTCCAACAGACGTAAATTCCATTGAAGTCCTTTTAAGTTTAAAAGACTGGAAAAATGATACCATTGCTAATTTGAGTTTTGAAAGACCATTCAATTTAAATTTTTATAATACTAAAAAAATTCTCTTCATTATCATTATTGCTACAATTTTAAACTTCCTAATCTATTTTTATTACTACAGAAGATGGATTTATAAGCCGTTAAAATTGATTACTAGCACTTTAGAAAAAGAGAATGAAAATTCTATTGAGGGTTTAAAGAAGGCACATGGTGAGTTTAAAAATATTGGAAATCTCTTTGAAGAAAATACTAGACAAAAAAAACAACTAGAGATAGCTAAACAAAAGGCAGAAGAAAGCGATATGCTAAAGTCTGCATTCTTAGCAAATTTATCCCATGAAATTAGAACGCCAATGAATGCTATTATGGGATTTAGTGATTTACTGCACGATACTAGTTTAAGTCAGAAAGACAAAACAGATTATTTAAAAATAATTAGAAATAGTGGAAAGAATTTAATTTCAATTATAGAAGACTTAATCGAAATGTCTAAGATTGATTCAAAACAAATTGCCCCAAACTATCAACCACTAGATTTAAATAAATGCATTTCAGAATTACATCGTGCCATTAAAATAACAATTCCAGAGGAAAAAAATATTGAATTTTTAATTCATGAAAATTCAAAACCTTTAAAAAGAAAAATCCTTACTGATGAAATTAAACTAACTCAGATTGCTACAAACTTGATTACAAATGCAATTAAGTTTACTAAAAAAGGATATGTATCTATTGGTTATAAGATAAATGAAGAAGATAACCTTTTAGAAGTATGGGTTGAAGATACTGGCTTCGGTATTGATGAAAATAACTTAAAAATCATTTTTGATAGATTTAGGCGAGTTGAAAATGAGTTTTCAGTAGAAATATCTGGATTAGGTTTAGGCTTATCTATTACAAAAGCCTATGTAGAATTATTAGGTGGATGTATTAATGTGAAATCTACTCCCGGCATTGGCTCAACATTTTTAATTACCATTCCATTAATTTATGCTGAAGCAGAATTAGATATGGATTCTGAGAAAAGTAGTTTCAAATCAAGCCAAACTGATAGAGAAACAATTCTTATTGCAGAAGATGATGACATTAATTTCTTGTTGCTTGAAAAAATACTGCAATTAAAGAATTATAAGATTTTACGAGCAGTAAATGGAAAAGAAGCTGTCGAAATTTGCGAAAATAATTCTAATATTGATTTAGTCTTTATGGATATTAAAATGCCGATTATGAATGGATTTGAAGCATTTGACTTAATAAGACAGTTTAATAAAAATCTGCCTATAATCGCAAATACTGCTTATTCTTCTTTTGAAGATAAAGAGAAAATTCTAAAAGCAGGGTTTACAAATTACATTTCGAAACCCTTAGATAAGAACGAAATATTTAATTTATTAAATTCTATCCTGCAATTAAATAATTCCTTAAATTCATTCTAAAGTTTAAATTAAATTCTTTTTAGCCTTTAGCTATTCATATTTAGTTACTTTTACGCAGACAAATGAGCAACGCTAAAACGGATTTATTTAAGCAAAAAGCCTTGCAATGGGCAACTTCTTTTGAAGTATGTTGTTGCTTAGATTCTAATAAATATACAGATCCTTATACACAATACGATTGCTTAATCGCGGTTGGAAGTGATAAAAGTTTAGCAGCCAAAACTGGAAGTGCTTTTGATCAATTGCACTCTTTTTATGACAAACATACAGATTGGATGTTTGGTTTATTGAGTTATGAACTTAAAAACGAAGTTGAAGATTTAAACTCTAAACATACGGATCAATTAGATTTCCCAGATTTATTTTTCTTTATACCAACATATTTAATCGCTTTACATGGTGATGAAATTAAGATAATTAAAGGCGATCCTTCAATTATTGAAACGATAAATCAAACCCATCTAAATCCTACAGCAACAAAACCAAATTTAAAAATTGAAAGTAAGTTCGATAGAGAATCTTATATCGAAACTGTAGAAAAATTAAAAACTCATATTAAACGAGGCGATATTTACGAAGTCAATTTTTGTCAGGAGTTTTTTGCAGCACACGCAACAATAAATCCATTGGCAGTATACAATGAACTAAATATGGTATCTCCTACCCCATTTGCAGGATTTTTTAAAATTAACCACCATTATATTTTATCCGCTACGCCAGAACGTTTTTTATGTAAACGTAATAATCGTTTAATCTCTCAACCTATAAAAGGAACTGCGAAAAGAAGTAAAAGTGCTGTAGAAGATGAGCAGATTAAAATTACTTTAAAATCAAGCATTAAGGAACAGGCTGAAAATGTAATGATTGTAGATTTGGTTCGTAATGATTTAACCAAAAGCGCTGTTGCCGGAAGTGTTAAAGTTGACGAACTATTCGGCATTTACACCTTTCCGCAGGTTCATCAAATGATATCTACCATTAGTTGCGAGCTTAATCCAAACATCCATTTTATTGATGCCGTAAAAAATACTTTCCCAATGGGATCAATGACTGGCGCACCAAAAATAAAAGCAATGGAACTCATAGATGTATATGAAAAAAGTAAAAGAGGTGCTTTTTCAGGTTCTTTTGGTTGTATTAGTCCTACCGGAGATTTTGATTTTAATGTAATCATCCGCAGTATATTATATAATGAAATAAATCAATATTTATCGTTCCAAGTAGGTGGAGCCATAACATATGCGGCTAATTCCGAAGCGGAATATGAAGAGTGTTTGTTAAAAGCTTCAGCGATTCTAAAGGTTTTAACAAATTCCGATAATATATAAAACAAAAAGGTGGAACGTTTATGCAATTGCAAAACCTTCCACCTTAAAACTTTATTTCTTTTAATCTATCTTCCTTTATAATATTTCATCGCTTCTGGCAAATCTTTTTGTATTTGAGCAATACGAGACTGATCTGTAGGGTGAGTGCTTAAAAATACTGGTGGTTTTGCGCTACTATCACTTGCGGCAGCCATTCTTTGCCAAAAATTTATAGCATTTTGAGGATTATAACCAGCCATAGCCATAAATGACAAACCCATTTTATCTGCTTCTAACTCTTGATTACGTGAATTTGGCAAAACATATGCAGTTTGTGCACCAATGCCAAATAACTGATTAACTACAGCTTGAGAACTCTCAGATTTTCCACTAACAGCAGCACCTACTACTGCACTACCCAACTGTGCTTTTAACATGGTAGAAGCTCTTTCTAATGAATGTTGAGCTATAGCATGTGCAATTTCATGGCCCATTACCGTAGCTAATCCTGCTTCATCTCTTGTAATTGGTAAAATACCAGTATAAACAGCTACTTTACCGCCTGGCATACACCATGCATTTATTTCTTTACTTTCTATTACATTAAATTCCCATTTATAGTTTTTAATTTGTTCTCCGTATCCATTTGCATTCATATACTGAGTAACTGCAGCGGCAATCTTCTGACCTACTCTTTTTACCATTTGAGTTTGGGTAGAATTACTTGATACTACTTTAGTACTTGGGTCACTCAATAATTGAGAATATCCTATGGCAGCTTGTTGCTCTAACTCAGCAGCACTTACACCAAAAGTAGAGACTTTACGGCCTGTTAAAGGCACCACAGAGGTTGTACACGAAGATATTGCTAAACTTATAGCAATACCAAAAATCATTATTTTTTTCATAGTAAATGGTTAAATTTTAGAGCGTAGTAAGGTTAATTTTTTTTCTATTTTCTTTCTAACAATTATCTTGATAGATAGTTTGAAAAATTTTTTTAACTCTGTTTCTTTTTAAAAAGATAAACTTTTGATTCTTTGCCCTTGAGCAATCGCTCTAAGTTCTTTTGATGGGTGACCAAAATAAGTAAGCAAACACAAATGCCGTATAATACTTCTGATTTAATTGAGGATTGCAATATAAATACCACACTAATTGGAAATGCAAATCCAGCACATATAGAGCTTAACGATACATATTTGGTAGCTAATAAAACCAGCACAAAAACAAGAACACAAATCATAGCTGCTTGATAGTTAACTGCCAAGATCATCCCAAAAAGAGTAGCCACGCCTTTTCCTCCTCTAAAACCAGCGAAAATCGGAAACAGATGGCCCATTACAGCTATTACCCCCAAAGCCAATTGATAGTTTACAAATTGAGTAGAGTTATGTGGTCCAGTTACAGAGAGGCCGATAAAATAGGCCAATTTACATGCCGTATATCCTTTAAAAATATCGATAAACATTACCGCGATACCTGCTTTTTTACCCAAAACACGGAATGTATTTGTGGCACCAGCATTACCACTACCATATTCTCTTACATCAACACCATAAAAAGCCTGACCTAACCACACTGCTGTTGGTATAGACCCGAGTAAATAAGCGGCAATTAGGGCTGAAATGGAATAGATCGAAATCATGACCTACAATTATACTAAAAAAATAAGATTCAATAGGGTAGAAATTATGGTTATACAGCTTTCAAACTTAAATCTAAACTTTTTACGGAATGAGTTAATGCTCCCATCGAAATATAATCGACACCACATGCTGCGTATTGAGCAACGTTTTCTTCTACAATGCCACCAGAAGCTTCTGTTATAAATCGCCCATCAATTAAACTAACAGCCTGTTTTAACAAGGGTAATTCAAAATTATCAAGCATAATGCGATCAACATTTCCCTCAGCTAAAACTTGGTTTAATTCATCCAAATTTCTAACCTCAATTTCTATGGCTAGTTTTTTATTTGTGTGTCTTAAATAATTATTTGCAGCAATAATGGCATTTGCAATTCCGCCAGCATAATCAACATGATTATCTTTAATTAAAATCATATCGTATAAACCAATGCGATGATTTACACCTCCACCAATTTTAACAGCCCATTTTTCTAGATAACGCAAACCTGGTGTGGTTTTGCGTGTATCCAAAACTTGCGTTTTGTAAGGTTTTAGCAGTTGAACAATGCGATTAGTTTTTGTTGCAATTCCACTCATACGTTGCATGCAATTCAGCACTAATCTTTCTGCTAATAAAATTGCATGTGTACTTCCTTCTACTGTAAAAGCAATATCTCCGTAATTTACTGCAGCGCCATCTTGTAGCTTTACATCAACTTTTAAGGAAGAATCTATCTGATTAAAAATTTCGAGTGCTAGTTCAACACCAGCCAAAATTCCATTTTCTTTTACAATTAACTTTGCTTTGCCTTGTACGTTTGCAGGAATAGTAGAAAGTGAAGTATGGTCGCCATCCCCTACATCTTCTGCAATAGCATTCTTAATAAATTGGTCAACTAATTTTTTATCCAAAACAGTAAATTTTAATTCAAAATTAGCAATTAACTGTCTAAAATACTATTCTTTGTCAGGTTCTATCCTTAATTCGGTGATTAAGAAAATGTTAGCAGTATTTTTCTTTAAGGTAATTGTTACCCTAAATTTCCCTGTTTTAGTATTTACAGAAAATATACCTAAACGATAATTTGGATTTGTACTTAAGCGATGTATGATAGAACTTTTATTTGGTGGATTTTTTACAAAAAAATCTTTTAAAATCTGTTCGGCCTGTGCTTTACTGTATACATCTTCTTGATCGATGATGATTAATTCTACAGATGCAGCGAAGCTTTTTGCAATTTCTTTAGAATTCCCTAATTTAAATTGCACAGACAAATCGTCAATAATATCTGCTTGTAGTGTATTATTTGAGGGAAAATGCAGAAGTAAGAGCATCAACGCAAGTAACGGTTTCATCATGTGTGGTATAAAACTACAATTCATTAGCCAAAATTATGCCATTTATTCGATCATAATATTTAAAAACTTTCATTAAAGCACTAATAGGTTTATATTTGTAATGATAAATAATTAATCAAATTGAAGTTATTACTTGTTTATCCGATACAAATTTTAAATATGAAAGCTAAAAAACTCGTACTGTTAATTCTGGATGGCTGGGGCTACGGAAAAAAAGATAAATCTGATGCTGCTTATATAGCGAATACTCCTTTTTTCGATTCTATTTTAAAAAAATATCCAAACTCAAAATTAGAAGCATCGGGTGAAGCTGTGGGTTTACCTGCAGGGCAAATGGGAAATTCGGAGGTTGGGCACATGAATTTGGGTGCGGGTAGAGTAGTTTATCAAGAATTAGGTAGAATTAATAAAGCTATAACAGATCGAACTTTGCACAGTAATGAGACTTTAGTGAATGCCTTTAACTACGCAAAAGAAAATAATAAAGCTGTTCATTTTATAGGTTTAGTATCAGATGGTGGTGTACATGCACACATCAATCATTTAAAAGCATTGTGCGATGCAGCCAATGAAAAAGGATTAAAGGATGTTTTCATTCATGCTTTTTTAGATGGAAGAGACACTGATCCCAACTCTGGCTTAGGTTTTATTAAAGATTTAGATAACCATTTAAAAACTTCTGCAGGTAAAATTGCGAGTTTAACTGGTCGTTATTATGCAATGGATAGGGATAACCGTTGGGAACGAGTAAAATTAGCTTACGACGTATTAGTAAATGGAATTGGTGAAAAAGCTATCAATGCTGAAGATGCTATCCAAAAATCTTATTCTGAAGGCATTACTGATGAATTTACGAAACCTATTGTAATTACCAATGTAGATGGAACACCAACAGCTACTATTAAAGCTGATGATGTTGTAATTTGCTTTAACTATAGAACAGACAGGGGTCGCGAAATTACTTCGGTGTTAAGCCAAAAAGATTATCCAGATTTTGGGATGAAAAAATTGCCTTTGTATTATGTAACTATGACCACTTACGACGAAAGTTTTGAGAATGTTAAAGTTGTATTTAAAAAAGACGATCTTTCTAATACATTAGGTGAAGTTTTAGAAGCTCATCATAAAAATCAAATCCGTATTGCAGAAACCGAGAAATATCCTCATGTTACATTTTTCTTTTCTGGGGGAAGAGAAAAGGAATTTGAAAATGAAAAACGAATTTTAGTTCCTTCACCGAAAGTAGCTACATATGATTTACAACCAGAAATGAGTGCAGCAGGAATCACTTCAGCTATAAATAAAGAATTGGAAAGCGGCTGGCCAGATTTTGTATGCCTAAACTTTGCTAACCCAGATATGGTTGGACACACTGGCGTTTTTGATGCTGTTGTTAAAGCGGTTGAAACTGCAGACGCTTGCGCAGAACATGTCGTAACTACGGGTGTTGCAAATGGATATTCATTTATTATCCTAGCAGATCATGGTAATTCGGAATTTATGATTAATAACGATGGTTCGGTTAATACTGCACATACAACGAATTTAGTTCCATGTATTTTAATTGATGAAGATTATAAGACCATAGCTGATGGAAAATTAGGTGATATTGCTCCTACTATTTTGAAAATTATGGGTATTGATATCCCTGAAATCATGACAGGAAATGTTTTAGTATAATGAAGAAACTTATTTTCATTTGTGCTATGTGTATTTTTAGTGCTTGTACTTTAAAAGAACAAGAGAAAATAGCTACTAAGTCTTATTTTGATCTGGAAAGTTATTTTAAACAAGAGGCAACACGTTTAACAAAAGCAAATCAACCAATTAGTAAAACTGTTTTGGTAAATGGCAATGCCGAAGCAAAAAGCCTATTAATTAATAACTGGGAAAATGAATTAAGTTCATTTATAGAGGCTGATATTAACAAAGCATCTTGGAGAAGTTCATTTGAGGTCAAAAAAACAGAAAGTTTAACAACTTATACATCAAACAGCAAAAAAATTCCTGTTAAAAAACTAGAAATAAACTATAAAGACAACAAGGTAATGGCTATTAAAATCTTGGTGACTAATACTAATGATTTATATACATCTCAAGATAGCTTGAGTTATTACCCAGATAGTTTGTATCAAATAAAAAAGACACAGCATATTAAGCTGATGGATGAAAAAAGATACCAAATTACTGGAAAGTTTAAATAGAACATCTTACCATACTCATACACCGATAGTATCAATTTCTAAGGAGCTTCTTATAGTACATATCCCATATGTACTAAGATGCGGCATTAACAAGCACAGCTAAAAAATAAAAAAAATTTGCGTAGTTAAATAACTACGCATATATTTGTAGTCAAATAACTACATAATGAATTTAAGAAGAGATGTATTTCAAGCAATAGCAGATCCAACAAGAAGGGCTATTCTCATATTGGTTGCTTCGCAATCTATGACAGCAGGTGCAATCGCATCAAATTTTGATACAGCAAGACCAACTGTTTCCAAACACTTGCAGATACTTACCGAATGCGAATTGTTGGAACAAGAACAAAACGGAAGAGAAATTTCTTATCACATCAATGCTAAAAAAATGAAAGAAGTAGCTGATTTTATTGAACCTTTCAGAACGATGTGGGATGATAGATTTAATAAATTAGAAAATATTATGAAAATCTATCAGGATAAAAAATAGGAAAAATGGAAAGAAAAACAAAAGTTAATGCAGAGGATAATACACAGGAATTGCAAATCGTCAGAGAGTTTGATTTACCGTTAGAACTACTTTTTAAAGCATATGCAGAGCCAGAAATTGTAGAACAATGGATGGGAACAAAAGTATTAAAGTTAGAAAATAAAAATCATGGAGGATATCAATTTGAAACAACTGATCCAAAGGGAAATAAACATCGCTTTAATGGCGTAATCCATGAATTTGTATCAAACGAGAAAATTACGAGAACATTCGAAATGGAAAATACCCCGTTTGATGTTCAACTTGAATTTTTAACCTTTGAGAAATTGACAGAAGATACCAGCAAGCTCACCATGCATGTTTTATATAAATCAACTGAAGTAAGAAATCAAATATTGGCTTTACCTTTTGCTCAAGGTATAAATATGGCACATAACAGAATACAAGATATTGTAAGCAAACTAAAATAATTTAACCATGGCCACAATAAAATCAACTAAAATTATCTATTGGATTACTACAATTTGGCTTTCCTTAGGTATGCTATCTACCGGAATAGTACAGGTATTAAAAATAAAAGATGAGGTAGCTATGTTTACACACCTAGGTTACCCTTCCTATTTGCTCACTATACTTGGAATTTGGAAAATTTTAGGTGTAATAGTTATACTTATCCCGAGATTTCCAATATTAAAAGAATGGGCGTATGCAGGTTTCTTTTTTACCATGTCGGGAGCCATTTTTTCTCATTTGGCTACTAGTGATAATTCTAAAGATTTTTTTGGCCCCACCTTATTACTTACTCTAACATTATTATCTTGGTATTTTAGACATCAACTAAAAAAATTGCCAATTAATAACTAGAATTATGAATCCAAAAGTTGATTTTTATTTTCAAAAAGCTACAAAATGGCAAGAAGAATTGCTACAACTGAGGGCAGTTGCGCTTGATTGTGGCTTAACTGAAGAATTGAAGTGGGGTGTTCCGTGCTATACATTTCAAAATACCAACATTGTTTTAATTCATGACTTTAAAGAATATTGTGCGTATTTATTTTTTAAAGGCGTGTTGTTAAAAGATCCTAAAAAAATCCTCATCCAACAAACCAAAAATGTACAAGTAGCTCGTCAAATTCGGTTTACAAACATTCGAGAAATAATCGATGCTAAAGCTGTTTTGAAAGCATACATTTTTGAAGCTATCGAAGTAGAAAAAGCTGGATTAAAAGCCGAGTTTAAAAAAACTACAGCGTTTCCTATTTCTGAAGAGTTTCAACATAAATTGGATGAAATCCCAACTTTAAAAACAGCATTTAATGCTTTAACGCCAGGTAGACAAAGAGCATATTTGTTATACTTTTCTGCACCTAAACAAGCTAAAACTCGTGAAACAAGAGTAGAAAAATGTATCCCTCAAATTTTTGAAGGCAAAGGTTTAAATGATTAATTTGATGAATAATTAAGCTAAAAGCATATAAACATGAGTGTAAAAAGACAACTATCGCCACAACAAGAAGCAGAGATTCTTGATATCTTAAAAACACGCTTTGAGAAAAATAAAAGCCGCCATGAGGACTTGGAATGGACCAATGTGCTAGCAAAACTAAAATCAAATAGTACCAAATTATGGTCACTTAATGAAATGGAAATCACAGGTGGCGAACCAGATGTTGTTGGATACGATAAAGAGACAGATGAATATATTTTTTACGATTGTTCAGCAGAAAGTCCTAAAAGCCGCAGAAGTTTGTGTTACGATCATCAAGCATTGGAAGCAAGGAAGGAACATAAACCAGAGAACAGTGCTATGGAAATGGCCGCTGATATGGGTATTGAGATTTTAACAGAAGACCAATATCGAGAACTGCAACAGCTAGGAAATTTCGATACAAAAACATCAAGTTGGATTATTACACCAGAATCAATAAGAAAATTAGGCGGTGCATTATTTTGCGATCGTCGTTATAACACAGTTTTTTTATATCATAATGGCGCAGAATCCTATTATGCAGCTAGAGGATTTCGCGGATATTTAAGAGTTTAATCCTTCAAATTATCCCTAACAAAAAAGTCCTTGATAGTTTCAAGGACTTTTTTGTTATATACTTTTACTTATTATTTCAGACTAGTAATTTGTGCCTTTACATAATCGATTAAAGAAATAATATCTTTTCGTAAAGGTTGTATAGTTAATACTTTTTGAAAATCAGCAATTGAATTATTAAAAATGGCTACAACAGCAGCTTTTTCTGTTGCTTTTTTAATCTTATACGATTTAAAAATAGCATAATCCTTATAAGCAATACCTCTGTTTTGTAAAATCTGGGTGTCCTCTTCGCCATTTATTTCAATTGCTTTAGAAAAATCTTTTATTGCAGACGTATAAAAATTTTCTCTCATTTGATTGAGCGCTTCTTTAGGTAAGTTCGCAATGTTTAATCTAGCTTTACCCCTGTAATAATACGCAGAGTAATCATTTGGTTTTAAAACAATTAAACGGCTATAAGCAGTAATCGCGTTTTCAAAATCTCCACATTGAAAATTTGAATAAGCTAACATTCTTAATACATTCACATTGTTTGGGTCAGCATTATCTGCTTTCGATAGCTGGGCGACTGCGGTTTTATAATCGCCTTTCATCCACGCTTGTGTGCCCATTTTCTCATAATTACCCTGAGCATAAACAGAACCAGCAGCAGAAACTATAAATAACAATAAAAATGTTTTTTTAAGATAATCCATTAAGCGTTTTATTTAGTTAAAATTACAAAATCCCTAACAAAAGAACAATAAATGCTAGTTTAGTTTAGTATAACCTGCTTATTGCAACTATCATACCATTTGTAAATATTAAGGTAAACGCTAAATTAGTTAAATATGATATACACAAACAATATTTTTTAGGCTGACTTTTTAACAGGCGTACTTCATGTTTTCGTTTTTGGCACAAGAGTTGAAAATATACCCAATAATACAGAATTAATACTTTTTTACGGCAACGCTGTCAGTTTGTCGTTTTATACTATTTTTAAAAGGCCAATAATGAGCAAACAAGATCAATTTGATTTTAGTCACGCACTACCCATAATAAATGAAGATACTGAGTTCTTCCCATTAATGTCTCAACAAGACGAAGATGAGATGAATAATGAAGAAACACCAGAAATACTTGCAATACTACCGCTAAGAAATACAGTTTTATTTCCAGGCGTAGTTATCCCAATTACTGTTGGCCGAGATAAATCTATTAAACTCATCAAAGAAGCCTACAAAGGTGACAAGATTATCGGTGTGGTTTCACAACGTGATGTATCTATTGAAGACCCAACTTTTGAGCAATTAAATAGCGTTGGTACCGTAGCACAAATTATTAAGATGCTACAAATGCCAGATGGTAATACCACAGTTATCATTCAAGGTAAACAACGTTTCCAACTGGTAGAAGAAGTTCAATCTGAACCTTATATTAAAGCAATTATTGCAAAATTTTCTGAATCAAAGCATAAAGCTGATAAAGAATTTAAAACGTTGGTTGCTTCTATAAAGGAAATGTCTTCTCAAATCATTCAACTTTCACCTAACATTCCGAGCGAGGCTGGAATTGCATTAAAAAACATAGAAAGTACTTCCTTCTTAATCAATTTCATCTCTTCAAATATGAATGCAGATGTAGCTGATAAACAAAAAATGCTCGAAATGGGCAATTTGCGTAAACGTGCTGAAATGGTAATGGAACTTTTAACAACTGAATTACAGATGTTAGAACTTAAAAACCAAATCCAATCTAAAGTTCGTACAGATTTAGATAAACAACAACGTGATTATTTTTTAAATGCACAGTTAAAAACCATACAGGAAGAATTAGGTGGAAATTCATCTGATTTAGAATATGATGCCTTGCAAGTTAGAGCTAAAAAGAAAAAATGGGCAAAACAAATTGCCGATCATTTTGGCAAAGAGTTAGAAAAATTAGGTAGAATGAATCCACAGGCACCAGATTATTCTATACAAATGAATTATTTGGAACTATTGCTCGATTTACCTTGGAATGATTTCACTAAAGATAATTTCGATTTAAAACGAGCTCAACGTATTTTAGATAAAGATCACTTTGGTTTAGAAAAAGTAAAACAACGCATTATAGAATATTTGGCCGTTCTGAAATTAAAAAAAGATATGAAAGCCCCTATTTTATGTTTAGTTGGGCCTCCAGGAGTTGGAAAAACCTCCTTGGGTAAATCTATTGCAAAAGCAATTAACCGCAAATATGTACGTATGGCTTTAGGCGGAATTAGAGATGAAGCGGAAATTCGTGGTCATAGAAAAACATATATAGGTGCAATGCCAGGTAGAATTATCCAATCCATTAAAAAAGCTGGTGCAGCAAATCCGGTTTTTGTATTGGATGAAATTGATAAAGTTGGGTCAGATTTTCGCGGTGATCCTTCATCAGCTTTGCTAGAAGTTTTAGATCCAGAACAAAATAACGCTTTCAATGATCATTATGTTGAGGCAGATTATGATTTATCTAATGTATTATTTATCGCCACCGCAAATTCATTAAGCACTATACAACCTGCACTTTTAGATCGTATGGAAATTATTGAAGTAAATGGATATACGATTGAAGAAAAAATAGAAATTGCTAAAAAATATTTATTACCTAAACAAAAAGAAGTTCACGGCTTAAAATCTAAAGACATTTCTCTTAAATCTTCATTAATTGAAAAAGTGATTGAAGATTATACACGTGAAAGTGGTGTACGTGGTTTGGAAAAGAAAATTGGTTCGTTAGTACGTGGTATTGCAACCAAAATTGCAATGGAAGAAACGTATGAACCCGTATTGAATTTAGAAGATGTAGAACGCATTTTAGGCGCTCCTATTTATGATAAAGATGCTTATGAGGGTAACGAAGTTGCTGGTGTTGTAACTGGTTTAGCATGGACTTCAGTTGGTGGTGATATATTGTTTATTGAAGCGAGTTTAAGTCCTGGAAAAGGGAAATTAACATTGACAGGTAATTTGGGCGATGTAATGAAAGAATCTGCCGTGATTGCTTTAGCTTACATTAGAGCACATGCAGGATTATTTGGTATTGATAATGCACTATTTGATCAGTTCGATATCCATGTGCATGTTCCAGCTGGAGCTACACCAAAAGATGGTCCATCGGCAGGTATAACTATGCTTACCGCTTTAACATCAGCATTCACTCAACGTAAAGTGAAATCAAATTTAGCTATGACAGGCGAAATCACACTTCGTGGGAAAGTATTGCCAGTTGGGGGGATTAAAGAAAAAATCTTAGCTGCTAAACGAGCAAATATTAAGGAAATCATTTTATGTAAATCTAATCGAAAAGATATTTTAGAGATTAAAGAAGATTATATAAAAGACCTGAAATTTCATTATGTTAGTGAAATGAAAGAGGTAATCGAGTTGGCTTTAACGAAAGATAAAGTGAAAGATGCACAAGATTTAAGTATAAAAAAACCAATTGTAACAAATTAAGCTAATGCGATTAAAACTCTCTTTCCTTATTGCTATATTATTTTTAGTTGGCTCAAGCAGTTTCGCTCAAACATTTAAAAATGAGTTTGGCTTTAAAAGCGATAATGATGCTTATCTTTTTTATGGACAAGATCGTTACTACACTAACGGTTTGTTTATTTATTTTCGTCACGCAACTGATCAACAAAAATTAGGGGAAAAATTAGAAAAAGTAACCTATGAGATTTCTGCTGGACAAAAAATGTTCAATCCTATTTCTGGATATGCACCTGATCCGAATAAGCAAGATCGTCCGTTTGCGGGTTACTTATATGCTGGTGGAAATGTAAATTTATTTTATAAAAATGAGCGAATTTTAAAAGCTGGATTAGAAGTTGGAACTGTTGGCCCGGATGCTTTAGGAGAAGATGCTCAAAAGTTATTGCATGATCTAGTTGGTTTTTATACCATTGATGGCTGGCAGTATCAGATCAAAAATGAATTAGCAGTTAATCTTTCTGCTCAATACACGCAATTATTACATCGCTCTGCAAAAAACAATGTAGATTTCTCTTTAGAAGGATACACAAATGCAGGTACAACGTTTAGTGGTGCTGGAGTTGGAATTTTATTTAGAGCAGGTGATATCAATCAACTATTCAATTCTTCGTACACGAACAGTGCAATCAGCAATAACGCTAAAACAACCAAATTGGTAAAAAATGAGTTATTTTTCTATGCTAAACCGCAGCTTAATGTTGTGGCTTATGATGCAACAATACAAGGAAGTATGTTTAATAACGATAGTCCTGTAACTTTTGAACCGAAACGTTTGGTATTTGCACAGCAGTTAGGCTTTAATTATAGTACACCTCGTTTTACTTTTGATTATGGTGTGTTGTTTAAATCTAAGGAAATAAAAAGCACCGCAAAAGCACATCAGTATGGAACAATTTCTATGTTCTATCGATTTAATTAAAAAATTTCCAGCTATTTAAAAAAGCCCAGACTAATCTAGTCCGGGCTTTTTTCTATTTTCTTTTTTTGAAGAGGTAATTGATTTAGTCATTAATCTTTTCTCAATTACACCTTTAGGAATTTTAGTGGGTTTACGTTTTTTCTGTACTTGAAGTGATTTAGTTAATAAGTTCATCAACTTAAGTACAGTTCGCTGTTTATTTAAAAGCTGACTCCTATCCTCTTGAGAAACAATATGCAAATTACCTTCTGAATCTAATCTGTTTGATAATTTTTCCTCCAATAAACTTTTTTCATCATCTGATAAAAAAGAAGCATTTGCAATAGTAAAAATCAGTTCTACCTTACTCGAAACTTTATTAACGTTTTGTCCTCCTTTTCCTCCGCTTCGCGAAGTTTTAAAAGTTACTTCTTTAATTATATCTTCTTTTGGAGGTATCATCCTGTAAAGATAGTCATTGTTAGGAATTCAAAAACATTCAAATCAGATGACTAAGTTATTCGCCTTCCTTTGTTCCGCTAACTTTATCCCTTAAACCAACAATATCTTTATCCAATTGGTAAACTCCTCCTCTATCATTACCCACCAATTCTAATTTCTCCAGCATCGTTTTCGCCATTTTTTCTTCTTCCAATTGCTCATCCAAATACCACTGTAAAAATTTAAATGTTAAATAATCCTTTTCATTTAAAGCTAATTCTACTAAATCATTAATAGATTGAGAAACTGCTAATTCATTTTTTAAAAAGTCCCTAAATACATCAATTACCAATGCATAATTATTTTGCGGCATATCAAGAGCAGGAATTATAGCATGTCCATCTCTATCATTTATATAATGCATAAACTTTAACATGTGTTGACGTTCTTCATCGCTTTGCTTATAAAAAAACTCTGTATAACCTTCTAATCCGGGTTGAGTTTCTAGCCATGAAGCAACTGCCAAATAAATTTGAGAAGATTCTGCTTCTATTTTAACTTGCTCATTTAAAGCATTTAACATTCTTTCAGATAATAACATTGCGTTTAGTTTAAAATGAGTTAATATAACAAACCGAACGCTATAAAAGTTCTGGATAATGTCTTAAAAAGCTTTGGTCTTAATAAATAAATTCCATAAATTAATTCAAAATACTACTTTTGCAATACATGAGAAAAAATCTAGTTGTAGCAATTGATGGCTATTCTTCTTGCGGAAAAAGTACATTGGCAAAAGCCCTAGCTAAAAAATTAGATTTTATTTATATCGATAGTGGCGCTATGTACAGAGCCGTAACCTTATTTTTTATCCGCAACAAAGTTGATGTTAATAACGAAGAAGCTGTAAAAGATGCCTTACAACACATTGAATTAAATTTTCATGCTCGAGATTACGAATCTCACATTACGTTAAATGGTGAAGAAGTCTCTGAAGAGATTAGACAAATGCCAGTATCTGAAAACGTGAGTGAAGTTTCTGCCAATAAATTAGTGCGCCACGATATGGTAAAACAACAGCAGCGTATGGGCAAATCTAAAAACATTGTAATGGATGGTCGTGATATTGGTACTGCTGTATTTGAAGACGCTCAGGTTAAATTTTTTATGACTGCCGATCCAAAAATTAGAGCAGAACGTAGGTATAAAGAATTAATGGCCAAAGGCGATACCACAATAACGTTAGAAGAAGTTTTTGAAAATCTTGCACATAGAGATTATGCAGATACAACAAGAGCAGAGAGCCCATTAGTAAGAGCTGAAGACGCAATTATTTTGGATAATACAGATATTACTCAAGAAGAACAGCTAGATTTTGCCTTAGAAAAAGTTAAGCCCTTTTTAGAAAAAATTTAATCCCATTACTTTCCTTATTTAGGTTATTAAATAAATTGGTATTTTACGGAAAAATTAATTCCCGTATGAAAATCAATCATTCTCTAAAATTAATTGCATTTATTACTTTATTACTTTGCAATAGCACCTTAAAAGCACAAAAAGGCTGGATTAATTTATTTAATGGAAAAGATCTTAAGGATTGGACCATAAAAATTGCCAAACATGAAGTTGGTGATAATTTTGCAAATACTTTTCGTGTAAAAAATGGTTTGATGAAAGTGAGTTATGACGGATACACAGATTTCAATCAACAATATGGTCATATCTTTTATAAAAAACCTTTTTCTTATTACTTATTAAAAGTAGAATACCGCTTTATTGGTGATCAAGTTAAAGGCGGCGAAGGTTGGGCTCTTAGAAATAGTGGAGCAATGCTGCATTGCCAGGATCCGAAAACAATGCTCAAAAATCAAGATTTCCCCATTTCCATTGAAGGCCAATTATTAGGTGGTGATGGAACACATGAACGTCATACCAGCAATGTTTGTACACCAGGAACTACAATTTACATGGAAGATAAATTAACAACCGCTCATTGTTTAGAATCAAACTCAAAAACTTTTCATGGCGAACAATGGGTTACAGCAGAATTTTTAGTTTTAGGTGATTCGGTAATTAAACATTATGTGAATAAGGAACTGGTATTAACATATACAAAACCTCAAGTTGGCGGAGGAAATGTATCTAATTATGATCCGAAAGTTAAGGAAGATGGTAAAAGACTAACTGAAGGTTTTATTTCTCTGCAAAGTGAAAGTCACCCTATTGAGTTTAGAAAAGTTGCTCTTTTTGATTTGGCTTCTTTTGAGAAGGACAAAGTGAAATTGGATAAAATAATAGTCGAATTGCTTAAATAAATTCATTTTAATAATTTCTGCATGAATATCGAATTTAGTACCGAAAAAAGGCCAAATGCTAATCTGATTATCGACTTATATAATAATGCTGGCTTACCAAGACCAACAAATGATAAAGAAAGGATTCAAAAAATGATCGATAATTCTAATTTGATTATAACCGCTTGGGATGGTGAGGTATTAATTGGAGTTTCACGCTGTATTACCGATTGGGTTTGGAGTTGCTATTTAGCTGATCTTGCGATTAGAAAAGAATATCAAAAAGAGGGAATTGGCAAAAAGCTAATTAATCTCACCAAAGAGAAAGTTGGGGAGCAATCGATGGTGTTACTTTTATCAGTTCCAACAGCAATGGAATATTATCCGAAAGTTGGATTCAAAAAACAAGAAAGTAGTTTCATCATCGATAGGGCTGATTGAAGGTAACAACAATTCCACCTCAATGCCGTTAGCATAGGCAAATCAATTAAAAATTTTTATTTTCCTATGAAGAACATATTACTTTTATTGCTACTTATAAGCTTTAACATACATTCATTTGCTCAAAAAGTATACACTGTTAATGATATTCCTAATCCAAAAACTGTTGGACAAGATTATTTTGTAAGTAATCCAGATGGAATATTAACCAATGTTGGCATTTTAAATCAGCGAATAGCAGAAATTGAGAAGAAAACTAAAGTTGAGATTGCAGTTGTTGCCATTTATGATTTTGACAAAAATCAAGAAGATTTCGAATTTGCGAAAGAACTATTTGAAACTTGGAAAATTGGAAAAGCTCAAGCCAATAATGGTTTATTATTGGTTATTGCAATTGATAGAAGAAAATATCGATTTATTACAGGTTCTGGTTTAGAAGGCTTGTTACCAGATGTTGTGCTTAAGCAAACTGGAGAAAATTTATTAGTTCCAGCGTTTAAAAAAGGTCAATACGATGAAGGTGTTTTAGCAGTTATAGATGAGATTGAAGCTAAACTAACTAATACCACCAATCAAGCTGAAGTGAATGGACTAATGTCAAAAATTGTCAATTCAAATCAACAATGGCAGTTTACATTTGGCTATTGCATTATATTACTTTTGTTATTCTTTATAGTTTTTAAAATAATAAATAAGAAGATACCAAAATCTCCAAAAGTTGTTAAAGACATTTTTTTGAGTAATGGTTGTGCAATTTTGTTTGTTGTTATCGTTATTTCAATATTTGTTTTATTTTTTACAGATAGCTTCTATTTATTTTCAAAGTTGAGTTTTGCAGATTTTCCAGTCATTATATACATTATTTTGGCAGTTATCTTATTCTTCAAATACACATCTTATGTCAAATCCTTAAGATTTGAACATTTTGACGATGAGAATTTCTTAAATGCATTGAGTTCTTTTAACCAAAAAAATTTTTGGTTATTACTTTTCTCGCCTCTAATTCTATTTGCTTTTATTTTCCAAGTTATTAAAAAAGCTAAAACTACAGATCGATTTAAACCGCTTCAAGACAGTAAAAAAAACAATATGATACGTTTGGATCGTGATATAAATATAGATGGCAGTCCTTTTTTAAATAAAGGTCAGCGTAGAGAAGAAATAATTAAAGTTTACGATTACGATATTTGGGAAAATGCAGCACATACGGAACATATTATTAAAGCTTGGCCTGCAGAAAAACATCAAGATTTTGAGGAATGTCCTAAATGTAAATTTAGAACATTCAGCAAACCAAGAGTACATACCATTACACCTGCAACTTATAGTTCTTCTGGAGAAGCCGAGCAAATTAAAAGATGCGAATATTGTGATTATGAAGAGTTTATAAAGAAGATAATTTTATCCAAACTCATCAAATCAAGCTCATCAAGTTCTTCATTTGGTAGTTCTTCTAGTAGTTCATCTTCATCAAGTAGTGGTAGTTTTGGTGGAGGCAGTAGTAGCGGCGGTGGCGCTGGTGGGAGTTGGTAAATTTTAAACTTTAAAACCTTTCCTAAATTCTGTTGTTAAATTTAGATGAATAAAAATCATGAATTCTGTGGCATCAATCCGATATTTGCAGAATTTTAATGAATTTCCAACTATCTACAACATGACTAAAAACTTTTTTATCCTTACCATTCTTCTTTTTATTTCGTTAAACGCAAGTGGCCAAGATTTATACAAGGTTAAGGCAGATAAATTAAATGTTAGAGAAACAAGTGATCCTAAAAGTAAAATTATTGGGTTCATTCCTCAAAATGAAAACGTAATGGTTTTAGATTCTTCTAATACAGAATATTTTAAAGTTAAAGTAAATAACGGAGAAGGTTTTGTAAGCAGTGGATATCTCACAAAAATTTCCTCAACACCTTCTAAGCAAGCAGCTATTTCAAAACCGATGGTTGAACAAAAAGGTACTAAAAGCAATTCAAACATTATTTTTTTAGCTTTAGTTGCTGCTGTACTTCTGATCATGCTATTCTTAATATTTAGGTTTTTAACGAATAACAAACCTTTAATGGTAATTTCTTCAATAATTGTAATAACTATCGGTTATTTCTGTTATGTAGGATTTATAGTTAAAAAAAACATTACTGGTAAATTTACAAGCGAAAGCGATTCTCAGTACTTATCTTTTGATTTCAAATCGAAAGATTCGGTTACTATTGAAGATACTTATTTAGATACTTTATTCACAACTCCTTATGTTATCGAAGACAATATAATTAGAACAAAACAACAAGAGAATACCATTTTATTGATGATTTTGGATGAAAAAACATTAGTTGGTGAAGGTTTTACAAAAGCTGTTTATCATAAAAAGTAAAGTTTTTAGTTAACAAGTTCCATCTGAAGTTGTGGATTTCTAAACCCGATTGAAGTGAACACAAAGCGTAGCGAGTAAAGCAAAAAGCGGGGTCAATGATAATTTGAAATACGGGTATTGCTTTTTAAAAAATTGTTACTTACGTATCTTTTACAAGTTTAAAGACTATAATAAGCAAGAGTTATTTACTATATACTTAACTATCAGCAACATTAATTAAAAATTTCTTTCCTATTTAAAAAGAAATTTCTACCTTTGCAGTCCCTAAATAGGGAACAAAGGAGATTATTAATTAATGGCTAAAAAACAAGTAGCAGAAAAAGAACTAGAGGCTAAAACAGCCGAACTACAAGGTGCAGACGCTCGTCTAACCGAGAAAGAAACAATTGAGTCAGAAGCTGATTCGGTTTCTATCGAACAAATCAAATCATCATTAGCAACACCAGATCAAGATTTTGATTGGGATGCAGATGATAAAGTATTTGGTAACTACAGTGACGCAGACCGTAAAAAGTTTGAAGATATGTACACAGATACTTTCAACCAAATCACTCAAGGCGAAATCATTAGTGGTATCGTTGTATCAATCAACAACAAAGATGTAGTATTAAACGTAGGTTTCAAATCTGACGGTTTAGTTTCTACTTCAGAGTTCCGTGATACACCTGATTTGAAAATTGGCGATTCAGTGGATGTTTTCGTAGAAGCTCCAGAAGATGCGAATGGTCAGTTGATTTTATCTCGCAAGAGAGCAAAAACACAACGTTCTTGGGAAACCATCAACGCTGCGCTTGACAATGATACCATTATCAATGGTTTCGTGAAAAGCCGTACTAAAGGTGGTTTAATTGTTGACATCATGGGTGTAGAAGCATTCTTACCTGGATCTCAAATCGACATTAAACCTATCCGTGATTATGATGTTTACGTTGGTAAAACAATGGAATTCAAAGTTGTGAAAATCAACCACGAATTTAAAAACGTTGTAGTATCTCACAAAATCTTAATTGAAGACGATTTAGAAAGCCAAAAAGTTGAAATCGTTTCTAAATTAGAAAAAGGTCAAGTATTAGAAGGTACTGTTAAAAACATTACTGATTTCGGTGTGTTCATCGATTTAGGTGGTGTTGATGGTTTACTTCACATTACTGATATTTCTTGGGGCCGCATAGAGCATCCAAAAGAAGTATTATCATTAGACGAAAAAATCAACGTTGTTGTTTTAGACTTTGATGATGAGAAAAAACGTATCGCTTTAGGTTTAAAACAATTAACTCCACACCCTTGGGAAAACTTAGATGCTAACTTAGCTGTTGGTTCTAAAGTTAAAGGTAAAATTGTTACTGTAGCTGATTACGGTGCTTTCTTAGAAATCATTCCAGGTGTTGAAGGTTTAATCCACGTTTCAGAAATGAGCTGGTCACAAAACTTACGTTCACCTCAAGAATTCTTGAAAGTTGGCGATGAAATCGAAGCTGAAGTTTTAACTTTAGACAGAGATGAGCGCAAAATGAGCTTAGGTATTAAACAATTAACTCAAGATCCTTGGCAAAATGTTGCTGAAAGATATCCAATCGGAAGCAAACACAAAGCAGTAGTTAAAAACATGACTAACTTCGGTGTATTTGTTGAAATTGAAGAAGGAATTGACGGATTAATCCACATTTCTGACTTATCTTGGAGCAAAAAAGTTAACCACCCTAACGAATTCACTAAAGTTGGTGATACATTAGATGTTGTTGTTTTAGAACTTGATGTTGAAAACCGCAAATTATCTTTAGGTCACAAACAATTAGAAGAAAATCCTTGGGATACTTTCGAAACTATCTTTACCCTTGATTCAGTTCATACAGGTACAGTAGTTAAAGTAACTGATAAAGGTGCTGTTATTGCTTTACCTTATGGTGTAGAAGGTTTCGTACCTACTAAACATATGGCTAAAGAAGATGGTTCTGTAATCAAAGCTGAAGAAACTAATGATTTCAAAATCATTGAGTTTAACAAAGATGCTAAACGTATCGTTGTATCTCATGCCCGTATTTGGGAAGAAGCTAAAGCTGAAGTTGCTGCTGAAGAAAGAGCTACTAAAAAGAAAGAAGCTAAAGCTTCTAGCACTGCAGTTAAAAAAGTAAAAGATTCTGTAGAGAAATCTACTTTAGGTGATCTTAGCGTTCTTGCTCAATTAAAAGAGCAAATGGAAGGTGAAGAAAGCAAGAAAAAATCTAAATAGTTTTAACTAGCTAATATTATCAAAGCTCTCGATGAAAATCGGGAGCTTTTTTGTTTTAAGCAAATTTAAAATTCATTAATTCTTAGCAACATTTCCATTCTATTGGCAAAAAGCTCTTCAGATTTTCTATTTTTGAAAATCAATTATCATCATGAAAAAAACAGCAATTTTAATTTTATTAATAGGTTTCGCATTTAAGCTTTCAGCTCAACAAATAAATATTATTCCAAAACCTGTAGAAGTTAGACCAGGAACATTTCCTAGTGACACTTTCACTATAGATAAGAATACAGTTATTTATGCGACAACGAAAAATACACTAAATTCTGCTCAATATTTAGCTGACTATATTCAAAAGTATTATAATTTAAAGTTAAAGATTACCGATAAGCCCAATGAAGTTTCTAAATCAAAAATGATTACTCTTGTTGTTAATGACCAATTGTATACTAATCCAAACAAATATTTTGTTTCGGTTTTAAGTTCAACTATCAATGCAGCTTCATCAACAGAACAAGGACTTTTTTACGCTACA
Source organism: Pedobacter boryungensis (assembly GCF_013204825.1). GTDB lineage: Bacteria > Bacteroidota > Bacteroidia > Sphingobacteriales > Sphingobacteriaceae > Pedobacter > Pedobacter boryungensis. The sequence continues at coordinate 142,192 of NZ_JABMKV010000004.1, forward strand.
CAATCTATTATTCAACTTTTGCCAAGTTTAAATACTTCGAATAGTTTAGTAATTCCATCAGTAGATATTATTGACTTTCCTAGATTTGATTACCGTGGTATGCATTTAGATGTAAGTCGCCATTTTTTTGATGTCGCTTTCGTTAAAAAATATATAGATTTTCTCGCTCTGCATAAAATGAACTATTTCCATTGGCATTTAACTGATGATCATGGTTGGAGAATTGAAATTAAAAAATATCCTAAGCTAACTGAAATTGGTGCATGGCGAAATGGAAGTATAATAGGCTTATGGCCAGGGAAGGGGAATGAAAATATTAAATATCAAGTACTTCCAGATGCCGTTAAAATTACCCCCGAAAATGCTATTATTAAAACAGATGGTATTCGTCATGGCGGATTTTATACCCAAGAAGAAATTAAAGATGTGATTGCTTATGCAGCAAAGAGATACATTACTATTATACCTGAAATTGAAATGCCAGCGCATAGTATGGCACTATTGGCAGCTTATCCAGAATTAGGAACCGAACCGAATAAAAAGTACGAAGTACCACAAACTTGGGGTATGATGAATAAATACAATAATGTATTACAACCTAGTGAAAAAACCTTTCAATTCTTAGAAAATGTGCTAGCTGAGGTCATCGACCTGTTTCCTTCTAAATATATTCATATTGGAGGCGATGAAGCTTCCAAAATCTGGTGGAAAAGTTCCTCTGTTGCACAGCAATTTATGAAGGACCATAATTTAAAAGATGAAAGTGCTCTACAAAGTTATTTCATTCATCGCATAGAGAAATTTGTAAATACCAAAGGAAAGACTATTATTGGATGGGATGAAATTTTGGACGGTGGTCTTGCTCCGAATGCAATTGTAATGAGTTGGAGAGGCGAAAAAGGTGGAGTTGCTGCAGCGAAAGAAAAGCACAAAGTGATTATGACACCTGAGAACATGATGTATTTTAACCACAAACAATTCTTACAAGATGATAGTTTAGCAGCTGCAAAATATTCCCCATTAGAAAATGTTTACAAATACGATCCTGTACCAGCAGAGCTTACTACTGAAGAGGCAAAATATGTTTGGGGTGGGCAAGGAAATTTATGGTCGGAATATATTGCAAATCCAGCAAAAGCAGAATATCAGTTGTTTCCACGATTGGATGCGCTAAGTGAAATTTTGTGGAGCCCGAAAGAAAGCAAGAATTATCCAGATTTCTTGAATCGTTTAAAAATACAGTTGAAGCGCTATGATTTGATGAACATAAATTATAGTAAAAGATATTTAACCGATAAGCTATAGTATGCGCAAAATTTTAGCAGTTTTTGTTACTTTCCTTACTTTATTCGCTATTAAAGAAGGCTTTTACATTTTAAATACAACGGATAAAGAAATTGTAAATCAACGAACAATACTTATAGTTATTACTTTGAGTATTATTATACCTCTTATTTTATTATCGTTATGGTTATGGTCACCACGAAAGAATAGACCAGAAAACTAACCTAAAAATTTCTCTTTCAAATCTGGTGTTGGCACCCAGCAGCTTTCCTGTTTGCCAAACCATTTATAGCGATTTTTAGCGATATAATTATAAACTGCATCTCTAATAAAACGAGGAATAATTATAAAGCCATACAACAGAGGCCATAAGCCACCTAATTTTTTAACTACCCTTAATGCAGCGGTAGAACGTTGATAAACTTTGTCATCTTCTAATAAAATAAAACTATCTAAATTTTCAGGAGTAATATTGAAAGGAGCAATTTTTTCAGCAGCGTATTCACTTTGTAAAGATGCAAAACGGAAAATATTGTTACTATCTCTTTTGATGGTAAACTGCACTGCCCCATTACAGAGATTACAAACACCATCGAAAAATATAACAGGATGCATAAAACAAAGATAATGCTTTCGGATGGCTTTATATTATATGTGCTTAAAGTTGTTTCCATAGTACTACATATGATCTTCGTCGTATTTAGTTCGAGTCTTGTTCTCTAAAACCTATAATTTTTAAAAATTATATGCAGCAAAAGCACCAGCTATGCTTAACTAAGACAGGGCTTAACTAGAACTATTCTAGAGCAAAAGTCGCGGTAAGGTCGCTATAAGGTCGCCTTATTGTCGCGATAAGCATATATAAAAAATTAGAGCTTGAAACGGAAATCGTTTTCGGTTGAATTGTAAGTTAAATATACATTTTTTATAGCAAGTTTAGAATAGTGGGTTATCCATTCATTATAAAAAGGTTAATCAAATTTCAGAATCATTACTTTAACAATCAAATATAAAAAGATATCCTTTTAGGAATATTTAAACAATAGGTAGAGGACTTTTTACTTTCCTCTTTTTACTTTCTACTTTTTCCCTATATTTGCCCAATCCTTGTTCAATGCAAAAGAGAACCCTGCTAGACGGTCAGAAATTTCAAATCACAATTAAGCGACTTTGTCATCAGTTAATTGAGAACCATAACGATTTTACCAATACCGTATTAATTGGCATTCAGCCCAGAGGAACTTATTTTGCAGATCGTGTACACCAAGAACTTTCTGAAATTTTAAAAACAAAATCTATTAAAAAAGGAAATTTAGATATAACTTTTTTTAGAGATGACTTTAGAAGAAAAGATGGCTTAGTAACTGCAAGCAGTAATACTATTGATTTTATTATTGAAGGAAAGCAAGTCATTTTAATTGATGATGTATTATGGACTGGCAGAACAATTCGTGCCGCTATGGATGCATTATTAGCTTATGGCAGACCAGAGAAAGTAGAGTTAATGGTTCTGATCGATAGAAGATTTTCTAGACACTTGCCAATTGAACCAAATTACATCGGAAAACAGGTAGATTGTGTTGACTCACAAAAAGTTAAGGTGAGCTGGAAAGAGAATGAGGGCGAAGACAAAGTGATTTTATTATCGGAAAAGCAATAACGTAAAATGGCAGCAGAAAAATTATCAACCCGACATCTTTTAGGCATTAAAGATATTAACCTGAATGATATTGAATTGATTTTCGAAACCGCTGATAATTTTAAAGATGTCATCAATCGTCCTATTAAAAAAGTACCATCACTTAGGGATATTACCATTGCCAATATATTTTTCGAAAACTCTACCCGTACCAAACTTTCTTTTGAATTAGCCGAAAAAAGGCTTTCTGCAGACGTGGTAAATTTTGCTGCATCATCTTCATCAGTAAGTAAAGGTGAAACTTTAATTGATACGGTAAATAACATCTTAGCGATGAAAGTTGATATGGTGGTAATGCGCCATCCTTATGCAGGAGCTGGAGTTTTTCTAAGTAAACACATTAAAGCACAAATTGTTAATGCTGGTGATGGTGCACATGAACATCCAACACAAGCGTTACTAGATGCTTATTCTATCCGACAAAAATTAGGTGATGTAAGAGGTAAAAAGGTAGTAATTGTAGGTGACATTTTGCATTCAAGAGTAGCTATTTCAAACATACTTTGTTTGCAAATGTTAGGTGCAGAAGTAATGGTTTGCGGACCCACAACCTTAATTCCAAAACACATTGCATCCCTTGGAGTTAAAGTAGAGCATGATTTAAAAAAAGCCTTAAATTGGTGTGATGTAGCTAATATGTTGCGTATCCAATTAGAAAGACAAGACATTAAATATTTCCCATCACAACGTGAATATGCCATGATGTATGGCCTCAATAAACAAATATTAGACAATCTTGATAAGGAAATTGTAGTGATGCATCCTGGTCCAATTAATCGTGGTGTAGAGATTACCAGTGATGTTGCTGACAGCAAACAATCTATCATTTTAGAACAAGTAGAAAATGGTGTTGCTGTGCGTATGGCTGTACTTTATTTATTGGCTAGTCAAAACGATTAGATAACCAAAAAAAGCTTATCACTTTTATTTTATCCCGCTAGTTTATTGTGGATTAGACATTCATTATCTACCTAGAAATAACATTTAGACTTTCTTTTCGTTATGCTGTTATCAACACATGTTAATTACTTATGTTGATAAGCTCTGTTACTATTTATAATTTAGTACCAACCATATTTGAAACCTATGCACAAGAAATATCTCTTAGTTCCCTTTTTTTTAGTTGGCGGTATTGGCGTCAGTATTGCTCAAGTAAGTCCATTAGTAAATCTTAATAAAAATTATCAAACTGGTTTAGAGCTCCTTCAAAATGAAAAGTACGTAGCCGCTGCTCAACAATTTAAATTGGTAGAAGCAACAAGAAGCAAAGCAAGTACTCAGCAAGAAAGCAATGCCGAATTATCTTTATTGAAGGAAAATGCTAAATTTTATGCGGCTGTTTGTGCTTTAGAATTAGGAAATGAAGATGCAGAAACCTTATTTCAGGAATTTATAAGAGAATATCCTTTAAATCCAAATACTAAATTGGCCTATTTTCATGTTGGAAAGTCTTACTTCGCACAGAAAAATTATGCAAAAGCATTAGAATGGTTTGAAAAAACCGAACCAAGTTCACTTTCGCAAAAACAACGAGTTGAATATCAATTTAAACAAGGTTATTCGTATTTTGAAACAAAGAACTACGAAAAAGCTGAGCCTTTATTTGAAATTGTTAAAAAAGAAGATTCTCAGTTCAAAGAAAGTGCAACTTATTACTTTGCCTATATTAATTACCTTAACAAAGAATATAAAACTGCCTTATCGAATTTCGAAAAACTTAAAGGATCTCCTACTTACGAAGCTAGCTATCCGTATTACATTACATCAATGTATTATTTAGATGAGCGTTATGACGATGTAATTGACTATGCGATACCTGCAATGGCTAAAACTAAACAACAGTTTGAGCCTGAAATGTTAAGTTTAGTTGCGGCGTCTTATTTCGCTAAATCTGAGTTTAAAAATGCAGAAAAATACTTCGCAGATTTTTATTCAAAAGATAAAAGTCAGAGCAAAAACAACCTTTTTATTTATCAATATGGTTATTCTTTATATCAAAATGGAAAATTTAAAGAATCTATTCCTGTATTAGAAAAATTAAATACTGATGATATTTACCTACAAAATGGAATGTTTACATTAGGTAAATCATCGCTTAAGTTAAACAATAAAGAAAAAGCAAGAAGTGCATTTTTCAGAGCATCTAGACTAGATTTCGACAAAAATATACAAGAAGAAGCATGGATTAATTATGCGAAACTGAGCTATGAATTAGAATTTAATTCTCAAGCACTAGAATCTACACAGAGCTTTTTAAAACAATTCCCTAGCTCAAAAAGAATAAACGAAGCTAAAACTTTATTGGGAGAGATTTTATTAACTAGTAAAAATTATCAAGCAGCTATTGATATTTTAGAGTCTATCCAGAATAAAACTCCTGAAGCAAAAGAAGCTTATCAAAAAGTAACTTATTTCCGTGGATTAGAATTCTACAACGAAAGAGCTTTCCCTAACGCATTATCTATGTTTTTACGTTCTGGCAATTTCCCAGAGGATAAAGAGATTTATGCATTAAGTGTATATTGGATGGCAGAATCGATGTACGAATTGCGCAAATTTGGTGAAACAGTTAAAACTTTCGAAAAATTCTTAGCCTTACCAGCAGCAGAAAAAACAGAAGTATATAATTTCGCAAATTATGCATTAGGCTATGCCGCCTTTGAAGACGAAAAATATACTAAAGCAGCAACCTATTTCGAACGGTTTTTAAAAGGTGATGATAAAGATCAAAAAACAGTAAATGATGCAACCATCCGTTTGGCAGATTCTTACTTCGTAAATAAAAATTATAACGAAGCGATGGTAAACTACAATAAAATTATCAACGGTAAACTAACCGGTGAGGATTATGCATTGTTTCAACGTGGTATGATACAAGGATTGCAAAAACAAGATGATGCAAAAATTGCAACCATGCAAAGTTTATTAAGTAAATTCCCTACTTCAAACTATGCGGATGACGCTGGTTTTGAAACTGCTTACACCTACTTTAATAAAGGAGAATTTGATAAATCGAAATCTGATTTAATTGATTTAGTAGCCAAATATCCACGTAGTAGTTATATTCCTCGTGCTTTAGTAACCATAGGTTTAGTACAGTACAATCAGGATCAGGATGATGCAGCATTGGAATCATTTAAAAAAGTAATTAGAGATTATGCAAGTGCACCAGAAGCTAAACAAGCTTTAGAATCGATAAAAAATATTTATGTAGATAAAGGAGATGCAAATGGGTTTATCGGTTATGCCGCAACAACCCCATTAGGAAATTATTCGATGAGCGAACAAGATAATATCGTTTTCCAAGCAGCTAACAACAGATATTTGAAAGGTGATGCACAAGGAACATACGAGGCTGTTAATGCTTATTTCGACAAGTTCCCTAAAGCAATTCACGATAAGGAAGCGAAATTTATCAGAGCAGAATCTTTAGTGAAGTTAGGTCGTTCTGCAGAAGCGATTGCAGATTACGATTATATTCTTAACGATTGGACAAGTGATTATACAGAACGTTCATTAATCAGTGTTTCTAAAGTATTAATGGATGAAAAAAAATACAACGAAGCAATTGTTTATTTAAAAAGATTAGAGACTACCGCCGATTATAAAGTGCATTATACCTACGCAATTAATAATTTATTAAAAGCGTACAATGCATTAAACATGCCTGATGATATGCTGAAATATGCTGATCTCATTAAAAATTCGGATAAAGCGTCTGAAGAAGAAAAAAATAGTTCCGACCTATATTTTGGTAAGGCATATTTATTAAAAGCTGATACCGTTCAGGCCGTAAAATCATTTAATAATGTAGTATCTAAAACAAAAACTTTAGCTTCTGCAGAGGCAAAATACAATTTGGCAGCGTTACAATATGCCAAAGGCGATTACAAAACTTCGCAAAAAACCTGTTTCGATTTGATTAACAATATGCCTTCTTACGATTATTGGGTGGCAAAATCATTCATTTTACTATCTGATAATTATTTAGCGCTGAAAGATAAATTACAGGCAAAAAGCACTTTATTAAGTATCATAGACAATTACGAAGGCAAGGATGATATTATTCCAATCGCCAAAGAGAAATTAGCAAAATTAAACTAGACGATGAAGATGAGATTAAATAAAACGATATATACCACTTTATTCTTTTTAGCTACAGGTACTTTTATAGCAAAAGCACAGGATGTTAAGCCTCCTGAAAAGGCTGTTACCGAAGAAGTTGAAATTATTAGACCATATAAACCTGTTTTAGCAGATGCTGTTAAATTGAGAAGAAGTCCAGATTTAGATAACATTAAAACATATAAAGCTAAATTTAACTATACACTTACCGATCGTAAACTAGAACTTAACTCGGATATTCAAAAATTGCAAGCACAACAATTAGCAGACGAACGTGCTTATGAATTGGTAAATAATTATGTAAAGGGTGGAATTGGGTCCTTAGCTACCATATTAGGAGAAGCTTATGTAAACATTGGCCGTGATGAAGCTTTACAAGCCGGCGCATTTTTCAGACATTTTAGTCAAGAAGGAAAACTTAATAAACAAAATGAAAATACTCAACAATTAAGTGTTTTTGGCAGAAGCATTGGAAATAAAGCTACCTTAAATGGGCGTTTAAATTACGAAAGACATGGATTATATTTTTATGGTATAGATGATTTAAAACCAACGCTAAACCCAAATCCCGAAAGGCAAGTATTAAACTTTTTCGAACTGGAAGGAGAAGCTGTAAATAAATATACTGGCGATGAAAATGCATTAAGTTATGCAGCAAAAGTAAATGCCTATATGTTTAACGATAAATTTGATGCTAAAGAACAAGCATTAACCCTAACGGGATATATGAACAAAAGAATAAGAAGCTTTAATGTAGGTTTAGCAGCAGCCGCTGAAATTGGAAATACGAAAGATTTCAGTACAAGTGTTTCGAACAACTTATTACGTTTAAATCCTTATTTAAAACTACAAGCTAAAGGCGTTAAAATTACTGCTGGAATAAACTTTGTACAAGAGTTTGGCGACTTCTCAGCTACTAGAATTTTTCCTGCCATTACAGCAGATTTTACTTTAATTCCTGATTTCTTACAAATATTCGGAGAAGTAAAAGGCGATGTAAACCGTAATACATTGAAAAACTTTACTGATGAAAATCCATTCTTGAACAGTAATATCGCCATACAAAACAGTGTAGAAAAAATAAGTATTAGTGGAGGTATAAAAGGAACTGGTGGCCCTGGTTTTGGCTATAAAGCAAAATTCTACAGTAAAAAAATAACAGATATGCCATTATTCGTTAATAATTTTACCGATTTTAATAAGTTTGATGTGATTTATGATTTCGGAACAATGAAATTGTTAGGTTTAGAAGGAGAAATCTCGGTGCAAGTAAGTGATGAATTAAAATGGACTGGAAAATTGAATATCGAAGATTATAAAGCAGCCGCTGAAAAAGAAAGCTATTTTAAACCACAACTTCGTATTGGTTCTAATCTTTCATATACTTACAACAAGAAGTTAAATTTTAATGCTAGCGTAGCTATACAAGGTGATAGCGAGGCCAAGTTATATACTGCAGATCCAACTACAGCTGCTGGCACCTATCCTCCTATTCCAGATTTCACAAAAGAAAGCATTGTAAATGTAAAAGGCTTTGTAGATTTAGGCATTGGCGCAGATTATAAAATCAACAATAAATTTTCTGTGTTTGCAAAGGCTAATAATTTACTCAATACAAAATATAGTAAGTATTTGTATTATCGAATGAATGGCTTAAATATTTTTGGTGGATTAACCTATTCATTTTAACAGGTTAAGAAATTAATTATTGGTTGATACCGAATTAAAATTTATTTTTACCAGAATGGATATATTATTATACCTAACAGAGCTTTTACAAACCCGCAAAACAGTGGGTATTGCTGGCTTGGGTACGCTATATAAAAAAAAATCGCCTGGTAAATACGATGCAGATAAACATGCATTTGTTCCGCCTAGCTATACGATAGCATTCACTACTGAGCTAAAAGAACAAGAGGAATTAGCCAATTTTATTAGTGCCAAAAGAAATATCACTCTAGATTCTGCCAATTACTATATTGGAGAATTTTCAGACAAAATACATGCTGAGTTAGCAGATAAATATGAAGCTGATTTAGAACCAATTGGCAAATTAAAATTAGTTAACGATGAAATAACTTTTATACGAGAACAAGAAAGCAACTTTGGTTTTGATTTTTTCGGATTACCTACCCTAACTGAACTTAATTCAGAAAGTGAGTTAAAAGACAACTCTGCTCCTGTTGAAGAAAATACCATTGAAGAAATTGAGGAAGAAAATAAGTTAGAAGAAGAAAATCCTGGTCAAGAAACTACCGATAATTTAGATGATCAACCAGTTTATGATGAGATAGGTGAATTCGAATCTCCTATTGAAGTTCATAAGAATACTAATCCTCCTATAATTGAAACTACTGAAGAGGAAGAAAAAGAAGATGAGTTGAATGAAGTAGAGACTGAAGAACTTTTTGAAGAAGAAACAGAGCCTAAAAAAGGTCTGCCCTTTTTTATGAAATTTCTAATTGTATTACTAATTATTATCGCAGCTGGTGCAATAGCTTACTTTATAAATCCTCCATTTTTTGATAATTACATCAAAAATAATTTTGAAGGTAAACAAGATAAAAATGTACCAACTGCCTTAAATGATTCGTTAAAGAATAAGTTAGATTCATCTCAATTAGATAGTGTTGCAAAAAACAATGCTTTGGTTAAGCTAACTACAGATTCTGCGGCAAAAGCTATTGATAGTAGTAAAGTAACTATTTATGAAGTATTGGTAAGTGCTGTTGCAACAGAAAAGAAAGCAAATAAAATTATTTCAAATTTAGCAACACAGGGTGTGAATGCTAAAAAAGTTAAACTATCTAAAACTATGATTAACATTAGTGCTGGTTCTTTTTTAACAAACGAAGAGGCATTAAAATACAGAGATAGTTTACGAACTAAATTGAGAAATCCGGGCATTTACATCCAACCTATTACTCCTAAAACACACAAAAAATAAATATGATTACATTGTTATTGTCTGCTGTAGACACAGCAAAAAGCGTTGTAGATTCTGCAAATAATGTTGTTGCTGCAACTACACCAGCCCAACCAGAATTACATTTTATAGATTTATTATTTAAAGGTGGATGGGTAATGCTCCCACTAGCTTTATTAGCGTTTTTAGGTTTAGTTATTTTTACAGAACGTTATTTAACCATTCGCAAATCATCAAAGGACGAATCAAATTTAATGTTCCAAATCAGACAAAATATTCACGAAGGAAGATTGGATAGCGCAATTGCTTTATGTAAAAACACAAAATCGCCTTTGGCTAGAATGTTAGAAAAAGGATTAAAAAGAATTGGCAGACCAATTAAAGATATTGAAGGTGCAATTGAAAATACTGGAAAATTAGAAGTATCTAAATTGGAAAAGAACATAGGGATATTGGGTATTATTGCAGGTATTGCGCCAATGCTAGGTTTCGTAGGTACAATTATCGGTGTAATTACCATTTTTCATGATGTATCAATCAAAGGCGCAATTGAAATTGGAACCATTTCTGGAGGGTTATATACCAAAATGATTACATCTGCAACAGGATTAATTATCGGAATTATAGCTTATATTTTATACCACATTTTAAATATGATGGTCGAAAAAATCATTCTTAAAATGGAAACCGATGCAATTGAATTTATAGACTTATTAGAAGAGCCAGGCAAATAATGAATTTACGCAAAAGAAAAAAAGGTACAGTAGAGGTTCACACCTCTGCACTGAATGATATCATGTTCTTCTTGCTGCTGTTTTTTCTATTGGCTTCTGCAGTAGTAAATCCAACAGTTGTTAAGTTGTTGGTACCACAATCTTCAAGTGGTCAGCAATCTACCGCCAAAAAAGCAGTTACCGTAACTATTGATGATAATTTAAAATATACGATCAATAAAAAACCCGTTACCTTAACAGAATTGCAAACAGAATTAGAGAGATATCAAAAAATTGAACCAGATTTAACTGTAATTCTATATGTTGCACGCAACGTCACTTATCAGGATGGATTTCAGGTATCTGATATTGCAAACAAAATGAAATTAAAGCTTGTTGTAGCTGTAGAGCCCAAAAAATAATGATGACCACGAGCGAAGAAAATAATTATCCTAAAGCAATTGCAATATCTGCAGGGCTAATGGCTCTTCTTATTGCCTTGAGTTTTATTTGGGTTATTGGGGCATTTAAACCAGAAGAACCACCTGGCATGGGCGGTATGGTAGTTAATTACGGCACATCTGAAACAGGAATGGGGAACGATTATACAAGTATAGAGGAACCATCAATGGATCCTAATGCTAATAATAAACTCCCTGATAAAGTTACGCCAGAACAAAAAGTAACCCCAACAACTTCATCAACAGTTGATGCCAAAGACGTACTTACACAAAATTCAGAAGACGCTGTTGCTGTCAATACAAAAGCAACTAAAAATAACAATGCACCAACAAGTGCTACTGAAAACAAAACTGCGCAACCTACTATTAACCCAAATGCACTTTACAAAGGCAATAAAAATAATGGCAAGGGACAAGGAGATGGTACAGGAACTACACCAGGTAACCAAGGTAGTATAAATGGAGATCCTTTAGCTCCAAACTATGGTGATGGCGGTTCAGGAAATGGAAATACACCAATTCCACTTAGTAAATTTAATAACCTAGTTACACCAAAAGACGATGGTCAGCAAACCGGAAAAATCTCCATTAAAGCATTTTACAATAAAGAAGGAAGAATAACGAATGCACAAGTATATTTAAGAACATCTACATTAACAGATCCAGAATTGCAAAAAAAATGCTTGCAAGCTGTGCTCAACTCATCATTATCAAAAAATGAAATTGGCGGAACTGATAGAAGTGGTATTGTTACCTTTTACTTTAAAGTAAATTAATTTCCGTTAACTTTCATTACAATATTTAAATTCCATTTTCTTACCCTCAAATAACTTAACCTTTACTATTTTTGCGGTCTGTAATTAGCAAAATGACCTACCAACAAACACTTGATTATCTGTACAGCAAACTCCCTATGTTTACGCGTGTAGGAGCAGTTGCTTTAAAAAAAGATTTACATAATACTCTAGCTTTGTGTGATAAATTAGATAATCCTCAACACAAATTTAAAAGCATTCATGTCGGCGGCACCAATGGAAAAGGCTCTACGTCTCACATGTTGGCAGCCATTTTACAAAAAGCAGGCTACAAAACAGGTTTATACACCTCTCCTCACCTAAAAGATTTTAGAGAACGTATCCGTATCAACGGAAAAATGGTTTCCAAGCAATATGTTAAAGATTTTGTAAAAAATCAGCAAGAAACCATTCAAGAAATTGAACCTTCTTTTTTTGAAGTTACCGTAGCAATGGCATTCGATTATTTCGCTAAAGAAAAAGTTGATATTGCTATAATCGAAGTTGGTTTAGGTGGTCGATTAGATTCTACAAACATCATTACACCAGAACTTTCTGTTATTACCAATATTAGTTTAGATCACACCAATATTTTAGGTGATACATTATTAGAAATTGCTACTGAAAAAGCAGGCATCATCAAAAAAAACATTCCAGTTGTCATAGGTGAAAAACAAGCAGAAACTGAAGCTGTTTTTATCACCAAAGCTAAACTAGAAAATGCATCCATCAACTTTGCTGGCTCTTCTCTGCATATCGAAAATGCACATCAAAAAAAAGCGCATCTTATTGTTGATGTTTACAAAGAAGAAAAATTAATTTATACTAATCTAGCTTTAGATTTAACCGGAAGTTATCAATTAAAAAACATACTCACAGTAATAGAAGCTATCCTTAAATTAAAAGAAATTGAATATAGCATACCAGATGAATCCATTTTTACAGCATTAAAAAATGTAAAAAAAATAACTGGTTTACAAGGTAGATGGCAAACCCTAAGTCAAAACCCACTAGTAATTTGTGATACCGGTCATAACAAAGCAGGCATTATAGAGGTAATGCAAAATATCAAAAATACACCACACAAAAATTTACATATAGTAATCGGTATGGTAAAAGACAAAGATATTTCAGGTGTACTAGCTTTATTCCCAACAAATGCTTCCTACTACTTTTGTCAACCAAATTTAGAAAGAGCACTACCTGTTAGCGAGCTAGCCAGCCAAGCCGCTACATTCGGTCTTAAAGGAAACACTTTCAATACAGTACAAGCAGCTTTTCAAAATGCAAAAAGCAAAGCAGAAGAAAAAGACTTAATATTTGTAGGAGGCTCCACCTTTGTTGTAGCAGAAATATTATAATAAAATCTAATAATTTCACATTTACTTCACAATGAGATTGTTATTTTTACCGACAGTTAAACCTATTCATAATGAGATTCAAATACCTTTTTTTTCTGTTCCTTCTAACTTCGTTTAGTTCAAGTTTTGCGCAAAAGTGGACCAAATCCGCAACTAACACTAATTACTCAGAAACTGTCGCCAGACCAAAATTAGTAGTAGGTATGGTAATAGACCAAATGCGTTGGGATTATCTATATCGTTTTTATAACCGCTATTCAAAAGGTGGTTTTAAACGCCTAATTAACGAGGGTTTCTCAGTCGAAAACACATTTATACCCTATTTACCAACGCAAACAGCATGCGGTCATTCATCAATTTATACTGGCTCTGTTCCAGCTTTAAATGGGATAATTGCCAATTCATGGTACGATCAAACATTAGGTAGAGATATGTATTGCACAGAAGATAAAGACGAAAAAACAGTTGGCAGCACTTCAAATGCAGGACAAATGTCTCCGAAAAACCTAAAAGTTAATACAATTACCGACGAGCTTCGCCTAGCAACAAATTTTCAAGGGAAAGTCATTAGTATTTCTTTAAAAGATCGTGGCTCAATCTTACCAGGAGGTCATTCTGCTAATGCAGCATATTGGCACGATGGTCTTACTGGGAATTGGATTACAAGTACCCACTACATGAGCAACTTACCAAATTGGGTGACTGATTACAATGCACAAAAAATTTCCGATAAATTCTTCAATCAAAACTGGAATACATTATATCCAATAAACACATATATCAATAGCGACTCAGATAACGTTACCTACGAAGGTAAATTCAATGGCGAAACTACTTCCTCATTCCCACATTTAACCAAACAATACGTTGGTAAAAATTACGAAATGATTAAAAGCTTGCCGTATGGAAATACAATGACTGTAGATTTCGCAAAACTAGCTGTTCAAAATGAAAATTTAGGTAAAGATGCAATTACAGATTTTTTAGCAATTAGCTGCTCTGCAACAGATTACGTAGGCCACCAATTCGGACCAAATTCTATAGAATTAGAAGATACCTATTTAAGATTAGATAAAGATATAGAAGAACTATTTAATTACTTAGATAAAACAGTTGGTAAAGGAAATTATTTGTTCTTCCTTTCGGCAGATCATGGAGTTGCTCATGCACCAGAATTTTTAAACAAAAATAATATTCCAGCAGAAAGATATACTACAAGAGCAATAGTAAAGGGTATAGATTCCCTATTACAACAAAAATTTCAGCTTAATAAAGCTATTATCAATATCGCGAATGATCAAGTAATTTTCAATCATAAAGTTATAGATAATAGCACTGTTGATTTTACTGCAGTAAAATCAACAGTTATCAACTACTTAAAAAAACAAAGGGGTGTAAGCAATGCAGTAGATTTAAATAATTTGCAAAACACAACGTTACCTGACATATTAAAAACTAGATTAGAAAATGGATACAATCCAAAACTAAGTGGCGACATTCAAATTATAGGGAACGCAGGTTGGTATAATTCCAGCTCCTCATCAGGCATTGGCCATGGTGGCTGGTATAATTACGACTCACATATTCCACTAGTATTTATGGGCTGGAAAGTAAAACCAGGCAAAACAAATGAAACGCACTACATGACAGATATTGCTGCAACTTTGGCTGCTATGTTACATATTCAAATGCCAAACGGTAGCATTGGCTCACCAATAACAGAACTTACACATCAATAAAAAATATTTATTTTTCGAAAAGCAAAAGCAGGGCAACAAACAACGTTAGTCCTGCTTTCGTTTTTAGTCCTCATTCCACTTCGTTACATTCCGGGCTATCCACTCAATCAGGTTTATATACGAAACCAATACAATTAACATAATTTGCAGATCGCAATTAATTGTATCTATTAAGCGATCAATGCTATCAATCACTAGTTTTTGCTAACTTTGCATACCAAATACAAAACCTTCATGGAACAAATTCAAGTATATAAACCAAAAAATAAAATTCGTTTCGTTACCGCTGCCGCCCTTTTTGATGGTCATGATGCAACCATAAATATCATGCGTCGCATTCTCCAATCATCTGGAGCAGAAGTAATTCACTTGGGTCATAATCGTTCTGTAGAAGAAGTAGTAAATTGTGCCATTCAAGAAGATGTACAAGGTATTGCCATGACTTCTTACCAAGGAGGTCATATCGAATATTTTAAATACATGTATGACTTACTGCAAGAAAAAGGCGCAAAACATGTCAAAATATTTGCAGGTGGGGGTGGAGTAATTCTACCATCAGAAATAAAAGAATTGCAAGCATACGGCATTACAAAAATTTATTCACCAGATGATGGTCGAAAAATGGGTTTACAAGGCATGATAAATAACATGCTAGAACAGACTGATTTTATTACAACTAAAGAAATCACAACAGAACTACAAAACATTCCTAATAAAGAAGTTAAAAGTATTGCATCCGCAATTACAGTTGCAGAAAATGATCCAGAGGGTGCACAAAAATTCGTAAATGAATTAAAACAGTTAACACTAAAAAATCAAGCGCCAGTTCTAGGCATAACAGGTACAGGCGGCTCGGGAAAATCGTCGCTTGTAGATGAATTAGTAAGAAGATTTTTAATTGAAGTAAAAGATAAAACACTTGCTATTATTTCAGTAGATCCTTCTAAAAGAAAAACTGGCGGATCTTTATTAGGGGATAGAATTCGAATGAATGCCATAAACAATTCAAGAGTTTATATGCGTTCATTAGCTACTCGTCAAGCTAATTTGGCTCTCTCTAAAAACGTTCAAGAGAGTATAGATATTTGCAAAGCCGCAGGCTACGACTTAATTATCGTCGAAACATCAGGTATTGGACAATCAGATACAGAGATCACAGAACATTGCGATATTTCTTTATATGTGATGACTCCAGAATTTGGAGCTGCAACGCAATTAGAAAAAATTGACATGCTAGATTTTGCTGATCTAGTGGCGATCAATAAGTTCGATAAACGTGGTGCTTTAGATGCACTTCGAGATGTACGTAAACAATATAAACGGAATCATAATCTCTTTGATGCGAAGGATGAAGAAATTCCTGTTTATGGAACGATGGCCTCTCAGTTTAACGATCCTGGAATGAATAATCTTTTTGTAGCCTTACTAAAAGGAATTAAAGAGAAAACCAAAGTAGATTTTATATCTGAAATGGAAATGACGGCTAGTCAATCTGAAAAGATTTACATCATTCCACCAGATCGTATTCGTTATCTGTCAGAAATTGCAGAGGCCAGCGAAACCTATAATGAATGGGTAGACAAACAATGTAAAATTGCTAGAAAACTGTACCAACTTCAAGGTGTAATTGATTTTTCTAACGATTTTAAAAATATTAGTGAAGGATTAAAAGACGCTTATACTTTTTTAGAAGAACAATTAGATGGAGAATGCAAACGTCTACTTCGACAATGGCCTGCTACAAAACAAAAGTATAAAGAACAGTTTTTTGTCTATAAAGTGCGTGATAAAGAGATTAAACAACCACTTTATTACAAGTCATTATCAAAATTACAAATTCCTAAGGTATCGCTACCTAGGTATGAAGATTGGGGAGACATTTTACGATGGTTGTTGACAGAAAATGTTCCAGGAGAATTTCCTTATGCAGCTGGTGTTTTTCCATTAAAACGTGAAGGAGAAGATCCAACACGCATGTTTGCTGGAGAAGGTGGACCAGAACGAACTAATAAACGTTTTCATTATGTGTCACTAGGCCAACCTGCACATCGTTTATCAACTGCATTTGATTCTGTTACTTTATACGGAGAAGATCCGCATATTCGCCCAGATATTTATGGCAAAATCGGTAATTCAGGTGTAAGTATTGCCACTTTAGATGATGCCAAAAAACTATATTCTGGTTTTGATCTTTGTGCTCCATCAACCTCTGTTTCCATGACTATTAATGGACCAGCTCCTATGTTGTTGGGCTTTTTCATGAATGCAGCTATTGATCAGCAATGTGAAAAATATATTATTGACAATGGATTAGAACAAGAGACCCAAGCTAAAATCAACCAAATATATAAAACAAAAGGAATTGAACGCCCTACCTACCAAGGAGAATTACCACAAGGCAATAATGGCTTAGGCTTAATGTTACTGGGAGTTACAGGAGATGAAGTTTTACCAGCAGATGTATATGCTAAAATTAAAGCGTATGCAATAAGTTCTGTTCGTGGAACTGTTCAAGCTGATATTTTAAAAGAAGATCAAGCCCAAAACACCTGCATTTTCTCTACAGAATTTGCCTTAAGAATGATGGGTGATATTCAAAAATACTTTATAGATGAAAAGGTACGCAATTTCTATTCAGTTTCTATTTCAGGTTATCACATTGCAGAAGCAGGCGCCAACCCCATTTCTCAATTAGCTTTCACATTAAGCAATGGTTTTACTTTTGTAGAATACTATTTAAGCCGTGGGATGAATATTGATGACTTTGCACCAAATTTATCTTTCTTTTTCAGTAATGGTATCGACCCGGAGTATTCAGTAATTGGTCGTGTTGCTCGTAGAATATGGGCTAAAGCGATTAAAAACAAATATAAAGGAAATGATCGCTCACAAAAATTAAAATATCATATTCAAACTTCTGGTCGCTCTTTACATGCCCAAGAAATTGATTTCAATGATATAAGAACAACCTTACAAGCTTTATATGCTATTTACGATAACTGTAATTCATTACATACCAATGCATATGATGAAGCAATTACAACACCAACAGAAGAATCGGTACGCAGAGCGATGGCAATTCAATTGATTATTAATCGTGAATTGGGATTAGCAAAAAATGAAAATCCTTTGCAAGGCGCTTTTATCATTGAAGACTTAACTGACTTAGTTGAAGATGCTGTCCTAGCAGAATTTAAACGAATTAATGACCGTGGAGGTGTTTTAGGAGCTATGGAAACCATGTATCAAAGAGGAAAAATTCAAGAAGAAAGCCTGTATTATGAAACTTTAAAACATACAGGAGAATTTCCAATCGTTGGTGTAAACACCTTTCTAAATAAAAATGGTTCACCTACAATTGTGCCAGGTGAAGTAATTAGAGCTACCGAAGAAGAGAAACAATACCAGATAACTACACTTAAAGCTTTTCAAGAAAGAAATGCTACTAAAACTACACAAGCATTAAAAGAACTACAAAAATCAGCTATTGCTGGCGATAATATTTTTGAGCAACTAATGGAAGTCTGTAAAATTTGTTCATTAGGGCAAATTAGTAAAGCACTTTATGAAGTTGGCGGTCAATATCGCAGAAATATGTAATCAGATATAACTTATAATAAAAAAGGCTAGATGAATTCATCTAGCCTTTTTTATTATAATCTTTAGAAAGTTAAGCATTAATCCAGCTAAACTTGTATTCCATTGTTGGATTTTTCATTCGTTCAGCAACACGCAATAAACGTGAAGGTAAATTCATTACATAATCTCTAGCTTTCTCTCCAGCCTCATTCAAGTCTTGAATACTATCAATTTTCCACTCTTCAATTAATTGTTGCATAATTTCAACGTAGTCAACAGCTGTATATACACCTAAACGTTGTGCTGCATCAGTAAAATGACCAAAAGTTTGACCAATCTTCATTCCCATTTCACGTAAAAAATGAGCTGGCATCACAATTTTCTTACGCATCATATCTTCAAACGCAATCATCGCTTCACTAGGATCTACTTCAAATATCTTAGACATGAAATCTTTATAAGCTTTTGCATGACGAGCCTCATCAGAAGCAATAACTCCACACATTTTAGATAACAAAGTATCACCATCTTTCTTAGCTAAAGATGCAACTCTCCTATGTGATATATTGGTTGCTAATTCCTGAAAACTAGTGTAAATAAAATTACGATAAGGATCATGTCCAGTACCAATATCAAATCCATCAGCAATTAAATATTGAGTAGAAATTTCCATTTGACGCATGTCAACTCTACCAGAAAGATATAAATATTTATTCAATAGATCTCCATGACGATTTTCTTCTGCTGTCCAGTTTCGATTCCATCTAACCCATCCACCTTCTTCATCACGAGAAATATCATCCATTGTCATTAACCATGATTCATAGGTAGGTAAAGCTTCTTCAGTGATGGTATCACCAATTAACACTGCAACTAAATCATAAGAAAGATCTTTGGCATTCTCTTTTAATATTTTAATATCTTGATAAAAAGATTCACTAGTAGAATCTGGCAAAAAATCGGAAGGTTGCCAATTGGTATCTATAGGTTTCAAATAGGTAGGCATCATTTTAAGCATATATTTCTCAACATGCGCTAATACTTCCTTTCTTGATCCAAAATTGATTTTCATCGTTTTTTATTTAAGCCACAAATATACGCATTAACCCTTGCTTAGCCTTAGTTTATTTGTAATAAATGCGTTTAGCTGGCCTAAAACATTACTAACTAGTAAAAATGAAGATTTTTATTCTGATAATAAACAGGAAGTGATAAAAGGAGTAAACAAATACCACTTTTGTCTTTAATGACTAAATAACAATAATCTAATTTGATTATTGGATTTTAATAAAACAAGAAAGCCCTGCAGCGTTAGCTACAGGGCTTCTTTAGGATCTGGCACCGACCTACTCTCCCACATGTTACTGCAGTACCATCGGCTCTGGCGGGCTTAA
>NZ_JABMKV010000005.1 GCF_013204825.1 Pedobacter boryungensis
TTAAGCCCGCCAGAGCCGATGGTACTGCAGTAACATGTGGGAGAGTAGGTCGGTGCCAGATCCTAAAGAAGCCCTGTAGCTAACGCTGCAGGGCTTTCTTGTTTTATTAAAATCCAATAATAAATAACTCTTACTCACACTTCCTTGGCTATCAATCGATGTAATTCAAATAGCTATGTTTTTGTTAAATTTTTGTTAAAATCTATCAAGTAACAATCATAAAAATTTTAAAACTGTATTATTGTAAATTACGTTAATCTTAAAAAAGCATTATGGCCATGAAATTGAAGATTAGTTTATTTTTTGTATTTTTTATCTCGATAAGTGCTGGCGTTTTTGCTCAAGATAAAAATGTTATACTTCCACCAAATTGGTTTAATCTTGACTTAGTATCTAATGGATATTTTGGTATAAGCACTGATAAAGCATATAGTGAATTACTAAAAGATAAAAAACCTAAGCAGAAAATTATAGTTGCAGTAATAGATGGTGGTACGGATATTAACCATGAAGATTTAAAAGATGTTTTATGGACGAATACAAAAGAAATTCCAGGTAATGGAATTGATGATGATGGTAATGGTTATATAGATGATATCCACGGCTGGAATTTTTTAGGCTCAAAGAAAGGTAATCTTGCATACGATAATTTGGAATTAGTACGTATTAAAAGAAAATTTGAACCTAAATACAGGTCTACCATTATGACAACTGTGTTAGATAGTATAGAAAAGAAGGAATATGCACTTTACAAAAGAGTACAAGCAGATTTTGGAAAGAAATATGAAGATGCAAGTTCAACTTTTCCTATATATATTCTAATTAAAAAGGTTATGGATTCTGTGGCATTGATTAATAAAAAAGATATACCGTCCTTAGAAGATATAGAAAAGTATAAAGCCGATGATGAGACAGAAGAATATGTAAAGAAAATAATTAGGAAAGGCAGTAAGGATGAAGGAAGTATTGAGAAATTTTATACTGCTATTAAGAAGGGATATGAAGAATTAGAAGTTATGTTAAAATATAACTTAAATGTGAATTATGACCAACGTGCTGAATTAGTGGGTGATGATTATTCAAATTCCGAACAACGTATTTATGGAAACGCAGATGTTATAGGACCAAAGGCTGATCATGGAACTCATGTTTCTGGAATTATCGGTGCCAATAGAAGTAATGGGCTTGGGATTTTGGGTGTCGCAAATAATGTAAGTATTATGACGATTAGGGTTGTACCCGAGGGTGATGAACGGGATAAGGATGTAGCAAATGGAATTCGTTATGCTGTTGATAATGGTGCAAGAGTAATAAACATGAGCTTTGGTAAAAGTTATAAGTGGGATAAGAAAGCTGTAGATGAAGCAGTAAAATATGCAGAATCTAAAGGCGTATTACTAGTGCATGCAGCGGGTAATAACAATAAAAATAACGACATTGAAGATAACTACCCTAATAAATATTATGATAGTCCGGAAGCTATAGCCTATGCTAATGCTAATCAAAAAACCGATATTTCGAAGTTTATACCACCGAAATCAGATGGGATTATGAATGGACAGATGAGTAGGAGACAAGACCCATTTTTGAAACCAAAACCATTAGATTCTGCGAAATTTAATTTACCGCACGCAAATAATTGGATTGAAGTAGGTGCTAGTTCTTATAAAGATGATGATAATTTAAAAGCATCTTTTTCTAATTATGGTAAAAATAATGTTGATGTATTTGCACCAGGTTTTATGATTAACTCTACTGTACCTGGATCAAAATATGAAGAATATGATGGTACAAGTATGGCAGCTCCGGTGGTTTCAGGCCTTGCAGCTTTAGTTTTGAGCTATTATCCAGAACTAAATCCAACGCAGTTGAGAGATATTATTATTAAATCTGTCACAAAAGTTGATCATAAGATTAAATATAAAAATGAAAGAGATGAAAACATTAGAGTTCCATTTTCGGAGATTTGCGTAAGTGGAGGTATTGTTAATGCATACAATGCGTTAAAATTGGCAGCTTCTTATCAACTTTCAAAATAGCTATAAAAAAGTCTAATTAAACCCTTGATTAAATAATCAGGGGTTTTTTGTTTATATCATTTTAGGTATAATTGGTAACAATTTAGTGATTTATTTAAAACGAATTTTGTAAAAAGGCCCTTTACGAGAGGAAGATCAGCTTTTTATAATTTTATTCATGTTGTTATAAAGAAAGGTTAGAATTTGACATTAAGCCATCGTTCTATTTTAAAGTCTATTCCATAACACTCAAACTAAATCCATTAGTGAATATGAAAAAAGTCTATTTAAGTTTATCAATTGGATTTTTAACTTTCAGTTGTTTTGCACAAAAAATGCCTGATGTGCAAATGTCGAATATGAATGCTCCAGCTATTATTAAAATAGATGGAAAAACATCAGAATGGAATAATTCTTTTGCAGCTGAAAATAAAAGAACAGAATTATTTTATAGCATAGCTAATGATGATAAGAATTTGTACTTAGCTGTTAAGGCATCTACTGTAGCAGCTAGTAATAAAATTATGATTGGCGGAATAACATTTCTTATAAATAAAGAGGGAAAGAAAAAAGAAAAGGATGCAATAACTATAACATATCCTTTAATTGTTCGTGCAAATAGAGTACAAGGTGGAAGAGGTGGGCAAGGACAAAATAGACAAGTTGGTGGCCAAGGTGGCTTTCAAAATAGGTTGCAACAAAGTACGCAACAACGCGATTCCATTGCATTGGTTTTGCATAAAAGTCAATTAGCAACTGTAAAAGAAATAAAAATATCAGGGTTTAATGCCATAACAGATTCATTGATCTCAATTTACAACGAATATGGAATTAAAGCAGTGGCATCATTTGATCAAAAAGGGATGTATAATTGTGAATTCGCTATTCCTTTAAATCTACTTGGTTTATCTGTTAATGATAATAAAGAATTTGCTTATCAAATAAAGGTCAATGGATTTACTAATACAAATTTAGGTGGTAACGGTGGAGGTAGTTTTGGCGGCAATGGTGGGGGATTTGGTGGAAGAGGTGGTGGTTTTGGAGGTGGGAATAATGGAAGTAGCGGGCAAGATTTGATGAGTGCTACCGATTTTTGGGGTAAATACAGTCTTGCAAAATAATCTAATTTATAAGCTCTTAACCATCTATTATGGCTCATTTTTATCAATGCCGTTCCTTTGTTATTCTATTTTTAAGATTAACTCTTTTGATTTTTTTAACAATTTGTAGCACTAATTCATATGCTCAAACACCTAAAAAAACAAATACACCACCACCTCCAGTATTAATTCGTGAAATTAGCGGAATAGTTAAAGATACCACAGATGTTGGATTGCCAAGCGCCACTGTACGTTTAACTTCTGATAAAGATACATTGGTAATAAGCACTAATCCTGATGGGATTTTTGTATTTAAAAATGTAAAATCAGCTACTTACACTTTAACTATAAATATGTTAGGTTATAGTCCTTTGGTTGGTAAATACAAGCAAAATGATGCAATACCTAGGATTGTTATGGATCCGATTATTTTAAAACCTCAATCCAATACTTTAAATGCGGTTGTAATTAATGGAACGCCTTCTATTACTTATAAAACTGATACTGTAGAATATAAAGCGAGCGATTATATTGTAAGAGAAAATGCTACGGTTGATGAATTATTGAAAAAGATGGAAGGCATGGAGGTTGGTACAGATGGTACACTTGTACATCAAGGAACTGCTGTAACAAAAGCTAAAATTAATGGTAAAACGTATTTAGGAGGAGATGTATCTACGGCTATTCAGAATTTACCAGCAGAAATTGTAGAAAAAATTCAGGTGGTAGATGATTATGGAGATCAGGCAGCTAGAACAGGAATTAAAGATGGTGATCCGGAAAAAATTTTAAATATCGTTACACGTGCTGATAAATCTGTTGGTAATACAGCTAATATCGCTGCTGGTGCTGGGAATAATGAAAGATATGAAGGTTCTGTATTTGCAACAAGATTAAATGCAAACCAAACAATAGGTGTTAATGCTAGAATTAATAATACTGTAAACGGAGTAGCAAATAGCGGAAACAACGGTGGTGGTAATGGTGGTAATAACGGAGGTGGTGGAAGAGGCGGTAATGGTGGTGGTGGAAACTCATCAGATGGAAGTGGAGGAACTACAAATAATGGGAATACTGCTTTTTCTTATCGTGACCAGTTAAGTAAAAAAGTTAAAATTAATACTAATTATAGGTATAATTTTAGTGATGTCAATTCGCTGAATAGTAGCATCTCTCAAATTCCAAGTTTATTGGGCAAAACGTTCTCAACAAATGATGGATCAAATGATAACAATACAAAATCACACAATTTGAGTTTTGAATTAGAAGCCGATTTGGATAGTGCAAATTTTTTAAGAGTTAGTCCAACATTTAATTATTCATCTACAGTTTCAGGTAGCCAATCGTTCAATACTCAAAAGTTTATTGCAACAAATCCAACATCAACAAACCAGTCATTTCGCCAAGATCAGACTGGTAAAAATACAAGCGCAAATACAAGGCCTAATTACGGAGTTACAGTTTTTTATCAGCATATCTTTAAAAAGCCAAGAAGAAATATATCTCTACAAGTTAGTTTAAACAATAATGATCAAGAAGCAGAGCAGGAGCGCAATTCACGTATACTTTATTATGATGGATTATCTGATGTTGTGCTTAAAGATTCATTGGTACACCGAATGGTTGATAGGGATAATTTAACAAAAAATTATAGAGGAAGTTTGACTTTTGCTGAACCATTAACTGCAAATACACAATTGGAGTTTAATGGGCAAATTAATTACAATGGTTACGATAACACCGCTATAACGAGTAATATTTTTGCAAATGGAGATAAGCAAATCGTAGACTCATTAAGTAATATATATGATTACTCTTTTACACAAACACGCTTGGCTTTAAATTACCGTTATGGTGTTTCAAATGCTTCTAAAATTAGGTTTTCATTAGGTTTAACTGCAGTTCCGGGAGTGCTTAGTGGTACTAAAGCAAGTTTAGGGACATCAACTCATAGAACCAGCTTTAACCTAATTCCTATTGCCCGTTTCCAATATTTGTGGTCTAGACAACATAGTATCCAAATCAATTATTCTGGGAATGCTTCTGAACCTACTTTTGATCAGATCCAACCTGTTAGAGATGTGTCAAATCCACAAAATCCTATAGTTGGTAATCCAAATCTTAAAGTAACATTTAATCACTCTATCAACACTAATTATAATAACTACATCGCTAATTCTAAGTTAAATTATTCGGTAAATGCCAATGCTACATTTATAGAAAATTCTGTGGTAAGAAATGTAGTGCAAATTATTGATGCCTATAATAGTAAGAAAAATGAAACTCGTTATGTAAATATTAATGGTGTGTATCGTATAAATGGAAATTATTCTATTAGTAAACAACTTGATAACCGTAAATACAATCTTACATTAAATGGTAATGCAAGCTATAATCATGGTGTTTCAATGAGTGATAACAAGGAAAATATTACGACAACTTGGCGATTTAATGAACGCTTTGGGCCAAGAATTAATCCAACTGAATGGTTAGAGGTTAATCCTTTTGTTTCGTATGATTATACAAAGTCGAATAATACTTTGGCTAGTTCAATTGATAGTAAAACAAATACACTGGCATTTAATATTGATGGAAAAATTTACATGTGGCAAAGCTTAATTTTCGGATATAGCGCCAGTAAAAACTATGTGAGCGGAATAAATGCAAATATCACAAATAATCCTTTAGTAATTAATGGATATTTAGAAAAGGAATTCTGGAAACGTAAAGCGAAATTTACTCTTCAAGTATTTGATATCTTAAATCAAAACAATTTTGTGAATAGAAATATTTTAGATAATGGTGGTATTATAGATACAAAATCAAACTCACTTAGCAGATACTTTATGCTTCGTTTCAGTGTACGTTTACAAAAATGGAGTGGGATTAAACCTCGTAATGGAAGGCAAATGATGAGAAGAGGAGATGGAAGTTTTAATTAAAATCTAAATTTCTTGAAAAGATTTAATAGTGCTGTTTTAAATAATTTCCAATCTTCTCTTATTCCTGTATATATAACTTAATACAATAGTCTTTTAGAGGGTATATTTTTCTATTATTTGTCTTGTTATATTCGAATATGTACCTTTTAGGAGCTATGGTGCAATCTTTTCTCTATTTTAAGTTTTAATATATATTAATCCTATCAGCCTAAAAGATGATTGGATGGAACTTTGTGTTGCTCTAATTTTGGATGTGATAAGTTATTGATCATATCATTTATGAAATTAGAATTAGAATATACATGTCTTAAGGTTAAGGATGTTGAGGAAGCGGTAATATTTCTTAAGAGTATATTAGACCTTGAGTTAGAAAATGTAAACGATCTTCAAAAAACTATATTGGTTACTAATAGTAATCATAAAATTGAATTGCAGGAATGTATTGATCACATTGAAAATCAGCAAGTTTTGTTGTTAACTAAAGATTGCATCCAAGATTTCTATACGTTAAAAAGTAGAGGCGTCTATTTCGTTACAACGCCTGATTATACAAGTTTAGGTTTAATGGCTGAATTTTTAGATTTATATGGGAATAGTTATCGATTGCTAGAAGAACGCAATTATAAACTTAATTGAAATGAGAGTTTATAAAGAATTAATTAATAAAAATCTAATTGTAAGTCATACAACATATAAGGGTGAAATAGATATTAGTGAAGAAAACTATAGCTTTAAAATCATATTTAATGGTTATCAAGATTTTTTAATTGGCAATCGTGAAATTAGGCTTTATCCAGATAGTTTTGTATTGTTAGCTCCAGGTACTAAATGTATAAGTAGAGTAGATTTGAATGAACAAATTAAAACTCTTTCAATTTCGTTAACCCAAAATTTTGTAGAAGATTTTTTGAGATCAAGTCATATGAATTCAAATTCTCTAAACACTTATAAAAAACAGCAAAATCAGCTACCCATCCAAACAATTTATCCTCTTAAAGGTGATATGTGGTTCACTATAATTAATTTAAAAAATCAACTTATAAGAAGTGAATGTAGTGAGCAATTGGTTAATGAATACCTTTCGCATTTATTAATTAACTATTATAGACTTTACTACCAAGAAGTTCAGCAGAAATTTGATAATCTAAATTTTGTTAGAAGTACTACAAAAAGTGAGATATTTAATAGGCTAATATTAGCAAAGGAATATATCAGCAATAATTATAATAGAAAATTTAAAATTGAAGATGTGGCTGTTGCGTCCTGTTTATCGACAACACATTTAATGCGAACTTTTAAGCTTGCATATGGATTGTCTACGTATGAATATTTAACACAGGTTCGCCTTAGTAGATCACAAGCCTTATTAAGGACTGGAAAATATTCAATAAATGAAATTGTGATGCTTGTAGGTTTTGAATCAGTAAGTTCGTTTATTAGCTTGTTTAAAGCATCATTCAATCATACTCCTTTAAAATTCAAAAAGCTTTTACAACAAAAATCATCAGCATAAAAGCATTAGTATAATTTTTCCTTAAATAGAATATTGAGAATGGTGTTCTGGAAATATTTTAGATAAATAAAGCCACTTACCTTTGATTATTGAATTCGCATAATTTTTAGTACAGGTTATATCACGGATTCAATGTTAGTTAGTTATTTAATAGCAGTAAGCTTCCAGGATTGGGGTTTACTGCTTTTTTGTTTATAGGATTCCATTATAAATGGTTTTTAAATAAACATATATTATTAACCCAATCGAAATTTTAACTCCTTGAAATAGATTATTTAGTAAATGGTGTTCTACGAACATTTTACATTTTGCTTTCTGCCTAATTTGCTAAATGGACAGAAATTCATCTGTCTTTAAAAACTAAAATCTAAGCTATGAAACAAAAATTACTATTGTTAATGGTAATGTCTTGTTGGTTATTTAATGTGGCTTTAGCTCAGCAAATAACCATTAAAGGTAAAATTACCGATTCGGAGGGTGCTCCAATTCCTGGAGCAAATGTTAAAGTGCAAAACACACAAAAATTTGCAGTATCAGATTCAGAAGGTGGTTACGTTATTAATGTACCTAATGGATCTACTGCTTTAGAATTTTCATTTATTGGTTATGTTTCTCAAACCAAAACTATTGGTACGTCACGTACAATTGATGTTGTATTAGTTGGAGATTCTAAGAGCTTAGATGTGGTTGTGGTTACGGCGGTTGGAATAGAAAAGAATAAAGCTTCTTTAGGTTACTCCGCAGTTATTATAAAAAACGAAGATTTAACTAACGGTAAACAAACCAATTTAATCAATGGTCTTACGGGTAAAACACCTGGTGTGCAAATTGGGCGCTCAAGTGGAGGTGTAAATACTGCTACACGTATTACAATGCGTGGTACTAGATCTCTACAAGGGGAAGGACAGCCATTATTTGTGATTGACGGTATGCCAATTGATAATTCTGCTTCACAACCTTCATCAACTTCGGCTAATCAAGTAGATGTTGGTAATCGCATAGGTGATATTAATCCTGATGATATTGAATCGGTTACTATACTTAAGGGAGCTAATGCAGCTGCATTATATGGCTCTCAAGGGGTTAATGGTGCTATTGTAATCACAACAAAGACAGGTAAGGATGCTGCAATGCGTAACAAAAAGTTAGAAATTAATGTGGTTTCTACTTTTCAAATGGATAAAGTGCAAAAACTTCCAGAACTACAAAATGAGTTCGGTTCAGGTTACGAAAATGGTACTGGAAATCCAGCAATTTATGATGAGATTGAGAATACTAATTGGGGGCCTAAGTTTGATGGTAAAATGGTTCAATCTGGACCAACTTTGGCAAATGGACATACATTAATGATTCCTTATAGTGCAGTTTCTGACAATGCTAAAAACTTTTTCAATACAGGTACTAATATCCAAAATTCAATTTCATTTCAAGGTGGTAATGAAAAAGGATCATTTTACGCGTCACTTTCTGATAATCAAGTTAAAGGAGTTGTTCCAGAAGACAAGTTTAGAAGAAATACTTTTAAGTTTTCTGGTTCAACTAAATTAGCTAACAATTTTAATGTAAATGCAAATGTTAGTTATAATAAAAACCTAACAAACACATCATTTGTAGGTACCGGAAATAATAGTGTAATTAGTGATGTTTTAAATGTAAGTCGTCAAATAAATCTCGCAAATTTTAAAGATTGGAAAAATTATGAGTTTGCTACCACTCAAGGGTTTTTTAATGGGTACCAGCCAAATCCTTATTATGCAATAGCTAATAATAGATTTTCAGATAATTTGGACAGGTTTTTAGGGAGCTTGCAAATGGGCTATGCTCCAACAAATTGGCTTAATGTAACTTGGCGTTTAGGAACAGACTATACTTCTACGAGAAGAAAACAAACTTTTGAAAAAACTGTTTTCGGAACTGGTCAACGGCCAACTGCAACTCCAGGAGCGATCATAGAAGATGCATTTTCTAACAGAATTATGAATTCAGATTTATTATTAACTTTCAAAAAAGATCTTTCTAAGG
Organism: Pedobacter boryungensis; assembly: GCF_013204825.1. Taxonomy (GTDB): domain Bacteria; phylum Bacteroidota; class Bacteroidia; order Sphingobacteriales; family Sphingobacteriaceae; genus Pedobacter; species Pedobacter boryungensis. Next base: position 9,596 of record NZ_JABMKV010000005.1, read on the forward strand.
ATTTTAATGCAACTTTAATTTTGTTAAATAACATTCGTCAAACGGATACACGTAATTTAACGGCTTCTGCAAGTGCAATATCCACTCCAGGCTTTTTTAATCTTTCTAATCGTGTTGGTGAGTTGGGCGGTTCAGAAACCATCAATAAAAAACGCTTAATTGGATGGGCAGGTGATTTGACTGTTGGCTACAAAGAATACCTATTTTTAAATGGAACTTTAAGGAATGATATTTCATCAACTCTTCCTAAAGATAACAACTCATATTTTTATCCATCTACAAGTATAAGTTTTATTCCAACTGAGGCTTTTTCAGCACTTAAAAATAATAAAATTCTTTCTTATGCTAAGTTAAGAGCAAGTTTTGCTAAAGTTGGTTCTGATGCTAACGCTTATAGTTTAGTGCCTACATTTGGTGCTGCTGCTGGCTTTCCATTTGGTTCCTTAGCCGCATTTACATTGTCAAATACCACACCTAATCCTACACTTAAACCAGAGTTTACCACTTCTTATGAAATAGGAACTGAATTATCATTCTTAAAGGATAAAGTCGGAATAGATTTTACGTACTATAGCACTAGTACAGATGGACAAATTATAAATATTGGTATTCCAGCTGCTTCTGGATTTACTGCTGCAACAGTTAATGCAGGAGTAGTTACAAATAAAGGGATTGAGGTTGCTTTAAAAGGAAATCCGTTTAGAAACCGTGATGGTTTTTCTTGGAACTTCACTGTGAGCTATACACACAACGTTAATGTAGTAAAATCTTTATATCAAGATTCGAAACAATTATCACTCGGTACTGGAGATCCAGTTCCTACTGCTATTGTAGGTCAGCCAATATCTTTATTAGGTACAGCTTATTTACGTGATCCACAGGGAAGAATTGTAGTTGATGCTGTCTCTGGCTATATTAAATTAGATCCTAAATTAAAAAATTTAGGCCAAGTAAATCCAAAGCATATTTTAGGATTTAATAATACATTTTCTTATAAATCATTCTCGTTATCTACAACATTTGATTACAGAACTGGTAATGTGATTTATTCAGGAACTAAAAATACTCTAACCTTTACAGGATCTTCTTTAGAAACAACTAAATATGGTCGTGAAGCTTTTGTGTATCCAAACTCAGTAATTGAAACTTCACCAGGAGTTTTTACGCCTAATACAACAGTAAAAACCCGTAGTGGTAATTTTGATTTTTGGTACGGTAATTTTAATAGTTTTGCAGAATCTAGTATAGTTGATGCTGCTTTTCTAAAATTAAGAGATGCATCTTTTAGTTATCAATTACCAGCTAAATTGTTAAATAAAACACCATTTGGTAAAGTAAGTTTGGCAGTATCAGCGGCTAACATTTTACTTTGGACTCCAAAATCTAATGTTTACATCGACCCTGAAGCTAATATTTTTGGCACAAATAATTCACAAGGGAGAGAGTTTACTTCAATTCCCTCTACAAAAACATTTGGTTTAACATTAAATGCTACATTTTAGTATTAATAAATAATTTAATAATATGAAGATTAAATATATAAAAGGAATAGCCATGTTATCGCTTATGTTTGCGGTAACAGGTTGTGAAAAGAATTTTTTGGATATCAACAGCAATCCCAATATCCCTACAACAACAACTCCAGAACTTGTTCTACCTGCTGCTCTAACTAATACAGGAGCGGCTGTGAATAATAATTTAAATGTACTTGGAAACTTGTTGACAGGAAATTGGGGTCAATCTCCTGATTTCTTATTTTATCAACCCCAAGAAACATATCAATTAACCCCCAATACATATGATGCTGTTTGGACTTCTATATACGCAGGTGGTTTAAATGATTATAAATATGTAGAAAATCAAGCAATTACAACAGGAAAGAAAAATGCTATTGCAATTTCTAAAATTATGCAGGCATATAATTTTCAATTACTTGTGGATACTTGGGGTGATATTCCATTTTCTGATGCTTTAAAAGGTGCCGCAGGAACCACACCTAAATATGATAAGGCTGAAGATGTTTATGATGGAATTTTGGCGATGATTGATGCTGGTATTGCAAGTATAAATACTGCAGCAGGAGCAGATAATCCATCAGCATCAAGTGATATTATGTTTGGAGGATCAAATGTTACCACTGCAATGGCTAAATGGTTAAGATTTGCTAATACTTTAAAATTACGTGTTTTATTAAGGCAATCCCTAATTCCTTCTCGCGCTACTAAAGTAGCAGCAGGTTTTGCAAGTTTAGCAGGTCAGTCCTTTTTAAATGCAGGAGAGAATGCAGGAGTTAATCCGGGCTATATTAATCAAGCAGGTAAATATAATCCATTATATGGTCAAATAGGGTTTAATGTGGCTGGTGCTGAAACTTCTAACTATCAGGCAACTAGAGCTAATAAGTATGCAGTAGATTTTTTATTAGCAAATGCAGATCCTAGGATTAGTTTGTTGTACAGGGCAGCTGTAAAACCAGTAGATCCTTTAGCAACTTATGTTGGTGTATATCCAGGAACAACCGCAACACCTACAACAAAAAAAGACAATTATTCTGCAGTCGGTGCTGGTGTCTTACCCTCAAGTGCGAATAGTGGTTTTTCTAAGTCAGCTTATTTATTAACAGCTGCAGAAGGGTTCTTTTTGCAAGCAGAAGCTTATTTAAAGGGATATCTTCCTGGCGGTGCTGCTGCAGCCCAAACAGCTTATCAAACAGGTATTGAAGAATCATTTAAACTATTAGGTTCTACAGCAGCTGCAGCAAATACCTATTATACAAGCTCAACTCAACCATTAGTTAACTGGGTAGCTGCTACTACAGCAGGAAGTCAATTTGAAGCCATTATTACTCAGAAGTGGATTGCCAATAATGGATTTAATGGTAACGAAGCTTGGGCTGAATATCGTCGTACTGGCTTCCCAACTAATATTCCTATTGGGTTAAATAATTCTAGTGGTGGTAAATTACCATTGCGTATGCCTTATCCACAGAATGAAATGTCAACAAATGGACCTAATGTGCCTGTAATTAATATATTTACAGATAAAATTTTCTGGGAGAAGTAAAAGTGCTCAATAATTAAAAAGCCTGAAATCTGTTAAGATTTCAGGCTTTTTATTAAAAATATGATTTAGATTTTCATAGCCACGGGCTGGAAGTTTATTGTTTTATAACATATATATTGTGCATTTGTAATTAATATAAAAACAAATTAATGGAATTATGTATGATTTCTATACCAGTAAAAATCTTTCTAAAGTTGCCATTAAATTACTTCCTATATGCATTGCCATTGGGGTGTAAATAGATTTAGTATAATATCTAGCATAGCCATATAAACAAGCATCAACAAAAACCTGACAAATGCCTACATTAGATTCTAAAGTATTCTCATAAGTAAAGCTATGTGAAAGTACAAAGCTAATAGCTTGTACAAATATAGCCACATGAATATTTAGTTTTTTGTTCAGCTTGCTTAAAAGAATACCTCTAAATACAAGTTCTTCAGCAATGGGTGCTAATATTACTGCGCCCGTAATTCTAATAATAGAAATTAGAAGTTCGTGTCTCCATGGATTGATATTAACTAATCCACTGCCAAAAAGAAGATATTCCGTGATCACAGCAAACATTATGAAACCTAAAACAATAAAAATTGCTGTGCTGATTTTTGTAGGTTTTTGAAGAAGAAAATCTTCAGATTGCACTTTCCCTCTTTTTTTAAGTATAAACATCAAAGCAATAATTCCAATAAAGGGTAACACTCTAATTAGAGCGCTTTTTAATTCAGTATCCATTATATTATTTAATTAGGAAATATTACATTCTATTATCGCCATTCGTATACAACGGCTTTTATAATTTGCTTACAAGCAATTTCAGTTAAATCAAAACGTTCTTTTAATAAATTCAAAGTAATCTCTTCTCCTAAACACAAATCATACTTGCTCCAATTTTTATAATCGGCGGCAACTTTCCATATATTTTTAAAAAGTGTTAATGCATCATTTTCTAAATGATGAGAAATATAAGATTCGAATTTCCATGGCATATGCCAAGTTTGAAAGGTTAAAACAGTTTCTTCTATTTTTTTAAGAGCTGATTTATGATTCATTTGCTAGTCCTTAAAGGTGATATTGTCATTTAATTCTGCTTTTAAAATTCAAATTCATTCCTTGATTTCAATTATTCCTAATAAAAATTAATTATAAAGCTTAGGAATTAGCTTAAATCAAGCACTTTAATATCTATCTATTGAATTCGACGCTTTAAAAAGCTTTTACTATTCTTTTTGTCTAAGTTATTGTTAAAAAGAATGTTAGATATACTCTTTTAGGATGAAACCACACTACGAAATCTTAGCTAATTAAGTGAGCAAATGGAATTGTAGATAAAAATTTAAACCACTAAAATCAAATGCATATATTTTATTCTTTGGTTTTTTTCTTCTGCATGTTTTGATTTCTTCTTGTAGGAAAATTACTTCGCATTTAAGTCGGGAGGCTTTGCGTTGAAGGAAAAGTCTTTTGATTTAAAGGAATTTGATATTTCTAATCGAGAGATATACCAAAATCTAAATTCTTTGACCTATTATGCCCTGTTTGTACTGTTTTTATATTAATTTAATAAAATTACGCTATTAAATCCTTTGCGTACCAACCTATTTAATTGTTTTAGTGAATTTTTAGAAATTATGAGCAGGAACAATACATTCTTTTTAACTCAAAAACCGCTAATAACTGATTATTAGCGGTTTTGTAATTTGTAGCGGGAACGAGAGTTGAACTCGTGACCTCAGGGTTATGAATCCTGCGCTCTAACCAACTGAGCTACCCCGCCAAATTAAAATAATAGCAAATGTTGAATACTATTTTTTAAAGAGTTGCAAATATAGAATAAATTACTTTTCTTTAGAAACAAATAATAAAAAATAGTCCATTATTTTTAGAACAGAGGTGTTTAAGGATGTCAGAAAAGAAAAAATTTACATTAGAATATGAGTTGAGATCATCTCCCCGTATATTATTCAGTTTTATTAGTGAACCAAATGGCTTATCGCAATGGTTTGCTGATGATGTGATTTTTAGAGATCAGGTTTACACTTTTACTTGGGATGATGAGGTGCAGAAAGCAAAACTCCTTAGCATAAAGGAAAATAAATTAGTGAAATTTAAATGGCTTGACGATGATCCTCATTGCTATTTCGAAATGGAAATTGTACAAGATGAGTTAACTAATGACGTGGCTTTATCTATTACAGATTTTGCTACTGATGAGACTCGTGCAGAGAGAACACAAATTTGGGACAATCAAATCACTTACCTGCTTAGTGTAATTGGTGCCTAAATTTTCGTCGGCTTTGCCTATCTTTGCATATTGAAAAAGATACATTTATTACTCATAAAGGCATTCATTAGACCATTCATTGTCACTTTTTTTGTGGTGATGTTTATTCTATTAATGTTTTTCCTGTTTAAGTATGTAGATGACTTAATAGGAAAAGGGTTTGAATGGTATACCATTGCAGAAGTAATGATGTATGCTTCCGCTTCAAACGTAGCAATGGCATTACCACTTTCTATTTTGCTTTCTTCTATCATGACGTTTGGTAGCTTGGGTGAAAACTACGAACTTGTAGCTATTAAATCTGCTGGAGTATCTTTACAAAAGGCAATGCGGCCATTATTTGTATTAATCATTGGTCTTTCGATTGCATCGTTTTTATTTTCTGATTATATGCTTCCTAAAGCCAATTTAAAATATGGCTCTTTGCTTTGGGATATGCGTAATAAAAAGCTTTCCTTTTTAATTAAACCAGGAGTTTTTAATAATAGCATACCTAATTATGCTATGAGAGTTGAACGTAAAGGCGAAGGAGCAGTAGACTCCTTATACGGTATTATGATTTATGACCACACAGGAGGTAATGGAATTCCAAAAATTATTATGGCACAAAAAGGAAGAATGGCCAAAACCAGTGATGGTAAATACTTAGTGCTAAAATTAGTTGATGGCGTTAGGTATGAAGAAACTAACGGGAGCGGAAGTTCCTCGTATAATCCTCGTCAGGCTTTTAACAGAATGCGTTTTAAGCAAACTGAAGTGAAATTTGATTTTTCTAGTTTTAAAGGTTTAAGTCGTACTCAGGAAGAAAGTTTCAAAAACAATGCACCGATGCTTAATTTGAAAGAACTTTCTCATCGAGAAGATTCTTTAAGTAAATCATTAGACAGTGTAAATAAAAGCACAAAAGTTAATGCAGGGAGTTATTTTAAACAAAATAATTACCAAAAGGGATATAGTAAGATGAAAGCACCGGCAACTATTATCACAGGTTCTATATTGAATGTTATTCCAAAAAATCAACGGTTACAAGCTTTGCAAAATGGACTTGAACAGGCTGAAACTATTAAGCAGGTTGTGAGCAATCGTATTTTAGAACATAGTCTTCGTGAAAAGGAAATTATAAAAGCACGTATTGAATATCAAAGGAAATATACCTTAGCTGTTTCATGCTTACTTTTGTTTTTTATAGGCGCACCCTTAGGGGCAATCATAAGAAAAGGTGGACTAGGTTTGCCTGTTGTGATTGCGGTTGTGTTTTTCTTAATCTATCACATTATTTCTACAGTAGCAGAGAAATCTGCAAAGGAAGGTTCATTAGATCCTATTTTTGGCATGTGGACGGCTATATTAATTTTAACTCCTTTAGGTATATTTTTAACTTATAAAGCAACTGTAGATTCTGCTTTATTTGACATCGACTACTATAAGCAGCTTCTTGCCAACCTTTTTAAGCGTAAAAGCCATAAAAATTAGATTAAGAACATTTTTTCTAGTTCGTATTCCTTTACTTATTGATGATATTTTATGCGAAATTATTGCTAACAAAGGTTGTAACTTTGCAAAGTGAAACTATAAGGGAATAATTGCCCTAAATAGGTTATTGATACATATAAAATGAAAATAAAATTAAATACAATAGACGAAGCTCTTGAGGATATCAAAGCTGGTAAAATAATTATAGTGGTGGATGATGAGGATCGTGAAAATGAAGGGGACTTTATCACGGCGGCCAGAAATGTAACACCAGAAGTAATTAATTTTATGTCTAAGTATGGAAGAGGATTAATCTGTGCTCCATTAATTGAAGATCTTTGTAACGATTTGAAATTAGACTTAATGGTGCAAAATAATACAGTTTTACATCAAACACCATTCACCGTATCGGTTGATTTAATTGGGCATGGATGTACTACAGGTATCTCTACACACGATAGAGCTAAAACTGTGCAAGCGTTAATCAATCCAGATACTAAACCAGAAGATTTAGGTCGACCAGGTCATATTTTTCCTTTAAAGGCAAGAAGAGAAGGGGTGTTGAGAAGAACCGGTCATACAGAAGCTACTATAGATATCGCTAGGCTTGCAGGTTTTGAACCAGCAGGAGTTTTGGTGGAGATCATGAATGAAGATGGTACTATGGCTCGTTTGCCTGATTTAGTACATATCGCTGCTCAGCATGAGCTTAAAATCATTTCAATTAAAGACCTTATTGCTTATCGCCTTGCAGCAGAAAGCTTAATTAAAGAAGAAGTTACCGTAAATCTACCAACTCAATGGGGAGATTTTAAAATGACTGCTTATACTCAGCTTAGTAATAATGCTACGCACTTAGCTATTAGCAAAGGAGAGTGGGCGGCTGATGAACCTATTCTTGCTAGAATTCACAGTTCATGTGTTACCGGTGATATTTTTGGTTCTTGTCGTTGTGATTGCGGACCTCAATTGCATGCTGCTTTTCAGATGATTGAAAAAGAAGGGAAAGGAATTGTTGTGTATATGAACCAAGAGGGAAGAGGAATTGGCTTGATTAATAAATTGCGATCTTATAATTTGCAGGATGCTGGTTTTGATACCGTTGAAGCTAATATAGAGTTGGGCTTTAAGGGCGATGAACGCGATTATGGTGTTGGTGCACAAATATTAAGGGCACAAGGTGTAAGTAAAATGAAATTGTTATCTAATAATCCAACAAAACGAGCAGGGTTAATTGGTTACGGTTTAGAAATTGTAGAGAATATACCAATTGAGATTGAGAGTAATAAACATAATGAGACCTATTTAAAAACTAAACGTGATAAAATGGGTCACCACATTATGAAAGGTTAGGCAAATAGATGGGGCATATAAATAAAAATCCAAAGCTTATTTTCGCTTTGGATTTTTTTTGCTTTCGTTCATAATCGCTTCTTTATCAAGCTTCTCTTTTGCTTTCTGCGCTTCTTTTTTCTTCTGATCTCTACGATATTTACCGCTTATTTTTTGTAGAAATTCTTTAAATGAATCAAATTGTTGACTATAAATTAATCCTAAAGAAGTAACGTTAGCATTTGGATCTACACCTGGATTAGCGAATATGCTTTGTTGTGTTGGTGGTTTGTTAGCTAATTTACCCACTAATGTTCCATCTTTTTTAATTAAACCTAGAATTTCTACCTCTTTACCAACATTGTCTTTGAAAAGACCAATTGAATAATCAGTAGAGCTTTTTGTGTTGTCTACAATTCCAGCGTTTACTATAATTCTATCATTAAAAAATTTAAACGAGGCACTTGCTTCATTAAATGATTGAACGTTGATATCAACAAAATTTAAATTCAGTGAAGAAAGTAGGTTATTAAATTGATTAAAAATCAATTCTGTAGCAGTACTTGTTCCTACCGAACTTAATTGCTGACCTATATTTGCTTTACCAGTTCCAGGTGCAAAACGACGTTGAATAATTAAGCTTAATGCTTGTGTATTCAAATTGTCTCCATCATTAAAATAAGCTTGTAATTCATCTTTAACTGCCGGATTTGTAGGGAAGAAGATGTCTAGTTTAATATCTGGTTTCAATAGAAGTCCTGATAAACCCATCTCAACTTCAGTTTGTACTCGTTCGCTTGCATTGCTACTTGCATCTCGATTAGCTGCAGTATACAAATCACTCAAACTAGCCCGTAAAGCATATATTGCTTTTAAGTTAATTTGAGCATTACTTGGATTTCCTGTCCAGCGTATGGTACCACCTTGGCGAATATCCAAACGTTTGTTAATTACTTCCTGTGCAGTAAAATCAAAGGTTCCAGTTTCTATAATATAGTCGCCTTTCATTTCGAAATCGCCTATGCTATTGATATTTAGTTCTAACTCTGCATTACCTTTTCCACTTAATTTACCCAATATGGTATAGATATTCGCGGTACTATTCGGGTCAACTTTAAGTTTAAAGTTCATGGTTAAACCATCGAAACTTGTTTTTCTCTGAATAACTTGGGTAGTATCTTTACTTACAAAGGTGATAAAATCCTTTTCAGAAACTGTTTCAGAGCTATTTAATGGTAAATTAAATACTGTTCCTTTTTCTGTTTTTGCGTCAATATCGATAAACATTTTATTGGTTGGACCTTTGAACGAGAAATTGCCTGTAGCATAAGCCTTTCCATAATAAACAGAATTATCTTTTGATGTGGTATTTAGTGCCATGAAATTAGTAGCAACTAAATCTACCTGTATATTTGGATTGTCAATATTATTTAAATCAACAGTGCCATTTGCTATAGCTTCATTACCATCTACATCTTGTAATACCAAATCATTTATGGCAATTACACTATTATTTACTTCAACTTTGTCATTTAAAGTATAGGCAGTTTTAAGATAGTTAACAGTTACCTCGCCTTTATCAAATGATACATCTCCATTTATTGCGGGTTTATTAAAAGAACCTTTTACTGTTAAATCTGCAGAAATATTTCCTTTTAAATTGGAAACTAGTTTCTTAACAAAAGGCTCTAGAACTGTTAATTTACTCTCGTCTAGCTTAATATTGAGATCGATCTGTTTTTCTTTTAAGTCTAAATTTCCAGTTAATTTAAAAGTCTCTTTATCATCTGTTATAATTTGAGTATAGATGTTGGCAAGGTTAATACTTCTGTTGTAAGAAGAAGTATCGGTTAACTTACCAATATACGTGTCGTTAAAATTAAGAGAATCGATTTGTATGCTATCCGAAATTCGAGGTGAGTTAAGAATGTTGTATAGCTTTGTTTTACCATTGATGTGACCTGCCATCTTCAAGCCCAAGGTTTTTACAAATGGATTTAATGTTTTAAGACTGAAATTTTCAAAACCCACAACTAGTAAATCTTTTGGATCATTCGACACAATCCCGTCTACTTTTAATAGTTGTTTATCCTTACTTAAGGAGAAATTATTAATCTCAGTTTTGCCATTGTTGAAACTGATTCTAACTTTTTCTTGTATCATCCAATCTTCATTGTTGATTTTTAAATTGGATGGTAAAACACTGATTTTAGCTGTGGTATCTCCAGCAAATTCAATCAATCCGTTTAAATCCAATTGATTGGCATCGTCGGCATTAGATAGTTTTACGTTTAGAGAAAGGCTATCATTTCGCAGAACATTAGAAATGTTCACGTTTTTGATATATAGACTATCGTTCAGGTCAACCCTGTCCGAGGTGATAATCGCTTGTAATTGTTTTGAAGTAGTGTTTTCGTCGATAATAATATTGCTCGCTTTAATTCCTTTATAAATTAAGGTTTTTATACTTCCATTTAACGTTGCTATATTATTTCTCGAATCAAAAGATCCGATAAGCAAAGCCTGATCTTCAATTTGTAAACCTGGCACTAAAAGTTCGGCAATTGGTTCAAATCGTTTAATCTTTAAGTTAAAATTGAAAATTTGCGTATTGTATTTTATAATGTCTGTTTTTATAGATGGCACATAGGTTTTAGCAATTGCTTTATAGTAAGAAACAATTGTATTTAGATCATATTGACCTTTTATACTAGCATCTAAAATATCAGATTTAATTGTTAAGCTTCTATCTATTCCAATGCCATTTGCACTTAATTGAACAGAATCAATATTGTAAATACCTTTTTTATTATTTAATCTTATTTGCTGGATTAATAGATTTCCTTGAATGTTATCTAAATTATTGCCTGAAAAGTTAGTGCTAAATGTAGCATCTACTTTAAGTGAATCTTTATATAATTTTAACGTTTTAAGTCGAGCATTTTTTATAGATGCATTAAAATTGAAAACAGGTAATTTAGGATTTAGGTTTACGCCACCATCGAAGACTAATTGAACATTTTTATCATTTATTTTAAGATTTCCATCAAAATATTTTTTATCGAATGTGCCATTAATAGTTACGTTTCTATACCGATAACCATTGAAATCGATATATGTTACTTCACCTTTTAATTGTTCTGTTAGTCCTTTTATTTCTATTCCCTTACCTTTTACATATAGTGCAGAGGTAATTTTTCCTAAACTTTTTTCATTTAGCAACTCACCCAAATTAAAATCAAAAGTTTTAACATTTCCAGAATAAGAAGGAACATCGTTCTTATCTATCTTCATGTTAACATCAGATTTAAATCTCCCTAGCTTTGTTTTAAATTCGCCATAGGCGATGAAATCATTCTGAAAACCTGTAAATGATCCGTTGAAGTTAATATTGCCAAATTTATTCACGATTACTGGAATAGATTTCATTTGTTTTCCTGTAATGTCTGTCAAAATTCCTTCTAAATCCTTTTTGTTAGTGCCGGCCATTTCAATCTTCATATCCATAAAAGTTTGTTCCCAATCTGGCAAACCCTTTAGTGTGAAATCTCCTTTAATATAAGTGGCTTTTCCTGCTTTTAATGATAGTTTTTTTGCTCGAAGGTCATTTACATACCCTGAAATTTGTCCATCAATATCGATGTCTAATTTCATCTTTTTTAAAGCCGGAGTAAAATACGAAATGTCGTTAGAGGAAATATGGCTATCTTTAAAGTTAGCTTTCATACGCACTTTATTTACGTAATCGTTAAAGTCTCTAAACCTGCCAAACTTCATTTGGAAATAATTACTTAGCCGCGTTTGATTGGTAACCAGCATTAGATTTTTAAGTTCTATTGCATTCGTATCAATAGAGGTAAGTGCCGTTAAATTTTTAAGATAGAAACCGCTTTTTTCCCTAAAAGTTAAGTTTTTGATGTTAGCTTGAATGACATGCTCTTTTGTATTAAGTTTTTCAAAAATGCCATTTAGTTTACTCAAGCTAATGTCATCAAAATTAATTCCCTTAATCAATGTGTCTTTCTTTAGGTTTTTATACTTAAAAGCAACATTATTTAATATAATTCTATCGAATAGAAATTGAAATTTCTTTCTCTTAGGTCTGTTTTTTGGAGCAGGGCTATCAAAGTAGTCTATTATAAAATCAAGGTTTGATGACCCATCTTGATGATCTTTTAAAAAGAATGATCCATTATTTATCTGGACTGTGTTTACGTCTAAAATTCTTTCTTTTAAGGATAATTTGTTTAGATCTACTAAAAACTTCGGAAAATTAGCTAATGTATCTTTTTGTCTATCTAGGACAACCAAGTTTTCTAATACGACAGATTTAAAAGGTTTTACGTATAATCCGCCGATAGAAACTGTAGTCTTGAGCTCTTTAGAAAGATAAGCAGCAGCTTTTTTTGCAACAAATGTTTGTACAGGTTTAAACTGAAGAGAAAATATGACAATAGCAAGCAATAATATTATTGATGCAACAACCCAAAGCAGTATTTTTAATAGTTTTTTAATAATTTTGTAGCTTAATAATAATAAACGTGTCTATAATACTTGCCATTGAATCTTCTTGTGATGAAACATCAGTTGCCGTTTGTAACAACGGCAAAATTACTGCCAATGTTATTGCAAACCAAACAATTCATGAAAATTATGGAGGGGTAATACCAGAATTAGCATCAAGAGTTCATCAACAAAATATAGTACCTGCTGTTCAACAAGCGTTGTCAATTGCTAAAGTTAACAAAAATGACTTAAACGGAGTTGCTTTTACACAAGGTCCGGGTCTATTAGGGTCTTTATTGGTGGGTGTATCATTTGCTAAATCATTTGCCTTAGCACTAAATTTACCTTTAATTTCTGTAAACCATATGCAAGCGCATATATTGGCTCATTTTATAGATGATCCGAAACCGAAATTTCCTTTTTTATGTTTAACCGTTTCTGGTGGCCATACACAAATAGTATTGGTAAAAGATTATTTTGACATGGAAATTGTAGGTGAAACGTTAGATGATGCAGCAGGTGAAGCATTTGACAAAACAGCCAAAATTTTAAACTTGCCTTATCCAGGAGGACCATTAATTGATAAACATGCTCAGCAAGGAAATCCTTTAGCATTTAAATTTCCTGAACCACAAATACAAGGACTTAATTATAGCTTTAGTGGATTTAAAACTGCAATTTTGTATTTTATAAGAGACAGTCAAAAAGAGAACCCTTTATTTGTTGAAGAAAATTTAGCAGACATTTGTGCTTCTGTTCAATATAGCATTATAAATATATTATTGAACAAATTGAAAAAGTCTGCTAAACAATATAATATTAAAGAAATTGCAATTGCCGGTGGGGTTTCAGCAAATTCTGGATTAAGGAATTCGTTATCCCAATTGAAAGATAGTTTAGGCTGGAACGTATACATTCCGGCTTTTCAATATTGTACGGATAATGCGGGAATGATTGCTATTGCTGGTTACCAGAAATTTTTAGCTGGCGATTTTGTAAAACAGGATGTTTCGCCAATGGCGAGAATGAATTTTTAATAATTAAAATATGGGAACAACGAGTTATATCTTTTTTGGTTTATTACTAATTCCATTAATCATTTTTTTAATCTGGGCAATTAAGCAAGATAAAAGAAGAAATTATCTGGGTTTATTCTTTTTAGTGGTAGGGGTAATTATTGCTATTTATACCATTTTAAGGTTAGATAAAGATTTTATGGAAAATAATACGCAAGTTGTTCCAAAATCATCAAGCTTTAAATAAATAAAAAAGGAGAATTTTTCAATTCTCCTTTTTTATTATGATGATTTAGTTTTTGAGCTTATAGTTTCTCTTCTAACTTTTCGCCTGTTACCTCAACTCTTATTTTTGCTTCAATCTCATCAGATAACTCTGGATTATCTAGTAATAATTGCTTAACTGCATCTCTTCCCTGACCTAGTTTAGTTTCTCCATAAGAGAACCAAGATCCAGCTTTTTTAATAATATTGAAATCTACACCTAAGTCGATAATTTCTCCTGTTTTAGAAATACCTTCGCCAAACATAATGTCAAATTCAGCTATACGGAAAGGAGGCGCCACTTTATTTTTAACGATTTTCACTTTAACTCTATTTCCAGAAACCTCATCAGAATCTTTAATTTGTGAAGTTCTACGGATATCTAAACGTACTGATGCATAGAATTTTAAAGCGTTACCACCAGTTGTAGTTTCCGGGTTACCGAACATTACGCCAATTTTTTCACGTAATTGATTGATGAAGATACAGCAACATCCAGTTTTAGCAATTGTTCCAGTTAATTTACGTAAAGCCTGGCTCATTAAACGAGCTTGTAAACCCATTCTGCTATCGCCCATTTCACCTTCAATCTCTGCTTTTGGTACTAAGGCTGCAACCGAGTCAATTACGATTACATCAATTGCACCAGAACGGATTAAATTATCAGCAATTTCTAATGCTTGTTCACCATTATCTGGTTGCGAAATCAAAAGATTATCTACATCTACCCCTAATTTTTTAGCGTAACCTTTATCAAATGCATGCTCTGCATCAATAAATGCTGCAATGCCTCCTTTTTTCTGTGCTTCTGCAATAATATGTGTGGCTAAAGTGGTTTTACCTGATGATTCTGGTCCATAAATCTCTATTACACGACCTTTTGGAACGCCACCAATGCCTAAGGCAATGTCTAAACTAATAGAGCCTGTAGAAATCGAATCGATTGCTTCGACAGCAGCATCACCTAGTTTCATAACGGAACCTTTACCGTATGATTTTTCTAATTTATCTAAAGTTAATTGTAGTGCTTTTAATTTTTCTGCGTTTGGGTTCATTTCGTAATTCTCTAAGTAAATAAATATATGTATCGGCTAATAATCTAACATTTGTAATGCTAATAACTTTAGCAAACATATTAATTTAAATTTGATTTATGCAAATAATATTTAAAATATTTTAATAAATTTATCAACATGGCTAATTTATTTAGTTTTGAAGGTCTTTTCGAAATATTTGCAGAAATGGGCTATTTCGCAAATGCTGCATTTCGGACTTCTTGCTACGCACACATAGCGTCCATGTAAAATTAACCAATGATGTGCCATTGCAATAGTATGCTCTGGTAAATGTTTTACTAAATCTTTTTCAACTGCTAATGGGGTTTTCCCATTCGTTAACCCAATTCTATTAGCAACTCTAAACACATGTGTATCTACCGCCATTGCTGGCGCATCGTAAATTACAGAAGCGATAACATTTGCAGTTTTCCGACCAACACCGGGCATTTTTTGTAGTTGATCAATATCTGATGGTACTTCATTATTAAATTCATTAACCAACATATTAGCCATCCCCACTAAATGTTTAGCTTTATTATTTGGATAACTTACACTTCTAATGTAATCGAAAACTAAATCTGGTGTAGTTTCTGCAAGAGCTTTTGCATTTGGGAAACGCTGAAAAAGGGTAGGGGTAACCTGATTTATCCTTTTATCGGTGCATTGAGCTGATAAAATAACGGCAACCAATAGTTGATATGGATTATTGTAATGTAATTCTGTTTCAGCGTTAGGTTGTTTAGTAGAAAAGTGAGACACAAAAAGCTGATACCGTTCTTTTTTAAGCATGAACAAATATAAGTATAGGCTACAAATTGCCAATAAACAAATGCTAATAAAAAAGCCCGCTAACTCAGTGCTGGCGGGCTTTGCTTTTTGTAAATTACTTCTTTTTACTGTAAGCTAAAATCCTATTGATGACTTCATCAGATGGATTTTTAACTAGCTCATTCAGTTTAGATTTGATGCTGTTGTAAAACAGTTCATCTTGTTGATCAGTTTCATCGGCAACCTTTTCCACAAGTTGGGTGTTAAGAGAATTTACAAAATTTGTTGAAGTAGAGGTTTTTGTCATACGCAATTAAACATTTAGAAATATAATTTAGTTTTTAAATCTAAACGCAATTGCATACATATTATTTTATAAGCGAATTAAATTATTTCACTATTCCAAATTAAATTTTTTAAAATGCCTTTTTGAGGATAAATGCTAGCTTTTCCTTGATTGCGGATACTTAGATATAATGTTAAAATAAAAGTTTATTAATTATAAACCTCTTTGCGATGTTACTTCTTTAACATTCATCATTTTACGCAGATTGCTTAAGGCATAACGCATTCTACCCAATGCAGTATTAATGCTTACATCTGTTAAATCGGCAATTTCCTTAAAGCTCAAATCTGCATAATGGCGCATAATTAACACTTCTTTTTGCTCGTCTGGTAAAAGATGAATCATTGCTCTTAAATCTGCATGTGTTTGCTCACGTAACATTCTATCTTCTGTGCTTTCTTCAAGAATTTGCAAAAGATTAAGCACATCTGTGCCATCAGCACTTGTAATTACTGGTGCACGTTTTTCACGGCGGAAATAATCAATCACCAAGTTATGTGCAATACGCATCACCCATGGTAAAAATTTACCCTCTTCATTATATCTGCCACTACGTAAGGTATTAATTACCTTGATAAAAGCGTCTTGAAAAATGTCTTCGGCTAAATACTGGTCTTTTACCAATAAATAAATAGATGTGTATATTTTGGATTTATGTCTTCGCAGTAATTCTTCTAAAACAGATTCTTCTCCGTTTAGATATAATTTCACCAAATCCTGATCACTGTGCTGTTGTAATTTCATAGGAGTGCGTATACTAAAAGTCTTCTCTTTTTATTGAAAATTAAATAATAAAGTAGCTTTTTAATCTATAGCGTTTCTCCTGTTTTAAGATGGTGGTTTCTAACTTGTGTGAGTTACAATTCCAAAAGACGGATTTTTTTTTGATAATACAACAATAAATGTGTTAAAAAATGTAAAATTTTGTAAAATAGTACTAATATAGAGGTAGGTTGAAACCAAATTCGTAAATTTGAGGTTGTAAAATAGTATAGCTACACAGGCGGTTCATGAGTAAGGAAATAGAGAAAGATCCACACAAAAACATCATAATTAAAGGGGCAAGAGTACACAATCTTAAAAATATTGATGTTGCCATTCCTAAAAACAAGTTGGTTGTAATTACTGGTATGTCTGGGTCGGGTAAATCCTCTCTAGCATTCGATACTTTATACGCAGAAGGACAAAGGCGCTATGTAGAGAGTTTGTCATCTTACGCTCGTCAATTTATGGGCAGGATGAACAAACCAGATGTTGATTATATTAAAGGCATTGCACCAGCCATTGCAATAGAGCAAAAAGTGATTACTTCTAATCCACGTTCTACTGTAGGCACATCAACAGAAATTTATGATTACTTAAAATTGCTTTTCTCTAGAATTGGAATTACTTATTCTCCAATTTCAGGAGCAGTAGTTAAAAAAGATACAGTTACCACAGTAGTAGACTTTATTATAAGTTTAGGAAATGATGCAGTTGTTACCATTTTCTGTCCGTTACATCCTCATAACAATCGTTCTGTTAAAGAAGAATTAGCAGTATTGCTTCAAAAAGGTTTTTTGCGAGTTTACTTTAATGGTAAAATTGCGAAGATTGAGGATTTATTAGAAGATCAGTCGGTAAAGGATATCGAATTAACAGATTCTGAAACCATTCGAATTTTAATAGATCGTATTGTTGTTAACGATGAAGATGAAACCTTAAGTCGCATTGCGGATTCTGTGCAGACTGCATTTTTTGAAGGTAAAGGCGATTGTTTTGTAGAACACGATGGGAAACAAACCTTCTTTTGCGACCGTTTCGAACTAGATGGGGTAAAGTTTGAAGAACCAACTCCTAATTTCTTCAGTTTTAATAACCCATATGGTGCGTGTAAACGTTGCGAAGGTTATGGAAATGTAATTGGCATTGATGAAGATTTAGTAATTCCTGATAAAAGCAAAAGTTTATATGATAATGCTATTGCTCCTTGGCGTGGTGAAAAAATGGGCGAATGGTTAAAGAGGTTTATTAAAAATGCTGATAAATTCGATTTTCCAATTCATCGCTCTTATAGCGAACTAACTGAAAAACAACAACGTTTAATTTGGACAGGCAATAAGTACTTCTCTGGTTTAGATGATTTCTTTAAAGAACTAGAAGAACAAACTTATAAAATACAATACCGTGTTATGCTTTCGCGTTATCGCGGAAAAACAGTTTGCCCAGATTGTAAGGGAACTCGTTTACGTAAAGATGCATCATATGTAAAAATTAATGGAAAGTCTATTTTGGATATGGTGTTAATGCCTTTGTCAACCATACTTCCATTTTTTGAAAAATTAACGCTATCAGAAACTGAGATTAAAATTTCAAAGCGCTTATTGGCAGAAGTTACAAGTCGGGTTTTGTATTTAAATAATGTTGGTTTAGGCTATTTAACTTTAAATCGTTTATCTAACACGCTGTCTGGTGGAGAAAGCCAACGGATTAATCTAGCAACATCATTAGGAAGTAGTTTAGTTGGATCGGTTTACGTATTAGATGAACCTAGTATTGGCCTACATCCTAGAGATACTCATAAGCTGATTGAAGTTTTAACATCACTTAGAAACGTTGGTAACACTGTTTTGGTGGTAGAACACGAAGAAGAGATGATGAAAGCTGCAGATCATATTATTGATATAGGTCCAGAAGCTGGTACACATGGTGGAAACTTAGTGTTTAGCGGTACTTATGAAGAAATCATTAAAGATGATAAATCATTAACAGGTAGATATCTAGTTGGTAAGGAAGAAATAGCTATTCCGGAGAAAAGAAGAACTTGGAAAGACCATATCTTAATTAAAGGGGCGAGAGAGAACAACTTAAAAAATATTGATGTAAAGTTTCCCTTGGGGATTTTTACCTGTGTAAGTGGTGTTTCTGGTTCTGGAAAAACTAGTTTGGTGAAAAAAATCCTTTATCCTGCTTTGCAAAAAGCTATAGGTAATTATGCTGGAGAACAAACAGGAAGTTATGATGGTATTTTTGGTAATATAGATTTGGTTAGCCAGGTAGAAATGGTAGATCAAAATCCTATTGGACGTTCTTCGCGTTCAAATCCTGTCACTTATGTAAAGGCCTGGGATGATATTAGAGCTTTATTTTCGGCTTTGCCAGCTGCAAAAGCAAGTGGATTAAAACCTGCAGCATTTTCTTTTAATGTAGAAGGCGGTCGTTGTGATACCTGCCAAGGAGAGGGTGAAGTGAAAATAGAAATGCAGTTTATGGCTGATATTTATTTGCCTTGCGAAACTTGTGGAGGTAGAAGATTTAAACAACAGGTGTTAGATATCACTTATCAGGATAAAAACGTAGCCGATATTTTAGATTTAACTATAGAACAAGCTGTGGATTTCTTTGCGAAAGAACCTAAAATCTTGCAAAAACTAAATCCTTTGGTAGATGTTGGTTTAGGTTATGTGCATTTAGGCCAATCGTCAAATACATTAAGTGGTGGTGAAGCACAACGTATAAAATTAGCTTCTTTTTTAATCAAAGGGAACAATGCACAAAAAACAGTATTCATATTTGATGAACCTACCACTGGCTTACATTTTCACGATATTAAAAAGCTGTTAAAAGCTTTAAATACATTAATAGAACAGGGGAATACAATTTTGGTTATTGAACATAATATGGATATGATTAAGTGTGCTGATTGGGTAATAGATATTGGGCCAGAAGGTGGTGATAAAGGCGGGCATGTGGTGTTTGAAGGGATACCTGAAGATTTGAAAAATGCTAAAAATTCTTATACAGGCCAATTTTTAAAAGCACATTTAAAGTAAATGATTAGCACTAGGTTGTAATTTTTACATCCTAGAATTGTCTAACAGCTAAATACTAATATCTAAACACTAAATGTTATCTTAGCAAACTATGCTCTTTCTTACCTTACTAATAGGCATATTATTAAATGCAATGGGTTATATCCCTCCGGGAAATATTAACCTTACTGTGGCGCAGCTAACCATTAATAAAGGTATGCGTCAGGCATTGTACTTTATACTTTCATTTTCTTGCGTAGAAGTATTTTTTACCTTCGGAATGATGCGTTTTGCCCGTTGGGTATCGAGTGATGTTAATCTTGATTCAAATATTAGCGAAGTAAGGTTAGGTACTTATGTGGATGCTTTCATGATATTGCTATTTATAGTAATGGGAACAATTACATGGATAAATCGTAAAAAAGTTCCTAAAACAAAAGAAGATAATAGGAGTAGAAAAGGAAGTGTGTTTTATGGCATGTTACTGGGTGTTTTAAATCCTGTACAAATTCCTTTTTGGTTATTTTTTGGCAATTACGTAATTCTTCACGAATGGATTCGCACAAATTATTTATCCTTAGTAATTTTTAGTTTAGGGTCTGGTATGGGGTCTGCTTTGGCTTTGTATGGGTATGCACACTTTGCAAAGTACATTCAAGAGAAGTTTGCATTAAGTAGCCATCTCATCAATCGTTCAATAGCTTTATTTCTTTATGCATTAGCTTTGTATTTAATTATAAAGCAGGCTATAATTTATTTGGGATAAGCATTAGTTCGCTTATAATACATTTATATTGTAGTATCCTATTCTTAAAATTGCAGGAACAATAGGTATTAACGTTGATATCTCCAGTTTAAAGATTTTCCTTCTGTTAACCATTCTATTGTTGTTGCTAGACGCTTTAGTTTGGTTGCTTCAGTTTTAGCAGAAGTAACCCATTCTAAATATTCTCTACGGTGCGATGGACTAAAGTCTTCAAAAGTTTGTTTAGCCTTTGGGTTTTTATTTAATTCATCGGCAAAATAAGCTGGCATTGGAATTTCTGCCTTTGGCGTAATTGTCTTTTTAACTTTTGTTCCTTCCTCATTCAGTTTTAATGCCTCTAAAATATATTCTGTCAAAATTTTAGGATCAGGTAGATCTTGTATTTTTTCTATTCTACCAGTAGTACCCATTGCATCCTTTTCAAAAACCTGATAAGGATCTTTCATCAATGAAGCTTTCCAAAAGCCAAATGCACAGTGTGATTTAAAACCAGCCATTGAACAAACAGTTCCCTTATAATCAAAATGAGGAAATCCCCATTTAATAGTTTCATTAATTAAAGGAGATGTTTGATGGACTAAATTTCTTAAATGTGTTAAAATAGGTTGTGCAAATGCGGCTGATTTTTCAATGTAAGCATCTACGCGTTTATCATATTGTTCCATTTTATTAACCGTTTAATTTCCATATTTTTTCAGCCTTGCGACCAATTAACCAAAAAGAAATCGCTAATACCGAAAAGAATAATGCTTTGTGCCAGCTATCCCAGAAGTATTCGAAATAACGGGTATATAAATTTAAAAATAAAAAAGTAATCCCAAATTCTCTGGCAATTTCATCGTGGTATTTTAAACCTATAAAAATGCTAATTACGCAACATACAGCAGATATAATTGCCCAATAAAATAAAGAAATCTGTTTTACTGTATACCATTCCTCCAGTATGCCATAGTTACCAAAAATAGAAAGTAACCATAGCGATACGAACAGATAAGCCATGCCGCTGATATAAGTAGTAGAAAAGAAATAATCGAGCTTCTTTTTGTATTTAAGTAAGAAAGAGCCTGCGGTAAGTACTAAGCCAAATAATACAAACCGTAGGGGATAATTTAAGCCCATAAAATACCAACTCCATTTAGATAAATACCCAGTTTCTGTGCCAAACCATGCACCAAAAGAAAGTAAGGTGAAAACCCAAATTAATCTAGATTTAAATGTATACGCTAAAATTGCATACACCATAACGGCTATTAAAATTAAAATGGAAAAGTGATTGTTGCCACTGTGCAATGATTTCCCAAAATAGGCAATGGCATTTGCAGTGAGCATTACTGCTGTAAGGATAAATGCTTCGTTACTAAATATCAAATCAGGCTTTAACTTTTTTCTCCTAAACCCAACTATAAATAACCAGGCTGCACCTACAGCAGACACTAAGCTAATGATAATGTTAGGCGTATTATAAAGTTTATTAATATAGCTAAGTAAGGTTTTATCAATTAACAAAGCACCAAGAGAAATAACCCCACAAGCCATTGCAATCCAAAAAGAGTATTGGGCAAGCCTTCTCCAGTCGAATTGCTTAGACTCATAACTTTTGCGAAGCTTTTCTGCGGTAGCTTCTGGGATAAGATTTTCACTTTGCCAATGATCAATCATCTCCTCTAAAAACTCACTCTTTTCCTGATCTATTTTCTTCATCAAGTACTAAGATAATTAATCACTTCCTTAATCTTCTTATGATTTCCAACAATCCAAATTACATCACCATTGTCAAACACAAAATCGGAGGATGGGTTTAAGATTTTATCAGTTCCTCTTTCTATTCCCACCACTAAGGCTTGCGCTTTTTCTCTAATGCCAGCATTTCTAATACTTTGTCCGTAAACTGACGAATCGCTATTGACAACCACTTTTTGCAATGTCATTTCCTTATCGGGAAATGTGTTTTCGCTTATTTCGGGTAAATCTACTTCAAGCAAAAGCTTAACCGATGCTAATTGATCATCGGCGCCAATTAAAAGTAGTTTGTCATTAGGATAAAGCCTTTCATCACGTCCTGGAGTAGGAATTGTATTTCGTCCTCTTTCAATCAACGCAATATTTACACCATATTTCTCTCTAATCATTAATTCTGCCAATGTTTTTCCAACAACTTCAGATTCTGGTGAAACTTTTAGTTCTGTTAAGTGTGTATCCCATGGCAAAATATGTGGTGTTCTATTTTCTCTGGCATTTAAGTTTAACATAAACCTATTTTCTAGTTTGGTATAAAATGATTGCAGTTTTCTGGAGAAAATAACCATAACCAAAATAACAAGTGTTAATGCAATTACTGCAGCTATCCAGGTATCAAAAAACTCATACATCAAAAAGCCTACAAAGAAAATCCCTAACAAAATTCTAAACACTTCAATAGCGATTAGAGGTCCACGGGTGTATTTTTTATTTAACCATAAATGTGAGTAAGCAGTTCTTTGTATCCTTCTAAGTGATAAAGCCCATAAAAATGGAGCCATCAGAATAAAGGAAATAATTACACTAATAATAGTGGCATTCGAGCCAATATCTAACCTATAGGCTATAAATGGATTTAGAAACCTTGCCGCCAATAAAATGATAGAAATGATAATTACAGAGTGGATAATAGTATTAAATATATACGATCGCAGTAATATTCTCCAATCGCTCAGCGTTGTGATGCCCTCGGTACTAGAACTATACCTTTCAATAGCATTAAGCCATTTTTTCGGTAATCTGTTATTTAGAAAGTTATAAAATGGTTCGGATAGTTTAATTAAATATGGGGTTGTAAAAGTAGTAATCGCTGCTGCGGCTACTGCAATAGGATATAAAAATTCGCTCGTTACTTTTAAGCTTACACCCAAAGTTGCAATAATAAAAGAAAATTCCCCGATTTGAGCTAAACTCATACCTGCTTGTACGGAAGTTTTAAGTGGTTGTCCCGCTAATAATGCACCTAAAACGGTAAAGAGAATTTTTCCGAATATGATAATCAACGTAATTAAAAATATAGGCATTGCATATTCAATTAACACACTCGGATTAATTAACATACCTACCGAAACAAAAAATATAGCGGCAAATAAATCTTTAACAGATTTTGTTAAGTGTTCTATACGCTCTGCTTGTGTAGTTTCTGCTAGGATAGAACCCATAATAAATGCACCTAATGCAGGGGAAAACCCAGCTTTATCTGCTAATAAAACCATCACTAAACATAATGCTAATGAGACGACCAACATGGTTTCATCATTCATTAATTTTTTGGTGGCCTTTAAAAATGTGGGTATTAAAAATATGCCGCCTAAAAACCATAACACTAAGAAGAAACTTAGTTTTAGGATGGATTTAATCATTTCTGGACCTGCAGCTTGCTGACTAACTGCCATTGTAGAAAATAATACCAATAATAAAATAGCGACTAAATCTTCTACTATCAATACGCCGAATACTAAGCCGGCAAACTTTTTATGTTTAATGCCAAGTTCTTCAAAGGCTTTAATGGTAATCATAGTAGAGGAAATGGAAATAATCCCGCCAAGGAAAATACTATCCATATTATTCCAGCCCATTGCTATACCAATTAGATAACCAGCAAGAATGATAAAAAGAACTTTAACAATAGCTGTAATTGAGGCAGAACCGCCAACTTTAACTAATTTTTTAAAACTAAATTCTAGTCCTAGACTAAATAATAAGAAGATTACGCCGATTTCGCCCCAAATCGTGATGCTTTTGTTATCACTTACAGTTGGGATAATGTTAATATGCGGGCCAACTAGTAATCCGGCAATAATATAACCTAATACAAGAGGTTGTTTAATTTTTTTAAATAGGAGTGTAGTTACTCCAGCGGCGGCAAGAATAAGGCCTAAATCGGCGATTAATACAGGTAAGTGAATCATAAAGTATATTTTTTTGATGAATAATTTTAATGCTGATTGGAGCAAAAAGAATTACCAAAAAGTATGCTTCGGAAATAGACAATTGAAAATAAATTGATAACTATAATTTACTTTGCCTTTAAATTTTTTTATGGATTGTATTGGTGCAAACAAAATCATTAAGTAGCTATAAAGAAATCCTATAGTACTTATGAATGTAGGTTGTTGTATAGTGTGATGAATGCGATTGACGTGTTCTGAAAATGGTTCCTTACGTAAGGAGCTGATTTCCTTTTTGGCAAGAACATTAACTTTATCTAAAATGAGCGTAGTCTTTTTATTAGATTTTTGAACGATTTCAATGGCCGAATTATCCATTGCTTTAGCAGTAGATAAATAAAAACAAGACACCATTAAAAACGCAATAAAAAACCTCATTGCTTTAAATATAGCAAAAATAATCGGTTTTTGAATGCTTTAAGCCAGTATTACAAATTTTGAATGTCTTTAAAAAAGGCTAAAGTATCTTCCTTATCTTGATGCAATTGAGTGGTTAGCGCTTCTAAACCAGTAAATTTCACATCATGACGCAAGAATTTTAAGAAGTTCATTTTAATGGTTTGTCCATAAATTTCACGATTGAAATCGAAAATATTTACTTCAATATTACGAGTCATTCCATTTATGGTTGGGCGTTGCCCGATATAGGCCATGCCTTTGTAAGTTATTGAGTTATGGGCTTCCTTTTCATCCAACATTTCAACAGTTACAGCATAAATCCCATCACTTGGAATGAGCTTGTAGGTTTCTTCTACAAAAATATTAGCCGTAGGAAATCCAATTGTTCTGCCAATCTTATCGCCTTTAATTACAGGTCCACTTATAGAAAAATGATAGCCTAAATAAGTTTCAGCTAATGCAACATCTCCATCTAAAAGCGCTTTACGAATTTTGGTAGAGCTTACCGCCACATCATTAATGTCTTGTTCAGGTATTTCTTCAATCTTATAATTGTATAAGGCAGCGCATTCTTCTAATTCTTTCATACCACCCATTCTATCCTTGCCAAAGCGATGATCATAACCTACAATAATTTGTTTAGTGCCAATAGTATCGACCAAAATATTTTTAATGTATTCGTTGGCGCTTAGGTTAGAAAAATCTCTAGTAAAAGGGGTAATAATTAAATGATCCACACCTAAGTTAGCTATGATTTCTGCTTTTTCTTTAATGGTATTAATTAGTTTTAAATCTTGATTTTCAGGATCAATGATCATCCGCGGATGCGGAAAAAAAGTTAAGATTACGCTTTCACCACCAGAAGATTTTGCTAATTCGCAAAGACGTTTTATAATTTTCTGATGCCCATAATGTACACCATCAAAAGTGCCGATTGTAACTATGGCATTATTCAATTTTTTAAAATCAGAAAGCTGATGATATATCTTCAAAACGTATTTATTAATGTAAAACTTGTCGTTTGACAACGCCTCCCTTAAGATCTGCAATTTGTTGTTGTACTACAAAAGCATCAGGATCTACTTGTCTAATCTCAGATTGTAACTTGCTCATTTCTAATTTGGTTACAACTGTATAAATAATATCAATATCTTTCTTTTCTAAATATCCACCTTCACCCTTATACACCGTAACTCCTCTTTTCATGTTGTTGATAATGAAGTGTTTGATATCATCATTTTTTTCTGAAATAATAGTAACGCCTGTGTAAGCCTCTAAACCATTCACAATAAAATCGACAGTGTTTGAAGCAGAAAGATAGGTTAGGATTGCATAAAGTGCTGTTTCGATATTTAAAAAATAAGCTGCAAATGCGAAAATAATAATGTTTAAGATGAGGATAATGTTACCTACCGTTAACATGCTATTTCTACTGATATATAAGGCTAGTACCTCTGTTCCGTCAATTACACAACCACCTCTCATGGCTAATCCAATTCCGCCACCCAAAAAGAAGCCGCCAAAAAATGCAATCAATAATTTGTCATGCGTAATCGGATTAAAAGGCAATACAATTAATGCTAAGGAGAGCATAGCAATAGCAATTGAGGTTTTTATAGCAAAACCTTTTCCTATTTGTTTATATCCCATTATAATAAACGGAATGTTAATGATAATAATGAGATAAGATAAATTCCAGCCGGTTAATGCTTTAACCAATAGAGAAATACCAGTAACGCCACCATCTATAAAATGACTTGGTAATAAAAAACTTTTAAGTCCGAAACAAGCAGATATTACACCACAAATAATTAGAGCTCCTTCTTTTATAAATCTGGTATTTTTATTTTTGATGGTTTCCATAGTTTAAGTGCTTTCAGTTTCTCGTTTTTCTTCTCTTTTATTACGAAGATACTGAACCAAATCTGCTACTTCAAATGCATTTTTTAATAAAAAGTTACCACTGCGAGTACGGGTAAGTTTAGATAAGTAAGCTGCGTTATTTAATTGCTTGCCAAAATCTGAAACCAATGAGCGAATGTAAGTCCCTTTACTACACACAATTCTAAAGTCGACCTCAGGTAGGGCAATTCTAGTAATTTCAAACTCATTTACAGTAACATGGCGTTTGCGCAATTCTACTTCTTCTCCTAACCTAGCCTTCACATACAGGCGTTCGCCGTTTACTTTAACTGCAGAATGTGCTGGTGGATATTGCTCAATATCACCTTTAAAAGGTTCGGTAGCAGCATAAATTTCTTCTTCCGTTAAGTGATTGATAGGGAAATTTGCATCAACTTCTGTTTCCATGTCGAAAGACGGAGTGCTTGCGCCTAAAATCATGGTGCCTGTATATTCTTTTTCTTCTGCCTGAAAAGTATCGATTTGCTTAGTTAATTTCCCAGTACAAATAATCAGTAAACCAGTAGCTAAAGGATCTAATGTGCCAGCATGTCCAACTTTTAATTTTAAAGGTTTCAACGAGTTTCTAATCTTGCCAACCACATCAAAAGATGTCCATTTGTAAGGCTTGTTTATTAAAAGAAGCTCGCCTTGAGCAAAGTCGAAGTCAGGAAATTGTAGGTTTTTGTTCTCCAAAGCTTAAAATTAGTTTTGAATGAAGCATAGAATGATTGATATCATTCTATGCTTCATTCATTCGATCATTAAAATGCAAAGCTACGGTTTAAATAATAGAGAGTTGATGTCCTGATAAAATCAATGCGATAATAGCTAATCCAACTACAATTCTATACCATCCAAATAATTTAAAACCGTTTTTGTTCAAATAGCCAATAAAACTTTTAATTGCCAATAGGGCGATGATAAAAGCTACTACATTTCCAAAAGCTAAAATTTGTATTTGCTCATGAGAAATAGCATGTCCTTCTTTATAAAAATCTAATAATTTTTTACCTGTTGCGGCAAACATGGTTGGTACTGCTAAAAAGAAAGAAAACTCAGCCGCTACTTTTCTGCTTAATTTCTGGCTCATACCGCCAACAATACTTGCACCAGAACGAGAAACACCTGGTATCATAGCTAAGCATTGAAAAAATCCAATTTTTAGTGCAGTAAGATAATTGATTTCCGCTTCTTCGTTTATTGTCGGATGATTAAACCATTTATCAACGAACAATAAAATAACCCCTCCAATTACTAATGAAATTCCCACTGTAAGCGGACTTTCCAGCATTTGATCGATTTTATCACTTAATAAAACACCAAAAACTGCTGCGGGAATAAAAGCAATAACTAATTTAATATAGAAGTTAATGCTTTTAAAAAACCTTTTGAAATACAATACAACTACCGACAGAATAGCGCCTAATTGTATGCAAATGGTAAATAATTTCACAAATGGATCTGAAGCAATACCCATTATAGATGAACCTATAATCATGTGCCCAGTCGATGAAACTGGCAAAAATTCAGTTAATCCTTCAATAATGGCAAGGATTAGGGCTTGTATAAAATTCATTTGCCCTTATTTTTTTAAAACAGCATAAATGCCAAATGCAAAGCCAAATAATACAACCATTGGTGCTATTAAAGTTCTTCTTACATCATAGATGTCACCTGAGGCGCCCATCATTAAAATAAAGCCAACTACAACAATAGCAATGCTAATTAATAATAACTGATAGTTCTTTTTTGTAAAAACCAATTCTGTTTTTTTATCCTGTTTTACAGGAGCTGATTGTTTTTCTGCCATTATCTATATAGATCGTAAATTTTTAAACGTAAATATCTGCTTACTGCAAATAATGTACTCATCGAGGTAATAAAAATACCAATGGCAATCATGCCAATTAATACGAAACCAAATTCAGTATAGTTTCTTAAAATTAATATTTCGGGTATTTCCTTTTGTGCATAGTATAAAAGCCCAAGCAAAATAATAATTGCAATAAAAGAGGCAATTAAACCGTGTAATGCAGCAACTAAAATGAAAGGCTTTCTAATAAAGTTTTTAGTAGCACCCACTAACTGCATACTTTTTATTAAAAAACGTTGCGAGAAAATTGCTAGTCGGATAGTGTTATTAATTAGTGCAACGGCAATTACTAATAAAATAATTGCAAAGCCTAACACAATTAAACTGATGGTGCTAATATTTTTATTCACCATATCAATTAAAGAACTCTGGTAAATCACTTCCTTAACAATTGGGTTCTTTTCTATATTCTTTTTAAGCGCATCTATGCTTTGGTTATTTGCATAATCTGCTTTTAAATAAACGTCAATAGTAGAAAGTAATGGATTATAGCCTAGAAAGTTCACAAAATCTTCGCCTAAATCTTTGGTCAAGTTATGTTGTGCAACTTCTTTATTTACGTATTGAGTTTGTTTCACCACAGTATTAGCATTTAATTCCTTCTGGAAAGCTAAAATGTCGGTTTCTTTAGCACCTTCATCAACAATAATGTTTAAAACAATATTCTCTTTTACATAATTGGATAAGTTTTTAGCATGAACCAAAATCAAACCCAACATACCTAACATTAGTAAAACCAAAGCAATACTAAAAATGGTAGAGATATAAATGGTTTTTGTCTTCTTAGAAGCTTCGCTTACTTCAAATTCTTCCATGTATTTATGTTTTTGTTTCTGCGAAAATAAAGAAAGATAAGCAAAAACGTAAATAAATGGCTTTTTGTTTTTGCATCAATGCTAAATTTAAGGAAAGCAAATTAGTAAATTTTGCATCAATAAGCGGAGGCTTAACATTATTTAACTTTTATCTTCATTAATGCTGATGTTTATCATTCTTACCTATTTTACATATGGTTTGCTCCCAGTTTGCTCCTACATTCCTCCTAGAAAACCGCGTTTGAACAGAACAATACCAGAACAAACCTAGGAGAAGTCTAGGAGAAAACTACTTTTTCACTGACAAATGCGGACATTTTCGGACAACTTCGGACATTCGGCGTCTTTGCTTTTTTATGTAGATTTTTCTTCCAAGATTTGGAATGTAAAGTTGATGCAATTGCACAGAATAAATTTCAATTTATAGAAACCATAGTGGTTCAAATCCTAACCTATTACCTAAGTCTATAAGGGTTTAATTAACAAATTGAGTTACAAACACCCTCTTCAAAAAGCGAGATGGCGTTTTTTATTCTTTGCACTTCAAAAACAGGCTTAATTTGCTTATTTTCGCAAACTATTTAAGAAAGAGGAATTTAATGGATTATCAATTTGCAGCCATAGAGCAGAAGTGGCAAAAGTTTTGGGCAGAAAATCAAACATTTAAAGCAGAAACCAATTCAAATAAGCCAAAATATTATGTGTTAGATATGTTTCCTTATCCATCTGGAGCAGGTTTGCATGTTGGACATCCACTGGGCTATATTGCTTCAGATATTTTTTCGAGATATAAAAGATTAAAAGGATTTAATGTTTTGCATCCAATGGGATATGATTCTTTTGGATTGCCAGCAGAACAATATGCCATTCAAACAGGTCAGCACCCTGCAATTACTACTGAAGCTAACATTGCAACGTATCGTCGCCAATTAGATCAAATAGGTTTTTCATTCGATTGGAGCAGAGAAGTTCGTACCAGTGAGTCATCTTATTACAAATGGACGCAATGGATTTTTATGCAATTGTTTAACTCTTGGTACAATCTAGAAACAGACAAAGCAGAAGATATTACCACATTAATTGAGAAGTTTAATGCCGCAGGTAGTGCTAATGTAAAAGCAGTTTGCGATGAAGATGTAAAAAACTTTATGCCAAGCGATTGGGCAGCGTTTACAGATGAAGAAAAGCAAGTTGAACTATTGAAATATCGTTTAACCTATTTAAAGGAAAGTACCGTGAATTGGTGCCCGGCCTTGGGTACTGTTTTAGCTAACGATGAAGTTAAAGATGGTTTTTCTGAACGCGGAGGATATCCTGTAGAGCAGAAAAAAATGATGCAATGGAGCATGAGAATTTCTGCCTACGCAGAAAGATTATTGCAAGGCTTAAATACAATTGATTGGCCAGAACCAGTTAAAGAAATGCAACGCAACTGGATTGGTAAAAGTGTGGGTGCAAGTGTAATTTTCCCTATAAGCCTCACCCCAACCCTCTCCGCAGGAGAGGGGGCTGATAATTACGGTTATGAAACTGCAGATCCGCTATTATGGGAAATTTTAAAAACTAATGCAAGAGTAAATAGGGTTAATCAAACTGAAGCTGAAGATACACTTTGGCAAAAAATACGTAATAATCAAACTGGTCATAAAATTAGAAGGCAACATCCAATAGGAAGTTACATTGCTGATTTTATTTGTTTAAATAAAAGATTAATTATTGAGGTTGATGGTGGATATCATTTAGAAATTCAAGAAAATGATAAAATTAGAACAGAAGCACTAAATCAATTGGGTTTTGATGTTATTCGTTTCTCAAATTATGAGGTTTTAAGTGACATCAATCTTGTTAGTGAAAAAATAAAAACTGAACTTGAAGGCAGACCAGATATTGCTACTAAAAAGGTAAGCAATTTGTCCTCCCTCTCCTTTGGAGAGGGCCGGGGTGAGGCAGGGATAGAAGTATTCACCACCCGTGTTGATACCATTTTTGGCGTTTCATTTATTGTTTTAGCTCCAGAGCACGAATTGGTTCAGGCTTTAACTACAGAAGCACAGAAAGAAGATATAGAAAAATATATTGCGCAAACTAAAAAGAAATCTGAATTAGACCGCATGGCGGATACGAAAACGGTTTCGGGTGCATTTACAGGAAGCTATGTGATTAATCCTGTTAATAATGAGTTAGTGCCAATTTGGATTGCTGATTATGTTTTAGCTGGTTACGGAACTGGTGCAGTTATGGGTGTGCCAAGTGGCGATCAACGTGATTGGTTATTCGCTAAACATTTCAATTTGCCAATCATCCAAATATTAGATGCCCAAAAAGATATTGAAGTAGAGGCAGATCCAACTAAAGAAGGAAGATATATCAACTCTGATTTCATTAATAATTTAGGTTATAAGGAAGCAATTTCTTATTTAAATCATTGGTTAGAAAGAGAAGGAGTTGGAAAGGCAAAAGTAAATTACCGTATGCGTGATGCTATTTTTGGTCGCCAGCGTTATTGGGGAGAACCAATTCCAGTTTACTTTAAAGATGGTTTGCCTTATTTAATTAAGGAAGAAGAATTGCCATTGTTATTGCCAGAAATTGATAAATATTTGCCAACAGAAAGTGGAGAACCTCCTTTAGGGCGAGCAACCGATTGGAGTTACGAAAAACAATATGAGTACGAACTTTCTACCATGCCAGGTTGGGCTGGAAGTAGCTGGTACTGGTACCGTTACATGGATGCGCAAAATGAAAATAAGTTCGCCTCAAAAGATGCCATTGCCTATTGGAAAGATGTAGATTTATACATTGGAGGTTCTGAACATGCAACCGGACATTTGTTGTACAGCCGTTTCTGGAATAAATTCTTAAAAGATTTAGGTTATGTAAATGAAGAAGAACCTTTCAAGAAATTGATTAACCAGGGGATGATACAGGGTAGAAGCAACTTTGTGTATCGAGTTGTTGATGAAGAAGGGAAGGGAACAAATACCTTAGTCTCATACGGTTTAAGAAAAGACTATAAAACTTCTGCTTTGCATGTTGATGTGAATATTGTTGAAAATGAAATCTTGAATGTCAATAAGTTTAAAGAGTTTAGACCAGAGTTTGCCAATGCAGAATTCATTTTAGAAAATGGCAAATACATTTGTGGGGTAGAGGTTGAGAAAATGTCTAAATCAAAATTCAATGTGGTAAACCCTGATGATTTGATTAAGAGTTACGGCGCAGATACTTTGCGTATGTACGAGATGTTTTTAGGTCCATTAGAGCAAAGCAAACCTTGGAATACCAATGGGATTGAAGGTGTATTTAAATTCTTGCGTAAATTTTGGCGTTTATTCCATAATGAAGAATGGGTTTTCCATGTAGATGATTCAATTCCTACAAAAGCAGAATTAAAAGCTTTGCATAAAATCATTAAAAAGGTACAAGATGATGTAGAACGTTTTTCTTTCAATACATCAGTTTCTAGCTTTATGATTGCAGTAAATGAATTAACTGATTTGAAGTGCAAAAATCGTCAAGTATTAGAAGATTTAGTAGTTGTCCTTTCTCCTTATGCACCTCACATTTGCGAAGAATTATGGTCGTTGTTAGGCAATACAGATTTATCAAATACCCCATATCCAACATTTAATCCAGCTTATTTACAAGAAGCCGAGTTTGCCTATCCAATTTCAATTAATGGTAAAATGAGAATGAACTTAAATTTAAGCTTAAGTTTAGAACAAGATCAGGCTACCGAAATTGTTTTAGCAAATGATCAAGTACAAGGATATTTAGAAGGTAAAACACCTAAGAAAATCATTTTTGTAAAAGGTAAGATTGTGAATATTGTAGTTTAATAGCCCACCCAACCCTCCCCAAACGGAAGGGCTGAGCAAAGTAGAATATGAGCCGCAGATTCGCAGATTTACACTGTTAGTCTGCGGCTTTTTTTGTGTAATAAAATATTTTTCACATTCGTTGTGATATTTCAGACCTTGTTGCGATTAATAGTGAAAGACGATTTAATTGATGCAACACAATCAACAAGAATTCTTAGAAATTATTGAGACTAATAAGCGGCTCATATTTAAAATATGTAACTCTTACTGCCAAAATGCGGATGATCGTGAAGACTTGGCTCAAGAAATCATATTTCAATTATGGAAATCGTGGGGAAGTTTTACTAACGAATACAAGTTATCTACTTGGATGTATCGCATTGCATTAAACGTTGCCATTTCATTTTATAGAAAAGAGCAAAAAACAACAAACACAATTCTAATGGGCGAGGAACACTTGATAGAAATTAGTGATGACAATTTGGAAGAAGGATTAGAAGCAAACTTAACTGCATTGCAAAAGTTCATCAACGAATTAAAGCCTTTAGATAAAGCATTGATGTTATTGTATCTAGAAGAAAAATCTCATAAAGAAATGGCTGAAATTATAGGAATTACTTCCACCAATGTGGCCACAAAAATTGGAAGAATTAAAGAACAGCTTAAACAAAAATTTTCAGCTCAACATTAATTAACATGGAAAATATAGAAATCATCAATCTTTGGAAACAATACGATGAAAAATTAGAAAAATCACTTTCTTTAAATAAAAAAATTATTACCGAATTGCAACAGCAAAAAGCTAAAAATGCGCTTAGACCGGCAAGAAATTATAAAATTTTGGTAGTTTTTATAGGGATTGTTTATTCAGCTTTGGTAGGCTACTTTTTATACCATCTAATTCCATTTGCTTCTATTTTTGTTAATTTATCAATAGGTATTCATTTGTTAATAATGGTTATTGCTGTTGGTATGTACATTAGGCAATTGGTGCTAATAAGTGAAATTGACTGTAGCGAAAACATTTTACACATGCAGCAAAAAATGGCAAAACTGCAAAGCTCAACCTTAAAAGTAATTGGAATTTGCTTTTTACAATTTCCAGTATTTGCTACTTGGAATATTCGTTTAGAACTTATAGAAAAAAATCCTCTAGCGTTTTGGCTTGTTCAACTACCAGTAATATTGTTATTAACCTACATTGGTATTTGGTTTTACAGGAATATTAATATCAAAAACATGGATAAAAGATGGTTTAGGATGATCTTTTACGGTGTTGAATGGAGTGCGATCATTAAATCAGGTAAATTTTTAAAAGAAATAGAGAACTTTGAAAAAATCTAGTAGGCCAGGAGGAATTTCCATCATACATTTCACCGTCAAAAAATAGTCGTTCGCCGTCAAATCATTCCTGATGGTCTAAAATCTCTATATAAACATGTAACAAAAGCTAC
This sequence comes from Pedobacter boryungensis, assembly GCF_013204825.1. GTDB lineage: Bacteria > Bacteroidota > Bacteroidia > Sphingobacteriales > Sphingobacteriaceae > Pedobacter > Pedobacter boryungensis. Next base: position 44,495 of record NZ_JABMKV010000005.1, read on the forward strand.
TTTTGTTAGACTAAGAACAAACAAATAAATAACACAATGAAAAGAATTCTACTTTTAAGTATAGGTTTAATCTTCATGTTAAATGCTAAAGCTCAATTTCCTGGAATGGGAGGTGGGCAAAAAGTAACTGTAACAGGTCGTATTAACGCAATTATTTTAGACTCATTAACAAATAAACCAGTTGATTATGCTACTGTCTCTTTATTGAAGGTAAAAGATGGCAAGGCTGTAAATGGTGGTGTAACAGATGAAAAAGGTAAAATCGTTTTACAAAACGTTGCACCAGATGAGTATAAATTAACCATAGGTTTTATGGGTTATAAAACCAAAACAATACTTATAAAAACTACACCAGAGAAACCAGATTATAACGTAGGTTCCATTAACTTAAGTTCTACTGCAAATACTTTAAAAGAAGTGAGCATTGTTGGGCAAAAAGCGGTGGTAGAAAATAAAATTGACCGTTTAGTATACAATGCGGAAGCTGATGCTACAAATGCGGGTGGAGATGCTACTGATGTTATGCGTAAAGTGCCAATGCTTTCTGTTGATATTAATGGTAATGTTCAATTACGTGGAAGTTCTGTTCGTGTTTTAATCAATGGAAAACCTTCTGGTACAATGGCAAATAGCGTAGCTGATGCATTGAAAATGTTGCCTGCAGATCAAATTAAAAGTGTAGAAGTAATTACAAATCCATCTGCTAAGTATGACGCAGAAGGGTCTGGTGGTATCATCAATATTATTACTAAGAAAAGCAATGCAGAAGGTGTTAGTGGTAGTGTAAATGCAACTACAGGAACACGTCAAAATGCTGGTGCTTTCAATTTAACTGCCAAAACAGGACGTTTTAGTGTAAATACTGCTTTAGGAACTCAAATCGCATATCCTCAGGAATCGAGAGTAGTATTTTTTAACCAAACCACTGCAAATAATGTAACTACTGGTGTTCTTCAAGATGGTACTTCGGACTGGACAAGACAAGCTTATAACGGTAGCTTAGGTTTAGATTATGATTTTAATGCCTATAATAACATCAGTACCAATGCTAAGTATACTCGTTTTTATAATGGCGGACCAGGGTCATCGGCCATTTTTAATAACAATACTCCATCAGGTAATATTATAAGCAGTACTGATATGAGTAATGGAAACTTAGATTGGAACATGGATTATAAGTTAACCACCAAAAAGCCAGGAGAAGAGTTTTCTATTTCTGGTCAATTAACCACTGGTAAAAATACCAATGAATTTGTAAACGACTATAAAACTGCTTCAGGTACACCGCTAAGCTATATTGCAAGTAATAATGTTGGTGAAAACAAAGAGTATACCGCTCAGACAGATTATATCTATCCTTTTAGTAAAACTGTAACTTTCGAGGCAGGTGGTAAAGCAATTTTTAGAAATATTCAAAGTCAATATGGTGCAGGTCAGGATTTTGATTACACTCAAAATGTAGGTGCAGCTTATAGTACAATAGCTTTTAATTTAACAAAGAAAATACAGTTTAAAGGCGGTCTAAGAGCAGAATACACTGATATTAGTTCTACTGTTGGTAAAAATGATTATTTCAATTTATTCCCTAGTGCAATTCTATCACAAACCATTAAGGGTAAAACAACGTTGAAATTAGCATACAATCGTAGGGTTCAGCGTCCAAGTTTAGCATACTTAAATCCATTTTTAAATAAAAGTAACCTAAGTTTCGATTTTCAAGGAAATCCAGATTTAGCACCAGAGTTAAGTGATAATTTTGAGTTTGGTTATTCTACTTACATCAAAGGGTCGATTATTAATGCATCTATTTTCTATCGTAATACACAAAATATTATCGAGGCACTTAATAAAAATGTAGGCGGTAGAATTTTATCAACTTTTGAAAACGTAGGTACAACAGAGAGTTATGGTTTTAACTTATTTGCATCTTACAATCCTCTTCCAAAATGGACATTGATGAGTAATATTGCTATAAATACGTATGAAATTAAAAGTAGACCAGATATTCAAGGAATGAATGAAGGGACATTTTTAAACTATAATTTCTTTATGCGTTCTGCAAATTCATTTAAAGGTGGTTGGAGTTTAGAGCTTTTTGGTGTGTTGAACTCACCTCGTTATACTTACCAAAGTAAAACGGAGCCTATGGTATTTTATGGTGCGGCAGTTAAAAAAGACATCCTTAATAAAAAAGGAACAATTGGTTTAAATGTTTTAAATCCATTTAAACGTGATTTACATATTGAAACAGTAACACAAGGCGAAAACAACTACCAAAGCCAAAATATCTACTATCCTTTACGCTCATTTGGTTTAAACTTTAGCTACAAATTTGGTAAGTTGAAATTTACTGAGAAAAAGAAAATCAAAAACGATGATATTAAACAAGACCAAAACCAACAAGGTGGTCAAATGGGTGGTGTGCAACAATAAAATATAAATACTGCTGAATGTAAAAGCCTCTGCTATTTTTTAGCAGAGGCTTTGTTTATTTATAAGCTCTGAAATCTAACCCATGAAAAATAAATTAGAAATAAAATATGATTGGAAGTATATTCGCTTTTAAACTCTAATAACTAACGCTATCAGCAAATGAAATTTTCAGAAGATCTACAAAAACTAATACCTTTCGGCTATCTTTTTTTAGTTGTAATGGGGATATTAAAAGAAAGCGTTACTTTTTATCAATTAGGAATTAATATCCTAAAGTACTCTACCATCATGGATGTTTTAATTAGTCCAATTGCCACTCTTACTACTCATCCGATTACATTTTTTACGATAGTGTCAATTTTTGTCTCTTGTTATTATTTACCCTCAATTTTATATAAATACGATCATAAAAAGTGGGTGAAGAAAATGTTCGAATTAAAACATACTAAAATAGATTTACCAGAGGTGGAAATAAAAAAATACTATTTCCTTGTTTCCATTAAAAGTTTAGCTGTTGGATTATTGTCTGTGTATTTAGGCTATGGCTTGGCAGAAGGATTTTTTGTTTCTAAAAGAATAAAAAATGGAGACTTAAAATATGATTACCTACTAAATTATACTAGCGGAGAGAGCGAGCAAATTTCACTTATTGGCTCAAATAGCGTGTATTATTTTTATCTTTCTAAAGGAAATAAAGATATTAAAATTGCTCCAGTTGCAGCAATAAAAAATATCGAATTAACCAAAAATAGAATGTTTAATGATAGTAAATAAATTTTGTTTAGTTGTTCATCAAATTAATTAAAGATGAACACAATACTACTTTTTCTTCACTCGTTTCAAAATCATTAAACTTAATGGATTAATAGGATAACCGCTAATGTTGTTTTGCAACATTACCACTACTTGGTCGTATAAAACAGGAACAACCGAAGAGTACTCCATTACCATATTATCCATTTTATAGTAAAGCTCATATCGTTTTTTTGGGTCACTTTCAAAATAACTTTGTTCGAATAATTTATCAAATTCATCGTTAAAATAACCAGTGTAATTTGGTCCAAACGGAACTTTATTCTTAGAGTAAAATACAGATAAATAATTTTCGCCATCTGCATAATCGGCTATCCACGAACCTCTAAAAAAGTTCACTTCATTCTTCGCCATCATATCACGTAAACTTGAATTAGGACTAACATCAACTTTTACTTTTATTCCAATGTTATTCAATTCACCCTGAATAAATTCAATTAAATCTTTGTACGTGGTAGAGGTGCTCAATGTAACTTCAGGCATCCCTTTGCCATTTGGATATCCTGCTTCCTCTAATAATTTTGCTGATAATGCAGGATTATAGTTGTAGCCTTTTACGCGTGTGCTGTCAAAACCGGGCATCCCTTTGGGTATAAAGCCCGCTGTTGCAGGAGTTCCAACACTATTTCTTAAGTATTTGATTAATTTTTGCCTGTCAATTGCATAATTAATTGCTTGTCTAACTTTTTGAAATCGCAAGGGAGAGTTTTTTACTATAATTTTAGATGTGTCAACTAAAATGCCTACGTATTCTGTACACAAATAAGGACCTTTAAATAACTGAAATTTTCCTTTGTATTTACTCGTCATTTTACCGCTTTTGGTCAAAATATCATCGCGATAACTTCCATCCACACTATTAAAGAAATCAAGATCTTTTTTAATGAAATTCATGAAAGCACTTTGTTTATCGGTAATAAAAGTGACTTTAACAGCATCCAGGTAAGGCAATGGCGTATTACCATCTTTTTCCCAATAATGCTCATTTTTAACTAGGACTAATATTTCATCTTCTTTCCAATACTTAAATTTAAATGGTCCAGTACCTACTGGATGACTTCTAAAATCTTTGCCATAATGTTCAACCACTTCTTTAGGTACAACAGAACAATATTGAGCGGTTAATAAATTCATAAAAGCGGGGAAAGGTTTTACCAATTGAATTTGAAAAGTGGTGTCATTTAATGCCTTAAAACTGTTAGCATCTTTCACTTTATCGCTAAAAATCCATCCGCCCGATGAGGCAACTTTAGGGTCGATTAAGCGGTAAAAACTGTACGAAAAATCTGAAGCCACGACTTTTCTACCTTTTCCATTTTTAAACAAAGGATCATCTTGGAAATAAACATCGTCACGTAGATTAAATGTATACGTTAATCCGTCTTTAGACATTGTCCAACTTTTAGCAATACAAGGAATGGTATTTAAGTCTTTATCTACTTGTACCAATCCATTAAACAATTGGTTAATCATCCAAATGGCATTTTGGTTACGAGCAAAAGCAGGGTCAAGAGAAGTTACATTTTGATCTAGATTAATATTGAAAACTTTTTTACCATCATTATCTGTTTTTCCCTTACAAGAAACAATCGCCAATAAGCAAAAAATCCAAAATATGTTGTTTATAATTCTACGCATCGATTTAGGAATACTATTTTTGTACAAATTAAATAAATAAATTAGATGTCTTTTTTAAATGAGCTTATAAATAGTGAAAATGATGAAATTTTACGCGAAGAATTGCATGATCGTATCGATATTGTAACGCATAAAATTAAATTCATGGATAAAGTGCCTGTAGTTTGTTTAGATACTTTCAACATGCAAAGCTTAGTTTTGGTAGATGAAATTAATGCTGCTGGAGGCATACTAGAAACAGAGATTTTAGGGGCAGTTTATATTATTTATTACCAACCAGGTAAAACATTAAATGATTTAATGCGAGAAGTGCCGGCATTATTGGATCCAAGCTGGCCAGCAGTAAAAAACGGACGAATTATTTTATTGAATGATGATGTAAATAAATTACGCACTCCTACAAATGCTGTAATGTTAATAGAAGACTTTGCGGAAATGCTACACCCTGGGTTTTTTATTTTTGGGTATGAAGGTGATAAATGGATTAGGTTTAATACTTAATAAACTTATCCATTTGCTGATTAGTAAATTTCAGTGTATCTGCTTTAAAAAACTGTGCATTTTCATCAAGCTCTGTTTTAATATCAGGAATATGCAAGCGCAAAGGCATTACGTTTAAATGTAAATAGGCACAAACACCGTTAAAGTGCTCAATGCCACGAATATTTCCATATTTACCTGATGAAATTCCTACTAAACATGCTTTTTTATCGTAAAAACTATCTGGAAATGCACATGCATCTATAAAGGTTTTTAATACACCAGGATAACTTCCATTATACTCAGGAATAATGAATAAAAACTTAGTGGTTTTGGTAACTAATTCATGTATTTTTTCAAATTCCTCACTTCTTTTTCCATATAAGTCCTGACCAATAAAATTTTCTGGTAAATCTTGTAAGTCCAATAACTCAGTTTCTAAGCCCTTTTCTGCGAGTTGTTTCTGATAATATTGTGCAACTTTTAAGGTATTGCTTGCTGGTCTATTTGTACCAGATATAATGGTAATCATACTAAAATTGTTAATAAGATGTTTAAAACACGTAAGCCATTCATACTAATATTATGATTTAGTTTGTATCTTAGCTAATTGTTAAAAAGTGCTTTTTTTATACAAAAATAGCATTTTTTCTTAGCTAATTAGTGTAAAATACAGCCATACTTTATTTTGGCGATTTTTTAAAAAGATAGATGAGTAAAATTATTGCTTTAGCAAACCAAAAAGGTGGTGTAGGTAAAACTACTTCGTCAATAAATTTAGCAGCCAGCTTAGCTGTTTTAGAGTATAAAACACTTTTAGTTGATGCAGATCCTCAGGCAAACTCTACCTCTGGTATTGGATTCGACCCAAGGAATATTAAAAATAGTATTTATGAATGCATTATTAACGATGTTGATCCGTTAGATGCAATTGTGAAAACCGAGACGCCTAATTTAGATTTATTACCTGCGCATATTGATTTAGTAGGTGCAGAGATAGAAATGATCAACCTAACCAGCCGTGAATATAAGATGAAAGCGGTTTTGGAAAGGGTAAAAGATCAATACGATTTTATTATTATCGATTGTTCTCCATCTTTAGGTTTAATTACGATTAACTCTTTAACTGCTGCAGATTCGGTTATTATTCCTGTACAATGTGAATATTTTGCATTAGAGGGTTTAGGGAAATTACTGAATACCATAAAAATTGTACAAAATCGTTTAAATCCAGAATTAGAAATTGAAGGAATTTTATTGACAATGTATGATGTAAGATTACGTTTATCTAATCAGGTGGTAGAAGAAGTAAAAACTCATTTTCAAGATTTGGTTTTCGAAACCATTATTCAGCGTAATACCCGTTTAAGCGAAGCACCGAGTTATGGCGTTTCGGTAATTATGCATGATGCAAATTGTAAAGGAGCTATTAATTATTTAAACTTAGCTAGAGAGATTGTTCGTAAAAACGGGTTAGTAACCGAAGAACAAGATGTAAATACGGCAACCATATAACTTATATAGATGACATCTTTTCAGCGAAAAACAGGTTTAGGAAAAGGATTAAGTGCGCTTTTAGATGATACTGATTCGGTTCATCCTCCAACAAATGGCAATGATACCTTAGATCAAACTGCACAAATTGGTAGTATTAGTCAGGTAAATATTAATGATGTGGAAACCAATCCATATCAGCCACGTACAGAGTTTGATCAGGTTGCACTAAACGAATTATCAGAATCAATTAAAGTACAAGGTTTAATACAACCAATAACCGTTAGAAAAAACGGAAATAAATATCAATTAATTTCAGGTGAACGTAGATTAAGAGCTTCAAAATTAGCTGGTTTAACACAAATACCTGCATATATTCGCAGTGCGGATGATCAGCAAATGCTAGAAATGGCATTAATTGAAAATATCCAACGTGAAAACTTAAATGCAATTGAAGTTGCATTAAGTTTCCAAATGATGATTGATGAATGTAATCTAAAACCAGAGCAACTAGGTGAAAGAGTTGGTAAAAACCGGACTACGGTTAGTAATTATCTTCGCTTATTAAAACTGCCACCAGTTATTCAGGCATCAATCCGTGATGGTAAAATATCTATGGGTCACGCTCGTGCTTTAATTAGTGTTGAGGAAGAAGCAAAGCAATTGTTCATCCACCAAGAAATTTTAGATAAAGGTTTATCGGTCCGTAAGGTAGAAGAATTAGTTCGTAGCATCCACCATGTGCAAATAAAACCTAAAGCTAATCCTGTTGGTGTTTCTTTCGAATATCAAAAATTACAAAATGATTTAGCTTCTAAATTCGCGACTAAAGTGAAATTAAAAGTTAAAGAGAATGGTAAAGGTGCAATAGAAATTCCATTTGTCTCTAACGATGATTTGAGTAGAATTTTAGAACTTTTAGATTGGTAATGCGAGCCCTATTGCTTTCATTAATGGTATTGTTAACTTTTGCTTCGGCAAGAGCGCAAAATCCTGTTGTTAAAAAACCAATAGACACCATACAAAACAGAGTTGATACTATAAAGCCAGCTCCTTATATAAATAAAGGTAAAATTGCTGGCAAAAAAGCATTCCATAGATCTTTAATATTTCCTGGTTTAGGTCAAATTTATAATTATGGGTTGGTTGTGGACGATGTTAAAAGTGGAGCAGTAAAAGGAAATAAAGTTGCACAAAAATTATATATCATTGGTAAAATAGGGGCTATATATGCTGGTGGTACTTTATTAGTCATGTCGTATATAGATAATAATAAAAATTATCGCCTGTTTTTAGATGAGTTACAATATAGAAAGCTGCATAACAATGCTCCAGATCCAGAAAACGGTTTAGCGCAGTACACAAATACGGATGCATTGGTAGTCGCCAAAAACATTTACAAGCGTAATCGCGAAGTTGTATTAATATCGCTAGTTGGTTTATATGGTTTAAATGCCTTAGACGCTTACATTACAGCAAGATTAAAATATTTTAATGTAGATGATAATTTATCCTTTAAAATTTCCCCATCATTGATAAATTCAAATACAATGTATGGTTACAACCCTGTTGTTCCTGGATTGAAACTCACTATTAAATTATGAAACTAATATTTGATTTAAAGATAGCTTCAACTTTAAATATAAATCGAGTTTACGAGTTCATTATTTCAAATGAAAACTGTAATTCAAACATTAATAACTTATATCAATGAAAATAGCATTATTAGGTTACGGTAAAATGGGCCAAATTATAGAACGTTTTGCTTTAGAAAGAGGGCATGAGGTTGTGCTGAAAATTAGCATCGATAACTTAACAGATTTTACGGTTGATAACTTATCAAAAGCCGATATAGCAATAGATTTTAGTGCTCCAGATGCTGCAGTTGATAACATTTACAAATGTTTTGAGGCTCAAGTTCCTGTGGTTGTAGGTACAACAGGATGGTATGGTAAATTACAAGAAATTAAAAATGATTGTCTAAGTAGTAACAATACACTACTTTATGGCTCTAACTTTAGTGTTGGAGTAAATCTTTTCTTTCATTTAAATAAAGTATTAGCAAAGCTGATGAATAATTATCCTGCTTACGAAGTACAAGTAGAAGAAATACACCATACACAAAAATTGGATGCGCCAAGCGGTACAGCAATGACCATTGCCGAAGGGATTATCGAAGAGATAGATCGTAAATCAGAATGGCTAAATGAAGTGGTGGGTGCGCAAATACCTGATGTAATAAAAAATGAACAATTATTAATCGAATCGCATAGAATAGAAAACGTACCAGGTACACATACGGTAGTTTATAGTTCTGAAGTGGATGAGATAGAAATAAAGCATACTGCACATAGTAGAGCAGGTTTTGCGTTAGGTGCAGTAATAGCTGCAGAGTGGTTACAAAACAAACAAGGCTTTTACAATATAGCTGATGTTTTTAATTTTAATTCCTAAAATATGAGTTGGAAATTCTGGCAAAGAAATAAAAGTGCCGAACCAAAAAAGAAGAAAACTAAAACTAGAGAATGGACTGACGCCATTATTTTTGCGGTAGTTGCCGCAACTATTATTAGAGTGTTTTTTATTGAAGCTTATACCATTCCATCGGGCTCGATGGAGAGATCTTTATTAATCGGAGATTTCTTGTTTGTAAGTAAAGTAAACTATGGCGCTCGTATTCCTATGACACCAGTTGCCTTTCCTTTCGCACATCATACCATGCCACTAACAGGCACAAAAGCATATTGGGATGGTGTTCAATGGAAATATAGAAGATTACCTGGATTTCAACATATTAAGCGCAATGATGTAGTTGTTTTCAATTTCCCAGAAGGAGATACCGTAGCACTTGACGCTCAAGATGATAATTACTACCAAATGCTATTAAGAGGAGAGACTAGAACACAGATATATGCAAATCATACTATTGTAAGTAGACCAGTAGATAAACGTGAAAACTTTATTAAACGTTGTATCGCTATAGCTGGGGATACTGTGAGCATGGAGAACGGCTTGGCTTCCGTAAATGGAAAAAAAGTGCCTTTAGAACCAACGGGATGGTTTTATTATACCATAGAATTTAAAACTTCGGATATAAATATGAGGTTGTTCCAGGATATGGGTTTTAAAACTGCAGAAACAAATGTGCCTACAATTTATCAGTTTGAAGGAACACCAGCCATGATTGCAGAACTTAAAAAATCGGATTATGTGAAATCAATTACGGAGAATGTAGCTGTAAAAGGGGATTTCGATAAAGCCATTTTCCCTCATGATAAAAATAGAGGTTGGAACTTAGATAATTATGGGCCAATCATTGTACCTAAAAAAGGCTGGACAGTAAAAATGGATAGCGTTACCATGCCATTGTACGAAAGAAGTATTCGTATTTATGAAGGTAATAAATTAGAAAAAGTTGGGAATGATTGGATATTGAATGGAAAAAAAGCAACAGAATATACATTCAAAATGGATTATTACTGGATGATGGGTGATAATCGCCATCAATCAGCAGATTCACGTTATTGGGGTTTTGTTCCTGAAGATCATATAGTTGGTAAAGCCTTATTTATTTGGATGAGCTTTGATAGTGAAGGTTCTTGGTTTAGTAAAATCCGTTGGAATAGAATTTTTAAGGGTATTCACTAAAACATAAAATAGATATAAAAAAGACCTCGACTAAATCGAGGTCTTTTTTTTGAATTGAGTTATCATTACTAACTTAAACCTTCTACACCAAGTTTAATAGCTAATTCATTTAAATCGTTTACCACAACATCAATAATTGGAATACCGTTCACCTTTCTTTCTACCTCTGCTTCTGCTTCCGGTTCACCTGGTATAATTACTTTTTGCGACGGATTTATAGTTTTTGCACTTTTAAAACGTTCAATCCAATTATCTAAATGGTTTTTAAAATCATCTGCAGGGCGAAAACCATCTACACGCATAGCACCAAAAAAATGACCAATCCCTTCACCAACAGGATTTGCATTAGGCTCTAAAAATGCTACAAATGGAGGAACCCAAGGTCCATAATTAGCTCCGGAAAGCACAGCTGATAAAATATCTACTGTCGCACTTAATCCATAACCTTTATGACTGCCGTGATCTTTATCACTACCTAAAGGCAACAACGAACCACCATTTTTTAGTTCATTTGGATTAGTTGAAGAATTTCCTTCATTATCCTGTACCCAGCCATCTGGTATTTCCTTATTTGCTCTTTGAGCGATTTCTAATTTTCCATTTGCAGCTGCTGCGGTTGCCATATCAACTACAACTGGCGGATATTTTCCAGCAGGAAAAGCATAACACATTGGATTGGTTCCCAACAAACGTTCATTTGCATAGGTAGGAGCTACTAGTGGACTAGCGTTGGTCATGCTAATACCAATCATATCTTTTTCTACCGCCAATAACGCATGATATCCAGCAATACCAAAATGATTAGAATTTTTTACAGCCACCCAACCGCTACCAAATTTTTCTGCTTTTTCTATCGCTACTTTCATTGCAAATGGAGCAACAACCAAGCCTAATCCTCCATCTCCATCTACAGTTGCTGTAGTTGGGGTTTCATAAACTACCTTAATATTTGGCGTAGCGTTAATTCTTTTCTTTTCCCATAAACGCACATAACCACTTAAACGAGCTACACCATGAGAATCTATCCCTCTTAAATCAGAGCGAATTAAAACATCTGTTGCTAATGTTGCATGCTCATGAGAACAGCCCATTTTTTTAAATATAGAATAGGTGAAAGATCTCAGCTTTGCTTCTGTAAAAGTTATAAAGTTCATTTTTGTTTAAGTTTGTCGCATCAAAAAATCGGCGATTATGATGGAAGTAGAAGTGTAAAATCTCCGCCCAATGGTTGAAAATTTTCTATTAACGAGGATAAAAAGTCATCACCATAGTTTACATACATCGGAGCAATGTTTAACACTCTTTCTTGTAGTGTACCCATAGGGAAAAGTCTATTTTTTACATTTTCAATTTGTTTTAAAGAAATCTCATGCTTTCTTTTTTCAGCTCTAAATAGTTTCTTTTCTAAATTTTCTAGCAAATGATTGGTCTTGGTTTTTGCAGAATCAGCTGAGCTTTCTAAAGTTTTATCAACTTTAAAAGAATGCTGTTTAATTTGATCAAATGCTGCTTGTATTATACTTATTTCTTCAGTTAAACTTAAATTAGATGCGCTATTATTTTTTACCCATGTTTTTTGTAATTCATCGATTGAAAGAAAAGCATCTTCTAATTTAAAACCTAATTTATGTAAATTCTCTGCACTACGTTTATCAATTAACAAAGCCGAATTACGCAACAATAACACAGGGAAATCTGTTTTATAAAAATCAAAATTAGCTTTCAATTGCATCCAATAGGAAACTTCGGATCCTCCGCCAATATAGGCGATATTGGGCAAAATTACTTCTTGGTATAACGGACGCATAATTACATTCGGACTAAATCTTTCCGGATGATTTTCAATCTCTTCTAGTAATTCTTCTTTCGTAAAACTGATTTCCGTATGGTTAACCGTATAATGATTGCCTTTTTCTATGATTCGTTCACGAAGATTATCTATCAAGTAGAAGAAATTAATTTCTCTACCATTAACTTGTGCTTTATATCCTTTTTGCGCTAATTGTTCAGTAGTTTTTTCAGTTAAATGAGCACTATTCTGTTCAGTAATATCTTGTTTAATAATAGAACTGAATTGTCTTTTCAGTTTTGCATCGTCGGCGTTAATTATTACTAAACCATAATTTTGAAATAAACTATTCACTAGAACGCGAGTTGCATCCGCCAGATTATCGTTTGTTAAATAAGCATTTTCAACTAATTTGGCTAATTTTTTTCCGTTTTTGCTAATTCCTAAATATGCTTTATATGCTCTTACAGCTGCCTCAACGGTTTTTGTGCTGAGTCTTCCGGTTGCACCATTCGTTTGTTGTATCCAACTAATATTTTTTTCATCAACACTTACATGATTGATTTCTTCAAAATCATGATCTTCAGTTGCCATCCAATAAATAGGGACAAAATTCTTTTCAGGATAAGCAATTTTAAGCTCAAGCGCTAAATTTATTGTCGTTACAATTTTATAGATGAAATATAAAGGTCCAGTAAATAAGTTAAGCTGATGACCAGTAGTTATAGTGAAAGTATTTTCATCTGCCAATAAATTAATATTATGATTTACAGATTTATTCGTTTTTACGTTTTGATATTGCTGATTTAAAACTTCAACTAACTCGGATCTATTTCCTGTGAAATTTCTGTTGTCGACAGCTTTTTTTAAACCATCAATATCTGGACGAAAGCTGTAAAAAGGTTTCAAGAATTCATCATCATTTACATAATCTAAAACCAATTTAGAGAATGAATGAGTATCCTGATAAGAGATATATTTTGCCTTCATGTGTTGCGAAATTAAGCTAATTTACGAAACATTTTTAGGCTAAAGGTTTATTTTACAATTTGTCCATACAGGTCGAAATCTTCTGCACGATCAATTTTCACATTTACAAAACTACCATTAGCTGCGTAGCCTGAATTCGCATCTATTAAAACCTCATTATCAACCTCTGGACTATCAAATTCTGTACGGCCAATAAAGAAATCACCTTCTTTTCTATCGATTAAAACTTTAAATGTTTTGCCAACTTTTTCTTGATTGATATCGAAAGAAATGCCTTGTTGTAATTCCATAATCGCATCTACACGAGCTTGTTTGATTTCTTCAGGCACATTATCTACTAATTGATGAGCATGAGTTTTCTCTTCGTGCGAATAGGTAAAACATCCTAAACGATCAAAACGAGTTTCCTCAACCCAATTGTACATTTCCTCAAAATCTTGTTCAGTTTCGCCAGGATAACCACAAATTAAAGTGGTGCGCATCGCGATATTTGGAACTTTTGCTCTGATTTCATTTACAATATCAATGGTTTTTTGTTTGGTAATACCACGACGCATTGATTTTAGCATATTATCAGTAATGTGCTGCAATGGCATATCCAAATACTTACAGATATTTTCGCGTTCGTTCATCGCATCTAAAATTTCCATTGGAAACCCAGAAGGATAAGCATATTGTAATCTAATCCATTCTATACCTTTTACATCAGATAAACGACGTAATAACTCATCCAAATTACGTTTTCCATAAATATCTAAACCGTAATAAGTTAAGTCTTGAGCAATTAAAATAAGTTCCTTGGTTCCATTAGCGGCTAAAATTTTCGCTTCGTTAACTAACTCGTTCATATCCCTAGAAACGTGTTTGCCACGCATTAAAGGAATTGCGCAAAAAGAACATGGACGATTACAACCTTCTGCAATTTTAAAATAGGCGAAGTGCGAAGGAGTGGTTAATAAACGTTCGCCAATTAATTCGTGTTTGTAGTTTGCGCCTAAACTGTGCAATATATTTTGCAAATCGTTTGTGCCAAAATAAGCATCAACGTTAGTAATTTCTGATTCTAATTCTGGTTTGTAACGTTCAGATAAACAGCCAGTAACAATTACTTTTCCAACTTTACCTTCATCTTTTAACTGACTGTATTGTAAAATTGTATCAATAGATTCTTGTTTTGCATTGTCGATAAATCCACAAGTATTGATTACGATAATATCATCTTTGTTTAAACTATTTGATTCGTGTTCAACAGCTAAATTATTTCCACGCAATTGACCCATTAATACCTCAGAATCGTAAGTATTTTTTGAGCAACCTAAAGTAATAACATTGATTTTAGGTTTAGCGATAGTTTTTATAAGCTTGTTTTTAGTAATCATATTAATTAAATAACGAGTTCACGAAATCTTTTTTATCGAACAACTGTAAGTCGTCCATTTTTTCGCCAACACCAATATATTTTACAGGAATTTTAAATTGATCGGAAATTCCAATCACTACACCACCTTTTGCAGTGCCATCTAATTTGGTAATTGCTAATGCATTTACATCTGTAGCTTCAGTAAATTGTTTGCATTGTTCAAATGCATTCTGACCAGTAGAACCATCAAGTACTAATAAAATCTCATGTGGTGCATTTGGAATTACCTTTTGCATTACATTTTTAATTTTACCAAGTTCGTTCATTAATCCGACTTTATTATGTAAACGACCAGCTGTATCAATTATCACAACATCTTCTTTATTGGCAACAGCCGATTGCAAAGTGTCAAAAGCAACAGAAGCAGGGTCTGAGCCCATCGCTTGCGCTACAACTCTAACACCAACACGTTCGCCCCACAATTTAATTTGCTCAACTGCCGCAGCTCTAAATGTATCAGCTGCACCTAAAACTACTTTAAGATTTTCATTTTTCAGTTTATGCGCTAATTTGCCAATGGTAGTGGTTTTACCTACACCATTTACACCAACAACCATAATTACATAAGGCTTATGGTCACCATATTCGAAATTTCGGAAATCGTTGCTATTATTTTCTGCTAATAAAAGTTGAATTTCATCACGTAATAGATGATTTAACTCAGAAGTAGATAGATATTTGTCTTTAGCAACGCGAGCCTGAATGCGATCAATGATTTTTAAGGTAGTACTTACCCCAACATCAGAAGTTACTAAAACTTCTTCAAGGTTATCTAATACATCATCATCAACTGTAGATTTACCAGCAACAGCCTTAGTGATTTTACTTAAAAAACCTTCTTTAGTTTTTTCTAAACCCTTTTCTAAAGCTTCTTGTACTTCAGGAGCAGTTTCTTTTTTTTTGAAAAAATCGAATAAACCCATAGAATGATATTAAAATAAAAAAGCCCTTCCGTTTAATACGGAACGGCCTTTAATGCTATTCGTGAATAGAATTACTTGCTGATACCAGCAAGAGCATCTTTAACGTGATCGTTATGTACAATGATTTCTTTGAAAGAATAAGCACCAGTTTTTGGCGATTTGTTCATTGTGATAACTTTCGAATATTCTTTTCCTGTACCCGTTTTTAGGGTTGCAACTACTTTCTTAGCCATGTCTTTTAAATTTAATTATTGAGTGAGTGGATGTTTAAATTAGAATGTAAAATTCAGTTCTTCAAACAATTATCCTTCAATTATTTTATCTCTTTATGTACGGTTACTTTTTTCAATACTGGATTGAATTTTTTCAATTCTAAACGCTCAGTAGTGTTTTTACGGTTTTTTGTAGAAATGTATCTAGACATACCTGGCATACCGCTAGTTTTATGTTCTGTACATTCTAAAATAACTTGTACTCTGTTACCTTTTTTTGCCATTTTATTATTTATTTATGTCGATATAATCGACAAATGTTTTTTTACAAATATCCTTTTTTCATGAAGCGGTTAAGTGCTTCAGAAATACCAATTTTATTGATAGTTTTAATAGCTGATGTTGATACTTTTAATGTAATCCAAGTATCTTCTTCAGGAATATAAAATTTCTGAAGTTGTAGGTTAGGATAAAATTTACGTTTCGTTTTAACGTTCGAGTGAGAAACATTAAATCCCGACATCGCCATTTTTCCGGTTAAATCACAAACTCTTGACATGACTTTTTTATTATGTTGATTATTTCGCTACTTAATTTTTTTAAGAGTGTGCAAATATCTGAATTATTTTTGTAACCATCAATAGTCCACTTGAAAATATTTGATTTTGTTTATTCATTTTTTTAAACTTTACTAATAATACTATATTTGAAACACCTAATTGCTAAACCAAATTATCATGCAGATCACCTCTTTTGAGCAATATCAAGAAACGTATAAACAAAGTGTAAAAGAACCAGAAAAATTTTGGGCTGGTATTGCCGATAATTTCCTTTGGAAAAAGAAATGGGAAAATGTACTATCATGGAACTTTTCAGAACCAAATATTAAGTGGTTTGATGGGGCGAAATTAAATATTACAGATAATTGTTTAGATCGACATTTAATTGAAAACGGAGATAAGCCAGCAATAATTTGGGAACCGAATGATCCAGAAAGAGATAGTGTAACGCTCAGTTATAGAGTATTACATGACCGAGTTTGTCGCTTTGCAAATGTTTTAAAAAGGAACGGTGCAAAAAAAGGAGATCGGATTTGTATTTATATGCCAATGGTGCCAGAATTGGCAATTGCAGTATTGGCATGTGCTCGTATTGGAGCAATACATTCGGTGGTTTTCGGTGGTTTTTCTGCAAAATCTATTGCTGATAGAATAAATGATGCTGCTTGTAAAATAGTAATTACAGCAGATGGCGCCTATCGTGGTAATAAGCAAATTCAATTAAAAGAAGTCATAGATGATGCCTTAATTGGTTGCCCAACAATAGAAAAAGTAATTGTTTTAACACATACTCGCACTCCAGTTTCGATGTTAAAAGGAAGAGATTGTTGGTGGGAAGATGAAGTGAAATTAGTTGATGCAAATTGCATTGCAGAAGAAATGGATGCAGAAGATGTGTTGTTTATTTTATACACTTCAGGCTCAACAGGTAAACCAAAAGGAGTTGTGCACACTTGTGGGGGTTATATGGTATATGCAGGTTATACTTTTTCAAATGTATTTAATTACCAGCCAGATGAAGTGTTTTTTTGCACAGCAGATATAGGATGGATAACTGGCCATTCATATATTGTGTATGGACCACTTTCGCAAGGTGCAACAACCCTAATGTTCGAAGGAATCCCTACTTATCCAACTCCATCTAGATTTTGGGAAATTGTACAAAAACACAAGGTTAATATTTTATATACGGCACCAACAGCTATTCGATCTTTAATGAGTTTTGGTACAGATCCACTTACCGGAATTGATTTAAGTAGCTTACGTGTATTAGGATCAGTAGGAGAGCCGATTAATGAAGAGGCATGGCATTGGTTTGATGAAGAAATTGGTCATAAAAAGGCGCCAATTGTAGATACTTGGTGGCAAACAGAAACAGGGGGAATCATGATTTCGCCTATTGCGTTTGTAACGCCAACCAAACCTAGTTTCGCAACTTTGCCATTACCAGGTATCCAGCCGATTTTAGTTGATGAAAATGGAAAAGAAATTGAGGGGAATGGTGTAAATGGAAACTTGTGCATTAAGTTTCCATGGCCAGGCATGTTGCGCACTACTTATGGTGATCATGAACGTTGTAAACTAACTTATTTTTCTACTTACGAGAATTTATATTTTACTGGAGATGGCTGTTTGCGTGATGAAGATGGATATTACCGAATTACCGGCAGGGTAGATGACGTAATTAACGTTTCTGGTCATAGAATTGGCACAGCTGAAGTAGAAAATGCGATTAATATGCACGCTGGTGTAATTGAAAGTGCTGTTGTAGGCTATCCTCACGATGTGAAAGGGCAAGGAATTTATGCCTTTATCATTTATCCTGGTTTAAGTAAGGATGAAGACCTAACTAGAAAAGATATTCTACAAACGGTAACTCGGGTAATTGGAGCCATTGCTAAACCAGATAAAATTTTATTTGTATCAGGTTTACCTAAAACTAGATCTGGTAAAATTATGCGTCGTATCTTGCGTAAAGTTGCCGAAGGTGATACTTCAAATTTAGGCGACATATCAACTTTGTTAGATCCAACTGTAGTGCAAGAAATTATAGATAATTCAAAAAAGTTATAACATTAACTATTATTAGCCTGAATTTTTAAAACAATTAACTTCTCTTACCTGTTCTTTTTGCAACCAACCGATTGTTAAACGATAAGCATTAAGCACATGGATAAGTTAGAATTAAAAGGAAAGTGGAATGAAATTAAGGGGAAAGTTAAACAAGCCTATGGTGATTTAACTGACGATGATTTAAGTCATGAAGAAGGAAAAGACGATGAGTTGTTAGGAAAGCTTCAACAAAAAACAGGAAAAGGCAGAGAAGAATTAGTAAAGTGGATTAATTCACTTTAATAGTTTTTTAACCTAATAATAGACGACTACCTTAATTGGCTAGTCGTTTTTTATTTCCCTTTAACCTCAAAAAAATTCTCTGCATAAATTACATCCTTATCTGTAATTCCTTGAACCACAATTCTAAATTTCCCTGTAATATCGCTTGTATAAAAGCTTAATTCGGTGTCTTTTCCAGTATTTAATATGGCGCCATAATTCCAATACACAGTAGAAAAAAAAGCTGGTTCTACTGGGTCATTATAATCGCTTAGATAAAATTCTTTTTGAAGATGAATTCCTTTAACTAGCGTAAATATATTTTGATCTACAACTGTGCAACCTTGATAGGTAGTTGGAATGCCATTTACATTATATATTTTGCCAGTAACGGGTGGATGATTACCAGGGGTGCCGTTCGGATGATTTCGACAATTTAAGTTGTTGTATGAACAAACATAATCTCCGCAGGCATTAGCTCCTGTTCCGTTAAAATTATTGTCATTTTTATTATTGATAACAACTTCTTTTAAACGGATGGCTTTTTCATCAGTTCTTAAAACCAGTTCTGTATTATTTTGTAAAGTTGATGGTAAAATTGGTTGTTCAATAGCTGTGGATTTAGCTAATTTTTGATTCATGCTATTAAATTCATCATGAATCAATATTTTGGTACCGTTAGGTATTTTATCAGCTTTATTTAAAAATAGATACATTTTATTACCAGACGGAGTTATTAGATTTTCAACACTTAAATTAAATAACCCAGTTTTTGTAGTATTAATTAAGCTGATTTGTTGGGCTCCCATAGATCCGACAACCAATGAATCTGTGATTTCCTTCTTTAATCTCTTTGCTTGACCACTCATTTTTAAACTATCTACTATTGCTGTTGTATCAGTAGAATTAATGGATTGTAAACCTTGCCAAGTATATCTCCTCCAACCTTTTATTAGTAGAATTTGCTCTAAATAGTTAATGTCTTTATAACTATTTCCTTTAGTATTAATTGGAAGTGAATTCAATTCATTATTTAAGTATGTATAACTTTCAATGTCAGTCATTTTTTTGACTTCCAATCTGTTGTTTTGTACACAAGCAATTGAAACTAATGCATTTTTATCAACCTTAAGATTAAGCTTTAAATTTACTTTTTCTCTTTGTTTATAGGTTTGTTGATCTGTTATGACAGAAATTTTTTCTGGATCATCATAGTGAGCAAAGAACATCCGTTCAGCCAACGGTCTATTTGTGCTATCTAATATCGTAATGGTTGTCAATCCTTTAGGTACATTGGTCAATGGAACTTTTATATTTATATTCTCACCGTCCATAACAAAGGGAGTGGTTAAAAAACAAGTTCTAAAATTGTGAACCAGGATAGTAAATTTTTTAAATCCTATATTCTTTAAATTTATTCGTACAGTATCTTTAGCAATCGCATTTTGCATGGTTAATGTTAAACCTGTTTCAAAAGATTTTGGCAAATGATATAAAGTATCTACTAAACCAGAATGAATGAGCTTAATTGTGTAGTCTGCACCAATTTCTGGTGTGATGTGAAATTTTCCTATACCATAACTACTGGTTTCGATGGTATCGATTACTTTTTGATTTTTATATAAAAATGCTTTTAACACTACAGGCATTTGCTGTTGATCTTTAACCTCCCAACCAATACTTGATCTTAAACCATTAACCATATTTCCACCTTCGGGATAAAATTTAACTATTGCTTTATTTTTAATTCGAGGTAAAGCGAGATTGATGAAACTGCTATCTTTTTCGGCCTTTAGCTTTACATATATATTTGGATCTACTGTATTGGCTTGTGGCACTAAAGTTATTAAAGATTGTCCTGATGCATCTGTAAGTATGTTTTTTCTAACATTACCATATTTATAACTCACCTGAAGTGGTTTTGGTAAAAAACGATCGTCCTTAGTTGTTGCAGAAACTAAAACCTTATATGATTTACTCTCAGCATTTGGCATTTCAGCTAATTTTATACTTGCTTTAAATGGTGCGTCTATGTTAGATTTGATGGTAATATTTTGAACGAATATAGCCTCTGGTATTCCATTTATTAATTTATCAGTGTATGCTAAAAATCGATAATTACCAGTTGGTATAGAATCTGGCAATTTTAAACTTCCAAAACATAAGCCTTTGTCCATTAAAAATTTATCCTCAAATGCTAGTGTGCTATCCACATCTCTGATTAAAGCGACAGACATCACTCTGTGCTTAATGGTTGCTGTTTTTGCTTGCTGAATTAAATAACCTGTAAAGTAAGAGGTTTCATTATTAGAATACACGTTTTTATCAAAGTGAACAAAAAGATTACTAGTAGATTTGGCTAAAGCGTACCAAGCCATTTTTTGCTCTATGGAATTTTGAGCAAATGTATTTTGCAAACTAAAGCAAAAAATAAAATAGAAAATGACAAAGCGCATTGCTAAAGTTAACTTTTAGCGATTAAATTTTTGATAACAAAATTGATGCATAAAAAAATCGGTTTCCGTTTCCGAAAACCGATTAAATCACCCTTTAAGGAGAGGGTTTAAGTATTGTTAATATCCAAACAATTGTTCCAGCGTTAACGTAGTAACAGCGCCAAATTTCTGCATATCTTCCATTTTTACTTTTTTGTCTGATGCAACAATTAAGTAAGTATATGGCTTGTTAGCTACTTTTTGAGTATGGAAATCTTTAATACTAGCAAAAGTAATAGGTTTCAATTCTTTGTATAAATCTATTCTCGAATCGTAATCATAACCTAATTTTTTATCAGCAAAATAAGAGTAGAAAATTCCGTCTTTTGTAATACGAGCTGTTTCTAAGCCGTTTAATACATTTGCTTTTGCTCCATCAAATGATTTATCACTTTGTGGTAAAACATTTAATAATTCATTCATTCCATTCACTGCATCAGTCATTTTATCAGCTTGACTACCAACATAAGCAATCATGCTATATTGTTTATCTGCTTTATCTGGAGAAACATATTGAGCGAAAGTAGAATAGGCTAAAGCTTTAGACTCTCTAATCGTTTGGAAAACAATTGAACCCATTCCTCCACCAAAATAACTGTTAAATACTTCGATATTAGCAGCATCGGTTTTATTGTATAAACCAGTATTTCTTAACCAACGAATTTCCGACTGTACCATATCATAATTTGCAAAGTATACTTGATTTGCATTTTGAGTAGCATAAGTATAAACTTTAGCTGGGGCAGCAGGAGTAAACTCTTTAGGCATTAAATGCACTTTTTTAATATCAGTTGTGAAAGCAGCTAAATCTTTAGGGCCATAATAGGTAATTACATGCTCGTAATTAGTTAAGTTATGGATAAGAGAAATTAAATCCTCAGCTTTAATGTTATTAACTTCTTCGTTTGTTAAAACATTATTAAAAGGATTTACACTGCCGTATTGTGCATATGAAGTTAATGCATTCATAATTTGGCCTTTATTCAACTTATTGTTTTCTCGGCTTTTTAAGATTGTACTTTTAAGGTTCGATAATGCTTTTTCATCAGGTTTTACATTTGCTAAAATATGCTCAACCAAGCTCACAGCTTTATCAAAATTTTCTTGCAAACCGCTAATGTTTATCGTTGTAACTTCTGCACCAACACTTACATTATAAGAACAGGCGATGTTATAAAATGCTTTACTCAATTCTTCAGAAGTATATTTATCAGTACCTAAGAAAGTTAAATAAGTAGAAGCATATGGCAACAATTTATAATTATTAGCGCCAATATTGATTCTATAACTCATCCTAAAAATGGCATTATCATTGTTTTTTGTAGTTAAAACTTCAGCTAAGCCAACTTTACCAAAAACAATGTCTTTTTTGTAATCTAAAAATTTAGGTGCAATTGGTTTTACTGGAGCATCTAAAATACTTTTTACAAAAGGAGATGTTAAATTTGCATTAGCATTAATAGGCGTAATCGCTGGTTTTTCAACTTTGATCACGTTTTTGTCTTCGCCTTTGTGTTTAAAGCCAATTACATAATTGTCTTTGAAATACTGGTTAGCAAAAGCAACTAATTGAGCTTTAGTAATTTTAGAAGTTGCTTCTATTTCCCCTAGACTTTTATTCCATTCTGTTCCTCGGTTTAAAATAAACTCATTAGATAAGTTTTCTGCTCTATTGTTATTGCTATCAAAAGCTTGTAAGAAACCTAATTTTTGATTTGCAACGATAGATTTTAGTAAGTCATCATCAAATTTACCTTGTTTTAACAGTTCAACTTGTTCTAACAATAATTTAGAAGCTTGTTCTAAAGTTTGCCCTTGTCGTGGAGTTGCTGATAAATTAAACACGCCATAATCTTTCATCTGCTGATAGCTTGCGCTAGATCTCAACGTTTTTTGTTGCTTGTTTAAGTTGATGTCAATTAAACCTGCTTTACCATTAAATAAAACGCTTTTAGCTAAATTTAAAAGCAAGCTTTGTTGAGAATTTTGAGGGAAACCACGGTAATAAATTTCTACAGCTTCTGCACTTGGACCATAGACATCTACTTGTTGTATTTTTGTCAATGGTTTTTCTGGAGCTGGATTATACAAGGTCACTGGTTTAGCAACCATATAGCTAAAGGTTTTGTCAATCTTTTTAATCATTTCATCAGGATTAAAATCTCCTGTAAAAATGGCTGCCATATTATTTGGTACGTAATATTTATTGTAGTAATTTCTTATTTCTACTAATGATGGGTTTTTTAAATGTTCAATTGTACCTATAGTAGTTTGTTGACCATAATTATGAGTAGGGAATACCAATTCCATCATAGCCTCATCTAATTTATTGCCATCGTTATCTAAACCACGGTTTTTCTCTTCATATACAGCCTCTAATTCAGTATGGAAAATACGGAAAATAGGTTTACGGAAACGCTCACCTTGTAAAGCCAAAAATTTGTCAACAGAGTTAGATGGGAAATCTTCATTGTAAACGGTTTCTTCATACCAAGTATGTGCATTTGAAGAACTACCACCAATACCTGCTATCATTTTATCATACTCATTAGCAATAGAGAAATTAGAAGCTTCACCAGAGGTTTTATCTATCTCCTTGTAAATTTCCTTACGTTGAGCCGGATCAGTTGTTTTGTTATATTTTTCATATAACGCATCAATTTTAGCTAAATAAGGTTTTTCTTTTTCCCAATTTGCGGTTCCGAATTTATCAGTTCCTTTAAACAAAAGATGCTCTAAATAATGCGCTAAACCGGTTGCATTTTTAGGATCGGTATTGCTACCAGCCCTCACACTCATTCTAAATTGAATGTTTGGTTCTTTTGTATTTGGTGATAAAATTACCGTTAACCCATTTTTTAAGGTATAAAAACGTGTTTTAGAAGGGTCGTTAGTTACATATTTATAGCTGTAACCTCCTGAAGTTGCTGTTTTCCATTGGTAAGTGGATTGTGCAAATAAATTTTGACCTGTTATTAATAAACAGACAAATAAGAGTAGTTTTATTTTCATAATGAATAAGTTATAATCAAATATAAGTTGATAGACTATACTTTTCCTAAAAAATATTCGAAAATAATAATATATATCAGCTAATTAAGCTTCCAATAATTTCTTGTATTTTTACATTATGAATAATGACACCAAAAAACCTACTATTTTAGTTGTTAACGATGATGGTATAACTGCTCCAGGCATTAAAAGTTTAATTGAAGTAATGCAAGAAATTGGACATGTTGTAGTGGTAGCACCTGATGGGCCTCAATCTGGAATGGGGCATGCCATCACTATTGGTAAACCTTTGCGTTTCGATAAAGTTGATCTATACCCTGGTGTTGAGATGTACAAATGTTCAGGAACACCTGTTGATTGTGTTAAACTTGCTGTAAATAAAGTCTTTAAAGGTAAAAAACCTGATTTATGTGTTTCTGGAATTAACCATGGATTGAATAATTCCATTAACGTAATTTATTCTGGAACAATGTCCGCTGCGGTAGAAGGTGCTATAGAAAAAATTCCTTCTATTGGATTTTCTTTAGATGATTTCGCTCAAGAAGCTGATTTTAGTCATTGTAAGAAATTTATAAAAACTATTGCCTTAAAAGTATTAAATAATGGTTTGCCAGAGGCGACGTTGTTAAATGTAAATTTCCCGAAAGGAGCAGATTTAAAAGGAATTAAAATTTGTAGACAAGCAAACGCTAAATGGGCAGAAGATTTCGAAGAACGAACGGATCCTTATAAACGTCCTTATTATTGGTTAACAGGCGTATTTGAAAACTATGATAAAGGTGAAGATACTGATGTTTGGGCATTAGACCATGGCTTTGTGTCGGTTGTTCCTGTACAATTTGATTTAACAGCACATCATGCTATTCCAATTTTAAATAGCTGGGGATTTTCAGACAACGAGGACTCAAAATCTCAGGCAAATAAAACCGCTGGTCCAGACGGGAAAAACCTAGGTTGAAGTGAATAAGAGAATTGACGCAATAAAAGATACAGTTTGGAATGGTATAGCCATTGGATTTATTGTTCCTATTATACCCGGCGTTTTAGTGTGGTATTTAATGCAGCGTGTTACAGCTTTACATCATGCAGATTTATTGCTAATTGGTTGCGTAGCAATTAATGCCCTTTTAATGAATTTGTTTTTTAAAATTAATAAGGATAATATAGCAAGAGGAATTATTAGCATTACTTTTTTATGGGCTTTTGCCTTCTTTTTCTATAAAGTTTAATTTTGCTAAATAACTGATTCTAAATGAAATACTACCTCGTAGCCGGAGAAGCATCTGGAGATTTGCATGGCGCAAATTTAATGAAAGCGTTAAAAACTGAAGATCAAAATGCAGGTTTTAGATATTTTGGCGGCGATAAAATGCAAGCTCAAGGTGGTGAGTTAGTAAAACACTACGCTGAAATGGCTTTTATGGGTTTTACAGAAGTAATTCTTAACTTAAGAACTGTTTTCAAAAATTTAAAAGCATGTAAGGAAGACATATTACTTTATCAGCCAGATGCTTTAATTCTTATTGATTTTCCCGGATTTAACTTGAAAATTGCTGAGTTTGCTAAGCAACACGGTATAAAGGTTTGTTATTATATCTCTCCAAAAGTTTGGGCTTGGAATCAGAAAAGAGTATTAAAAATTAAAAAAGTAGTAGATCAGTTATTCTGCATTTTACCATTTGAGGTAGATTTTTATAAAAAATGGGGAATGGATGTCAATTATGTTGGTAATCCGTTATTAGATGAAATTGCTCAATTTTCACCAGATTTAGAGTTTAGAAAAACCCAGAACTTAAGTCGCCAAAAAATTATTGCCTTACTACCAGGAAGTAGAAAACAAGAAATCGAACGTTTATTGCCAGATATGTTAAGTGTAACGGCTAGTTTCCCTGATTATCAATTTGTCATTGCTGCTGCCCCAACTTTCACCGCAAGCTATTATCAACAATTTATCGGGGATAAAAATGTTAAGCTTGTTTTTTCACAGACTTATAATTTATTACACTACGCAGATGCTGCTTTGGTAGCATCGGGAACAGCCACATTAGAAACAGCACTTTTTAAAGTGCCTCAAGTTGTATTATATAGGGGAGGGGCTATTTCTGTTGGTATTGCTCGCTTAGTAATCAAAATTAGATTTATTTCATTGGTAAATTTAATAATGGATAGAAAAGTAGTTACAGAATTGATACAAAACGATTGTAATACAGAAAAAATCACTTCAGAGCTAAATCAAATTTTAACTGGAGAAAAAAGGAAAGTGATGTTAAATGATTACAATGAACTTGCCATAAAGATGGGGACAGCTGGTGCATCTGAACGAACTGCTAAATTGATTTTTGATTTTTTACGATAAAAATTTTCCATTAAAGAAAATTTTTCTACATCAACTAAAAATATAGGGGTTTTAAGTAAAAACACTTGTATAGTTTAATTGGATTAGATATCATTGCGTTCAAAAAATCCATACATGAAAAAAAATCTATTAATTCTCGCTATCATTAGTTTAAGTTTCGCGGCAAAAGCACAGTTTGAAGGTTCAAAGCAGATTTTCGAAAGTCCAAAATTAAAAACGGAAATCGCACAACATAAACTTGTGGCTATTTTACCATTCGACACAAAAATATCTTACAAAAAACAACCAAAAAACTTTAGTGTTGAAGGCAACAAAGAACAAGAAAAAACAATGTCGAAATCGATTCAATCTAGTATGTACACTTTCTTGTTAAGAAAGGGTAAAGACTATTCTGTAGAATTTCAAGATGTAGACAAAACTAATATTTTGCTTAAGAAAGCTGGCATGACTGACAAATTGGATGAGTTTACGAAAGATGAAGTTGCAAAAGCATTAGGTGTAGATGCTGTTTTAGGTGGTCGTTTTGAAACTGAACAAACTAAATCTGAGGCTGGTGCGATTGCATCTGCCGTACTGTTTGGTGGTTTTGGTGGTAAAACGGGTACTGGAACTTTGACACTTACTTTGAATAATGCTAATAATGGAGAGTTATTATGGCGGTTTTTTAAAACAATGGATGATGGCATTACCACATCTACAGATGATTTAGTAGAGCGTATGATGCGTAAAGTCTCTAGAAATTTCCCCTACGCAAAATAATAATCTTAAAACCTAATATTCTATATTTGATTACTGTGAGGTTGGAATAATTAATAAGAGTTATATTAAAATTTTACGGAGGTAAATCAAGTATGAAGGCACTCTCTATAAAGGATATTGCGTTAAAGGCCAATGTATCTATTACAACGGTTTCTTTTATTATTAATGGTAAGGCTAAGGAGAAATCAATTAGTGATGCTGTAATAAAAAAAGTTCAAAAAATTATTATAGATAGCGGCTATAAACCAAATCAGATTGCCCGCAGTTTAAGAACGGGCAATTCTAATATTATAGGTTTAATTATTGAGGATATTTCCAATTCATTTTTCTCTAGAATAGCAAGATTAATTGAGGATAAAGCTTATAAAAGAGGATATAAAATTATTTACTCAAGTACGGAGAATAATGTAGAAAAAGCTCAAGAATTGATTAATCTCTTTAAATCAAGAAAGGTTGATGCTTATATTATTTCTCCAATTAAAGGAATTGAAGAAGATATTCAGTTGTTATTAAATGAGCATAAGCCAGTAATTTTATTTGATAGGAATCTGCCAGAATTGAATACAAATTATGTTGGTGCAAATCACTTTGTAGCATCTTATCAAGGGGTAGAAAGTTTTATTAGGCAAGGAAAAAAGAGCATAGCGTTAGTTACAATTGATATTGATGTACAACAAATTATTGAGCGTTATGAAGGTTATAAAAAAGCGCTAATAGATTATGCAATTCCTGTTGATGAAGAATTAGTACTTAAAATTCCTTTCAACCAACCTGAAGTGGAAACCATTAAGCAAATCAAACACCTTTTTAAAGCAAAAAAGATAGATGCAGTATTATTTGCTACAAATTATCTAGCTATAAGCGGTTTGAAAGTATTGAAACAGATTAATAAGAAAATTGATGATCAATTTGCAGTAATCGGTTATGATGATCATGAAGCTTTCGAACTACACACCCCAAGTATATCTACCATACAGCAACCGCTAGAAGAAATTGCGGAAACGATTATTAAGTTAATATTAAATCAACTCTCATCTAAAACCAAACTTCCAGATCAACAAATTATTATTCCAGCTAAGTTAATTCTAAGAAAATAGCTGTAAAAATAGGTTATAACAATAGAACCCTAAATGTAACATAAAAGATACAATCAGTATTTAACTTTTTGAAGACTAATAATTAATATTGATATACTAAAACGTTTTACTTAAAATTCAAAAATTATTTATCTACGGAGGATTTTAAGGAAGTATTTAAGGTTTGAGTTGTTTTGCTTCTAAAGCAATTTTTATTTTAGTCTATTAGTAAAACGTTTTAGTGATGCTCGATGAGCGTTAAAAAGTAACTAACCAAATATAATATATGACTTAAAAAGAATGAATGGATTAATCTCCAAATTGTGTTTTACACTACCAAACTAACCAAAGAAAAAACTTATTTAATTCAAATTTTATGAAAAAACGGCTACTATTATTAGTCATAGCACTAATTAGCTTTATGAACGTAATGGCCCAAACCAGGGTCTTAACCGGTACAGTTGTCGATCAAGACGAAAAAACACCACTTGTTGGTGCATCAGTTAAAGTACAAGGTGCCTCAAATGGAACTTCAGTAGATGCAAATGGAAATTTCTCTTTAACGGTATCTGGCTCAGTTACCTTAGAGGTAAATTATTTAGGCTACCAACCTAAAACAATTCAAGTTAATGCAAATACCAAAACAGTAACAATTACTTTGGTGTCAGAATCTGGAAATTTAAATGAGGTTGTTGTAACCGCATTAGGTATTACCAGGCAAGCAAAAACATTAACCTATTCAACGCAAACAATTAAAAGCGATGAACTAAACACAGTAAAAACACCAAACGTAATTAATAGCCTAAATGGTAAGGTTGCAGGTGTTCAGATTAATAGAACCTCTGGCGGTGTTGGTGGTGCTGCTCGTATTACTATCCGTGGTGATAAATCTACACGTAATTCTCAACCTCTATATGTAATTGATGGTATGCCAATTACCAATCCAACTGAGGGTGCAAAAGTAGATATCTATAGCTCAATGCCTGATAATGGTGATATCTTGAGTACAGTGAATTCGGAAGATATCGAAAGCATCAACTTTTTAAAAGGTGCAGCTGCCACTGCTTTATATGGTAGTGCAGGTAGTAATGGTGTAATTTTGATTACCACTAAAAAAGGAAAACAAGGTGTTGGAAAAATTGATTTCTCTAGCAGTGTTACTTTTGATAATGTATACGGAACACCAGAATTACAAAATAGTTATTTACAAACCTCTGCACCAACTGCAACTGATGCGGGAAGTAAAGAGAGCTGGGGTGCAAAAGGAACATCAAAAAATCATGTTGATGACTTCTTTAACCAAGGATCTACTTGGATCAATAGTTTAAACTTTTCATCAGGTAATGAAAAATCAACGAATTTCTTTTCTTATTCGAATACTACAAATAAGGGAATTATTCCAACTAGTAAATTTGATCAGAACAACTTGAACTATAGAAATTCAAGTAAATTTTTTGATGATAGATTAACTTTAGATGCTAGTGTAATGGCTTCTATCCAAAAAGTACAAAATAGGGTTAATCCTGGAATGTACTTTAGTCCATTGTTAGGATTGTATTTATTTCCAAGAGGATTAGATTTTGATAATTACAAAAATAACTACGAGTATTTCTCTCCATCACGTTATTTAAATGCACAAAACTGGTGGAATATCAATTTAGATAAGAATTACACTGGCGGTGATGATCAACAAAATCCATATTGGGTATTAAACAGAAACAAGGTTAAAACCAATAACAAGAACATCTATACATCAGCTTCGCTAAATTATAAATTAACAGACTGGTTAAATGTTCAGGCTCGTGGTAACTATAACTACTACAATTCAGAAGCTCAAAGAGATGTGTATGCTACTACCCAAGCTACAATAAGTGGTGTAAACGGTAAGCTTTATCACAATGGATTTGAATCAAAAACATATTATGGTGATTTGATTTTTATGGGTAAAAATAGCTTGAGCGATGATTTTAGATTAGAATATACAGCAGGAGCATCGGTTACAGATATTAAGAAAATCAATACTACTATTGAAAATGGGAACTTATCTTATCCAAACTTATTTACGCTTTCTAACTTAATCTTTAATGGCACAAATGATAATGGTCGTCATTACAGAATTGACAATCACCATATTCAAACTCAGTCTATTTTTGCAAGTGCACAATTAGGTTATAAAGACAAATTGTTCTTAGACTTAACAGACAGAGAAGAATGGTCATCAACACTAGCATTTACACCAAAACAATCTTATAACTATTACTCAATTGGTGCTAATGCTGTGATTTCAGAATTATTTAAAATGCCAGAAGCAGTTAACTTTGCTAAGATCAGAGGTTCTTATGCAACAGTAGGTAATGGTATTGAAGATAACAGAACTAATCCACAACCAAATATTGATGCAGGTTCTTTTGTAAGTCCGGATGGATCTCCAGTTCAAGATCCAAGATATTATTTAAGACCAGAAATGAACAACACAATTGAGTTGGGAACAGAGTGGAGATTTTTCAAAAATCGCTTAACCTTAGATTTTACTTGGTATAAATCTAATATCAAAGGTCAGTTCTTAAAAGATGTAACCTTGCCTCCGGGAGTAGCTGCAGGTACAAAAGGAGATATTTCTGGCGGTAATATTCAGAACTCTGGTATCGAAGCTATTCTAGGATACAAATTGATGAACGAAGGTGCTTTCAAATGGAACACAACAGTTAACTTCAGTACTAATAAAAACAAAATTATTGAATTGTTCCCAGCAGCGCTTGGTGTAGATCCAAACAGCTTACTAACACTTGTTGGTGGTGGAAATAATTACTTAAAACAAGGTGGATCTTTTGGTGATATCTATGGCACAACTTTTCAACGCGATGCACAAGGACGTATTTTGGTTGATGCACAAGGCGTACCAAGTCGTAACGAAACAAAATCTTATTTAGGTAATCCTAATCCTAGATCTATTGTTGGATGGACAAATAATTTTACTTATAAAAACTTAACATTAAGCGTATTAGTTGATGGTAAATTTGGTGGTAAAGTATTGAGTTTATCTGAACCATTTTACGATTCATATGGCGTTAGTAAACGTAGTGCTGATGCTAGAGATGCAGGTGGTGTAACTATTCCAAATGCAGTAATTGCAGGTGGGGCAGCTTGGACGGGTAAAACTAAAGCTCAAGATTATTATTCTAAAATTGGTGGTAGAAACGAAATTGATGAAGCTTATATGTACAGCGCTACAGCAATTCGTTTAAGAGAAGTATCATTATCATATCGTGTTCCTGTAAAAGTTAAAGGAATAAGTAATCTTACTTTAAGTGCAATTGGAACCAATCTATTCTTTATTAAAAAAGATGCACCATTTGATCCAGAACAAGTTTCAGGTGTATATGCAGGTGGTGTTGGTGTTGATGTATTTGGATTACCAACTTATAGAAGCTTTGGCTTTAGTTTAAAATGTGGTTTTTAAAGATTGAATGATCATGAAAAATAAGATAAAAATTTTAAGCCTTACAATGGCAGCAATGGCAGTATTTGCTAGTTGCAAAAAAAACTTTGAAGAATTTAATACAGGTTTATCAGGGCTTACAGATGCACAATTAAATGCCGATTATACAAAAGTAATTGGTCCTATGAAGGAAGTGCAGCGTAACTTGATTAATCAGACTAACTGGATCTATCAGTTACAACAAAACTTAAATGGTGATGTTTATAGCGGTTATTTTATGAGCCCAACCACATATGGTGGAGATAACAATACGAATTACTTTATGAAAGATGGCTGGAATGATAGAATCATGATTAACCAGTTAGATGATGTAATGCAAAAAGTAAAGAGTTTTGAAGATGGAACTAAAGCTTATGCAGCAACAACTTTTAATTACAGTTCAGCAATGTTAAATATCCTGACAGTGATAGAAGGGCAAAAAGTTTCTGATATACATGGGCCAGTAATCTATAGTAAATTTGGAAAGCCAAATGCAGATTTGTCAGTAGATTATGATAGTCAGCAAGCAGCATATAATAACTTCTTTACTACTTTAGATAATGCCATTGCAAAATTGAAGCTGGCAGCTAATGCTGGTGATGTTACCGCGATGAAAGCAGCTGATATGGTATATGGTGGTGATGTAAACAAATGGATAAAATTAGCCAACACACTACGATTAAGGATGGCTATTCGCATCAGATATGCAGATGCAGCTACTGCTAAAACACAAGGTGAAAAAGCTTTAAATGCTGCAAATGGAGGCTTAATCGAAGCTAATGAAGATAATGCTTTCATTAATTACGGAGCTGGTCACCCTATCAATGATATCATCAATTCTTGGGGCGATTGTAGAGCAGGAGCACCACTAGGAGCAATTTTAGGCGGATATAATGATCCTCGCTTACCAAAATATATGACACCAGCAGCAGACGCAGCAGTAAGTGGTCAATATATCGGTATTCGTAATGGAATTACATTGGTAGATAATGACAGATATAGAAGTTATTCGAAACCTGCTGCGCTTTCTGCTAATGGAGATTATTTTAGTGGTACCAATGGAAAAGCAAGGTTAGCTTGCGCTGCAGAAACTTGGTTCTTGAAAGCAGAAGCAGCCTTATTGGGTTGGGCCAATGCAGGAAATATCCAAGTTGATTACGAGAATGGTGTGAAAGTTTCTTTTGATGAATGGGGTGTAAGCGGTTCTGCTGCAGCTTATTTAGCAGATAACACCAGTACAGCTAAACCTTATATTGATCCAAAAGCTATAGTTCCTGGTCAGAATGATGTTTTAGCAGGAAGCCCTTACTTAAGCAACATCACTATTAAATGGGATGGTGCTGCTACTGATGAGAAAAAGTTAGAACGTATCATCACTCAAAAATGGATTGCTATCTATCCTGATGGACAAGAAGCTTGGTCTGAATTTAGAAGGACAGGTTATCCAAAACTTTTCCCTGTAATTAACAATGCAAGTGGAGGTACAATTTCTACCACAGCATTTATTCGCAGATTACCATTCTGTACTAAATTTATCAATAGTAATCCAGGAGGTTATCAAAGAGCAATTGCTACCCTAGGAGGTCCCGATAATGGAGGTACCAAACTATGGTGGGATAAAAAACCATAATATTTATTTATCGACTGGATCAATTCGATCCAGTCGATATTTAGATTAAACCATTGACTAACAAATAGCTTATTGATATTTGTTCCTGTCTATTTATAATTGTTGCTAAAAACGCAACTGCTTGATAGGATTACCTATCCACCTATAAGCTTAATTCATCCTATGTTATTCAGATCACTTACCATTCGTAAAATATACCAACACACAAAAATTGTTGTGATTATTGGCTTATTTACTTCTTTGTCCCAATTTGCAAACGCCCAAGGAAATACCAATAATAGCCTAACTAAATATGTAGACCCACTTATAGGATCAGCAAAACACGGGCATGTTTTTGTTGGTGCTAATGTTCCTTACGGTGCAGTTCAATTGGGTCCGAATAATATTTTTGAAGGATGGGATTGGTGCAGTGGCTACAATTATGCAAGCAATACCATTACAGGTTTTGCACATACACATTTAAGTGGAACTGGAATTGGAGATCTTGGCGATATTTCGATTATGCCTACCACAGGAAAATTGATTTTAGAGAAGGGTCAAAAAGATAATTTAAGCAATGGCTATGTTTCTACATTCTCCCACGATAAAGAAATCGCTAAAGCAGGTTATTATAGTGTTTGGTTAGATAAATATGATATTAAAGCAGAACTTACCGCAACGGAAAGAGTAGGTTTTCATCAATATACATTTAAAAAAAATGCAGAAAATCCACATTTAATGCTTGACCTAGTAGAGGGAATTGGTTGGGATGCAGCTGTAGTTTCGCAAGTAAAGTTGGTTGATCCACAAACTATTGTAGGGTATAGAAACTCTAAAGGATGGTCTGCCGACCAACGGTTATTTTTTGTAATTAAATTATCTCAACCCGTTAAAGATATTTCCATTTATGATGGTTCATCGCTAATAAATGGAAACAATGCTACAGGAAAACAATTAAAAGCTGTTGTTAATTTTCAGGCCATTCAACAGGATGTTCTGAAAATTAAGGTAGCTATTTCGCCCGTAAGTATTGAAAATGCAATACTCAACCTCAAAACTGAATTACCAGGTTGGGATTTTAACGGTACAGTAAAAAGGGCAAATCTAAAATGGGAAAAGGAATTACAGAAAGTGAAAATAGATGCCTCAGTCAATTCAAAAAAAATCTTCTATACAGCTCTTTATCATACAATGGTAGCTCCTTCATTATTTAATGATGTAAATGGAGATTACCTAGGTACAGATAAGAAAGTATATAAGAAGGCGAATTTTAATAACTTAACTACTTTTTCACTTTGGGATACCTATCGTGCTGCACAACCTTTATATACTATTCTTCATCAAGATAAAGTGAGTGATGTGGTCAATACGATGTTAGCCATTTATAAACAGCAAGGTAAATTGCCAGTTTGGCACTTAATGGGTAGCGAAACCAATACAATGATTGGTTACCATGCAGTTCCCATAATTGTTGATGCCTACTTAAAAGGTTATAGAGGTTTTGATGTGAAATTAGCGTATGACGCTATCAAGCAATCGGCCATGCAAAAAACAGAGGGCATCGATTATATTCAACAATTAAAGTTTATTCCCGCAGATAAAGTAAATGAATCTGTAGCGAAAGCATTAGAATATGCGATAGATGATTATTGTATTGCCCGCATGGCAAAAGCATTAGGAAAAACTGCCGATTACCAATATTTTACCAAAAGAGCTAAACTTTACGAACTTTATTTCGACCCTCAAACCCAGTTTATGCGTGGGAAATTAGCAGATGGGAACTGGCGTACACCTTTTAGTCCATTTGCTTCTAAACACCGTGAAGATGACTATACCGAAGGTAATGCATGGCAATATGTTTGGTTAGTCCCACAAGATGGTGAAGGATTGGTAAAGTTGTTTGGTAGTGAAAAATCGTTTATTAACAAATTAGATTCATTGTTTACTGTTCCGTTTCAATTTGGAGAAGAGAGTTCGCCTGATATTTCTGGATTGATCGGAAACTATGCCCAGGGCAATGAACCTGGTCATCATATTCCATATTTATATCCGTATGTAGGTCAACCTTGGAAAACAGCAGATTTAATTAGAAAAATTGATAAAGAATTTTTTACTGCAAAACCAGATGGGTTATGTGGAAACGAAGATGTGGGGCAAATGTCGGCTTGGTATATTTTTTCTGCTTTAGGTTTTTATCCGGTCAACCCAGCTAATGGCGCTTATGTTTTTGGCTCGCCTTTATTAAATGCAGCAACAATTTCATTGCCAGCTAACAAAAAGTTTGTCATCAAGGTCATTAACAATAGTGCTAAAAATAAATATATCCAAAAAATAATACTCAACGGTAAACCTTATACCAAATCGTATTTATTACACCAAAGTATTGTAAATGGCGGAAACCTTCAAATTTACATGGGTAATCAACCTTCATCAACTTTTGGTGTAAATGTTAAAGATAGACCAGTTTCTAATATGAATTAGCTCACTTCCATCAATAAAATATGAAGATCATTAAAAGTGCCTATTTGTTTTTTGCCTCAACTTTAGTTTGTCTATTTTTTGCTTTTCCCGCATCAGCACAACAAAAATATGAACTCAATTCAGACTGGTTTTGTGCAAATATAAATGAAGTAAAGGTGGGTGGAGCAGAGCTATCTAAACCTGATTTCCCGGTAAACCAATGGATGAAAGCTACGGTGCCAGGTACAATACTAACCACCTTGTTAGATAATAAAAAAGTGCCAGATCCATTTTATGGAATGAATAATGAGCTGATCAAAGATATCTATCATACAGGAAATGCTTATTACACCTATTGGTTTGTAAAATCATTTAACCAAGTGGCTAAAGGCGATGAACAAATTTGGCTTCAGTTTAGAGGAGTAAATTATAAAACAGAAATTTATTTAAATGGTAAAAAGGTAAATGCCCAAGTACACGAAGGCATGCATTTACGCCAACAATATAACATTACCTCATTATTAGCTGCCAATGGAAACAATCGCTTAGCTGTTTTGGTGTATCCACCAGATTTTCCTGGCAATCCAAACGGTGGACAAGGTGGTGATGGAACCATTGCCAAAGGATTAACTACTCAATATACAGCGGGTTGGGATTGGATACAACCAATTAGAGATCGTAATACGGGCATATGGGATAAGGTTACTATAGAAAAAACAAAAGTAGTAAACTTGCAAAACCCTCATATTGTAACGCTAGTTCCTGGCAAGCGTTCTGTAGATGGTTTGCAACAACCCGCAATAATTAAAGCATCCGCTGAGTTGATAAATACAAGTTTCAAACCTGTTACTGGTACTTTATTAATGACAATGGCTGGCAAAACAAGTCAAATCAAAGTGGTATTGCCTGCAAATAAAAATACAGAAATACAATTGCCTCAACTTCTTTTGCAGAATCCGAAATTATGGTGGCCAAATGGTTATGGTGAACAAAATCTATATCCAGTTAAATTACAATTTATAACTTCTACTGTTTCTGATGAGGAAAATTTAAATGTAGGTGTAAGACAAATTGAAACGACTTTCAATACCCATACACAAAGTATGGAAACTACTATTAACGGGCAGAAAATCTTTATCAAAGGTGGTAATTGGATTATTTCTGATGCCATGTTAAGGTTTTCACCCGAAAGATATGATGCAGAAATCCGTTTCCATAGAGATATGAACCTGAACCTGATTAGAATTTGGGGAGGAGCAATAACTGAGCGACCTGAATTTTATGAAGCTTGCGATAAATATGGCTTATTGGTTTTTCAGGATTTTTGGTTTAGTGGCGATGCCAATGGCAGATGGTACGATCCACTTAAAAAAGAAGATCAATGGATAAGAAGAAAATATCCAGACAATCATCAATTGGTTTTAACAGCTGCGGCAGATCAGATAAAAATGATTAGAAACCACGCCTCATTGGCGTTTTGGTGTGGAGGAAATGAAATTACGCCACCTGATGATATTCTTCTTCCATTAAGAGATGAGATTTTGCCAAAGCTTGATGGTACTCGCACTTTTATCGATTTTTCTAATAGCGATGCCATGTCTGTAAATACATTTGGTGGGAATGGGGATGGACCCTATGGTATCCAAAATCCACGAACATTTTGGACAAACAGAACTTTTCCTTTTAACTCTGAAATTGGCTCAGTGGGTGTTGGAGACTATGAATCTTTAAAAAGATTTATCCCAGCAGCGAATCTTATTGCACCACAATACCAAGGCAAAGTAGATTCTGTTTGGCAATACCATAAGTATATTGGCTACGATCAATACATCAAACCTTATGGAGATGTTAAAAATGTACAGGACTTTGCGCAAAAAGCACAACTAGTTAATTACAATCAATACAGAGCATTAATGGAAGGCTTTTCTGCACACATGTGGGATTGGTATACAGGATCAATTATATGGAAAACGCAAAATCCATGGACAGCATTACGTGGACAGATGTACGATTATTATTTAGATGTTAATGCTGCATTATATGGACTAAAATCTGGTAGTGAACCTCTGCATATTATGCTAAATCCTGCAGATAGTATGATTACTGTTGTGAATAATCATTTTGTATCTAAACGTAATTTGATGGTAAAAGCTGTTGCCTATGATATGGCAGGTAAAGCCCACTTCCTCGACCAAATCTTTTATGAAATTAATCCAACTACAGTTAAAAAATGTTTTTCTATAAAAGGCGCTATTGAGAAGCTGAAACAAAAAGATGGTCTATTTATTCAGCTCTCTTTATTGGATGAAAAAGAACAAGTATTAAGCGAAAATTTCTATTGGCTTGAGGACGAAGATGGCACCTATAGAGGCCTACAAAGAATGGATAAAACAACACTTTCAATCCAACCAAAAGTAATAAGCAAAAACAAACTAGAAGTTAAATTAACTGCTCCCTCCAATCAACCTGTTGCATTTTTTACCAGAATAGCTTTAATAGATAGGCAAACAAATAAAAGAATACTACCAACTTTTTATTCAGATAATTACGTAAGTATTATGCCTGGAACCTCAAAAATACTAAGTATAGATTGTAACAATGTTGATTTAAATAATTGTGAAATAGAAGTTTATGGATGGAATGTAGATAGAGTAAGTAAGGCTATATTCTGATATTGGTTCGAAGAAACAAATGAAAAATTTGTTTTTCATATTCCTGTAAATCAATATGTTAATGATAAAAAGCGTAGATAGGTAAATAAGTAAATAAGAAGTCCTAAAGTTTAGAAGTTCGGTTAACAAAGTAGCCTATCATTTAATGGCTTAAAGTAAGAGGAAACCTGTTTTGTTAATAATTGATACTTTTGGCTGAAGGATAATTGATATAGAATAGAGATAACATGAACAAACCTGTTGTATTAGGGGTAGATATTGGCGGTTCGCACATTACAGCCGCATTGGTGAATTTAGAAAATGGAACTTTAATTAAAGGCTCTATTAAACGTAACGCAGTAGATTCAAAAACAGGTAAAGAAGAAATTTTAAATGATTGGTGCAAAGTAATCAATAAAGCATTTGAAGGTTCAACCCATATTGATCGGCAAATCGGCATTGCAATGCCAGGCCCATTTGATTATGAAAACGGCATTTCCTTAATTAAAGATCAAGATAAATTTAAGTCGTTATATCTAGTAAATATCAAAGAAGAGTTAGCTAAGCGTTTGCAAATTGAGCCAACTAATGTCAAATTTATAAATGATGCGGCTGCTTTTATGCAAGGAGAAGTTTTTAATGGCGCCGCTAAAGGATATAAAAATGCACTTGGCTTAACTTTAGGAACAGGATTAGGATCAGCGGTTTCTATAAATGGCATTGCTAAAGATGCAGCCTTATGGGATTCTAAGTTTTTAGGTGGCATAGCCGAAGATTATTTATCAACCCGATGGTTTGTAAACAAATACTTCAGCTTAACAGGGAAGAAATTAGCTGGCGTTAAAGAACTAGCCGCTATTGCAACTACCGATCCCTATGCTAAACAAGTATTTAATGAATTTGGCCGTGCACTTGGTCATTTTTTAGCAGATATCATCAAAGAAAAAAATGCAGAAGTTGTGGTGCTAGGTGGTAATATTTCTCAAGCCTTTAATTTATTTGCACCTCATTTAATAAGTAATTTAAAAGCTTTTCACTTAGATACAGAAATTAAACTAACAGGCTTAAATGAACATGCAGCTTTAATAGGTGCAGCTAGCTGTTGGGATTTAGTATCTAAATAGTTAACATCACATCAATCTATCTAAAAATCTAAACCATGAAAAGAAGAAGATTTATACAAAATACAGGCTTATTAGGTGCGGGTGTACTTGCATCTAAATTCTCATTTGCAGTTGCTCCCGAAGATTTTCCAGTGGTAAGAGTTGCAGCATCAAAACGTCATTTTACAAGTGTTGCAGTTGATAAAGCCATCAAAACATTCCAAGGGAATGTAGCTGATAAAGAATTGGGTTGGTTGTTCGAAAACTGTTTTCCAAACACATTAGATACAACGGTTACGCATACGATAAAAAACGGTAAACCCGATACGTATGTAATTACTGGAGATATAGATGCCATGTGGATGCGGGATAGTTCAGCGCAAGTTTGGCCGTATTTACAATTTGTGAATGAAGAGCAAAAAATAAAAGATCTTATCGCAGGTGTAATCAATCGACAAACGCAGTATATTTTAAAAGATCCGTATGCTAATGCATTTTATAACGATGAAAATAAAGTAGGTGAGTGGAAAAGTGATAAAACCGCAATGAAACCTGGTGTACATGAACGTAAATGGGAAATTGATTCATTATGTTATCCAATTCGCTTAGCCTATAATTATTGGAAAAAGACGGGAGATAAAGCTCCCTTTGATGCAGACTGGAAAAGAGCCATCGAGACTACTTTGAAAACGTTTATAGAACAGCAACGTAAAGAAAACAAAGGACCATATCGTTTCCAACGCGAAAGCTTATATCCAACAGATACACTTTCTATGAGCGGATATGGATTTCCTGTAAAACCAGTTGGACTAATTTGTTCTTCTTTCCGTCCAAGTGATGATGCAACAGTTTATCCATTTTTAATTCCATCTAATTTTTTTGCAGTAAGTAGTTTAAAACACGCTGCAGAAATGGTTACTGCGTTACATCATGATAAAGTACTGGCAGATAAATTATCCGCTTTAGCAAATGAGGTTGATGCAGCCCTAAAGAAGTATGCAGTTAAAGATCATCCCGAGTTCGGAAAAATGTTTGCTTTTGAAGTTGATGGCTTTGGAAGTGCCTATTTAATGGATGATAGTAATGTGCCAAGTTTACTATCGATGCCATATTTAGGCGCTATTAATGTGGAAGATCCAATTTATAAAAACACAAGAAAATTCATTTTATCAAGCAACAATCCCTACTATTTTAAAGGTACAGCAGCAGAAGGAGTTGGCGGCCCGCATATTGGACCAGATATGATTTGGCCAATGGCAATTACAATGCGAGGCTTAACTTCTGTTAGCGATGCTGAAATTAAAAACTGTATCGCAATGCTGAAACGTACGCATGCGGGTAAGGGTTTTATGCATGAAAGCTTCCACAAAGATGACCCTAAAAACTTTACGCGTAGTTGGTTTGCTTGGGCAAATACGCTATTTGGCGAGTTTTTATGGAAAGTATACAACGAAAAACCTCATTTATTGAAATAGAAAATCTAATTACTAACCATTATATAATGAATAAATTCCTTTCACTCATCATACTTGTTTTTACAATTAGCTTTGCGCAGGCTCAACAAACTGAAACTTTTAAAGAAAAGGGTTACACCTTAATTTTTAAAAGTAATTATGCAAATCTAGATCCCGCGTTAAAGAAAAGAATGGTAGAAACTTTCTTCCAAGTGTACCCAAAATTGGCTAATGATTTTAATAAAAACGCCCATAAAGAAGTAATATTTCATATTGATACTGCTTATAAAGGTGTTGCTGCAACTGGTGGAGGTAGAATTGTTTATAATCCAGAGTGGTTTGTAAAACATCCGGGTGATATTGATGTAGTAACTCATGAAGTGATGCATATTGTGCAAAATTACGGTGATAATGATGGTCCGGGTTGGTTAACAGAAGGAATTGCAGATTACGTTCGTTTTAAATATGGAGTAGATAATACAGGTGCAAAATGGTCTTTAACACCTTTTAAACCAGAACATAGTTATAAAAATGCATATAGAATTACTGCCAGATTTTTAAATTGGTTAGAAGTAAATGGAAATAAAGGAATTGTTGTTAAACTTGATTCCGCAATGCGAAGCAATACGTATAAAGATACAATTTGGAAAGATTTAACAGGCAAAAGTCTAGACGAACTTTGGACTACCTATGCCGCAAATCCTGGTTCTTAAATCTTTTTAAGGAACCAAAGAATTAAAATACGATTGAACCACCATCTTTTAGAGAATAAATAATGATTAAAAAACTATTAACTACCGCTTTAATTTTTACCGCTTTAGGTTTATCAGCACAAACAGTTGGCAAAATTACCGATCCTGTAGAATGGATAAATCCTTTAATGGGAACCCAATCTAAACCAGATCTTTCAAATGGCAACACTTATCCAGCTATTGCTGTGCCATGGGGAATGAATTTTTGGACACCACAAACTGGTAAAATGGGGAATGGTTGGGCGTATCAATATGATCAAGATAAAATTCGTGGTTTTAAACAAACCCACCAGCCTTCACCATGGATGAATGATTATGGTCAGTTTGCAATTATGCCAGTTACCGGAAGTTTAAAATTTACGGAAGATGATAGAGCAAGTTGGTTTACGCATAAAGCAGAAGTTGCAAAACCTTATTATTACAGCGTTTATCTAGCAGATGCCAATGTAACCACAGAGATTACACCGACAGAAAGAGCAGCACAATTCCGTTTTACCTTTCCAAAAACAGATAGTGCTTTTGTAGTTGTAGATGCATTGAATAAAGGCTCATATATTAAAATCATTCCTCAAGAGCGCAAAATCATTGGGTATACTACCAAATATGCCCGCGGCCCACTACCGAGTAACTTTAAAAATTATTTTGTTATTTATTTTGATAAAGCATTTACAATTGCTAAAACATGGTCTGGGAATAAGTTAAATACAACAGATTTAGAATTACAAAGCGACCATACGGGTGCTGTAATTGGCTTTAAAACTGCCAAAGGCGAAAAAGTAAATGCAAGAGTTGCTTCCTCTTTTATCAGCTTTGAGCAAGCTGAGATTAGTTTAAAAAGAGAATTAGCCAATGATAGTTTCGATGTTACTAAAGCAAAAGCAAAATCGATTTGGAATAAAACATTGAGCAGAATTGCCGTAGAAGGTGGAACCGTTGACCAAACACGTACTTTTTATTCATCATTTTATAGAACACTTTTCTTCCCTAACAAGCTATACGAAATTGATGCGAACAACAAAATTGTACATTGGAGTCCGTATAATGGTAAAATAATGCCGGGCTATATGTTCGCTGGTACAGGTTTTTGGGATACATTCAGAGCTTTATATCCATTCTTAAATTTGGTTTATCCTTCTATAAATAAAGAAATGCAACAAGGGTTAATTAACGATTATAAAGAGGGTGGATGGTTGCCAGAATGGAGTAGCCCAGGTTATGCAAATATTATGATTGGGAATAATTCTGCTTCTGTAGTGGCCGATGCTTACATTAAAGGCATGCGTGGGTATGATATTGAAACCTTATGGGAAGCGTTAAAACATGGTGCTAATAATGAAGGACCAATAGAAGCGGTTGGTCGTTCGGGTGTGAAGTATTACAATGAATTAGGCTATGTGCCTTTTGATGTAAAGGTAGATGAAAATGCTGCTAAGACTTTAGAATATGCCTATGATGATTTTGCAATTTATCAGTTAGGTAAGGCCTTGGGTAAACCCGCTAGTGAAATTGATATTTACGCAAAACGAAGCATGAATTATAAGAATTTATTTGATCCTGCTTCTGGTTTAATGCGTGGTAAGAATGCCGATGGTACCTTCCAATCGCCGTTTAGTCCGTTTAAATGGGGTGGAGCATTTACTGAAGGTAATAGCTGGCATTATACCTGGTCAGTTTTTCAAGATGTAGCTGGTTTAGCAAAACTGATGGGTGGAAATTCAAAGTTTGTAGAGAAACTTGATTCTGTATTTTCTATGCCTCCAGTATTTGATGAAAGTGCTTACGGAGGTGTAATTCACGAAATTCGTGAAATGCAAATTGCCAATATGGGTCAATATGCACATGGTAATCAACCTATACAACATATGATTTACTTGTACAATTATGGTGGTGCACCTTGGAAAGCTCAATATTGGGTACGTGAAGCCATGAATAGATTGTATAAAGCTACACCAGATGGCTATTGTGGTGATGAAGATAATGGTCAAACTTCTGCTTGGTATGTTTTTTCAGCAATGGGATTTTATCCAGTTACACCAGCAGTAGATCAATATGTAATTGGAGCACCATTATTTAAAAAGGTTACCTTAA
Organism: Pedobacter boryungensis; assembly: GCF_013204825.1. Taxonomy (GTDB): domain Bacteria; phylum Bacteroidota; class Bacteroidia; order Sphingobacteriales; family Sphingobacteriaceae; genus Pedobacter; species Pedobacter boryungensis. The sequence continues at coordinate 88,522 of NZ_JABMKV010000005.1, forward strand.
ACCTAGAAAATGGTAAAAAGGTAGTCATCAATGCACCAGCCAATAGTGACGGTAACAGGTATATTCAAACATTGAAAGTAAATGGTGCTAATCATAATCAAAATTGGTTAAGCCATTCAGCTTTACAAAAAGGAGCAGTTTTAGATTTTAATATGTCTTCAAGTCCTAATAAAACTAGAGGAACAACTGAAAGTGCTTTCCCTTACTCGTTTTCTACAGCGAAGAAATAAACTTTAGCCGCAGATTTGTTGATTACACAGATTCATCTAATCTGCTAATCTGCGGCTAATAATTTGACTTATGAACTAATCAAATTCGTTTTGAGTGCAAATTCATACAGCGCCACGGTAGAATCTGATAGCTCTAACTTACGCATGATGTTTTTTCGATGAGTATGCACAGTAAACTCCGAAAGATATAAGCGTTCGGCAATGTCCTTAGTACGGAGATTTTGACAAACCAAACGAATAATTTCCACCTCTCTTTTGGTTAATTTATACTTTTTTAAGAAATCATCGAAATAAGAAAACTGTGTATCAGGCATTTCTTTCTCCTCAAAACTTGGAAAGAACTCTTTTCCAGCTAATACTTCTAAAATAATAGTGGCTAAGTTTTGCAAGTCATCAGATTTTACCATGTAAGCACTCGCACCTCTGTGTTTGCAATCCTTTACCAATTCAAACGAGTGGTAATTTGTGAGGACGATAATTTTCGCTTTAATTTTTTTGTCCTTTAATTCGTTTAAAGCTTTAAGGCCATCAAGGCCAGGCATATTTAAATCTAAAAGAATAAGGTCTGCCTCGGTTAACAACGACGAGTTTAAAAGCTCAAGTCCATTATTTACCATTGCTATAATTTCGAAGCGTTCATCGTTACTAAAATGAGCCTTTATTCCTTGTAAAACTACAGGATGATCATCTGCCAATATCAATTGAATTTTCATAATGTTGTAGTTTTTGGTATGGGTAATTCAATTAATGCAAAGGTACCTGCATTTGGTTCGCCTTTTATCTCTAATTTTCCAGACAAATACGCAATGTTGGTTTGTAATAACTTCATTCCAACACCTGTGGTCTCGGTGTTTTCGTTGGGTATGCCCTTGCCATTATCTTCAATATAAATAGTGATGGCATTTTCTAATTCGATAATTTGTACAAACAAATGAGTTGCTTGGGCATGTTTAATGGTATTATTTACAATTTCTTGAATAATACGATAGGCACTCAGTATAAAGTTTTGAGGCCAATCCTTGGTGTCGTCCAATCCTTCAATTACATGTTCTACATGCAAACTATTTGCAGCCTTAATGTTGGTGAGGAGATCCAGAATAGCTGCTTTAAACCCATATTTTTCCAATGCAATTGGCATTAGCGTATGACTAATATTTCTTACTGTTTCAGAGATATCATTCATTAAATTTTTAGTAGTCTTCAGTTTATTTTCTGCATCACTATCAGCTACAAATAAATTGTCTTGCAAGGTATTAATGTTAAGTTTAGCGATAGATAACATAGCACCAACCTCATCGTGCAAACGCCCAGCTATTCTTTTCTTTTCTTCTTCTTGCGCATCCGTCAGCGTATTCATCAAATCAATATGATGTTGTTTTTTTAAGTCACTTAAAGTTGCATCGTGTAAAAGAATCGCTTGTTTTTTACGTTGAGCGATAATATAGGCAATGCCACCAAGCAATAACACCACTATGGTAGCCCCTATAATAATTAATAAATTACGTTGTTTTTGTTGATTAAGCTCTAGCTCCTGTACTTGCTTTTGCTTTTTCGTCAGCGCTAATTCTTTCTCTTTTTCATTTACCCTGTACTTGGTTTCGAGTTCATTTGTAATTTTAGACAAACTCATGTGGTACAAGGTATCTTTCAAATGCATTTCCTGCTCCAAATTTTTAATCAATGTATCTTGACCAACTGTGTTATATTGAGAGAAGTTTTTTAAGGCATTTGCGTAAATCAACCGTGTGGCTGGTGGCATTGAATATTTTTTAATGAGCCCCTGTGCTTTTTTAAAGTAGAAAGAAGCCGAATCACTTTTTCCTTCTCTTGCATATATATTCGAAAGTCCTGTCAAAATTTCAACATCAATATTCGGAGTATATTGTTTAGCCATTTTTAGCATGAAAGCCTTGAGGTAGTTTGCTTTAGCCAATTTATGGTTTTCTTTAGCATCGAAATATCTACTTTCTGCCAACTGATATTGTTTACGCGAATGTAAACTATTTTGATCCATGCCAAACTTTTTATGCTCGGCATAGTAACTCTCGAAATTGCTGTAATTCTTTAGCAGAAACGACAGATTAATCATTTTATTAATGCCATTTCCTTTTTGTTGGGTAGTCGCATTAGGTAAGTTGAATGTCTTTTCTGCATAGATAAAAGCATTCTTGTAATCGCCGTTTTTCTCATAGTTCCTAGATAAAATCTCAAAAAACAAACCTGTACGATCTGTCATGGCGTTATCCAAATCAGGAATAAGATCTTTTAGAATGGAAAAAGCTTCGTCATCCTTTCTTACACTTAAAAGTGCATTAGCATAGGCAAAACGTGTATCTTTTAATAAGGCAACATTATTGCTTTCCTTGGCTAATTTGAGCGCTAATTCGTAAGTAGGTTTTAACTTTTCATTATTTCCAGCTTTCAAATCTAAATTTGCTCTATTTCGTAAATTTAGCACACGGGGAATAATAAATTGAGGCTTATCTTTTGTAAATGCCTCCAGTTTATCATTGTAAAAAGATGATTTTTCATTATCCCCAATACGAGTATAAACCCTTGTTAAATCAGATAATACATTTACAACCGCTCTTTCAGGTAATTGCCCTAAATAAGTTTCAGCTTGTTTAATATATTTCACCGCATTTTCCTGATTGCCTAAGCCTAATTCTACGAGAGCTGTCACAGAAAGCAAACTTACCGTTAGCTCATCTCGCTTGGCCTCCCTTGTGTATTGTAAGGATTCTTCTAGCAAAACTTTTAATTCATCAGAATAGACCATTTTTGGATTTCGGCAGTATCTAACCAATTGGGTCACCTTATCAATAGATGCCGGCATCAATTTTATTTCAGAAATATCTTTTAATGGGGGAGGACTGCCAGGGGTTTGTGCAGGCAAAATAGTGCTCATGATAATGAGCATCAGCAACATTGAGAGTTTGAGAGCCGTAAATTTTGAGTGCATAATTTAAGCTCTAAAATAACAATAAATAACAAAAATGATACATGTTGAAACAATAATTAGGAATTATCGAGTTCAGTATTCTAATATTTGATATTCTAGGAAATAAATTTGCGAGCCCTAAACTTTTAATTACTTTTGTGCCTCATTCACTAAATATGGCAGCTGTTAACTGAAACTGCCAATTAAAATGGGGGATTAGCTCATTTGGCTAGAGCGCTTGCCTGGCAGGCAAGAGGTGACCGGTTCGAATCCGGTATTCTCCACCATTTTCCCTTCCCACCTGAACATACTACAGATCAATTAAGTTAATTTGAATTGATAATAAATACATTTCAATTAATTTGATGTGTAGATTAACTAAAAAACGTATTTTCTTCTAAACCTATTTACTAAATTAGCGTTTAATATACTATTACCTGACTTAAACCTATGAAAGAAACAGCTGAATTGAGCGTCGAACAATTAAACTATATTCTATCGCTAACCAAAACAGCTACTGCAGTACATGTGGGCGAAGATGCTACCATCAAGTTTGCAAATAAAGCAATGCTCAATATCTGGGGCAAAGATAATCAGGTAATTGGTAAGACATTAGCGCAGGCATTACCTGAGCTGGAGGGCCAGCCTTTTATAGAAATGTTTGCTCGTGTTTGGCGTGAGGGAATAACTATTTCGGGAAGCGATACCGCTGCAGACCTCATGATTAATGGGGAGACTAAAACATTTTACTTTGATTTTGAATATAGGGCTGTAAAAGATAGCAATAACAATGTAATTGCCATTTTACATACAGCGACCGACGTGACAGAACGGTACTTAAATAGGCGTGAACTGAAAGAGGCAGTACAGAATCGGGAGCTTTTGCAACGAGAACAATCATTAAATGAGGAATTAGCTTCTTCTAACGAGGAGCTCAATGCAATTAACGAAGAACTTTCTAAAAGTAGGGAAGATCTTTTTGTGATGAACAGAGACCTAGAGCAGAGGGTAGAAGAAAGGGTTAAAGCCTTTGCCGAAAGCGAAGAACGTTTTCGCAGTATGGCCGAAAATACAGATATATTAATAGCCGTAGGAAACGAAACAGGCAAAAAGTTCTATTTTAACAAAGCCTGGACTAAACTGACTGGACGTACGTCAAAGCAATTAATAGATTCGGGCTGGGAAGATCTGATGGATGAAAGAGACAGTGAGGAATATAAATCAGTTCAATTAGGCGCATATCAGAAGCGAGTATCTTATTCAAATGAATTTAGGCTGAGAGGGGTAGATGGTAAGGTACACTGGATGTTAAAGAAGGGAACCCCAAGATTTCTCTCTGATGGTACCTTTGCGGGTTATATCAGTTCGTGTGTAGATATCACTCAAAGAAAAGAGGACGAACAGCTATTGCAAGACTTAAATGAGGAGCTAGCCACTTCTAATGAAGAACTGGCTGCCGTAAATGAAGAGCTAGCTGCAACCAATGAAGAACTTGAAAAGTCTTTTAATGAACTTGTGATTAGTGAGCGTCGTTTTCGCACTCTAATTAGGCAGGCGCCAGTCGCTATTTGTGTCATCAGGGCACAAGATTTAATGATTACTGATGTGAATGATGCCTATCTTGAATTGGTTGGAAAGGAAAGGATAGAACTTGAGGATCATACCATTTGGGATGCAGTTGCGGAAGCTGCAGAGGGTTATGCACCGGTACTGCAAAATGTAATTGATACAGGCATTCCCTTCCACGCTAGAGAACATGAGGTAACGTTAATCCGTAAGGGAGTTCCAGAAAGAATATTTATAGATTTTGTTTACGAACCATTGAGGGGCTTATCCGGAGAAATTATCTCTGTCATGGTAGTTGGAAATGATGTAACCGATAAGGTGATAGCTAGACATAGCATTGAAGATTCAGAAGAACGAAATAGACTTGCCGTAGAGGCAGCTGAAATTGGCACCTATGATTATAGCTATGAAACCGATACACTTACTACCGGTGGTCGCTTTAACTTAATCTTTGGTGTGGCGAATGGGGTAAGGAGAGAGGAGATCATACAAATGTATCATCCAGACGATGTTGACTTAAGTCCAGCCGCCCATGAAGCAGCAAAAAATGATGGCAAGCTTTTTTATGAAACAAGGTTTCAAAAAGCTGATGGTTCGCTCCGTTGGGCTAGGTTTCATGGTAAAATTTACTATCACAATAATGGTCAACCTAAAAGGATATTGGGCACTGTGCTGGATATTACAGCATATAAAAAGCTTCAGCAGCAAAAAGATGATTTTATTTCAATTGCAAGCCACGAGCTAAAAACACCTATAACTAGTCTAAAAGCCTCCTTACAATTGCTACAACGCATGAAAGATAATTCCTCTCCACATTTTCCAAAGCTCATTGAGCAGTCGGCACGGAGTATGAACAAAATATCTGAACTAGTTGAGGACCTCCTGAATGTAACCCGAATGCAAGAGGGGCTTGTGCAGTTGAATAAAGAAAACTTTACCATTGCACAAATGCTCGATGACTGTTGTACCCATGTGAGACAATTAGGAACCTATGAACTGATTGTAGAGGGCGACAGAAACCTTCAGGTCATTGCAGATGAACATCGCCTTGAACAAGTTGTCGTTAACTTCGTGAACAATGCAATTAAGTACGCACCGAATGAAAACAAAATATTTTTAACCGTAGAGGATTTAGGTGATACAGCCAAGGTGTCTGTAAGAGATACCGGGCCAGGTATTGCGAAGGAAAAATTGCCCCATCTCTTCGAACGCTATTTTAGAGCCGATCCATCTGGAGCCCAGGTCTCGGGTTTGGGATTAGGCTTGTATATTAGCGCAGATATAATTGAAAGGCATAAAGGAAAGATTGGTGTAGATAGTGAAGAGGGCAAAGGAAGTACTTTCTGGTTTATCATTCCTAAAGCTTAATACGTACACGATATTTATATTGTTATAATGTGCTTAGCTTTGATGCGATGCTCTCCACCTAAACATACAACAATCTGATCGTATTGTTTTTTTAATCCTGTGGCAGAGTCTCGATTCACTAGATTTAATACAACCTTTTGTTCTACCTGAAATTATAAAAAAACATAATTTGAACAATGTCACTTGCCATGTGTTTACAGTAAAAAATATGTTATGGAAAGTTTCGAAATTCAATTAATAGATAAAACCTATACCATTGAACCCCAAGAGAATGGAACATTTAGGGTAATGGACGGTGAGCAAAAGATAGGTGTAGTTTATCCTGAGGTAGGTAATTTTGATGTGGAATGGAAAACGATGGATGATATGGGTAGTGATTTCGCGGGGCAGATAGGTGAGCTAATTTCAGAACATCAAATGGGAAATTCAAATCTTTAACTTAGATATATCAAACCGTTTAACTATTATCAAAGAAGCTTTTCAATGACTTTTATGTAATGAGTTGTGCTACCTTTCGAGTCAATTCATCAATGTTAAACGGTTTTGGGATGAATGATGCGTCTGGGCAGCGCTGGTTTGCCTCTTCGGTACCTTTGTGGGCAGAAATTAGGATGATTGGAACATGAGAAGTTTTAGGATTAGCCTTTAGTTCCTCGCAAAGTACCATACCATCACCATCTGGAAGCATCACATCCAATAAGTAAAGGTCGGGAACGCTCCGAGAGTTTTCCATGAAGCTGGTCACGGTTGCAAACATTTTAAGGCTATAGTTTTCTCCTTCAAGAATAAATCCATACAGTTCACGAAGGTCGTCGTTATCTTCTAAAATGTAGATTAATTTTTGCATAACTCAATTGTGTATCTCTTTTTTGAACAGGGGTTTTTAGCTTTTTGTTTAGAATTGTTCATACATAGAAGTTGTATGGGTGTAAGCTCGGCAAGCAGAAACAGGTTGTAGTCACTTACTAGATCATAAAAATCCTTCTGTTGCTATAATACCCAATAACAGCAACTCAAGCTAATTACATTTGTTTTTATTATCTCCAGCTAACGGAAAACATTATCGCCTTTACACGTGTTCGGTATCTATATGGAGAAAAACTTACGCAAACAAATATTAGATTTTAATTTCCCAAGGCTGCCTGAAATGACGCAGTTAAAATATACTAGAATGGCAGAAAATGCTTTCCGGTTTTTCCGAGGAACCTGCCACCTTTTTTACGACCGGCTTTGTAAGATGAAAGGGATACCTACTTCTCCCTTAGTATGGATTTGTGGCGATTTGCATATCGAGAATTTTGGTAGCTACCGTGGAGAAAATGGACTGATCTATTTTGATTTAAATGATTTTGACGAAGGGGTGCTTGCTCCTGCAATTTTTGAAATCATCCGATTAGTAACCAGCATCTTTGTTGCCTTTGAAGTGTATGAGATTGCTGAAGATCAGGCAGCAAATCTTGTCTCTATATTTCTTGGAAGCTACTCTTCTGTACTTGCCAAGGGTAAGGCAGTCGCAATTGATCCGAGAACTGCTAGGGGCATTGTTTCCAATTTTCTTAAGCATTCCGAGCGTAGGAGCTATAAACAGTTACTAGGCAAGCGAACGGTTTCCAAGGGAAAAAAGATCTTACTGTCACTGGAACATGAAAAGCATGCTAAGGTCGAAAAAAAGCTAAAATCTGCCTTAATTGCACATATCTCTAACTGGCTGGAAACAAGTCCAGCAAGCCCATATAATTATAAGGTAAAGGATGTAGTGTTCCGCATTGCAGGTACTGGTAGCCTTGGGGTAAAGCGGTATCTTTTCCTGTTAAGGAGCACAACGGTGAAGGGAAGATATCTTTTACTAGATATGAAACAGTCGTTTGATTCTTCCCTTTCGCCCTTTGTTGAAACAAAGCCAAGGTGGGATACCCAGGCGGAGCGAATTGTTTCCATACAGCAGCGAATGCAGTATGTATCATCAGCACTGCTTGATGTGACCGAGTTTGAAGGCGAGAGCTATGTTTTGGGTGAGATGCAGCCTATGGAAGATACCTTTGACTTTTCATTGGTTGCTGGCAATTATCGTTCGCTAATCCAGGTGATTGAGGATATGGGCGCACTTACCGCTTCTAGCCAATTACGAAGTGGTGGGATGGAGGGTTCTGCAAATATAGATGAGCTCAGGAAATTTGGTCTAGATTTTACCAGTTGGAAAGAGCAAATAGTGTACATGGCAAGAGAGCTCGCAAAACAAAACGATAATGATTATAAGGAGTTCCTGGCCGGATATGAACAGGGAGAATATAAGAACGAAAACAGTAAACTCAAAGCAAATGAAAAAAAAGAGAAAGTTAAACTTTGAAAAGATTGCTCATTCAATGACTTGTTGGGCTGGGAGTTCAGCAGCTTTTTTAGTTGCACTTGTGTTTGTGATGTCCTGGGCAATAAGTGGACCTATATTCCATTTTTCGAATACCTGGCAATTGGTAATTAATACCGGAACAACAATCGTGACTTTTCTGATGGTATTTCTGATTCAAAAATCTCAAAATAAGGATGGTAAGGCGATCCAGTTGAAGCTAAACGAACTGATTGCAGCTTCTCATTACACCAGTAACCGTATGGTGAATATTGAGAGCCTTACCGAGGAGGAGTTGAATGTACTGCATGCCTATTATTCGAAGCTTTCCTCTTCTGCTAAAAAAGAGGAGGATATCCATCTGCCCCGTTCTATAGACGCTGCCAAACTGCACATCACCCTTAAGAAGTTCCCCAACCCATAGTTGAGGTTAAAGATTAATATTTAAAGAATATGAAATATACCATTTTTTGAGTGATAGATTGAAGAAGATACTGACTTCATTAATATCTTTTCAGGTATTACCAGACATTATTTATTGCACTACACAACACGCCTCTTTTGCCGTAATCGGTAAACCACAATTGACCGACACCAATTCCCCAAGATCCATCTTTTGGGTCAGATAACAGATTCTCCCAACTCAGATCCCTTTCAATTTCTGATTTAAAAGCTTTGGTAAAAACTCGGTCGTAATAAGTAATAAAATCCTTATTGTTTTTTAAAGTAACAATTTTCTTTTTGATGGTTACCTTAATTGGATAGTGGGTCATATTTGATAAACGCACTTTCTCATTTTTATTTAAAGCAGCAATAAATGATTTCATGCCCTTTAATTCAAAATCTTCTGGACTATCTTGTGCTTTTAACCATATAGGAACACATATCAATAAAATCAGCGGTAATAACTTTTGTATGTTCATAGTTTTAAACGATTAAACTTAAGGTCATATTTTTGTTTTCAAATTTGATATAATGTTGGTTGGTTAAGCATTTTGCCATTTGCAAATACTCTAGCCCCATCAGTATTTCTTCGTTTACCTAAAATCGGCCTTGGCTAGTGCGGAATGCAATAAATTAGCCTACTCAGAAACTTTAACAGCGCTAGGCGCAGCCGTGGATTTATTTATGCGCATATATTTATTAAATGTTATAAATGAGCTTCGCTTTGCTGCGGTATTTTGCATACTTTTTTCATCTGTTGGAAAAAAGTTTGTCCGCGAAGCGATAAGAACTATTAAAAGTTTTCGAAGGATTTATTGGTCTATAATAAACAAGGGAGCAATTCCTTAACCTATGTATTTTAATTTTTAGCTAACACCCTATCAATCAAATAATTCATTAATGCAATAGCAGTATCAATTACTGGGGCAGCCATTTCATCTTTATACATCACGTCAAGGTTTCCCTCTCCAAAATACAAACCATTATTGGCCAAAAAAGATAAACGGATTGTGCCCTTTTCAGGAAAATCTCTACGAGGTTTATACCACGGACCAATTTTACCAGCTACGATTTCACCTTTATTCAATAAATCTGTTGTTAATTTTAACGACTCCTCATTTGGTGAATCATAGAAAATGGTTTTCCCTGTATGGTTAATGTAACGACAAGAACCATCTTTATAAGCTGCAACCACATCTAAACCATTTTCTAAGCCAACTTCTACCACCACGCCCAATACTTCCATTTGCGCAGGATCAACACCTTCTTCAAAAAGCTCTTTCCAAAAAAGTAAACGATATCTAGAGTCAACATTTGGATCATTCGCAATCTGAAGCATTTGAGCTTCATCAGATACGCCCTTATTTAATAAGTTTAAGGGGTGAGTTGATAATGCATCTTTAGAGATAAGCTCTAAATCATCTCCAAATAGCAAATGATAGATTTTATTCTGACTTTCTTCTAGGTAAGGACCGGTGATTAATTGAGACATAACAAGTAGAGAGATTAGTGAGTAGGTTTTAAATCTGGCGAATGAAGTTTTAAGAATTCAGCTTTTATAGTGCCTAATCCTGTAGTAGCATCTTTAAGATTTTTATAGGCATTTGTACCATAAAAACGTTTACTAAAACCCAAAAGCGATAGGCCCTGTTGTTTCGTTGTTGCCTGATTATAGGCATGGTAACGGTAAACATTCCATTCTGCAATTGTTGCCTTGCCTTCTCCTGCACTTAAGGTAAACTCTAACACAATCTCGCCAGACTTTGGCAGATTAGTCACCTTAAAATTCACCATAGGATCATTGTCTTTTCTAATTTTAAGCTCTTTTACCTTTGCCGCAACTGCATCTTCAATTTTTACTTGACCAAGCATTAACTGCACCATCACCATTTCATTATATTTTTCAGGCAGTTCGCCTTTTACAATATATTCTTGCTGAAAGTAAGCAGGAGTTGGGTGCGCACTGTAAGAAAGACTATATTTTTTTTGCATAAAGGAGATAGGGCCAGGAACCATTAAATAATCCTTAACGACTGGAAAAATAGGCGTTAAGCTAACAATCGTAGCACTAGGCGCTAATTTATCTTTAACAGTAGCGGGAAGTAAATAGTTCATCGCGGCAATCGCACCGATGTAAAGCAATCTTAAATTCATTTTTCTTTGGTTAAGCCTAAAGGCGGTGAAATTATATGGTGTCATCTTCATTTCGAGCTAAGCAGAGAATAACGATTATTAGCAAACTAAATCTTTGGCCTTGTAGTAAATATTAGGTTCAAAGGTTTGGCTACGCTTTTTTTTTAGTTATCTATTTCGCTATGTTCCAGTCGAAATGACGATTAAATTATTAAAATAAATTACAGTCCAAATTTAACCGCTTTGGAATTTCTGGTCAATCGTCTTTTAAGGTAGGTTTTTGCAAAATGCTTTAGCACATAATTTTTGGCTATCCGCCTAAAGCTGATTTTTAAGCATACCTAAATTCAAAATTTAGTATTCATTTCTCCCACATTCCTCCCAGTCTCCTCCTACGTTTCTCCTGAAAAAGGCCCTTTGAGCAGAACAAACCTAGGACAATCCTCGAACAACTCTAGGACAAGATCACTTTTTAACTGACATTTCCGGACATACACAGACAATTTCGGACATTTTTAAAGCATTGAAATTAGGCTTAAAAGCGCTAGCAGCAAGAACTCTCCGTTTAGGGTAAATTAAAAATATACGTCATTGCGAGGCACGAAGCAACCTTAAAGCGTTTGTCTAGCTAACATCATCGTTGTAAGCTAGCTTCGTTCCTCGCAATGATGAAAAATATGGAAGCTATCTTAAGAATTGGGCTTCAGAGCGATAGCAGCAAGAACCCTCATTTACCTATAAACCGACCTTGGCTGGTGCGGTTTGTAACAATTAGCCACAGCAGTGACGCTGCAGCATCAGGCGCTTCGGTGGTTTTTGGTTCTTTTTTCCATAAAAAAGGACTAGGCCCCGCCGGCCAATGAGGCGAAAATATAATAGACTAAACTACGCTTCATAAGCTAGCTTCGTTCCTCGCAATGACGACAAAAAAGTCATAGGAATTGGCCTTAGGAGCGATAGCACAAAGAACTCTCCGTTTAGGATACAACCGACCTTGGCTGGTGCGGTTTGCATCAATTAGCCACAGCAGTAAACGCTGTAGCATCAGGCGCTTCGGTGGTTTTTGGTTCTTTTTTCCATAAAAAAGAATTAGGCCCCGCCGGCCAATGAGGCGAAAATTAACATTTCTTTTCGATCATGACTACGCTTTAAAAAATTAAACACAGCATTATCGCTATACCGATGACTTTCTTGAAAATTAACAACCACTATCAATCCTACTTTATATAAAACCACCCCAAAAGATGATTTTTTACTAAAGAATCACCCTGTAATTTTGCTCATTAAATTACGATGGCTATGTCTACAGCAGAAATAATTTCTCAAGGAATAGTGTAACCCCATCTTAATTCTCGCTCACAAATTAGATAAGCTCAAAGCCTTTGCTAGGAATTAGCATAGGCTCTTGGGTATAAAAAAATACATTCCGGAAATAGATTAACTACCTATGAAAAAACAGTTATCCAAAAAATTGCCAGGCTTATTGCTCAGTGTATTCCTATTGATGCTTAGCATAAAAGTTAATGCTCAAGCGCCTACGATAAGCGACTTCAGTCCAAAAAAAGGGCCCATAGGAACCCAAGTTCATATTACAGGTACAGGGTTTAGCTTAGACCCCACAAAAAATATGGTGTTTTTTGGAGCAGTAATGGCAAGAAACATTCAAGTAATTTCAAGTACACAACTGGTAGCCGAGGTAGCTGTTGGAACTGATAATGGTGACCTAACCATTACCAATCTGGAGACTAACCTAACTTGCAGTACAGATAACTCATTTAATATTACTTATACAAGTTCTGGGCCTCTAACATTTGCAACTTCACCAACTGTGATTTATCTTCCAAAATCTTATGATATCATTCCCAAAGATTTTGATAATGATGGGAAAATTGACTTTTTAATTTCTACTGGAGGTTCTAATTTGATTATAGAAAGAAATAACTCAACGCCTGGAACACTAAGTTTTACTACAAATCAGAATTCAATTAATCCAGTTGTTTCTGATAACAACTCCATGACAACTAAAGTTGCGGATTTTAATGGTGATGGACTCCTTGATATTGTAACAGTTACTAGGGCTTTAAAAAAAATCACCATATATACAAATACATCAAATCCGAGTACTCCAGGAATTTCTTTTTCTGCTGCTGATATTCCTATTGGAATTACTGGATATTTTCTTGAAACAGCAGATATTGATCATGATGGTAAAACAGATTTAATTATAGCGGATGTTGGAACTCAAGATTTTACAGTTATGCTAAATACATCATCTTCTTCAGCAATTACATTTGGTAAGGAGAATAATTATCAACTTGCAAAAGCAAATTATACTATTTATGCGTTAAAAGCTGCCGATACCGAAAATCGAGGGGTTTTTGATATTGCAATAGGAGCCAATTATGGAGAAGTAACTATTTATCGTAATACTTCGACACCGGGAAATATACAATTAACCCCAAAATCATATCCAATTCCTGAATACACAAGTATTTCCAAAGGTTTAGACTTTGTAGACCTAACTGGAGAGGGGTTACCAGAAATGATAGTTTTATATAATGATAATTTCGTTGTAAAACGTAATCAAGGGGCAGGATCATTTTCTGCAAGTTTAAATTATCCTGTTACTAATAAAAGTTTAGCATCTCTTTCTATCTCATTGGAAATTGAAGATGCCAATGGAGATGGAAAATCAGACTTAATCTTAAATAATCCAAGTTCTGGAGCGGCAGAAATTTACATTAACGATTTTGCCGCCACCAATAGTTTTCTGCCTCCAGTATCAATTCCAACTGCAACATCACAATCAAAAGTATTTTTGTCCGATGCAGATGGGGATGGTAAATCGGATATTATATATGGAAGTGGCACGTCTCTTCCAGGCAGTACCTCCATACTTTTAAACACTCAAATTATTCCAACAGAGTTAACTACCCTGCCTCCAACTAATATTTCGAGTGCTGCGGTTACTCTAAACGCTACGGTTAAAGCCAATACAGCAGATGTTATTGTAGGTTTTGAGGTTGGTACAACTCCTGATTTATCTACCAGCTTTACATTTGCCGCCACTACAAATGGTACTATAATGGCAGGTTCCGGGGTTAAAGATGTGAGTTACACATTAAACGATCCTGGTGCTCCAGGCATTTATTATTATCGTGTGGTAGCGACTAACACTAATGGAGAAGTTTCGCGAGGTGCTATATTAAGCTTCGAGATTAAAACAGAAATTAGTGCGATCACCACAATTTCACCTAATCCGAATAATGGCACAACAGGGAGTGTAGTTTATAAAGTTGATTTTTCTGGAGTAGTAAATGGTTTGGATGCTGCTAACTTTGCGCTTACCCAGACTGGTGGGGTAACAAACGCTACTATTAGCAATGTTATCCAAAACCCAGTTGCTGGCAATTTGTGGCAAGTGACAGTCGCTTTAGGTAAAATTACTGATAATGGAACGATTCAGCTTTCATTGGTCAATGCCAATAATTTGTCTGCTCCAATCAGCACTACACTTCCATTTGCAGGAGAAGTGGTTACCATCACTCCAGATGTAATTGCCACTACCTTACCCGCTACCAATATCACCCCAACCAGCGCCACCTTAAATGGTGCTGTTAGAACTAATTCGAGTGATGTTAATGTGAAATATGAGTTTAGTACCTTGGCTGATTTTAGCAGTAAATTCGCTGCTGATGCTACTGTAAATCCTGTGGTAACCGCAGGATCTGGCCTAACGCAGACATCATTTGCATTTGATAATGTTACCATTCCGGGCACTTACTATTACAGAGTGGTGGCCACTGCCAATGGCAAGGATACCTACGGAGAAATTATGAGCGTGCAGGTGGACTATGCGATCAACGCCATCAAAACAGCTTCGCCAAATCCAAACGATGGCAGTACCGGCCTGTTGCTGTACGAAGTAGAATTTAACGGAGTGGTAAACAACCTAAGTGCAGCTAACCTAAGTTTGGCCACTACTGGAACAGTGAACGCGGCAATTTCTACAGTTGTTAAAAGTGGTAATCCAGCCAAACCTAATTCATGGTTTGTAACCCTAACCATTGCGCCGGGAGGTAATGGAACCGTTCAACTTTCCTTAGCGAATACAACTAATTTATCGTCATCCATCAGCAATGCTTTACCAGTTAAAGGTGAAATATATACCATTGAGCCGCCCCTATTAGTTATTACGCTGCCCGCTACAAATGTCAGTGCTGGGGGTGTAACCTTAAACGGCTCAGTAAAAACAACATTGGATGGAGTATATGCGGATATTCTTTATGGTACTAAACCAGATTTATCTGGTGGGGTTTTAGCATCTTCTGTAGCAAAAGATATCTCTAAGGGCATTGGCTTTGTTGACTTCTCGTTCGATGTTAAGAATTTGCCTCCTGGTAAATATTATTATGCGGCCGTCGCTCAAGAGAAACCTAATTTACCTGAAATTATTGGTCAAATTATGAGTGTTGATATTCCGGTAAGTATTGTAGAGATAAAGCCATTAATTCAGGGTCCATTAAATTCTCCGAAATCAGGACCACTTTACCGTGTTAAATTTTCAGCTCCAATAGATTTTTTAAGCACTTCGAATTTCACCGTTACCATGACAGGGGGCGTATTTGGGGTAACAGTTACTGGTGGTATTCCCGATCCGAATGATCCTAATTCTTATCTAATTTCATTGAATGTGCCCTTGGGAGGAGATGGTTCATTAACCTTAAATCTGGTAGACGATGGAGCATGGCCTTATAAAGTAGCAGAAGGTTTACCTTTTGCTGGTGAAACTTTAATGGTAAATGGAGTTCCATTGGCTCCACAAGGTTTAAGCGCTAATCCAGGAGATGCACTGGTTAAACTAGACTGGACTGCTAATAGCGAAAGTGACATATGGTATTATGAAATTTATCGCGATACTTCCCCAAACCCGACTACTTTAATCAAAAGTGTTCCGGCAGGTACATTTACCTATACCGATGTCAATTTAACCAATGGTACCAAGTATTATTATCGAATTGCAGCAATAGATAATTCTGATTATATAAGTGATTATTCTACAGACGCTTCAGCAACACCTCTTCCAGGCCTAGCACTTAAAGCCGACCAAACCATTACCTTTGCACCTTTAACGGATAGGGTATATGGCGATGCCGACTTTGACCTAACGGCTACGGCAAGTTCAGGGCTGCAGGTTACCTATACCAGCAGCGATAACAGCATTGCTACGGTAACAGGCAGTACGGTACATATCCTGCATGCAGGTACGGTTACCATATCCGCAGACCAGGGAGGGGATAATAATGCATACAATAAGGCAGGGCAGGTATCACGTGTGCTCACCATTGCCCAGAAACAGATCGATGTTGCCGCTGATGCAAAAACAAAAGTCTTCAACACACTAGATCCAGTATTTACCTATACCTATACGCCGAACCTGGTCAATGGGGATACCTTCGGCGGAAACCTTTCACGTATCGCTGGGGAAGCTGTAGGTTCTTATGACATCACCCTTGGTTCACTGAGCCTGAGCAATGATTATAAGATCAACTTTACAGATGCGCAGTTGACCATTACAGCGGCACCGGTCAACAATATTGCAGCGCCACAGGGCTTAACTGCTACTGCTGGCGATGCACAGGTTCAGTTAACTTGGAATGCGAACAGCGAAAGCGATGTTGCCAGCTACGAGATCTATGGCGGAACTTCGCCAAACCCGACTATGCTGTTAACAAGTGTGCAGAAGGATGTGTTAACCTATACCCATCCTAATTTAACCAACGGTACCACCTACTATTACCGTATCACAGCTAAGAATACCGCTAACGCCGAGAGTACCTATTCGAATGAGGTTTCGGCCAAACCGGTCCACCTGTTCTTTTCACAGAGCATTATCTTTAATGCCATACCGGTTAAGACCTATGGTGATGCGGACTTTGACGTGATCGCTACAGCAAGCTCGGCACTTCCAGTGGGCTACTCGAGCAGCGACAACAGCATTGCTACTGTTGTAAACGGTAAGGTGCATATCCTTAAAGCAGGTACGGTCACCATCTATGCAGACCAGATAGGAGATAACCAGTATTCGGCAGCGGCACAGGCCAGCCAGATACTAACCATCAACAAGGCAGCGGTAACGGTAAGTGCCAATGCCATGACCAAGAACATCGGAGATGCAGACCCAGCATTGACTTACTCTTTAAGCAGTGGAAAGCTGATCGGAACGGACAGCTTCTCCGGACAGCTGGACAGGGTACCTGGAGAGGGCGTGGGCAGCTATGCGATAGGCTTGGGAAGTTTGACAGCTGGCAGCAACTATACGCTGAGCTTTGTGCCATCAACGCTGACCATCTCACTGAAATCGATTGCAAGCTTCAAGCTGGATGCCAATAATATCCTGACACCAAACGGCGATGGGATAAATGATAAACTGGTGATCAAGGGGCTAGGGAATTACCCAGCGGCAAAGCTTACCATTGTAGATAGGGAAGGTCGTACGGTATACCAGAGTGAAAACTACCAGAATGATTTCGACGGGATGTACAAAGGTTCACCACTGGCCACGGATACCTATTACTATGTGCTGGACTTCGGAAAGGGAATGGGCAAGATCAAGAACTTCTTCACGATCGTGAACTAACTATTTTAAATATTTAACAAAGGGAGGCCAAAAGCCTCCATTTGTTTATTGCACTATTAAAGAATTTAAATAAGTAGATGTATAAAAAGTGCAATGTTTTTTAAACTTACATCATAACCGGAAGAAAATTTAATCTTTAGATAGGTTAAGACGCTGCAAGAAGCTACGATTGTATCTATTAAGTTGATTTAAGAACCCACGAAAAGAAATTCGATTGTAAGGAATAATAAACAATGCTTGAGTTCCCATGCCGGGTGAGCTTTTAATCTCAAAGCTTCCATTCCATTTCTCAGCACGACTTTTAAGATTTGATAATCCATTTCGTTTTGAAGAAATTTTCGAAGCATCAAAGCCAACACCATTATCAATAATTTTAAGATATAGACGGCCCTTTGCATAACTTAAGTCAATATTTACAATGTGGGCATGTGCATGTTTAATAATGTTATTTAAAATCTCTTTAAACATTAGAAATAAATCTCGTTGGGTTTCATGGTAAATCCGATCATCAGGAAAATTCTCTTTGATGTGAATATTAACTCTGATAGAATCATCTTCGAAAAGAATACCAGTATAACGACGAATACGAACAGTTAAACTATCCATGTCTTCAGGAGATGTTTTCATACTCCAAACAATTTCATCTAATGCTTGGGTAGATGCGAGTATTTCCTGTCGAATATTCCCTAGATTCATGTTTTTTTGTTTTTCATCAATATCACTTTGGTGTGAGATATGTGTAAGAAACTGTATATTGGTTAATCTAGACCCAATATCGTCATGGAGATCTCGGCTTAGCTCATCTCTGAGCTTTTGCATCTGCAACATATTACGTGCCCGCTGATTTGCAATCCATACATATAAAATAATAAGCAGAAGGAAAACAATTACAAAAGCTGAAAACTTAAGGTTTTTTTCTTTTTGCAAACGTACTTGGTTTATTTCTCTGTCTTTTTTCAAAATTGCAATCTCTTGGATATTCCGCTCTCTACGAAACTGTTCTTCCATACTTTTAAGCTGTAAGAGCAAACTATTATTGTGCACTTTGTCACTTACTTCGAGATAGACATTTTTATAATGTAAGGCCTGTTTGTATTGTCCTTTTTGAGAATAATAATCCGAAAGATAACGGTAAATATCAATTTCCATAGATTTATCACCATCTCGAGATGCGGCATGTAATGCACGGAGTAAGATCTGTTCATCATTAAGCGATGGACTTTTATTAACCGATGCGATTTTAGCTTCTGCACTACGTATAAGCGAACTGTCTTTAGCAAGTGTTGCAAGTTCTAAGCTGCGTTCGTAAGATGATTTAGCCTGTATGAAATTATTTTTTCTCGAATAATAGTTACCAATCATTACCTGAAGTTCAGCTTCGTCTTGTGGCAGATTTAGGCTGCGCAGTACCTTTAATGCTTGTTTATAATAATCAAGGGCCAGTTTATCATCCATTAAACCTTCATAGGCATTGCCTAAGCCTATAGCAGCACCAGCAATACCACGTTTATCTTTTAATTGAGTTTTAAGCTCCATTGCTTTTTTTGCATAAGGCAACGCTTGAGCATACATTTTCATTGAATAAAAGTCTGTGGCAATATTTTGATAGCTGAAAGATACTCCTCGTTTATTTCCAGCTTTAGTGAAAAGTCGTAAAGAACTTAAATGAGCATCTAATGCTTTCTTAAATTCGAACAATTTAATATAGGTATTGCCAATACTCATATGTTGAGCGGCTATTGCTGAAAGATCACCATCCGCTGTAAAATACTTCAATCCTAAGTTCATATAAGGAATTGCTGCCCTATAGTTACCCTGTTGTTTAAGTAGTAATCCTGCTGTATAGTTGTAGTAACCTTTTGCAGTATTAGCATACGTATTTTTAGTTTGCTCTGATAAAGATTTTAAAAGTGATAGATACATATTAGCACTATCAACTTTACCTGTACTAGCTAGTAATGCAGCCAGATGTGAATAGGCATATGATAACAAGTCAGCTCTATTTAGTGATTTGTTAAGTGAAATGGATTGATACAGCAATTGTTTAGCACGCTTGATATCTAATCTGCTATATTCAGTACTAAGCTTATTGAGAGCATTCACCTGATCAGCATCTTTTGTATTGCGAGAAATTACAATTTTCAAACTATCTATAAGTTCATGTTGTGCGAAACAGGGTAAAAAGAAGCCGCTAAAGCAAATAAGGACAACGGTTAGGATAAAGCGAAAATTCATTTTGAAATAATTCTTACTTGTATTCACAATAACGATAGGACATAAAGATACAGTTACCGTTTAAAATATCAAGATTGTATAGTTTCTTTAATTAGATGAGCCTATATATTCATTGTATTTTTTATCGGATCTGTTAACTATAATCTTAAAGGAATAGTTGTTTTCTTAAGTCATTAGTAATAAGTATTATATAAATGATTTTATTTTCAAAGTAGCTAGAGGAATTGAGTCAAATCTCTATTTTGAAATTGACAATAATTGCAAAAAAAAACTAGCTTTTCGATAGAAAAGCTAGTTTCGAAATGTATTAATATTTTTCTTTTAGGATTATTTTTACGGTATAATGGTCAATGTTCCTTTAAGTTTTTCGTGCCCATCTCCTGGCTCGATCAAAAAGATATATGCACCTGTCCCTAGGTTTTTGCCTTTATATTTTCCATCCCAAGTGTTATCATAGTTTCTTTTTTCAAATACTATTCTACCAGTGAGGTCTAATACTCGCACATGATTTTCAGGATATAATTTAATATTTTTTATAATCCAGTAATCGTTTATTCCATCTGCGTTTGGAGAAAGAATGTTTGTGACATCACTAAGTGTTATCGGTATGCGTAAAGCGTTTGAAATGGTAAGGGTACTGTTACTATAGGCAATATTATAATTGTCTGCTGTTGCTCCACTTACAGTTAACGGATAAACACCAGCAGGGGAGGTAACAGTAGCATTTGTTGTAATGCTTGGTGGAGAAGTCAGTACTTTTACATCTTCTCCATACACAAATCCAAAATAACTCACCGTAAATATAGGATTAGGAGTACCAGCTATTTTAACCTGAATATCAGCACTAATAAGAAGTGTGGCTTTCTTGACTGTTAAAGTTTGCATAACATCAGTTGCTGGACTATATTTACTATCTCCTGGTTGGCTTGCCGTAATGGTTGTTGTTCCTGCGCCTTTTATATGAATTTTTCCATTTACAATTGTTGCAACCAAAGGATTACTGCTTTGGTAAGTGATTTGAATTGTATTATTTGAACTAGTTGCACCTGGTACAAAATCAGCATCTCCATAAGTTGCAGTAGCCGTTGAAGGAAGATTTATGGTTTGTGGGGTTAGTACATTAGGGTTTGCAGTAACTTTTAGAATACCTGGCACATAGCTAATCAAATAATTATTTGCTGTTGCTGAACTTGCGGTAATGGGATAGTCTCCCGGTGTAGAAGCAATTGTAGCAGTTGTAGTTAGTGTAGGTTGCGTAATTAAAGCAGTTTGATTTTCACCATTTACGAAACCAGAAAAACTAGCTGTAAGTGCAGGATTTGCGCTACCTTCTTGTTTTGTTTTTGGATCAGCAGTAATCGTAAGTGGTGCTTTATTAACAGTGAGCACCTGAACCACATCTTTAGCACTGATATAGGTAGCGTCACCTGCCTGACTGGCCGTAATATCTGCTGTCCCAGCACCCGTAATATGAAGTTTTCCTCCTACTATAGTCGCTACACTTGTATTGCTGCTAAGGTAAGTAATTTGAATTTTATTGTTATCACTTGTTGCTGTAAGCGGTATATCAGCAGTTCCATAGGTAACAGCTGCAAGGGGATCAAATTTAATGACTTGCGGGATTGTTGCCTGAGAGGTAATTGTTAAAGTTCCAGATACGTAATTGATAAAATAGTTTGCAGCAGTAGCAGCAGATGCTATAATTTTATAAGTTCCTGGAGGTGATGTTGCTGTAGCTGTGGTTGTATAAGTAGGTTGTTTTGTAAGCACTGTTTTGTCTTGCCCCAATACAAAGCCTGTGATGGTACCCGTAAGTGGCGGAATTGGAGACCCTGCAGTGATAGATTTTGAATCCGCTTTGATATTTAGCGTTGCCTTTTGTACCTCTAATGTACCTGTAACAGGACTGTTTCCATATCTGTTTACCGGATCTAAGAAGATAGCGTTGCCCGGCTGATTTACCGTGATTGTTGTTGTTCCAATACCAACAACATGAATTTTGTTGTTTACAATGGTTGCTACTTTGGGATCAGAACTGGTATATGTGATTGGTATTGTTGGATTATCACTCCATGCATTCGGATCAAAATCTGAATCTCCGTAAGTAGCAGCGCTTTCCAGATTAAAACTGATATGCTGTGCTAACTTTTTATCGTCATACATATTCATTACACCATTAACGTAAACAATTTGATAGTTTGCTGCAGTGGCTCCATTAGCAACAAGTGGGTAAGGGTTCCAGTTATTCGTCTGGTTTATTGGGCTTACAATAGGGGAATTTGCTGTTGCATTAGTAGTTACAGTAGGCAACTTGGTAAGAACTGTTTCATTTTCTCCATTAACAAAGCCCTTGTAAGTTACCTTAAAATTTGAAGGCACAGGGGCACCAACTTTTTTGTAGACAACGTCTGGTTTAATGGTAAGCATAGCTTTGTTCACCGTAAGGTTAAGCACGTATTCTTGGCCTGCAACACTTGCCTTAATCACTGTTTTTCCTGCACCTACAATATGAATTTTACCTGCAACAATAGTTGCTACTGTTAAGTCACTGCTGTTATATGGGATTGGTGGATTTGCAGATGCAGTGCCTGCTGGATTAAAATCAGCTGCACCATATGTTGTGGTTAATTCCTTAGGATATCCATTATTTAATGCTGGCACACTACTTTCAAAAGCACCAATATCTATTGTGCCGGTCAAGGTACGGGTTTTAGCCTTCATGTGGTTGATGTATTCTTCCAGTACGGGATAGTTGGTTGCCGCAGTAGAAAGAGTTGTTCCACCATCTATAGCATTAGAAGTAGGCAAAAGCGAAAAGTCTTTATTTGCATAATCTTTAAAACCAGGGTCATTTAACCCCATATTGCCATACATGTCATTGATATGTGTTACCCTACCAGCATTTGGTTTTTTTCCGCCTCCTGATGTATTGTATTCATACAGGTCAACTACATGAGGACTTAGCCAGTTGTTGCGCATATTTACCTCCCCAGACAAGTTTGTTGAAAGAATATTAAGTTGGGAAGGAATCGTGCCTGCAGGAGAGCCTGGAACAGCTTGTCCATAGATGATATTATTGCGCATATCTACCTTTGTGGTAATGGTAACGGTATCTCCGCCGGCAATATCTCCACCATCTGCCATTAAAAATAAAGATACATCATAAGCTGCTTTGGAAGGTTTTGAAGGATCAATGTTGTATGTTTTATTACGTTCTATTACTACTGTATTGTTGTAAAAATGAAGTGTACCCGGGCGATAATATTTATATTCACCTTGATCACCGCCATAACGGATAAAACGGGTTGCACCATCAACATCACTAAAAATAACATTTCCATACATAAATGTTTCCTTGTAGCTGGGCAGCAGATCCAGTACACCAATTCCGCCTTGCGGCTCAGCAATTTGTACAGCGTGGCCAGCAGACGAAACAATATAATTGTATCTAAATATGTTTCCTGATGAACGGTCTTTTAGTGAGGCACCCAATGCACCATCAATTAACTTATCGAAAAAATTGTATTGATAAACTACGTTTTCTGCTTCTACGTACAAACCGTGATCGTGAAAATCACCCACAACACCAATTTTGGTAAAAGTATTTTTCTCTATAAGGATATTTTTGGAATGAGCATGATACAGAAACTTGGAATTAATAAAAAGACCTATTCCACAATTGTTGATGTTACAATTTCGAACTACTAGATCTTGCACTCTTTCTGCATAGATTCCTGCTGAAAATACGTCGTACGCTACCTTGGTCTGAGGCGCACTTGCAGTCGTGAAAGTTTTTGTAGGATGTGCATTTCGGATTTCCAGATTATCGATTATAATATCATGTGGAATAGGGCCATAAGAGCCAGCTCCCGTTCCAGGCCCAATAAAAATAAGTCCAAAAACATCTGTATTTGGAAAAGCTAGTTTTTGTGGGTCAGAGGTGGCATTTTCTCCATCAATGATCGGTTTTTCTCCATTTGGTCCGGGAATACCTAAGATAGTGATTGGATTTCCAGGTTCTCCGCTTGTGGAGATAAGAAATTTCTCTCGGTATGGGTTTGGATCATAATGAATGCTCACTATGTCGCCTGCTCCAAGGGTGTTCCAAGGAACCTGAGAAAGTTTAGTCATTGTCTGCCCAGGACCAACATGATAGTTTTTTTGAGCAAATGAGGTCAAATTGCTAAAGGAAATTAGCAAAAAAAACATCAGTGAATAATATATTCGACCGATGGGTATGGATAAATTTTTATGCATATTGTTGTGAATAATTTGTTGAATTTATTTTCTAGCGCTTTGGTTGAAATAAAGAATTATCCCAACAAACAAAGGTAAATCAGTCTGACATGCTATAAAATCATCTTTTAAGGTGAGGACTGATTTGTGTTTACGAAACAGATTGTCCTTAAACCTCATTGTATTAGTAAATTAAATGCCAATGGTCTTTTACACTTTATTTTTAACCTAATTTTAATTTAAGTGATAAAAAGAAATGCTCTAGTCTTTTAGGAGTATCTATAAAACTAATCTGCTGATTTGATTTACTTTAGCTGATGAATTATTTTTTGCAATACCAATTATATGAACAAAAGAATCTTTCTATTGCTATGTGTAGGTTACACCATGTTGATATCCTGTTTTCACAAATCGCCAGAAACAGCACTGGCAGATAACGTTGCTCAGATCTTAATTTGCGAAACAGAAACACAAAGTTATCTGATTTGTAAAGAAGAAATTTTTCAAGTACGTTCTAAATCATCAGGACAAAGAGGAACTTACATATCGGGTGATAAAAAATACCGATATTCAGTACGTGAAGCAAATTCAGGGAAACTTCTTACACGTTTAGTGAGTAAACCAAACGAAGACTTTAACTTACTGGGGTTTGATGGAAAATTGCTTTGGTGCTACAGTGCTGATCCAAAGATAGGTTTGCATGCAAGAAATCCTGCTTCGCTAAAAATGGTAATCAATAAAGGTGGCCTTTTATCGCTCAATCCTGCCATTGGGCAAATGCCTAGAGTACCATTAGCAGAAGCCTATCGCTTTTATCAATTTGACAGCGAGCATAATAGCATGCTTTTGTTGAATAACAACGGTTTCGTATTTCGCTTAGCACAAAAAACATTATTAGCTTCAAACGAGAAGACAATGCCTTCAAACTTAAATCCCATTATTTATCCACTATCTTCTGTTGTTTATCTGGATGCTGAAAGAGAAGTTTCCTTAACTCCAGATGTAAGAAACTATTTTCGGAAAGATCATAGCAATGAGTATTCATTTTTAATGGGAAAGCTATTGGTTGAGAATGATAGGCAAAAAATTGCAGCTTTCAAACATCGTGTAATTGGGAAGATAGGTGCAACTAAATGGGATGCTTTATCCATGCAATCAAGTTTGTCTTCAGTTAGCTTGGGAGCGGATTCAAATACAGTGTATATAATGGAAGCCACAAATCTCCAAGATACAGCAAATATTCATTTGTCCGCATATCATGTAGTAGAGAATAGCTATAAAAAGAAATGGGGCAGTACAATTGGAGGCATTTATTACAACTATACAGCTGCCTTAAGAGCTAACCCGAAAGCCTTCGTATTTTCATCTGGTAATCCCGACTACGATTTTGAATGGTTTGGATTAACAAAAGGGGTATTGGTAGGAGTAAGGATGCTTTATATGTTTGGCTTAGATGCTAATTCGGGAAAGTTATTGTGGAAAGTTAAAATATAGTGCGACTGAGATAGTATTTAATCATATTTCATGGCGATATAAATTTGGTGTTTATATTTAGGTGTGATTATTTTTAGCTCATTTTTTCTCCTGTTTTGTAGCGTAATTTTTATGCCTTTTTTATAGAGTGTTTCATTTTGTCTTTTGTAAACTATCTGGTCATCATCTTCACAATTTTCATATTCTTTTTTAACAATCATTTTACCAGTTGATAGGTTGAAATCAACATACACAAAATATTCGCATATTTTACCATCAGTGCTCGAATAGCCTATTAAATAAAAATCTCCATTTTGATAGCGATATTTATCTGTATGCCCCCATTTCCAACTACTTCCTCCACTCTGAGTGATGTTTAGAATGCCATTTTTGATCTCTATTTTTTCCAAAGGGTCACCCATTGTTCCGCCATCTTGACTTTCATAAAGTGCCTGTTGGGACTTTTTCCACATCATCCATTCTCCATTTTGCAATTTGTAAATTCTTAGCTCTCTTGGTATGCTTTCATAGGTTTCGTCTTCTTGCTTTGTGTTGTAGGCAACAACAAGTTCTTTCGTTCCATCATTGTCCAAGTCTCCTAAAGTAGTGGTCAAAATAAAATAGCTTTCGGGTTTTGGAATGCGTTGAGCGAAAAGGGTAAGGCTATTTAAGCAAATAATTACCAATAGTGTCGTCTTTTTCATCATGTAATAATTAAAGCTTATAATTTTTTTGAATATAATATTTTGCCTGACTGCAAATCGGCAACCATGAGATGTGCCATCTTTATACCAACAAACTGGTTTTCATAAATCCCATACCATTCAAAATCTCTAGATGGCATACCGGCTCTGTATTTTTTATCAAAAGGTGATTTCGTCTTTTTTGCAACTAGATTGAAGAATACATCTGGAAAAGCCAATGTCCACTTCTTGAGATATTGCCCAGAATTAATCGTTACCTGGCTAATCAAAGCTGCTCCACTATTTCCATAACTACTACTATGTAATAGATAAATCTTAGTAGAATCACCACCAAGATTCTCACCTGTAATTGTGCGACGACCCCTGTTCATCTTTTCATTAAAATTAGTTTTAAAATCTATTTTAGCGGGTCTTTTATCATTTATAGTGGACTTTTGCTCCCAAGATTTTTCGGCAATAGCTAGCTTATTAAGGTCTTGTTCTAAGAGAAAACGACCAAATAAATAGGCTTCTTCATCAGTTTTTTCATCCTTAGTGATGTACTGTTTGCTATTGCCAGTTAGTTTAAGTAGCTGACTTGGGTTTAAAAAAACTGAATTTCCGGTGGGTTTAAGTCTTTTGGTAAAAGGCTTAGATTTTTCTGTAGCAACAGATCTTAGTGTAAAGAGGTTTAATTTAAAAGTACTACCACTCTTATTGATGATCGTCAACTGGCTATCAAGGGGGTTATATCGGTAATACTGATTTGCTTCTGCAACATCAGGGAGTGAAGCGTTCAGTTTTAAAGTTGGGTTGATCATAGCCATATCTTTTTGAGTTCTCAGAATTGTTAAATCTGGAACATTTCTGGTATGCAATCGATGTAGATTATCATAACACCATATTGTATTGCCTTGAACACCAATAATTTGGAAATCATCTGGGCCGCTGCCTGTTACCAATCTATTTAATAGTTTTCCATCATTAAGTTGATAAACAGAATATCTAAAAATTGAGGAAGAGTTAGCGAGCTTTAATTTATTTGCCCGATGCAATACGGTTTTATAAGTTAGCTCATGGATGATAAGTAGTGCATTTTTACCTTCTCCGGCAACAATAACCGACTTGATTTCTGCGGCCTTTTCAATTTGTGGGGCATTTAATGAACAGGAAGAGAAAAGAAAGAACAAATAAAAATAACAGATAGATTTGATGGTGCTACACATAAAAAGCTTATTGAAGTTTGTTTCTGCCTGTAAGTAGATAAATGCAAAAAAGAAGCGCACAGGTAATTCCTACACATATAGGTGATAAAAGTAGCACTGCCGAACCGGTACGACCTTTATTTTTAAGATACATGCTAAAAAAAAGTAGAAAAAGAATAATAAGCAAACCACTAACCCACTTAAAAGTATCGTAAGTAGATACTTTTTGCTCTTCCTTGAGTCCTAAAACTCCAATTAATAAATAGAGGTATACCAAAGTAACTATTGCGTTGATCACCCACATGAGTTTGTATGCTAATAACATTTTCATTTATTTTTTCAAGACCGGTTTAACTAGGACTATATAAGCTTGCTAAAGTAGTGTAGGGGTGGTAAAAGAGAAATGCTCTTTTAAGGTGATATTTACTCTTCTGAGCAATTTAAGGGTGAGAAAACTGCACATTTGATTTTTTCGATAAGCTTTTTGGATGATTTTTTAGCGGAATATGGTTGATGTTTACATAATAAATCACCCCAAAAGATGATTTATTGCCGCTGCTAATACCTCTACCTTTGTAACCAAGATTTATTCAGTTTAGCAAGTGCTTTCTAGATTGTACGCTGTTAAATTGCTTGATTTTTATCGTATTAAATTAACTAATGTCCTCATCCCGGTCCCCTGTCTTTGTTTTACTTCTCTTCTTATTTTTGCCGAGTTTTTGTTTTGGTCAAACTCGTGTTATCGATAGTTTAAA
Organism: Pedobacter boryungensis; assembly: GCF_013204825.1. Taxonomy (GTDB): domain Bacteria; phylum Bacteroidota; class Bacteroidia; order Sphingobacteriales; family Sphingobacteriaceae; genus Pedobacter; species Pedobacter boryungensis. The sequence goes on from NZ_JABMKV010000005.1 coordinate 116,775, forward strand.
GAAAGTTATACAGTCTTCTGGAACCACTAAAGAGATATGTGCGGCCCATAATAAGTTAGCAACTGAATTCACTCGCTATGATTTAAATCAAGCAAAAGAACATTTACACATTGCATTTTCAATAGCAAAATCAATCAATTGGGATCTTCATGTTGCTTATAGCTACACTGAGTTTGTGAATATCTTCAGGAATACCGCAATGACAGACAGTGCTGAATATTATCTAGAAAAACTCAAGCAACTTTCCCTTCAACATGGCTCAAACTCTTCAGATGATATTAAAATAAGAAGTAATTATAATTCTGTAAAAGGACTGATGCTTAAAAATGAAGGGAATTATAAGGCGGCTATACCTTATCTTCTTCAGGCTTTTAAAGAAAGCGAAATATTGAAGAACCCTATATCTGCTGCGGGACAACTGCTGAATATAGGTAACACGTACCTTAAATTAGGGGCTTATGAAACAGCCCTCAACTATCATTTGAAGGCATTAGACGGTTTTTTAAAAATTAATAATAAAAAAGGGCAATCTTTCTGTTATCAAGCTATCGCGGGGGATTTTGTTGCTCTCCAAATCTATGATAAGGCCTTAGATTATGCCATGAAATCTAGACGTATTAAGGCTCTTTTAAATGATAAACGGGGAATCTGTTCTTCAAATACGAGTTTAGGTTTAATCTATCGCGGTTTGAAAGCCTATGAAAAATCTTTAAAATATTTTCAAATCGCACTCCATATTGCTAGAGAAATGCAACTCTTTTCAGAAGAATATGAGGCGCTGATGGAGTTGGGCAATACCTATTTGGAGATGAACGAGCCGTTAAAGGCATTAAATGAGTTCAAACTCGTGCTTAGATTAGCAGTTAAATCTGGAGACGAAATTAAAATTAAGGCCATAGAGGCAAAACTTAAGTTCCTTCAACCTACGCTAGTTTCAGATATAGGTTGGGAAAAAAAGCTATTCGATAATATCCATTTATATGCGAAAGATGGCAATAAAGAACAGGAGCTTGAAAGTTATAAATACCTCGTTAAATTCTATCAGGACAAAAATGATTTTAAAAAAGCCTTTTTTTATAATGAGCAATTCCATACCAAAAAAGATAGCTTGTTGAATTATAAACTTGCCATGCAATTAAAGAAAAAAGAAGAAGTTTTCAATTTGGAAAGGCGAGAGAAAGAAATAACCTTGTTGAAAAGAGATCGACTAATTAATTTGGCAGCTTTGGAGAAGCAAAGAGTTGTTAAATATTCTCTGGTTTTTTTTAGTTTCTTGATGGCATTTGTTTTGCTATTGACGGTTTATCGAAGAAATACCATTCTCAAAGCCAATGCTGTTTTAGCTCTAGAAGATATGCGGATATCTATCGCAAGAGATTTGCACGATGATATTGGCTCTCGCCTGACTAATATCCAGTTAATGACTGAACTTATTCGAAATCCTAACATCATCAAAAATCCGCAGAAAGATTATATCTTAGCTATACGCGAAGAAATAATGGCATCCACAGAAGCGCTAGATGAAATTGTTTGGAACATGAATGGTAAAGCTGCAATTGATGTAAATTTGCAAGTGAGAATGAGAAGATATGCGGGGGAGATTTTTGATATGGGTAAAATAGATTATCAGATGAATATGTCTGATGAGTTGATCGATAAACAGTTTTCGCATGAAAAGCAACGTGATATCTTTCTGATGTTTAGGGAAATATTAAATAACATTCGGAAACATGCCGAAGCAAGTAAGGTGCTGATAGAACTTAAAACTAACAGACATCATATCTGTCTTAACATTTCGGATGACGGTAAGGGTTTTGATTTAGCTAACCTTGAAACAGAAAGAAACGGCCTTAAAAATATTAAAAGTAGAACAGAAAAATGGAAGGGAAAACTTGTACTCGCTTCTATGCCTGGAGTAGGCACACAATTCACAATCACCATACCTAAAGACGGTAGTACCCTTAAACAATTATTAGTATACATCCAAAATTTAATGTCTAAAATAAAATGGAACAAAAATTAGTCATCTTTGAAGATAATGAAGCCCTGAGAAATTCATTAGTGTATCTGCTTAATTCACATACAGATTATGTAGTTGTTGCAGATTTTAATAATGTAGTTGATGTTAAAAAACAGGTAAGCCAGTATAAACCTGATTTAGTGATTATGGATATTGATATGCCTGGAAAGGATGGCATATCAGGCGTAGAAGATATTAAGGAGGTAAGGCCACAAACTACCATTATTATGTATACCCAGTTTGAAGATGATGAAAGACTATTTAAAAGCATATGTGCAGGGGCAGATGGTTATATCTTGAAAAAAACTTCACCAGAAAAGCTTTTCGATGCGATTACTGAAGTATTGAATGGGGGAGCTCCCATGTCGCCTATGATTGCAAAAAAAGTAATCAGTTCTTTTAAAACTTCTCGACAAAAAGATAGTATTCAAATCAAGTATGATCTGACAAAAAGAGAAGCAGAAATTTTGCAGTTACTTACCAAAGGTTATAGTGTTAAACTGATTGCTCATGAAATGAACATTGCTTATGATACAGCACGTTCACATTTAAGAAACACTTACAGGAAACTTCAAGTTAATTGCGGTAAAGAAGCCATCGCAATTTTACTAGCTTCAAAAATTATCTAATTGTTTTTGAGAACTTGAATTGTTGCTATAGATTGTATTAAAAGTTTTCAATGTACTTTTTTACAGCGACTTCAAAAGCTTGTGGATCTGGTAAATTAGCTAGGTTTAAAGTAGTAGGTGGTAAATGGCTATATTTTTCAGTTAAATAACTATGCATCCATTTAAATTCTTCTGTTCCTTTAATTGACTTTCTACCATTGAAGAGTTTTTCAATGCCTAAAATTAAGGTGGAGGCACATTTCCAGCTCATTTCTTCGCCTTGAATAATAATACCAATACTGACTAATTTAGCTAAAGAGGGAACTACTTCTTCATAGGTTGGAATAGCGTGGTCCATGTAATCCCAATAGGAGATGATATTTCCAAGTGTAACTTCTTTTGTATCCGACCCCATATTGCGTATGCATTGAAGAGTCATAATGTCATGGTTAGAAAATTCCATTACTGTTTATTTTTAAAAGAATGTTCTCTTTTATGAAATTCACCATCGTTCCCATATTCCAAATAGCAAATGCTTTTATCAGTAAGTTTTTCAAATACTTTACCATTATTAAAAAGCCTTTCAGGGTCGAAACTCAGAGTTTCATGAACCTGGAAGCTCAAAATTTCTTGGTAAACATTATCGTCAAATTTTAAAATATGATAGGTATTCAATTGAGAATCATCAAGCCAGTTTATCATATAACCAATTTCATCCACACCATCATCATTAATATCTCCGCAGTTTTCTAGTAAAGTTAACCCAGCTTGAAACGGAGAATTGCTAAGAGCATAGTACTTTCTTTTCCCTAAACTGGAGTAAAGTCGAGTAGAGGGGTTAGATAATCGAATAAGACGAAGATTATTGGCTTTGTTGTTTAAATCCTGAACTTTAAAAGTTTCTTTGCCTGTTTTTAAACTGATGTATGATTCGGAAATAGTTTCTTCTTCCTGTCCGTTAAAATATCCCGAAATTTTTAAACGCTTTCCTTGTAATTTATTCGTCGAAATCTTTTGCAGATGTATAGCATGCATTTTCTGATTAGGAAAGCAAAAATAGAATAAGCCTAGGCTAATCCATAAAAAGAAAGTTGTGAATAGAAAAAAAGATTTCATAGATTTTATAAAATACCAGCAATGATACCTAAAATATGGAATTGTTTTTTTAGGCGAAAAAGTGATTGGATTAGTAATGGATTAGTTTTTCCAGATAAACATGTAGCAATTTTATCTGGTGATACTTTTTGAATTATAGCATATAAGAATGAAATATTGGTTTTTTCATCATGAAGACTGTTTTGTCAAAAACTACTTATTGGTTTAATTTTTTTTATTGCTGTAGATTTTTTAATACTTTTTTTTCTAATTACCCTCAAAAAGACGATAAAAAAACAAGTTTCCATCCCCATTTTTTGCTTGTTGATGAGCTCGTTAGAGGTGAAATGGGTTCTTTTTTTAGGAATTGAACTATTAAACAGTCATTATCCCTTTATTATGTCTTTAACTGGGACTGCCTTGCCAAAGATGTCGTCTAAAATCCCTTTAATTAACCTTGCTATAAGGCTGTTATTGCCAAATGTATATGGTGTTTTATACTAATCTAAATCGTAATAGGTTATCAAATGTTAATAATTAGATGTTTACACGTATATAAGTAGGTGAAATATATAGTTTACACCCTGTTTACACCTTGTTTGCACCCTGTTAACTCCTTGTTAAATTTAGATGTATAAACAAATAAACTGCTCCAAAAGAAGGTTGAATTATTTTTTAAGAAAGATTTCGGATTAAGCTTTTTTTCAAAGCGTAGCCGAGAACTTAGCGCTTAGCGAAGCTAAATCTTAAGTATAAGTATTTGTTTAAAGATTTCTCCATTTCGCTGCGCTCCAGTCGAAATGACGATTTGTTGTTTGTCAGCTTTTTGCAGCGGGGGCATCAAAATTCTAAGCTACCGTCATTTCGAGCGTAGCCGAGAAATCTTTGAACTTTGCGCTAAAACAACATAGTGATTAGTGAGCTAAATCTTTATTATAAGTGTTCGTTCAAAGGTTTCTCCATTTCGCTGCGCTCCAGTCGAAATGACGGTTTGTGTTTGCAAAACGTTTCGTTTAAAGGTTTCTCCATTTCGCTTCGCTTTAGTCGAAATGACGTTTGTAAATGTATTTGTTTAAAGATTTCTCCGTTTCGCTTTGCTCCAGTCGAAAGGACGGTTTGGATTTAAGTTGGTGGAGTGATTCGTTTCTATAGCTTTATCGTCCTTTCGGGTTAGTAGAAACCATGTGATCAGCAAAGCTAAATTTTTGTGTTGTTAAAGATTATTGGTCGTTAAGAGGTTTCTCCGTTTTGCTGCGCTCCAGTCGAAATGACGTTTGTGTTTGCAAAAGGTGTTCGTTTAAAGGTTTCTCCGTTTTGCTGCGCTCCAGTCGAAATGACGGTTTGTGTTTGCAAAAGGTGTTCGTTTAAAGGTTTCTCCGTTTTGCTGCGCTCCAGTCGAAATGACGGTTTGTGTTTGCAAAAGGTGTTCGTTTAAAGGTTTCTCCGTTTTGCTGCGCTCCAGTCGAAATGACGGTTTGTGTTTGCAAAAGGTGTTCGTTTAAAGGTTTCTCCGTTTCGCTGCGCTACAGTCGAAATGACGGTTTGGGTTTAAATCTTATTACCCCTAAAAGACGATATATAAACCTATATCATAAGCTTATTTTTGCCCCATTCAATAAGCTAGGGTAGGTGTAAATCTATCAATATCAGGGTTTTAGGTGAAACCGTGATCATGCTTCATCACATTTAAAAATACATATCATGAAAAACTATTTTAAAACATCAGCCTTTGTAATTATTTTGGCATTCACTTTTTTTTCTTGCAAAAAGAAAGACAGTCAACCTAGCACTCCATTAAAATCAGAAATTGCTGTAAAAATTAAATCAGGTAATTTGGTTTCACCAATTGCTTCAGGGACAAAAGGTACGGCAAGTATAAGCTGGTCTAACTATAACGTAATTTTAGGAGACGTTTCTTTTTCAGGAACAAAAGATGGTGTTCCTGCATCGCCTTTTACTATTCCAAGTAAAGAATTTGAATTTAAAGATGGTTCCAAAGCTGATCTTTTAGGAACGCTATTAATTCCAGAAGGAAGTTATTCAAAATCACAGTATACATTAAACTTTAAAGCAAGGACAGGAAATGCACTTGAAATCTCAGGTGTATATACTGATGTTAATGGAATTGCATATACTATTAAATTTGTTTGTAAACAGGAGGTTGCTTCAATTGCGGTTGGTGAAGATAAAATTATCAAACCAACGCAAAACTATTTAGTTGATATCATCATGGATTGGGACAAGTTGAGTGCTAACATCACAACATCTGATTTAGCAAATGTAACTTACATCTCTAAAAATTCAATACTGATTGATGAAACCAATAACCCAGATTTATACGCAAAGTTTAAAAATAACCTTTCTACTATTGCACATTTTACTTATAACCAAAGTAAAGATTTTTAGTTAAAATTTTGAAATTGGAAAAAGCACAGCTCATGTAGCTGTGCTTTTTTTTGCTATTTAAAGGGCTGAATATTTGTGAATTATAAGTGTATTTCTTTACTAGTTTTTTAGCAATGAGTTGGTGAAAAAAAAATATCTTTTTTAAAAAATAGAATTCATGGTTTTGCCATAATACGTGTATTTCTACCCCTTTCTAGTCTTTTTAAGGACTAAACAGTAGCTACTTCCACCCCAAAAGATGATTGATGCGGCTTTTCTTAGTCGATAATTTTATAACAGTTTAAAATAAGTATTAATCCCTTTTCAAACTAATCAAATATGTTTAATATCTATTCAAAAAAATCTTACGGATTCTTTCTTCAAAAGTCTCCTTTGCTCATTCAGAAAAAAACTGCAATGGAAGCTAATACATTGGCTAAAAATGCCTTAAGCCAATCATCACTCATTTAAAAATTTATATCTATGAAAACATATCTTAAGTTAGCGTTATTGTCTTTCGTTTTTGTTGTCATTACAAAAACAACTTTCGGACAAGGGAATGTAGGTATCGGAACAAAAACGCCCGACCCAAGTGCATTATTAGATTTAACTTCTAATAATTCGGGATTACTTATTCCTAGAATGAATACCAATGAACGTTTGGCCATTCTTAATCCAGCTAATGGATTAATGGTATATGATACCGATTTGGGCTGCGTTTATTTCTACGAAGCGGGTCAGAAACAAAAATGGAATTCAATTTGCCAGATCTCTGGAAGTGGAATTTTAACAGGGAACACACCGCCAACGGCTACTTTACCAGTTAATCCTTCTCCAGGAAGTTGGTATATAGATTTAGTGACTAAAATACTTTATGGTCCCTATAATTCGACTACAGGCTGGCCAATGCCAGGTATTCCATTGGCTTCAGGTGCTCAAGGCCCAGCAGGACCGGCGGGTCCAGCGGGAGTTCAAGGTCCGGTAGGTCCTATAGGAGCAAAAGGTGCAGATGGAAATGGTATTCAGACCACAACCGCTAACCCAAATGGTACAATAACTTACACCTATACAGACGGTACAACATTTACCACTCCAAACTTAAAAGGTCCAAAAGGTGATGTAGGAGCTACGGGTGCAACTGGTGCTCAAGGCCCGATAGGACTAACTGGCCCAGCGGGCCCAGTGGGTGCAACAGGTTTAACTGGTCCCGTAGGTCCAGCGGGTGCTCAAGGCCCAGCAGGTCCTACAGGAGCAAAAGGTGCAGATGGAAATGGTATTCAAACGACAACAGCTAACCCCAATGGTACAATAACTTATACGTATACAGATGGTACAACATTTACAACGCCAAACTTACAGGGTGCTACAGGTGCAGTTGGTCCTGCCGGTCCAGTCGGAGCAACAGGTCCAGTAGGTCCGGCCGGTGTTCAGGGTCCAATTGGTGCACCAGGTCCAGCGGGTGCTCAAGGCCCAGCAGGTCCTACAGGAGCAAAAGGTGCAGATGGAAATGGTATTCAAACGACAACCGCTAACCCCAATGGTACAATAACTTATACGTATACAGATGGTACAACATTTACAACTCCAAACTTACAAGGTGCTACAGGTGCAGTTGGTCCTGCCGGTCCAATAGGTTTAACAGGTCCTGCTGGTGCAGTAGGTCCGATAGGTCCACAAGGCCCAGCCGGTGCAAATGGAGCTGATGGTTTACCTGGTGCGGTTGGTCCTGCTGGAGCAATAGGTCCACAAGGTCCCGCTGGCCCTATGGGTGCAACTGGTGCTACAGGCGCAATTGGTCCTGCCGGTCCAATAGGTTTAACGGGTCCTGCAGGTCCGATAGGTCCACAAGGCCCAGCCGGTGCAAATGGAGCTGATGGTTTACCTGGTGCGGTAGGTCCTGCTGGAGCAATAGGTCCACAAGGTCCCGCTGGCCCTACGGGTGCAACTGGTGCTACAGGCGCAGTTGGTCCTGCCGGTCCAATAGGTTTAACGGGTCCTGCAGGTCCGATAGGTCCACAAGGCCCAGCCGGTGCAAATGGAGCTGATGGTTTACCTGGTGCGGTTGGTCCTGCTGGAGCAATAGGTCCACAAGGTCCCGCTGGCCCTACGGGTGCAACTGGTGCTACAGGCGCAGTTGGTCCTGCTGGTCCAATAGGTTTAACAGGTCCTGCTGGTGCAGTGGGTCCGATAGGTCCACAAGGCCCAGCCGGTGCAAATGGAGCTGATGGTTTACCTGGTGCGGTAGGTCCGCAAGGTCCCGCTGGTCCTACGGGTGCAACTGGTGCAGTTGGTCCTGTTGGTCCAATAGGTTTAACAGGTCCTGCTGGTGCAGTAGGTCCGATAGGTCCACAAGGCCCAGCTGGTGCAAATGGAGCTGATGGTTTACCTGGTGCGGTAGGTCCGCAAGGTCCCGCTGGTCCTATGGGTGCAACTGGTGCAGTTGGTCCTGCTGGTCCAATAGGTTTAACAGGTCCTGCTGGTGCAGTGGGTCCGATAGGTCCACAAGGCCCAGCCGGTGCAAATGGTGCTGATGGTTTACCTGGTGCGGTAGGTCCGCAAGGTCCCGCTGGTCCTACGGGTGCAACTGGTGCAGTTGGCCCTGCCGGTCCAATTGGTCCCCAAGGTCCCGCTGGTGCTGATGGTTCACTGACCGGTCCAGCTGGAGGAGATTTATCAGGAACTTACCCTAATCCAACGGTAGCAAAAATTCAAGGGGTGGGTGTAAGTACTACACCGCCTATAGCAAATCAGGTATTAACTTATAATGGAACAAATTGGGTGCCTGCTACTCCTGCAGCTGGTGGTACCACAAATATATATAACACTGATGGCGCTTTAACAGGTGCTAGAACGGTAGCAATGTCGGGTAATAATTTAAGTTTCACGGGAACTGGAAATGTAGGTATTGGCACCGCCCCAACAAAAAAATTAGATGTTGATGGGGATGTCCTATTTAGAAAAGCACAATATGTGAATACACGAACAGACCCTTCTCCAGCTTTAACTATACTACCAGATGATTACCATATTTTGTGTACAAACGTAGGTACAGTAAATATTACCATGCCTGATCCGACCCTTTTTAAGGGAAGAATTTTAATCATAAGTATGGCATTTAATTCGACTGGACAATATGTATTAGTTGGCGGAGTAAATCCTATCAAAAATAATCCTCAGAGTATTGCGGCTAAAACTTCGGCAATGCTCATATGCGATGGATTGAACTGGTATAACATTTCTGGATTTTAAAAATGATGAATAAGAATTATAAAATATTTGGATTAACTGTAGCGTGTGTCTTTGGGTTAAATCAAATTACAAAGGCTCAGGTTAGGGCAAATTTTAATCTTGGAAATGACGAGGCGATATCAAGCTCTGCATTCTTTGATGCTTCAAGTTCTGCCTTTTGGAATACGAGTGAAAATGAAGGAAAAGGACTTGTATTTCCCAGAACAGATCTTACCTTGCTTAAATCGCTTGTAATTACAGGGCCTAATATTCCTAGCAATTACCCTACTTTTTTAGATGGGATGTTGGTTTACAATACGGCTACTGGTACTGCTGCTTTGGGGGGCGGGACTGTAACACCTGGTTTTTATTATTATAGCAATCAAACCCAAGATATCAATGGAGGAGTTTGGACTCCACTTAAAGGAGCAGGTGGTGCTAATGGCGGTAAATTTATTGTTAGCACCCAAGATAATCTTGATGGCACTTTTACTTTCAATTATAGTGATGGAACAACCTTCACAACAGGAAATTTAAAGGGTGCAAAAGGTGATAAAGGTGACAGCGGATATACTTATCAGGCTATCCCTGGAACTACAGGTCAACCTGGCCTCCCTGGTTCTGGTACACCAGGAGCACCCGGTGCGGGAGTTACCATTGTAACCAATGATAGTGGTACTTGGGTTTTTAATCCAACCAACAATACCTGGACAAATATTAATGGTGCAGCAGGAGCAAAAGGAGATAAAGGTGATAAGGGAGATACAGGATTTTCAATTCAAGGACTTCCAGGAACTACAGGTCAACCTGGCCTTCCTGGATCTGGAACCCCTGGGGCACCTGGAGCGGGAGTTACCATTGTAACTAACGATACTGGTACTTGGGTTTTTAATCCAACAAATAATACATGGACAAATATTAATGGAGCGGCTGGAGCGGCAGGTGTAGCAGGAGCAAAAGGCGATAAGGGAGATAAAGGAGACAGTGGCTATACCTATCAGGCTTTGCCTGGAACTAGTGGTCAACCTGGTATTCCTGGATCTGGAACCCCTGGAGCCCCTGGCGCTGGTGTGACTATTGTAACCAATGATAGTGGTACCTGGGTTTTTAATCCAACCAACAATACTTGGACGAATATTAATGGAGCGGCAGGTGTAGCAGGAGCAAAAGGCGATAAGGGAGATAAAGGAGACAAAGGTGATACTGGATTTTCAATTCAAGGACTTCCAGGAACTACAGGTCAACCTGGTCTTCCTGGATCTGGAACCCCTGGAGCCCCTGGCGCTGGTGTGACTATTGTAACCAATGATAGTGGTACCTGGGTTTTTAATCCAACCAACAATACATGGACAAATATTAATGGTGCAGCAGGAGCGGCAGGTGTAGCAGGAGCAAAAGGCGATAAGGGAGATAAAGGAGACAGTGGCTATACCTATCAGGCTTTGCCTGGAACTAGTGGTCAACCTGGTCTTCCTGGATCTGGAACCCCTGGAGCCCCTGGCGCTGGTGTGACTATTGTAACCAATGATAGTGGTACTTGGGTTTTTAATCCAACTAACAATACATGGACAAATATTAATGGTGCAGCGGGAGCAAAAGGCGACAAGGGCGATAAAGGAGACAGTGGCTATACCTATCAGGCGTTACCAGGAACAACTGGACAACCTGGTATTCCTGGTTCTGGTACACCTGGAGCCCCTGGAGCTGGTGTGACTATTGTAACTAATGATAGTGGTACTTGGGTTTTTAATCCAACGAACAATACCTGGACAAATATTAATGGAGCGGCAGGTGCAGCAGGAGCAAAGGGTGATAAAGGAGATAAAGGAGACAAAGGCGATACTGGATTTTCAATTCAAGGACTTCCAGGAACTACAGGTCAACCGGGTCTTCCTGGATCTGGGACACCGGGGGCACCTGGTGCTGGAGTTACCATCGTAACCAACGACAGCGGTACCTGGGTATTCAATCCTATCGACAACAGCTGGACAAATATTAATGGTGCAGCTGGAGCAAAGGGAGCAGATGGAAATGGAATTTCTTCTACAACTGATTTAGGAAACGGGCAGATCAGGTTTAGTTATACAGATGGAACTAATTTTGTAACCTCAGATCTAAGAGGTGCAAAAGGTGATAAAGGCGACAGCGGATATACTTATCAGGCTATCCCTGGAACTACAGGTCAGCCTGGTATTCCTGGTTCTGGTACACCTGGAGCCCCTGGAGCGGGTGTGACTATTGTCACCAATGATAGTGGTACTTGGGTATTCAATCCAACTACTAATACCTGGACAAATATTAATGGAGCGGCAGGTGCAGCAGGAGCAAAGGGTGATAAAGGAGATAAAGGAGACAAAGGCGATACTGGATTTTCAATTCAAGGACTTCCAGGAACTACAGGTCAACCTGGCCTTCCTGGATCTGGAACCCCTGGGGCACCTGGAGCGGGAGTTACCATTGTAACTAACGATACTGGTACTTGGGTTTTTAATCCAACAAATAATACATGGACAAATATTAATGGAGCGGCTGGAGCGGCAGGTGTAGCAGGAGCAAAAGGCGATAAGGGAGATAAAGGAGACAGTGGCTATACCTATCAGGCTTTGCCTGGAACTAGTGGTCAACCTGGTATTCCTGGATCTGGAACCCCTGGAGCCCCAGGAGCAGGCGTTACGATTGTAACCAACGACAGCGGTACCTGGGTTTTCAATCCCATCGACAACAGCTGGACAAACATAAACGGAGCGGCTGGTGCAAAAGGCGACAAGGGTGACAAGGGAGATACTGGCTTTTCAATTCAAGGCTTACCAGGCACGACAGGTACACCTGGCATTCCTGGCTCTGGAACCCCTGGAGCCCCAGGAGCAGGCGTTACGATTGTAACCAACGACAGTGGTACCTGGGTATTCAATCCAACAACCAATACGTGGACAAACATAAACGGAGCAGCAGGTGCAGCAGGAGCAAAGGGCGACAAGGGAGATAAGGGAGATAAGGGTGACAGTGGCTATACCTATCAGGCTATGCCTGGAACTACGGGCCAACCTGGCATCCCTGGCTCTGGAATCCCTGGAGCACCGGGAGCAGGCGTTACGATTGTAACCAACGACAGTGGTACCTGGGTATTCAATCCAACAACCAATACGTGGACAAACATAAACGGAGCAGCAGGTGCAGCAGGAGCAAAGGGCGACAAGGGAGATAAGGGTGATAAGGGTGACAGTGGCTATACCTATCAGGCTATGCCTGGAACTACGGGCCAACCTGGCATCCCTGGCTCTGGAACCCCTGGAGCACCGGGAGCAGGCGTTACGATTGTAACCAACGACAGTGGTACCTGGGTATTCAATCCAACAACCAATACGTGGACAAACATAAACGGAGCAGCAGGTGCAGCAGGAGCAAAGGGCGACAAGGGAGATAAGGGCGACAGCGGCTATACCTATCAGGCTATGCCTGGAACTACGGGCCAACCTGGCATCCCTGGCTCTGGAACCTCTGGAGCACCGGGAGCAGGCGTTACGATTGTAACTAACGACAGTGGTACCTGGGTATTCAATCCAACAACCAATACCTGGACAAACATAAACGGAGCAGCAGGTGCAAAGGGTGATAAAGGTGATAAGGGAGATACGGGATTTTCAATCCAAGGTTTACCAGGCACAACAGGAACGCCAGGTCAACCGGGTTCTGGCCTACCGGGTGCTCCAGGAGCAGGCGTTACCATTGTAACGAATGACAGTGGTACTTGGGTTTATAATCCCACAACGCAAATATGGACTAACATCAAAGGTGCTGATGGTAAAGATGGTTTAACCAATGGTATTGCTGGAGGAGATTTATCGGGCAATTACCCTAATCCTACAGTAATTCAAATCCAAAATACTCCAGTTGATAACACCAAGCCTTTAGTAGATCAAGTATTAACGTTTGATGGAGGAAAATGGGTGCCGAAAACAGTTTCAGCTACAGCACAGCAAAATATCTATACCACTGATGGAGCGCTACAAGCAGCAAGGACTGTTGATATGAATAATAACAATTTAACATTCGCTGGAAAAGGGAATATCGGTATTGGCGTTCAGCCTCAACAAAAGTTTGATGTGGATGGTAGCGTACAGTTCCGTAAAGCACAGTTTGTGAATATCAGAACTGATAATGGTGCTAATGTTACAGTGGGACCAGATGATTATTATCTGCTACTATCTAATACGAATCAGACAATTTATATTACACTACCAGATGCCAAACAGAACAAAGGGAGAATGTTAATTTTTATGGTACCAAATTCCTCATCAACTGGTGCATTTGTATTGGTAAATGGTGTTTCGCCAGTTATTGGACAACCCAATAATGTTACCGCTCAAACAGCCACAGGAATTATCAGTGATGGTAACAATTGGTATAATACAACAGGATATTAATTTATAAAGTTATGAAGTATTTAAATCGAAAAATCTGTTTACTCACTGCAGTTGCATTGGTAACAGGTATGCTAAAGTCGAATGCACAGATTAGAACCAATTTAAATTTGAGCAATGATGGTGCTCCAGCGAGCACTGCATTTTTGGATGCTTCCAGTTCGGTTGTGTGGAATAGCAGTTCCAATAACCTAGGGAAAGGATTGGTCTTTCCAAGAACAGATCTCACCAAGCTATCCAATTTGGCGATGACTGGCTTCTCCTTACCTTCAAACTTTCCCAATTACATGGATGGGATGATGGTATATAATGTAGGAAGTGGGGTTACTCCCATTGGCAATGTGTTAGTGGCTCCTGGTTTTTATTATTATAAAAACTCAAGTAATACCCTATTAGGTGGAACTTGGATGCCTGTTTCGGGGGGTAGTAATGGTTCGAGCGATTGGTCTATTTTTGGAAACGCAAATATTAACCCCGCCACAAACTTTTTAGGCACTACCGGACCAGATCCATTGATTTTTAAAGTCAATAAGATTATTGCTGCCACTTTTAGTCCAAATGGATCACTCCCTTCTAGTTTAAATATAGAAGCTCCACTTTTAATGAATGGGGAAACGATGTTATGGAATGGAGGTATTCCTGGTCAACTTAACTTAATGGTTGGTACTACCAAAACCAAAACACTCTCTGGTCAGAATAATACACTAATTGGCGGCAACACAGGTTTAAACCTAGCCGCTACAAGCTTCAACACTTTTGTTGGAGCAGGAGCTGGAAGTGAAAATACAACAGGGATTGGTAATACTTTTATTGGGGATGGGGCTGGCTTGCTTAATCAAAATGGACATTCAAACATTGCCATTGGTAAAAATGCCGGACCGATTGGTGTGTTAAATAATACAGTTGCTTTAGGTTATGGCGCAACAGTTAAGGCAGACAATTCGATGGTATTAGGAGGAATAAATGCTTACCGTGTAAATGTGGGTATCAATACAGAGGCACCAAGATCATCACTTGATGTGGCAACAGATGACGCCATCGTTCTTCCCGTTGGTCCTACTACTAAACAGCCTGGTAGTGTTGGTTCACCATTAAATGCAGTTCCAGGCATGATTCGTTTCAATTCGGAAAGTAATTTTTTAGAATACCGTAACAACAGTAAATGGGTAAGCGTAGGTTTTGGTCCGGGTTGGAATTTAACGGGGAATGCAGGGACAATTCCAACGGCAAATTACATTGGAACTGCAGATAATCAGCCAACGGTATTTAGCGCTAATGCTACAGAAGCTTTCCGTATTGAACCAAATGGTACTAATCCGGGTAATGTAAATTTAAAAGCACCTTTGTTTGTGAATGGACAACGCATGTTGTGGGATGGTGGAACGCCTAGTAAAAATAATATTGTAATAGGAAATACGATACCTTCTGGATTGTCAGGAACTGATAATATTTTTATGGGAAAGAATGCAGGGGCTACCACAACCGATGGAGAGGCTAACATTTTTATTGGTGAAGGTGCAGGAATTGCGAATACCATAGGAGCTAGAAATACCGCCATTGGAACTCAGGCTGGTCCCTCTGTTGGTAATTTAAGTAATACAGTCGCCTTAGGCTATAAAGCCAAAGTAGATATTAATAATGCTGTGGTAATTGGCAGTGCCACCGACCCAGTAAGTGTGGGTATTAATATTTCCAGTCCAAGAGCGGCATTTGATATCTCTGATAAAGGTGCTATGATTGTACCAACTGGTAGTGAAGGGCAGCGTCCTAAACAACCTGTGGCAGGTATGGTAAGATATAATCAAACCTCATCCATGTTAGAATACTACAATGGAACAGAATGGATCAGTTTAAGTGATTATAAAACTGTGCTTAAGGGAACTTATGACTCGCCTGGCCAGTTAATGGCACCAGGATTTTGGCATGTTACAGATATTCCAGTACCAGGTGCTAAAATTGGCGGTGTGGTTAATGTGAGTTTATCTAAAGGTTTATCTCCATTTATAATTAATCTTCCAAGTACTGTGACTCAGGATGGAATCGTAACTGTACAGTTTTATAGCCTACCAGTACCAGAGAATACTGTTAATCCACAAAGTATGGTTGTGGGCGGAGGTCCTTTTCAAATATTCGTTTCAGTAATTCAATAGCAGCAGCATGAAATACTCAATGCATAAACTTTCGGTTTTAATAGTGGTGACTATTACTCTCTCTAGCGCTAAAGTAATGGCGCAAGTAAGAAGTAACATGTATTATTTTAATAATGGTGCACCCAATAGTACCGCCTTTTTAGATGCTTCCAGTTCTCCAGGATGGAATAACTCCAGCAGTTTTGGAAAAGGATTAATTTTTCCACGAGTAGATTTAACCAAGCTTAGCTCTTTAGCTATAACTGGATCAGTTCAAGCTGATAATTTTCCTTCTTTGATGGATGGCATGATCGTATATAATACTGCGGTGGGCAATTCCTTAATTGGCAACATTGCGGTATCACCAGGGTTTTATTACTACAAAAATAGCAGCAACAATTTACTAGGAGGGGTATGGTCTCCATTGGTAAGTGCAACTAATCCAGGTACAAATAATTGGCCTTTAACAGGAAGTTCTGGTGTAAATAAATCAAGATATTTTGGAACGCAGAATCTTAACCCCTTAATTTTTAAAGTAAATGGGATAGAAGCCGCCCGGATTTTGGTGAATGGCGATCAACCAGGAAGCTTAAATTTGAATGCTCCCTTACAACTGAGGGGAGAACCTATCTTATCTTATGGGCGAGATATGAGCGGGAATAATTTGTTGGTAGGAAATATTGTAGCCAGCTCATTGACTGGTAAAAATAATACCTTGCTGGGAGCAAGTTCGGGTAAAAACTTAAATTTGGGCAGCAATAATACCTTAATTGGTGCATTGGCAGGTTCTGCAATTACGGATGGGTATGAAAATACTTTTATTGGTGATAATGCCGGTAATGCTACCTCAAAGGGATCTTTTAATACCGCCATTGGTCGTTATGCTGGACCATCTGGAGATTTAAAGTATACTACTGTAATTGGTAATGGTGCCGTTGCAAAGCAAAATAATACCTTAATAATGGGTGCCGATCTAAATAGATTGGCCATTGGCATTAATACCGAAACGCCTAGGGCAACGCTAGATGTTGCTACTGATGATGCCATTGTATTACCAGTAGGAGACACCAAGACCCAACCTGTCACAACAGCAGTTCCGGGTATGCTGCGCTTTAACAAAGAGCGTGATTTTGCTGAATATTTTAATAATTATAAGGCCTGGGTAAATCTATCAAAAAATACTGGCTGGACTTTGGAAGGGAATTATGGAACAGTCCCCGCATATAATTATGTAGGTACTGCAGATGATCAGCCTATGCGGTTTGGAGCAAATAATCAGGAAGCTTTTAGAATTACGCCAAAGGGTAAAGTTGCACCCGCATTTGTGAATATAAAAGCTCCATTATGGTTAAAGGGTCAAAGAATGCTTTGGCAGGAAGATGCAGGGAAAGGGCCAAATATGATGTTTGGTGCTTGGGATAAAATTCCAAACCCCTATTTAATTACAGGTGCGAATAACATTCTTTTTGGAGTAAGTGCTGGTGGTAATATCACGAGCGGAAATAATAACATTTTTTTAGGATATAGTGCTGGTTTAGCAGCATCAACTGGCAATGATAATATTGGTATTGGAGGTTTCACAGGACCCGATTATCCAGGAATTTCAAAGAGCATGACATTTTACGTTAAAAATAGACCAAGAAAAAGTAATTCATTAATATTTGGTGATGAGATCACCGGCTACCTATTTAATGCTGTTGGAGTTAATACAAGTTCGCCAGTTGCTATTTTTCACGTAAATAGTACAGATGCCATGATTGTTCCCTCAGGAACAACTACGCAACGCCCCCCAACTGCCGAAGGAGGAATGCTTAGATTTAATGAGACTACAAAGTTATTAGAATATTTTGATGGTTTAAAATGGGTATCACTCAGTCCTCCAAAAATATTGAAAATGGCTTATACTGCACAAAATTATACTTTACCAGTATGGGGTTATCAGACATATGATATTCCATTTCCTGGTGCAAAACTAGGTGGGGTGGTTGACGCACAGGTGCAACAGGAATCTTATTACTCAGGACAGGCTGCGGATGTCATAATGACTGAACACCGGGTAATTGCTGATGGGATAGTTAGGGTAGTGTTTATGACGATACGAATGGGGACTAATACTACACCATCACCTATTTATTTTGTAGGCCCTCCAGGTCCTGGAGTACCATTTAAGCCAACGTTTACGATGAACATAACTGTTATTCAATAAGCCATTAATTAGATATATCTCATGAAAAATTATATAAAAACAATCATTTGCTTAACTGGAGTATTAGGATATCTAGCAGATAACTGTACAGCGCAAATGGTAAATAATGGAGCTATTGTAAATTCCACTGCAAACTCTACCATTATGCTTAACAATACTGATTTTATTCACCAAAAGGGAGAACTGTATTTAAATGGTTGGCTTGGGCTTTCTGGCAATTGGAGTAATTTAGACAACTCCTCAAAAGTGCTAAATCCTTTAAGTACGGGAACGGTTGAGTTTTTTGGCAGTAACCAAAAAATAGCAGGCACAAATACCACTGAATTTCACAACTTATGGTTAAAGGGTACAGGGATTAAAACTTTAGGCTTTAAACAAGAAGTAAATGGGGAGTTAGATTTAACTGACCGAGAGTTGGCTTTAGAAAGTTACGATTTAACCGTAAGCAATGCTAATGCAGATGCGGTAAAGCGTTCCTCAGGTTTTGTCAGCTCAGCTAATACACCGGGCTCGTTAATTCGAAAAATGAAAGGAAATGCTGATTATTTATTTCCTACAGGGTCTTCTAAAAAGGGCTTATTATATAGACCAGTGATACTTAAAGGTCAGGGGAATGATAATACATTAAGTGTAGCCTTGCTTCCAAGTGATCCGGATGAGAATGAACTTTCTGCTGGAACGATCGATAAGAAAAGTGGTCTACTTGATATTAATCATAAATTTTACCACAAAATTGAAAAATTGAGTGGAACGGATGCTATGAATATTGATATTTTATTTGATCCATCGAAAGATGGAAATTTCAAAGAAATGGCTTTCTTAGGCGCAACCAGTTGGTCGCCTTCTAGATCAAACGTGCTTGTTGGACTTTATGGCGACCAGTTGAGTAAGAAAACTTCGAAAAAATTAATGGATATGAAAGGACTGAAATATTTTGCCCTTGCCAATCAAACGGCGGAAGAGTTTTTCATACCTAATACTTTCTCACCCAATGGGGATGGTGTAAATGATACTTGGGTGATTCCTGGTTTAGAAATGTATCCTGATAATGAAGTACGAATCACCAACCGTTGGGGTGATGAAGTTTATGGACGGAAATCTTATTCTAGTGCTAATGCTTGGAATGGTGGAGGCTTGAACGAAGGAACCTATTATTATTTTATCAGTATAAATGTAGCAGGTAATATAAAAACCTACTCTGGATACCTCACTTTATTACATTAAGTATATGAAACAATCAAGATATTTCAAAAAACTCTTTTTAATACTTGGCTTCATGCTAAGTACCGGGGCACTTTTTGCCCAACAAGATGCATTATATAGCCAATATATGTTTAATGGATTGGTTTTAAATCCTGCATATGCTGGCAATAAAGGCATTCTTAATGTAAACTTGGTAAATAGAAACCAATGGGCTAGGCAAAAAATTGCAGGTGCCCCTAGAACCCAAGCTTTCACTGCCGATGGTATTTTTAATGATGGAAAAGTTGGTCTTGGGTTGCATGTCATTAATGATGAGCTAGGTGCGCAAAAACAGTTCTCAGCCATGTTCTCTTATGCCTATAAAATATCACTTTCTGAAGAAACCAAGCTTTCTTTTGGGGTAAGTGGAGGAGTATCTAATTTTTCGCTAGATGGTACAAAACTAACCTATAATCAGGAAAATGACCATGCTATTCCTTCAGATGTCATATCTAACTTAACGCCTGATTTTAGTGGTGGAATTTACCTGAGTAATGATAAGTATTATGTGGGTGTTTCTACAACGCACCTCTTAACCTTAAAGCATGTAGATCATTTTGCTGACTATATGAATGGAAATAGGCACTACTTTGCTACTGCCGGGTACATTTGGCAAGTAAGCCCTACACTCAAAGTTTATCCTTCAAGTTTGTTAAGAACAGATTTGAAAGGACCAATGGACCTTGATTTGAACGCCTCGCTGATTATTAATGATAAGATTGGATTAGGTGGGAGTTACCGAACCTCAGCAGGTCGCGAATACAAATCGAATTCAGCAGTCGCCATGATGCAGTTGTACTTGTTCGATAGCAAAATGAGACTGGGTTATTCGTACGATTTTGACTTAGCCAACTTTGGCGTCCCAAGAAATTCACATGAAATTTCAATTGGATATTTAATTCCAGGAAAAACAATATGGAAATCTCATGCCTCACCAAGATACTATTAGAATAGCAGATTAATTATGAAGAAATATTTAGCATATGTTTTGCCCATACTGATGTTGGCAAATGTGTCGCAGTCAAATGCGCAATCAAAAAATCCAGATACACTGTTTAAATACGAGCAGTATGCAAAGGCACTGCCCTTGTACCAAAAAATGGTACAAAAAGATTCTACAAAAAAAGATGTAGTCTTAAAAATAGGCAGAATCTATAATTATGCAAAGGAATATCCGAAAGCAGAAACTTGGTACGCAAAAGCAGGACAGCAGAAATTATTGGAAGATCCTGTAAGAATGCTTGAATATGCGGAACTACTGCGCATCAGCGGTAAATATGCACAAGCTGCACAGGCTTACCGAGCCTATTACCAGAAAACCCCGGGTGACTTAAAAGCGTTGAGGCTGGCGAAGCATTCCGATTCGCTAGAAGCACTAAGAAAAGTAGCTTTAGTGAAGAGTAAATCGTGGGTGAGTTTACTGAATAGACCAAACACAGCTTATGCTGAGTTCTCGCCTTGGTTGTTAAAAGATCAGCTACTTTTTTTAACCGACAGGTTTAAAACGGATAGCTTGAGTAAGCCAGCTAAAAATGCAATTTATCATAGAACTGGTAAAGGCTTCTCTTTTGCTATGGCTGATAAAATTGATAATCAACAGTCTAAATGGATTGATTCGATCTTTAAAAAGATTCCGGAGAAAATCATGAATGGTGACACTTCGTTTTTAGCTACCTTAAAAAAAGAGCTCAATGTAGGGCCATTATGTTTTAATAAAACAGGCGACACGATATTCTTTAGCAGGGTACGTGATTTGTCCAAGGAAAAATCGAAAAGCAAGGCTAAAATTCAGTGGCAGTATTCTTACAACGAATTGTGCTTTATGGTAAAGAAAGCCAATGGCTGGTCTGAGGTTCAGGTATTTCCTTATAATAACTATTTGAAATATTCGATGATGCATCCGGCGCTTTCAACAGATGGAAAGCGGCTGTATTTTGCATCAGATCGCCCTGGAAGTTTAGGAGGCTTCGATTTATTTTATTCAGAGCGCTTAGCAAATAACAACTGGTCGTTTCCTGAAAATGTAGGCTGCTTGGTAAATACGCAAGGTAATGAGTTATTTCCTTCTATTGATGATCAAAATACTTTATTTTTCTCATCTGACGGCCATTTAGGGCTGGGTGGACTTGATTTATTTTCTACCTCTTTAAAAGACTCAGAAAATTGTGCGCTCAAAGAACCCTTCCATTTACCAGCACCCATAAATTCTTCAGCAGATGATTTTGGTATGTTCGTTATTCAGCCATCTCAAAAAGACCAAAAATATGGTTACTTAAGTAGCAATAGATTACCGGGCAAAGGCTTAGATGATTTGTATAGCTTTTATCTGAATTTGGTAACGGCTTGTCCAGTAGATGTGATGGTTTTAGATAGAACGAGTAAAAAACCGCTTGCAAATGTTAAGGTTTCGCTAGGTACAAATGTTAAAGATTCGCTCAATACGCATTATACTGATGCCGCTGGTAAATTAACTTTGACTTTAAAAGACTGCTTACCTGAAGTAATTAGCTTAAGCAAACCTGCCTATGTTTCCTTATCAGATAGCATAGGGTTAATTAGAGGAAAAACAAGCTATACCTATTTGATGGATATGGCTAAGGGCTTTGCAGTTGAGGGTAAAGTAACTGATGCACTTACAGGAACACCATTAGATTCGGTAACTGTGCTGATCAAAGAAAATAAAACACTATTTAAAAGCCCTCAAACCAAGGCAGATGGAAAATACGCTTCGGTTCTGGAGAAAAACAAACGCTATCTCATCCTAGCGAAGAAACAAGGTTATTTCACCAAAAGAAGTGTCGTGGTGAGTACCTTAGATAAACCAGAGGGTACCATTTTTAATGTTGATTTTGAATTGGAAAAAGTGGTGATCAACAAGGAGATTAAAATTGAGAACATCTATTACGATTTTGCAAAAGCAACACTTAGAAAAGAATCACTACCAGAATTGGATAAAATTCGTGATATGTTACTAGATAACCCAGAGCTAATGGTAGAGTTAAGTGCACATACGGACTCTCGTGGAAAAGATGCTGCAAATATGTTGCTCTCTCAGAGACGTGCAGAAAGTGTAGTGAAATACTTAGTTAGCAAAGGAGTGCCGGCTAGACAGATGATTTCTAGAGGATATGGCGAAACTAAATTGATTAATCAATGTGCAAACGGGGTTAATTGTACGGAGGCAGAACACCAGCTTAACCGTAGAACAGAGTTTAAAATTATTGGTTATGTTAAATCATTGCCAGTAAAAAAAGCAGCACCTAAAACTGTTGCTAAACCAATTGTGAGGAAGAAATAGTTTTAAAAGAAAGTGTAGCCTGGCTAGTTTGCTAATTTAAGCTACACTTTCTTTTCTTTAGTTGTTTAATTGTGATAATGGCTGCAGTATTGTACTGTGGCCTTATTTCGTTTAAAGCATTAACCTATTGATATAGAGAGGAGGAAGGTTGTGGTCTCTTTGGTTAAATCTGTGGTTTCTTTTCCCCGATTCATTAGGGTGCCATTTTTCTTTTAACAGATAGATTAAATAGTATCTTTCATCCATAAGTGTGAGTTAAAATGCTTTTTTGTTAAATTTGATGTTACTTTAAGATGATTTTATAATTTATCTCACCCTTAAAGACGATTTTATGGATGTGGTTTTACAATATATTTGTAAAAATTAATAATTTCTCTGCGCTATTAATATAGAACTAAAAAAGAGCTCTTAGTTAATCTGGAATTATTGAAGTTAAACCATAACTAACATAATCGATTACAAAAATAAATTCATCGACCAATTATGAAACCAGAAAACATTGAATTAGTACAAAAGAGCTGGTTCTTAATCGCTCAAATGGATAAAAAGGTTTTAGGTAAATTATTTTATACCAGGTTGTTTAAAATTGCCCCAGAAGTAAAACCGATGTTCAATAAGAGAACCATGCCTGCTCAATATGAGAAATTGCTCGATATGCTTTCTTATATCATTCACCATGTAGATCATCTAGATACCATAGCCGAAAATATTGCTGGACTCGCTAAACGCCACGTTGCTTATGGGGTTAAAGCTGAACATTACCAAGCTGTAGGCACGGCATTGCTATGGTCGTTAGGACAAGGCTTTGGCAAATATTGGGAGGAAGAATTTACCGTGGCTTGGAACGAAGTTTACGGTATTATCGCTGCTAAAATGATTGCTGCTGGGATAAATTAGCAAAAAACATTTCAGTTTAGATTTCATAGAGACGATTAATGTTTTATAAACCAATTACGCTGAAATTTTTCATTGCTATTATGGGGCTTTTTTCAATTTTTTCGCTCTTTACAAGGTGTAAGCCCAAATCCAATTATTATATTTCAAATGGACAATGGTATTTTAAAGAGGCATTAGTTAAAGGTGCAGAGATAAATAGTTTTACTGCGCTTAATGATGTTTTTGCCGTAGATCAGTCTAGCGGCTATTACCGAGGAGAAGAAATTGAGAATAGTGATGGTAGCACTTTTATTGCCCTAGATAACTACTATGCAAAAGATACAAACCAGGTGTATTATTGTGAGACCTATAGAAAAGGACAAGAGTATTACTTATATACCCACAACACCATACTTAGGCTACCCTCTGCAGCTACAGACAGCTTCTGCTCTGTAGGAGAAGGTTATGCCAAAGACAATCAGTCAGTTTATTTTAAAGGTAAATCTTTTGAGGTAGCAGATCCTATTCATTTTAAGCTGCTCGGGCTAGATTTTGCAAAAGATGGTATTCAAGGTTACTATGCTTGCAAAAAGATCAAAGGTAGCAGCGCAAGCTCTTTTACAGTAATTAGCGAGCACTATGCAAAGGATGATAGCAGTGTGTGGTATGTAGAAAGAGATTATACTGATCAATCTGTTTATATCTCTAGACTAAATATAGCTGACCCAGGGTCATTTGCTGTTCAAGCTCTTGGCTACAGCAAAGATGAAAAACATATCTTTTATAGAGATAGCCTAATGCGCAGGGCTGATGTAAAGAGTTTTCAGCCTGTAGAAGGCAAAGCCTATGATGCTCAGGATAGCCGTAATGATTATTTGGAAGGGAAGAAAATCGGAAGAAATAAAAATTAAACATACAACTGCTTTTTATGCAGTTGTATGTTTAGTGTAACTCTACTAGCCAATAACCACGTTTTTGGCATAAACCGCCTTTTCACAGCCGAAAGTTTGTTGCAAATAATCATCCATTTCATCTGCTTTAGTTGCAAGACCCGCTAGGTCATTTAGCATTGTTTCATAAAGTTTCTCATTGTGAATGCCCCCTAATGGAAAACGATAAGAAATATAAATCATGTTATCTGACAGGCCCAACTGATATTGCTTAAGCGGATTGCTGAGCAAATAGGAAAGGATGGCCTCTGTGTTCTGTTTGGGCATTTTATTCAATGGACTAGTGGCATAAATATAGTTGCCACTGATAAATATACGTAGCTCAGCACTTCCAGAATGTCCCACCCAATATTCGTGGCCAGCCCGCATCAGTACGGGATTAATACCTGCTTTAGCTAGGGCATCCTCACAAAAACGGCCCACAAAAGAAAGTTCATATTCATCAAACCAACTCTCTTCTAATCCTGCTCCGCAAGACGGGCAATAGTGAGAGCGATTAACAATAACAGTATCACAGCTATTGCATTTAATGGCATATGACTGATGATTAGTAATTTTTAATACGCCAATTAACTCTTCTAAGCGAGCAACTGGAATGGCGAAACCCATGTTATCTGCTTCTGTAAATTTCGAAGCGACAATCCCTATTAGCTTACCTTGTTCATCTAGCACAGGTCCCCCGCTATTACCAGGGTTAATTGCAGCATCAATCTGGATAAAATTTTGACTAGATAGTACTTGGTTTACTGATGAGATAATACCTTGAGTAATACAATAAGGCATGCCGTAAGGGTAGCCTGCAACAGAAACTTTTTGGGTGTTGAAAAGAGGCTCTGTATTAAATAGCAGATCAGGAGCAACAATCGGCGTACTCACTTTTAAAAGTGCTAAATCTGCACCGGGGTCGGCAAGAATAACCTCAGCCATTAAGCGTTCCTGTTTATTGTTTTCAACGCTTACCGCATGGCAGCCGTTCACTACGTGGAAATTAGTTACAAAAATTTGTTGCTCATTTAAAAAAAAGCAAGTTCCCGATCCCTTAGCGGTATTCACCTTAAAGACTAGGGATTCGATTATAGAAAAATTCATAAGTATATATTATTTAAAAAAACTGCTAAAAGAAGATAATACTTTGTTAATAGATGAAGTATCTGCAAAAAGAGAGGCAAGTTGGTTTTCTACAGCCTCAGCACCATTTGGCGCCGAGGGTGGGGTAGTGGCAAGTTTAGCTAATATATCGGCCTCCATAAATTTTTTAAGGCTGTTAAACAATACTTCCGCACATTCTTTCCAAGGCTTTTCGGCAGATGCAATCAGCGACTGACAAAGGAAATCCTCTATTTCTGCAGGTAAATTAAATTCGTACAAAATGCCGGTATAGTTCTGGATAATGGTAAGCGAGCAGGCCTCGAATTCCCCATTGGTAAATTCTTTTTTAGAGAGTTCATAAGGGCGATCGAAATTTTGTTGCAAGTTTTCTAACCTAGCGGCATATTTGCTGGGTACAAATACTTCACCCTCAAAAATCTCTAGACTAAACTGTTCATAACTTAGCTTTTGAAGTTCTAATAGGAACTTTTTACCAGACTTGATGCGCTCATTAAAATCTACATAACCATTATTTAAACGACTGATTTCATCATTGATCCCATTCCCAAACTTCCCTTGGAGGTTAAGGATATAATCTAGTTTTTGTAGGCAAATGATGATGGTATCCCATGCATAAGGGTTCTTACGGTTATGCTCATATTCATTCGCATTTTCGATTGCGCTATTCACTAAATTGGTAAAAATAGTCCAGCCAGATTTGATAATGCTTTCAGGATGGGCTTTAATCAGTGGTTCTCTCAAACGTTGAGCAGCGAAATGAGTTGTAAATTCATCATCCCAATAATCGGCTCCTAGGCAAACGCTGCGGAATAGTTCGTACACAATAATTGGCATACAGGCTTCAAAAGGAAGTTCGGCAACAAAGGAAAGCTCATCGTCTTTCTTTTCAATTTGCGCCATTACCAATTCTGAAAAATTGATTTCCCCTATCTTTCTCATCAGTGCCACCCTGTTTTCTACAGGAAGTGCTAAGAAGGGAGCATTGATGCTTAACTTTCCTTCGGCTATGCGGACTTGAATGATGGCTGAGCCATGTGGAATGTCAAATGCTGTTTGTTCTGCATTTCCATATTTGCTGCATAGTTTAGGATTACAGTAGGCTATACAGGCTCGAATAGCATCTGGATAATTTTGGTTTTGAAAAAGCTCTTGTGCTTTTGCCCATGACACTTCTAGCTCATATAAGCCAGGTACAGCCACGGGGCTAACAATTCGGCGGTAAAATGCCGGAGAATGATTGATCATAATTAAATTTTAAAGTATTTAGCTAATTTTTTAAGGCACTAGAATGATCATAATGCCAGTTTAAAAATATTTCTTATAGGGGGATTTAAAAATCGTCTTTTGAGGGGAGGTGGGATGCTAAACTCAAAACGCGAAGGATCCTTTGCAGAAAATGTCTACTATCTACGCCGTCTTTTCGACTGGAGCGCAGCGGAATGGAGAAATCTTTGGACTCTTCGTAAGTGGAGTTTTGTTAGGCAGGAGTTGTTCTCGGCTATTTCAAAAGGATAGCCTCCTAGTCTCTCTTCATTCATAAGGTAATGGTCAGCAATCTTTCTATCTGTTTGGAACTACGAGTGCTCAGCGCAGCTCATCGTAATGTGGTAAAAAATACTATTTGCATTAAGATTCCCAATCGAGTTGGGAATGACGCACAACGAATAAAACCTATACGTTAAGTGGAATTAATCCAAAAGGATTAGATTTTATCATCCAGTTTTAATAGGGGTAATACTTAGGGCTATTAATTGTTTAAAGATTACGGCTTTTAGGGTTCGAAACAGGGATTAAGCTTTGCTAGTGCTTGTTAGCCTGAGTGCCTCTAATATATGCAATACCCCCTAAAAGATGATTTTTTGGGGGTGTTTGATGATTTAATTTTGTTGAATTATAATCCCATCCCTGTATTAAAGCTTCTCTTTCATTTCGTTTGAGGTTTTTTTACCCGAATGAGCAGGTTATAGCCATTAAAATAAATCAATTTCATCATGAAAAAATGTTTCTTCCATCACTTGATCAAATTTGTATGCTGCATTGCAGTATGTCTGGTTTCGTTAAGTGTTAAAGCGCAAGTTCCAACAATTACGGGCTTTAGTCCACAAAGCGGACCAGTAGGTACTGATGTAACGATAACCGGTACAAATTTCGATACCAATCCTGCATTAGATGTGGTGCTGTTTGGTTCTGCAGTTGGTAAAGTCAAATCAGTAGATCCTGCCGGTAAAAGTATGGTAGTTACAGTTCCTGCAGGTGCAGATTTGAAAGGCATATCGGTTACTAATTTAAGTTCTAAGTTATCTGGCTTTACCTCTAAAGGTTTTGATATTACTTTTAGCAGTAACGGACAAATTGATTTTGGAAATACAGTTCAAACGCCTGTAAATTCTTTGCAGACCATACAGATTGTATGCGATGATTTAAACCAAGATGGAAAGATGGATCTTGTGATGCTTGATACTCATGCTGCTCCGGTAGCTATATTTTATCTGAATACAAGTATTGGGACCAGTGTAACTTTCGATACTTCTTTTAGTATTACACTTTCCAATACAACAAATACTATCAATACGGCAGATATAGATGGAGATGGAAGAAAAGATTTGATTACATCTGAAGGTGGATTTCAATACCATTATGCAATTAATCAAACCAGTTCACAAAGTCAAAACTTAACCTTTGGCAATCTGGTGGCAGGTGTTTTGCCCAATGCACAAGGTAATACTGTGCTCTACAGTTTACTTTCGAAAGATTTAAATGGTGATGGGAAAAATGATTTGCTATTTCCAACATCTAATTCTATACACATTATACCCAACACAACAGCTAATGGTACAGTAAGCTTTGGGAATAATGATGAGCTCAATATTGGCTTAAATATTAAGCAAGTTCAGGCCCAAGATTTAGATGCAGATGGTAAACCAGAACTCGTTATTTCTTTCGCTGATGCTAATGGAAAAACAGGATTAAGTATTTATAAAAATATGACAGTTGCACCTGGCGATGTGCCAGTGTTTACTTTTTATACAGACTTGGCTGCGGGTACACAACTTACCAAGTTTGCGATAGGGGATATCAATCAAGATGGTAAGCCCGATCTAATTTTGCCAAACCGTAATCCAACGAGCAAAGAGAATCAGATTTCTGTATTCATAAATAACGACAATATAACCTTTAGTGAACCATATTTTATCAGCACACCCAACGGTGTAGCAACCGATGTTTTTTTAACAGACATAGATGGGAATGGATTAAGGGATATTGTAACAGAAAATGCAACCGATAGCTATGCACTCGTTTTGCAAAATATGGGTACAATAAATGGGCAAGTGAATTTTAAACCATTTAATGTGGGTACAAACTTAGCCCAAATTGCATTAAACGTTGCGGATATAGATGGAGATGGAAAACCTGATTTGGTTGCTGCTGATAATAACTTGAAACAACTTTCCGTCTTACTAAATACAACTCCTACAAATCAAGCTCCCACGATTACTTCTTTGAATCCCTGGATTGGTAAGGTTGGGGATGATGTTGTGATTACTGGTACGAACTTTAGTAACATTCCTGCTAATAATGTAGTTTTCTTCGGTGCAACAAAGGCTTTTGTTAAGGGTGCTACTTCAAAGAGTTTAACGGTAACTGTACCTTATGGAGCGAACAACCAAAATTTAACAGTTACCAATTTAGAAAGCGGGAAAACGGGCTACTCGGCTAGTCCGTTTAAACTAATTTTTCAAAATTCAGGTGGCGTTGATTTTAGGCTGCTTAAAAGTTTTCCAACCGGACTGGCTAGTGCAGGATATGTCAATGCAGGGGACTTAAATGGAGATGGTTTTGCTGATATGATTGCACTAGAACTTGTGAAGGATTCAAAGATAACCGTTTTATTAAATAATGGTTCGGGTGATTTTTCTAACAAGATTGATTTGCAAATTGGTCTCACTACCCAAAAGGTGTCTCCGGTTATTGCCGATTTTGACGGCGATGGTAGACTGGATATCGCAATTGGTAGCGATGATGGGCAGATTTTTGTTTTAAGAAATAACACCACATCACCAGGTAACTTATTATTTGATGCTTACCAGACATTTATAGGGGGAGTTGACGAAG
>NZ_JABMKV010000006.1 GCF_013204825.1 Pedobacter boryungensis
ATTATTGGATTTTAATAAAACAAGAAAGCCCTGCAGCGTTAGCTACAGGGCTTCTTTAGGATCTGGCACCGACCTACTCTCCCACATGTTACTGCAGTACCATCGGCTCTGGCGGGCTTAACTTCTCTGTTCGGAATGGGAAGAGGTGGACACCGCCGATATAGGCACCTGAATATCTTTAATGTTCCATCTGGAACAGAATGACATATTATTGAAAGAAGTTATTTTGGAAGAGCAAACAACGTTCTGCTCTTGAAAGCTTCGGATGATTAGTATTACTCGACTGTGCTGTCACCAGCTTTACATCTGTAACCTATCGACGTAGTAGTCTTCTACGGTCCTATATGGAATTCTCATCTCGTGGCTAGTTTCGCACTTAGATGCTTTCAGCGCTTATCTATCCCCAGCGTAGCTACTCTGCAATGCCCCTGGCGGAACAACAGATTCACTAGAGGCTAGTCCAACCCGGTCCTCTCGTACTAAGGTCAGCCCCACTCAAAATTCCTACGCCCACAACAGATAGGGACCGAACTGTCTCGCGACGTTCTGAACCCAGCTCGCGTGCCACTTTAATCGGCGAACAGCCGAACCCTTGGGACCTTCTCCAGCCCCAGGATGTGACGAGCCGACATCGAGGTGCCAAACCTCCCCGTCGATATGAGCTCTTGGGGGAGATCAGCCTGTTATCCCCAGCGTACCTTTTATCCTTTGAGCGATGGCCCTTCCATGCAGAACCACCGGATCACTATATCCGTCTTTCGACCCTGCTCGGCTTGTCTGCCTCACAGTCAAGCAAGCTTATGCTATTGCACTCCGCGTACGGTTACCAAGCGTACTGAGCTTACCTTTGAAAGCCTCCGTTACCTTTTTGGAGGCGACCACCCCAGTCAAACTACCCATCAAACAATGTCCCCCGCTGGGCGGGGTTAGACACCGAATACAAAAAGGGTGGTATTTCAACGTTGGCTCCACGACGCCTAGCGACGCCGCTTCAAAGCCTCCCACCTATCCTACACATCCTGTATCCAATGTCAATGTTAAATTGTAGTGAAGGTGCATGGGGTCTTTCCGTCCCGTTGCGGGTACCCGGCGTCTTCACCGGGACCACAATTTCACCGAGCTCATGGCTGAGACAGCGCCCAGATCGTTACACCATTCGTGCAGGTCGGAACTTACCCGACAAGGAATTTCGCTACCTTAGGACCGTTATAGTTACGGCCGCCGTTTACTGGGGCTTCGATTCAATGCTTCTCCTTGCGGATGACATCCCCTCTTAACCTTCCAGCACCGGGCAGGTGTCAGGCCTTATACTTCATCTTTCGATTTTGCAAAGCCATGTGTTTTTGTTAAACAGTCGCCTGGGCCTTTTCACTGCGGCTGATATTGCTACCAGCGCCCCTTCTCCCGAAGTTACAGGGCCATTTTGCCGAGTTCCTTAGCCATGATTCACTCGAGCACCTTAGAATTCTCTTCCCGGATACCTGTGTCGGTTTGCGGTACGGGTTTTTATAACCTGAAGCTTAGCGGTTTTTCTTGGAAGTCTGATTACCTGCACTATCCACTCACCCGAAGGCTTGCGGTACTATCAGCGTTCAGCAAGACCGGCGGATTTGCCTACCAGTCTTATACCTACAGCCTTTAACGATCTATTCCGTCAGATCGCGGCAGTGTCACTACTCCGTCCCCACATCGCAGTTATAAAAAGTACGGTAATATTAAACCGTTGTCCATCGAATATCCCCTTCGGGTTCTCCTTAGGCCCCGACTAACCCTGATCCGATTAGCGTTGATCAGGAAACCTTATCCTTTCGGTGGGCGGGTTTCTCTCCCGCCTTATCGTTACTTATGCCTACATTTGCTTTTCCAGAAGCTCCACCATAGCTCACGCTACAACTTCGCTGCCGCTGGAATGCTCCCCTACCGTAATATTAATATTACCCATAGCTTCGGTATACCACTTAATGCCCGTTTATTATCCATGCACGATCGCTCGACTAGTGAGCTGTTACGCACTCTTTAAATGAATGGCTGCTTCCAAGCCAACATCCTAGCTGTCTATGCAATCGCACCTCGTTAGTTCAACTTAGCGGTAATTTAGGGACCTTAGCTGATGGTCTGGGTTCTTTCCCTCTCGGCGCGTGACCTTAGCACCCCGCGCCTCACTGCAGACCATATTATATAGCATTCGGAGTTTGTCTGGATTTGGTAGGATTTGACTCCCCCGCACCCAATCAGTAGCTCTACCTCTATATAACTTAATGTCCACGCTGTTCCTAAAAACATTTCGGGGAGTACGAGCTATTTCCCAGTTTGATTAGCCTTTCACCCCTACCCACAGATCATCCGGAAACTTTTCAACGTTTATCGGTTCGGTCCTCCAGTACGTGTTACCGCACCTTCAACCTGTCCATGGGTAGATCACAAGGTTTCGCGTCTACCTCCCCTGACTATACGCCCTATTCAGACTCGCTTTCGCTTCGGATCCGTGTCTTAAACACTTAACCTTGCCAGAGAAGAGTAACTCGTAGGCTCATTATGCAAAAGGCACGCCGTCACGCCACCTGGACGCTCCGACCGCTTGTAAGTATACGGTTTCAGGTTCTATTTCACTCCCCTGTTCGGGGTTCTTTTCACCTTTCCCTCACGGTACTGGTTCACTATCGGTCTCTCAGGAGTATTTAGCCTTACCGGATGGTGCCGGCAGATTCCCACAAGGCGTCTCCGACCTCGCGGTACTCAGGATACTACTAGACTAATGGTACTTACGTGTACGAGGCTATCACTCTGTATCGCCGGGCTTCCCATCCCGTTCCACTTCATTGCATTATAATCACATCGTAGTCCTACAACCCCAGTCATGCCGTAACATGGCTGGTTTGGGCTCTTTCCCTTTCGCTCGCCACTACTTAGGAAATCATTATTATTTTCTCTTCCTCTGCTTACTTAGATGTTTCAGTTCGGCAGGTTTGCGCACTATGTGCGACTAGTCTTCAACTAGCCAGGTTTCCCCATTCGGAAATCCGCGGATCAATTCATATTTGCTGATCCCCGCGGCTTATCGCAGCTTATCACGTCCTTCATCGCCTCTGAGAGCCAAGGCATCCCCCGTATACTCTTTCTTACTTTCTTCTCTATATAGCCTTTTGCGCCTATATAAATGCTTTTTTGATCTGTCGTTATCTTATCGCCCCCGAGGGAGCTCAAAGCTAACAACGTCTCTATTGTTGTTTGCTCTTCTTTTTTAACTTCTTCCAATATGTCAAAGAACTTTTCAATCCCGGATACCCCTAAAGGTATCTATTATAAACGTGCCTTTTGTAACAGGCACCGGTGATGGTGGAGAATAACGGAGTCGAACCGTTGACCTCCTGCGTGCAAGGCAGGCGCTCTAGCCAGCTGAGCTAATCCCCCAAAAAAACTTCCGCTTTTGTAGTCCCGTCCAGATTTGAACTGGAGACCCCTACATTATCAGTGTAGTGCTCTAACCAGGCTGAGCTACGGGACTTTTTGTTAGTTTGCAGTGTTCAATCCACAGTTTCAGATTAAACTGCTTACTGTTAACCGCCAACTGAAAACCTATCTGTCCCTGCTTCTTCTGCAGAACCACTGATGGCTTCATCTTCTGGGTTTTTCCTTTAGAGATATGTATCATTTTTTACGCAGCGAGTAGTCTTTCCTACTCCAGAAAGGAGGTATTCCAGCCGCACCTTCCGGTACGGCTACCTTGTTACGACTTAGCCCCAGTTATCGGTTTTACCCTAGGAC
Source organism: Pedobacter boryungensis (assembly GCF_013204825.1). Lineage (GTDB taxonomy): Bacteria > Bacteroidota > Bacteroidia > Sphingobacteriales > Sphingobacteriaceae > Pedobacter > Pedobacter boryungensis. Next base: position 3,766 of record NZ_JABMKV010000006.1, read on the forward strand.
GCTCCTTGCGGTTACGTACTTTAGGTACCCCCAACTTCCATGGCTTGACGGGCGGTGTGTACAAGGCCCGGGAACGTATTCACCGCATCATTGCTGATATGCGATTACTAGCGAATCCAACTTCAAGAGGTCGAGTTGCAGACCTCTATCCGAACTGTGAATGGCTTTTTGAGATTTGCTTGCTGTTGCCAGCTTGCTGCCCTCTGTACCATCCATTGTAGCACGTGTGTAGCCCCGGACGTAAGGGCCATGATGACTTGACGTCGTCCCCTCCTTCCTCTCTGTTTGCACAGGCAGTCTGTTTAGAGTCCCCACCATAACGTGCTGGCAACTAAACATAGGGGTTGCGCTCGTTGCGGGACTTAACCCAACACCTCACGGCACGAGCTGACGACAGCCATGCAGCACCTAGTTTCGTGTCCTTGCGGACGCATCCATCTCTGGATACTTCACTAACTTTCAAGCCCGGGTAAGGTTCCTCGCGTATCATCGAATTAAACCACATGCTCCTCCGCTTGTGCGGGCCCCCGTCAATTCCTTTGAGTTTCACTCTTGCGAGCGTACTCCCCAGGTGGAATACTTAACGCTTTCGCTTAGCCGCTGACTGTGTATCGCCAACAGCGAGTATTCATCGTTTAGGGCGTGGACTACCAGGGTATCTAATCCTGTTTGATCCCCACGCTTTCGTGCCTCAGCGTCAATTGCACCATAGTAAGCTGCCTTCGCAATCGGTGTTCTGTGACATATCTATGCATTTCACCGCTACTTGTCACATTCCGCCTACCTCTAGTGTATTCAAGCCCATCAGTATCAAGGGCACTGCGATAGTTGAGCTACCGTCTTTCACCCCTGACTTAACAGGCCGCCTACGCACCCTTTAAACCCAATAAATCCGGATAACGCTTGGATCCTCCGTATTACCGCGGCTGCTGGCACGGAGTTAGCCGATCCTTATTCCTTCGGTACATTCAGCTACTTACACGTAAGTAGGTTTATTCCCGAATAAAAGCAGTTTACGACCCAGAGGGCTGTCTTCCTGCACGCGGCATGGCTGGTTCAGAGTTGCCTCCATTGACCAATATTCCTTACTGCTGCCTCCCGTAGGAGTCTGGTCCGTGTCTCAGTACCAGTGTGGGGGGTCATCCTCTCAGATCCCCTAGTCATCGTGGTCTTGGTGGGCCGTTACCCCGCCAACTAACTAATGACACGCATGCTCATCTCTATCCTATAAATATTTGATCATTGTACGATGCCGTACTGTGATTTTATGCGGTGTTAATCCGAATTTCTTCGGGCTATCCCCCAGATAGAGGTAGATTGCATACGCGTTACGCACCCGTGCGCCGGTCTCATGGAAGCAAGCTCCCACTACCCCTCGACTTGCATGTATTAGGCCTGCCGCTAGCGTTCATCCTGAGCCAGGATCAAACTCTCCATTGTAAAATGTGTTGTTTGAACACTGACCATTCTTATTCTAGTGTTGTTAAAAATTAAATAGTCTTGTATTCTATTATGTTGTCTGATAGAATAGACTTAAGAAACAGCTTGGTGTCATGTACTTTGAAATCGTACTGTTTGCCCCGCTGCGTTGTATAAATGATATCTCTTTAATGAACTTTTCGATCGTACCTCGCGGCGATCTGTATATGTTGCAATTCGTTGCTGTGTTTCGGCGGTCTTAATGTTCCGCTTCTGTTCGGCAATTCACTGTTTCAATCTTGTTTATTCGCTTTCTCAACATCCGTTGATCGGCTCCCGTTTCGTTTGGGACTGCAAAGGTAGGAAACTTTTTTAAACCTGCAAACTTTTTTTTTATTTTTTCGAAACTTTTTTTCGTCCCGTATGTTTACTTGTTGTCGTCTCTGTTATTTCAAAACCCATCTCTCCAAATCCCCTCTCTTTTCCCTTTTGTCGTTACCTCCGTAGCGGGTTGCAAAGGTAGGAAACTTTTTAGCTTCCCAAAACTTTTTTTAAAGTTTTTTTCGCCCTATCCGTAAGTGGCTAAATACTAGCCGTTTTACTTTCAATCCCCT
>NZ_JABMKV010000007.1 GCF_013204825.1 Pedobacter boryungensis
TAAAGTTCACCGTTACTGGCCCGAACACCAACTATATCGGGTCTTTCGTCCCCATCAATATCACCAATGATCAAGTCAGTTTGAGCTGATAATCCCAGATTTTTGGGTTTAGATAATTTTAAGACCCCATTAACAGTTAAATTATTTATTATACCTAAATCATCCATATTGGAATACGAGAATCCTATGTCTAATAATCCATCTCCATCCAAATCAGCTATCTGAATTTGGCTAAATTGTGTTGCTAAAAGGGCATTATCTTGTTCAATTTGACTGTCTACCATAAAAGATGGAACACCCTTAATTTGATTCGTATTTTTATAAACAGAATACCCTAAAATCCCATAAGTAACAATATCTGTTTTACCATCGTTGTCCAGATCTCCTACGCTCAACTTTTGGAAATATTTTGATTTGGGAAAACTAGCTATTTGATTTAAACTAATTTGACCCGGACCAGAGGTGCTTTTTAAAATTCTTAATCCACCATTAGCACCTATGACTGCAATCTCTATTAGCCCATCATTGTCAAAGTCTCCCGAAGCAAGGGAAACAGGAGCAACATTGCTTCCTCCTGACAAAACATAGTCTGTTCGGGAACTAAAATTAATTCCACCTGGAAAAGAAAGATTTCTTAAAACCGTTACCTTATTACTTATTGCATTAGTAATAAAAATATCTGTCATGCCATCACCATCAATATCAGCAGACTTCATATCGGTTAACTCTTCGTCAACTCCCCCTATAAATGTCTGGTAAGCATCAAATAATAAGTTACCTGGTGATGTGGTGTTATTTCTTAAAACAAAAATCTGCCCATCATCGCTACCAATTGCGATATCCAGTCT
>NZ_JABMKV010000008.1:0-149 GCF_013204825.1 Pedobacter boryungensis
CGGCTTCGCTCGAAATGACGTATAGGGAGAAAAGGTAATAGCTTAGTTACTTATCGTCCTTTCGACTGGAGTGCAACGCAATGAAGAAATCTTTGGGTTGGTAAAGTGATTAACCTGCCCTCTAGCTTCCTCGTCATTCCCAACTCCCA
>NZ_JABMKV010000008.1:248-784 GCF_013204825.1 Pedobacter boryungensis
TCGTGTCTTTTCGACTGAAGTGCAACGCAATGGAGAAATCTTTGGGTTGGTAAAGTGATTAACCTGCCCTCTAGCTTCCTCGTCATTCCCAACTCCCACGCGTCTTTTCGACTAAAGTGCAACGCAATGGAGAAATCTTTGGATTGGTAAAGTGATTAACCTGCCATATAGCCTCCTCGTCATTCCCAACTTGATTGGGAATCTTAAAAGATTTCTCGACTTTGCTCGAAATGACGGGTAGACAGAAAAAGTAATGGCTTAACTCCCTCGTGTCTTTTCGACTGAAGTGCAACGCAATGGAGAAATCTTTGGGTTGGTAAAGTGATTAACCTGCCCTCTAGCTTCCTCGTCATTCCCAACTCCCACGCGTCTTTTCGACTAAAGTGCAGCGCGGCTTCGCTCGAAATGACGTATAGGGAGAAAAGGTAATAGCTTAGTTACTTATCGTCCTTTCGACTGGAGTGCAACGCAATGAAGAAATCTTTGGGTTGGTAAAGTGATTAACCTGCCCTCTAGCTTCCTCGTCATTCCCAACT
>NZ_JABMKV010000009.1 GCF_013204825.1 Pedobacter boryungensis
TTCACAAGTTCTAGTGCAATCATATCAGCAAAACCATCTCCATTTAAGTCCCCTGCATTGACATATCCTGCACTAGCCAGTCCGGTTGGAAAACTTTTAAGCAGCCTAAAATCAACGCCACTCGAATTTTGAAAAATTAGTTTGAACGGACTAGCCGAGTAGCCCGTTTTCCCGCTTTCTAAATTCGTAACTGTTAAATTTTGGTTGTTCGCTCCATAAGGAACCGTAACCGTTAAACTTGTACCATCAGCCGATGCATTCTTAACAACTGCCTGCGTCGCACCAAAATAAACCACATCCTTGGTCTTGTCCGTACTAAAGTTCGTTCCCGTAATCACAACATCATCCCCAACCTTGCCTATAGAAGGAGTTAATAACGTAACGGTAACAGGTTGTATAATATTTTTATAAACGTAAAGTTCACCGTTACTGGCCCGAACACCAACTATATCGGGTCTTTCGTCCCCATCAATATCACCAATGATCAAGTCAGTTTGAGCTGATAATCCCAGATTTTTGGGTTTAGATAATTTTA